>CAWCOB010000002.1:0-3041662 GCA_963797105.1 uncultured Solirubrobacteraceae bacterium
CCGCCGCACAGCCGGAGCGCCCAATGTCCCAGACAATTCCGGACATCGACCCTGCCACCCTCGCCAGCATGCTTCACGCCACGGTCGCCGCGCTCCCTGTCGCCCCCGACGCCTCTGCCGAAGACCTGGATGCCCAGCGTCAGGCCGCGCTGCTCGCAGTGACGGCGCTCTGCCCGCGCGACCCCGTGGAGGCGATGCTCGCAGCCCGCATCGTCTCCGCCCACCATGCCGCCATGGAGTGCTTCCGCCGCGCGGCCCGTCACGACATCGACGACAACTCGGCCCTCCGTCTCCAGGGCAAGGCGGTCTCGCTCGCCAATCTGGCGATGCGCACGCTGCGTGAACTGCGCAAGTGCCAGGCGGAGCCGCCCGCGTATCCGGTCGCGAAATCACCGCAGGCAGACCCCGAACTGCCGGTCGCGATAGAGCCGGCCGTCTCGCAGCCGCCAACCCATGCTGCCACCGTCGTCCGGCTGCACAGCCAGATGCACCATGTGCCCCGGTCATCGACCACGCGCTTGCCAGGAACGGTCCTCCGCCGGCGGCGCTCGCCGCCTGATCGACACCTGCGGGTCCTCCACCGCTGGTTGCGCCATGCCATTGTTTTGCCAGTGCTGTGCCGATGCGCATATGATCCGGCTTGCGCGGATCAGTATCGCCCGTTTTTAGCCACACAGCCGGGCGCCGCGCTGATCGCCGATTCCAGGAGGAGACGCGTTGACCGAAGTCGAGGATGCAGCCGCTCTCGCTGTGCTCGGTGATGTGCAGCTCATACGCGGCGACCCGCCTGCGGCGCTGAAGAGCTACCAGGCCTCGCATGATGTTTTCGAAAGACTGGCCAATGCAGATCCGGCAGATGCCGGGAGGCAACTCAGCCTCGCCGCCTCCCATATCAGGATCGGCGATGTGCAGGCTCAGTTGAACGACCTGGCGGCGGCATTGAAAAGCTACCAGGCCTCGCTCGCGATTGCCGGCTGTCTGGCGGAAGCCGACCCCGGAAACGCCATCTGGCAGCGCGACCTTTCCCTCGCACACGAAAAGCTCGGCGACACGCGCCGTGCGCAGGGCGACCTCGCGGCGGCGCTGGTCAGCTATCAGGCTTCATTCGCGATCAGACAGCGTCTTGCCGATGCGGACCCTGCAAACGTCACGTGGCAGCGGGAACTCGCAGTCGCGCACAACAAGGTCGGCGACGTGCAGCGAGCGCGGGGGGACCTGACGGCGGCACTGACAGACTACGGGGTCTCGCACGAAGCCTTCGACCGCCTGGCCAAGGCGAACTCGGCAAATGCCGAACGTCAGCGCGACGTTTCGGTCTCGCAGGACAGGATCGGCGATGTGCAGGTCGGGTTGGGCAATCTGTCGGCGGCCCTGACGGCCTACCAGGCCTCGCTCGCAATCGCCGACCGTCTGGCCGAGACAAACCCCGGACTCACGGGTCGGCGCGACGTGCTGGTGTCGCACAACAAGATTGGTGACGTGCAGGCTCAGTTGGGCGACCTGCACGCAGCGCTGATGAGCTACCGGATTTCGCTCGCGATCGCCACTCGTCTGGCCAAGGACGACCCGGCCAGTGTGGTCTGCCAACGCGATCTCTCGGTGGCCCATAACAAGATCGGCGATGTGCAGCGCGCGCGGGGTGACCTCGCGGCGGCGCTGACGAGCTATCGAGCCTCCCAAGGCCTGCTCGACCGTCTGGCCAACGTGAACCCGGATAATGCGTCCTGGCAGCGCGATCTTTCGGTCGCACACAACGCGATCGGTGATGTACAACGCGCCCAGGGCGATCTGGCGGCGGCACTGACAAGCTACCAGGCCGCGCTCGCGATCCGCGACCGTCTGGCAGAAGCGGACCCCGCTAACGCCGAACGTCAGCGCGACACGTCGGTCTCGCATGACAACATCGGCGAAGTGGAGGTCGCGATGGGCAATCTGTCCGCGGCTTTGACCAGCTACCAGTCCTCCCTCGCGATCGCCGACCGTCTGGCCAAGGCGGACCCCCGCAATGCCACCTGGCAGCGAGACGTGGCGGTCTCACATATCAAACTTGGCGACATGCAACGGGCAGGCGGCAATCTCGCCGCGGTCCTGACCAGCTATGCGGCCGGGCATGAGATCTTCGAGCGTCTGGCCAAAACCGACCCGAGCAACGCCACGTGGCAGCGCGATCTCTCGGTCTCACACAACAAGATCGGCGACGTGCAACGCGCGCGCGGCGACCTGGCGGCGATGCTGGCGAGCTACCACGCCGCGCACGAGATCTTCGAGCGTCTGGCCAAAGCTGACCCTACGAACGCCCTATGGCAGCGCGACCTCTCTGTCTCGCATAACAAGTTGGGCGACGCGCAGCGCGAGCAGGGCGAACTGGCGGCGGCGCTGAGCAGCTACCAGGCCTCGCTCGCGATCAGAGATCGTCTGGCCGCGGCTGATCCACGAAATGCCTCGTGGCAACGCGACCTCTCTGTCTCGCACGAAAAAATCGGCGACGTGCAAAGTGAACAGGGCGAGCTCTCGGCGGCCCTGAGCAGCTACCAGCACTCGTTCGCAATCCGCGCCCGTCTCGCCAAGGCCGACTTTGGCAATGCCGCCTGGCAACGCGACCTGGCCGTGAGCCATGGCCGCCTCGGGACGACCCGGATGCGGCAAGGCAGCCATGACGAAGCGGCCAGCGCGCTTCGGCAAGGACGCGAGATCATCGCACAGCTTGTCCAGCGCTTGCCGGACAACCCAACCCTGCGCGCGGACCTTGCATGGTTCGACAGCCAGATTGCCGTGAGCTAGTACCCACTATCGTTACATTGTCATTGTGAGGAGCGCAGCGACGAAGCAATCTCGTTCGAGGGTACACACTCACGCGCCCTCACGAGATCGGTTCATGCGGGTAGCGGCCACTTTTGATTTAACAAAGAGAAAGCAAAGCGAGCACCACTGAGGACACCTAGTACCTCTGCACAGTGATTATGAGTCTTTGGCGGTGTCAGGATAAGCGCGTGCCAGCTTGTCCCGCGCCTTTTGCGTGGTGAACTTCCATTTGACGCGGGCGCCGGAGGAGTTGCGTTGCCGCTCCCACGCCTCGATCTCGGAGACAAGGAGCTCACGCGCACCGATTCGGCGATCCAGACATTGCCCGCGCAACACGCCGATTTCGATTTCCACCATGTTGAGCCAGCTCGCGTGCTTCGGTGTGTAATGAAACTCTAGGCGCTGAAGCACGCGGTGTGCCTCCGGTGCCGGGAAAGCCTCGTACAAGGCCCCGGCCGTGTGGGTGGAAAGATTGTCCATCACCACCCGGATCCGGTCCGCGTCCGGATAATGCACATCGGCCACCTCGCGCATGCAATCGGCGAAGTCGCGCGCGGTTCGGTGGTCCGTCACCTTCACATGCCGCCAGGATGTGTGTGCGTCGAGAAACACGAACAGATTGGCCGTGCCATTGCGCCGATATTCGCAATCGTAACGCTCAGGCTGACCAGGTGCCGCCGGAATCCGCTCGCGCACTCACCGATCAACTGCGTCGGACTTTCGTCGAAGCAAACCACCGGACGCCTGGGATCGGCCTCTTCGGCATAAAGATCGAGCACATCCTCCATCCGGGCGACATAAGTGCCATCCACTTGCGGAATGCACCACATCTTCCGGAGCCAGGGCTTCAGGTCGTCCTCGGCCAGCCGCCGGCATACCGTCTCACGCGACAGCCCTTCATGCTCCGTCAGTTGGACCATCTCGCCGGCCAGCAGATCCAGTGTCCAGCGCTTGCGGCCTGCCGGCGGGCTCGAGCAGACCGTCGCCACCAGCAACGCCGTCTCCTTGCCGGACAGCTTGCGGACAGCTCCAGGCCGCGGTTCTTCGCTCAGTGCCAGCTCAATGTTGCCTTCCACGAAGCGCCGTTTGGTCCGGTAAACCGTGGACCCGCCCACCGAGATACTACTCGCGATCGCTTCGTCGCTGATCCCCGCGTCGGCCGCCAGCAGGATTTGCGCCCGTTTGAGTTTGCGCGCTGCAAGTTTCCCGCCGCTCAGCATCGCCGTGAGGTCCGCGCGTTCGGTGATCCAGCTGGCGGTCCGCAACCCGGCACGCAACACATCCTGCGCCTCCGCGAGGAATTCGTCCTGCCCAGCGATCAGCAGCCGCATCACCTGCCGCTTCGAAATGGCAACGCCGATCGTCCGCAGTTGCTCCACCAACCGGGGCACCGTGACCTGCCCCTGGTGGTATTGCGCCAGCACGAAACGGCGCAGCTCCGGCCCGAATGGCCCGTCACACCAGGTGGCAACGGCGCAATCACCGTCCGTCCATCCGGCGTAACCCAGCGCTCGCGGCGATAGCGGATGGTCCGAACCCGCAGCACAACATCCTGCACCACGAAATCCTCGTATCCCTTGAAGCGGGAACCCGGCGGGACCTCCAACGAAAGCAGCGTCTCCTCGACGCTGACCCATGGCGTCACCTTGCCGCGGCCGCGCCGGCCGGCACGCATGTCCCTCCGCTTAGGCGTCGTTCCCTGCTCCATGCCACTCGGCTTGATATCGGGGCGACCTTTCAAGCCCTTCAGTCGCGCAATCTCCTCGCGCAACTCCGATAGCTCGCTTCTGTTCCGTGTTCTCGCCCAGCAGCTTCAACACAAGCTGCTGAAGCTCCGCGTTCGACAGGCCAGAAATCTCGGCTGGGGCGGTCACAACCAGCTTAAATCAAACTGCCCCGTGTCGGCACAAGCAAATTCTCAACCCTCGCCCGGGCTTTTGCCCCTGTTACTTCTCCAACCCACAAGCTATTGATTTCATTGGTGCCGGGTGAGGGATTTGAACCCCCGACCTTCGGTTTACAAAACCGCTGCACTACCACTGTGCTAACCCGGCAAAAGTTCCTAGTCGCAATGACTTGTATTAGCTGGATAGCTCGGCCGCCAGCCTGGGACGCTTCGGGGAAGGAAAGCCAGGAAGAATTCGGCCAGCGATGCGCTCGTGGAGAACGGGGGGACCATCTACGTAGAAATTTTGGACGACCTTGGGCGATGGGGTCAGATAGCAAGCTCAGCCAGGGGAACGCTCGGACGCCGGCGCCGGCCCCACTGCCAATCGCCGCCAAGCTCAAGAGCGTAACGGCGATGAGGCCGACCCCGGCAGGGACGCGCCTTCATGGATATGGGAGATATTTTGGGAGACGCTCGAGCCCTGTAGGTGCGGTTAGTCGGTTAGTGCATCAAGCTATTGATAACACTGGCGTCCCGTACGGGATTCGAACCCGTGTTACCAACGTGAAAGTTGCAGCGTGTGCGTCCCGCGGGTTCGTTTCCTGTCGCGGACAATAGCCTTATGTCCCGCAAATTATTTGCGTTTCACATCTAGCGGGACGCTATCAGAATGGTAACTTATGTGGCGGGACAGGTGGGGATCAGACGGGGTCTGCCTGTCGTAGGCCTGTCGCAGGAGTTACCAAACTGATGCAGGTGCGCCTCACGGCCGAGTTCGTCCGGCAGGTCACCACGGCCGGTCCACCGATCCGTGACACGACCTATTTCGACACGGATATTGCGCCGCTTCGCGCTTCGTGTGATGCCGCCAAAGCGCGCGGGCGAACAATGGCCGGCATGGTATTTTGTTCGATATACGCCGCGTGGTGGTGGCGCCGAGCGACGGCTGAAATGTGGCGATCCCCGAACGATGGATCTCGCCAAGGCGCGCGTTGCGGCGCGGGCACTGCTGGGTGCGGCGGACGGCGGCGGCGATCCTGCCGCACTGGCGGACGCCAACCGCGCGGCTTGGACCGTCAGCGAGGCCTGGGAACGCTTCCAGGTGTCGCCCGAATTCGCCAAATGCACGGCTCGCACGCGGGAAGAGAAAGCGGCGACAATGCGTTTGCATGTGCTGCGCCATGTCGGATCGACCAAGCTTGCCAACATCAACGTGCCAGTCGTGCGGCGCCTGCACAGGGCGGTTGAAGCTGACCAGCGCACAAACACACGCAAGCGTCGGCTCGGCGGCCCTGGAGCGGCCAGGCAGGCCGTCCGGGCGCTGTCTGGCTTGTTGTCGTGGTGCGTCGGCGAAGGCCGCCTCGACCGCAATCCGATCATCGGCTCGCTACGTTTAGCTGGCGGCGGCGAACGCAGCACGGTCCTGAGTACGACCACAGCAGTACAGCTCGCTCTTCACGACGATGGACCGCATGGTCGACGAGGGTCGGCTCCGACCGATCGTGCGCGCCTTCGTTATCCTCGTGTCGGCGACCGGATTGAGACGCGACGAGGCCCGGACCCTCCAATGGGGCGATATCGATCTCGGGGCACGCCGGATCAGGTTGCGCGGTCCGAAAGGGGTGAAGCTCCAGCGGAGCGGCATCGACCACGAGACGGTGAGCCTGCCACCGATCGCCGCGGCGGCTCTGGTGGCTATCAGGCGGGACGATGCGGCTGACTCCGCCCAAGTCTTCGTCCCGGTGCGCGGCCGGCTCATTGCTGTCGATCGCGACTTTCGCAGGATCACCAAGGAAGCTGGCCTGCCCGGCGATCTCGTCATCCACAGCCTGCGTCATTCCATTGGCACGGCGGCCATCGTGGCGGGCCTCTCGACTGCGGAAACCAAGGCGATGCTGCGGCACCGCAACATATCGACGACGCAAAAATATGTGCACCTGGCAGAAGCCAGCCGCTCGCGGTTCCAGGATCGCGCGATTGCGCACCTGATGCCCGGGCCCGAGGACGCCGATGATGACCACCCCAAGACGCCCGTTGTCGTCACCCAGCGGAGGGCCGGACCTTGACCAACTCCGATCAGTTCGCGGTCCCGCCGCCGAGGGGATGGACGCTTGCCGAGGCGCTGTCGCGCCTGCCCGAGGAGGAGCTGCGCGACAGGTTGGCATCACGCAAATTGAGATTGAGAGGGTTCAAATGGAAGGGACACTCTTGGGCGGAAGGACTGGAGGCCGTAAGCACAGAAGCTGATCCACTCTGGGCCGCCGAGGCGAAATTCTCCCTGAAATTCGACATAGCCGTTGGCGATGGCCTGCGTCTCTTCGGATGCCGCTTTCTTTCTGGCGATGTCGCCGCCGCAGTCGGAGCGTCGATCCCCGCGCGACAGGCTTCTCAGCAAAGGGTCAAACAAACCGCTAACCGACACTCACTATCAATGCAACGCGGGCGCTTGCGGCCGTGCTCCACCGCGAAGGCATAGGCCCGCAACCCCTCGGCTTCACGCTTTGCCAGGCGTGCGTGCGAGGTTGCCCGAGGAGCTTGATTTGCCAGGTTGGGATGCGCTGACCCCCGATAGGCTCGCCAATGCGTTCGCTTGCACAAGCCGTGATCGACGGCGTCCGCGCCGAGGATGCCAAGCCGGAAAAGCGGTAATCCGCCGGAACCTGCCCAATCCGCCCGGACATGTGAGCCCGCGTTGATGTAGTCCTTCCCCTCGGAACGCCACCTGGAAGGACAGAACGCACCATGAGCGCCACACAACCCGAGCTCAGGACGTGGCCGCCGCTGATGCGCGAGCCGATAGCGGCGGCTTACCTCACCGACGAAAAAGGGTTGCCGACGACCGCGAAAACGCTGCGCAACCAACGCCATCAGCGTCGTGGGCCGAAGTGCGAATACTACGGCTCGATGGTGCTGTATCGGAAGGCAGTATTGGACGACTACGCGGAGAACGAAGCGCTTCAGCCAGAGAGTCCCGCCGCCCGTACGCGCCGCCTCGCACGCGAAGCAACGCGACGGACGCAGTCATCAGAGCTGGCCGGAGCAGACCAGCCATAAGTTAACAGCAGCAACCGCAAAGGGGGCGGGCTGCTGCTGTTCCGTGTTGTAGAAAAGATAGGGTCGCAGCCATCCTTCTCTCACGGACAGGTCCCGACCGGCAAGCCCCCGCCCATCCGGGAAGGATGGGATATGCGATCGAAAGAATGATGAAGGGAGACGCGCCATACGGTGACCGCAGGGTGGCCTTGGCCGCCTGGCACGATCGGCGCTTGCGCCGAATTCTCCCCGCTATCACCGCTAGAGCGGCCGCTGATCACCGTCGAATTGCATCCGCTCGAACTGCAAACGCTGATCGGCGCGCTTGAGGCTATGGCCGTCAGGGCGACCGACCGCTGCTCGCCAGTCGGCAAGATCGCGGAGGTGCAGTCCTCGAACGTGTCGCCGAGCTGCGGGAGGCGTGCAGATGATAGCCCCCATCCTGAACGCCATCCCACCGTTTCTAGTGGTCGTTCTCCGCGGTGGCTGCTGTGGCGCGAGATCCAGCGCAAGGGCAAGCGGACGAAAGCGCCGTTTACCGTCCGCAACACGGCGGCATCATCGACGAACGCGAATTCATGGGCGCCATTTTCCGAGATCAAGGCCGTCATACTCAAGCGACCGCGCTTGTTCGATGGCGTCGGCTTCAGCCTTGGCGACCTCGGCACTGGTGACCACGTCGCCGGTATCGATCTGGACAGTTGCCTTGATGAGGATGGCGCTGTCGCCGATTGGGCGCCGCCGATCGTCGATGCTCTTAACACCTATATCGAGGTCTCGCCATCCGAGACCGGATTGAAGGCGCTTTTTTAGATGCCATGCTGAAGATGCGCGCGCGGCGCGCCCTGCGTTTGCGATTGAAACAAACAACTGGGGTTGCAAGCGCACAGTTGGCAAGCTGAACGGGAAGGACCACGGGCCGGCCATCGAGGTCTACCTGGGACCAGGACGGTATTTCACCGTCACCGGCAAGCGCTGGCCAACAGCGCCGGAGGACGTGGCTGTTCTGGACCGCGCCACGCTGGATCGCGTCGCCCAACTGGTCCGCAGGGCAACCGGACGGGTCGCCAGCTCGAACGGAGGACGGGACCATAACCGAACTGGTCGGGACAACTCACGCAGTGCCATCGCGTTCCGCATCGGCGCCAAGGTGGTCCGCGACGGTGCCGGCTTCGAGCAAATGTGCGATGCGATCCGCGATCACGCGGACACGGCAGAGTGGTATCGCGAGAAAGGGGAACCGAACAACCGTCGAGAACTGCGCCACATCTGGGACAAGGTCAGTAATGCATTTGTCCTGTCGCCATTCTCGCCACTCGACAGCGCGCGGCAGTTACTCAAGCGGAACTTCACGGTCGGGCCAGACCGCACGCTGCATCACCAACAATCCACGTTCTACCATTGGACCGGCGCCTGTTACAGCGAGCTGCCGCACGAGAGCTTGCGCGCCCACGCCTACGCTTTCCTCGATAAGGCGCAAGTGGAGACGAAGGACGGCATTGCTCCATTCAAGCCTAACACGAAGAGCGTCAATAATGTCATGGACGCACTCGCGGCTGCGGGACAATTGCCTGTAGGCACGAAGGCACCGACATGGCTTGATGCAGGACAACGGGTGGCGCCTTCGGAGGTTCTGGCCTTCACCAACGGCTTGCTGCATCTGCCGACCCGACGGCTGCGACCACACACACCGCTGTTATTCAACCTCCACGCCGTGGATTACCCCTATGACCCAAAGGCGCCAGAGCCTGAGGCGTGGCTTAAGTTCCTCAACAGCATCTGGGGAAAGGACCAGGCATCAATCGCGACGCTGCAGGAAATTTTCGGACTGACGCTGACGACGGACACCTGGCACCAAAAAGCCTTTCTGGTCATAGGACCAAAGCGTTCAGGCAAGGGCACTATTGCCCGCGTTCAGTCAGCGGTGATTGGCAAAGAGAACGTTGTCGGGCCCACCTTATCGTCGCTGGGTGACCGGTTTGGTACGGCACCGCTGATCGGCAAGCTGCTGGCAATCATATCGGACGCCCGCCTCAGCGGTCGGACCGACCCAAGCATCATCGCGGAGCGTATTCTATCTATCACCGGCGAAGATGCGATCACCGTTGATCGTAAGAACCGCGACTGCTGGACCGGCACGCTGCCGACCCGGTTCATGATTTTTACCAACGAGATCCCACGACTGACCGACGCCAGCGGTGCTCTGACGAGCCGGTTCATCGTCCTGTGCCTGACCCTCTCATTCTTCGGGCTGGAGGACACTGGCCTGACCAATAAAATCCTCCGCGAGCGGCCGGGAATTCTGAACTGGTCCCTAACGGGCCTGGATCGGCTCCGCGAGCGAGGTCACTTCATCCAACCGCCATCCGCTGCGGAGGCAGTCCGCCAGATGGAAGACCTCGGCAGCCCGATCCTCGCGTTCATTCGCGATCGCTGCCTGATCGGCCAGAGCAACCACGTCAACGTCGATCGGCTTTTCGAGGAATGGGTTTCGTGGTGCCGCGACCAGAACCGCGATCGGCCTGGCACGAAGGAGCATTTCGGCAAGGACATCCACGCCGCCGTGCCAGGGCTACGCAGGACGCAGCCCAGACTGCCGGGCGGCTGGCGTGACAACGTCTATGAGGGAATTTCCGTCAAACCAGCGAAAGGACCCTCGAACACTGCGACGAAGCCGCCGACCAAGGTGACTGCTGATGGCCCCTGCTGACCTCATCCGGCTTGCGTTGGCACGCGTTGGCACGCGTTCCGGACAAACTTACCCCTCTCCCGCTCCTACATCGTCATTCAGCCGGAATAAACATAACCCCCGTGCGTACAAGGTTGTTTGGCACGCGTGCCAACGCATGCCACCCGGGACCGCTCTGACCCCTCAAACCAGCCTCCAAATGAGTGAACCGCCATCGTGGTCATCATCTCCACCAAGGGAAGCGCGAAAGCCCCTCTTTCTTCCTGCCGGACCCTTCAAACCCGAACCACGGAGAAATGCGACATGAGCACCACCGAGACCGCCGAGATCGTCACCACCACCCAGCAAAAGGCTAAGGATTGGTGGAGGGACCACAATGGCCGCTGCCTCTCGGCCGATACGGCGAAGCAGGGCATTGACACGGTGTGCGAGGATTTATTGCTCCGGGCCGCGGCTATGGAACAACGAGCCATGCGTGACGGCCTGTCGAGGCGCGAGATTGACAGGATGCAAACCACTGCGCGTGAGCTTCGGTCGGTGGCGTACAGCCTGGCTTGCGTCAGTGTGCGCCCAATCACCAGGCCGGAGGTCGCTGCATGACCCGAGCGGAGGAACGCCGAGAATGGACCCGGCAGAAGCAGGAAGCCCGCGCGATCAGGGAACGCGAGTGGGCAGCGCGCATCGCTGCGATGAACGCATGGCGGATCGACCCGCTGTACGGCGTGATCCAGACGGATGACCTGACGCTTCCGGCGCTGCCGGCAGCGAAGGACGCCGTGCTGTTTCTGTGGTCGCCGCAGACGCCTGGTTGCCCCGAGGCGCTGTATTACGACGGACCAGGGTTACCCGAAGCCTTTGCCGCCGTGACAAACTGGGGCTTCACATACAAGACTTCATTCTACTGGTGCGAGGAAACCGAACGTCGGCCGGTCCGCACCATCTTAACCTGCACGCGCGGCAGGATTCCGGCTCCAGCTCCAGGCCAGCAACCGAAGCAATCGTTTTTCTCGGCAGCCGATGGACCCGATGGCCGTGCGGTGATCTCTGACATGATAGGGGCGATGTTTCCCTCGACTCCGTGCCTATCCGTCTGGAGCGGCGTCGCCGCCGACGTTAGGTTGGCCGCCGGATGACCCTAATCGTCTATGCTGGTCAGGGCCTCGACTATTTCACGATCAGCGTCGACCAGTGCCGAGCCGACGAATGAAGACGCGGCCGCCCCGGATCGCCACGCAAGCCCCGCGCCTGCAGACGCGCCGCCATGACCGCTTCTATGACAGCGAGCCATACAAGGCTTGGCGTGACGCTGTGAAGGCGCGGGCTGGCTACGCGTGCCAAGACCCGAACCATCCTGCAGGTCGGCCCAGAAGCGGCCGACAGGCGCGCCTGGTGGCAGATCATGTGGTCCCTATCAAGCAAGGCGGCGATCGGTTCGGCGCTGGCATGTGCCGATGCTGGACCTGTCACGAACGCAAAGGCGCGCTCGATCGTGCTGCCATCCACCGCATTCGGCACACCTATCAGGTGCTGCGTGAAATCGAGCCTCCGCCGATTCCGGTTCGGCCCGATCCGATGAAGTTTGAGGAGATTGTGGGATAAACGATCCCTTGTCACAAACTTGTACAAGCCGTACAATTTGTACATGCCAAAGAAATTTACCACCAGCACGGCACGGGCGCATTTTTCTGACATCGTCAGCCGGGCGGAATATGCTGGCGAGCGCATTGTCGTCCATCGCCGAAAGAAGCCGGTTGCAGCCGTAGTACCGATCGAGGACCTGGAGCTGTTGGAAAGGATGGAGGATCAACTCGACCTGGAGGATGCTCTTAAAGCGATGAAGGAACCGGGGCCGCGTATTCCGTGGGAACAAATCAAAAAAGAGTTGAAGTCTGAACCCGTGCCGCGCTACTCCATAGAATTTCAGCGGTCGGCCCGCGAAGCGTTGGAGAGTCTCCTCGGACATCGAACTGCGAGTCAGAACCGCCATCACTCGCCTAGCTGAACAGCCCCGTCCACCCGGATCGAAGAAACTCTCTGGGCCGGGGTAGTACCAGGTCCATGCCTTATACGCGCTGCGACCTTCCCACGTACCGAGTCGGTAGAGCACAACCACTGCGGGTGCCGCGTGACCTTCAGCGACACTCTCGTGTGAGTTGATGTACCACCCTATGCCGTTCCCCACGGCGAACTCGCCGCCCCACGAGAGCCAGTGAATGCGGCAGACAAGGCCCGTTGGATCGCCGCCTGGGAAGAAATTCTAGTCCTCGGCTTGACTTCGCCAAACCCCTTCGCGTTGAATGGGTTTGGTCCCGTGAGGATCGGCTCGCTTGTGCTGCCAGCGGTCGCCACGGCGACCCCCGCGGCGAGGGTGAGCACGACGAGAGCCGCGATCAGCCGTTTCATGACGCAGAGCATAGAGCGACTAACCGGCGGTGCAGCTAGCCGAGAGCCGGTTGGTCCCTTCGCCGTCGCCCACGCTCGTGTAGTAGCGCCGCCCGTCGCACCCGACCCGGATACGCGACAGTACGATCCGGGTAGACACGACTGGGTAGACGAGCCTCCCGTCCCGGTATTCACCGTGCCGGTAGTGGTAGAGGCCGGTCGCCACCGCGATGCTCGTGTCCCAGCCGGACCACCGCAAGCTCGAGAGCTTCCATTCCTTCGAGCCGCTCGGCGGCAACCCCTGAAAGACGCACGTAGACGGGCGAACGCTCGCGTGGTAGCCGAAGCCGCCGCGAACCAAAGGTTTGACAGTTGACGAACACTTGCCCGCCACCGGCGTTCGCTGTAACCGGGATCGCGACTGAGGCGACCCCAACGAGAACGGCACATGCGAGCGCGACGAGGGCAAGACTCGAAGGGAGCAATGCCGGTTCATGGCGCAGAGAATATCCCACTACCGCCGCGCGGTTGGGCTCTCATCGCGCCTGCCTCAAGGTCGCCCGTTCTCATCGCCACACCACACGTGTACCTCTCCGGGCGAGAAATCGCAAGCCCGCCGCCGGGCGCTCGCTGGTCTCGCCTTCTTGTCGCGACCGAGAGCCTTGCGGCGCTGGTTCCTGTCGTGAAGTAACCCGTCCGATAGGGCAGTTAGACGTGTGTGCCGTCAACACGATTCAGCGGCGGTGCGGTCTAAGCGAGACAAGCCGCGCGAACCGGACTAAAGCACCTAACTCGGCAGGATTGCAGCACTTCACCTCTAGGCCGGTGAAGCGTCGCTGCTCGCCCGCGGGCGGGAGCCGAGGTCATACAACCGGGAAAAGGGAAAGAGATGACAAGTACATCGAGCAACGGAGAAGCATGCGACGCGGTAGGCAGGACGATCGTCGTCTTTGGGGACACCCTGCGAAACAAGCCCATAGTGGAAGAGCTACTACTCGACGGCTTTGACGCTCGAAAGGCACCCAATCAAGAGTTTTTGAGATTGTGCTGCCAGCCTGGGGATGTCGAGCTACTGATCTTCGGCTGCGGGCGCGACGCGGCATCGCTCGCGGTGCTGCGAGAACTTCGGGGCGGGCGCGCTTGCCCCGGCGGTTAGCTCGACGATGCGAGTTCTATGGATCGCGCCGGGTGATACGGAAAGCGATGTGCTGCGCGCGTTTGACGCTGGAAGCGACGATGTGATCCGAGAGCCCGTTTATCCACGGGAGCTACGCGCGCGGATCACCGCCCTCGTGCGTCGCTCACCGTCCCTCGCCTCGCCGGGCTTGGTGTCTCTCGGCGACCTCGTTATCGACCTGGAGGCGCGAAGCGTGACGTTTAACTCTAACCCGATCCTGCTGCGGCGGATGGAGTACGACCTGCTTGTGTGGCTCGCACGCTGCCCTGGGAGGGTGTTCACGAAGTCAGAGCTGCTTACGGACGTGTGGGGTTACAAGACGCTCGGGAACACCCGCACGCTTGACTCGCATGCTTCACGGTTGCGCAGCAAGCTCGCGGCCGTGGGAGCCGAGGGCTGGATCGTCAACGCTCGCGGGGTCGGCTACTCGCTGTGCGTCAGAGATCGCGCGGCCGTTCGATCTCCGGCGGTCCGCGCGGCGTGAAGGTTGCGGTCCGCAGTGGTGCAGGTGTGTGTCAACTGTGCATCCTGGGCCTGACGGTGGGCGGGGTGTGCGTATGTTGGTTGTCCTGTAACCGTAAGCCGTTGCGCCGGTGCCGACGGCGGCCCGTGAAGTGACGGCATAGGAGGTAACAGGCGAAGTGAACGACCATTCCAAGCGCGAAACCCACCCCGAGGAGATCGTCCTCGACAGGGCGCTCCTTGACCTCATGCTCCAAACGTCGCACCCGTGGACCGAAGCCGAGCTAGCCCGCGCCGCCAACTCCGGCGGTGAGGTCCCCGCGGCGCTCACGCGCCTGAAGGACGACGGGCTGATCAACCGTTGGGGCGAGTTCGCCGCTGCCAGCTACGCGGCGCTGCGTATCTGCGGGATCAACCACGACCACGACAGCTCCTCCGCACACGAGCACCGCGACGAGGCCATCGTGCTCGAGTTGATGCTGGCCACCACCACTGACGGCAGCCGACCGCTGTCCCGCCAAGAGCTACTGCGCGAGCTCGGAAAATCCAAACGAAAGCGCAACCGGATCACCGACGCGATCGACAGGCTCGTCGCCGCCGGCCTGCTGGACAGCTCCGAGGGCATGCTGTTTCTGTCCAGGGCTGCGCTGCGCTACGACCAGCTACCCTGGAATGGGTCAACGAGGTCAACGGAGCCACCAACTCCTCAAGCCAGTGGCACTATCTGCTGATCGCCGAACGCGACCTGGACGCTGTCAAAGGCGACTCGTTTCACTGGCTCTGCGGAGGACACCTCCAAGCTGTCGGAAGAGGCACAGCGGGATCATGTGCATATGACCCACTCGACCCACCCACCCGAGCAGCAATGCAGCTGATTGACGATCGCCTCTTCTTGTCGGCGTCGGACCTTGTCGCGTTCATGGAGTGCGAGCATCTCGCGGCACTGGATCTGCGCGCGGCGCGGGGCGTGGAGACGATTGCGGTCTCGCGCGATGACACGGCGCTGCTCGTGGCACGGAAGGGGGATGAGCATGAGCGAGCGTATCTCGAGCGGATCCTGGCCGAAAGTCGTGACATCGTGGTGGTTCCCACCGTGGCTGACGGTTTCGGCGACCTGCACGAGGCGGTCGACCGCACAACCGAGGCGATGCGGGCGGGCACCGAGGTGATCTACCAGGGCGCGCTGTTGGACGGCGACTGGCGTGGATATGCCGACTTCCTCGAGCGGGTTGCGGCGCCGTCGCCCGTGTTTGGCGATTACAGCTACGAGGTAGTGGACACAAAGCTGGCACGGACAGCGCGGCCGAGGTTCCTCATGCAGCTGTGCTTGTACAGCGAGTTGCTGGCGCGTGTGCAGGGCCGGTGGCCGGAGTGGATGCATGTGGTGTCCGGCTCGGGGGAGCGGCACAGCTTCCGGGTGGATGAGTTCTCGGCGTTCTACCGCCGCCTGCGTCGCCGCTACGAGGAGCAGCTGGCGGTAGCGTTCCCCGACACCTACCCGCAGCCGGTCGCGCACTGTGAGCTGTGCCGGTACTCGGATCATTGCCAGGGGCGCTGGGAGGCTGACGATCGCCTCTCGCTGATCGCCGGGATTGGTCGCGCGCAGGTCGTGCGGTTGGCGGAGGCGGGCATCGCAACCTGTGCCGAGCTGGCTGCGGTCTCGTCCGCCTCACGTCCGCGGAGGATCGGCACCGATGCGTTTGAGCGCCTGCGTGAGCAGGCACGACTGCAGGTGCACGAGCGCTCGACGGGCGAGCAGGTCTATGAGCTACTCGCGCCCGAGGAGGAGCGTGGCTTCGCGCGGCTGCCGGAGCCACGCGAGGGCGATCTGTTCTTCGACATGGAGGGTGACCCCTTCTACGAGGGCGACGGCCTCGAGTACTTGTTCGGCGTGACACGGGTCGAAGACGGAGCGCCGGTGTTTCATGCGTTCTGGGCGCGCGATCGTCGTGAGGAGAAGGCGGCGTTCGAGGCGTTCATCGACTTCGTCATGGACGCGATGTCAGCGGATCCGAAGATCCACGTCTACCACTACGCGCCGTATGAGCCGACGGCGCTGAAGCGGCTGATGGGTCGTCACGGCACGCGCGAGGAGGAGGTCGACGCGCTGCTGCGCGGGCACGTGCTCGTCGATCTGTACACGGTGACGCGGCAGGCGCTGCGCCTCTCCAAGCCGAGCTACTCGATCAAGCAGGTCGAGGCGTTCTACATGGACGCTCGTGACGAGCAGGTCACCGACGCGGGCGACTCGATCCTTCGCTTCGAGGAGTGGCTGGAGACCGGCGATGAAACCTTGCTGGAGTCGATCGAGGCGTACAACCAGGCCGACTGTCTTTCGACGCTGAAGCTGCACGGCTGGCTTCTGGAGCGTCGCGCGGAGGCCGAGCGCGCCTTCGCGGCGGCGATCCCTTGGCGCGCGCCACCCGAACCACACATGCCCTCGCCGGAGGCCGCCGAGGCGCAAGATGAGGCCGCACAGCTCGCGGATGCGCTGACCACTGGCCTTGTCGAGGATCTCAACGTCCTGAGCCGCGAGGAGCATGGACAGTGGCTGATGGCGCAGCTACTGCATTACCATCGCCGCGAGGACAAGCCTGTGTGGTGGGCGTACTTCGCGCGGCTTGAGATGAGCGGCGAGGAACTCCTTGAGGACCCGGAGGCGATCGGGCAGCTCACAGCCGATCCCCAGCAGCCACCCGTTCCAGACAGCCGGTCGTTCATCTATACGCTGCGATTCCCCGAGCAGGAGCACAAGCTCCTCCCAGGCGCAGAGGCGATCGATGCCGCAAGCGAGCGGTCGGTCAACGTCGTGGAGATCGACGACACCGCCGGCATCGTGCGCATCCGCCGCGCGCAGAGCCGCCACGGCGAAGCGCTGCCCGCCGGGCTCATCCCCGGCGGCCCGTACAACACGGTCGAGCAGCGCGCGGCGCTGCGGCGCCTCGCGGACACGATCCTCACCTCCGGGATCGACGGTCCCGGCCCGTTGCGCGTGCTGCGTGACGTGCTGCTGCGCATGCCACCGCGGATCACAGACATGGCGAGCGGCGCGGCTCTCCAGGACGGCTCGCCCGACATCGAACAACTCGGGCGTCTTGCCGAGCGGCTCGATGACTCCTACCTGTTCATCCAGGGTCCGCCCGGGTCAGGCAAGACGTGGACCGGCGCGCAGCTCGCCGCGCATCTGCTCCACAGTGGGGCGCGCGTAGGCATCGCCGCGATGAGCCACAAGGCGATCCACAACCTCCTGCACGAGATCGAGGAAACCGCCGTCGAGCGGCAGCTGAGCTTTCAGGGCTGGAAGAAGAGCTCCGCCGGCAACCCCGAGTCCGAGTACAACTCCAAGCTCGAGCGCTCGTTCATCACCAACGAGTCAAACCAGCAGGCGTTTCCGCCGCCGGACGACATTCAGCTGCTGGCGGGCACTGCCTGGCTGTTCGCGCCCGAGAGCATGGACGGGATGCTCGACTACCTGATCTGCGATGAGGCCGGGCAGGTCTCCCTCGCCGACGCGCTGGCGATGGGCACCGCCACCCGGAACCTCATCCTGCTCGGCGACCCGCTCCAGCTCGCTCAAGTCTCACAGGGTGTGCATCCGGACGGCGCCGGCGCCTCGGTGCTTGAGCACCTGCTCGGCGAACATGGCACGATCCCACCCGAGCGCGGCATCTTCCTCGACCGAACTCGCCGGATGCACCCCGACGTCTGCAGGTTCGTGTCCGAGGTCGTCTACGAGAGCCGTCTGCATGCCATCCCGGAGTGCGAGAACCAGCGCATCAACGCGACCGGCGCCCTCACCGGGACGGGCGTGCGGTTCATCGAGGTCCGTCACGAGGGCAACACGCGCGCTTCGACCGAGGAGGCCGATGCGATCGCGGGCGCGATCGCCGGCCTGGCCGGCGCCACCATCACCGAATCCGACGGCACCCAACGACCGCTCGCGATGAACGACGTCATGGTCGTCACGCCGTACAACGCCCAGGTTCGCTGCCTCGCTGAGCGGCTGCCCGACGGCGTACGGATTGGGACGGTCGACAAGTTCCAAGGTCAGGAGGCGTACATCGTGTTCTTCTCGATGGCCACCTCCTCCGGTGCGGAGCTGCCTCGCAACGTCGAGTTCCTCTACAGCCGCAACCGGCTCAACGTCGCCGTCTCCCGCGCGCGCAGCCTCGCCGTCCTCGTCTGCAACCCCGAGCTGCTGCACATCGACTGCCGCACCGTCGAGCAGATGCGCCTCGTCAACGCGCTCTGCCGGCTGGTCGAGTTGGCAGACTGATCACAGCCGATCGAGAAGCCTACGATCTCAAGCGCTGGTACCCAGCATGTATGAACCTGTCTGGGGTCCAACGACGAGTGACGAGGGTAGCGCGAGTGCGACCGCGCCTGCCATGCCCTCGAGATGTGTCAACGAGATCGTTACGTGTACGTTAAGCTCATTTGCGCGTCGCGCCGCCGCGCCGTGCAAGCGCACATCACAGCTCTCGCCTCCCGCAATGACCTCGACATCGAGCGGATCGAAGCCGTCGATGCCCAGCGCCTTGATGACCGCCTCCTTCGCACTGAAGCGCGCCGCGAGGTGCTGCTCGGGGTTCCGTTGGCGCTCGCAGTAGGAGCGCTCGCCGGGATGAAACAACTCCTGGGCTAGGTCCGGGCTGTTCTTGAGCCGGTCACGCAACCGCGCCGGTTCGCTGAGGTCGATCCCGACGAGCGGAGCAGTCATGCCCGAAAGGTTAGCTCATTTGTCTGGTAATCGGACAGGTCCGTCGGCTTTCGTGATATGCTGTCCGGAGATCCGACAGAGAGGTGCCTGATGCCGACTGCAACGAAGACCAAGACCAAAGCGCAGACAGACGCAGAAGACGTCGTGCTCGAGCTACTCGCGAACCTACGCAAGACCAGCGTGGGGGAGCTTCGCCAGGAGTTGGGGGCGGCCGGGGAAGGCATGCCCGTGGACTCACTCGATATGTTCGACGTGCTTGTCGAGTTCCGTCAGCGCACCGGGATCACGATCGACAAGAAGGAGCTTCGCCGAAAGACGATGCGCTCGGTGGAGGCCTTCGCGCAGTTTGCGACTAAGGCTGCAGCCTCATGAGCGCCGAGCCTGGGGCGACCCGCACGGACGGCCCAGAGGACCTCGCGAGGCGGCTGCGCGAGGCACGTGAGTTCGTCAACCTCTCGCAGACCTTCGTCGCTCAGCAGACCGGTATCCCTCGCTCGGCGATCTCCGATATCGAGCGCGGCGAGCGGCGCGTCGAGAGTCTCGAGCTCAAGCGCCTCGCAGAGCTCTATCGCATGCCCGTCGACTACTTCCTCGGCAATGAGCCCAGCGACGAACTGGCGGGCGGCAGCGGCGACCAAACCGTCCAGGCGCTGGCGCGTGCAGCGAGCGAGATGAACCCTGACGAGAAGGAGCAGGTGCTGCGCTTCGCGCTGTTCCTTCGCAACTACAAGCAGCCGGGGCAGCGATGATCACTTGGGGCGATGCCCATGCGCGCGCCGCCGTGATGGCGTCCGAGCTGCAGGCCGATCTCGAGCTTGACCTCAACCGCCCGATCGATGTGTTCTCTGTGATCAAGCAGCTCGGCCTCGTACTGGGATTCGCGCCACTCGGGAAGGTGAGCGGTCTATACCTCCCAGAGGAGCCGACGCGGGGGATCCTGCTGCACGAGGGGCACCCGCGCACCCGCCAGCGCTACACCGCCGGACACGAGCTCGGCCACCACATGTTCGGCCACGCCGCAGAGATCGACGGGGACCTCGAAAAGGCCCTCCGTCGCCCTGACGTACAGGCGTGGCCCGACCACGAGAAGGAGGCCGAGGCCTTCGGAGCCTGGTTCCTGATGCCCCGCCGACTGGTACGCAGCGGACTGGGTGAGCTCGGCATCGACCGTCCGCGCGACCCGCTCGACGTGTACGCGCTGTCGCTTTGGCTCGGCACGAGCTACACCGCGACAGCACGTCAGCTGGCCGTCGTACGCCTCGCCAGTCAGGCCGAGGCTGACGGGTGGGCCAAGGTTCAGCCGCGCTCACTGAAGCAAGCCCTCGCGGGCAAACTCGCTCCCGATGACCTGCGCAACGACGTCTGGTGGCTCGACGCCCGACATAACCGCCATCCAATCGACGCGCGGCCGGGAGACCGTGTTGTGCTGACCCTCGACGAGATACCAGCGTCCGGCTTCTCCTGGCGCTTTGCCGAGCTTCCTAATGATCTTCACCTGCTGGCCGACTCCTACGAGGACGCCTGGGAGCCGGAGCTCAGCCACCCACCTGACCCGGATGGAGAGCTCGTGGGAGGCGGACACCCACGATCGATGGTGCTCGAGATCGATCCACAAGCGCGGGGCAGCGTGCAGCGCGTCGGTCTCGTCAAGGACCAGGAGTGGGAGCAGGCCCCGCCCTCCGACGAGTTCGAGTTGCTCGTCTCCATCAATCCGCCACTCACAGGCATCCAGGTGCCCGAAGCCGAGCTGGCCCTCGCCCACTGAGCTATTGCCCGACCACCGTCCAGTACAGACCCCAGTGCGCCACCAGGGCGACCGTCCGACGTGCGTCGGCTTCGCGGTCAGCGCCGCACACGAGTGGATCGCCCGCGACGCGACGATTCGCTCGGCCGAGGATGCGATGTGGGCCGGACACAAGATGCACGATGTTCCTGGCAGAGAAGAGACGTCGGTGAGAGGCGCGCTGGAAGGACTCGCCGCCCATGGCCACTGCACCGAGACGGCCTGGCCGTACGGGTCCCCGCGCTACACATCGGGTCGACCCGAAGCAGCGCTGGATCCCGCCAACCGGCATGGGCTGCCGCGCTGGCGAGTACTGGGCACGCTCACCGTGCCAGCAATCCGGGCGGAGCTCGAACACGCCCGTCCAGTGATCCTCTCGTTGAAGGTCGTCCGCGGTGCGTGGCGCAAGGCTGGCGGCGAGATAGACGCCCCGCCAGGGCAGAAGACGCCGGGCAATCACGCCGTGCTCGCCGTCGGCGTCCTCGACGGGCCCGCAAGAGTGATCATCAAGAACTCCTGGGGGGCAGCATGGGGCGACGGCGGGTACGGCTTCGTGAGCGAGGGCTACCTAAGCAGCTACGGGCTGCGCGCCCATGTCCTGGAGCCATGAATGGCACTCATTGACGACCGCTACGTGTCCGCAAGCAACCTCTCTGAGGGCTGGCTTGACGCCGTGCGCCTGCTTCACGCGACCGAAGGCGAAAAGGTAGTGCACTTGATCGTGCGAATCGCCAACCCGCAGGATGAGGTCCCCGAGATCCGGGCGGCAGCCCAACATCTCATCGACGACTGGAACGCCGCGCACACGAAAGAGATGCCTGATGTCGAGACCACCCGCAATACCATCTTCCCGGCCGCTTGGGCACGCCGCACCGACGGTCCTGAGGGGCTCGCGGCCTACTACCGGGAGCGGTACACCAAGGACGGATTGCTTGGATTCAACAACAACAATCGCGGCACCTACTTCGGCCGCATCGTCGCCTACCCTCGCGGCAAGGACACCCCGGGCGATCAGCTAAGCGAGACGATCCGCAAGCTTTCCGAGGAACTCAAGCACAAGGGCCCCAAGAGCTCGCGGTATGAGATCAACATCCACAGCGAGGCGCACGACAGGAACCCCATGAGCTTCCCGTGCCTCGCCCACCTGTCCGTCCATCTCCATAAGGGAGCGATCAACCTTCAGGCGGTCTACCGCAACGAGTCGCTGATCGACCGCGGCTACGGGAACTATCTCGGCTTGGCACAGCTCCAAGGCTACATTGCGGAGCAGGCCGGCGCGGAGCCAGGCGAGCTGATGATCACCGCAGGGCACGCCGAGCTTGGCGGACAGCGGGGAGCGGTGACGAGGATGCTGAAGGCCCTCGCCTGAGGGCCGACCCCGGACTGGTTGGGCTGGGCTCGGCCGGGGCGCAGCCGTCCGAAGATCGTGGCATCCTCGCAGCGTGCCCCCGATCGCCCGCCGCCCGGTTTATGATGCCTACTGGCGTTTTGCCGCCGAGCGACAGGAGATCCTTCACCGTCGCCTCAAGGGTTCGGAAGGCCCTTGGACCGAGGACCCGATCCTCGACCGCTACAAGTTCTGCAACACCTACAGAGCGGCTGATCGTGTCTCGCAGTATTTGATCGGCGAGGTCATCTACGGGCCCGACGCCCGCAACCTCCCCGCGGAGGACACCTTCATGCGGATCATCCTCTTCCGCCTGTTCTCCAAGGAGTCGACCTGGGACGCCCTCGAGAATCTGACAGAAGGCGTACGGATCTCGACTCTCAAGCCGACGGACCTCGCCAGAGCACTCGACCAGATCCGCGAACGCCAGGCGATCTACACCTCCGCGTTCATCCTCTGTGCGCACGACGCGTACGGCCATCGCACCAAGCATCGAAACCATCTGGAGCTCGTGAGGCGCATGTTCCGGCCACGCGGGCTAGGGCGTGACCTCGCGCGCGCGCGCTCGCTCCAAGACGTCTACGAGGCGCTGACCACGTGGCCGATGATCGGGCCGTTCATGGGCTACCAACTAGCGATCGACCTGAACTACTCCGAGCACCTCGAGTTCTCAGAGGATGAGTTCACGATGCCCGGTCCGGGCGCACAGCGCGGCCTCCGCAAGGTGTTCTCCGACTTCGCCGGACACACCCCCCAGCAACTGATCATGCGCATGGTCGACCGCCAAGAGCAGGAGTTCGAGCGTCTCGGCCTGCAGTTCCGGAAGCTCGAGGGCCGACGACTACACGCGATCGACTGCCAGGGACTGTTCTGCGAGACCGACAAGTATTCCCGGGTCGCATTCCCAGAGCTCACAAGCAACCGCGTCCGGATCAAGCAGGAATACCGGTTCGCGGGCCCGCTAGCTCCCCTGCAGCTCCCACCGAAGTGGGGAGACGCAACCTCGCAGGCACCGAGTCACAACAGCGCTGGCGTCGCCAAAGCGCCATCAAGGCGGCGCCCGAGCGCCCGCCCCGCACAAGCGGTGCTCGCGCTCCAATAGGCGCTAAGTTCCGGAGATGGCCGTCGACCCGCCGACGCTTCCGGGAATCCTCGATACGCTCGCTCAGCTACACGACCACAAGACCGTCGGCTACGGCGACGCATGGCGAAAGCGCGGCGAGCTCCTCTCAATCTTTACGAACCTCGCACGCAAGTACGACCGGTTGACCGTCGCTCTAGACGAGCACATCACCTCGGGCGACGAGGCGCTCCTGGACACCGCAGCCGACCTCTGCGTCTACGCCGCGAAATACCTCACCTGGCTCGCCGAAACCCACCCCGGGGCCTTCCAGGCGGCGTCCGATGGGGCATCCGCGAAGGCTTGCTCCGACGCTGCCGGCCCTGATGCGCTGCGCGTCATCTTTAGCCACCTGAACACCACACGCGCGGAACAAGGGATCGACAGCTCCTGGACGCAGGTCAAGACTGCGTTCGAGCCGCTCGAAGTGGCTCTCATGGCTCAAGCCGGCGCCGCGGCGACCGGCACGCAGTTCTCTTGGGAGGAGAAGACGAGCGCCGCGTGGGCGCTCACCGAAAGCGCCGCTCAGCTCACCGTTGCGGTCGCCCGAGACCGGCCGACAGAGTGGCGTGCGCTTCTTCGTGAGATCGACGCGATGGGCGATCCTTGACCGATCACTCCCCAATCCTGCTCGGGCAGCTTGCGGGGCACATCTCCGCCGGTGCCAGACGAGTCGCGATTCTCGGCGCGACCGCGGAGGCAATGTTGCTCGCCCCACACGTCCGTGAGCTTGCCGGCGACGATGCGCTGCTCGGAGTCTTCGACCCTGAAACCCCTGCCGAGACGAGTCCGCCGCTACAGCCGTGGTCGACACTCGGGCCGAGTCGCCCCGATGTCCTCCTAGTCGCCACCGACGCTGACAAGGAAAGACTCCTCCGGGCAGCCGCAGCGGTGTTCGACCCACTCGGGCATCTCCCATCGGTAGTGCTGACCGGGCTCGCCCACCAGCAATACGACGATCCGACCTTCGCCGAACTCGAGCGACCCGCGCTCGTCCCCTCATATGCCACCGGGCACGCTAATACGCGCATTCACCTCTACCAGGTCCTGCAGCTGGCAGCGCGTCACAACCTCAAGGGCGCGATCGTCGAGCTCGGCGCATTCAAGGGGGGCACAACCGTGTGGCTCGCCCGGGCTGCCGCCGCGCTCGGACTGAACGGTGCCACGGTCATAGGGTTCGACTCGTGGGACGGCTTCCCGCCACGGCGTTCGCTACTCGATCTCTACGAGCACCCACGTTGCGTCTTTCGAGACTTCGACGCCGTCCGTGCATACACCGCCCCCTTCAACATCGAGCTCGTCGCGGGCGACATAGCCGAAACCGCGCCAAGCCGCCTCGCGAGCGAACCGATCCTTCTCACATTCGTAGACACTGACAACTACAGCGGCGCGCGAGCTGCACTGAAAACAATCGTTCCTAATCTAGTCGTCGGCGGCGCGATCGTGTTTGACCACTACTACACAACCGGCGACTACCTTTACACGATCGGGGAGCGCATGGTTGCCCGCGAGATCCTCGCGGACAGCGGCTTGCTCCAGCTTCACGGCACTGGCGTCTTTACAAAGATCGCCTAGTTACGGATCTGTCTGTACCTCGAACTCGATGGTCCGGCCTGGGAGATTTAGATGCACGACGCCGCCCCGATGCTCGCGCATTGCCCTCCAGATCTCATACGACCGCAGGATCGCACGCTCCCACTCGGCGATCGTCCTTACTCGCACCTCCAGATGCGAGACCAAGCTCACGATTGTGCGCAGGAGATCCGAGTCGAGCTGAGGAACGCCATCAAGGAACGACTCCTCCTGCGCGTAGTTGAACACAAAAGCCGATACTCCCTCCTCCAGCACGGCTGCGCGACCCCCGTCCTCGATCTCGCGCACGCGCGGAACACCCTCGCGCTTCACACCAAAGAACGCCCGGGTAATGGGCGACCAGCCAAGCATTGCTGCATACGTCAGGTGAAAAACGTCATGAAAGCGATAGCCGTCGTCGCTGTAGTTCATGTCCGTCAAGTAGTTCCCGATCTGCTCGCCGCCGCTTGAGATTTCGACCTTGACGCCCCCGTCAACCTCAATCTCTCTGAACTGCACCGAGACCGTCCGGGGAAGCTGCTCACCCGGCGGATACCCATCGTCGAGCAGGTTCGCCGGAACACTCCCCCCTGCGGTGGGCCAACGCTCACGGGTACGCCGCAGATTGAGCTCAGCGACATTCGCCAGTTCGAGCTCCAACTTCCCTGCGACGTTCGCGACATACCACAGGATGTCGCCAAGCTCCTCGGCAGCACGCTCACTGAACAGTGCGTGCGCATCGCCATCGCGTACCCGCTTCTTGAACTGCGTTACGAGCGACCCGACCTCAGAAGCAAGGCCCATGAGCGGAAACATGAGAGCACTCTCCCCCGTCCCGGGCCGTTGGTCAGTCTCATTGGCGAGCCGCTGATACTCGTTGAGATCCATGCCACCCCCGATTGGTGCGGCCCCGGCGGCGGACAGATTCCCTGATCTCCACAGCGCCGACGCAACAGTGCTCGAGCGGCGAGGATGATAGCCGGAATCAGGCTACGAGATCAGGCCAAGGGTCAACCAGCTTGTATGGTGCGAGCCTGGACAACCCTGGGCGCATCCAGCCGAGTTCCTCTTGGAGCGCAGAACGTCGGGTCTTCGCCATCGCTTCGGTCGCGATACACGCCGTCGTCCACCGACTCGCGTCAGGTGCCTCCGCAATGGGGCTTCGTCGCCTTGCGGGTCTCTTACCGCTGCCCGAAGCTCGTGGTAGAGCGCGCGGGTGGAGCGTTCTGGTTCGAGGCCGAGCTGGTCGTCGAGCAGGCTGCGTAGCTGCTGGTAGCGCTCGCTGACAGAGTCGCGCAGGCCGAGGCGTCCCTCGGGTTGCATAGCCAGACGCCAGAGGCTCTCGCTGTAGTTATCGGAGGCTGAGCCCTTGCTGGGCGGCCTGGCGTGCGTCGTGTGCGTCGCCGGGGACGAGTCGAGCGTGCCCGGCGCGCTCGAGCAGCTCCGTGTGGGTTGAGCGCAGACCGCGCCCTTCTCCTCGGCCCAGATGTGTAGTCCCATCCGGCGAGTGGCTCGCCGCGAAACAGGCGCAGCGCGCGCTCAAGCGTGGGACGCTGTGCTTTGGGATCCTCCGCCGCGTTGGCCTGCGCGAGGAACTGCTCGAGCTCGTCGTGTCGCGGATGAGCGCCCGGTGGGCTGCAGGATCGCTCCCAGCGTGTCCACCCGAGAGTCAGGCCGGAAGTCCAACGTGCCGAAAAGGACTGAGTAGGCAAGGGGACGTCTATGAAGCCTGTGCACGCAAACAGTAATCGGCCTAGCGGTGCCGCTCCGAGGGCGGAGGGCGCATCGGAGGCTGGGGAAATTCGTTGTCTCCCGGAGGGCGCTGCTCGCATGAACCTATTGATGGCGAGTTCAGCCCAAACGATCCCCAAGCCCCGGCCGATGGGGCTGCCGATGGTCTCGCGCGCGAGCACGCGGTGGATCGTGCGGGCGCCCGGCTGCAGCGGGGTGCTTTCCCCTGACGAGGCCGCTCACGCACTACAGGCCCGTCGCGCCGAGCTGCGCGCCGCGGTCGACCGGCGCAAGGACGCGCGCTTTTTGAGCGCCGGGGTGCGCGATGAAGTCGTGGACGAAGCGATCGCGGTCGTGGTCATGTCCCGCAAGCCGATCCAGAACGAAGAACACCTACAGGGCGCGTTCTGGACCTCCGTGGGGTATCTCGTGGCTGAGCGCAGGGCCGGCCGCCACGAGCTGCGCGTCGGGTCACAGCGCCGGGTCGCGTTCGAGCCGCTGGAAGGCGAGCTCGCCGGGGAGGACGAGCCGTTTGACTTCGTGGAAGCCCGCGATCGTGTGCTGCGCGCCGCGGACTTGATCTCCCAGCTAGATCCGCTGGAGCGTCGGGTGCTTGCGATCATGGGCGGCTACGGCGTCGGCGTGAAGCGCGCCGCGAAGGCGCTGGGCCTGCCTGTCAAGACGGTGCTCGCGGCCTCGCGCAGCGCGAACCGCAAGCTCGACCACGTCACCGCGATCCTAGCCGCTGGACGGATGTGCGAGTACCGCGCCGGGGCGCTCCGTGCGCTCGCCGACGGCACCGGGCTCGAGGAAGACGCCAAGGTCGCGCAGGCGCACCTGGATGCCTGTAGCGCGTGCCGGCGCGAGCATGTCCTGCTCGCCCGCGAAATGGCAGGCGCTCAGTACAAGCGCGCCGCGAGCGCCGCCCTGCTACCGGCGCCGGTCGCGCTGCCACACGCCCACGGGTGGCTGGAGCGGCTACTCAGCCTCGCCCATAGCGGGCGTGTCCCGGGCGGCGGTGGTGGTGCGAGCGCCGAGCGGGCCGGGCTCATGCTCGGCGGCGGAGCCGGCGCGAAGGTAGCGGTCGCTGCCGGTGTCGGCGTGCTCGCCGTCGCCGGTGCCGGAGTCAGCGCCATCCACTCCCTCCAAGGCTCCACCCCAACCACCCCTCGCCACCGCGTGTCGCATCCGCTCGCGCGCACCGGGGCGCCGGCCGCCACCAGCATCGCGCCGGCCACCGAGCCGGGAGCGCTGCCGACAGTTACCCAGGCCGCCTCCCCGAAACCGGCGTCCAGCACCGTGCGGACCACGGATCGGCCGCGACGCTCGCGGCCACCCAGCCGCGGCCTTGGATATCTCGCGATCGGCGGCTCACCCGCCGCCACCACCACCACCACGGCGGCGACGGCGAGAGCGGCGAGCACAGCTACAAGCAGCGAAACGGGACAGGGCGAAGGCCAGTCCCCGACACCACCGACACCGACCGGAGGCGGAAGCCTCAACTACCTCGGCCGCTGAGAACCGATGCGACCACAGCACTGGAAAGGACTCCGAGCATGACCAGCACCCCGACCCGTCCCCGAGCCGCCAGGCGGCTGATCGCGCTCGCCGCGACCACCACGGCTCTGCTGCTTCCTGGCGTCGCGTGGGGTGCTGAACCAACCCCGTCGCCGAAGCCCCACTACATGGCATTCACCTCGTGCCGCGAAGGAAGCGAATTCGCCGCTGAAGGTGACTGGCAGGCAGTGCAGGAGGGCACCTATCCGATCACCGAAGGGGCGTACTCGACCTGCGGCGAACCCGGAGGCGCCTTGACTCTGCGCGACCAAGGCTCGGTGGACGACAGCCCAGGATCGGGACCGGCGTTTCTTCTGCGGCCTCCAGGGGTGATCGAAGCCGGCGTCATCCGCGGCGGCATCATGTCCCCCGAAGGCCAGGCGTTTATCGAGGTGCCTGGAACGTCGCCGCAATACCTCATCTTCTGCATCGCCGCGGAACTATGTAAGAGCTGGCGGACCTTCGAAGTGTCCGTGCCCGCCGGGGCCACGGAGCTGATGGCCGCCGCCCAATGCACCGAATCGCACAGCAGCAGCTTCTGCTCAACCTTGGGCACCAACGCGGAACTTCAGATCACGAGCTCCACGCTGCTGGTGCGAAACGAAGCGACTCCCGAAGCATCGAGCGTCGCCGGGTCGCTCACCGAAGGCCCGGTGAGCGGCAACGCAGCCCTCACCCTCACCGCGCACGAGAAGAACGGCACAGGCATCTACAGGGTCAGCGTCCTGATCGACGGGACACAGGTGTACTCCGCGACCCCGAACCTCAACGGCGGGTTCTGCGCCCCGCACGGCACCTACGACGGCGCGCTGCTCTTCCACGGCTCACAGCCCTGCCCGGCGGAAACTGCTGTCCGCGCCGAAGTGCCGACAAGCTCCATCCCTGAAGGCCAGCACCGGGTCGAAGTCGACGTCGAAGATGCCGCCGGCAACCGCGCGATCGTCTTCGACAAGACGATCCAATTCGCCGCCCGCGCGGCCGCGCCGCTGAGCCCGCCGCCCATCGTGGCAGCCACGCCCGAACGCGGCCCGTGTAACGGGGCGCCGTGCGTCGAAGCCGCCAACCTCACCTCAACCCCAGGCGAGGCGAGATCCTTCAACAAAGGACTGAAGCGCTCGACCGTCACGCTCACCGGCCGCCTGGCGAGCACCACCGGCACCCCGATCAAGGACGCGCAGGTCAAGCTCCTACAGCAGATCGTCGGCTCCGCCACTGCGACCCAAGTGGCTACGGCGAACACGAGTGCCGACGGGTCGTGGTCGCTGAAGGCGCCCGCCGGCCCATCCAGGTTGCTGCGAGTCGCGTTCTACTCGCACACACTCGACGTAGTGCCGGCGGCGACACTCGACTTTCACGAGAACGTCCCCGCAACCATCTCGATCCACGCCCCCCGGCACGTTCGCCTCGGGCAGTTCTTCAACTTCTCCGGGCAGCTCACCGGCGGCTACATCCCTCCCGGTGGAGAGGAAGTCCAGGTGCAGATCCAGTACGGCGGCCGGTGGCGCGAGCTACAGCTCGTGGACACCAACAGCCGCGGAAAGTGGAAGTACCGCTACGCCTTCACCCTGGAACCAGGCACCAGGTGGGCGTTCCGCGCGATCGCCGTGCGCAACGGCAGCTACCCCTTCACAAGCCACGAAAGCGCCACCATCCACGTCGCCGTGCGCCACTGAACCGCCCGACGCGCAAATTAGCTGTCGCGCAGGAGCCGCGGCTCGCAGTCCTCCATATTGGGCCCGCTTTTCGCGGCCCCGAAAGTCACCGAACGGAGGATTGATGAACACCAAGCAGGCAACCAAACGTCGTGGCCGGCGCGGGCTAGCGGTCCTGGCGATCGCGGTGGTCGCCGTGCTCGTGGTCCCGGCCTCCGGCTGGGCGGACTCGATGACGCTCGCCGTCCCCTCCACGCCGGTGCAGGAAATCGGCGGGCAGGTCACCTGGGGCGCCGTCAGCGAAGAGCCCGCCTTGGCGGTCGTGGCGGCGAACAATCCAGGCGTGCCGTGCGCGTCCACGCCGGCCGCCGATGAGGGGACCACGCTGACGCCCGGCCACCTCCTCGAAGGAGGGAACGTCGGCGACTGGAGCGGCTCGGCGGGCTTCACGCCGCCCGCCCCCGGCGCCTACATCCTCTGCGGCTGGTTGGAGGAACCGGCCGGGCTGATCGAAACCGACGGCGGGCCGGTCACAGCCACCACGACCCTGCAGGTGCAGGTTCGCCCCCCGGTGATCTCGCTGAAGCTCAGCCTCCCCCGACCGCCGCAGCCTGGCCGGCCGTTCGTGCTGAACCTCACCGCCACAAGCGAAGTGCAGCGCCACGTCGTCGTCGAGGGCATGACTGCGACCCGGCACGGATGCCCAATCAACTACGGCGTCGAAAACGACCAGCACCTGATCGACCAGGACGTAACCGGCGGGCCGTGGCCGCTGGCGAGCGACGTGGAACCGCTGCGACGCGGCACCTACATCTTCTGCGCGTGGGCGGACCCGACGCAGGACTCCGGGTTGGAACCGCAAGCCTCGACGTCGCTGACCGTCCACGTCGGCACACAGGCGCCGGCACCACGCCCCCGCGAGCGACACGGCCATCCGCTCGCCGGGCGGCCCGCGACTCGCTCCGAGTTCACGGCTATCGACCACTACTTCAGAGAAACCGAGCGCACCCTGCACGACAGACTCGCATGGGTGCACGTCAGCACACGTGGACCGTTCGCGCTGGCTTACCTGACAGGCGGCCAGGACACTGCGACGGTCCTGCGCGGCTCGGGTTCCCGGTGGACGGCGCTCGCCACGATCTCAGACGAGGGGCTGCGCTGCGGCCTCGTTCCCCCGCGCGTGGTTGCCGAACTTCACCTCGAGCGCTACAACGAGGGGCCGCACCCCTGCGAGCCCTGAGCCTGATTTGGCGGGCGGGTCGAGCTAGACGTGTGTGCCGATGCGGACAAACCGATCGTCCTCTGCCCGGGCAAACCCGAGCTCGTGCCCGCCAGGCCTCTGTGGGACTTCTCCACGATCGCGGCCCCGGATGCCGCCTCGGGGCTGATGGTGCTGGCCGATGAACACCGCGCGATCGCGCACTCCGACCCCGCGGCCGCAACCACGTCCTAACGTCGGACGTCTGACGATGCTCGCCCCAGCAGCAGATGCAGCATCTGCGTGTCCCCAGGGGGTTCGACCGCAGGAGGCGCAAAGATGTCCGCCCGTGCCCGCTCCGCGATCCTCATCCTCCCCAGCCAGCCACCTCATCGAGGCGCCCTCGTGACCGTACGCCTCGAGTGGGACGGGAAGCCCGAACGCGTCGAGCGCGTCCACCTCCCGTTCCAGACCGTCGAGACCATCAACGAGTCCCGGGCGACCCGCGAGCGCGACACGGGAGCACTGTTCGGCGGCAACGACCCACAGACTGCCGAGCGGAACCAGCTCATCTGGGGAGACAACAAGCTGGTGATGAGCAGCCTGCTCGCAGACTATGCCGGCAAGGTCAAGCTCATCTACATCGACCCGCCCTTCGACACGGGCACAGACTTCTCGCATCGAATTGCTGTCGGCGATGCGTCCGTCATGAAGCAACCGTCGATCCTCGAGGAGCACGCCTATCGAGATACATGGGGACGTGGGCGCTCATCGTACCTCGCAATGATGTACGAGCGCCTCACTCTGATACACGGACTCCTGAGTGAGGATGGCTCGCTTTACCTGCACTGCGCACCCAACGTTAGTCACTACCTCAAGGTCCTGTCCGATGAAGTGTTTGGTCCCGACCGATTTCGCGCCGAGATCGCGTGGAAGCGGGTTTCCGGACACGGAGACGCCAAGAAGTGGTCGCCGGTTCATGAGGTGATACTGCACTACTCGAAGGGCTCAACATACATCTGGAACCCGCCGCGCGAGCCTCTCGATGAGGCATATGCAAGTACGAAGTACACGCATGATGACAGCGACGGGAGGGGTCTATATCGGCTTGACAACCTCACGAGCCCGAACCCGCGTCCGAATATGACCTACGAGTGGCAAGGCTTCCCCCCGCCACCCAAGGGATGGCGGTACAGCGTGGCCACGATGAATGAACTTGACGCTGACGGTCGCATCTACAAGCCGGCCGATAAGACAATGCGTCCTCAGCTAAGGCGATACCTGGCCGAGAATGAGGGCCATCTTGTTGATGATGTTTGGGACGATATTCCTCCCGTTAACTCGCAAGCCATCGAACGTACCGGCTACGACACGCAGAAGCCTCCCGTGTTGCTGGAGCGCATCGTCGAAGCATCGAGCGATCCCGACGATCTCGTAGCGGACTTTTTTGTGGGCTCGGGTACTACGGCCGTCGCAGCAGAGAGACTCGGGAGACGCTGGATTGCGTGCGACCTTGGCCGGTTCGCAATTCACACCACACGAAAGCGACTCCTGAATATTCCCGACTGCCGCCCGTTTGAGATCAAGAACCTCGGCGCCTATGAGCGTCAGCGGTGGCAAATCGAGTCGGGCAACGGCGCGTTGCGCGCATATCTGGACACCATCCTGGCTTTCTATAACGCTGAGCCCATAGAAGGCTTCGAGCACCTCCACGGCCGCAAGGCCAACCGCATGGTCCACGTCGGTGCCACCGATGCTCCGGTCACGATCGATGAGACCGAGGAAGTCATTGATGAGATGGCCGACAACGGGATCGAGGCGTGCGACCTGCTCGGCTGGGAGTGGGAGATGGGACTCCACGACACCATCTCCGAGCGCGCCCGCCGCCGCGGGCTGGATCTCCGGCCTCGTCAGATTCCGCGGGAGGTCATGGAGCGTCAGGTCTCGGAGGCTGACGCGGTGCGGTTTTTCGAGCTTGCATTTGTCGACCTCGACGTCCGTCGCAAAGGCCACGAGGCGTGCGTGGTAATCAAGGACTTCGCGATCCCCAGCGAGGATCTCATCCCACAGAACGTCCGCGAGAACATCGCGTCGTGGTCTGATCTCATCGACTATTGGTCGGTGGACTTCGACTTCAGCGACGAGGTCTTCCATAACCAGTGGCAGGCATACCGGACGCGTGAAAACCCTGCCCTAGCAACCCAGAGCGACTGGCACGAGTATCCGAAGCCCGGCAGCTACGCGATCGTCGTGAAGATCATCGACATCTTCGGCAACGACACCACCAAGCTCGCCGAGGTTCGCATCAAATGAGCCCGGAGGAGCCCACGGCTCCGACGAGTGACCCGTACGCCCTTCCCGAGCGGCGCAAGCCCAGCGAAGGTACCTACGCAGTGAATGGAGTGCGAGCGCATGTCGATGCATGGCGCGCACAAGGGTATCCGGGAGCCTCAGCCACCTCTCGGCGACTGCTGAGCTTCTGGTTCGCCGATGAGCATCGCTCCGAGGACGGTCAGCCATTTCGCTTCTACTTCTGCCAGCGCGAGGCCGTTGAGACGTTCATCTACTTGACCGAGGTCGAGCCGGTTCGTGCGTTGGCTGACCTCCTTGAGTACGCCGAGCACGGGATGACGCTCCAGCCTGGTGAAACCAAGCGCCAACGATTGGCGATGAAGATGGCGACGGGCTCCGGCAAGACGATGGCGATGAGCCTCTGCATCGTCTGGTCCTACTTCCACGCGCTCTATGAGTCCGACTCGCCGATGACAACCTCGTTCCTCGTGATCGCACCGAACCTGATCGTGTTCGAGCGCTTGAAGTCCGACTTCGGTGACGGAGCGACCTTCCGGCGCGATCCGTTGGTGCCGCCCGAGTGGTCACACGACTTTGACCTTGCTGTGTTCTTGCAAGACGATCCGTCCCCGGTGACGGCACGCGGCGTGCTGTACCTCACGAATATCCAGCGGTTGTACGAGCCGTCCACGGCACGCGGCAAGAATAAAACGGCTCCCAATCCGGTGGAGGCGATGGTAGGGCCCCGTGTTAACCGCGATGTCGACGCATCCTCCGCCGAGCGCCTCTTCGATGCCATCTCAGAGCGCCAGCGAGTGATGGTCGTCAACGACGAGGCCCATCACGTTCACGACGAGAAACTCACTTGGAATCAGACGATCGAGAGGCTGCACGCCGAGTTGCGAAAGCAATCGCCGGATGATTCTGATGCTGGGGTGGTCTCGCAGCTCGACTTCTCAGCCACTCCGAAGTACGAGAAGGGCGGCGTCTTCCGTCACGTAGTCGTCGACTATCCGCTGGCTCAGGCGGTCGCTGACGGGATCGTCAAGACACCAATTATCGGAGAGGTCAAGGGCGCAGAGGTCGAGCTGGGAGATACTTCCTTTCAGCGCAACCGCCAGTGGCTCGATGTCGCTGTAGGTCGATGGAGGGCGTTCCAGGAGACGCTCTCACCGTCGGGTAAGCGGCCGGTCCTCTTTGTGATGTGCGAGAACACGCTTGCCGCCGATGAGGCAGGCGACTATCTGCGCCAGCTTCCAGACTTCTCTGGCGACCGGCTGCTTGTCATCCATACCACCCGCTCGGGTGAGATCACCAAGGACGACCTCGATCTGGCTCGGCGCGCAGCACGCGACGTGGACGGACCCGACAGCCCCATCCGTTGCATCGTCAGCGTCCTCATGCTGCGTGAGGGCTGGGACGTCCGAAACGTCTGCGTGATTGTTACGCTGAGGGCTCTTACCGCCGCGAACAAGATCCTGCCCGAGCAGGCCCTCGGGCGTGGCTTGCGTCGGATGACCCCGCCTGGCTCAGGATTCGACGAGCGCGTGGTCGTGATCGAGCACGAAGCCTTCCGCCACCTCTGGAACACAGAGCTCGACGGGGGCCTCATAGTCGAGCGCGAGGACGCCGACAAGATCAAGCCCGGAGCACTGACGATCTTTGCCGACGAGGCAAAGCGGCGTTTTGACATCGTGATCCCGCAGCTCACGCGTGCTCTGGCTCGCTCGGACAGTGCCCTGAGCCAGCTAAATCCAAGCGACGTGCCCGATCCGAAGCATCGACTCGCGGTCCCCGACGTGCAGCCAGACGAGTACGTGCAGTACCGCGGCATGCACCTGATCGACAAGGGCATCATCGAGGAGTACGAGTTCCTCGTTCCCTACGCAGAGGACCCATCCGGCGTGATCACCTACTACACGCGCAGCGTCGCCAAGGCAGCTGGGGTCGACCGGCTCTCTGGGGCGTTCGCCACGCTCGCGCCGATGGTCCGCGACTACCTCAAGACCCGCGTGTTCGAGCAGTCTGTCGAGCTGGACGACAAGGTTGTCCTGCGCCGGCTGGCAGAGAACGATGCCCAAAAGCTCGTTGAGAGCGCATTTGGCGAGGCGATCCGTGCGCTGGCGATCGTCGAGCGCGAACCAACGATCACCGAGAACGCCTTCCGGCTGTCCCAAACCCCGCCGTTTCCTTGGTCTCGCCAGACCGTTGAGGGCAAGCGCACGATCTTCAACCTCACACCCGTCGACAACGCCCTGGAGGGCCGCTTCGCACAGTTCCTTGACCGGGCGACCGACGTCACCGCCTGGGCGAAGCTCACGATGAACAGCCGCTTCGCGCTGGAGTACATCTCCAAGGCAGGCGCCCTGCGCTACTACTACCCCGACTTCGTCGTGCGGCTGACCGACGATAGCTGCCTGATCATCGAGACCAAGGGCCAAGAAGATCTCGACGTCGCCCTCAAGGACCGCCGCGCCCGGCGCTGGTGTGAGGACGCAACACGCCTCGCGGGCCGAGAATGGGCCTACGAGAAGGTCGGCCAAGCGACCTTCGACGCCTACACCGGACAGGACTTCGACGGTCTACGACGCTTCATCGCCGCAGGCGACAAGAGCAAGTCATAGCGTGAGCGCGAATACCGTCCCAAGCCGGTGGGAAGATAGCCCCTAAGCTCTAACGGGAGGGGCCCTGGTCCATGCCACCACCTACCGACACCCAGATCGATCTCTTTGCGTGGGCTCGCGAGCTCGAGCAGGAGAACGAGCGGATCGCCAAGGTCAACGATGAGCGCGCACGCCGCCGGGGGTACCTAGTGTTTGCGACCGACCCGGCCGTCTCCCCGGAAGACCCAAACTACTGCGAGATCTACGCCACCGAGGCAAGGACACCCAACCAGGCGGCGGGCAAGATCCGCCCGCTAGCCGCGGGACGGCGCCTGCACGCGTATCTAGCCACCGGCAAGTACAAGCACGAGCTCGCAGACGCCCGCTGGGTCGCGTAGCCGCCAAGCCCGAAATATGCAAGGCAACCCGGCACCGACAGCCGCCGACTTCGACGCAGCCGAGGCGCGACTCCGCGCGAGCGTCGACTCCGATCTGCCGATACTTGCCGTCGTGCGACAGGCAACAGACGTTCTCTCTTGGGTGCTCTGTCAGTCGGATCTCCCGAAGTTCGACGAGGACCCGGTCCCCGCGTCACATCTCGTTGCTACCGCTCTGCTGTTTCTCGGAGTGATGGCGCACCGCGCTACCCGAGCCGCGATGGCGCTCGCGGCGACCGGCTATGAGCCCGAGACTCTTGGACTCAAGCGCCTGCTGACCGAGGCTCACAGTCGCATGAAGGCGATCCTGGAGGACGACAGTGGAGAGCACGCTCGTCAGTGGTTGGTGGGACCTGCGCCAAGCACTCCCCATCGCCTAGTTGCCAAGCACGCCGATCGAGAGATGTTTGATCTCTACAGTCGCAGCGCTCATGCCGACGCTGAGGGCATCAAGCGGTGGTTGCTACAGCCTAGCGCCTCCAATGAGTGGGATGTTCTCGGTGCACCCGACCGCTGGCCGGGGTTCATCAGCACCGTGATGGTCGAGTTCGCGTTCGAGGTGCGCGACATCGCCGTCGGCCTAGCATCCATCCGTAGTCTCACGCCCCCAGGGCTGCCTGCCCTCGACAACGCGATCGATGCAGCAGAGAACCTCTACCTCGTAGCTGACGATAAATGACCCCCGCCAGTCGCTCACGCCGCCGACGCTAGCTCTACGTCGCACAGAATCACTCAGGCTCACCCTCGACAGGCCGACCACCCAAACTCCTCAGTGCGATGGCCGAGCAGATCGACGCTCTGCAGTGCCCCTCCCACTGGCACCCCTAGCCACCGCAACTGGAGATGGCACTGCAGGGTGTCGAGGGTGGGGATGACGTTTGAACAGACAGGAGCACGCACTGGCGGCGTGTGCTGAGCTAAGTAACCTACCCCACCATCTAACAGTCGCGCCGCAATGCTCGAGTGTCCGCCAGTACGGTGTCTATCGTGGTTGGCTGGGTAGAGATATGAGCAAGCGAGGGGACAAGAAGCGTAAGAGGATCCGCGAGGCCAGACGCGTCAAACGCATGCCGTACGACGCCGTCCAGCTCGGGCCGCTCACGATCGAGCGTTATGGACGTAGCATGAGGACGGCCGTCGACCAGAGTTCCCCCGAGCTAGAGAAGTTCCGCGACGCGGGACGCAAATTCTTCGAACGACTTCCCGCAGAGTATGAAGCGGGGATCGCACGGCTGCAGGAGACGCTTGCGCCCCACGACGCGTTCGACATCCTAGCCTGGCTCTGGATGGCCAACTCGCTCATGAACCCCGAGACCTACAAGGAGTGGGAGCACGAGGGGCTTGCCGCCGCGGTTGAGCTCGCCGCCGCTGTCCTACTCCGCCGGCCAACCCGCGCAGGAAGCTCCGCGCCCGCTCCCAACCAACCAGACTACGAGGCGATCCAAGGCCACCTGCGCGAACTCTTGCAGACCAACGCGCTGTGCCGGATGCACGAAGCCGTCGGCGTACCCGGTCAACCCGATCCGTTCGCAGAAATGCGGGCTGCTGCGATCGGGCACCGCGTCGCCGTACGCGCCCCCTCCTACGACTGGCAGGAGACCAACACGGTGCAGGAGCTCTTCGACGACCAAGCGGTTAGTGGAGACGTCCTGGCGGCCTGCGACTTCACTGCCACAACAGGGCTCGCGCTAGTCAATGCCGTCAACGAGTTCGGCCTCGAGCGTCTCAAGCAGCGGACGCTGCAAGCCCGAGCCTACGCCGATCAGCTGATAGCCAAGTTAGACGACGACGAGAGCTTGCGCGAGGGACCCGAAGGGGAGACTCTCGCTGCGCTAAAAGCGATGGGAGTCCCTGAGTCCGAACGCCGTATCCACGAGATCATGCTCGCCTGGGCGGCTCACGAAGTCGGGCAGACCCTGAGCTTTACTGCCTCGGAGCTCGCCGAGCGTACCGGCGTCAACCGTGGCGAAGTAGACGCCTACCTCTCCGCGTTCTCGATCGAGTTCGGCGAGGAACTCCCACATGGCAAAGACATCGACGTCGAGGACGTCCGCGCCCGTCCGCTCGCCTGCGATGGGCAGGGACGCTACCTGTGTGTTTCCGCACCGAGCCTGATCTGGGCGCTGCGCCCCTGTATCGAGAAAGCGCTCAAAGATCACGACGAGCGTGCTTTCAAACGCTTCGAGCGGCATCGGCGAGCAATGGTCGAGCGCCGCGCCAATGTGGCCCTCACGAGCGCGTTGCGCCCGGACTGGGCACACGGTGAGGTCCGCTACGATGGCGACGGCAGTGATCAGCACGGCGAGATCGACGGGCTCGTGCGTATGGACACCGCAGTGCTGATCATCGAGGCCAAGGCATCTAGTATGCGTCCCTCCGCCCGACGTTTGGCCCAAGACTCGTTCCGAGATTGGCTGAAAAACGAGGTCAGCAAGGCCGCCGAGCAGACACGGCGTAGCCGCGATCTCTTGCTCGGAGCTCCCGCGGATCTTAGGATCACTGATAAGCGCGGCCACCCGTTGAAGCTCGATTTGAACGGGGTTGAGCACACGTTCGAGCTGATCGTGGTGCTTGAGGATCTGTCCGGTGTGGCGCCATCGACTTGGCACCTGGCCGACGCGGGGCTCCTGCCCAGCGACCCGACGCCACTGCTGATCTCTTTGCACGATCTGGAGCTCATCTGCGAGATCGTCGAGCGACCCAGTGAACTCATCCATTACCTCAAATGCCGGCGTAGACTCGACCGCACCCGCGCCGCGTGGGCGCCAGATGAGCTTGACTATTTCATGCATTACCTGATGTTCGGTCTCTTCTGGGAGGACGCCCCGGACGGCACCTCGCCCGCTCCGACCCATCTCCTATCCCATACAGAGCAACTGGATTCATGGTTCTTCTACAAGCACGGCCTGAGAAAGACCGCCGCCAAACGGCCATCAGTAAACCATCACCGCGACGTCCGTGAGCTGCTCGACTGCTTCGATCAGAGCCGCGCGACAGGACGGCTTGACCCGGCACTCGCAATCCTCGACTTCGACGAGAAGACACGACGCAGAATCGCCTCAGCACTCACGAGACACAAGCGGCGCTCGGCGCTCGACAGCCGCACACACGACGAGACCATCATCAGCCCTCAACATGCGGTCACCGTGATGACAGTACCCGCGGCACGATCGCAGGAACTCGCCGATCGGCTACGCAAGTACGGAACGCTCAAGAAGCACCAGATGAAGCTGGACCGATGGGTCGGCTTCGGCGGCTGGGCCGGTCCGCCCGAGCCGATCCAGCTTGCGGTCAGCCTCACCGAACCATGGGTGCCGAATACCGAGCTCGACACACTCGTCTCCTCACTCCCGTCGGCAGGCAAGACGGGTGACTTTGATGGCCGAGCCGAGGCACGTCGCAGGCAGCGACAAGCAAGAAAGATCCGCCGGGAAGACACCCCTAATGGCTAGCAACTCACCCCAGACTTTCCGACAGTTGCCGCACTGGTCAGGCTGGGCAGAGGGATCAGCGTCGCGGCGTCAAGTCCTTGATCCCCGTCGAGCGCTCCGGTACGTCACTTGACCCCGCTAATCGTTCAGTCGTGAGCCCTAGGCGTGGTACCACTCGACGGTGGCGGCTCCCTTTGAGCAGTCCCCGCCTTCCCCGTGACCGGGAAAGCCGCTGCCGTCGCCGAAGCACGTCCAGCCGGGTAGGCCGTAGAGCTTCCAGCGGAACTGGGAGGCCGGACCTTCGGGGTTGCCGACAAACGTCACACCGACGCCCGACTCCATTGCCTGCACCATCGTCAACGCCTGCGCGCACGACACACTGCGCGTCTGAATCAGGATCGGGTAACCGCGCTTGAAGCTCCTGAGCGTCGGGACCGCCGGGCAGTTGCGGTTCGGCGCAGAGAAGGCGGTCGCTCGCCCATGCCCGGTGAGCAGGGCCATGCCACCGAGTAGCGCCACCACCACGATAAGGACCGTCAGCCGTTTCACGACGGCCGCAGCCTACCCCACCGCCGACCCAAACTGATACACCACCGGCGGTAGCCGTTATACGCTGGCGTGCTCCGTCGCATAGCTCGGCAAGGACAGCCAGCGTCCAGCGTCCACTCAGCAAGCAACTGGAGTGGCACCCGATGAATCTCATTGTCAGCAAACGTTGGCGAATAGAAGCAAACAGGGGCGAAATGAAGGCTTTGGCGAGGGCCGATCGCCCGATGGACGTGGGGGAGGCCCATAGGGCAGTCGACGCGCGCTGCTCGGATATCCGGTGTCCCGGGATTCGGTCAACAGTTGCCTTTGACCGGGGCTCGTGCGGCGCGGCGGGGTCTCGACGCGTATCGCGCGAGGCCGCTACTAGCTGCCGCGGCTGAGTCGGGCGATGAGTTCGATCATTGCGTCAAGCGCGGCTTCTAGCGGTTTGGTGTCGCGTTTGATCTGAGTGAGGAGCAGGCCGCCTTGTAGGGCGGCTAGGAGCGCGAGGGCGAGGGTGTCGGGGTCGGTGTCGGGCGTGAGCTCGCCTCGTGCTTGCATCGCTCGCAGACCGTTCTGGATCGTGGCTTCCCAACGTTTGAAGCCCTCGGCGACGTGGGCTCTTGCGTCGGGATCGGTCTCGGCTAGCTGGCCTCCGAGAGAGCCGATTGGGCAGCCGCCGATGCAGTGGTGCTCGCGCTGGGCTGCGATCAGGAAGTCGCGCCAGGCTCGCAGGCCATCCAGCGTGCTGAAATCGAACATCTCCTGCCCGCCGGCCATTGTCTCGGCCTGGTGGTCAACCACTGCCCGGACCAGGGCCGTCTTGTCCTCGAAGTAGTGGTAGAGCTGCGAGCTCGAGACGTCCGCTGCCGCGCGTACGTCCTCGATCGTCGTGTGCGCAACGCCTCGCTGGAAGATCAACCCGGCGGCCGCGTCGATGATGCGCTGGCGGGTCTCCTGGCCCTTGCGCGTCAACGGGCGAGAGGAGGGGCTAGTCGTGTTCATATCGCAGATTCTACCAACAGAATGGATCGCACCATCCATTCTGTGTTAGAGTGGAACGCACGATCCAGTTCGAGGGTCGCGACAACCACTCAAGGGAGAACGGATACATGTCACTTCAAGGCAAGACCGCCCTTATCACCGGCGGCACATCAGGAATGGGTTCCGCCGCCGCACTGGCGATGGCTGAGAAGGGCGCGTCGGTGATCATCACCGGCCGCGATGAGACCCGCGGCGCGAGCACCGTGGAGAAGATCCGGGCGGGTGGGCACGATGCGCAGTTCATCGCCGCTGATTTCTCGGAGATGTCCGAGGTGAGGCGCGTTGCCGACGCAGCAGGCGAGATCGATGTTCTGGTCAACTGTGCCGGCTTTGCCGCCCTCGCATTGACGGCTGACACCGACGAGGCGGCGTTCGACGGGCTGTTCCAGATCAACGTCAAGGCGCCGTTCTTCCTCGTCGCCGCGCTCGCCCCGAAGATCGCCGCCCGCGGCGGCGGATCGATCATCAACGTCTCCACAATGGTCGCGAGCTACGGCCAACCAGGCATGGCTGCCTACGGCGCCTCGCGCGCCGCGATCGAGCTGCTCACCAAGGCGTGGGCCGCCGAATACGGGCCCCAGAACGTCCGGGTCAACGCGGTCGCCCCCGGTCCGACGTCGACGCCGGCATTGGAGCCGAGGTTGGAGATGGCCAAGGAGTTCGCCAAGCAGATTCCGCTCCGCCGCGTCGCTGAAGTGCACGAGCTGTCCGACGTCATCACGTTCCTCGCGACCCCGGCTGCCGGCTACATCAACGGGGCGATCATCCCCGTCGATGGCGGCCGCCTCGCGATCTGAGAGGGCAGGAGATGACTCAAATGCAAACCACCAAAGGAAAGACCGTGTTGATCACCGGCGCCAACGTCGGGATCGGCAAGGACATAGCCCGGCAACTGGCATCACGTCCCGAGACCGCTCGCATCTACCTGGCGTGCCGCAACCAAGACCGGGCGGCAACGGCAAAGGCCGATCTCGAAGCGAAAACCGGCCGGCGCATCTTCGACATCGTTCTCATGGACGTTTCCGATCCCGGCTCGGTCCGCGCCGGCCTGGCGGGCATTGACGGATCGCTCGACGCGGTGGTCATGAACGCCGGTGGAATGGGCGGCAAGACGCCGATGAAGTTGACCGCCGACGGGACCACTTACATGTTCGCGCAGAACGTTCTTGGCCACGTTGTCCTCCTCGAGACGCTGCTGGCCGAGAACCGGCTTGGCGAGGTGGCGCTCTTCGCCGGAAGCGAGGCAGCCAGAGGAATCCCGAAAATGGGGTTCAAGCGGCCGTCGTTTGACTCAAACTCCGCCGACGAGCTCGCCACTGTCATCGACGGCAGCTATTTCGCCGGCGGCAAACCTGACGTCAATTTGGCCTATGGGCAGGCCAAGTTGATCGGCATCCTATGGATGGCCTACCTGGCCCGCCAACACCCCGACCGCCGATTCATCTCCATGAGCCCCGGCAACACCACCGGCACCCAAGCACCCAACGACCTCGCATTGCCGCTGCGCATAGCCGCCAAGTACGTCATGCCCCGCCTCGGCATCGCCCACAAACTTGACGTGGGCGCGAAGCGACTGGTCGACGGCGTCACCGACCCAACCCTGTCCAGCGGCGTGTTCTACGCCAGCAAGGGGGAAGTCCTCAAGGGTCCCGTGGTCGACCAAGCAGACATCTTCCCCGACCTGGCCAACCCGTCGTTTCAGGACCACGCCAACGAGGCCATCCACCGCTTCATCACCTAAAAGGCATTCGCGTGATTTTCAGGCCGGCAGCAGTGCCGTTCAGGATGGACGTTCGGCTCCATCGAGAGCGCCCTTGCGATCGGCAGCGCCGTCTGGTCAAGCGATCTCAGGGATCAGGCCGACCACGATGATCGGCGCGTCACCGGCGCAGAGCTTTGGGCCGCGCGCTCGTCCTTTCAGGGGAGGACCATGGATCTAAATATCTTCGCCGACGTGCTCCGGCGCTTGGTTCAAAACTCGTCGAATACAGGCGAGCGGGTCGGGATGCTCGTCGACAAGGCAACCGTGGTTGCTGTGGCGGCGTTGGCGGTCGAGCTCGGCGTCGATCTGGGACGGGCTGATGTCATCGGCGTAAATCTGACCTGCTCGGTAGACCGAGACCCAGGGGTCCTCCAAGCCACAGTTGTGCGGCTCGAACCCAAGACGCGGCTCAGAGACGAGTTGACTCGACACGGCCAAGCACTCGCCGAGGTGGAGGTGCAAATCGACGCCGATTCGCAGCCTCGAGGTGCTGTGGTCCTCACTATCGAGATTGGCCGTGAGCCGGCGTGAGCCTCGGAAGCGCTTCCGACCCAGCGACACCCAGCTCGGCGGCCCGCTCGCTCCCTGGGCGGGATCAGCAGCACCACCACGTCACGGTGTGGGCATCGTGAGCACAGTCATCGACGAACAGCCGGAGCCCTCCAAGCAGCCCGGTGCGATCACTCTCGCCATTGCCCCGCCGGGGTTTTGGACAACGACCCCTAGCCGTTGTCCAGAACCCGCCGGCAACCGCGGGCAACCGGCGGTATCTCGGCGGGTGGCACCGCCGTCCGCCTCCGCTGAGGCACCGCAAAATGCCCGTAAACGTGGGGCTTTTCCCTAGGATCAGCACCGCGGTGAGTTTGGCGGGCACACGCCTGAAAATCGTGGTGTCCCGGGTTCGAATCCCGGTCTCGCCATCGAGAAGGCGCTGCAAATGGGCATGTTTTTGAGATAGTGATCGCTATCTCGGCTGCCCACGTTTGGTCGTCGCGGCACAAACCTCGGCACAAACCCTTGACAATAGGCCCTGTTCCGGGCTCAGTCGGCCGTCTCGAGAAGCCTTACGAGGAGCGTGTCCGGGCGGCAAATGGTTTATCTATGCGGTATTGACATGGAGAACCGAAACTATGGGCGAGCCTCGAATCAAAGACAACATCAGTTGGAATCGTGATGCCCTGATAACGAGTTCTGGGCTGTTCGAGTGTCCCGCCATGAGCGCATAAGCTCTAAAGCGAAAGAGGACAGGTGATCGTCTACTGCGGATGTCAAGCTCTGTGCGTGGCGGGGGCACGTCTCGCAGTGGCATCAGCGTGCGTGTCCGGCGTCTCAGACCCCTCGCTCGCCTTCGAGGCGGTAAGTGTCGCCAGCGAGCTGCTCGCAGCAGGATACCGCGGAGCGATAGGCACCTCTTGGAACGTGTCGGACCTCGCAACGACGATCCTCTTCACCCGATTCTATGGAGTCCTGTCGGCATCCGGACGGCCCGTGGACGACATCGCCGGCTCCCTACATGCGGCCCAACGATGGATGCGGACCAGCACGACCGCAGAGATCATGGAGGCATATCCGTGGACGCGCTTCCCGATGCGAGGCATGACCTCTGCAAATGAGGTTCCCGTCGCCGACCCTGTGTACTGGGCCGGTCCGGTGTTCCACGGTGCCTAGAGGCCCCGCAGGTGCTCAACATGGTGCGCGGCACAGAGCTGATCGAGATCGAAGCGAGGGCGGCCATAGTTGGCCGGCGGCGTTCGGGCACAGGCAGAGCGCCCTACGGCTAGGCTCCGCGCATCCCGTGATGTAGGTTTCCCAACGCTTTGCAGCCCGCGCGTATCCACATCACCGATCATGTGAGCGCATAATGCCGTCGCCGTCGCCGCGCCCTGTCGCGGGCCAGTCTGTCGGAGGCGATGGGTCAGCGTCGACGGGGCGGTGTGCGGGCACGGTCGGGCCGGCGGTCACGTGGTGGGTGACGGCCGCACTGGCGCTTGCGCTGCTTGTGCTGTATCCCAACGTTTCGGCGGCACGCGCCAGTCCGCTGCAGGTGACAGCCGGCTGGTATCACAGCTGCGCGCTGCCGTCGAGCGGCAGGGTCTACTGCTGGGGCGAAGACGGCTACGGGCAACTCGGCAACGGCGCCCTAAGCGGTCCGAGGGCGCGCCCCGTGGAAGTGCGCGGGCTGCGGCACGCGACCGGGATCGCTGCTGGCGAAAACCGTACCTGCGCCGTGTTGGCAGGCGGCGGCGTAGATTGCTGGGGCGACGGCGACGACGGCGAGCTCGGCGACGGCGCTTTGAGTCTCCGCCAGGACACGCCGGTCTCCGTCCGTCACGTGACGAGCGCCACGCAGGTCACGGTCGGCGAAGACCATACCTGCGCTCTGCTCTCCGACGGCCACGTGGACTGCTGGGGCGCAGATGTCTACGGCGAGCTAGGCGATGGGGTCACGACAGTGGAACCGCGCGACACGCCCACCGAAGTGACGGGCATCTCGCAGGCCGTGCAGGTCAGTGCAGGGTCGAAAGACACGTGTGCTCTGCTCGCCGACGGCCATGTCGAGTGCTGGGGCGCCGACCCAAGCGGGGCGCTGGGCGCGGCCAACGCGCTGGATGACGTGCCGATCGAAGTGACTGGGATTACCGATGCCACACAGGTGGGCGTCGGTCCCGATCACGCCTGCGCGTTGCTCTCCGACGGGAGCGTCGACTGCTGGGGCAGGGATAGTTTGAATCAACTCGGCACCAATGCCGAAACGATCATTCAGGAATTGCCCGTGGCCGTCGCTGGCTTCAGCGGTGCGATTCAGCTGGCGGTGGGAGCAAGCGTGACTTGCGAGGTGGTGTCGGATGCCCACATCGATTGCATCGGCGATGACAACTACGGTCAACTGGGCGGTGGGAGCACCAGTGAAATCGGGCAGGCGATGCCGGTCGGGCAGGCGACGCCGGTCGAAGTGCAGGGCATCGCCGATGCCGCGCGCGTAGTCTCGGCGCTAGGGCACACCTGCGCAGCTCTGACGAACGGCCATGTCGAGTGCTGGGGCGAAAACCTCTATGGCGAGATCGGTGACGGCAGGGTGTACGTCCAACCGCACGCGTCGCAAGAAACGCCTGTAGAAGTGGTTGGCCTGTCGGCGAGGGGCGGGAGCACGCGGGTGAGTCGCCATGCGCTGCCCACCCTGCTCGCGGCATGCACGCGCTCCTGCGGGTCGCCCGTCTTCGCGGTTCGTCCTCACCGTCTCGAATGTGAGTTGCCGGGCTGTCCTGGGGGCTCGAGCATCGTCGTCAGTTGGGGTTCGTGGGGCGCGACGCGCGCAGTCGGTGCGGGAACCAAGGCCGAGATGCATCAGGGCATCGTCTCGAAAGGACGCGTCGATGTCGTGGCAAGCGCCCCGAAGGGCGGCCACTTCACCCGGTTGACCCTCACATTTCCGGGATCACCGGGCTCGATCACGCTGAAGATGCGTCACTTCGCCGGTGCGCTGACCTGGGGTTGACCCGGGCGGCTGGCTCCGCCTGGGCTGAATCTGGCAGTCGCCCCGTAACTGGGGGTCAAGAGGTCAGCACCTCCTTTGAACGCGAGGACTTGGGCCGGAGGCGCACGGGTTTGTAGGGGCCGGCGTTTGGTCGAGGTGGTGCTTTGTCAGTGGTGGCGCTTGCGTTTGTGTTTGCGGTGCCTGGTAGCCAATGGCGGTCCCTCGCGCTCGACGAGGATCTTGGCCGTACTGTCCAGTTGGCTGCCGCGGACCCCGACAGCGACACAGCTGGCTGGCGCCGTGCATGAGACCGCGGACAGGCTGGGGTCGCGCAGGATACCTTCAGTGGGCGCCGCTTGCGGAGTTTCTGTTTTCCATGCTGTTCCGTTCCAGCTCTTGACTAGGCCGGTTCCGCCGTCAGTGACGCCAAGCACGTAGTACCCGACCGCTGTGCAGGCCGTAGCTGAGGCGCATGAGATGCCATTCAGGCCTGCCTGGACAGTGCTAGGTACGAGGCTGGGCGAGACTTGCCGGTCGGTTCCGGCCCAGACCTCGGCCTCCGGCAGCAGCGCCCCTTCGGAGTTGAGGGCGTTGCCGGCTGCAACGCAGTTCGACGTATCTGGGCACGAGACCGAGGTCAGTCCGGGACTCGGCGAGTCGGGCGGCTGCACTACTTCGGTCGTCCATGTGCCGCCGGCCAAGGTCACGAAGGCTTCCAGCCCTGGGTAGTAGTTGTCTGCGAATCCACCGACGGCGCGACACGCGGTCGCCGCCGCGCACGATACGCCCGCCAAGGTCGGTGTATCGCCGGGCGCTGTTGGCGCAGGTTGAACTTCCTGAGCGGTCCATTCACCGCCGGCTGTGGTCTCCACCAACGCATGTGGCGGTTCGATCGCGGCGCTGAATGTCTCGCCGACCGCGACGCACGTCGTCGGCGTGTTGCACGAAACGCCGTCCAAGACGCCGTCGCCGGTTGGGTTTGGCGCCGTGCGCATCGTCCATCGCTTCCCATTCCACGTCTCTACGAGCGGCTTTCCGCCGGTGTCGAATGACGATCCGCTCCCAGACGCGCCTACGGCCGTGCACATCTTCGCGTTGGCGCAAGACACTGCCGACAGTGCGCTCTCCGGCGCACCGCTGACGTTCGGGGTCTGTTGGATGCTCCAGCGGGAGCCGTTCCACCGCTCCGCGAGCGTCTCGGTGGGGCCTTGGCTGGTGACATAGCCGCCGACAGCGGTGCACGCCGTAGAAGAGGAGCACGACACGCCCGACAGCCAGACGCTGCTCTCGCCCAAGGAGTTCATCGAGCCTGGCGGATCGGGGGCGTTTTCGAACCTCCAGCTCGCGCCAAACACGCTTGCGGGGACACTCGCGAGGATCCAGATAAGCGACACGAGGCTGGCACAAGCCCGGAGCATGGCGGAAGTATTCCAGTCCGTGCCGGATAGGTCACCGTGTCCGTGGAACAGGCTGGCGCAGTGAGGGCCACCCGTCGCACGGCCGCTCCGCCTCCAGACACCAAGTAAAAGCGTTGCTTCCGAGAACAGAGCACCAAGGCTCCCGTCGGTCAGCAGGCCCGGCGTCGAGGGTGGGTGGTTCAAGTGGCCCGGGTATGAGCACCAGATCTAAGGCTGTGGTGCGGGTAGCGCAGCTACCGGGTCGCTCACGTGTTGCCCGTCAGTTTGGCGGAGGCCCACGTCGCTAGCTCCGCCCGCCCTTCACTCGCGTCCCGCTGGACCGAACTCTCCCAATGTATAGTCCCGCGTACTGTTTTCTGGCTAGGGGGTCAGGTGATGTCTATACGAGGTATGGGTGACTGTCCCGCCGCGGGCGATAACCCGCCTGAGCTGGATGTAGGCCGTACAGTGAAGGCCAAGAATGTTCGGATGACGGCCGCGGCTATCGTGTCGACCCCGAAGGCGCGGCAGCTCGTCTACGCCGATCTCGCCGATACCCCCAGCAAAGGCCCACATCTGGCCGCGATCGCGCTATTGACGGCCGCGCTCGACATCGTCACCGCGGCCGTCCGCCTACTCTTGCCGTCGGGGCGGCCCGACAGGGTGGCCCCTACGTGATGGCCACTCTTGTGATCCCCAACCTGGAGTACTCGCTCACGAGCAGCTGCAATCTGCGGTGCAGGCACTGCTCCTTTCGCGTCCCCGACCAGGCCCGCCCACACCTGCCCGTGCGCCCGGAGCACTTCGTGGCCGACCTCGACCTCCTCTTGGCGGCGGACGCCGGGGCGCGCTGCTTTCGGCTGCTGGGCGGCGAGGCGCTGCTGTCACCGCACTTCGCGGCCATTGCAGCGATTGCCGCCGCCTGCACGGCGCTCGAGACCGTCGAGGTCATTACGAACGGGTTGCTCGTCGCGCGGGCGCCAACCGAAGTCTGGGAGCGCTTCGACACGATCGGCGTCTCTCTATACCCCGTTACCGACGGCCTGGAGGCACCGCTGCTCGCCTACTTCGCTCGCCTTGGCCTCGCCGACCGCGTGCGCATTATCCGTCGCACGTGGGATCGCCAGGATCCGCTGGATCCTCCCGCGTCCGCCGAGCAGGCGGCCGAGGCTTTCGCGGGCTGCGAGGACCGCCACTTCTGCGCCACCCTGGAGGCAGGTCGCCTCTATCGCTGCAGCCGCGCGGCGAAGTGGGGCGATGAGTCCGACGGCCTCGACCTCCGCGCGACACGTCCCAGCGACGTCGAGGCCTACCTCTTCCCGTCCCGGTGCCCGACGATATGCACAACCTGCCGCCCCAAGCTGGCCTACGAAGTGGTGCCCCGCGGCCAGCAGGCGCATCCCCACGCCCCTCACGCCGAGCGCCTCGCCGAGCGGGCCGAGCGCGAGCTGCGGGCCGCGGTGCCGACGCCATGACGGTTCAGGCGCATGAGGCGGTCTGGCAGAGCGCGGACGGGCAGTTCGCGCTGCGCGGCGGAGCGCTCGGCAGGGCGGACATCGGCCTCGCCGAGGTCAAGGGCCCCGGCCACCCAGACTCGCTCGCCGACGACCTCGCCGAGGCCCTTTCGTCGGCCTACGCTCTGCACACACTGGCGCGGGCGGGCGCGGTGCTGCACCACAACTTCGACAAGGTGTGCCTGCTGGGCGGGGCGAGCACAGTGAGCCTCGGGTCTGGGGTCGTCACCAGTCCGGTCCGCGTGCTGGTCAATGGTCGCGCCTCGCTGCGGTTCGCCGGCCGCGACCTCGGCGTCCCCGCGCTGCTGAGAAGCGTCGTCCGGGACTTCTTCACGCACCGCCTGCCCGGCCTCGACGCCGGCGCCCTAGAGGTCGAGCTCAATCTGTCAACGGCGAGCAGCCCAGGCCATGTCGACGATCCTCGGGCCCTCGACACGCGCCGGCACTGGTTCGAGCCGCGCAGCCTCGACGACCTTCGGGAACGGCGCACGCTGCTGGCCAACGACACCTCGCTGGGTACCGGCTTCGCGCCGCTAGACCCCGCGTCGGTGTTCGCCATCACAGCGATCGGCGCGCTGCGCTCACGCTCCTGGGAGTGGTTGGGCGGCGACATCAAGGCCATGGTCTTGCACCGGGGTGACCGACTTACGGCCGTGCTCTGCCTCCCCCAGCTCGCCCACGCCGTGCCTGACCTGGCGACCTACCAGGCGAACCTCGAGTCGGCTGCCGAGCTGCTGCACGCGAGCGCCCAGAGCATGGGCCTCAGCCTGGAGCTGTCGCTCAACACGCGCGACCGGCCCGACGCGCTCGAGCTCTACCTCACGGCGACCGGCAGCTCACTGGAGTCTGGCGACGAGGGCGTAGTGGGCCGCGGCAACCGCGTTAACGGCGTGATCACACCGATGCTCCCAATGAACATGGAGGGCTTTGCAGGCAAGAACCCCGTCTACCATGTCGGCAAGCTCTACAACGTGGTTGCGGCGCTCGTCGCGGTGGAGCTGCACGAGCGCTTCGGCGGCCGGTTCGTCGTCCACCTGGTGAGCGCCGCGGGCCGGCCGCTCCTGGAGCCGCATCGCGTCGTCATCGACGCCGACCGCACAGACCTCCCGCCCGCGGGTGTATGGGAAATCGTGCGCCGCGGGCTCAACGCCATCCCCAAGATCACGGACCGCATCGTGCGCTCGAGCGCGCGCGAGGTGGTCGGCGACGCGCTCGTGGCGGCGGGCCTGCTCCCAGCGGTGCCGTGATGCGCGTCGCGGTCTGCGACTTCCCGAGCGCCTACGGCTTCCCGCCAGCGTCCTACGGAGGCATCGAGCGCTGGCTGTACGCCGTTGCTTGCGGGGTCGAGGCCAACGGCTGGGAACTCACCCTGGTCGGGCCGCGCTGGTCCCCCGGCGCGACGGCCGGCCGCCGCCACCTCCAGACGCCCCTACGCGAGCTGCCGATCAGACCGGGCGACGCCCCGGCGTTCGACGTCGTCGTGCCCGGCCACGAGGACGTCGCCGACGATGGGTGGCGTGCCCACGCCCTCGCCTTGGCGGGGAGGGTGGCTACGTTCCAGCACTCGCTCAACGACTACGGAGCGCCAGTCCTGCTGGATCGCGACCGGGTCTCGCTCTTTTGCTACTCCCCGGAGATGTTGGAGCGCTACACCGAGCTGCGGCCCAGGCCTGCGTTCGCTCCAGGGGCCGACCTCACCCCGGAGCCGGGCGCACGCCCAGAAGGCGACTTCGACCTGTGGATGGGTCGCATTTACCCGGCCAAGGCGCCGCACATCGCCGCGCAAGCCGCACTGCGCGCACGCCGAAGGCTCGTGCTGGCCGGGCCCATCCACGACCACGCGTATTGGCGCCGCTATGCGTCGTGCTGGGACAACGACTACGTCACGTACGCGGGCGAGGTGGGAGGCGCCGCGCGCGCAAACCTCCTTGTCGGCGCCGCCCGCGCCGTTTACACACGAGCCCGCGACTACGTCGAGCCTGGCGCGCTCGTCTTCAGCGACTACGCGCGGGCCGGCCTGCCGGTCGTCGCCACCACCTACAACGGCCGCGACTGCGCTGCGGCCCTGCTCACGGCGTGGCCTGCCCTAGGGCGGCTCGTCGTCCTCGACGCCGGCCTGCCCGAGCGCGACATCGTGGCGACGCTCGCCGATGTCCTAACAGAGCCGGCGTCGGTCGCCAAGCCCGAGGTGCAGGATCTCGGCCGAGCGGTGTTCTCGCTCGCCGCGCACGCCGCCACGCTCGTCGGGTAAGCGCCGGGCGGGCGTTCACACACTGACCTTAGGATAGGCTCGACCGATGAACAGCGCATGGCTAAAGCAGCTCCTGAGCGCCGACGACGTGGCCGACCGTCTGGCCTCGCGTGGGTACACGCTTGATATAGGGCAACTGCGGGAGATGTCCACCAGGCGCTCCGGGCTCATCGCACGGACCGAGTCCATCCGAGGCGAGGCCAAGGCCGCGTCCAAGGACAAGGCCGCGGCGCAGTCGCGACGCGACGAGCTGCGCGCGCTACGCGACGAGGAGCACCGGCTGGCCGAGGACCTGCGACGACTCGAGGACGAGCTCGACGACCTGCTCGCCGCGATTCCGAACCTCCCCGATCCCGACGTCCCGCTGGGCTCAACCGAGGACGACGCTGTCGAGCTGCACCGCTGGGGATCGACGGCCGACCGGCCGTTCACCGTTGCCCACCACGGCGACGTTGCCGAGGCGCTCGGCCTCGTCGACCTCGGCATGCTGCGCCGTGTGACGTCCGAGCGCGGCGCCGTGTACGTAGACCTCGGGGCGCGCTTGCACCGCGCGCTTGTGACGTTCTTCCTCGACCAGCACCGCCTAGCCGGCTACCGGGAGGTCATCGCTCCGGTCCTGGTCAGCCCCCGCGCCCTGCGCAACACCGGGCAGCTGCCGAAGTTCGGGGAGGACCTCTACCGGACGGACGATCTCTTCCTGTCGCCCACGGCCGAGGTGACGCTCACCAACCTCGTGGCCGACGAGATACTCGACAGCGCCGACCTGCCCATGCGCATGACCGGCTACAGCGAGTGTTTCCGCCGCGAGGCCGGCTCGGCAGGGTCGAGCACACGTGGACTCATCCGCCACAACCAGTTCGGCAAGGTGGAGCTCGTTCACATCTGCTGCGCCGAGGACGCCGACACACACCATCAGGAGATGCTGCGGCATGCGGAGGCTGTCCTACAGCGGCTCGCGCTCGCCTATCGGGTCATCCACCTCGCGCGCGGCGACATGTCCCAGGCCGCCGCGTCGTGCTTCGACATCGAGGTCTGGCTGCCGGGCGCCGGGGAGTTCCGCGAGGTGTCGAGCATCTCCAACTGCCGCACGTATCAGACCGACCGCATGAACGCACGGGCCCGCGCGACGGACGGCCGCCGCGTCACCCTCGCCTCGCTCAACGGCTCGGGCTTTCCGATCGGGCGCCTGATCGCCGCCATCCTGGAGCAGGGGCAGCGAGCCGACGGCGGCGTTGACATCCCGGAAGCGCTACGCCCGTACACCGGGTTCGCCGCGATCTCCAGCCGCGGCGAGGCGATTGCCCAAGACTGACGAGGCCGCCGAGCTGCTGCTGCGCTGCATGGCGGCCGCGCCGCCGCCGCATGCCCCTGCGGAGATCGCGAGCGTCTGGGACGTGCTCGCGGCCGTGTCGCGCCCGGCGGGCCTCGAACGCCTTCCGCCAATCCCGATCACCGCCGGCGCGGATGCGGACCTCGTCGGCGCAGGCATCGACGCGATCGGCGGGCACGCGGCACTGCTAACCCGGCCGCGTGCACCCTCCCTCGCCCTGCAGCCGTCGGTCCGCTTCTCCGACTGGCACACCGACGGCGGGGCGGAGCACCTCGTGCTCTCGTCCTTCGTCAGCGTCGGCGTGCTGGCCTCGGTGTCCGACCTGCCCGCAGCGGCACCCGTCGTCTCCGCCTGGTGTGCGCTGCTATCGGCCGTGGTGGGCGCGTCGCCCGCGTCGCCCGCCGGCGCGTCGACGCCGGCATGGGAGCGCGACGCCTACGCGGGCAGTACGATCCGCCTCCTCGCCGACGATGTCGAGTATGCGGACATCTCGCTCTACTGGGCCGCCAACGACGGCGCGCTCGTCGCAGTCGACTGCGGAGCCAGCCTCGAGCGCCTGCTGGCCGTCCGCGTCGGAGCCGTGCCGGCACGCGCCCAGCTCCTTGGGCCGATGGCCGATCACGGCGTCGCACCGAGAGACCTCGACGCGCTGCGGACCGCGTCACTGCTGGTCAGCGGGGGCCTGCGTCCGTCGCACCGCGGCGCGGGTTATGCGGTGCGCCGGTGCCTGCACCGCATCGAGAGCGACGCGGTCCTCTCCGGCGTCGGGGCGATCGTGCGGCCCTATCTGGCCTACTGGAGCATGTTCTGCCGCCCGATGCCCGAGTGGGCGCCGGTAGCCCGCATCATCGAGGACGACCTCTGGCGCGCGCGTGTGCGCCGGCCCCCCCCGGCACCGCCGAGGCGTTGACGCGCCAGGCCGGGCTTCACACGCTTCGAAGTGCATGACTTCGAGGACCCCTCCAACCTCTACTACGAGGTCCGACCATAGGCAGCACGGGAGCACGGTCTCCCGCTAGATCGACTCCGGGGTTTGTGCAGCCGACCCCCGCATCGCGGCACAAACCCACCGGAATCCGCACGTATCTCGGTGGACCGTACGGCCGGCAGCGACTGCTGACGGCGTCCCAAAACTGCCCGCAAACGGCCACTTTTGCTACCCTAAGCCGAGCAGGTCAGGGCTGGTCGCCCCTCCACTGAAAATCGTGGTGTCCCGGGTTCGAATCCCGGTCTCGCCATGCGGCGAACTTGCTGCAGTCTTTGCGCGTTCGCGGCTGGACCTCTTGGAGACGGTTTCGCCAGTTTTCGCTGTCGTGGTTCAATGTGGCCAAATCACGGGGTCCGCGAGGTGCAACCGCAACCCGGCGACCTTATGGGTGCCGGAAAGTAGCCCCCAGCCCGCTTGCTGACACTCACTGTGTGCCGGCACAGATCACGTTGTTGGCGCACAAGCACCGTCTCTGCTGCTCCGGCTCTGCTGCTTCTTGCGGTGTGGTTGAAGGCAGGCGAGCGATGCGGCGGACTGCTCTTGGGCGTAGGTCGAATCATGGTGTCCTCGGCCCGAGTCTTGACGCAGCTTCTAGACTAGCTACGAGTCCCTCGAGGCCAAGCGCCTCTCTGCGTGCGACGTGTCCCGCGCTTCAGTCCACGTCGCGGGTAGCGCTGTAGCCCCCATTCTGGCCGATTTGCTGGGCATTTCAGTCGGCTTGCTCCGAGAGACAGGTCTCAGCGAGCCACGTCTCGCGGCAGGCGCGAAATTCGCGCTGATCCTGGCGGCCCATTTCGACACTAAGCGAGTAGAGGCACGACTCGACAGTGCCGCCCAAACCACGATCAAGGAGCCCAGATGAGCGCGACAGCGACGGACACCATTCGGATCTACTGCAAGGCGAAGGAGGTGACGGAGAGCTATGAGGCGGACGTGGCCCCCGACCTTGCAGTCACCGAGCTTGTTGCCGGGCTGAACGAAGACGAGTACCTACCCGCTCTTGCTGCCGGTGAGCGGTGGCACGTGATCCACGTTGCCACCGACACAGAACTAGCGCCCAACGCCAAGCTCGACGAACACGACGTCAAAGACGGCGATCACCTCGACTTCCTGCGGGCATCGCACGGAGCGGGCGGTGGGGCGCGATGACGAGCTCGCTTACACCGGAGGAGCGACTCAATCGGCAGCGCTCCGATCACAGGATGCTCGACGCCCTCGACGCGAGCGAGGCTCCCATATTTGTCACTGGTCACCGCACTGCGGAGGATGTGCGTGCAAACCGCAGCCCTGTGCCTGTCGGAGATCGCACGCCACCGGCCCACTATCGCGTGGTCTACGACTTCGACACGCTGAGCGCGCCCAACAAACGTCACCGTCCGACGGTCGTCCATGTCGCGCCGCTGGCGAGCGGGGGCTACCCGACGACGCAGCCGAGCGCGTGGGTGATCAGCGATGTCGTGCCGTGGACCCCTCACTTCGCGGCAAATGTCCCGATCTGCCACGGCGGACACGCGTGGACGCCCAACAAGACACAGCTAGTGGACTACGTCACTCATATCGGTAGATTGCTCAACTTCGACGAGCCGCCGCCGATCCCCGGCTATCACGGCTACAACGGGCAGGCGGTCGAGTACTGGCGCAACAACATGCGCCTGCGCCCGCTCGACCCGAACCTGCGGCTGCCAACGATTCACGCGGAGGACGTGATCCGCGCGAGCGGACGGATCCGTCGCGCCGGCGGCACTACCCCGGCCCGGGGTCGGTTCCAGCGGGCCGCCCGTGACCGCCCGCGGTCGGGTGACAGGACCGCCGTCGGTGGTGTGAGTCCTCCCCGCTTCGCTCGCGCAGGAGGCGCGAGATGAGATCTGCAGTCGGTGCCGGGCGAGCGCTCGGGAAACAGCGTATGGCTGGAAGGGTCAGGTCGGTCGAGCTGCCGCTGCTGCGCGGTCTCCCCGACCCCGCCAACTACTGCGAGCATGTTGCTCCCGACGGGCGGCGAGTCTTCCTGCTCAAGGATGTGCTGCGTGACCTCGCGGAGCTCGAGCGGAGCGAGCATCCGATCGAGACAGCCGGGCTGTTGTTCGGCGCTCACTTCAGCGACGGACTTCACACCTGCACTGTCGTGAATAAGGTGTTCACGCCACGGCCCGGCGAGGTTCTCGGTACGCACTCCAGCGTCACCATCACCGCCGACGGGGCCGAGCGCATGATTGCCCGCGCGCGGCGAGAGGATCCCGTGCTGATGCCGGTTGGGTGGGGCCACACCCACCCTTGCTTCCAGGCGTACTTCTCGGACGTCGACCGAGCGGAGCAGCGCAACTGGCGGCACGCGGGATCGGTTGGCCTCGTGCTGTCGGGTCTGCAGGATGCGCGACCTCGTTACCAGGTATTCATGGGGCCCGAGTCGACGATGGCGGGACGGCTGTCGCCCCCGGCGATAGCGCCGCCTGAGCTCTCCTCTGATCGGGAGACGGAGCTGGCGAGCGAGAGCGAAAACCCCCTGCTGTTGGCCCCGGTCGACGAACGTCCTCGCAGTCGGCGAGCTGGCTTGCACCGTCGCACGTCCGTATGGGCACGGCTGGGAGGGATGGCCGGCCGCGGCCGCCGGGCGCGTCCCCCGCGCGCTGCCCCCGCCGGCCGTGGTCGGCGTGTGCGCCATCGTCGTGACACGACGCATCGTTCCGTCGTTGTCACACGCGTAGTCGCCTACGCGGTCGTGGGGAGCGTGATCGCGAGCCTTGCCGTGTCCGGGTATGCGATCAGCGTCGCCGCCGATGCGCGTCGCCAGGCACGGGAGGCCTCGCGTGTGGCAGCGGCGCTCCGGGATCCAATCCGAGCGGGCACCGGCGTCGACCAGATACCTGTTGAGCCGCTCGGCGACTCTCCGAGGGGACTTCTGTGGCCGCTGCGATGATCCTGGCCGCAGCCGTCGCCTGCGTGTTCCTGGGCCTATTCGTCTGGGACAAGCATCTACGCGCGCGCGCGCGCCGGCTGCCGACACCATTGCCGTCGCGGCCGGCCCGCATCCAGCGGCGCGTCGTGCCAGCCCCACGTTTCAAGGGAAACGGAACCGTCCCCGCGCCTGCCCAGGCAAGGCTGCAGCGCTCGATGAGCCCACGACGGAGTCCGGCATCGACACGTGTCGAGCGTCCTCGATTCAACGGCACGACACGTCGTGACCCAAACGCGATCGGAGTTGCCTGCGGACGGCCGATCTCGGAGTGCACGAGGGGCGAGGACTGCCTCTGCCTGGACTGAGCCATCCGACCGATCCACGACACGAGGAGCGAGACATGCCACTGCTGAGCACCACCCCCGACATCCAGAGCCGCGCCCGACCGGCCGGCTATGACCCAGCGACCCTCGAAGGCGCGTGCGTGCTCATCGCGGGCGCCGGCGCCCTCGGGCAGAACGTCGCGATGGACCTGGCCCTGAGCGGGGTGCGGGAGCTGAGGGTCGTCGACGGCGATGTGTTCGAGAACCACAACAGGTCGCGCTCACCGCTGCATCCCCGTCGCGGTAGCTACGCGCCGGGCGAGCCTTTGCCCAAGGCGAGTTGCGTCGCGCGCGAGCTGGACCTGATTCACGTCGACGACGACGCGCAGATCCGCGCCGCTGACACATGGATCGAGGAGCTCGGGCTTGGCGCATTCGACGGCGTGGATGTGATCGCAGCCTGCGTCGACGCGCTGCCGGCGCGCGCCTATCTCGCGCGGGTGGCGATGTACCTGGACCTGCCGATCGTCGACGGTGGCTTCTCGGCGGCCAACCTGGGCATGACGGTCTATCCACGCCAGCTGGATCCGCATCTCTCCCCGTGTTGGGGCTGTGGCGGCGCGCCGCTCCCCGGCGCGTTCTCGTGCGAGCACTACGCACGTCAGGCCGATGCCGCAGGCGTCGTCCCGGCGATCCAGACCGGGGCTGCGGCTCTGGGAGCGATGTGCGCCGAGGCCGTAGTCGGCCTGCTGCACGGACGCGAGCGGCGGCCGCGACGGGTGGTGCTCGACCTGCGAAGCGGTGAGGGTCGGGGCTCGCGGCCGAGCCCCGACCCGCAGTGCGCGGCGCTCCACCGGCGGCTGCCCGCGCCACTGGACCTCGAGCTTTCGCCGCAGGCGACAGTCGCCGAGGTGCTCGCCGCCACTGGATCACAGCACGCGCGGCTGTTCCCGCCGGACATCTACGTCGAACGCGCCAACTGCCCGGCCCCCGGATGCCATGCAACGTGTGAGGTGGGGGCTCCGAGCCATCGCTGGGCGCGCGACCCGCGCTGCGCGTCTTGCGGCGGGCCGTGGGCGCGAGCGGAGCGGCAGATCCCGAGCCCGGACACGATTGACGCTGGGCTGACGATCGACGATCCGCGCAGCTCCTACACGCTGTCACGGCTGGGAGCACGACCGGGCGACGTCCTCGAGCTGACTGACACGGAGCACGGGGCGATCCGACTCGCGGGCGGTCCCGATGAGCTGTTCATCGACTGGGGGGAGCGGTCATGAGCAGGCTCCTTTTGTGGCTTGGGGGAGCCGATCACGCGAGCCTCGAGCACTGTCCCTCCGAGCGCACACGACTCAGCACGCTCGGGGGGGCGGTGCTCACGACTGCGCTTCTCGCCGCGGCCGCCGGAACTGCCGCGACGCGCGCCTGGCTCAACCCGCCGCTGGCTGTCGCCCTGTGTTGTGGCATCTTCTGGGGGCTGTCGATCATGAACCTCGACAGGTGGCTTCTGCTGACGATTCGCCGCCAGAGCACACCGCCGAGAACTATCGCCTTGGCGTTGCCGCGGCTGGTCCTCTCGCTGGTCGTGGGACTGGTCATCTCCCAGCCGCTGCTGCTCGGCATCTTCCACAACGAAGTCTCGGCGCGTGCGCTCGAGGACCGTCAGGCGCAGCTCGCGCAGGCCCGAAGGAAGCTCTCGGGACAATACGAACAGATCCAGCAGCTGAGTCGCGAACAAAGCCAACTGCAGGCCAACGCGACTGCGAGCCCGGTCAGTGGCGTGCTGACCTCCAGCAAGGACTACACCGCCCTTTCCGCACAGTTGGCTGCTGGTCAGAAGCGACTCCAGTCCGCCCAGCAGGCAGCGATCTGCGAGCTCGACGGCACCTGCGGCACCGACAAACGCGGCGCCGGTCCCTCCTACCACGCCAAGACGCAGCTGGCGGGGGTGATCGCGGCTCAGGTTGCCGCGACTGAAGGGCGCTTGCACGCGCTCGAAGGGACGCTCGTCCAGGAAGCCAAAGCGCACGGGTCCCAAACGCAGGCGTTCGCGCACACACGTCTATCGGTGGTCGAAGGGCAGCTCGGGACGCTGCGCAAGCAGTACAACAGCAGCGACGCCGAACTGGCCCGGCGCTACGATGCGCCAACGGGGCTACTCGACCGCGTGCAGGCGCTGGGCGAGCTCACGTCTGAACACGCCGACATGCGTTACATCGAGCTGTTGCTGACGGCCTTTGTGTTGCTCGTGGATGGCGTCCCGGTGCTGTTCAAGACCTTGACGTTGATCGGCGAGCGCTCGCTCTACGAGCAGATCCAGAAGGACGGTGAGGAACGCCGCTTCAGACGCTATGTGTTCAATCAGGAGCAGGAGGATGTCGCGGCGCAGATCAATGCCTCTGTGATCGTCGGGGAGGCACAGGTGTTCGCGAAGCTCAACCACGAGGTGGTGGAAGATCGGGCTCGGCAGATGACGCAGGTCGAGCGCGAGGTCACCATACAGCTGATTCCTCACTTCCGTGAGCGGACGATGAAGGGGGTCACCGACTTGGCCGAGTCCTACCTCGCCCGCCGGGCGCGTTTTGCTGAGGCGATCAGAGCTGACGTCAACTGGCCTTCCACGGGGCTGCGCAGAGACGGCGATCGCCGCCGCAACGCGGGCACACGGCACGACTGACGGCGCGGCCTCACACGGCGAGATGCCGCTCAAACGGATGTCGAGCCCTACACTGCGATGTCAACGTATGGCACCCAGACGCCGATCGATGAGCGTGACCCCGCGCGAGCGCCGTATTCCCTCCGAGGCTGGTGCGACACTGCCCCCGATGGGGCTGCTGTCACCCCCGAGCGAGGAGATGCGAGCTGCCGCTCGTGCGCTCATCCGCGACCCGGGCAAAGTCCCCCATGTCAGCGACCGTACGACGCAGTCGGCTATCGAGAAGGTGCGCGCCGAACTGGATGCTTTCGAAAAGCGCATGTGCTCCGAGATCGATGCCGAGCCGCCGGAGTCCGACGCCCGGGAGGCCTTGGTGGGGGCCCTCGCGCAGCGGATCAGCAGCGCCAGGCTGGCCTTGAGCGTCGGAGACGGAGACAGCGCCGCGGAGGATGGCTCGGCGCGCGTCAGTGGCCGGGATAGCCCAGATCGCTGAGAGACCCACGCAGCTTCTTCCGAAGTTTGAGCAGACGCTGCGGGCCGGTGCTTCCCCTTAGGCCGATTTCCACCCAGTTGATCTCCTCGCCGTGGAAATCAACGGCCTTCCAGCGTCGCCAGGTGTCGCGGTCGGTATCGGTGTAGGGCCTGCGCTCCATGATTCCCTCGATCAGCTCGATCATGATGCCACTGCTGATGAGCCCGGTAAAGTCATCGTCGGCCGCGGCGTCTTCCGCCTCGCCAAAGTCGACGCGACGTAGCCCCAGCGCCAATCTCGCGAGGATCTCGGCAGCCTTTTGCGCCGCCTCCTCCTCCAGGTCCTCCTCGTCCCGGCTGTCGGTCAGTTCGAGCTGCTTCTGGATCTCGCCCGCCAGTTTGTAGTGTCTCTGCGACCAGGGGTCGAGCTGTTCCATGCTTTGGTCGATGTTTTCGCGGATCAGCCCTTTGATCATCGACGCTAGGTAGTCGCATGGCTTGCGCACTTCTTCTTTCGACCTGTCCCGCATCCGTTTGGAGAGTCTCGTCAGACCCCAGTACGCGTAGCCGAGTGCGTCGTTGGGGTCGACGAGGCTGCGACAGTAGCGCGAGAACATGTGCTGTTTGCGAAGGGCCAGGCCTCGTGCGATGCCGGTCGCCTGGTTGAGCACCCATTTACTTGCAAGCGGGTGCTCGGGGTCGAAGACATCTCGGAACAGCTTCTTGGGGAGCGCTCGCTCCACGTACGCTTTGGCCTCTCCAGGTGTGATGTCCTCTGCCGCGGGCTGGTAATCCTCGGCCAATTCGCGTGTGTATATGTATGGTGGAAGGATGCGACCCTCCCGCTCGTTGAGTGGGATCTCCTGAATCTTGCGGAGGATCTCCGCAGCTAGGTAATCCTCCCATCTTTCCGCGTCTGACTGAGACACGTGTCCTCCGTTCATCTGTCCTGTGTCAGGTTACTCTCCACCTTTGAGTGTGCTCGCACCGGGTGGGGGCCCGTGTGAACAAGTCGTGAAGCAAGTGTTGAGGTTTACTCACGGCCTACGTTTCGGGCATCTGAACAGAAACACGAAGCAACTGCAAGTGGGTTACTTGTACACGTTTCACTACATCACCACCCGTACGTAGCGGTAGGCAAAAATCCGCACATTTTCGTATGGGAACGGTTATTCGCTTACGTAGCGAATGAAAATTCACCGGTTAGCTCGTGTGGTGTGACATGCGAGGTCGCACGACTTTCCGCACGATGTACATCGATGGTCGGTCGACTAGATACCCGTGGTAGCTGGTGCGCTGCGTCGCGGTCCCCGCGGTCGCCGGGCCGGCCGAACGTGCGCAAGATTGCATACGAGGCCGCACGAGATCTCGCATGCTGGGATACTCCCGGTCCCATGAAGGCCGGTCCAAGAGTGCGCGCGGCGCACGCGTTGCTGCTGCATGGCGCCGCGACACGCGACACGCAGCAGGGGCGCAAGGCGCTGTTCGCCGCAGCCGGCGACCTCCCCAACACTACGTTCAGGGCGGCGTCGACGGGCGTGGGAGGCCACCAGACGGATCCGGGGCTTCGCTTCTTCGATACCTCATCCAACGGCTGGCTCTCGTTCGGCCCCGGGGCCGGCGTATGCGTTGGTGTCTCCGTCGGGGCCCGGGGCGTCCGGGCAGTGCTCGTGGACACCAACGGTTGGGAATACGCAAGCGAGGAGCTCGATGGTCTTGAAGATCAGCTGGCCCTCGAACCTGCCATCGTGCTGGAGCGTGTCCGGGAGGCCGTACATCGTGTGCTGGAACGTGGCCTGACCGATGAAGACCTGCTCGTAGACGGCTCGCTGCCGCTGCTCGGCTGCTCTGTGGCTTGGCCCAGTCCGATCAGTCGCGACCGTCGCCCGGTAGGTCACGCGCTCGCCCATCCGGGCTGGAACAATGAACGGCTGGACGAGCGTGTACGGCTCGCGCTTGGCCTCGGCGACATCAGAACATTCGTGATGAGCGACTCCCACGCTGCCGCGATCGCGGTCGCCCACCGCGAGACCCGCGGCGCGGAGAATCTCGAGCTGAGGTACCCGAGGCTGATGGTCGTGCTCAGGTTGGCCGGCAACGTTAGCGGCGCCGTGGTGGTCGTCGAGCCCAAGCGACAGACCCTCGCCAAGGTGGAGGTGTCGGGTTTCCGGGACAGCATCCTGCTCGGCGGCGCCGACAATCTAGCTGGGGAGATCGGCCACGTGCCTGTGTCGCGCGATCTCATCAAGGCTCTCAATCGGCGTGCGATCGACGGCCTCTCGCCGATGCGGGCGCCGCACTGCTCTTGCACGCTGGCCAAAGCGCAGACCCCCGATCATCTCGAGGCATATGCCTCGGTGCTCGCGCTGACTCGCCGGCTGTATCCGAAGCTGAGCCGCTCTGAGGCGCTCGAGGCGGTCCAGCTCGATCCTCAGGGAGATCTGCATGCCCACGCCCTGGAAGACATCGGGACGCTTGTCGGTGAGACCATGCTCGCGCCGGTAGCGATGCTCAACCCAGCGCGCATCGTCCTGAGCGGCTCGCTCGCCCTTCCGCCGGTCGAGAAGGCACTTCAAGGCCATCTTGCGGCGGCGCACAAGCTGGGCTCGCAGCCAAAAATCACCGCCCTGAGCGGAGGCGAGAACGACAACCTGAGGGCCAAGGGAGCCGCGCTCGCGATGATCAGAGTGCACGTGCACCGGAAGTTCGAGGAGCTGCTTGGCGATGCGCGCTATATCCAGAACGTGAGGGGGCTGACGAAACCGGTCGACTGCGCTTCTGTCTGAAGCGCAGTCGTTACTGTCCCTGGCCGAGTCACGGCTCCCTAGCTCGGCGAAGCGTGTGTCGCCCTGGAGGCGGGACCCTACCCTCAGGCGCTGCGGCCTCGAGCGTCCGGTCGCAATCGGCGTGGGCCGCTCGTGGCTGATCCGCGAGCAGCTCGTCAATCCAACAGCACTTGGGCCACGAAAGTGAGGCTCGTGGCCCAAAGCCGCGTGAATCCTCGTGAATCCGCGAGTACCTCATGAGTTTGTGGCGGTCTAGCGAATGCCGGCTTTCAGCATCGCGAGCTCGACGTCATAGGCGTCCTGCTGCTCACCCGTGGCGTTCGGGTGCACCGCGACGCCGGTGAGCGAGCCGATCAGCGGTTCGATCCATCGGACGCCCGGTTCCTGGCAGGCGTTGTGGCCTTCACTCGGCTTGAACGTGTCCACGAAGATCGCACCGTTGGCCTTCGCCCCGGCCTTGATCATCTTGTTCCCGAGCTTTTGCACCTTGTCGCGGAACCACTGCAGGTCCTTTGGGTACCAGGGGAATTCCAAGGGATTGCACTGGCCGTCCTGCGGGGTGATTTCGGGATAGCCGACGACGAACACCTTCGCGTTGGGCGCCAGTTCTTTGATGTGCTGAAGCGCCGCTGCCTGCTCGGGTGTGTCTTCGGCGTAGGTCGTCGCCACATAGCTTTCGTAGTGTTCCTTGCATGGCTCCCTGCCGGGGGCGTGTTCGATCGCGTCGATTTGCGTACAGCCATACAGCAGCGTGCCGAACAGCCCATGATCGTTACCGCCCATGCCGAGCGTCACGACTTCGGTGGATGCGCTCAGCGCGTCATCCTGCGGCGGCTGGCCTTCGAATTGCGATTCCGTCTCATCCGAGGTCGTCGCGCCGCCGCAGCTGACATCCGTGAGCGACAGGCTCAGCGCCGCCGCCACGAGGTGTGGGTAGTTTTTTTCCGATTGTCCACACCCAGCCGGCGCACTGGGGGCGTATGGCGTGATGCCGGGACCCGAGGTGTACGAGTCTCCGATCGACACGTAGTCGACGGCGCCGGCGACGGCCGGCAGGACGGCGCAGAGCGCCGCGACTACGAGGCTCGAGAACGCGAGCCGCAGGTGTTTCGCTCTCATCTGGTTTCCCCTCTATCCAGTTCGCCCGGGCAGCATCAGTCGCCGGTACCGGACCGTACCCCTCCGTGTCCGCAAGCGTATCGTAATATCACCCCATCAACATCGACAGGCTTCGGTGGCGTATGGTGTGAACTTGCTGCCTTGGTCGGCCATGAAGGCGTTGATGAAGCTCAGGCGTCGAGGTATCTCGCGCGCGCTCCCATGACGTCGTAGGTCGCCCGGGCGCGCCCGTCCGCGCTGAGTAGCTCCGCATCGTGCCGGGCGGCGGTCGCCGCGATCACCGCGTCATACAGCGCTCCGCCGCGCACGCCCGCATCGACCGCCCGTCGCAGGGCCTTGCGCTGCTCGTCCCCGGCGAGTGTCAGCCAGCCCTTGGGGAACGCGCGCTCGAGCGCCTCGAGAACGACGGCCGGCGCGATGCGTCGTCCTTGCGGCATCCGGCTGAGCGCGGAGGTCGTCTCCAGCGCCACGTGTGCCGGTAGCCGGACCTTCTCCGCTTTTAGTGCGTCGCGTGCTGCGTCGTGCGCTTGGTGCCATGGCGCGAGCGCCGCGATCACGACGCTCGAGTCCGGCGCGATCACCGCCGCACGCGCTCGACTGCTTCGGCCGCCTCCGCGACGCTCATCGGCGCCATCGGCTCGTCCGTCGCGATCACCGGCAACCCGTCCCTGTCCTCGACCCGCGCCGGCACGTCCGCGACCGTCACCTCGAGCCGGCCGTCGAGCGCCGTCACCTCCAGCTCGGTCGCGCCATGCACGCCGAGCTCGTCCCGCAACCTCTTCGGGATGACCAATCGCCCGACCCTGTCAATGGCAACTCTCATGCCATCAGATTACCATCGGCCGGTCGGCAGGGCTGTGCCACCGCCGGTGATCGTCAAGGGCACCGTGACGATCAATCCGAGCGCCGCCCTGAACCTCGCCGTTGCGCCCGGCACCGTCCTCCCGCACGGCTCCACCGCGCTGGTGATCGACGACAGAGGCTCCGAACCGATCGTCGGCCAGTTCGCCGGCATCCCCAGCGGCTTCGTGCTGAACACCGCCGAAGGCGTTCCGCTCGCGCTCAGCCATGCCGGCGGCGACGGCAACGACCTGAGCCTCACCGCGGCCAACGTTGCGCCACAGATCGGCTCCATCGCAGCGACCCCCAGCCAGGTCACGGCCGGACAGCCGGTCGCGCTGAGCGCCACCGAGTCGGACGTCAACCAGGACCCGCTGACGACCACGTGGAGCTTCGGCGACGGCACCACTGGTAGCGGCTCCTCGACCTCCCACGCCTATGCGAACCCGGGTGTCTACACCGCGGTTGCGACGGTTTCCGACGGGCTTGCGCAGGTCCAGTCGACCACGACGATCACAGTGAACGCGGCGCCCTCAACCGGTGGAGGCAGTAAACCTCCCACGGGCGGTGGCGCCGCGCCGACTGGCACCACCACTGCGACAGCGTCAGGTTATGGCGCGACGTTCAGCCTGAGCGCACCGAAGGCGTGTGTGAAGGCAGGCGCGCCGTACGCCGTGACGCTGACGATCAAGCAGCTGACGAAAGGCAAGGCCAAGGGCAGCGTCAAAGTCACGAAGGTCGTCTTCACGGTCGCCGGCAAGACCGTCAAGAGCATCCGGTCGGAGCCCTTCGGTGTACGACTGAGCGTCGCGCGCAGCGCCGCCTCGGGGAGCACGATCGAGGTACGGGCCGCCGCCCAGCTGAAGATCCGCGGCAAGCACAAGGCCAAGACGACCACGGTGGCCATCAAGGTCTGTTGAGCGAAGGCTTGGAGCCGGTCGTCGTCTCGGGTCCCGATGATCGAGTGTCCGGCCCGGCGGGAAGCCGCGTGAGGCCACAAGCCGAGTGGTCAACCGACGGCGGCCCGGAAATGCGGGAGCAGGCCGGCCCAGCCGCGCTGGTTGGCCTCGCGGCCCTCCTGACCGCGCGAGCCCAGCCGCTCCCAGCCGTGGTGGACGATCGACACCGCGGTGCCGTTGCCCTCGGTCGCACTGAACGTGATCTCGACCTCGGTGGCGTCCGCGCGGTCCTGGCGTAGGTGCCACAGGTAGGAGATTCGGTTCGGGGGCTCCCAGCCGGTCACCTCGCCCCAGTCGTGCTCCACGCCTCGAGGTGTGCGCTCGAAGATGCGTCCGCCGACGACCGGCTCGATGATCACCTCGACGCCCGGCTCGGCGCTGACCGTGTGGGTCGTTGGCCACCACATGCTGGTTCGCGCGGTCCAGAGCTCGAACGTACGCTCGGGCGAGCAGCCGACCTCGAATGCGATCCGCAGCGCGTCGATCACGTCGCGTCGCGGTTGTCGGCGAGCAAGCGGAAGCGCGTGGCGGCGTCGCCCCAGACCTCCTGCAGATAGGCGCGCACCGCTTCGACGCCTTCGTCGTGGAGCCGGTACAGACGCCGCGTGCCCTCAGCCGAAACCGTGACGAGGCCGGCCTCCTTGAGCAGCCGCAGGTGCCGCGATACCGCGGGCCGGGTGATCGGCAGCTCGTCGGCGATCTCTCGCACCGAGCGCTCGCCGCCGTGCAGCATCTCGAGGATCGCGCGGCGCTGCGGGTCGGCGAGCGCATCGAACGGGTCAGTGGCCGGATGTCCCACGACTTAATGGTAGACGTTCTGTTACGGTAACCTAGGAGTTACTATGGGCGGGCCCATCACCGGCAGTGGAGCCAAAGACGATCCCTGGGTCCTGCGGACACCGCCCGGCCAGTCTGAGTATCTGGCATACCGCGACCCCACCGCCGACCCGCCGACGCTCGTCTGCGTCGTCGGCAAGACCACGCTCGGCTACCGGCTGCAGTGCCTCGAGGACCTGCACGCGATGCTGACCGCGCATGGCGACTGGATGGCGCTCGGCTCGGCCGACGAGCAGAAGCAGGCCGCAGCAGAAACCGTGGAGGCGTGGGCGCGCTCGCCCCAGAACCCCGTCGGCGGCTGGTACGGCGTCAAGAAGGGGCTTCGCGGGCGCTTCGCCAACTACGTGCCACCCGTGATGGAGCACCTTGGGCTCGCCGACCTCGAGCACAACGCGCGCAACAACCGCATGCGCGCCCGTTGACCGGCACCGAAATACCCGTATGAGCAAGACTCTGATCATCCGCTACCAAACGCGTCCCGAGGCGGCCGAGGAGAACTGCCGCCTGGTGGAAGCGGTTTACGCGTCGCTCGCGGAGCTGGGGCCGAGCGACTTCTCGTACTCGACCTACCGACTCGCCGACGGCGTGACGTTCGTGCACGTCGCGCGCCTCAGCGGAACGGGGAACCCGCTGCTGACGCTCCCGGCGTTTGCCGAGTTCCAGCGCGAGCTCGCTCAGCGCTGTGTCGAGCAGCCGGTCGCGAGCGAGGCGAGCGTCGTCGGCTCGTACTCGCCGGGCGCCGGCTCCGCCGGTCCACTCCGCGGCTAGCAGAACAGCCCGCGGCGCTGACGCACGATCTGGCGGTAGTGCGTCAGGTGACAAACGACGTGATCGTGCATCCTGGTGTGGCCGACGCGGATGTCGCATCGCGCGCTTTGGTAATCGAACCTACATGCCCTTGACGGACCAATCGGCACCAATTAGGATCGCCCCAGCAGCTCGACAGGCACTGTTTACCATCCGTTCACTATTTGTTCACTAGGGCGCTATCGTCGCGTCGCCTGTGGCGTCGTCGCTCGACTTGACCAATTCGGGAGGGCAGGGGGGATGACATCTCCGGGGGGAAGGTCGCTGCGCGGGCGGCTGCGTCGGCGTGGGCTCGGCATCGGGCGGCCGACGGGTCGCGCGGGAAAACGGTGCTTGATCCTCGTCGCCTGTTGCGTGGTGGGGCTCGCTGTCGTGCCGGTTGCGGCGCTTGGCGACGGTGTTCCTGTTGAAAACGCGCCGGCTGTCGACGGGGGTGGTGCTTCCTCGGTGTTGGGTAGTTCGCTGGTGATCGTGGGCTCGCCGACCGAAAGTGAAGAGCTGCGCGCAAGGTCAGCGGTTAGGCGGTCTGATCCCGAAGCCTTTGCTGCGCGTGAGCAATCGCGCACGAAGTACGAGGAGCTTGGCGACGACAAGGCCGCGCGGGTGGACCGCGCTGTCTTCTCCGGTCTGATCGAACAGCGAGCCGGCGGCACGCCGCATTTGCCCGCCGGCGTGCGGCTCGTGCGCTACAGCGGCCCGACCACCGCGCAACTGGAGCTTCCGGGTGGCAAACACGGAGCGCTCGAATCGACCTCTGTAATCGCCAAGCCGGCGGCGGGTGGGCGCTTTGCGCCGGTGGATCTCGGACTCGAAAGATCGGGCAAGGATTACCGACCCAAGGAGCCGCTCGTCGCGGTGAAGATACCCGTGCGTCTGAGCGAAGGCGTGACGGCGCCGACGAGCGGTGTCTCGTTGGTGCCGACCGATTCGCGTGGCATCCCTGTGCGTGCCACAGAAGGCTCGCTGCAGGGCGCGAGCGTGCTCTACGTCAACTCTGCGGTCGATACCGACACGCTGGCCAAGCCGATGAACACAGGGTTCGAGCTCGACGCCATCCTACGTTCCGAACGCAGCCCGCGAACCCTCTATTACCAGGTGCGGATACCACACGGAGCGCGCTTGGCGCGCCACTCCGATGGCCAGGTCGAAGTCATAGGCGCCGGCGGAAGGATCGGCTACATCCCATCGCCGATGGCTCAGGACGCGAGCGGCGCTGCAGTGCCCGTCACGATGAGGCTCGTCGGCGACACGCTCGTCGTCGAGGTCAACAGCACAAGCGATGAACTGCAGTGGCCGATCGAGGTCGATCCGGAGTACTGGGAAGACGACAAGCTGAGTCCAGGCTGGTCCGAATGCCCGTCGTATGGAGTATGCACCTACGGCATGCACAATTGGGAATTCATAACCAGCAACCCGCAGATCTTCGAAATGGCAGTGAACTTTGGGTACTTCGATCCGATCGCGAGCTACAAAGGCGGCGAATACGCGGGCGTTCAGTATAAAACTCAGGGCGAATCCAAGATCTGGGCCTTTGAAAGCAAGACGCTGGCCATCTTCGGGTATAACGACGAAACGAATGTCGATCTCATAAAGCCCCAACGCAACAATAAAGGTGAAATAGAAAAATACGTACCCGAGAACGAAAGAGCACTGTCGAGTAGCGAAACAAGCAAAGAAATGACGATCTGCGGAGTGCCGCATACCGAAACTCATTATTGCGAAGCGACGGAAGGGTATCCAGAAAATATCGCGAGGTTCATAACCTACACTACCGCCGCAGGCACCCCGCACAGCTTCGTCGGTAAGATCGAAATAGGCCACGTCTACATCTCGCAGGAAAAAGGTCCCGAACCCAGCTACAACACCGGAAGCCCGACGATCACGGTCAATGGCACCACTCGTCCGAACGTCCTTTACGGTTCCGGCACGTGGCTCAGCGCGGTTTCGGGAGCAGTCGGAGTCTCCGCGACCGACCCCGGAGTCGGGGTCAGCGCGGTCAGGCTGGAAGGTCCAGGCTCGCTGCAGGAAGTCAACATCCACAGGGAAGGCAAGTGCCTGGGGTTGAAATGCGAAAAAGCGTACACCGGCTCGTTCACCTACAGCCCCCGCATGGCGAATGGCGAACACAGCTTCCGGCTGACCGCAGAAGATGGAGTCGACGCAACCGGCTCGACTGAAGCCACGATCAAAGTCGACGGGTCGAAACCCTACAATCTCGGCTTCACCGGGATCCCCGAAGTCGGCGCGGAAATCAGCGCGGCGCCGCACACGCTAACGGTTCACGCGACCGACGGCAAAACACCGACGCCGAGCTCGGGCATTCGTGCCACCACCGTGTCGCTCGACGGCGCGACGCCCACCGAATTGTCGGGGGCGAGTTGCTCGCCCGGACCATGCACAGCGACTGGCACATACACGATCTACGGCGAAAGCCTCCCCGAAGGAGTGCATAGGCTTGCAGTGAGTGCCGTCAGCAACTCTGGCGAGCCCGAAGCAAGGGAATTCACGTTCGACGTGCGTCACGCAAGCCCGGTCTCCGTGGGTCCCGGGTCGGTCGACCCCACCACCGGGCAATTCACGCTCACAGCCGACGATGTGTCACTCGGGGGCGCGAGCGGCGTATCGCGCTCGTATCAGTCGCGTGACCTGACGGCGGGAGCGACTGGCTCGCTTGGACCGCAGTGGGCGATGAGCGTCGGCGGCGGCGAGGGTCTCGAAGTGCTTCCGAGCGCCAACGTGGTGCTCACCTCGAGCAGCGGCGGACAGACGACGTTCGCGCTCAACTCCAAAAACGAACTCGAAGCCCCCAAGGGCGATGAAAATCTCAAGCTCGAATACAATGCCCCAGGGCACAAGTACGTGCTGAAGAACGCCGACGCCGGCAGCGAAACAACCTTCGAACAGCCGGCGGGCACGCAGAGCATCGCTCCCGCCTTCGGCGATGCCTTCGGTGCCGAAGCGGGGGTACTGAACCGCCCCGTCAGCGACGCGCTCGACTCAAGTGGCGATCTCTGGATCACCGACTGGGCCGACTCGCGGATAGCGGAGTACTCGAGGGCGGGAACTCTGATCGCGACATATGGCTCGGAAGGAGCCGAAGCCGGCCAGTTCTATCGGCCGTGGGGGATCGCGGTCAACCAGAGCACGGGGAATGTGTACGTGACCGATGACGGCAACAGTCGCATCGTGGAGCTCTCCTCCACCGGCGCGTTCATTCGCGCGATCGGATGGGGCGTGAGCGACGACAAACCAGAACTCGAGACGTGCGCGAGCAGTTGTCTGGCCGGCATCGCCGGTACAGGCACGGGCCAGCTCGACGGGCCACAGGGTATCTCGATCGATTCGAGCGGCAACCTGTGGGTCGCCGAATACAGCTCCAACCGTGTCCAGGAGTTCAGCGAAACGGGCTCCTGGATCAAAGCGTTCGGCTCTGCGGGTACAGCCGGCGGGCAGTTCGAGGGCCCGATGAACATCGCGTTTGCCGGTGGCGGCGTCTATATCACCGATCAGAACAACAATCGCGTGGACGAGTTCTCGACAAGTGGCGGGTTCATCAAGGCGATTGGCTGGGACGTCAGCAAAAGCGGCGGCGAAAAACTCGAAATGTGTGCCAGCGAATGCAAGGCTGGCACAGCGGGCACCGGCAATGGCCAGTTCAACGGACCGCGTGGCCTCACGATCGATCCGGTCAGCGGCAATCTGTATGTGAGCGAGATCGGCAACAACCGGGTACAGGAGATCACGACCTCTGGAGTATTCGTGAGCAAGTTCGGCTCTGGAGGGTCCGGCCCAGGGCAGTTCGCTCAGCCAATGGGCGTGGCCGTAGCTTCGACGGGTGCGATCTATGTCACCGATTTCGAACACGCAAGCGTGCAAGAGTGGATGCGCCCGACGTGGTGGTCGACCAGCGCCAAAGGATCGCTCGCTTCCGGCACCACGTACGTCTATGCCCCGGTCGAAAACAGTGAAGGCACGACCTCGATGTACCCGTCCGAGGTCCTCTCGCCGCCTCCACACGGAGTCGAATGCGGAACAAAAACAGGAGAACTGAAAGAAGAAAAAGACAAGGGCTGCCGGGCGTTGACGTTCAAATACGCCACTGAAACGACCGCCGCAGGCGAAAAGCGAAGCGAATGGGGTGAATACAAGGGGCATCTCAGCCAGGTCTTCGCTCATGCCTGGAATCCGGCGACCAAAGCGATGGAAGAAAAGGCGGTCGCCCAGTACTCGTATGACAAACAGGGGCGTCTGCGCGCTGAGTGGGACCCTCGCATCGAAACCAGCACAGCTTGCGGAAAAACCTGCTCGGCATTGAAGACGACATACGGGTACGACGCAGAAGGGCACGTGACTGCGCTGACGCCGCCCGGGCAAGAGTCGTGGGCGCTCACGTACGGCACGATCGCCGGGGATCCGAATGCTGGGCGTCTGTTGAAGGTCACGCGCGCGCCCGCGTCGGCTGGCCTGTGGAGCGGGGAAGCAGTCAAAAACAGCGAAGCACCGGTGCTTGCCGGGCTGCCGGCTGTGGGTGTGAGACTGGCGGTGTCCAATGGGAAATGGACCAACAGCCCAGTGGTCTATGCATACCAGTGGGAGGATTGCAACTCCTCCGGCAAAGAATGCGCGCCGATCTCGGGCGCCACGAACGAGAACTACACGCCTGCCGGTAGCGATGCCGGGCACACGCTGGTCGCCGAGGTCACAGCGACCAACGGCGGCGGCTCTGTGGTCGTCCCTAGCGCCGCAAGCGCGCTGGTGCGTGCCACGGCCGGCAGCTACACGCAGACGGTGGACAGCAACTACAGCCTGAACGCCGTGGCATGCGTTCCGGGCACGACGGATTGCGTGCTCGGCGACAGCAACGGCAAGGCGCTGTATGCAACCAACGTGAGCTCTACCGCGGCGGCGAACTGGAGCTCGTGGAGCGGGCCGACCGGCGAGAGCCCAAGTCGCGCCGTCGCCTGTCCGGCGACTTCGCTGTGCCTACTCGCCGACGGCAACGTCGGCGGTGGTGGTGACGGCAACCTGTACTACGGGACCTCGCTCGGAGGCGCTTGGAGCACCGCATTTGAACCGAGCTACGGTGTGGATGCCCTCTCGTGCCCCTCGGTGTCCTTCTGCGTCGATGGCCAGGGCGAAGCCGGCGGCTACATCCGCTACTCCACCACCCCGGCTTCCACGGCTTGGACACCCGAGGACATCGGCGGATCAACCAGCATCACTGCCGTGGCTTGCCTTTCCTCGTCCTTCTGCGCTGCCGGTGACGATGCAGGGGATGTCTATATCGCCACCACGACGAGCCAGGTCGAGTCACCGAGCTGGACGAGCACGAATGTCGACGGGACCAGCGCACTCAACGGCATCGCCTGCACATCGACGAGCTCATGTCTGGCGGTTGACGGAGCCGGCAACGTCATCAATCTGACGATCGAAAGCAGTGGTGGCGCGTCCGCGTCCAAGCACGACATCGATGGCACGAACAGCATCACCGCCATCACCTGCACCGGAGGCTCGACGTGCGTCGCGGTGGACAACGCTGGCAACGTGATCGTGTCGACGAACGGCGGAGCAACCTGGACCAAGCAGTATGCCCTCGGCGATAAACTGACCAGCGTTTCGTGTGCGACCTCGGCGCTCTGCGTCACGGGGGACACGGCCGGCAACGTGAGCGCCTTCAACGCTGCCGGTGGCGCCGGCAGCGAAGGCGAATACCACGCCCCGCAGCCCGGCTCGACGATCGAGTACCGCGTCCCCGTGTCTGGCGAAGGCGCTCCTCACAACATGAGCAAGGAAGAAGTCGAAAAGTGGGGACAGAAGGACAAGAGCGAATACGAAGACAATGACCCGGTCGAAGCGACCGCGATCTTCTCGGCGGACGAACCGCAGAGCTGGCCGGCGACCAGCTACAAGCGCGCGACGATCAGCTACATGAATGGCAAGGGATTGACCGTGAATACGGCCATCCCCACAGGCGGGATCACGACAAGCGAATACAACGAACTCAACGAGACGATCAGGACGCTAAGCGCCGACAACCAGGCGGCCGCCATGAAAGAAGGGTGCGTCTCGGTGGCCAAAAAAGAATGTAAGTCGGCCGAAGTCGCGGAAAAGTGGGACGCGAAAAGCAGGTACAACGGCGAAACGGCGAAAGAAAAAGAAGAAGAAGAAAACACCAAAGGGCGGTCGGAAAAGGGCGCGCGCATGCTGGAAACGATCGGTCCCGAACATGAAGTCAAACTTTCGACCGGCGAAAAGGTCGAGGCGCGGGCTGTCACGCACGACTACTACGACGAAGGTGCCAAAGAAGCAGAAGAAAAAAACAGGGAAGTTTACCAACTAGTGACGAAGAGCACCGAAGGCGCGCTCCTTGCCAACGGGGAAGAAAAGGACAAGCACGAAACGGTCATGTCCTACGGTGGCCAGGAAGACCTCGGCTGGACGCTGCGCAAACCGACGGCGGTCACCAAGGAACCGGGCGGGTTGGCGCTCACCACCACGACCGTGTATGACCCGGCGACGGGCGACGTGGTCGAAACGACGGGGGCGGGGAAGAAGGCTCCACCGGTGTACTACATGGCGCAGTTCGGCACGCATGGGACGGGTAATGGGCAGTTCGAACATCCCGGCGATGTCGCGCTTGACTCGAAAGGGAACATCTGGGTCCTGGACACCGAAAGCAGCCGCATCGAGGAGTTCAACGAACGCGGCGAATACCTGCAGAAGTTCGGCGCAGCCGGCTCGGAAGGCGGACAGATGAGCGAACCGGCAGCTGTGGCCGTGGATTCAAAAGGCAACGTCTGGGTCGCCGACACATCCAACAGCAGGATCGTCGAGTTCAACGGCGAAGGCGGGTTTGAGAAGGCGATCGGGTTCGGGGTGAGCAACGGTAAAGAAGAATTCGAGATCTGCACCGCCGGCTGCAGAAAAGGGACGAGGGGGTCAGGCTCTGGTCAGTTTGGACTGCCAGAAGGGATCGCCGTCGACGCCAACGGGAATATCTGGGTCGCGGACACCTACAACGGGCGTATCGAGGAGCTCAACGAAAAAGGCGAATACGAGAAGACCGTGGGGTCAAAAGGCTCAGAACCGGGCCAGATTGGCGAACCAGAGGGTTTGGCGGCAGCACACGGGGATATCTGGGTCGCTGACTGGAGCAACAACAGGGTCGAGCAGTTCACCGAAGGCGGCAAATACGTGCGCGAGCTTGGCTCGGCGGGATCCGGCGACGGAGGACTCAGCAGACCATATGGGGTCGCGGTCGACGCGAGCGGCCACGTTTGGGTCGACGACACGAACAACGGTCGCATCGAGGAGTTTCACGAAGACGGACAGTACGCCGGCAAGTTCGGCTCAGAAGGCTCGGGTAACGGCGAATTTGCGTTGGGCTACCCGTCCGGCCTAGCCGTAAACTCGAGGGGCGAGATCTGGGTAGCCGACTCTGGGAACAGCCGTGTTCAGCAGCTGGAGGCGGCACCGGAAGCGCCGCTCTACGCAGGCCAGTTCGGCAAGAAAGGCAAAGGCACAGGCGAATTCAAAGAACCGACCGCGGCCACCGTGGCGAGCACAGGAAACCTTTACGTGCTCGACTCGGGGAACGCGCGCGTCGAGGAATTCACTGCGGCGGGCAGCTACCTCGGCGCGTTCGGCGCCAAAGGCAAAGGCGAAGGGGAATTCAAAACGCCATCCGCGATGGCCGAGGACCCGAAAGGCGATCTGTGGGTCGCCGATACGGGCAACAGCAGGGTTGAGGAGTTCAACGCGAAAAACGAATACAAAGCGGCGTTCGGCAAAAAAGGCAGCAAAGAAGGAGAATTCAAGGAACCGGGTGGCGTATCGGTAGCTACAGGCGGCAACGTGTTCGTCGCCGACACCGGCAACAACAGGGTCGAGAAGCTCAAGGAAAACGGCGAATTCGTCGCGGCCTTCGGCTACGGCGTGAGCAACGGCAAAGCCGAATTCGAGATCTGCACGAGCACGTGCGAGGCTGGACTGGCAGGGTCCGGCAGCGGGCAGTTCGACCTGCCAAACAGCATCGCCGTGTCGGCACAGGGCGTCGTATGGGTAGCTGACACTGCAAACGATCGCATCGAGGAGTTCAAGGAAAGCGGCGAATACCTCGCCACCGTCGGCTCGCACGGCAAAGGCAACGGTCAGTTCGAAGATCCAAGCAGCATCACAATCGACCCGGCCGGCAACGTCTGGGTCACCGATGCGGTGCTTGACAGGATTCAAGAGCTCACCCCGTCCTCGAGCACCTTCCTGGCGACGTTCGGCGACAAAGGCGCCGGCAACGGTCAGTTCTCCGAACCGGGAGGCATAGCGTTCATGCCGAACGGTGCCATGTACGTCGCGGACGTGAAAAACAACCGCGTCGAGAAGCTTACACCGGCCTCATCGCCCGGGACCGAAGGCGCCCACGACACGAGGACGGCGTACTACACCGCGAAGGAAGAATCCGAAGCTCCGGCATGCCGGAACCACCCGGAATGGGCCGGCTTGCCCTGCCAGATCGAACCCGCTGCACAACCCGGCATCGGCGGTTCCCCCGAACTCCCGGTGATGACCGTCACGCGGTACAACATGTGGGATGAGAAGGAAGTATCGAAGGAAGAATTCGGGTCGGGAGCCAAAGCTGTTGTACGCGAAGAGATCGAGGCGTATGACCCTGCGGGTCGGGCGGTGACCAGCGAAGAGAAGGCCACCCCGTTGACGGACATCAAGTTGTCGGAGGTCACGGATGAATACAACGCCGAAACCGGGACGCTCGAAAAGCAGAGCGCGACGATCAACGAAAGAACGAAGACGATCACCAGCAGGGACAACACGCTCGGGCAGCAGAGCGAATACAGCGACGCCGAAGGCAACGTGGCCAAGTACACCTACGAAGAAGGTGGCGACGCGCGTCTTGTGGAAATCAGCGAAGGCAAGGGCAAAGAAGCGGAAAGCACACAAACCTTCTTGTACAACGGCACCACCGGCTTGATGGAAAAGCTGGTCGGCACCGACGCCGGCATGAGCGCCGCCCAGGGCACGTTCACGGCGAGCTACGACGTCGAAGGCAAGATGGTCGGCGAGGTCTACCCGAACGGGATGTGCGCCGATGCGGCCTACAATGCGGCCGGTCAGACGACCAGCATCGAATATCTCGAGCCGAAGAAGTGCACGGAAAACAAGACCGTGTGGTTCAGCGACAGCGTCGTCCCGTCGATTCACGGCGAAACGCTCGAACAGAACAGCACGCTGGCCAAAGAGAAGTACGTTTACGACAACGACGGGCGCTTGCTCGAAACGGAGGAAACGCCGGCTGGTAAAAACTGCCGGACGCGTTTCTACGGCTACGACGAAGAAGGGCAGCGGACGAGCGAAGCGAAGATCGAATCCGAAAGCGCGACGTGCCAGACAGAAGATGGCCTCGTCCAAGACCACTCATACGACGCGGCCAACCGCCTGGTCGACCCTGGGGTGGAATACGAAACGTTCGGCAACACGACCAAAATGCCTGCAGCGGATGCGGAACATGAAATCGTGAGCACGTACTACGTCGACAACCAGGTGGCTACGCAGAAACAGAACGAACAGGCGGACAGCTACACGTACGATCCAGCCGGGCGCACGATGGAAACGGTCAGCGAAAACGAAAAGACGAAAGCCAAAACGACGGTGATGGCCCATTACGGCGGTCCTGGCAGCACGCTTGCGTGGACGAGCGAAGGCAGCGAAAAATGGACTCGCAACATAACCGGACTCGATGGTGCGCTCGATGCGATCCAGCAGGCGGGCAAAGCGCCGGTCCTGCAGCTGCACGACCTGGAGGGCGACATTGTCGGCACGGTGGGCGACAGCGAAGCAGAAGTGACACTGGTGACCACGTACAATTCCACCGAGTTCGGGGTACCAAGCGAAGGCAAAGCGCCGCCGAAGTATGCGTGGTTGGGCGCCAGCGGAGCCGCGAGCGAACCGGCGCAGGGTGCGGGCGCGAGCGCTCAGAGTGGCGCCTCGTATGTGCCCGAGGTGGCACGGTTGCTGCAGACCTCCCCAACAGTGCCGCCCGGCGCCTTCCCCAACGGCTCGCCTGGAACCCAAGACACAGCGACCGTGTCAGCAGCAGCGCTGGCATACTCGCAGGAAATGGCAACCGAGAAATGGCAGCACGCCGAAATGGAAAGGCAGCGAGCGCGCGCTGGAGAAGTGGAATTTCGAGCAGGAGATCCGCCGCACTCGCGCTGGTTCGGTCAGACGGGTGAAGTGACGATCGAAGCCCTATACGGCCATCTCAGGGCATGCTACGGCGACTCCGCGTACTTCGATGCCCACGCCATGCAGGTCGCAGAATGCGTCGTATCCAACGCCCATTTCTATCTCGGGTTCCTTTTCTTGGAAACGTACTGGTACCATCCGGAGAAAGCCATTGTGGAACACTACGGCTTGAATACCGTTCTGATGTGGGGGAACGATGTCACCCAGGGCCTCGGGGAATGTATCGCGGCGATTGGAGAGTATTCCGGCGGCAGGCTGATGTGCGAGGTGGAAGATGACCTCCAGGAAGAGTGGGTCATGCCGGCGCCACCCGAAACCGCCGTCGATATGGGCGAATCGGAGGCGGCCGAGCTCAAAAAGGAGGGCGAACTCCCGATCCCCGACATAACAATGGGAATCGTCTATAGCAGCCCGCCTGTGGTGTCGCTGTGCAGAAGCGGGGAGTCGCAGTGTGCGCCGATACCTTGATGAGTCGGCATCGACGAAGCGGCAGCGGCTCTCACAGCGCTCATCACTGAAATCGACGGCTGAGCATCGGCCTGTGCGATGGGCTCTGTCTGCCTTCGCAAACAAAACCCGACAGACCAGTCTCCTCAGCGCGCCTCGGTGGCGCGCAGCCCTTCTCGCGCCCCCTACCCCAGAACCTTGGCCTTGGCCCGCTCGAACTCCTCGTCGCTCAGCACGCCCCGGTCCCTGAGATCGGCAAGCTTGTGCAGATCGTCCGCATGGCTCCCTGACGCGCCGACATCGGCCTGTGCGCCCGCCGCCGCCGCCGCGCCGCCGCCCCGCCGCGTGAACGCCCGGAACGCTTCGTACTGCGACCGGTCTTCAGCCTGGTGCTCGTGCAGCTTGTGGCCGCGGATGAGCAGGTAGCCGAGGACGCCGATGAACGGGAAGACGAAGATGAACAGGAACCACAGCGCCTTGGCCCAGTTGGAGAGGTCGTGGCTGCGGAAGATGTCGAGGACGACGGTGATGGCGACCCAGATCCAGAGGATCAGGAGGGCGATCTCGAGGATCGAGAGCAGCGTGTCGCCGAACGTGAAGGTAGCCAACGGCATCTCCACGTTGGACGGTATCGCATTGGCCTGACACGGATGACGACGTAGACTCGCCCCGATGGACTTCGGCATCGGCTATTTCCCGACTCACGACGGCGTCAGTCCCGGCGCGCTCGCGCGCCTCGTCGAGGAGCGCGGCCACGAGTCGCTGTTCTTCCCCGAGCACACGCACATCCCCGCCAGCCGCGCCACCCCATACCCGGCCGGCGGAGACCTGCCCCGAAAATACTTCCACTCGTATGACCTGTTCGTGGCGCTGACGGCGGCCGCCGCGACGACGAGCAAGCTGCGCATCGGCAGCGGCATCTGCCTCGTGATCGAGCGCGACCCGATCATCACCGCCAAGGAGGTCGCGAGCATCGATCATCTCTCCGGCGGGCGCTTCGAGTTCGGCGTCGGCGCGGGCTGGAACCGCGAGGAGATGGAAAACCACGGCACCGATCCGCGCGTGCGCATGGCGATCATGGCCGAGCGCGTCGAGGCGATGAAGGCGATCTGGACCCAGGACGAGGCCAGCTACCACGGCGAGCACGTCGACTTCGAGCGCATCTGGTCGTGGCCCGAAGCCCGCGCAGCGGCCGCACCCGCCGGTGCTCGTCGGCGGCAACGGCCCGACGGTGCTCGACCGCGTCCTCGCTTCGGCGACGCCTGGATGCCGAACAACACCGGCGAAGACCTGGCTGCACGCGCACGCGAGCTGTGGGCGCGGGCGGATCGCCCGATCGACGTGATCGTGATGGGCGCGCCCGCGAAAGCGGCCGTGCTCGACGAGCTTCAGAAGGCCGGCGTGCGGCGGGTTGTGCGCTGGATCCCATCGGCGACTCAGGGGCCGGTCGAACGCGCGCTCGAGCGCTGGGAGGACGCGATCGCCGAGCTCAACGGGGAGTAAGCGTCGCCGAGGCAGCCGACCCGGTCGCGCGCATCTCCCCAACCCAGTCGTCGAGCTCCTGCCAGCGCGCGTACAGCCACACGACCAGCTCCTCGCGCTCGCTCGGCACCTCGGCCGCGGGAAAGCGCCAGAACTTCATCCGCACGGTCGTCCCCACCAGCCCGCCGGACCAGATGTCGCTGATGTACTCGAAGCCGTCGAGGCCGACGTGTCCGAAGATCACGACGTCTGCATCGCGCGCGGACTCGAGCAACGCGACGGTGCCGCCGAGCCGCGGCGGCAGCAAGTTCTGCAGGCGCGCGGCAAGCGGTGCGATCTCGGGCTGGCGCTCGGCGATGATCTGCTTCGCGCGGGCGAGCTTCGCGGGCGTCGAGCGCGTGCCCTCGGGGTAGATCAGCAGCCCGTCGCTCGCTGACATGTTCACGGTCAGCGCGCGCATCCGCTCGAGCTCCCCCTGGGTGTCGCTCGACGCGCGGCGCACGAACAGCGTCGGCACCCAGCGCCCGCCGATGTCGATCGTCGGCAGCATCTGCAGCTCGCGCTTGATCACGAAGCGAAAGCCGATCCCGTGCGCGCCGCCGACGATCACGTCGGGCAGCGCGTTGTCGATGATGCTCGCGTGGCGGATCAGCACGAGGATCGGGCCCGGCGCGGCGAGCTCGAGGCCCTCGATCTCGAAGCGCAGGTGAAACAGCGCGCGGATGCCGGCCAGGTGGCTCCCGAGCCAGCGGCGCTTGAGCCGATACACGCGGTCGCGCCGACGCGCGCTGTCGCGCCCGCCGGAGGCGATCCATATACCGAACAGCCCGAGCACCCCGTACAGCTCGCCCACCAGAAACCACCACAGCATCGCGAGCAGGCGCACTGCCATCCACGGCTTGCGCCGCCGCAGCCACAGCGCCACATCGACTACGACGGCGCCGATCAGCAGCACCGGCGAGAGCAGCGTGACGAACACCAGAACGACCACCTCGACGGCGATGCCGCGAACGCGACGCCACACTCGCGCGCCGCGCGCGCTGTCGTCGGGGATCAGCGGTCCCAGGGCCGCATCGTACCCTCGCTCGCCCCGGAGCAAGCTCGGGCTCACGGATCCTGAAGCAAGGGCTGCGCGGCCGGCAGCACGAGGACCGACGGATGCCGGGAGTCGCGCAATACGCAGATGTCGACCGGTTGCAGCGCCGTCGCCGTGGCGAGGTCCTCCCCTGTGCCCGGGTTGCGCGCGTAGCGCGGGTGGGCGCCGGAGGAGACCTGCAGGCGGATCCGGTGGCCGGCGGCGAAACGATGGCCCATCGGCCACAGGTCGAACGCGACGCGCACGGCGCCGTCGTCGGCGGTATCGAAGCGCCCGGGCGCGACGCGGGCGAGCGCGTCGCAGACGTTCCACGACGCGTCGGCCGTGTCGACATCGCAGACGCGCGCGAACACGTCGAAGTAAGGCGAGCTGGCGCGCACGTGCAGCTCCACGCGCGCCGGTCCGATTGCCTCCACCGTCTCGCGCAGTGGCGCGCTGGTGTACGTGAGCACATCCTCGCGCGCCTCGAGCGCGCGGTTGTCGACGATGGGCTCGCGCGCCAGCAGCACCGGCCCGCCGAGCGACGGCGTGGGGTCGGCGGGGTCGTAGCGGTAGCGATCCCGGCCCCGCGTGAGTTCCTCTTCCCCTCGGGGGCCGCCATCCTCGCCTGCGGGGCCCTCGTTCTCGCTCCCGGCGTCCTCGGCCGGCTCGACATCCTGGAGCCGCGCCCCGGCCGCGAGCCACAGGCGCCGCTCGCCGGTGCCCGGCGGCGGCCAGCTCTCGAGCTCGCGCCAGCCGCCGCCCGCGCGCTCGCCGGTGACGAACACGCGCACGCGGCCCGGTCCCAGCAGCCGCTCGTCGCCGAGCAGATGCGCGCGCAGCCAGCCGATGCCCTCGTGCAGGCCGGCGGCGAGCATCCCCTGGGAGGTGTGCGTCCACGGGCCGATGACGAGCTGCGGTGCGCGTCCGGTGGCGTGCAGCGCGGTGAAGTCCTCGAGCATCCACGGCAGGAAGATGTCCTGCCAGCCGCCGAGGAGCTGCACGGGCGCGGCCACCTTGCCGACGCCCGCGGCGAAGTCGCGTGCGACCCAGTAGGTGCCACCGCGATCCGGGTTGGCGAGCGCTTCGCGGAACCACGCGACCTCGGCGCCGGTGGCGCGCGTGTCGAGCTCGCCGATCGGCCCCTGCGTGAACAGCGACGGCAGCCGCCGCAGGCCGCGGAGCATCGCCAGCGGCGCCAGCCGGCGCTCCTGGGCGGCGACGAGCACCAGCCACGACGCGGCGGTCTCCAGCGCGAGGCCGCCGCCGAGGTACGTTTGGCCGTGGAACTGCGACGCGCTGACCTGGATCGCGAGCGCCGCGAGGTCGTCTCCGGCGTCGGGCGCGACCGCCCACTGCACGAGCCCCAGGTAGCTGGGCCCGATCATGCCGATCCGCTCGGCGTGCCACGGCTGTGCGCGGATCCAGCGCAGCGTCGCGAGGCCGTCCGCGCGCTCGTCGAACGGGCTGAACGTGCCCTCGGAGCCGAACGTGCCACGCACGCTCTGCACGAGCACCTGCAGGCCGCGCTCGGCGAGCAGCCGTCCGAAGATCAGGCCGAACAGCTGCCTGCGTCCGTACGGCGAGCGCACGAGCACCGTCGGCTGTGGGATGCCGCTGCTCGCGCGAGCCACGTAGCGGTCGGCGAGCAGGACCGCGCCGTCGTCCATCGCGACGCGCAGGTCGCGCTCGCACACGACGTCGCGGGTCTGCGCGCGCGCCAAGCGCATGCGCCTGGCGATGACAGCGCTGGCGAGGCTCACAGCCGAGCATGGTATGCCTCCGCGCGAGCGCCGCCGCGAGCGAATCGTCCCCGTACGTCAGGCGCCAGCTCGCGCCAGCGCAGGCGCTATGTTGCAGCGGTGGAGCTGAGAGTCTTCGCGGAGCCTCAGGAAGGAGCCAGCTACGAGCAGCAGCTGGCGGCCGCCCTGGCCGCGGAGCGGCTCGGCTTCGGAGCGTTCTTCCGCTCGGATCACCTCCTGCGGATCAGGCCCGGGGATCCGCTGCCGGGGCCGACCGACTCGTGGGTGACGCTCGGCGCGCTCGCGCGTGAGACGAGCACGATTCGCCTCGGCACGATGGTGACGTCGGCGACGTTTCGGCTGCCGGGCGCGCTGGCCGTGGCGGTGGCACAGGTCGATGCGATGAGCGCGGGCCGCGTCGAGCTTGGGCTGGGCAGCGGCTGGTTCGAGCAGGAGCACTCCGCCTACGGCATCCCCTTTCCGTCGCTCGGCGAGCGCTTCGATCGGTTGGAGGAGCAGCTCGCGATCGTCAGCGGCCTATGGGCGACACCGCCGGGCGAGCGGTTCTCGTTCGAGGGCGCGCACTACCGGCTGCTCGACTGCCCGGCGCTGCCGAGGCCGGCGAGCGTTTCGGGGCCGCCGCTGATCGTGGGGGGACACGGCGCGAAGCGCACGCCGGCCCTGGCCGCGCGCTACGCGTCCGAGTTCAACGTCCCGTTCGCCGGCGTCGAGGGCACGAGCACGCAGTTCCAGCGGGTGCGCTCAGCCTGCGAGCAGGCCGGGCGCGACCCGGACTCGCTCGTGTACTCGCACGCGATCACCGTGTGCTGCGGCGCGAGCGACGGCGAGCTGCGCCGCCGCGCCGAGCGCATCGGCAGGGATCTGCAGGAGCTGAGGAGCAACGGCGCCGCCGGCAGCCCCGCCGAGGTCGTCGAGCGGCTCGCCGCTTTCGCGCAGGCCGGCGCCCAGCGCGCTTACCTGCAGGTGCTCGACCTCGACGACGTCGACCAGCTCGAGCTGATCGCCGCCGAGGTCATGCCGCAGCTTTGACGGCTGCTTTCGAAAGGTGAACGAACAGGGCGAAGCAGTCAGTACTCCGCCCACGGTCGACGTTGCGTGGTCCACCGTCACAAAGTCTGCCCTCACGACTCTATAGGAACGAGAGCACGCAATTGGTCTGAAGCCGTTCACTCGCTCGCATCCGCGCGCGACGGGTGTGACCCACCTTCGGGCTGCGTGCAGGTGCAACGGCAACCACAACAAGGGGGAGCGAGTGACAAGCCTGCTGCGAACTCGACTGGCGATCCTCTTCGCCGCTCTCGCCTCGCTGCTCCTCGCGGGGCTCGGAATGGCCGCTCAGGCGTGGGCGTTCTCGGAAGCCTACGGAAACTACGAAATTTCCAACAACGGCTACGTCCAGTCCGCGGGCGCCCACACGTTTATCGCGAATACGGGGGCAGGGAGCACCGGTGGACGTCTGGCGTGCCAGCTGTTCAACAGCAAAAACGCCAACGAAGTCTCACACGGAAATGGCAGCTGCAGTGTCTTCTATGGCGGTGGTGAATATGTGTGGGCGCGGGTCTACAACGAGACCGGTGGCACCGAGACGGTCGCTGGCGTAGCCGAAACGTAGGGCATCGCGGTGATCACGGCGACTGGCCGGAAGGGGGTCTTTGATGAAGCAGCTCAAGCGACGTAGCCGGCTCACGATCGGCGCGCTGGTGGTGCTCGCCTTGGCGAGCGCCGCGGTCGGCGCCTACACGGTGGCAAGCGCTGATTCCGGGGCGCAGCAGAGCCCGATCGAAAGCCTGAGGGCGGCACCGGGTGGGCCCGGCGTGTTCGCGCGCGCGAGCGACCTGAACCCCGCCGCCGCCAGCCCCGTCTTCTGGCTGCGCGACGGCAGGGAAGTGTCGGTCGTGGCGAACGCCTCCGCCAAGTGCCTGATCAGCAGGGCGGGCGCTCGCACCGCCGGCGAAACGTGCGACACGTTGGCGGCGATCGACGAAGGCAAGGCGATCTCGGTGACCGACGAATGCGCCGCGAGCGGCCACCAACTGATGGAGGTCACCGGTCTCGCGCCCGAAGGCGTCACCAATGTCCGCCTCGTGAGCAGCGACGGCAGCTACCAGACCACGACTGTGGTCGACGGGGCGTTCAAGTTCGACGGTGCGAACCCCGCGGAAGGGGCCCCGTATCCGACCGGCGTCGCTTGGATGACGAGCGCTGGGGCGAGCGTCGGGACGGCGCAGTGGCCGGTGGAAGGGGACCAGTTCTGCATACCTACGTAGTGATATCTCGGGCAGACCCGGCGCCGTTCTCGTGGAGCGCCGCCTGCGCGGTGCCGATGGGGCCGTCGTCGAGCACGGGCACAGCACAACGCGCAAGAGAGCCCAGCGGAAATGGTGCCCGCATCAGCGGCGAGCGAACAGCACAACCTCAGCAGCCCGCAGTGGATCGCCGACAAGTGCCGCCGACGCAGCGCTCCTCTGGGACACGTCGAACGCCGAGGGCGGACGCACCGTGACGGGCGCGCCGTAACTCGCGAAGTCGATGACCGCCGTCATCGTCCCGTTGCCAAGCCGGGAAGCCCCCGCGAAGCTGGTCTGCACGCGCCGCGGGCGATCGTTGGCGTCCAGCCAGACGTCCAGTGTGGCCTGCACGCTCTGATACTGGGCGAGATCCGTCACAGGGCCGCCCTCGGCGGACAGGAACGCCGCGAGGCTCGTGGACAGCCGGTAGTGGGTCGTTCGCGTTCCGTCGAGCTCTTGGCGGCCGACCTGGTTCACCGCGGAGCGAGAGTCGGCGAGCACGCGGAATACGACCTGCGGGTCGATGAGCGTGTATCCACCGGGTGCTCGAGCGGACCCGCCGGGTGCCTGCTCGACGCGGAGCGCATGCCAGCGCTCGCTCGATGCCCGCGCATGAGCGTGTAGCTCGCGGCCATAGAACATGTCGCCCACCCGGCGCCTGTCGAGGCGTTCTCCGGCCAGCGAGAGCATGGTCGCGTAATCGCCCGTCACGAAGTCGAGCTCTCCGACCTCGGTGAAATGCGTCAGCGGCCGACCGTTGAGGCTTACCTGTAGCGATGAGTCGAACCGGACCGATCTGGACCGCATGGCCGCGGCTGGAGCATGGTTGACGGGGGAGACCGCGCCCGCGGGCGCGACGATCTCGAGCACGCCGACCAGCAGCGCGACCATCACGATCGCTGCTCCGGCGCGCGCCGGAGCCGGTCGCCAGCGCTCCAGCCGGCGCCTTGCGCCTTGCGCCTGCGCGCGCTCGGCGTCCCGCAGCTGCTCGCCGAATCGCTCTAGCGCACCCGTCCGCCAGCGGTCCTCCTCGCGGGTCATGTCTCGAGCACCCTGACAGCGGCCTCCAGATGCTCGCTGGCCCTGAGCGTGCGCAGCGCCCGGGACGCTCGCGCCCTGACGACATCGTTTGAGACTCCCAGGGCCTGCGCGATCTCGATGTAGCTGAGCTCGTCGATGAACCGGAGGCGCACCACCTCGCGCTGATCGAGTGGCAGCAACGCGAGGGCGAGGTCGACCTGTTCGCGGATGTCCTCAGCGGCGGTGAGCTCCTCGATCTGTCGAAGTTCCTCGTCGGTCGGGTCCGGGCGCTCGAGGCCGAGACGCGCCACAGCGGCAAGCTCGACCTTGCGTGTGCGGCTATAGCGGGCGAGCTCGTTGCGGGCGATGCTCCACAGCCACGCGGCGGCCTGCTCGTCGCTGTGGCCGCGGAAGTCGCGGCGCTTCTCGAACGCTTTCGCGAACGTCTCGGCGGTGAGGTCGAACGCGCGCTCGCTGTCGCGCGTTCGCTTGGCGAAGAAGCGGAGCACGGCCGGGGCCATGGCGTCGTAGAACGCGCCGAACGGCTGCTCCGACGTTCGCGATCTCGCGAGCAGCCCGGGCTGACGGCGCGTGATTCGCGGTGGCCCCAACACTATTGAGCTCCGATCATGATGTTCACGTTACCGGTATGAATCCATATCCCGATATACGTGTGCGCTGCGGTGAGCTGAGCCTACCCGAGGCGCATCGCTGCCAGACGATACGCCCGCTCGAGCGGCCGGAGCGCGGCACGTTGCCACTCCCTCTAAAGTTCGAGCATGCCCGCTGGTACGAATGGTCCGATCGGCGTCCTGCTCGACGTGGACGGCGTGCTGTACGTGGGGGACGAGCCGATCCCGGGCGCGCACGAGGCGTTCTCAGAGCTGCGCGACCTGAGCGGCGGCGTGCGTTTGATGACGAACACGACGTCGCGCTCGCGCCGCGTCGTGCTCGAGCACCTGCTCGAGCTGGGCTTCGATGTGTCGTCGGAGGAGGTGCTGACGCCGGCGGCGATGGCCGAGCGCCACTGCCGCGAGCGCGGCTACGCGACCGTGTCGGTGCTCGTCAGCGACGGGCTGCGCGAGGATCTGGGCGAGCTCGACACCGCGACCGCGGGGACGTGCCCGGACGCGGTCATCCTGGGCGACCTCGGCGACGCCTTCACCCCGGAGATCCTCAACGGCGTGTTCCGCGCGATGATGGAAGGCGCGGAGCTCGTGGCGCTGCAGCACAACCGCTACTGGCGCCGCGCGGACGGCCTCGCGCTGGATGTCGGCGCGTACGCGGCCGCGCTCGAGTACGCCACGGGTCAGGAAGCGGTGACGGTCGGCAAGCCCGCGCGCGAGTTCTTCCTCGCGGCGATGGACGACATGGGCCTCGAGCGCGGCGTGATGGTCGGCGACGACGTCGAGTCGGACGTCGGCGGCGCAATGGCGGCGGGTCTCCCTGGGATCCTCGTGCGCACCGGCAAGTACCGCCAGGACGCGCTCAAAGCGCGGGTCACGCCGACGGCGATCGTCGACTCGATCAAGGACGTGCCGGCGCTGCTCCCGCGGATCCTGCCGTCCGCCCTCGCCTGACGCCGCCGCGCGACCCGGCCGGCGTGTCCACGCTCTGTCACGCCTACACGCTCGCCGCAGTGCCGACCTGCGCGAGGTGCTCGCGAATCGCGGCGTTGACCAGCTCAGGCCGCTCCTCCGCCAGCCAGTGCGTGGCGCCGTCCACCTCGACGAAGGTCAGGTCGGGCACGTAGCGCTCGAGCCCGGCGTGCGACGCCGGGCGGATCCAGCGGTCCGCCGTCGGGTACATCACGAGCGTCGGCACCGTGACGATCTGCGGCGCGATGTGCCTGACGATGTTGCCGTTGGCAAGCGTGCCGTCCGGCGCCGGCGGCCCCTGGCCCTCGGCGTGAAACCAGCGCAGCGCGGCGGCCAGCGCGCCCGGCTCCCTCCAGCTCTGCGCATAGCGCTCGAGGTCATGCGCGGTGATGAACGGCTCATCGAGCGATTCGCGCAGCGCGCGGAAGTCGTCCGCCGCGACGATCGTCGCCGCGTCGGGGCGCCGCGCGGTCAGCATGTACGCGCTCCCGTGCTGCTGCTCGGGGTCGTTGCGCAGGGCGTCGTCGAACAGCGCCGGGTGCGGCGTGTCGAGCACGACGAGCGCGCTCAGCATCTCAGGATGGTGAAGCGCGAACGACCACGCGACGGCGCCGCCGACGTCGTGGCCCACGAGCACGAAGCGCTCGCGGCCGAGGTGCCGCACGAGCTGACGAATGTCCTCGACGAGCGTGCATGTCGTGTACGCGTGCACGTCGCCGGGCTTCGACGACAGGTTGTAGCCGCGCAGGTCCGGCGCGACCGCGAGATGATCGTGCGAGAACTCGGCGAGCTGGTGGCGAAATTGGTACCAGCACTGCGGGAAGCCGTGCAGGAACAGAATCAGCGGCCCGTCGCCGGCGTGCGCGTAGTGGAGCTCCACGCCGTTCAACTCTGCAAAGTCGTGCGCCGGCTGCTCTGAGCCGGCGGTCTCGAGTGACTGCGCCATCACGATCTCCTCATATTGATTTTTAATATCTATTCGGGTCGGCGTTGCGCGGTGAACATCGCAGAGTTGCGGCGCCGAAGCTCGCGGTTTTCGGCCGTCTACATACACGTCCGATTCCCGCTAGACACGGCTATGCGCGTGTGCGAGGGTGTGTGCATGGACTTCGACTCGGATCGTGTGTGGCAGGCCATCGAGGCGTGCGATCCGCGCTTCGACGGGTGGGTCTTCTGCGGCGTGAAGACGACCGGCATCTACTGCCGTCCGAGCTGTCCCGCTCGCACGCCCAAACGCGAGAACGTGCGCCTGCTGGCGTCCGCCGCCGCCGCCCAGCTCGCGGGCTTTCGCGCGTGCAAGCGCTGCCGACCGGATGCGACGCCGGGCTCGCCCGAGTGGGATCTGCGCGCCGACCTCGTGGGGCGCGCGATGCGTTTGATCGCCGACGGCCTCGTCGACCGCGAGGGCGTCGGCGGCCTCGCGCGCCGCCTCGGCTACACCGAGCGCCACGTCCACCGCCAGCTCGTCGCCGTCGTCGGCGCCGGTCCGCTCGCGCTCGCCCGCGCCCAGCGCGCGCAGACCGCGCGCATCCTGCTCGAGACGACCGCGCTGCCGATCATCGCCGTGACGTTCGCCGCCGGCTTTCAGAGCGTGCGTCAGTTCAACGCGACGATCCAGGAGGTGTTCGCGCTGACGCCCAGCGCGCTGCGGCTGCGCGCGCGCAAATACGGGCGCCCCGAGGACAGCGGCGCGCTGTCGCTGCGCCTGCCATACCGCGCGCCGCTCGACGCCTGCGGCCTCGTCGCGTTCCTCGGCCTGCGCGCCATTCCCGGCGTCGAGGAGGTTCACGACGGCGCCTACCGGCGCAGCCTGCGCCTGCCGCACGGAGCGGGCGTCGTCGAGCTGCGTCCCGCCGACGGGTACGTACACGGCCGCTTCTGGCTCGATGACCTACGCGACCTCGGCGCCGCGATGCAGCGCTCGCGCGCGCTGCTCGACCTCGACTCCGACCCGGCGAGCGTCGCCGATGTGCTCGGCGTGGAGACGCTGCTAGCGCCGCTCGTGCGCCGCGACCCCGGGCGGCGCGTGCCGGGCGCCGTCGACGGGCACGAGCTCGCCGTGCGCGCCGTGCTCGGCCAGCAGGTCTCGATCCGCGGCGCCGCCACGCTCGCCGGCCGGCTCGTCGCGCGCTACGGCGAGCAGCTCGAGCGCCCGCTCGGCGCGGTCACGCACCTATTCCCCTCCGCCCCCACGCTCGCCGGCGCTGACCCCGCTGAGCTCGCGATGCCGCACGCACGCCGGCGCGCGTTGCTCGCGCTCGCGAGCGCCCTCTCGCGCGGCGACGTGTCGATCGACGCCGGCGCCGACCGCGCCGAGGCCCGCGCGCGGCTGCTCGCGCTGCCCGGGATCGGGCCGTGGACGACCGAATACGTAGCGATGCGCGCGCTGCGCGACCCCGACGCGTACCTGGCGAGCGACCTCGGCGTGCGCCACGCGCTCGAGCGGCTCGGGCACGGCGGCGATCCCGCGAGCGCCGCCGCGCTCGCCGAGCGCTGGCGGCCGTACCGCGCGTACGCCGTGCAGCATCTGTGGGCATCGCTCGGTGCGTCGCCTCGTGCCCTGCCGGTCGAACGGCTCGCAGCATGAGCACCCAAGCCGAGAAGGCCGCCCGGTTCCTCGAGCTGCACCGTGGCGAGACCCCGCTGCTGCTCGCCAACGCATGGGACGTCGGCTCGGCAAAGCTGCTCGCGTCGGCCGGCTTCCAGGCGCTCGCCACCACGAGCAGCGGCTACGCCGCGAGCCTCGGGCGCCTCGACTACGGCGTCACGCGCGAGGAGTCGCTCGCGCACGCCGCCGCGCTCGCCGCCGCGACGGACGTGCCTGTGTCGGCCGACCTCGAGGAGTGCTTCGCGCTCGACACCGCCGGCGTCGCGGAGACCGTGCGCCTCGCGTTCGACGCCGGCCTCGCGGGCTGCTCGATCGAGGACTGGGATCCGCGCGAGCAGCGCCTCTACGACGTCGACGTGGCGGCAGAGCGCGTCGCGGCGGCGGCGGAGGTGGCGCACGCCGGCCCCGTGCATCTCGTGCTGACCGCGCGCGCCGAGAACCACCTGCGTGGAAACCCCGACGTGCGCGACACGATCGCGCGCCTGCAGGCCTACGAACGCGCCGGTGCCGACGTGCTGTACGCACCCGCGCTTGACTGCCCCGATGACCTGCGCGAGCTGCTCGCCGCCGTCGAGCTGCCCGTCAACGTGCTCGCGCGTGCCGCCACGCCGCCCGTCGCCGAGCTCGCCGCGATCGGCGTCAAGCGCGTCTCTGTCGGCGGCGGCTTGGCGTTTGCCGCATACGGCGCCGCGGTCGATGCGGCGCGCGAGCTGCTCGACCAGGGCACGTACGGCTTCACAGAGCGCTCGGCCGCCGGCGTGCGCGCCGTGCGCGCAGCCTTCGACTGACCGCTCCGGAGCGTGGCTCAGGCCGGCGTCGCAGCCACTGCGTCGGCCGCGTCGGCTGCGTGCGCGTTCGCGGCTGGGTGCTGTGCGAGCACTCGCACGCGCGTGCCGCCGCGCGGCGCGAGCGTCGGTCCGCCGGGCACCGCCCGCGCGATCGTCTCAGACGTCCGCTCGAGCTCCACGCGCGCGAGCATCTCGCGCAGCACGACCTTCATCTCCAGGAGCGCGAGCGACGCGCCGAGGCAGCGGTGCGCGCCGCCGCCGAACGGCACGAACGAGTAGCTGTCCGGCTGCTCCTCGAGGAAGCGCTCGGGGCGGAAAGCGTGCGGGTCGGGGTACGTGCGCGGGTCGTGGTGCACGCCGTACGCGTCCACCAGCACCGCCACCTCGCGCGGGATCGTCCACCGCCCGATCGCGAACGGCTCGAGCATGTGGCGCGCGCTCGAGATCGGCAGCGGCGAGCGGATCCGCAGGATCTCCTTCACGAGCGCCTCCAGGTACGCGTCGTCGCACTCGCGCGCCGTCGCCAGCACGGCAGGGTTGTGCACCAGCAGCTCGATGCCCCACGCGGTCGCCGTCGCCGTCGTCTCGTGCCCGGCCGCGATCAGCGTCGTCAGTTCGTCGCGCAGCTGCTCGTCGGTCAGCCCCTCGCCTCGATCGTCGCGCGCGCTCACCATCATCGCGAGGATGTCCTCGCGCTCGCCCAGCAGCGGGTCGGTGCGGGTCGCCTCGATGTGCTCGAACAGCACCGCGTTCAGCTCGTCTTTCAGGCGCCACGCGCGCCGCGAGATCACGTTCCACGGCGCGCGGCGCGCGAGCTGCGGCACGAACAGCGCGAAGCTGTTCAGCGGCGTGTTCAGCGCGTCGAAGATCCCGCGCAGGCGCTTGCGCATCGCCACGTCTGAGATGCCCAGGACCGCCTGCAGGATCACGTCGAGCGTCAGCGCCTGCGCGATCGGCTGCACCTTCACCACTTCGCCCGCGCGCAGACGGTCGAGCTCCGCCGCCGTCAGGCGCTGCATCAGCCGCGCGTAGGACTGCACGCGCTCGCCGTGGAACGGCGGCAGCAGCATCTTGCGCCTTACGAGGTGCTCCGGCGGCTCCAGCATCAGCACCGACTGCATGCCCAGGAACGTGCTCAGCAGGTCGTTGCCGTGGCGCTTGCCCAGCGGATCGCCCGTGTACAAGCGCTTGATCACCTCGCGGTCGCGTGTCAGCACCGCCGGTGGCGAGGTGCCCACGCGCACCGTGAACGTGTCGCCGTAGCGCGCGTGCCCGCGGTCGCTGAACTCGGGGAAGCGCCACACCCTGAGCGCCGCCTGCACGGCCCGCGGCAGACGCGGCCCAGGCGGCAGTGACGAGGCACCAGGCGCCGATGGGGCGGCGCTGGTTGGGGCGTCGAGCGTGGCTGACATGCCTCACACCACGGTAGTCAGGTTGGCGGAACCTGTCAAACAAGACGGTGCCCCCGGGACTCCGGCTACGGTCGGCGCGCGGAACGTGCAGAATGCCTCCGATGGACGCGAGTGCAGCGCGAACTGAGCCTCGCAACCTGATCCTCGCGGCGATGATCTTCGCGGTCGCGATGACGTTCATCGACCAGACGATCGTGTCGATCGCCGCGCCGCAGGTGCAGAAAGAGCTGCACCTGACGAGCACCGGCGTGCAGTGGGCCGTCAACGCGTACCTGCTGTCGCTCGCCGCGCTGTTCGCGTTCGGCGGGCGGCTCGCCGACACGGTCGGGCACCGCAGGATGGTGACGATCGGCGTGGTGCTGTTCGCGGCCGCCTCCGCCATGTGCGGGCTGACGCCGAAAGGCAGCCTCGCGGAGGCGTGGATCGTGGCGTTCCGCGTGGTCCAGGGGGCGGGCGGCGCGATCATGTTCCCGGCCGCGCTCGCGATCGTCGTGCAGACGTTCGCGCTGCGCGAACGCGGCCGTGCGCTCGCGATCTTCTTCGGCATCGCCGGCGGGCTCACCGCGATCGGGCCGATCCTCGGCGGCTACCTGACGGAGTGGACGTGGCGCGCGATCTTCTGGGTCAACATCCCCGTCGCGATCGTCGCGCTCGTGCTGATCGCGATCTCCAAGCCGAAGACCCTGCACAAGCCCGCGCGCATGGACTACCGCGGCCTCGTGCTGATCGCCGGCGGCGTCGCGCTCAGCGTGTTCGGCTTCCAGCAGTCGGCGATCTGGGGCTGGAGCAATCCCGCGACCGGCGCGTGCATCGCGGTGGGGGCGGCGATCCTGGTCGTGTTCGCGCGCGTGGAGATGCGCACCGCCTCGCCGCTGATGCAGGTGAGCATCTTCCGCATCCGTCCGTTCCTCGTCGAGAACCTCGTGCTCGCCGTCTCGATGCTCGTGTTCATCCCCGTGTTCTTCTTCGCCAGCGAGTACGCGCAGATCGCGCTCGGCAAGTCGCCCTCGCAGTCGGGCCTCTACCTCCTGTACTTCTTCCTCGGCTTCGTCGTCGCCGCGCAGATCGGCGGGCGCATGCTCGACCGCATCGGCGCCAAGCGCCCGGTCGTGCTCGGCTGCGTGCTCGCCGCGGCCGGCTTCGAGCTGTGGGCCGGCAAGGTCACCGCCCTCGACTTCGGCTCGCAGCAGATCTACATCATCCTCGCCGGCGCCGGCATGGGGATGATGCTCGGCCAGGCGAACACGGACGCCGTCAACCGCGCTTCACGGCTCTCCTACGGCGAGGCCACCGGCATCACCCAGACGGTCCGCAACTACGCCGCCAGCCTCGGCTTCGCGATCCTCGGCACGATCCTCGTCTCGCAGATGCGCTCGCGCATCGTCACGTCGCTGATCCACATGGGCGTCCCCAGCGCCCGCGCGCATGCGGAGGCCTCGCACCTGTCCCAATCGCAGTCGGGCGGCGGCAGCACCGCGTCGATCCCGCACTTCGTGCGGCTCGACTTCGCCTACGCCACCCAGACCGTGCTTTACGTGATGGCCGCGATCATGGCCGCCGCCGCGGTCGTCGCGCTGCTCGGGCTGCGGCGCGGCGTGCAGGAGGACTCGCCGGCGGACGGGCCCGAGGTGGAGCAGGCGACGCTCGCCTGAGCTCGCTGAGCGCCGCCGCGCTCAGGTACCCGCCGGCGGCGAGCGTCTCAGCTGCGGACGGCCACGCTCAGGCCGCCGTCGGCGACGAGCGTCTGCCCTGTGACGTAAGAGGAATCGTCGCCGATCAGGAACAGCGCGCAGCGGGCGACCTCCCACGCGCTGCCCTGGCGGCCGGCGGGGATGCGGACGTCGGCGCGCCCGGGGTTCAGCTGCGAGGCGAGGCGCCCGAGCGACGTGTCGATCAGGCCGGGTGCGAGCACGTTCACGCGCACGTGCGGCGCGCCCTCGACGGCGGCGTTGCGGCACACCGCCTCGAGCGCCGCCTTCGAGGCTGCATATGACGGGATCGGCATCGACTCGCGCCCGGCGAGCGAGCCGATCAGCACGATCGAGCCGCCGTCGGTGAAGTTCGCGAGCGCGTGCTTGCAGCCGAGGAAGTGCGAGCGCAGGTTGACCGCCATCACCCGGTCCCAGTCCTCGACCGTGGTGCCGGCGAAGCCCTGCCCGGCGCCGATGCCGACGTTCAACACGAGCCCGTCGATGCCGCCGAAGACGCCGCGCGCGCGTTCGAACATCGCCTGCACGCCGGTCTCCTCGGCGGCGTCCGCGAGCACGCCCGCGCACTCCGCGCCCTGCTCGCGCACGAGCGTTTCCGTCGCCTCGAGGCTCACGGCGTCGACGTCCGCGAGCGTCAGCGCCGCGCCCTCGCTCGCGAACAGCACCGCCATCGCGCGGCCGTTGCCGATCGGAGGGTCCTCCAGCCCGTGGTCCTGCTGCCCCGCGCCGACGATCAGGATGCGCCGTCCGGCGAGCCTCCCGGGACGTCCGCCCAATGCGCTGTAACCCTCCATTCCACGCCATCCTACGCCAGCGTGCGGCACCTCTTTCGACGAAATGGCGAAAGCCGGCGGCGCCGTTCATCCAAGCCCGTCCGCTGGTAGGATCGCCAGCGCGCCGGGTGCTTCTCGGCGTGACGTCGAGCGCAGCGAAGTCCGGTCAGACTCCGGCGCTGTCCCGCAACGGTGAAGCCCCCTCGGGGGACGAGCCCGGTCGCCTACCTCCGCGTCTCGAATCCAGTCCTCGGATGAAGGGCGGTTCGCGCGCCGCAGGCGCAAGAGCTCCTTCGTCCTCCAGGCCCGATGGAGGATGAACATGACACAGACAACGACTCGCATAGGTTCGGCATGGCGATCGTCGACGCACGCCGAGCGCACGCGCATCGCCGCGATGCTCGCGGCGATCGTCGCCGTCAACGCGCTCGGCTGGGGGATCTTCGCGCTGGCGATCCTGCCGCACCACTTCCGCTACGACGGTCTCGGCGTCGGCATCGGCGTCGCGGTCACGGCTTGGACGCTCGGCCTGCGCCACGCGTTCGACGCTGACCACATCGCGGCGATCGACAACGCGACGCGCAAGCTGATGGCCGAAGGCGGACGGCCGCTCGGCAGCGGCTTCTTCTTCGCGCTCGGGCACTCGAGCGTGATCATGGTCGTCGGCGTCGGCATCACGATCGCCGCCAAGGCGGTGTTCAAGGCCGTAGTCACGCCGAGCTCCGGCTTCGAGACGGCCGGCGGGGTCGCCGGGACCGTGCTGTCGGCGAGCTTTTTGTGGATGATCGCGGCGCTCAACCTCGTCGTGCTGGTCGGCATCGTGCGCGTCTTCCGCGACATGCGCCGCGGCGTCTACGACGAACAGGAGCTCGAGGCGCAACTGCTCTCGCGCGGCCTCATGTACCGCTTCTTCGGGCGCATGATGCGCTCGATCGAGCACACCTGGCAGCTGTACTTCGTCGGCTTCGTGTTCGGCCTCGGCTTCGACACCGCAACCGAGGTGCTGCTGCTCGCGGGCACCGCCGCCGCCGTCACGGAGGGGCTCCCGTGGTACGCGGTGCTGACGCTGCCGCTGCTGTTCTCCGGCGGCATGATGCTGTGCGACAGCGTCGACGGCCTGTTCATGAACTTCGCCTACGGCTGGGCGTTCGCGCGCCCCGTGCGCAAGGTCTATTACAACATCACGATCACCGCGCTCTCCATCGGCGTCGCATTCCTCGTCGGCGGCGTCGAGATCGTCGGGCTGCTCTCCACCGAGCTGCACCTGCACGGCTGGCTCGGCGACTACCTCGCCAGCTTCAACCTCAACACCGCCGGCTACCTCGTCGTGGGGCTGTTCGTGCTCGTGTGGTCCGTCGCGCTGATGATCTGGCGATTCGGCAGGGTCGAGGCCCGCTGGGAGGCCGCCGCGGCGCGCAGCACCGAGCAGCGCGGGGGGCTGTGATGGCCGCGACCCGTGTACCCGAGGAGCACGCGGCTCCGGAGCGTGCGCCTGGGACGCGTGCCCGCGAGGCCGCGAGCGTCGACGCGTGCCCCGGTGTGCTGCGCCTGCACGAGGCCGCTGACGGGCAGCTCGCACGCGTGCGCGCCCCCGGCGGGCGGCTCGACGCGCGTGCGCTCGCGGCGCTGGCCGAGGCGGCGGCGCTCGGCAGCGACCTCGTCGAGCTGACCTCCAGGGCGGGGTTGCAGATCCGGGGCCTGCTCGCGGACAGCGCCGGCCAGCTGGCGGACGTGCTCGCGCGCGGTGGACTGTTGCCGTCGCTCGCTCACGACCGCGTGCGCAACATCCTCGCGGCGCCGCTCGCCGGCCGTGGGCCGGCGGCGCTCGCCGACATCGACCCGGTGCTCGACGCGCTCGATCGCGCGCTTTGCGCCGACGCGGCGCTTGCCGAGCTGCCCGGGCGGTTCCTGTTCGCGGTCGACGACGGGACCCGTGCGCTGGAGACGCTGCGCGCCGACGTCGAGCTCGTGGCCGAGCGCGGGGGAGTCGTTCGCGCCGAGCCGGGTGTTGCGCCTGGAGCTGAGCCGGGTGTCGCGCCTGGTGCTGAGCGCAGCGAGGTGTTCCGTCTGTATCTCGACGGGCTCGCGACGAGTCTCGCGGTGACTCCCGCGCAAGCGCCCGAGATGGCGTTGCGCGCGGCACTGGCATTCTTGGAGTTGCGACGTGAAGACCAGGACGGCGCCTGGCGAGTGCGTGAGCTCGATGGCGGCGCGCGTCGGCTCGCGCGCGACCTCGGTCTCGATGCGCCACACGCGACAGGCGTAGCTGCGGGCGATACGCGTGGAGCCGATCGGCGTAGCGCGAGCAGCCCGCGCTCGGACCGGCGCCTAGGCGTCCACGTCCAGCGCGACGGCCTGTTCGCGGTAGCCGTGCTGCCGCCGCTTGCCCGTCTCGATGCCGCGCAGCTCGCGCGCCTGGCCGAGCGCTCGCGCGCACTCGGCTCCGGCGTTCGTGTATCACCATGGCGCACGCTGAGCATCGTGGACGTGCCGGCGCCCGCGGTCGGCGAGCTGCTCGACGATCTCCAGGATCTGGGCCTCGTGGTCTCCAACGCGTCGGGCTGGGCGGGGCTGTCCGCCTGTGCCGGGCTCGGTGCGTGTGCACGCGCGCTCGTGGACGTGCGCGCCGCTGCCGCCGAGCGAGCCGCGGTGCGCGATGGGCGCTCACCAATCGAGCACTGGTCAGGCTGCGAGCGCCGCTGCGGCGAGCCGGCCGGCGCGGGCGCGCGGATGGTCGCGCATGAGCGCGGGTTCTCGGTGAGCGTCGACGGCGACACGCAGACGGTCGCGACGACGGCCGCCGCGCTCGAGCTGCTCGCGGGGGCAGGAGCAGGGGCACGGTCAGCGGCGGAGGGCCGGCCGTGATCGCCTACGAGCGCGACGGCGCGGAGATCTACCGGCGCTCGTTCGCGACGATCCGCGCCGAGGCCGACCTCGATGGCCTCGACCCAGTGCTGGAACGCGTCGTCGTGCGCATGATCCACGCGTGCGGGATGGTCGATCTGGCTGCTGACGTCGCCGCCTCCGAGGGCTTCGGGCCGGCGGCACAGGCGTCCCTGCGTGCGGGCGCGCCGATCCTGTGCGACACCGCGATGGTCGCAAGTGGCGTCACGCGCTCGCGGCTGCCGGCGGCCAACGACGTCGTGTGCACTTTGTCGGAGCCGCAGGTGGCGGAGCTCGCGGCGAGCATGGGCACGACGCGCACGGCGGCGGCGCTCGAGCTGTGGCGCCCACGGCTGGACGGCGCGCTCGTGGTCGTCGGCAACGCGCCGACGGCGCTGTTCAGGCTGCTCGAGATCGTCGAGGAGGGCGGCGCGCGGCCCGCGGCGGTGATCGGCGTGCCCGTCGGCTTTATCGGCGCCGCGGAGTCGAAGGTCGCGCTCGCCGAGCATCCGTCGGCGCTCGAACACGTCGTCGTGCACGGCCGCCGCGGCGGCAGCGCGATCGCGGTCGCGGCGGTCAACGCGCTCGCGAGCGAGGCCGAGTGAGCGACATGGGCGGGGAGTCCGCGGGAAGGCTGTTCGGCGTGGGGGTCGGGCCGGGGGACCCGGAGCTGATGACGGTCAAGGCGCGTGATGCGATCACGGCGGCCGACGTGGTCAGCTACCCGAACGCGCAGCACGGCCAGAGCGTCGCGAGGCGGATAGCCGAGTGCTGCCTGCGCCCCGATCACATCGAGCTGCCGCTCGCGTTCCCGGTGACGACGGAGATGACCGACCACCCGGGCGGCTACGAGGCGGCGCTCGAAGAGTTCTACGACGAGGCCGCCGCCGCGCTAGCGGCGCACCTCGACGCGGGCCGCGACGTGGCGGTGCTGTGCGAGGGCGACCCGTTCTTCTACGGCTCCTACATGTACCTGCACGAGCGGCTCGCCGATCGCTACGAGACGACCGTGATTCCCGGCGTGACCGGCTTCAGCGCCGCCGCGGCAAGCGCGGGCACGCCGCTGGTCAAGCGCGACGACGTGTTCATGGCGCTACCGGGAACGCTCCCGGCCGAGGCGCTGAGCGCGCGCCTGCGCACCGCGGACGCCGCCGTCGTGATGAAGCTCGGGCGCACGTTCGTGAAGGTGCGCGGCGCGATCGAGGCAGCCGGCGCCGGCGAGCGCGGCGTCTATGTCGAGCGCGCGAGCTCCGATGAGGAGCGCATCGCGCCGTTGCGCGACGTCGAGGGCAAGGTGCCGTACATGTCGCTCGTGCTGCTGCCGACGCGCGATCGCCATCGGCCTGCGCGTGCACCCGGCGCACAGGCCGAAGCCGGACGCGCTGATGGCGTCGACGGCGACGAGGCCGCGCACAACGCAGCTCGGGCGCCGCGCGGATCTGTCGCCGTCGTCGGGCTCGGTCCGGCAGGGCCCGACTGGCTCACGCCGGAAGCGCATGCGGAGCTGTCGACGGCCGACGACCTAATCGGCTACGACACGTATCTCGCGCGCGTGCCGCAGCGCCGCGGACAGCGCCGCCACGCGAGCGACAACCGCGTCGAGGCGCAGCGGGCGCGCCACGCGCTGGAGCTCGCGGCGGCGGGCGCGCGCGTGGCGGTCGTCTCCTCCGGCGACCCCGGGATCTTCGCGATGGCGGCGGCGGTGATCGAGGCGCTCGACGAGGACCCGGCGCTCGCGGGCGTCGAGGTGCGCGTCGTGCCGGGCGTCTCCGCGATGCAGGCCGCAGCCGCGCGTGTGGGTGCGCCGCTGGGCCACGACTTCTGCGTGATCTCGCTGTCGGATCAGCTCAAGCCGTGGGACGTCGTCGAGCGCCGCCTGGATGCCGCGGGCGCGGCGGACCTCGTGCTCGCGCTCTACAACCCCGCGTCGCGCACGCGCCGCGAGCAGCTGGCGCGGGCGGTCGACGTGCTGCGACGCCACCGCGCGGACGAGACGCCGGTCGTCGTCGCGCGCGCTGTCGGCGCGGAGGAGGAGTCGGTCAAGGTGACGACGCTCGGCTCGCTCGCCGACCCCGTCACGGGCGAGCTCGACGCGGTCGACATGCGCACGCTGCTGATCGTCGGCTCCTCGACGACGCGCACGGTCGCGAGCAACGGCAGCCCGCCGCGCGTGTACACCCCACGGCGCTACTTGGCGTGATGCCCGCGCCGCAACCCGACGTGAGGCCCGCGTGGCTACTCGGCGTGAGCGCGTTCGTGCGAGAGCGCCCACGCGAGCGCGTCCTCGACGCTCGACACGCACGTGACGTCGGGCCGTGGCGGGCGGCGCACGACGATCACGGGCAGCCCGCGCTGCCGTGCGGCCTCGAGCTTGGCCTCGGTGTAGGCGCCGCCGCTGTCCTTCGTGACGAGCAGCTCGACGCGGTGCTCGTCGACGAGCGCGAGCTCGCCGTCGACGGTGTAGGGGCCGCGGTCGAGCAGCAGCTCGTGGCGCGGCGGCAGCGGCGGCTCGGGCGGCTCGACGCAGCGCACGAGGAACCACGCGTCGTGCACGGCGGCGAACGCCGGCAGACCCTGGCGTCCGGTCGTGAGCAGCACCCGCTCGCCGAGCGTCGGGATCGCGGCGGCGGCCGCATCGAGGTCCTCGACCCAGTGCCACTCGTCGCCCGGCCGCTCGCTCCAGCCCGGTCGCTGCAGGCGCAGCAGCGGCACGCCGGCGCGCGGGCACGCGGCGGCGGCCGACGCGGAGATGCGCTCGGCGAACGGGTGCGTCGCGTCGACGACCGCCGTGACGCCGCGCTCGGTCAGCCAGCGCGCGAGCCCGTCAGGTCCGCCGAAACCGCCGATCCGCACCGTCCCCGCCGGCAGCCGCGGGCGCGATACGCGCCCGGCGAGCGAAGAGGTCACGTGCACGCCGGTGGCGTCGAGCGCGCCGGCCAGCTCGCGCGCCTCGCCGGTGCCGCCGAGCACGAGGATCATGCGGCGCTCCGCGGTAGCAGGCGGATGCGGGCCGGCGCACGGCTGGCGCGCGGCGGGCGCGGGCGATGAGGCGGCTGCTCGTCATCGGCATCGGCGCGGGGGATCCCGAGCACGTGACCGTGCAGGCGATCAACGCGTTGAACGAGGTGGATGTGTTCTTCGTGGTCGAGAAGAGTCATGAGACGGACGAACTCGTGCGCCTGCGCCGCGAGATCTGCGAACGCTACATTCGCGAGCCGACCTACAGGATCGTCGAGATCCAGATCCGCCGCGCGACCGCACGACGCCGGCGTACAGCGCGGCGGTCGAGGAGTGGCGCGCTCGGCGCGCAGAGCTGTGGGAGCGCGCGCTCGCCGACGAGCTCGGCGAGGACGGCTGCGGCGCGTTCCTCGTCTGGGGCGATCCGTCGCTGTACGACAGTACGCTCGCGGTGCTCGATCAGATCCTCGCGCGCGGCGCGGTGGCGTTCGAGCACGAGGTGATCCCTGGGATCAGCAGCGTGCAGGCCTTGACCGCGCGCCACCGCATCCCGTTGAACCGTGTCGGCCGGCCCGTCGAGATCACGACGGGACGCCGGCTCGCGGAGGGCTTCCCCGAAGTCGTCGACGAAGTCGTCGTGATGCTCGACGCCGACTGCTCGTTCAGACACCTGCACGACGACACGCTCGAGATTCACTGGGGCGCCTACGTGGGGATGGAGGACGAGATACTCGTCTCCGGGCGGATCGGAGAGGTCGGCGAGGAGATCCAGCGACTCAGGCGCGAGGCACGCGAGCGCAAGGGGTGGATCATGGACGCATATGTGCTTCGCCGCGGTCTCTGAGGGTTGGCTTCTTGATGGCGGGTGACCGTGACGGACCGCGTTACGCGTTCGCTCCGTCGGGCTCGCTCAGTGCTCGGAGCAACGGCGTGATCGCCGTTGATTGTTGGGGATGGTGCGTGATCGTGTCGGCAACGTCATCGAGTAGTCGCGCCAACTGCGGCTCGTCCTCACGAAGCTCACGGACCACGCGCACGGCCTCCTCGATTTCTCCGGAGAGCGCTAGAGCGATCGCGAGATGCAGGGCGGCCGTGGTGCGCTGCTCGTCGCTGTCGGATGCCGCGTAGCACAGGAAGGAGACAGCCCTGAGCTTGTCCGGGTCGCCATCGTGTCGTGCTTTGGCGAGAGCGCTCGTTCGCGCGTCGTTGTGTTCCATGATGAGATAGGCCTGCTCGAGCTCGTCTGATCGTATGAGTGTCAGCAGAGCTACGCCGACAGAGTCCTCCTGCTGAGCCAGTGTGGCAAAGGCGTCATCGGTGAATAGCTGGTCGCTGTGTTCGAGTAGAAATCGCTTGGACTCACCAGGGTCGCCGATGGTTCGCCATGTGCGGGCGACCTCGGCGATGAGGAGCGAACTGTAGGCTGAGTCGATCCCGTCTTGCCGTATTGCTCGCTGCAGCTTCTCATATTGGGCCATCACGGGGTTGTTTGGGTGAGCGAGTGCTATCTCGGCCAGCGCGATCTCGCCTGCCTCTGAGAGGACCGCCTCGGCGTGCGAGGCGATGTAGTCACGGGACGCCGCCCAGGTGGGGGAGCTGAGCCAAGCACCGCACGCGTCCAGGATCTCAGCGTCAAGGGTCAGCCAGTGTGGAAGCTCGCCGGTGGTTGCCTGCCAGGTATGGTCGAAGCGCGGGGCGTCACGTGAACGTACCGAGCGACAGATGTGGTGGAGTTTGGCAGTCAGGCGCGTGTCCTGGCCAGCGTCGAGTTGGTGCGCCTCGATCAGGTCGTTCGCACTCTCGTCGTATTCATCATGAGACCGCATGCGCCGCATCCGGAGTATCACGCTTGCGGCCGCGTCTGTCGCAAAGCGGTCTAGTGCTGCGTTCCAGCGGGACAGGCCAGCGTTGCGTTTGCCCACCTCGCTGTAGCTGGCTCCGAGGTTGTTGAGCGACATGGCGAGGTCGTTGAGGAAGGCTGGGTTTTCACTCGCCAGCCGTTCGTAGATCTCGACGGCCCGCTCGGTTGGGGCTGTCGCGTCGGCGTGTTTGCCCACCCCGCTGTAGCTGGCTCCGAGGTTGTTGAGCGACATGGCGAGGTCGTTGAGGAAGGCTGGGTTTTCACTCGCCAGCCGTTCGTAGATCTCGACGGCCCGCTCGGTCGGGGCTGTCGCGTCGGCGTGTTTGCCCACCTCGCTGTAGCTGGCTCCGAGGTTGTTGAGCGACATGGCGAGGTCGTTGAGGAAGGCTGGGTTTTCACTCGCCAGCCGTTCGTAGATCTCGACGGCCCGTTCGGTTGAGGCTGTCGCGTCGGCGTGCCTGTCCACCTCGCTGTAGCTGGCTCCGAGGTTGTTGAGCGACATGGCGAGGTCGTTGAGGAAGGCTGGGTTTTCACTCGCCAGCCGTTCGTAGATCTCAACGGCCCGCTCGGTTGGGGCTGTCGCGTCGGCGTGCCTGTCCACCCCGCTGTAGCTCACTCCGAGGTTGTTGAGCGACATGGCGAGGTCGTTGAGGAAGGCTGGGTTCTCACTCGCCAGCCGTTCGTAGATCTCGACGGCCCGCTCGGTCGGGGCTATCGCGTCGGCGCGTCTGCCCACGTCGCTGTAGCTGGCCCCGAGGTTGCTGAGTGAGCCGGCGAGGTCGTTGAGGAAGGCTGGGTTCTCACTCGCCAGCCGTTCGTAGATCTCAACGGCCCGCTCGGTCGGGGCTATCGCGTCGGCATGTTTGCCCACCTCGCTGTAGCGGATACCGAGGTTGTTGAGCGACATGGCGAGGTCGTTGAGGAAGGCTGGGTTTTCACTCGCCAGCCGTTCGTAGATCTCGACTGCCCGCTCGGTCGGGGCTATCGCCTCGACGCGTTTGCCCACCTCGCTGTAGCGGATACCGAGGTTGTTGAGCGACATGGCGAGGTCGTTGAGGAAGGCTGGGTTTTCACTCGCCAGCCGCTCGTAGATCTCGACTGCCCGCTCGGTCGGGGCTACCGCGTCGGCGCGTTTGCCCACCCCGCTGTAGCTCACTCCGAGGTTGCTGAGTGAGCTGGCGAGGTCGTTGAGGAAGGCTGGGTTTTCACTCGCCAGCCGCTCGTAGATCTCGATGGCCCGCTCGGTTGGGGCTATCGCCTCGACGCGTCTGCCCACCTCGCTGTAGCTCACTCCGAGGTTGCCAAGTGATCTGGCGAGGTCGTTGAGGAAGGCCGGGTTTTCACTCGCCAGCCGCTCGCGGATCTCGACGGCCCGCTCGGTCAGGGCTACCGCCTCAGCGCGTTTGCCCACCCCGCTGTAGCGGTTGCCGAGGTTGTTAAGTGATCTGGCGAGGTCGTTGAGGAAGGCCGGGTTTTCACTCGCCAGCCGCTCGCGGATCTCGACGGCCCGCTCGGTCGGGGCTACCGCCTCAGCGCGTTTGCCCACTTCGCCGTAGCGGATGCCGAGGCTGTTGAGCGAGCTGGCGAGGTCGTTGAGGAAGGCTGGGTTTTCACTCGCCAGCCGCTCGCGGATCTCGACGGCCCGCTCGGTCGGGGCTACCGCCTCAGCGCGTTTGCCCACCTCGCTGTAGCGGTTGCCGAGGTTGTTGAGTGAGCTGGCGAGGTCGTTGAGGAAGGCTGGGTTTTCACTCGCCAGCTGCTCGTAGATCTCGACGGCCCGCTCGGTCGGGGCTACCGCCTCAGCGCGTTTGCCCACCCCGCTGTAGCTGATGCCGAGACTGTTGAGCGCTAGAGCAACGTCCGGCCTCAACGTCCTGTCGCGCTCCGAGAGCCGCTTAAGGGAGTCGATGGCCGGTAGCTCGCCATCGACGGCGTGGCGCCATGCGTAGAACCACAAGTACGGATGCCCGTTCGCAGGCTTTTCACTTTCAAGGAATGTCTCGTATAGGTCCAGAATTGGTTTAGCCACAAGCGTTACGCCGTTACCCGCTGCTTGCTCGGAGCGCTCGCCGCTGTTGTTTTCGCGCAGCATGTCTGCCAATCGCTGGTGAAGTCGGTACACGGCCTGTCCCGCGAGACCCGAGGCGGTTACATATCTGCCGTGCTCGCCGAGCGCCCAGTAGACGTCGAGCCGTCCGTACTCGGTGCCTGTAGAGGACAAGGCGCTTGCGACTGCTGGCCACACGTCGTCGGCCGGAAATCCGGAGCCGTACGAGTATGCGAGCGCGCTCAGGATCTCCTTGGCGGCATACGGGAGCTCTTTGCCGTCGCGCACCAAGGGCCGACCACTGGCTAGATCTCGAACAAAGGCCTCCTCGACGGATGCCGACAGGCGGGTTTGCCAGCCCTCTGTTGAGGTATCGACGGGGGTCTCGATCAGCTGAGAGGTGAGGATACGAGCAAGTAGGAACGGCCCCTCCGATGCGTCGTTCTCGCTTCGGGCAAGGCGTACCACCTCTCGGGCTACGCGCTCCGCGTCCATCGCCTCGCTGCGCTCTAGCAGAGAGCTGTTTAGGCGTGCGACGACGTAGTCGTGGACGTCACGATCGGTGGCGTCCGGATCACCATCCAAGTCGATCTGCACAGTTGCGGTGCCGAGCGACCCGAGCAGCGAGCTGGTACTGGCGCTACCCCTGTCGATTTCGACTTCGCGGGAGGCAACGAGCACAAGCGTATACTGAGCTAGGGGGGCGATCAGATCGGTGGCGATCCTGAAACCCTCTGTACCCGCCTCGTCCAGCCCGTCGATCACTATCACGGGCGGCACACTGACGCGACTCGCCCACGCGAGCACGTCGTGATGGTTGGGAGCCTGTCCGGTCCCGGGTACGCCTACGGCTTGCGCGAGCAGCTCCGAGCAGCGCTCGAGGGTCAGCCCGCGCGCTTGTACGTGGGCGTTCACTGAACCCCCCCCGGGGTCGAGATCGGCCGGCGGAACGCCCTGAACAGCAGCGATGTGTGCGCGCTCGTCGTGGTTGGAGAGCGACACGATCCTGCCGGCAACGGCGGACTTGCCGCAACCAGCTGTTCCGGTGAGAACGCACAATCCAGGCTCGCGGCTCGCAAGCCAGCTGACTATCTCCCGCAGCGGTCGCTCGCGCCCGGTGAACCAAATCCCTGGGACCGCGGCGTCGCTCTGTGCGCCACCGCGAGCGGCCCACAGCAGATGCTCGACGACTTGTTCTGGTGCATTCTGGTCGTATCGGGGATTGCGCAGGATCGGCTGTGGATCACCCAGGGAGAGCTGCTTGGGCGTGTGGCGATCCGGTTCCCACTCTTTGACGAGCGCGTCCATGAGATCATCGCCACGCACCCCCGCTTGAAAGCTGCTCCAGCGAACCTGCAGTGCAGGGCTCGCGGGGCCTCGATCCAGCAAGTCGAGCAACTTCCGCGCCAGAGCGCCGTCGAGCGCTCGTTCATACTCCTGACACGAGGCGAGTACTCCGACCCAGTGGTGCCCGCCATCGTCAAACTTCCCCCGCACTGAGTCGACGACGCCCGCCACGTCGACCACGGCGTTGCCCGAATAGCACGTGTCGAGGATCATCAGGAGCTGGCTCGCGCCGCTGCGAGCCGCGATCTCTGCGACCGCGTCCGCGGTAATTGCGAGCCCGTCCGGGTCGTCGGCCTGGTTGGTGGTGGTGAACAGCCGCAGTGATCCGGTGCCGGGATTTTGGGCTGCGTGCCCGGCCCACAGGAGGACGAGTATCGTGCCCGCTCCTCTGAGTCTTTGCTTCGGCAGCGTTGTGTCCAGGGCATGCATTGCGGCTTCCCGCGGCTGGTCGACAATCGTCGCGGGAGCGAACCCCGCGGCCTGGAATCGCTCGGCCAGCTCTTCCACATCACCAACGGCGTGGGGCAGGTGTTTGAGGTGCTCGTAGGTCCCGATTCCCACGCCTACGAGGATGCTGGATGGCAGCTCAGCGTCGTCCGCACACGTCATGGCTCGAGCCACACGAGCGTCGTTGCGCGCACTGGCGGCACCTCGAGGCTGAAACGACCGTCGGGTGTGCGCGCGAGTAGGGTATAGCCACCCGGAGCGAGGCCGTCGAACACGGACGCTCCAATTGATCGTCCCGCCGCGTCTATGCGCTTGCCGAAACTGACCTGCTCGCGTCCAGCCTCCTCGCCGGACTCGTCGACCGCGACGACCTCCAGGCGCCATCGCTCGGGGGCGCACACTGTCACCTCCACCGGTTCGCCTGCCTGGTGGAGATCTGCCAGTGACATCCCAAGTACCCGCTCGTCGGCCGGCTCCTCGATGTCGACGTCGGCCGTCCTGTATATCTGTTCGTCGGAGGTCAGCACGAAGTCAAGCTGGTCGAGCACTGACCGGTGTACGGGTAGTGCCCCGTGCCCCTCGGCCACCGCCTTGATCGACGGGTCGAGCTCGGTCAAGCCCTTGGGCAGAGCGGCTAGGCGCGGCACCGTACCGTCGCCCATGAGCTCATGACCGTTGATCGTGGGCAGTGGCAGTACCCGACCATCCTCTATGCGGGCTGTTGTCGAGGTCGGCTGGCCAATGCCGACCACGGGCACAAGCGCGTAAGGCAAAGGAGGAGGCCTCTCGTCCAGCTCGTCGTGGAAGCTCATGCCGGCGCTCACCATCTCTCTGTTCAAAGTAGGGATCTCGCACTCGGTGGTCTTGACGAGGGAGCGATGGTCGGCGCTCTCGATGCAGGCGTACTCGGGCAGCAGCTCGTAGGAGGACGGAAGTGATCGTGCAAAGCGGGTGAGGTCCAGGCGGAGCGGCCCGAGGCCCTTGTGGACGCCGTTGACCAGTCGCTCCAGGTCGCCCAGGGCACCCCGATGGGGCGTTCCAAGGGTGATGAGCGAGCGAGTGACCTCGGCGCCGCCTTCCCGATCGATGTACCAGCGCGCCACGAGGCCACCCATCGAGTGGCAGATGAACACGACCTTGGCGTGGCGGCGCTCGGGCGCTGAATCGCGCCAGCGCGTGAGCGCGCGCTCGACTCTGCACTTGAGCAGCTTTGCGCTCCAGCGGTTGGACAGTCGCCAGTCGTAGGCGAACAGCACGAGGTTCCCGGGCGGCGCGTCGGCCGCGAGCACATCGGGTGTCAGATCGAAGCGGGCTTGCGAGAGGAACTTCACCAATCCGCGGTAACCCTCTACGGGTGTCCACACGCCAGGGATACCGTGGAAGCCCATGATGAGCCGGGTCGGGAGCACTCCGTCTGGCGCGGGGCCGTCGGCGAAGTCCTCTGGCAGGGCGAGATCCTGCAGCGAATCCCCCAGTGTCCTGAGGGCTCGTACCAGCGACCCTGTGCCCAGCCCCCATACCTCCTTGCCTCGCGCGTCAGTGAGCGAGCTGCCTGTCACGCCTGGCACGACCACGACTAGATCCCCGAGTACCACGATCATCGACTCCTTACGCGCACAGCTCCTGCCGCTACACGGCGATCGAGCCGGCGAGACTACCAGCCAGTTCCGAGATGCGGAGCGCTCCGATATTTCGGCACAGGATACCCCCAGAAATGTCCTGTGTAGCGAGTGCGTGCGTGATCTGCGTGCCAGGGATCGGAGCCCGTGGGCACACATGGGTGCAAATCACCGTTCCGGCTGGCGCTCTCGCGCATGCGAGTAAAGGTGGCTGTTGCGAAACCCCTCTGCGGCAAGCGCCGGCCCGACGAGGATCGTGGCGGTGCGCTGCACTCCGGTCGCGCGGACCTCGTTGGCGATCGTCGCGAGCGTACCGCGCAGGACCAGCTCGTCGGGCCAGCTCGCGCGCGCGACGACCGCGACCGGGCACTCCTCGCCGTAGTGGGGCAAGAGCGTCGTCACGATGTCCTCGATCGCTTGCGCGCCGAGGTGGATTGCGAGGGTGGCGCCGTGCGTAGCCAGGTCCGCCAGTCGCTCCCCCGGTGGCATCGCCGACGCCCGTTTGCCGTAGCGCGTGAGGATCACCGTCTGCGCGACCTCCGGGATCGTCAGCTCGCGGCCCAGCGCCGCAGCCGCCGCCGCGAACGCTGGCACCCCGGGGGTCACGTCCCATGGGATCTCGAGCGCGTCGAGGCGGCGCATCTGCTCCGCTGCCGCGCTGTAGATCGACGGGTCGCCCGAGTGCAGGCGCGCGACGTCCTCGCCGCGCTCGTGCGCCGCTCGCAGCTCCGCGACGATCTCGTCGAGGTCGAGGTGCTGGGAGTCGATCAGCCGCGCGTCAGTCGGAGCGTGCGCGAGCACCTCGCGCGGGACCAGTGCGCCCGCGTACACGCACACCGGGCACGACGCGATCAGCCGCTGCGCGCGCAGCGTCAGCAGATCCGGCGCGCCGGGGCCCGCGCCGATGAAATGGACGGTCACGCGTGTCCTCGCCGTGCGGGTGCCGTGGCATGCGCGGTCACGCGCGCTCCTTGCGCATGCTCCACTGCACCACCGGCAGCTGCGCGCGCCACGCCTCGAACGAGCCGAGCGGCTCCGCGTGGGCGATCTCGATGCGCGCGAGCTCGCCGCCGAGGCGCTCGCGCACGAACATCAGCACCCGTTCCCCCTCCAACGTCACCGCGTTCGCGACGATCGTGCCGCCCGGGCGCAGCGAGTACCAGCAGCGCTGGATCACCCCCGCCGAGGTCAGGCCGCCGCCGATGAAGATCGCGTCGGGTCCGGGCAGGTCGCACAGCGCCTCCGGGGCTGCGCCCAGCACGACCTCGAGCTGCGGCACGCCCAGGCGCCGGGCGTTCTCTCGCGCGCGCTCCGCCCGCTCGGCGTGGCGCTCGACCGCGAACGCGCGTGCTCTCGGCTCTGCGCGCAGCCACTCGATGCTGACCGAGCCGCTTCCCGCGCCCACGTCCCAGAGCACCGCTCCCGGCATCGGCGCGAGCGCCGCCAGCGTCACCGCGCGGACGTGGCGCTTCGTCAGCTGGCCGTCGCTCTCGAACGCGTCGTCGGGCAGGCCCGCGACGAGCGGCAAAGCTGCCGCGTCAGGGTCGCTACGGCACTCGATCGCCACGCAATGCAGTAGGTCGGCCTCCGTCTCGCCCCACTCCGTCGCGGTGCTCTCGATCAGGCGCTCGGCCGCGCCGCCGAGCTGCTCGAGCACGACGAAGCGGCTTGGGCCGAAGCCGCGCTCGCGCAGCACGCGGGCGAGCGTCGCGGCGCCGCCGGTGCCCGCCGCATAAGCGACGAGCCGCCGCCGCGGTTGCAGTAGCCGCACGACGACCTCCGGCGGCTGTGCGACGGCGCTCACGAGCTCGACCTCCGCCTCGGGCCAGCCGAGCCGCGCGCACGCCAGCGCGAACGCCGACGGGTGCGAGTGCACGACGAGCCGGTCCGCCGGCAGCCGCCGCGCGAGTGTCGCGCCGATGCCGTGCAGCATCGGGTCGCCGCTTGCCAGCACGCACACAATGTCGCCGCTCGTGGCGGCTCCCGGGCTGTCGGCCGCCTCGCCGTCGCTCGCTGCGAGCGCCCGCGCGACGAGCTCCTCGACGAGCGCGTCGATCGGCGACGGCCACGGTCGCCGAGTGGCCTTCGCGTCGTCCGGCAGCAGCGCGAGCTGCCGCGCAGAGCCGACCACCTCGGAGGAGGCGAGCACCGCCGCACGCGTAGCGTCGCCGAGCCCCGCCCAGCCGTCGGCGCCGATTCCCACGACCACCAGTCGAGCCGGTGTGTCCGCGGCAGTCATGACGCGCCCCGCACCAGCGGCGCGCGGTTGCTCGCGCTTGCGTCCACTGCCTCCGCCAGTGCCGCGACGAGGCGCTCGTTTGCCTCCGGCGCGCGCGCCGTCACGCGCAGATCGCCCGCTCCCAGCCCCGGGAACGAGGCGGCGGCGCGGACGGCGATCCGCCGCTCGCGCAGCGCCGCGAGCACCGCCGGTCCGTCCTCAACCTCCACGAGGCAGAAGTTCGCGACAGACGGCCACGTGCGCACGCCCGGGACGCGTGCGAGGCGCCGTTCGAGATCCTCGCGCTCGGCCGTCGACCGCTCCGCGATCGCGGTGAGCGCGTCCGGGCGGCGCGCGGCTGCAGTCATCGCCGCCAGGGCCAGGACATTTGCCGACCATGGCGGGCGCACGGCGCGCAGCCGCTCCGCCAGCGGCACCGGTGCGACGGCATAGCCCGCGCGCAATCCCGGGATCGACAACGCCTTGGTGATGCTGCGCACGACGATCACGTCATCCAGACGCTCGCGCACGAGCGTCGCCGGCTCGCCCGGGACGAGGTCCATGAACGCCTCGTCCACGACCAGCACGCGCCCCGGCCGCCGCAGCGCCAGCAGCGTCGCGGCAGGGTCGAGCGTTCCCGACGGCGACGCCGGGTTGCCCACGATCACGAGGTCCGCCTCCCCCGGAACCGCCGCCGGGTCGAGCATGAAGTCGCGCTCGCGCTCGCGCAGCACGCGCGCGACCGGCACGCCGTGCGCGCGCAGAGCCGCCTCCGCCTCAGTGAAGCCAGGGTGCACGCACGCCGCCAGGGCAGGGCGCAGCGCCGCCGGCAGCAGCCACAGCGCCTCCGCGCCGCCGTTCGTCGGCACGATCTCCCGCGGGTCGCGGCCGTGCAGGGCCGCCAGCGCGTCCACCGTCGTGCGCTCGTCCGGGTAGCGGCTCGCGTCGTGCTCGAGCGCGGCCTCCAGCTCGGCGCGCAGCCACTCCGGCTGGCCGCCCGCGATCACGTTCACCGCGTGGTCCGCGTCACCGGGACGTACAGCTCGGTCGCCGTGCTCACGCAGCGGGTCCGCGTCGCCCAGGCCGCCGGCGCCGTTGGGCGAGCCGCCGAGGCTCAACGCTCGCCCGGCCACGACCAGCTCGACACGATCCGCGCGGGCGGCGATGCGCTGTGTCGCCTCTCCGAGCACGTCGAGCCACGCGCGCGAGCCACCGTCGGCCGGCAGCACGCCGTCGCCCGCCTGCTCGGTCACGACGATCAGCGACAGCTCACGGATCTCGTCGGGCGTCGCGGCTTCATCGGCTGCGCGCAGCAGCTCTCCGACATCCGCGAGCACCTTCTCGTGAACGTGCAAGAGGGCGGAACCGTCGTCCGGCTCGAACGCGCCAGCGCGGTGCATCGCGCCCGCGATCCACACGCCGAGCCCGTCGAGCAGCACGCACATGCCGGAGGCGTCCGCGAGCACGTCCGCAAGGCGCGGCCCCGCCTCGAGCGTCTCCCAGCCGTCCGGTCGGCGCGCGCGGTGCGCGTCGATCCGCGCCGCCATCGCCGGGTCGCCGGCGTCGGCGGTCGCGACGTAGCGCACCTGCAGCCCGCTCGCCGTGGCCAGGCGTTCCGCATGCGCGCTCTTGCCCGAGCGCGTCCCGCCGATCACGAGCGCGATGCTCATGCGGCTGCGACGGGGCGGTGCGCTGCCGCCTGCACGAACCGCCACGGGAGCTGAGGGTGGGCCGCCCAATGCACGTGCAGGTAGCTCGCCTGAATGCCGCCTAGCACGTAGCCCTCCGTGCGTTCGCGCCCGCGTGTCGACAGCGTCCACGCCGGCGATGGCTCGTCTGTCGTGGACGGGTTGTCTGCCGTGGATGGCTGATCCCCCGCAGGCTCCACCTGCGTGTAGTGGAACTCGTGCCCGCGCACGCGCTCGCCCACGGCGAGCCACGGCGTCGCCGTGACTGCCGCCGCCTCGCGGTAGCCCAGCGCGAGGCGCTCGGTCATGCGCGCGCGCAGCGGCAGCGCGCCGCACATCTCGTGGCCGTCCAGCTCCTCACATAGGTAGAGGAGTCCGCCGCACTCCGCCAGCACCGGTCGCCCCGAGGCCGCAAACGCCGCGACGTCCGCGCGCAGCGTCGCGTTCGCCTCCAGCTCCGCGCCGTACACCTCCGGGAAGCCCCCCGCCAGCAGCAGCGCATCCGCGTCCGCCGGCAGCGCCTCGTCGCGCAGTGGGTCGAACGGCACCAGCTCGGCGCCGGCGCCGCGCAGCAGCTCCAGGTTCTCCTCGTAGTGAAACGAGAACGCCGGGCCGGCCGCGAGCGCCACGCGCACGTTCGCCGCCGCGCCACCAGTGTCCGTTGCCGAGGCGCCTGCGGCGGGCGCGTGATCGCTCAAGGCGCCGTTGGCGTGTGCGGCGGGCGCGCCATCGCTCCAGTCCGCTCCCGCGAGCTCCGGCGCGCCGCGCGCGATCCTCTCTATCCCATCCAGATCCACGCACCGGGTCATCACCTCGGCGAGCGTCGCCAGCGCCGCACGGGCGCTCGCCTCGCGCTCGCCCGCCGGCACGAGGCCGAGGTGGCGCTCCGGCGTCGCGATGCGCTCGTCGCGGCGCAGCGCGCCCAGGACCGGGATGCCGAGCGGCTCCAGCGCCTCGCGCAGCAGCTGCTCGTGGTGGTCGGAGCCCACGCGATTGAAGACCACGCCCGCCACGTCCACGTCGGGGTCGAACGTCGTGTAGCCGTGCACGATCGCCGCCGCCGAGCGCGCCATCGCGGAGGCGTCGAGCACGAGCAGCACCGGCGCCCGCAGGAGCTTCGCGACGTGCGCCGTCGATGCCAGCTCGCCGCGCCCCGACGCGCCGTCGAACATGCCCATCACGCCCTCGATCACCGCCACGTCCGCACCCTGCGCGCCGTGGCGCGCCAGCGGCGCGATCAGCTCCGGTCCGCTCAGGAACGCGTCCAGGTTGCGCCCCGGCCGCCCCGACGCCAGCGCGTGGTGGCTCGGGTCGATGTAGTCCGGCCCCACCTTGAAGCCCTGCACCGTCATGCCCCGCGCGCGCAGTGCGCCGATCAGCCCGCACGCGACCGTCGTCTTGCCCGCGCCCGAGCTCGTGCCCGCGATCACCACGCGTGGGATCACGCCGGCACCGTCATCACGTCGGCGAGATCCGTCACTGACATCTCCACGACCGCACGCTCCGTCAGGCGGCTTCCGTGCGCGTCGGCGGCAGCGAGCGGCCAGCGCAGGCAAGGCACCGGCGCGTCGTCGTGGCGGCCCGTCGCAGGGTCGCAGCCGTGGTCCGGGCACACCTGCAATGTCGCCGCACCAGCGCCCAGCCGCGCGCGTCGCGCCCGCAGCGCTTCCGCCAGCGGCTTCAGCAGCTGCTCGTCAGCGGCCTCGATCGCGGCGACCTTCGCGTCCGCGTCGCGCTCATGCGCGGCTTCGTCCGGTGCGGCCACGTGCACGACCACGCGCGCCGCGCCGGCGTCGATCGCGTCGAGCGCCGCCGCTGCCTTCGCCGCCAGATCCGTGCCCGGTCGGCCCGTCGCGCCCGGCGGCACGACCGTGCGCGCGCCCATCAGCCGCGCAATCCCGATCGCCGCACCGCGCGCGCCGATCACCACCGTGCGCTCGTCCAGCGTGCGCGGCGGCATCGCGCCCGCCGGCCACACGAGCAGATCATCGCGCGGCGCGCCGGCCCGGGGCGTCTCGGCTCCGAGCGCCCCCGCATTGAGCCCCGCCCGCAGCACGCCCGAGCGCAGCTCCACCCCCAGCAGCTCGGCGCCCAGCGTCCGCGCCGGCGCCGGCGCCACGAGCAGCATGCGGTGCCCCGCGAGATGGTGGACACGATGGCCCGCGGTGCTGTGTCGCCCTTCCAGACGCTCGGCGAGCGCGCGAGCCGTCGTCCCGGCATGCCCCCGGTCGCGCCTGTCCACGCGCCACGCCCGCTCCCCCTCGTGGACCTCGATCCCGTGCGCCGCCGCCTCGATCGCCCCGCGGTCGACAGGCCCATGTGGCACCCATCCGAGCAGCGCCGGGATCGCGCTCTCCGAGCCCGCGGGCAGGCCCGGCGCGACCGTCCTCAATCTGATCATGCTGCCTTCGGCCACGAGGCCGTCCAGCGTCGGGGTCCGTGCCCGCTCGAGGCTTGTCGGCGCCGACCCGACCGGCTCACTGGCCCCGTCGAGGATCACGAGCACGTCCACGGAACGCACGGCGTCTGTGCGCTCGTCTACCACTCGATCCCCTGCTGCGCGCGGATGCCCGCGTCCATCGGGTGCTTGACCTTGACCACTTCGGACACGAGGTCGGCAGCGTCGATCAGCTCCTGCGGCGCGTCGCGGCCCGTGATGACCACATGCTGGAAGCCCGGGCGATCGCGGATCGTGCTCACGAGCTCGTCGATGTCGATCCAGCCCCACTTCAGCGGGTAGGTGATCTCGTCCAGGAGCAGGAACTCGTAGCGCTCGGCCGCGATCGTGCGCTTGACCTCCTCCCAGCCCTCGCGCGCCAGCGCCTCCGACTCGTCCAGGTCGCGCGACAGCCACGACCAGCCGTCGCCCATCTTCTCCCAGTCGATCGCGCCGCCCTCCGGGGAGGATGCGAGCGCCGCCGCCGCCTTCGCCTCGCCGACCTTCCACTTGCCCGACTTCACGAACTGGAACACGCCGCAGCGATAGCCGCGCGCCCACGCCCGCAGCAGCATTCCGAACGCCGAGGTGCTCTTGCCCTTGCCGTGTCCGGTGACGACGATCAGCAGCGGCTTGTCGCGCGGTTTGCGCCGCTTCGGCTCCGCGCTGCCGCGGTCGCCGGGGCGATGCGGGACGTCGACGTCGTCGGCGCCGTGGCGGGCTAGGGGGTCGTCGCTCACGCGGCGCTCCTGTCGAGACGGTGGATGCTCGCGCCCGCGGCGGTTGCCAGCGCCCGAGCCAGCCCGAGCCGCACGGGCCCGTCCTCGATGTCGATCACGTGCACGGCGCTCGCGGTGCGACCGAGCCGTGCCGCCGCCCGCGGGATCTCGTGCTGCGGGTCCTGCGCGCGCCCGTCCGTCAGCACGACCGCGATCGCTCGCCGCCCGGGCTCGCGCAGTGCCTCGTTCGCGATCAGGCGCTCCGCCGCGTCCAGGCCGGCCGCGAGCGGCGTGCGACCGCCCGCCGGCAGCGCGCGGATCGCCTCCGCCGCGCGCTCCAGCGGTGCGCCCGGCGCGATCAGGATCTCCGCGGAGCGGCCGCGGAACGCGATCAGCCCGACGCGGTCGCGCCGCGCATACGCGTCGCGCAGCAGCTCCAGCAGCGCGCCCTTTACGCGCGCCAGCCGCCGCCGCGCGCCCATCGAGCCGCTCGCGTCCACCACCAGGCACAGCAGCGTGCCCTCTCTGCCCGCGCGGATCGGCGTGCGCACGTGGTCCGCCGGGGCCCCCAGCAGGCGCGCGTGCAGCGTCGCCACCACCGCTACGTCCTGCTCGTCCGTCTGCCCGGCGCGCGCGGACGTCTGCCGGGCGCGCGCGGATGTCTGCCCGGCGTTTGCAGGGCGGCTGTCGATGACCCCTGCCTGCGGTCCGCTCGTGCGCGCTCGGCGGCCCAGCGGTCCGGTGCCGCGGCCGGCCAGCTCCAACGCCGCGGCCGGGAGGCGAGCGGGTGCTGGAGCCGCGCGGCGTCGCGGCGGGGCCGGCGCGTCGGCTCCGTTTGCGTCCCGATTGCCGCCGTCTGTGCCTTCGGTGTGGGCCTTTGTGTCTCCGGTGTGGCCGTTTGTGTCCTCGGTGTGTCCGGGGGTGTTGGGTAGTTGTGTTTCGGAGTGCGTATAACCATGGCTATCGCTCCGCGTCGCGCCGTTGCCCGCACGGCCGTTCGTCTCGCTCGGCGCACCGCCCCGCGGCACCCCGCCGGTTCCGCCGTCCGGCGGCTCGTCCTCCGGCCCGCCGTCGGGCCCGGACGAGCTCTCGGGCGAGCCGTCGAGCTGGGATGAGTCCTCGGGCGAGCCGTCGAGCGCGCGCTCCACGTCCTCGGGGTCGGGCTCGTGGCCGTCGAGCGGATCACGGCGGCGGCGATGCGCCAGCGCGAGCGCGGCCGCGCGGCGCACGTGCGACTCGTCGACCTCCTCCGCGCCGTCGAGCGCCGCCAGTGCCCTCGCCGCCCGCGCGGTGACGAGGTCGCCGCGCACGCCGTCCACGCCCAGCTGCGCGCACGCGCCCGCGATCCGCAGCAGCTCGCGCTCGGGCAGGCGCACGTCGTCGAGGCGCTCGCGCGCCGCGGCGATGCTTGCCGCCAGCTCTCGCTCCTGCTCGGCGAAGCGCTCGGCGAAAGCATCAGGATCGCGCTCGAACGCGAGGCGGCGGCGCACGATCTCGGCGCGCTCGCCCGCATCGCGCGACGCGCGCACCTCCACGCCCAGGCCGAAGCGGTCGAGCAACTGCGGGCGCAGCTCGCCCTCCTCCACGTTCATCGTGCCCACGAGGATGAAGCGCGCGTCGTGCTCCACCGACACCGCCTCGCGCTCCACGCGCGCGACGCCCGACGCGGCCGCGTCCAGCAGCGCGTCCACGAGGTGATCCGCGAGCAGGTTCACCTCGTCCACGTACAGGATTCCCTGGTGCGCCCGCGCGAGGATGCCCGGCTCGAAGCTGTGGTCGCCCGCGAGCGCCTGGCGGAGATCGAGCGAGCCCACTAGCCGGTCGAGCGTCGCGCCGAGCGGCAGCTCCACGAGCGGCGCCGCGCGCTGTTCCGTCTCCGCGCCGGGTGCCACCATGCCGCCGGGCGCCGCCTGTCCGGGGCCGAACGCGTACGTCTCGCCGACCGCCGCCTCGATCCGCGGCAGCAGCGGCGCCAGCGCGCGCACCGCCGTCGACTTCGCCGTCCCGCGCTCGCCGCGCACCAGCACGCCGCCGACCTCCGGGTAGACCGCGTTCACCAGCAGCGCCTCGATCAGCGGCCGCTGGCCGACGATCGCGCTCAGCGGGAAGCGCGGCGACGACGGCGCCCGCGCGTCGCGTTGCGCCTGCCTGCCCGCCGGCGCCTGTCCGCTCGCGCTCGTGCGCGCGCCGCTCACGTTCCCGCCTCCTCGAGCTCGCCCTCGAGCGCCAGGTAGCGGTCGCGGATCTGCGTGAGCGTGTCGTCCTCGGGCGCCGACCACATGCCGCGATCCGCCGCCTCCAGCAGACGCTCGGCGATCGCGCGCGCGGCCCACGGGTTCGAGCGCGACATGAACGCGGCCACGTCCGTGTCGAGCAGGTAGCGCTCCGCGATCTGCTCGTACATCCAGTCTTCCGCCACGTTCGCCGTCGCGTCGTAGCCGAACAGGTAGTCGACCGTCGCCGACAGCTCCGCCGCGCCCTTGTAGCCGTGGCGGATCATCGACGCGATCCAGCGCGGGTTCGCCACGCGCGCGCGGAACACTCGCCGCGTCTCCTCCGCCAGCGTGCGCGAGACCACGCGCGAGGGGTCCGAGCTGTCGCCCAGGTACGCCGCCGGCTCGCGCCCCGACAGCGCGCGCACGGTCGCCACCATGCCGCCGTGGTACTGGTAGTAGTCGTCCGAGTCGAGGATGTCGTGCTCTTGGGAGTCCACGTTCTTCACCGCCGCCTCGATCCGCGCGAAGCAGTCGCGCATCGACTCGCGCGCGGGCGCGCCGTCAAGGCCTCGGCCGTACGCGTAGCCGCCCCACGCCTCGTATACCGCGGCGAGATCGGCATCGCCGCGCCAGCCTGCCCCCGCCTCCGGCCCGGCCCCACCATCCGCAGAGTCGCCGCCGTCCAACAGCTGCAGGAGCCCCGCGCCGTAAGTCCCTGGCTTTGAGCCGAACACGCGCGTTGTCGCCCGCCGCCACGCGCCGTCCGCGCCCAGCTCCGCCGCCAGCCGCTCCGCGTCCGCGCGCGCATGTGCGGCCACGAAGTTGGACTCGTCGGGCTCCTCCAGCACCGCCACCGCCGCCACCGCGTCGTCGAGCAGCGTGATCACGTGCGGGAACGCATCGCGGAAGAAGCCCGAGATGCGCACCGTCACATCGATCCGCGGTCGCCCCAGCTCCTCCAACGGCACCACCTCGATCCCAGTCACCCGTCGCGACTCCGGATGCCACTTCGGCCGCACGCCGAGCAGCGCGAAGATCTCCGCGATGTCGTCGCCCTGCGTACGCATTGCCGACGTCCCCCACGCCACCAGCCCCACCATCCGCGGCAGCTCCCCCGTCTCCCGTCGATGGCGCTCCAGCAGCGCATTAGCCAGTCGCTGCCCCACTTCCCACGACAGCTCCGAAGGCAGCGAGCGCGGGTCGACCGAGTAGAAGTTGCGACCCGTCGGCAGCACGTCCAGCCGTCCACGCGTGGGGCTGCCTGACGGCCCCGATGGGACGTGGCGCCCGTTGAGCGCCGCCACCACGTGCTCGATCTCCTCGTTCGTGCGGCGGATGCGCGGCACGACCTCGGCAGCCGCAAAGCGAAGCGCGCGCTCCACGCTCTCGTCAGGGCGCCCGAGCACGTCGACACAGATGTCTGCGACGGCTCCAGCGTTCCAGTCGCCAGTGGCCAACTCGTCGAGAAGTGCCATCTGCGCAGCCTCGAGCAGATCGACGACATCCCCGCCACTCGTCGGCGCCGTGAGTGGCCGACCGAACCGCTCCACCAGCTCGGCAGGTGCGTTCACCGGATTCCCCGGCGCGGCGACGAGTGCCGGCTCATCTAGTCCAAAGGCTGCTCCAACAGCGCGTCGCAACCCCGGCACATCACCCGACCCGAGCCGCAGCATCGCTGCGGTCAGCCCCCGCAGCTGCTCGCCGGTCGGCGCCTGCCCGAGTACGTGCAGCCCGTCCTTGATCTGGATGTCCTTCACCTCGCACAGGTACCCGTCTATGTGGTTCACCAGCTCTGACAAGTCTTCCGGGCGCTCATGCACATCAAGGTCTGCCTGCAGGTTCGCGCGCTCGATCGCCGACCAGATGCGCGCCGCGAGCGCCGGCAGCTTCGGCGGGTCCAGCAGCTCCAGGCGCGCGTACTCGTCCAGCAGCGCCTCCAGCTCCGCCAGCTCGTCGTACGTGTTCGCGCGCATCATCGGCGGCACCAGGTGGTCGACGATCACCGCGTGCGCACGGCGCTTCGCCTGCACGCCCTCGCCCGGGTCGTTGACCACGAACGGGTACACCAGCGGGATGTCGCCCAGTGCCGCATCCGGCGCGCACGCCGGCGACAGCGCGAGCATCTTCCCCGGCAGCCACTCCAGCGTGCCGTGCTTGCCCAGGTGCACGATCGCGTCCGCACCCCACACCGCGTCCAGCCAGCGGTAGCACGCGAGGTAGTGGTGCGTCGGCGGCAGCTCCGGGTCGTGGTAGATGCCCACCGGGTCCTCGCCGTAGCCGCGCGGCGGCTGGATCGCCACGAGCACGTTGCCCAGCTCCAGGCCCGCGATCACGAAGTCGCCGCCATCGACGAACGGAGTGTCGGCCTCCCGCGCGTTCGAGGTCGGCGGGGGACCCCATCGCTCCTCGACCGCGTCGCGCAGCGTCTCGGGCAGCGTGCCGTACCACTCGACGTAGTCCGCGACCGGTAGCCGCAGCGACGACTCCGCGAGTTGTTCGTCCGTGAGGAATTCGGCGTCATGCCCGCCGGTCGCGATCAGCGCGTGCATCAGCTCGTCGCCGTGCTCGAACGGCCGTGCGTCCGCCGGCTCGGACGGCCGTGCGTCCGCCGGCTCGAACGCGTCAAGGCTTGCGTCGAAACGCGGGCCTCGCGGAGGGGCGATGTGCATTCCGTCCGCGCGCAGCGCGTCGAGCAGCGCGAGCGCGCTCGCGGGCGTGTCGAGCCCGACAGCCATTCCGACCTTTGCGTGCTTCGTGGGAAAGCTGGTCAGCAGCATCGCCACGCGACGCTCCGCGGCAGGCACGTGGCGCAGCCGCGCGCTGCGCACCGCGAGCCCAGCGACGCGAGCACAGCGCTCCGGGTCAGGTACATATCGCGGCACCGCCGCCCCCACCGGCGACCCCTCGGAGTCGCGCTCCTTGAAAGAGATAACGCCGCCGACTATGCGCCCGTCGAACTCTGGAATCGCCACCTGTGTCGCCGCGTCGAGCGGCGAGAGACCAGACTCGGACTCCAGCCACGAGGCCCTCGAAGCAGTCGCGCAAATCGCCTGGATCACCGGCACATCGAGCGCCGCCAGCGCCGTCGCGTCCCATTCCTGCCACTGCTCACCAACCCCCTCGCCGTCACCGGCAGCGGCATCCGCTGCCCCCGAGCCGCCCGTGGCGAGCATCGTCACGATCAGCGCATCCACGTGCCCGTGCAGCAGTGACAGCGCCGGGACTTCGCCGTCCGTGTCGCGGCGCAGCGTGTAACTCCAAACCGCAAGGGCATTCGCGCCAGCCTCCTCGATCTGCGCGCAGAGCTCATCGACGAACGCCGTGTTCCCCGTCAAGCGGTGAGAGCGGTAGAAGCACAGTCCGACCGTCGGCCGATCTTCATCGAGCTCATGCAGCGCACGCTCGATGGGAACGTCGCCGACCCCCGGCACATACACCCCCAGATCCGCCACCTCATGCGGAGGCTCGAACCCATGCCCTTCCAGCAGAAACGTGTCCGCAAGGAACCGCAACAGCTGCTCCACGTTGTCCACATCGCCATGGCGCAGGTACTCGCCCGCCTGCGCAACCGCTCCCGCGGGAGCAAGCGACAGCCCTGTCATCTCCGCATCCGGTTCCGCCTCGCCGCCTAGCGCCAAAAGCGAGATTCCCTGCTCCTGGCAGCGTGCGCGCAGCAGGTCAAACCCTTCAGGCCACCCCCGCCGCCCGCCGAGGATTCTGCACAGCACCACGCGCGCGCCGTCGAGCAGATCGTCGATCAGAGCATTCGCATCGGCCCCTGCCGGGTTGACGCAGCGGACGTCCGGGAACTCGTCCGGGAGTCGTTCAACGGCGCTCGCCGTCGCCAGGATCTCCGTGTCGGCGGTCGTCACGAAGCGCAGCAAGGTCTCACCTCCGTCGCCACGCTCGGCAAGTCCGCGGGAACTCCGCCTTCGATCAGCGCGGTCAGTCGCGTGGTGTCGAGGTGCTGTTCGACGAGATCTCCCAGGACATCCAACCGAGCCTCGCGAGCATCCGCAAACGCGCTCGTCCCCGGCACGAACCGCCGTCCACGCAAGCCCGCCACATGCCCCAACAACGCCCGCCGAAACCCATCGTGCTCGAGTACCCCATGCCAAGAGGTCCCCCACACGGCGCCGTAACGGCACCCCTCCTCCTCGCCGTCGGCAGCGATGAACAGGGGCTCGCCGGTTGAGCGGAGGCGATCTTCCCGATCGTGATCCCCATCACGATCGGGAACGTCGCCGCAGCCCGCCACGCGCCCATGCCTGATCTCGTAACCGCCAACCTCCGTCCCGAGCCAAGCACAGTGACCGCCACGCCGCCGCAACACCTTGTCGCGCTCGAACGTCGTGGTAACCGGCAGCAGGCCCAGTCCGTTCACCACGCCATCCCGAGACTCAAAATAATCGGTAATCCGTTGCCCCAACAGCTGGTAGCCGCCACAGATGCCGAGGATCGGAGCCCCTGCCTCGGCGCGTTCGGCCAAGGCGCGACCGAGCCCCAGGCTGCGCAGCCGCGCCAGGTCCTCGACGGTCGCCTTCGTCCCCGGCACGACCACTAGGTCCGCGCGCTGCACGTCCGCGACCGAGCGCGTGAAGCGCACCCGCACCCCCGGCTCCGCCGCCAGCGCGTCCACATCCGTGAAGTTGCTCATCCACCGCAGGCGGATCACCGCCACGTCCAGCGTGTCCGCCGACGCCGGCGCCTCCGGGTGCGGCGCGTCCAGCGCCAGCGAGTCCTCCACGTCCATCCACAGGTCCTCCACGTGCGGCAGCACCCCCAGCGTCGGGCGGCCCGTCAGCTCCTGCAGCTGCGCCAGCCCCGGGTCGAGGATCGACTGATCGCCGCGGAACTTGTTCACCACGAAGCCCGCCACGTGCGCCTGGTCCGCCGGCTCCAGCAGCGCCAGCGTGCCGAACAGCGACGCGAACATGCCGCCGCGGTCGATGTCCGCCACCAGCAGCACCGGCAGCTCCGCCGCCCGCGCAAGGCCCATGTTCACCAGGTCCGCGTGGCGCAGGTTGATCTCCGCCGGGCTGCCCGCGCCCTCGCACACCACCACGTCGAAGCGCGCCCGCAGGTCCGCCAGCGCGCCCGCCACGATCGGGCGCAGCTCGTGCTTCAGCTCCTGGTAAGAGCGCGCGCTCGCGTCCGCGTACGGCTTGCCCATCACCATCACCTGGCTGTGGCGCTCGCCCGACGGCTTGATCAGGATCGGGTTCATCGCCGCCTCCGGCTCCACCCCCGCCGCCTGCGCCTGCACCGCCTGCGAGCGCCCCACCTCGCAGCCGTCCCGCGTCACGACGGAGTTCAGCGCCATGTTCTGCGCCTTGAACGGCGCCACGCTCACGCCATTGCGGCGCAGCCAGCGGCAGATTCCCGCCGTCACCACCGACTTGCCCGCGTCCGACTGCGTACCGCATACGAGCACCGCGCCCTTCATCGGCCGGCCTTCCGCGCTAGTTGGCCGCTTTGGGTGCCGCTGCGCTGGGTGTCGCCGCGCCGGGTGCGGCCGCGCTGGGTGTCGTCGCTGCGGGTGTTGCTGCGCCCGCCGCATGTTGCTCGTCGCAAACGCTGTATAGCCATGGTCATACAGGCTCCCCGGTGGGACCAGGTGTGCGGGCGAGGCTCGATGCGACGAGCGCGCACAGGGCGGCAGCGCCGGCGCCGACCGTCAACGACAGACGCGTCGCGCGGTGCACGTCCGCGACGCCCGGCGTCCGGCCGTCGCCTAGGCGGGGGCGCGACTCCACACGGCCGCCGTACGCGAGCGGGCCGCCCAGGGTGAGGCCCAGCGCACCCGCGAACGCCGCCTCGACTCGGCCCGCGTTCGGGCTCGGGTGCAGAGCACCGTCTCGCCGGACCGTCGAGGCCGCCTCGCGCGGCGAGCCACCGACAAGCGGTGCCGCTGCGCACGCGAGCGCCGCCGTCAGCCTCGCCGCCGGCCAGCTCATTGCGTCATCGAGCTTCGCCGCCGCCCAGCCGAAGTCGCCGTAGCGCTCGTTGCGATGCCCAACCATCGCATCCAGCGTGTTCGCCGCGCGGTACGCCGCGACGCCGGCAGGGCCCGCGACAGCGCCCCACAGCAGCGCGCCCACGACCGCGTCGCTCGTGTTCTCCGCGACCGACTCCACCGCCGCTCGGCACAGCTCCGGCCCGTCCAGCTCCGTCGCGTCGCGGCCGCACAGCGCGCGTAGCGCGCCACGCGCCCGATCCAGCTCATCGCGCTCGACCAGGTCGGAGACGCCCAGCGCCTCGCGCGTCAGCGAGCGGCCGCCGAGCGCCGCCCACATGAGCGCCGCGAGCACCAGGTTTCGCCCGAGGCGCCCACGCAACGCGAGACTGGCCAAGCGTTCCGCCGCGATCGCCGGGGCCGCGACGAGCACCGCCGCGAACAGCGCGCCGCGCACGCGCGTGGGCGCATACAGCACTCGCTCGAGTGCCAGCGCGGCGCGGCCGAAGCCCGCCACCGGATGCCAGCGCCCAGGGTCGCCGAACGCCAGGTCGGCCGCGTAGCCGCACAGCAACGCGATCGCTGCCGTGAGGCTCTGGTCCGACGTCGTGTCCATCTCGCGCCTCCTCGGGATCGTGCGTCCCGTCGTCGGAAGGGTTCGCGGCGGTCGAGTCCCTGGCTCCCGGGACGCGCGTCCCGGTCACAGTGGCGCGACCGCCCCGGTCTCTCACCGGGTTCCCCGCACCGCCACGCTGACACGCCGATGCTACCGGCTGGCGCGTGGCGCGGCTCGGCGGCTCGGTCTAGTGTTGGCGCCGATGTCAACGTCCGAGCCGCTCATGAGTCGCGCCGAGCGCGAGCGCGCGCACGCCGAGCTTCCGGCGGCCGCGCCCGAGGCAGCCGAGCGCTTCGCGCGGCCGCCGACGCCCGCCGGCTTCGACCCCTCGCGCGCCGCCGAGCGCGCCGCCGACCCGCGCGGCTGGCGCTACGACGAGGCCGAGCGCGACGTCGTCCACCGCGTCATCGCCGAGCGACGCGACGTGCGGCGTTTTCGCTCCGACGCCGTTCCCGACGACGTGCTCGAGCGCGTGCTCGCCGCCGCGCACCGCGCTCCCTCCGTCGGCTTGATGCAGCCATGGCGGCTGATCGTCATCCGCTCGCTCGACACGCGCATCGCCGTGCGCCGCCTCGCCCAGCGCGAGCGCTTGCGCCAGGCAGACAAGTTCGACGAGCGCACGCGCCAGTTCCTCGACCAGAAGATCGAGGGCGTCGTCGAGGCGCCGCTCGGCGTGTGTGTGTGCTGCGACCACGGCGACCCCCACGCCGAGATCCTCGGCCGCGGCACCATCCCCGAGACCGATATCTACAGCGCCGCGTGCGCCGTGCAGAACCTATGGCTCGCCGCGCGCGCCGAGGGCCTCGGCGTCGGCTGGGTCAGCTTCTACCGGCCCGAGGACCTGCGCGCGCTGCTCGACATACCCGCGCGCGTCGACCCGATCGCGTATCTCTGTCTCGGCTGGCCCGACGAGCGCCCCGTCCGCCCCGGCTTGGAGGCGGCCGGGTGGTCCGCGCGGATGCCGCTCGCCGCCGTCGTCATGGATGAGCGCTGGCGTGACGACGAGCTTGTAGTCGGTGGGGCGGCCGCCGTCGGTGTGGTCCTTGACCGTGCGGTCGAGGGCACGGGCACATATACCTCGACAAACGCCAGCGTGCGCCATGGTTATACGCGTCAAGCCGAGTCGGAGTTGGAGTTGGAGTCGCTGCCGGTCACGGGTCCCGACCGTGCCGCGGCGATCGCGGCGCGCGACCGCCTCGACGAGCTGGTCAAGCCAGCCGGCAGCCTCGGCGCGCTCGAGGCCCTCATCGAGCGCTGGGCCGCCGTCACCGGCCAGCCCCCGCCGGCCAGCATCCGCGCCGGCGTGCTCGTGTGCGCCGGCGACCACGGCCACGTCGTCCACGGCACGAGCCTGTTCGACGTTGAGGTCTCCGCACAGGTGGCCGCCGCGGCGGCCCGCGGCGAGACCGCCGTCGGAGTGCTCGCCGCGCGCGGCGGTCACGAGCTGCTCGTCGCGGACGTGGGCCTGGTGGGCGCGACGCCGCCGGGCGTGCGCGACGCCAAGATCGCCCGCGGCAGCACCGACATGACCGCCGGGCCTGCGCTCGCGGCCGACGAGCTCGACACTGCGCTCGAGGCAGGCGCGGCGCTCGCGCGCGAGCTCGCCGGCCGCGACGTGGACTGCCTCGTCCTCGGCGAGATCGGGATCGGCAACACGGCCACGACGGCTGCGCTCGCGTGCGCGCTCACCGGGGTCTCCCCGCAGCTCGCGGTCGGACGCGGCACCGGCCTGGATGCCGCCGGGCTCGAGCGCAAGCTCGCAACCGTGACCACGGCGCTGGAGTGCCATGCCGCATCGCTCGGCGTCGAGGCGCGCCGGACAGGCGGGGCGCCGTCGGCCGCACGCGAGGCGCTGCGTTGCGTCGGCGGCCTCGAGCTCGCCGCGCTCGCCGGCGCGATCGGCGAGGCCGTGCGGCTGCGCCTGCCCGTGGTGCTCGACGGCTACGCGGTCACCGCCGCAGCGCTCGCCGCCGTCGGCCTCGACGCGGCGGCCGGCGAAGTGCTGATCGCGGGCCACCGCTCGGCCGAGCCTGGCCACGACATCGTGCTCGCCGAGCTCGGCCTCGAGCCGCTGCTCGACCTGCGCCTGCGCCTCGGCGAGGCGTCCGGCGCGCTGCTCGCGTTGCCGCTGATCGAGGGCGCGGGCGCGCTGCACGCCGGCATGGGCACGTTCGAGGAGTCCCGCGTTGCACGCGCGCGCTGACGGGTCCGGCGCGGCAAACTCAGGCGTCGCGGTGCCGACCGAGCCAGGCGCGCCCGTTGCTCGGCGCGCGTTTCGCGCATGGGACGGTCTCGCCAGCGCGATCGCGTTCCTAACGATCGTGCCCGTGCCAGCCGCTGGCGATCTCGGGCTGAGCGGCGCCGCGGTCTGGTTCCCGGTGGTCGGGGCGGCGGTTGGCGCGCTGGCGGGCGCCGTGCGCCTGCTCGGCGGGCACGTTCTCGGGCCGAGCGTCTCCACGGTGCTCGCGATGATCGTGCTCGTCGTCGTCACCGGCGCGCTTCACCAGGACGGGCTCGCGGACACCGCCGACGGGATCGGCGCGCGCGGAGGCTCTCGGGTGCGCCGTCTGGAGGTGATGCGCGACTCCGCCACCGGCGTGTTCGGCGCGCTCGCGCTGATCGCATGGGCGCTGCTGCTGTTCACCACGCTCAGCTCGCTCGATGGTGACCACGCGCTGCGGGCGCTCGTCGTCGCTTGTGCGCTCGGGCGTTGGGCCGCGCTGGTTCATGCCGCGGCTACCGCGCCCGCGCGGGCCGAGGGGCTTGGTTCTTCGCTTCGCGTGGGGACCGTCGCGCTGGGGGCGGCGACGGTGCTTGCGCTCGTCGCGGCGCTTGCTGTCGGCGGGCTCGTTGCCGGTGGCGCTGCTGTCGGCACGGGGGCTGTTGTGGCGGGTGTGTCGGTCGTGTTCGCCAGGCTCACGCTCGGCGGGCGTACCGGGGACACGCTCGGCGCGACGGTGGCTATCGCCGAGGTGGCTGTGTGTGTTGTGTTGCTGGGGGTTTGGCAGGGGTGAGGCAGGACGGCCTGGTATCGACTTGGTACCATCTTGGGATGAGCAAGCAGATAGCGGTGCGCCTTCCAGATGAGCTGGTGGATTTCGTTGATGGGGTCGTCGAATCAGGGGATGGACGTAGCCGCGCTGCTGTCGTCACCCGTGCGCTCGAGCGTGAGCGTCGACGCATGATCGCGGCTCGCGACGCCCAGATCCTTGCTCGCACCGGGCAAGACCCAGAGCTCGCCGGGCTTGCCGAGCATGTTGTCGGCTTGCCCTCTGCGCTTGCCTGATGCGTCCCATTCACATCGCGCAACTCGACAAGGCGCGACCTGTACTGGTTCTCACGCGTGAGCTTGTGCGCCCACATCTTGCGGGGGTCACGGTCGCTCCGATCACCACAACTGTTCGCGGGCTCTCGACCGAGGTGCCGGTAGACGCTGCCAATGGCCTGGAAGGACCCTCGGTGGTCAGCTGCGACAACATCGTCACGATCCCAGCGGATGCCCTCGGGGCACAGGTAGGTGTGCTGCTCGAGCGGCAGGAGCCAATCCTCGGTGACGCCATCAAGGCGGCGTTCGACCTCGATCTCTATTAGACCCGGGTCATCCCCACGGTCGCGTCAACGCCGACGCGCTCGCCGGCGGCCGATGAGAGACACCATCGAGGCTCGAGGGGCGAGGCCAGGAACCGCGTCCATCAAAGGCGATGCCAGCTGTAGAGGCCGCGCTGCCGGCCGGTGTCGCGACGCCGGCTTTGCCGGGCACGCCCACTTTACGGTTCTATTCCAATAGTTGACCCAACCGGGAAGGTGGCCTATCCCAGTGCGTAACTCCCTCGCAGGCGACCTGCCCTTAGCGATGGCTGTACCTCGCCGCCTCGCTCCGGTGATCGTTGGCCTGTCTTTGCTGGCTGGTTGTGAAGCAGCTCGAAGGCGCCCACGGCTTATGCGAGAGCCTCACGCAGCATAGACGCGAGGGCGAAGATGCTCGTGGTCAGCCCTCCCGGAGCTCTTCCGATCGTGGAGGAGGGGAGGCTGGCCGGCAACTTCGATGCTGGGCTCACGGTGACCCTGAACAACCGTGACCGGCACGCTCAGCTATTGAGGTCGCGGGTCGGCGCAGTGCGCGCGCTCGAGCGTTGCCAACTGCTCGTCCGGGTCCCCTTCGGCCGGGAAGTCCAGTCCCGGCCCGCACACCGGCTCCATAGGCGTGCGCCCGTCCCAAGCCGGCCCCGCCACGGTCGCGTCCACGCTGACACGCTCCCCCTCGACCACGAGCGTCAGATATCGGTGCACGTCGACGAGCCCCTCGCTCGGCACCGTCTCCGCGATCGCCGCGCCGAACAGCTCGAGCGCGCGCTCCCGCTCGAGCCGGTACACACGGTGCACGAGCGCCGGCTGCGTCTCCGGGTGGCGCTTGGCGAGCACCTGCGCGAGGAACAGATGCTTCGTCGCGCTAGTCCCGCGCGCCTCGAGCAGCATGCTTTCCACGCTGCTCCCGCTCGGCAGCCCGTAAGGGATCGCGCGCACGGCTTCGACCAGTTCGACGGGCGAGCTCTCGAGGCGAAACAGCGGGCCGAGCTCCGCGCGCTTGCCCTCGCTCAGGTGCGGCCACAGCGCCTCGTAGCCGATGAAGTCGAACATTTTCACCCCCGGCTGAAACGGCCGAGGCGTCGCCGTCAGGCGGTTCATCCCGACCCCGAACGGCGGTGCCTCCGCGAACGCGACCTCCTCGAAGCCGGCCTGCTCGAACGTCTCGCGGATGTGCGGCACGAGGTCCGGCGGGCGGTGGTGCCGCGTCCAGATGACCGTCGCGTCCGGCGCGCACAGCTGCGCCAGCTGGTCGATCGTGTTCGCGACATCGCGCTCGGAGAGATTGCCGAACACCCCGCACACGAGCACCACGTCAGCGGGCACCGCGCCCGCGTAAGAGTCGGTCAGCGATGCGTCGGCGGCGAGCGCCTCGACAGCGTTGAGCCCGGCCGCTCGTGCTGCCACCTGGGCGAGACGCACGTTCTCGGCGTCGAGCTCCACCAACCGCGCGCTGACGTCTGCGCGCCGTGGGTGGTCGACCAGCACGCCGATCGCGTCGTGCCCCTGGCCCGCGCACACACTGATCAGCCGGATGAGCCCCGCCGGGGCGCCGTCCAATGCCGCCCGCAGCTGTGCCTGCACCAGCGCGAGGCGGCGACTCAGCTCCGAGTCGGGATCCTCATACGGGGAGTGCCACGCCTGCCAGTCGACAGTCGCCTGGGAAGCCACGTCGCCGACTCTAGCGAGCGCGATGCTCGCGCTCGGCGTCGCCGAGCTGGAGCAAGATGTGGGGATGCGGCGCGGGGAGCACGCTTGCGGACAGGGTCTCGCCGTTGAACGTCAACGTGAGCGGCGTTCCCGTGTCCGGCGGGGCTTGCGCCACGGGATCGCCGGTCGGCGTTGTCCCTTGCGGCTCGCGTCGTGGATCCTGGGCGGCCAGCTCGCTCAGCACCGCTTGCGCCCACTCGTCTGCGGTCTGCTGCGAGTCGAGCGCTCGGCCGGTCACGACGTAGCCGTCGAGACGCTCGCGCGTCGCCGCGCGCGTGAACGCGCTCAGTGTGGGAACGATCGCTGCCACGTTCGCCGCGATCGATTGCGCGGACCACGCAGGCGCGCCCCAGAGGCGCTCTTCCCCGATCCGCGCGCCCCACGCCTTCGTCGCCGCCGCGCGGAACGGCTCCAGGCACACGGCCGTGCTCGGATCGTGCTCGGCGCGAGCGAATCGTCGTCGGTCGCGCACCGAGATCGCTCGCAGCTTGTCTGCGACCGCCGCGCCCAGCTCGACGCCGTGCGCATGTGCCACGCGCCCGAGCGCTCGGTGTAGGTCGCCCACGGCGTCGCTCAGCGAAGGCCACCCCTCGAGCGAGCGCGGCGTCTTCGGGCCGTCGTAGTAGTTGACGATCCGCGCGATCTGCCCCGCGCATGCCACGAGCGCGCCGAGCTGATCCTCCGGTCTGCCGCTCGAGGTGGACTCGTCGCCGCCGCGCGCGCCCGCGAGACGCGGGTCCGGGTCCTCCAGCGAGCCCGGCTCCGCCACTGCGCCGAGGAACTGATCGGCGAGGGCTGTCGTGATGATCCACACGTCCGCGAGCTCAGACGCCAGCTCCTCGCGGTCCAGTGAGGGGCTGGCGAGCAGCTCCGCGAGCTCGCCGAGCTCCTCGAGCAGCCGCGCGACGGCCGCGAGCGGCCGCCAGTAGCCGCCCACCCGCGCCATCGTGGCCCGCACCAGCCGCTGCGTAGATCCAGTGCCTGGGCTCGCAGCAGTCACAGCACGGGTCGTCCCCTCGACGCGCGCCTGCGACACCGCCCTCAACCCACCTGCACGATCTCGACGCCGGCCGCCTCGAGCACGTCCCGCCCGTCGAGCACCGCGTAGCCCTCGCGGAAGTACATGCTTTGCCACGCCCGCGCCCGCGATCAGCTTCGCGCACGGCGGGCACGGGAAGTCCGTCACGTACATCACCGCTCCCTCCGTGGCGACGCCGTCGCGTGCCGCCTGTGCGATCAGCCTCGCCTCCGCGTGCGTCGCCGTCGAGAGCTCGAAGCCGACGCCTTTGAAGAAGTTGCTGCGCGGGTCGCCGACCGCGTAAGCGCTCACGCGATGCGGGTTGTGCTCGTTGGCGGCGGCCGCGATCGTCCCGTCCGCGAAGCGGATCGCGGCGCCCACCTGCCGCCACCAGTCGACGCTCGTGTCCGCCTGCGCCTGCGCCGCGGCGACGATGTCGGCGATCTCGTCGATGGCTGGAGCCGGCTCGCTCGTGCCGGTGCCGGTGCCGGTGCCGGTGCCGATGCTGGTGCCGGTGCTTGCGCCCGCACCGCCGCCGGCGGCCAGCAGCCGCACGCTGCGCGACTTGTCCCACCTCAGGAAGACGCTGTCGTAGCGGACCTCGCAGCGGGCGAAGAAGCGCTCGACCACCTGGTGGCTGACGTCCTCGTCCGGCAGCGTGATGCACGGGCTCTCCTGCGCGAGGCGCACCGCGCCCTGCTCGTCGAGCACGCTCACCTCCGAGCAGATGCCCCACGCGGCGATCGCGCTGGCGACCAGCTCAGCGTCGAGGCAGCGGATGTCCTTCGCCAGGGGGCGATAGTCGGCATACAGCTCCGGGCCGATCAGGTACAGCGACCGGCCGCGTCCGTGCGACTCCAGGAAGCGCACGTAGCCCTCGTGCAGGACCGGGATGTAGGCGACCACCACCTCGCTCATGACCGCCGGTCATCCTCGCTTCAGGGTGCTGTCGATCAGCCCGGGGAGCACTTCGGCGAGCTTCGGCCCGAGCCGCTCGCCGAGGTTCATGTACATCTGGCGGATGCGCTCGCTGGTCGTCACCGACGCTTGGCGCTCGATCACCTCGATCGAGCCGCAGATCTCTCCGAGCGCCTTCAGGTCCTCGTCGCTGTAGGAGTGATCGGCGGTCAGCACGAGCACGTCCGGCTGCACCGCCTTGATCAGCGCCCAGCGCGCTTCGCCGTCCTCCTTGAGGAAGATCATGTCGACCGGGCGCTGGTAGGCGAGCATCTCCAGGCGCTCGCTCTCGGGGACCATCGGCCGGTCCTCGCCCTTGCGCCGGCGGATCTTCGCGTCGCTGTCGACGCCCACGGCGAGCACGTCGCCGAGCTGCTTCGCGCGGGCGAGGTACTTGACGTGCCCGAGGTGGATCAGGTCGAACGAGCCGGACGTGAGCACGACGCGGAAGCCGAGGCCCTTCAGGTGCGTGACCGTGCGCGTCATGTCCTCGAGCGAGCGGATCAACCGCTCCTCGTAGTTCACATCCGGGCTCAGGATTCCGCTGTTCGCTCCCATTGGCTCCTCGTCGGGCAGACTCGGCCCGAGCACCTTAGCGGCGCCCGCGGGCGGGGCGCGCGGGGCCGTGACTAGGATCACCTTCGATGCCCAACTACCTGCCCTACGCCGAGCGCACGCCGAGCACTGCCTACCAGACGATGCTGCGCACGATTCGCGACAGCGGCACGCGCGTGCAGACCAAGCAGGGCGAGGAGGCGCTCGCGCTCGCCGGCCACTGCATGCGCTTCCCGATGGCCGACGGCGCCGCGGTGATCACGGAGCGCTCGATCGAGGGCTTCGTCGGCAAGGCGATCGGCGAGCTGTGCGCGTTCATCAACGGCGCGCGCACGCTCGAGCAGCTCGAGGCGTTCGGCTGCAACTGGTGGGGAGCCTGGGCCACGGCCGAGAAGTGCGAGGCGCGCGGTCTCGCACCTGGCGATCTCGGCCCGGGCTCCTACGGGCACGCGTTCAAGAACTTCACCACCGACCTCGACGGCGATGACCCCGGCTTCGACCAGCTGCCGCACCTCGTCCAGAAGCTCCGCGACCTGCCGCTCGACAGGACCGCGCTGATGAGCCCGTGGATCCCGAACGCCAACCACCGCGAGGCGGGTGTGCGCTCGCGCAACACGATCGCCCCGTGCCACGGCTGGATCCACGCGCTCGTGTTCGACGACAAGCTGCACCTGATCCACAACCAGCGCTCCGGCGACACTCCCATCGGCGTGCCGTCGAACATGGCGCAGTACACCGCGCTCGGGTTGATGCTCGAGCAGCTCACCGGCTACGAGCTCGTCGAGTACGTGCACTGGATCCAGTACGCGCACATCTACGCCAACCAGCTGCCTTACGTAGAGGAGATGCTCGCGCGCGAGCCGCGAGCGCTGCCGACGCTGCGCCTGACCGACGCCGGACGGCGGATCGAGGACATCCACGACTTCCGCGCCGAGCACTTCGAGCTGCTCGACTACCACCCCCATCCTGCCATCGGCGGCATCCCGGTGGCGACCTGAGATGGTCTGCATCGTCGTCGCACGCGCCGCCAACGGCGTGATCGGCCGGGACGGCGGGCTGCCGTGGCACCTGCCCACCGACATGCGGCGCTTTCGCGAGTTGACGCTCGGGCACACGGTCGTCATGGGCCGCAGGACGTATGAATCGATTCCCGACCGCTACCGCCCGCTGCCGGACCGGCGTAACCTCGTGCTCAGCTCCAAACCCGGCTGGAGCGCGCCGGGCGCCGAGGTCTTCGCCGATCTCGCCGCCGCGCTCGACGCGTGCGACGGCGACTGCTTCGTGATCGGCGGCGAGCGCACCTACCGCGAAGCGCTGCGCGATCGCCGAGCGCGTGTACGCGACCGAGGTCGAGGGCGAGATCGACGGCGACGTGTTCTTCCCGGAGCTGACCGAGGGCGAATGGCGGCGCGTGCAGCGGAGCGAGCGCGTGGTCGAGAACGAGCACGGCTTCAGCTTCTGTGTGTACGAGCGCGAGCACGCCCTTGAGCCCGCTGTATAACCTCGACGCCGCGCGCAGCGCCGAGCAGCGGCGCTACATGGAGGAGCTCGAAGCGGCGGGCGTGTGCGTGTTCTGCCCCGAGCACGTGCACGAGCACCATCGCGAGCCGGTCGAGCACTCGGGGCGCCACTGGTACGTCACGAAGAACGACTATCCGTACGAGGGCGCGGCCGCGCACTACCTCCTCGTGCTCGAACGCGCACGTGACGTCGTTCGACGAGCTGCCGGACGAGGCCGGCGCGGAGCTGTGGGCGATCAAGCGCATGCTCAAGGCGCAGCTCGAGCCGGTCGCGCTCGCGACCGTCGAACGCAGCGGCAACATGCTCTACAACGGCGGCAGCGTCGCGCACCTGCACGTGCACCTGGTCGCGCTCGATCAGCAGCCCGCCGCGACGGTTCGCTTCAGGGTCAGCACGAATGCATGAGACGACCCCGCAGGTCTTCCTGATCGCGCGGCCAGCGGTCGACTTCGACGGCATGCTCGCGTACCTGGAGTCCGTCGGCGGCGCGAATTGGCTCGAGCAGCGGCGAACGCAGAAGCCCGTGGACGCCGAGCTGCTCGTCGAGTTCTCCGGCCGCGCGTGCTACCGGTCCTGGGCGCCCGGCCTCAACGCCAACGTCTCACGAGTCCGGGCCGACGCCCATGACTACCTCGCGAACCTGATCGCCTCGGGCCACGGCAGCGTGCTCGAGCACGCGAGCTGGACGTTCGCTTTCCGCGAGGTCTCGCGGGTATTCACGCACGAGCTCGTCCGCCATCGTGCCGGCTCCGCCTTCAGCCAGGAGAGCCTTCGCTACGTGCGCGTGACCGACATCGGCTTCCGCGTGCCGCCCGCGCTCGAGCCGCTGCGCGATCGCGTCGTGAGCCTCGTCGAGCAGCTCGAGGAGTTTCAGCTCGACGCGGCCGCGGCACTCGGCATCGACGACGACGGCGTGCCGTTCGACGTCAAGAAGGAGGTCACCTCGGCCTTGAGGCGCCTCGCGCCGATCGGCTTGAGCACCGACATCGTCTGGACGGCCAACGCGCGCACGCTGCGGCACGTGATCGAGATGCGCACGGCCGCCGCCGCGGAGGAGGAGCTGCGGAGCGTCTTCGGCGAGGTCGCCGAGATCATGCGCCGCGAGGCGCCGACGCTGTTCGAGGACTTCACGCGCGAGCCCGACGGTGCGTGGGTGCCGGCGCATCGCAAGGTGTGACCGGGGCACGCTGCGGGAGGCGCCGCGCAACGGGCGTCCTTGCGCTCCGCCGCATGAGGCGTGCCGCAACGGGCGTCCTTGCGCTCCGCCGCCTGAGGCGTCAGCGGCCTGAGCTGCCGAAGCCGTCGAGCTGACGCGCGGTCTCCGGCAAGGTCGTGGCGGCCACGATCTCCAGGTCGTGCGCGACGGGGACGACGAGCAGCTGGGCGATGCGATCGCCGCGCTTGACCTCGTAGCTACTGGGAAGCACACGGTGCAGGATCACCATGATCTCGCCGCGGTAGCCCGAGTCGATCACGCCCGGCGCGTTCAGCACGGTTACGCCCGCGCGCAGCGCCAGCCCACTACGCGGACACACAAGCCCCACATAGCCGGCTGGAATCGCGACTGCCACGCCTGTCGGCACGGCGATCGGACCGTCAGCCGCGCTCAGCGTGGCATCGGTCCGCGCCGAGAGATCCAGACCGGCATCGCCCGCGTAGGCGTGAGCGGGCGCCTCCATCTCGTCATCCAGTATCTGCAGCTGGAGCTCCACCGGCGCATCGTGTCAGACCGCCCGCCCACGGGCCGTACACGGCGCTTGGACCCGGCCGTCAGCCGGTCGCGGCGGCGGTCACCGTGCTCGCACGGCCCTCGCGAGAAGGCGACGTGATGCGCGCCGCGAGCGGCAGCCCTAGCAGCGCCACGGCGCCCATCGCGAGGAACGCGGCGAGCGGATGGTGCACGAGGATCTGCACGAGCAGCGCGATTGCGAGGCCGCCGAGGTTGCCGGCGAGCCACACGATCGCGCCGGCTGTGCCCGCCGCCGCGCCGGCCAGCTGCTCGGCCGCGGCCAGGATCACGGGCAGGGCGGGCAGCAGCACGATGCCCATCGCGACGAGCGCGAGCGCGCGCACGCCGATCCACGGCGTCGCGCCGAGCGTCACGCAGCCGAGGCACGCGACGAGCACGACGGCGCGCATGAAGCCGCGCTCGGTGCGCCGGCGGGCGATCAGCGGCGGCAGCACGGCGCAGCCGACGATGCCCGCGACGATCATCCCCACGAGCAGCGCGCCGGCTGCCGTTTCGGAGACGTGCGCGGGCTCTAGCAGCGTCTGCAGCCACGTGGCGAGCGCGACGAAGATGCCGAAGCCGAGGAACACGAGGCCGCACAGCGTGCGCATCGACGGCAGCGCCCACAGGGCGCGGGCGGCGCTCCCCTGGATCGCGGCGTGCTGGCCGATCTCGGACGATCGGTCGCTCTCGTGCCCGGGGCGGCGCAGCACGACGGCGAGCGCCACCGCCGGGAGCACCGCCAGCACAGCCTCCAGGATCAGCAGCCGCTCGAGCTGCCCGTGGGCGCCGAGCGTCGGTCCCAGCAGCAGCGCCAGCAGCATCCCCACGAAGCTGCCGGCGGAGCCGAGCGCGATGCCGTCGGCGCGCCGGTCCACGGGCAGGTACTCGCCGGCGAGCTTGCTGACCGCGCTGAGCACGACCGGCTGAGCGATCGCGACGAGCGCCTGGCCGGCCATCGCCCACGCGAACGTCTCGCCGCCGAGGCGCACGAGCCCGCCGAGCGCGACCAGCGCGCCGCCGGTCGCGAGCGTGGGTCGGAACCAGCGGTCGAGCAGGATCCCGGCGGGGATCGCGAGCACGACGTACAGCAGCGGGAAGATCTCCGCGAGCCACCCGACGGCGCTGACCGACACGCCGTAGCGCCTCGCCGTCTCGGTCGTGATCGCGGCGTAGGTGAGCCACAGGATCTGCGTCGCCGCGCACACGAGCGCGTAGGCCGCGATCACCGGCCAGCCGCCCGCCTTCATGGAGTTGCCCTGCCGTGGAGTCACGATTCGGCTCCTTCGTCGCTCGCCCGCGGCGCGAAGCCTATTTATCGCACGGGCGACGGCGCCTCGCGCCGGGCGATCTCCTCGCGCACGAGCGGCGCCACCTCCGTGGCGAACAGCTCGATCGAGCTGAGCACGTGGCTGTGCGCGACCGCGCCGACGCTCATCTGGGCGATGTAGCGGTCGTGCCTGAACAGCTCGTGCTCGTAGAGGATCTTCTCCGCGACCTGCTCCGGGTTGCCGACCGCCAGCGCGCCGTCTGGTGCGCGCAGCGCTTCGTAGTGGGGGCGTCCCGACGGCGGCCAGCCGCGCTCGCGCCCGATGCGGTTCATCATCTCGAGGTACGGCGCCGCGAACGCCGAGTCGGCCTGCGCGGAGTCGGCGGCCACGAACGCGTGCGTGTTGATCGCCACGCGCGCCAGCGCCGGGTCGTGACCCGCGCCGGCGACCGCCTCCCGGTAGAGCTCGACGAGCGGCGCGAAGCGCGCCGGCTGCCCGCCGATGATCGCGATCGTCAACGGCAGCCCCAGCGTACCCGCGCGCACGACCGACTGCGGCGAGCCGCCGACCGCCACCCACACCGGCAGCGGGTCCTGCACCGGGCGCGGCCACACCCCCGCGTCGCTCAGTGCTGGGCGGTGGCGCCCCGACCACGACACGCGCGTCTGCTCGCGCAGCTTCAGCAGCAGCTCGAGCTTTTCGGCGTACAGCTCGTCGTAGTCGTCGAGGTCGTAGCCGAACAGCGGGAAGGACTCCACGAACGACCCGCGCCCCGCCATGATCTCGGCGCGCCCGTTCGACAGCAGGTCGACCTCGGCGAAGTCCTGGAAGACGCGCACCGGATCGTCGGAGCTGAGGACCGTGACGGCGCTCGAGAGGCGGATGCGCTCGGTCCGCACCGCCGCGGCGCCCAGCACGACGGCGGGAGACGAGACCAGGAAGTCCGCGCGGTGGTGCTCGCCGATGCCGAACACGTCGAGCCCGAGCCGATCCGCGAGCTCGACCTCCTCCATCAGCTCCTGCATGCGCCGGCGCGGGCTGACGCCGCTTGCCAGGTCCGCGAAGGTGGCGAGGCCCAGTTCCATGCTGCCAGCATAGCCGCTTGTAGTTGTGCAAGCAACTATATGTTCAGCGCACCTCGCGCAGCCGCGCCTCCCCTGTCCTCCGATGTAGACCGCTACGCTGCGTCGATGCCCGCCGGCTGGCCGAAGCTGCCCGCCTACGATCGCTGGAGCGCGACGTGCGACACGCTGCACGCGCACACGCAGGTGCTGGGCAAGCTCGCGGTCGCGATCGCTCCGCCCGAGCCGCAGCTGCAGCACGCGGCGCTGCGCCTGACGGCGCGCGGCTGGGAGACGCCGCTGCTGCCGGCTCCCGACGGCTCCGGCGCGTTCGTCGTGGCGCTGGACCTGCGCAGCCACGAGGCGCTCGTCGAGCACAGCGCCGGCGGCTCGCAGCGCATCGCGCTCGCCCCCGACCGCGCGGTCGGCGCGGTCACGCGCGAGCTGCTCGAGGCGATCCGTGCCCTCGCCGGTCCCGTCGAGATCAACCCGACGCCGCAGGAGGTGTCGTGGAGCGTGCCGCTCGACGAGGACGAGCAGCACGCGAGCTACGACCCCGAGGAGGTGGCCGCCTACTTCGCAGCCGCGACGCGCGCCGCGCTCGTGCTGGGCGCGTTTCGCGCCCCGTATCGCGGCCGCTCGACGCCGGTCAACGCGTGGTGGGGCTCGTTCGACCTCGCCGTCAGCCTGTTCTCGGGCATGCCCGCACAACCTCCATCACAGGACTTCATCATGCGCAACGCGATGGACGCGCAGGAGGTCGCCGTCGGCTGGTGGCCAGGCGACGCGCGCTACGGCAAGGCGGCGTTCTACGCGTACGCGCACCCCGCGCCGGACGGGTTCGCGGATATGGCGCTCTCCCCCGCGGCGGCCCGCTGGGAGGCCGAGCTCGGCGAGTACGTGCTCGACTGGGAGGACGTCGTCTCGAGCGACGATCCGCACGCGACCGCGCTCGAGTTCGTGCGCTCGGCTTTCAACCACGCCTGCGCCGTGTGCGAATGGGATCCGGCGCTGGCCGCCAGCGCCGAAGGCACGCCCCCGCCCGTCGTCTGACGCGACGGCGTCGCACGCCTGGGCGGCGGGCCTTCGTGCCGCGTCCGTCTAACGCCGCGCTTTGAGTTTCGACCACTCCGCCTTGTGGATGCGCTTGGCGGCCTGGTAGTCGGCGAGCGCCTGCGGCGAGTCGACGTCGCCGAGCGTCGGGTGCGCCGGCACGAGCTCGGCGGCGACGCCGACGCCGTAGCGCTTGGCGAGCACGGCGCCGAGCGACTTGACCTTCATCTCGCCGAAGCCCGGCAGCGCGCCGAGGCTCTCGCGCAGGGCGTCGGCATCGGTCGCGTCGGTCCACACGCGCGCGGCGTTGCCGTCGTAGCGGTCGCGCACGTACACGGCGAGCTCGTGCACGCGCTGGGCCATCGAGCCGGGGAACCTGTGGATCGCGGGTTTCTCGCGGAACAGCGGCTCGAGGTCGGCGTCGGCGAGGGCGGCAGCTTCGAGCGTGCCGAGCCGATCGCGCAGCGCCAGCGGGCCGGCGAACGCCTTTTCCACCGTCACCTGCTGATCGAGCGCAAAGCCGATCAGCAGCGCCATCGGGTCCGATGCGATCAGCGCGTTGGCCTCGTCAGAGTCCGTGAAGTACAACCTGTCGGGCATGTGGTCAATCGTATAGGCGCGCGGCGGCCACGTACATGACGGCCTGCGCGCGCGCGACGGCGCCGACGGCGTCGTCGGGCACCAGCAGCTCGGGGTGGTGCAGCGGGCGTGCCTCGAACCCGTCGGCGCCGTCGAGGCCGACGAACGCCATCGCGAGCGGCGCCAGCGCGCCGAAGAAGGCGAAGTCGTCCGACCCGCACGAGCGCCACGCCGCGCGTCGTCGTGAGCCCCGCGCGCGGCAGCAGCTCGCGCGCGAGCGCCACGATCGCGGGGTCGTTCTCGAGCGCGGGCTCACCGGGCGTAAGGGCGACGCTCGCGCTGGCAGCCGTGGGCGCGCGCGACGGCGCCGGACGACCTCGTCGACGAGCTCGCGCAGCGCGAGGCGGTCCTGCGGCCGGTGTGCGCGCAGCGCGCCGCGTGCGCACGCGCGCTCGGGAATCACGTTCTCGGCGCTGCCCGCCCTCGAGCACGCCGACCGTCAGCGACGCCGGCTGCAGCGGGTCGATCCGCCGGCCGAGCTGCGCGTGCAGCGCGACCACGATCTGCGCGAGCGCCAGGATCGGGTCGCGCCCGCGATGCGGATAGGCCCCGTGCGAGGGCTCGCCCTCGACCGCGATCTCGAACGTCGTCGCACGAGGCGTTGACGGTGCCGGGGTCGAGCGCGACGCTGCCCCACGGCAGTTCGGGGTGCACGTGCGCGGCGACGACGGCCGCCGGCGCGAGCTCGCCGAGCTCCGCCTCGCGCGAGCTCCTGGGCGCCCGACGGGTAGGCCTCCTCGCTCGGCTGGAAGACGCGCGAGCAGCGCCACCGGCAGCGCGCTCGCGCGAGCGCGTGCGCGGCGCGCGTCAGCGCGACCAGCGCGGCCATGTGCACGTCGTGCCCGCACGCGTGCATCGCCTCGCCGCTCGCCGCGAACGAGGCGCCGGTGCGCTCGCGCAGCGGCAGCCCGTCGAGCTCGGCGCGCACGGCGACGCGCGCGGCGCCGGCGGGCCCGACGCGCGCGATGCGTCCGGTGCCGGCGACGGTCCGGCAGGCGACGGGCAGCTCGGCGGCGACGCTCGCCGCCGTCCGCTCCTCCGCGTGCGCGAGCTCCGGAGCGGCGTGCAGGCGGTGGCGCAGCGCGACGGCGCCGCGGCAGCTCGCGCTCGATGCCCTCGAGCAGTCGCGCGAGCAGCTCGTCAGTAGATCGCGGCATAGCGCCCGCAGAGCTCCTCGAGGTCGCAGGCCCTGGCGCGGCTGCGATCTCGGCGCGCTTGACGCTCGTGTACGCGTCGTACAGCAGCGGCGTCATCCACCCGCGCACGACGCGCGTCCCCGGCGAGCGCCTGCAGCGACTCCGCGAGCGTGCGCCGGCAGCGCGCCGACGCCGAAGCGCTCGGCCTGCTCGGCGTCGAGCTGCGCGGGGTCGCACTCGAGGATCGGCGGCGCCGGCAGCTCGGCGCGCACGCCCTCGAGCCCCGCACGCACGATCGCGCCGAGCGCGAGGTAGGGGTTGGCGGTGGCGTCGGCGCCGCGGTACTCGAGGTGCAGCTGTCCGGCCGGGTCGGCGTCCCGCGAGCGCGATCAGCGGCGGGATGCGCAGCAGCGCTTCGCGGTTGCGCTGCGCCAGGCACACGGCGCCGGCGCTCCAGCGGTGTGGCTGCAGGCGCGCGCCGGAGACGGGGCTCGGCGCGGTGAGCGCGCTGAGCGCGCGCGCGTGGCGCAGGATCCCGGCGGCGAAGCGCTCGCCGAGCTCGCTCAGGCACGCCGGGCCGTGCGGCGTCGTAGAGCAGCGGCTCGCCGTCCGCGTCGAGCAGGCTCAGGTGGATGTGCACGCCGTTACCGGCCTGCTCGGGATCGAGCAGCGGCGTGAAGCTCGCGCGCATCCCGCGCCGGCGCGCGACCTCGCGCACGACCTCCCTGAGCACGATCGCGCGGTCGGCGCTCGCGAGCCCCTCGGCCGGCGCGACGGGGATCTCGAACTGGTGCGGGGCGTACTCCGCGAAGAACCGCTCGGGCTGCGACGCCGGCTTGCTCGAGCGCGGCCATCACGCTGCGCGGGCGAACGGCTCGATGCGCCGCAGCGCCTCGAGCGAGAACGGCAGCGCCGGCGGGCGCGTCGGCAGCAGCAGCTGGAACTCGTGCTCGAAGCTCGCCACCACGCGCGCGCCGAGCTCGTCGCTCGAGCTCGCTCAGCGCCTCGCGCAGGAAGGCGCCGCGGGCAGCACTCCCACGGCCGTCCGTCGGTCTCGACGATGTCGCAGATGCATCAGCTCGAGCGCACCGTGCTCCTCGCCGTCGCCGTCGCCGTCGACGCGCACGCGCGCGTGTCGACGCGTCCGGCAGCAGGCGCAGGTCGCCGGTCGAGCCGAACGGGTTCGGCTCGGCGAGCGGGCCGAGCGGTGTGAGCGCGTGGTTGGCGGGCACCCAGCCGATCGCCCGCGCGCAGGTACTCGTCGAGCTCCGAGGCGAGCACCGCGCGCCCGCGCACGATCGCGCCGAGGTCGCAGCACACGAGCGCGACCAGCTCGGCGGCGCTCACGCCGGCGTCTCGCCGGCGACGGTGCCGTTGTCCCAGATGCCCTCGTCGAGGCCGATCGCGGCCGCGCCGGAGCGCACGGCGTCGGCGTCGTTCGCGGCGGCGACCACGAACATGCCGCCTGCCGGCATGTCGCGGCGCTCGAGCGCCGCGCGAGCCGCTCCTGCGGCTGCATGTGAACCCCGCGGCTTCCCGAGCGCGGGGTACGTGTCGGCGACGCCGTACAGGCAGCCGCGCGGTCCGCGCACGCGGCCGAACACGCACGCGAAGTGACCCACGTCCCAGTCGCGGGACGGGCCGTCGCCGTCGCCGTCATAGCAGGTAGGCGAGCAGCTGCCCGACGCTCGGGCGCGCGCCCCACAGATGACGGGTGGCGAAGTTCGCGACGAGCGTCACCGGGCGCTCGAGCGCGGCGGCGAGCTCGAACAGCGCCGGCGAGCGTGGCCGCGCTCCACGGGCCGCTGTAGGGGATCGCCTCGAGCGTGCCGTCAGACAGCTGCGCGATCGCGTCGACGCAGCCCGGCGGCGGTCGTGCCGGATACGTCGTGATCGTCGATCGTGGGGATGCTCAGGCGATAGTCGCGTCGGCCCGGTTCGCCGTGGGGCAGCGTGCCTGGCGTCGCGCACACCGGAGACGATGCTGCCGGCGGCCAGCGCGACTGCGTCCTGGTCGAGCGGCTCGTCGCGGTGGGCGACGATGCCGGCGGCGCTCAGCGCTAGCGCGCCGCAGAAGGCGCCGCACAGATCGTCGCGCTGGGGCAGCTCGCGAGCGTGCGTAGCGAGCAGCGTCGCGAGCGCCTGGCAGCAGCGTCATCTCGAGCGTGTCGATCCCAGTCACAGAGCCAATCTACACGGGTTCCGCGTGCGCGCCGGCGTCGTCGCGGAGGAGCTCCACTGTCAACCTCAAGCCGTACTCCAGAGATAGAGACGTCAGGCCCCAGAGATAGAAACATTTGGTCCGAAATCGAGATTGCAAACTGTTGTCTGCTTCCGCTTGACAGAACTGTAGGCTTCTGTGATAGTACGGACCGTATGGCCTGCAGAGCAAAATGCGCCCGCTCAATGACAACTGTGTACCAGAGCGTTCTCGATCAGAGCTCGGCACGACTACGGCCGTTCATCAATCGACAAAGGAGCGGTGAGACAGCATGCAGCGCATAACGATGTTCTGGATGGTTCTGCTGTCAGCGTTCTTGATAGCTGGCGTCAGTGCCGTCTCGGTCTCTGCAAACGGCCATGAATTCATTGCCAGCAAAACCGGCAAAACGAAAAGCAAAGGCACCAACACGCAGATCTTCAAAACGAGTGCCGGCGCGATCGAATGCGGTTCCGTCACGGGGACGGGCGAAATGACCGAAACGAAAATGGTTACGCACAAAGAAGTGCTGACGTTCAGCGAATGCTCTGGCTTTGGAATGGTGATCACGATCACGGCCGCGCATCTCGAATACAACGCGAACGGTTCGGCGAAACTCGAAAAAACGGTCTTCATCTCGCCGGAAGGCTCCGGCTGCGAAGTCTTGATCGAACCGCAGACGCTCGAAGCCATGACGTACACGAACTCGAGCGGGAAAATAAAAGCCTCGGCCAGCGTCTCCAAAATCCACTCCAAGGGCACCGGCGGCGACTGCGGCGGCGAAAACACGACTGGGACCTACACCGGCAGCATCCAGGGCGAACTCGAAGGCGGCACGGTCGAATGGAAATAGCCCCGCGCTGGTCGTAGGGCAGGGAGGCGAGGGAGCGGGGGAGCTTACGGACTGCGGTGGCTCCCCCGCCTCGCGGCGGCAGAAGACCGCAGTGGACGTATAGGCACCGTGGGCGCGGCGCGAGGGTACACTGTGGCGCGCCGAGGAGGTGCAAATGCATGGAAAGCCGCCCCGCGATGGATCGATGAGCAGCTGGCCCCGCGGGTGCGGCGCGTGTGTGCTCGTGCTGACGGCGATATGGCTGGGCAGCGTGCAGCCGGCGCCTGCCGCCGCTGTCTGCCCAAACGCTCAGTTTCGCTCGGGCGCGTCCGAACACCTGCCCGACTGTCGCGCATATGAGCAGGTTTCGCCAACCGAAAAGAACGGCCAGGACGCCGCGTCGCTACAGCCGCTGAAGCCCGCACAGAGCGGCCCATGTGAAGGCGGCGAAACATGTACGCTCGCGTACATGAACGTGGGTGCGGCGTTCGCGGGAGCGTTGGGAAACGAGCTCCCCAACGCATACATGGCGACGAGGGAGGACGATGGCTGGCAGACGACGCCGATCTCGCCTCCGACACCGCAGGCGCCCGCGAACGGTACCGCCCAGGTCACCTACGCCTTCTCGGGCGACCTGTCTCAAGCGGTCCTGCGCGTGCCGTTGCAGCAGCTGACCGAAGGCGCGCCTGCGGGCGTCTACAACCTCTACGTTCGCGACTCGAGCGGCAGCTACTCCCTCGTCACCGTTGCCGCCCCGCCCGAACCGCCGCCGGCGAACTGCGGAAACTGCTTCGAAACCGAGGACGTGCCCGCCTATGCGGGCGCGTCGAGCGATCTCAGCCACGTCATCTTCGAGGCAAACGACAGTCTCGTCGCCGGTGCGCCCGGGACCCACGTCGAAAACCTCTACGAAGCCTACGCCGGGCACCTGAGCCTCGTAGGGATCCTCCCAGACGGCACGGTCGCGGCGCAGGGCGCGACAGCGGGCGGCGGCATCCAGGTGGTCGGGGAACGCGCGCACGAGCTCGAACACGCGATCTCAAGAGATGGGTCGCATGTCCTCTTCGAGGCGCACGCCGACGCCGGTGGTCCAGATCCTGAGCAGAGCGGGATGACCGAGCTCTACGACCGCATCGACGGCTCTCAGACCCTCGAGGTCTCGGCGCCCGGTCCCGACGCTGGCCCCGAAGACTGCGAAACGACGGGAGGCGTCTGCAACGCAGAGCCCGCGCAGTTCTTGGCTGCTTCGGCCGACGGCTCGGTCGTCTACTTCACGAGCAAAGCGGCCTTGACGAGGGCATCCTACACGGGAGAAGAAGAACCGGCGATAGAAAACCTCGGGAACGATCTCTATCGCTACGAAGTCGACACCGGCGCGCTGACCGACCTGACGGTGGACGCCGACAACCGGACCAGGGACCCGAACGGTGCCGACGTCTTGGGGGTCGTTGGCACCTCAGAAGATGGCTCCTACGTGTACTTCGTCGCCGAGGGCGAATTCGGCGAACTCGGAGAACCGCACGAAGGCACCAAAAGCGGGCACCCGAATCTCTACGTATGGCACGAAACGACCGAAGGCGCCGGCACCGCCAAGTTCATAGCCACCCTCGCGCCGCCGAGCGAAGAAGAACAGGTAAACATCGAAGCGCTCCGACATGGACCCGTGTGGGTATACAACAGCGATGTCGGCGACTGGACCAGCCGGCCGACCGAGTCGCAGGCGTACGTGACACCGGATGGGCGTCATCTCGCGTTCATGTCGGTCGAGCCCCTGACGGGCTACGACAACGAGGACATCGCGACCGGAGAAGCCGACCATGAGGTGTTCGAGTACGACGCCGAAACAGGCGGGCTCGTATGCGCATCGTGCGATCCGAGCGGCGCGCGCCCGCTGGGCAGCGCATTCATCGGTGCGGGGTTGCGCGAACTCTCCAGCACCCCGTTCCATCAGCCGCGCAGCGTCAGCAACGACGGCAGTCGCGCGTTCTTCACCTCGCCCGATCCCCTCGTGGCCGGCGTCTCCGGTGGAAGCGAGAAGGTCTATGAGTACGCGGATGGCGAACCACACCTCATCTCCGGCCTTGAAGGCGGTGGCAGCGGTGTTTTCCTCGACGCGAGCGTGAGTGGCGACGATGTGTTCATCGCGACACGCGAACGGCTAGCGCCGAGCGATGTCGACGAACTGGTCGACGTCTACGACGCGCGCGTCGATGGAGGCTTCCCTGCAACTGCCGCGCTATCGTCGTGCCAGGGTAGCGCCTGCCAGGAACCGCTCAGTCAACGGCCGTCGTTCTCGACACCCATCTCGGCCACGTTCATGGGCGCCGGCAATTTTCCCGCGCCGGCGTTGCCAGCACGGCTGACGCGCAAACAGCTGCTCGCGCGAGCTCTCGCCAAGTGCACGCGGTTGACCAACCGGAAGCAACGCTCACGGTGCAGAGCCGCCGCAGACAGGCGATACGCGACCGCCGCCAGGAAGGCCCGTCGCGGTCGTGTGGCGACACCCCGTCGGTCTCGGGGTTGAGCCGGATGGGCTGTCTGCGCGACGGCGCGATCCGCTCGAAGCTCAAGAAGGCCACGCTGCTGCTCCTGGTGGCGCTCGCGGCTGGTGGCATCGAGGCAGCCGCGGCAGCCGCGGCGCCTGCGAGTCCGCATTGGAGCATCCTCTCCGAGTCCGAGCCGACCTACTTTCAGGCCGGTGAAACACCCGAGGCCTACGTGCTGATCGTCCGCAACAACGGCGGTGCGCCAACCACCCGTGGAAGCTCAGTGACGGTCACTGACCAGCTGCCGGCAGGAGTGACCGCGACGAAGGTGGCGGCGGAGGGCGAGGCGGCCAACGGTGGCGACTCGAGGTATGAAATGGAATGCCCACAGGTCCCGGTAGAAGTGACCGTAACCTGCACCTACGAAGAAGGCCTCGACAAACAAGGCACCGAACAGGGTCGGGTTCTGCAGGGGGCGACGATCGTCCTAACGATGGTGGTGTCCATTCCTGAAGGGCTGACCGCGCTCGGTTCCAACACCGCGACTGTCTCTGGTGGCGGCGCACCCAGTGCAACGGTCAGCGAAACGACCTCGCTCGAGTCCGCCGCGGTTCCCTTTGGCCTCTCGTTCTTCGACGTCGAAAGTCTCATGGAAAACGGCGAAGCCGACACGCAGGCGGGCTCGCACCCGTTCGAGCTGACCACGAGTCTGGCCTTTGACGTCGGCGCTCGCGAACCGCCTTCGGGACGCAATCAGCAGCTTGGAGCGCCGCTCGCCGACGCCTCCCCGAAGGACGTCGAAGTGGCGCTGCCGCCCGGCGTGATCGGCAACCCCAACGCCGTGCCGCGATGCAGCCAGCAGGCGTTCCTGGAACGAGAAGGGCTCAACTGTCCGGTCTACACGCAGGTCGGGACCATAAAGCCCGCCTTCTACGGCACCTTCAATTCGTCCGTCTACCCCGTGTTCGACATCGTGCCGCCGCCGGGGCAGCCCGGCGAGCTCGGCTTCTCGGTCGCGAAGATCGGCCACATCCCGCTGTTCTTCCACGTGCGCAGCGACGGCGACTACGGTCTGACGGCGCAGATCGAGAACATCCCGGAGTCGGGCCCCTTGCAGGGCGCGATCCTGACGCTGTGGGGCGTGCCGGCGGCGCCAAGCCACGACCTCGAACGCGAAGGGACGTTGGGAGAAGGAGCGCAGAACGACGGCGAATCCTGTACTCCGACCGTCGAAGTGAAAGCCGGCGCCGAAGTGGCTGAAGGCTGTCCGAGCGACGCCGCCGCGACACCCTTCCTGACGCTCCCGGCGAGCTGTCCCGCCGATCTGCCCGTCGGCATACGCGCAGACTCGTGGCAGAGCCCGGACCAATCGAGCCCGCTGGATTCAGAACTGCCAGGACCGTTCGCCCGCGAACAGTCGCTGCCGCCGACCACCGGCTGCGAACAGCTCTCCTTCGCTCCATCTATCGCCCTCTCCCCCGAAACCACCCAGGCCGGCTCCCCGAGCGGCTACACGGTCGAACTGCACGTGCCGCAGAACGAGGACCCGACGGCGCTGGCGACGCCGGACCTGCGCGACGCGGTCGTGACCCTGCCCGCGGGCGTCGTCATCTCCCCTTCGGTCGCGAACGGCCTGCAGGGCTGCACGCCGGAAGAGTTCGGCCTGCACTCGCTGGCTACGGCGTCGTGCCCGCAGGCGTCGAAGATCGGGACCGTCAAGATCGCGACGCCGTGGCTGGCGGAACCGCTTGAAGGCGAAGTGTTCGTGGGCGAACCGGAATGCGCGCCGTGCACGCCGGCGAACGCGCAGGAAGGCAGGCTGATCCGGCTGCTCGTGCAGGCGCAGGGCTCGGGCGTGACCGTGAAGCTCGAAGGCAGGACGTCGATCGACCAGAGCACGGGGCAGCTGACGGTGCGCTTCGACGAAGCGCCGCAGCTGCCGTTCGAACAGCTGAAGCTGACGCTCGACGGCGGCCAGAACGCGGCGCTGGTGAACCCGTCGACGTGCGGCACGCCGCTGGCGGCCACGTCGCGGCTGACGCCGTACAGCAGCGAACAGGCGGCGGAACCGTGGAGCGGATCGTTCGTCGCGAGCGGCTGCACGCCGCCGCGGTTCGAGCCGTCGTTCGTGGCCGGCACGACGAACAACCAGGCGGGCGCGTTCAGCCCGCTGACGGTGACGCTGTCGCGCACGGATCTCGACGAGGACCTGCAGACGGTCGCGGTGAGCCTTCCGCCGGGGCTGCTGGGGATGCTGCCGAAGGTGGTGCTGTGCGACGAAGCGCAGGCGCGGGCGGGAACGTGCGGCGCGCAGAGCGAAATCGGCAGCGCGACCATTGTCGCGGGCCCCGGCGCGAACCCGATGTTCGTCAAGGGCAGCGTGTATCTGACGGGGCCGTACGAGGGCGAGCCGTTCGGGCTGTCGATCGTGGTGCCGGCGGTGGCGGGGCCGTTCGACCTGGGCACGATCGTGCTCGGTGCGAGGATCGCGGTGAACCCGAGCACGGCGGCGCTGAGCATCACGAGCGATCCGCTGCCGCAGAGCCTGGACGGGATCCCGCTGCAGATCAAGACGGTCAACCTGGACATCGACCGCGAAGGCTTCGTGTTCAACCCGACCGACTGCAAGTCGCTGGCGATCGAAGGCGCGCTCACGAGCACCGCGGGCGCGACCGCGAAAGCCTCCTCGCGCTTCCAGGCGGCGAACTGCGCGACGCTGGCGTTCAAGCCGCGTCTGAGCGCGCTCGCGCATGCGCAGACGAGCAAAGCGGATGGCGCCTACCTGCACGCGCGGCTCGAACTGCCTGCCGGTGACGCGAACGTCGCGGCGCTGAAGATCGACGTTCCGAAGCAGCTGCCGGTGCGGCTGACGACTCTGCAGAAGGCGTGTCCGGCGGCGGTGATCGCAGCGAACCCGGCGGGCTGTCCGGCGGCGTCGGCGGTGGGCAGCGTGACGGTGCTCACGCCGGTGCTGCGCCACGCGCTCGTCGGCCCGGCCTATCTGGTGTCGCACGCGGGCGCGGCGATGCCGGATCTCGAGCTGGTACTGCAGGGCGAAGGCGTGACCGTGGACGTGGTCGGGCGGACGATCATCAAGCGCGGCGTCATCTCGGCGGTGTTCACGTCGCTGCCGGACGTGCCGATCTCGACGCTCGGCCTCGTCCTGAGCGCCGACCCGCATTCGCTGCTGACGGCGAACCTGCCGGCGAAGGCGAGGTGGAGCCTGTGCGGGCAGCGCCTGGCGATGCCGACGGCGATCACGGGCCAGAACGGCGCGGTGCTGAAGCGGACAGTGAACATTTCCGTTTCCGGCTGTCCACGAAAAAAGCGTAGGCTACACGCATGAGCTGGGACTTCTCGACGGACCCCGATTTCCAGGAGCAGCTGGATTGGATGCGCGAGCTCGTGCGCACGGAGATCTGGCCGCTGGAGGCGATCTGGCACGAGCTCGGCCTCGACGGCTTGGCGCGCGCGATGGCACCGCTGCAGGAGCGGGTGAAGGCGCGCGGGCTGTGGGCGACGCACCTGCCGCCGGAGCTGGGCGGCCAGGGCATGGGCCAGGTGCGCCTGGGCCTGATGCACGAGATCGAGGGCACCTCGCCGATCGCGCCGCTGGCGTTCGGCAACGCGGCGCCGGACTCGGGCAACTCGGAGCTCCTGGCGCTGGCGGGCACGCCGGAGCAGAAGGATCGCTGGCTGCACCCGCTGCTGGCGGGCGACCTGCGCAGCGCGTTCAGCATGACCGAGCCCAATTCTCCGGGCTCGGACCCGACGCAGCTTCGCACGCGCGCGGTGCGCGACGGCGCGGACTGGGTGATCGACGGCTTGAAGTGGTTCACGTCGAACGGCTCGATCGCGGACTTCCTGATCGTGATGGCGGTGACGAACCCGGAGGCGCGCCCGGCGCAGCGCGCGTCGATGTTCGTCGTGCCGGTGGACACGCCGGGCGTGGACATCAGGCGTGACGTGCCGACGATGGAGCACCCGTGGGAGCACTACGGCGGCTACGGCGGGCACTCGGAAGTGGCGTACGAGGGCGTGCGCGTGGGAGGCGAGGCGCTGCTGGGGGAGAGGGCGAGGGGTTCCTGCTGGCGCAGCACCGCCTGGTGCCGGGGCGCATCCACCACTGCATGCGCTGGCTGGGCGTGGCGCGCAGGGCGTTCGACATGATGTGCGAGCGCGCGACGTACCGCCACGCGCATGGCACGGTGCTGGCGGACAAGCAGACGGTGCAGAACTGGATCGCGGACTGCGCGGCGGAGATGCAGGCGGCGCGGCTGATGACGCTGCACGCGGCGTGGGTGATGGACACGCAGGGCGCGAGCGCGGCGCGCACGGACGTGGCGCTGATCAAGTTCTACGGCGCGAAGGTGCTGCACGACGTGGTGGACAGGGCGCTGCAGCTGCACGGCTCGCTGGGCTACTCGACGGACATGCCGCTCGAGCAGATGTACCGCTTTGCGCGCGCGGCGCGCATCTACGACGGCCCGGACGAGGTGCACCGCCAGTCGGTCGCGCGTCACCTGTTGCGCGGCTACTCGCCGCCGGCGGACGAAGTCCCGAGCGAGCACCTGCCAAGCCGCCGCGAGCGAGCGCGCGAGCGCTTCGCGGACCTGCTCGAGACGGTCACCGCGAACGACTGATCAGCAGCGTCGCGGCGTTCCCCGCGACCGCTTCCGATCAGTGCTTTCTGGCTCGTGCGGTCCTTTTTGCTTTCTTGTGTTTCGCCTTGTGCCTCGGCTTTGACTTTGTGCAGCCGTTGATCTTCACGGGGGCGCTTTGATGTAGCTCGGCGCCGTCGGAGGCTTTGAAGAGGATCGGCATCGTGAGTTTCTGCCCGCAGAAGTCGTAATTGTCCTTGGGGGGAAGATTCGCGCCGAACTCGCTGTCGGGGCCGGTCGGGAGGGTCACTTCGATCGATTCGAATGGAACGTCCGGAAGGTTACGGAACGTCGCACTCGTGACCCCCGTCTTTTTGTTGATGAACGTTTCGCCGTGCAGTTCGATGGTGATCCCATATCCCTGCAGCACCATTACCGCGTCCGGAAACTTCGCACTACCATATGAGACGAAATACACCGGTCCTTCCAATGGGACAGGCAGGATCGGGGTATGCACGACCGCGTGCCCGATGACCGACGCCGCCGGACACGCCGGACGATCGGTTTCGAAGACGTTTGCCAGGCACGCCTTCTGGATCGTCGTCAGTCGCGCGGGGAGCTGCTTTGGGATGTCGAACTTGGCCTCGTCGAACCACGACTCAGATCCGACCGGGTTAGCGGGATAGGCAACCTTGAACACCAAGCCGGCCCCGTTGGCTTTGGACGCATGCCCCGCGGTGGATACCCCGAAGCTCGGGGCGAACTTCAGGCTGGAGCAATCCGCTACCTGGAATGGGTTTGTGACGCTGACGGGGTCGTTGTCGGCCGGGTTCGCCGGGTCCGCGCCGCCGCCGATAACGGTCGTGGCAAAGGTCAGCGGTTCGCAGTCTGTGGGATTCAGCATGAACTTTTCGCGGTTGATGTAAGCGCGGATCGTGCGTAGGTGGATCACGATGCCTTTGATGATGTGCGGGATCTGATCCGCCGGACCCTCGGGGATGCTCACCTGCGCAGATGCTCGGTTGATCTGCAGCGGCAGGTGCACGACGACGGTGCCCAGGTCGAACGGGCCGACATGCGCGCTCGTGATCGAGATCACCGAGAACGGGGCGCCCTGGAACGGCCCGCCGAGGTATAGCTTCCCCGGGGCCTGCGCAAGGACGGGCCCGACCCCGGCTTCTGCGGTCGTATGCCCGATTTCGCTGCCGGCCGGACACGACGGGTTGGCTTCCTCTTGTGCGCCCGTTACGCCCCTCGCCAGTTCGACATCGGCTTCCGGGCATTGTTCGACATGCGACAGATTGCCCGTCAAGCCGAGCGGAAGCTGTGTAGCGAAGCCTGTGATCTCCTGTTCGCCATCCTGTCTGGCGATGCGGATCTCCAGGGGGCTGTAGGTGCCCGCTTCGTTGCTTTCAGCGCCGGGGGTCACCTGCGGGTTGAGTGGTGGTGTGCCGCCTGTGGGGCAGTTGGTGGTGATCGGGAATGCCGGGATCAACGGCTGCAGTGGCGTGCCGGTGGGGTTTGACCATGGTGTGAGCTGCGCGGTGACGGTGTAGTCCCCGCAGGTTGGGGGCGTCACGAGTGGCGCGTTGGCGCCCTGGTTGAAGCTGAACGTCGCGAGGCTGAACGGCAGCGGCGGGAGATCGTCGAACGTCGTCGTCAACTGGCCCGTGACCGGGTTCAGCTGCACTTCCCCAGGGGTCTTTATGAACACGCCACGGTCAGGGGCACGCGCGACCAGGTAGAGCGCGAGTAGCGACCCGAACGGGTTATGCCCCGGTTCCCCGAACGGTGCGGGTTCCGCGAGGAACACCGACCCTTCGAGTTCTTCGCTAATCGACGGGGTCTTGATCTTCACCGACGCGAGCGTCGAATCAGCCGGACAACCCTCCCCGGACGTGTACTGCTCGCCTTCCTGGGCGAACTGCGCCTCGCTACACGCCCCCAGGCCAGCGCCCGCGGACGGGTTGACCGTCATCCCTTCCGGCAACACCACGCTCTCGCGCTTGAGCGTCGAGGTCGCCAAACCAGACGCATTCCCATACGTCTGCGGCACATTCGTCGCCAGATCAAACCCCGACGCCGCACCCGCGCTATCAGTCGTCGTTTCCGCCGAAAGCACCGGTTCCATACCCAAACGATCACACCCAACCATTTCCCCCAACCCCATCGACGTGGCCGGCGGGCTTTCGCTTTCGGACGGGTTCTGCCACGACGTCACCGTGAACCGCGCCTCAAGCGGCCCCGAACACGCTGTCGGGTTCGTAAAGAACGGCACTTCCACCGCATTATCAGACACACCAAACCGGCTACAGGCAATCCCAATGGCTTCCTTTTCCGGTTCGCAGCGCAGCGGGTCATGGGCCGGGCTCGCCGGGACACCCCACACCGTCAACGACACATCATCAAGCTCCGTCGAGCCCGCCGTCGCGTTATAGAACGTCGTGCGCAACCCATATTCCCCCGGGCTACCGGCCGGGATCACCGCGATATCGCCCTCATAATGAAATTCCGTGCCGACCGTGAACCCGAGCTTCGCGACCTCACCAGGTTCCGGCGCCAAGTTATAAACAGGCTCAAGCCGCGGACCCGAGATACTCCCAACCGTCACAACCGTCGTCACACCCACCTGTGTCGGGACCGGGCATCCATTACGCAAAAACAAGGCAGGCGAACACACCGGCGTATCAGCCAGATCCCCCGCGAACCCCGCCGGCAGCACATAGCTCGTGTCCTTCAAGTTCCCAGCCGTCACACCCGCGCTATCCGTCGTGTTGAACGCCACCGACACCGTCAAATCCGGATGCGCGCCCGCCTGCACACTCGACAAAGAGCTCGAAGCCCCACCAGCCGACACACCAAACCCCGCCGGCGCACCACCAATCCGCGTCGGGGTTTCCACCGCCGCGGACGGCGCGCCACCACCCGAGACCCGCACCACATTCCCAACCACGCTCGCCCCACCCGACACACCCACCGGGAACACCAACACCAACGTATCGCCCGGCTCCACCACCCCACCATACGTACAACTCTCATTTCCAACACCCGTCAACCCACAATCCCTCCCAAACCTCCCTTCAACAGCCCCCAAACCACCATTCGCCTCCAACAACTCATCTTCACCCGACGCACCCGACAGCCCTTCAAGACCAGCCGGCACTTCATCCGTGACCGACACAGGCCCCGAACTCGCAGCAGACCCCGTATTCGTCACAAGCACCACAAACGAATCACCACCCACATCACCACCCGGCGCGAACACCGACGGACGCGACACCGCACTCACCGACCACAACGGCCCAGCAGCAACAGCAAAGGCCGGCACACCTGCCGACACAACCAGCACCAGCACCGTCAACACGGCCACGCGCACGGGAAACCGCCTGAGGAGCACGGACATTTACTTTTCCCTCCCGCTCGCCGACTTCTTAGCCGTCCTGCGCGGCGCGTACTTCACGCGGGCCCGCCTTTCACAAGCCACACGTCTGCCCCGCTTCGTGCCCTTGCGACACTTCTTCAACGCCTTCGCGAGCTGCTCAGTCCTAACCTGCGTCGCCGTCTTGCCGGTCGCAGGCGGCGCAGCAGCTTCCGGCGCGAGATTCCCGCCACGGTAAGGTGTCAGTGTCGGCGGGGTCTGGAAGAGCGGTGTTGTTGGTGGTGTTTGGCAGGTGTTGCCTTCGCATTGTTTGGTTGTGGCGGGTGGTGGCGGGATGCAGGGGGATTCTGGTTGGCAGATGCGGGCGTCGTAGATGTTGGCGACGCTGTTGGTGTCTTGGGGGGTGAGCTTTGCGTGGGTGCCGATGAACACGTTCCCGCCTTCTATCTGGGTGGTGCTGGGGAGGGTGTAGGGGGCGTAGCCGAGGAAGTAGGTCGGGGCAGGGTCGCTACCCGAGCCGATCAGTGTCATGGTCGCTTCGTGCGTGAGCGGGTTTTCGTGCCATTCGTATGTGTCGAGGGTGTTGTTCGTGGCTTGTGGCACGAGCGGTTCTGGCGTGTCGAAGAACACGTATTCCCCGTTGTCGGACATCGCTTGCACGGGCCCGTCGGCGGGCCCGGTGGATGCGGAGCGCGCGAACTGCGCTTCGGGGCCCGCGATCAGGGTGCTGGTGCTGGCGTCGGCGTCGTAGCGCTCGAGGCCTTGGGGGGCGTCGAATAGCAGGTAGCGCCCGTCGGGGGTGGTGTACCAGTTCCCATCCGAGCAGGGCGGCGCGACTTTTGCCGGGCACCCGAACTGGCCGTTGACGTGGTGTTCGCCGGTGGCCGCGACGAAGCTCGTGACACCGGTCTGGGTGTCGTAGCGGTAGATCTCCCCGAGGCCTTCCGGGCTGCTCGTCCCTCCCGTGGCAAGCGCGCTCTCGGCAAAGAAGTACACGGCGCTCCCTTCGGCTGCGACGGCGAGCATGTTCGTGACCCCAGCGCCTTTTTCACGGCCTGGCTGGCCTTCCATGCCGGCTGAGGCGCGTGTCAGGCACCCTTCGCTTTCCCCGCACACCCCGCCCGGGCCGGCGACCCCATCGGCGCGCCATTCATAGAGCTCCATGTCATGCAGGTGCAGCGCGGCGGTTTCTTTGGTGAGCTCGGTCCTGGTCGCGAAGAACACCCGGCTCCCGTCTTCGGAGGCGCCTGCATAGAACGCGGGGAACCGTTCGCTCGCCGGCGGGACGGGCACGCCTTCTTCATGCGGCGTAGAGATCTCGATCGTCTCGTGCCCTGTTTCGCCCAACGGCCCGGTCGTCTGTATCCGTGCATACAGCTGTGGCGCGTTGACCGGCACACCTTTCTTCCCGGTGAGTTCTTCTGGTTCGCCGTTCCAACAGCCAGCCCCCGCGTTGATCGCACTCGGGTCCGGAGCCTCGAAGAACACCCGCGACCCATCCCCAGAAACCGCACGAAACGCCGAACCTGACGAGCCTCTATCTTCTGTCACGGTTCCGTTGCCGAGTCCGGCGCCGCATTCGCTTACGGGTTCGCCTTCGTTGTTGACGTTCACGAGCGTCAGTTCGGGGTGCTGTTCGCCTTCGCGTGTTTCATAGCCGCCGGACCATTCGCACAGCAGGTGCCCGTGTTTGACTTTCCCTGCGGTGTCTTCGGGGCCTGGGCAGACGCTGTTGCTCGAGGTTTCAAGCACCACATGTTCGAGGTCGTGCGAGCCCCCGACAAACCGCGTGTCGAACCCATCGATGGGCTTGTGCGCGGGGGGATCCTGGTGCAGGCTGATGTAGCAGTCTTCCGTGACGGCCTGCTGCAGCGAGAGCCCGCCCTGACAAACCCGCGGGGCGCCGGGCGGCCCGATCAGGCTCGTCAGCCGCCCGCCTTCTTCGCTGGCGGTCGAGCCGACTACATCGTTGACCGCGACCCGCGAGAGATCACCCGCATCGACCAGCACGCCACCTGTTTCTGGTGTCTGTACTTCCAGCGAGCGCGATGCCAGCGGCGTAAACGACCAACGCCCCAGCTGGGCTTCGCGGCTGAAGACGTAGGCGCCACCGAACGCGAACGGGAATTCCCCGAACGCCGAATCCGTTTCGAGCATGAACCCTTCACCCGACTGCGCCGGCACACCAACATTATGAATGTTCTCAAACAGGCCATTGACTTCCGCTTCGGCGAACATGTCGCTGCCTCCCTGTTTATCCGCCGGGGTCACAAGCTCATAGCCACGTTCGTTCGCGACCGCCGCGGGCAGCGTCGCGAACGTCACATCCGGCCCATATTCCACGCCTTCCTCGTTCTCGGCGACCACCCGGAAGTGATACGTCCTACCCGGCGTGAGCGGGCCGATGTGCTGCAGCACGCTTTCCACCACGCTACCCGTGGCACCCCCCGCACCGATCGCGACATCCGGTGAGGGGATGCTCACCCCGTGGCTTTCTTCACCGGAATACGCCGTGGTGTCGTATTCGAAGTGGTAGCTCGTGGCCGCCCCCGACGGGTCGATCTGCGCCTGCAAATCCACAAACGCAGACGTAATGCTCCCAGCCGTGGTAGACAGGACCGCGGGTTTCGCCGGGGGCGTGAACGCCAGCGTCGGGCTGTGCCCCGTCCCGCCGTTCCTCGCGGGATCCGTAACCGCGACCAGACGATAACGATACGCAGTCCCAGCAGTCAAATGCGTGATCGTGGCTTTCACGGGGTGCGGTTCTTCAAGACCAGTGCCTATTTCTGGGGGTTCACAAGCCGCCTTTTCCGCGTGCGCGAAGCCTTCTTCTTCTTTTTTCCCGAGTGCCAACTGGTACGCGGCTTCATCGACATACTGGAAGTAGCATTCCGTGACCCTCGCCGGCGTGAGGTTCCCGTGCTGCGCCGGATCCACCACCCCCGCCAACGCCGCGCTACCCGCCGGCCGAATGCCCACCGCGCCGACCGTCACGGTCGGGTAGTACGCACCCGGACCCCACACATCCACCACGCCCTGCCCTTCATCGGCGACATACACATCCCCCTGCGAGTCAACCGCCACCCCCCGCGGCTGCTGCAAGGCCACACCCTCCCCAGCTTCTCCCGCTTCGCTCAACTCATCCACAAACCGCGGCGCTTCGTGCAACCCCGCTTCGAGATCGAACTCGAACACCGCCCCAAAATGCCCCTCAGCGGTCAACGTCCCGACCGACACCAGCAGATGACCGCTGACCGCATCCACCGCGACCCCATCCGGTTCGCCCACTTCTTCTCCCGGGCCTAGCCGTGGGACCCCTGGCGCCCCGAGTACGAACGCCTGCAGGTATGCGCCGCTGGCCTGAAACTCGAGCACGCTTTTACAGTCCGCGAACACCACATAGATATCACCCAGCGCGTCCACAGCCACCGCTCCCGGGGTAGCCGCAGACGCGTTGAATTCGCAGCCGCCCGGCGTCCCCGCCGGCACCCCGATGATCTTGCTGCGGACACCTTTCACAGCACCTTCCCCGACATAACCGCATTCCGCCGGCGCACATTCGAACGCCACCGGTTCTTCTTTCGCGTTGAGCTTTTCGATCCCGCCGCTACCCCCAGCAGTCGAGACATAGCGCACACACCCCGCCAGCGTACAATGCGACATATCCCCGACATCCGTTTCCGGGGAGTTATCGACCGCGACATTCCCCGCATAAAACCGGCCGGTGACCCGTTCGATCGCGCCTACCTGCCCCGACACCGATTCAACGAAATGATTCGGGACTTCCCCCGCTTTGGCTTCATACGCCGGGCTGAACCGATCCCTCAAACCACGACTCCCGACCCACACATCATCTTCGCCACCCGCCACTTCACGCTCCACCGCCAACCCTAGCGGCCTCAAACACGCCGACCCAGACACCGCCGCTTCCGCTTCCGAACACAGCTTCCCCACAGGTTCTTCAGCACGCGCGATCCCACGAAAAAACGGGCGCGTAAACCCCGCCCACGCCCCCACCGGCACCACCAACCCAACACCCACCACACACAACCACACAACCACCACCCGACCCACCACAGCACCCCTCACACCACACCAACCACACTCAAACCACATAAAACCTCTCCCCATCCTCATCTCCGCTCCAACCACACCCAAGAAAACCCAAACAAACCCGCACCAACGCCACCCTTCTCCCTACCGGCTCAAACTGCTGATACGGTGCCGCACACCAACACGACACCGCACCAACAAACAGCCCATCACCAAGACACCACGATGCCCCGGCTACCTACCACACAACACTAGCCGTTGATTTCAAGCGAAAGCAATTCGCTGTTGTTGTGCGTCTCACCTATAAGTAACACTTCACCAATCACTAAACCGTCTTCTTTACCACCAACACTGCAGGTCCCGGCTTCGTTAGCCGCTAACAGTTTCTTGTTAAAGAAAATACTGACTAATAACAGTTTCCCTGTTTCTTCTTCAGTTAAGTTGAGCGCTAACACTAAAACGGTTTCTGCGCCCGTAGTACAGATATCGTCTGTTTTCAGGCCGGCGACCGTGCATTCTACTAAGTATCCCGGTTCTTTACCAGCTACACCAGCCTTGATTAAGATCCAATAAGCATTGACCCCGGCTTCTGGTTCGGTTAATTCTTCAATCGGCGTCAACCAGGGTAGATTAACCGCTTGGACGGTAGCAGTTTTGCCTTCGCAACCATTGGTGACGACTTCTTCTTTTAAGTTTTCTGCTTTGGGCGCAGGTAGACATGTTTGGAACGTAACTGATGTCGTTTCTCCTGCGGCACCAGGCCCTACCCAGCCTTCGTCTAACACCGTTTCAGGTGAGCATTCCACCGCACCGGGGACGCCCATATCTTCAAGCTTCAGCGTTTCTAAGTTTTCCGATAACGTTAAACAGCGTTCTTCTCCCGTTCCAGTGATTTTTTCCCCGGCGCATAACCATTCAAACGCGGCGGATGCGGACCCTGCCGACATGGCGAGCACACCCAAGGATGCGAGCGCCATTAGCGCGACAACTAGCTTCTTCATGTTCTGCTCTCTTTCATTTGCAGCCGAGAGTTGAAAACCGACGCGTCCCGACTGGACTCGAGAATTGCCGCACACAAAAATTCCGCGCACCACGCCGGATACTGTGTGCCAGCCTAAAAGACGAACCAATAATAAAATTCGTCTGCCACGATATTGACCGGGAACCGCCGGGACGTCAAGCGGCGTTTCCTACTGGACCATTGGCGGCCGTGTGCCGCCGCCCTGAGTCAGCGAGCGTGTCCGCACGGTAGCGCTGTGCCTCTCCAGGGTTCTGAGCCGGGCTGTTCGGCGGGGAGTGGCGAGGCTGAGCTGAGTCGTGCAGCCGAGCGCCGCGGGCACACGGGGCCGGCCAGACGCTACGACACCCCGATGCTCGCCACGGCACTCTAACCTGGTAGGTCATGGCAGCCGACGTCAAGCAGTCCCCGGCGCTGTTCGAGGCGACGGCGTTCGAGACGTTCCGCTTCGTGTCCCGCGAGCTCGACGCGCGCGGGCGCGTGACGCTGCGCTATGCGCTGGACGATGAGATCGTTTTTGTTGAGAAGCTCGATCTACCGGTCGAGGAGGCGGGGTCGCGTGAGGTCGATATGGAGCGCGTCGAGGGACTGCTCGCGCTTCTGCACTGGGTGGCGGGGGTCAGCTACTTCAAGACGGCGCTGCCGCCGAAGCTCAGCTGCGAAACTGGTGCGCCCCGGCCGGCCGCGGCCACGCTGCTGGAGGCGCTGTACTCGGAGGGCTTGGCGGAGCTCGCCTACACCAACGGCCTGGCCGAGCTGCCGCGACCGCGGTTTCCCGCGCCTCCGTACCTGCGCTCACCGATCTGGGCGATCGCCGGGAGCTCGCGCCGGCGTGCGGGAGTCTGTCGCCGATCGACCGGAACCCGAGCCCGGCGGCGGCCGGCTCGGCCGCGTGCTGGTCCCGGTCGGCGGCGGCAAGGACTCGGCGGTGGCGCTCGAGATCGTCAGGCGCGCGGGCTGCGAGCTGTCGCTGTTCTCGATCGGCGACGCGGCGCCGATCGCGACGGACGGCGCGGTCGCGGAACTGCCGCACCTGACTCGCGCGCCGCAAGCTCGACCCAACCCTGCGCGAGCTGAACGCCGCGGGCGCAATCAACGGCCATGTGCCGATCACGGCGATCGTGACGTGCGTGGCGCTGCTGACGGCTGCGCTGAACGGGTTCGACACGGTGGCGATGGCGAACGAGCGCTCGGCGTCGGCGGGCAACGTGGTGTGGGACGGCGTCGAGGTGAACCACCAGTTCAGCAAGGGACTGCGCGCCGAGCGACTGCTGAGTGCGGCGCTCGCGGAGCGTCCGGCGGCGCGCCACGGCGGTGCGCTCGTTCTCGGTCCTGCGCCCGGCGTCGGAGCTCGCGATCGCGCGTGCGTTCGCGCGCATGGAGCGCCTATCACGGCGCGTTCACGAGCTGCAACGCCGATCTTTCGCCTCGATCCCGACGCTGCGCGCGAGCTCGTGGTGCTGCGACTGCCCGAAGTGCCGCTTCGTGTTCCTGGCGCTGGCACCGTTCAGCGAGCCTGCGCACCTGCGCGAGGTGTTCGGCCGCGACCTGCTCGACGACGAAAGCCAGTTCGAGGGCTTCGCGCTGCTGAGCGCGACTGGCGGGCACAAGCCGTTCGAGTGCGTCGGCGAGGAGCAGGAGAGCCTCGCGGCGATGCGCCTGCTCGCCGCGCGATCCGCGCTGGTGCGAGCACCGCGTGGTGCGGCGCCTGCGCGGCGGAGGTGCTGCCACAGCTTCCCGCCGACGTGGGCGACCCCGATGCGGTGCTCGCGCTGAGCGACGAGCACGAGCTGCCGGCGGAGCTGCTGGCGCGAGGTCAGTGCGGTTCTCGGAGCTTGACGGCGCGCGCGTCGGCGTGTGGGGCGCCGGCCGCGAGATCGCCTCGTTCGCCGATCAGCTCGCACGGCGGCTGCCGTCGGCGCGGATCGTCGTGGCGGCATTCGACGCGCCGCCCGCCGGCGACGTGCGCGAGACGCTGCGCGCCCCGGCGCGCGCGTCCGTGACGCGGCGCCGAGGCGCGCGGCCGCGCTGGCCGGCTGCGACGTGGTCGTGCGCTCACCCGGCGTGTCCGATCCACCGCCCGGAGCTGCGCGCGGTGCGCGAGGCGGGTACGCCGGTGACGACCGCCACCTCGCTGTGGCTGGCCGAGCGCGGCGGCGAGGGCGTGATCGGTGTGACGGGAACGAAGGGCAAGAGCACGACGGCGGCGCTCGCCGCTCACCTGGCGCGAGCGGCGGGGCGCAGGGTGCAGCTGGCTGGCAACATCGGCGTTCCGGCTCTCGACCTGCTCGACGAGGAGCCGGCGGATGTGACGGTCGTGGAGCTGTCGAGCTACCAGATCGCCGACCTGCAGACGGGACCGGAGGTGGCGCTCGTGACGAACCTGTTTCGCGAGCACACCGACTGGCACGGCTCGGAGCAGGCCTACCGCGCGGACAAGCTGCGCCTGCTCGGTCTGCCGGGCGTGCGCGTGGCGGTGTCAATGGCGTGACGAGCGGCTGCGCGAGAGCTCAGAGCGGCGCGCGCGACGCGGGTGCGCTGAGCGCCGCCCGCGAGCGCAGGTGTCACCGCAGACGATGCGGCTCCGACTGCTGCGCTATGGCGTACCCGAGGGTTGGGACGTGCTGGGCGACGGCATCGCCTGCGGCGGCGAGCTGCGCGCACGCGTCACCGAGCTGCCGCTGCGCGGCGAGCACAACGCGCTCAACCTCTGCGGCGCGCTCGCGGCACTTGAAGCGCTCGGCATCGAGCCGGAGCTGCCGGCGGCGCTGGAGGGCTTTCAGCCGCTGGCTCACCGCCTGCAGCCGGTCGCGGAGCGCGACGGCGTGCTGTGGGTCGACGACAGCATCTCGACGACGCCCGAGTCGACGCTCGCGGCGCTCGCGAGCTTCCCCGGCCGCGAGCTGATCCTGATAGGCGGCGGCCAGGACCGCGGTCAGGACTACGCCCAGCTGGGGCGCGTGCTGGCCGAGCGGCTCGCGACCGTCATCGGTGTGCCGACGACAGGGCCGCGACTGCTCGCAGCGGCACGCGACGCGGGCGTACCGGCCGAGCGAGCGCTCGCGGCCGCCGACCTGCGCGAGGCCGTCGCCCTGGCCCGGGACGCCGCGCGGCCCGCCGGGCGCCGTCGTCCTGCTCTCGCCGGCCGCTCCGAGCTACGACAACTACAGGGACTTCGAGCAGCGCGGCGAGCGCTTTCGCGAGCTGGTCGCAGCCGCGGGCAGTTAGCGCTCAGACGCCCGCTCCGCACCGCCGCGCACCCTGCGTATACCACGGTATACTGGAGCCATGGCGAAGGTTATGGTGTCGATGCCGGACGACCTCCTGAGCGAGGTCGATGCTGAGGCCAGCCGCCTTGGTACCTCCCGTAGCGCAGTGTTGCGCGGGTTCGCCGACGCCGCGTTGCGCAGCCGCCGCACGGATCGCGCGGCGGCTATGGACAGGCTCCTGAGGCAGGCAGCACGGCACGGCGGTGCGGCTGCCGAGCAGGTGAAAGCCACAAGGCCATAGCGTGAGCACACTGCTGTTGGACGCCGGCGTGATCCTCGCGGCGTTCGATTCCGATGATGAGCTACATGGACCATCCAAGACGCTTCTCGTCAATCCGGATGTGACGCTCACCACGCTCGATCTTGCCCGTTACGAGGTAGCGAACGTGGCGGTTCGCGGCTGGCGCGAGCTCGGGCGTGTCGCCCCATTGCTCGAAGCAATCGACCGGATCTCCGGTGACGGCGGGGTCATACCGTCTACGACAGCCCTGCTCAGCCGCGCGGCGAAGCTCGCTGATGAGCATGCGATCTCCGTGTACGACGCAGCCTACGTAGCCGCGGCCGACCAAGGCGGCAGCATGCTGGTCAGCTGCGACATCCGCGACCTCGTGGGCAAGGGCCTTGCGAGTAGCCCTGCGAGCGTGCATGAGGAGGAGTCGTCTCCTTCGGAGGGGAGCAGGACCGAAGTCCAGCGATAACCCTCAAGGGCACAGCGGGTTCTTCGGCACGCCTTCGCACGCGTCGGGCATCGTTTCCTGCGCCGGCGGCACCGGCTGCCCTTTGACTTCGGCGATTTCTTCGCGGTGTTCGGAGACGTACTGCAGTCCGAGCAGATACAGGAGCGTCGTCAGCGGGTGTTCGTAGCCGGTGTTGGCGTTTGGCGTGGTCGCGTTCTGGCAGCCCCATGTGCCTTCGATGTCCGCCGGGTAGGTGGCGTCGGCAAAGCTGTTGCCGGTGAGGCAGTTGTTCGTCGAGGTGCGGGTCCCGAAGATGCCGCCCTCCATCATCACGTCGCCCGCGAAGGCGCCGCCGCCGTAGCCGTTTCCGGAGAACGTGTTGCCGGCGATCTCGTTGCCGGCGAGCTGGAAGTCGATCGTTTCGGCGACGGGCGGGAACGGGTTGGGGTACTCGAACGCGAGCACGCCATCGCTGGGGTTGTCCTCGATCCGGTTGCCTTCGACGAGGTCGGCGTAGACGCCGGGCAGCTCGACCCCGACGCCCCACGGTGCGGCGGCGGCGGAATGATTGGCGGGAACGGTGAGGTTGTTGTTTTCGCTGATCACGTTGTCGCGGAAGATCGTGCAGCGTTTGATCCTGGTCGTGTAGATGCGCGGCGTGGGGTTGGGTTCTTCGACGTTCGCGCGGTGGCACTGGCCGTCCTGCGGCGGCGGCCCGTCACCGGGGTTTTCCGAGTTCGGCGCGATGCCGTCGGTGTTGTGCACGAACTTGGACTTTTCGATGACCAGCGAGCCGCCGGCGTTGGAGCCCGAGTAGCCGAGCGCGTTGTCTTCCATGACGGCTTCGCTGACGCGCGCCTTGCATTCCTGGCAGGCGCCGATGTAGATGCCCGAGTCGTTGAACCCCGAGGCGTAGATCTTTTCCCAGAAGCCGCCGACCTCGTTGTTGGTGAAGATCCCGTAGCCGCCGTTGAAGCCGGTGTCGTACGCGGTCAGGTAGCGCCCGTACCAGCCGTATGCGCCGATTTTGTGCGACTCGGCGCCGCCGTTCCACCAGATCTCGTTGCCGCCTTCGCCGTCGATCGTGGCGCGGTCGAAGTTCGCGACGGTGAGGTTTTCGATCCACACGTCGCTCGCCTTGAAGACTTCGATGCCGTTGGCGCCTTCCGGGCAGGGCGAGTGTTTGCACGGTTCGTGATTGCCGTCGATCAGCACGGTGTTGCGATTCATGCCCCTGATCCAGATGCCGCCGTGCCCCGGCTCGACCTTGACTTCTTCGTCGTAGGTGCCCGGCTCGATCAGCACCCAGTCCCCGGCTGTCGCGGCGTCGACCGCTGCTTGGATCGTCGTGAAGTAGGCGGTGCTCGCCGGGATCTTCCCGGGCGGCGGTCCGCTCAGGCTTACGATGTTGACCTTCGCGGCCAGCGCGCCGCCTGCGCTGGCGGCAAGCGCTGCGCCGACCAGCGTCAGCGCGACCAGCAGGAGCCCAGTGCGGCTGATCCAGCCTCTGCGGGAGCCTTCCGTGGATCGCATGCGCAAAAGCTTACCCGCAAGTGCCCGCCGCCACTCCCGAATGAGAGCGGCGGCGGGTGATCGTGCCATCCGGGCCGGTGGCCCGTGCTAGCGGCTCACGTGCACAGCGGGTTTGTCGGCACGTTTTCGCACGGGTTCGGCATTGTTTCCTGGGCCGGCGGCGGCGGCACCGTTTCGAAGTACGGCCGGTGCGTCGATTCTTCCTGCAGTTCCAGCAGGTAGTAGATGAACGGCACGCCCCCACGAGGGTTGGGCGTGGTCGTGTTCTGGCAGCCCCACGTCCCCTCGATGTCCGCCGGGAAGGTCCCGTCCGGCATCGTGTTATCCGACACGCAGTTGTTCGTGGACTCGCCGGACCCGAACAGCCCGCCCTCGAATGCCACGTCGCCGAGGAATTCTTTGGGCTTGCCGGCGAGGTAGCCGTTGCCTTCGAACAGGTTGCCTTCGACCCTGTTGCCCGAGTTCTGCGCGAGGACCGTCCAGGGCGCGAATTCGAGTTTTTCGTTGGGTTCGAACGGGTTGGGGTACTCGAATGCGAGCACGCCGTCGCTCGGGTTGCCCTTGATTTCGTTGTCGAGCACCTCGTCGCCGTAGTTGCCGGGCAACTCGACGCCCGCTCCCCACGGCGCTGCCGCGGACGAGTGGTTGGCCGGGAGGTCGAGGTCGCTGTTGTCGTTGATCTGGTTGTCCTCGATGATCGTGCAGTGTTTGATGCCCGTCGTTTTGAACACGGGCAGCTTCCCGGTCCAGAAGGTATGTCCTTCGATCGGTTCACCCAGGTGCAGCGGGGCCCGGCGCTTGACGCCTGCTTCGGCTTCCTTGCACGCGCCGTCCTGCGGCGGCGGGCCGTCGCCCGGGTATTCGGTGTTCGGCGCGATGCCGGTCGTGTTGTGGTCGAACTTCGAGTTCTCGATGATCAGCTGACCGCCGGAGTTCGAGCCGGAGTAGCCGAGCGCGTTGTATTCCATCGTGGCGTGGTCGATCACCGCTTCGCATTCTGGGCACGCGCCGAGGTAGATGCCCGAGTCGTTGAAGCCGGACGCGTAGATGTTGTTCCACTCGCCTTTGCTCTCGTGCGAGGTGAAGATGCCATAGCCCCCGTTGAGGCCGGTGTCATAGGCGGTCAGGTAGTTGCCGAACCAGCCGTGGGCGCCGACCTTTTCGACTTCTGAGCTGCCGTTCCACCAGATCTCGTTGCCGCCGCCGCCGTCGAGGCTTTCGCGTTCGAAGTTGGCGACGGTGAGGTTTTCGATCCACACGTCGTTTGTCTTCTGCACTTCGATGCCGTTGGCGCCGCCCGGCGTGTGGATGTTTTTACCGTCGATCAGCACCGTGTTGCGGTTCATGCCGCGGATGAAGATCCCCTTGTTGACGGGCCTGACCTTGACTTCTTCTTCATAGGTTCCGGGTTCGATCAGCACGAAGTCACGCGGGTGCGTGGCGGCGTTGACCGCTTCCTGAATCGGATTCAGGTGTCCCTGGCTCGTCGAGAAGTAGTGGACATAGCTGGGGTAGCTCGCCGGCGGCGCGTTGTGGCCGGCGATCATGACTTCCTGCTTGGCGCTGGCGACGCTTGCGGTGGCGCCGAGCGTCAGCGCCGCGGCCGCGAACACCGTCGCCAGTCGCGGGATGCTCCTGAACGCATTTCGAATGGATTGCATACTCCCCCTCCGTAGTGATTGATTGGGCACGATTGATTTCGCTCAGGCCAGCTCGACGAGCGGGAAGGCGCGGTTGCGCCGCGGCGGCACCAGGAAGTTCTGCCGCCGTGTGGCCGTGAGAAAGCGCTCGAGCCCGAGATTCTGTGTCGGCACGCCGTACTTCTGGGCGAGGTCGAGCGAGGCCTGGCTGCGGCGCATCGTGGCGAAGAACGCGGCGGTGGGGACGAAGATGCTGAAGTGCAGCTTCGGCTGCGGCGAGCCGTCGGGGACGTCGAGTGCGTCGAAGCCGGGACCGTCGGCGCGGATGTGCATCGGCGAGCCGTCGGCCGCCCTGCTCGAGCGCTGGACCGCGCTGGTGTGGCCGATGTGGCGCTCGCCGTCGAACCGCGCGGGTTCCCTGGCTTCGTCTTCGGCGATCTGCGGCGCGACGAACTTGTTGGGCAGGAAGGCTGGGCCGCCGCCGTTCGCGAACTGGTTGGCGTTGCCCATCGAGGGCAGCGGGTCGGCGCTGAACATCGCTGCCGCGCGACGCTCGTAGGTTTCGTTGGGCGCTTCGTAGAACTGCTCGAGGTCCTGGATCACGTGTGAGAGGTGAACGATCGAGCCGTGGTCGAAGTAGTCGCGCGCCCGCGCGGTCGTGAGCTTGGCGGAGCGGTCGCCGAGGAACGTGACTATCGGCGGCTTGCCGCTGCTGCCGACCTGCTGGGAGGCGAACCCCATCCACATCGGCGAGTCGGGGTTGATCGTCTCGGCGTAGGGCAGGTTCTGTTCTTCGGCGAGGATGCGCGGCAGCCCCATCTGCGTGAACATCAGCCGGCGCGACGTGACCGTCAGCAGCTCCGCGAGCCCGGACTCGCTCACGCTCTCGCCGGCGAGCGTCGCGCTTTCGCCCGACAGCCACGCGAGCACGTCGTCGATGATCGCGGTCGAGTCGCTGCGCAGCGTCACGAGCATGTCGTTGGCCTCGATCTGCACGGGGATGTTGAAGCGCTGCTTGGTGATTTCGGGGTTCTGTGGCGAGACATCTGTCGGCCCCGGCACGGCCTCCTCGAAGGCGTAGCTCTGCGGCTCGTTCACCAACCGCGGCATGTGGCCGGAGACGAGCGTGCCGGCCATCCCGCCGGGGAGCCGTTCGAAGTACGGCACGCCGTATGCCACGCACATGAACACGCCGCTGGGGGTGAACGGATAGGTGGCCTCGACCGTGGCCAGCGCCTGCGCGAGCGTCGCCTGGTCGGCCTGCGTCGGCGTGCGCGTGAGCGCGAACGTCGCGAACGTCGTGTAGACCGGCGCGAAGCGTACGCGCACGCCTTCGACGGAGATCGCGTGAGCGATGAACTTTTCGATCTGGAACTGGACTTCCGGTAGCGCCGACTTCGTGTGCGCGGCGGCGCGCGCGGGCACCAGCGCGAGCAGGTCGAGCGCGCTGAGCGTGGAGACCGTGACGCCGAGCGCGGCCGCGCGCTGTAGCAGCGCGCGGCGCGTCACCAGCGCGCCCTCGCCGAAGCCCGTCGCTCCCGGCCGCCCGCTCCCTGCCATACCCCTCAAGACCCCTCCTCCGTAAGGCAGCCCGACCTCGACGCGGATGATGATAGGGACCTCGTGCGTACGCTGTCAACCGACGCCGCGGCGCATGTGGCTAGGAGTCGGCAGGCTCCGCCGGTGCGTCCTGGGGGGTCTGCGGGGGCGTCGCGGGCAGCGCGTCGGCCTCGGCTGCGGCGGCGGCGCGGTTCTCCTCCTTGACCGCGAGCCAGATCTCCTCGCGGTAGATCGACACGCCCTGCGGTGCCTCGATCCCGAGCCTGACGGTGTGGCCGCTGACGCCCATCACCGTCACGAGGATTTCCTCGTCGCCGATGACGACGCGCTCTCCGGGACGACGCGTCAGGATCAGCATCGAGGCTGATTATGAAGCAAGTCGCGATCGCCGCTCGGCGCGGCGACTCCTGCGGACAGCGTGAACAGCGGCGCCTGCAGCGCGGCGTCCTCGTCGATGTTGATCACCTGGTAGCCGCGGCCCTCGTGGATCACCAGCGGCGCGCGCAGGTTGGCGGTGATGTCGAGCGGGTTCGGCGTCGCGCGCACCGTCACGTACAGCTCGCGCGCCGGTGGCGTCCTCGACGCCGGTGCGCTCGCGGTCCTCGGGCGCGATCTCGAGCGCGAACGTCGGAGAAGAACTGCTCCGGGCGGACCACCGGCAGCGCCAGCGCCGGGTCGTCGACCGCGTGCAGCCACAGAAAGCCGGTGCCGGGGTTGCGGTCGATCAGCGCGTAGCGCAGGCCGCCCAGGCCGATCAGCCCGAGCGGGAACTCGATCACGTCCTCGGGCTGCGATCTCGACGGTCCCGAAGCGGATGCTCTCGAATGTCACGGGCATGATTGCTGGTCTCCTTGGTTCGGCTACTGCAGGAAGTTGAGCAGCGATTCCTGGACGATGGTCGCGCCGGCGCGCAGCGCGGCCTCGTACGCGGCCTGCTCGTTGGCGTACTGGATCGAGACGGCCGCGATGTTCGTGTCCTCGGTGCTGGAGAGCGCCTCGGTGATCGGATGTCTGCACGCTTTCGTTGCGCGTCAGCGCCGCTTTCAGTTGATCGGTCGCGCTGCCCGCCACCGCCTGCAGCTGGCTCAGCTGTTCGAGGTTCTCGTCGAGGCTCTCGAGGTCGGTGGTGCCGAGCGCTTCCGTGTCTTCCTCGGTGCCGCCGCGCAGGTGCTGGGTGATCGTGCGCAGCGTGTCGAGCAGCTTGCCGTCTTCGGACGCCGCGCCGTTGCCCAGCAGCGTCGAGATGTTGGTGCTGATCGTCACCGTCCCCGCCGGCCCGACCGCGCGGCTGACGGTTTCGCTGTTGCCCTTGAATTCGTCGTTCGCGCCCGTTTCGTAGGGCGGCGTCGTCGTGGCGGTGCCGGAGAACACGTACTGGCCCGCGTACTGGGTGTTCGCGTCCTGCTTGATGCTTTCGGTCAGCTGTTCGACCTCGAGCGCGATCGTGTTGAGGTCGCTCTGGTTGTTGGTGCCGTTGGCGGCCTCGACCACGAGCTCGCGTACGCGCTGCGTGAGTTCGTTCACGTTCGACATCGCGCTCGAGGCCGTGTTCTCCCATGCGATCCCGTCCTGGATGTCGCTTTCGTAGTTCGTCAGGCCTTCGAGCTGGCTCTGCAGGTCGATCACGCGCGCGGCGCCGTATGGATTGTCCGACGGTTCGAGGATCGTCCGGCCGGAGGACAGTTCGTTGGTGCTGCGTTCGAGCGCCCGCGAGCGAGTTGTTGAGGTCCGTCAGCGTCTGGCTGGTGACCATCGATGGGGTGATCCGCTCGGTCATCGCTAAAGCCCCACCACGCCGGTGTGCTCGATCAGCGTTTCCAGCATCGAGTCCATCGCGGTCAGCGTTCGCGCGGACGCCTGGTAGCCGCGCTGGAAGGTGATCAGGTTCGTCATTTCTTCGTCGAGCGAGACGCCCGAGACGCCCTGGCGCAGGTTGCCGATCGCGGTGAGCGTGCCCTGCAGGTTTTCCTGGTCGTCCTTGGCGGCGCGCACGTCGCTGCCGACGTTCTCGACGAGCGCCGCGTAGCCCTGTTCGGCGGCGCCACCGCGCAGAGCGGCGAGTTCGAGGGCGACTTCGTTGCCGCCCGCCGCTTCCGTCCTGGAGGCGTCCACTTCTTTGGCCACCGCGACGACCGTGAGCGTCGCGGCGGTTTCGCCGGAGAAGAACTGGTTAGCCAGAGGAGCGTTGACGGTCGTCGCGAGCGTGGCCGCGACTTCGTCGAGGCTGGTGCGCAACGCAGTCAGCTGCGCCCTTGGGGCCGGTGAGGTTGAGCAGTGCGCCGAGCTCGCCGCCGGCGGCTTCCGTCAGTTCCTGCGGCCAGTTGACGGTCGTGCCTTCGACGAGCGGCTTGGCGGCGTCGCCGAGCGTCACCGTGTCGGTGTGGTCGGGCTGTTCGGTGACCGTGACGTTGGCGAGGGTGGAGAGCTTGTCGAGCAGCAGGTCGCGTCGGTCGAGCAGGTTGTTCGGCGGTTGCCCGGCTTCTTCGGCGAGCTTGATCTGCCCGTTCAGCTGCGCGATCTGGTTCGCGAAGTCTTCGACTTCCCCGGAGGGGCCCGTGAGCGAGTTGTACTGTTCGCCCACCTGCGTCGAGACCGTCGTGAGCTGGGTGCTGAGTTCGTTGAAAGCCCTCGCGAGCTGTTCGCCCGCGGCGACGACCCCCTGTTTGGCGGCTCCTTCCGACGGCGACTTTGCGAGGCTGTTCCACGCCGACCAGAAGTTCGACAGCTGCGTCGCGATCCCCGCGGTCGACGGTTCGTTGAACGAGGTCTGCGCGAGCGCGAGCTATTTCCGCCTGCGTCTTGGCGCCGCTGAGCGAGCTGTTCTGCGTGCGGTACTGGGCATCGAGGTAGGTGTTGCGGATACGCGCGATCGTCGCGACGGTGACGCCCGTGCCGAGCTGTGCGCCCTCGCCGGTGTGCCCGGAGATCGCCGGGATCGGCAGCGCGGGGTTCGGTTCCAGTAGAGCGGTCTCGCGCGAGTAGCCTTCGGTGCTCGCGTTGGCGATGTTGTTGCCGGTCGTGTCGAGCGCGGTCTGCTCCGCGAGCAGGCCGCTGAGCGCCGTCTGCAGTCCTTGCAGGGTGGGGATCGTCATCTCGGCTAGGCCTGCAGGTCGAGTACGTGCAGGCCGCCGTGTGGGCGGGACCGCGTGATGTGCTTGGACGAACCGTGCGTGTCGTAGCCGTTGACCCCGTCGAGCGAGAGCATGCCCATCAGGTGGTCGAGGAAGCCGAGTTCGATCTGCATCAGCGTGCGGTTTGCCGTGTGCTCGCGCTGGAGCTCGTGCAGCAGGCCCCGCAGCTCGGCGCTGCGAGTGCTCGCGCGCTCGCACGCTCGCGTCGTCCATCAGCGCGCTCAGCAGCGCCAGCGTGACGGCCTCGGGCGCGACGCCGAGCCGCTCGCCGCTGCGCGCCAGCAGGCGTGCGCGCTCTTCCTCGAGAAGCTGGCGGCGGCCCATCTCCCCGCGCAGGATTCCCGCGAGGCGCACGACCGTGTGCACGTCGCGCGCGCGGATCGCCGCGCCCTGCTCGAGCACGAGTTCCAACAGGCTTCGTGCCGAGTCGATCTGCGCGTCGAGGTGTGCGAGCACCTCGGCCGCGAGCACGCGGTCGCGCTGGATGCCCTCGTGGGCGACGAGCGAGCTCGAGCTCATGCGGCGCTCGTTCCGCCGCTCGCCTTCGCGTCGGCCGTCGCCTGAACGCCCTGCAGCTGGCGCGTCATCTGCGCGGCCATGCCCAGCCCGCCGGCGTCCATCAGGCTGTTCGTGAGCGCCTGCGGGAGCATCGAGGAGAGCTGCGAGGCGCCGGCGCCGGAGCCTTCAGAGCCCGATTCGCCGCCTTCCGGCGAGCCTTCGCCACCGAGGCCGCTCGTGTCGGCGAGCGACTTCGCCAGCTGTTCGACGAGCGACTGTTCGAATGCCAGTGCGCTCGCGTAGGCCTTCTGCGTGCTCGCCGAGCCGTGACGCACCCATGCGGGCTCGAGCGCCTGGTTGACGACCGGCAGGCCGGTTGCGGCGGTGGGTGTCGCGGCGCCGAGGGGGATGCTCATGGTGTGCGCAGCTGGTTGGCGATCGACATCATCTGGCTCTCGTCCTGGATGGCGGTGCTCGTCAGCTGGTAGTTGCGCTGGGTGCTGACCATCTGCGCCATCGTGCTGGCGATGTTCACGTTGGAGCCCTCGAGCGCTCCCTGGCGGACTTTGCCGGTGGCTGGGTGCGGTTCGCCGCTGGTCTTGGTGACGCTGAACTCACCGCCGCCGTCGGCGAGCAGGTGTTCGGGCGAGGTGACCGTCACGAGCTTGATCTGCCCGAGCTTGCGTGCGCCGGCGGTCACGGTGCCGTCGGGCGCGATCGAGACTTCGCCGGCGCGGCACGCCGGCGGGAAGCTTGATCGGCGGCGAGAGCTGGTTGCCTTCGGCGTTGACGATCGCGCCGTTGGCGTCGACTCCGAAGGTGCCGTCGCGCGTGAGCGCCTTCTGGCCGTTGGCGCGCGTCACCTCGAAGTAGCCTTCGCCTTCGATCGCGAGGTCGAGCGGGTTGCCGGTTTCCTGGATCGTCCCCTGCGCCTCGCTGCGCCCGATCACCCTGCGAGCTCGCGCCGGCGCCGGCGCTGGTTTCCGAACCGGCGATCTTCGATCGGGTTGTAGAGCAGGTCGCTGAACGCGACGCGCTCGGACTTGTAGCCGCTCGTCGAGACGTTCGCGAGGTCGTTGCTGATCGCGTTCAGCTGCTTCCTGCTGCGCTTCCATGCCTGCTGCTGCGGAATAGAGACCTTCGAGCATCGGCCGTCCAGTGTTCGTGGTCGTCGGCGAGCCGGGCTTTCCGCGAGGCGGTCCAGCCGGGCTCGGAGCTTTTCGCCCCTGTGATCGGCCGCCTTCGGGCGGACTTGAGCGGGGCGGTCGCTGCGCGGCTCGCGTACGTGGCCGGCTCAGCCGCCGTGGCGCCCGGCGTGCGTGAGCGCCGCCGCGGTCAGGCGTTGGGGTTCAGCGAGCCGACCTGCGAGGAGGCCTCCTGCAACGTCTGGCTGATCGCCTGGATCGCCTGCTGCCCGGATTGGAAGCTGCGCATCGAGGTGATCATTTCGATCATCGTCTTGGCGGCGTCCACGCCCGAGCCCTCGAGCGAGCCCTGGCGGACGGTGCCGGTCGGTTTGCCGGCGGCCTTGCCGGTGTAGAGGTTTTCGCCCTGCTTGACGGCGCCGGGCACTTCGAAGACGCCGACCGCGCTCGCCGGGACGGTGCCGGTGGCGCTGACCTTGATCTGTGCGCCTTTCGCGCTCGAGCACGGGGTTGCCGTTCGTGTCGGTGAGTACGCCCTTTGACGACACCGTGAACTGCCCGTCGCGGGTGTAGCGGGTGCCGGCGGCCGTCTTGACCGCGAAGAAGCCGCTGCCCACGATCGCGAAGTCGAGCGGTTCGCCGGTTTCCTGCATCGTGCCCGCGAGCGTCATGTTCGTGTACGTCTTGCCGAGCGCGACGCCCTCGTCGACGGATCCGACGGCTTCGCCGCCCTCGGTGTTGGCGAGCAGGATCGCGCCGAAGCTGTGCTGCGGCGTTTCGTCGGGCTTGAACCCCGGCGTCGAGGCGTTGGCGAGGTCGTTCGAGAGCTGGTCCTGGCGGGCCTGCTCGGCGACCATGCCCGTCGCGGCGATGTCGAGACCGATGTCCATTGCTCAGCCAGGGTGTTCGGCTGCGGAGGAATGACCTTGAGCCGGCAATGCTGCCGCATCGCCGGCTTCGCGGAGGCTGAGCACGGCCCCCGCCGCGCTCAGCCGACCGCGCTGAACAGCGGCAGCTCGCTCGAGAGCTGTTCGTACAGGCGCCGGCGCAGCTGGGTGTGGATCTGCGAGACGCGGCTCTCGGAGACGCCGAGACGCACGCCGATGTCGCGCAGCGTCCAGTCCTCGACGTACAGCAGCACCGCGACTTCGCGCTCCTGCTTGCTGCAGGCGGGCGAAGGCGCCGCGGAAGCGCTGCTTGGCTTCGCGGCGCTCGGCGCTGCGCGACCGGGTCGCAGTCCTCGTCAGAGCTCTCGAGCGTGTCGATCCGCTCGATCGTCGCGCTCTCGTCGGAGCGCACGATCCTGTTGAGCGAGCCGACCTCGGCGAGCGCGACCTGGTCGAGCCGGTCGGTCAGCTCGTGTCGGGGTCATGCCGACCTCGGCTGCGAGCTCGTCGCGGCTGGGCTGGCGTTCGTGCAGCGTGAGGAAGCTCTCGCGGGCGCTGTTGATCGTGCGCTCGTCGCGGCGCAGCGAGCGCGGCGCCCAGTCGTGGCGACGCAGCTCGTCGAGCACCGCGCCGTGGACACGCGTCCACGCGTACTGCTCGAGCGATGCGCCCTTGTCGGGGTCGTAGCGCTCGATCGAGCGGATCAGCGCCTCCAGCCCGCACGAGAGGAAGTCCTCCACGTCGCACTGCGCCGGCACCTCGCGAACCTTGCGGTAGACGATGTAGCGAACCATCGGCATGAACATGAAGATCAGGCGGTCGCGCAGCTCGCGGTCGCCGCTGCGGTTGTATTCGTGCCAGGTCGCGAGCACCTCTGCCGCCGGCGCCCTGGTAGCGCGCTTTCCGATTATTTGCATTCTCCTGCTCTGGTATCGAGGGGCCAATGAGACACGGCTTGCCGCTCTCACACCTCGCTCGCGTCCGAGCGCCCGACTGGTGTGGCGGTATGACGCAGTAGATTCGCGCTTGCCAGGAGATTCCCTGCCGGGGTCCTAACGTCAGGCACGCGCGGGCCATCGCGTGTGTGCGCGAGGCTTGGCGGCGCGCATGCTCGCGGTCAATCCGTGCGTCGCCGGAGCCGCCGCTCAGATATCGCCGGTCGCGGTCGATGACCCGGGCCGAGACATGACCCTCAGCCTGTCTGCAACCGCCACCAGGGAGGACGCGCGCTCGGTGACCGAGCTGCCGGCGCTCGCACAGCAGCTGCTCGCAGCGGACGATCTCGAGGGCTATCGGCGGCTGTTCGCGCTGGCCCAGTCGATCGAGGACCGCCACCGCCGCTACTGGGCCAGTGCGACCGTGATCGAGAGCGGCCTCGCGGCTGTCGCCGGCGCTCACGCCGCGCGCCTGCCGGCGTTGAACATGACGCTCGCCGCGTGCGCCCTCGATGCGCTCGAGTGCGAGCCGAGCGAGCCGCGGCTGCTCGGCTACGCCGGCACGATCCTGCACGAGCTCTGGAGCCTGGACGCGGCGCAGGCGATGTTCGAAGCCGCCAAGCGCCTGGACCCGCAGCTTGCGGACATCGATCGCAGCCTCGCAGCTGCTCGCCGAGCGACGGCTCGCGATGCGCAGCTCGACGGGACGCGCGCCGCTGCGCGCGGCGCTGCCGGCGCTCTCGCGTCGCGCGCTCGAGATCGCCGCGCGCGCCCAGCCGGCGGCCGACCTGCGGCTGAGCCTGTGCATGATCGTGCGCGACGAGCAGCAGATGCTGTCGCGTTGCCTGAGCGCGGTCGCGGACGCGGTCGACGAGATCGTCGTCGTCGACACCGGCTCGAGCGACGCGACGGTCGAGATCGCGCGCTCGTTCGGGGCGCGCGTGATCGAGCACGAGTGGACGGGCTCGTTCGCCGCGGCGCGCAACGTGTCCTTCGATGCGGCGAGCGGCGACTGGGTGATGTACCTGGACGCCGACGAGCTGCTCGTGCGGGAGGACGTCGATGTTGCTGCGCTCGTTGACCGGGCGCACGTGGCGCGAGGCGTTCTACCTGTACGAGATCCACTACACGGGCGACGAGGAAGACGGCACGGCCGTCACGCAGAACGCGCTGCGCGTGTTTCGCAACCGGCCCGAGTACCGCTTCGAGGGGCGCCTGCACGAGCAGATCGCCCAATGCCTGCCGGGGTACCTGCCGGAGCGCATCGAGGCGACGAACGTGCGCGTCGAGCACTTCGGCTACATCAGCGTCGTGCGCGACAGCGCGCGAGAAGTCGCGTCGCAACATCGAGCTGCTGCGCCTGCAGCAGGCCGAGAGCGCAGCCGACGCCGTTCGTGCACTTCAACCTCGGCTGCGAGTACGCCGCCGCGGGCGATCGCGCGGCCGCGCTGGTCGAGTTCGAACGCGCCTGGGAGCTGCTCGAGGCGAGCCCCAGACCGCGAGAGCTACAAGTTCGCGCCGGCGCTCTTGAGTCGTCTTGTGAAGGCGCTGCGCGTCTGCGGTCGCCCGCGATGATGCGACTCGCGCGGCCGAGCGATGGACTCGAGCGCTTTCCCGGGTTCACCGACCTGGTGCTCGAGCAGGCGCTCGTCGCGATCGCGCTCGGGCGAAAGCGAGCGCGCGATCGAGCTGTGCGAACGCTGCATCGAGATGGGCGACGCGCCGCGTCGCTACACCGCCACGGTCGGCTGCGGCTCGCTATCTGCCGCAGGATCTATCTGGCTGAGCTGAAGCGCGCGCGGCGGAGAGCTCGAGCAGGCGATCGAGCTGCTCGAGCGGTGCGTGCGCGAGCATCCGCGGTTCGTCGGCTCGGTGACGCCATACGCGAGCGCGCTGCTGGCCGGCGGCGCGACGCCCGATGCGGTCGTCCGTCGAGCTGGAGCGCCTGCCGGCGGACATGTCCCCCGCGGCTCGCTTCATGCTCGGCACGGCTCTGTATGAGAGCGGCGCCGCGAGCGCCGGCGAGGCGCAGTTCCGAATCGTGCTGGCCCAGCAGCCGCATTCCGGGCGAGCACGCGTGGCGCTCGGCGAGGCGCTGCTGGCTCAGCGGCGCTACGGCGAGGCGGCCAGCCGAGGCGGCCGCAGCTGGGCGCGCACGATCCGCTTGCCGTTGCGGCGTGCCGGCACCGAGCTGTTCGCGCGTATCGCCGGCGCCGACGCGCCGGCAGCGCCAGGGCGCTGGAGCGAGCACAGAGCGCGGGCATGCCGGAGGCGGAGCTCGACCTGTTCCGCGCGTGGTCGCAACTGGCGCGCTCGCGGGCACACCGGGATCGTGCTCGCCGCGGAGGCGCTCACGCCGCTGACGGTGATGCTCGAGGCGCTGCTGCGGGTGCAGCGACTTCGATGCCTTCGAGGTGCTGCTCGGGCTGCTCGAGCGCTCCCGCATGGGCGAGCGCGAGCGACGAGAGCTGCTCGCGGAGATGTACCTGCGGCGCGGCTTCGTGGCCGCGGCCGCGGAAGAGTGGATGGCCGTCTGCCGGCGCGAACCGGACGCGGAAGCGCTGCTCGGCCTTGCGCGTGTCGCCGTCGCGGCGGGGATGTCGCGCGAGGCGAGCGAGTTCGCGCAGGCGGCGCTCGCGTGCGATCCCGACAACGAGCTCGCGGCGAGCCTGTTGCCGCAGGCCGCGGCCGCGTGAGGACCGCGGGCGGCGCTGTCGCAAAGCGTGTCGCAGCGGCAGGAGATTCTTAAAGTTTCCACGAAGGGCGTCGATGACGAAGGTGCACATAAAGCGCGGGGCGGCCCATGGAATGGACCGCGTCACTTGTTTTCAGGGAGAAAACGCCATATGAACTCGCCGATCATGCCTACCGAGGGCCCGCTCGAGCTGGCCGACGCCGCACCGTCTGCAGGTAGCGACGCAGATGACCTCACCACGCTCGTGTCCGAGCTCACGGTGAGCGAAGCCACGTTCGTGCCCCTCGCCAGCAGGGGCACGCCACCGCCGCAGGTGCTGGACCAGATGGGCGCCGCCGGCGCGATCCACGACCAGTTGCGTGACCGCGGCCGCCACGTGCGCTTCTTTGCCGGGGCGCCGGGCGAGCACGCGAGGCTCGAGATCCGCGACGACGACGGCAACCTGATGCGGATCGTGTCGATGACCGAGGCGGTCGAGCTCGCCGCCGGAAGGCGACTGGCCTAGGTATCCCGATGTCGACCACGGGTCTCAACGTCAGCTCGACGGCCGGCGCACCGATCACCGTCTCGGGGCTGGCCTCGGGCCTGAACACGAGCTCGATCATCGCGGCGCTGATGTCCGTCGAACGCGAGCCTGTCACCCACCTGACGAACGACGAGGCCAGGCTGCAGGCCGAACAGACGCAGCTGGCGAGCATCCAGTCAAGCCTTCAGCAGCTGTCGTTCTCGGCCGCCGAATTCGCGCTTCCGTCGCTGTATGAGAGCTCGCAGACGGTGACCTCGAGCGAACCGACGCGCGTCGAAGCCGCGGTGACGGGCGGCGCGGGCATCGGCGGTTACGAGATCGAAGTCACGCAGCTCGCCAACTCCGCGCAGCGCACGTTCACGCTCACGAGCCCCGCGAGCGAAGAATCGATCACGATCGATGGCCACGAATTCAAGCTCCAGGCCGGGGAGGGCGCCACGGAACTGGCGGACGCGATCAACGCGAGCTCCAGCGCGGACGTGTACGCGGCGGTGCTCGAAGGCGAAACGCTGGTGCTGTCCAATCGCGCCACGGGCGCGACCGGAAGGCGAATTCATCAAAGTCACCGGCGCCGCCATGGCTGAAGTCGCGGCAACGGCCAAGGAAGGCGTGGACGCCGAATTCACCGTCGACGGTGTGGCCGCACACCTCCGGCTCGAATACCGTCACGAACGCGATCGCAGGGGTCTCGCTGACGCTCACCGGCCTCACACCCAAGGGGCCCGTGACGCTCGACGTGCAGCCGCCCGAGCGTCAGCGCCAAACAGGTCGAAGCCCAGCTGCAGTCGTTCATAAAGCTGTACAACTCGACCGTCACGACGATCGAGACGCAGCTGAGCACCAAGCCCCCGGTGCGCCCGACCCAGGCCACCGAATTCACCACGGGCACGCTGTTCGGCGACCAGGAACTCGTGGGCCTGCTCGACAGCCTGCGGGCGAGCATGTACGAACCGATCGCGGGGCTTACGGGCGAAATGTCGAGCCCCTACAACGTCGGGCTCAGCACCGGCGCGCCGAGCGCCGACGGCGCCTCGCAGTCCTCCGTGGAAGGACTGCTGACGCTCGACCCGGAAAAGCTCAGCGCAGCCATCGCGAGCAACCCGGCCGGTGTCCAGCAGATGCTGCAGCAGTGGTCTTTGAACGTTCAGCAGCTTGTCAACAACGCCGCCGAGCCCGGCGGCACGATCGAAGGGCGCACGAGGGGCGACGGCGAACAGGTGACGCAGCTGACTTCGCGGATCAACTCGCTCAACGAACAGCTCGCGCTTCGCGAAAAGGCGCTGCAGGCGACCTATGCCGAGCTGGAATCGGTGATCTCGAAGAACAGCGCGCAGAGCAGCTGGCTGAGCCAGCAGAGCGAAGCGCTGGCTAAGTCCGGCGGCTAGCGGCTGCGTCGCTCAACTTTGCGCGACACCGGTCGATCAAGGAACTGATGAACAACCTCGCGGCATCGCATGCTGCCTATCGCAGGGGAGAAGTCCTGGCGGCTACGCCGGGGCAGCTGGTGGTGATGCTCTACGACGGCGCGCGGCGCTTCCTGCGTCAGACCGTGAGCGCGATGAACGACGGCGAGGTCGAGCGCGCGCACACGGCCCTGCGCTACGGCGAACGGATCATCAGCCATCTCGACGGCACGCTCGACTACGACCAGGGCGACCTGCCTCGGCGTCTGCACATGATCTACGCGTTCTGCCTGGCTCAGCTGAACGCCGCGCGCATCAACCGCGACCCGGACAAGATCGAAGAGGTCAGCCGCCTGCTGGGGGAGCTGCGCGAGGCCTGGAGCCAGGCCGCGGCGGAGATCGACCGCCAGGCGCAGCTGATCTCGAGCGTGGAGCACGTGTGAGCGCCGCCTCGCTCCGCGGCGAGTCCCCGCCCGACGGCGAGGCGCTCGCCCGAGGCGAGGCACCGCCCGAGCTGGCGCGCTACCGGGCGATCTACGAGCACGCGGAGCTACGAACTCGAGCTCGCCGGTAGGGGCGAGATCGCGGGCCTCGCGGCGCTCGGCGCCCGCTGGGATGAGCTGATCGCGGACCTGCCTGCGCAGCCGCCGGTGGCCGCGGCCGAGCTGCTCGAGCACGCGCGGCTGATGCACGAGCGCACGCGCATCGAGCTGGTGCGGCTGCGCGAGGGCCTCTTGTCCGAGCTCTCCGATGCCAAGCGCGCGCGGCGCGCGTCCGACGGCTATGCAGGCCAACTGCGCCGCCGCCCGCGGCTCGATCGCAGCGCTTAAGCCGCGCGTCCTGGCGCGCCCGCGGCTGCCCGCCCGCTCGGCCGGCGATGCCACTCGGGGCTGGCGACGTGTGCTCAGGAAACCGTGAAGCTGCCGGCGCTGGTGGCTTTGCCGACCGGCGCCGCCGTGTTAGTCACGCTGATCTTGCCGCTGGCTTCGGCGGGCACCGTGGCCTTCAGTTTCGTGGAGGACACGTAGGTCACGGTAGCGCTCGTCCCGTTGAAGCTGACGGTCGAGGTTTTGGTGAAGCCGACGCCCGTGATCGACACGCTCGCTCCGGCGGCGGCTTTTGTCGGCGAGAACGACGACACGGACAGCGTCGGCGCGAACTTGGCCGAGCTGGTGCCGGTGCCGGTCGGGGTCTTGACCGAGATCGTCGCCGCGACCGCTCCGTTGGGCACGGTCGCTTCGATCTGCGTGGAGGATTTGACCATGAACGTCGCTGTGAGCGAGCCGAACTTGACCGCGGTGGCACCCGTGAAGGCGGTGCCGGCGATCGTCACGGAGCTGCCGGTGACGCCGGAGGTCGGCGTGAAGCTCGTGATCGCGGGCACGTCGGAGATCACGGTCGTGCTCGCGGCGGAAACCGCCGGCGAGCTCGCGCCGGAGGCGTTGCTCGCGGTCACCTGCACGCGGAGCGTCTTGCCGACCGCGCTCGACGGCAGCGTGTACGTCGACGCGGCCGCCCCCGAGATTGTGGCGCAGCCCGTGCCCGTGGAGCCGCACAGCATCCACTGCTCGGCGTAGGAGCTCGGGCTGTTACTCCATCCGCCGTGGCCGGCGGTCAGCGTCTGCCCCTGCTCGTCGGTGCCCGAGATCGTGGGCGCGCTTTCGAGCGCCGGGCTTTCCACCTTCGCGAACGCGCTCAGGCCGACGGGGCTGCCGACGCCGGTGGGGCCGTCGTAGCCGGCGCGCGCCTGGCAGGAGCTCGCGCCCGTGCAAGAGCCGTTGTGGCCGGAGGTGACGTCGTACAGGGCGTTGCTGTCGCCGACGTGCGCGTAGAGCGTCTGCGCCGGGAATTCGACGCCGTGCGAGCCGCCCGCGAGGCCGAACTCGGCGGCGACCAGGGGCGAGGCCAGCGAGGTGCCGCCCCACACGCCCCAGCCGGTCGGGTAGCCCGACGGGTTGGTTGTGCTGTCGTAGATGTTGACGCCCGTGTACGGGTTCGCGATCGCGCCGACGTCGGCGACCGAGCGCCCGCCTTTGCACGCCGTGAGCGAGTAGTTCGCGACTTCGCTCTGCCACAGCGGGGCCGTGAAGGCGATGCTGCAGCCGCTGCCGCCGCCTTCCCACACGGTGCTGCTCCACGATTCCCCGGAGCGGTTCAGCGTGGTGCCGCCGACCGCGACCACGTCGGGTGAGCTGGCGGGGAAGTTGGCGGCTTCGGTGTCGCCGTTACAGCCCTCGTTGTAGTAGCCGCAGTCGCCGGAGGAGACGGTGATCACGGTGCCAGGGTGGTCGTACGGCGCGTTGTAGCTCGAGTCGCCTTCGCCCTCGGCGCCGCCGTAGGAGTTGCTGACCTCAGTCGCCCCTAGTCTCACTGCCGTGTCGACGGCCGCGCCGAGGTCGGAGAACGAGGTGCTCTTGGCCTCCACGAGCATCACGTGGCAGCTCTGGCAGACCGCGTGCACCGTCTGCACGTCGAGCGATATCTCCGTCGCCCAGCCGCCTTCGTTGGCGGGCAGCGGGCTCGTCTTGCCTTCCTCGTCGAGCTTCTTGAAGCAGCCGTTGCCGGTCGTGCATGCCGGCAGGCCGTACTGTTTGTCGTACACGCCCAGGTCCGCTTCCGCGGTCGGGTCGTTGAAGGCGTCGACGATCGCGACCGTCTGCGTGGCGGAGGGGAACGTCGCCGTCGGTAGCGAGTAGGCGGTGTGTAGTTCTTCCGGCCCGTAGCCGCCGGCGATCGGCGACTTGTTCGTGACCGCCGGCTGCGCGCCGTGGGCGACTTCCGATGCCTGCTTGATCGCGTTGCTCTTGAGGTCCGCATGTGTCAGCGATGTCGCGACGAGCCTGACACCGAGGCAGCCGGCAGACCCCGGAGGCGGCACGGTGCACGCGTTTTCGGCGCGGTACGCCGAGTGCGAGAGCGTTGCCGACGCAACCGGGCTCACCGCCAGCGCGAGCGTGGCGGCGCCCAGCAAGGCGGTCGCGATGCGCGTGCTGCGGGTGCGAAGGACTGAGGCTCGCTGGTTTGACATTCGGTGGCTCCCTGCCGTTTGCTCGTCGTCGATCCGGTGCCAGCAGCGTCGGCTCGCGGCCGCGGGCTCGTGAGCGGCGGCGCGAGCTGGTGGACGTGTTTGCGATCGCCGTGATCCCTAAAGAACGCCGCGCGCCGGCCGATCAAGAGGTTGGCCCCTCGATGGCCACGTGGTCCGCGACCTCATGGAGAGCGTCGGTTTCAGCCCAGGGAGGGCGGAAAGGACACATTCCTCACATGGCTCTCGTCGATTCGACCCAGCAACTGCTGGAGGCTGCGATGCGCGGCTCCTGGCAGCGCCAGACGGCGCTGACGAACAACATCGCGAACGCCGACACGCCCGGCTACCAGCCCGAGGAAGTCAACTTCGAGTCGGCGCTGCAGGGCGCGCTGAACGGCGGCGAATCGCCCGAAGAAACGCAGTTCGCGACGATCACGAAACCCGAGGAAGCCGGGCCGAACGGCACCGGCGTGAGCATCGATCAGGAATCGGCGAAGCTCGCCGAAAACGGGCTCGACTACCAGGCGCTGACGCAGGTCGTCGGTGCGCGCGACAGCATCATGCGCTCGGCGATGGGGATCGTCGCCTGATGGGGATGTTCGACGCGATCGGGATCGCCGGCAGCGGCCTGACGGCCGAACGCATCCGCATGGATGTCACCGCCGAGAACCTCGCCAATGCGGACACCACGAAAGCCGCGAACGGCAAGCCCTACCAGCGCCAGGAGGTCGAGCTCGCGCAGGTCGGCCAGAGCGACTTCGGCGGCCAGTTGACGGGCGCGCTGACACCGAGCGGCTCCGCGCAGACTCCCGGCGGCGTGCAGGTGACGGGGATCGTCGCGGACACGACGCCCGACCAGCAGGTCTATGACCCGGGCAGCCCCGAAGCCGACAAGCAGGGCTACGTGAAGATGCCGAACGTCAGCACGGTCACCGAAATGACGGATCTGATCTCCGAGTCGCAGTCCTACCAGTCGGACGTGACCGCGATGCAGACGTCGAAGTCGATGTTCACCGCGACACTGGGGCTGCTCAAATGATCATTCCCCCGGTCGGAGGACTGGGCGTCCAGCTGTCTGTGGGCGCCCCCGAAGGCGTCACCCAGGCGGCGAAGTCTGGAGCGGGCGCCGGCGCTGCCACGGGCGCCGAAGCCACGGGCTTCGGCGGCGAGCTGACAGAAGCGGTCTCCGCGCTCGAGAAGACGCAGAACAGCGCCTCCAGTGCCTCGCAGGCGCTCGCGACGGGGAACGTCAGCGACCCGGAGAGCGCGATCGTGACGGTGCAGGACGCGCAGCTGGCGATGGAAATGGCCTCCCAGATCCGCAACAAGGTCGTGGAAGCGACCCAGAGCATCTTCCAGACGCAGGTCTAAGCGATGCCCCCCGCAGCCCAGCTCGCCTCCAGGATGACGCCGCGCGGATGGCTGATCGCGGGCGGTGCCACGATCGGCGCGATCCTGTTCATCTACCTGTTCGTGCACACCGTCTCGCAGCCGAGCTACACGACGCTCGTCAGCGGCGTCGAACCGTCGCAGACGAGCAAGATGACGAGCGCGCTGAGCGCTCAGGGCATCAGCTACGAGCTCCAGAACAACGGCACCGCGATCGGCGTGCCCTCCAACGACGCGTCGAAGGCGCGCGTCGCGCTGGCCGGCGCGAACCTGCTGGGCGGCTCCCAGGAAGGCTTCAAGCTCTTCGAAAAACAGAGCATCGGCGAAAGCAACTTCCAGCAGCAGGTCACCTACCAGCGCGCCCTGCAGGGACAGCTCGCGGAAACGATCGACAGCATCCAGGGCGTCTCCGGGGCGCAGGTCAACCTCGTGCTGCCGAGCTCCCAGAACCAGATCTTCGGCGAAAACCAGAGCGCGTCCTCGGCAGCCGTGCTGCTGTCTGGGACGAGCGCGCTCAGCTCGGGGTCCGTGCGCGGGATCGCGCAGCTGGTCGCATCGAGCGTGCCCGGGCTGGGGCTGAGCAAGGTCACGATCACCGGCGCCTCGGGCGAACTGCTGTGGCCCGCGGCTTCCGGTGGCGCCGGCGGCTCGGGCACCGACCTCCAGGAAGCCCAGCTGCGCTACGACCAGACGATGGATGCGAGCCTCGACTCGATGCTGGCGCAGACGCTCGGGCCCGGCAAGGCGCAGGTGCTGGTCTACGCAAACATGAACGTCAACCAGACGACCAAGGAAGCGCTCGAATACGGCAAGACCGGCACGCCGACGCAGCAGAGCAAGAACCTCGAAACGCTCACCGGCAGCGGCACCGGAGCGGGCGGCGTGACCGGCACCGCCAACCTCACCACCGCGGCGACGGGCGCCGGCGGAAAATCCAACTACAAACACGAAACGACGACCTCCTCGCTCGGCGTCGACAAGACCGTCACCCACACGACGGTCGCGCCCGGGACCGTCGAAAGCCAGCACGTGTCGGTGCTGCTCGACAAGTCCGTGCCCGCAGCCGCGTTGCCCGCGGTCCGCGAAGCGATCACCAACGCCGCCGGCATCCAGGCCAAACGCGGCGACACGATCTCGATCGGGCAGGTCGCGTTCGCCAAAGCTACCGCGACGACGCTGGCCTCGAGCCCGCTCTCCTACGCCAAGTACGTGCTGCTCGGGCTCGGCGCGATGATCTTCCTGTTCTTCACGACACGCTCGATCCGCAAGCGCGAGAAAGGGCCGATCGAGGAGCCGGTGTGGCTGCGCGAGCTCGACGCGCCGATGCGCCTGTCCGAGCTCGAACGCGAAACCGCGCCGCGGCCGGCGCCGATGCCGGCGATGGCTGCCGCCACGGCCAATGGCAGCGGTGGCGACGGCGCGGACGGCGGCGACAGCATCCGCCGCCAGGTGGAGCGCCTCGTCGACACCGACCCCGACCGTGTCGCGCAGCAGCTGCGTAGCTGGATGCAGGAGGGCTAAGCCGGGATGGCCACCGAATCGCCCGGGGAGACGCTCTCCGAGCTGGCGGCCCCCTCCGGCGAGCTGCTGCCCGCGACGACCGCCAGCCCCCGCATGTCGGGGGGCCGCAAGGCCGCCGTGCTGATGGCCGCGCTCGGCTCCGCGCGCGCCGCCAACGTCATGCAGCGGCTCGCCGAGAACGAGATCGAGAGTCTCTCGATCGAGATGGCGGGCCTGGACGCCGTCGGGCCGGACACCACCGAGTCGGTCTTTACCGAGCTGGCGACGCTCAGCGGGGCGGAGATGGGCGCGTCCGGCGGCATGGAGTTCGCGCGCGGCGTGATCGAGCTGGCGCTAGGCCCCGAGCGCGCGGCCGAGCTGCTCGGTCGTCTCGCCGCTCATTCGGAAGCGGCGCCGTTCGAGTTCCTGCAGCGAGTCCCCCCGGAGCGCATCGCCGCGCTGCTGCGCAACGAGTCGCCGCAGACGATCGCGCTGATCCTCGCGAGCGTGCAGACGGGGCTCGCGGCGCAGGTCCTGGCGCGCCTACCGGAGCCGCAGCAGCCCGATATCGCGCTGCGGATCGCGCGCATGGGTGAGACGAGCGCCCAGGTCGTCGAGCAGGTGGAGGAGGTCATCCGCCACAAGCTGACCGCCGTCGTCGAGCGCGAGTACTCGGCGGCCGGCGGCACCAAGACGCTCGCCGAGATCCTCAACCACTCCGATCGCACCACCGAGCGCGCCGTGCTCGAGACGCTCGCCACCGCCGACGAGGAGCTCGCCGAGGAGGTGCGCAGCATGCTGTTCGTGTTCGAGGACATCGCCAAGCTCGAAGAGCGCGCGATCCAGCAGGTGCTGCGCGAGGCCGACCAGAAGGATCTCGTGCTCGCGCTGCGCGGCGCGCCGGACAACGTCAAGGAGATCGTGCTGACGAACATGTCCGAGCGCGGCGCCGAGATGATCAAGGAAGAGATGGAGATCCAGCCGCCGCAGCGCAAGCGCGACATCGACGCCGCGCAGAGTCGCATCGTCGCGGTCGTGCGCGCGCTGGAGGAGTCCGGGGCGATCGTGATCGCCGGCGACTCAGAAGACGAGAGCGATGCCGTTGTCTGACGCCGTCGTCAGCTACGACTTCGAGCAGCTCGAGCCCACCGAGCCGCCGCCGCGGGACGCGGCCGCGCGCCTGCTCGCGCAGGCGGGCGTCGAAGCGGAGCGCATCCGCGAGCTCGCGCGCGCCGAGGGATACGAGCAGGGCCGTGCCGCCGGGATCCAGCAGGGCGCGGCTGAGCTCGCGGCCGCGGCCGCGGCGCTCGGCGACGCGGTCGGCGGCGTCGAGGCGCTGCGGGTGGAGGTGGCGGAGGCGGCGGAGATGGACGCGATCGACCTCGCGCTGATGCTCGCCGGCAAGATCCTCGCGGGAGCGTTCCAGGCGCGCCCGGAGCTCGTCGTCGAGGTCGTGCAGGGTGCGCTCAGGCGCCTCAGCGACCGCCGTCGCGTGACGGTGCTCGTCAACCCCGCGGATCTCGACGTCGTGCGCGAGGCGATCGGCGAGATCACGGCACAGGGCAGCGGCGTCGAGCTGTGCGACGTGCAGTCGGACGAACGCGTTGGCGCCGGCTCAGCGATCGTGCGCACCGCCGAGGGCGAGGTGGACGCGAGCGTGCACACGCAGCTGGAGCGAGCACGCGAGGTGATCGCGGCAGCGCTCGAGAAGGACGAGCTGGCGGCGTGAATGCTGCCGCCGAGATCGGCGTCGGCGAGCCGGGGCGCGACGTGCCGAACGTCGGCGAGTCGGGGCCGGGCGAGGCGCACCCGCTGGCGCTGCTGGAGCACGCGACGCAGGCGGTGCGCGACGCCGACCTCGCCAGACGCCACGGTTTCGTCACGAACCTGATCGGGTTGATCATCGAGGTCACCGGGCTGCAAGCCGAGGTCGGCGAGGTGTGTCTCGTCGGCACCGACCGCAATCGCGCGGGTCGCCCCGGCTCTTCCCGCGCGGGCGCTCAGGGCAGCCGCGATCCGGTTCCCGCCGAGGTGGTCGGCTTCAGGGACGGGCGCACGCTGCTGATGCCGCTCGGCGAGCTGCATGGCATCGGTCCCGGCACGCGCGTGCTCGCGAGCGGCGCGCCGTTTCGCGTCGCCGTCGGCGAGAGCCTGCTCGGACGCGTGCTCGACGGCCTCGGCAACTCCGAGGAGGGCATGCTGGAGCCGGACACATCCGATCCGGCGCGGGCGGTCGAGACGCCGCTGTTCGCCCGCTCGACGATCGCCACGCCCCCGAGCGCGCTGTCGCGGCCGCGGATCCGCGAGCGCGTCGGCCTCGGCGTACGCGCGCTCGACGGGCTCGTGCCGTGCGGGCTCGGGCAGCGCCTGGGCATCTTCGCGGGCTCGGGCGTCGGCAAGTCCTCGCTGCTGGGGATGATCGCGCGCTCCACGAGCGCGTCGATCAACGTGATCGCGCTCGTCGGCGAGCGCGGACGCGAGGTGCGCGAGTTCATCGAGCGCGATCTCGGCGATGCGCTCGAGCGCTCGGTCGTCGTCGTCGCGACCTCCGATCAGCCGGCGCTCGTCCGCATCAAGGCGGCTTTCACCGCGACCACGATCGCCGAGTACTTCCGCGACCAGGGTCACGACGTGATGCTGATGATGGACTCGGTCACGCGCTTCGCGATGGCCCAGCGCGAGGTCGGCCTCGCGATCGGCGAGCCGCCCGCGACGCGCGGCTACACGCCGAGCGTGTTCGCGCTGCTGCCGCGCCTGTTGGAGCGCGCCGGCACGAGCACCAGCGGCTCGATCACCGGCCTGTACACGGTGCTCGTCGACGGCGACGACATGAGCGAGCCGATCGCCGACGCCGTGCGCTCGATCCTCGACGGACATGTGGTGCTCACGCGCTCGCTCGCCCAGGCCGGGCACTACCCGGCGATCGACGTCCTCGGCAGCGTCTCGCGCCTGATCGGCGAGATCGTCTCGCCGGAGGTCGAACAGGCCGGCCAGCGCCTGCGCGCGGCGCTCGCGGTGCTGCACGAGAAGGAAGACCTGGTGTCGATCGGCGCCTACCAGCCGGGCAGCGACCCCGCGCTCGACGTCGCGCTCGCGCACCGCCCGCAGATCGAGCGCTTCCTGCGCCAGCCCGTGCGCGAGCGCAGCGACCCGCGCCAGACGGACGCGCGCCTGCTCGATCTGGGCGCTTCGCTCGCGAGCGAGCTCGAGCGCCTCGGCGGCGAGATCCCGGACGCGGAGGTGCTCACGTCCGAGGACGACGACGTCGAGACGGCGCACACCGCGCCGCTCGCGGGCTCGGGAGAGTCGGCGATCCCGGCGCTCGGGCTGAGCCTCTGAGGGCTACAGCGGCAAGCCTGCTGCAAATACCGCCAGTAGCGGCGGAAGACGCAGTCATATCGGTATTGAGTGCCGGCCCGTCTGTGCCGTGTGAATGTTCTCGTGCGGCGTCTTCTCATCCGCTCAAGAACCGCGCATGCCCTCCGATAACCCGGCCGTGACCGGAACCTCGTTTCGCTTCCGCCTGGAGCGCGTGCGCGTGGTGCGCGAGCGCAAGGAGAAGCTTGCGCAGCTGGAGCTGGTGGACGCGATGACGCGCCGCTCGAGCACGGTGGCAGAGCTGCGCACGGCGGACGCGGACGTCGAGCACGCTCGCGCCGAACAGCGTTCGGCCGTCGAGCGCTCGGCTGTGGTCAGCGGCGAAGACCTGATCGCGCGCCAGGCGTTTCTGGAGCGCGTGGAGGCCCAGCGTCGCGTGCGCGCCTACGAGCTCGAGCAGCGCGAGGCGGAGGTCGCGGAGCGCGACGCCGAGCTGTCGACCGCGGCCAGCGAGCACGAGATGCTCAACCGTCTGAGGGAGCGCCGTCGCGGCGAGCATAAGCGCGAGGCCGAGCGCCGGGAGCGCAACACGCTCGACGAGATCGCCACGATGCGGTTCGGCAGGAGCAGCGCGTGAGCGCGCAGGCCGTGAGCGGCGCGAGCGCGGGCGAGCTCGCCGTCGCGCAGCGCGTGCAGCAGCTGCAGGCTCTGATCGAAACTGCGCGCCAGGTTGCCGCCGGGGGTATCGTCGCGACGGCTTCGCCGTCTACGGCCACGCCCGGCTCCGCGAGCGCCTCCGGCTATTCCGGCGCGGGCACCGACTTCGCCTCGGCGCTGCAGACCGCGACCGGCGCCGGTACCTCGGGCGCGCTGGGCGTTGCCGGCAGCCCCGCGCAGAGCGCCTACGAGCCGCTGACGCAGAGCGCCGGCTCGGAAACGGGTGGGGAATACGAATCGCTGATCGACGCGGCGGCGGCGCGCAACGGCCTGGACCCGGCGGTGCTGCACGGCTTGATCGAGCAGGAGTCGGGCTTCAACCCGAGCGCGACGAGCAGCGCCGGCGCCTCGGGCCTGACGCAGCTGATGCCGGGGACCGCGTCGTCGCTGGGAGTCGCCGACCCGCAGAACCCAGCCGAATCGATCGAAGGCGGCGCGCGCTACCTGGGCCAGCTGATGAGCCAGTTCGGCGGCAACACCGAAGACGCGCTCGCCGCCTACAACGCGGGGCCGGGCGCCGTCGAGCAGTATGGGGGCATGCCTCCGTACGCCGAAACGCAGAGCTACGTCTCGAAAGTGCTCGGCTACGCCGAAAGCTACCGCCAGTCGCATGCCACGACCTATCCCACGACAGCAACGGGGGCACTCGCATGAACCTCGCACTCGCGGTGGCGCCGCCGGCGCCGCCACCAGCCTCGTCCGAGCCGACCTCCGGGGCTCCGCCCGGGGCCTCGACTCCATCGGGTGCGCCGCCCTTCCACAGCGCGCTCGCCGAACATTGGGCCCGGACCGCACCCGCGGAAGGCCAAGATCGCACAGGCTCCGAAGCGAGCGACCGCGAACGCCCGGTCGTGCGCCATCGGGAACGGGCTGGCGCGCCTGGCGAAGAAGGGGCTGGCTCGGGCGAAGGCGCCGGAGCGGGCGCCATCCCCGTATCCGGCAAGCGTCCCGCGGCGGGTACCGTCACGACGCACCTGCGTGTCGCCACCGCGGGCGCCGACGCGACCGGCCCCGGCGGGTCTGCGGCGAACGCCGCAGCTCCAGGTGGCGCCGCAGCGAACGCCACCGACGCCGCGAGCGCCGGCGCGGCGGGTGCCGGCGCGAGCGCGTCGCAGGCCGGCGCCACGGCGACGGCGGCGGAAGTGGCCGCCGCGGGCACGCAGACGCCGACCGCAACGGCGTCCCCGGGCGCGACCGCCGAAGCCGGGTCCGCGTCCATCGCGACTGCGACAGGCACGGCAGCCGGGACCCGGCCGCTCGCCGCCGGTGGGCAGGCATCGACATCGAGCTCGCCGGTGAGCGCTGCGGGCACGCAGGCGGCGCCCGAGGGCGCTTCCGGCCGCGACGCGGCCGGGCACGCCGGCTCATCCGCGCAGGCCGCGGCGCGGCCCGGCGGCAGCGCAGCCGGCTCGGCCGCGGGCCCAGGTACCGCCGCCGGCTCGTCGTCGACCGCGGGCACGACAGCCGCCGGCGGCCGTGCGATCGCCGGCGGTCGCGAGATTGCCGGCGGCGATACCGTGAGCGCCTCGCCTGCCAGTGGTGGGTCTGCAGCGGGCGCGTCGGGAGCCGCTTCTGCGGCGAGCAGCGCGCCGGCCGGCGTCGCGCCGGGCTCGGGCAGCGCATCCACAGCGACCGGCGAAGGTGCCGCGCGTTCGTCGTCGGGCGCCTCGGCGTCTGCGACGGCCGCGGGCTCGTCGACCGCGAACGGCGCGTCAGCGGGCGCGGCGACGACCGGCGGGCCGGGAACGACCGGCGGGCTGGCAACGGCAGGCGGGCTGGCAACGGCAGGCGGGCTGGCAACCGCAGGCGGGCAGCCGGGCGAAGCCACTGGCGTCCACGGCGAAGTCGGCGGTGCGGCAGGCGAAGCCGCTGAGGCTCCAGGCGAAGCCGCTCAGGCGCAAGGCGCGTCGGCGGCCGCGGCCGCCCAGCCGGCGGATGCCCGCGCGGCGAGCGCATCGCAGTCCCTCGGCGCGGGCTCCTCGACGGGGGCTGCGGTCGCGTCGGGTGCCGCGCAGGCGGGTGTTGCGGGCGGCGGCGCGGGCGCTGCCGGCGGTCGCGACGGCGGCACGGGAGCGAACCCGGGCGGACCGCGATTGACCGCGCGCGGCGCCAGCTCTGCGGGCAGCGCACAGGGCTCGGCCGCCGCGGCGCAGCCGGGCGCGCTGCCTGGCGTGTTCGCGTCGTCGGCCACGGCGGGAACGGCGGGCGCCGAAGCTGACACGCTGAGCAGCGCGGTCGCGGCGGCGACGCAGGCGGCGTCGGCGGGTGGGAGCGCCGCCACGGGCGCGAGCCTTGCGGCCGGCGCGCCGGCGGGCGTGGGCATGCAGGACATGATCGAGTCGATCCACGCGACGATCGAGCTGGCGGCGCGCCAGGGCGCGACGCAGGCGCGGATCGCGCTGCACCCGGAAGAGCTCGGTCACATCAGCATCCGCCTGAGCCAGACCGAGCGAGGGCCTGTTGGCGCGCGTGAGCGCGGAGACGCCCGCGGCGGCGCAGGCGCTGATGAGCGGCCGCGCGGAGCTGCACCAGTCGCTGAGCTCGCTCGGCCTGTCGCTGCTGCGGCTCGACATCAGCTCGTTCGGGCAGTCTGAAGCGGGGCAGCGCGAAGGCGCGCTTCGCCGGGGGCTCGGACGGCTCGAGCGGCTCCGGCGCGTCGCGCGGCTCTGCGGCGCGCGACGCGCAAGGCGGCGAGGGCCAGCAGGCGCTCGCCGAGCCCGAAGGCATGCTCGCGCCCACCACCTCGATCGCCGGCGGCACGCTCGTCGACGTGCTCGCCTGAACGACAAGAGAGGACCGATCGCCATGACCGTCACCCCAGCTGCCACCCCCGCCGCCTCGCCAGCCGCAGCGCCAGCCTCGTCCGGCTCGAGCGGCGAAACGAGCCCGTCCAACCCGAACAGCATCCTCGGCCAGAACGACTTCCTGAAACTGATGGTCGCGCAGCTGCAGGCGCAGAACCCCCTGGAACCGGGCAACAGCAACGAATTCGTCAACGAGCTCGCGCAGCTGACGCAGATCGAGCAGACGACGAACCTCGCGAACGCGAGCGAGCTGTCCGGCGCGGTGCAGCTGATCGGTCGCACGGTCGCCTACGACGAGCCCGTCGGGCGCGTCCGCGGTGGGCAAGGTGCAGAGCGTGCAGTCGAGCGCATCCGGCACGACCGTCACTGTGGAAGGCATCACCGGCATCACCCTGGCCAGCATCACGGAAGTCGAATGACCCCGATCGCCAATCGCATCGCGCACGCCGAATGACGCCGATCACGAACCCAGCGCTCGTCCCACCCGGCGGCCTCGCCGGGGCGGTCGTTCCCGCGGGCGGCGCGAAGCGCCCCGGCGCCGCGGACGACGCGGCGGCGCGCAAGGCCGCGGGCGCCGCGTCCGGGCCGTCGTTCGCGGACACGCTCGCGCAGGCCGGCCAGGCGGCGGGCGGCCTGTCGTTCTCCAAGCACGCGCTCGCGCGCGTCGAGCGCCGCGGGATCGAGCTCGATCAGGGCACGCTCGGAAGGCTTTCGCAGGGGGTGCAGCGCGCCGCGAGCAAGGGCTCGCGCGACTCCCTCGTACTTGTCGACGGCACCGCGTTCGTGGTGTCCGTCAGCAACCGCACGGTCATCACGGCCGTCGGATCGGAGCACATGAAGGACAACGTGTTCACGAACATCGACAGTGCCGTGATCGCATGACGCGAGCGGCCTCGAGCAACCACGACAACCACGGCCGGACCTCATCGAGGAGGCCGCGAAAGGTAGGGCAGTCAGATGATGGCAGGAATGTATGCCGCGATCAGCGGTCTCGACGCAAACCAGACGATGCTCAACGAGACGGCGAACGATCTCGCGAACGTCAACACCGTCGGCTACAAGGCGGTGAGCGTGACGTTCGCGGACTCGCTCACGCAGGTGTTCCGCGGGGCCTCCGGCCCGACGCCGTCAAACGGCGGCACCAACCCGGTGCAGATCGGGCTCGGCGTGCAGGTCGGACGCGACGATCAACGAAATGTCCGAGGGCTCGTTCCAGTCGACGAACAACCCGCTGGACGTCGCGATCGAGGGCAAGGGCTTCCTGCGGGTCGGCCCCGGCGCCCCCAACCCGGAAGAACTCACGAAAAACCTGCCCGCGAACGTCTCGTACACGCGCGCCGGCGACCTCACGACGAACCAGAGCGGCCTCTTGACGACGCAGGGCGGCGAATACGTGGTCGGGCGCAACGCCGTCGTGACCGCCGAAACCGAAACGGGCGACACCTACGAAGCGGGCAAAGAAGACAGCTACATCCTGATCCCGCCGGGCTCCTCCAACATCTCGATCGGGCAGGACGGCTCGGTCAGCTACACCGACGAGAACAAAGAATCGAAAACGTATCTCGACCGCGTGACCGCCGGCTACCTGTCGCTGGCGACGTTCCCCAACGAAACCGGCCTCGAACGCCTCGGCGGCTCGCTGTGGGCGCGCACCACCAACTCGGGCCCGCCGATCGTCGGCACGCCCGACACGCCCGGCTTCGGCTCCACGATCGGCGGCGAGCTCGAGCAGTCGAACGTCGACATGGCGACCGAGATGACCAACATGATCACCGCCGAGCGCGGCTACCAGGCCAACTCGCGCACGATCACCACCGCGGACGAAATGTTGGGCACGCTGGTCAGCATGGTCCAGTAGCCCCGAAACGACCATCGACGGAGGGACGTTCCATTAGAGGCACACTCCGAGGAGTCGCGGGGTGGGACGGCTTGCAGTGAGTCGTCCCACCTTGTGGCTAAAGTTGCTTACGAAGGGGGTACGTCGATGATCACGCTCAACCGGCTCGGCCACCATGACGAGCCATTCCATTTGAATGTCGACATGATCGTGACGATCGAGTCGACGCCCGACACGGTCATCACGCTCGCGACCGGCGCGAAGGTCGTCGTCGGGGAGACGCCCGCCGAGGTTGCCGCCGCCGTGCAGAGCTATCGCGCCGCGGTGCTCGCCGACGCGTTCCGCCAGCGGGGAGCGGGACGCCAGCCGCCGCTCGCGCCCATCCACCGCGAGCCGCCGCGCGAGCCGCCGCATCTGACCGCGGTCGAGGACGATCCCACGTAGCGACGGCGGGCCGTCTGCGGCGGCAGGCCGCGTGAGGTCGTCGGGCTGCCGCCGATAACGTCGTCCCAAACGGGCACCGCGGTTGCCCGAATCGGCCGATCGTTGCACGGCGGGCCTTCAGATTGAAGGATTTTTCCCCGCTGGCCGATGTATCGAAGCAATGAAGGCTTCAACGGCCATCGGGATCGGGGTTGGCCTTCGGCTCCCTGCTCTTGAGCTCGATGATGGATGGGACGAGCCCCGCGTCCTTCATCAACATTCCCGCGCTCATGATCATCCTCGGCGGCACCGCCGGGGTGACGATGGCGAGCGTCGGCATGGCGTCGATGAAGCGCATCCCGAGCCTGTACAAGCTCGTCATCTCCGCCGAACCGCCCGACATGCGCGGGCGCCTGGACGAGCTCGTGTCGCTCGCCGACAAGGCCCGCCGCGAGGGCCTGCTCGCGCTCGACGCGATGCTCGCCGAGATCGAGGACACGTTCACGCGCAACGCGCTGCAGCTCGTCGTCGACGGCACCGACCCGGAGATGGTGCACGCGATCCTCGAGGCCGAGGTGGACGGCATGGCCGCACGCCACGCCGCCGGCGCCGCGCCGTTCGAGAAGGCCGGCGGCTTCGCGCCGACGATGGGCATCATCGGCACCGTCCTCGGCCTCGTGCACGTGCTGCAGAACCTCGCCGCGCCCGTCCACGCTCGGGCCCGTCGATCTCCGCCGCGTTCATCGCCACGCTGATGGGCGTCGGCTCGGCCAACGTGATCTTCCTGCCGATCGCCAACCGCCTGAAGGCGATCTCCGCCGAAGAGATGGAGCTGCGGATGATGACGCTCGAGGGCATCCTCTCGATCCAGGCCGGCGACAACCCGCGCCTGGTCTCCGAAAAGCTGATGTCCTACGTGCCGCCGATCGACCGCAGCGAGGGCGAGGAGCAGAACGTCGCGCGCATCGACGTCGAGGCCAAGGCGGCCTGAGATGGCGCGTGGGCACGGCGGTCGGCGCGGCGGTCACGGCGCGGAGCACGAGAGCGAGCGAGCGCTGGCTGCTCACGTACGCGGACATGATCACGCTGCTGATGGCGCTGTTCATGGTGCTGTTCTCGATCTCCTCCGTCAACATCTCCAAGTACCAGCACGCTGCAGAAGTCCTTGAAGGCCGCCTTCTCCGGCGACATCCTGCCCGGCGGCAAGGCGATCGCCCAGCAGGGATCCACCGCGAACGCCAGTCGCAGACGCCCGCCAGCGTCGAACTGCAGGCGATCGAGCCGGTCACAGCCGAAGGCGCGGCCAGCCTGCAGAACAGCACCGCGCACGGCAGCACCAGCTCTGCCGCGGCCGCCGCCCAGCAGGCCGCCGCGCAGCGCCAGGCGGCCGAGTTCGCAGCACATCAAGGAACAGCTCGAAGCGTACGCGCGCGCACACGGCTTCGCCAAGAGCGTCAAGACGTCGATCGAAGCGCGCGGCCTCGTGATCAGGGTGCTCACCGACGATCTCCTGTTCGCCTCCGGCCAGGCGACGCTCGAAGCCAAGGCCGGCGGGCTGCTCGGCGAGATCGCGCAGCTGCTGAACGTCGATCAGACGCACCCGATCTCCGTCGAAGGCAACACCGACAACGTCCCCATCCACTCGCGCGCTGTTCCCGAGCAACTGGGAGCTCTCGACCGCGCGCGCGAGCACCGTCGTGCGCTTCCTCATCGCGCACGGCGTCGGCGCCACCCGGCTCACGGCCTCCGGCAACGCCGAACAGCACCCGTATGACCAGAACGCCACGGCCGCCGGCCGCGCGCGCAACCGGCGTGTCGAGATCGTCATGCGCAAACTGAGCGAAACCGAAGGCGAAAGCCCCGAAAGCCCATAGTCAAGGACGGCACAGACCATGCTCAAGAACAAAAAGCTAATGCTCGTCGTGGCCCTGCCGATTCTCATGCTGGGTGTCGGCTACACGATGACCAAGCCCCAAGCCCGTCGACAAGGACAAGATCAAGGGAACCATCTACGTGATGCCCTCGCCATTCCTGCTCAACCTCGCCGACGGCACGTTCGCGAAGATCACCGTCGCGCTCGAGCTCGCGGCCGGGCAGAGCGACGGCGCCGCCGCGACCGCCGCAGCCTCCGGCGGCGAAGGCGCCGCCGGCACGCTGCCCGAGGAACCGCTCGTGCGTGAAATCGTCACCAACGCCGTCACCAACCAGAACGGCGAAACGCTCGTCACCAATCAGGGCAGAGCCGTCATCAAGCGCCAGATCCTCAAGGCGATCGACGCGCAGACGGACGTAAAAGTCGAAGCCGTGCTGTTCCCAGATCTGACCGTGCAGTAGCCGACCGTGCGACAGGAGAGCGTGTGAGCGAGACGATCGAGTACGAGCAGTTCGACCAAGAGGCCGGCGGCCAGGCCACGATCGAGGCCGGCTACGACGCCGACCTCAGTCGCCTCGCGAGATCCCGATGGAGCTCAGCGTCGAGATCGGGCGTACGCACATGACCGTCGGCGAGACGCTCGACCTGCGCGTCGGCTCCGTCGTCACGCTCGAGCGCCTCGCCGGCGAGACCGCCGACCTGCTCGTCAACGGCAGCGCCATCGCGCGCGGCGAGGTCGTCGTCATCGACGAGCAGTACGGCCTGCGCATCACCGAGATCCTCGACGGCGCCGCCGACGGCGAGCCCGGGCAGGCGTCCTCCGGCGGCGGCGAGCACGCCGCCGGGTCATCCGCTGGGACTGCCGGCGCCGACGCGCCTGCTACCGGCACATCGCCGGCGCCCCAGCCGGCGGCGCGCCCGGCGCGCCCGCCTCGGCCGGGGACGCGCCAGGTGCGGGACCCGGCGCCTCCGCCGGCCAGGAGTCCGGTGCTGAGGAGGTCGCGGACGCGTGAGCGTCGGTGCCGACGACAAGCAGCACCTCGAGACCGCCGAGCCAGACGAGGCGGAGCCGGCGCTCGTCGAGCGGGACGAGTCTCCAGGCGAGCCCGCCGAGCACGTGCGCACGCTCGACTTCTCCCAGCCGACCAAGTTCACCACCGAGCTGCGCCGGCGCATCGCGCGCGCGCTCGACCGCTTCTGCGAGACGCTCGGCGGCTGGCTCGCGGGCGAGCTCGAACGCCGAGGTCGAAGCTCGCCGTCACCGACATCGGCCAGCACACGTGGGCGGCCGCCAAGGCGCAGCTGCCGGCCGATTCGGTCGCGGTCGCGGTCGAGGCGGAGACGATCGAGCGGCACATGCTGCTGAGCGTCGAGCTGGCCGTTCGTGCTGCAGTCGCTCGAATGCCTGCTCGGCGGCAAGGCCGCGCAGGCGCCCGCCGAGCGCCACCTGACGGAGATCGACTGGGTGCTCACGCGCGGCCTGCTCGACGCGGTCGTCGCGCCAGCTGTCGGTCGCCTGGGACGAGCTCGGCGGCGCGCAGCTCACGCGCGGCGAGGTCGACATCGAGGGCGACGCCGGCGTGCTCGACGCCGATCGGCGAACCGACGCTGTCGGTCGCGCTCGAGGTCACGATCGACGGCCTGGCCTCGGGCATGTCGCTGCTGATCCCGTGGGCGCGCCATCGAGCCGATCACCGAGCGCATCCGCGGCGGCGCGCAGCCAGCCCGAGCAGCGCCGACCCGCAGCGGCTCGACGCGCTGCGCCGCGGCGTCGCCGGCGCGCAGGTGCTGCTGCGCGCCGAGGTCGGCTCGGCGCAGATGCCGATCGAGCAGATGCTCGAGCTCGCCCCCGGCTCGCTGCTCGCGCTCGAAGATCGCGCCGAGGACGGCGTGCTGCTGTTCGCCGAGGGCATCTCGCTCGGCCGCGGGCGCCCCGGGCGCAGCGGCGCGCAGGCGCGCCGTCAAGCTCGACCTCCACCGGCGAAGCGCCCGTGCGCGCCGACACGTACGCGAAGCTCGGCCGCGCCGAGCTCGAACGCGCCCGCGCGCACCTGCACGACGAGCGCGAGACGGCCCGAGGATCCCGCGATCCTGCGCAGCATCTTCGTGCGCGTGTGGGCCGAGCTCGGCCGCACGCACCTGCCGCTCGGCGCCGCGCTCGAGCTCGCGCCCGGCGCCGTCGTCGAGCTCGACCAGCGCGCCGAGGCGCCCGTCGAGCTGTTCGCCAACGGCCTGTGCTTCGCCAACGGCACGCTCGTCGTCACCGCCGACGGCGCCTGGGGCGTGCAGGTCGCGAGCTCGTCTGAGGCGTCTCGCCGCGCCCGCTCGCCTCAAGACCTCGGCGCCGCAGGGCCGATAACCGGGCGACTCTTCCTCGGAGTCGTCCCTCGATGACCAAGCTCGACCCCGCTTTCCCGTGCGGCCGCGACGGCGGCCGCGGCGCTCGGCGCCTGCTTGCTCGCCTGTGCCCTTCAGGGCGCATTCGCGAGTCCCGCGTCGGCGTTCACGCCCGCGCTGAAGGCGGGCGGCGAAAACACGCCCTGAACCTCGGCCGCGCCGCCGGCGCCGCGCACACGACCAGCAGCAGCGGCGGCGCGAGCATCGTGCGCACGATCGTCGGCCTCGCGATCGTCATCGCCGTGATCTGGGGCCTGTCGTGGATCCTGCGCCAGGTCAAGGCCGGGCGCGAAGGCCGCGACGTCGGCGAGCCGAGCGCCGGCCTCGCGAGCGTCGCCGCGCTCACGCTCGGCTCCGGGCGCTCCGTGCACCTCGTGCGCGCCGGCAGCGACTACGTGCTGCTTGGGCAGCACCGAGCACGGCGTCGTGCCGATCCACCGCTACACCGAGGAGGAGGCGCGCGACGCCGGGCTGCTGCTCGAGCCCGCGCCGCCCGAGCGCTCGCGCCTGCTGAGCGCCGCCAGCCAGATCTTCGTGCCCCGCGACAGCGTCGATACGGACCTCTCCGTCGGACAGCGCTCGGAAGTCAGCCCGGTCGTCGGCCGCCGCCCCGACCCGATGCGGATGTACCCGCCGTCTTCGGGGCTCGTCGGGCGCCTGCGCGAACTGACGGTCAGGCGATGAGTGGTGGAGCGGCTGCGCACGCGGGGGTCCGCTGAGCATGGGCGCGGCCACGCACGTCGGCGGCGCGCTCGGCATGGGCGCTGCGCTGAACGTCAACTCCAGCAACGCCGTGCAGATCCTGCTGCTGATCGGCGGGCTCACGCTCGTGCCGGCGATGCTGTTCACGGTCACCGGCTTCAGCCGCATCCTGATCGTGCTCGGCTTCATCCGCACCGCCGTCGGCACCACCACCGCGCCGCCCAACCAGGTGCTCGTCGGCATCGCCCTGTTCCTCACGATCTTCGTGATGGCGCCGACCGTCGGCGCGATCAAGAAGGACGCGATCGAACCGCTCAGCGCCAACAGGATCAGCACCACCACCGCGATCGAGCGCGCCGAGCAGCCGCTGCGCGAATTCATGTTCCGCCAGACGCGCGTCGCAGGACATCTCGCTGTTCGTCAGCCTCGCCCACGCCAAGACGCCGCACACGCGCGCCGAAGTGCCCACCGAGGTGCTGATCCCGGCGTTCATCGTCTCCGAGCTCAAGACCGCGTTTCAGATCGGCTTCCTGATCTTCCTGCCGTTCCTGATCATCGACCTGATCGTCTCCTCGACGCTGATGAGCATGGGCATGATCATGCTGCCGCCGACGTTCATCTCGCTGCCCTTCAAGATCCTGCTGTTCGTGCTCGTCGACGGCTGGGATCTCGTCATCAAAGCCCTCGTGCAGAGCTTCCACTAGCGCCCGCGCGATGAATCAGGACACCGTCGTCAACCTCGCCTCCCAGGCGATGAGCCTCGCGCTGAAGGTCGCCGGCCCGCTGCTGCTCGTCGCGCTCGTCATCGGGCTGTTGGTCAGCGTCTTCCAGGCCGTCACGCAGATCCAGGAGCAGAGCCTCTCGCTGATCCCGAAGATCGTCGGCGTCGCGGTCGTCGTCGTGCTGCTCGGACCGTGGATGCTCGGCCAGCTCGTCGCCTACACGACCGCCCTCTACACGTCGATCCCGACGATGGTTGGCTCATGAGCGCGGTGAGCTGACGAACTGCTGCGCCAGCTCGCGGGCAACGAGCTCGCCGGCTTCATCCTCGTGCTCGCGCGCGTGACGCCGCTGTTCGTCATCGCGCCGCTGTTCTCCTCGCAGATGATCCCGCCGCGCGTGCGCGGCATCATCGCCGTCGGCATCTCGATCGGCCTCGCGCCGATCGCGCTGCACGGCCAGCACGTGCCCAGCGACCCGCTGGCGCTCGCCGGGCTCGTCGTCGAGGGCCTGCTCGTGGGGCTCGGCTTCGCGTTCACGCTCGCCGTGCTGATGGCCGCCATCGAATCGGCGGGCTCGGTCATCGACGTGCTCTCGGGCTTCTCCTACGGGCAGCCTGATCAACCCGATGAACAACCAGGAAAGCGCCGTCATGGCGCGCTTCTACTCGCTCGTCGGCACGCTCATCTTCCTCGTCATCGGCGGCGACGCGTGGACGCTGCGCGGCCTCGCGCGCACCTTCCAGCTCGTGCCGCTGACGAGCGGGCCGCGGCTGTCCTCGCTGGTCGGCGGCGCCGAGCAGGTGTTCACCACCGTGTTCGCCTCCGCGCTCGAGGTCGCCGCGCCGGTGCTCGTCGCGCTGCTGATCACCGACGTCGCCTTCGGCGTCGTCTCGCGCGTCGTGCCGCAGCTCAACGTGTTCGCCGTCGGCTTTCCGACGAAGGTCGCGGTCGCGCTGCTCGTCGTCGGCGCCTCGCTGCCGTTCACGGCCGACTGGATCTCCAACCAGCTGTCGGTGAGCGTCGGCGACGCGCTCGGCGCGCTGCACGTGGCCTGAGCAGATGCCCCGCGAGGACCGCACCGAGAAGGCGACACCCAAGCACCGCAAGCGCGCGCGCGAGAAGGGGCAGGTCGCGCGCAGCTCCGACCTCGGCGGCTCGCGTCGTGCTGTCGCCGGCCTGCTCATGATCAGCATCGATCGGACCGCAGATCGTGAACGCCGGCACCGACACGTTCCGCGTCATGTTCGGCGAGATCGCGCAGTCCGGCGGAGCGACCTCCGCGCGCGGGGCTCAACGGCCTGATGCACACCGCGCTGAGCGACGATGCCTGATCGGCGTCGCGCCGATCGCCGGCGCGTGCCTGCTCGCGGGCTTCGTCGCGGGCGTCGCGCAGGTCGGCTTCAGACCCTCGACGCATGCGCTCAAAGCCGACTTCAAGCGCATCAACCCGGCCTCCGGCTTGCAAGAACCTGCTCGGGCCCGAACCTCGGTGTTCGAGGCGCTCAAGGCGGTCGCCAAGGTCGCCGTCGTCGGCGCCGTCGCCGCGCTCGCGCTCTTGCCCGGGCTCACGGGCGCTCGCCGCCGACGTCGGCATCTCGCCGCTGTCGCTCGGCAAGCTGTCCGGCTCGAGCGCGCTCGCGGTCGCCCAGCACGCCGCCTTCGCATACCTGCTCGATCGGCGTCGTCGACTACGCGTGGAAGCGCCACCGACACGAGAAACAGCTGATGATGACCAAGCAGGAGGTCAAGGACGAGCTGCGCCAGTACGGCGTCTCCGCCGAGGTCCGCGTCGCGCTGCGCCGCCGCGCGATGCAGGCCGCCCGCGCGCGCATGATGGCCGCAGTGCCCGACGCCGACGTGGTCGTCACCAACCCGACCCACTACGCCGTCGCGCTCTCCTACGACGGCACGCGCATCGCCCCCGAGGTCGTCGCCAAGGGCAAGGACCTGATCGCCGCGCAGATCAGGCGCGTCGCAGAAGAGACACGACGTGCCGGTGTCGCCGACCCGCCGCTCGCGCGCTCGCTGCACGCGTCCGTCGAGATCGGCCAGGTGATCCCCGAGGAGCTGTACGCCGCCGTCGCGCGCGTGCTCGCCTTCGTCTACCGCCTCGCCGGGCGCCGGCGCATGGTCGCCACCGCCGGCGCGCCGGGGCCGCGGGCGGGCGGGCCTGGGGCGGGCCGGCCGCGCGCGGGCGGGCCGGCATCTCCTAGGAGGCTCGCGTCGTGAACAGCCCCGGCGTGCGCAGGATGCTGCGCCACACCGACCTGCTCGCGGCCGTCTCGGTCGTGATGGTCGTGACGATGCTCGTCGTGCCGCTGCCGTCGGCGCTGCTCAGCCTGCTGATCACCGTCAACATCGCCGCGGCGCTCACGATCGTCGTCGGCGACGATGTATCTCGGCAAGGCGCTCGACTTCGCGTCGTTCCCGTCGCCTGCTGCTGCTGACGACGATGTTCCGCCTGGCGATCAACGTGTCGGTCACGCGCCTGATCCTCACCAGCGGCGACGCCGGCAGCGTCGTCAAGGCCTTCGGCGAATTCGTCGTCGGCGGCAACGTCGTCGTCGGGCTCGTGATCTTCCTGATCCTCGTCGTGATCCAGTTCGTCGTCGTCACCAACGGCGCCGGGCGCGTCGCCGAGGTCGGCGCGCGCTTCACGCTCGACGCGATGCCCGGCAAGCAGATGGCGATCGACGCCGACCTCAACGCCGGCCTGATCAGCGACGACCAGGCGCGCGCGCGGCGCTCGGAGATCGCCCAGCGAGGCCGACTTCTACGGCGCCATGGACGGCGCCTCGAAGTTCGTCAAAGGCGACGCCATGGCGGCCGTCATCATCACCGCGATCAACCTCGTCGGCGGCATCATCGTCGGCATGCTCCAGCGCCACCTGGGCTTCTCCGAAGCCACCCACCAGTACTCGCTGCTGACCGTCGGCGACGGCCTCGCCGCGCAGATCCCCGCGCTGTTGATCTCCGTCGCCACCGGCATCATCGTCACGCGCGCCGCCTCCGACCGCGACCTCGGCTCGGACATCGCCAACCAGATCCTCAGCCAGCGCAAGGCGCCGCTCGTCGCCGCCGGCGCGATCGGGCTGTTCGCGCTGATCCCGGGTCTGCCGAAGCTGCCGTTCCTGCTTCATCGCGGCGATCTTCGGCGCGATCGGCTGGGCCGTGCGCAACGGGCTGCCCGAGCGCGATCGACGCGCAGGACGCCGCGCGAGCGGCCGCCGCGAAGGCGGCGCTGCCGAAAGCCGCCGACGAGCCGATCTCCGAGGTCGGCGTCGACGCGCTCGAGCTCGCGATCGGCTTCGGGCTCGTGCCGCTCGTCGACGGCGGCTCGGACCCGGCGCGCCCGAGCAGCTCGCTGCTGCGCCGCGTCAGCCAGATCCGCCGCCAGATCGCCGGCGAGCTCGGCCTCGTGATCCCGCCCGTGCGCATCCACGACGAGCTCGGCATGGAATCGCACGAGTACGTGTTCAAGGTGCGCGGCTCGGAGGTCACGCGCGGGCGCATCATGCCCGGGCACCTGCTCGCGATGGACCCCGGCGACGCCAGCGGCACGCTCGCAGGGATCCCCACGCGCGAGCCCGCCTTCGGCCTCGAGGCCGTGTGGGTCGCACGAGTCCGCGCGCGCCGAGGCCGAGGCGCAGGGCTACACCGTCGTCGACCCCGAGTCGGTGATCGTCACCCATCTCACCGAGACGATCCGCGACCACGCCGCCGAGGTGCTCACGCGCCAGGACGTGCGCGCGCTGCTCGACAAGCTCAAGGAGACCAACGCGGCCGTCGTCGAAGAGGTCGTGCCCGACGCGCTGTCGCTCGGAGAGATCCAGCGCGTGCTGCAGTCGCTGCTCACCGAGGGCGTGCCGATCCGCGATCTCGGCACGATCGTGGAGGCAATCGGCGACAAGGCGCGAACAACACGTGACACAAGCCTCCTATCGGAGTACGCTCGCCAGGCGCTGGGCCGGGCGATCACGGCTCCGCACCTGGACGAGCAGTTGCGACTGCAGGCGATAACCCTCGACCCCGCCATCGAGCAGGAGGTCTCCACCTCGATCACCCAGACCACCGACGGGGAGTACCTCGCCATGGACCCGCCGCGCGCGCAGGCGATCGTCACCGCGCTGCGCACCCAGGTCGAGCACGCGACCGCGCTCGCGTCGCGAACCGGCCAGCACGCCCAAGGGTCCCGTGCTGCTGTGCTCCGCGCGCATCCGCCGCCACCTGCGCCGGCTGATCGCGCAGGCCCAGCCGCACCTCGCCGTGTGCTCCTACAACGAGATCGCGCCCGGGATCAACGTCGAAACGATCGGCGTGATCCACGCATGAGCCCGCATAGCTGCGCTGGATCGGCGTCCTCGGTCGCTTGCGTGCACAGCACGCCACGCTCGGGTGGGCGGGCATCTATACCTTGCCCAGCTTGCTCTGCGGGCTCATGTAGGAGTGTCGAGCCTCCGAAAGAGTGTCCATGAGCACACCTGGAGAGCTGCTCGAAGCGCTTGGACGCGAGGCTCGCGCGCGCTTTGGCAGCAGCGGCGAGGCCGCCACGCGCGTCTACCGCGGACGTTCCGTCGAGGAGCTCGTGCCGCAGATCCAGCGCGATCTCGGCGCTGACGCGATCATCGTGCGCCGCCGCGAGGGTCTCACCGGCGGCGTGCTCGGCTTCTTCCAGCGCACGTACGTCGAGATCGAGGCGATGTCCGGCGCCCCCGGCATCGACGTCTACGACGAGGACGTGAGCGCCTCGCCGCCGCCCGCGCCGGCGCCCGCCCCCGCGTTGACGCCCCCGCCCGCGTCGCAGCCCACGTTCACGGCGGCGCCCGCGCCCGTGACGGCGCCCGCCGTCCCGCCGCCGGCGTTCGCGCCGCCGTTCGTGCCCGAAGCGGCGCAGCCCGCCGCGTCCGCACCCGAGCCGGCATTCGCGCCGCCCGCGACCCCGCGTCAGCCCGCGCCGGCACCTGCGCCCACCGCTGCGACGCCGCCCGCGCCGGCGCCCGCCATGCCGCAGCGGCCGATGCTCGGGTACGCCCCCGTACAGCCGGGCGCATCGCCGCCGCCGGCGTCGCTACCGCCCTTCTACACGCGCGAGTCCGCCGCGCCGCCGACGCGCGCGGGCAGCGCCTACGTGACGGCGCATCTCGCCGCGCTGGCGCGCGCAGATCCCGCGAAGCCGCCGCGCCCGCCGCGCCGCGCCGAGCCGGCGCCGGCCCCGTGGGATCCCGAGCTGCCGCTCGCGGAAGCAGAGCGCGAGCCGATCCGCGCCGCGGCGCCCGCCGAGCAGCCCTCGGCGCCGCACTGGCCGGCGAGCGAGCGGCGCGAGGTGGCGCCCGGCTCGCAGGGGCGCGCGCGTGCCGGCGTCGCCAGGAGCCTGCAGCGCTGCGGCATCGGCGAGCAGCTCGCGGATGAGCTGATCGACGGCGCGAGCGCCCACGCGCTCGCGCTGGCGCCGCGTGCCGGCCTGGCCCAGGCGGTGCGCGCGACGCTCGCGCAGCGCATCCCCGTGGCGCCGCCGCTGCCGAGCAAGGGCGCGGTGATCGCGATCGTCGGCGCGGGCGGCTCCGGCAAGACGACGTGCTGCGCGACGCTGCTCGGCGCGTACCGCAAGAGCAGCTCGCTGCCCGCCAGCTTCGCCACGATCGCGCGCGAGCCCGCATCGTCCCCGCGTCGTCCCGGTACGGGGAAGGGGGAGCACGGCGAGCTGCGAGATGATCCTCAGCCCGCACGTCATCAAGCCGGTGTCGGCGCGCTCCCCGCGCGCGCTGCGCGCGCTGCGCCGCGTGCGCGGCGACGGCGTCGCCGTGCTCGACACGCCGAGCGTCTCCCCGTCCGACCGCGCCGGCATTCGCGAGCTCGCGAGCCTGCTTGCCGAGCTGAAGCCGGAGCGGATCGTCGTCGCGCTCCCCGCCACGCTCGGCGCGACCGCGGCCGCGCAGCTGCTGCAGGCGCTGAAGCCGCTCGGCGCCAACGCGCTCGCGATCACGCACGCGGACGAGACCGACCAGATCGGCGTCGCGGTCGAGGCCGCGTGCAGGTTCGAGCTCGCCCCCGAGTACATGCTCGAGCGCGCCCGCGCCGGCGGTTGGCGGCTGCGCCAGCTCGCCCCGAGCGCGCTCGCGGAGAGGCTGCTGCCATGAAATTCGGGCGCGGATACGCCGCAGCGCTCGAAGCCCGTCGCGCTGCCCGAGCGCGGGCAGGACGTGACGCTCGTCCCGCGCGGCGGCAAGGGCATCCACGCGCGCGTGCTCGAGTGCGGGCCGGACACGCTGCTGGTCGCGATCATGGTCCCGATCGGTCCGCTCAGCGCGAGCCACCTCGATGGCCTGGTGCTCGAGTTCGTATCCCCCCAGGGGCGCGTGCGGCTGAGCGGCACGACGACGATCGAGGACCCGTCGGACCCCGATGTGCTGCGGATCGATGCGCCGCGCTCGATCGAGGTGCTGCAGGAACGCGAGTACGTGCGCATCCGCTCGGCGCGCCCCGCGATCGTGTACGCCGGCACGAACAGGAGCGCGGTCGAGAGCTACACGGTCGATCTCAGCGGCGGCGGCTTTCTGCTCGCCGGCCCGGACACGCTCAAGATCGGCGAGGACGTGCAGTTCAAGATCACGCTCGAACCGAGAGCTGCAGATCAGCGGCACGGGCGAGGTCGTGCGGGTCGATCGCCAGGGGCGTCGCGCCGTCGCCTTCAAGTCGATCACCGAGCTCGACCGCCGCCGTCTGATCCGCTTCATCTTCGACTGCCAGCGCGCCGAACGTCAGCGCGGGCTGCAGAACGGATAGCGACGATGGCCGCCGCCGACACCGCCATCCAGCCAGAGCTCACCGACCCGGTGGCGGCGTCGCCCGAGCCGCGCGCGCCGGAGAAGAAGGGCGCGGCCAAGGCCGAGAAGAAGGGCGGCAAGGCCGACAAGAAGGACAAGAAGGACAAGGGCGACAAGAAGGGCAAGGGCGACGGCGAGGACGAGCAGCTCGACGGCGGCGCCCCCAGCATCGCCGCGTACCCGCGCGCCGCGCGCTCGGTCGCGCTCGTCAAGGGCTGGGGCGGGCTCGCCGGGTTCGTGCTCGGCGGCTACCTGTCGCTGCCGACGAACACGCTCGCGGGCGCCGGCTTGCGCGCGCTCGTGGCCGGCATCGTCTGCTACGTCGTGGCGTGGGGCGGCGCGGTGTTCGTGTGGCGGCGCCTCGTCATGATCGAGCTGCGCAGCCGCGAGCATCAGCTCGCGGTCACCGTCCACGCCGCCCGCACCCGCCGCGAGCTGCCGGCGCCGGGCGCTGAGCGCTCCGCCGCGAGACCGGCCTCCTAGGAGCTGGTGGCGCGATGGACCCGATACAGCCGATCGCGCCCGGCCCGCCGCGAATCTCGCCCGCGGCGCGGCTGCCGGTGGATCCGCTCGAGCGGATCTCGCGCGAGCGCGACCGGCCCTCCGGCGATCAGCAGCGCCGCCGCCGTCAGCCGCCGCCCGCGCCCGTGCCGCCGCGCGAGGACGACGACGGGCATCCGCACGTCGACGTGCGCGTCTGAGCGCCCGCTTTCACGGGCAGGAATCGACGCTGTGAGAGGGAAAACCGTGGCAAGAGCAAATCTCGTCTCAAGTTTCCCGCTGCGCTGACGATAATCGGCGTGGGTCGACACGGAGTCGGCTCGGGACCTGACCAAACGAACGTCATCAAGGAGATGAACGCATGGGCCTCACGATCAACAACAACCTGGAGGCGTTGAACGCCAGCAGGAACCTGAACAACACCGAGAACATGATCTCGCAGTCGATGGAGCGTCTGTCCTCGGGTCTGAAGATCAACTCGGCCGCCGACGACGTCGCCGGCTACGCGATCAGCCAGAGCCTGCAGAGCCAGGTCAACGGACTCAACCAGGCGGGCGAAAACATCCAGGACGCGGTCGCCATGGCGCAGACCGCTCAGGGTGCGCTCAACGACGTCAACCAGATGCTCCAGCGCGTTCGTGAGCTCGGCGTGCAGTACTCCAACGGCACGACCTCCGAAGAAGACCAGAAGGCGATCATCTCCGAGGTCACGCAGCTCACCGACGAGATCAAGCGCGTCGGTGAAACGACGAGCTTCAACGGCAAGGACCTGCTCAACGCCGCTGAAGAAATCAAGTTCCAGGTCGGCGCCAACGACGGCGAACACATCGAGGTCACGACCGTCAAGCTGTACTCGGCGATCGAAGAAGAGCTCAACCCCACCACGCTCGGGGAACGGCTCGTGCCGCCGCTGACCAAAGAAGAAAAAGAAAAACGGACCGAACTTGAAGAAAAAGTCGGCGAACTGAAGAAAGAAATCAAAACCGAAGAAACGACGCTCAAAGGCGAAGGCAAGACCACCGAAGAAATCAAGGAAGCGGTCAAGACCAAACTCGAAGAAGAGGAAACGGCCAAAACCGAAGTCAACGAAATCACGGGACCGGCTGCGACGGGTCTGAAAGAACTCGACGAAGCGATCGCTACGGTCTCGGGTCTCGCCGGTGAATTCGGTGCCGTCCAGGACCGCATCCAGTACACCCAGTCGAACCTGGAAGTGTACAGCCAGAACCTGACCGCGGCAGTAAGCGCGCTCGTCGACGTGAACATGGCCACGGAAATGACCAACTTCACGAAGGACCAGGTTCTCCAGCAGGCCGGCGTGGCGATTCTCGCGCAGGCCAACCAGCTGCCTGACGCAGCGCTGCACCTGATCGAATAAATCAGGTAGCAGTTTTCCAGACCTTCCTCAGCGGTGGCGCCTAGAGGACGCCACCGCTGCAGTGAAGCCCACCTGACCGCTGGCCGACGTCTCCTATCGGCCGCCTGCGGACAGACGGGTCATATCGCTTCGGGCGGTCCGGGAAAGGCCGACAGAAGCCATATACCGCCGCTTCATCGAGGGAACGGTGGTTGGGTGGGCGACGACGGTCGCCCACCCGCATTTAACCGATGGCGCGTTCGAGGTCCGTGAACGTGTCGATGATCTCGGTAGAACGACGGCTCGGGACTCGAACAAGGTGGCGTCGTCGACTGAGCAGGCGTCGAGAAGGTAAGCAGATCTACGTCTAAATGTTAGATAGAGGTCCGTCCATATGTTAGTCTGTGCTTATGGCGTACCGGCGACGGATCCTCGACGAGGCACTTGACGAGCTGTTCCCCCACTTGGCTGCAATCGCTTTGGAGGGGGCCAAGGGCGTTGGCAAGACGGCCACGGCCACGCAGCGTGCCGCAACGGTTCTGTCGCTCGACAACCCGAATGAGCACGCAGCCCTCGCCGGCAACCTCGATCTCGTCACGCAGGTGCCCCCACCGGTGCTGATCGATGAGTGGCAACTCACCCCCAGCGTCTGGGATCGAGTTCGTCGAGCGGTCGACGACGACCCCACCGGCGGACGCTTCCTGCTGACCGGGTCCGCGGGCGTAGCACCAGGGGTCCGCATCCACTCCGGCGCGGGCCGGATCGTCAGCATGGCAATGCGGCCGATGGCATTCAGCGAGCGCGGCGTCTGTCGCCCGACCGTCTCGCTCAGAGCATTGCTGCACGGCGAGCCGCCCGAGATCGTCGGCACCGCCGATGTCGATACGCCGACGTACACCGACGAGATACTGAGGTCCGGTTTCCCCGGCATCCGCGATCTGCCCGAGCGAGCCCGGCATCTCCAACTGGACAGCTACATCGCCCGCATCCTCGAGCGTGAGCTGCCGGAGAACGGCGTCAGCGTTCGCCGCCCCGGCGCGCTGCGGGCGTGGCTGTCCGCGTACGCAGCGGCCACAGCTACCAACGCGGCGTACAGCACGATCCTCGACGCAGCCACCCCGGGCGAAGGCGACAAGCCCGCCCGGCAGACTGCTGCATCGTATCGGGAGCACCTGCAACGGATCTTCATCCTCGATCCGTTGGCGGCGTGGATACCTACCTTCGCCCCCCTCAAGCGACTCACCTACACACCCAAGCACCATCTGGTCGACCCGGCCATCGCCGCACGGCTTGTCGGCATCGATAAGGCCGGCCTGCTGCGCGGGGAGAGCAACCGCACCTCGGCGGTCACCGGTACCTGGCTCGGCTCACTGTTCGAGTCGCTCGTGACCCAGTCGGTTCGCGTGTACGCCAGCGCCGTCGCTGCGAGGGTTGGCCACCTGCGCACCAAGAACGGCGATCACGAGATCGACGTGATCGTCGAGGGCGAGAACCGCTCGTGCATCGCGATCGAGGTGAAGCTGAGCAGCGCAGTGAACGAGCACGATGTCAAGCACCTCAACTGGCTCCATCAGCAGATCGGCGACAGGTTGGTCGACCGGATAGTGGTCTACACAGGCAGATTCGCCTACCGCAGACCCGATGGCGTCGCGGTCGTCCCGCTCGCACTCCTCGGACCCTGAAGTGGAGACGCAGCTCAACGCACCCGACCGCCTGCCGATTACCCGGGTGATGAGCCTCGAGGCGACGGTGCAGCGCATCTCCGCGATCCGCCATGAGCTTGCGAACCCCGGCGCGCTCGTCGGCTCGAGCGAAATCACGGGCGGCACCGAAGCTCCAGCCGCTGGTACCGCCGCCACGAACGGCGAATCGTCGTTTGCGAGCGCGCTGCAGCAGGCGAGCGCCGGCTATCAGGTGCCCGCCGGGCAAGGCTCGCCGGCCACCGACGCGGCGCTGCTGGAGGACTCGAACGCGTCCGCCGCGGCGGATCTCGGCAGCGCCGCCGGGCTGACGGGCTACTCGGGTGCGGCGGGCGTGACCAGCGGGACGCCCGGCGTGAGCGGCGCGCCCCAGCTCAGCTCCTACTACCAGCCGCAGAGCCTCGATGGCGTCGCCGGCTCCACGTCGTTGCCGGGCCTCGACCCGACCGCTCAGGCATCGCCGGGTGCGCGCATCGTCGCGGTCGCGGAAAGCCAGCTCGGCCAGACCGAGCAGCCCCCCGGGTCCAACGAATCGCCGGCGATCGCGACGTATCGCAGCGCGACCGCGGGAGCGAGTTCCGGGAGCGCCGTGGTGCGCGTACTTCGCCTCGTGGGCAGCGCGTGAGGCGGGCGAGCCGATCGGCGTGCAGGGACAGGGCGCGGGCGCTGTCGAAGACGTGTGGTCGTGGGCGCAGAGCAGCGGCCAGGCGATACCGAACGGGCCCGGCGTCGTGCCGCAAGCCGGGCGATCTGATCGTGTTCGGCGACGAACACGTGGGCATCGTCCGGGACGTGCTGCCGAACGGCCAGATCCAGACGATCGAGGGCAACTACGAAAACAAGGTCGCGGCCAACGTGCGCAGCCCCACGGAAGCCACGGGATACGTGAACATGAGCTGAGCGCCGGTTCCAGCGTGCCAGTAGACTCGCTCGGAGGGGGAGGAGCGGATGAGCGAGCAGACCACGACCCCCAGCAGCGCGACTCCCGGGCGGATCTGGCTGAAGGTGGTGCCGGCGATGGCGGCGCTGCTCGTGCTTGCCGCGGCCGTGAGCTTCCTGCTCGTCAAGGGTCCGGCCAAGCCGGCGCTGCCGGGTGGGGCGCAGCAGACGCGCGGCGGGCGACGGCTTCTACGGGACGCTCGCGCTCCCCGCCAAGCAGGCGCCGCCGATCCACCTGCGCAACTACCTCGGCCAGCCGGTCGACGCTCAGCGCAGTACCGCGGCAAGGCCGTGCTCGTCACGTTCCTGTACGCCAACTGCCCGGACATCTGCCCGCTGATCGCCTCGAACCTGCGCGTCGCGCTGAACATGCTCGGCCGGCGCGACTCGGAGGTGCAGGTGATCGCCGTCTCGGTCGACCCGCGCGGCGATACCCCGGCGAACGTTGCGCACTTCGTCTCGCGACCACGAGATGACCGGCAGGATGCAGTACCTGATCGGCTCAGGCGCCGAACTGGCGCCCACGTGGGCAGCGTGGACGTGGGCGCCGAACGGGAGGTCGGCCAGCCCCAGCTCGTGGCGCACGTCGCGCTCGTGTACGGGATCAGCGCGAGCGGCAAGCTGACGACGATCTACCCGGACTCGTTCGAACCGAGCGAGATCGCCCACGACGTGCCGAGGCTCGCCGCGCAGTCAGCTCAGCGTTCGCCCGAGCCCTGGCTCCACATCACCACGTACCAGATCGCCACGCAGATCAAGACGCCCGAGCGGGCAGGACCAGCGTGAGGATCGAGCCGGTGAGGAAATCCAGAGGCGATCGGTATTACGGTCTCCAGCATGAGGCCTCCTAGTGCCCGCTCGCGAGCCGCGGAGCCCCGGCGGTGCCGGGAGCCTGCGGGACGAGCCAGCGGTGGACGTAGACGAACAGGACGATCAGGAACGTGACCGAGCCGGGCACCCACATTATGCCCGCGGCGAGCTGTTGATCGGCCATCGCCGAGATGCCGCCGGGGCGGCTGGTCAGATGCGCGTAGTAGATGTAGAGCGGGTGCGGCGCGAGCGCGAGCACGACGGCGAGCGCCCAGCTGACGATCATCGCCGCCGATCAGGAACACGACGCGCTGGCGGCGAGCTCAGGCGGATGTGCAGCGGCGCCGAGGGGATCACCTGCTTCCAGAACAGCACCGCGGTGAAGAAGAACAGCGTGTGCTCGAACGCGTGCAGCGTGCTCGATTCGAGCGTCGCGTCGAACATCGCGGGCACGTGCCAGCCAAGCAGCACGACCGAGAAGGCGACGAAGCTGGGCACCGGCCTGCCGAGCGTGCGGCTGATGGCGCGCAGCGGCGCGGCGCGCTCGCCGTGGCTGAGCCCGCCCGCGAGCCAGCGGCGCGCGTCCAGCGGCAGGCAGCGCCACAGGCGGATCCACGGTGCGCGCGAGCACGAGCAGCGGTGCCGCGACGACGATCAGCAGCACGTGCTGGATCATGTGCACCCAGAACAGGTCGGCGCTGAGCCGCTCGATCGGGGAGGCGAGCGCGATCGCGAGCACCGCGAGGCTCGCGCAGAAGCAGCCGCAGCGCCAGCGCTGCGCGACGCGCTTGCGCTCGGGTGTGTACGTCCGCCGCGCGCCGATCACGTAGAAGATCGCGAGGTCGATCACCAGCACGAGCGGCGGGTCGAAGGACCAGTCCCAGAACCCCGGCGTCGCTGCCGCCGTGGCGAGCACTACAGGAGATACAGCGTCACGTACGTCACGACCCCGATCGCAGCCAGGAAGGCCCAGTAGAAGACGGCCGCGTCGAGCCCGGGCGCGATCAGCCGGTCGGGGTCCTTGATGTCTCCGTCCGCTGCCGGCCGGCGCGCGGCGCGCGCGCAGCTCGGTCGCGACCTGCGTCTCGAGCCAGTACATCGTGAACAGCACCGCGATCAGGTAGAAGCCGGTCCATGCGCAGAACACGCTCGCGTAGCCGCCGTCGGTGGGCCCGAAGTGCTGCGACGGTGTACTCGATGCACTGCAGCGCGACCGCGACCAGCCCGAGCACCACGCTCGCGACCGCCGGCGCCAGCCAGCCGCGACGATTTCGCCTTCATGCCGCGGCCGGCGACGATCGCGAGGGCGGCGCTGAGCACGATGCAGACGATGAACGCCGCGCCGAGCCCCTGGCTGGGGTTGACGTGCTCGGGATGCCACATGCCGTCCGCGTTGATCGAGCGCAGGTAGAAGTAGGCGAACACGAACGCCAGGAAGAAGAACGTCGAGGCGCCGCACAGCATCCGCGAGGCGACCGACAGCGCGCGCGCGCCGACGTCCGGTGGCTCCGGCGGGATCTCGTGCGCCCGCGGGCACCGGCGGGACCATCAGGCCGAGTGGCAGCTTTTCGCTTCGCAGACGCCATCGCTCAGGCTCCCGCGGTCGCCGGCTGGCCGCCGCCGAGCGGCGACCGGCGTGCCGTAGTCGTAGGGGTCGGAGTCGAACACGGGGATCTGCTCGAAGTTGTTGACCGGCACCGGCGTCGGCACCTGCCACTCGATCGACTTCGAGTGCCACGGGTTGGCCTCGGCCGGCTTGCGCACGAAGATCAGCGAGTAGACGACGTTGAAGATGAAGATCAGCATCGAGAAGCCGAGCACGAACGCCGAGATCGAGACCCACACGTTGAGCCCCTGCAGGCTCGGTTCGTAGCGTGCTGACGCGCCTGGGCATGCCCGTCGATGCCGAGCACGAACAGCGGCAGGAAGGTCGAGTTGAAGGCGATGAACATCAGCCAGAAGTGCGACCTTGGCGAGCATCTCGTTGAAGCGCAGGCCGAGTCATCTTCGGCACCCAGTAGTAGATCGCCGGCGAAGAAGCTGAAGATCAGCCCGCCCATGATCGTGTAGTGGAAGTGCGCCATCACGAAGAAGCTGCCGTGCAGGCCGCGTGTCGGTGGGGACGTCGGAGAGGACGACGCCCGAGAGCGCCGCCGATCAGGAAGTTGAACGACCCAGGCGAGGCAGAACAGCATCGGCACGCGTGAACGACATTCGCGCCTTCCACAGCGTGCCCATCACGCACAGGAAGATGAAGCCCGGTCGGGCACCGAGATGATCTCGGTGGAGAGCATGTAGAACGGGCGCAGGTCGGCGTTGATGCCGCTGACGAACAGGTGGTGCTGCCACACGAAGAAGCTCAGCAGGCTGACGCCGAGCATGCCCGAGACGGCCAGTCGGTAGCCCCACAGCGGCTTGCGCGTGAACACGGGCAGCAGCTCGAGCACGATCCCGAAGCCGGGCAGCGCGAGGATGTAGACCTCGGGGTGCCCGAAGAACCAGAACAGGTTCTCGAACAGGTAGGAGCTGCCGCCGCCGCCGGTGATGAAGAACGAGGTGTCGATCGTGCGGTCGAGCGCCGCCATCAGCAGCGTCGCGATCAGCATCGGCGCCGCCAGCACCATCAGCACGGCGGTCGCGAACACCGACCACACGAAGATCGGCAGCCGCGACCAGGTCAGCCCGGGCGCGCGCATCGTGATGATCGTGGCCATCATGTTCAGCCCGAGCAGCGCCATCGAGATGCCCGACGAGCGCGAAGAACACGATGTAGGAGTCCATGCCCATCACGGCCTGGTCGTTGAGCGGCTCGTAGCCGGTCCAGCCGGTCGGGAAGCCGCCGAAGAAGATCGTCGAGACGAGGATGAAGCCGGCGGCCATCAGCAGCCAGAACGTCAGCGCCTCGATCCGCGGGAAGGCCATGCGCCGCGCGCCGATCATCAGCGGCACGAAGTAGTTGGCGAACGGGCCGAGGATGCCCGAGGTCATCATCCCCATCATCATCGTGCCGTGCATGCCGACGAGGGACAGGTATTGGTTCGGGCCGACCAGCGTCGGGACGGGGTGCAGCAGCTCGGCGCGGATCAGCATCGCGTTGAGCGCCGCCGACGAAGAAGAAGACGCCGATCCCGACCAGGTACTGGATGCCGACGACCTTGTGGTCGGTGCACAGGCCGAAGTAGCGCCCGATGCCGCCGCTCCTCCTTCTCGCGCAGCGAGGCGGGCCGCCCGAGCAGGCGCGAGATCGGGTAGTTGGCGAAGCCGAGGCCGATCAGGAAGCCGATCACGCCGAACACGTAGCCGAGCAGCAGCGCGACGTCGTTCTCGTCGCTCGCGCTCTCGTATTCGAAGCTGCGGGCCGTTGATCTGGTGGCCGATCCACCAGCCGAGGTAGTAGCCGCCGACGCCGAGGATCACGGCGGTCAGCAGGTTGAAGCCGAGCAGGCGCCGCCACAGCGGCCGCTGCGTCGGCTGGGGGGCTGATGCGGCTGCGCTGGTCGTGCTCATTCTCCACGCCTCGTCGGTTCGGGTAGGTAGGTCGTGCTGTACTGGGGCAGCACCTTCGTCGCCGGCGCGAAGGCGCTTGCTGTTCGGCGTGATCCAGGTTTCGAACGCGGCCGGCGTCACGACTCTGCCGGCGTTCGAACATGAACGCCGTGCCAGATGCCGCACAGCTCGGCGCAGCGCACGGTGAAGTTCTCAAGCTTCGTCGGCTTGACGAACGCGACGTTGTCGACGCCGGGGTTGGCGTCGGCCTTGACGCCGAGCTTGTAGGCCCAGAAGGAGTGGATCACGTCGAGCGAGGTCACGTGGAATTCGACCTCCTCGTTCGACCGGCAGGACCAGTTGCGGTCGTCTCGACGCCGCCGTAGGTCGGGTAGCGGTAGGTGAACAGCCACTGCTGGGCGATCACCTGCACCGGCAGCTTCGGGCCCTTGGGCACGGTCAGCGGGCTCGGCCCGCTGCCCGAGCCGGCGCCGTCGCCGGCCTCCAGGCGCACCGTGCCGAAGACCGCGACCCCGAGCACGATCAGCGAGGTGACGACGATCCACGTCGTCTGCACGCGCGCGTCGCCGCGTATCGCCGGGCCTTCCAGCGCGCTGCCTTGGGCTGGCGGAAGAAGACGATCGAGTAGAGGAGGAACAGCAGCACGAGCAGCAGCACCGGCGTCGCCATCACGGCCAGCACCGTGATGTCGGTGGCCATCGCGCTCGACTGGTCGCTGCCGCTTCCCGGTCGCGATCAGCGGTCCGATCACCCAGATCACGAGCGGCAGCGCGATCAGCGTGACGAGCACCCAGAGCGTCGCGAAGCGGACGGTGTGGTTCGGTTCGGGTGCGAGCCCGCTGGGCGCGGCGGATGGCTCAGACGACATTCGAGGAACCCGTCCATGTAGCCGAGCGTCTGCATCGGGCCGCCGAGGCCGTAGAGGAAGCCCGCGGCGCAGGGCACGAAGCACTGCCAGCGGTAGCGGCCCTTGGCGCCGGTGTGGAAGCTGAATGTCGATCGTGCGATGCGCCGGCGCCGTTCGCAGGGCGCGACTTCACACTGGTTCTTGGCTTCTTCCGGCACGCCCGGCAGCGGTACGAACACGCCGAGTTGCGGGATCGACGAACGTGTGCGAGGCTTCTTCGGGGTCGATCGCGTCGACCGTCTTGCCGTCGATCGTGCTCGTCCCGCCGATCGTTCCCTGGACCTGCGAGAGGAACGGGTTGCGCAGGCCGGTGTCGCCGTCGTACTGGTAGATCGTGACGTGGACGACCGAGTTGGCGGGCACCGTGAAGATCGTGCTGTGGATCCACTTGCCGTTCTTCTTGATCAGGTAGGAGACCCAGTCGGGGTTGTTGGGCTCGTACTTGGGTCCGATCGCGGCGACGGTCTGAGCGTCAGCTGGGTGCCGCCGCTGGACGGGGCGGCGGCGCCCGCGACGATCGTTGGCGGTGCGCTCGTGGCCCAGGCGGCTACGTACAGGCCGATCAGCGCGCCGACGAGCGCGACGGCCAAGCTGACGCCGAGGAGCTTCTTGGCGAACGTGCTCAACCCACACCCCGACCGCTGTTGCGGTTCCCTGGAAGCCCTGCGGCTCCTCCCCGAACTCTCACCGCGCCTCCTCAAAGCGCTCGTACTGCTCGAATAAGACGGACGCCACTCTAGACCCGTGTTGTCCAGCCGTACAACTTTATAAGAGAAATCTCATGGAAGCTTCGTCCAATGTCCGGAGTCCTACTAGGGGTCTTCGCACGGGGGCTCCTCGCGTGGCGCCTTTGCGTGTGCTCCAGTGGCGTCTTCGCGTGCGCGCTCCCGCCCGGAATTAGTGACCGCCCACTCGAGGCCGGGTACGATCAACGGCTTGCCCGAGCCAGATCGACAAGCGCGCGTGCCCGAGCGCCCCACGCTCGAGGGCCTCGAGGCCAAGTGGAGCGCCGTGTGGGAGCGCGACGGCGTCTACCGCTTCGATCGCGCGGCGCCGCGCGAGCGCGTGTTCTCGATCGACACGCCGCCGCCGACGGTCAGCGGCTCGCTGCACGTCGGGCACGTGTTCTCCTACACCCACACCGACGCGATCGCGCGCTTCCAGCGCATGCGCGGCATGGAGGTCTTCTACCCGATGGGCTGGGACGACAACGGCCTGCCGACCGAGCGGCGCGTGCAGAACCACTTCGGCGTGCGCTGCGATCCCTCGGTGCCGTACGACCCCGACTTCGTCTCGCCGGACCCCGCCGACGCCCGTCCGAGAAGGAGCCGGTGTCGGTGTCGCGGCCGAACTTCGTCGAGCTCTGCCTGCGACTGACCGAGAGCGACGAGCAGGCGTTCGAGGCGCTGTGGCGCACGCTCGGGCTGTCGGTGGACTGGTCGATGACCTACACCACGATCGGCCGGCTCGCGCAGCGCATCTCGCAGCGCTCGTTCCTCGGGCTGCTTGCGCGCGGCGACGCCTACCAGCTGGAGGCGCCGACGTTGTGGGACGTCGACTTCCAGACGGCTGTCGCGCAGGCCGAGCTCGAGGATCGCGAGCGCCCGGGCGCGATGCACCGCGTGCGCTTCGCCGCGGCTGTGCCGGCGCGGCGACACGGGTGCCTCAGCGCCGCGCCGGCGAGGACGCGCTGATCGAGACGACGCGCCCGGAGCTGATCCCCGCGTGCGTGGCGCTGCTCGCGCACCCCGACGACGAGCGCCACGCGCGGGCTCGTCGGCGGCGAGGTGCTGACGCCGCTGTTCGGCACGCGCGTGCCGGTGATGACGCACGCGGCCGGTCGAGCGCGACAAGGGCACGGGTCTGGTGATGGTGTGCACGTTCGGCGATCTCACCGACGTGATGTGGTGGCGCGAGCTGGGCCTGCCGGTGCGCTCGGTGCTGGGTCCCGACGGGCGCCTCGCGGAGGTCCCGTGGGGTACGCCCGGGTGGGAGTCTGAGGACCTCGAGCGGGCGCGCGGCGACTACGCGGAGCTGCAGGGCCGCACGATCAACCAGGCGCGCAGGCGCATCGTCGAGCTGCTCGAGCGAGTCGGGCGATCTGATCGGCGAGCCGCAGCCGGTCACGCGCGCGGTGAAGTTCTTCGAGAAGGGCGAGCGCCCGGTCGAGATCGTGACGAGCCGCCAGTGGTTCATCCGCACGATCGAGCACCGCGAGCAGCTGCTCGCGCGCGGGCGCGAGCTGCAGCTGGCACCCGCCGTACATGCGCGCGCGCTTCGAGGACTGGATCAACGGCCTGACCGGCGACTGGTGCGTGAGCCGCCAGCGCTTCTTCGGCGTGCCGTTCCCCGTCTGGTACCCGCTCGACGCCGACGGCAACGTGCTCTACGACCAGCCGCTCGCGGCGCGCCGAGCAGCTCCCGATCGACCCGTCGACCGACGTGCCCGACGGCTACGACGCCTCCCAGCGCGGGCAGCCGGGCGGCTTCGTCGGCGACCCAGACGTGATGGACACGTGGGCGACCTCCTCGCTGACGCCGCAGATCGCCGGCCAGGCCGGCGAGGACGACGAGCTGTTCGCGAAGGTCTTCCCGATGGACCTGCGCCCGCAGGCGCACGACATCATCAGGACGTGGCTGTTCTCGACGGTGCTGCGCTCGCAGCTCGACTACGACGAGCTGCCGTGGGCGAACGCAGCGATCTCCGGCTGGGTGCTCGACCCGGATCGCAAGAAGATGTCCAAGTCCAAGGGCAACGTCGTCACGCCGATGCACCTGCTCGAGGAGTACGGCGCCGACGCGGTCCGCTACTGGGCCGCGAGCGGGCGTCCGGGCACGGACACGGCCTTCGACGCCCAGCAGATGAAGGTCGGGCGGCGGCTCGCGGTGAAGCTGTTGAACGCGTCCAAGTTCGCGCTGGCCGACCTGCCCGCCGCGGGCGAGCGAGCGGAGCTCGGCCAGCTGACGCACCCGCTCGATCGCGCGCTGATCGCGCGGCTGGCGGCGGTCGTGGCGGAGGCGACGGACAGCTTCGAGCGCTACGACTACGCGCGCGCGCTCGAGCGCGCGGAGAGCTTCTTCTGGTGGTACTGCGACTTCTACCTGGAGCTCGTCAAGGGCCGGCGTTACGACCCGGACCCGGAGGTAAGCGCCTCGGTGAGCCTCGCGCTGCAGCTGTCGCTGTCGGTCTTCCAGCGCCTGTTCGCGCCGTTCCTGCCGTTCGCGTGCGAGGAGGTGTGGTCGTGGTGGCAGGAGGGCTCCGTGCACCGCGCGGCCTGGCCCGACGCCGGCGAGCTCGCCGCGGCCGGCGGGTTGCGCCCGGACGGCGGCGCGCCCGGATCCGACGGCGAGGAGGCGGGCCGCGCGGTCGAGGAGCTGGCGCTGGAGGTCACGGCGGACGTGCTGCGCGAGGTGCGCAAGGCCAAGTCGCAGGCCAAGCGGCCGATGCGCGCGCCGGTCCGGCGGGTGCTCGTGCGCGACACGGCCGAGCGCCTCGCGGCGCTCGCGCTCGGCGAGGGCGACCTGCTGCAGGCAGGCTCGATCGAGCGCCTGGAGAAGCTCGAGTCAGACGACGGCGAGCTCGCCGTCGAGGTCTACCTCGAGGAGGAGACCGGGGACTGAAGCGGCCCTCGCGGGGCGCTCTGGGTGGCTGCAACGAGGACGAAGGGGAGCGTGGTGAGCGACGGGGAGGGCTCAGACGGGCGCGCGGTGCTGATCGTCGGCGAAGACGGCGGGCTCGGCGAGGCGCTCGCGCGCAGGCTCGAGCAGGGCGGCACCCGGGTCGAGCGCGCGATGTCGCTCAGCGACAGCCAGCTCTCGGCGATCCTTGCCGAGTCGCGCTGGACGGCGGTGGCGGTGGTCACGCGCGACGACGTGCTGGCGCTGCGCCTGACGCTGCTGGTAGCGCACGTGCGGCCGGACGTGCCGCTGTGGGTGACCATGTTCGACCGCACGATCGCGCGCGAGCTGCACCACGTGGCTCCGGTGGTGCAGGTGGTCTCGCCCTCGGAACTGGTGGCCGCGGACCTCGCCGAGCGCCTGCTCGCGATGAGCGGGCCGCCGGTCCCGCGCCGGCGCACCGGCGTGAGCCTCGTCGACGACGCCCTGCGCCTGATGGTGCGCGCCGGCATCGGCATCCTGATCGCGCTGCTGATCGAGGTGACGGTCGGGCTGATCGCGCTTCACGAGCGCCTCGTCGACGCGCTGTACTTCAGCACCAGGTCGGTCGCGACCGTCGCCGGCACGCCGGGCGCCGCGACGGCGCCGGGCTGGTACAAGCTCGTGTCGGTGCTCGACACGCTCGCGGCGCTCGCGCTCGTCGCGGTCTTCACCGCCGCGCTTGTGCGCCGCGTCAGCCGTCCGCGCCTGACGACGCTGTTCGGCGCGCGCGCGGCGCCGGCCCGCCACCACGTGCTGCTCGTCGGCTTCGGCCAGGTCGGCTTCCGCCTCGCGCAGGAGCTGCACGCCCGCAACGTCGCCGTCCTCGGCGTCGAGCGCGACCCCGACGCGCCGTGCGTGCGCCTCGCGCGCGCCGCCGGGATCCCCGTCGCGATCGGCCGCGGCGACGATCGCGAGACGCTCGAGCGCCTCGGCATCCGCCGCTGCGCGGCCGTCGCCGCGGTCACCTCCGACGACCTCGTCAACGTCGCCGTCGGGCTCGCCGTCAGCGACCTCGCGCCCGGGATCCCGCTCGTGCTGCGTCTCGGCGACGGCGAGGTCGCGGCCGAGACCGACTCACTGCTGCATCTCGGCGGCATCTGCGACGCGCACAAGCTCGCCGCGGACACGATCGTGCGGGGGTTGAGCGGCGCTGGCACTGGGCCGGCCGAGCAGCTGTAGCCCCCGGCCGCGTAGGACCGCACGCGTGGGATAGGGTCCACGCCTGTGACGAGAACGCTCATAGCGGACCTGCCCGAGAAGGTCGGCCAGCAGGCGACGGTGCGCGGCTGGGTGCAGGCGATCCGCGACCAGAAGAGCGTGCAGTTCGTGATCGTGCGCGACGAAACGGGGCTTGCGCAGGTGGTGCTGGGAAAGGCGGACCCTCCCTCAGAGCTCAACGAGCGGGTCTCGGCGCTGACGGCGGAGTCGGCGGTGACGCTCACGGGTGCGGTCGCGGCGGACGAGCGCGTGAAGCTCGGCGGCCTGGAGTTGAAGCTCGAGTCGCTCGCGGTCGACGCGCTGGCGGAGCCTGAGCTGCCGGTCGCGGCGGACTCGGCGCTGGACAAGCGCATCGACTGGCGCTACCTGGATCTGCGCCGCCCCGACCGGCGGCTGATCTTCGAGGTGCAGACGACGGCGGAGCACGCGATGCGCGACTACTGGCGCAAAGAGGGCTTCGTCGAGATCCACACGCCGAAGCTGATGGGCTCGGCGAGCGAGTCGGGCGCGGAGCTGTTCAAGGTCGAGTACTTCGAGGGCGTCGCCTACCTGGCGCAGTCGCCGCAGTTCTACAAGCAGATGGCGATGGCGGCTGGCTTCGGCAAGGTGTTCGAGGTTGGCCCGGTGTTCCGCGCCAACCCGTCGTTTACCTCGCGCCACGACACGGAGTTCACGAGCGTGGACGTCGAGATCTCGTGGATCGACTCGCACGAGGACGTGATGGCGTTCGAGGAGCGCTGGCTCGCGCATGTGCTCGCGGCGGTGCACGAGCAGCACGGCAGGCAGATCGAGGAGACGTTCGAGACCGAGCTGGTCGTGCCGACGGTGCCGTTTCCGCGGGTCACGCTCGAGCAGGCGAAGGAGCTGCTGCGCGAGCACGGCCACGAGGCGCCGGGCGTCGGCCACGACCTCGACCCGCCGAGCGAGCGCGCGCTGTCGGCGATCGTCAAGGAGCTGCATGGTCACGAGTTCGCGTTCGTGACGGACTACCCGACGACGGTGCGCCCCTTCTACCACATGCGCCACACCGATCAGCCGACGCTGACGAAGAGCTTCGACCTGCTGTGGCGCGGCATCGAGCTGACGACCGGCGCGCAGCGCGAGCACCGCTACGAGCAGCTGCTCGCGCAGGCCGAGGACAAGGGCGTGGAGGTGGGCCCGATCCAGTACTACCTGGACTTCTTCCGCTACGGCGCGCCGCCTCACGGCGGCTTCGGCTTCGGGCTGACACGGCTGCTGATGCAGATGCTCGGACAGGACAACGTGCGCGAGGTCACGTTCCTGTACCGCGGGCCGCACCGGCTCGTGCCGTAGTCGAAAACAAGACTGGCGCGTATCGCCCATCCAGAACTACAGTCGCTTGCGGAACGATTGAGATCGCACCGGACGCGCCGTTCCGTGACGGCGCCGAGAAGCGCGCGAGCTTGAGCATCGTCCCACCTCTCCGGCGATGCTCGGGGAGAGATCCGGGCGTCCCCCGGCGCCAGGTCTCCGCGGACGCCGCAGCCCTCACAGGCCGCGGCGTTCGTGAAGGCCTGGGAGCGGTTCCCGTGCGGCCGCGGGCGCCTCTACAGGTGCCGATTCGCGTCGCCGGCAGCGTCCCGTCCGCGGCCCCGTCTACCTTCAGATCGTGCTCCTCAACGAGCTGACAGATGGCGTCGAGATCGACCAGGTGCTGCTGGTGCGAGAGGCAGAGCGTCGCCGGCGGCGCGACGGCGGCGACTATCTGCGCCTGCAGCTGGGCGACCGCAGCGGCGCGGTCGCGTGCATGGTGTGGGAGGCGCTCGGCGAGGTCGAGGAGCTGGCGCGCGCCGGCACGCCGGTGCGGGTCACGGGTCGCTACACGGTGCATCCGCGCTTTGGCCCGCAGATCAACCTCCGCGGCCTCGAGCCGGCGGCTCCGGGGAGCTTCGACCCCGCCGACCTGCTCGACGGGCCCGCGCGTGGCGTGGAGCAGATGGAGGCCGAGATCCGCGAGCTGCTGGCGACGATCCAGGAGCCGCACCTGCGGATCCTGCTGGAGCAGGTCTTCGGCGAGGGCGGCGAGATGTGGGCGGGCTACCGCACGGCGCCGGCGGCGAAGTACTACCACCAGGCCTACGCTCACGGGCTGCTCGAGCACTGCCTCGGCGTCGCGCAGGCGGTCAGCGCGATCAGCGCCACGTTTCCCGGGATCGACCGCGACGTCGCGGTCACCGGCGCGCTGCTGCACGACATCGGCAAGCTCGAGGCCTACACCGACGACCCGCGCAATATCGACCTCACCGATGACGGCAGGCTGCACGGCGAGATCGCGCTCGGCTACTACCGAATCCGACGTCTGATCGAGGACATCGACGGCTTCCCGACGGAGCTCGCAAAGGCGGTGGGGCACATCATCCTCTCCCACCACGGCACGCTCGAGCACGGCAGCCCGGTCGTCCCGTGCACGCGCGAGGCGACGCTCGTGCACATGATCGACAACCTCGGAGGCCGTCTGGGGAGCTTCGATCGACTGGAGAAGGAGCTCGCCCCGGGGCGGCGCTGGTCGTCGTTCGACCGTGCGCTCGGGGCCGGCGCGTTCTTCGCCGAGCGCTCGCAGATCGCCACCGAAGACGCACCGTCAGAGCTCGAGCGGCCGGCGCCGGCTCGCGAAGCCGCCTGAAACTCCGCAAATAGCGGGGCGCCGATTCGCGCCCACAGTATCCGTCTCGCCGTCGGCTTCTATCTTTCATAGTGATGGGTCCGCGTCAAGACATGTGGCGGTCTGAGGCCGCCGTTCCGCGGCGTCAGACGCCACCCACGATGCTCGCCGTGCCGCCGGCACGTCTGCGCTCGTGTGCGACGTCTGCCATCCACGGCCCGACCCCCTCAACCCACCACATGTCTTAACACGAACCCAGATGGCAAAGGACACCGAGAAGCTGATCCGCCAGCTCTCGCTGATCTCCTATCTGATGGCCGAGCGTCGCCCGGTCACGGCCCTGGAGATCCGGCGCGACGTGGAGGGCTACAGCGGCATGAACGAGGACGCGTTCGCGCGGCGCTTCTACGCGGACCGCTCGGAGCTCGAATCGCTGCGCATCCAGCTGACGGTGGATCGGCCCGCGGATGGGGCCGCCGAGCAGGAGAACTACTCGCTGCGCCCGGAGAACTTCCACCTGCCGGCGATCGAGTTCACGGACAAGGAGCTGGCGGCGCTGCAGACCGCGCTGAGCCTGCTGGACGGCGAATTCGCCTATGCCGAGCCGCTGCGCCTGGCGCTGCAGCAGATCACGTGGGGCCGTCCCAGCCCGCTGCGCGCGCCCGAGCAGCGTACGGTCGCGCTCGGCATCACCGCGTCCGCGGGCGGGCACGAGCTGTCGGCGCGCCTGGCGAAGGTCGAGACGGCGATCTTCCGCAACAAGACGATCGTCTTCGACTACTACACGATGGAGCGCGACGAGGTCAGCGCGCGCCGTGTCGACCCGTACCACCTGCTGTTCCAGGGCGGGCAGTTCTATCTGCTCGGCTACGCGCACGAGCGCAAGGCCGTGCGCGTGTTCCGCCTCACGCGCATCCGCGGCAAGGTCTCCTACGCGACGAAGGCCGAGCACGACTTCCATCGCCCGGACGACTTCGACCCGCGGGCGTACGCCAACCGCGCCGACTGGCAGCTCGGGGACGAGCGCGGCGTTGCCAGAGTCCTGATCTGCGAGCGCATCGCGTGGCAGGTCGAACGCCACTTCGGCCGCTACGGGGAGATCGTCGCACCGCCCGCCGAGGAGGAGGACAGGGCATCGTCCCCGGAGGGGGAGACGGTCTTCCTCACGGGCTACTCGAGTCCCGCGCAGCGTCATCTCGTGGGTGCTCGGGCTGGGCGCGAACGCGCGGCTGCTCGGGCCCGACGAGCTCGTGTGCGAGCTCGAGCGGCGCCTGGAGCTGCTGGAGGAGCGTCACGGCGAGACGGCGCCGACGGCGCCGGGCGGGCGCGGCTCGATCTCCGCGGCAGGCGGCGGCTCGGCGGCGCGCATAACCGGCACACCGCGTGCGCGTGCGGCCCGTAAGGGCGAGTCGGCCGCAGTCGATGCGGACGGTCCGCCGGCTCGCCCCGACGCGGCGATCCGCCCGGAGCGCTTCGCGCGTCTGGTGACGCTCGCGAGCATCCTGATCAAGGCGGGGCGCGCGGGCGAGCGCGTGTCGATCGTGGAGGTCTGCGAGCGCCTGCAGATCAGCGACGAGGAGCTGCGCGAGGACGTGAACGTGCTGAACGTCGTCAACTTCGGCGGCGGCTCCTACGTGCTGTACGCGGAGTTCAAGGACGAGGAGGGCGAGATCGAGGTCGACCCGGAGCCCTACAGCGACAACTTCGACCGGCCCGCGCGGCTGCTGCCGGTCGAGGCGAAGGCGCTGGTGGCGGCGATCGACCTGATCGGCGAGCACATCCCCGAGGGCTCGCTGACGTCCGCGCGCGAGAAGATCGTGGCGGCGCTCGGCGAGGATCCGATGGAGCAGGGCCTGCAGGTGGCGCCGACCGCGGGCGATGACTCCGACGTGGCGCGCCTCGTGTCCAAGGCGATCGTCGCGCGCAAGCTGATCGAGCTCGAGTACTACAAGGAGAACGAGGACGAGATCTCGCAGCGCATGGTGGAGCCGTATGCGCTGACGAACGGCCGCGAGGGCTGGTACGTGGCCTCGTATCGACCCGGAGCGCGGCGGCATGCGCCACTTCCGCCTGGATCGGATCAAGCACGTGCACGTCACGGACGATCGCTTCGAGCCTCGCCCCGAGGTCGACCCGGCGGCCGAGGTCGACGGCTGGCTGCGCACCGGCGAGGTGCCCGCGTCGGCGACAGCGCGCGTGTGGGTCTCGCCGGAGCGCGCGCGCTGGGCGCGCGAGGCACGGCGGGTGGTCGAGGAGTGGAGCGACGGCGCGGTCGTCGTCGAGCTGAGCTTCGCCGGCGTCGACTGGCTCGTGCGCGAGATCCTCAAGGAAGCCGGAGACGCGGCCGTGCTCGAGCCGGAGGACGCGCGCGAGGCCGTGCGCGCTGCTGTTGGGCGGCTGCGCGAGGCGAGCGCGGCCCCGACCCCGGCCTGAGCAGCCTCAGAGCTCGGTCGGCCCGACCACGAAGCCGAGCCGGTCGGCGCCCCGGCGCAGGCGTCCGTCGACAGTCACTAGGCGACATTTGAGCAGCGAGGCGAGCGCCACATACTCGGCGTCGTAGGTTTTCGCCCAGCCAAGCTCATCGGCGACTCGCCAGGCCTCATCCGCCAAGCGGGCGTGTGTCTCGACCTTGACTTCCACCTCATCGATTCGAGCGCGGGCGCGTAGGGCGTGATCGGCTTCAAGCTCGTTGCGCCAGACGCGCTCATGCAGGGCTGAGCGCGCCTCGGACCACATCAGTGGAGGAGCGCACCGCGCACCCGGTGCCAGCTCATCGAGGTCGTGAGTCCCTATAGACCAAGCGACGATCAGGCTGGCGTCGACAACGAGCACTCAGTGACCGGCCCGCGACTCCCTGACCCATGCCGCAACATTCGGCATCGGCTCACCCCAAAAGGTCTTCTCCCAGCCCTTTGGCAGCGGCAGCATGTCAGGCGGCTCGATCGCTTCGAGATCCTGCTCCTCGATCACGTGCTGCGTCCCCACCTTGTGCGCGCGGAGCTTGCCCTCGCGGATCCAACGACGGACGGTCTCGGGGTTGCGGCCGGTACGCTTCGCTGCCTCTGGGACGGTCAACATGTTGTAGCATTATACAACAGCGATGAGCCGCCGCGAGCAGATCAAGATGAGTGAGGCCGAGGCGGCGGCGTTCCTCGCCGAGGAGCGCACGGTGACGTGCGCGACGGCAGGGCCACGCGGCTGGCCGCACCTGATGCCGCTGTGGTACGTGCTGCGCGATCCTCCGGCCGGCGAGCCTACCCCGCGGCTGTGGGCGTGGACTTACGCGGTCTCGCAGAAGGTGCGCAACATCGAGCGCGACCCGCGCGCGACGCTGCAGGTGGAGGCGGGCGAGGAATACCAGCAGCTGCGCGGGGTGATGCTCGAGTGCGATGTGGTCGTGCACCACGACCTCGAGGTCGTCAAAGCGCTCGGCCACGAGATCTTCGCCCGCTACGCGTCCCCTCGCGGTCAGCCGCCTGCCGACGGACCTCCCGGCGGAGGTCGGCGCGATGGTCTACAAGCAGGCAGCGAAGCGCGTGGCGCTCGAGTTCGTCGAGTTGCGCCGCGCGAGCTGGGACCACCGCAAGCTCGCCGGGACGTACTGACTCTCCCCAAGCCGTCTGTATAGCCATAGCTATACAGACCTTCTTTCGAGGAACTAGCCACGGCGCCTCCCGTAAGGGCCTCGACCGCCGCACAACGGCGCCCCGTATAGGCTCCAGCGGCGATGGAGCCGCTCAAGGGACTGATCCTCTCCGGAGGCAAGGGCACGCGCCTGCGCCCGATCACGCACACGAGCGCCAAGCAGCTGGTGCCAGTGGCGAACAAGCCGGTGCTGTTCTACGGCATCGAGGCGATGGCGCAGGCGGGGATCGAGGAGGTCGGGATCATCATCGCTCCGGAGACGGGCCCGGAGATCGAAGCGGCGGCCGGCGACGGCTCGCGCTTTGGCGTGCGCATCACCTACATCCTCCAGGACGAGCCGCTGGGTCTCGCGCACGCGGTGCTCACGGCGGAGCCGTTCCTGCTGAAGAGCCCGTTCGTGATGTACCTGGGCGACAACCTGCTGCAGGGCGGGATCTCCGAGCTGGTGGCCGCGTTTCGCGAGCACGGGCCGGACGCGCTGATCCTGCTGACGCCGGTGCCGGACCCGGAGAACTACGGCGTCGCCGAGCTCGCCGCCGCGGCTGGACCCGGCGAGGTCGGCCGGGTGGTGCGCCTGGTCGAGAAGCCCGCGGAGCCGGCGACCGACCTGGCGCTCGTGGGCGTGTACATGTTCACCGCCTGCGTCCACGACGCGGCGCGCGCGATCGAGCCCTCGCCGCGCGGCGAGCTCGAGATCACCGACGCGATCCAGCACCTCGTCGACGCGGGCATGCGCGTGGAGCCGCACGTCGTGCGCGGCTGGTGGAAGGACACGGGGCGCCTGGAGGACATGCTCGAGGCCAACCGCCTGATCCTGGACAACCTGCGCGAGCGCATCGAGGGCGAGCTGATCGACTCGCAGGTCGACGGGCGCGTGGTGATCGAGCCGGGTGCGCGCCTGGAGCGCACGACCGTGCGCGGCCCGGCGATCGTCGGCGCGGACGCGCGCCTGAGCGACTGCTACATCGGCCCGTATACCGCGATCGGCGAGCGCTGCACGATCTCGGGCTCGGAGGTCGAGCACTCGATCCTGCTCGCCGGCTGCACCGTGTCGGATCTCGACGGGCGCATGGAGTCCTCGCTGCTCGGGCGCAACGTGACGGTGCGCCGCGGCGACCGCCAGCCGCGCGCGTACCGCTTCATGGTCGGCGACAACTCGGACATCTCGATCCTGTGAGGCCGGCCGCGGCGCGCGTCTCCAGTACGGCTCGTCTAGCCGTCCGGCCAGTCGATTCGCTCGGCGAGCGCGCTGGCGCCCAGGTCGAGGATCGCGCTGCGATCGGACGGTCGGTACTCCCCCTCGCGCAGGGCGAGCCACGTGACGGAGTGCTCGGCGGGGTCGACGATGAGCAGCTCGTCGACTTCGTGTCGAGCGTAGAACGGCAGCTTCTTCCAGGTGTCGTCGTCGGGGGAGAGGATCTCCACGGCGATGGCCGCGGTTGGCACCCACACCGCGAGCTGTGGGTCGCGGTGGACGCCGAGATCGGGGACGCGGTAGTTATCTTTGCTGCCAAGGTTGAACGCGGTGCCGACGACGAGTCCGTTGGCGCGGGCGGGCGCGCCGAGCAGCTCCGCGAGTTGTGCTGCGACCAGCGAGTGGACGATGCCGGCGACGGGGATCATGTGGTAGACGCCCTCCCAGACCTCGTCGTGCCGGTCAACGCCGGTGCGCTGACGCTGCGCGATGAGCTCCTGCAGCTGCGGAGGAGGAGGGTCCAACACGAGTGTGCGCATGGCCTGTTCAAGGGTAGCGAGGCTAGGGCGCGCTTGGGATGGAACGCGCGGTGAGGCTGCTGGTCACAGGCGCGGCGGGCATGCTCGGCGCGGACGTGCTGCGCGCGGGCGAGCGCGCAGGCCACGAGCTGATCGGCGTGGACCTGCCGGAGCTCGACATCACCGACGCCGAGGCGGTGCGCGGGGCGTTCGCGCGCATCGCCCCCGACGCCGTGCTCAACTGCGCGGCGTGGACGGACGTCGACGGCGCCGAGTCGCATGTGGAGCAGGCGTACGCGGTCAACGCCGACGGCGCCGGCAACCTCGCGCGCGCGGCCGCCGAGCTGGAGGTGCCGCTGGTGCACGTGTCCACCGATTACGTTTTCAGCGGGGAGGCGTGCGTTGATGCGAGCGGGGCGCCCCGTCCGTACGTGGAGTCCGACAGGACGGGCGCCCGTTCGGTGTACGGTCAGACCAAGCTCGCGGGCGAGCGGCAGGTGCTCGAGGCCTCACCCAAGCATGCGGTGGTGCGCAGCGCGTGGCTGTTCGGCATCGGCGGGCGCAACTTCGCGGCGACGATGCTCGGACTCGCCGAGGAGCGCGACGCGGTGCAGGTCGTGACCGACCAGGTCGGCTGCCCGACGTGGACCGGGCACCTCGCGCCGGCGCTGCTGGGGTTGATCGAGCGCGACGTGTCGGGCCTCGTGCACCTCGCGGGTACGGGGCGCGTCTCGTGGAACGGCTTCGCCGCGGAGATCTTCCGCCAGGCCGAGGTCGACTGCCGCGTGGAGGAGGCGACAAGCGAGCAGATGGCGCGCCCGGCGCCACGTCCGGCGTGGTCGGTGCTCGAGTCAGAGCGCGACGACGTGCTGCCGCTGCCGCCGTGGCAGGACGGCCTGGCGGGCTACCTGGCGGCGCGGGCTGGTGTCGCACGCCCGTGATGTCTGCAGGTCGCGCGGGCGCGTTTTCCCCGCGGCTGGGATGATGCGTCCATGAGACTCCTCGTCTGCGGCGGCGCCGGCTTCATCGGCTCGACGTTCGCGCGCCAGCGCGTGCTCGAGCACGGCGATGAGGTGACCGTGCTCGACAAGCTCACGTACGCGGGCCGCGAGGAGAACCTCCAGGATCTCGTCGAGGATTCGCGCTTTCGCTTCGTGCGCGGTGCGATCGAGGACCCGGAGGCGGTCGCGCGGGCGATCGAGGCGGCGGCGCCGGAGGCGATCGTCAACTTCGCCGCGGAGACGCACGTCGACCGCTCGATCGCCGAGCCCGACGCGTTCGTCTCGACGCACGCGCTCGGCACGTACGTGCTGCTGGAGGCGGCGCGCCGAGCACGGCCTGCGCTACGTGCAGGTCTCGACCGACGAGGTGTACGGCTCGATCGAGGAGGGCACGTTCACCGAGCAGAGCCCGCTGGCTCCCTCCTCGCCGTACTCGGCGACGAAGGCGGGCGCCGATCTGCTCGTGCAGAGCTACTTCCACACCTACGGCCTGCCCGCGCTGATCTGTCGCGGCTCGAACAACTACGGCCCCTACCAGTACCCCGAGAAGCTGATCCCGCTGATGATCCTCAACGCGCTGCACGGCGACGCGCTGCCGGTGTACGGCGACGGCATGCAGGTGCGCAACTGGATCCACTCGACCGACTTCGCCGCTGCGATCGGCCACGTGCTCGAGCACGGCCTGCCGGGCGAGGTCTACAACGCGGGCGGCCCCGACGAGGAGGCCAACATGACGGTCGTCACGCGCATCCTCGAGCTGACGGGCGCGTCGGAGTCGCAGATCGAGCACGTCACCGACCGCCCCGGGCACGACCGTCGCTATTCGCTGTCCTCGGAGAAGGTGCGCGCGCTCGGCTGGAGCCCGCGTGTGCGCTTCGACGAGGGCCTCGAGCAGACGGTCGCGTGGTACCGCGAGAACAGCTGGTGGTGGGAGCCGATCCGCTCGGGCGAGTACCGCGCGTACTACGAACGCCAGTACGGGCGCTCGCTCGGCTGATCGAGCAGCGCTCGCGCCATCAGCAGAGGACTGCCTTCACTCTACCCATCCGCGCTTTGGATGGAATGCTCCGATCAGGCCGAATCTTGGCACAGACAATGGTCTGTAGACGGCGTGTCCGCTGGTGCAGCAAGGTCCAACATTGTGGATCCCACGCGCGAGCGGCTCGCCAACAACCTTCGTCACCACCGCCGCAAGGCGGGCCTGTCCCAGGAAAGGCTGGCGGAGATGTGCGAGCTGCACCGCACCGCGATTGGGCTGCTCGAGCGCGGCAAGCGCTCGCCGCGCCTGGACACTCTGATCGTGCTCTCGCGCGCGATGGAGCTGTCCTCGCCTGCGGAGCTGCTCGAGGGAATCAGCTGAGAGCCGGCGCGCGGGCGCGCCTCGCGCTCAGCCGAGGCCCGAGATCTTCCACTTGCCGCCTTCCTTGACGAGCGAGACCGTGCTCGTGACGGTCTTGCCTTCGCGGATGCTCTTCACCTGAGCGGTTGCATTCCCGCCGCCGGCGCCGAGCTGCGACCGACTGGACGCTGGTTTCGAGGTTGTCGACCTCGGTCAGCTGGTTCTTGATCGCCGTTTCACAGCGCTTGCTGCCGCCGAGGCGCCGCACGACCGCGGCGGCGAGGTCGTTGGCGCAGATCTTCTTCTCTTCCGCAGCCGTCGCGTCGGTCTGCAGGTTGGCGATCGTCTGCGCGACTTCGTGCTGCGTCGCCCTTGAAGCCGGCGGTCGCGGACGTGCTGCCGCACGCCGTCAGCGTGACGGCGAGCAGCAGCGGGCAGACGCAGGGCGAGTGGGCGGCGCATCGGCCGCAAGCGTATTGGTTCTCCCCCTCGCGAGGTCTTCTAGTTCTTCTCGTCGTCGCGTCGGTAGCCGAGGCGTGCGGAGATGCGGTCGGCGGTAGAGATGAGGTGTGGGCCGAGTGCGTCGACGAGCTCCTCGAGGGTGATCATGGAGCTGTGTGCGGCGAGGTTGACGGCGGCGACGATGTCGCGGGCGTCGTTGCGTACGGGTGCGGCGATTGCGTAGAGTTCTGGGGCGAGCTCTTGGTCGTTGACGGCGAAGCCGGCTGTGTGGATCTCGTCGAGCTCGTCGCGTAGTGCTTTCTTGCTTGTGATCGTGTTGGGGCCGCGTTTGGTGAGCTTCATTTGGGCGATCAGCTCGCGTTGCTCGGGCTCGGGGAGGTTGGCGAGTAGGAGCTTGCCCATCGAGGTGCAGTAGGCGGGTAGGCGCGAGCCGGTGTGCAGGTCGAGGTCGATCTTGCCTTGGCCGCGGCGGAAGCTGCGGACGCGGTCGACGTAGAGGATGTCGAGGCCGTCGAGCACGCCCAGGCTGGTGGTGTAGGAGGTGCGCTGGCGGAGCTCCTCGAGGTATGGGTGGGCGTGCTCGCGCAGGCCGGTCGAGTTCAGCGCGGACATGCCGAGGTCGGTGACGCGCAGCCCGAGGCGGTACTTGCGCGAGGCGCCCTGCTCGAGGTATCCGAGGGCGACGAGCGTGATCACGTAGCGGTGGGTGGTGGAGCGGCTCATGCCGAGGTCGTCGGCGATGTCGGCGATCCCGAGCACGGGGCGTTTCGGCGTGAAGCAGCCGAGGATCGCGAGGCCCCGCTCGAGCGACTGCGAGTAGCGTGGCTCGCGCAGGCTCGGGATCGACCAGGCGGGCTCTGCCTTGCCGGCGGCGGCTTTCGATCCTGCTGGACTGGTTCTGGGCATTGGCATCTGGTCCCTGTGTTATCCGGAGTAGACGGTGCTAGCCGGGAAGTTCAATTGGCTGATCCAAAGACCATAGTTCGATCCAACCCCGCTGACAAACAGAAACACTAGAGTTTTAAGTCCGGTGCGGGGCTGTGGCAGGCGCGAGCGACCGGGAAGCGCTCCCGGGCCTGTCGCCGGCTTCGCGCTGAGCTCTCACGAGCCCAAATGTCCGGGCCGTGGCGGCGAGCATCACGTGCGGGCGCGTGCGCGATGTGAGCCGCATGCTCAACCGGGTAAGAAACAGACGCCGCCGTCCGCTTGACTTCGCGATACCGCGTTGAGATAGTCGCCGCCGAATGAGTGACAGCTCGCTTCGCCGGATCGAGGGCGCGAAGCGGGCGGCTTGACCGAGCGGACGACGATAGGAAACCGGCATGGGATATTGGTTGGCAGGGGTGTCGCATGGCGCGATTGGGCGTGCGCGAGGTGAAGCGGGGCACAGTCGCCGTGAATCTCGGCGATCGTTGTCCAAGCGAGTGTCGACCGTTGCTTTGCTCATCGCCGCGCTGTCCGTCGCGGGGTGTGGTGCGGGTAACGGCACGACCGCCGCCGGTCAGTCTCCGGCGAAGTTCGTCGCGAGCGCTGACGCGATCTGCACACGGCTCAACAGCGAAATCGCCGAGGAAGCGCCAAACAATGCGGGTATGACGGAAGTTGCGCATGTCGCCTCCCGCCACGCGCTCACCGAGCAGGCGATATTGAGCGAATTGGGCAAGCTCGTGCCTCCGGTGTCGCTCGCGCACGGCTGGAAGCAACTGGTGGCATACAGGCAGCAGCGGGTTGAGAATCTCAAGAGCCTCGCCAAGTACGCGGCGAGCAACGACGTGCGCGGCGTCAGCTCGGTCGCCAAGACGGGCGAAGGCTTGCTGGCGCGACTGCGTGCGGCGGCCAACGGTGTCGGGTCCAGGGCCTGCGCAGAAGCCTGATAGGCCCCGAACGGATGCATCACGGAATGCGGGGTCACCTCGATGTCGCGGGCTTCGCGTCTCGCGGCAGTGAGAAACAGCTCCCGAAATGTATGAACGCCACCTTGACTCCTGGAACTATGCACGGTAGAGACTCGGGCATGATGCGGATTGCGGCGTGACTGATGCGTCGCGCGAAGATTGCTCTGGCCCTCGGGCTGATGACCGTCGGCCTTGTGATGGCTGCAGTCCTGACGGGCTCGCCGCTCGTGGTGGCGGGCACGAACTCGATCGCGATACAGGGCTCGACCGCGACCAAGGGCGACATCCACGGCTGTGAGCCGGGCGGGGACGTGCCGGCAGGCACCACCGCGATCCGCATCTCGCTGGCGGCCGTCGTCGGGCCGAGGGTTGGTATCACGGTGTTATCCGGGTCGCGTGTCGTGACCGAGGGGGAGCGAGGCAGCGGGTGGGGAACACAGGACAACGTGATCGTGCCGGTGCGGCGGGTGGCGCGCGCGGTGCCTGATGCGTTCATCTGCACGACAATCGGTCCGGCCGTGGAACCGAAGGCCGAAGAGGGGTTGGTAGTCGACGGGACGCTGGTACGGCGCTTCACGACGGAAGCGCGCCTGCTGGATGACGCGTGGCTGCGAATGCAGTATCTGCGTCCGGGGCCGAAGTCTTGGTGGTCGCTGGCGCCGTCGATCGCCTACAACATGGGGCTCGGCCATGCGGCGGGCGGCACATGGCTGGTGTTCCTCGTACTGGCGCTTATGATCGTGGTCGCGACCCTCTCGTTGCGACTCGTGCTGGCGGCCGTCGCGGCAGATCAGTACGACCTCGTGAGGATGCGCGCCGGGAGAACGGCCAGGCTGCCGGCCAAGGCGCGGGCGGCATGGACGCGCGCCGTCAGCCGCGTGACCGCACACGAGCGGATCAGGCTGCGCCGCCAGCTCGGTGTAGGCAGGGTCCTGCGCCGGGTCCCGAGGGCGGCGTGGATATGCGCGGTGGTCGCGTGCTTGAACGCGACCTGCTGGTCGATCATCACACCACCGTTTCAGGTTCCCGACGAGCCCTCGCACTTCGCCTACACCCAGCAGCTCGCCCAGAACGTGAGCCTGCCTACGTCTGACGCGAGCAGCATCTCGCTGGACGAGGGGATCGCGCTACGCGATCTGCACTTCTCAGAAGTTCGGGCGCATCCAAACGCGCAGACGCTCTCCACGGCGGCGGAACAGCGCCTGCTGCAGGCGGATCTCAGCCGGCATCTGTCGCGTTCTGGAGGCGGTGGCGTCGGCGGGGCGTACAACGCGCCGCCGCTGTACTACCTGCTGGAGGTGATCCCTTACGGACTGGCATCGGGGGGCACCCTGCTCGATCAGCTCGAGCTGATGCGGCTGCTGAGCTCGCTGATGGGTGCCGTCACGGCGATGTTCGCGTTCCTGTTCGTCCGCGAGACGCTGCCCGCGGTCCGCTGGGCGTGGACGGTCGGCGGCCTTTCGGTGGCGCTTGCGCCGCTGCTCGGCTTCATGTCCGGCGCGATGAATCCCGACGCGATGCTGTACGCCGTGTCGGCCGCGATCTTCTACTGTCTCGCTCGCGGGTTTCGCCGCGGGCTCACGCGCAGGCTGGCTGTCGCGATCGGCGCGCTGACGGCTGTCGGCTTCGCCACGAAGCTCAATTTCATCGGCCTCGCGCCTGGGGTGATCCTGGGGCTGATCGTCCTCAGCGTCCGCTCCGCGCGGGCCGGCAGGCGTGCCGCGCTGCTCACTCTGGGAGCCGCCCTCGCCCTCGCGGCCAGCCCCGTGTACCTCTACGTCCTCGCCAACCTGCTCAGCGGCCACCCCTTGCTCGGAGAGGCCTCCAGCATCTTCACGGGCGCCCACGTGTCGGTGCTCGGTGAGATCAGCTACATCTGGCAGCTGTACCTGCCGCGGCTGCCGGGGATGAGCGTCGAGTTCCCGGGTCTGTCGACTACGATCCGGCTCTGGTTCGACCGCTCGGTCGGGCTCTACGGCTGGCTCGACACCTACTTTCCGCTCTGGGTCGACAACGTGGCGCTCGTGTTCGCGGGGCTGACCGCGGGTCTTTTCGCGAGGTCGCTCATCCTCGACAGAAGCGCGCTTCGCCGGCGCCTGGGCGAGCTCACCACCTACTCCGTGATCGGCCTGGGGCTCCTTGCGTTGATCGGATCCACCGCCTATCTGACCCTCGCCACCGAAGGCGGTGCGGGCGACGGCGAGCCACGCTACCTGTTGCCGCTGCTTCCCCTGCTGGCCGTTGTGCTCGCCTTGGCGGTACGCGGCGCCGGGCGCCGCTGGGGCCCGGCCGTCGGCACGCTGCTCGTCGTGCTCATCCTCGCCCACGACATCTTCAGTCAGCTGCTCGTCGTCTCGCGCTACTACGGCTGACGTTGCCAGCGTCCCGGCTCGACGTCGAGGCCATCCTCGTCAGGGGCTTTCAAAGCCCGGAGTGCGGAGCTGTCCCGAGGTTGGAAACAAGACTTGCGCCGCGGCGTCAGGGGCCATACCTTCGCAGCCAGGAGAGATAAACAGTTACCGACAGAAGGTGGGATCAACAATGACCGACAATTCGCTGAGGCGCATAACAAGGATCCGGCGGCGCCCCCTGCTCGCGGGAATCGCCGCAGTAGCGATGCTTTCCGCGCTCTGCATGGCTTCCACGGCGCTGGCTGCACCTAAAGGGCCGTACGCCGTCTTCTCTGACTGCCCGCTGAAAACGCCTGGCAACGCGCTGTGCATCTACGGGCAGACGACGAGCGGGGAGTTCTCGATCGGGAGCACGACGGTGCCGATCAACAAAACGATCACCCTCCAGGCCGGCGGCATCTCCACCGGCGTTGAAAACGAATACATCGTCGCGCCGGCGGCCGACGGCAAAAGCCTGTCGAAGACCGAACTGAACGTCCCCGGGGGGCTGCTCGATCTGGTCAACTGCAAAGAAATCAGCAACTTCCTCGAGCGGCTCGCGTGTGAAGTCATCTTCGAAAACAAAACGACCGGGGTCACCGCCACCACCGAACTCGTGGCCAACTCGAAAAACCCGGCGGTCCTGAACATAACCAAGCTGTTCACCGGCGAAGTGGCTGCACTGACGCTGCCCGTCAGGGTTCGTCTGAGCAACCCGCTTCTCGGAAGTGGCTGCTACATCGGCTCTGAAGCCAGCCCGGTACAGCTGCACCTGATCACGGGGACGACAAGCCCGCCCGCCCCGAACAAACCGATCACCGGAAAACTCGGGACGTTCGGCGCCGAAGAAGAAGTCCTGGTGCTGACTGGAAACTCGCTCGTCGACAACTCGTTCTCGGCGCCGGCGGCCGAAGGCTGCGGGGGTCTGTTCTCATTCCTCATCGATCCGATACTGGACGCAAAAATCGGCCTTCCGTCCAAAGCCGGACACAACACGGCGATCCTGGAAGGGACGCTGAGGACGGCCAGCGAGGAAGCGGTCCTCAACAGCGAATAAGACCATGTAGAAGCACCAAGAGGATGGCGATGGCGTGTCTGTCGCCGGCAGCCGATGGGGGTCGTCGCGGTTCCGCGGCGGCCCCTCGCGCTGCAGCTGCAAGCAGCGATGCTGGTGCTGTGGAACAGGGGCCATCGTGCTCCTGGGTCGCTCTCATGCGAACCGACCGAAAGTCAGAGACACTCGTAGACACCTTTCGGAACCTTGGTTACGGTTGCTGTCAATGCTTGCGGCGAAACCACATGAAAAACTGTGCTCGGCATATCAGACCGCTCGAGCGTATTGAAGCAAAGCCGGCCGGGGGAACGACGTTCAGCGGATGAATGGTGACCCGCGGATCCTGCCGCGAGACGACGTCGAGCAAATGCCCGCAGACCAGGTGGGCGAAGCCGGCCGCAACTTTCGATCTCGCCACGCCCTGCCGTGCCGCACTGCATCACCTTCAACCGTATACCGCGAAAGGGACCAACAGATGACCAGAGTACGTAGACGTCTCACGTATGCCAATGTTGCGGCGACCCTCGCGCTCGTGTTTGCCATGAGCGGTGGAGCGCTGGCCGCGAGCCGCTATGTGATCACCTCGACGAGCCAGATCAAGCCGAGCGTGCGCAACGCGTTGAAAGGCGCTAAGGGCGCCGCGGGCGCCGCGGGCTCCGCGGGCGTCGCGGGCGTCGCGGGGGCCACGGGGGCGACAGGCGCCACGGGCGCGAAGGGCGAAACCGGCGCGAAGGGCGAACCGGGCGCGAAGGGCGAACCGGGCGCGAAAGGCGAAACCGGAGCGCCCGGAGCATCTGCAGACGAACCTCTCCCCGCTGGAAAGACGGAGACGGGGGTTTGGGCGACGACGGTAAACTACGAAATCGCCTTCGTCGCGGTCTCCTATCCAATTCCTCTGTCCGAAGAACTGGAAGCTTCGCACCTCCATTTCGTCACGATCGAAGAATGGAAAGAAGAAGGAGGCAAGAAACCGCCCGCGGCCTGTGCCGGCGGGACCGGCTCGGACCCGACCGCCGCAAGCGGCAACCTCTGCGTCTATGAGACGACTCATTCGAAAGAACTGGAATTCTTCGAATTCACGAATCCCGGTGGACTGACGAACGGATCCGGCAAGAGCGGAACCCTGATGACGGTGTTCTCGCCGTCGCCGCCGATTGCCGAGACCGGGACGTGGGCCGTGACTGCCGCGACGGAACTGTAGCGATGCCCGGGTGCGCCGCGGGCGAGGAGTGGATGGCCGTATGTCGGCTGTCCTCGTCCGCGGCACTTGCCCCTGCTGGCAAGCCGCGCGGGGCAATGATCTGACACTGGAACGGGCGATTGGCTCTTACGGACGAGTCAAAAACAGTCCCCCCCATTTGCTTGACTTGGGCCACGGCCGATGACATGCTGCGGCTGCGGGGTCCAAGGCGTTGATAGCCGGGTCTCGTGAAGCTCTCGTGAAACGCAAGATAAAGATCGGGCTAGGCCCGTGTTGCTTGTGTAAGGCATGGGTCTAGCTATGACGAGCCGCGGTGGGGCAGCAACAGGGCCCGGGCGCGGCATGAAAGGGCAGGAAATAATATGCGAAAAGTAAAGTTGCTGGGATTCGCTGTGATTGCGGTGGCGGCGTTTAGCGCCGTGGCCGTCACGTCGGCGCTTGCTGCTGCGCCGGAATGGTTAAGCAAAGGTGCCGCGATCACCACCCCGGTGGTGACGAGTCTGAACGGAACGCTCAAACTGGAAGACTTAAAAGCGGGCGTTGGTGTGCAGTGCCATGGGGTCGGTGTAGGTACAGTGGGTCCGGGCTCGACCGACGTCACGGAACACCTCAAAGCTGAAAACTGCACGGTGATCAGTGGGACCTGTCCTACCCCGAGCGCCGAACCGGTCAAACTGCCGTGGACGACCGAGCTGAAAACAACTACAGCCGTAGGGACTGGGGTCGAAGACGCCCTTCTCAGTGAAAGTGGCTATGCGGTCACGTGCGCTGGGATTGTCAAAGACACCTGCACCTCGGCAGCGGAAATCCCGACGGTGCTGGTCAAAACAGCGACGCCCATCGTAGAAGAGGAATTCCCCGAAGAAGACAACAAGAACATCGGCACCTGCTCGCTGGGCGGTAAAGAAGGTGACGTTGCAGGTAGCTTTACGCTTGAAGGAACCACAGGATCTGGTGGAGTCACGGTTGAAATCTAACGTAGCTGAGGGTTTGGCCGGCGGGCTAGAGAGCTTGCCGTTGTAGGGTGATGCGGGGCTCGCGCTGGCGCGAGCCCCGCATCTGTGACATATACGCATAGGCTGTGCTATACGTATAAGCGGTCGCGCATGGAGTTGCGGCGAGCGAGTGAGGTTTGAGGAGCTTGACGAGTTTGAGGGGTTCTATGGAGAAGCAAAAGCGTGCAACGCCATATCGCTCGCGCGTATGCGTTTGTGCATACCTGCTCCTCGGTTTGGCCGTCGCCACAGGCGCTGGCGCCTCGTCGGCGTTGGGGGCGTTCACTCGACCCTTCGTCCGTCAGATCGCCGGCATCCCGGTCGGTATGGGCGAAGAACCCTTCGGCGGGTACGGTGTAGCCATTCACAGCCCGGGCGGCATTGCCGTCACGCCGGGGGGCGATCTGTGGATCGGCAATGGCGCAAGTTTCGGCTTCCCGCCACACGAACTCGTCGAGTTGGACCCGGAAGGGCATCTCCTCCGCGCGATCAAGCTCGAACCCGGCCAGGTTGAGCCGATCAGCCTCGCCATTAACGACAGCACCGGCGAGCTATATGTCGCGGGCAGGGTCGCGGGTGCGGAATTTCGGGTCGAAACGTACGAATCCGACGGCAAACCGGTCGCGAACAGCTTTCCGACATTCGACATGGAAATTTCGGTCGCTGTCGACAACGCGACCGACGCTTCACAAGGCGATGTCTACGTCGCGCGCACGGGTTTCCGTGGGAGAGCAATCCCGGGCTGGATCAAGAAGTTCAACAGCATCGGCGAACCGGCGGTTTTCGCGGAAATCAAAAGCCCCGAAATCGCGGGCGGCGAATTCTCAGGAATTACCGTCGGGGCGGCAGGCGAAGTGTATGCGATCGACGTCAACCCGAACGATCTGTATCCTCCGTCCGAAAGTGAAGATACAGTCGAAGGCTTCAGCTCCGGTGGTACTCATCGGCACACCATCGACAGAAGTCAATGGGGCGGAGGGAAACCCGAAGCGCTCGCCGTCGATCCGGTCAGCGGGCATCTTCTGGTCGCTGCGGCGGGGGAAAGCTCTGGAGTTGCCGAGTTCGACTCTGCCGACAGCTTCGTCGGCGAGATCACCGCCGTCCCGAGACCGGCGGCGCTGCCCACCAGTTGTGGGGCTCCGCGGGGCACCGCGATCAGCGAACCGACCGCAGTAGCGGTGTCCACGACGGGCGCGGTGTATGTCGGGGACTTGTCGTGCGAACATGCGGTCGACGTCTACGGTGTGGGCCATTACCTGCCGAACGTGGAGCTCGCGGAAGCTGGTGAGCGCCGGCCCACCACGGCGGTGTTGAACGGCTCCGTGAATCCGCTGGCGCTCAGCAACCCGGAAAAAGCCGGGATCACCGACTGTCACTTCGAATATGTCACGGAAGCCGCCTACGACGAATCCGTGGGGAAAGGCGAAGCGGGCTTTTCGTCGGCCGCCAAGGCCGCCTGCGAACACCCGGCCGCCGGCGAAATCCCCGTGGATGAAGACGCGCACGCCGTGCACGCGGAAATCAACCCTCTCGCGCCGGGCACCGTTTATCGCTACCGCCTCCTGGCCACCACCGGGGGCGCGCTTGGCGGGCTCGCGGAAACGGGCTTCTCGGCGTTTACGACGCCGGCGGCGCCTCGCATCGACGCCACGTACGCATCGAACCTGTCCTCGCAGTATGTCGATCTTCATGCCCAATTGGACGCGCTGGGCGCCAACACGAGCTACCACTTCGAATACGACACGCGCGAATACAAGCAAGGCGAAACTCCCCATGGCGTCAGCGTTCCGGTCCCCGATGCGACGATCGGCTCGGGTGGCGCCGATGGCAGCGGCGAGTCCAGCGTCGTGCAGCAGATCGGCCCGCTCGCGCCGGGTACCACCTATCACTTCCGGCTCCTCGCCACGGGCACGATCACCGAAGCAGGGAAAGCGGTGTTCGGTCCGGTGACCACGTCCGGCTCCGATACGACGTTCACCACGCTGCCCGCGCCTGTCTTGGGGCTGCCCGACGAGCGTGCGTATGAGCTTGTGACGCCGCTTGACAAGGGTGACGCCGATGACATGTTCGCCACGGCCGCGGGGACGGAACCGGAACCGAGGATGTTCATCAACGGGGATACGGGGTTCGCCTCGCAGTCCGGCGATCAGTTCCTGATTGACACCGACGCCGCGTTCGGGCCCTTTCCAGGGTCAGAACGGAGCGCCTATGTGTTCTCGCGAACGCCCGCTGGCTGGGGCTACGCTTCGCTCGCCTCGCCGTCCCTCGGCGTCCAGAACCTGAAGATCGGCGCGTTCGATCCCGTTGACCTCTCTCGGGTGGCGGTCGACGACGGCGCCGGCTCCGAAGGGAGCCAGGCGGGCTTTCGGCTCACGGATCTGGTCGGCGCCCCCGGTGGCCCCTACGCGACCCTGCACGCCGACGCGCCCGTGAAGTTCGGAACCGAACAGCACGAAGACACCGAAATCGTGGGCGGGTCCCAGGATCTCGACCACGTCGTGCTCGAAAGCCGGAACCGCACGCTCTGCTCGGGCGCCGCGGAATTGGATGAAGGCGCCGAGGTGCTCTGTGAATGGGAGCCGGTTGGGGTTGGCGGCTGCGCCTCGGTCTCCTCGAGCTTCGACGCGAGCGCCGAAGGCTGTCTGCAGCTCGTCGACGCGAACAGCGCCGGCAAGCTGCTCAACCACTGCGGCGCCATTCTCGGCCAGAGCCATATCACCGGCAACACGCATGACGCCGTCTCCGCCGACGGCGCGCAGGTGATCTTCACGGCCCCCGACCCATACGCGCCGGGCGGCCCGGGCTGTTGGAACGGCAGCACGCTCGACGCCCCGCAGGTGTACATGCGCTCCGGCACGAGCACGATCGAACTCTCGGAACCCGAAGCGGGCGCCCCCGAAGCGGGCGGGCACCACCCCGCCGCGTTCGTGGGCGCCTCCGAAGACGCCTCCAGGGTGTTCTTCATGACCCAGGCCGAGCTCACCGGCGACGATGCGGGCATTCATGACCGCGAGCTCTACGAATGGCGCTCGGACGGCACCGCCGGTGCCGGCGGCGTTTGTGCCAAGAGCAAAGGCTGTCGCACGCGCATCTCCAGCGGCGACTCGGGCGTGAGCGCTGGCAACGTCGTCACCGTGCCCGCGGTCTCCGCCGACGGTAGCGCCGTCTACTTCACCGCGGCCGGCCAGCTTACCCCGCACGTTCCCGTGATCGGTGGCGAACAGCTCTACGTCTACCGCTATGAAACCGCCACCGGCGCCACGACCTACGTGGCCACCGTCAATGCGGCAGACTATCCAGCCAACTCGGCCGTGGGCTGGGGACTCGGTGAGATCGCACTCGTCCCGGTCGCGAACTGGTACACGACTCCCGACGGGCGCTACCTGCTGTTCGCGACCGAGACGGAACTTACGGGCTACAGCACCGCCGAGGCGAACCCCAACGACTGCCCCAAAGTCTCGAACGGCTCCCTTAATGGCCATTGCGATGAGGTGTACCGCTATGACTCGCAGACCGGCGATCTCGCGTGCCTCTCCTGTGATCCCAGCGGCGCCGCGCCGAGCTCGAACGCCCTGTTCGAGCGCTCCGGCGCGGAATTCGACCCTTCCGCCTCGCCGACGCGTCCGATGTCCGACGACGGCGCCTACGCCTTCTTCGATACTGCCGATGCGCTTGTGCCACAGGACACCAACGGCACGCTCGACGTGTACGAGTGGCACGAAGGCCGGGTTTCCCTGATCAGCTCGGGAGCGGACTCGGCGCCGTCGTTCTTCCTCGGCGCGAGCTCTGACGGCGCGAACGTCTTCGTCGGCACGCACGCGAACCTGATCGCGTCGCTCGACACCGAATCGCAGGGAAACATCTTCGACGCGCGGATCTGCACCGAAGCCGAACCCTGCATCAAGCCCTCGGCCGGCGAAACGGCGCAGTGCGAAGGCGGCTCGTGCCAGACTCCCCCGCCCGCGCCGCTCGATGCGACCCCGGCGTCGTCGACGTTCTCCGGTGCCGGCGACCTAGCCGAACAGCCGTTCGTCCCGGTCAAGACGGAAGCCCAGATCAGGGCGGAAAAGCTGGCCAAGGCGCTGAAGGCGTGCAGAAAGGACAAAGGGAAGAAGAAGCGGGCCCTGTGCCAGAAGCGGGCCCGTCGGCTATACGGTCCTGTCAAAGCACATAAGGCCGGCGTGACCAGGAAGCCCGGCGACACGCGGAGCACGAAGCGATGAGGATCTCCGTTGCCTCGAGGACGCTCGCGGGTGCTCTGGTCTGCGCCGCCGGCCTGCTGTGGGCCTCGCCTGCGTTCGCGGATGAAACTGCTCCGCACTGGACCGTCACCTCCGTCTCGCGGGCCACGAACTTCAAGCCGGGCGATGAAACGGGCGATGACTCCTATCTGGTGAAGGTCACGAACACGGGCACCGCCGCCAGCGACGGTGAACCGGTCGAAGTCATCGACGAACTGCCCGAAGGTGTCTCGCTGGCTCCCGCCGGCGCCTCCGGTGAACGCCCACTGGCCCGCGAAGAAGGGCGGGATCCGCAGGGCGGCTTCAGCTGCGTCTTTCGCGCCTGCACCTATACGGGTGTCGTTCCCGCCGATGAAACGCTGACGTTCGAATTTCCAGTCGATGTGGCCTCTGCCGAAGAACTGGAAAAACTGCCGGGACCCTCCTGCCCGGTGGCGGCGGGAGCGGTGAGCTGCGTGACGAACGTGGTGCGCGTGTCCGGCGCCGGCGCCGCGGATGCCTCGATCTCGACGCCGACGACGATCTCCGATTCGCAGGCGAGCTTCGGCATCGCCCCAGGCGGCGCGACCACCGCGCTGTCCACCACGCAGGCCGGCGCGCATCCGGACGTGACGACCTCGATCGCCTTCGACACGGTGGACGCGGAAGGCGCGCTCGCCGGCGACCCGAAGGACACCATCGACGATCTGCCCCCAGGCTTCGCCGGCGACCTCGTCGACACGCCGGCGTGTCCCAACGCCGTTCTCACCAAACGCGAATGTCCGGTTCCCACCCAGGTCGGGATCGTCACGCTCGTGCTGACCCCACTCTCGCCCGGCGCACGCCCGGACACGTTCATCGAGCCGCTGTACAACGCTTCGCCGGACCCCGGCGCGGCCGCGAAGCTCGGCTTCTCTGCCGGAGGGATATTCGCCGTGCAGGGAAGCGTCACGGTGCGCCCCGGCGACTACGGCCTGCGCGCCACCTTCGAAAACGTCGACGAGGGCCCGGCTGAGCTCGACAGCGTTGCCCTCACGGTCTGGGGCGTTCCCGCGGCCGAGATCCACGATCCCCTGCGCTGGAGCGGCGGTGTCGCCGTCGGCGGCGGCGGAGGCCATTTCGGCGCCCCTTCGACGGTCGCGAGCGCTCCGTTCTTCACCAATCCGACAGCCTGCACCGCTGAGCCGCTGGAAGCCAAGTTCACGGTCACCTCCTGGGAGCACCCCGATGAAAGCGAAAGCCCGGAACCCGTCGGGATGCCGTTCGGCCCGATCGTCGGCTGCGACAGGCTCAGCATGGATCCATCGCTGGCGGCGGAAACGACCTCCGACAGCGCCTATGCCCCGACCGGCTTCGACCTTGTGACAAAGATTCCGCAGACCTATGAAAACCCCGAAGGGCTCGCGACCTCGACCTTGAAGAAGGAGGTCGTCACGCTCCCGGAAGGGATGACGGTCAACCCGTCCTCGGGCGCCGGTCTGCAGGCGTGCAGCGAGTCCCAGTACGCGGAAGAACAGGTGCAGGAAAGAACGGCGCAGGAAAAGGCCGAAGGCCACGGCTGCCCGAGCGCGTCGAAGCTCGCGACGGTGAAGATCAAGACGCCGTCGCTCGCAGAAGAAGTGACGGGCTCGGTGTTCCTCGCCACGCCCGCTCCGCGCGGCGCGGCCGAACCCGCCAACAACCCGTTCGACTCGCTGCTCGCGATCTATCTGATCGCGAGGGCCGAGAATCGCGGTGTGCTCGTGAAGAGCCCGGGGCTCGTGCAGCCGGATGAAGCGACGGGCCGGCTCGTCACGACGTTCGACGACCTGCCGCCGTTGCCGTTCGCCGTCGCCACGTTCGCCTTCAACCAGGGCGCGAACGCCCCGCTCGTGACGCCCCCGACGTGTGGGGCCTACACGGTCAAGGCCGAGCTGACGCCGTGGTCTGACCCCGAAGGCCTGCCGCTGACGCCCGAAATACCGGCGTTCCCGATCTCCGCAAACTGCCCCTCTGGCGGTGTCCCGCCGTTCGCCCCCCAGGCGGTCGCGGGCACGCTCGACAACGCGGCCGGCTCATACAGCCCGCTCGACATTCGCGTCAGCCGTAACGACGGGGAACAGGAGATCACGGGCTTCTCCTCGCAGATGCCCCCCGGCCTCACCGCCGATCTGACGGGTGTGCCGTTCTGCTCGGAAGCGTCGATCGAAGCCGCCCGCGGCGTGACGGGAGCCCAGGAGGAAGCGGAGCCTTCGTGCCCGCCCGCCAGCGAAATCGGCCACACGATCGCTGAAGCGGGTGTCGGCCCGGTGCTCGCACAGACCCCGGGGAAGCTGTACATGGCGGGTCCGTACCAGGGCGCCCCCTTCTCGATCGTCTCGATCACCTCCGCCAAGGTCGGCCCGTTCGATCTCGGCACCGTCGTCGTCCACCTGCCGCTGTTCATCGATCCGGTGACCTCTGTCGTGACGGTCGGCTCCGGCACCGCGAACCAGATCCCGCACATCATCAAAGGGATCGTCATCCACCTGCGCAACATCCACGTCTACGTGAGCCGCCCGGACTTCATCCTGAACCCGACAAGCTGCGCTCCGATGGGCTTCGCCGCGACGGTGATCGGCGGCGGCGCGGAACCCACCAACCCCGCGGACAACAACCCCGTCACGGTGATGGACCCCTTCCAAGCAGCGGATTGTGCGAACCTCGCCTTCAAACCGAGCTTCCACGTCTCGATCCCGGGGAGGACGAGCAAAGCGCTCGGCGAGGGCCTGACCGTCAAGCTCACATTCCCCAAGACCCCGCCGGGAAGCCAGGCCAACGTCCGCTATGTGAAAGTGCAGCTCCCCGTGCAGCTGCCCTCGCAGCTGAAAACGCTCCAGAAAGCATGCCTGCACAGCGTCTTCAGCGCAAACCCAGCGAACTGCCCCCCGGAATCGATCGTCGGACACGCAACGGCCGTCACCCCGATCCTGCCGGTTGCGCTCTCGGGCCCCGCCTACTTCGTCTCCAACGCCGCGCGGGCGTTCCCCGAACTGATCATCGTCCTGCAGGGGTATGGGGTGACGATCGACCTGCACGGCGAAACATTCATCAGCAGGTCGTCGATCACAACCTCGACGTTCGCGATGGTCCCCGACCAGCCGGTGACCAGCTTCGAACTGACCCTCCCGCAGGGCAAGTTCGCCGCCCTCGGCTCGAACCTGCCGGCCAAGGCCAACGACAGCTTCTGCGGGCAGAAGCTGATCATGCCGACCCTCTTCAAGGCTCAGAACGGCGTTGAAATCCACCAGAACACGCCGATCGCCGTAACCGGTTGCCACAAGGCGAAGAAGAAGACGAAGGCGCGGAGCAAGCACCGCTGAGCACGTTTGGTTCACGGCCACCCGCTGATCCCGGATACGGCTCGGTCACGCGCCAGAGTCAGAAACCATCGCCGACGTACCTTGACTTCGAGTATCTCAAATGCCACACTGCCGCTTGCGGATGCCGATGATCGGGATTCGTCCTATAACTAGCTGACGCCGGCCATCCGGGCGGGTGCTGATGATGTCGAGGCTGGCGCGCGCCCGCTTGCGCTGAATGTGTCAGGAAAGGCGGGAAGGATATGCGAAAAGTAGAGTTGTTGGTATTGGCCATGATCGCGGCCTCGGCGTTCGGTGTCGCCACCGCCGCGCCGACTTCCGCTGCGACCCTGCAATGGTTAAGCAACGGTGCAGCCATCCTCACGGCGACGGCTGCCGTAGAGTCTGGGACGGTGAGCCTGGAAGACTTAAAAGCAGGGGTCGGCATGCAGTGCGTCGGCACCGGTACCGGAACAGTGGGCCCAGGCACAACCGATGTAGAGACGACGGTCAAAGCGGAAAAATGCACGATCACGAAAGGAACGTGTCCTTCGCCGAGCGCTGAAGCGGTCAAACTGCCGTGGACGACCGGACTAAGGGCGACCACGGCCGTGGGGACCGGCGTCGAAGACGCTATTCTGAGCGAATCCGGCTACGCGGTCACGTGCGCTGGAATCATCAAAGACAGCTGTACATCGAGGGGCGGGGTGATACTGGTCACTCAGCTATCGGCTGTCGTTCAGGAGGAATTTCCGGCAGCCGACAACGAAGACATCGGTACCTGCTCGCTGGGCGGTAGTGAAGCTGACATCTCCGGTAGCTTCAGTGTCGAAGGAACCGGCGGAGACTCAATCTCAATCGAAAGCTGATTCGAGCGAGGGCTGAGCCGACAGACCGGAGACCCTTCGATGCAGCTGGTGCGGGGCTCGCGCTGGGCGCGAGCCCCGTATAGGTGAAGAGAGACAGACCTCCTAGCCGGCGCTGCATTCATACAGGAAGAACGGCGCGCCGTCGGCCAGCTTCAACCCGGTGCGCGCGCAGTGACGGTAGACCCAGAGCACCCGCGGGTCGCTGCTGAAGCCCGGCAGCAGGAACCCGCGGAGTTCGCCGGATGCGACATAGCGCTGCAGCTGGGCGAGCGTGGGCGCGGGTATTCCACCGTCGATGCCGCCGATCGGGAGGATCTCCGCGCCGGAGGCGAGGATGAGCGGAGCGGCGAGGCGCGAGGTGTCGGCCGCGAACACGATCGGGGTTCGGTAGGCCGAGGCGATCCGCTCGACGAGCCGCGCACTCGCCGAGTCGGTGCGCCTTGCCTGCGTCGTCGACGGCGTCGCCGATGCAGGCTCGAACGGCGCCGCGAACGGTCCGAGGCCGCGCGAGACCATCAGCGCGGAGGCGACGGCCGGCAGCAGCAGCGTGCAGGCGAGCGCCGCCGGCGTCGCACGGTCGGCGAGCTTGCGCCGGCGCCCGCTCGAGCCCGCCGCGAGTACTGTCAGCGCTCCGACGGCGCCGAGGCAGACGGCCGCCGGGGTCAGCCACGCCGGCACGTCGACACCGCCGCCGAGCAGGTACACGCCGTATGCGATAGACGCGATCAGTGCGCCGGCCAGCAGGCGTGGCACCGCCGCACGTCGCCGCTGCGACCATGCCGCCGCCACGCCTGTGCCGCACAACGCGGCGATCGCCGGCGCGAGCGACGCGACGTAATAGGAGTGCAGATAGACGCCGTCGCTGAACAGCACCCACAGGGTCACCAGCCACGTGCCCCACAGCAGTACGGAGGCGCGCTGCAAATCACGGCGCCCGCAGCCGCGACGTGTCCACAGGATCGCCACGGCCGCGATTAGGGCCGCGGGCACAAGCCATCCGATGTCGCGGCCGTAAAGCCCTTCCAGGAGGCGATGCCAGCTAGGCGGAATACGTTCGGCGAGGCCCGCGGCTTCGCCTGTTGCGAGACGCGCCAGGAACTCCGCCGGATGGCCGGCGCCGGCGAGGCTCGTTGCGTGTCCGAGCCGGGCGATCCCGTTGTAGTCGAAGACCTGGCTGAACACCGAGTCGTTCTGTGTGCCGTCGAGATATGGGTGCTGGCCGGCGGGCACGAGCGAGACGGCTGTCATCCAGCTCACCGACACGATCGCGCTGACGAGGCCCGCCAGCGCCACGTCGCGCACGCGGACACGCAGTCGCGGCGGCGCGCAGACGAGGTAGGCGAGGGCCAGTGCCGGCAGGATCAGCCACGCCTGCAGCATCTTCGCCTGGAAGGCAAGGCCGATCCACGCCCCGGCCGCCAGCAGCGAGCGCAGTCGTCCGCTGATCAGCGCCGACACCGTGGCGTCGGCGCCCAGCACCGTGAGCAGGATCAGCAGCGAGTCCGACACGTTGCCCCTGTTCAACGCCACCGTCACGGGGCTGACGGCGAGGATCGCGGCGGCGGCGATGCCCGCCACCGGGCCTGCCAGCCGTCGCGTCACCCGGAACAGCACGAGCACCGTCGTCACGCCCTCGAGCACCTGCGGAAGCACCACAGCCCAGGTGTGAAACCCGAAAACTCTCAGTGAGAGCGCCTGCAGCCACAACGCGCCGGGCAGCTTGTCGACTGTCACGGTGCCGCGGGGGTCGAACGCGCCGAACAGGAAGTCGTGCCAGCTGCTCGACATGCTCCGCGCCGCGGCGCCGTAGAGCGGCTCGAGTACGGCTTTGTTCATGCCCCATGCGTACGCCAGTCCCGCAACCGCCGTGATCGCGAGCAGCGCCGGACGGGCCCACGCGGGCTGCTCCGGTGGCGAACGCCAGACGCGCGCGATCGCGTGGGAGCGACGGCGAGCTGCGGCTGAGCGTGCGCCCCGCCGGCGCGCCGCCTGGGCCGCGAGCCTACCTACGCGCGTAGAGGGTGGCAAAGCCGCCGTAGGAGTTCACCAAGCTTGCTTCCTTGCTGTGGGCGAGCGAGAGCAGGACCGGCAAGCCCGCGAAGTTCGGCGGGATTTTCGCTGAGGCTGACAGTCCAAAGATTTCGAAGCGATAGTGCTCGCTCGTTCCCTTCTTGGGGCAGACGGAATAGCTCCGCTCGCCGTCGCTTGCCTCCCCGATGTGCACGCCCTGCGGCAGCTGGCCGGCGGCGAGCCGGTGCAATGCCGGATTCACTCCGGAGAGCGCCCATTCGACACCCAGCTGATAGCCATGCTTCGCGGGGTCTGGCGCGTAGCCGACGAGGAACACCGCGAGTTGCCGCGTGCCGGACGGAACGGCACCCCATTCCAAGGGCGGGGCGATGTTCTTGCCGTCGCACGTGTATCGCGCGGGGAGGGTCGCACCGGTGATCGCGGCGCTTTTGAAGGGGATCGCCGGGTCTTTGATGATAGGCGAGGTCTTGGTGTTGGACACAGCGGAGCTGCCGCAGCCGGCGAGCGCGAGTGCCAGCAGCAGTACGACGCCCGACATCATCTTCCGTGGTTGCATCAGCTGGCTCCCGTTCAGGGCTGGTGGTGGCTCGTTCTCCTACGACGAGGGCCACGCTACCCCCTGACCACTGGACTTCCAAGCGTTTAGTGGAAATGTTTCTCATCTCGGAAGCTGCCCCTCCGAGGTGGAAAACAGTTACACGCCAGCTGTGACAAAACGCGCGGGCGCAGCCGGACGGCTACGCGGCGCGTATCAGTTCTTCTCGTCGTCGCGTCGGTAGCCGAGGCGTGCTGAGATGCGGTCGGCGGTAGAGATGAGGTGTGGGCCGAGTGCGTCGACGAGCTCCTCGAGGGTGATCATGGTGTTGTGTGCGGCGAGGTTGACGGCGGCGACGATGTCGCGGGCGTCGTTGCGTATGGGTGCGGCGATTGCGTAGAGTTCTGGGGCGAGCTCTTGGTCGTTGACGGCGAAGCCGGCTGTGTGGATCTCGTCGAGCTCGTCGCGTAGTGCTTTCTTGCTTGTGATCGTGTTGGGGCCGCGTTTGGTGAGCTTCATTTGGGCGATCAGCTCGCGTTGCTCGGGCTCGGGGAGGTTGGCGAGTAGGAGCTTGCCCATCGAGGTGCAGTAGGCGGGTAGGCGTGAGCCGGTGTGCAGGTCGAGGTCGATCTTGCCTTGGCCGCGGCGGAAGCTGCGGACGCGGTCGACGTAGAGGATGTCGAGGCCGTCGAGGACGCCCAGGCTGGTGGTGTAGGAGGTGCGTTGGCGGAGCTCCTCGAGGTATGGGTGGGCGTGCTCGCGCAGGCCGGTTGAGTTCAGGGCGGACATGCCGAGGTCGGTGACGCGTAGCCCGAGGCGGTACTTGCGTGAGGCGCCCTGCTCGAGGTATCCGAGGGCGACGAGCGTGATCACGTAGCGGTGGGTGGTGGAGCGGCTCATGCCGAGGTCATCGGCGATGTCGGCGATCCCGAGCACGGGGCGTTTCGGCGTGAAGCAGCCGAGGATCGCGAGGCCCCGCTCGAGCGACTGGGAGTAGCGTGGCTCGCGCAGGCTCGGGATCGACCAGGCGGGCTCTGCCTTGCCGGCGGCGGCTTTCGATCCTGCTGGACTGGTTCTGGGCATTGGCATCTGGTCCCTGTGTTATCCGGAGTAGACGGTGCTAGCCGGGAAGTTCAATTGGCTGATCCAAAGACCATAGTTCGATCCAACCCCGCTGACAAACAGAAACACTAGAGTTTTAAGTAGCAAGCATAGGTATCCGGCCTGCCTGCCGCGCGCGTTCGGCGCCCAGTGAGAGACAATACCCCGCAGTCGTGTTCGCCGCGCCGGGACGGGCCGTCGTCGTCCTCGCCGGCTCGCCGCCGACGTCAGGCAGTCGGAAACGGACCACGATGTGCGCTTGCGCGTGCCTGGCGGATGTGAGATCGTGCCAGGCGTGCTGCCCGATCCTTGGGCGGGCCGCAACGCGGAGGTACGCGCAAGATGGTCGGCCGTCCGAAGTTCATAACGCTTGGTCCCGCCGGCACGTGTCACGAGTGGGCGCTGCTGCGCTACCTCGAGTTCCAGGGACTCGGCGAGGACGCCGACGTCGAGCTCGTCGCCGACCTGCTCGACGGCCTCGAGCGCGTGCGCAGCGAGCCAGACGCCTATCTGATGCAGTGCAGCGCCCACCCGCAGGTGCACGTCGTGACCGAGCGCTACCGCCAGGAGGTGTACGTGGTCGACACGTTCATGTATCCGGCGAAGGAAATGGGGCTGCTCGTCCGCTCGGACGTGGGCGAGCCGCGGACCCTCGGCGTGATGCCGGCGGCGCTCGGCTACATCGATCCCGGCCAGTGGGACGAGGTGACCGAGGAGTCGGCCAACCCGATCGTCGCGCGCAACCTGCTCGCCGGCAGCTACGACGCCGGCGTCACGCTCGTCGAGTTCGCCGAGAGCAACCCGGACGCGTTGCGCGTCGTCGAGCGCTTCGGCGAGGTCGACACCACGTGGCTGCTCTACGGCCGCCGCCGCCGCTACCGCGGCGAGCTGATCGGGCATCGCATCCCGTGGTTCTTCACGGGCGACGAGGACCCAGCCGTCGCGAGCGAGCCCGCAGGATATGCGCAGCTCGCTGGATGACGATGACCCGGCCGCGGCGCCGGGCGCCGGCCAAGCGGTCACGCCCGCGCAGGGCGATCCCTACCCGGCGGTGATCGTCGGCGAGGGCTACGCCGTCGGGCATATCGACGACCTCGGCGGCGAGTACGGCTTTCGCAAGGTGCGCCGGGGCCTCGGCGTGACGGCGTTCGGCGTCAACGCGCTCGTCCGTCCCGCCGGCTACGAGACGAAATGGCACTACCACGAGACCCAGGAGGAGCTGTACTTCGTGCACCGCGGCGCGATCGAGATGCACTTCGGCGACGGCTCCAGCCACCGCCTGCGGGCCGGCTGCTTCGCGCGGGTCGACGCCGCCACGGTGCGGCGGATAAGCATCCTCGGCCCGGAGGACACGATCTACGTGTGCGCCGGCGGCAAGGGCGGCTACGTCGGCCGCGACGGTCGTACTCCCGAGGCGCTCTAGCCAGGCGGCAGCGGCGATGGACCTGGAGCTGGAAGGCGGGGTGTACCTGATCACCGGCGGCTCGAGCGGCCTCGGCTTCGCGCTGGCCGAGCGGCTCGTCTCGGAGCGAGCGCACGTCGCCGTGCTCGCCCGCGACGCCGAGCGGCTCGCGCTCGCGGCCGATCGCCTGCGCGGGCGCGGGGGAGAGAGCCTCGCGCTCCGCGGCGACGTCCGGCGCGTGGAGGACCTTGCGCGGCTCGTCGATTCGGCCGTCGATCGCTGGGGGCGGATCGACGGCGTCGTCAACAACGCCGGCGAGCTCTCTGGCGGTGCTTTCGCCGACCACGACGACGCCGTCTGGGAGGCGGACATATCGCTGAAGCTGATGGCCGCGGTGCGGCTGATCCGCCTGGCGCTGCCGGCGCTGCGCGAGAGCCGCGGCGCGGTGCTCACCACGCTCGCCATCTCCGGCAAGGCGCCCGGCGCCTTCACGACCCCCACCTCGGTCTCGAGGGCCGCCGGGCTCGCGCTCACCAAGGCCTTGTCCAAGGAGCTCGCGGGCGAGGGCATCCGCGTCAACGCCGTGCTCGTCGGCGTGGTCGAAAGCGGGCAGCTGGAGCGCCTCGCCGCCGCGCAGGGCATCGACCCCCAGGCCTACTACGCGCGCATGGTCGCCGACTGCGAGATCCCGCTCGGACGCGTCGGCACGCCCGCGGAGTTCGCCGACCTCGCCTCGTTCCTGCTCTCCAGGCGCGCCTCCTACATAAGCGGCGCCGCCGTCAACCTCGACGGCGGCCTGTGCCCGGTCACGTAAGGGCCGAGCGGCCACGGTGCTCGCATTGCCCGAGCGGCCGCGGCGCTCGAGCGGGACGAGCTACGCCCTCGACGCGGTCGCGGCCGCCTCGTTCACGCCGAGGAACGGCGCGAGCGCCAGGTATGTGGCGAGCACGGCGGTGCTCGGCAGCTCGGCCGCGCGTTCCTGCACGGCATACCGGTGGGCGAGCTCGAACAGGCCGTGCACGATCGCCTCGGCCGTTATCGGCGGCGGGTTGCGGCGCTGGGGCGCCCCGTCGAAGATCAGCTGTGCGTAGGCGCTCGCGTGTTCGTCGGCGCGGCGGGCGATCGCCGGGCCGGCGAGCGGCGCGTCGATGAACGCGAGGTGCGTGAAGTACGGCTCGGACGCGAAAAATTCGAGCAGCGCGCGAATCGTGTTGCGCACGCCCTCGCGCCAGGAGCCGCTCCCCTTGCGAGCGCGTTCGACGATCGCCTGGCCCTTGGTGTGTCCGAGCTCCAGGGCGGTAGCGAAGGCCTCCTCCCTGCTCTCGAAGCTCGCGCGGAAGGCGCGCTCGGGCAGGTCGGCCTGCTCTGAGATCGTTTCGATCGTGAGCGCGCCGTACCCGTGTTTGCAGTCGAGCTGCGCGACGGCGTCGAGGATGCGCTCGCGGTTGACGTGCGCCAGCAGGCTGGGCGACGGTCTCGCGATGCGCGGCACGTAGCCCTCGGGTGCGAGCGTGAGCGTGCCCGGCGCCCTGCCGCCCAGCAGCTGGTCCGCGCCGCTCTGCGGCGCTGACCACCAGGCCGGCGTCGCGTCGAGATCGAGGCCGTCCGGGACCGGGTGGTAGAAGCGCATCCAGCGCGCGAGTTGCGGGCCCAGCTCGCGCAGCTCGTTCGCGCGCTGCAGCGACAGGTATGCGTTGATCTCGCGATGAGCCGCGGCGGCGAGCGTGCTCGCCAGCGCCTGCGGTAGCGGCGCCGCGCCGGTCGCGCTGAGGCAGTCGCTGATCAGCGTCGCATATTCGAGCATCAGCCGCTCGCGCAACTCCAGGCCGCCGGGGCCGGCGGCGGCGACCTCGACCGTGCCCAGCGTGATCGCGCCCGGGCGCGTGCGCGCGCTCTGGCACAGGCGCCCCATCAGGGCTTCGAGCTGCCGGGTCGAGCCTCCGGTGCGCTGCGACGCTGCCCTGGCCTCCTCGATCGAGGCTTGGGCGCAGGTCTCGAATGTGGTCTTCAGCAGCTCTTCGCGATTTGCGAACAGCTCGTAGAAGGTCCTGCGGGAGATCCCGGCCCGCTTGATCAGGTCCGCCACCGCCGTGGCGAGATAGCCCTTCGTGGCGATGTACCACAGCATCGCGTCGATCAGCCGCCGACGCTGGTCGGCCGCGACCTCCTCGGCGGCGAGCTGGTGCGGACCTCGTGGGAGGTGCCCACCAATGTTGTTGTCATCGGAGCTCACGTCCGTCCTGCCCTGTCCCCCTTGCGGCCGCTGCACCTACCAGCGTACCTCATATCTCGCAAACGATCTAGCATCTGGGATTATTTTGCGAGCAGCTATTTGTCTGAGCCCTCCCGCGTGCGACACATTAGCTGACGTAGTGGCGAAACCTCCGGCGCTATCTACGGCATGTGTAATCACTCCGTCATTTGGAACACCACCGAGTCTCTGCGGGTGTCTCCAAGTGACTACGGGAGCTCGCCGTGAACATCGGCGCCCAAAGAGAAACGTCTACTGACTTATCAGCTGGATATTCGGCGTGCGGCGCGGCGTGGGGACGCGCGATGCGCAGGTAGCTCGCTAGCAGCCGGGCACGCCGGCTGCTGCAAATGGAGCCAGCGCGATGTGCGTCGCCACGTCGATCAGAGACGGCAGCTCGCGTGTGCTCCCGCCGGCGGCGTACATGTAGCAGAGCTCGCGCACGGCGCTCGCGCTTGCCTCGACCGCGACCTCCGCGGGCCGGCGGACGCTGGGGCACAGCTCTACGCCCTCCCTCAGCATCGCGACGACCGCCCCCTCGTGCACCGTCGCGAGCTTGCCGCCCGCGGCGGGCACGTCGATCAGCGCCAGATGCGCGAACGACGGCTCGGATGCCAGGAACGCCAGCAGTGCCGCGATGCCGCAGCGAACCGCCGACGGCCATTCCTCCTGCGTCTGGTAGGCGCGCTCCACCACCGCGAGCATCTTGCGGCGGCCGAGCTCATATGCCACCAGCAGCGCGTCTTCACGGCCGGAGAAGTGCTCGTAGAAGGCCTCCACCGAGACGGCGGCCTCACGCACGATCTCGGGGATCGTCACCGCGCCGTAGCCCTCGGCGGCCGACAGGTTGGCGACCGCGTCGAGCAGGCGCTCGCGCTGGTTGTGCACGACGAAGCTGTGCGACACGGCGCTCTCGCCGCGCGGCAGGCCGCGGCGGCGCTCGGCGCGTGGGCTGAGCGACAGCGTGCCGGGCGCACGCCCGCCGATCGCCGGGCGAGCGTCAGTGGGCGCGAGCGCCGGCTCCGGTGAGGAGCGGTAGCTCGTCGCCCAGTTCGCGACATCCGCCGTCAGCGCCAGCAGCGGGCCGCGCGCGGGACGGCGCACGCGGCCCGCGCGCAGCGCGCGTGTATAGAGGATGCGCACGATCGCCCCCACCAGTGCGCGCTCGGTGAGCGATCCCGCCGTCGCGTCGAGGCCGTTGCGGCTCGGCGAACCGTCCGCCAGCGCGCGGCCGAGCGCGCGGCTGAGCTCGGCGAACACGCGTTCGCGGCGTTCGAGCCCGGATCGCGCCGCCGAGTGGAGCTCGACGGCGAGCAGTCGCAGCTCGCTTGGGTTCGCGAGCGTCGCCTCGAACAGCGCATCCACGAACGCCTCGATCTCGTCCTCGCCCGCGTCGGCCGCCTGATCCAGCGCCGAGGCGATGCGCGCCAGCCATCGCGCGGTGATCTCGTCGCTCGCCGTCAAGAGGCAGGCCTGCATGTTCGCGAAGTGCACGTAGAACGTCCTGCGGGAGGCTCCAGCCCGGGCGATCACGTCCGCGACCGTCGTCGAGGCGTAGCCCTGCTCGCCGACGAGGTCGACCATCGCCGCCACGATCCGAGTGCGCGGGTCCTGGCGGCTGCGCCCCCCGGATGCGTTCGCGCGCGAGCCGACTCCGCGGCCTTCATCCACATCTCGAGTTGTGACCGCCGGCACGGAAGCCTTTGAGTTACCCACCGTTGTGTCTCACTGTTGTCTATTGCCGAGCACGCGGAGCTCCGCCATGCTCTGGTCTGATCCATTGCCGCTCGCAGCCATATCTGCAAACCATCCTGTCGCCGCATAACCACTGCGTGAATGCCGAGCAAACACGAATCACGCGAATAGACAGCGCGCCTGAGTCTACGTCATGGGCCGGGGATATCGCGAGGCTCAGTCGACCTCCCGGCAGAGCTCCCGCCGAATCCCCCGCCACAGCGGCAGCTCCGGTCAGAGACATTCGGCCGCGTCTGTTCTGAGCCGTGATGTGACTCGTGTGTAATCCTCAGTTTTCAACCGCCACGCGCCTTGCGCCGGCTATCGGTCAACCGCTGGCAGTCAGCTATCTATCCGCCGACGGGTAGTGGGAGACGCCGCTAGCTCGCGCCTCGGCATGCGCCTATGCTTGTGTCACGCTTCCCTCTCCAGTTCTGCTTACCGGAACAAACGCGGCGAGTGGGTGTTAGCGGTGGTGCGAGCTGGAAAAGCAAGGTGACGAGAGGACAGAGGGTGGGCAGGAGCAGGACCTCGATGCTGGTGGCGTCCGTCGGCGCCGTGCTGAGCGTCGCGCCACTCGGTGCAGGCGTCGCCCCGGCGGCGGGTGCGGGCGCCCGCGCCGCCAGGACGATCTCCTTGAACGAGAGCGGCCGCCTGCACCTGACGAGCAAGCACGGCTTCACGCTCAACGAGGCCGGCTCGGCCTCGGGGACGCTCGGCGGCTCGATCTACATCCATCTGGACGTCGCCGCGATCAATCGCGTCACCGCCGAAGTCAACATCTACCCGAGCGGCGGCTCGATCTCGGGCTATGCGAAGGCGGACTATCGCGTCGCCGGCGCCACCGCGAGCTTCTCCGGCTCGATGTCCGTCAGCCGCGGCTCCGGCAGCTTCAGCCACGCGCACGCGTCGGGGCTGAGCTTCTCCGGCACCGTCAAGCGCTCAAACGATGCCGTCACCGTGCACCTCAGCGGCGCGCTGTCGGACTGACGCCGGTGGGCTGAGGATCGCTGTGCCAAGGCATCGGGCTCTACCGGCGGCGCTCGCGCTGATCGCCTGCGCGTGCGCCAACGCCGTCTGCGCGTGCCTTCCGGCGAGCGCGTCCGCGGCGCTCGAGATCGCGACCCTGCACGCGTCCTTCTCGCCCGACCGGCTCGGCGCGGGCACGACGATCTCCTTCGGCTTCCAGATCACGACCGCCGACGGGCTCGCGCCGCCGCCGATGACGAGCCTCGATCTGCGCATGCCTGCCGGCATCAACTTCACGAGCACCACGCTCGGCCTGGCGATCTGCCAGCCCGCCGCCCTGCGCGCGCAGGGCCTGGCAGGCTGCTCGCCCAACTCGCGCCTGGGCTTCGGCAGCGCCTTCGTCGAAGTCCCGTTCGGTGTCGGCGCCGGCAGCGAGATCCCGGAAATTCAGGCGCTGATGGGCCCTCCGCACGACGGCAACCTGGTCGTGCTGTTCTACGCCAACGGCCAGACCCCCGTCTACGCGCAGCTCGTGTTCGCCGGCGAACTGCTGCCCGACACCGGCGCCTTCGGCTCGCAGCTGTCCACCGAAGTGCCGCCGATCGCGAGCGTCCCCGGCGGCCCCGACGTCTCGATCCTCAGCGTGCAGAGCACGATCGGCCCCAGCCGGCTGACCTACTACCGGCAAAGCCACGGCCGGCGCATCGCGTTTCACCCGCGCGGCGTCAGCGTCCCCGAACGCTGTCCGCGCGGCGGCTTCCCGTTCTCGGCGCAGTTCGGCTTCCAGGATGGGAGCAGCACGAGCGCATCGACCGCCGTGCCGTGCCCGCCGCGCCGGCGGCACGGCTAGCCGGCATGGGAAGGCCGACGTGAGCACGCTGGCGCTGGAGCGGGCGTTCGGCTCCTCGGCGCTGAGCTACGGCTCGACGGTGCTCCCGTCCGTGACCCGCGAGCTCTCGCGCTGGCGCGAGCGCGCCGAGGCGATCCCCGACGCCGCGCTGCGCCGGCTCGCGCTCAGCGCCCTCGCAAAGCGCGGCAACATGGAGGGTGCGGCGCTGTTCGCGGTGCTCGCGCCGCGGGCCCAGCGCGCGCGGGCGGTACGCGCGCTCGTGGCGTTTCAGTCGGCGTACAACTACACCGACACGCTCGCCGAGCAGCCGAGCGCCGACCCCGTCGGCAACGGCCGGCGGCTGCACGGCGCGCTGCTCGACGCGCTCGACCCGAGCGCCGACTGCGGCGACCACTACGCGCGCTACCCCCAGCGCGAGGACGGCGGTTACCTGCAGGACATGCTCGCCACCACCCGCGCGAGCCTCGGCGCCCTGCCCTCCTACGCGCTCGTGGCACCCGGAGCGCGAGTCGCGGCCGCGCGGATCGTGAGCTACCAGAGCCTGAACCTCGACGAGCGCCAGCGCAGCCACGTGGCCCTCGCGCACGGCGAGGACCCGGAGGGGTGGGACGGCCTCGCGCGCTGGGCGCGCCCACTGACGCCCGCGGACGGCGGCCTGCGCTGGTGGGAGACGGCCGCCGCCGCCGGCTCCTCGCTGGGCGTGCACGTGCTGATCGGCCTCGCCGGCGAGCCGCGGCTCGACCCGCGCGAGCTGGCCGCGGTCGAGAACGCGTACCACCCGTGGATCGGCGCGCTGCACTCGCTGCTCGACAGCATCGTCGACGTCGCCGAGGACGAGCGCCACGGACAGCGCAACCTGCTCGGCTACTACGCCTCGCCCGCGGAAGCCGCGGCGCGCCTCGGCGCGATCACGCGGCGCGCGCGAGCCGAGGCGCGCGCGCTCGCGCGCGGGCACCGCCACGAGATGATCCTGACGGCGATGATCGGCTACTACCTCTCCGCGCCCGAGGCGTCCACTCCCGAGGCGCGCGCGCTCGCCCGCAGCGTCACGGACGCCGCCGGTCCGCTGGCGAGACCGGTGCTGCCCTTGTTCAAAGCCGCGCGCCTGGCCTCCCGCCTCGCGCGCGAGACCCCGGCGTACACAGGCGCCTAGCGGAGCGCATGCTCGAGCTGCGCGACCTCGTCAAGCACTACCCAGCCGTCGGCGGCGAGCCGGTTCGCGCCGTCGACGGCGTCTCGCTGGAGGTGGCCGCGGGCGAGATCGTCGCGCTGTACGGGCCGAGCGGCTCCGGCAAGACGACGCTGCTGCTGATGGTCGCGACGCTGCTTGCACCGACGGCGGGAACGGTGCTGATCGGCGGGCGCGACCTCGCCTCGCTGTCGGAGCGCGAGGCGTCGAGCTTCCGCCTGTCGGAAATGGGCTTCATCCGCCAGAGCTTCGACCTGCTGCCGGGCGTCACGGCGATCGACAACGCGGTGCTGAAGCTGCTCAAGAGCATGCGCTGGCGCGACGCGCAGCGCGAGATCGCGCCGCTGCTCGAGCGCCTCGGCCTCGGCGAGCGCCTCGCGCACCGCTCCGAGACGCTGTCGATGGGCGAGCGCCAGCGCGTGATGATCGCGCGCGCGCTGTCGACCCGCCCGCGGCTGCTGCTCGCCGACGAGCCGACCGGCAGCCTCGACACCCAGCGCGGACGCGAAGTGCTCGAGCTGCTGCGCGAGCTGTGCCGCGAGCGCGATGTCGCGATCGTGCTCGTCAGCCACGACCCGATGGCCGCGCAGTACGCCGACCGCGTGTACGCGCTGCGCGACGGCAGGCTCAGCGAGCACGAGCCCGACGACGCCTACGCGCCGCCCGCCGCGACGTGAGCCGGACCGCGCAGCGCTCGTGAAGGCAGCGAACGTCTGGCACCTCTACCGCGTGCGCCTGCGCGCGCGGCTGCTGCAGGAGTGCTTCGCGGTCGTCGGCATCGCGGCGGGCGTGGCGCTGCTGTTCTCCTCGCAGGTCGCGAGCTCGAGCCTCTTGAGCTCGGTCGCGCAGCTCTCGCGCGGGATCGTCGGCAACGCGACGCTGCAGCTGCTGGCGCGCGACCCCGAGGGCTTCCCGGAAGGCATGCTCGCGCGCGTGCGCGAGATCCCGGGCGTGGCGGTGGCGGCGCCGCTGCTTGAAGCGAGCGCCAACGCGCGCGGCCCCAAGGGCAGCGAGTCGGTCGAGCTTGTCGGCGCCGACGCGAGCCTCTCGCAGCTCGGCGGCGCGCTCGTGCGCCACACCCAGCTGGAACCGTTCGGCGGCATCGAAGCGGTCGTGCTGCCGGCACCCGTCGCGAGGACGATCGGCGTCACCAGGTTCGGTCGCGAAGCCACCTTCCAGATCGCGGGCCGCAGCGCCCGCGCGCCGCTGTATGAGCAGCTGAGCGAAAGGCAGATCGGCGCGCTGGCCGCGAGCCCGATCGCGGTGGCGCCGCTGTCCTTCGCCCAGCAGATGGCCGGCCTGAACGGACGGCTCAGCCGCATCCTCGTGCAGCCCTCGCCCGGGCGCGAAGCGACGGTGCGCCGGTCTCTGTCGCGCCTGGCGGCAGGACGACTGAACGTCGAGTCGACGAGCTACGACGAACGGCTGTTCGCGACGGCGGCGGCGGCGAGCAACCAGTCGACCGCGCTGTTCGCCGTGATCAGCGCGCTCGTGGGCTTCCTGTTCGCGTTCAACGCGATGCTGCTGACGGCCCCGCAGCGCCGGCGGCTGATCGCGGACCTGCGCCGCGACGGGTATCCGCCGCGCACGGTGATCTGGGTGCTGCTGCTCGACGCGATCGTGCTCGGCGCGGTCGCGTGCGCGCTCGGCCTCGTGTTGGGGGATGAGCTTTCGATTCACCTGTTTCGCGCGGCGCCGGGGTATCTGTCCTCGGCGTTCGCGGTCGGCTCGGTGCGGGTTGTGAGCGTGGCGAGCGTGGCGGTGGCGGTGGGCGGCGGGATGCTCGCGTCGGTCGTGGCGGTGCTGAGCCCGCTGCGCGACATCCTCTCGCGCGATCCGCTGGCGGCGATCGCCCCGCGCGAGGCGGCGGGCGGCGGGCGGGGTGTGCTGTGGGCGGCGCTCGCGGCGCTGGCGTGCCTGGGGGCCGCGACCGCGATCCTGCTGGCGGCGCCGGCGGCGGCGATCGCGGGCATGGTGGCGCTGGTGGCGGCGCTGCTGCTGGGGCTGCCGCTCGTGCTCGCCGTGGTGCTGATGCTGGCGGGCCGCCTGGCGCGCAGGCTGACGGGCGCCTCTATGCACGTCGCGGTGATGGAGCTGAGCGCGGCGCGCTCGCGGGCCGTGGCGATCGCGGCGACGGGCGCGGTAGCCGTCTTCGGCGCGGTCGCGATCCAGGGCGCGCACGGCGACTTGCTGTCAGGCCTTGAAGACGCGGCGCACGACATGAACGCGTTCACCGACGTGTGGGTCTCGCCGGCGGGCTCGTACAATCTGCTGCAGACGACGCCGTTCGCGCCCTCGCAGCAGGCCGCGCTCGCGCGGCTGCCGGCCGTGCGCGCGGTGCGCATCTATCGCGGTGGCCTGCTGGACGTGGGCGAGCGGCGTGTGTGGGTGATCGCGCCGCCGCGCGAAGCCGTTCCGCTCTTGCCGGCATCGCAGATCCTGGAAGGCGACGTGCATGACGCGGAAGCACGTGTGCGCGCGGGCGGCTGGATGGTGCTCTCACGGGCGCTCGCCGAGGAACTGCATGTGCGCGTCGGAGAGGCGCTGACCCTCCCCTCGCCACTTCCGACGAGCTTTCGCGTGGCGGCGCTCTCGACGAACATCGGCTGGGCGCCGGGCGCGATCGTGATGAACGCAGCCGACTACGCGCGCGCGTGGGGCAGCCCCGCCGCGAGCGCCTACAACGTCCTGCTGGCCCCGGGCACCTCGCAGGCCGTGGCGGTGCGTGAGCTTCGGGGCGCGCTCGGACCGAACAGAGGCCTGGCCGTGGAAGGCGCAGAACAGCACGCGAACCGTCAGCGGACCCTCAGCCGCCAGGGCCTCGCGCGCCTGAGCCAGATCGCGGCGCTGATCCTCCTCGGCGCGGTCCTTGCAATGGCGGCGGCGATGGGCACGATGCTGTGGCAGCGCCGCCCGCGCCTGGCGAAGCTCAGGCTCGAGGGGTTCTCGCGCGCCGAGCTGTGGCGCACGGTGCTGCTCGAGAGCGTGCTGCTGCTCGGCTCAGGCTGCGCCACGGGCGCGCTCCTCGGCCTCTACGGCCAGCAGCTGCTGGATCGCGCCCTCGCGAACGTGATCAACTTCCCGGTCGTCTATACCGTCGCGATCCCAGCCGCGATCACGAGTCTCGCCGTCGTGCTCGCCGCCGCGGCCCTCGTGCTTGCCGCGCCCGGGTGGCTCGCCGCGCGCGTGGCTGCGGCGGTCGCGCTTCAGGATTGATCGTTGACGCGCGGGTGGCCAGAGATATAGGGACCTTGGCTCTGCGGTAGTGAAATGCCGGCAAAGCCAAGGTCCGAAATTACATCGCGTCACCTTCGTTCCAGCGACTTCTCAATTGCCTTAGGGTGCGGTCACCGCCCACGTACCAAAGGCAAATGCCCCCCCCGATTCCGGTTCCCCAAAGAAGATCACTGCCCCCGCCTTGCTGGCCCCACTATTGGGGAAACCGGCCGCAGAGTTCTGGATGATGGCTGCCGGTACGCTGACAGTGCCCGAAAACGAGGTCCCGTATGCGCAGAACTGGCCTGCCGCGGCTTCTGGCGTTTCGGCGGTGCCAGGACATCCGGCTGGCCCCGTTTTGTTGCTCCATTCGGTGATATCGAGGTAGTGAACGTCGGCGGCTTCAAGTGGTTTTTCCAGCGGAATCGCAAACGAGACCGGAGCGACGGCCGCAGTTGCTTCCGGAGCTGAGAAGCTCCAAGTACCCGTCTCCGTCGCTTTCGAGGGCAGCGTCGGGGTGTAACCCGTAGTCCCGTTGCACGCTCGGCCTGTGCTTACGCCGACTTTAAATTCGGCGCCGCCTTCTTCGCATGCTGGGCTACCCTTTGAAAGGGGTTTGATAATCACGCTTTCACCGGGAGCGCCCGCGGTGCCGGCTTTTCCTTCCGGCCCGATAGGGCCGGTCGCCCCGGCCGTGCCGCCGGGGCCAGTCGCCCCGGCGGCACCCTGGGCGCCCTGTGCGCCAGACGGGCCCGCAGGGCCCGTCTTGCCTTTAAGCTGCTTTTGGACGGTGGGCTTAATTTGGCCCAGCGAAGTGATCAGGTAGTGGCTTGCCGCGAGCGCGCTGCCGGACATGGCGAAGATAAGAGCCATGGTTGCAGTGATGTTCGCGAACGTAAGACGCACGCGCAGTTTCGAAAACATGATAGTTCGACTCCTCCGGTATTAGATGACAAAACTATGAGCCACCAAAGTGGCTACAAGATAGTGAAACGAGTCGGCTAGCCGACACGTTCGAGCTATCGGTGGCGAGAGCGTAACGCATCGCCCCGCGAACCGCCAGTCCTGCAGAGTCGCCCCAGGGGCCATTGCTCAGGCGCGACCGAAGCCAGTAGGAAACAGAGCTTGACGGGGCGGCGTGCGTAGCCGTACAGTCTTCTGGGCAAACTCGGTCGAGGTGTCTCGGCTGAAAATGAAAGAGAGCAGAACATGAAAAAGCTAGTTGTTGCGCTGTTGGCGATCGCATCGTTGGGTGCGCTCGTCTTGTCTGCGGGGTCCGCATCTGCGGCGTTTGAATGGTTATGCGCTGGAGAAAAAGTCACCGGGACGGGAGAAGAACGCTGCTTAGTGTTATCTGAAAACTTAGAAACACTTGTGCTTGAAGATATGGGTGTGCCAGCTTCGGTTTCGTGTCCACCCGAAGCAGTGTTAAACGAAGGTTGGGTCGGGCCTGGTGCTGCGGCCGAAACTACAGCGGTGACATTCACAGGTTGCGTGCGATCGGCTAATGCAGAAAACTTAAAAAATGAAGTGACTGGTAATGCTTGTGAAGCAGGCAAAGCGGTCACTGTAGAAGCGTTGAACCTACCGTGGTCGACCCCGATCGAAGAATTAGAACTAGAAGCTGAAGTCAACATGTATTGGATCTTAATAAAGCCGGGTGCATCTGGTAAAGCGCCAGGTTACGAAGTGAAATGCACAGTCGCCGGCCTGAAAGTGAGCGACAAATGCGAAACGGGCGCGGAAACGGCTTTAGTGTTAGCTTTCAACTTAACAGAAGTCGAAGAACCTGAAAAACTATTATTAGTCAGTATCTTCTTCAACAAGAAAGTCTTAACTGAAACCGAACAGGGGACGTGTAGCGTTGGTGGTAAAGAAAACGGGTTACTGATTGGCGAAGTGTTATTGATTGGTGAGACGCATAACAACAGTGCGTTGCTTTCGCTTGAAATCAATGGCTGATGGCGTGTTGTAGGTAGGCCGGGGCATTGTGATGTCTCGGTAGTTGGGTTGTTTGCTGGTGCGGCGCCGTGTTGGTGTGCGGCGCTGCGCCAGCGGTTTTGGTTTGAGTTGCTGTCAACGGGTTCGGTTTGGGTATCTTGGTTGGTTTGAGAAGAGGGTCTTTATGCGTTGTGAGTGGGGCGGGAGTGGTGTAGGAGGCGGGCGGGCGTGGGTGCCGTGGTTTGTGGTGGTGTGTGTGGTGGGTGTTGGGTTGGTGGTGCCTGTGGGGGCGTGGGGTGCGTTTACGCGCCCTTTTTTGCGTCAGATAGCGCGCGCTGAAGAACCTGCCGGGAAGTTGTGCTCGGAAGCGGAAGCGAAAGCGGCGGGCTCGGCGTGCTTGGAGCCGGAAGGGTTGGCGGTGGAGCGGGAAGTCGCGGGTGGGGAAGACGACTTGTGGGTTGGCAGTCGTGGTTTGCGGGAGCGGTTCAGCCCGGCGTATGAAGTCAAAGCGGAAGTCCCAAATCATTTCGTGGAATCGGTGGTGGGGCGAGTGGGTGCGATCGAACGCGTGACGGGGCAGTTCTTTACGGGGAATGTCGCGGTCGATAACTCCCCGGAAGGCGATATCGGGGATCCGTCGCATTGTACGCTGGCGGGGTGTGTGCACTATGTCTCGACTGTTGGGGGTAGCGGTGGGATCGAAAAGCTGAATGCGAAAGGCGAACCGGTGGCGTTTGCGTGTGCGCCTGCGGAATGCGGTTACGTCGGGGAAGGTGCTGTGAAAGGTGTCCGCAGCAAGATCATCGGGGTGCCGGCGGGCACTCCGGCCGGCTGTGAATTCAACGCCTCAGCGGCTAGCCCGGGTGCGGTCGCGGTGGATGCCTTGGGGGAGATCTTTGTGGTGTTCCCCGACTGCAAAAGCGTGCTTGAGTTTCAGGCCAGCGGCGTGTACATGCAGGCGTTCGTGCTGGGGGTGCCCGGCGTGCCACGAATCGAAGGGAAGGTGGTCGAACCGGAAGGCGTCGCGGTCGACGGGGTCAGTGGTCACCTGCTGGTGTCTGTGGGGATTTTTGCTGGGGAAGCGCGTCATGTTGGGGCGGTGTTCGAGTTCGATATCGAAACGGGCCCCCATGAATCGCCGCGGTTTGTTGATGAGCTGAGCGAAGCCGGTCAAGGCGTGGTGCTGCAGCAGCCGGCCGGGGTGGCGGTCGATTCGCGCGGGGACGTGTATGTCGCTGATGAGGAACAGCGTGTGGTGGATGTGTGGGGGCCGGGCGCGTATTTCCCGACGGTGACGGCTGGGCCGGTGGACGGGCGGACGGGGGGAAGCGCGGTGTTGTCGGGGGTGGTGGATCCGGCGCAGCATGGGAATCCCACGCCGGCGCCGGTGACGGAATGCTACTTCCAGTATGTCGATGAAGCCGGGTATCAGCAGGCGCTCGGAAACAGCGAAGAAGAAGGCTTCGGGCATGCGGAAAAGGCGGTCTGTGAACCGCCGGAAATAAACATCGGCCTCGAAGAATCACACGCCGTGAAAGCGGCGATCACGCAGTTGAGTGCGGGGACGGCGTATCGTTATCGTCTGGTTGCGACCACGGATGTAGCGAAGAAAGGCGGGACGGGACACAGCCAGGTGTTGGCGTTCACGGCTCCCGCGAAACCAGCGATCCTGTCGACCACGGCCGGGAGCGTTACGTCTGCGTTTGTGGATTTGCAGGCGCGGATCGACCCGGCGGGGGCCGCCACGGGCTACCACTTCGAATACGACACGACGGGGTACTCTGGTGGGGAACGCCACGGGGTCAGCATCCCCTCACCGGATGCGACGATTGGCGCGGGCGGCGCCACGGGTAGCATGCTGGAAAGCGTGGTGCAGCACATCGGGCCGCTCACGCCCGGCAGCACCTATCACTTTCGGGTGGTCGCCGAGAACAACGAAGGCGTCGATTATGGGCCGGATGAGACGTTCACGACGCTGCCCGCGGCGGTCGTGAGCGAACGTGGCTATGAGCTCGTGACCCCAGCGGATAAACAGGGCGGCAGCGACATGTTCGCCGAACCGGAGGCCAACGGTTTGTTTAAGAATGATTATAATGTTGGTGTGCCCGCGCAGTCCGGTGAAGGGTTTATGCTGGAAACGGACTCGGCGTTTGGGGAATTCCCGTTTGCCTTCGGTGGCGCGTACGTCTTTAACCGAGGATTCCCGCTGGGGCGCTGGTCGTTTGCGCCGCTCGCGTCACGAGCCCTGGAAGTGCAGACACCCGAAGCGGGGGGTGTGTTGTTTGATGTGGGTGATCTTTCGCGGGTCGCGATCAACGATCTGGTTGGCTCGACCGCGAGTGAAGAAGGCGCGCGGCTGACGAGCCTGATCGGGCCGCCCGGCGCCCCAGGGGTATGTCGTGGCGGGTTGTCGCTGCAGGAAGCCGTCGCGGGGGACTGCTACATCAGCCTGCATCAAGACCCGCCGGTGCACGAAGTCAGCGAAGGGTTCGACACGCGGTTTGTCGGGGGCTCGCACGACCTTGGGCATGTTGTCCTGGAAACCACAAGCAACACTGTCTGCCCTGGCCTGGAAGGCGCTGCGGGGAAAGTCAAGGACGGGCATGTCTTGTGTGAATGGTCCGGCGGCTATGAAACACGCGAAGGTGGACAGCGCCCCGAGCTGGCGCTCGTGAACGTCGACAACGAAGGCGAGCCCGTGAGCGAATGCGGCGCCGTGCTCGGCAGCTCAACAGGAACAGAAAATGTAGGTTTGGTGGGTTCTGCGTCTCGGGCGGTCTCTGCGGATGGGTCGCAGGTGCTGTTCACGGCTCCGGACCCGAGCGCGATCAACGCCGGCGTGGGCTGCTGGAACGGCGAACCAGACGAAATCACCGGCAAAAACGGTGTGCCGGTCAACGCGCCACAGCTATATGCACGGGTGCAGGTCACTGGCCCGTTGGGTGAAGCGGGGTATGAGACGATCGAGATCTCCACGCCCCATGAAGAAGGCGTGCCGGCCCCGCCGGCGGGCGAACGCTACCCGGCGCTGTACGCGGGCGCCTCCGAAGACGGCAGCCGGGTGTTCTTCGCGACCAGAACCGAGCTCACCAAAGAAACCGCCACGCTGCACCTGCACGACATGGAGCTCTATGAATGGCGCGCCAGCGGGGTAGCCGGCCCGAGCGGGGTATGCGGGGAAAGCGAAGGGTGCCTAACACGCGCCTCAGCCGGCATGGAAGGCCAGCCGGGACGCGAAAAAGGCGCAGGAGTCACGCTCATGCTCGCGGTCGCAGCCGAAGGGACCGCCGTGTACTTCTTCGCCCAGGGCGCGCTCGCCGCGGGCGGGTCCAGCAGCACCGAAGGTCTCGGGGAAATCTACCGCTATGACACCCAGACCGGTGTCACGAGCTTCGTCGCAGCCACCGGCCAACACCACGCCAACGGCCAGTTCGCGTGCCCGCAAAAAGTTGCGCCGCCATGCTCGGATGGGAACTGGTACACCACCCCGGACGGGCGCTACCTGCTGTTCGATGCCCCCCAGGGCCTCGAGCGCTACGACGCCGACAGCGACAGCGTCACCCTGATCGCAGGCCCCGAAGCGCAGTTCGCGCGCTCCGCATCCATGGGGCCCGCCGACGAACCCGTCAAGGCGATGTCCGATAACGGGGAATACGTGTTCTTCGACACTCCCGAACCGCTGGTGCCACAAGCCACGAACAACACGCTCAACACGTACGAATGGCACGAAAACCCCCTCACACACCAGGGGGTGGTCTCGTTGATCGGGTCAGGCAGCGACCCCGCCCCGACCTACTTCCTCGGCTACGCCCCCTACACCCTCCCCAACACCACCCGGATAGAAGGCGGGAACGTGTTCATCGGCACCCACGCAAAGCTCACCCCCCAAGACACCAACAGCGTCGCCAACATCTACGACGCCCGCATCTGCCAACCAGAATCCCCCTGCATCCCGCCACCACCCGCCCCAACCAAACAATGCGAAGGCAACACCTGCCAAACACCACCAACCACACCAACAGACCCAACGCAGACGCTGCTCCCGCCGACGAGCGTAGGCGGAGCGCCGCTGCCGCAGCCAGGCAAGACTGCGGCTCAAATCAGGGCGGAACAGATCACAAGGGCCCTGAAGTCATGTCGCAAGTACAGGAAGAGGAGCAAACGCGTGGCGTGCGAAAAGCAGGCACGCAGGCGCTACGGACCTGTGGCAAGGGTGAAAAAATCGAGCCGTCGGCGGGGGGGCTAGCGCATGAGGATCTCGGGTCGGCTCAGTATGGTTGGCGTGTGGAGTCGTGGCCCTGCACAGATGGTCGTTGCCCTGCTCGTTGCGATGGCGACCGCCTCCCCGGCTCCTGCTGTTGCCGGGACTGGGCCGTTGTGGTCGGTGAGTGCGGTGTCGCGTCCGTCGGTGTTTGCGTCGGGTGGTGATGTGGGTGGTGATTCGTTTGTGGTGTTGGTGACGAATACGGGGTCTGCTGCCAGTTCGGGTTCGGTGTCGGTCACGGATGAAGTGCCGGTGGGTCTTGAAGGGCTGTCGGGTGCGTTGGGTGAAGATGAGTTGTTGGTGGCGAATGGTGGTGTGGGGGCTGTTGAAGGGAGGTTTGGGAGGGATTGTGGGTTGACGGGTGTTGGGGATGAGAGCTGTTCGTATGGTGGGGTGGTGGAGCCGGGTGATACGTTGGTGTTGGTGTTCCCGGTGGGGGTGTCGGGTGGGGCGGGTGTGGTTGGGAATATGGTGCGGGTCTCGGGTGGTGGTGCGCCGTCCGCGGCGGTGGAAACCCCGACGCGGATTGGTGGTGCGCCGGCGGGGTTTGGTGTGTCGGCTGGTGGGGCTTCGAGCTCGTTGTCGAGTGTGCAGGCGGGGGCGCACCCGGATTTGACGGTGTCGGTGGCGTTCAACACGACGGATAGTGGGGGGGTGACGGCGGGGAACTTGAAGGACACGAGCTATGTGCTGCCAGCGGGGTTCGCTGGGGATCTGGTTGATACGCCGGTGTGTTCGCCTGCCTCGTTTTTGCGTAACGATTGCCCGGTGCCGACGCAGGTGGGTGTGACGACGGTGGTGACGGTTGGGAGTATCTCGGGTCCGCGGCTTGAGCCGGTTTATAATCTTGCGCCGGAACCTGGGGAGGTCGCGAAGCTCGGGTTCACGGTCGGCACGGAATTTCATTATGAGGGCGATATCGCGGTGATCCCGGCCGGTAGCCCGGGGGAATATGGGTTGCGTACGACGTTCTATAACGCGACGGCGGGCTCGACGGAGCTTGATGATGTGTCGTTGACGGTGTGGGGTGTCCCGGCGAGCCCGGCCCATGACCCGCTGCGCTGCGAACCAGACAAGGAAGCCATCGGGATTGCCTGTAGCCGGTTTGGTGTGTCTGATAACGCGGTGGAAGTGCCGTTCTTTACGAACCCGACAGCGTGTTCGGGGCCGCTTGATGCGCGGTTTACGGTGACGTCGTGGCAGAACCCCCTGGAAAGCGAAAGCCCTGCGGCGACGTCGATGGGGCTGGGGGAAATGGTGGGGTGTGATCGTTTGGGGATGGAACCGGTGCTTTCGGCGGAAACGACGACGAACAGTGCGGGTGCGGCGTCGGGGTTTGATTTGGCGACTGGGGTGCCGCAGACGTATGGGGATGCGTCTGGTTTGGCGACCTCGACTTTGAAGCGGGAGAGTGTGGTGTTGCCGGAAGGGATGACGGTCAACCCGTCTTCGGGTGCTGGTTTGGGGGCGTGTAGCGAGGCGCAGTTCGCGCAGGAAGGCGAGCAGTACACGGCTGGGATGGGTTGTCCGGCTGATTCGACGCTCGCGAGCGTGAAGATCAAGACGCCGTCGATCTCAGAAGAACTCGAAGGGTCGGTGTTCCTCGCGGAACCCGCACCGTTCGGGGAACCCAACAAGAACCCGTTCTCCTCGCTGCTCGCCCTGTATCTGGTGGCGCGTGCCCCTGATCGTGGCGTGTTCATAAAGACCCCTGGGGAAGTGCAGCTGAACCCGGTGACGGGCCAGTTGACGACGACGTTCGATGATCTCCCGCCGCTGCCGTTCAGCCTCGCGACGTTCAGCTTCAACCAGGGCGCCAACGCACCACTCGTGACCCCCCCAACCTGCAAGGACTACACCGTCACAGCGCAGCTGACGCCATGGTCAGACCCCACGGGGACACCACTGCAGCCGTTGATCCCGGCATTCCCGATCACCACCAACTGCCCCACAGGCGGCACACCACCACTCAACCCACAAACCACGGCGTACCCGATCCATGGGAATGCTGGTGCGTTTAGCCCGTTTTATCTGCGGATTTCGCGGGGTGATGGGGAACAGGAGATCACGGGGTTTGCGGCGGAGTTGCCGCCGGGTTTGACGGGCGATTTGAATGGTGTGCCGTTGTGCCCGGAAGGGGATGTCGAAGTGGCGCGGGGGAAGACGGGCGCGCAGGAGGAAGCGGAGCCGTCGTGTCCTGTTGGTAGTGAGATTGGGCATACGGTCGCGGAAGCGGGGGTTGGGCCGGTGTTGGTGCAGGCTCCGGGGAAGCTGTATCTCGGCGGCCCGTTCGAGGGTGCGCCGTTCTCGGTGGTGTCGGTCACGAGCGCGCATGTCGGCCCGTTCGACTTGGGGACGGTGGTGGTGCATCTGCCGTTGGAGATCAACCGCGAGACAGCACAGGTCAGCACGCCGGCTGGCCCGGCGGATCAGGTGCCGCACATCATCAAAGGGATCGTGATCCATCTACGCACGATCCGTGTCTACATCGACCGTGAACACTTCATGCTGAACCCCACCAACTGCGACCCATTGAGCGTCGCGGCGACGATCGTCGGCGGCGGCGCGGAACCCTCGAACCCAGCCGATAACGACCCGGTCACGGTCACGAACCCCTTTCAAGCCGCGGATTGCTCGAGCCTGCGGTTTGCTCCAAGCTTCAGCGTATCCACGAAAGGCCACGCATCCAAACTCGACGGGGCCGGCCTCGTGTTCAAGGTCGCCTACCCCCCCAGCCCGGTCGGGAGCGAGTCGTGGTTCAACGAGGCGAAGTTCGACATCCCCAAGCAGCTCCCCGCACGACTCACCACGATCCAGAAGGCATGCCTCGCGAGCGTGTTCGAAACCAACCGTTCAGCGTGCCCTGGGGCGTCGATCATCGGCCACGCGGTCGTGCACACACCGATCCTCCCCGTCCCGCTGGAAGGGCCCGTGTACTTCGTATCCTACGGCAGCGCGAAGTTCCCCGACGCCGTGATGGTCCTCCAAGGCTACGGGGTCACGATCGAACTACACGGCGAAACGTTCATCAACAAAAAGACCGGGGTCACGAGCGCGACATTCCGCAACCTCCCCGACGTCCCCTTCGAATCAATCGAAGTCAACCTACCCATCGGCCCCGACAGCGAGTTCGGCGCAAACCTACCCCCCAAAGACAACTACAGCTTCTGCGGCCAGAAACTCACAATGCCCGTCCTCTTCAAAGCCTCCAACGGCACCGAAATACACCAAAACACACCCGTCAAAATCACCAACTGCCCCAAACACAAACAGAAAAAGGCAGGCCACCGCGCGAAGCACCCGAAGAAGCACCACGGCTAGTGCGTTGCTCTCGCTGAAGATCAACGGTCGCACGTGGCCGGGAGCCACATCACAAAACGCAACATGACTCAGAAACCACCAAGTCGGAAACGAAGTAGTGTCGCCGCTTGACAGGTTATCCGGCGCGTGAGACATTCTGGTTGTTATGCGCGCGCCATTATCTAGGCTCACCGTAGCGCAGCTCGACGGCCACAAGAGCTGCACGCATCCAGATTAGCCGTGCGACGAAGAGGGCGCACACAGCTCGGCGTTCTCGCGGTTGCCGGACTCTTCGCAATGAGCGGCTGCTCTGCCGGCAAGCCCACGGTGCCGCTGAGCCCGATGGTGCCCAGCAATGCCAGGGCGGCAGTCGACGCTTTGCTCGGCGGCATCCCGGAGCAGGGCAACGTCATCGGCAGCTCGACGGCGCTGGTGACGCTCCAGTACTTCTCGGACCTCAGCTGCCCTCGCTCGAGAGAAATGACGACGGGCACGCTCGCGAAAACCATCAGCAGGTGGGTGCGTCCGGGAAAGCTGCGGATCGAATATAGATCGGTGCAGGAAGGCACTGATTCGGAGGAAGGATTCGCGGGCAAGCAGGCCGCGGCGCTCGCGGCGGGCATACAGGACAAGCTGTGGTACTACCTCGAGTACTTCTACCGCGCTCAAGACGAGCAGCCGTCGAACGAAATCGACTCCTGCTACGTGGCGGAAACCCTGCCGCAGATCGTGGCGCGCCAAGTACCCGGGCTGAACTTCGCGAAATGGGCGGTCGATCGGCTCAGCCACAGTCTCGTAAGTAAGGCGATCGCAGACCTGCGAATAGCGGTTCGGGCAGACCTCCAAAACCCGTCCTTTCTCATCGGTCGCACGGGAGCGCGTACCGCGACGAAGCTGTCCGAATTCGCTCGCGCTAACCCCGCGTACGGCGCGCTCATCCGCGAACTCTTGGCCACGAGGCTCGGGTCCTAGCGGGCGTGGACGGATGTCGCTTATCGCTGTCACGACAATGAGCCTCCTCCAACGCTACGCGTCATGCGAAGCGTAAGGGTCGCTGTAGCCGTCTCGACGATCGTGATCGCCGGTGCGATCGCGGTGGCGCTCTCGCAGACACCCCTGGTCGTCATCGGTACGAACGGTGGCGGGATTTCAGGCAACATCGACCTCGCCGGCAATGCGAGCAGCTGCCAGCAGGTTGCGAGCATCCCGCAGGGCACATCCGCGATTCGGCTCCCGGTGGGGGCTGGCGTCGGCCCTTGGATACGTCTCAGGGTCCTGGCAGGCGGGCGTGTCGTCACGCGCGGCGGACTACCCGCCGGCTGGGGGCTCGAAGCGGCGGCTGCCATACCTGTCGCGAGACTGTCCCACGAAGCGCGTGACGCGCTCGTCTGCGCCGCCCTGGGACCCAGCCCCACGCCGATCGTCGTCGAGGGCACGCGGCGGCCGGGAGTGACCGAACCTAGAACTCTGGGTGACGTCGACCTGCGCATCGAATACCTGAGACCCGGCGCGAAGTCGTGGTGGTCGCTCGCATCCTTGGCCGCCTACCGCATGGGACTCGGTCGCGCGCTGAGCGGCACATGGATCACATTCCTGGCGGTGTCGCTGATGGTCGCGGCCGGCGCTCTTACCTCTCGACTCGCTCTGAAGGAGCTGCGATGAGACGGCGCGCGCCACGCACACCGGCCCAGGCGCCGGCTGAGGGTCTCGCTAAGACGCCGCTCGTCGAAGCGCCCGTCGTCAACGGGCGGGCGCAGACGACAGCACGGGACACAGATGGCCGAGAGGGGCCGGGCCAGGCAACGCGGAGACGCCTGCCCGCTCGCTTCACGGCGAAGCTCCGGAGCGTCCCGCGGGCAGCTTACGTATGTGCCCTCGTCGCGCTTCTCAACGCTGTCTGCTGGTCGATCGTGACGCCACCGTTTCAGGCTCCCGATGAGCCGTCGCACTTCGCCTACACGGAGCAGCTCGTCCAAGGCAAGCGACTGCCGACGTCGACGGTCGCCAACTTCTCGCCGGCGGAGAACCTGATCGTCGAAGATCTCCACATCTGGCCGGGCAGGGGGCGAGCAGGGCGCTTCCCGGTGTCGTCGGCGAGCGAGCAGCGCCGGCTGGAGCGAGACCTCAACAGGCCGCTGTCGCGCTCCAACGGCGGAAGAGCGGGAGGCGCGGCCACCGGACCGCCGCTGTACTACCTGCTCGAGACGATCCCCTACGCACTCGCCTCGCCGGCGACGCTGCTCGACCAACTCGAGCTGATGCGGCTGCTGAGCGCCTTGATGGGCGCGGCGACGGCGCTGTTCGTCTTCCTGTTCGTCCGCGAGGCCCTGCCCGCCCTGCGTTGGGCATGGGCCGTCGCCGGCCTCAGTGTGGCGCTCGCGGCCCCGCTCGGATATATGTCCGGCGCGGTCAATCCCGACGCGATGCTGAGCGCGGTCTCCGCGGCGATCTTCTACTGCTTCGCCCGCGCGTTTCGACGCGGGCTCACCCCCAGGCTGGCAATCGCGATCGGCCTGCTGACCGCCGCCGGATTTCTCACGAAGCTGAACTTCATCGGTCTGTCGCCAGGCATCGTCCTCGGCTTGATAGTGCTCACGATCCGTGCGGCGCGAGATGGCAAGAGAGCAATCGCGCTGCGCTCGCTCGGGGCGTCGCTCGCGATAGCTGTAAGTCCATTGGTCCTCTACTTCCTCATCAACCTCTTCTCCAATCGCCCCGCGCTGGGGCTCGTCTCCACGACCTTGACACTCGCACCAAAGGGTCGTCCGATATTCGATGCGATCGATTACATCTGGCAGTTCTACCTGCCGCGGCTACCGGGAATGCCCAACTACTTCCCAGGTGTGTCGATGCCGCGGCAGGTCTGGTTTGACAAAGCGGTCGGGTTCTACGGCTGGCTCGACGTGTCGTTCCCCGTGTGGGTCGACAACGCCGCTCTCGTCCCGGCTTGCGTGATCGTGTTGCTGTGTATGCGCTCGCTGCTGGCTATGGCCGGCAGACTGCACCACCGCGCCGAAGAGCTCGCCGTCTATATCACGATGAGCCTCGGACTCCTGACACTGATCGGCGCAAGCGCCTATTTCAACAGCGAAGGCCAAAGCCTGGGCTTCGCTGAGCCGCGCTACCTCCTGCCACTACTCCCTCTGCTGGGCGCGGCGCTGGCGCTCGCCGCGCGCGCCGCCGGCCGTCGCTGGGGGCCGGTTGTCGGCGTGCTGATAGTAGCCCTGTTCTTCGCGCACGACCTCTTCAGCCAGCTGCTAGTGGTGTCGCGGTTCTACGGTTAGTCATGGCCAACGTCCGAGGGCGTGTTGCACGCCCGACCTGCGTCGCAATGAGCTTCCACTCGATATCAGGTCACTCACGAAGGAAACGGACAAAGACTCAGTTACGAAAAGTTGGAGACAAAGAGCAGGCAATGCTTGACAGCCCATCGCGTATCTGAAAGATTCACACCCATGATGACTGCTCGCGTGGCAAAACTTCCCGTGGCTGGAGTTGTTATCCTGCTCCTCGCCGCCGCGATGGCAGGCTGTGGCAGCTCCGCCACCTCCAGTGGCTCGGACAGCACGAGCTCGGGTGCCACGAGTAAGTCGGTGACACTGGCTGCCAGCGTTGAAGCGATCTGCGCACGACGCAACAGCACGATCTCCGCGTTCAACCTCAAGGTCGAAAGCGAATCCCGCTTCAAGATCGTCGCTCGCCAGCTCGCCGCAGCCGAACGAGCAACACTCGCCGAACTAACCAAGCTGACTGCGCCCGCGGCGGTCCAAGCGGAGTGGGAACAGTTCCTCAACCATAGGCAGGCGCTGATCAAGGCATGGGACAAAGTGGGCAAGCAAGGTCTCTACGACGGCATACCCACCAGCGTGAACCGCAAGACAAACATGACCGCCGTCGTCATAGCACAGAAACAGCTGTTTGCATCGGCCCAACACGACGGCTATAAGAACTGCACACAGCCGGATTAACGCTGAATTCTCCAGGCCAAGCTCGCAACTGGAAGTCGATGGCCCACACGTGACGGCCCCACCCAGTGGCCAGCCGTGCAGCGGGCACAGTCAAGGCTCTCAAGGGGTTTATCGGGTCACAATCGAACTGCACGGCGAAACCTTGGTCGGGTCGGTCGGAAACAGAGGTTGACGGCGGGCACGGACACCCGTATATTCTAATGGCCGAAACTTTGAAGTTCGAGGTTCGGCTTTGTAAGACGGCACACGCATCCGGCATACCAGTCGGTGCTGTGTGCAGTCAATCTGGTCGACTCTGGTTGGGGCTGAATGGCTTTCATGCCCCGGGCTGAGATGAAAGAGAGCAGATCATGAAGAGACTAGTTGTCGTGCTGTTGGCGGTTGCATCCTTGGGTGCGCTCGCCTTGTCGGCGGGGTCCGCATCTGCGGCGTTTGAATGGTTATGCGCTGGAGAAAAAGTCACCGGGACGGGAGAAGAACGCTGTTTAGTGTTATCGGAAAACTTAGAAACGCTTGTGCTTGAAGACATGGGCGTGCCCGCTTCGATCTCGTGCCCACCCGAAGCAGTTTTAGACGAAGGATGGGTTGGACCTGGTGCTGCGGGCGAAATTACACAAGTAGCATTCACGGGATGTGTGCGATCGGCAACAGCAGAAAACTTAAAAGAAGAAGCGGTAGGCAATGCTTGTGAAGCAGGCAAAGCCGTCGAACTAAAGGCGTTGAACCTACCGTGGTCGACCCCGATCGAAGAATTAGAAGAAGAAGCTGGGGTCAACATGTATTGGATCTTACTAAAGCCGGGTGCATCTGGTAAATCGCCTGCTTACTCGGTGGGTTGTACGGTCGCCGGCCTTAAAGTGACCGACAATTGCGAATCCGGCGCAGAAACGATTTTAGTGTTAGCTTTCAACTTAACGGAAGAAGAAACCGGAAAACTATTATTAGTCAGCATCATCTTTAACAAGAAACTCTTAACCGCTAGCGAAGCTGGAACGTGCAGTGTTGGCGGTAAAGAAAACGCCTTACTAGTTGGCGAAGTGTTATTTATTGGCGAGAAGCATGACAACAGTGCGTTGCTTTCGCTTGAAATCAATGGCTGATGGCGTGGTTGTAGGTAGGGCTGGGGCATTGTGATGTCTCGGTAGTTGGGTTGTTTGCTGGTGCGGCGCCGTGTTGGTGTGCGGCGCCGCACCAGTGACGGAGTCCGCGTGAGTTGATCCAAGTGGGACTGACCGGTCCAACCGGACCGACCTAACGAAGTCAGGCCAATGTGATCGGCGTAACTGACACGCGACAAAACCTCGAGGGGTTGTGGTTCGGTCAAGTAGGAAACAAGGTTTGACGAAGGGCGTGGGGCAATGTAACGTCCAAGGGTAGTCGGGTGAGCTTCGAATAGTTACTCGACTATCGTGTACTCTAAATGTCGTTTCCGGCTGGGGCGCCTCGTCGGCGTTCCTAGAATCGGATGAAAGAGAGTAGAATCATGAAAAAGATAGTTGTTGCGCTGTTGGCGGTCGCATCGTTGGGTGCGCTTGCCTTGTCTGCGGGGTCCGCGTCTGCGGCGTTTGAATGGTTATGCGCTGGTGAAACAGTCACCGGTACGGGAGAAGAACGTTGTTTAGTGTTATCTGAAAACTTAGAAACGCTTGTGCTTGAAGACATGGGTGTGCCCGCTTCGGTCTCGTGCCCGCCTGAAGCGGTGTTAGACGAAGGTTGGGTTGGACCTGGTGCTGCGGGCGAAATTACACAAGTAGGATTCACAGGATGTGTGCGATCGGCTAACGCAGAAAACTTAAAAGAAGAAGTGGTAGGTGATGCTTGTGAAGCAGGCAAAGGCGTTGAAGTACACGCGGTGAACCTGCCGTGGTCGACTCCGATTGAAGAATTAGAAGAAGAAGCTGGGGTCAACATGTATTGGATCTTAATAAAGCCGGGTACATCTGGTAAACAGCCTGCTTACTCGGTGGGTTGCACGGTCGCCGGTCTGAAAGTGACCGACACATGCGAAACCGGTGCGGAAACGGCTTTAGTGTTAGCTTTCAACTTAACGGAAGAAGAAACCGGAAAACTATTATTAGTCAGCATCATCTTTAACAAGAAACTCTTAACCGCTAGCGAAGCTGGAACGTGCAGTGTTGGCGGTAAAGAAAACGGGTTAGTGCTTGGCGAAGTGTTATTTATTGGTGAGAAGCATGACAACAGTGCGTTGCTTTCGCTTGAAATCAATGGCTGATGGCGTGTCGTAGGTAGGCTGGGGCATTGTGATGTCTCGGTAGTTGGGTTGTTTGCTGGTGCGGCGCCGGGTTGGTGTGCGGCGCCGCACCAGCGGTTTGGCTGTGGTTCGGGTTGCTGTCGGCGGGTTTGGTTTGGGTATCTTGGCTGGTTCGAGGCGAGGGTGTTTATGCGTTGTGGATGGGGCTTGAGTGGCGTGAGGGGTGGCCGGGCTTGGGTGCCGTGGTTTGTGGTGGTGTGCGTGTGTGTGGTGGGTGTTGGGTTGGTGGTGCCTGTGGGGGCGTGGGGTGCGTTTACGCGCCCTTTTTTGCGTCAGGTAGCGCGTGCTGAAGAACCTGTTGGGAAGTTGTGCTCGGAAGCGGAAGCGAAAGCGGCGGGCTCGGCGTGTTTGGAGCCGGAAGGGTTGGCGGTGGAGCGAGAAGTCGCGGGTGGGGAAGATGACTTGTGGATTGGCAGTCGTGGCTTGCGGGAGCGGTTCAGCCCGGCGTATGAAGCCAAAGCGGAAGTTCCAAATCATTTTCTTGAATCGGTGGCGGGGCGGGTGGGTGCGATCGAACGCGTGACGGGGCAGTTCTACACGGGGAATGTCGCGGTCGATAACTCCCCGGAAGGCGATATCGGGGATCCGTCGCATTGTACCCTGGCGGGGTGTGTGCACTATGCCTCGACCGTTGGGAGTAGCGGCGGGATCGAAAAGCTGAATGCAAAAGAAGAACCGGTGGCGTTCGCGTGTGCGCCGGCGGAATGCAGTTACGTAGGGGAAGGTGCTGTGAAAGGTGTCCCCAGCAAGATCAGCGGGGTGCCGGCGGGCGCCCCGAAAGGCTGTGAATTCAACGCCTCGGCGGCTAGCCCTGGTGCGGTCGCGGTGGATGCCTTGGGGGAGATCTTTGTGGTGCTCCCAGGCTGCAAAAGCGTGCTTGAGTTTCAGGCTAGCGGCATATACATGCAGGCGTTCGTGCTGGGGGTGCCCGGCGTGCCACGAATCGAAGGGAAGGTAGGCGAACCGGAAGGCGTCGCGGTCGACGGGGTCAGTGGGCACCTGCTGGTGTCCGTGGAGACTCCTACTGCGGAAAGGCATCATGTTGGGGCGGTGTTCGAGTTCGATATCGAAACGGGGCCGCATGAATCGCCGCGGTTCGTCGATGAGTTGAGCGAAGCCGGTGAAGGTGTGGTGTTGCAGCAGCCGGCCGGGGTGGCGGTCGATTCGCGCGGGGACGTGTATGTCGCTGATGAGGAACAGCGTGTGGTGGATGTGTGGGGGCCGGGCGCGTATTTCCCGACGGTGACGGCTGGGCCGGTGGACGGGCGGACGGGGGGAAGCGCGGTGTTGTCGGGGGTGGTGGATCCGGCGCAGCATGGGAATCCCACGCCGGCGCCGGTGACGGAATGCTACTTCCAGTATGTCGATGAAGCCGGGTATCAGCAGGCGCTCGGAAACAGCGAAGAAGAAGGCTTCGGGCATGCGGAAAAGGCGGTCTGTGAACCGCCGGAAATAAACATCGGCCTCGAAGAATCACACGCCGTGAAAGCGGCGATCACGCAGTTGAGTGCGGGGACGGCGTATCGTTATCGTCTGGTTGCGACCACGGATGTAGCGAAGAAAGGCGGGACGGGACACAGCCAGGTGTTGGCGTTCACGGCTCCCGCGAAACCAGCGATCCTGTCGACCACGGCCGGGAGCGTTACGTCTGCGTTTGTGGATTTGCAGGCGCGGATCGACCCGGCGGGGGCCGCCACGGGCTACCACTTCGAATACGACACGACGGGGTACTCTGGTGGGGAACGCCACGGGGTCAGCATCCCCTCACCGGATGCGACGATTGGCGCGGGCGGCGCCACGGGTAGCATGCTGGAAAGCGTGGTGCAGCACATCGGGCCGCTCACGCCCGGCAGCACCTATCACTTTCGGGTGGTCGCCGAGAACAACGAAGGCGTCGATTATGGGCCGGATGAGACGTTCACGACGCTGCCCGCGGCGGTCGTGAGCGAACGTGGCTATGAGCTCGTGACCCCAGCGGATAAACAGGGCGGCAGCGACATGTTCGCCGAACCGGAGCTCGGCGCGTTTGAAAATAATCATAATGTTGGTGTGCCCGCGCAGTCCGGTGAAGGGTTTATGCTGGAAACGGACTCGGCGTTTGGGGAATTCCCGTTTGCCTTCGGTGGCGCGTACGTCTTTAACCGAGGATTCCCGCTGGGGCGCTGGTCGTTTGCGCCGCTCGCGTCACGAGCCCTGGAAGTGCAGACACCCGAAGCGGGGGGTGTGTTGTTTGATGTGGGTGATCTTTCGCGGGTCGCGATCAACGATCTGGTTGGCTCGACCGCGAGTGAAGAAGGCGCGCGGCTGACGAGCCTGATCGGGCCGCCCGGCGCCCCAGGGGTATGTCGTGGCGGGTTGTCGCTGCAGGAAGCCGTCGCGGGGGACTGCTACATCAGCCTGCATCAAGACCCGCCGGTGCACGAAGTCAGCGAAGGGTTCGACACGCGGTTTGTCGGGGGCTCGCACGACCTTGGGCATGTTGTCCTGGAAACCACAAGCAACACTGTCTGCCCTGGCCTGGAAGGCGCTGCGGGGAAAGTCAAGGACGGGCATGTCTTGTGTGAATGGTCCGGCGGCTATGAAACACGCGAAGGTGGACAGCGCCCCGAGCTGGCGCTCGTGAACGTCGACAACGAAGGCGAGCCCGTGAGCGAATGCGGCGCCGTGCTCGGCAGCTCAACAGGAACAGAAAATGTAGGTTTGGTGGGTTCTGCGTCTCGGGCGGTCTCTGCGGATGGGTCGCAGGTGCTGTTCACGGCTCCGGACCCGAGCGCGATCAACGCCGGCGTGGGCTGCTGGAACGGCGAACCAGACGAAATCACCGGCAAAAACGGTGTGCCGGTCAACGCGCCACAGCTATATGCACGGGTGCAGGTCACTGGCCCGTTGGGTGAAGCGGGGTATGAGACGATCGAGATCTCCACGCCCCATGAAGAAGGCGTGCCGGCCCCGCCGGCGGGCGAACGCTACCCGGCGCTGTACGCGGGCGCCTCCGAAGACGGCAGCCGGGTGTTCTTCGCGACCAGAACCGAGCTCACCAAAGAAACCGCCACGCTGCACCTGCACGACATGGAGCTCTATGAATGGCGCGCCAGCGGGGTAGCCGGCCCGAGCGGGGTATGCGGGGAAAGCGAAGGGTGCCTAACACGCGCCTCAGCCGGCATGGAAGGCCAGCCGGGACGCGAAAAAGGCGCAGGAGTCACGCTCATGCTCGCGGTCGCAGCCGAAGGGACCGCCGTGTACTTCTTCGCCCAGGGCGCGCTCGCCGCGGGCGGGTCCAGCAGCACCGAAGGTCTCGGGGAAATCTACCGCTATGACACCCAGACCGGTGTCACGAGCTTCGTCGCAGCCACCGGCCAACACCACGCCAACGCCCAGTTCGCGTGCCCGCAAAAAGTTGCGCCGCCATGCTCGGATGGGAACTGGTACACCACCCCGGACGGGCGCTACCTGCTGTTCGATGCCCCCCAGGGCCTCGAGCGCTACGACGCCGACAGCGACAGCGTCACCCTGATCGCAGGCCCCGAAGCGCAGTTCGCGCGCTCCGCATCCAAGGGGCCCGCCGACGAACCCGTCAAGGCGATGTCCGACAACGGGGAATACGTGTTCTTCGACACTCCCGAACCGCTGGTGCCACAAGCCACGAACAACACGCTCAACACGTACGAATGGCACGAAAACCCCCTCACACACCAGGGGGTGGTCTCGTTGATTGGGTCAGGCAGCGACCCCGCCCCGACCTACTTCCTCGGCTACGCCCCCTACACCCTCCCCAACACCACCCGGATAGAAGGCGGGAACGTGTTCATCGGCACCCACGCAAAGCTCACCCCCCAAGACACCAACAGCGTCGCCAACATCTACGACGCCCGCACCTGCCCACCCGCATCCCCATGCATCCAGCCACCACCAGCCCCAACCAAACAATGCGAAGGCAACACCTGCCAAACACCACCAACCACGCAACCAGATACCACGCCTTCCTCCCTGACCTTCTCTGGCCCCGGCGACATCCCCACGCTGCTGAGCACCAAAAAGACGCCAGCAAAGTGCAAGCGGGGCTTCGTAAAGAGGAAGGTCAAGAAGAAGACTGTATGCGCCAGGGCAAAGGGTAAACGAAAAGCGAAGAGCAGCGATCACGGGAGACGTCGGTAAATGCCCTTTTTCTCGAATGTTCCCGACTCGCACGTCGCCCTCCGCTTGCTTGCCGGCCGGCGAGGATCCGGAATCGGTCCGACCCTCCTGGCTATCGCTATGGCCATCGCCTTCCCGGCTCCTGCTGTTGCCGGGACTGGTCCGTTGTGGTCGGTGAGTGCGGTGTCGCGTCCGTCGGTGTTTGCGCGGGGTGGGGATGTGGGTGGTGATGGGTTTGTGGTGTTGGTGACGAATACGGGGTCTGCGGCGAGTTCGGGGCCTGTGTCGGTCACGGATGAAGTGCCGGTGGCTACGGTTGAAGTGCCGGTGGGTCTTGTGGGTTTGTCGGGTGCGTTGGGTGAAGATGAGTTGTTGGTGGCGAATGGTGGTGTGGGGGCTGTTGAAGGGAGGTTTGGGAGGGATTGTGGGTTGACGGGTGTTGGGGATGAGAGCTGTTCGTATGGTGGGGTGGTGGAGCCGGGTGATACGTTGGTGTTGGTGTTCCCGGTGGGGGTGTCGGGTGGGGCGGGTGTGGTTGGGAATATGGTGCGGGTCTCGGGTGGTGGTGCGCCGTCCGCGGCGGTGGAAACCCCGACGCGGATTGGTGGTGCGCCGGCGGGGTTTGGTGTGTCGGCTGGTGGGGCTTCGAGCTCGTTGTCGAGTGTGCAGGCGGGGGCGCACCCTGATTTGACGGTGTCGGTGGCGTTCAACACGACGGATAGTGGGGGGGTGACGGCGGGGAACTTGAAGGACACGAGCTATGTGCTGCCAGCGGGGTTCGCTGGGGATCTGGTTGATACGCCGGTGTGTTCGCCTGCCTCGTTTTTGCGTAACGATTGCCCGGTGCCGACGCAGGTGGGTGTGACGACGGTGGTGACGGTTGGGAGTATTTCGGGTCCGCGGCTTGAGCCGGTTTATAATCTTGCGCCGGAACCTGGGGAGGTCGCGAAGCTCGGGTTCACGGTCGGCACGGACTTTCATTATGAGGGCGATATCGCGGTGATCCCGGCCGGTAGCCCGGGGGAATATGGGTTGCGTACGACGTTCTATAACGCGACGGCGGGCTCGACGGAGCTTGATGATGTGTCGTTGACGGTGTGGGGTGTCCCGGCGAGTCCGGTGCATGACCCGCTGCGCTGCGAACCGGACAATAAAGTTGAAGGCATCGGCTGTAGCCGGTTTGGTGTGCCTGATAATGCTGAGGAAGTGCCGTTCTTTACGAACCCGACAGCGTGTTCGGGGCCGCTTGATGCGCGGTTTACGGTGACGTCGTGGCAGAACCCCCTGGAAAGCGAAAGCCCTGCGGCGACGTCGATGGGGCTGGGGGAAATGGTGGGGTGTGATCGTTTGGGGATGGAACCGGTGCTTTCGGCGGAAACGACGACGAACAGTGCGGGTGCGGCGTCGGGGTTTGATTTGGCGACTGGGGTGCCGCAGACGTATGGGGATGCGTCTGGTTTGGCGACCTCGACTTTGAAGCGGGAGAGTGTGGTGTTGCCGGAAGGGATGACGGTCAACCCGTCTTCGGGTGCTGGTTTGGGGGCGTGTAGCGAGGCGCAGTTCGCGCAGGAAGGCGAGCAGTACACGGCTGGGATGGGTTGTCCGGCTGATTCGACGCTCGCGAGCGTGAAGATCAAGACGCCGTCGATCTCAGAAGAACTCGAAGGGTCGGTGTTCCTCGCGGAACCCGCACCGTTCGGGGAACCCAACAAGAACCCGTTCTCCTCGCTGCTCGCCCTGTATCTGGTGGCGCGTGCCCCTGATCGTGGCGTGTTCATAAAGACCCCTGGGGAAGTGCAGCTGAACCCGGTGACGGGCCAGTTGACGACGACGTTCGATGATCTCCCGCCGCTGCCGTTCAGCCTCGCGACGTTCAGCTTCAACCAGGGCGCCAACGCACCACTCGTGACCCCCCCAACCTGCAAGGACTACACCGTCACAGCGCAGCTGACGCCATGGTCAGACCCCACGGGGACACCACTGCAGCCGTTGATCCCGGCATTCCCGATCACCACCAACTGCCCCACAGGCGGCACACCACCACTCAACCCGCAGGTGATTGCGGGCACCCAGAGCAACAACGCTGGTGCGTTTAGCCCGTTTTATCTGCGGATTTCGCGGGGTGATGGGGAACAGGAGATCACGGGGTTTGCGGCGGAGTTGCCGCCGGGTTTGACGGGCGATTTGAATGGTGTGCCGTTGTGCCCGGAAGGGGATGTCGAAGTGGCGCGGGGGAAGACGGGCGCGCAGGAGGAAGCGGAGCCGTCGTGTCCTGTTGGTAGTGAGATTGGGCATACGGTCGCGGAAGCGGGGGTTGGGCCGGTGTTGGTGCAGGCTCCGGGGAAGCTGTATCTCGGCGGCCCGTTCGAGGGTGCGCCGTTCTCGGTGGTGTCGGTCACGAGCGCGCATGTCGGCCCGTTCGACTTGGGGACGGTGGTGGTGCATCTGCCGTTGGAGATCAACCGCGAGACAGCACAGGTCAGCACGCCGGCTGGCCCGGCGGATCAGGTGCCGCACATCATCAAAGGGATCGTGATCCATCTACGCACGATCCGTGTCTACATCGACCGTGAACACTTCATGCTGAACCCCACCAACTGCGACCCATTGAGCGTCGCGGCGACGATCGTCGGCGGCGGCGCGGAACCCTCGAACCCAGCCGATAACGACCCGGTCACGGTCACGAACCCCTTTCAAGCCGCGGATTGCTCGAGCCTGCGGTTTGCTCCAAGCTTCAGCGTATCCACGAAAGGCCACGCATCCAAACTCGACGGGGCCGGCCTCGTGTTCAAGGTCGCCTACCCCCCCAGCCCGGTCGGGAGCGAGTCGTGGTTCAACGAGGCGAAGTTCGACATCCCCAAGCAGCTCCCCGCACGACTCACCACGATCCAGAAGGCATGCCTCGCGAGCGTGTTCGAAACCAACCGTTCAGCGTGCCCTGGGGCGTCGATCATCGGCCACGCGGTCGTGCACACACCGATCCTCCCCGTCCCGCTGGAAGGGCCCGTGTACTTCGTATCCTACGGCAGCGCGAAGTTCCCCGACGCCGTGATGGTCCTCCAAGGCTACGGGGTCACGATCGAACTACACGGCGAAACGTTCATCAACAAAAAGACCGGGGTCACGAGCGCGACATTCCGCAACCTCCCCGACGTCCCCTTCGAATCAATCGAAGTCAACCTACCCATCGGCCCCGACAGCGAGTTCGGCGCAAACCTACCCCCCAAAGACAACTACAGCTTCTGCGGCCAGAAACTCACAATGCCCGTCCTCTTCAAAGCCTCCAACGGCACCGAAATACACCAAAACACACCCGTCAAAATCACCAACTGCCCCAAACACAAACAGAAAAAGGCAGGCCACCGCGCGAAGCACCCGAAGAAGCACCACGGCTAGCTTACGGGGCCTTTGGAGCTGGCGGTTGGCGGACGCGGCCGGGTGGTCGGAAACAGAGTTTGACGGCCGACACGGCCTTCTGTATATTCTAATGGTCGAACTTTGGGATTAGGGGTTCCGACTTCGTAAGGCGGCACACGCATCCGGCATGACCAGTCGGTGGTGTGTGTGCAGCAACCTTGTCGACTCTGGCCGGACCCAATGGGTTCATTCCGGCCGAGATGAAAGAGAGTAGATCATGAAGAAGCTAGCTGTCGCGCTGCTGGCGCTCGCATCTCTGAGTGCGCTCGCCGTGTCCGCAGGGTCCGCATCCGCCGCGTTCGAATGGTTATGCGCCGGAGAAAAAATCACCGGGACCGGAGAAGCCCGGTGCTTAGTGTTATCTGAAAACTTAGAAACGATAAAGATCGAAGACATGGGCGTGCCCGCCGCAATCGAATGTCCGCCCGAAACGGTGTTAGACGAAGGCTGGGTAGGTCCGGGAGCCGCAGGCGAAATCACAACGATCACATTCACATCATGTTTGCCTGCAGCCCACGCAGAAAACTTAAAAGAAGAAGTCGTCGCCAGCGGTTGCGAAACAGGTAAAGCCGTCACGTTCGCGCCCGTTAACCTGCCGTGGCTGACCCCAATTGAAGAATTAACGGAAGAAGCCGGGGTCAATGATTATTGGATCTTATTCAAGGCTAGTGTAGCTGGTAAAGAACCTGGCTATTTAGAGGAATGCACGGTCGCCGGCCTCAAAGTAGATGATGTCTGTAGCACGGGCGCAGAAACCGTTTTAGTGTTAGCGCTGAACTTAACCGAAGAAGAAATAGGGAAACTGTTATTAGTCAGTGTTTTCTTTAACAAGAAACTGTTAGCGGCTAACGAAGCCGGGACCTGCAATATCGGCGGTAAAGAAACGGCTTAGTGATTGGTGAAGTGTTATTCATAGGTGCGACGGCTAGCAATAGTCTGCTTTCGCTTGAAATCAACGGCTGATGCCGTGTGGGTAGGTAGCCTGGGCATCGTGGTGTCTTGGTGATGGGCTGTTTGCTGGTGCGGTGTCGTGTTGGTGCGCGGCACCGTATCGGTGACGGGGTTCCCGTGAGTTGATTCGAGTGGGAGCACTGAGTGGGTTCGGTCAAGTCTGGTCCGGTCAAGCCACCCACACCAGAACGTGAAACGGGTGCCCGCTATCCCCCCGCCCGCGTCATGTAGTCGGCGCTGCCGTCGCGCGTTCGAGTGTTCTCGGGCGAGGCGCGCTCATCCGATCGATCTGCCCCACCGCGCGCCGCAGCGGTCACCAGGCCGTGCATGTGCGGCACGAACGTGATCGCGCTCTTCTGCGGCCGTTCCCCGCGGCGCACGACGGGGCGCAGCTCGAGCTCGGCCACGACCGTGCCGACCACGCTCTTCATCAGCAGCTGCGCGTAAGGGGCCGCCAGGCAGCGGCGCACGCCGCCGCCGAACGGGATCCATGTGTATGCGCCGGTGGGCTGCTCGAGGAAGCGCTCGGGCAGGAAGCGCCGCGGCTCTGGGTAGACGTCCTCGCGACGGTGCACGAGGTGCACGCACGGCGCCACCGTCGTCCCGGCCGGGATCTCATAGCCGCCGAGGCGCATCGGCTCGAGCAGCCTGCGCACGACGATCGGCGCCGCCGGGCACAGGCGCATCGTCTCCTTGACGACCGCCTCCAGATACTCGTCGCTCTCGCCCGCGAGCACCTCCTCGCGCAGGCGCGCGAGCTTGTCCGGGTGGCGCAGCAGCCGCTCGAACGCCCAGCACACCAGCGCCGAGGTCGGGCCGTCGGTGAGCAGCGTCACGAGTTCGTCGCGCAGGTCCTGCTCGCTCATCGGGGCGCCGTCCTCGTAGTGCGCGTGCGCGAGCATCGAGGCGATGTCGGGTCGCTCGTCGTAGTCCGTGACCGCCTGGCGCTCGCGGACCTCCTCGAGCACCGCATGCTCGACCGGCGCCATCACCTCGCGGTAGCCCGTGTTGCCCGCCAGCCAGCGCGGCCCCGCGGCGGCGAGCAGCGTCAGCCGGCGCGGGTCGTTCATCCAGTCGGTCAGCTCGCGTAGCCGCACGCGCAGGCCGCGCATGCGCTCGGTCTCGACGTTGCCGAAGACGACGCGCATGATCGCCTCCAGCGTTATCTCCTGCGCGCGCGGCCACAGCTCGAACGGCTCCCCGCGCGGCCAGCCGCGCAGCTCGCGGCGCGTCACCTGCTCCATCATCTCGGCATAGCCCTGCATGCGCTCGCCGTGGAACGGCGGCAGCATCAGCTTGCGCCGTCTGACGTGCTCGGGCTCCTCCAGCAGCATCACCGAGCGCGGGCCGAGCAGCGGGCCGAGGATCGAGTTGGCGATGCCGACGCCGAGCGTCGCGTGATCGGCGGTGAACACCGCCTTCACGTCCTGCGGGTCGCTGAGGATCACCCACGTGCCCGCGTTGCGCACGCGCAGCGTGAACACGTCGCCGTAGCGCCGGCGGCAGCGCTCGAGGAACGGCAGCGGCCGTCGCGCCCACGCGATCGCCTGCAGTGCGGCCGGCATGCGCGGGCCCGGCGGCAGCTCGGAGCGCGTCACCGCCGGTCCTCCGCCGTCGCGCTCGCCGTCGCCATCAGCTCATCCTCGAGCTTGCACGTCGCGCCGATCAACAGCTCGAAGAGCGCCGCGGTGAAGTCCGCCGGCAGCTCGACCTCGGCGCCGCGGCGCAGGTAGCGCTCGCGCACCTGCGCGACGCGCTCGGGCTGCATCATCGGGATCTCGTGCTCGCTCTTGTAGCGGGCCACCTCGCGGCAGACCTCGAAGCGCTCGCCCAGCAGGCGCGCGATCTGCTCGTCGAGTACGTCCAGGCGCGCGCGGAACGGCTCGAGGCCACTCATGCCGAGCCCTCGTCGAGCAGCCCCCGCGCGAACGCGTGGCTGCACGCCGCCAGCGTCTCCAGCGCGTAGCCGCCCTCCTGCACGACGCACACGGGCAGCCCCGAGGACGCGAAGCGCCGGCCGACCTGCGCGAAGATCTCCGGCTCAAAGCTCCAGCTGCCGTGCGGGTCGCCGCCGACCGTGTCGTAGCCGAGCGACAGCACGACCGCCGCCGTCGAGCGCCGCAGCTGCTCGATCGACGCGTCGAGGGCAGCGAGATACGTCTCCGCGTCCGGGGCGCTCGTGAAGTCGACGAAGCGCTCGTGCTCGCGCTCCGCCACGGCCTTCCACGGCAGGTTCTCGAGCGTTGTCGCGTGCAGCGAGTGCAGCCTCACGTCCTGCATCCGCGCCACCACCGCGGCGGTGCCGGTGGGGAAGTGGAAGTCGAGATCGACGATCGTCACAGGCCTCACACCCCCGTCGCACAGCGCCTGCGCGGCGGCCGCGGCGGTGTTCAGGTAGCAGTAGCCGCCCATCCAGGCGGGACCCGCGTGATGGCCGGGCGGGCGGCACAGCGCGTAGGCGAACCGATCCCCCGCGACGATCCGCTGCGCCGCGGCGATCGCCGTGCGCATGCCCTCGAACGCGGTTCTCACAACGCCCGCCCACACCGGGCTGTCGGCCGGCAGGCCCGGCGGCGCCCACTCGGGCATCAGCGTCGGCTCATCCGAGCTGATCCGCGCGAGCGCCTGGAGATAGTCGCGCTCGTGCAGCATGCCGACGATTCGCTCGACCTCCCGCCGTGGCACATCGGCCGGGGCCGGCCGCACGCGCTCGTGGCGGGCGAGGCCGCCGCGCAGCTCTGAGGTGCGGCGGTTGTCGTCGCGGCCGCGCATCCTGCGCCCGTGCCGGTCGAGGATCCACGGCGCCCCGTCGGCGCCGCCGGGCTGCTGCTCGACCATCAGCAGCTCGCGCTTCACAGCAGCCTGCGCATGCGCGTGCCGATCGCCGCGAAGTCGTTGCTCGCGTAGAAGGAGTGCGTCGCCGCCAGCCGCTCGAAGCCCTCGCCCGGAAGCCCCACCTCGATGCGCTCGATTCCCTGGTCGCGCGCGAGCTCCGACAGCGCCGAGAGCAGCTCGCTGCCGATTTCCCGGCCGCGCCAGTCCGTGTGCACCCACAGCTCCTGGATCAGGCCGTAGCGGCCCGGGATCCGCATCGCGCTCTGCCAGCTGACGCCGAGCAGGCCGACGAGCTGGCTGCCGGCGTCGGCGACGAGCAGCGCGCCGGCGCGCGGCTCGTCGAGCAGCGCCCGCGCCGCGGCCTGAAGGCGCGCCTGCGGCGGGGCCTTCGCCCCCAGCTCCACGAGCAGCCCGCACACGGCCACCGCGATCGCGGGCAGATCCTCATAGGTGGCGCCACGCACGCGGCAGCTCACCGGCGTCTCCGGCCGACGCCCGGCGGAGGCGGCGGGCTCGCTCATGCCGCCCTGCCGATCTCCCCGGGCCGCTCGAGCTCCACGCGCCACGCAGTGGGAGCGCCGCTGCCCGTGAGCGCCTCCGCGATCGCGGACATCGGCGCGCGCGCCTTCAGCAGGATCTCGTCGAACTCCTCCTGGGGATCGGACTGCATCACGATCGCGCCGCCCGCGCCGATCGTCGTGGCCCCCGGACGCATCACGATCGTGCGGATCACGATCGACAGATCGACGCTGCCGTCCAGGCCGAAGTAGCCGATCGCGCCCGAGTACACACCGCGCGCCTCGCGCTCGACGTCGTCGATGATCTCCATCGTGCGCAGCTTCGGCGCGCCCGTCATCGAGCCGCCCGGGAAGCACGCGCGCACGCACTCCACCGGCGTGCGCCCGAGCTCCAGCACGCCGGTCACGTTCGAGATCAGCTGGTGCACGGTCGCGTAGCGCTCGACGACCATCAGGTCCGGCACGCGCACGCTGTCGATCTCGCATACGCGCCCCAGATCGTTGCGCAGCAGGTCGACGATCATCAGGTGCTCGGCGAACGTCTTCTCGTCGCCGAGCAGGCTCGCGCGCAGCGCCTCGTCGCGCTCGCGGTCGCTCGAGCGCGGTGCCGTGCCCTTGATCGGGCGCGCCTGCACGCGGCGCTCGCGGTCGACCGACAGGAAGCGCTCCGGCGAGGAGCTCACGATTACGCGCTCGCCGAGCTTCAGGTAGGCGGCGAACGGCGCCGGGTTGCGCCGGCGCAGCAGCCGGTAGAGGCGCCACGGCTCGGGGCTCGCGTCGGTGTGGATCTGGTCGGTCAGGCACACCTCGTAGGACTCGCCGGCGTTCAGCGCGGCCTGGCAGCGCGCGATGTCGGCCAGGTACTGCTCGCGTCCGCGTCCGCAGCGGAAGAGCACCGGATCCGCGCCCGTCGCGCTCATCGGCGGCGGCGCGGGCTCGCCGGGCGGGGGCGTCGCGAGGACCTCGCGCACGGTTCGCTCGGCCCGATCGAGCCAGCGATCGGCGTCCTCCTCATCGCCGCTACAGACCGCCATGAGGAAGGTGCGGCGGCTCGTGTGGTCGACCGCGATCACGCGGTTGGCGAGCATCAGCACCGCGTCGGGCATGTCCGAGCGGTGCACGTTGGAGGCGCCGCAGTCGGCCTTGCACTCGTAGCCGAGGTAGCCGACGTAGCCGCCGATGAGGCCGCGCGCGAGCTCGGCCGGCGGCTCGAGCGTGCGGCTCTGAAGCTCGCGGTCGAGCACGTCGAAGATCGAGCCGGACAGGGTTCGCGTCTCGTCGGCGCGGCGGTCGGTCACGATCCCGCGTGCGACGTCGTACTCGAGCACGCTGCGGTCAGGCCCGGCGCTCGTGCCGATATAGGAGCACTGTCCGAGCTCTGTCGGCGCACCCTCCGGGGCACAGGCGGTCGCGCTGTCGAGCCAGAAGGCGTGATCGGCCTGCCCGAACAGGCGCTCGAACAGCAGCTCGCACGACGGCTCGCCCTCGATGCTGCGCAGCCTCAGGCTCACATCCGAGTCGGCGCTGCGCGTGCGGACGCGCTGCGGCGGCGCGAGCGGCGTGCTCATGCGCCGGCGCCGCGGCGGGCGGCGCTCGCGCGCGAGCGCGTAGAAGTTCTCGACGAGCTTGTGGCCGTGCTCGGTCGCGATCGACTCCGGGTGAAACTGCACGCCCCACAGGGGCCGCGTGGCGTGCTCGATACCCATCACGATCCCGTCGCCCGTCCACGCGGTCACGCGCCCGGCCGACCCCAGCGAGCCGGTGACCGCGAGCGAGTGGTAGCGCACGACCGAGAAGCCCTGCGGGATGCCGTCGAACAGGCCGCCGCCGTCGTGCTCCACCTGGCTGAGGCGCCCGTGCCTGGCTCCCAGCGGCGCGCTCGTGACCGCGCCGTTGAGCACGTACCCGAGTCCCTGGTGGCCGAGGCACACGCCGAGCACCGGGATCTCGCTCGAGCGCAGGATGTCCGCGCACACGCCGAAGTCGTGCCAGCGGGCCGGGTGGCCAGGCCCCGGCGAGAGCACGATCGCGTCGAAGTCCCAGCGCGAGAGCACGCGCCAGGAGACCATGTCGTTGTGGATCACGATCGGCTCCTCGCCGGAGACTGCCGCGAGCAGGTGGAACACGTTGTAGGTGTAGGAGTCGTAGTTGTCGATCAGCAGCGTGCTCACGATCAGCGACCCGCCTCCAGGCCGAGCCCGCGCGCGCCGCGGTCGAGCAGCGTGTGCACTACGCGTTCGACATGGCTGCTGCGCTCCCGCTCCAGGTACCAGGCGGCAAGATGCCTGAGGTAGTGCGCGAGCGGTCTCACGTCGAGGCGCTCGACGGCGAGGCGCAGGTGGCGGCGGTAGAGCTCGGACTGCACCACCGCGAAGCGGTAGTCCGGCTCCTCGGCCGGGCTGTGGCCCCGCGGCGCCGAGAGCCCGCCGTGGTGCGCCCGCGCACGCACGATGTCCCAGCCGAGGCTCTCGCCGTCGAGCAGCAGCTTCTCGGGATCGAAGTCCACGCGCGGGGTCATCGGGTAGGGCAGGAAGTAGCCGAGCACGACCTGCGCGGGGATGCGTTCGGGCGCAGGGTGCGCGCGGCGCATCTCGCGCATGCGCGGGCTCGCGCGTCGATCTCCGCCTCGAGCCATTCGATCAGGTCGTCGATCAGCAGCGCCCCATCCGCGCTCGAGGCCACGGCGCGCTTCTGCCGGGCGACCATCCCGTGGAAGATGTCGCGCGTCGGGTGCACGCCGCCGTTGCCCGCCGGCGTCATCTCGGTCATCAGCTTGCGGATGCCGGCGGCGTGCGAGACCCACTCGGTGCCGCACACCTGCAGCGTCGTCACGTGCTCCATTTCCGGCGCCGACATCCAGTAGGCGACCGCGCGCATGTGCTGCGTCGTCAGCCCGTCGGCGCGGATCAGCGGCAGCTCCTCGAGGTCCTCCAGCCCCGTCGCGTAGATCACGACGCCGTCCTCGCGCCGCTGCAGGCGCCCGTCGCGCAGGCCCGTCGCGGTCAGCTCGGCGGCGTCGGCGAGGAAGTCCGACTCGAAGAACACGCGGTCGAAGGCCACGCCCAGCCGCGCCAGCGTCTTGCGCTGCCCGGCGATCACCCACGCGCGCGTCTTGAACCACAGCTCCAGGGCCTCCGGGTCGCCGCCCATGACGCGTTTGAGCAGGTCGTCGGCGGCGTCGTGCTGGAGCTCGAGCTCGCGCGTCAGCGAGTCCTCCGGCGCTCGGCCGCCGCGTCGGCGAGCTGCGCCGCGGCGGCCACATAGTCCGCGTAGCAGAGGCCCACGAAGTGATCGCTCTTCTGGGCGCCGTCCGGCCACGACTGGGTATGGCGCCCGCTCTGGATCACGCCCGCCATCGCCTCGCCCATGCTGCGCCCGGCGTCTGAGATCAGGCTGCGCCGCTCGACGCGGGCGCCCGCCTGCGTCAGCGCGGCCGCGAGCGCGTTGCCGAGCGCGAGGTTGCGCAGGTGCCCGACGTGCAGCGCCTTGGTCGCGTTCGCGTCCCAGAACTGCACCGAGAAGCGCTGCCCGCGCAGCGAGGTCAGCGAGCGCCGCCTCGGCGCTGCCGCCGGCCTCCAGCGCCGCGCCCGCGGTCTCGATCCAGCCGTCGTCGATGCGCAGCCGCACCTCGTCCTCGTGGAAGAGCACCGCGTCAACCCACGTCTCCCGCGCGATCCGTTCGAGCGCCGCCAGCGACTCCGGGTCCTCGCTGCCACGCCGGCGAGCGCGGCACGAGCTTCAGGTCGTAGTCCGGCTGCGGTCGCCGCGGGGCGCGCGCAGCCCACGGGGCCGGCGCGCCATCCGCTGCGGCGAGTTCCTCGAAGTAGTCGAATAGGTTCGTGTTCACGGGCGGCGCCAGAGAGCGAGTTGCACTGCCATGCACCAGCCGGGGCTCGAACCCGGATCAACGGCGTTTAAGACCGTTCCTTTAACCGATTAAGGCACTGGTGCTCGTTGAGTCGAGGACCCCTCCGTTGGTATCGAGAAGCGTTTGAGGATGTTTCCTCATATCCAGAGCAGCAGCACTGTGCGAGCGATCCTAATTTCCGGGTATGGCAACGCAAGCGATCCTAGACACGCGGCTTGGAGCCACCGAGCCTCCGGCGCGAAAATGGCTTGAACAAGCGATATCGGCGAGCGGAAGGCGTCTCTGACCCATGTGGCAAGAGGGAGGCAGTCAGGCAAATCGCGGTTCCCGACAGCTAGAGCTCGACGTTGTGCCGCTCGGCGGCGCGAGTAGCTCCAGCAATTTCGAGACTCGCCTTCCAGATCGCTAAAGTAACGATATGGACAGTCATTGCCAATCGGCGGCAGAGGTTGCACGGCAGCTCGGGACCAGCCTGCCGCGCGTGGTGCGTGCCGTAGAGCGCTTGGACCTCGACGCTCGCTCCGAGAGCGGGCGTATCGAATTGCATCCGACGCAGGTCGCGCGTCTAGGTGAGGTGCTGGGCGTGTCCGTCCGCATACATGGCCTCACGAGCACAGAGGTCAAGGTCCTGGCTGCGCTACGGAGCGCCCCGCTGGGCTTGGCGTCTGCTCGGGCCGTGGCTCACAGGGCGATGGTCTCGCCCACCGCGGCATCCCGGGCACTCAGGACCCTGAAGGGCAAGGGCTTGGTCGCAAGCGAGCCGAGGACCATCGCCGCGGGTCGCGCCCGGCGGGTGGAGCTGTTCCACGCCGAGCGCCTCTCGCCACGGTGGGCTGAGCTCGCGCCGCTGCTCGCCCGCGTCCAACCGCCGGCCGGCACGCCCACACGGCACGACACGCGGGTTCCCGCGCGCCTGCGTCACCTGTTCTGGAATACCGCTCCAACGCAACTGCAGCTCGAGCTTGGAGGGCCCCACATAGCCCGCCGTCTCCTGGCGACGATGGATCTCGACGGGCTCGCCTGGGGTGCTCGGAATCTGAGAGCATCCGACTGGGCACAGGCCGCGGGCGCCCGCGGCCTCGACCGTGAGACGCGTGCTCTGGCGCGCAATCTCGCCGCCCTGGGCACGGCCTGATGGCGCCACGCGGCGAACCACGAAAGGGGCAGGCCGCCGCCTCCGCGAGCGACGTCCGTCTCCCAGCGGATTTGCGCCACACACTGCCCGCCGCGACCGCGCGTACGTGGGAGGCCCTCTCGCCACGCCTGCCCCGCGAGCTGTATCTCGGAGGTGGCACCGCGGTAGCCGTCCATCTGCGCCACCGTGAGAGCGCCGACCTGGACTTCTTCTATCACCGGGCAGCGGTGGACCTCGACGAGCTTGCGGAGCAGCTCGCCAGACTCGGGTCGTTCGCGGTCACCCGTCAGGCGCCCGGCACGCTGCGAGGCGTGTTCGGCACAACCAAGGTCGAGTTCCTGCACGCGGACGAGGCTCGTCCGCAGCGATTGTTGGAGGAGCCGACGATCGTGGCCGGGCTGCGTGTCGCCGGCCGCAAGGACCTCATGGCCATGAAGCTCAAGGTGATCGGCGACCGCGGAGAGCTCCGCGACTACTTCGACGTGATGAAGCTCGACCAAGAGGGGATCGTCTCGCTCGAGGACGGCATCGCGCTGTTCCTCGAGCGCTACGACCTCAGCCCGGCCGCCGATGCCCTGCCGCATCTGATCCGCGCGCTGGGCTACCTCGATGACGTTGAAGAAGACGACGCGCTGCCGATGGGCAGGCAGGAGCTCGCCCAGTGGTGGCAGCGACGCCAGGTCCAGCTCCTCGGCGAGCTCGGGCGCATGGGCTGACCGGTCACCGCTCGGAGGCGAGCAGCTCGCGGACGGAGGCGCGTGGGCGCGATTCAAGCTCTACCGCGCCCATATGCGTATCCAGGACAAGCTTGGGATGAAAGCTTTCGCTGTGGTGATCGACAAGGGCGAGGCGGCGAGTCGAGTCGGGGGCCGCAGGCCTTCGTCTGACATCGCGTGGGAGTATCTGCTCCAGCGCCTTGAGCGTTCGTTTCGTAGGAGCGAGGTCTTGCTCATACACGATGAGGGTGATCCGCTCACGATTCGCAAGCGCGCCCGAAAGGCCCGGCGTGCCGGAATGGCTGGCAGTGCGTTCGGCACCGGCATCCTCAACGTGCCGTTCCGGAACCTTCTCGACGGCCGTGAGGAACACGGCCAGATATCCTGGCCCTAGGTGTAGAACTTGAGCACGTTGTTCATCCGGTCCTCCTTGGAGGCTGGTGGTGTCAAAGCCCCAGCACCAAGGAGAAACCGGATGAAGCTGCACGGTAATGCTGCGCTGTCATTTAGGCAGCGTGAGCGGATGGTTCGTCGTGTTGTTGACCATGGTTGGTCTGTGAGAGAGGCCGCCTTGGCAGCCGAGGTCAGTGCCCGGACAGCCGGGAAGTGGGTTGCCCGCTACCGCGCTGAAGGCGTGGCGGGCTTGTTGGATCGCTCTTCGGCACCTTTGTTCGTGGCGAACCGCAGCAGCGAGAGCACGATCGAGGCGATCGCCGCGCTCAGGCGTTTGCGGTTCACGGGCCCGGAGATCAGCGAGGTGCTCGAGCTGCCCGGCTCGACCGTCTCAGGGATCCTCAAGCGGATCGGGATGGGCCGTCTTGGCAGGCTCGGGATGGAGCCCGCGGAACGCTACGAACGCACGGTCGCGGGTGAGCTGATCCGTATCGACGTGAAGAAAGTTCGGGAGGATCCACGGCGGCGCTGGGAAGCGGATCACGGGCATCAAGCGCAACCCGCGGAAGACACACGTAGACCAAGATGGGGTCAGTCGCAAGGTGATTGGCTGGGAGTGCGTGCACGTCGCCATCGACGACGCGACGCGTCTGGCCTACGCCGAGGTCCTCCCGGACGAGAAGGCCATCACAGCGATTGGGTTCTTGCGCAGGGCGATCGCGTTCTACGAGCGTCACGGCATGCAGGTCCAGGAACTGATCACCGATAACGGTGCTCCTTACCGCTCAGGAGTTCACGCGATCGCCTGTCGCGCCATTGGGATCCGCCACCTACGCACCAGGCCCTACCGGCCCCAGACGAACGGGAAGGCAGAGCGGTTTATCCGCACCATGCTCGCCGGCTGGGCCTACGGAGCGATCTACCGCACCAGCGGTGAGCGCACAGCAGCCCTTGACGGCTGGCTATGGACCTACAACCATCGAAGGCCACACCAAGCCATCGGGCGACAGACACCCATCACCCGCATGAACAACCTGCTCGGGTCTTACACCTAGGGCTATTGTCCCTTGGCCCTAACGAGAAACCGCCGGCCCGAAGGCCGGCGGTGGTTTGTGGGGCGTTCGAGGCCTGGCGGTAGTCTCAACTTGTGTCTCTTTCGAGCTTCAGCCCGCGCGTTCGCTCGTGGTTCGAGCAGGCTTTCGCCGTGCCCACGCCGGCCCAGGCGCAGGCGTGGCCGGCGATCGCCAGCGGCGAGCACGTGCTCGTGTCCGCGCCCACCGGCTCGGGCAAGACGCTCGCCGCCTTCCTGTGGGCGCTCGACCGGCTGAGCACCGAGCGCAGCGCCGAGCTCGCGGACGGCGGCGGGACCGCGCGTGCGCGGCGCTCGCGGCACGCGCGTGGTGTACGTCAGCCCGCTCAAGGCGCTCGCCTACGACATCGAGCGCAACCTGCGCGCGCCCCTGCGCGGCATCGGCGCCGAGGATGTGCGCGTCGGGATCCGCACCGGCGACACGCCCCAGCGCGAGCGCGCCGCGATGGTGCGCAACCCGCCCGACATCCTCGTCACCACGCCCGAGTCGCTGTACCTGATGCTCACCTCGCAGCGCGCGCGAGATGCTCAGCGGCGTCGAGGCGGTGATCGTCGACGAGATCCACGCCGTCGCGCACTCCAAGCGCGGCTCGCACCTCGCGCTCACGCTCGAGCGCCTCGAGGCTCACGTGCGCTCGCACGGACCACGGCCGCGACGGCGAGCGCTCCAGCGGATCGGCCTGAGCGCCACCCAGAGCCCGCTCGAGGAGATCGGGCGCTTCCTCGTCGGGCCCGCACCGCGCAGGTGCACGATCATCGACGCCGGGGTGCAGCAAGCAGCTCGACCTGCGCATCGAGGTGCCCGTCGAGTCGATGAGCCGAACCGTCGGGACCCGACGGAGTCCGCGCGCGACCCGCTCGAGCCGCTCGCCGGCGGCGAGTCCACGCGCGGCTCGATCTGGCCGGCGATCTACCCGGAGCTGCTCGAGCTCGTGCGCGAGCACACCTCCACGATCGTGTTCGTCAACAACCGCCGCTCCGCCGAGCGCGTCGCGCTGCGCCTGAACGAGCTCGCCGCAGGACGGGCGGACGATCGCGCCGCGCCCACCACGGCTCGCTCGCGCGCGAGGAGCGCACGAAGGTCGAGGAGCTGCTCAAGGCCGGCGAGCTGCCCTGCCTCGTCGCCACCAGCTCGCTCGAGCTCGGCATCGACATGGGCGCCGTCGACCTCGTCGCTGCAGATCGAGTCGCCCAAGTCGGTCGCCCGCGGCCTGCAGCGCATCGGGCGCGCCGGGCACGGCGTCGACGAGGTCAGCCTCGGGCGCATCTTCCCCAAGTTCCGCGGCGACCTGCTCGAGTGCGCCGTCGTCGCCCGGCGCATGCGCGAAGGCCTGATCGAGCCCACCGTCGTGCCGCGCAACGCGCTCGACGTGCTCGCCCAGCAGATCGTCGCCATCGCCGCCAGCGCCGAGCCCGAGGGCGCCCGGCGTCTCGGTCGACGACCTCCACGCGCTCGTCACGCAGCACGCACTCCTACTCGACGCTCTCGCGCGAGCTGCTCGAGAACGTGCTCGACATGCTCGACGGGCGCTATCCGTCCAAGGAGTTCGGCGAGCTGCGCGCGCGCATCGTCTGGGATCGCGTCGCCGGCACGATCCGCGCGCGCAAGGGCTGCGCGCCAGCTCGCCATCGCCAACGCCGGCACGATCCCCGACCGCGGCCTCTACGCCGTCGTCGCTGCCCGACGGCCGCCGCGTCGGCGAGCTCGACGAGGAGATGGTCTACGAGGCCCGACCCGGGCAGGCGTTCCTGCTCGGCGCCTCCACCTGGCGCATCGAGGAGATCGGCCGCGACCGCGTGATCGTCACCCCCGCCCCCGGCGCCCCCGGCGCCGTGCCCTTCTGGAAGGGCGACTCCGTCGGGCGGCCCATCGAGCTCGGCGAGGCGATCGGCGCGTTCTCGCGCTGGGCCGTCGAGCAGGACGCCGAGACGCTCGCAGCGCGACTACGACCTCGACGAGCGCGCCGCGCGCAACCTGCTCGCCTACCTGCGCGAGCAGCAGGCCGCCACGCGCGTGCTGCCCAGCGAGCGCACGATCGTGCTCGAGCGCTTCCGCGACGAGATCGGCGACTGGCGCCTGTGCGTCCTCTCCCCCTACGGCGGGCGCGTCCACGCCGCCTGGGGGCTCGCGCTCGCCGCGCGCATGCGCGAGCGCTTCGGCCTCGAGGCAGACGCAATCTGGCTCCGACGACGGCATCGTCCTGCACCTGCCGGATCTCGATGGCGAGGAGGCGGGCGCGTGGGGCGAGCGGCAGTCGATCGCCGAGCTCGTCCTGCTCGACCCCGACGAGGTCGAGGCCGCCGTCACCGCCGAGCTCGGCGGCTCCGCGCTGTTCGGCGCGCGCTTTCGCGAGAACGCCGCCCGCGCGCTGCTGATCCCCCGCGCCTACCCCGGGCGCCGCACGCCGCTCTGGCAGCAGCGCCTCAAGGCCCAGAGCCTGCTCGAGGTCGCCCGCGCTACGCCGACTTCCCGATCGTGCTCGAGACCTACCGCGAGTGCCTGCGAGACGTGCTCGACGTGCCCGGGCTGCAAGAGCTGCTGCGCGGCCTCTCACACGCGCGAGATCGCGCTCGTCGAGGTCGAGACCCAGACCGCCTCGCCGTTCGCCTCCTCGCTGCTGTTCGACTACGTCGCCACCTACATGTACGAGGGCGACACGCCCAACGCCGAGCGCCGCGCCGCCGCGCTCTCGCTCGACCGCGACCTGCTGCGCGAGCTGCTCGGCCAGGAGGAGCTGCGCGAGCTGATCGACCCCGGCGCGCTCGCCGCGCGTCGAAGACGACCTGCAGCACCGCTCCGAGATCACCCGCGCCACCGGCCGCGACGGCCTGCACGACGTGCTACGGCGCGTCGGCGACCTCACCCGCGAGGAGGTCGTCGAGCGCGTGTTCGCCGGCATCGACGCCGATGGGCTTTTGGGCTTGCTCGAGCGCGAACGGCGCGCCGTGCGGCTGCGCGTCGGCGGAGAGCAGCGCTGGATCGCCGCCGACGAGGCCGGCCTCTACCGCGACGCGCTCGGCGCCATGCCGCCCGGCGGGCTGCCCGACGCGTTCCTCGCCGACGTGCCCCGATGCGCTGCGCGAGCTCGTCGGCCGCTACGCGCGCACGCACGGGCCGTTCACGACCGAGGAGCTGCTCGCCCGCTACGGCGTCGACGCGGCGCCGCGCTGCGCGAGCTCGAGCGCGCCGGCGAGCTCGTCCGCGGCGAGCTGCGGCCGGGCGGCACAGATCGCGAGTGGTGCGACGTCGAGGTCCTGCGACGCCTCCGGCGCGCCTCGCTCGCCGCCCTGCGCAAGGAGATCGAGCCGGCCGAGCAGCGCCGCCTCGCCGCCTTCCTGCCCTCCTGGCAGGGCATCGACCGCCACGGGGCGGGCGGGATGAGCGGATCGAACGCCGGCGTCGATCGACTGCGCGAGGTGCTCGTGCCGCTACAGGGGCTCGCGCTGCCGGTCGAGACCTGGGAGCGCGACGTGCTGCCGCGGCGCACCGGCGCCTACTCGCAATCCTGGCTCGACAGCCTCTGCGCCGGCGGCGAGCTCGTGTGGGTGGGGGCAGGGCCGCTCGGGCGCTCCGGGCGCGTCGCGCTGTACTTCCGCGAGGACGCCCCGATGCTCGGGCCGCCGCCGGCCGCCGGCTCGGCGCGCGCCGGCCAGCAGCCGCCGAGCAGCCCCGAGCACGAGCTCCTGCGCGCGCATCTCGCCGCCGGGCCGTGCTTCTTCACAGACCTGCTCGCCGAGCTCGACGCTCCCGCGGAGGCGTTGCGCGAGGCGCTCTGGGACCTCGTGTGGGCCGGCGAGGTCACCAACGACGCGTGGGCGCCCCTGCGCGCGCCGCGGCCGGTTCGGGGATGCGAGCGGAGCGAGTGTCTCTCGGTCCGGTTGCGCTCGCCCGCACCGAGCGCTCTTCGGGGGGCAGGCGTGGCTCGCCGGCGGTGGCTCGAGCCGGTCGAGCGTCGGGCGCTCGCGCTTTGCCGGGCGACACCGGCGCAGCGGCGCGCAGGCTCAGGTCCAGGGCCGCTGGTCGCTCACCGAGCGGGTCTTCCGCGGCGGGCCCGAAGGGCCCGCCGGCGCGCGCGAGCGCCGGCGCGCACTCGCCGAGCTCCTGCTCGAGCGCTACGGCATCGTCACTCGCGAGCAGGTCCTCGCCGAGGGCATCAAGGGCGGCTTCGCGCTGCTCTACGACACGTTCGCCCAGCTCGAGACGCTCGGCGTCTGCCGGCGCGGCTACTTCATCGAGGGCATGGGCGGCGCACAGTTCGCGCTCCCCGGAGCCGTCGAGCGGCTGCGCGCCGCGCCCGCGCTGGGACTCACGGGAATAGGTGCAGGCGCGCAGGCCGGCAGCGAGCGCCCGCGCACGCTCGTGATCGCCGCCGCCGACCCCGCCCAGCCCTACGGCGCCGCGCTCGCCGTGGCCCAAGCGCGAGGCCGCCCACGAGGGGGTCAGGGCGCGCCCCGCGCGCGTCGCCGGCGCCTACGTCGTGCTCGTCGCCGATGAGCCCGCGCTGTACGTCGAGCGCGGCGGGCGCAGCCTGATGACGCTGGGCGGCGCCGGGCGCCACGCCGACGCTGCGCGCGGCGCCGATCCCGAGGCCGCGCGCGATGCCGATCCGCTGCGTGAGGCGCTCGTCGCGCTCGCCGGAGCCGTTCGCGCCGGCAGACTCGGCAAGCTCGCGCTCGAGCGCATCGACGGCGAGCCCGCGATCGCCTCGAGCCTCGCCGGCCTGCTCGTCGAGCTCGGATTTCATCCCGGTCCGCGCCGGCTCACGCTCACCGCCTGAGGCGCGGTCTCCTCCGAGGCCGGCCGCAGACCGCCTTCAGCCCACCTGGCCCGCCCGTTCAGATTCGTAGAATCCCAGGCCCAGCGCCCGATCCCCGGTGATCCGAATCGCATTGTCTGTCGGACGGTTGCACCTATGGGAGACACGGCTGGAATCGTCCGAGAAGTCTTGTTATTAAAAGTCGAGACAACTTGCAATGTGGACGCGTTCTGGTCTACCTTATTGAACGATGGGGATAGATCGAACTCGAGCGCCGGTGTGGGGTTAGGTCGAACAGGGAGTCGAGCGTGGGGACAGGTAGAACAGGAAGCCAGGTCGCACCGCTGTATCGCAGACTGCCGCACGGGCCGAGCGGGATGGGCCGCGACGAGGTCGCCCGCAACCAGCGCACCCGCCTCTACGGCGGCATGATCGAGGCGGTCTCCCAGCGCGGCTACCAGGCCACGACCGTCGCGCACGTGATCGGCCTCGCCGGCGTCTCGCGCCGAGCCTTCTACGAGCTGTTCTCGAACAAGGAGCAGTGCTTCCTGGCCACCTACGACATCGTCGTGGCTCGCGCGCGCAAGCAGGCGCTCGACGCCTGGAGCCAGGAGCGCGGCTGGGCCAACCGCCTGCACGCGGCGCTGCAAGGCGCTGCTCGACGACATCGCCGAGTCGCCCAAGGGACCGCGGCTCGTGCTCGTGGACGCGCTCGGCATCGGGCCGCCGGCCAGGGAGCGCATGCAGCTCGCGGGCCTCACGTTCGAGCGGCTCGTCGCCGGCGCCTTCCAGACGGCGCCCGACGGCGTCGGCTTCCCGCGCGCTGACCTGCCGCGGAATCGTCGGCGGCGTCCGCCACGCCGTGTTCACGCGCCTGCTCGAGCACCGCGAGCGCGAGCTGTACGCGCTGACCGACGAAGTGCTCGACTGGATCGAGTCCTACCGCATCCCCGCCGCCGCCCGGCTCGGCGTGCCCGCGCCCAGCATCTCGCGCGCACCAGCCGCCGACGCCCGCCGCGTTCCTCGCCCGCGACGACAAGCGCGCGCGGGTGCTCGGCTCGGTCGTCCACCTCACGCTCGACGAAGGCTACTCGCACCTCACCGACCCGCAGATCGCGCAGTTCGCGGGCGTCTCCACCGAGGCCTTCCACAAGCAGTTCGCCAACAAGGAAGAGTGCTTCCTCGCGGTGCTCGACGAATTCGTGCGCGAAGGGCTCGAGGCCGTCAGGGACAGCTTCGAGAACGCCGCCTCCTGGCCGGAAGCCGTGTACCGCGCGATGGCCGCGTTCGTCGACTACCTCGTCTGCCACGAGGCGCTGCTGCGGATCGCGTTCATCGACGTGTTCGAGGTCGGGCCCGGCATGATCGGGCGCATGACACGGTCGGTCGAGGGCTTCACCAAGCTCCTTACCGACGCCGGCCCAGCGCCGCGGCGCGGGCCCGCGGTGGCTCACGAAGCGGTCACCGGCGCCGTGTGGGCGATCGTCTCCGCCTACGTCGCCGCCGGGCGCCTGTCGCGGCTGCCGTGCCTCGTCGACCACCTCACGTTCACCGTGCTCGCGCCCTACGTCGGGCCGAAGGCCGCCGTCGAAGCGATCCAGGCCGCGCGCCGGCCGCTCTGCGCGGTCTAGGCTCCGCCGCGCCCAGCCCGCACACCGGGCATCGCGACGGTGACTCTGCGATCGTGGCGGCGGTGAGCGATCCATCGCCGCATCGTCCCCGGAGTGGGAGCAGTCCCCGCCGCGTCGGCCACAAGGGCGCCGCGCACATCGAGCCCGGCAACACGATCGCGAGCTTCGACGCGGCGCTGCGCCACGGCGTCGACATGATCGAGCTGGACGTGCTCTCAGAGCACGCCGACGGCAGCGGGCGCCTGCTCGTCGCGCACGACCGCGAGGACGCCCGCGGGCGCACCCCGGTCACGTTCGAGCAGGCGCTCGAGCACATCTCAGCTCCGCAGTTCGCCGGCGTCGAGCTCGACGTCGACGTCAAGCTCCCCGGCTACGAGCTGCGCGTGCTGGACGCGCTGCGCGAGCACGCGCTCGTCCAGCGCACGCTCGTCAGCGGCATGTTCCCAGCCGCGCTCGCGCGCATCCGCGCCGCCGAGCCCGCGCTGCGCCTCGGCTGGTCGGTGCCGCGCGTGCGCCGCGACTACACCACCGACATGCTCACCGCCATCCCAGCTCTCGCGATGCTCACCGGCTACCGTGCCACGCTGCCGCGCCGCGCCCGCACCGCGCTCGCCGAAGGGCGCTTCGACGCGATCATGGCGCACTGGCGCGTCGTCACGCCAGCGCTCGTGCGCGCCGTGGCCGAAGGCGGCGGCGAGCTGTACGTGTGGACGGTCGACGACGCGCGCATGATCGAGCGGCTCAGCGCGATGGGCGTCGACGGCATCATCACCAACGACCCGCGGCTGTTCGAAGCTCGCGAGCGGTGACGCTCTGCTCGTGCTCGAAAGCGAGCTCCAGCCGCTCCAGCTGCCGGCCGCCGAGTCCCGCAGCCTTCGCGACATCGCGCCAGCGGTCCGTCGCGGCCGAGACCTCGCCAACGATCACGCGCCGGCGTCTCCGAGAGCCTGAACAGGCCGGCAACCTCGAGAGCTGTCGCGAGACTCGCCTCGGTGTTGCTCTCGTCGATAGCGGTGGCCAGATGCTTGGCAGCGCCTTCGGGGTTGGGATTCAGATCGAACGCCGGCGACAGCGACCAGCCCGCGGTGCTCCGACGCAGGAAGCCGTGGTTGCGCAGGTGGTCGTCGGTGTTCGAGATCAGGATCGTGAAGACGATTCGTCGCCACAGCTCCTGTAGGTCAGCGCCGGCGTCAGCGGAGTGCTCTTCGATCGCCTCCGCGATTTCCAGGTAGCTCGCGCGCTCACCGTCCTTGGCTTCAAGCATCGTCATCGCGCTCGCATAGCCGATACGCCCACCGGCGTCACGGTCAAACCGACGCACCACGAGCACAGGTCGATCCTCGATGACGTGAAGCTCATGCTCAGGCACGGTCATTCCAGCTGCCTCTGCGAGCGTGAGCGCGACCGCCTCCCAGCGGATCACGTCCCACTCGTCGGCTTTGGGGGAAGGGAACTTGGCGATTGCGAGACGACCCTGGCTGTCGAGCACATGTGCCTTCGGTCGCGCGCCGCCAAGCGAGCTGCCCCCATGAAGCAGCAGGCGCAGGTCTTCGCTGCTCGGCTCGTCGCGTTCGAGCTCTTCGGAGGCATTGAGCAGCCGCGAGAGGCCCACCAAGTGAGGCACGCCCTCGCTGTCGACCGCCAGGTACCGGTCGCTGTCGCTGTCGCTGTCGCGGTCGCGGAATCGCAGCGCGCCCTGGCGCAGGTCGTCGCGGGCACCGAGCAGGAAGTCGATCTCCGCAAGCGCGCGCGGCTGCCGGTCGGCTTCCTGGGCGCGCTGGAGCTCGGCCCGTCGCATGAGACGTCGACCCCATCCGTCCGGCGCACAGTCGGTCATCGCTCCGAAGAGGGGATGGCCGAGGGTCGTCTGGTGCTGTCCCGCGTGCAATGGCAGTCCCGGATCGAGCTCATAGGCGTCCGCCGCCTGCAGGTAGCTGTCGAGATAGCTGAACGTGGCCGATTCGCTCTGCCCGCGGCGATGTGTCCAGAGCCGTCCGGCCGGGACGTCCTGGCCGGAGATCTGCACGTCCACCCGGATCGGCTGCTCAGCCATCGTCGGTCAGCCGCTTCGGACGCACACGACGCGGAAGCTCCTGGTCGGAGCGCAGCCGCCCGATGTCACTAGCGAGCGGGTCCAGCGCTTCGGCCAGGAGGTCCTGAATGCCGAGGGCTCTCAAGACTCGTAGGAGGTTCTCCACGCCGACACCGCCGTCGGCTGCCTCGATACGCCTGACCACGCCACGCGAGACGCCGGCGCGCTCAGCCGTCTGAGCCTGCGTGAGGCCGCGCAGTCTCCGCCATGTCGCGATGCTGTCGGCGAGGTTCCGCTGTGCCCGGCGGACCGAAAGCGGGGTCGAACGGGTATCCGAATTACGCTCCATATCGGGAGCATTATAGGCTATAATGATCTATATATCGATCATTATATGTGGAGGCGGGCTGTGCCGGCGCTCGCGTCAGCCGAGCACGCACGTCGCGGCGCTGAAGTCCGCCGGGTCCGCGCCGGCGAGGCTCTTGTGGCCAGCAGTCGTCGGCTGCTCCGCGGAGACCACGATCGTCCTGCCACGGCGCCACTCGAAGTCCACGACGCCGCGCAGCGTGACCGCCGGCCTGCCGACCACCGGCTTCAGTTCGAAGCTCGTGCCGCCCTGGCGTGCGGAGGCGCCGCTGCCGACCGCCGCAAAGGCCGAGCTCGCGCCGCTCGAGAGATCGATCCACTGCCCGCTCGGGCTCAGGTACTGCAGCCGGAAGCTCATGTACATCTTGTCGCCGGCGCGCTTGTCGCCCGGCATCGAGCCGCGGATGCCGACCGTGTCAGGCTGATCGGCGGGGTTGCACACGTCGATCGTCGCCCACAGTTCGTGCGAGTGCAGAAGCGCGCGTTCGATCGTCGTCGGCTTGCTCGTCCGCGCCAGGGTCTTCGCCCGAGCCGACGCCGGTGATGTCACGAGCCCGATAGCGGGCACCAGCGTCGCCGCGACCGCCGCGCAGGCGCTCATGTGCTTGAAGGTGGCCATGCGGCTGACGATAGCGCCGCTTGCGCACCCTGTCAGCCGGCAGCCGTTTGCCGGGGCCGTTGTGGTATTCCCTCCATGATGGGGGCAACACGCTCAGCGGACGTCGTCGAGCTGCTAGGGCGTGTGCCCGTCTTCGCCACGCTCGAGCCAGGCGACCTCGAGCGGATCGCGCAGCTGGCCGTGCCCAGGCGCTTCGAGCCCGGGCAGGCGGTGTTCCGCGAGGGCGATCAGAGCGACACCTGCTACGTCGTGCGCGAGGGGCTCGCGCGGGCGGTGCGCAGCCACGGCGACGGGCGCACGATCACGCTCGCCACGTTCGGGCCTGGAGACATCTTCGGCGAGCTCGCGATGTTCGAGGATGAGCGGCGCTCGGCCACCGTCGAGGCGATCGAGCCGACGAGCGTCGTCGGCGTGCTCGGCCCGGACATGCGCAGGCTCTTGAACGAGCACCCGCAGATCGCGGCGCGCCTCGTGATTGCGATCAGCAGGCGCCTGCGCGAGACCAACGAGCGCCTCTCGCGCCAGTCCTTCCAGACGGTGCAGAGCCGCGTCGCCGTGATCCTCTCGCAGCTCGTCGCGCAGGAGGTCGCCGCCGGCAGGGGGCCAACGGACGTGCTCGTCACCGCTACGCAGGCCGACCTCGCGCAGCTCGCCGGCTCCTCGCGCGAGTCCGCGAGCCGCTTCCTCGCCGTGCTCGAGCGCGCCGGCGTCATCTCCCAGGGACGCGGGCGCCTCACCGTCCACGATCCCGCAGCGCTCGAGCAGTATGTCTTCTGAGCCCTCCAAGCGATCGAGGTCCTCACGATCCTCGCGCTCGCACAAGCGGGGGTCCAAGCGCGGCGCCAAGACCCGCAAGGACCAGGCGCGCGAGTTCTCCGCCGGCGGCGTCGTCGTGCGCGGCGAGCAGGTCGTCGTGATCGTCCCCACGCGCCGCGCCGCCGACGGCTCGCGCGTGCTCGCGCTGCCCAAGGGCCACGTCGACCCCGGCGAGACGCCGATCGAGGCGGCAACGCGCGAGGTGCGCGAGGAGACCGGGATCGTCGCCGAGCCCGTGTGCGAGCTCGGCGAGTCGCGCTACTGGTACCGCCGCGACGGGCGCACGATCGGCAAGACCGTCCAGTTCTTCCTGTTCGAGCACTCGGGCGGCGACACCGCCGACCACGACGACGAGGTCGAGGAGGTGCGCTGGATCGACCTGCGCGAGGCGCTCACCGCGCTCAGCCACACCGCCGAGCGCGAGATGGTCGAGCTCGCGCTGGCCCGGCTCGAGAAAGACAGGTAGGCTGCCGGGCTGCGATGCAGGTTCTCAACTTCTACTCCACGATCTTCGCCGACGAGCTCAAGCGCGGGCGCAAGACCGCCACCATCCGCCTCGGCGACAAGTCCGGCAAGTACCGTAAGAACCAGGCCGTGCTCGTCACCATCGGCTTCCAGTACTCGCCGCGCGAACGCATCTTCGAAGCCGTCATCGACCAGGTCGAGGTGATGAAGCTCGGCGAGCTCTCCCCGCGTGACATCAAGCACGACAACCCCGAGTTCCGTCGCCACGAGGAGCTCATCAAATTCCTCGAGCAGATCTACGGGCGGCCGGTGTCGCCGGAGGACACCGTCACCGTCGTGCGCTTCTCCCAGATTCTCGAGAATCCCACGGGCATGACCGAGGCGATCAAGGGCTTCGGCGGGGCGCAGAACTGATGGGACGGTCAATTTAGGTGCGGGCTTCTGCGCCCAACTATTGCAGCTAATCCAAGGACCGCCCCAAAGCTAAAGTAGCCGCGCTGGAGGACCGAGGGTGATGAGGCTATGCGTGCCAACAGCGTGGCAGGGTCGCGCCTGCCTTTGATGTGTGCATCGGTTGCGGTGCTCGTGTTGCTGTGTGGGTGTGGCGGCGCGCGGCAGCGGCGACTCGCTCACGAGGCCAAGCAGCTGCGTGCGCAGATGCCCGGCCTGCTTCATTACGATCAGCGGCAGGCGCTGCTCTTTGCGGTGGCCGCCCAGAGGATCGACCCGACGGTGGAAGGCGAATGGCTGCTTACCTCGGCCGACCAGGACTTCGAAGGGGTGCAGCGAGTGCTCGAACCGGTCGATCCGGCGACGGTCACTGCGATCCGGACAGCTACTACGGTTATCAGCTCGAGCCGCGGCGGGATGGTCAGGATCTGGGATGCGAAGTCCGGCGAACTGCTGGCGACCAGGCACGTGGGGAGCACGATCGTGAAATTCGCTGCCGCCTACAGCTCTGACATGTTGGCCTCGCTGAACGCTGCCGGGCAGCTGGAACTTTGGGACCTAAGCGAACCGCAAAGCCCACAGCAGAGTACGCTGGGGCAGATCCCCGACTACAGCGGCGACCCGGTCGTGGCGATTGCGTTTGCCTGGCAAGACACGCGCCTGCTGGCGCTGACGCAGAGCGGGCTGGTCGATGTCTATGACGTAACGGCTGGCAGGCGGGTCGGCGTTCTCGATTTGCGTCACGCAAGTGGCAGCCTGCCGTGGAGCGCGGCGCCCGGCGCGCTGAGCGTGACAGCGGGGCAAGTCAAGGAAGAACCGCTGACCGACTCGGCCAGTTTGGTGGTGGTGACAGGACAAAACGCCGTTGCAAAGATCGATCTGGGGACGCTTCGCGGAGTCACGCTGGTGTCGCAGGGGCAGTTCGTGGGGACAGCGAGCGTGGTGGCCGGCGGCGGTCCCGGCGAAACGGTGACGCTCTGCACCAGCCGCGGTGTCGCGGTCTGGGTGTCGAGGTCCATCGAGCAGATGTGGGGCGCACCGTGCACGGGTCTCGAAGCGGAAGCGGACACCTTGACCGCGGCAAGCTCGGAAGGTGTCGACGCGGTGCAAATGGGCCCCGAAGGCGTCGAAGAATCGCTCGACCACTACGCGGGTCGGCCCGCGCGTGCGCTGATCAGCGGCCCGGGCGGGCCGCTGGAGATCGGCGAAGACGGCAGCATCAGCTTGCTCGAACGGGAAGAAACCGGCGTCAACCTGCGCATCAACGGAGCCGAAACCAGCTCGATCGCGCAATTCGACGCCGACGGCGATCTGCTGGAGACCTACGGTTCTGGCGAAGGTGCCGAAGGTCTGATGATGGTGGCGCCGCAGTCGCCGGGCACCATCGAAGGATCTCCGCTGTCCGATCGGGCGATCCGCCGGTACCGGCCAAGCACGCTGTGGTGGCCACAGGGCGCTTCGGCTCGATGGATGATTGGCAGCGCCGACTTGGATGCCGAATACGTCGTGGCCGGTGGAGAGGACCCGAGGGGCGCGGCCTCAGTTCTGGTCTGGGACGCAAAGACGGGCAGGCCGCTGCAGCGGCTCACCACGACGCAGAGCGGACCTGCGAGCCGTGCCGCGGTGGAAGGCGAGGTCCGCCCGGGCGTTACGCATGTCGCGTTGCTGCCCGGCCGCCACCTGCTGGCCGCATACAGCGCCCGGCAGGAACTGATCGTGATCTGGTCGACCGAAACCTGGCAGCAGGTCGGCGCGGTGTTTGTTGGCCCGATCGCCGGCTTCAGCGTCAGTCCGGATGAATCGCAGCTGCTGGTCGTATCGCTCTCCTATGAGCAGAGCTATGTGGAATCTGCCAGCCGCGTCACGCGGCTGCTGTTCATAAATCCCGAAAGCGTTCAGATCGAACGGCAGGTCCGCAGCCCGACTACCGAGCTTGCCAGCTACCTCCCCGAAGAAGGCGCCGGCATCGTCGCGATCCGGCAAGGCGGGCAGATGCACATTCTCGACGACGAAGGCAAGGCGACCAGGACGCTTTCCTCGATGCTCGAAGGTGGAACCCCGCAGTCGCTCGCGTGGAGGCCGCACTCACAGATCATGGCGGTGGGAATACGCGGCGGCGGCGTGCGGCTCGTCGATCTTGCGAGTGGGCATGTCTCGCAACCGCTGCGCTCGCCGCCGCAGGCGGAACCGGTGAATCTCAGCTTCAGTCCCAATGGGGCCCTGTTGGCGGCGGGCAACAGCGCGACCTACCCGCCCGAATCGGTGCAGCCGGCGGTCCCGAGCGTCTGGACGACCGAAGACCGCCCTCTCGAGCAGCGCGCCTGTCGCATCGCCGGCGGCGCGCCGACGACGGCACAGTGGCGCGCCTGGACCGGCGGGCTGCGGTACGTGCGCGCGTGCCCGTCCCCACCTGGCCACGGCGGCCAGCGGGGCGGGGAAGGGTCGATCACAGGGCCACAACTCGCTCTCCAGCAAGGAAACGAGATCGAAGCGGTCTCCGCTAGCGGCGCGCGGGCAAAGATCGGCAGCGCCGAACCGGACTCCGCCCCGGCCACGTTCGCCTGGTCGAAGGAAGGCACGCTTGCGTGGCGCGACGGCGACATCCTGCACCTGCTGGAAGCAAGCGGCAAATCGCAAGCGGCCGTCTGCGCCTGCGCGAGCGTCGCGTTCGCGAACAACGGGGTCGTGGCGGTCCTGAGCCGCGGCCAGGCTCTGGTGGGCTTCGGTCACTCACTTAAACACCGCAGCGAGGTGCAAACCGTCGGCCTGCCGCCAAACGGGCTCACGATCGTCGGCGTGGCAAAGCAGGGGGTCGTTGTGGCGGGCTCTGAGGGAAATGGCGGAGCAACAGGCCCCTCGCCGAGCTCGCTCTATCTGGTCGCAGAGTCCGGACGGGCGAGGCGGCTCGCAAGCCTTCGGGGACTTGTTTATGAGCCGGGTGCGCTCAGCCCGTCAGGCGACGATCTGGCGATGAGCGAGGTCGAAAGCTCGGGCACGTGCTTCGCGCCGGAACGGCTGGCGATCCTCGACCTGCAAAGCGGCAAGGTGAGCTTCCCCGCGATGCCCACGGGGGTGTCCGGGCCGCGGGTGCGCGATCTCGGCTGGTCGAGCAGCGGCCACCTGACGGCGCAGATCGCACCGACCGACTGCAACGGCAGCGATCAGCCGCTCGAGGACGAGCCCGAAGCCAAGCTCTACGAAGAACAGCACGGCCGGCTGCTAGCCCGCGAACCGGTGGGGTATGAGACTCAGCGCGGCGCGAGCCTGAGCGCCGAGGTCCAGGGCGCCGTGCCCAGCGTGGCAGAAGGAGGAACGCTCACCATCGTGGGCGAGCGTGGCAACCTCCTGGCCAGGATCGCCATGGTCTCCGGCTTCTCGGTGATGCCATGAGCCCCCTCCGACTCAAACGCAGATCACAAGAGAGAGGGACAGCTAGACGCAAGATCTCGCGCAAGACGATCCTCTTCTGGTGCACTGTGGTGGGTACGGTCATCGCCGTGCTGGGGTTTGTGCTCACCGAGGGCAAAGAATTGGTCGAGTCCGCGACGGCTCACGGCAAGGGCCCTGAAGGCACCGTCGTTGTCACCCAGGAGTACGTGATCAATGCCGCTGAACCAGCCGAAGCGATCAACGACGGGACCGGGGTGCAGACGCTGACCTCCTCGCCGACCGTCGAAGCGACCGTGTTCAACAAGACCGCTCATCGTGCGCTGATCGAGCAGGCGCGTGTCAGCATCGAAGCCTACGCGACACTGCGCCTGTGCTTCAGTCAGGGGGGCGGTCCGGAGCCGCAACCCAATCCCTACGTGATCCACCTGGCGACAAATCCGCTGCCATCGGAGCGGGTGGTGGAAGCACCGATGCACGAGCAGGTCGGTCCCGAAGAAGTCGACCGAATCGCGCTGCGTTTCGGCGCGGACCTCTCTGATGCCGGCGGCTACGCGCTCTATCTGCTGCACATCCAGCTGCACGTCTACGGTGAGAAGAAGGATCTGGATCTGGGGCGCTTTGCGCTCTCCGCACCTGGGCGCATACCCACATTCAGCGGATACCTCCCCGATGAGAACTCGTTCCTCCAGGAGTTCACGAGCGGCTCCTTCAAGGCGGCTCACCTACAGACCACCTGGTGCCTGAAGCGCAACCTGGCCTCGCTGCATCGGATCCTCGACAACTCGGCAAGGCGCGCGCCGGAGCTCGCGCTTTTCGACCAGCCGGTTCTCGCCAGCCAGTGGGGGCAGCTGCAGGATCATCTGCCGCCTCGGCAGGCGGCGACGCGCCTGCTCGAGGAAGACAGTGGTCCAGAAGATGCTGGGGATGCTGTCTATGCGGCCGAACAGACCAAGGACTCAGGATTCGAAGGGCGCATCCGCAAGCAGGCATCCCAGCAGCTGCTGGGATGGGTGAGCAAGGGGCTCGGCACTTTGGAGCCGACAATCGACGAACAGCAAGTGCGCGAAGCGCTTGCGATGTGGTCTTCAGAACGCGGTCGCTTGCTGCTCAGGCAGGTTCAGCAGAGCCGCGCGCAGGGGCAAGTGCCTTGATATTGATCGGCTTATGCCGTGGCAGCCGCGCGCGACTGCGCCTGTGCGTAGAGCGTCTCGGGGGCGATGTCGGCGTTGTTGGGCCAGACGATCGTGCCAGCCTCGGTGTCTGCGCGAAGCTGCGCGAAATAGGTCGGGTCGCGCAGCGGCTCGAACACACCGCCATAGTCGATCAAGTAGGAAAGGTCTACGTCGGCGGTGGTGCCGTCCTCAAATCGGACATGCACCGTGTGTCCCTCTAGTGGCTGAGCCTCAATGAGAACAGGGGTACTTCGCATGATCACAATGTTAGTGGCTTCAGCGAAGCGGCTCAATCGGGGCGAGTGGTTGGTGGTGGCGTGCTCGGACCCAGTTTCTGCGTAGCTCGGACTGGTGCGCCGTCGCCCATTCAACGACGAGCCCGACCGCCTTGGGCGGTAGCCCACCTGCGATGATCGCCAGGCTCTCAATGTCGATGGTGGCCTCGTCCCCGCCATAGCTCGCGTGGAAGTGCGGACGCCCACGGTGGTGTGCCTCGTCGTGGTACATCCAGATCGCGATCCCGTAGAACATGCTGATACGTGGCATCGAACATATGTTCGTGCTCGTAGGGGATGGAACGCGGCCGGCTCACCGTGAGCCTCGGCAATCAAGCCGCGCAACTGCCAGCCGCCCTTGAATTCGGCTGAAACTTCGATATGTTGAGTGGGCAGCTGGCACTCTCCCCGTGAGAGTGCCAAAAAGAGGCGGTTCGCCCAGTCAATCGAGGGTCGCGAACCGCCGGTCGCATTCTCAAAGACGGAGGTTCTACACATCATGAAGCTCAAGCCCCTGGGCGATCGGTTGATCGTGCGGGCGATCGAGGAGGAGCTGACGACCGCGAGCGGTCTCGTCCTTCCCGATACCGCGAAGGAGAAGCCGCAGAAGGGCGAGGTCCTCGCTGTCGGCGACGGCAAGCTGGACGAGGACGGCAAGCGCATCCCGCTGGACGTGAAGAAGGGCGACGAGGTCCTTTACAGCAAGTACGGCGGGACCGAGATCAAGGTCGACGGGGAGGATCTGCTCGTGCTTCGCGAGTCCGATGTCCTCGCCCGCGTCGAGTCTTAAGGAGAACTGAGGAACATGGCTCACAAGGAACTGAAGTACGGCTCGGAGGCGCGCAGCGCGCTCGAGGCCGGTGTTGATGCGGTCGCGAACGCGGTCAAGGTCACGCTCGGCCCCAAGGGTCGCTACGTCGTGCTCGACAAGAAGTTCGGCGCGCCCACGATCACCAACGACGGCGTCACGATCGCCCGTGAGATCGAGGTCGAGGACGTGTTCGAGAACCAGGGCGCACAGCTCGTGCGCGAGGTCGCCACGGCGACCAACGACGTCGCCGGCGACGGCACCACGACGGCGACCGTGCTCGCGCAGGCGATCGTCCGCCAGGGGCTGAAGAACGTGGCGGCGGGCGCGAACCCGCTGGCGCTCAAGCGCGGCATCGAGAAGGCGGTCGACGAGGTCGTCAAGAACATCGCCTCGCAGTCCAAGGAGGTCTCCGGCAAGGACCAGATCGCCCGCGTGGCGACGATCTCGGCCGGCGACGAGGAGATCGGCGACGTGATCGCCGACGCGATCGACAAGGTCGGCAAGGACGGCGTCGTCAACGTCGAGGAGGGCCAGACGTTCGGCATGGACCTCGAGTTCACCGAGGGCATGCAGTTCGACAAGGGCTACATCTCGCCCTACATGGTCACCGACCAGGACAGCATGGAGGCGACCCTCGAGGACCCCTACATCCTGATCGCCAACCAGAAGATCGGCTCCGTGCGCGACGTGCTGCCGGTGCTTGAGGCCGTGATCCAGTCGGGCAAGCCGATTCTGATCATCGCCGAGGACGTCGAGGGCGAGTCGCTTGCGACGCTGGTCGTCAACAAGCTGCGCGGGACGTTCACCGGCGTGGCCGTCAAGGCTCCGGGCTTCGGCGACCGCCGCAAGCGGATGCTCGAGGACATCGCGATCCTGACGAACGCCGAGGTCATCACCGAGGAGATGGGCCTGAAGCTGGAGAACACCCAGCTCTCCCAGCTCGGACGCGCGCGTCGCGTGGTCGTGGGCAAGGACAACACCACGATCGTCGACGGCGCCGGTGACTCCGAGGCGATCAAAGGCCGCATCAACCAGATCAAAGCCGAAATCGAGAACACCGACTCGGACTTCGACCGCGAGAAGCTGCAGGAGCGCCTGGCAAAGCTCTCCGGCGGCGTCGCCGTGGTCAAGGTCGGTGCTGCGACCGAGACGGAGATGAAGGAGAAGAAGCACCGCGTCGAGGACGCGCTGCAGGCCACCCGCGCGGCCCTCGAGGAGGGCATCGTGCCCGGTGGCGGCGTAGCGCTGCTGCAGGCCTCGACGTCGATCAGCATCAGCGACAACGGCTCATCGGCCGACGGCTCAGACGACGAGCGCACGGGTGCGCGGATCGTGCTGCGGGCGCTCGAGGAGCCGCTGCGTCAGATCGCCGAGAACGCGGGCCTCGAGGGCTCCGTCGTCGTCAACGATGTGCGCAAGGCCAAGAAAGGCAATGGCCTGAACGCCGCGACCAACGAGATCGTCGATCTCGTCGCCGCCGGCGTGATCGACCCGGCGATGGTCACGCGCTCTGCTCTGCAGAACGCGGCGTCGATCGCCAAGAACATCCTCACCACCGAGGCGATCGTCGCCGAGGTGCCCGAGAAGGAAGGCGCCGGCGGCGGTGGCGGCGGCATGCCCGACATGAGCGGGATGATGTAGCCAGGCGCTCCCGACTCGTGCTCGCGCTCAGCTGTTGGCGCCGGGCGCACGACGGATCCAGGTGGAAGCGAGCGAGGGCCCGGCGGGATGCCGGGCCCTCGCTGCGCGCGGAGCCGGAGTGACGGGCGAGCGCTACTTGCGCTTGTAGTTGGCCGTGAAGTAGCTGCCCGCGATGGCGCCGGTCTTCGATTCGCGGCCCGCGAGCGTGGTCAGAAGTTCGACATCCGTGAACTTGGCGGGAACCGTGTACGACGTCGGCACCGCATACAGCGCAAACTGGTACTCCTTGGTCTTGCCCTTGGGTGGGCAGATCGAGTAGTGCCGCTTCCTGCCGGTGCCTCCGGCGTGCGCGCCGTCCGGTAGCTCGCCCGCTCCGATCCTTTGCAGCGTCGGGTCGATCCCGGCGAGCGCCCATTCGACCGAGAGCGAGCTCGTGTTCCCCGGTTCCGGTGTGATGCCGAGCACGAAGATGACGAGTTCCCGGGTGTTGACGGGCAGCCCGCTCCATTCCATCGGCGGTGAGATGTTCTGCCCGTCGCAGGTGTAGCGCGCTAGCAGCATCCCACCGGCGACGCCGGGGCTCTTGAACGTCACCCGGGCCCCATGCTTGGCGTCCGCGCTGCTCGTGGCGCTCGTGGACGAGCCGCCGCAGCCCGCCAGCACAATCAGCGCGGCACTCGCGATCGCTGCTACCGCTTGTCGCATCAATGCTCCTCCTTCGAATCGGTGCACCACTGCTCGGTCGAGGCGGAAACGCTACCTTTCCTCGAGCTGTGTGCCAAGCGTTCGCCGGAACTGTCTCTGGCTATTGCGGTGGACGCCTCCCGCGGGCCAGACGACTGCAGACAGCGCGGTGGCCCGCGGCCATTATCTGGTTAAGTCGGAGACAAAGTCTGCCGTATCTTCGACAAGTCGGAGACAACGGTTGTCCTAGTCGAGCGCCGCGGATAGCTTGAGGAGGCAATGTGAGCTCTCGGCGGGATGCTTGCTCTTAGCGCAAGACGAGGCACACCCAGCCGTATGCGTCTGTGCTGAAGGTTCACAGATCGACGAGGGTCTCACACACTGCCATTGAATCGATTAACCGATTCCGGAAGGTGGGATAATATGACTAAAGGTAACACTCGGCGCACTTCGCGCTTTCGCAAATGCGTGGTCGCCGTCGCCGTACTGGCGGCGCCGGTGACGACGCTTGGGCTGGCTACGCCGGCGCTCGCGACCGAACATCACCCGAAAGGGAACTTCGCGGTCTTCAAAGACTGCCCCCTGAGCAACTCGGCGACCAATGCGTGCATTTTTGCGCAGACGGAAAGCGGCGAATTCATCGTCGGCAAACAAACGGTGCCGATCAAACACACGATCACGCTCCAGGGCGGCATCCATGAAACCGAAACGGGCGAAGAGCAGTTCATCGCCGCCGAAAACGGCGAAACGCTCTCGAAAACGCCGCAGGCCGTCCCGGGCGGGCTGGCCGGGCTCGTGAAATGCTACGAAATCAGCAACTTCTTCGAGCGTATCGCGTGTGAAATAGTGTTCGAAAATGGGGTGACCGGCGTCAACGCCACGACCGAACTGGCCGCACCGGCGAGCTCGATCGGGATCAGCGTCGGAAATCTCGTAAGCGAATCAGGCACCGCGCTTTCCCTGCCCATCAAGGTGCACCTCGAAAACCCGCTGCTCGGTGAAAGCTGCTACATCGGGTCGAACTCGAAACCGGTCTCGCTGCCGCTGACCACGGGCACGACAAGCCCGCCGGCGCCGAACAAACCGATCTCGGGCAGCAAAGGCGAATTCGAAATCGAGGAAGGCCCGGTCGTCGTCCTCAAAAACAACAGCCTGGTCAACAACTCGTTCGCGGCTCCGGAAGCGGAAGGCTGTGGCGGTCTCTTCTCGTTCATCATCGACCCGTTGGTGGACGCGAAACTCGGCCTGCCGGCCGCGGCTGGACACAACACGGCGATCCTCAAGGGGACGCTGAAGAACGCCAGCGCCGAAGCTGTGAAAGGGAGCGAATAGGAGCTCAGTCGCATCCAGCCCGATTGAGCCGCCAGGCGGCCTCATGAACGGCTGAGGTCAGAGGTGAGCAGGCACCGGGGCCCGCGCAGGTGGCGGGCCCCGGTGCCGTTCCAGAGGGCCGCGACGCGATCGGACTGCGGCGGCGGTGGCGGCGTGAGGGCTGTGCTGGGAGAATCAACCGATGACCGGCGCGAGCGCGAACGACGACGTCACCGTCGTCATCACCTGCTTCAACTACGGCGCCTACCTGTCCGAGAGCGTGCACAGCGCGCTCGCGCAGGCCGGCGGCGAGCCACGCGTGATCGTGGTCGACGACGGCTCCACCGACGCGAGGACGCTCGACGAGCTCGAGCGACTGCCGCCGCGCGTCGAGCTCATCCGCCAGGCGAACGCGGGCGTCGCGGAGGCTCGCAACGCGGGGTTGCGGCAGGCCCGGACCGCGTATGCGCTCACCCTCGACGCCGACGACGTGCTCGCGCCCGATTCGCTGCAGCGTCTACGCGAGCCGCTGCAAGCCGAGCCACAGCTAGGCTTCAGCTACGGAGTCATGCGCTTCTTCGGTGCATGGGAGGGCGTGCTGAAGATGCCGCCGTACGACCCCTACCGACTGCTCTACCGCCACAACATCGGCTCCGGAGCGCTGATTCGTGCCTCGCTGTTCGAGGACATCGGCGGCTATGACCCGGCGTTCTCCGGCTACGAGGACTGGGAGTTCTGGCTGCACGCGCTCGAGCGCGGCTGGTATGGACGGCGCGTGGAGGCGGTGACGCTGCTGTATCGCCGCCACGGCTCGACGCGGCATATCGCCGCTCGACCGCACTATCGCGCCGCGTTCCTGCAGCTGCGCCGCAAGCATCCGGGGCTATATCGCGGGGCCGGCCGGCGGCGCCTGGCCGGCGCGTCCGATCTCGGCGCGGTCGGTCGTCTCGTCTACCGCTGGTGGTGGGGTTGGCGCCCGCTACCCGCGCGCGTCGAGCTGGCGATGCAATCGTCGCTGTGGCGACCGAGGGGCAGATAGCTCAGCTGCGTGTCCGCGTCCAGCGCCTGCTCCTGGCGTCTCAGCCGCTCTTCGAGCAGCGCCAGGCGCCGGGCGAGCGTTTCGCTGTGATCGCTCAGGCGCGAGACCACCGCCGAGAAGTGCAGCAGCAGCAGCACGATGCAGCCGATCGCGATGAAGAACAGCGCGTTTGGCGGGTAGATGACCCCAATCGCGCGGCTGACCTTCGAGAGCGCTTCACTCCAGATCGCGAGCGCCAGCAGTATCGCGGCGGAAAGCAGCCACAGCAGCGCGTAGCGCTCGGTCAGCCGGCGGCGCCGCACCAGCTCGAGCACCGCCAGCAGGAGCACGGCAGCGCCGATGATCGTCACGAGCTGGATTCGTGCTTGCATCTAGGACGGCGAGGTCAGACGCTCGGGTTTGGCCGGTGCATCGCCAACCAGGTCGATCACCATGCGGCGACGGCCGAGGCCCACGAACAGCGCGAGCAGCACCTTGACCATGTAGTAGGCGGACTTGCCGGTGCTGATCGACGAGGTGCCTCCCCCGCGCGCATACATCCTCACGGGAACCTCGCGCATGCGCAGCCGGTTGCGGTGAAGGATCAGGACCGCCTCGACCTCGGGGTAGTCATGCGGGTAGTGGCGCGCGAACAACTCGATCGCGCGGCGGTTATAGAGGCGGAACCCGGAGGTCGGGTCGGTCACGCGCATCCCCACGATGCGCGACAGCAGGAAGGCGAAGATGTGGATGCCGGTCCGGCGGCTGATCGGAGCGGGATAGCGGTATTCGTCGGTCAGGAAGCGCGAGCCACACACCATGTCGACCGCGTCCTCGTCCATCGCCGCGATCAGCCGCTCGAGCTCCACGGAATCGTGTTGCCCGTCTCCGTCCACCTGTGCAAGGAAGTCGTAGCCGTGCTCGTACGCGTACACGAAGCCGGTCTGCACGGCTCCGCCGATCCCCAGGTTGAACGGCAGCTTGAGCACCTGCGCTCCGGCCCTGAGCGCGAGCGCCTCCGTGCCGTCGGTTGAGCCGTCGTCGACCACGAGCGCGTCAAACCTGGGGGCATGCTCGCGCAGCGCCGCGACGACGTCCGCGATCGTCTCCGACTCGTTGTATGCGGGAACGACCGCGAGATATAACGATCCCTCACCCATGATGCCCACCGCCATCACAGCCGTCGTCGTGTCGTTCGCGGATCCAGCCGCGACGATCCACGCGGTGCGGAGCCTGCTTGCCCAGTCGCCGGCGCCGGCCGAGGTGCTCGTGGTGGACAACGATCCCGCGGGCGCGACCGCACGCGTTCTCGGCGCCGATCCGATCGCGTCGCACGTGCGGATCGTCCATCCCGGCGCCAATCTCGGATACACCGGCGCCGCCAATCTCGCGGCTCGCGAGGCGCGTGGGGAGTGGCTGTTCTTCCTGAACCCGGACGCCGTGGCGGCGGGCGACTGCCTGCAGCGGCTGCTGGAGGCAGTCGACGGACCGGATGTCGGCATCGTCGGCGCCCAGATCCTGCTCCCCGACGGCCGCGTCAACGCGGGCGAGAATCCGATCAACATCGCCGGCGTCTCCTGGTCGGGTGGCTACGGTCACGCGCGTGAGCATGGAGGCGCTCGCGACACGGCCGCGGTGTCGGGCGCCGCGCTGCTGGTGCGGCGCGAGGCGTTCCTGCAGATCGGCGGGCTGTGCCCGTTCTTCTTCATGTACGTCGACGACACCGATCTGGCCTGGCGCATGCGGCTGAGCGGCAGGCGGGTTCGCTACTGCCCGGAGGCGGTGGTGGTGCACGACTATGAGTTCGAGAAGGGCGCTCACAAGTGGTTTTATCTTGAGCGAAATCGTGCCTGGGCGTTGGCGAGCAACCTGCAGCTACGCACGCTCGTGCTGCTTGCTCCCGTGCTGCTCGCCGCCGAGGCGGTCGTCTGGAGGCGCGCAATTTCCCAGCGCTGGCCTGCGGAAAAGGCGCGCGCGTGGCGCTCACTGCTCGGGCAAGCACCCGAGCTGATCAGCTGGCGCCGCTCGGTTCAGGCGACCCGCCGCGTCTCCGACTACCGCGTGCTGGAGCTGTTCTCGGCGGGCATCACGACAGACCTGATCGACACCGGCCTGCCACGTTGGGTCAACCCACTTATGGAGCGCTACCGGACGCTGGTGCTATGGCTGCTCGGGCGGCTCGGGGGCTGACCCGCGGCGCCCGCCGCTATTCGACCTCGCCGACCGAGCGTGGCCCGTGCCCGACGTACTTCGCCGTCGGGCGGATCAGCTTCGCCTCGCGCTTCTGCTCGAGGATGTGCGCCGACCAGCCGGCGACGCGAGCGCACGTGAACATCGGCGTGAACAGGTCCGGTGGGACTTCGGCGAGGTCGAGCACCACAGCCGACCAGAACTCGACGTTGGTTGCCAGCACGCGGTCGGGCCGGCGTGCGTGGAGCTCAGCGAGCGCCGCCTTCTCCAGGGCCTCGGCCGCCTCGAAGCGCGGCGAGCCCAGTTCGCTGCACGTGCGGCGCAGCACGCGGGCGCGCGGGTCTTCCGCGCGGTAGATGCGGTGGCCGAAGCCCATCAAGCGCTCGCCGCGATCGAGCGCGTCGGAGACCCACTTCTCGGCGTTGCCGCTGCGTTCGACTTCGTCGAGCATCTTCAGCACGCGCGAGGGAGCGCCGCCGTGCAGCGGGCCGGAGAGCGCGCCCACCGCGGCCGACAGCGCCGCGGCGACGTCGGCGCCGGTCGAGGCGACGACGCGCGCCGTGAACGTGGAGGCGTTCATGCCGTGCTCGGCGGCCGAGACCCAGTAGGCGTCGATCGCCTTGACGTGATCGGGGTTCGCCTCGCCGCGCCAGCGGAGCATGAAGCGCTCGGGGATCGTTCTGCCCTCGTCGATCTCCGACTGAGGAACCGGCGGCTGGCCTGCTTCGCGCGCGGACTGCGCGACGAACGACAGCGCCATCACGGATGCGCGTGCGAGGTTGTCGCGGGCCTCCTCGTCGCTGATGTCGATCAGCTGCCCGAAGCCCCACTCCGGCGCGAGCATCGCCAGCGCAGACTGCACGTCGACGCGGTGATCGCCCGAGCGCACCGTCAGCGCATGCGGTTCGGCCGGGGGCAGGCCGGGTTTGAAGTGGCCGTCGACCAACAGGCCCCACACCTGCTCGTAGGGGACGGCGCCCACCAGTTCCTCGATGTTGACGCCGCGGTAGCGCAGCGCGCCACCTTCTTTGTCGGGCTCGGCGATCTCGGTGGCGAAGGCGACGACGCCTTCCAGGCCCGACTGGACCTCAGGGGCTGACTGAACCGCGCTCATGGCACTCGCTTTCTGGGCTTGATGCTTGATCGGTTGGCTGCCTTGTGGGCAGATCCACATCTTCGCAGGACTGCGCGCGCGAGTACGCTGCCAGCGGGCCAACTGCCCAGCGGGGGTCCGAGCAGCTATTCCGGAGGGAGAAGCCGTGATCAGGAGGAGCCGTGTCTGACAGCGATCTGATGTTCCGTCCCGCCGTCGAGCTTGCAGAGATGGTGCGCTCGGGGGAGGTCTCGGCCCGAGAGCTGGTCGAGAACTCGCTGGAGCGCATCGAGGAGCTCAACCCGGCGCTGAACGCGTTCGTACAGGTCGACGGCGAGCGCGCGCTGGCCGCGGCCGACGCGGTGCGGCCGGGCGACGAGCGTCCGTTCGCGGGGGTGCCGACGGCGATCAAGAACAACCGCCCGGCGCAGGGTCTGCGGCTGACCTACGGCTGCGCGCTGATGGCCGAGAACGAGTGCGCCTACGACCACAACGTCACACGGCGGCTGAAGGACGCCGGGTTCGTGATCGTCGGCACGACGACGCTGCCCGAGTACGGGATCCTGCCGGTCAGCGAGGCGCGCATCTTCGGGCCGACGCGCAACCCGTGGGACCTCGGGCGCACCCCAGGTGGCTCCTCCGGCGGCGCCGCGGCGGCGGTCGCCAGCGGCATGCTGCCGGTCGCGCACGGCAACGACGGCGGCGGCTCGATCCGCATCCCAGCCGCGTGCTGTGGGCTGGTGGGACTGAAGCCGAGCCGCGGGCGGATCTCCGCCGCCCCCGAACTGGGCGACTCCTCGCTGGTGGTCGACGGCATGCTCACGCGCTCGGTCGCCGACACGGCAGCGATCCTCGATGTGCTCGACGGCTACGAGCCGGGCGACGCCACCTGGGCGCCGCCGCCGCTCGCGCCGTTTGCCGAGCTGGCACAGCGCGACCCCGGCAGGCTGCGAATCGCCTCGACCACGCTGCCTCCGATCCCTGGTGCTGCCGTCGACCCGACGAGCGCGCGCGCTGTCGCCGACGCCGCAGAGATCCTGCGCTCGCTCGGACATGAGGTCGAGGAGGCCGATCCGCCATGGCAGGTGGATGGCCTCTCGGAGCTGTTCGGCGCGGTCTTCTCCAACCACATCGCCCTGTCGATTGCCTACTCGGGCATCGTCGCCGGGCGCGGGGTGGGTGGGATCTCAGAAGCGGACATGGAGCCGATGAGCTGGGCGATCTACTCGATGATGACGAAGACGGGTGCGATCGAGGGGCTGGGCGCGGCCGTGCGGCTGCAGGCGTTTGCACGTCGGCTCGTGGCGTTCCTCGAGCCCTATGACGCGCTGCTCACGCCCGCGCTGGCAGAGCGCCCGCTGCAGATCGGCACGCTCGACACGGCCGCGCCCGAGCCGATGGCGACGTTCACGCGCTCCGGCCTGTTCACGCCGTTCACACCCGTGTTCAACGCCACCGGGCAGCCGGCGATCTCGCTGCCGCTGTTCCAGGGCGCGGACGGGCTGCCGCTGGCGGTGCAGCTCGTCGGGCGCCCGGCGGGCGAGGGCGGGCTGCTCTCGCTCGCGGGGCAGCTGGAAGCGGCCACGCCGTGGATGGCGCGGCGGCCCGCGATGGCCTAAAGAGGTGAGAGAGACTCGTCAGCGACGATTCGACATAGGCCCTCAGCTCTGCTATCTGGAACTAGAACAATCAAAACCGGATATGGGTAGCACGGCAGATGTGATGCCCGTCGTTTTCCGCTCGCGTGGCTAACCGGACCCCAGCACCGTAGCCATCCGCTGCGGCGTGACCCCGAGCGCCTCCGCGTCGGACGCCCCGCGCGGCGAGATCATCGCCGTCTCCATCAGCTCGGCCTCGTCCCAGGTCGCGAATGCGCGCGGACCGGCGGCGCGCTCGAGGAGGCCCAGCGCGCGGGAGACGACCGGTGTGGGCACGTGCGCAAGCGGGCGCCGGCGGTCGAGCGCGTGCAGCAGCGTTCGCACGATGTCGCTGTGGCTGAGCGTCTCCGGGCCGGCCAGCTCGTAGCGCGTGTGGGGCGCCGCGCTCTCGCTGCGCAGTGCGGCCAGCACGCACGCGGCGACGTCCTGCGCCCAGATCGGCTGGAAGGCGGCTCGGCCTCGCCCGGATACGGGCATGACGGGCAGCAGCGCCATGCGCTCCAGCAGCGTCAGCCAGGGGTCGCCGGGGGCGTACACGATCGAGGGCGCGAACACGATCGAGCACACGTCCGAGTCGCGCACGGCCTGCTCGGCCAGCGCCTTCGCCCGCAGCAGGCGCGCGCGATGGTGGGTCGAGGCGCCGAGCGCCGAGAAGAACACGAAGCGCTCGACGCCCTGGCGCTCGGCCGCCTCGACCATGCGCCAGGTCGCGACGCCGTTGAGCTCCTCGATCGAGCCGCCGGGCTGGTCGCGGATCGAGGCCGCCAGGTGCACGACCGTCTGCACGCCGCGCAGCGCATTGCGAAACGACGGCGGGTCGGTGAGGTCGCCGAGGGCGATCTGCACGCGCACACGCTGCGCGCCCAGGCGCCGCGGGTCGCGCACCAGGCAGCGAACCTCCGTGCCTTCGGCCAGCAGCCGGCCGAGCAGCGGCGAGCCCACGAGGCCGGTCGCGCCGGTAAGCAGCAGCATGCTTCGTACAATATGCCCCTCCCGTAGCGAGACGCTGCCGTCGCGCCGGGAGACAGCCCCGCAAACGACCCCAAGAAAGAAGCAAATGGCCTACGTGATCGCCGAGCCGTGCATCGGCACCAAGGACAACTCGTGTGTCGAGGTGTGCCCCGTCGACTGCATCCACCCGACGCCCGACGAGCCCGGATACGACGCCGCCGAGATGCTCTACATCGACCCCGAGGAGTGCATCGACTGCGATGCCTGCGTCGAGGCCTGTCCCGTCGACGCGTGCTTCGCCGAGGACCAGCTCCCCGAGGAGTGGCAGAAGTACACGCAGATCAACGCCGACTACTTCGCCAACGCCAAGTAGCGCCGGGCCCACTCCAGCCGCAAGCGGTCGTCTGCACCAGAGCTAGGCATAGAAGCGGGCGACCTCGAGCAGTTGGCTGAAGACATCGTGCGCGAGAAACAGGACCACCAGCAGCGCGCCCACGCTCGGCCCCCAACGGCGGCCCGCGCCGCGCGCCGCCAGTGCGATCGCGGCGCCCAGCAGGGCGATCAGCGGCAGCATGTAGCGCGCCTCGCCGAATCCGGCCTCGGCTTCAGGGAAGTCGTGGTATGAGGCAGCCCCCACGAACAGCATCAGCCCGACGGCGACGCTCGCGTAGACGGCGAACTCGACCGCGCGTCTTCGCAGCGCCGTACGCATCATGAACAGCGCGCGAGCGAACAGCAGCGCGATCGCGCCCGCCGGGATCAGCGCGACGCTGTAGACCCAGCCGGGGAAGGCGGTGTCCAGCCAGCCGTAGAGCCCGACGTACCCGTCGAACCACAGCTGTCGCGTCGTGAACAGCCCGGGGAAGTCGTTGACCGTGCCGGGCAGACGCGGCAGGTAGAACTGCCAGATGTAGTCCAGCGCCGCAAGCACAGGGCCATGCAGGCTGTCGACTTCGTCGGAGAGCGTCCCGAACAGCGCATGTCCGGAGACCACGTTGACGACGCCGTAGAGGACGGCCGGCGAGAAGCCGACGCCGAGCGCCAGCGCCAGTAGGCGATACGCGGATCGCCCTAACGTGCGCGCCGCGCGCACGCTCAGCACCACCAGACCCACGACCACGCCGGGCACGAGGCCGACGAAGCCCAGCTGGGTCAGCAGGCCGATCGCGATCAGCGCTCCGATGGCGCCGGCGCCGCGCACGCCGAGGCCGCGCCGAAACGCGCGCGCAAGGCAGTAGAAGACCGCCGTCGACACGGCGAACAGCAGCGCATCGGGGTTGACCGCGCCCGACATCAACCCGAGCAGTGGTACGAACGCGACCGCCAAGCCCCCGACGGTCCACGCCCACGGCTCCCGCGGGAGCGTCTCGCGTATGAACAGGAACGCGAACATCGCTGTCAGCCCAGCCATCAGCGCCGACATCAGCCGCATCAGCTGCAGGCGGGTGAGCAACGTGCCGCCTTTCGCGAGCGTGTACGGGATCGTCTCCAGCGCGTAGTAGAGCGGCGGCGACGAGGCAGCGCCGCCCGCCGCATAGCTGCCCTTTTCGCTCTCACGCGGCGCCAGGCGCAGCGTCCGGTTCAGCAGCGCCTGCTCTCGCCGCGAGGTGATCGTCTGGTTCTGCGGCTGCTGGCGGACTTTGTAGTAGCCGAGCGCATCCAGGGTGGCGATCTCTTCGAACGAGTATTGCCCGCTGTGCGAAACCGGCAGCGTCCCCGTTTCGGCGAGCTGCTTGACATAGGCAAAATGGGCGGGCTCGTCCGGGACCTGGAAGGGGGGCGTCACGATCGACCAGCACGCCGCGCTGAGAAAGGCGGCCAGCGCACATGTCAGCGCGGCCCTTGGAATGCGCGCGAGCGCCTCGCGAAGCTGCGCCAGCGCCCAGAGGACGTCGAGCGCGATCAGCCGCTCGGCAAGGCCGGTGGCGGCTCGCGTCCCCGACGCAGCGTGGCGAGCGCTACGCTTGCGCCGCTCCGCGCGGGCACGTCTCGTGAAGGCCCGCGCGCCAACGCCCACCTTGCCGGTCGAGCGCTCACCAGCTGTATCCGCCCGCTTCTCGACATCCTGCCGAGCGCGTTTCGCCGGCGGTACTCGGGTGCCTGGGCGCTTGCTCACCGCAGCTCCTTCAGGACGAGCGCCGACGCCACGATCGCCATCGCCGCGACCAGCTCGGCCGCGAGCACCGCGTTCCACGTTCCGGCAAGCGCGCGACCGAGCCCCAGACGACGCGCTGTCGCTGAAATCAGCGAAGCCCACGTGTGCGACCCCGGACGTAGGTATTCGATCCACATCCTCCCCGGCAGCGCCCGCCGGCCGGCGTACGCCGCGACCGTGCGCTGCGTCGCCTTGCCGAACACGACGATGTTTTCATAGCTTGCCCGAAGCGAGGCACAGACGGTCGTGCCGGAGACCGCACGCGGCAACGGCTTCAGCGGCACGGTCACGACCCTCCCGGTCCATCCGCTGCCCCGCATCCCGCTCGTGAGCACATGCCCGCCGGCGCTCACGGTCACGCTCACACCAGGACCGGTGTTGGCCGCGAGCGCAAGCCGGATCGCCGACGTCCCCGCAGGCAGCAGTTCTCCTGACTGACAGTACGTGAGGGCCTGCCGGGTCGTGGCAAGCCTGTCTTCCACGAGCGGCGTGCCGTTCTTGCGCGCGACGACCATCGGCGACTGCAGCAGCGTCACGCCGATCGACACGGCCAGCAACGTCAGCCCCGCGGTGAGCGCGATCGTTACCCTCCGCATCCGATGATCTCTACAGCGATGGCCGGTGCCGGTCAAGCGAGCCTTCCGCCGCGACGGATATCGTGGCGGAGACGTGTCGTGACGCGATGCGCCATGTCTCCGACTTACATATATATACAGTTGCACTCGCGCGTCGGCCGGGGACGGCCAGACGACGCGGCTAACCGTAGAAGCGCCCGACCACGAGCAGCTGGCTGAAGACGTCGTGTGCGAAGAACAGGACCACCAAGAGCGCGCCCATCGCCGGTCCCCAGCGGCGCCCCGCCCCGCGCGCCGCCAGCGCGAGCGCCGCCGCCAGCAGCGGTAGCAGTGGCAGCAGATAGCGCGGCTCCGCCAAGCCGATGCTCTGACCTTCGGCGTTGTAGTACGCGCTCGCGCCGATCATCGTCAACAACCCGAGCGCCATCGAGGCATAAACGGCCAGCTCCGCGATGCGCGCACGAAGCGCAGTCGCGTCGGTGAGGAGCGCGCGCGCGCAGAGCAGCACGATCAGGGCGACTGGAACGAGGGCGACGGTGTCGACCCAAAGGGGGAAGGTGACGTCGAGCCAGCCGTAGAATCCGACCGATTTGTCGAACCACACCTGAAGCGGCATCGAGAGGCCGGGGAAGTGGTCGGTCATTCCCGGCAGCCGCGGCAGGTAGAACTGCCAGATATAGCCGAGCGACGCGAGCAGCGGATGTCCCTTGCCGGCGAGCGTCAACGTGGTGGAGACGAGTCCCAGCCCCGGGTGGTTGGACAGCAGATTGATGAACAGATACACGAGCACGGGGCTTGCGGCCAGCGCCAGCGAGCCCCCGAGCGCAAGCAGGGTGATGCCACGGCCGTGCGCTCGCGAGGCGCGCAGCGAGAGCACGATCAGACCGAGCGCGATGCCGGGGGTCAGGCCGACGAAGTTGATCTTCGTGAGCAAGCCGACCGCCGTCAGGGCCGCGATCGCGACCGCCAGCCTGGATGTGAGGCCCCGCCGAAACGCGCGCGCCAGGCAGTAGAAGATCGCAGCCGAGACGGCGATCAGCATCGAGTCCGGATTCACCACCCCGGACATGTACCCGAAGGGCGCCAGGAACGCGACGCTGAGAGCGCCGACGGTCCATGCCCAGCGAACCCCGGGCAGCGTCTCGCGGACGAACAGGAACGTGAACAGCGCCGCCACCGCGCCGAGCAGAGCGCTCAACAGTCGCATCAACTCCAGCTGATCGAGCAGCGTTCCCGGCGAGGCCAGCCCATAGGGAAGCGCCTCCAGCAGGTAGTACAGCGGTGGCCCCGTGGCCGCCCCGCCGGCCCCTCCCCCGCCCGACCTGGAGAGCGGCAGGTTGAGATACTCGTTCCAGTTGCCGTTGCTCGCGCGCCGATGAGATCGTGTAGCGCCCGGCCCGACCCCTGCTTTTGTAGGTGTGGAGATCTTCGAGGATCACGTTCTCGGCCGGCGAGAAGTCGTACTCGGTCGAGGTGGGCAGCCGCCCGTTCTGGACCAGCTGCTGTGTGTAGGCGAAGTGAGAGGGCTCGTCTGGAGCGTCGAACGGAGGCGTCACGAGTGACCAGCAGGCCCCGTTCAGGAACGCGATGAGAGCACAGACGCGCGCGGTTCGCGGGATGCGCCGGAGGGCCTGGAGCGGTGCCTTCGGGGGGCGCCTCATCGCAGGTCCGCCAGCGCCAGCCGCGCCGCGAACACGCCGACCGCGATCATCAGCACAAGCGCGAGGAACGCGATCCACGTGCCGCTGATCGCGCGGCCGAGACCCATGCGATAGGCGATCGAAGAAGCCAGCGACCACCATGAGCTCGAGCCCGCTCGCAGGTATTCCACGCGCAGCTCGATCTCGCTGAGGCGAGTGTCTTCGGTGGTGCTCGTCCGAAGTGTTCCCAGCGCCTTCAGCGGCCCGGTACCAGGTCCCAGGCTCGTGCAGAGGACGGCGTTCTGGATGTCGTGCGCCAGCGGTCTTACCGGCACGTCGGCGGCTGCTTCGAGTCCCCAGCCCGCCGGCAGCTCGCCTCGCGTGGCGATGCGCCCTTCGGAGAACAGCGCCACGCGCACGCGGGGCCCGGCGCCCGCCCCGATGGAGATGCGAAGCGCGGAGGTACCCCGCGGCACCGTGCCGAGCCGCTGGCAACTGCTCGTGTCACCGCCCCGCAGTTCCAGTTCGGCGTGTCCAGTGGCCGGGACGCCGTTGCTGGCGGCGACGACCGACGGTGAGCGCGACAGCACCGCGGCGATCGCCACGGCGAACACGATCCCCGAGACGGCGAGAGCGACCGTTACGCTTCGCATGGTGCCGCATGATGGACGAGAGCTGCTTGGTGGAACGCCGCTCGCTCAAGGGGCGGCGCTCCGGCCGCTCGCGACTGGGCGCGAGCCCCGAGGCGATGTCTCCGACTGTCGACGGCGGCGTCTCCAACGGCCGCGGCTGCGCCGCTCGACGCGCGTGTGACTAGCGCGCCGCGGTCGCGGGCGGCACACCCGCGTACGCACCGTCGAGCACGTCGAAGATCGGCACGTCCGGAACCGCCTCGCCCAGCAGCCGTCGCAACTGCGCGGAGTCGAAGCGATGCGATTGCGGCGCCACCGGGTTGACCGTGATCGCCTCCAGCGCCGTGCGCTCCAGCGTCTGCAGCGCGACGCCATGGCGGCGGTACCACGCTGGACCGTGACCGGCCAGGAACACATGTGTGGGATCGGCCACCACCACCACCAGCTCGCGCTCGCGTCTGCGCAGCGGCGCAAGCAGGCCGGACAGGAAGCGCTCAGGCACCGCGCCCGCGACGGTCAGCCAGCGTGCCCGCGGGCTCTGCTCGAGCAGGCGCGCGACCTGCTCGGCCTCGGCCGTCAGCACGAAGCGCGGCGGCGGGCTGATCAGCTCGTCCTCGGTGGCCGCGTGGTAGGCCGCGTCGACGCGCGGAAGTCGCACGAGCTCCACCGCGTCGGCGGTCTTGGCGACCACCTCCTCGATGTCGCGGTCGAGCACCGCGCCCGTCGACATCACGAGGCCGTCGGCGACACGCGGCGAGGAAGCGGCGCGGCGGTCGATCGCGCCGTCGATCAGGGCCTGCTCGGCGCCGTGCGCGAGCATCTCGTCGCTGACCGCGCGCACGTCCGCCGCCGCGCTCGGGCCCGCGAGCTCGATTGCGCCCGCCCGGCGCAGTCGCGCGACCTGCACGCGCCCGAGCGGCGTGCGCACGTCGGTCTGCGCCAGCAGCTCGTAGGGGAGGCCGCTGTCACGCAGCAGCGAGTCTGTCGTCGCGACGAGGCTCCCGGCGGGTAGCCGCACGCGCGGCTTCTCGATGCGCGAATCGATCACATCGCGCTCCTCGCCGTCACGCCCCACCGATGTCACGCCGACGCAGCGGCCGGCGGCTCCCAGCTCGCGCAGCAGCGCGGCGAGAGCCTCGGTCTTGCCGGTGTTCTTCGCAAGGCCGACCAGCGCCAGGCGCCTGGTCGATGCGGTCAGCTCGCCGAGCGTCACCGCGTCAGGCCGGCGTGGAGCGGGGTGCGGCGCTCGTGGCGGTGGCCGCGGGCGTCGCGCGGGCGTCCGACTCGGCTCGGGCGTCCGACTCGGCTCGGGCGTCCGACTCGGCGCGGGCGTCCGACTCGGCGCGGGCGGCAAGCTCGCGCACGATGAACGTCGCCAGGTGCTGCGGTTCGGTGCCCTTGGAGAAGCCCGCGTCGTAGCCGAGCTCCTTGGCCAGCTCGTTTGACACGCGCGGGCCGCCGCACGCGAGGATCATCTGAGCGCGCCTGCCCTCCGCGTCGACCATCTCGACGAGCTCGGTCAGGTTATGCACGTGCAGGTTCTGCTGGGTGACGGTCTGGGAGACGAGGACCGCGTCGGCGCCCACATCGATCGCCCTGGCCAGCAGCACGCTGTTGGGGACCTGGCTGCCGAGGTTGTACGTCTGAAAGCAGCGATAGCCCTCGAGGCCGTGGTGGCCGTGGTAGCCCTTGAGGTTGAGCATCGCGTCGATGCCGACGCTGTGCGTGTCGGAGCCCGTGCTCGCGCCGACGACCACGATCGGGCGGCCGATGTGCGTCTGGGCGAAATGCTCGATCTCGTCCTCGCTCATGTACTCGATGTCGAAGCCCTCGCCCTGCAGCACGGCGAAGTCGACCGTCTGCGTGCAGCGCCCGTACATCACGAAGTACGTGTAGCCCGCGGTCAGCTGCTCGTAGTGCACGACCTCGGGCTCCTCGAAGCCCATCTTCGCCGCGATCTCCAGGGCCGCACGGCGCGCAGCCAGCGAGTAGGGGACCGGGAGCGTGAAGCTGAGTTGGACGAGGCCGTCGTCCAGGTGGTCGGCGTACGGCCTGACGGCGGCCAGGTCGACCTCATGCATGGCCGACCCCGCGCTGCCGGCGCTCACACATAGCTGGCCTCGCCATGCGGCGTCGGGCGCTCGCCGCGCATCAGCTCGACCACCGGGTTGAAGTAGCTCGCGTCGGTGTCGACGATCCCGGCGATGCCGCGCCCCTCGTCGAGCTTGCGGCTGACGTCGCCGAAGGTCGCGTCCTCGATCGCCTTGAACAGCCCCACCTGCGCGATCCGCTCGAGCAGCTCGCGAGCGCCCGCCAGCACGTGCTGCGCGCGCGTCTGGACGATGCCGCCGCGCTTGAACTCGATCTCCTCGCCGAGGTCGTGCGCGGCGTTGAACACGTAGTCGACGTTCTGCAGGCCGAGCACGCGGTCGTGGATGTGCGGCGTGAAGATCCCCTCGGTGGGCACGCCGATCGTCTGGATGCCCTGGCCGGTGGCGATCGTGACGAGGTTGAACAGCGTGTCGGCGGCGTGCGTGCGGAACAGGTTGCCGTCCATGTGCCGGGTCGGCGGCATGTACTTGACGGGGCAGTCCGGGAACAGCTCGCGGGTGAGCTGCGCCTGCGCCCACTCATAGAGAAGGCCGTTCTTGACGGGCACGTCGATCTCGAACGCGTCGCCGAGCGCGATCTGCGCGTCGGGCACCCCGGAGGCGAGCGCGAGCTCGTGGTTGATGAACTGCGACGCGGTCACGGTGTGCGCCGCCTCGAGCGCGTCCGCCGTGCGCAGGTAGTTGTCCTCGCCGGTGTTGATGACGACACCGAAGTAGCCGTTGATCATGCGCGAGACGCGCTGGTCGATCAGGCCGCGCACGATGTTGATGTCGCGGTAGAGGATCCCGTAGAGCGCGTCGTTGACCATGTTGTCAAAGCCCTCCCACGCGCCCATCGCCGCGATCTCCGACATGCACAGGCCCGAGCAGAAGCTCGACAGGCGGATGTAGCGGCCATGGGACTCCGACCACGCGTCCATCGCCTCGCGCATGATGCGGAAGTTGGCCTGCGTGGCGAACGTGCCGCCGTAGCCCTCCGTGGTGGGACCGTAGGGGACGTAGTCGAGCAGGCTCTGCGCCGTCGAGCGGATCACCGCGACGATGTCCCCGCCGGCCTGCGCGACGGCCTTCGCGTGGACGACGTCCTCGTACACATCGCCCGTCGCGGTCAGCACGTAGCGCAGCGGCGTCTGCGCTTCTCCGAGCCGCGCGCGCATCGCGCGGCGCTCCTCGAAGCGCCCGCGGATCTCGCGCAGTCGCTCTGCGCACTCGGCTGTGACGCGTTCGCGGACGGCGCCTTCCTCGGCGCGCTCCAGCCCGAACAGGTCGAGCTCACCAGCGTTGACGCCCTCAGAAATCTGCTGCGGCGAGCGCCCCGTCTGGAGCATCGCGTTGCCGAGCCAGTACGCGACTCCCCGGCCGAGGCCGCCGCCGTCGTGCACGTGCTCCACCAGCACGTTCGGCAGCGGCGCCTCCAGGTCGTTGGCGCCGTCAACGCCCAGCAGGCGCGTGACGCTGCGCTCGACCGACACGGTCGTGCGCCCGGCGATCTGCTCGGCGACCTGCTCGGCGATCTGGGCGGCCGCCGTGCGGCATGCGGCCACGACGCCGGGGTCGAGATCCAGCTTCGACGCGCTCATCGAGGCGTCCTGCGGACGTGGGCTCGCACCATGCGGTGGCGGATACTCATCGCAGATCCTTGACGATCGGGAAGGGGATGACCTCGCGCAACGTGTCGCGTTCGGTCAGGATCATCACCAGGCGGTCCACGCCCATGCCGCCGCCCGCGGTCGGCGAGTAGCCATACTCGAGCGCGCGCGTGTACTCCTCGTCGTTGGGGTGCGGCACGTCGCCGTCGTCGACCGCGCGGCGCTTGCGCTGGTCGACGAACCGCTGCCACGAGTCCACCGGGTCGTTGAGCTCGGTGTCGCCGCTGACGATCTCGATGCCGCCGATGACCGCGTCGAAGTGCTCGCCCAGCTCAGGGTGCACGGAGTGGCGCTTGGTGATCGGGAACGGCTCGAGCGGGAAGTCGAACACGTGCGTGGGCTGGTTGATCGTGCTCTCGATTTTCTCCGAGTAGATGTCGGCGACGACGTCCGCCCAGCTGGCGGCCGGGTCGAGCGGCTCGTCGAGCAGCTCCGCGAGCTGCTCGCGGGTGGACTCCATGAAGTCGACGCCGAAGCGCTCGAGGATCAGCTCGCGCATCGTCACGCGCCGCCAGGGCTTCGCGAGGTCGATCTCCTCGCCGTTTCGTTTGATGACGGTGCGCCCGATCGCGGCCTGCGCGACGTCGCGGAACATCTCTTCGGTGACGGTCGCGACGTCGTTGTAGTCGGAGTACGCGCACATGAACTCGATGATCGTGAACTCGGGACTGTGCTTCGGCGAGATGCCCTCGTTGCGGAACACCTTGCCCATGTCGTACACGTTCTCCAGGCCGCCGACGATCGAGCGGTTGAGGAACAGCTCGACGGAGATCCGCAGGTACAGGTCGACGTCGAGCGCATTGTGGTGGGTCATAAACGGCCGCGAGCCCGCGCCGCCCGCGAGCGACTGCAGCGCCGGCGTTTCGACCTCGATGAAGTTGCGCTCGTTGAGCCACTTGCGGATCTCGAACACGATCTTGTGGCGTTTGATGAAGAGGTCGCGCGTGTCCTCGTTGGCGAGCAGGTCGAGCTCGCGGTAGCGGTAGCGCGTGCCCGTGTCCGCGAGGCCGTGGTGCTTGTCCGGCGGCGGTCGCAGCGTCTTGGTCAGCAGCGTGCACTCCTGCACCGCGAGCGCGAGCTGGCCGCGCTGGGTGACATACACGATGCCGTCGATGCCGACGATGTCGCCGATGTCGAGGCTGAGGATGCGGTCGTATGTCTCCTGCCCGAGCGCGTCCACACGCACGACCGCCTGAATCGACCCGGACAGGTCACGGATGTCGAGAAACGCGGTCTTGCCGTGTCCCCTGCGCGAGATCAGCCGTCCGGCGATCTGGTAGGCCAGCTCCGGGTGCTCGCCCGCGTCGAGCTTGGACGGGTCATGCGCGGCGAGCACGTCCGCGATGCGCGTGCGCGTGTTCCACAGGCTGACCGGCGGGTACGGGTCGATGCCTTCGGCGCGCAGCCGCTCCATCTTGGCGCGGCGTTCGTCGAATTCTGCCTCAGGGGGCGATGCGACCGCGGCACTCTCCGAGACAGCATCGGCTGCTGCCTCTTGCTCTGGGGGACCTTCACGACCCTGGACAGGCATGCGGACGATCCTAAACCATCCGAGCGTCTTACTCTCCACTGCGGGTCGACTGTGCGGCACTGCCCGTACGAAACCACGACCGTGGCCTCGTACGGTCCAGCGCCCAGCATGCCACCTTAGTCAGCTGATTTCCAATTCATGGAAAGTGACCTGCATTTTAAACTCGGTCTTGACTAATCCCGTTTCAGCGCCGCCGATGGAGCATTTTGCGGCCTGGTTAGCTTCTAACGGGTTCTTTTCGAAGAATATGTCGACGAATAAGAAGCCGCCTTCCGTCAGGTTCTCGGCTAACGCTAACACCGACGTGGCCGCTTCCTTGGTGAGACATTTATCGTCCACTGCCAAACCGGCAACTAAGCATTCCACTAAGTAGCCGGGTTCGCCGGCAGCTTTGTTGGAAAGTAATATCCACCAGTTATTCGTGCCTTCTTTTTCCACGAGCGTGGTCTTCCACGGAAGATTGACTGCTTTCACGTCTATGACTTCTGTGCAGGCGTTCGCGACTTCTTCGTTTTTCTGGTTTTCAGCTTTTGCGGAGGGGGAACAGTTCGTTTTTGGGGCGATGAATTTGACTTCGGTAATTTCCCCTTCCGCTACCGGGCCGATCGAGCCGGCGACAAAAACCGACGATTTGACACAGGTGACGGATGCGCTGACCCCCATATCTTCGAGCACAAATGGGTTTTCGTTTTCAGCTTCGGTCGCGCACCTTGCCGCACCCATCAGAGGTGCCCCGTTGCATAACCATTCAAGCCCGGATGCATCTGGCGCCACAACCGCGCTGAGCGCCGTTCCGACCAGTAGGGCCACAATCAGTGTCTTCATGCCCCTTATCCTCCTTGTATACCCGATGTCCACCAATCCCCGTGGGATCAGGTCATCCTGGGGATCGGGTTCGATAGTTGGGCCTCGGACGACACACGAGCCGTTGGGTGTGACGCCCCAAGGCAGGGTACCGCTAGCGCAGCAACCCACTACCCATGATGCTCTGGCACCAAGCTCATGTCAAGCGTTGTCTCCTACCGCTGCAGGCGGTCGGTTGCCGCGCCGGCTTTGCTAAGCCATCGGCAGTGACATGCCCACGGGTTTCGCGCCGTCCGAGGGAGCGACCGCGGCGACGCCTGCCGGCGCGACTTCCCCCTCCGGAGACGATGCCACGAGCGGCAGCACCGGCAGCGCGACCGGCGTGGCGGGAGTCATCGCGATCAGGCCGCGGGCGGCGTGGCGGATGGCCTGCGAGGCGGGGTCGTCGGGATCCTCGATCACGAGCGGCATGCCGCTGTCCGCGTGCTCGCGCAGCGGCATCGTCAGCGGCACCTTGCCGAGCAGCGGCACGTCGAGCTCGTCGGCGAGCTCCTGGCCGCCGCCCTCGCCGAAGATCGTGAAGCGCTCGCCCGACGGGGTCGTGAAGCTCGACATGTTCTCGATCACGCCGCCGATCTCCAGGTCGACCTTGTGCGCCATGTGCGCGGAGCGGCGCGCGACCTTCTGCGCGGTCGCCTGCGGCGTCGTGACGATCACGAACTGCGCCTGCGGCAGCAGCTGCGCGAGCGTCATCGACACGTCGCCCGTACCGGGGGGCAGGTCGACGAGCAGATAGTCCAGCGCGCCCCATTCGACGTCCTGCAGGAACTGCGTCAGCGCCTTGTGCAGCATCGGCCCGCGCCACACCACGGCGGCGTCCTCCTCGACGAAGAAGCCGATCGACATCACCTTTACGCCGTGGGCCTCGAGCGGGATGATCTTGCGCTGGGCGGAGACCGGAGGACGCGTGGCGCCGAGCCCGTACATGCGCGGGATCGAGTAGCCCCACACGTCCGCGTCGAGGATGCCCACGCGCTTGCCCTCGCCCGTCAGCGCCGCGGCGAGGTTGGCGGTGAGCGTCGACTTGCCGACGCCGCCCTTGCCGGAGCCGACGCAGAGCGACGTTCGATACCTGGGCGAGCGCGCCCGCCGGCAGGCTGCCGCGCCCGAGCTTCTGCTGCAGCGCCGACTTCTGCGTGTCGCTGAGCACGTCGAAGTAGACGTTCACGTGCGTGATGCCCTCGAGCGCCGAGACCGCCTGGGCGACGGAGGTCTGGAAGTGGCCCTTGATCGGGCAGCCCGGCGGTCGTCAGCGAGACGGTCACGTCGACCACGCCGTTGGCGCTGACATCGATCGAGCGCACCATGTCGAGCTCGACGATCGAGCGGTGCAGCTCGGGGTCGATCACGACCTCCAACGCCTTGCGGATCTCGTCTGTGCCGGTCACGCGGCCCATTGTGACAAACCCGGGTGGGGCTGCAGGGCGTCGAGGGTCGATCGCGTCTCGGATAGCGCAGGCTGGACTGGCATCAGGTGGCTTACGGACATTAAAGACCCGCGGGCGGTGGGGGCCGCCCGCGGGTCGAGGGAGGAGAGGGTGCTACTACTGCCGGCGGGATATGAGGCCGGCAGACTCTCCGCCTGCGGCCCTCTCCAGGCCGGGCGGGGAAGCTCGTTGCGATCAGACCAGGCTCAGGATCCGCTCCTGGACCTTGCTGGCCAGCTCGGGGACGCGGTTGGCGAGATCCGGGACCAGCTCGGGGACGCGGTTCGCCAGATCGCCGCTGCTCTTGACGACAGCATCGCGACGCTCCTCGAGCTCTGAGACCGTGCTCTCGATTTTGCGCCTGCGCTGGCGCAGGTCGCGCTCGACGCGGACGCGTGCTTTGCGAACCTCGCGCTCGAGCCGATTGCGCGCGGTGACGCCGCGGCGCTCGAAGCGGCGCAGCTGCGCCTGAGTCTTGGATGTCGAGGCGTATGTCGAGATCGTGTCGCTGACGCTCTCCACCACACGTTCACGGGCGATCAGGGCGGCGCCGACCGGGATCAGCACCGCGCGCTCGGCGTAGTTGGCGGGTGTCGTGCCGCTCGCGCTCGCGCGTTTGGCCGGGGCGGCTTTCGCTGACGCGGTTTTGCTCGAAGCCGGTTTGGCTGCGGCTTTCGCGCGGGGTTTGGGGCTTTTGGATGAAGTCGTCGCGGCTGGCATCTTGAAGAGGCCTCCTATTTCTTCCTCGCCGGATGCGAGGAGCGGGGTATTGCGAACACTTGTTTGTACCCCTCATGATGAAGATCGTTACATCCGGATCGTAGCAGGCCGTGAAAAGCCTGTAGCCAAAGGCCGCACCGCGCCACCACCTTGTAACAACGGGAACATGCGTTCGGCCTCCAAACGGGTGAGGCACGCCGGCGCCGGCGCGTCCGCTTGTTCGAATAACGTCAGAAACAATCACCACCAATTCCCTTGACACGAACTTGGCTGGCTGGCAAGCTTACAACAGCGATTTGATTGATCGGAAGCATTTGTGTGAGCGGCGCCTCGGGGGGTTGTCGGCCACACGCAAAGACGGACGTTGAACACGCTTCAGTGGCCCGCACAACGAGCGCTGCTCGGCCAGGGGGCAGCTGCAGGCGGATTCGACCTTCATATCCACGCAAACGTCGACTCCAGGAGGCGGATAGGCCATGTGCCGTCGGTTCGCTGCGCCCATGCGACACCCATCAACAATCGGCAAGAGATCCGGAGGAACCGATGGCCGGCATCGTTGAGCCCCTTCGGCCCGCGCGCATCCTCGCGAAGCCGAAGCGATTCGCGCCGCTCAGGAGCTTCTCCTGCGGGCGCAACGGAAAGCCATGGGAAAAGATGGTCAACGAGTGGGCACGGCTCCTCTATCAGGGCACCGCGCCATACACCGAAACCGTCGTCGTGCTCGAAGACGCCACCGGCCGGCTGATCGGCTTCTGCAGCTTCCGAGCTCACCAGCTCCCGATTCGGGGGGCCAAGCTGGCCCGCGACACCCAGCGCGTACACACGCTCGGAACCGACAGGGTCTGTCACGGCCTGCGCCTGGAGGATGGCACCCGCCCGGGCGACGCGCTGCTCCGCGGCGCGCTCGAGCAGATCAAGGCAGCGTGCGACGGCCGCATGCCGTTCGTCTCGGCGCTCGTCGCCCCCGACAACGCGCGCAGCCTCGCGCTGTTCGACCGGCATCGCTTCGGCCAGCTGCCGTACGCGGGCGAGGGCGATGTCATACGCGTTCGAGCCCCCTACAAGGCGCTACCCATCCGGGTGCTCCCGCGCACGCCGATCGCCCGCCGCCTGGTCCGCTGGGTCGCTCCGAAGGCCAACGGGCACGACGGACACGAGCGGCGCCGAGGTCGCTCGGTGCCGTGAGCGCGGCCGAGTACTTCCGCCCGCGCTGACGCCGGCTGTCAGCCGACGGACGCGGGCACGCGCGCGATCCACAGCGACGGCTGCTCCAGCTCGGCCGGCGTCGGCAGCGCGTCAGCTCCGCTCCACGCCAGCGCCAGCGCCTGCGGGCCGCCGGCGTCGACGACCGCGTCGCAGAAGCGCCGTCCCGTCTCATACTGCTTCAGCTTCAGCTCCAGGCCCAGCAGCCGCTCGAGCACCCGCCACGGCAGGCCGCGATTCTCGCGACGGCGATTCATAGCCGTGCGCAGCCGCGGCAGCGACGGCAGCACATCCGCGCCGACCGCGTCCATCACGTGCTCCGCGTGCCCCTCGATCAGCGACATCGCCGCCTGCATCCGCTCCACCAGCTGCCAGCGGTCCTCGCCCAGCGTCAAGCGCAGCAGCTCGCCGCGGCGCGCGCGCTCGACCATCTCGCGCAGCTCGCCCAGATCCAGATCCCACCCGCCAAGTTTCGGCATGCTCGGCGCCCAGCCGCCGCGCTTGCCGTTGGCGGCGCCCGCGCCCGCGTCCCGGCCGCCCTCCTGGCCGTCCGAGGATCCGCCCGTGATCGTCACCTGCAGCCCCTCGATCAGCTCCCTGAGCATGCCGCCGAGGTAGTCGCGCAGCCACGGCGCGCCCGAGAACTGCACCGCGTGCGTGATCTCGTGGATGCTCACCCACAGCACCAGCTCGTCGCGATCGACGCCCAGCGCGCGCGCCGCCTGCGCCAGGTTCGGCGCCAGCAGCAACAGCCGCGGCGTCACCGTCGCGTCCAGCAGCGCCAGGTCGTACTGGCCCAGCACCCGCTGGGAGAGCACGCCCGTCAGCGCACCCACCTGCACGCCCATCAAAAGCCCCGACAGCGAGCGCAGCGGGCCAGCGAACAAGCCATTGCCGTCAGCCAGCGGCTCGGTGATCGGCGCCAGCAGCGGGCGCATCGACTTCAGGTTCGCCGCGATCCAGCCCGGGCGGTCCACCAGCTCGAGCGTCGGCAGCTCCGTGTCCGAGCTCAGGCCGCTGTACGCGCCGACCTTGCCCGCGAACTCCCGCGTCAGCGGCTCCACCGACGCCGAGCGCACGCCCCCGAACGGCGGCGAGCCCGCCACCAGCTCTCCGACCCGCTGGGCAGTGCCCCAATCGATCACGTCCACACACAGAGCGTAGCCGCGGCGCGCACCGCTCCGATAAAGCCGTCGCCGGTGCCCGAAACGCCCACGCGCGTATCCTTCGAGTGTGTCTGGCTCCAGGATCGCGCCCGCGCCGCCCGACGGCTCGCCGGGCCGGCCGGGCGGCGCGCCGGGCCGCCCCGACGGCTCGCCCAAGGAGGCGCTCGATGGGGGGCCGGGCGGCGCGTTCCGCGACGGCGGCTTCCTCAAGCGCGCCGAGGTGCGCGACGTGCTCGCCTGGATGCGACTGCTCGTCGACCCGCAGGACGCCGCCGCCGTCGTGCGCGCGCTGTCCCGGCCGCCGATAGAGCTGCGCCAGGTCGAGCTCGCGCGCGTCATCCAAGTCGCCCGGCGGCGCAAGCTCGACCTCGTCGGCGGCCTCGCCGCCGCCACCGAGGCGCCGCAGGTGCCGCCCGAGGCGCGCGAGCGCATCCAGCGCTTCGTCGAGCTGCACCGCGCCGCCGCCGCCGAGCTCGACACCGTCGCCCCCGACGTCTTCATCGGACGCCTCATCCAGCGCCTCGGCGTGCGCGGCCGGCCGCTGCTCGCGCCTGAGGACGCCGCCGAGCAGCGCGCCAGCCTCGAGCTGCTGCACGCGCTCGTCGTCGCGTTCGTGCGCGCCACCCCCGCCGCCAGCACCCGCGACCTCGCTCGCCACCTCGCCACCGTCGTGCCCGACGCGCTCGCGCCGGGGCGGGCCGGCGACCCGTCGCCGGCCCGCCCCGGGGAGCCGTCCGCGGCGGGCGGCCCCGCCGGCGACGGCGACCTTGCGAACGCGGACATAAAAGATCGAGACCCGATCGACGAGGAGCCCATCGACGAGCTGCACGCCACCTTCCAGCTGCTGCGCGAGCAGGTGCTCGAGGGCGTCGCGCGCATCGGCGGGCGCCTCGGCGAGCTGCGGCTCGACACCGACCTCGACATCTCCCACGGGGTCGTGCGCTACCTCGAGCTGCTCAAGCTTTCCGCGCTCCTGCAGCGCCCAGACGGGCAGGATCTCGCCGACGCGCTCGCCGACGTCAACGCGCGCCTGCTCGCCGCTGCCACGCCGCTGCAGCGCGAGATATTCCAGACCTCCACGCTCGACGACACGCTCAGCGAGCCCACGCTCGGCGACGACGATGACACGGACGCCGGCGTCGGCGCGCGCGCACGCGCCAGCGCCGTCGCGCCCCGCGAGCAGCACTCGCTCGGCCCGTTCCTGCCGCGCAAGGGCAACGGCCTCGCGCTGTCCGCCTCCGACATCTACACCTACCGCAGCTGCCCCCTGCGCTACAAGTACGCGCGCGTCCTGCGCATCCCCACCGAGCAGACCGTCCACCAGCGCTTCGGCATCGTCGTGCACCAGGTGCTCGAGCGCTACCACGCAGACGGCGCCCACACGCTCGCGCAGATGCTCGCGCTGCTCGACAGCGGCTGGCGCCGCGCCGGGTTCGGCGAGTCAGAGCGCGACCGCGAGCTCTACGACAAGGCGCACGCCGCGCTCACGCGCTACCACGCGCGCTTGAGCGAGGAGCAGGCGCAGCCCGTCTGGTTCGAGCGCCAGTTCTCATTTCGGCTCGGGGATCACCACTTGCGCGGGCGCGTCGATCGCGTTGACCGGGTCGGCGCCGTCGAGTACGAGCTGATCGACTACAAGACCTCGCGGCCCAAGACCGCAGAGCAACTGCGCGACGACATCCAGCTGTCGCTGTACGCGCTCGCCGCGCGCGAGGACTGGGGGCTCGAGTCCTCGCAGCAGGCCTACTACTACGTGCTCGACGACCTCAAGGTGCCCGTCGCTCGGGATGAGCAGGATGCCGAGTGGGTCAAGGGCGTCGTGCACGAGGTGGGGGACGGGATCCTCGCGCAGGAGTTCGAGCCCACGCCCTCGCGCGCCGCGTGCTCGATCTGCGACTACCGCATCGTCTGCCCGGCGGCGGAGGGGTAGTCGGGCCGCGCTCGTGCCTGCCGGCCGGTCCGATCACCGGCCGGTCCGATCAATGTTGCTCTTGCAAAACCGCGTATAACCATGGTTATACGGCGCTGACGCGCTACCTGGCAACTCCCTCCCTGCGAGTCCGCGACCATTCGAGACCCTTGCTGAGGTGGGAATGTCCCACTTGCCCCTTAATGCTCGTGTGTGCGGCACGCCGGCGCTGGGGCGGTCACGTCCGGTCTAACTGCTCGAATCTCTCGCATGGCGTCTTGGGCCGAACTGTACGAGGATGCGGCTGAACGACTTGCCCGCCCCATCCTGCGGTTGCTGGCCAACCCGGACGAGTGGATCCAGCGGCGCGTCGAGGACATCACGATCACGAGTCACCGGATCCTGGTGTTCGTTGCTATAGGTGACACTCCGGCGAAGACCTGAGGCAGGAGACAGCCAAATGAAGATCGGCAAATACTTCAAGAAGGACAACTCGCAAGGCGCAGCCATGACCGTCGCGTCATCGGAAGCACGGCGCTTGCGCATCCCTGAGGCAACGCTCAAGCAGCTGGAGGACGCGGACCGGAAGGCCTCCACCGCAAGCCAGCCGGCACCTAGCCGCGTCGCACGCAGCGTCTAGCAGCGAGTCGCGGCCAGACGAGCGCGACTGGCCGACAGGCGGGCGCCCAACGCCGGCGCGGTGGGTGCGCTCGGGTGCGCTTGTTCGCGCGCCCGATCCGCTTTACTTTCCCTCGCGCCCCCGCTGGCGCAAGAACCGCTGGAATTCGCTCGCGAGGATATCCCCCGAGGGAAGATCGTCAGGCGTGCTCTCTTCCTCGCTGTCAGCCGCCTGCTCCAGCCGTTCTACAAACGCCTGAATGTCAGGGTCGCTGCGCACAGCCATCCCTACCTGGCGTTCGTAGTCCGCCGCCGAGGACTCCAGCTCGGAGACGTCGACCGACACGCCGATCAGGACTTCCACGCGGCGCACCAGCGCCAGCGCCGCCTTCGGGTTGGCGGCCGCCGCGACGTAGTGGGGCACCGATGCCCACAGGCTCGCCGACGGCAGCCCCGCCTGTGCGCACGCCGTGTGCAGCACGCCGACGATGCCCGTCGGCCCCTCGTAGCTGGAGGCCTGGATGCCGACCCGTTCGAGCAGCCCCGCGTCCGACGCGTGTCCGCTCATCGCCACCGGGCGCGTGTGCGGCACGTCGCCCAGCAGCGCGCCGAGCGACACCACCACCTGTACCCCCAGCGCCTCCGCGAGGTCGACGATGTGCGAGCTGAACGCGCGCCAGCGCATCGACGGCTCCACGCCCTGGACCAGCACGAGGTCACGCGGCGCGCGCGGCGCGCTCGCCTCGAAGATCTCCACCGTCGGCCACTCGATCTCGCGCGTCTCGTTCTCGACGAAGCGGATGCTCGGGCGGTTCGCCTGGAAGTCGTAGAACTCCTCCGAGTCGATCCGCGCGAAGCGCTTCGCGTCCAGCGCCGAGGCCAGGAACGCGACCGCGCTCGAGGCAGCGTCGCCCGCATCGTTCCAGCCCTCGAATGCGCACACCATCGCCGGGGCCCTCAGGCCGTCCGGACGCCGGTCCCAGATCAGGGGCTGCATCCGGACCACCGTACATGATGGGACGATGGCTGCCGCCACGCGTTCCCCACTCGGCTCCGCCTCCCAGGAGCTCCAGACGATCGCCACGCTGCGCGTCGACGACGACGTCGACGCCGTGTTCGCGTGTACGCGCAAGGAGCGCCAGATCTCGCGCGCCGGCACCCCGTACCTGACGCTCGAGCTGCGCGACAGCACCGGCGGGATCCTCGCGCGCGCCTTTCGCGACGCCGACGTGCTCGCCGGGCGCTTCGAGCGCGGCCAGCTCGTGCGCGTGCGCGGGCGCGTGCAGCGCTTCCGCGAGGAGCTGCAGATCGAGCTGCGCGCGATCGAAGCCGCCGAGGGCGAGGATGCCGACCCCGCGCGCTTCCTGCCCACCGCCTACCGCGACCGCGACGAGCTCGAAGGTTTCCTCGAGCACCTCGCGCGGGAGGTGTACGACCCCGCGCTGAAGGCGCTGCTCGAGCGGATCCTCGCCGACCGGCCGCTGCGCGAGCAGATCCGCCTCGCGCCCTGCTCGCTGCCGGGCCAAGCCGGCTCGGCGCGCTCGCCCTCCAGCCACCACGCCTACCTCGGCGGGCTGCTCGAGCACACCGTCGCGGTCGCCACGATGGCGCTCGAGCTGTGCACGCTGCATCCGCGGCTGGACCGCGACCTGCTGCTCACCGCCGCGATCGTGCACGACCTCGGCAAGACGCGCGAGTTCAACTACGGCGCCGAGATCGAGCGCAGCCGCGAGGGCCGGCTGCTCGGACACGTCGAGCTCGGCCTGCGCGTAATCGCCGAGCACGCACCCGCCTTGCTGCAAGGGGAGCGCAGGCTCGCGCTCGAGCACTGCGTGATCCTCCACCACGGGGCCGACTCCTCCTCCGGGCAGCGCTTCGCATCCGCGGAGGCGCTCGCCTTGTATCGGCTCAACGCGCTCGACGCCCGGGTCAAGGGCGCGCTCGAGCACGGCATCGGCTGATAGCTAACCGGAGCCGGCTCGGAACGGGTCGCGCGTATCGATGCCGTCGTAGCGCCGCAGGTCCCTGTCGCGGGTATAGATGACGCCAACGCCGTGCTGGCGCATCAGCGCCGCTAGGTGCGCGTCGGGGACGTGGTTGGCGCGTGTCTGGCCGTCGGCGGTCGACCCGTAGATCTTCCAGAACCCGTCGCTCTCGCCGGGCGTGCGCACGTTGGGGCGCTCGATCAGGGCGGCGATAGCCGCTTCGGCCTGATCGGGTGCGAGGGGGGAAGGGAAGATCGCGGGGTGGGTGGCGATTCGCAGGAAGCCCACGATCGTCGGCCAGAACAGGTACAGCAGGTCCGGTCCCCCGGCAAGACGCTCGAGCAGCTCGCGCGCGACTGGATACGCCTCATCGTCCGCGTTGGCGGCATACAGCAGGACATTGGTGTCGACCGTGACGCTCAACGGGGTAGGCGCTCGCGCCGCGGGTCCCCGCTTCGCTCGAGGGCGCTCCATAGCGCGTCCTTGTCCTGAAGATCGATGCGCGCTCTGCCCATGCGCCGGCTTGGCCAATGCAGCGGCGCCGGCTCGCCGGGGGTCTCGCGCAGGGAGATCGCGAGCCGCTCGGAGGCCAACTGCCCCATGCTCTTGTGCTCGACGGCGGCGCGGTGGCGCAGCTGCTCGAGCACCGAGGCGTCGAGATCGATCGTCGTCCTGGGCATGATGCGTGATGCTAGCAGTCTCGGCACCTGATGCAGAAAGATATGACGAGAGCTGGCGCTGAGGCTCTACGTGTCCAGCCATCACGGCTCCGACGCCGGTCAAGCGGGCCCCTCACGATGCCGATAGATGCCTGTGATGGGCGATTACGCCACGCCAACCGTTGCCGTACCCGCCGACGCCGTCCCAGACGTCGACGAGGACGAGCGCCGCAAGAACGGTCCGCGCACGAGCGAGCAGGAGCAGAAGGGCCTGTATCCGCCGCGTCACCCCGGGCGCTCGCAGCGGATGATCGGCGAAGTCGTCGTCGACCTCGGCCTCGCCGACGCGGAGACGATCGAGGAGGGCGTCGCCGCCGCCCGCGCACAGGGGCGGCCCACCGGGGTCGTGCTGGTGGAGCGCGGCATCCTGCGCCACGACCAGCTCGCGCGCGTCGTCGCCGAGCGCTTCGGCTTGGACTTCGTCGATCTGACCGCGTACGACCTCGACATGGGCGCCGTCAGCCTCGTCTCGATCCAGGCCGCCAAGCGCTACCAGGCGGTGCCCGTCGGCTTCACCGACGACGGCGCGCTGCTGCTCGCGATGGCCAACCCCACGAACGTGCTCACGATCGACGACATCGGCATGATGACCGGCCGGCGCATCCGGCCCGCCGCCGCCTCCGTCGAGGACCTCAGCCTGCTGCTCGCGCGGCTCTCGCGGATGGACGAGTCGATCGAAGACATCGTCGACGAGCACGCCGAAGAGGAGGGCGAGCAGGTCTCCGTCGACGAGACCGACAGCGACGCGCCCGTGATCAAGCTCGTGCACTCGATCGTCGCCGAGGCAATCCAGCAGGGCGCCTCCGACATCCACGTCAACCCCGAGGAGGGCGACACGCGCGTGCTGTTCCGCGTCGACGGCGTGCTCGCGCCCGCCGCCACGATCAAGCGCCGCATGGCGATGGGCGTCGTCTCGCGCATCAAGATCATGGCCGACCTCGACATCTCCGAGCGGCGCGTGCCCCAGGACGGGCGCTTCGCGCTGACCGTCGACGGGCGCCGCGTCGACATCCGCGTCGTCACGCTGCCGCTCGTCAACGGCGAGGGCGTCGTCATGCGCATCCTCGACCAGGGCGGCGGCGTCGTCATCAAGGGCCTCGAGTCGCTCGACATGCAGGGAGCGGAGCTCGAGCGCTTCGCCGCTGCGATCAAGCGGCCCAACGGCGCCGTGCTCGTCACCGGGCCGACCGGCTCCGGCAAGTCGACGACCCTGTACGCCGCGCTGCACGCGCTCAACGACGGCGAGCGCAGCATCCTCACGATCGAGGACCCCGTCGAGAAGCGCATCCCCGGCATCAAGCAGATGCAGATCGCGCCCAAGGCCGGCGTCACCTTCGACGTCGGGCTGCGCTCGATGCTGCGCGCCGACCCCGACGTGATCATGGTCGGCGAGATCCGCGACCGCGAGACCGCGCACATCGCCGTCGAGGCCGCACTCACCGGCCACCTCGTGCTCTCCACGCTGCACACGCGCGACGCACCCAGCGCGCTCGGGCGGCTGATCGACATGGGCATCGAGCCGTTCCTCGTGTCCTCCGCCGTCGACTGCATCGTCGCGCAGCGCCTCGTGCGCCAGCTCTGCAAACACTGCAAGCGCCCGCAGACCGTCTCCGAGGTCGTGCTCGCCGAACACGGGCTCTCCGGCGCCGAGCCGTACGAGCCCGTCGGCTGCTCGCGCTGCGGCGCGTCCGGCTACCGCGGCCGCGTCGCGCTGTATGAGGTCATGACCGTCTCAGAGCGCATCCGCGGGCTGATCCTCGAGCGCGCGTCCGTCGATGAGATGGTCGCCGTCGCGCTCGGCGAAGGCATGCAGCGGCTGCGCGACGACGGGCTGCGCAAGGTGCGCGAGGGGGTCACCTCGATCGCCGAGGTCGAACGGATGACGACGAGCTTGCTGTAGGGGGGCGGCGAGCGGCTCGCGAGCCAAACGCCGCTTCGGGTGGGTCGGCGCGAGCCGTCAGAGGATCTCGGCTTCATGGATGTTGACCGCTTGCGTCAACCTCCTCATGTAGGCGGTCACCTGACCGTAGGCTGGACCTTCGAGGGCAGCGAGGGTGGGATGCAGCACGTCGATGTCGAACCCGAGCTTGCTAGTCCAAGCACCACTCGGTAGTTGGCGCGCGGTGTGTGTGATCGACGCTCCATCAGCGTAGAGCGCGAGCTTCTCAAAGCCACCTTCGAGTGCTCCGTCGGGACACCGCTCAAAACCCTGAGTTTCGAATGCCTGCATGAAATTGGCGAGCGAAAAGTCGAAGTAAGGCAGGCCGCTGGGCCAATAAACTCTGACCCAGGGTGGGAAGACCGCCGACAGTTGTGGCGCCGGCTCCCACCACGCGTTTGTATCGTCGGCGCCCCACGCATGGCAGTTGTAGCTGAACGTCTGATCACTCGTCTTGACCGCGCTGTCCCCGTTCGGAAAGCTCGCCCTTAGCCGGGCCGGGAGTGTCACTGCCCGTAGCCGTGCTCGTGCCCCCACTGCCGCCACAACGTGACGGCCTCACCGGCCGATGCAGCGTGTTCACCGATGGGTTCTTTCGTGACAAGCCTGAGCGCGCCCACCCAGCGCTCTGGCTCGTCGCCAAGGCGTTCAAGCAGCTGTGGGATCGCGGTGCGACCGAGAGTAAGGATTTCGAGATACGCGTCGTGAGAGAAGATGCGGGTAAAGGACGACTGGGCAGCTGTATCCGCAATCCAGCGCTCAGCCAGCTGGTCGAAACGAGCAGCAATGTCTTCGCCGAGCTCGCTCGCGACTGGCCACTCGTCATATCCAGCCCCTGCCCTAGACCTGGGAAAATACGCTCGTGAGTATCCCTCCCCGACGATCGCGAGGTCGACGCATCGTGTGAGCATGTTCACGGCTCGCCCCATCCTCATGCCCAGTTCGCCGACTAGCTCGGTTGCATGGGGAAGCCTATTCGCGGGGGTCGGGCTTGCTGCGTCGGCGAAGGGCAAGTTCATTTGTCGTCTCGGTCGAGTTGAAAGTAGGTGAGCTGCTGGTCCTGCATGGCTTTCCGAAGCGTCGTCGTCTTCTTGAGTGCCCTGTCGACGACAGCTCCCAGCTCCATCAGATCGGCCTCGTCCATGGCCACATATGTCGTATCGCTCGTGCCATTGGGGCTCCACGTATGGAGTTGCAGAACCTCGACGATTGTCGCGCCTCGCGGTGGCTCTCGCACATCCCGCGAGAACACGTGCCGAACGTCGGTAAGTACCCGGGCGGACCCATAGTTCCGCGGGTTCTGGGTAAGGATTTCGATGGCGTGAGCGGTGCTTTCGACGGCCTCGATCTGGAGCAGCTCGTCCAATCTCTGTTCAAGCGCCGCTGTCTCCGTCTCGTCGAGTTCAAGGTCTGGAGAGAGACTGATCGATCGTGCAAGCGCCTTCACGTCACTTGCCGCTCGTGGATGGCCACCGAGCGAAAGCAGGCAAGGGATAAGGGCATCAGCCCCTGCGCTGTCTGCTTTTCGAAGCGAGCTCGGAACCGCCGCCTGGAGTGTTGAGACGGTCTGAAACGGTCTCTCCTTACGAAGAAGATCGACCAGATCTAGGGCCTCTTGTTTGGTCAACCGTGCCAGCAAGCGGAGAGCGTCTCGGAAAGGCGCTGGGACACCCACGCCCACAAGAGCCGCCGCTGGCAAGCGCGCACTCGTCAACGCGCGCCTCCCGAGAAACGGACCCTCATCGCGCAAACCCTCTCATATCCAGCGGCCAGATGTAGTCGCAAGGCGCGGGCGGCGTCGTGTCTGGCGCACGACGCCGCCCGGCGCTGAGACCAGCTCCCAGGGATGCGGTTGCCTCCCGATGCCTTACTTGGCCGTCTTCTTGCCCTTCTTCCCCTTCTTGCCCGACTTCTTCTTGTGATTCACGACCGTCGGCTTCGGGTTGAAGCGGTTGTAGCCCGAGTACGCGTCAGCCGGGCAGCCCGCCGGGCGGCCCAGGTCGAACGGACCTGAGATCGCCTGCGTGACGACGCCCTTTTCCAGGTACGCATATGTGACCGTCAGCAGCGGGTCGATGCGCGGCTCGGCGCACAGCTTCGTGCCGATCGAGACCTGGCCGGTGATCGTCTCGTAGCCCTGCTTGGCGATGCCCACGCAGTTGGCTGCGAAGCCCGGGAATTCACCGGAGCAGGAGAACGTGTCCGACAGCGGCTTGCTCGTCGCGTTGGAGATCAGAGACGGCTGGCCCTGGACCCCGGTCACGGGGATCTGCGACTGCAGCTGGTAGCCCGTGATCGGGCCGTTGCAGTAGAACGAGTACTGCACCGGCTGTTCTTCGTTGCCTTCTTCGGGCTGGCCCGCGGCGATCTTGCCGATGCAGTTGTAGTTGTTCGGGTTCGGTTCTTCAGCGTGGCTGACGGCCGGGATCGCGAGCAGCAGGGCCACAAAGCCCACGATCGCGGCGAGCCACCATGGCGCTTTGCGGTGTGCTGGTTCGATGAGGTGCAACGGGGTCTCCGTTCGTTGGTTGGTTTTAGTTGTCATCGCCGCAGCAGCTTTTCGAGGCTCTGCTTCGGTGAAGTCGGGTTGAACGTCGCCGACGAGCGCGCGCCGACCTTCGCGAACGGCGAGATCAGCAGCACGCCCGCAGGGGGCGCGGTCGTCAGCGTCGCCGTCGCCGCGCCAACCGGCAGGCCCGTCGCGGTCGCCTGGCCGACGGACGCGAACGTGACCACGATCAGGCCGCTTTCGCGGAAGTCCGAGCTCGAGGCGATCGTCGGCACGGTCGTCTTCAGGAATTCGCTTGCCGCGGTCAGCGCGCCGGCTTCGCTCGCGCACGACGCGCCCGCAGCCCCTTCCGCGCACGGCGGCTGCACGATCGTGTCGAGCAGCTGCGGCGGAGTGCTCGCCAGCAGCGCCGTCTCGTTCGCGAACGCGCTGCCGTCCAGCGCCGTCCAGCCGCTCAGCAGCGTTCCCGCCGCGATTGCTTCCGTGTCTATATACGGGGCCGCCGCCGGCTGGGCGAGCGCGGAGGCGAACGAGGTGCCCGCGAGCTCGATCAGCCACACGTGCGTCACCGGCGGCAGCGTGCTCGCCTTCGGCTTGCTCGTCGGCGTCGTCGAGGCCGGCGTGGTCGAGGCCGGCGTGGTCGTTTCCGTTTCTTGCGCCGGGGTGGTACTCGATGCTTCTTCCGCGCTCGCGTGTTTGCGTTTGCGCCGGTGTTTCCTGCGCGTGCTCGCCACTTCAGCGCTCGCCACCGGCTGCGCCGCTGCGGCCGCGGCTGCCACCGTCCGCGCGGCCTCGGCGCGAGCCAGCGTCGTTAGCAGCACCGGCAGGTTCGGGTCGGCCTGGGAGGGCGCGGGGGCCGGGCCGATCGCCGCGCCCACCGCCACGCCGACCGCAAGCATCGCCGCGGCCAGCCCGGCGGTCACGCGGGCCGATGGCGCGCGCAGGTGCGACTTTGGGTTCTCGGGCGTGTTGTTCATCGAGTGGAGCGGAATTCTCATAAACCTTGAACACGGTTCGGCCCCTCGGGGTTCCGGACCATCCCCATAAAATACCTAATGTCGATCAAGTCTATAGGGATATGCTATCGTTGCGCTCCGCACGCTGTCAACTATTTGTCAAACGAAATTGAAACGGAGCCTCTTTTCAATGGATCGAATCCGCCGTCTCTCCGTCGCCCTCACGGTGGCTGGCGTGGTCGGGGTCGCGGCGCCTGCAGCCGCCAGCGCCACCGCGCTCGTCACGATCAGCGGCGCCACCTCCTCCTACCCGCTGGTGTCGCTGCTCGCGGCCAAGTACGTCAAGCTGCACCCGCACAAGATCAGGTTCAAGATCACACAGGGCGGCACGACCGTCGGCATCAACAACGTCAAAAACGGCAGCGACACGATCGCCGACGTCGCCCAGGAACCGACCGGCGCCGATGCCGGCCTGACGTTCTACCCGATCGCCAAGTACGCGATCTGCGTGGTCACGAACAAATCGAACACCCTCAGCAACCTCACGCAGAAGCAGGCCACGTCGATCTTCACCGGTAAGACCAAGAGCTGGAGTGAAGTTCCCGGCGCGACCGCGACCGGTCCGATCACGGTCTTCACGCGCACGGCGGTCGCCGGCGTGCTGACGAGCTTCAAGTCGCTGCTGCTCGAAGGCAAAAGCGTCGTCTCGAGCGCGACCGAAGAGGCGACCGAGGGTCTGATGCGCCAGGAAGTCGAAAACTCGCCCTCGGGGATCGGGTTCCTGTCCAACTACCAGGCCAACAAAGGCGGCCTGAACTCCGTCGAGTTCAACGGCGTCGCCTGCAACCAGACGACCGCCGCCTCCGGGCAGTACGGTGGCGTGGCCGTCTTCTACGAGGTCACCAAAGGCCCCGCCAAGGGCGCCGCGGCGGCGTTCATCAACTGGATCGACGCCTCCGGGGCGGCGAAGAAGATCATCGCCAGCCAGTGGGTTGCGATCGGCTAGCAGTTGCTCGCGACAACGGAAGCACCATGACCGATTGGATAAGCAAGCCATGGCCGAGCATTGAGATGCGGAAGCCATGATCGAGCGGCTGCGTAAGCCGTGGCCCGATCACCGCGCCGAGCGTTTGCTCGGCGCGGTGTCTTTGCTGATCGGCGTTGGCGTCATCGCGATCGTCGTGTTCGTCGCCAAACGCGCCTGGCCGCTGTTCGAACACAACGGGCTCAGCTGGGTGCTCGGCGGCGGCGACATCGAAACGGAGATCAACAACATGACCGCCGCGGCGACCAACCCGGCGGCGTCCGTGTTTCACCTGCGCGCGTGGCCGCTGATCTACGGCACGCTGATCACTACCGCTATCGCGGTGGTGCTCGGTCTGACGATCGCGGTGCTCTCGTCCGTCTTCATCGTCGAGCTCGCGCCCGCGCGCGTGCGGCGGGTGGTGATCCCGATGGTGCGCCTGCTCGCGTCGGTTCCGTCCGTCATCTACGGGCTGATCGGGATCCTCGTGCTCGTGCCGTTCGTGGACAACAACCTCATCACCCTGCACGAGAAGGAATCGATGCAGGGCGTCGTGCAGCTGACCGGCGCCGGCCTCGGCGTGACCGCGGTGATCCTCACGGTGATGATCACGCCGATCATGATCGCGCTGATCTGCGAGGCGCTCGCGTCGGTGCCGCCCTCATGGCGCGAGGGCGCGGTGGCGCTCGGGCTGAACCCGCTGCGAGCCGTGCGTGCGGTGACATTGAAGGCAATCCGACCGGCGATCGTCGCCGCCGCGGTGCTCGCGACCGCGCGGGCGCTCGGCGAGGCCGTGATGATCCAGATGGTCTCCGGCGGCAAGAGCTTCAGCCCGCGGCCTGGCGACGGCATCACGTTCTTCTTCGAGCCGCTGCGCACGCTTGCCTCGGCGATCGTCGACTACCGCGACGGCGTCAACTCGCCGGCACTGGGCGCCGCCGTGTACGGGTTCGCGCTGCTGCTGCTGTTCTCCGCGTTCGCGCTGTCTGTCACCGGATATCTCGTCAAGCTGCCGCTGCGCAAGTACCAGACACGCGGATGAGCGACCTCACGCCACCGATCCCCAGTCCTCCGAGTCCAGAGCTCGTGCCCGCCCTGGCGTGGATGCGGAACGTGCCCGCGGGTAGGAGACCAAGCGGGCAGGGCCGGCGCTCCTCGCCGATGAGCTGGCGCTGGGGCGACCGCCTGGTGCTCGCGGCTGCCTGGATCGCCGGCATCTCGCTGTGCGTGATCGCCGCCGCGATCGTGCTGTACATGGGCTACCGCGGCATCCAGTACCTGCGTCCAGGGCTGATCTTCAGCCGCCCGCAGGTCAGCTCGAGCCAGGGCGGCTCGGGCGGGTTCCTCGACCCGCTGCTCGGGACGATGCTGCTCACGGTGATCGGCATCGTGCTCGCGCTGCCGCTCGCGCTTTCGGCGGCCGTGTGGATCGCGGAGTATGGGCGTCCGAGCTGGCTTGCGCGCGTGGTCGAGTCGAGCATCGAGATCGTCGCCGGCACGCCCGACATCGTGATCGCGATCTTCGGCTTCGCGCTGTTCCAGCTGTCGCTGCTGGCTCCGTTCTCGTTCACCGCCGAAGGCGGCGGCGTGTTCGGACGCTCGTTCTTCGCCGCCGGCGCGATGATGTCGCTGCTCGCGCTGCCGCCGATCTACGCGGCCACGCGCGACGGGCTGCAGGCCGTGCCGGGACATCAGCGCGAGGCCGCGTTCGCGCTCGGCAAGACGCGCATCACGACGATCCGGCGCGTGCTGCTGCCCAGCGTGCGCTCGAACATCGCCACCGGCGCGACGCTCGGCATCAGCCGCATCATCGGCTCGACCGCGATCGTGCTGCTGCTGCTCGGCAGCACGCTTCGCATCGAAGCGCAGGGCTCGTTCCCCGGGATCAACGTGCTGCGCGGGACGGGCTCCTCGCTGACGAGCTACATCTACGAAAACTCGCCCGCCGGCGAAGGCGGCGCTCCGCAGAAGGCGTATGCGGCCGCGTTCGTGCTGCTGATCTTCGTGCTCGTGCTGAACCTGATCGTCGACAGGATCGGCCGCGCGCAGGCGAGCGCCACGGGCATCGCCCCGATCGGGGCGGTCGTGTAGCGATGCACGGCAACCCCTCGCAATTCTCAGACGAAGCCGCTAATCTCAGTGCTCTGATGGCCAAAGTCAAGGCAATGGAGTTTGTGCTCGATGAAGGCTGACGAGATGGTTCTCGATCCCTGGAGCTTCGCGTCCGAGCAGGGCGAGCAGCCGCTGGCAAGCGAGCCGCTGCCCACGTCCGGGAAGCCGGACGAGCCGACGCCCGCGCCCGGGGTGGTGCCGCCCGTGCGCACGATCGTGCTCGACCGCGTGCCCGCGCCCGCGCGGCCCGTGCCCGAGCGCGAGACGGTGCGCAGCGTAGCCTCGACCGCGGGGCCCGAACGCCTGAGCCTGCGCGACGTCAGCATCTCCTACGCCGGCAAGCCGGCAGTCAAGTCGGTCTCGCTGTCCGTGCACCAGGGCGAGGTGCTCGCGCTGATCGGGCCCTCCGGCTGCGGCAAGACGACGCTGCTGCGCACGCTCAACCGCCTCACCGAGCTGACCGCGAGCGCGTCGCGCTCCGGGGAGATCCTGCTCGACGGCGAGGACATCCACGACCTCGTCGACACGCAGCTGCGCTCGCGCGTGGCGATGGTCTTCCAGCAGCCCAACCCGTTTCCGATGTCGATCTTCGACAACGTCGCGTTCGCGCTGCGCGAGCAGGGCCGCAAGAAGCCCGGGCGCCGCGAGCTCGAGCCGCTCGTGGCCGACGCGCTGCGCCGCGCCGGCCTCTACGACGAGGTCCGCGACGACCTCGACCGCCCGGCGCTGCGCCTGTCCGGCGGCCAGCAGCAGCGACTGTGCATCGCGCGCGCGATCGCGCCGCGCCCGGAGGTGCTGCTGATGGACGAGCCGTGCAGCGCCCTGGACCCGATCTCCACAGGCGTGATCGAGGAGCTGATCGGCGAACTGCGCCGCGAGCTCGCGGTCGTGATCGTCACGCACAACCTCGCGCAGGCTCATCGCGTCGCCGACAAGGTCGCGTTCATGTACCTCGGCGACCTCGTCGAGTACGGCAGCGCCCACGACCTGTTCGAGGACCCGCGCGCGGAGCGTACCCGCGAATACGTCCGCGGAGCGTTCGGATGAGCACGCCGCGGACGTGGGCGCGGGCGCCCCGGAGCGCCCGGGTCGGCGCGCGGCCGATCGGCGTGCAGCCATGACGAGCCTCGCGCCGGTGCCCTCCGAGAGCCAGACGTGCGCGAACTGCTCGGCGCCGCTCGTCGCCGACCAGCGCTACTGCCTCTCCTGCGGGCATCCCGTCTCGCCGGTGCGGCTCGCGTTCCTCGACGTGCTCGAGTCAGAGCGCCAGCCGCAGCAGCTCGGCGCCGGCGGCGCGACGAACGCGATGCCGGTCGCCTTCACGCCGTACATCGAACCAGCCGCCGGGCCCGCGTGGCTGCGCCGCTACACGCCGCTGTTCGCCGTGCTGTCGGTGCTGCTGCTCGCGTTGATCGCCGGCCTGCTCGTCGGGCACTGGGTCACGCAGAGCAAGGCGCCGGCCACCGCATCGGTGATCAAAGTCGAAGGCCTCGGAGGCCTCGCCACCGGCGGCAGCGCGGCGGCGCCCACGAGCACCACGCCGGCGACCGGCACGAGCAAATCGAGCACGTCTGCCAAGAGCGAAGAAGAAAAGGAAGAAGCCGAAGCCAAGAAGGAAGAAAAAGAAGAAGAAAAGAAACCCGCGAAAGCGCCCGAAGCCAAGAAAGTCAGCTCCTCGACGCTGGGCAAACTCGAAAAATCGACCGGCAAGGCGCACGAGAAAGAACTCAGCAAACTCAGCACTGCGCCGATCGAAGTCAAATGAGCGCGCACGGCGCCAACGGAAGCACGCCGCCCACGTCAGCCGGCACGCCGTCCACGCAAGCCGGCGCCACGGCGCCCAGCGCCGAGCAGGACGCCGCCGGCGCCGCGCGCGGGATCGTGCTGCCCGCCGGCGGTCTGCCGACGCCGAGCGGCTCGATGGCCGAGCTGCGCCGCCAGCGCCTCGAGCTCGCCGAGCGCGTCGCCGCGCTCACGTGGGACCTCGGCGGCCTCGCCTACGAGATGGCGATCCGCGACCACTACCGCCTCGACGTGCTCGCGCGCAAAGCGTCCGAGCTGCAGGAGGCCGACGCGCAGCTCGGCGAGGTGCAGCGGCTGCTCGCGACCGCCGAGGCCGGCGTGCACGGGCAGTGCCGCTCGTGCGGCGCCGTGCACAGCCGCGGCGCCGCCTACTGCTGGCACTGCGGCGCGCCGCTGCTCGCGGAGGCGCGGCCGTCGGTGTTGGCGAGCGATCAGCCTGCGTGAGGCTCGTCGCGCCCATCGCCGTCCTTTTGGCGTTGGTTCTTGCCGGCTCATCCGAGGCGATGACCGAGCACGTCCATCGCGCCAGCAACGCGCGCGAATACGGCTGCCCGATCCTGCCGGCGGAAGACCCGCTCAACCAGGAAATAGCCGATGCCCCCGTCAACCCGAGCTCTGCCGCGTACGTCGCAAGCATCGGGCTGAGCGCGCACCTGCACCCCGACTTCGGCACGAACCCCAGCTACGGCATCCCCTACACGGTCGTCGACTCCGAACAGCCGAAGGTGCCGATCAAGTTCACCAAATACAAGGCCGAATCGGACCCCGGGCCGTATCCGGTCCCGGCAGACGCGCCGATCGAGGGCGGCGGCAAGAACGGGCACGGCGACAAACACGTGCTCGTCGTGCAGGAAGGCAGCTGCACCGACTATGAGCTGTACCTCGCGCACCGCAACAAGAAGACCGGCGGCTGGAGCGCCGCCTCCGGTGCCGTCTTCAACCTGCGCAGCGACGCGCTGCGCCCCGAAGGCTGGACCTCCGCGGACGCCGCCGGCCTGCCGATCTTCCCGCTGCTCGTGCGCTACCCCGAGGTCGCCTCAGGGCAGATCGACCACGCGCTGCGCGTCACCGTGCCCGAGACCCAGGACGGCTACATCCACCCAGCGACCCACTTCGCATCGAGCAGCTCCAATCCCGATCTACCGCCGATGGGCCTGCGGCTGCGGCTGAAGGCGAGCTACAGCCTCGCCGGCTTCCACGGTGAGTCGCTGATCGTCCTCGAAGCGCTCAAGCGCTACGGGCTGATCGTCGCCGACAACGGCTCGCCGTGGTACATCACCGGCGCGCCCAACCCGCACTGGAACGACGAAGACCTCGAACAGATCAAGCAGGTCCCCGGGTCAGAATTCGAAGCGGTCGAGAGCGGACCGATCCTGCACGGCTGAGCCGGCGCTACGCCTGCGGCGTCTGCTCGGCCGGAGCCTGAGCGGGCGGGGCGGCGACAGGCACCGGCTGCGCCACCGGCGCCTGCGTGGCGACGGGCTGCGGCGGCGCCTGCGGCTGCTGGACGCTCTGGCTGATCGTCGGCGTGCCCTGGCCGCTGATCGAGTCCTTGAACTCGCGCATGCCGGAGCCGACCGAGCGGCCGATTTCCGGGAGCCGCTTGGCGCCGAACACGAGCAGCAGCACGATCAGCAGGAAGGCTATGTGGAGTGGGTTATCGAGTCCCATGGCTCCCAGTCTACGCCTTTTCCGCCTCGTCCCCGGCGCGAAGAGCCCGATGTACGAGCTGCGCGGCGACGAGCATGATCAGCGCCGCGAACGCGTCGCGCAGGAACGCGCCCGAAAGCGCGTTCGCGAGCGCGACGCCGGCGGCGGCGGCGGCCACCGACAGAAGTCCAAGCAGCAGCGCATCTGCGCGGCGCACGTTGCCATAGCGATCCTGGCGATACGTGCCGACGATCGCCACCGGCACGATCGCCAGCAGCGATGTGGCCTCGGCCTGATGCTGATTCAGGCCCATGAACAGCACGAGCCCCGGCACGAACAGCACGCCGCCGCCGACGCCGAGCAGCCCGGCGACGATGCCGGCGGCCAGACCGATCGCGACGGCGCCGATCACCTGATCACCAGCTCGACTGCGCTCGCGACGAGCACGGCCGAGAACAGCAGCGCGATCGAGCGTGCCCGCAGGCGCTGCTGCAGCCACGTGCCGATCAGCACGCCGAACACCGCCGGCATCCCGACGAGCGCCGCGTCGAGCAGGTGCACGTTGCCGTAGAGCCCCTGCAAGGCGGCGGCGAAGCCGGCGATGAACACGATCGCGGCGAGCGAGGTCGCGGTGGCGGCGCGCTCGCCGTAGCCGAGCCACAGCATCAACAGCGGCACGATCACGCTGCCGCCACCGACGCCGAACAGGCCGCTGAAGATCCCCGCGAGCGTGCCGATCGCCATCAGCCGCAGAGAACGGCTCTCGATCGGCCGCAGGGGCTGGCTATGAGAGGGCTCAGCGGCCACTTGCACGAGCGGACGAGCCGGCCATCGTGAGCGCCATACTAGACCTGTGTCCCCAGCCGCAACGCTAGTGGAGGCGCTCGAGCCGATCCGCTCAGATCCCACCAGCTCAGCCGTGCTGCTCGACATCGACGGCACGCTCGCGCCGATCGTGCGCCACGCGGCCGACGCGCACGTGCCCGAGGCCACGCGCGGCCTGCTGATCGAGATCGCTCGTCGCTACCGGGTGGTCGGCTGCGTCAGCGGTCGGCGTGCGAGCACCGCGCGCCAGATCGTCTCGATCGGGACGATCGCGTACGTCGGCAACCATGGCGGCGAGCTGCTGCGCCCGGGCGCCACCGCTCCGGAGGTGGACCCGGAGCTTGCGGCATGGACCGCGCGCGTGCGCGAGTTCGCCTCGCGCGCCTACACGAGCGAGCACCAGCGCCTGCGCGTGCGCGGCGAGGACAAGGACGCGATCGCCGCATTCCACTGGCGCGGAGCGCCCGACGAGCAGGCGGCCGAGGCGGCCGTGCGCGAGATCGCGCGCCGCGCCGAGGACGACGGCTTCGCCGTGCACTGGGGTCGCAAGGTGCTCGAGGTGCGCCCGCCCGTCGCGCTCGGCAAGGGCCTCGGGATCGCCGCGTTGCTGCGCGGCGGCGAGGTCCGCGCGGCGATGTACGTCGGGGATGACACGACCGACCTCGACGCGTTCCGCGGCCTGCGCGCGCTCGTCGAGTCGGGACAGCTGTCCGTGGCGGTTTGCGTGGCGGTCGCCTCCGACGAAGCGCCGCCTAGCCTCGCGCTCGAGGCAGACCTGACGGTCGACGGTACCGGCGGCGTGCGCGAACTGCTCGAGGCGCTGCTGTAGCCCCGTGCGGTTCGTCGACTTCCTCAGAACCACGGTGCTGCTGAGCGCCGGCGCCGCCACTGCGCTCGCGGCCGTCACCGTCGTCGCCGCCAGCTCACGCTCGGACACGCAGCTTGCCGAGGTCGCCGTCGGCTGGTGGCTGATCGCCACGGGCGTCGGCACGCGCTTCGGCAGGCGCGCGCAGGCGAATCCGCCAATCGCGCGACTGCTCGCGAGCGCGAAGGCGAGCAGCTCGCTGCCCGAGCATCGCCCCAGCGCGATCCTCGTCAACCGCCTGTGGCCGCTGGTCGTGTTCACGCTGCTCTCCGGCGGGCTCGCGTTCCTCGCTCCGCAGATCCCCGGCATCGCCGCCGGCTTCGCGATCATCTGGGCGCTCGCGTGGCGTCGCCAGGACGCGGCCGTCGAGGCGATCGAGGAGCGCGACGGCGCCGCCTTCTACGTGCGCCGCACCTCGCCGGTGAAGCCGATGGAGCTCGTGCGCACGCCCGGCTTCAAGGCGGCTCGCCCGGAGCGCTTCGACGGCGCCGTGGGCTGAGATGGACCCGGGGGAGACGGGCGCGGCGTCGGAGGAGGCCCGCGTCGATAGGGGCAGCGGGCAGGCAGTGGACGTGCTGATCGTCTCGCTGGGCTCCACGCATGGGCTGCGCACGGCCGATGAGGAGTTTCGCGACTCGCTGACACGGGCGGGCATGCATGCGGCGATCGCGCAGGCGGTGGTTCCGCGTCCCACGCGAACGCTGATGCTCACCGACCTCGCGTGGGCGCGCTCTGCGCGCGCGGCCGCGAGCAGAGCCCTCGCGGAGATGTCCTCGCCGCCGCGCGCGATCGTCTACTCGAGCACCACGGCCGCGCTGCTGTGGCCGTGCTCTGGGGCGATCCGCTTCGACGCGCCCTCGGCGGGCAACCGGCCTGGGCGCCACGGCCTGTGGCAGCGGCGCCTCGAGCGGCGCCGGCTCGAAAAGGCGCCGCTGCTGTTGCCCTGGAGCGAGGGTGGCTTGCGTGAGGTGCCCGACGCCGAACGCCAGCGCGATCGCGCGCTGGTGCTACCCGTGCCGGTGGAGCCCTCGGGGCCGGCGGAGCCAGCGCGGGACATCGCCGCGATCACCTACGCGGCGAACCCGACGAAGAAGGGCTTCGATCGCGTGCTCGCAGCGTGGCGGCGGGTGCGCGAGGACTTGACCGAAGGCGGCGGTGCAGACACGAGTGCGAGCCAGCTGGTCGTCGCCGGCATCGGCGCCGGCGAGCTCCTCCAGGCGGGCCTGCCCGCCGGCGAGGATGGCGTGCGCGTCGTCGGGGCGCTGGCGCCGCAGGAGTACCGCGCTCTGCTGCGTCGCTCGCGCGTGTTCGTATGCGCACCGCGGCGCGAGGACTACGGCATCGCGCAGCTAGAGGCGCTGGCCGACGGATGCCTGCTCGTGAGCACCCCCGCTCCGGGCCCGTACGCGGCGTTGCCGATCGCGCGCGAGCTCGACGCGCGACTGATCAGCGATGACCTCGAGGGAGCGCTGCGGGTGGCGCTCCTGGATCCGTCTCGCGACTACGCATCGCGAGCACGTCAGCTGCTCGCGCCGTTCGCGCGCGAGCGTGTCGACGAACGCGTCGCACAAGAGCTGCTGCCGCGACTGCTCGACGGCGGCCGTCGCTGTCCGGCGCAGTCCTCGCGAGGCTCCAGCGCGAAGCACACGGAACTCGCTGAGAAGGATGTCTCATGAGCGTCGCGCGCGCTTGCCCAGCGCCGCGAGCTCCGTCCACGAGCGCGTGTTGGCAACCGCGTCGCGGCCGAGCCACGCCCGTCGCGCGGTGGCCACCCCCCAGCGCATGTTCGCGAGCGTCTGCGTGCGGTGCGCGTCGGAGTCGATCACGATCCTCACGCCCGCGCGCGCGGCCGCGCGCGCGTGGACGTCGGAGAGGTCGCGGCGGTCGGGGTTGGCGTTGATCTCGAGCATCGTGCCCGTCCGCGCCGCCGCTGCGAACACCGCATCTAGGTCGATCGCATAGGCCGCTCGCCGCTCGATCAGCCGGCCCGTCGGATGCCCGATCGCGTCCACGAGCGGATGCTCGATCGCCGCGATCATGCGCTCGGTCATCTTCTGCTCGCTCATCCCGAACGACGTGTGGACGCTCGCGATCACCCAGTCGAGCTCGCCGAGCAGCTCGTCCTCGTAGTCGAGCGATCCGTCGGGCAGGACGTTGACCTCGCTGCCCGCCAGCAGCTCGATTCCTTCGATCTGCTCGTCGGCCGTCGCGCACCAGCTCGATCTGGCGGCGCAGCTGCTCGGGCGAGACGTCGTTGCCGAAGCCGTGGCTGGCCGAGTGGTCGGTGATCGCGAGGTACTCGTAGCCCAGCGCTCCGCGCCGCGAGCGCCATCTCCTCGATCGTGTCGTGGCCGTCGGAGGCGATCGTGTGGCTGTGCAGGTCGCCGCGGATGTCCGCCAGCTCGATCAGCTGCGGCAGCGTGCCGTCGCGCGCGGCCTCCAGCTCGCCGCGGTCCTCGCGCAGCTCCGGCTCGATGTAGGCGAGGCCGAGGCGCTCGTAGACCTCGTGCTCGGTTGCGCACGTGTCGGTGGCGCCGGTGGCGTCGTCGAGGATGCCGTACTCGGACACGTGCAGTCCACGGCGCACCGCCGCCTCGCGCAGCGCCGCGTTGTGGGCGCCCGAGCCGGTGAAGTGCTGCAGAAGGTTGCCGAGCTGCGCTGGCGCCGCGATGCGCAGATCGACGCCGACGCCCGCGTGCGTGCGCGCCTTCGCGCCCGCCTTGCCCGCCGAGCTCACGCGCTCGATCTGCTCGAGCTTGGCGAGGCTCTTCGCGAGCGTCGTCGGCCGCGTGGTCGTGGCGACGATGTCGATGTCCTTGACCGAGTCCGCCTGCCGGCGGATCGAGCCGGCGAGCTCGATGTGCGCGCCGTCCCCCGCGAGCGTTCGCAGGCCTGCGATCAGCGCCTCGCCGATCTCGATCGCGCGTGGCAGCACGATCCGCGGCGCGGCGCCCGCGCCGGGGTTCGCGTCGAGCTCGTCGAGCGCGGCCAGCACGCTCTGCCTCGAGCTTCGGGCCGAGCCCGCGCACCGTGCGCAGGCGCTGGGCGAGCGCCGCCTCGCGCAGCGCCCGCGGCGAGTCGATGCCGAGCTCGTCGTACAGCAGCCGCGCGCGCTTGGGCCCGAGGCCCGGCAGGCGCGTGATCGCGACGAGGCCCGGCGGGAACTTCGCGCGCAGACGCTCCGCCGCCGGGATCGCGCCCGTCTGCACGAGCGCGAGGATCTTCTCCTGCAGCGTGCTGCCGATCCCCGGCAGCTCGCTCGCGCGGCCCTCGCGCGCGAGCGCCGCGACCGACACCGACGCCTCGCGCACGGCCTTCGCGGCCGTCCGGTAGGCGAGCACGCGATGCACGATCGCGCCGTCGAGCTCGTACAGGTCGCCGAGTTCCTCGAGCGCGTCGGCGATCGCGGCATTCGACGGCTCTGGCACGTGCTCTAGGGTACGCCGGGCCGATGTCCGGTGAGCCCTGGCTGATACTGCCCACGTACAACGAGGCCGAGAACGTACAGGCGATCGTCGCGGCCGCCGCCGAGGTGCTCGCGCGCGCGGCCCCCGACGGCTTCCGCGTGCTCGTCGTCGACGACGGCTCGCCCGACGGCACCGGCCGACTCGCCGATCGGCTGGCAGCCGAGCACGAGTGGCTCGAGGTGCTGCACCGCACCGAGAAGAACGGCATCGGGCCGGCGTACCTGGCGGGCTTCCGCCACGCGCTCGACCACGGCGCCGGCTACGTGATGGAGATGGACTCCGACTTCTCGCACGATCCCGCCGACCTCGCGCGCCTGCTCGCAGGCCGTCTACGACGGCGCCGACCTCGCGCTCGGCTCGCGCTATGTGCCCGGCGGCGGCGTCAGCGACTGGGGCCTGTTGCGGCGCTTCATCAGCGAGGGCGGCTCGACCTACGCGCGCCTCGTGCTCGGCCTGCGCGTGCGCGACCTCACGGGCGGCTTCAAGTGCTTTCGCCGCGAGGTGCTCGAGGCGATCCACTTCGACGGCGTGCGCTCGCAGGGCTACGCCTTCCAGGTCGAGCTCACCTACCGCGCCGTGCAGGCGGGCTTTCGCGTCGTCGAGGTGCCGATCGTGTTCCGCGACCGCCAGCACGGCACGAGCAAGATGTCATGGCGGATCGCCGCCGAGGCGATGTGGCTGGTGCCGCTTTTGCGCTTCAGGTAGCACGCGCGCGCGTCGATGGATGGGGATGGACGCCTCGGCGTACGCGTTCGCCCACGGCATGCGCCAGACGCGCGCGACGCTGCGCGCCTGGCAGCGGGCGCCGCTCGCCGTCGTCGGCCGCTGGATCGCCGGGTCCGCGCTCGCGGCCACCGGGCTACTGCTCGCGGTGCTGCGCGGTCGCCTCGCTCGACCACGGCTACCAGCAGATCCTCTCGCTGCAGCCGCCGTTCGCCGTCGGCGACCTCGCGGACGTCGCGCACGTCCTGCGCAGCAACCTGCTGGTGCTAGCCCTGCACGCGATGGCGTGCGTCGCCGGCTTCATCGCGGGCAGCTCGCTGCCGCTGCAGGCGCAGCGACAAGCGCGGCGTCTCGCGCTGGGTGCACGAACACGGCGGGCGCATCGCGATCGCCTTCGTCGTCTGCGCGACCACGTTCTCGCTCAGCGCCCAGGCGTACGTCATCGGGCACACGCTCGCCGGCGTGTCCCACTTCCTGCGCGTCTCGCCCGCGCTGCTGCTGCTCGGCGTCCTGCCGCACGCCGTCCCCGAGCTGATCGCGCTGTTCCTGCCGCTGGCGGCGTGGATCATCGCCAGCCGCCGCGGCGAGTGGGATCAGCTGCTCGCCGCCACGCTCGTGACGGTCGCGATCGCCCTGCCAGTGCTCGTGCTCGCCGCCTTCGTCGAGGTGTACGTCTCCCCGCACGTGTTCACGGCGCTCACACACATCCACCCACCCATAGTGCGCAACTCCGAAGGCTGGGTCGTCACGGTGCGTTGAGCCGCTCTGGGCCGGCATCGTGGAGCTGCTGGTCGTGCTCCTCGTGCGCGGCTACCTCCTCGGCCTCCCCAGCTGCGTCGCGAGCCTCCGCGCGCAGCAGCCACCACGCGAACGCCAGCGCGAGGGAGACGACCCCGCCGATGTAGAGGGGCCCGCTGGAGGCGAGCGGAGGCACTGCAGCACACGATACTTCTCGCCCGCGTGTTGGCCGCCACGGGGCTGGCGCCGGGCGTCGCGCGGGCGCTGCCGAGGACTTTCCTTCATTTTGTATAGTGATGTGTAAGCGACCAAGGAGATTCCGATGGCAGGCACCCTCACCCAGATCACAGACAACAACTTCGACGCCGAGGTGCTCGAGGCCGAGGGCCCTGTGCTCGTCGACTTCTGGGCCCCATGGTGCGGTCCCTGCCGCGTCGTCGCGCCGGTGCTCGAGGAGATTGCCTCCGAGCGCCCGGAGCTGCGGATCGTCAAGCTCGACATCGACGAGAACCCGCAGACTGCGGCTCGCTTCCAGGTGCTCTCGATCCCGACGATGATCCTGTTCAAGGCCGGCCAGCCCGTCAAGACCGTGATCGGCGCCTACCCCAAGAAGAAGCTCGAGCAGGAGCTGGAGCCCGCCTTGACGGCAGCGTAGGCGGCGGTCAGGAGGCCCGCTGGGCCCGGCTCAGCGAGATGCTCAGGGGCAGGCCGTCGATCTCGGTCTGCTCCGAGTAGTCCATCGCAACGCTCTCCGCGGCCGCGACGCCGCCGAAGTGGATCGCCAGCGCGAGCGTCTCGCCGGCGAGGTAGTCGCTCGTCCGAAGCCGCCGCGTCGATCAGCTCCGGCGCGCCGAAGAGCGCGAGCTCGATGCGGTCCTCGACCTGCAGGCCGGCGCTCTTGCGCGCGTTCTGGACCGCGTGCACGATCTCGCGCGCACGCCCCTCGCGGCGCAGGTCCTCATCGATCGCCAGATCCAGCGCCACCGCGTGCGCGCCCTCGCGCTCGACGCTGTAGCCGTCGGGAGCGCGCATGCTCAGCAGCAGGTCCTCCGCGGTGAGCGTGTGCTCACGGTCGGCCACGGCGATTCCGATCTGGCCGCCGTCGCGCACCGCCGCCGCGACGTGCGCCGGGTCGAGCGCCGCGATCGCCGCCGCCGCCAGCGGCATCTCGCTGCCGAACAGCGGACCCAGCGTGCGGTAGTTGGCCTTCACCTCGTAGCTGCCGAGCTCATCCGCCGCCGCCACGAAGCGCACCGCACGCACGTTCAGCTCCTCGCGCACCACATCGCTCAGCCGTTCGATCGCCTCGCGCTCGCGCCCGTCCGCGACCACCACCGCCTCGCCCAGCGGCTGGCGCACCTTGATCTTCGCCTGTCCCCGCGCGCCCAGCCCCAGGCGCACCGTCTCCCGCGCCAGCGCCATCGCCTGCTCCAGGCCCTCGTCGCGCGGTGCCAGCTCCGCTCCCGCCGGGAAGTCGCACAGGTGCACGCTCGCCAGCTCGCCGTCGAGGTTGTCGTAGATCTCATCCGCCACGAACGGGCAGAACGGCGCCAGCAGCTTCGCCACCGTCAGCAGGCACGTGCGCAGCGTCTCGAACGCCGCTGGATCGCCGTCCCAGAAGCGCCTGCGCGAGCGGCGCACGTACCAGTTCGACAGCTCGTCCACCAGGCCCGCGATCGCCCTGCCCGCGCGTCGTCGCGTCGTAGGCGTCCAGGCGCTCGGCGACCAGCTCCGCGGTCGCCGCGGTGCGCGACAGCGCCCAGCGGTCGAGGTCCGCGTCCGCGCCGCCGGTGGGGTCGCCGTCAGCCGCCATCGTCGCCGGGCTCCCGTGCGTGGCGCCCGCGCCGGTGCCGCCGGCCGCCACCTCGCTCAGGTCCTCCGCGGACGCGTGCGCGTACAGACAGTAGAAGTAGTACGTCGACCACAGCTGCTTGAGGAACAGGCGCACGCCCTCGCCGATCGTCTCCGCCGAGAAGCGATAGCCGTCCCACGGCTGCTTGGAGGTGAAGAAGTACCAGCGGAAGGCGTCAGCGCCGTAGGTGTCGAGCACCTGCCACGGCTCCACCGTGTTGCCTTTCGACTTCGACATCTTCTGGCCGTCCTCGTCCAGGATCAGCCCCAGGCACACCACGTTGCGGTACGGCGCCCGCCGGCCCAGGAGCGTCGCCACCGCCAGCAGCGAGTAGAACCAGCCGCGCGTCTGGTCCTGCGCCTCGCAGATGAAGTCCGCCGGGAACGCTCGCCTCGAAGCGCTCCACGTGCTCGAACGGGAAGTGATGCTGCGCGAACGGCATCGCGCCCGAGTCGAACCACACGTCGATCACCTCCGGCACGCGCGTCATCGGTTCGCCGCACGCGGTCGGGCCGGGGTCGCCTGGGCTGGAGGCGCCGGAGTCGGGGTTGCCGGAGTCGGGGTCGCCGCCCGCCGGGTACGGGCACGCGAAGGAGACCTCGTCCACGTACGGGCGATGGTGATCGTCGAGCGTCGCGCCCGAGCGCTCCGCAAGCTCCGCGAACGAGTCGACGACGTGCACGTGCCCGGACGGGCAGCGCCACACCGGTAGCGGCGTGCCCCAGTAGCGCTCGCGCGACAGCGCCCAGTCGACGTTGTTCTTCAGCCAGTCGCCGAAACGGCCATGCTTGACGTGCGGCGGAAACCAGTCGACCGTCTCGTTCGCCGCCAGAAGCTCGTCGCGCAGCTTCGACGTCGCTATGTACCACGACGGTTTCGCGTAGTACAGCAGCGGCGTGCCGCAACGCCAGCAGTGCGGGTATGAGTGCTCGTAGTCCTGCACCCGCAGCAGCAGACCCCGCGCGCGCAGGTCCTCGATCAGCTCCGCGGTCAGCGCCGGGTCCTTGACGAAGCGGCCCTCATACGAGGCGCCCGCGCGGTCGCGCGTGCGCGCGTCGTAGGTGCCGTCGGCGCGCACCGGGTTGTACAGCGTCTCCGCGCGCGTCGGGTCGAACGGCACGCGCTCCGAGGTCCCCGCCACGCGATAGTCGTCCTCGCCGAACGCCGGCGCCAGGTGCACGATGCCCGTGCCGTCCTCGGTCGTCACGAACTCGTCCGTCAGGATCGGCAGAGGCCCCGGTGCGCGATCGTCCGCCGCGAAGATCGGTCCCCGATACGAGCCGTAGCGAGCCGCCAGCTCATCCCCCGTGAAGCGATCTTCCACCTGCGCGCCCTCGCCGAGCACCGCCGCCAGGCGCGCCTCGGCCACGACGAAATAATCATCGTCGACGCGCGCCTTCACATACGTCGCCGTCGGCGACACCGCCACCGCGACGTTTCCCGGCAGCGTCCACGGCGTCGTCGTCCACACCAGCAGCCGCTCCTCGCCGTCGCCCACAGGAAGCTTCAAGAAGACGCTCGGGTCGACGACGTCCCTGTAACCGAGCGCCACCTCGTGCGAGGACAGCGTCGTCTCGCAGCGCGGGCAGTACGGCACCACCTTGCGGCCCTCGTACAGCAGCCCCCGCGCGTCGATCTGCGCCAGCGCCCACCACACCGACTCGATGTAGGTCTCATCCAGCGTGCGGTAGGCGTGCTCCAGGTCGATCCAGAAGCCGATGCGCTCCGTCAGCCGGTCCCACTCCTCCAGGAACGCGAACACCGACTCGCGGCACTTCGCGTTGAAGCGCGCGATCCCGTACTCCTCGATCTCCGCCTTGTGGTGGATGCCCAGCTCCTGTTCGACCGCGATCTCCACCGGCAGCCCGTGACAGTCCCAGCCGCCCTTGCGCTCCACGCGATAGCCGCGCATCGTCTGAAAGCGCGGGTAGATGTCCTTGAACACGCGCGAGAGCACGTGGTGGGAACCCGGCGGGCCATTGGCGGTGGGTGGGCCCTCATAAAAGACCCACTGCTCCGCGCCCTCGCGCCGGCGCAGCGACTCCGCGAACACGTCACGCTCGCGCCAGCGCTCCAGCACCTCCAGCTCCAGCGCCGGCAGCTCCTTGCGGGGATCCACCTCGCGAGCAGGTACCAGCGGATGTCGTGGATGGCTCACCATCGGTCGGCCCATTCTAGGTGGGGCTCGCCGGCGCCGGCCGGCGCCGGCGTGAGCCTCGCGCCGGCGGTTCGACGCTTCGCGTCAAGCCAAGGCTTCGCGGCGCGCTCTGACGCCGTTCGCGCAGGTCCACGCGAATATCGCGAACACCGCGAGACACCCCAGGATGCTGATCGCCCGTGCCAGCGTTATCAGGGTGCTGTGCGTCGTCTGGACGACGACGTGCACCGGGCCGCTGCCTTCCCGTTCCCGCTGCACCACGGCATAGCCCGACGGGTTGCGCCCAACGCGTGTCAGGCCGGAGATCTGCACCAGGTAGGGGCCACCCGCGATGTTCGTCTGGATTGGCGCCAGCCCCGGCGGAACGCGCATCCACGCCGAAAAGCGGTCGCCGTGCACCTGGCTCGGGTCGATCACGAGCAAGCGTTCTTCCGGAGCGATAACGATCGGTCCCTCGTCGTCGTTGTAGGAGCCCGGGTCATACCAAGTACGCGGCACCGAGGTGACGCTCGCAAGGGCTTCCGTCCTGTTCGCATATGCCCCGGCGGTTAACGACTTCGCGATCCACAGCTGCCAGCCGCAAAGGCCGATGCTCACCGCACAGACGCCGACCAGGCCGAGCCGCAGCAGCCTGATGGTCCGTCCCGCACCACGCGTCCCAGCCGTCCGCTGCAGAGCCAGCGCGGCGAGGAGCACCAGCACGCCGATCGAGTAGAAGACATAGGTGCCAAGCCGGTAGGGGTACTGGATCAGATCGAACGGGGACGGCATCACGCGCCACAGGGGCGTGTCAATGATCATTCCCAGCAGCACGCCGAACAGCAGCAGCACACCGACCCAGGCACGGCGAAGCCGGCCTCCAGCGCCGCGGCGCGCCAGCAGCAGCGCTCCCACCAGGAGGCTCCACACCAGGAACCACTCCGGTATCTGCACGAACAGGCCCGGCGTGGAAGATGCAGCCGGTACCGTGCGCAACGGATCCAGGAGAACCTGCGGTGTATCCAGGAAGCTCGCCTGAGCAAAGGGCAGCGCATAGAGATGCGCCCTCACATCCTGCGCATAGCCGATGTCGGGGATCAGATACCAGGCGTTGATCGCGACGCTCGCCGCGCCGAGCCCCGCGACCATCGCCAGCCGGCGCACCGGCAGTCCTAGCGGCGCCCCGAGGGCAAGCCACAGCGTGATGCCCGCGGCGACGGCCACGGTGCTTCCCCAGAGCAGCGTGATGTTATGGCTACCGGTGAAGATCACCGCCGAGACGACGAACACGAAGACCGGCCACGGTCGCCACCGGCGGCTGCGGACCAGATGCACGCCGCTCGCCAGCAGCGGCGCGATCACCGCCGTTCCCATGAACTCCGTCCACGCGCCGCGGCCATACAGGTTCGTTATGTAGTACGCGCTCGTGACCACCGCTACGGCCGGCGCGTGGCTTGCCCAACCTCGCAAGCCGAGCTCTTGGCCCAGCCACATCATGCCCAGGTAGGAGCCCGCGACAGCGAGCGCCGAAGCCCCGACATACGCAAGGATAGGATCGCCGCCGAGCAGTTCCGAGAAGCTGCCGACGATCATGTACAGGCTGCCGCCGTAGAACGCGAACCACGGATAGAACACGCCCACCTGGGTTGCGTTCAGAAAATAGCTCGGATGGCCCGCCGCGACGAGTGAGTTGCCGGCCGCCCAGGACGCCCACAGATGGTTCGTGAAATCCCCGTTGAGACCCGATTCGGTGAACAGCATCGGCGATGACACCCCGAGTACCGCCACCGCCGCAACAAGCAGATCGCACCACCGCCGTCCGCCGATCGACATCTCGCTTCTGGCCGGTCCACGTGCGCGCACACCCCCGCGCAGCGCCTGGCCGACGCTCGGCATGATCACAGCCACCTCGGGGGAAGTGCCACCTTCTCGGATCCGCTCGCTCTTCGGTCGTGAGATCATTCGCAGGAGTCGCGCCGTCATCGGCCGAGGCCATGGCCGCACGGAGGTTAACCCAGGGGTAGCTCGCAGTCGCGAGCGAGCGTCGGTATGCGTGAAGGCAGCGGTGGGGACGGGCTTACCAAGCCCTGCGTTCACACATTTCGTCTCCAACTCCGCAGTCGGCCGAATCGGAAACACGCCGCAGGCAGCCGTAGTCCGTCGTTTCGTCTCTACGGGGCTATCAAAGACATCCCCAAAAAACCGTTCTGTATCTTGGCTGCGATGGAAGGCATTGAGCAGTTCTCGACACGAATATTCGCCGACGGAGCCGACCTCGACGGCATCCTGGCTCTGGCCGCCGATCCAAGAATCGCCGGTTTCACGACCAACCCCACACTGATGCGAAACGTCGGCCTCACCGACTACGCACGGTTTGCCCGGGATCTGCTCGAGCGCATCACGGAGCACCCCGTCTCATTTGAGGTACTCGCCGACGACGTCGAGGAGATGAGGCGCCAGGCCTTCGCCATCGCCTCCTGGGGGGACAACGTGTATGTGAAGATCCCCGTCACGTCGACGAAAGGCCAGTCGATGGCGACGCTCGCGCGCGAGCTCTCCGAGGCGGGGGTGAAAGTGAACGTCACCGCGCTGTTCACGACAGCACAGGTCGAGCTGATCGTGGCGGCCGTCGCCGACGGCGCGCCGTCCTACATCTCGATATTCGCCGGGCGCATCGCCGACACGGGGGTCGACCCGATCCCGATCGTCGCTCGGTCGGTCCAGATCACGCAGCAGGCGCCCCGCACGGAGCTGATCTGGGCCTCGCCGCGCGAGATCCTCAACCTGGTCCAGGCGAACGAGATCGGCTGCCACATCATCACGATCACTCACGACCTGCTCAAGAAGCTCGACGGCCTCGGCAAGAGCCTCGAGCAATACTCGCTGGAGACCGTGCGCATGTTCCACGACGACGCACGCGCCGCAGGCTTCAGCCTATAGCGCACCCTGCAGGCTGAGCTGGGGCGCTCGTCCGCGACACGCGCGGCGCCCACGAGCGCGCCTACGATGGGACCGTGCGGCTGCGCCTCTACCACCACCACGACGGCGCCCGCGTCGCCTACCGCGAGCTCGGCGCCGGACCGCCGCTCGCGCTGCTGCACTCCGCGATGCTCTCCCACAAGGAGTGGGAGCCCGCCGTCGAGGGGCTCGCCGACCGCTTCCGCGTCGTGCTCCCCGACCTGCCGCTGCACGGCGACTCCGAGGACCGCCCGCGCCATCCCTACACGCTCGACTGGTTCGCCGAGGTGCTCGGCGGGTTCGCCGCCGAGGTGCTCGGGCCGCGCCCGCTGCTCGCCGGCCACGACGCCGGCGCCGAGATCGCTGCTGCACGCCGTGCTCAGCGAACGGGTCCGGCCCGCGCGGCTCGTGCTGATGCCCAACCGCCTGCACGCGCCGCCCGTCGCGCGCGCGCATGCGCGCCGCCTGGCAGCTGGCAGCACAGCTCGCCGCCGTCCCCGGCCTCGACCGCCTGCTCGCCCACGGCGCCTGCAGCGTGTTCACGCCCGAGCGCGGGCTGCGCCTGTCCGCCCGCGGCAACCCCGCCGCCGCCGACCTCGTGCGCCACGCCTTCGCCGACGTCCCCGGCAACTCGAGCCTCGCCCGCTCGTGGGCCAAGTGCGCGCGCAGCTGGCCGCGCGGCGCGCAGACACAGCTGCTCGAGGCATACCCGCGACTGGAGATGCCCGTGCTGCTGCTGTGGGCCGACCGCGACCGCCTGCATCCGCTTGCCGGCGCCGAAGAGGCGCTGCGCGCTGCTGCCCCACGGCCAGCTGCGCGTGCTGCAGAGCGACGGGCTTCCTGATGGCCTACGACGACCCCGTCGGCCTCGCCCGCGAGCTCGCCGCGTTCTGCGGATAGGGTCTTCGCCGTACGCGTCGAACAAAGGAGAGCAGATGCCGGATCAACAGCTGTGGGGCGGGGAGACCGCCAAGGCCGTCGAGAACTTCCCAATCTCCGGCGAGACCGTGCCCGTCTCCGTGATCCACTGGCTCGCGCGCATCAAGGGCGCCGCCGCCGCCGTCAACGGCGAGCTCGGGCTGCTCTCCAAGCGCAGCGCCGACGCGCATCGAGAAGGCCGCCGCCGAGATCGCCGACGGCAAGCACGACGGCCAGTTCCCGATCGACGTCTTCCAGACCGGCTCCGGGCACCTCGACCAACATGAACGCCAACGAGGTCATCGCCACGCTCGCCGGCGAGGGCGTGCACCCCAACGACCACGTCAACATGGGCCAGTCCTCCAACGACGTGTTCCCCTCCGCCGTGCACCTCGCCGCGCTCGACGTCGCCCAGAACGAGCTGCTGCCGGCGCTGCGCCAGCTCGAGCGCTCGTTCGCGAAGAAGGCCAAGAGCTTCCAGAACGTCGTCAAGGCCGGGCGCACGCACCTGATGGACGCCGTCCCCGTCACGCTCGGCCAGGAGTTCGCCGGCTACGCCGCGCAGATGGCGCTCGCGCAGGAGCGCGTCAGCTCCGCGCTCGTGCACGTCGGGCAGATCCCGCTCGGCGGCACCGCCACCGGCACCGGGCTCAACACGCACCCGCGCTTCGCCGAGAAGGTCCGCGCGCGCCTGAAGAAGGAGTCCGGCCTCAAGCAGATCGCCGCCGCCGCTCGACCCGTTCGAGGCGCAGGCCAACCGCGACGCGCTCGTCGAGCTCTCGGGCGCGCTGAAGGTCGTCGCCGTGTCGCTCACCAAGATCGCCGGCGACCTCGCGCTGATGGGCTCAGGTCCGCGCGCCGGCATCGGCGAGATCTTCCTGCCCGAGCTGCAGAAGGGCTCCTCGATCATGCCCGGCAAGGTCAACCCGGTGATCCCCGAGGTCGTGCTGCAGGTCTGCGCCCAGGTGATCGGCAACGACACCGCCATCACCGTCGGCGGCATGCAGGGCCAGTTCGAGCTCAACGTCCGCATCCCGCTGATCGCGCGCAACCTGCTGCAGTCGCTGCGGCTGCTCGAGCGCAGCCGCGCGCGTGTTCGCCGAGAAGTGCGTCGACGGCATCGAGGTCAACAGCGCCGGCGCCGACGCCTCCGCCGGCGGCACGCTCGCCGTCGCGACCGCGCTCAACGGCGCGATCGGCTACGACAAGGGCGACCGCGATCGTCAAGAAGGCGACCGAGTCGGGGCGGCCGCTGCGCGAGGTCGCGCTCGAGGAGGGCGTCGAGGCGAAGCTGTACGACGAGACGATCGACCTGCGCAAGATCGCGCGGGGCAACCGCTAGTCGCCGGACACGATGTCTCGCGTGGGCATCGGAGACATCTCAAGTCACCGCCGGCGATCGCCGTGACCCCCAATGCCGCTCCACTGCTGCAGGACGCCCATTGCGCACCGACCTTCGCGGACAGCCTGAACGAGAGCGCGTGAGACCGGAGTAGGGTCAGCGCGCCGGAGGCGAGTCTGCGGAGGAGCTGAGTCTGTGCAAGAGATGCGGCGAATGTGGCCGAGACGGCTCGTGATCGTCGGGGCGCTCGTCGCCGCGGCACTCGCCGTGATCGTGACCGTGACCGGAGGGCGCGGCGCGCGACCAAGCGCGCGCCGCGCCCACTCCGCGACGGCCCCGAGAACGACCGCGGAGGAGGTCAGCGCTCTGCTGTCCGGGATTCCACAGCGCGCCAACACTCTGGGCCGCTCGACCGCGCCGCTCACGCTCACGTACTACGGTGACCTGGAGTGTCCGTTCTGCAGGCAGTTCACGCTCGACGCGCTGCCGTCGATCATCCGGCGGTGGGTCCGCGGCGGCCAGCTGAAGATCGAATACCTCGCGATGGAGACGGCCACGCGTGAACCCAAGACCTTCCAAATTCAGCAGGCCGCGGCGCTAGCCGCGGGCATGCAGGGCAAGATGTGGAACTTCATCGAGATCTTCTACCACGAGCAGGGCGAAGAGGACTCGGGCTACGTCACCGACAAGTACCTCGACGCAATCGCCGACCAGGTCCCGGGGCTGGGCGTCACGCTGTGGAGCGAAGAGCGCTACGACCCGATGCTCGCGGCGCAGGTCACGGCGGAGGCGAAAGCCGCCCTGCGCGCGGGCTTCACAGGGACGCCGACATTCCGAGTAGGCCGCAGCAACGGAGCGACGTACCGGCTCCGACCCCCCTCGCTGACGGGGCCAGCGCCATTCAACACGGCGATCGAGTATCTCCTGAAGCATCCAGGCGTCGGGACCGTTCCGCGGCGCGCGGCGCACAGCGCCTGAGTCTCATTCCCGTGGCAGCGCGCCGAACAGCCGCGCCACCGTGCTCACGACCCCCGGCTTGGCCTGCCCGGCGTAGGTGAACAGCCCCTTCTGGTTGAGCCCTTCGATCAACTGCAGGCCGGGCAGCACGTGTTTGATCGAGCCGCCCGAGAACGTCGGCGTGAGCGGGTAGTCGCGCAGCACCCAGATCATCATCGCGGTGAGGCGAGGGTCGGCCTCGTAGACGGCGATGTGCTCGGCCAGCAACTTCGCCTGGTAGGCGTAGCTGCCTGGAGCGCCGGGCGGGTTGAGGCCGTTCGATTCCGCGCCGAACTCGCTGACCACGAGCACCTTGCCGGCGAACGTGCGCTGCATCGCCGCGAGGCGCGCGCGCATCTTCGCGGCCAGCTGCGCGGGCGTGTCGTGCGGGGTCGTCATACCAGCCCGAGTAGTCCGTCTCCGCGACCGCGTCCACTTCCGAGTACAGCGCCCCGGCCTGTTCGCGGCGGGTGATCGCCCCACACGTCGACCGCGACCATCCGCGTCGGGTCGTGCGCGTGCAGCCAGCGCGTGAGCGTGCGCACGTAGGAGACCTCCTGGCTGTCGCGACCGTTGCCGGCGACCTCGTCGACGAGGTTCCACGCGAAGATCGACGGGTGCAGCTCCGCCGCGAGCACCGCCGTCCGCGCCTGCTGCTCGGCTTCCGCCAGCAGCCGCGGCGTCGTCGAGTACCAGTTGCCGGCGCCTTCCACCGGGCCGATGCCCTGCCACACGAGGATGCCGGCTGCGTCGAGTCGTTCCAGCAGCGCCGGGTCCAGCGGATGCTGCGAGCGCGCTGCGTTCGCGCCGATCTGCTTCAGCTCGTCGACGATCGTGCCGTCGTCGGACGGCGTCAGCGCGTCGCCGTGCCCGCGCGCGTCCTCCTGGATCGAGGCGCCGTGCAGCTGCAGCTGCGTGCCGTTGAGGTACACGTGGCCGCCGTGCCACGTCAGCTGGCGCAGCCCGACGCTGGCCGAGTAGCTGCTCTTCGCGGCCGAGCGTCAGCGACAGCGCGTACAGGCTCGGGCTCGCTCGGCGACCACAGCGCCGGCGCCGGCACCGTCGCGACGGCGGTCGTCTGTCGCGGCTTCGCCGTGTGCCGAGCGTCGATCGCGGGGAAGCTCAGCGGGACCGTCTGGGCGCCGTGCACGAGCGAGCCTTCCGGCACAAGCGTGCGCCCTGGTCCATAGTTGTGGACCATGCACGCTGACCCTCACCGTCGCGCCGGCAGCCGCCGGCGTGTCCGGCGTCAGCGTCGTCTGCAGGGTCGGTTCCGAGAGCTCGCTTTCGCCGATCGGGCGCACGTCGACCTCGCCGTCGAGACCGCCCCAGTTGAACCACGTGCGGTGGAAGCCTTCGCGCGACTGCTGCGCCGGGTTGCGCCAGTCGATGCGCACCACGACCGTGTGCGTGCCCGCGGCGAGGTGCGCGCGCAGCTCGAACGGCAGGTAGGAGCCCCTGTGCGAGCCGAGCTCGCGCCCGTCGACCCACACGCTCGCCAGGTAGTTCGCCGACTGGAAGTCAAGCGCGTACGTGCCCGCCTGCGCCGCCTGGAAGCTCGTGCGATACCACGCGACCGAGCCTTCGTAGTTGCGCGCGCCCGCGTGCCCGTGTATAGGGGCTCGGGCTGACGACGTTCGGCAGGCTCACGAGCTGCCGGCGAAGCCGCCCTGCTGCCAGTCGAGCGCGAGGCCGTGGTTGGCCGCGTCCTTGCGCAGCGTCCAGCTGCGTCAGCGGCGTGCGCCCGCCAGGGCCTTCGAAGGCGACCGCTTGCAGCGGCGGCGCCAGCGTGGGCGGGGCGTTTGCCGCCAGGGCCGCGCACAGCGCGGCGCAGGCGAGCAGGAGCGCGAATGTGATCCTCATGGAGCGGGACATGCTCCCTCAACAACCGGCGGGCGCCGTCAGAGCGGAGTCACCGCCGGCGGGTGCCGTCAGAGCTGAGTCCGCCGCGAGCAGCCGCTCGAGCAGCGCCAGTGCTCCCGCCTTGTGCAGCGGTTCGTTGAGGTTGCCGCACTTCGGCGATTGCACGCACGACGGGCAGCCGCTCGCGCACGGACAGCCCGCGATCAGGCGCCGCGCGTCCTCGCACAGCTCCTCGAAGCGCGCGAACGCCGTGCGCGTGATGCCGATGCCGCCCGGATGCCCGTCGTAGATGAAGATCGTCGGCACGCCCGTCTGCGGGTGGAAGTTAGTGGACAGGCCGCCGATGTCCCAGCGGTCGCACATCGCGATCAGCGGCAGCACCGCGATCTGCGCGTGCTCGGTTGCGTGCAGCGAGCCCAGCAGGATCTCCGGCAGCACGCCGGCGAGCCCGCCGTCGGCCGATGGGTCTGGCGATGAGCCGAGCGCTGGCGGCAGGCCGATCGCCGCCGAGCGCGGCCTTGATGCCGATCGGCAGCTCGAACCACAGCGCCTGCGTCGAGAAGCTCGTCGGCGGCAGCTCCAGCGCGGCGATGTCGATCTGCGCGTGGTCGGCCAGCCGCCGGCGCTGATAGGCGAGCACCGTGTCGGTGACGCTGACCTCGCCGAAGGACAGCGTCACGCCGAGCGCCTCGCGGCGGTCGAGCAGGCGCACGATCGTCCGTGTCCGTGTCCGTCTTCGGCTGCGTGTACCAGTCGCCGTCGAACGGCGCCACGAGCGCGCGGCGGCGCTCCAGGTCCAGTTCGCGCACCTCATACGAGCGACCCTGGTGCATGTAGATCGCGCCGTCGTGGATCGTCGCGTGCGCCCGCGCCGCCTCCGTCGAGCCGAGCAGCTCGCCCGAGGAGACGTCGACGATCGCAAAGCTCTCCGCCGAGGCCGAGCGCAGCGAGACCTCAGCCGCCGGGTAGGAGCCGGGGCGGTCCGGCACGTAGGAGGCCGCGATCGTGCCGCCGCGGCGGCGCAGGGCGCCCGCGCTCTCCAGCACCTCCGCGTGCGCCTCCCAGCGCGGGCCCATGAACTCCGCGTCGCCGCGCGACAGCGGGCCCTCGTGCGCTGCGCACAGCAGGTGCGCGCGGTAGATCAGCGGGCTCTCGTGATCGAGGATCGCCGCCTCCACCGAACGCTCGAGGAACTCGTCCGGATGGCGGCAGAAGAACTGGTCGAGGGCGTCCTCGCCCGCGATGTACACAGCGAGGCCGCGTCCGCGGCGCCCGGCGCGCCCCCACATCTGCCGCAGCGACGCGACCGTGCCCGGGAACGTCACGACGACCGCCGCGTCGAGCTCGCCGATGTCGATGCCGAGCTCGAGCGCGTCGGTCGTGATCACCGTGCATAGCTCGCCGCGCACGAGCCGCTGCTCGAGCTCGCGGCGCTGCTGCGGCGTGTAGCCCGCGCGGTAGGGCTCGACCTGCTCCGCGAGCTCGGGGTCCGTCGTGCGCAGATCGTCCTTGACGAGGCGGCTCAGCACCTCGACGCCCTTGCGCGACTTCATGAAGCAGATCGTGCGCGCGCCCTCGCGCGCGAGACGCGCGAGCAGCTCCGCCGCCTCGCCCAGCGCCGAGCGGCGCGTGCCGAGCGCCTCATCCGTCAGCGGCGGGTTCCACACGGCGATGCGCCGGCGCGGCGCCGGCGAGCCGTCCTCGTCGATCAGCCGGAAGTCCTCGAGGCCCGTCAGGCGCTCGGCGAGCTCGACCGGGTTCGCGATCGTCGCCGACGTGAGCACGAAGCGCGGCTCGGTGCCGTAGGCCGCCGCGATGCGCCTGAGCCGGCGCAGCACGTTGCCCACGTGCGAGCCGAACACGCCGCGGTACACGTGCGCCTCGTCGATCACCACCACCGCCAGGTTCGCGAACAGCTCCGCCCACGCGGCATGGTTCGGCAGGATCCCCACGTGCAGCATGTCCGGGTTCGTCAGCACCACGTTCGCGCCCTTGCGGATCTGCCGGCGCGCCTCGCGCGGCGTGTCGCCGTCGTAGATCGCCGGGCGCACGCGCTTCGTCAACCCGAACGCCTGAAGCGCGCGCGCCTGGTCCTGCGCGAGCGCCTTTGTCGGGTACAGGTACAGCGCTCGAGCGCGCGCGTCGCGGCACAGCACGTCGAGCGTCGGCAGGTTGAAGCACAGCGACTTGCCCGACGCGGTGCCCGTCGTGACGATCGTCGGGCCCGCCCACGCCGCGTGCAGCGCCTGCGCCTGGTGGGAGTAGAGCTGCTCGACGCCCAGCCGCGCGAGCGCCGCCAGCACTTCCGGGTGCAGCTCCTGCGGTGGATCCACGAGCCGCGCGCGGGCGGCGCGGTCGGCCCCTTCATTGGCCTCGCGCACCAGTCGCCCGTCCTCGCGCCCCGCGTCCAGCAGCGCGCTCCACGGCTCTGTTCTGCGGTCGAGGGCCAAGGACTTGAGATAGTAGAGGCGATGCGAGCGACCGCCGCCGAGCGCTGGGCCGAAGCCCGCTCCTTCCATCATTCGCTCTATCCCGCGTCGCGGATCGCGGCCGAGCGCGAGCACAGCGTGTCGGTGTGCCTGCCCGCGCGCGAGTGCGCCGGGACGGTGGGGGAGATCGTGCGCCGGCTCGTCGCGTTGCGCGACGCCGGCGCTGTCGACGAGGTCGTCGTCGTCGACGCGGCGTCCGCCGACGGTACGGCCGCGGTGGCTGAGCAAGCCGGCGCGCGCGTCCTGCAGGAGGCCGAGCTGCTGCCCGCATATGGGCCGGTACTCGGCAAGGGCGATGCGATGTGGCGCGCGCTCTCGGCCCTCGACGGCGAGCTCGTGTGCTTCCTCGACGCCGACACCGAAGGCTTCTCCGCGCACTTCGCCACGGGCCTGATCGGGCCGCTCGCGTGCGAGGCGGGCGTGTCGTTCGTCAAGGCGTTCTACCGTCGGCCGCTCCAGGGCGAGGCCGATGGCGGCGGGCGCGTCAACCACCTGACCGCGCGCCCGGCGCTCGCGCTCTTCTACCCGGAGCTCGCGGGCGTGCGCCAGCCGCTCGCTGGCGAGGTGGCCGCGCGGCGGGAGCTGCTCGAAACGCTGCCGTTCGCGACCGGCTACGGCGTCGAGATAGCGATGTTGATCGACGCCTGGCGCGAGCTCGGCCTCGACGGGCTCGCGCAGGTCGACCTCGACGAGCACCGCAACCGCCACCAGCCGCTGTCGGCGCTCGCGCCGATGGCGCAGACGGTGCTCGCGACGGTCGTGCGGCGCCTGCGCGAGGAAGGGCGGCTGGTGGATGTCGAGGGCGCGGCGGGCACCGGCGTGGCCGGTCTCGAGCTTGCGCCGGTCGAGCGCCCGCCATTGGCGGAGATCGGCGGCCCGGGGCGCGGCGGCACGCGCGAGGAGCGGATGGCGCGTGGGGCGGCCGGGTGAGCGCGCGCTGCCTGTACCTGGACCTCGACAGCACGCTGCTGGGGCGCGGCGCGTCGATGCTGCACGACGGCGAGGGCAACGTCACGATCGACGGCGTGCGCGCGGTGCAGGCGTGCCTGCGCGCCGACGTGGAGGTGGTGCTGATGTCGGGCAGGCGCCGCGCGCAGGTGATGGAGGACGCGCGCCTGCTGGGACAGTCCTCCTACATCTACGAGGCCGGCGCGTGCGTGGTGCTCGACGGGGAGGAGCACTGGCTCACCGGGGACCTGTTTCCGGGCGAGCTCACGATCGCCGAGCAGATCGAGCGCTCGGGCGCGCCGCGGCTGCTGCTCGAGCACTACTCGGGGCGCCTCGAGTACCACGAGCCGTGGCACGTGCAGCGCGAGGTCTCGCATCTGTTTCGAGGGCTCGTGGACGCGGCCGAGGTCGACAAGCTGCTCGTGGCGCAAGGGCACGAGAACCTGCGGCTAGTCGACAACGGCGTCGTCAACCGGCGCTCGCAGGCGCTCGCCGAGCTGCCACACGTGCGCGGCTACCACCTCGTGCCCGCCGGGGCGTCGAAGGTCGCCGCGGTGGCGCTGCACCGCCGCGCTCGCGGCTACGAGCGCGCGCAGACGTTCGCGGTCGGCGACTCGCGCGAGGATCTCGCGTGCGCCGCCGAGGTCGACGCCTTCTGGCTCGTCGCCAACGCGGTCGAGCGTGACCCCTCGATCCGCGAGGAGCTCGCCGCGCATGCGAACGCGCGCGTGTGCGATGCCGGGCACGGCGCGGGCGTGTACGAGGCGGTCGTGAGCACGTTGATGGCGCCTTGATCAAACTGATCACGAGCGTCACTGATTGGCGCTCCAATCTCCGCCTTCTTCCTGTTTCAGCGTCTCGGTGGTTTCAAGCGTCGCAGAACTGCCTTCGAGTTTCAGCGCACTACCTTCGGGCGTGCATACCACTTCGTGTTCGCTCGCTTCAGTTTCGATGCCCGGCAGTTCACAGGCTTGGCTGCCCGTCAGCCCGTATTTGCCATTGATTTCACATTCACCTTCATTGTTTTCAATGACCTCTTCGATCAAGATGGAGCCAGCTTCCGGTTCGAACGTGTCTACCAGTTTTCCGCTTTTCACCGCAAGCTGGTCCTTGAGTGGCACTGGGGTTAATACGGGTTCTTTCACCTTGCAGAACGGATTCCCTACCACTTTGCATTTGGTGGCTTCGATGAGTCCGTTGCTTGATTTGCCCTCGGCATCTATGTCGCCGGTCATCTGGTCTTTTTCGCATTCGACTTTGACCAGTTTGCCTTTGATGGTCTGTGTGGTCAAGAATCTGCCGCTCGGCCCGCCTATGGGCACTTTTGCGACTATGCGCTGATTATTGGCTAACCATTCAACCGCTATTGCGACCGCACATGCCAGCGCAAAAGCAGCGCCAGCGATAACGGTGCCCACAACCACTTTGGATCTAAACATCGTCGTCCTTTCTCTATCGGGATCGCCCCTCGGGGTCGCCATGGGTCTCGCCGGGCCTGGGGCGGACGTGGAGCGCTAGGGGAGAGGCCCTGACGCCGGTATCGAGACCACCCGCGGGAGACGAGGCTAGCGATGATGTCGATATCCCTCAAGTCAGATAGCATGGACATCGCGATTTTCGGGAATCGCCCGACGGCGAGTGTTTCTGACTGGCACGGCAGCGCTACAGGCTTACATTCGTGGTCGGCCGCGGCGGCGCGCTGACCATGATGCTCCTGCGTGCGCTTTAGATGATGCCCGTGCGCTTCTCCTCCTCGTAGAGGCGCTCGACGACGAATTCCTTGAGCAGTGTCTGGTAGCCGGTGTTGCGCTGCGCGGCGAGCGTCTTCAGGCGCATCAGTGTGAACTGGTCGAAGCGGATCGCGACGGGCGTCGTGCGTCCGGGTCGGATCATGTCCTGCATGCGCAGCACCTTTTCGCGCCTCGCCTGCTGCTCGAGGAACTCGTCGGGGTCCAGTGAGAGGCCCTTCGTCGGGTCGACTTCGCCGGGGCGGGCCCGTGGTCGGCGTGCGGCGGCATCGGAGCGAGTCGGTGGGCGTGAAGCGCTGCCGCGGGGGCGGTCGGCTGAGGGGCGGTCGGCTGAGGGCATGTGGTCACTCTCTCCTTGCGCGGACTTGGTGCGCCATGGTATTTACCGCATATACTATAGATATACGGAGTTCGTAGTGTGACCGACAGCTGGGACGCCGACACCCAGAGACAGGCGAGCGCCAAGCGCGAGAGGCTCGCTCTCATGCCCCCCGCGACAGCCGTCGCCACGCGCGCCGCCAGAACCCCGGCTGGGGGCGGCGTCGCCAGAGCGCCGGCGGCGGGACGGTCGCGCGCACGAGCGCGACCCAGTCGTCGAGGGGCAGCTCGCCCGAGATGAGGCGCCCGAGGGCGCTCGTGACGGGCGCGCCCACGCCGGCGGACTCCAGCGCCTGTGCGAGCAGCGGCACCGACTCGAGCGACTCGACCGCCTGGCCGATCCGCGCGGGGATCTCGGCGGCGGGCACGCCGGCGGCGAGCAGCTCGCCGGCGCGGCGGTTGCGGCTCTCCTTCGCCAGCGCGGTCGCGACCAGATCGCCGGCGCCCGCGAGCCCGATCATCGACTCGGGTCGCGCGCCGAGCCCCTCGGCATAGCGCCACACCTCGGCGAAGATGTGCCCGGCCGCGGCGCCCGCGGCGTTGAGCCCCTGCGCCTCGGTCGCGCCGGCGGCGAGCGCCGCCGCGTTCTTGGCCGCGCCGGCAAGCTCGACGCCGACGGGGTCGTCGGACTGCTCGCATACGACGCCCGCGCGCGTGAACACCTGCGCGAGCGCGCGCGCGAGATCTTCCTCCGCGCACGCCGCGACGAGCGCCGCGCCAGCGTGCACCATCTCCTGCGCGTGGGCGGGGCCGCCGAGACACGCCACGCGCGCCGGGCCGAAGCTCTCGCGCAAGACGACCGTCGGCGGCAGGCCGCGGGGAGGGACGAGCCCCTTGGCGACCGACACGACCGCCGTCCGCGCCCCCAGGCCGCTGGCGCTCAGCTGCTCGATCACCTCACCGAGGCCGCGCGAGGGTACCGCCAGAAACACGTAATCCGCCCGCGCGACGCCCGCGGACGCAGGCTCGATGCGCAGCTGCGACGGCAGCTGCACGCCCGGCAGGTACTCCCGGTTCTCGCGCTGCCGATCGATCAGCGCCGCCTGCTCCGCGGTGCGTGTCTGCAGCGTCGTGCGCAGGCCTCCGCGCGCGAGCAGCACCGCGAGCGCGGTCCCGAACGATCCAGCGCCGATCACCGTCGCGCGTCTCGCGCCGGGCGCCGTCAGCGAGCGCGCGCGGGGGGCGCGAGCGCCCGGGCTCGCGGTGGGCTCGGCGCGGGGGGCGCGAGCGCCCGGGCTCGCGGTGGGCTCGGCGCGTGGGGCGGGCGCGCCCGGGCTCGCGGTGGGCTCGGCGCGTGGGGCGGGCGCGCCCGGGCTCGCGGTAGGCTCGAGCTCGGTCATCTGACGAGCGAGCCTACTGATCTCCACAGCTGGCCCCCGCCGCTCACGCCAGCCGCGCGAGCTCGAATCCGGCGCGCTCGAGCGCTCGCCTGCCGCGCGCCTGCAGGATCACCTGCAGGTCCAGGATGCGCGCGTCGAACGCGTCGAGCGTGTCCTCGGCCGTGACCGCGTACGCCGGCACGCCGCTCTGGCGGGCGCGGGTGGCGATCTCGAACGTGACGCTCCCGGCGAGCGTTCGCTCCTGGAGCCGCTCCGCACCGACGATCACGGCACGCGCGCCGCGCATGCGGGCATCGAGGTCGAGCTCGTCGAGCAACTGCCGCAAATCCCCGCTGCCATCACCGGCGACGGGCAGGGGACAGACGTCGGTTTCGAGCAGGCCGCCGCTCCGCGCGCCCCGGGCGATCGCGCTCGCCGCGCTCGCCGCTGACACGCGTGGCCCAAACGGCGCGCACGCGATCAACAGTCGCTGCGAGATCCCGATGCCGTGCGCTCGCCGCCAGGAGGGCGGCCCGGCGGCCGGCCGATGTGTGCTCGACGATGGCCGACCCGGTCGAGGGTCGGCGGCCAGCCGATGGGTGCTCGACGTCACGATCGTGCATCCTTCCAGCAATGGCCGCCGAGAAAGAGCAGCCCGTCGCGATCGAGGTATGCGGGCACGAGCTGCGGGTCAGCAACCCCGGCAAGCCGTTCTTCCCCGACGTCGGCCTCACCAAGCTCGACCTCGTCAACTACTACGTCGAGTGCGAGCACGCCGTCGTGCGCCACCTGCGCGAGCGCCCGACCGTGCTCAAGCGCTGGGTCGACGGCGTCGGCGGCGAGCCGTTCTTCCAGAAGCGAGTGCCCGACAGCGCCCCCGAGTGGCTGCAGACCGCCACCGTCACCTTCCCCAGCGGCCGCCACGCGCGCGAGCTCGTCGCCAACGACGCCGCGCACCTCGTGTGGGGCGTCAACCTCGGCGTCATCGACTGGAACCCATGGCCAGTGCGGCGCCACGACCTCGACCATCCCGACGAGCTCCGCGTCGACCTCGACCCCGGGCCAGGCGTGCCGTTCTCGGAGGTGCGCGAGGTCGCGCTCGGCGTGCGCGAGGTGCTCGACGCGCATCACCTGCGCGGCTACCCCAAGACCTCCGGCTCGCGCGGCATCCACGTCAACGTGCGCATCCAGCCTCGCGAGAGCTTCAAAGAAGTCCGCCGCGCCGCGCTCGCGCTCGCGCGCGAGGTCGAGCGGCGCATGCCCGGCCGCGCCACCAGCCGCTGGTGGAAGGAGGAGCGCCAAGGCGTCTTCATCGACTACAACCAGAACGCCCGCGACCGCACCGTCGCCTCCGCCTACTCCGTCCGCGCCGTCCCCGACGCGCGCGTGTCGTGCCCGCTGGAGTGGGACGAGGTCGCCGACGTCGAGCCCGCCGAGCTCACGCTCACCACAGTGCCCGCGCGCCTGCGCGAGCGCGGCGACCCGTCCGACAGCATCGACCAGCACGCCGGCAGCCTCGACGGGCTGCTCGCGCTCGCCGCCCGCGACGAGCGCGACGGACTCGGCGACGCGCCCTGGCCGCCGCACTTCCGCAAGCAGAAAGGCGAGCCCAAGCGCGTGCAGCCCAGCCGGGCGCGCGACGCCGGCGGCGAGAAGACGGCCGGCGCGGACCAGGCCGCGGAGGGGGAGACGCGGGCAGATTCGGAACGCGCCGCGGACGGGGAGCAGACAGCGTGACGCTGCCGCTGGCGCCGCCGCTGAAGCCGCAGCTCGCGCTCTCGCGCAAGGAGCTGCCGGAGGGCGAGGACTACAGCTACGAGATCAAGCTCGACGGCTTCCGCTGCCTCGCCTTCGTCGACGGCGACGATGTGTTCCTGCAGTCGCGGGGCGGCAAGCCGCTCGGGCGCTACTTCCCCGAGCTCGCGTTCCCGCCGGGACGCTACGTGCTGGACGGCGAGATCGTCGTACGCGACGCCCACGGGCGCGAGGACTTCGACGCGCTCGGGCAGCGCATCCATCCGGCGGCCTCGCGCATCGCACTCCTCTCTAAAGAGACTCCATCCACGTACGTCGTCTTCGACCTGCTCGCGCATGAAGACCACACGCTGCTCGAGCTGCCGTTCGTCGAGCGCCGCGCCGCGCTCGAGCGGCTCGTCGAGGGTGACGCTTTCGCGCGTGCGACCGTCGAGCTGATGCCCACCGTCGCGAGCGCGCAGGAGGCGCAGGAGTGGCTCGAGCACGCCGAGGGTGCCATCGCCAAGCAGCGCTCCGCGCCCTATCTGCCCGGCGAGCGCAAGGGCATGGCCAAGGTCAAGCGCGTGCGCACGATCGATGCCGTGCTCGTCGGCTGGCGCCCCGGCAAGGAGCCCGACACCGTCGGCGCGCTCATCCTCGGCCTCTACGACGACGAGCAGCTGCGCGTCGTCGGCCACTGCTCCGGGCTCAGTACGCCTGAGAAGAAACGGCTCGTCGGCTTCCTTCGCCCGTACGAGTCCGGTGAGCGCGGCTCCGCCGACCCCAGCCGCTGGAGCGCCGGCAAGGAGCTCGAGTGGGTCGCCCTGCGCCCCGAGCTCGTCATCGAGATTGACTTCGACCACGTCTCCGCCGGGCGCATCCGCCACGGCGCCAAGCTGCGCCGCTGGCGCGATGACAAGCCGCCGCGCGAGTGCACGCTCTCGCAGCTGTACACGTGACGGCGCTGCCGCGAGCGGGCACGCCGGCGCTGCCGCCGGTGCAGCCGCCGCCGGCGAGCGGGGGTCGACTAGCATCAGCTCCACCGTGAGCGGGGAGAGCCAGACGACGGCCACCGTCGCCGAGGAGGAGTACCTCCAGATCCTGTTCTGGCTGCAGGAGGCCGGGCTGCCGATGACCGGCGCCAACGTCGCGCGCGCCATGCAGCTCTCGCCGCCCACCGTCCACGAGATGATCGGCCGCCTGGAGCGCGACGGCTACATCACGCGCGGTGCCGACCGCGCGATCGCGTTCACCGACTCAGGCGCCGAGCACGCCGAGGGCATCGTGCGCCGCCACCGTCTCATCGAGCGCTTCCTCACAGACGTCCTCGGCGTGCCCTGGGACGAGGTCCACGAGGAGGCCGAGCGCCTCGAGCACGCCATGTCGCCCGTGCTCGAGGAGCGCATGCTCGCCGCCATCGGCGACGCCAAGACATGCCCGCACGGACACCCCATCGCCGCCGGCGCGCGCCTCGCCGGCGTGCCGCTCGCCGACGTCCAAGTCGGCGCCAAGGTGCGCGTGCTGCGCTTCGAGAACGAGGCCGAGGACCTCCTGCACTACCTCAAGGCCTCCGGAATCGAGCCCGGCCTCGAGGCCGTCATGGCCGAGCGCGGCCCCGAGCACGTCGAGCTGCAGAGCGCCGACGGGCAGCGCCTCGGGCTCACGGCGAGCGTCGCCGAGACCGTCTCGGTGATCGCCGAGCCGTCTCCGCCCCCGCGCACGGCACTTCCCGAGCAGCTGGTGCTGGGCCAGCGCTACGGTCGCTAGCACCAGCCTGCCGGCGGACAGTCAGGGTGAAATGCGTGACGTCCTCGTCGGATCGCGCCACGCGCCGGGCACGCACCACCGGGGCGCTGACGCGCACCCCGTAAGAGGGAGCGAGCCATCCGTCCTCCACCTCGAGCGTCGCACCGTCAACCTCGATCACAAGTGCTCCATCCGCAAACGTCGCGAGCGCTCGCGAAGCGTCCACGGTCGCCTCGCCCGGCGCGAGCGGAAAGCTCCACAGCAGGTCCGCTCCGGCCCCTCCGAGAACAGTGTCGGTGATGCGCACGACCCCGGCCTCGCCGTCGAAGCGCAGCTCACGCCGGTGACGAACCGCTCGCGCAAGCGCGCGAAAGCCTTCGTGTTCGCCTTCGAATGTCGCGCGCGCGCCATCCGTCTCGAAACGCAAGCAGCGAGCGCGCGTCTGCTCCGGGAGGGAGAACAGGTAGTCCGAGCGCAGGCGGTTCTGCTCGGCCCCGCCGATGCACAGCGTGCTGTGGGCCCTCGTCGAGCGGAACTCGTTGCGCGCGCCGGCATCGGCCGTGTACAGGTAGGAGCCCGGGTCGACGACCAGCGGCTGCCCGCCGTACGCCAGCTCGAACGAGAGCTGATCGTTATGCGCGTGGGCACCGATTCCGCCGAGCCCAACGTCGCCACAGCGCACGATCGCCCACACCAGGCCGTGCCGCATCACGTACCAGCCACCGTGCGGGTAGGCGGCGTGGCTCTGGCTTGAGCGCCAGCGTCGTCCGGCCTGGGCATAGAGGTGGCGATGATCGCGCGGATCGGCTCCGTAGGAGCCAAGTGGCAGGAAGCGCCCGTCGTCGGCGTCGCCGATCTGGGGGGTCAGGCCGTCCGGACGTGTGTAGTCGGACACGAAGCTCAGCATCTGCTGCAGACGCTCGCGGTAGCCGCTCGACAGCGTGTCCGGGCAGAGCACGTCGGCAGCCTGGGTGCCGCACACGAACAGCTCGCACACGAGCCTGTGATAGGAGATCGACGCCTCGTGATCGCAGCCGTCGCGGCGCACCTGGTGCGCCATCTCGCGCTCGAGCTCGCGCGTCGCCCAGCTGGCCCACGTACGGCCCTCGGCGCTGCCCGAGAACGGCGCGCAAGCGACGAGCAGGCCGACCACATCCGAGAGGTAGTGGTTCCCGCGCACCTCGCCACACTCCAGGTGCCCGCGGATGAAGCGGCAGTGCAACAGCAGGCTCGCCAGCGCCGGCTCGAGCCAGGTGGCCCCGTTTGCCGCGGGCATCGCCAGGCACAGCGCGGCAAGCCAGTTCGCCGCCCGGATCGCGACGTCCATCGTGCACGACCAGGGCGCCCCGAACTCGACCGGGTTGGCCGCGATGAACGAGCTCAACTGGGCTCCGAGCTCGTCCAGGAAGCGCCGGTCGCCGCTGATGCGATGGGCGGCGGACAGCAGCGGCAGGTGCTGGCAGCGCGCCAGCTCCCACGGAACCTTGATGTCCGAGCCGCCTCCGAGCACCGTCGGAACCAGCGAGATGTGTGCGTCTGGCCAGCGGCGCCCGGACTTGAAATCGCGCTGCCAGTCGATCCTCGCGCCGAGGTCGGTCGGCCCCGAGCCGAGCAGGTCGAAGCGGTGCGCGAGGACCTGCTCCGCCTGCTCGAGCAAGCGTGCGCGCGCGCCGGCGTCGAGCTGCTCGAGCTGCTGCTCCCAGGCGGCGACCGTCGGCAGTGCCGGCAGCGCTCGCTCACGCAGCGCGCGCGCCGGGTCGCTGCCGGCGAGCGCGCGCGCGAGGGCCCCGGGTGCGAGGCGAAGCGGCCAGATCTGGAGCTGCCGGCGACGCAGGGATTCACGTAGCTTCCCGTAGGCGAGGCTAGTGGCTGCAGCCGTTCCCCTAAGCGGTCCCAGCCGTCTCCACTTGAGCAGACCTGCGCGCAGGGATCTCACGCGCGTGCCGGCGATTCGCTCGCGGGGGCGGTCGCGAGCACGACGGTGGGCGGGTTGCGCCTGCTGCTTTCCCAACGTTCGTGCTCGGCTTCCAGATGGCGCGCGAACAGAGCTACAGGAGCGAGGATCGCGACCGTCACGAGCACCACCAGCAGCGTCAGCCTCACCGGCCAGGTGCCCGTGAGGCTGCGCAGCGTTCTCGTCGCTCCTCGGCTCGACCAGCCACCAGCCGCATTCGCCGCGAGCGAGTCGGCCTGTGCGTGGGCCGCCGCCGAGCCGATCGCCAGCAGGCCGATCGCACCGAGCGACCCGAGCAGGGTCAGCGCGTAGTTGCGGAACGGGACGGCCGCGATCGCAGGGAGCGCACCGATGGCCAGCGCCGGCAGGAACAACGCCAACTCCGACCACCCAAGCCCCACCGCACCTCGCGCGAGGAGGGCCGCCGGGAGCATGAGTGCGAGCAGGAGGACGTATGGCGCCGCGAGGAACAGCTCGACGACAGCCTTCTGGGCCTCCGCGGTCGCAACGAACCCGGGAGCGTGCTTCAGCAGGGCGTCGACCTGCTCGTGCAGCGCGCGCAGGTAGGCGGGTGTCAGAAAGCCCGCACTGGGGTCGAGCTCGTGCGCGGCGGCGATCCCGTAGCCGTCGAGATAATGGATGCCATAGCTGTTGGACGTGTAGCCGAGCCCGATGTAGAGCGAGTGCCAGAGGGGATGGGACGTCGGCTCGCTCGCGCTCAGGTTCACGCCGACACGATGGTCGCGATGCGCACGGACCGCCGGCAGCACGATCGACGTCGGGGCGAGATAGGCCACTGCCACGGCCGCGATCATCGTCACGCGTAGCGGCCAGCGCCGCGCGACCAGGGCCGCCGCGGCGGCCGCCGCCAGCGCCACGGGAAGTCCCGAGTCGGCGCGGATCGTCGTCACCACGCCCGCGCTGAACGCGATCGCCATCAACGTAAGCCACGCTCGTCGCGGCCGGTTCCGCGTCAGCACGATCAGCACAGGCACAAACGTCACGACGATCCAGGCCGCGACCCAATAGACGTCGCCGAAGCCGAACGAGACGATGCACACGAGCAGCGTCGGCGGCGCCACCAGTGCGGCCCACGTAGACCGGAAGAGCGACCGGAAGGCGGCGGCGCTGAACAGCAGCGTGAAGGTCCAGGCCGCAAGCCACAGCCAGCGCAGCATCGCGATCGGGTTCGACTCCCCGAGCCAGTGGCTGAGCACAGGCGCGATCAGGTAGATCCCCTGGTCCTGGGCGTAGCCGACCGCGTAGGGCGTGTGCGTGCCCGCCCGATATCCCAGCAGTGCCGGCCCGCCGTGGTTGAGCACGGCGAGCGAGGCCTGCAGTTCGGGTATGCGCGAACCCTGGACCAGCCACGGATTGGGGGCGAGGAAGTAGAGCGCCAACGCTCCGACCAAGGCCCACAGCAGACCCCAGGCGAGCACCCCTCGCGACGGGCGGCCGGATCCGCTCACGAGCGACCGGCCACCCAATGGTCATGCCACGCACTGACGTTGTAGAGATTCCAAAGCTGAAAGCTCCAGTCCGCCCGGCCGTGACGGTGCGCCTTCCACAGATCGTCGATACGCGCGTAGTCGAGCAGCCCGCGCTCGGCCAGCGAGGAGGCGCGGATCTCGTGCTGGGCTCGCCGCCCCAGATCGCCGCGGAACCACTCCGCCACCGGAGCTCCGAAGCCCTGCTTTGGACGATGGACGATCTCACTCGGCAGCAAGCCGTCGACCGTCCGCTTCAGCAGCCACTTGCCGATGCCACCCCGGACCTTCATGTCCATCGGCAGGGCGAGCGCGAACTCGACCAGCTGATGGTCCAGGAACGGCACGCGCGCCTCCACGGACGTCGCCATCGTCATCTTGTCCACGCGCATCAGCAGCAGCTCGGCGAGCCGCTGCTTCAGCTCCAGGTAGGTCATCTTCTGCAGCAGATCCGCGCCCGGCCGGTCGTGCTCGGCCTCATCCCACAGGCGCTGCACGATGCGGTAGGCATCCGGGCGGTTGCCGTTGCCGGCGAGGACCTCGCGCTTGAGCTCGCCCGTGTAGCAGATCGCCCCACCCCAGAACGGCTCGCGCCCGGCAGCGGCGTCGGCGACATACTGGGCGTGCAGCAGGCCGCGACCCGTGTGCCGCGCGAGCTCGACCGCCGAGCCCGCGAGCAGGTTGCGCAGCGGCGCCGGTGCGTGTTGAAATGGCTCCCAGTAACGGCGGCGGCGGGTGACGGCATCGATGTAGCTCTGATAACCGTGAAACAGCTCGTCCGAGCCCTCGCCCACCTGCACCACGATCGTCCCCGAGTCGCGCGCCAGCTTCGAGACGTAGTAAAGCGGCACGCACACCCAGTCGGCGATCGGCTCGTCCTGATGGTGCACCATCTCCGGCAGGAACGACACGAGGTCGTCGGCGTCGATCACCACCTCGTGGTGGTCAGTGCCGAAGCGCCGCGCGATCTGCCGCGCGTAGTCGAGCTCGTTGTAGCGCTCCTGCTCGTGAAATGCGACCGAGAACGTCCTCACGGGTTCGGACATCAGCTCGGACATCAGCGCAACGTTGGTCGAGCTGTCCACGCCGCCGGAGAGAAACACGCCGAACGGCACGTCGCTCATCATGCGCTTGGCGATCGAGGCACGCAGCAGCTCGAGCAGCCGCTCGCCGAGCTCGTCCTCGCTGTAACCGGCGATCTCCTCGGCCGCCTGTGAGGACATCGGCGTCCAATAGATTTCACTGTGAATGTTTCCGTCTATGCCCACCGTGATCCGCTCGGCCGGCGACAGCTTGCTGATGCCGGCGAACATCGTGGACGGCGCGGGCGTGCACACGAACGTGAGGTAATCGTGGAAGGCGTCGACATCGAGGTCGGCGCTCACCGCGGGATGACGCAACAGCGCCTTGATCTCCGACGCGAACGCGAGGCCCGCCGGCGTCCTCGTCCAGTACAGCGGCTTCTTCCCGAGCCGATCGCGAGCCAGGAACAGCTCGCGCCGGCGCTCGTCCCAGACGGCGATCGCGAACATGCCATCGAGTCGCTCCACGCAGTGCCGGCCTTCCTCCTCGTAAAGGTGGACGATCGTCTCGGTGTCGCAACGAGAGCGATAGCTGTGGCCCCGTGTCTCCAACTCCGCGCGCAGCGTGTCATGGTTGTAGATCTCACCGTTGAAGGCGACCCAGATGCTGCCGTCCTCGTTGCTCATAGGCTGATGGCCAGAGTGAGAAACATCGACGATCGACAGGCGGCGGTGCCCGAGCGCGGCGCGCGCAGACGGAGAGCGCCACACTCCCGCATCATCTGGACCGCGATGCGTCATCGTGTCACGCATGGCCACGATCACCCGCTCCTCGCAGGCGAAACTGTCGTTAAAGCCAATGACTCCGCAAATGCCGCACATTTCAGTGTTCGCGCTCGGGCTTCGGGGATGATCTCTGCAATGCACCCGCGCGGAGCGCGCCATCATAGTCTGGATGGCACAACACTTCTGGCACAGAAGACAGTGACAATCGCCATCCAGCTCATCGAAGTTCGATCGAAGGCCTAGCAGTTGGGCGTGAGCACTGATGGTCGAGGTGACGGTGTGTCCGTGACAGTGCTCGCCGAGCCCCCGGTTGAGCGCGGGCTGCGCAGCGACGTGCTGCTGATGGTTGCCGCGAAGCTGTGCGTGATCGTCTTTGGCGCCGCGACAACGGTGATCGTGGCGCGCTGGCTCGGACCGGCCGGCCGCGGGTCACTGGCATCGGTTTTCGCGCTCATCACATTGCTCGTGCAGCTTGGAACGTTCGGGATCGTCGCGGCTAATCCGTACTTCGTCGCGCGCGAGCCCCATCTGCGCGCGCGCATCGCGAGCAACTCGCTGTGGCTCGCGGGCCTTCTCGGGCCGGTGATGGCCGCTGTCGGAATCGCGGTGAAGCTAGCCGCCCCGGCCGCGCTGAGCGACGTCAGCTGGCCCGAGCTGCTGGTCGGGATGCCAGCCGTGCCGATCATGCTCGGCGCCGTGTTCCTGCAGAGCATCCTGCTCGCCGAGGGGCGCATGGTGCTCTACAACGGAGTCGAAGTAGGGGTGGGGCTGACCACCGTCCTGCTCGTGAGCGTCGTCCTGCCGCTCTCCGGCGGCGGCGTCGTGCTCGCGCTGGCGCTACTGGTTGGCCCGCAGGTGCTGGCGCTGCTCGTCTACATGTCCGCGATGCGGGGCCATGAGCGTCTCCTGCGGCCACCGAGTCGAGCGTTGGCACGACGGATGATCGGCTACGGCGCGCGCGCGTACGTCGTGACGCTGCTCGGCTATCTGCTGATCCGTTTCGACCTGCTGCTCGTCAACGGCATTCAGGGGGCCCGGGCGGCTGGGCAGTACTCGATCGCAGTGACAGCCGCCGACGCGCTCGAGCTGCTGCCCTCGGCGGTATGCATCAACCTGTTTGCGCGGCTGGCCCGAGGGTCCGCCGACCGCGATGTGAGCGTCAGCGTGTTCCACCTGATAGCGGTCGGCTATCTCATCATCTGCGCGCTCGCCGCACTGCTGGCTGCTCCTGCGATCACGCTGCTGTTCGGGCAGGCCTACCATCCGGCGATCTCGCTGCTGCTGTGGTTGCTGCCCGGCGTGTACTGCTTCGGGCTGCTCAACATGATCGCCTACTACTTCGCCGCCCGCGGGATGCCCCGGGTGCTGATCCTCATGTGGATACCGGGCCTGGTGCTCAACCTGGCGCTCGATCTCGTGCTGCTCCCGCACCACGGCACCTACATCGCCTCGCTTGCCTCCACGCTCGCCTATGCGCTGGTGCTGGCGCTGCACCTGCGTCTGTTCGCCCAGGACCTCGGAGGCTGGTCGCCGCTGCGCCCGACGATCGCCGGCACGACCTCGATCTTGCGTCTCGTCCTGCGGCGCCCGTAGCGCTCGCCGCCGGAGTCAGAGACATCGGCGCTCGACATCCACCCGTGATCAGCGGCCGACGCGGCATCCGCGTGAGCCGGCGCTGGACGCGGTTGCGCCAGACGCTACGTTGCCCGCATGGCCGATGGCAATTCGCGCCCATGACGGATGCAGCATGAGGGCTCGGCTCGACTGCGAGGGAATGTACGCCGCCGAAGAGGACCCGTGGGGCATCGGCGAGGCCGACTCGTCACGGTATGACCTCTACGTCGACTCGATCAAGGCTCACGCCCGAGCGCGCGGCAGCGTCCTCGACGTCGGCTGCGGGTTCGGGTCGATGCTCGCGCGTCTGCGCTCGGACTTCGAACGCTTGCACGGCATCGAGCTCAGTGCCCAGGCGATCGCCGACGGCGTCGAGCGCTATCCGTTCATCAGCTTCGAGCAAGGATCGATCGACGCGCTCGAGCGCACCGATGCGGACCGTCAGCGTTTCGACGCGATCATCTTCAGCGACGTCATCTACTACGTCGACGAGGCATGCAGGCGCGCCTCGTTGCGATGGATCGCCGAGCACCTGAATCGCGACGGCCTTGCGTTCATCGCCGCGTACAGCCCCGGCGGTCGCGAGTACCCGACCCCGGCGGAGCTGCGCACCCTCGTCGAGCGTGAGTTCGTGATCGAGCATGGGGAGCTGCTCGACAGCAAGCACCTGATGTTGCTGGCCCGCCCACGCCGACGACTCGCTGCCCTCACGCTCGACTACGAGACCTGGCAGCCGATACCGGCCGGTCGCCGGATCGACTGGGACGCGGATGTCTTCGCGCCGACGGACGCGCTGCTGGACGCCTGCGACGCCGAGGGCGCGCGCCTCACGATCTTCGCCGAGCTCGGCGAGCACGCCTACCTGCGCGAGCACGAGCCCCAACTGGCCGCTCGCATGGAGTCACAGTGGCGGGACGCCGTCCAGCGCGGTCATGACGTCCAGATGCACCTGCACCCCAACTGGCTGCCGGAGCTGGGCGCACACCCAGAGGATGGGCGCTATCGATGGAACGAGCTGCTCACACGCGCCGAGGACCACCCCGATCTCGTCGGCCTGATCGGGCGCCTGAAGCACACGCTCGAGCACGCCATCAGGCCGGTCGACCCGACATACGAGACGGTCGCCTTCCGCGCCGGCGGCTATGAGGCGCAGCCGTTCAGACGGCTCGCCGAGGCGCTGCGCGCCAACGGCATGTGGTGCGACTCCTCCGTCTACCGCGGTGGCGGCGAACCCGGCAGCTACCACGACTACAGCCGGCCGTTCGACACGCACCAGCCGTGGTTTGCGAGTCACGCGGACCCGCAGCTCAACGCTCCGCCTGCCGAGCGCGGGATCGTCGAGCTGCCGGTGGCGACCTTCAGGCGCAACGATCGCTGGACGTTCGACATGGCGGAGGGCGCCCGCTTCGGCGACCGGCTGCTGGCTAGGATCGAGGCCGAGCGGACGGCGGGTACGAGCACAGAGACGGCACGGGCGATCGCCAAGGTGCGAGGCATCGCCAGCTTTGCGTATGGCTTGGCGGGCCGCCGCCGTCGCCTGATCAACCAACTGCTGCCGCGTCAGGCCGCGGACGCCCTCGTCGCCTACCCGCGCCAACGGCCCGTCGAAGACGACTTCTACGTCGCGGTCGGCCACTCGAAGGGTGACCTCGACATAGCTGCGATTCGCGACCAGCTAGGCGTGCTCCGTGAGGCCGGCGTCGAGGTCATCCGCCTCGCCGAGATGGCGCGGATCGCTCGCGAGCAGCTCGAGCGCAAGCTGACGCTCGAAGCCGCCGGCGAGCCACGCGAACAGAGCCTCGGCTTGCGGAGGCACGCTGGGCACGACGACGCGCAGTCACAACGCCTGCAGGCGATGATCCCGCTCGACCGCACGCGCGTGCTCGACCTCGGCGACTTCGCAGCCGCCGATCTCTGCAGCCTGCCATTTGCGGACGGCACATTCGATTGCGTCTACGCCGAGAACTCGCTGACAAGCGCGCTCGACGTCGATGCCACGCTGTCCGAGGTGCGGCGCGCACTTGCCGATGGCGGGCTGCTCGTCGCCGCGATCAGACCAGACGCCAATGACACGCGACGCATCAGCGTCGAGCACACGTGGAAGACGACCGCCGCCGACGTCGAGGAGCGCCTGCGCCACGCCGGGTTCGTCGACGTGAGCGTCGAGGAGACCGACAGCTACCGGCTCGGCTCGGCTCCCTATCCGCCGTCCTCGGATCGCATGCTCTATGTGCGAGCATGGCGGCGTGCGGCGCCGCTCGCGCCGATCGAGCGGGTCGACGCCCTGCGGCGCTGGGTGCACGAGCGCCTCGATCTGAGCTGCTCGCCCACGAGCACGGACCCTGCCGAGGTGCTGCACGGGGGTCACGCCGACAGTGGCGGAATGACGCTGGTGCTCGGGGAGGCGCTCGCGCGCGAGGGCTACGCGCCCCGCTGGGTCAGCATGCTCGCGCGCGACCATCCTTGCGGATACGGACCGCGACTCGAATTCAGACACGAGGTCATCGAGCTCGCGCTTGCCGACCACTCGGTCCACGTGCTCGATCCGATGGCCGACGTGCGTTTTCCATGCACACTGCACGCGCTGATCGACCGCCCGACACTCGCGGACGGAGTCGATCGCGAGCGCGATGCCGTATACCGCGCGCGGCGCTCTGACCTCTTCGCCACGTCGTTCTGGTACGGACGGGTGAAGGCCGTCGCGGTGCGCAGCCGACCGCACGGCGCGCGCCACTACGTGCTGGCCCGGTGGGCTGAGCATGCCGCGCAGCCCCACTACCGGGCGCTGACGCTCGGTTATTCAGCCGCGCGGCGCATTCTCCGGCGGTCGTGACACGGCGCGGGTCGTCGCCGAGCCGATCGCCTCGAGCGCGTCCAGCGCAACACTCTGTGCCGAGTAGGCCGCACGCAGGCCGGGCAGGAACCGCTCCCGTCCGCGGCAGGCTGCCAGCACGCGCGCCATCAGCGCGGCGTGCCCCTTGTCGCCGCGGCCCTTCTCCACCGTTCGCGAGCCGGCACCGTCGAAGGTGCTCAGACGCTGGAAGTCGTCGAGCACCCACGCACGACCGCCCGCGAGCACCTCGATGCGCTCCTTGGGCAGGCTCGCCGCGCCCAACCCCGAGTAGTGCAAGCTCGCCACCGATCCGTTCTCGTAGCTGACCGTGATGCTCGCGCTCTGCACCGTGCGCACGCTCGCGGACTCCCGCGCCGCCGCGCCGCTGACGCTCAGCGGCACGCCGCACAGCCAGTTGGCGTAATCGAAGAAGTGGCAGCCCTCGCCGAGGATGCGACCGCCCCCCTGATCGGGGTCGTTGAGCCAGTGCTCGGCCGCCAGCGGCGCATTGACGCGGATCACGACCTGCAGCGGCCCGCTCACCTGCGCCAGCTCCGCGTGGAGGCGCTGCGACAGCGGGGCGAGCGGGCGGTTGAAGCCGATCATCAGCGGCGCATCCTCGCCGCCGCCCGCCTCCCACACGTCATCGATCTGCTCGCGCGTCAGGCCGAGCGGCTTCTCGACGAACACCGCCTTGCCGGCTCGCAGCGCCGCCGCGGCGATCTCGGCGTGCGAGTCGTGTCGAGTGCCGATCAGCACGAGCTCGACATTCGGGTGCTCGACCACGCGACGCCAGTCGGTGCTCGCGTCGACCTCGCCGCCGGCCGCGCGCGCGACGTCGGTGGCCGCCGTCCCGCGACGCGCAGCCACCGCGACGATCGGCGCCGCCCCGTCGGCGCGCAGGTTGGGCAGGTGCACAGCGCGGACGAACGAGCCGGGCCCGATCACGCCGACGCGGATCAGCCGCGAGCCGCCGGGGCGCGCGCGGCGGGCGGCCGACGACACACGCACCGACTCCGAGTCCGGACGCTCGCTGGAGTCCGGATAGCGCAGCACCGCGGCCAGCGGCGACGGCTGCTGCGAGCGCAGCGCCGCGTATGCCTCGGCGGCGCGCTCGACGGGCAGCTCGAGCCCGACAAGCGGCTCCACCGCGACGAGGCCCGCGGCGAGCAGTCGCAGGAACTCGCCCATGTTGCGGTTCTCGGTCCAGCGCACATACGCGAGCGGGTAGTCGACGCCCCCCTCCTCGTAGATCGGGTCATAGCGCCCCGGCCCGTAGGACGTCGAGATCAGCACGTCCGCCTCGCGCTGGTAGAGCCCAGCTCGATCGAATGCCAGCCCAACGTCGCCCAGTGGCACGACGCGGCCCTTGCGCCTGACCATCGCCACGGCGTCGTTGACGATCGCGCTCGAAGCGGACGCGGCGGTGACGATCGCGGTGTCCGCTCCCGCGCCACCAGCCCAGTCGCGCACGTGCGCGACGGCGTCCTCGGGCGCGAGCGCCCGCTCCGCGCCGAGCCGCACGCTCAGCTCGCGACGTGAAGCGTCCGGCTCGACGCCGATCACAACGCATCCCGCCGCGCGCAGGATCTGCACGCTCAACAGTCCCAGCAGCCCCAGGCCGATGACGACGACGCGCTCGCCCAGCGACGCCTCGGCGCGGCGCACGCCCTGCATCGCGATCGCGCCGAGCGTCGTGAACGCGGCGTCGCGCAACGGCACCCCGTGTGGCACCGGCGCGACGAGATTTCCGGGAACCGACACGACCTCCGCGTGGTTGGCGCGGCCGGCGCCGGCGCACGCGACTGCCTGTCCCACCGAGAAGTCGGCGAGACCGCCGGTGTCGAGCACGGTCCCGGCCGAGGCGTAGCCGAGCACCGTGTCATCGGAGACGGCGTCGCGCACCAGCCCGACCGTCTCGCGGATGCCGTGCTCGCGCGCGTGGCGCAGCGTCAGCGCCACCAGATCCGGATTGCGCACCGCGCGCATCGGCAGCGACCCGCCGCCGTCGGAGATCGCCGCGCGCTCGGTCCCGCTCGAGATCACCGACGCCGCGTTGGCGACGAGCACCCGTCCGGCTTGCGGCGAGGGCGCGGGGACATCGGCGAGGAGCGGCTGACCGCCCCGCAGCACGACCTGGTTCATCGGCGAGTTGTGATTAAGCCGGCGGACATGGGCGAGCTAGAGCTTATTGTCGTTCTTGTGAAGCGTGGACACTCTCCTATGATCACCAACCGCATGGAACACAGGAGCAAGATCCTCTCGGTCGTCGGCACGCGGCCAAACTTCATGAAGGTCGCGCCGATCATCGGTGCGCTGGAGCGGCGCGCGGATGAGTTCGAGCATGTGCTGGTACACACCGGTCAGCACTACGACGCGGCGATGTCAGAGATATTCCTGGAGGAGCTGGGCGTGGGGGAGCCCGATCACCGCTTGGACGTGGGGTCTGGCACGCACGCGCAGCAGACCGCAAAGGTGATGCAGCGCCTGGAGCCGGTGCTGCTCGCGGAGCGCCCGGACGTGGTGCTCGTTCCGGGCGACGTGAACTCCACCGTCGCGGCCTCGCTGGTCGCGGTCAAGCTTGGCTTTCCTGTTTCTCACCTCGAGGCTGGACTGCGCTCGTTCGATCGCACGATGCCCGAGGAGGTCAATCGCGTGGTAACCGACGCGATCTCCGAGATCCTCTTTATTCACTCGCCCGAGGCTCGCGATCACCTGCTCGCCGAGGGCCGGCAGGCGCAGCAGATCCACTATGTCGGAAACACGATGATCGACACGCTGGTGGCGATGCGCGAGCGCATCGACGCGCTCGACGCGCCCGCTCGCCACGGCCTGACGGCGGGCGATTACCTGATCGTCACGCTTCACCGCCCGGCGCTGGTGGACGGTCCGCTGCTGCGGGTGGCCGCCGAGGCGCTGCGCGTCCTCGCGGACCGGATGCCGGTCGTCTTTCCGGTGCACCCCCGCACCCGCGCCCGGCTGCTGGAGGAAGATCCGACGCTGGCGGATGCGCCCGGCCTCGCGATGCTCGAGCCGGTCGGCTATCTGGAGTTCCTCGCGCTCATCGTCGCGGCTGCGGGCGTGCTCACGGATTCAGGCGGGATCCAGGAGGAGACGACGTTCCTGGGTGTGCCCTGTCTGACGCTCCGCGACAACACCGAGCGCCCGATCACCACGAGCATGGGCACGAACCTGCTGCTCGGGCTGGCACCCGAGCGCATTCGCGACGCACCCGAACTGCTCGCCGAGGTTCGCAGCCGCTCGCATCAGGTTCCGCCGCTGTGGGACGGCCACGCGGCGGAGCGGATCGTGGAAGTGCTGGCCAATTGGAGACACGACGGCGAATCTCTGTCCCCGGCGGCGATGAGCGTTCAACGGCGCGCGACGTCATCGAGCAGCGCCGCCATCCGAGCCGCGAGCGCGCGACGGCTGTAGGGCTCCAGCCGTTCGGATGGCGGTGCGCTGAGCGTTCCGTCACGCAACCTCAGCAATGCCGCGACGATCGTCTCGGGCTCGTCGAGTCGAGCGCACAGCTCGTCAGCCTCCAAGCGCCGCAGAAGCGTCTCGCTGGCGCCACCGTCTGTCAGGCACAGCACAGGCTTCCCCAAGGCCAGGTACTCGTAGATCTTGCTCGCGATGGCGGTCTCGTCGCCGGCGGCGCGGCCCTGAGTGATCAGGCACGCGTCTGCATTTGCGATCCGAGCTACCGCCTCCTCCCAGCGAGACGGCGCGAGCACCTCGATCGGCACCCTCCCATCCCGCCTGGCGCGCTCAACCTCGTCCCGCGTCGAGGGCGAAAGGTACCCATGCAGAACGAGGCGGAAGTCTCCAGCGACGCGCGGATCGCCGAGTGCCCTGACAAGCGGCGTGATCGGGCGTGCCCTGGTGAGCGTGCCGGAGTGCAGAATCGTGAGCCTTCGATGCAAGTCACCGTCGCGCCGGTGCTCGCGCTTGACAGCCGCCCCCGCCATCGATCGGATCGCGGGGTCAAACCCGTTAGAGATCTCCACGACCCGCTCGCCGAGGCTCGGGTGACGTCGCTGCAGGTCGGTGACCGCCTCCGGCGTGCAGGCGACCACTCGTCGCACCTTGCGCAACAGCCAGTCCTCGACGTTTGAAAGCGCCTGACCACCGGCATCGAATGCCGGACTGCCGGCCCACAGGTCACGCAGCTCCACGACCAGAGGAACGTGAGGCCCCGCTCCGAGGCGGGCAGCGATCGGCCCGGCGAGCGGTGGGCCGCTCGCCAGCACCACGTCAGGATCGCTCTCCTCGATCCGTCGGCGGACGAGCAGCGCGCCGCGAGGCAGCCACAACATCGAGAGAGGCAGCGCGTCGGGACGCAAGCCCGCCCGGCGGAACGCCGGCTCGCTCACTCTGCCGATCCGCGCCATCGCCGCCGCACGCACCGCCACGGCGCGCGAGCCTTTGGCGTCGAACTCCGCGGAGCTTCGGCGCTCCGCTGCGCTGAGCACGTCGACCTCCCAGCCGTACTCGGGCAGATACCGCCTGAAGGCTCGCCATCGGGCGGCTGGCCCTCCGTCCTGGTCGATCGAGCGGTGTGTGACTAGCAGAAGGCGTTTCACTGACCATATAGTTCCACCCCCGGATGCGCCTCACCGTTGATCTCACATTCAGAGGACCGACGATCGCGGCCGGCGAGGGCGAAAAGGTCGTCACGCTCTCCGAGCTCGGCGAGGCGGTGCGCAGTCCCAGGCAGCTGCGAGACCTCCTGCGCGATCCGTGTGTCAGCGAGCTACGCGTGCTACGCGATGCTCCGACTCTCAACGGTGTGCAATCCGGCGCGCTGCTGCTTGCCTCGCTCAGTCGCGCAAGTCGCTTTCAGGTGCGCTCTCCAACCGGTTCGATCGGCGCTGGTCGGGGCGAGATGCGCGTACGTGCCGCAGCTGGCCTTGCGACGGCGCTGCCGGCAGAGCTCCTCCGCAGTGCGCGCTGGTACGCGCAGGCGCGGAGGATCTCGGCGAGTACCTTCTCGCTGCCGATGCACCCGCTCGCGAAGGTTCGACGAGTGACATACCTACGGGTTGAGCCGTCGCTGCGCTGGCTTGGCGCTCAGGTTGGAGGTGCCGCTACACACACGGCCGGCGTCATCAACGGACTCACCAGCGCAGGCGTCGAGGTCAACGTGTTTGCCCCCGAACGGCCGGACGGGGTGGGCACGGCGCATTGCGAGTCAGTGCCGCCCCGCCACGTCGTGCAGCTTGCGCACTGGCTCACACTCGTGGGGCATAGCCAGGACCTGGTGTCAGCGGCTGCGGGTACGTCGGCCGATCTCGTCTACCAGCGCTATGCGCTCGGCTCTTACGCGGGCTTGGCATTGGCGAGACGTTTGAACGTTCCCCTCGTGCTCGAGTTCAACGGCTCTGAGATCTGGGCCGGACGCCACTGGGGTACTGGTCGTCTGCCGCTGGCGAGGACGCTGGCGGCGCTCGAGCGGCGCAACCTGCTCGACGCCTCGTTGATCGTGGTGGTGTCACAGCCGCTCAAGGATGGGCTCGTCGAAGAGGGCATCGAGCCCGATCGCGTGCTGGTCAACCCAAACGCCGTCGACGTGGCGGCGCTCGCGGATGCACGTTCGCATCCTCCAAGCTATTGGCGTGCTCGTACGAGTTTGCCGGAGGCGCCCACCGTCGGTTTCGTGGGCACCTTCGGTCTCTGGCACGGCGTAAAGCTGCTCCCCGAGCTGATCGAGCAGGTCGCCGAGCATCGCCCCGACGCGCGCTGGGTGCTCGTCGGCGACGGGCCACTGCATGCCGAGGTAGTCGCCGATCTCGAGCGGCGTGGACTGTCGGGACGGGTCCGACTCACCGGGGTGGTTCCACATCCCCGTGCGGTCGAATTGCTCGCCTGCTGCGAGGTGTGCGTCTCGCCGCACGTGCCCAACCCAGACGGCACGGCGTTCTTCGGTTCGCCGACGAAGCTGTTCGAATACATGGGCCTGGGCCGCGCGATCGTAGCTTCTGACCTCGATCAGATCGGCGAGGTGCTGGAAGACGGGCGCACCGCCCTGCTGACAGCACCCGGCGATGTCCCGGCTGCGGCACACGCGGTCATACGGCTGCTCGACGACGCGGCGCTGCGTGCGCGACTCGGTCAGGCGGCCCTGGCGAAGGCGATCGCGAGTCATGGCTGGGACGCCCACGTCGGGCGGATCCTGCGGGCCGTGGAAGCTCGATGAGTCGTCCGCGAGCTTGTGCTCGCGCGCTACTGCGCTCAGAGTGAGCGGTAGGCCTCCGCCAAGCGCGCGATGCCCGTGGCGATCTGCTCGGTCGTGACGCCCGAGTAGGCGAGGCGCAGCGTGTTCTCGCCGCCCTCCAGCAGGAAGTCGGTGCCCTTCACGAACGACACGCCGCGGTCCGCCGCCGCCCGGAACAGCGCGTTCACGTCCGTGCCCTCGGGCAGCGTCACCCACATGAAATAGCCGCCCTGCGGCGCCACGAACTCGGCCTCCGCCAGCTCGCTGCGCAGCGCATCCGCCAGCGCCTGTGCGCGCTCGGCGAGCGCGGCCTTGACCGTCTCGATCGAGCGCTCGATCGCGCCGGAAGCGCAGAACTCGTACACGATCGACTGCGCGACCATGTTCGGCGATATGTACGTGTTCGTCGCCAGCTGCCCGATCGCCGCGATCAATTCCGGCGGACCCACCAGGTAGCCGACGCGGATGCCCGGGCACACGGTCTTCGAGAACGACGACGCGTACACCACCCGCTCGGGGTCCATCGAGAGCATCGTCGGCAGCGTCTCGCCGCTGAAGCGCAGCTCCACGTAGGGGTCGTCCTCGAACACCATGAAGCCGTAGTCGGCCGCGAGCTCCAGCAGCCGACGGCGCTTCTCATAGGAGAGCGTGTAGCCGGCTGGGTTCTGGAAGTTGGGGATGATGTGCGCGAGCGTCGGCTGCACGGTGCCTGGGCCGCCCGCCAACAGCTCGGCGAGCGCATCGGTGTCGATGCCGTCCGGCTCCAGCTCGACCGCGTGCACGCGCGCGCCGCGCCCACGCAGCGACAGCAGCGTGCGGTCGTACGTCGGCCGCTCGACGATCACGTCGTCGCCCGAGCGCACGAGCTGCTCGAACAGGAACGCGTCCGCCTGCATCGAGCCGTTCGTCACGAGCACGCGCTCCGGCTCGACCCCGTGGCGGTCGGCGATCCAGCTGCGCAGCCGCGGGTAGCCGACCGACGTGCCGTACGCGGTCGTCCCCGCGGGATCGCTGTCGAATGCGCGCACCGCGGCGTCACGCAGGCCGTCCACATCGACGATGTCGAGCGACGGCGCGCCGCGCGCGAAGGAGATCGTGGGGCCGGTCGTCGTTGCCACAGCGGCGTAGGATAGGCGCCCGAGCAGCTCGTCGTAGTCGTGGGTCAGCTCGCGCGCCGCCCGCTCGAGGCGATCACGGAAGCGCAGGAGCTCGGCCGCGCTCGCAGGCTGCGGTGCTCGCAAGGGCCGCGGCGTCCGCGGCGGGGCCTCGGGACGCGGTGCGCTCGCTGGCTGCGAGGCGGGCGGCGCAGGCGCCGCGCCGGAGGGCGGACGGACGCGCGCGGACGCCGCCGACGGCGGCTGGGCCTGCTCGACCGTCTCGTCCACGATCCTGCTCGAGCTCGAGCTCGACTGCGGTGGCTCGGGTCCTACGGCAGGCGGCGCGGGCGCCCGCGCCTCGGGGGAGGACCAGGGGCGTTCGGCTGGCGCGCCGGCGCCCTGCTGGCCGTCGCTGCCCATCGCGTTGAGGGTGCGCTCGAGCTCGAGCAGCTTGCGCTCCAGTTCGCCGAGCGTCTTTGCAACCTCCTGATCCATGAGCCGCCCTAGCGTAGCGGCCGCCACCGGGCGTCGGCGCGACGGGTGGTGGGAGACGCAACAGTCTCAGAGCAGCCGGCGCGGTAGGCCTCGTTCGCGACGAGCCGCGCTTCGGGGTCAGGAGGAAGCGGCGAGGGGCGCGCCGCCGAGCACCTCGACGGCGATCGCAGCGGTCTCGGTGGGGGTGCGCCCTACGCGCACGCCCTTGGCTTCCAGCGCCTCGGCCTTGGCCGCGGCCGTTCCAGCGCTGCCCGAGACGATCGCGCCCGCGTGCCCCATCTGCTTGCCCGCCGGCGCGGTGAAGCCGGCGATGTAAGCCACCACCGGCTTGCTCATGTGCTCGGCGATGTACTCGGCGGCCTCCTCCTCGGCGGAGCCGCCGATCTCGCCCGAGAGCACGACCAGCTCGGTCTCATCGTCTGCCTCGAACAGCTCGAGCACGTCCACGAACGACGAGCCCGGCACCGGATCGCCGCCGATGCCGACGATCGTGCTGCAGCCGACGCCCGCCTGCGCGATCTCGTTACCGATCTGGTAGGTGAGGGTGCCCGAGCGCGAGACCACGCCGACGCTGCCGGCGCGGAAGAACGACGCGGGGATGATGCCGACGTTGGCCTTGCCGGGCGAGAGGATGCCGGGGCAGTTGGGACCGATCAGGCGCGTGCCCGGAAAATCGCGCTTCAGCGTGTTGTAGACGCGCAGCTCGTCGTGCGCGGGGATGCCCTCGGTGATCGCGATCACGAGCTCGACGCCCGCGGCGGCCGCTTCGAGGATCGCGTCGGCGGCGAAGCGCGGCGGCACGAAGATCATCGCGGTGTTCGGCCGCGCCTCCGACGCTGCCTGCTCCCAAGTGTCGAACACGGGGATGCCATCGACGTCCTGGCCGCCCTTGCCTGGCGTTACGCCGCCGACGACGTTCGTGCCGTAGTTGCGGTTGTTGAGCGTGTGGAACGTGCCCTCGCGCCCGGTGATGCCGGCGACGCACAGGCGCGTGCTCTTATCGACGAGGACCGACATCAGGCGCGCCGCCCCGCATGACCACGGTCTGACGCGGTGTCCGTGGGGTCTTCCCACGCGAGTCTCGTATAACGATGGTAATACAGCGTTCGCGTGAGGTGTTCCATCTTCACGCTGCGGCTCCCGCGTCAGCCAGCTCGCGTCCCGCCGCCAGCGCGACGACCTTCTCCGCTGCCTCGTTCATCGTCTTGGCTCCGTACACGTTCGGCAGCGCCGCCGCCTGCAGCAGGCGCCGGCCCTCGACGTCGTTGGTGCCGTCGAGGCGCACGACGAACGGCACCGACGGCCTGATCTCGGCGAAGGCAGCGATCAAGCCGCGCGCGACCTCGTCGCAGCGCGTGATGCCGCCGAAGATGTTGAACAGGACCGCCTTGACCGCGTCGTTGGCGAGCAGCAGCTCGACCGCCTGCTTGACCTTCTCGGCGTCCGAGCCGCCGCCGGCGTCGAGGAAGTTCGCGGGCGAGCCGCCCGCCTGCGCGACGACGTCGAGCGTCGACATCACCAGTCCGGCACCGTTGCCGAGGATGCCGATGTCGCCGTCGAGCTTGACGTACTGGACGCCCTCCTCCTTCGCGCGACGCTCGATCGGGTCTTCGTTCTCGCTGTCGGACAGGCCCTGATTCTCGGGGTGGCGGTATAGCGCGTTGCCATCGAGCGAGACCTTCGAGTCGAGCGCCTTGACCTCGCGCTCCGGCGTCACGATCAGCGGGTTGATCTCCGCGAGCGTCGCGTCCTCCTCGAGCCACACCTCATACAGCGCTACGAGCGCGTCGGCCACGCCCTCGACGATATCCGCGTCGGCACCGCCATCGGTCGCGATCTGTACAGCCTCCGCGCGGGACAGCCCCTCGAGCGCGTCGACGTGGTGGCGGATCAGCTTGTCGGGCGTCTGCTCGGCGACCTCTTCGATGTCGACGCCGCCCTCGACGCTGAACATGACCAGCGGTTGCTTGGCGGAGCGGTCGAGCAGCACCGACGCGTAGTACTCGGACGCGATGTCCGAAGCGTGCTCGATCCACAGCGTGCGCACGATGTGGCCCTTGATGTCCATGCCGAGGATGTTGCTCGCGTGCTCGCGCGCCTCGCCCGCGTCGTTTGCGAGCTTCACGCCGCCGGCCTTGCCGCGTCCGCCGATCAGCACCTGCGCCTTGACGACGACCGGGTAGCCGACCTCGTCAGCCGCCCTGACGGCATCCTCGACGCTCGTCACCGCCCGGCCCGAGGAGACCCTCAATCCGTGGCGGGCGAACAGCTGCTTGCCTTGATACTCCAGCAGGTCCATGCGGCGCGGGACTCTAACGCAAGACAGCTGAACGCGCCGGAAGGGCTCCACAGGGCATAATGCCGCCCGGTGCCCATCCCCAAGAACATCTCTTTCGTCACCTTCGACGTCTACGGAACGCTGATCGACTGGGAGACCGGGATCTACGATGCGTTCGCCAAGGAGGCCGCGCGCGACGGCGTCGAGATCGACCGCAACGTCCTGATCCCGATGTTCCACGAGATCTCGCGCGAGATCGAGAGCGGCTCCTACGAGCTCTACGCGGAGGTGCTCAGGCGCACCGCGATCGAGATCGCCAAACGCCTCGAGTGGCAGCTCGAGCCCTCCCGCTCCGGTTTTCTGCCCGACTCGGTGCAGCGCTGGATGCCGTTCAAGGAGACCAGCGTGCAGCTCGGGAAGCTCGCGAAGAAGTACAAGCTGGGCCTGTTGTCGAACATCGACGACAAGCTGCTCGGGCAGACCCGCCGCCACATCCCGATCGACTTCGACCTGGTCGTGACCGCGCAGCAGGTCCGCTCCTACAAGCCCGAACCGCCGCACTTCACCGAGTGCGCGCGGCGCATGGGCGGCAAGCGCGGCTGGGTGCACGTAGCCGCCAGCCACTACCACGACGTGGTGCCGTGCGTCAAGCAGCGGGTGCCCGTGATCTGGGTCAACCGCAACAAGGAGACGCTCGACTCCTCCCAGAAGAAGCCGACGGCCGAAGTCGCGAACCTCAAAGAGGCCGCGAAACTCCTCGGCGTCACCTAGACGGCCCGCGCGTGCGCGCCGTCTCGCTTCACCACGACGTGATCGTCGTCACCAGCGCAGTGCTGCACGTGAACTGCGTGATCGTGCGTGGCGCCGGCGGCGGTGAGCGCGAGGGCGCAAGGGCGCATCCCGGAGGCGAGCCGGAGCGAGCCGGTGAGACGTTCGTGATCGACTCGCCGGTGCTTCCCGATGAGCTCGACGCGCTGCCGACGCTGCTCGCGCAGGCGCAGTTCCCGGCCCCCAGCGGGCTGTTGGCGACGCACGGCGACTGGGATCATCTGCTCGGGCGTCTCGCGTTCCCAGACGTGGCGCTCGGCTGCGCGCAGAGCACGACCGAGCGTCTGCGCGCCTCGCCGGGCGAAGCACAGCGCGAGCTGCGCAGGTTTGACGAAGAGCTGCTGATCGAGCGTCCGCGACCGCTCTCGCTCGGCTCGGTTCAGGCGCTGCCCGTGCCGGGTCGCTGCGGGATCGGCGAGCTCGAGCTCGAGCTGCATGCGGCGCAGGGGCACACCGCGGACGGGATGGTCATCTGGATGCAGTGGGCTCGTGTGCTGGTCGCCGGGGATTACCTCTCCACGGTCGAGATACCGATGCTGAGCGACGGCGGCGACGTCGCCGCGTACATATCGACGCTCGAGCGACTGCGCCCGCTCGTCGCCGTGGCCGAGCACGTCGTGCCCGGCCACGGTCCGGTCCTTGACGTCAGTCGCGCGCTGGCTGTCCTCGATGAGGACATCGGATATATGAGCTCGCTCGCCGAGCGCGGCGCCGACACAGCCGCGCCCTCCAGGTGTACCGGCAAGGCGCAGCGTGCGGCGCACGCGCAGAACCTGAAGCTCATCGCGAGCTGAGTCCGGATCGCGTCGCAGCCATGGTCACAGTCGCTCCGGGGTCAGTCGGCAGCGTTTGTCTCCGATTCCTTGCGCTCGCGACGATCGACCTGTAGCGTCCGATTTGGATAGTCGGTTAACACCGCGCCACGGGGCTACGCGTGGTCTGTGACAAATGCGAGTCGGTTCGCCGGCCTGTCGAGCCGCGTTCACCATTAGTCATACGAAGTCTCCGATGAGCGCGTCGCCGCCCGGCGCCGCCGTGAGATTGCAGCGGGCGCGCTGGCTGTCGGTGGTTGAAAGCGTACGGCGCCCGTACGCAGCGATGGCGCTCATCGGGTGTGCTGATGGAACACGTGATCGCGAACTACTCGCTGTCTCCCACTGAATTGTCTCTAACTCGACGCGGTGTCATGCGTGATCTGTGATCTTAGATTGATTGGTGATCCCTCGGTCGAAGGGCAAGAATTACCAGCAATAGAGCAAAATCTGAGGGCACGTCGAAGGGTCGGCGTGGAGGCACAGGCATGCCTGCCGACGGACGCCACGCGATGTCTGACGCTGGCCGGCGCGCGCTGTTGACAGTCACCCGTCCCCGTCGTAAAAAGGACGCTTGCCCGCGACGCTCGCCATACCTTTGAACGACCTGCGCCGCGCGGTTCTCGACGACGAGGAGATCTCTGCCGCGGTCGATCGTGTGACCCGCAGCGGCTGGTACCTGTTCGGGGAGGAGACCTCCGCGTTCGAGAGCGAGCTGGCCGACTATCTGGGCGTCGCTCACGTGATGAGCGTGGCGAGTGGCACCGATGCACTCGAGCTGGCGTTCGCGGCGCTCGGAGGGCAAGACGGGCAAGAGCTCGTCACCGCGGCAAACGCGGGAGGCTACGCCACACTGGCGGCGCGGCGGCGCGGGATGCGCGTGCGCTTCGCCGACGTCGAGAACCGCGACCTGCTCGTGAGTCGCCGTACGATCGAACAGGCGTTGACGCCCCGAACCGCGATCGTCGTTGTTACTCACCTGTACGGCAAGATGGCTCCGGTCGCGGACATTCGCGAGCTGTGCCATTCGCGGGGGATAGCAGTCGTCGAGGACTGCGCGCAAGCGGCGGGCGCGCACGCCGGCGGTCGTCGCGCGGGCAGCTTCGGCGACGCCGCTGCATTCAGCTTCTACCCGACGAAGAACCTGGGCGCGCTCGGCGACGGTGGGGCCGTTGCCACCTCCGACGCGCGGCTCGCGGCGCGGGTCAGCCGGCTGCGGCAGTATGGCTGGGACGCGAAGTACCGCATCCGGGACGACGGCGGACGCAATTCGCGCCTGGATGAGATCCAGGCCGCGGTCCTGCGCGTGCGCCTGAGGAGACTCGACGCGCTGAACGCCCGCCGACGCATGATCGCCGGGCGCTACGCGAGCGCGCTCGCCTCGAGCGCTGTCGCGATGGCGCAGGACGGCGCTACGGACTACGTGGCGCACCTGGCCGTCGTGCGCACCCGCCATGCAGCGGCGTTCGCCGAGGGGCTGCGCGAGCGCGGCGTGTGCACGGACGTCCACTATCCGATCCCGGATCACCGCCAGGAGGTCATCGGCGTGCCTGCGCTGGAGCTGCCCGTCACGGAGGCGGCGTGCACGCAGGTTCTCACCGTGCCGTGCTTTCCGGAGCTCGAGCACGAGGAGATCGAGATCGTCTGCGACGCTCTCGCCGAAGTCTCGGGGTCACTGTGAGGGTCGCCGAGCGCAGCGTCGCGAGCGGCAGTGGCCTGGAAGACCTCGACGCCGTGCTGATGAGCGTCATCGTCCCGGTGTATTGCAACCGGGAGACGCTGCCGGAGATGGTCAGCCGCCTCGAAGGCATCTCCGAGCAGCTCGGCGGGCGAATGGAGGCGGTGTTCGTCATCGATGGCTCGCCCGATGACTCGGGCGAGGTCCTGCGGCTCCTGCTCGAGCGCAGCCCGCTGCGCTCGAGCCTGCTGTGGCATTCGCGCAACTTCGGGTCGTTCGCCGCGGTCCGGACCGGGCTCTCAGCGGCAGCGGGCCAGTGCATGGTCGTGATGGCGGCCGACCTGCAGGAGCCGGTGGATCTGGCCGTCAGCTTCTACGAGGCGCTGGCGAGCGGCGACTATGACGTTGCCGTCGGTGTGCGGCGCGAGCGCCACGACCCCTGGTCCAGCCGCCTCGGGTCCTCGTGGTTCTGGGCGATCTACTGCCGATGGGTGCAGCCGTCGATGCCTCGCGGCGGCATCGACGTGTTCGCGTGCACGCGTGATGTGCGTGACGCGCTGCTGGCCTTGCGCGAGTCCAACAGCAGTCTCATGGGACTGCTGATCTGGCTCGGCTACAGGCGCGCCGAGATCCCCTATGACCGGGCTCCTCGCGCTGCGGGACGCAGCGGCTGGACGGTGCGCAAGAAGGTGCGCTACCTGCTCGACAGCATCTACTCGTTCACCGATCTCCCGATCACGCTGCTGCTGCTCGTCGGAGTGACCGGCACGCTCCTGTCGAGTGCCGCCGCCGTCGTGGTGTTCCTCACGTGGGCGTTCGTGGGCATTCGCGTCGCCGGATACACGCCGATCATGCTGACGCTGCTGGTGATGGGTTCGCTGACGTTGTCGGGCCTCGGGGTGGTCGGCTCCTACGTATGGCGCACGTACGAGAACAGCAAGCGCCGGCCGCACGCGGTGGCGATGACGAGCGAGATCTTCGACGAGCGGTGACGCGCGGAGATTCGCCGATGACGACGACCTTGAACCACTTCACACACCCGGCAGGGATCTGCGAAAGCGATTCGGTCGGAGCGAATACGCGCATCTGGGCGTTCGCCCATGTGCTCGCGGGCGCGCAGATCGGCAGCGAATGCAACATCTGCGACCACGTCTACATCGAGAACCACGCGGTGCTCGGCGACCGCGTGACGATCAAGTGCGGCGTTGCGATCTGGGATGGCGTTCACCTCGAAGACGACGTATTCGTGGGCCCGGCGGTGACGTTCGCCAACGACGCGTTTCCGCGCAGCAAGGCGCACCGAACCGAGCTGCTGGAGACGGTCGTGCGCCGGGGCGCATCGCTCGGCTCCGGCTGCACGGTGCTGCCGGGCGTGACGATCGGCACGCAGGCGATGGTAGGCGCCGGCAGCGTCGTGACCCACGACGTTCCGCCCTTCGCGATCGTCGTCGGCAACCCGGCGCGCATCGTCGGATACGTGGATACCAACGATGTCGACGCGGAACGCGTCACGCGCGTCGAGCTGCCCGACCAGGACGTGCCCACGCGCGCACTGCAGGCAGCGGGCGTGTCACTGCGCCGACTCGTGCGCGCCGACGATCTGCGCGGCTCGCTCGTCTCCGGGGAGGTGGGCGAGCACATCCCGTTCGAGCCGCGGCGCTTCTTCAGCGTCATGCACGTCCCCTCGAAGGACGTGCGCGGCGCTCACGCGCACCGCCGTTGCAAGCAGTTCCTCGTCTGCATGTGCGGAAGCCTCGCGGTCGTGGTGGACGACGGCCGGGTGCGCGAGGAAGTCGTCCTCGACGATCCGCAGGTCGGGCTGTACGTGCCACCGATGGTGTGGGCTGTGCAATACCGGCACACCCATGACTCCATCCTCCTGGTTCTGGCGTCCGATCCGTACGAGCCCGAGGACTACATACGCGATTACGACGAGTTCCTCGACGAGCTCTCGCGCCTGCCCGCGGGAGCATCGTAGGTGCAGTCCGCGGGGACCAAGGCTGCGCGCGCGTCGGTCGCGGCTCGTGCCGGCGTCCGCGGCATCGCGCTCCCCGTGCGCACCTCCAAGCAGTGGCTCGCTCCGCTCGTGGCCGTCGCGCTGCCGGCAGCCCTGATCGCGTGGGTGTTCCACGAGCAGCTGTTCGACGGCTGGAGCTTCCCGTGGGACTTCCTCGGCGGCTACTCGACGACGCCCGCGTTCGTGGCGGCGACGATCGGGCGCGGCCATCCGCTGGCCTGGTCGCCGTATGTCGCCAGCGGCTTCCCCGTCGACGTGGACCCACAGGCCGGCGTGTACTACCCGGTGTGGTGGCTGCTCGGCGTGCTGCGCGTGGCGCCGACCCTGGGCGTCCTCACCTCCATCCAGATCCTGCACGTGCTGATCGGCGCGATCGGCGCGACGCTGCTCGCCCGCGCGCGCCGGCTTGCGTGGATGTGGGCGACCGTCGCGGGAGTCGCGTACGTGTTCTTCGGCGGCTTCTACGGGCAGGCCGAGCACGCCGACATCTTCCGCGGATTCGCATACCTGCCGTGGCTGCTATGGGCTCTCACCCCACCGGCGGGCTCTCGGCATTGGATCCGGCTCGCGGCGCTGGCGCCACTGGCGTGGCTGATCGCCACCGGCGCCTACCCCGCGCAGCTCGTCTCCTTCGCGCTCGCCGGGCTGGTGTACGTAGTCGTTGCGCTGCGCGTAGACGCGCCCGGCGACTGGCGACGGCACCGCGTGGCGCTGGCGCTGGCGTTCGTGGCGTGCGCGGCGGTCTGCGCGGCTGTGCTGCTGCCGTACCTTCGCGCCGAACACGCCGGCGAACTCGTCCGCACGAACCAGCCCACCGCTTCCTACCGGGCGATGTTCGCGATCGCCCCGCTCGACCTGTTCGGCCTGTATCTGAGCAACTTCGCGTGGACGCTCGAAGGCACGATCACCACCTGGGCCGTCGGAGTCCCGATCCTCGTGGGTCTCGCGTGCGCGCGACGCGCGACGCTCGCACGCCAGGCGCCGCTCGTGGCCTGTGGCGCGCTCGCGCTGGTGCTCGGCATGGCGCCGAAGGTGGGGTTCCTCGGACGCGCGATGGCCTCCGCTGGTCTGCTGTTCACCAGCCGCTTCCCAGCATCCGACTACAAGGCGGTGGTAGCGCTCGCGTTGATAGTGGTCTCCGCTGACGCGTGGAGTCGCATCGGCGGTGAGCCGCGGCGGCCCTGGGCGACGGTCGGGCTGGCCGCATGCCTGCTGGCGGCCGGCGCTCTGCTCGTCCCGCACACCTACGCGCAGCCCACGCGCGCGCTGTGGTTGGTGCTGGTGGTGATCGCCGCGAGCGGCGCGCTCGCGCTCGCCCGGCCCAAGCCATGGCTGCTGGTCTGTGTGCTGCTGGCGCTCGTGGTGATCGACGGCGTGAGAGAGATCAACGACTACTTACTGCAAGGAATCGCATCGCCATGGCACGCCGCGCCGACGCAGCTCGGGTACTACCGCGAACGCGACAGCGCAGTGCGCGAACTGCCCGAACTGCTCGCGCGGGCGCCGGTGAGCCGTCCGGCGCGCGTACCCGAATCCCGGATTCCGGAAGTCAACGCCTCCGGCTGGGTGGCCGACGCCTACCATGCGACCGACTACGACCCGATCCGCGAGCGCGCTCTATGGCGGGCCGAAAGCAACCCCGTCTGGCTGCACCTGCTGCTCGCGCCATGGCACGCGTTCACGTTCCCGTGCGCGAGCGTCGGTTGTTCCGGCGCCGGCCTTCACCTTCCACCGCCGTCGACATGGAAGGTGAACCCGGACGTGCAGACGGTGTCCTATGGCGCCGATCGGATCGTCTACGCGGTCAAGCTCTCCCAACCGGCGGTGATGGTCGAGAACGAGCTCGCGATCGCCGGATGGCGCGCGAACACGGGCCTGGTACGGAGCGTGGCGAGCGGAACGCCGCTGCGCGCGTGGCGCCTGCCGGCCGGTGAATATGAGTTCGCGGCGAGCTTTCATGAACCGGGCCGGCCGCTGCAGGAGCTGGCGGCCGCGCTCGCGCTCGCCGCGTGGCTCGGATGCGTGTTCCTCGTGGCTCGCAGGCGCGGCTCTTCGGAGAACGGCGAGGCGACCGCCGCGCCTCGACGCGCGCCCGCGCGCTCGTGAACGTCACGGCTCGCATTCGCCGCCTGGCCGGGGTCGAGCGCTTTGGCGGCCAACTCGCGCGCTACGCGGTGGTGGTGGGAGTCGGATACGCGCTGGCGATCGCCTTCTACGCGGGCGAGCTCGACGCGGGTGTCGCGCCGTACCCCGCGCTCGGGGTCTCGTTCGTGCTGAACGGCCTGTTCAACTTCACGCTGCTGCGCGCCTGGGCATTTCCCCCCAGCGGCAGGAGCCTCAGCAGCGACCTGCGCCGCTTCTGTGTCGTAGCGGCGATCAGCTTCGTCGTGAACTACTCGAGCTTCGCCGTGCTGTACTCGGTCCTAGGGCTGGCGGCCACGACTGCGCAGCGGCTTGCGATCGTGATCGCGGCTCCGGTCACGTTCCTCGCCAACCGGCTCTGGTCGTTTCGCGCTCATGGGACACGCCGTGATCCCCCAGCCGGCGATGCGCAGCCGGCTGCGTGGGCAGTGCTCGACCTGCCGCGAGGACGGGGCAGGGACTGACAGGCTCCTCAGCGCAGCATGCTGATCGTAGCGCCGCTGACGACATGCCAGACCACGGCCATGAACGCGAGATAGGCGACTGCGAGGACGACAAGCGGCAGCGGGCGTCGCAAGCCCGACTTCTCGCGATCGATTGGGCTCGGCCAACCCGGTGCCAGGACGAGCATGCACAGAAGCACCCACAGGGGAAGCAGGTAGCGTGTTTGCATCGCGGTCGGGATCGACGACAGGCAGCAGAGCACGAGCGCGACGGGATAGCGCCAGTAGGCGCGCCCGAGACTTCGCCGGGCGGCGGGCCACAGCAGGCGCGCGAGCGCGAGGAAGACCAACAGGAATCCAGGCAAGCGCAGCCACAGCTTGCCGCCTGATTCGATGTGTTCGACGTAAGCGGTCGTGTAGCGCATGTCAAGGCCGTTGATCAGGTGTCGTGACAGCAGCGCCGTCATGGCGACGGGGTGATCGAACACCACGCCGGCGTACGCGCCCAGGCTCTTGATTTCATCGTGCGGCTGTTCCTCGAGGATGCGGAGCCCCGTCCGATCGAGATAGACGCCCGGGTAGATTTCGCCGCCGCTGTAGATGGTGTCGTAGCGCTGTGCGTACATGCCTTCGTCGTAGTGTTCCTGCGTCACTCGTCCCGGGCGGCCGGGAACGAAGATCCACGTGCCGTAGTGCTGATGCTCCGACAGCGCCTGTGGCAGCGACACCGCGGCGAAGCCGAGCGCGAGCAGGCCTACGCACAGCGCGCGGCGGCCGAGACGCCGGCCGCGCTCAGCGTGACGCTGATTGAGCCAGGCGAGGGCGAGGATGATCGCAAGCATCACGATGAGGGGTACATACGCGGCGCGCACGTTGACGGCCATCGCTCCCGCGGCGCCGGCAAGCAGCATCCAGCCCGGGCTTTCGGTGTGAGAGATGGCGATCAGTGCCAACAGCGCCAGGACCAGCCCCGGGAAGTCAGTCAGTGGATAGTTCAGTTCACCGCTCCAGAAGACGACCAGCAGGGCGGTCAGCCCGATGCGCCGTATCAAGCCCCAGCGCCGTTGGGGCCAGGCGATCTCCGCGAGGCGGGGCGCCAGCACCGCCCCGATGAGCGCAAATGCCGTGACGTTGAAGAGCTTTACGGCGGATGACGGAGTCCAGCTCGCTGCATCGGCGAACGACCGCACGATATGCAGCATCAGCGGGTACACATATCCGCGCACGGAGCTTTCGAAGTTCAGCAGCGAGAAGTGCCCGTCGTGGGTGAACGTGCCCGCGAGTTCCCAGTAGTTGGCTCCGTCGCCGAGGAACGGCCTCGGCTGTTGGATCAGGGCGACGGTGAGCGTCCCGACGAAGGCGACCGCAAAAGCTGTGAGCGCGGGGCGCACGTGCGGGCGAGCAAGCAGGCTCGACGGCTTCGGCAGGTCGCTCGCGTGGGCCATCTCGGTCAAAGCGTCAATCGGTGAGATGCGGCTGCGAGCTCTGACACGCGTGCGTAGGCACGGCCCGAGCGTACCTGGGAGGCTTCGCTGTCTCTCGGGCGTGTCAGAAGACCGCGCGGCGCCTCACCGGAGCAGGCGGAGCTTGTCTCTAACTCGGCGCGGCGCTCGCGCTCTTGATCGTCGCGATCGGCGCCCCGGCCTGGATCGGCGCGCCCTCCGTGATCGGCAGCTCGACGATCGTGCCCGCCTTGTGCGCGGTGATCTCGTTCTCCATCTTCATCGCCTCGATGATGCACAGCAGTTGCCCCTCCGTGACCTCGTCGCCCTGCTTGACGAGCACCTTCCACATGTTGCCCTGCAACGGAGAGGGGAGGGTGTCCGGACCGCCGCCGCTGGAGGACTTGCGCTCGCCGCGCTTGGGCGCCTTGCGCGCGCCTGCCGCGGGACCGCTGCCGTTCGTCGCGGGGCCGGCGCCGCCGCCGCCGCCGGCGAACGGCGGGCCGATCACGCGCACGTCGAAGCGCCTGCCGGAGACCTCGACGGCGTAGGTCTGCTCGACCTTCTCCATCTGCTCCTCGTCGTCGGTGGGCGGCGCCGGCGCGGGGAAGGCGAGCGTCTTCAGCCATTTCTTGTCCTCGAGCAGGTCCTTGCACGTCTCGCCCCTGGCCCACTGCGGGGTGGCGAGCAGCGCCTGGTGGAACGGGATCAGCGTCTTCAGTCCGCCGATCTCGTATTCGCCGAGCGCACGCAGCATGCGCGCGGTGGCCTGCTCGCGGTCGGCGTCCCAGACGATCAGCTTGGCGACCATCGGGTCGTACATCGGCGAGACCTCACCGCCTTCCACGACGCCGGAGTCCACGCGCACGCCCGGGCCGGTGGGCTCGCGGTAGACGCCGATCTTGCCGGGCGCCGGGGCGAAGTTCTTGGACGCGTCCTCGGCGTTGATGCGGCACTCGATCGCGTGCCCGCGCAGCTCGACGTCCTCCTGCGCGTACGACAGTTCCTCGCCGGCAGCGGCTTTGATGCCCTCCTTGACGATGTCGATGCCGGTCGTCATCTCGGTGACGCAGTGCTCGACCTGCACGCGCGTGTTCATCTCCAGGAAGAAGTACTCCGGCTCGCCGCTTGCGCCGAGCGAGAACAGGCCCTCGATCGTGCCGGCGCCGACATAGTCCACGGCCTTGGCAGCGTCCACTCCGATCTTGCCGATGCGCTCGCGCAGCTGCGGGTCGACGACCCATTCCGGCGCGGGGGACTCCTCGATCACCTTCTGGTGGCGGCGCTGGATCGAGCAGTCGCGCTCGCCCAGGTGGATGACGTTGCCGAGGCGGTCGGCGAGCACCTGCACCTCGACGTGGCGCGGGTCGTGCAGGTAGCGCTCGAGGTAGACGGTCGGGTCGGAGAAGAACTTCTCGCCTTCGCGGCTGGAGCCCTCGAAGGCTCCCTCGAGCTCGTCCGCCGTGAGCGCGACGCGAAAGCCCTTGCCGCCGCCGCCGCCGGCGGCCTTGACGGCGACGGGGAAGCCCACCTCCTCGGAGGCGATGCGCAGCGCGTCCGCGACAGTCTCCACGGGCTGGGTGGTGCCGGGCACGATCGGCACGCCCGCGGCCTGCATCAGCTCGCGCGCGCGCGTCTTCGAGCCCATCGCCTCGATCGCCGACGCGGGCGGGCCGATGAAGACGATTCCGGCGTCCTCGCACGCCTGTGCGAACGGCGCGTTCTCGGCGAGGAAGCCGTAGCCGGGATGGATCGCTTCGGCGCCCGCGCGCCTGGCGGCATCGAGGATCTTCTCGATGCTCAGGTAGTTCTCGGCGGCGGGGCCGTCGCCGAGGTTGTAGGACTCGCCAGCGCGCGTCACGTGCGGCGCGTCGCGGTCGAGCTCGGAGTACACGGCTACGCTCGCGACGCCGAGCTCGTCGAGCGCGCGGATGATACGGACGGCGATCTCGCCGCGGTTGGCTATGAGGACCTTGGAGAACATTGACCGCCGCCAGATTAGTGGTTCGTCGCGGGAATGTGCCGGCAGGCAGAAGCGCCGCCGCCACCTGATGGCGGAGTTGGAAACATCCGGGAGCGGCGTCGACATGGTCGACACGGGCGCGCGCTGCCTGCTCGACCGGCCCAGCCACAGGGCACGCGACGCCTCAACATCGTCGCCGGGGGCGGTCCGCGTCCGCAGCCATGCGCACGTTCGAAGCGCCGCGCTCGAAGCCGCCTACGATCTCAGGCAGTGGTGAAGCCGGCACGCGACACGTTCTCATGAGCACCGCGTCGGGCATGCGCGCGGATGAGCTCAAGCGCAAGGTCCGCAGCTATTGGGAGGCGGAGCCGTGCGGCTCGCTGGCGACGAGCGCCCCGGAGGGCACGCGCGAGTACTACGACCAGCTCGAGCGCCGCCGCTACCAGCTCGAGCCGTTCATCCGCCGCTTCGCCGGGTTCGAGTCGAGCGCCGGGCAGCAGGTGCTGGAGATCGGGGTCGGCCTCGGGACCGACCACATCCAGTTTGCGCGCGCAGGCGCCGAGCTGCACGGGATCGATCTGACCGAGCGCGGCGTGGAGCTCGTCGGGCGCCGGCTCGCGCTGGAGGGACTTAGCTCCGAGCTGCGCGTGGCGGACGCCGAGGCGCTGCCATTCGAGGACGACCGCTTCGATGTCGTGTACTCGTGGGGCGTGCTGCATCACACGCCCGACACGGCGCGCGCGATCACCGAGGCCGTCCGCGTCACGCGGCCCGGCGGGCGCATCTGCATCATGGTCTACAGCCGCCATGCCTGGGTGTCCTACGGGCTGTGGGTCCGTCACGGGCTGCTGAGCCGGCGTCCATCGCGCTCGCTCGCCGACGTGCTGCACCACCACATGGAGAGCCCCGGCACCAAGGGCTTCACCGCGCGCGAGCTGCGCGCGATGCTCGCCGGCATCGAGGATCTGAGGATCGAGAAGGTCGCCACGCCCTACGATCGAGCGTTCGTGCGCCAGCTCGCGACGCCCACAGGGCGCTGGCTCGGGTTCTTCCACGTGGTGCGCGGCCGCAAGTCCAGAGCGCCTGTGGCGCCGGCGCTCACGGCGCGGCAGTAGCGATCATCCCCGCGCCGACGGTTCCGTTGCCGGACTCGTCGATCAGGATGAAGCTGCCGGTGCGGCGGTTGCTCGAGTACGGGTCGAACACGAGCGGCGCGCTCGTGCGCAGGCGCACGCGGCCGATGTCGTTGAGGGCGAGCTCGGCCGGTGCGGGCACGCGTTCGAGCGTGTGCACGTCGAGTACGTCGTCGATCGTATCGACGAGCGCGACGGCGCTGTGGGAGGTCTGCTTGATCACGTAGCGCGCGCCCGGGCGCAGCGGCTCGTCGGTCATCCAGCAGACGTCCGCTTCGAACTCGCGCGCGACCACGGGCGCCTCGTCGGGGTGGCAGATCAGCTCGCCCCGCGAGATGTCGAGCTCGTCCTCGAGGCGCAGCGTCAGCGACATCGGCGCCATCGCCTCCTCGAGCTCGCCGTCGTAGGTGTCGATCGCCGCGATCCGCGTGCGCCCGCCGCCGGGAAGCACCGCGATCTCGTCGCCGCGACGCAACGCGCCGCTCGCGAGCTGGCCCGCGTAGCCGCGGTAGTCGCTCGCCGCGAACACTGCGCTGGTCAGAGCGTCGGCGCCGTTCGTCGCGATCCCGCCTCCGGCCGAAGCGTCGAGACCGTTGGCTGCGATGCCAGCTCCGGGGCGGATGACCCACTGCACGGGGAAGCGCGCCGGGCGGTCGTCGGGGTGGTCGTACGCCACCTCGACCTGCTCGAGCAGCTCCAGCAGCACGGGGCCGTCGTACCAGTCCATATTGGCCGAGCGCTCGACGACGTTGTCGCCCACCAACGCGGACATCGGTATGTAGGAGAGCTCGACCTTGCGCGGGTTCTTGCCGCCGCGCAGCTTGCGCGCGAACTCCTCGAACTCCGCGACGAGCTCCTCGTAGCGCACCTGGGAGTAGTCAACGAGGTCCATCTTGTTGATCGCGACGACCATCTGCGGGATGCCGAGCAGCGCGCTGAGGAAGGCGTGGCGCTTGGACTGCTCAAGCACGCCGCGGCGCGCGTCGATCAGCACGACCGAGACGTCCGCGGTGGACGCGCCGGTGACCATGTTGCGCGTGTACTGGCGGTGGCCCGGGCAGTCGGCGATGATGAAGCGGCGCGTGGCCGTCGCGAAGTAGCGGTAGGCGACGTCGATCGTGATGCCCTGCTCGCGCTCCGCGCGCAGCCCGTCGGTCAGCAGCGCGAGATCGATCGTGCCCTCGCCGCCGCGGCGCTCCGACGCCTGCGCGACCTGCGCGAGCTGGTCCTCGAACACCTGCTTGGAGTCGTACAGCAGGCGCCCGATCAGCGTGCTCTTGCCGTCGTCGACGGAGCCCGCGGTCGTGAACCTCAAGAGATCGAGCGTCATCGGCGCTCCTTCATCGGCCTAGAAAAAGAAGGGGCCGAAGGCCCCGGCAACGGCCGCCACGAAGGCGGACGTTCCTATCAAGGCGGCGGCTGGAGGCCGACGCAGGCATCCTAGAAGTAACCGGCCTTCTTACGGTCCTCCATCGCGGCCTCGGACACGCGGTCGTCAGCGCGCGTCTCGCCGCGCTCGGTGATGCGCGTCGCGGCGATCTCGAGCACGACCTCCTCGAGCGTCGTCGCGAGCGAGCGCACGCCGCCGGTGCAGCTCATGTCGCCGACGGTGCGGTAGCGCACGGTCTCGTTGAAGATCTGCTCGCCCTCGATCAGCTCGGTGCCCTCGCGCCATGCGTAGAGCATGTCGTCGCGCTCGAACACCTGGCGCTCGTGCGCGAAGTAGATCGAGGGGACCTCGAGGCGCTCCCGGTCGATGTACTCCCACACGTCGAGCTCGGTCCAGTTCGAGAGCGGGAACACGCGCACGTTCTCGCCCTTCTTGATGCGACCGTTGTACAGGTTCCACAGCTCCGGGCGCTGGTTCTTGGGGTCCCACTGGCCGAAGTCGTCGCGGAAGGAGAACACGCGCTCCTTCGCCCTCGCGCGCTCCTCATCGCGGCGCGCGCCGCCGAAGGCAGCGTCGAAGCCGTGCTCCGCGAGTGCGTCGAGCAGGGTCACCGTCTGCAGCTTGTTGCGCGAGGCGCGCGGGCCCGTCTCCTCGACGACGCGGCCTTTGTCGATCGAGTCCTGCACGCTCGCGACGATCAGTCGCTCGCCCAGTTCCGCGACGCGGCGGTCGCGGTACTCGATCACCTCGGGGAAGTTGTGCCCCGTGTCGACGTGCATCAACGGGAACGGGAACGGTGCCGGGCGAAACGCCTTCTCCGCCAGGCGCAGCAGCACGATCGAGTCCTTGCCGCCGCTGAACAGCAGCACCGGTTTCTCGAATTCGGCGGCGACCTCGCGCATCACGTGGATCGCCTCGGACTCGAGCGCACGCAGGTGGCTCAGCTGTGGGCGGGTTGAGACGCTCATCGTCGGACCTCCGGTCCTGGCGTGTTCAGACTCACGGCTCTACGACCTCGACGTGCAATCCGCACTCCGTCTTGTCGGTGCCCGCCCAGCGGCCCTCGCGCCCGGAGCCCGGCTGCGTGCACGGCGCGCAGCCGATCGACTCGTAGCCCTGGTCGTGCAGCGGGTTGTATGGGAGGCCGCGCTCGTGGATGCGCCGCCACAGGTCCTTGTCGGTCCAGTGCGCGAGCGGGTTGTACTTCCACAGGCCCCGCTTCTCGTCGCGTTCGATCAGCTCTGTGTGCGCCCGCGTGGGACCCTGCTCGCGGCGGATGCCCGTGATCCAGCCCTCGGCGCCGGCGAGCGAGCTCTCGAGCGCGGCGACCTTCGCGACCGAGCAGCAGTGCTCGGGGCCGCTCCAGGGATTGTCGTGGTTGCTCGCGTCCTGCACCTCGATCTCGACGCCGAAGCGCTGCTCGAACGCGCGCCACGTCTCGAGCGTCTCGGGGAAGAGCACGCCGGTATCGATCGTCACGATGCGCACGGCCTTGCCGGTGCCCTGGTCGAGGCGCAGCAGCTCGTCGAGCAGCACCGACTCCTCCTTCTGGAAGGAGCACAGCAGCACGGCGCGCTCGCCATGGCGCGCTGCCTCGCGCAGCGTGTGGGTGAGGCTGAATGCGGGGGCTATGTGGGTGCTCACCGGCTTGATCTGGGTCTCTAGCTGGGGCATGTGATCTGGTCGTCTCGTTTCATGGAAGTCTTGAGGTCTGTACCGCGTCCTTGCCCTATACCGCGCACTCTCCCTCGCCGCGCTGAACTTCGAAGGGGACGTCTCGGTTCCAGTCGATGAACTGGTTCATCGACTCAAGCGTGAAGTCCACCGGCATTGAAAGGTCCTTGACGAGCGCCTCGAGCTCACCCGTGCCGACTCGCTGCGCGAACGCGCCCCACGCCTCGCCGTCCTCGCGGCTGGACTCGTAGTGGCGGATCCAGCGCTCGATCGCCTCCGGGATGCGCTTCGCCGGCAGGCGCAGCTTCAGCCGCGTGCCGAATGCCACCGGCGCGCCTTCGTAGACGCCGCCGACGTGCGGGATGTACGCGGGGATCGTGTGCTCGCCGACTTTGATCGACGCGCCGTAGAAGCCGATGTCGGCGACGTGGTGCTGGGCGCAGCCGTTGGGGCAGCCGCTCATCTTGATGTGTATCTCGCGCGTCAGGGGGTCTGAGATGTCCATCTGCTGGACGCGCTCCTGGACCGCCTGGTTGAGGCCCATCGAGCTCGTGATGCCGAGCTTGCACGAGTCGGTGCCAGGGCACGAGACGACGTCGGTGATCTCGCGCGTGCCCGCATCGGCGAGACCGAGCTCGCCGAGCGCGCGCCACACGTCATACACGCTCTCGTGGCGCACCCAGCGCAGCAGCAGGTTCTGCTGTACGGTCGTGCGCGCGTAGCCGCCGGCATAGTCGCGCACGATCTTCGCGAGGCCGCGGAACTGCTCGGGGACGAGGTCGCCGCGCGTGACCTTGACCTCGACCGTGACGAAGCCGTCCTGCTTCTGCGGCTGCACGTTGGCCGCGCGGAAGCGCTCGAACTCGGAGACGTCGCCGTTGGGGCTGCCGTAGGCCTGCGGCGGTGCGGGCGCGGACTCGCGCTCGTCGTCGATGAACAGGCGATGCTCGACCGAGAAGTCGCGCTCGTTGACCCAGTCGCCTTCGAGCTCCTCCTCGACCTGGCGGCGCAGCTCGTCGATGCCGAACTTGTCGACGAACACCTTGATGCGCGCGCGGGCGCGGTTCACGCGCAGCCAGTCCTGGCGGTCGAAGATCCGGAAGACTGCCTCGGCGATCTTCAGGTACTCGCCGTTGTCGAGCTCGACGAACTCGTACAGCGCGGGTGCGACGCGCGGCATGATCGAGGTGCCGCCGCCGACGAGCATCTGCGCTCCGCGTACCTCGCGTCCGTCGATCTGCTTCACGCGCGCACGGTAGGCGATGTCGTGGATCTCGGAGATCGCACGCCCCTGCTCGGAGCCGTCGAACGCGGTCTTGATCTTGCGCGGCATCGCCTGCGTGGTCGGATGGCGCACGAAGTAGCGCACGTAGGCGCCGACGTAGGGGGTCATGTCGAACAGCTCGTCGGCCGCCACGCCCGCCCACGGATCGCCGGTGACGTTTCTGACGGTGTTGCCGCAGCCCTCGCGGCTCGACAGACCGGTCTCTGCCAGCTCGCGGATCGCCTTCTCGACTTCGGGCAGCGGGATGTGATGCATCTGGATGTTCTGGCGGGTCGTGATGTGTCCCTTGTTCAGCGGCACGTACTTCTCGACGACGTCCGCGAAGGATTCGAGCTGCTCCGGCGTGATGCCGCCGAACGGCAGCTTCACGCGGATCATCTGCACGTCCGGCTGGCGCTGCCCGTAGACGCCCTGCTTGAGGCGGAACTTGATGAACTCGTCTTCAGGCATCTCGCCCGCGAGGAACTTGCCCGCCTCGGTCTTGAAGTCGTCGAACTCCTGCTCGATGATCGGGATCAAGTGCCCGGGCACGTTCTGCAGGACCTCGGGGTCCTCCAGCGTGCCGCGCTGGGCGGGAATCGAAACTGGCTCCATGTTGCGAAATCTCCTGGTCCGGGACGCTCGCCTAGCGCCTACGGCGACGTTTATATGCGTCGACGTGTGCTGGCTCTCGCGTTGGCGTTAGAGGGATATTGCGCTAAAGCCTAGCGGGTTTCAGGGGTTTATCCAGGGGTCGGGGAGATCGTGCCCCGGCTCGCGCGACACGCCCTCCAGGATTGCCGCTCGGTGCCAGCCGTCAGGCGCGTCGACAGGGTCGCTCGCCGGCGGCGCGGTGGCGCGCATGAAGCGCTCGAGCGAGGCCACGATCGCCGCGGCCTCCTCGGGCGAGGCGCTCGGCGCAATCAGCTTCAGATGTGGGTGGCGGTCGGGCATGGACGCTTCAGGATCCACGTGGACGGTTTTCCGTCCTCGCTGTTACAGCGGAATGTTTCCGTGCTTGCGCTTGGGCCCCGGCTCGCGCTTGCCCTGCAGCGTGCGCAGCGCGACGATCAGCCGCGGGCGCGTCTCGTGCGGGACGATGACGTCGTCGATGTAGCCGCGTTCGGCGGCGGTGTAGGGGTTGGCGAAGCGCGCCTTGTAGTCATCCATCAGCTTCTTGCGGCGCTCGTCGGGCGTGGGGCTGGCGGCGATGTCGCGACGGTAGATGATGTTGACGGCGCCCTCGGGTCCCATGACGGCGACCTCGGAGGTGGGCCACGCGAAGTTGAAGTCCGCCCCGAGGTGCTTGGAGGACATGACGTCATAGGCGCCACCGTAGGCCTTGCGCGTGATGATCGTGACCTTCGGCACGGTCGCCTCGGCGAACGCGTACAGCAGCTTCGCCCCGTGGCGGATGATGCCGCCCCACTCCTGCGCTGTCCCCGGCAGGAAGCCGGGCACGTCGCAGAACGTCAGCAGCGGGATGTTGAAGGCGTCGCACGTGCGCACGAAGCGCGCGGCCTTGGCCGAGGCCTCGATGTCGAGCACGCCCGCGAGCTGCGCAGGCTGGTTGCCGACGATGCCGACCGTGTAGCCGTCCAGGCGCGAGAAGCCGCAGATGATGTTCTTGGCGTGGTGCTCGTGCACCTCGAAGAACTCCTCGTCGTCGACGATGCGCTTGACGACCTCGCGCATGTCGTAGGGCTTGTTGGGGTTGTCCGGGACGACGTGGTCGAGCTCGGGGTCCATGCGCTCGGGGTCGTCCGTCGGATCGACGCGCGGCGTGCTCTGCAGGTTGTTCTGCGGCAGGAAGCTCAGCAGGTAGCGGCAGTCCTCGAGGCACGCGTCCTCGTCCTCGGACGCGAACTGCGCGACGCCGGACTTGGTGTTGTGCGACATCGCGCCGCCGAGCTCCTCGAAGCCGACCTCCTCGCCGGTCACCGTCTTGATCACGTCAGGGCCGGTGATGAACATGTGCGAGGTCTCCTTGACCATGAAGATGAAGTCGGTGATCGCCGGGGAGTAGACGGCGCCGCCCGCGCACGGCCCCATGATCAGGCTGATCTGCGGGATCACGCCGGAGCTGCGCACGTTGCGCAGGAACACGTCGCCGTAGGCGCCGAGCGAGACGACGCCCTCCTGGATGCGCGCGCCGCCGGAGTCGTTGATGCCGATCACAGGACAGCCGATCTTCGCCGCCAGGTCCATGATCTTGCACATCTTCTCGCCCATCACCTCGCCGAGCGAGCCGCCGAACACGGTGAAGTCCTGGCTGAACACGCACACGGTGCGCCCGTCGATCGTGCCGTGGCCGGTCACGACAGCGTCGCCCCACGGCCGGTTCTTCTGCATGTCGAAGTCGTACGTGCGGTGGCGCACGAACGTGTCGAGCTCCTGGAAGGAGCCGGGGTCGAGCAGCTTCTCGACGCGCTCGCGCGCCGTGTACTTGCCGCGCGCGTGCTGCTTCTCCTCCGCCTCCGGCGAGGAGTGGATCGCCGCGACGCGCAGGTCCTGCAGCTGCGCGAGCTTCTCCTCGTAGGTCTCCGGCGCCTTCTGGCGCGGCGGCTTGCGATGTCCGGAGCGCGACGCCGCGAGCAGCGCGGCGTCGGTCTGGCGGTTGTGGGGGCTGCTTGACATCAGGGCCGGCATGTTAGCTGCGCGCGGCTCGGCCGGACGCGCGCACAGCGTCTAATCGGAGACACTCGCGCTCAGTCGCAGGCTGACGCAGCCGCGCATTCGGCGCCTGTGGATTCCGGCTCCTGCGGGCTCCTGGGCCCGAGCCTACACTCGCGCCCGTGTGCGCCGGCGTCCTCATCGACCCCGATGCTTGAGCCTCTCGCGCCGCGCGAGGTCGCCGCGCGGCGACGACGCGGCGTCGAGCTGCTCGGGCGTCTGACCGATCGCCAGGCCACGAGCACGAGGGTGCTGAGCACCTTCAACGTGGATCTCCTGCCTCCGTTGCTCGCCGAGTCGCTGGAGCGCGCCGGGCTCGCGCCGACGGCGGTCTCAGCAGGTCCGTTCGGGCAGCTCGCGCAAGAGCTGTTGCTGCCCGACTCCCGCCTCTACCGCGATGCGCCGGAGGCGGTGGCGCTGGTGCTGGCGGTGGAGGACCTGCTCGAGCCGCTGTTCAAGCTGGCGCCCTCGCAGCTGTCCGGCGAGGCCGCCGGCGCGCTGGTCGCCGACCGCGTGCAGGAGCTGCGCGGCTGGCTCGACGTCGCGCTCGAGAGGCTGCCGGGGGCGACGTTCTACGTAGCGCTCGTCGGTCCGGTGGCGGCACCGCTCGAGTATGTGCTCGATCCGCTCGCACCCGAGCGCGGGCAGGTCTTCGTCGCGAGCCTGCGCGCGGAGATGCTCGCGCTGAGCCGCGCGAGCGGGCGCGTCGTGGCGCTCGACTGGGAGTGGCATGTGCGGGGGCTGGCGGGCGAGTCGCTGTATGACCAGCGGCTCTGGTACGTGGCGAGGATGCGCCTCAGCCCGGGGGGCCTTGCGGCTCTCGCGGAGCTGATCGCGCGCCACGCCGCGGCCAGGCGCGGTGCCGCCGGCAAGGTTGCGGCAATCGATCTCGACGGGGTGCTATGGGGCGGCGTCGTCGGCGAGGCCGGCCTGCGGGGGATCGAGCTGGGCGATGAGGGCGTCGGCCTCGCCTTCCAGGACTTCCAGCGCGAGCTGCTGTGCCTGCACGACATCGGCATCGTGCTCGCGCTGTGCAGCAAGAACAACCCGCGAGACGCCGCCGAGGTGTTCGAGCGCCATCCCGCGATGGTGCTGCGCCGCGAGCACTTCGCGGCGGAGCGCATCAACTGGCAGGACAAGGCGACGAACCTGCGCGAGCTCGCCGCCGAGCTGCGCCTGGGGCTCGACAGCTTCGTGTTCCTCGACGACAGCCCGATCGAGCGCGACTGGGTGCGCCGGGCGCTGCCCGAGGTGAGCGTGCCCGAGCTCCCCAACGACCCTTCCGAGCGCCCAGCCATGCTGCGCTCGATGCCCGCGTTCGCGCGCATCGCGCTGACCGGCGCGGACCGCGGTAGGGCCGCCTCCTACCACGCCGAGCGCGACCGCCGGGCGCTCTCGGCGGCCGCGTCCTCGTTCGAGGAGTTCCTCGGCTCGCTCGACCAGCAGGCGACGATCGAGCCGGTCTCCGACGCGTCGCTCGCGCGTGCGGCGCAGCTGTGCCAGCGCACGAACCAGTTCAACCTGACGACGCGACGCTATGACGCGGGCGAGCTCGAGCGGCTGCTCGCCGAGGACGATGTCGAGCTGTACACGCTCGCTGTCAGCGACCGCTTCGGCGACAGCGGGATCACGGGGCTGGCGATCCTGCGGCTCGCCGAGGAGGAGGCGGAGATCGACACGTTCCTGATGAGCTGCCGCATCCTCGGGCGCGGTCTCGAGGACGCGCTGCTCGCGTTCCTCGCCGAGCGCGCCCACGCGCGCGGCGCGCGCCTGCTCGTCGGCCGCTTCGTGCCCACCGCGAAGAACGCGCAGGCCGCCGACTTCTACCCGGCTCGCGAGTTCCAGCGCGCGTCCGGCGATCCGTTCAGGTTCGACCTCGACCTCGGCGTCGCCCGCCCGCCATCGCCTGCCCACGTGAGAACCAGGATCGTCGCGGATGCGTGACCGGCTCAAGCGGCTGATGGCGGAGCTGTTCGAGTGCGCGCCCGAGGCGATCCCCGACGATGCGAGCCCCGAGACGCTCGCCGGCTGGGACTCGCTGCGGCAGGTCGAGCTGATGCTCGCGCTCGAGCTGGAGTTCGGCGTGCGCGTTCCAGCCGAGCAGATGCTCGAGCTCGTGACGCTCGCAGGGATCGAGGACTACCTGTGCGAGCACGCGGTCGGTGAGCGGGCTTGAGACTCCGCGCGCGCCTCGCGAGGGCAGCAGGTGCGCCGTGAGCGCGGAGCACGCGAGGCGACTGCACCACGTCGGCATCGTCGTTGCATCCGAGGAGCATGCGGACGAGTTGATGGCGTTGCTGGGGCTCGTCGAGGAGGGGCGCGGCTATGTCGAGTGCTATGCCGCGCTGTGCATCTTCACCGCCGGCAACGGCGGCAGCCCACTCGAGCTCGTCGTGCCGGACGGCGGGCGATTGGCTGGGTTCAACCGAGGGCTTGGCGGCCTGCACCACGTGGCGATCACGGTGGACTGCCTGACCGAGCTCGCGGCGGAGCTCGGCGATCGCGGCATCTCGTTGCTCGAGCCCCAGCCGGTGCGCGGCGCGGGAGCGTTCCTGTGCAACTTCCTCTCGCCCGTGTTCACGCGCGGGATGATCGTCGAGTTCGTGCAAGAGCTGCGCGAGGATGCTGACGAACGTGCAAATCGAGTGGCTGCCGGCTAGTCGGATCGAGGAGCTGCAGGCGTTCATCGACGAGCACTGGCGCCGAGGCCACCTGCTCGCGAGCGACGTCGAGCTGCTGCGCTGGCAGCACCGCTTTCCGGGCGAGCCCGAGCGGCTCGCGTTCCTCGTGGCACGCGCGGACGGTCGGATCGTCGGAGCGCTGGGAGTGATCGTCGTCTCGTTCGGCGTGCACGGGCAGCGTCTGCGCGGAGCCTGGCTGACGACCTGGATCGCGACGCCCGCGGCGCGGGAGGCACAATGCGGCCTGCGCCTGCTGCAGCGCGTGCTGGAGGAACCGTTTGGCTTCGTCGGCACCACAGGGGCGAACGACACCGCGTTGAGGATCTATCGGGCGCTCGGCTTCTCGATCCGCGAGAGCGTCCCGCGCTGGGTACGCGTGATCTCCGACGATGCGCTCGAGCGGCTGCTCGGGCGGCGCACACCGCCGCACGGCGCGTCGCCGGGTGCGCCCGGCGAAATGGCGGCGAGCGCGCTCGGCAACGGAGCGGTGCGCGTCTCGACTTGGAGCGTGGCGCACGCGAAGCCCTGGGACGAGCTGTGGGAGCAGACGCTCGCGCCGGAGCTGATCGGGCCATGGCGGGACGCGGCTTACCTGCGCTGGCGTTACCTCGAGCACCCGCGGTTCACCTACGCGGTACGGGTCGCCGAGGACGCCGGCGGCTCGCTGCGCGGGATCGCGGTCCACAGGATCGCGAACGCCCAGGGCGCCGAGGGCAGGGTCGCGCGCATCGTCGATCTGCACGGCGATGCCGAGGCGATGACCGCGCTCGTGGCCGACGTCCTGGGCACCGCGGCGCTCGCGGGTGCGGCGTTCGCCGAATTCTTCTGCAGCGCCGGCATCGTCGCGGAGCCGCTCGAGGCAAGCGGCTTCGCGGTCGAGCCCGAGCCGACACATGCGCTGCCGGCGCTGATCGAACCGCTCAATCTCGAGCTGCCCGCGCGCTTGACCGGCGCCTTCCGGGCCGGCGCGGAGCTCGGCGGAGACCAGACCGTGTTCGAGTCCGACGCGCTCTACATCACGCGGTCGGACTGCGACCAAGACAGGCCGCAGTGACTCGCGCCGCGCGGGCTACGCCGCGGCTCGCACTGTGCTAAGCCGCGGCTCGCGCCGTGACCAGGCCGCGCTCGTGCAGCAGCTCGGCGATCTGCACCGCGTTGGTGGCGGCGCCCTTGCGCAGGTTGTCGGCGACGATCCACAAATCGAGCGCGCGCTCGTGGCCCGGGTCGCGCCGGATGCGCCCGACGAACACCTCGTCGCGGCCGGCAGCATCGATCGCAAGCGGATAGAGCGCGGCGTCGGGGTCGTCGAGCACGACCACGCCTGGCGCCGCTGCGAGCAGCTCGCGGGCGCGCTCCGGCGAGAGCTCCTCGCGCGTCTGCACGTTTACGGCCTCGGAGTGGCCGGTGACGACGGGCACGCGCACGCACGTGGCGCTGACGCGGATGTCGGGGTCGCCGAGGATCTTGCGCGTCTCGTTGATCAGCTTGCGCTCCTCGTCGGTGTGGTCCTCGCCGGGTGCGAAAGAGCCGGCGTGGGGGAGCGCGTTGAACGCGATCTGGTGGGCGTAGGCGTCCGGCGGCTCGATGTCGCGGTCGTGCAACAACGCGTGCGACTGGTCGAGCAGCTCGTCGACCGCCTGCTTGCCGGTACCCGACACCGCCTGGTAGGTGCTGATCACGAGCCGCTCGATGCCGGCCGCGTCGTGGATCGGCTTGAGCGCGACTACCATCTGCATGGTCGAGCAGTTGGGGTTCGCGATGATGCCGTGATGCCCGTCGAGCGCGTCCGGGTTGACCTCGCTGACGACGAGCGGCACGTCGTCCTGCATGCGCCAGCGCGAGGAGTTGTCGATCACCGTCGCGCCCGCCGCGGCGAAGCGCGGCGCCCACTCGCCTGAGGTCGAGCCGCCGGCGGAGAACAGCGCGATGTCGAAGCCCTGGATGGAATCGTCGTCGAGGCCCTGGACGGTCAGGTCGCCGCCGTCGGGCGCGGCGCCCTCGAGCACGCGCCCGACGGAGCGCTCGGAGGCGAACGGCACGATCTCGCGCGCCGGGAACGAGCGCTCGCGCAGGAGCTGCAGCATCAGCGTGCCGACCTGGCCGGTGGCGCCCACCACCCCGACTCTGTAGCCGTCGTCCATGTCGCTCAGGGTATCGCCTGCCGGGCGTCATTTGGCCAGCGTCGAGCCAAACTCACCCGTGCGCAGGCGCGGCACGGGGCGGTGTAGGCGCGTCAGGCGCCGACGTGCAGCGCCATGATCGCGATCGTCGCGAGCACGAGCAGGCTGAGCAGCGTGCCGACCGTCGACAGCCGGCGCACGAGCGCGCGGTACTCCTCGCTCATCTCGACGCTCGGCTCCGCGCCGGGCGCGCCCGCGTCGATCGCGGCGAGGTCGCGCGCGGCAGCGATCTCGGCGCGTTTGGCCGTCGGGATCATCACCGAGCCGACGAGCGCGCCGATCACGACGACCGCGGCGAGGCCCCACTGCACGAAGAAATCGCTCCAGTATTGGCCCTTGCTCGCGAGGTAGATGCCGGCGATCAACACGAGCGCTAGACCGGGATTGACGAGCATGCGCTCGATCGAGTACTCGATGCGGTGCACCAGCGGCAGGCTGCGCGGGCCGTGCTTCGCGGCGACCGCGAACATGATCGGGTAGGCGAACGTCACGCCGAAGGCGACGACCACGGCCATGATGTGGACCGCGAGGACAACTTCATAGAAGGACGCAGCGAGCGGGGTGGTCACCGACCGGCACCCTAATCGCTTCCGCCGGAAATGTCTCCTGAGGGCTTCTTCTCGCTGGCTCGCTTCAGCTAACAGCGGGGCGCAGCTGACGAGACGCCAGCTCGAACGGGTCGCTCATCTCCTTTGGCTCGCGCGTCGAGCGGATACGCCCTTGCTGGGCGTGCAGGGCCGGCTCGCCGACGTAGTAGCGGCCTCTCGTCTGGCCAATTGGTTGCAGCAGCTTCGCATCCACCAGAGCGCGCAGATCGCGGCTGGCCGTGAGGCTCGCAACCGTTTCGCCGGCCGTCAGCTCGACGATCTTCTTGTACGAGGCATGAGTGAGGCGAAAACCGTAGGCGGCCTCGACGAGGGCTCCGGTCGTGCGCTCCGGAAGCCCCAGGTCTTCGGCGATCTGTGCGCATGCGGCGTAGAGTCGCTCGGTCTCCTCGATACGGCGAAGCTGGGTTCTTGCTTGGTGATAGTGCGCTGTCAAGCAGAAGCGTAGCCAGGGACGGGCGTCGTGCTGCGGGCTCCAGCGAGCTTGGCCCACCTCGGCCAACACGTCGTAGTAACGCTGCGTGTTCTGACCGAGATACTCCTCGATGCTGGAGAACACCGGCGCCATGATCTGCTCTCGGGCGAGAACGAGTGTTTGCAGGGCCCGCGCCATGCGGCCGTTGCCGTCCCTGAACGGGTGCACCATCACGAGATTGAGGTGGGCCATCGCCGCGCGCACGAGGACCGGTGCGGCGATCCCTTCCAGCTCCTCGATCATTGCCGCGATCAGCTCTGGAACCTCTTCGGCTGGCGGCCCCTCGTAGACCCGCTCGCCGGTGGACGCCCGGACGACGAAGATCTCGCCCGGCCGCCAGCGTCCGGGATCCTTGTCGAGTCTGTGCTTGAGCATCATGAAATGCAGGGACTTGAGCAGGCCCTCGTCGACCGTCGTCGTTCGATCCTGCGCGACCTGGAGGACGTAGGTCAGCGCGTCGCGGTATCCCGAAAGCGCCAGGCGTGTCGGCTCGTCTGCTCGAAGTGTCGGCTCGTCGTCGACACTGGCAACGACGTCGTCGAGACTGGCGTCGTAGCCCTCGATGCTGTTGGACGCCTGCACCGCACGGGCGAACGACATTCGGCGCAGCGTCCCGACCCATCTCCGTGGCTCGGGGTCGACGTATTTCTGCAGGCGGTCGCGCAGACCGCCGATCATGTCGAGGACCGCAACCTCGACGGGCTGCAGCTCAGGCGTGCGATAGACAAGAGTCATGATAGAAAGATTCTATCATTCTATCGTTCGGCTGGGGAGGCTCCGAAACGCCGAACGAGGCCCGTCAAAGAGGCAATGATAGAAAGTTTCTATCATTCAAGCAAGCTTGCGGCTTGCGGGCTCACAACGTGGACCGACGGCTCAGAACGTCGGCGTGTACTTGCCGAACACGTCCTGCATCGCCGCGCACACCTCGCCCATCGAGCAGCGGTCCTTCAGCGCCCGGCGGATCGCCGGGAGGAGATTGTCGGTGCCGCGCGCGACCTCTCTCAACTCGCCAAGGCGGCGCTCAACCAGCGCACCGTCGCGGTCATTCTTAAAAGCCTTCAAGCGCGCGAGCTGTTCGCGCTCTGACTCGGGGTCGACGCGCAGCAGGTCCGGGACCTCGATCGCGTCTTCCTGGTAGGCGTTGACGCCCACGACGATGTCCTGGCCGATGCGGTAACGCTCCTGGTAACCCCACGCCGACTCGTCGATCTCGCCCGTGATGAACTCGATCGCGTGGACCGAGCCGCCGAGCGCGTCCACCTTCGCGATCAGCTCGTTCGCGCGCGCTTCGATCTCGTCCGTCAGCGACTCCACGAAGTACGAGCCCGCAAACGGGTCCACCGTGTCCGTCGCGCCCGACTCGTGCGCCAGGATCTGCTGCGTGCGCAGCGCGATTTTCGCGGCGCGCTCCGTCGGCAGCGCCAGCGCCTCGTCGAAGCCGTTCGTGTGCAGCGACTGCGTGCCGCCGCACACCGCCGCGAAGCCCTGCAGCGCCACGCGCACGATGTTGTTCTCCGGCTGCTGCGCCGTCAGCGTCACGCCGCCCGTCTGCGTGTGGAAGCGCAGCATCGTCGCCTTCGGGTTCGTCGCGCCGAAGCGCTCTTTCATGATGTGCGCCCACATGCGCCTCGCAGCGCGGAACTTCGCGACCTCCTGGAAGACGTTGTTGTGGCCGTTGAAAAAGAACGCCAGGCGCGGCGCGAACTCGTCCACCGACAGGCCCTTGTCGATCGCCGCCTGCACGTACGCGATCCCCGACGACAGCGTGAACGCCACCTCCTGCACCGCCGAGCAGCCCTTCTCGCGGAAGTGGTAGCCGGAGATCGAGATCGTGTTCCACTTCGGCACGCGCTCCTGGCAGTACGCGAACAGGTCCGTCGTCAGGCGCATCGTCGCCTCCGGCGGATAGATGTAGTTGCCGCGCGCGATGTACTCCTTCAGCACGTCGTTCTGCGTCGTGCCGCGCAGCTCCACCGAAGGCACGCCCTGCTCCTCGCCCACCAGCTCGTACAGCAGCAGCAGGCACGCCGCCGGCGCGTTGATCGTCATCGACGTCGACACCTGATCCAGCGGGATGCCGTCGAACGCCGTGCGCATGTCGTCGATCGTGTCGATCGCCACGCCCGTGCGCCCCACCTCGCCCAGGCAGCGCGGGTTGTCCGAGTCCAGGCCCAGCTGCGTCGGCAGGTCGAACGCCATCGACAGCCCCGTCGAGCCCTTCGACAGCAGATAGCGGTAGCGAACGTTTGACTCCTTCGCCGACGCGTAGCCCGCGTACTGTCGCATCGTCCACGGCTGCTTGCGGTACATCTCGCGGTGCACGCCGCGCGTGTACGGGAACGCGCCCGGCTCGCCCAGGTCGAGGTCCGCCGGCACGTCAGCCTCCGTGTACAGCTCCGTGATCTCGATGCCCGAGTCCGTGAAGCGGCGCGGGTCGTCCGGGCCGACGATCGGTGCGACCGTCAGGCGCTCCTCGGCGATCGCGGCGGCGGCGCGCTCGGACGCGGCGAGCGGCTCGTGCTCCGTGGCGGACATGCCAAGAAGAATAGTGCGGGCAATCGCCAGGGATCGTCGGAGACGGAATCACTAAGCTTGCCGGGATGTCAACCTGCCTCGTCACCGGCGGCGCCGGCTTCCTCGGCTCGCACCTGTGCGACGAGCTGCTCGCGCGCGGCAACCGCGTCATCTGCGTCGACAACCTCGAGACCGGGTCGCTTGCCAACATCGCCCACATCCGCGACCCCGAGCGCTTCGAGTTCCTGCACGTCGACATCACCGCGCCGTACTTCGTCGAGGAGCCAGTCGACTTCGTGTATCACTTCGCCTCGCCGGCCTCCCCGATCGACTACCTGCGCCTGCCGCTGCACACGCTCAAGGTCGGCTCCTACGGCACCCACCACACGCTGGGGCTGGCCAAGGCAAAGCGCGCCCGCTTCCTGACCGCGTCAACCAGCGAGGTCTACGGCGACCCGCTCGAACACCCGCAGTCCGAGAGCTACTGGGGGCACGTCAACCCGATCGGCCCGCGCGGCGTCTACGACGAGGCCAAGCGCTACGCCGAGGCGCTGACGATGGCCTACCACCGCCAGCAGGGGGTCGACACGGCGATCGTGCGCATCTTCAACACATACGGAGCGCGCATGCGCCCGCACGACGGGCGCGCGATACCCACGTTCCTGCGCCAGGCGCTCGGCAACCGCCCGATCACCGTCTTCGGCAACGGCAGCCAGACGCGCTCCTTCTGCTTCGTCTCGGACCTCATCCGCGGCATCATCGCGCTCGCCGAGTCCGGCCACCACTACCCCGTCAACATCGGCAACCCAGACGAGTTCACGCTGCTGGAGCTCGCGGAGATCATCAAACAGCTGACCGGCTCGACCGCCGAGATCATCTACGAGGCACTCCCCGAAGACGACCCCAAGCAGCGCAAGCCCAACATCGCGCTCGCGAACGAGCTGCTCGGCTGGTCACCCGAGGTGTCGCTGCGCGAAGGCCTGCAGCGCACGATCGAGCAGTCAGGCGTCGAGCTGCTCATCGGGGGCTCGAGCTGACGCTCGTCTCGGCCGCGCCAGCCTTGCCGCGCGGGCGCGCAAGCGCGCCTGCAGCTTGCGTTGTTGTCAGGCCACGCAGCCGCTCCGTATGGAAGGCTGCGGTGTTGTGAGCGGTGAGATGGGACCACGCGTGTCGGAAACCTCCGCCTCGTCAGCCCCGCCGGCTCCACGTACCGGCCCACCTTCCGGAAAGACGATTCGCAGATCGGGTAAGCCCGGCGCGCCGCCTTCGGCGCTGTCGGTGACCACGCGGCGCATGGAGCGCTCCGACCACGACATTCGCCGCAAGCGCCCGCCTGCGCTGTCGTTCCTGATGCGCACCTCCACCGTCTGGCGCGTCACGCGCGTGGCTACGCTGCTCGCGCTCGACTTCGCCGGCGTCGCGCTCGCCGTCTTCACCGCGCTCGTGCTCAAGGAAGCCGTCCACGGGCGCGTGCAGGCGGTGCACTCGCGCGAAACCACCGAACACTTCCTGCCGTTCGCCTACCTGCTCACCGCGCTGCTGTTCGCGCGCTCCGGGCTCTACGCGCAGCGCGTGCTGCGTCCCGGGCTCTCGCGGATCGTCGGCTCGCTGTTCCAGGTCGCGTTCGTCGCGCTGATCTTCGCCGTCGTCAGCGGCGAACACTTCTCCAGCTACTACCTGTTCTGGAGCACGCTCGCGTTCGCGATCCTCTACATCGCCGCTGCGCGCGCCGCCTTCGAGCGCGTCACCGCCGTGCTGCTGCGCGCCGCCGGCTACCAGCGCCGCGCCGTGCTCGTCGGCAGCGGCAAACACATCGCCGACGTCGCGCACGCGCTCGCCGACATGCCGCACGCGCCGATCGACGTCGTCGGCTACCTCTCCTCCAAGCAGCTGCCCGCCAACGGGCTGCGGGCGCTCGGCTCGCTCGCGAGCCTCCGCGAGGTGCTCGACGCAGAGCGCGTCGACGAGGTCATCATCGCAGACCCCGAGTTCCCGCAGGACGACGCCGTCGAGCTCGTCGACCAATGCCACCAGCGCGGCATCCGCGTGCGCCTCGCGCCGTCGACGATGGAGATCCTCATCCACCGCGCGGAGTTCGTCCCCGGCCAGTCCGTGCCGCTGTTCGAACTCGGCCCGCCCGTGTTCGAGGGCATCGACTTCGCGCTCAAGCGCACGTTCGACATCGTCGGCGCGAGCGTCCTGCTCGTGCTGCTCAGCCCGCTGCTGCTCGCGATCACGCTCGCCGTGCGCCTCAGCTCGCGCGGGCCCGTGCTGTTCCACTCGATGCGCCGCGGCATCGGCCAGCGCCCGTTCGCGTGCCTGAAGTTCCGCACCATGCACACCGACGCCGAGGAGACGCAGGCCGACCTCGAAGAGCTCAACGAGGCCACCGGCGCGCTGTTCAAGATCCGCGAGGACCCGCGCCTGACGCCGATCGGGCACCTGCTGCGGCGCTTCTCGCTCGACGAGCTGCCGCAGCTCGTCAACGTGCTGCGCGGCGAGATGTCGCTCGTCGGGCCGCGGCCGCTGCCCGAACGCGACTACGAGATGCTCGAGGACTGGCACCGCAAGCGCTACCTCGTGCTCCCCGGGCTCACCGGCCTGTGGCAGGTCTCCGGGCGCTCCGAGCTCGACTTCGACGACCTCGTGCACCTCGACTTCATCTACCTCGAGAACTGGTCGCTCGCGCTCGACCTGACGATCCTCTTGAAGACGATTCCCGCCGTGATCACACGGCGCGGGGCGTATTGATCGGTTCGAGCTAGAACCCCGGACCCCCGCCCAGGCGGGCGGGGCGCTTACTGAGGCGCGCCGCGACTGGGCGCGAGCGCTCGGCCGGTGCGACCGCGCGTGCGTACACGCCCCAGGTCGCGCGCGCGGCGTCCTCCCAGCTCCAAGCCGGCCGCGCGGATGCCAGAGCGTGAGCGCCCGTGGCATCGAGCGCCGGCGCGATCACGACCACATGCTCGCGCTCGAGCCCAAGCTCCGCGACGACTTCGTCAGCGACTAGCTCATCCGGCACGATCACATGGGTCGCGCGCTGCAGTGCCAGGCGACGCAGGCGCATATGCAGCCCACCGTTGCGCAACCGCTCGCTGCGGCGCTTCAGCGCCGCGAGATCGTGGACCGTGACGACCGCCGGGCACGGGCTGTGCAGCACCGCTCCCTCCATCCACGGCGAGTGCAGCACCTCGGCGCTGCGCGCGCGGCCCAGTGCCGACGGGCGGTGCGTCTCGATGACCTCGTCACCTGCCGCCGCTGTCTCGCGCAGCGCCGCCAGCAGACAGCGTGAGTAGCGTCCGATGCCGTCCGGGTTGGACAAGCGACGGCTGTCGAACGCGACCTTCACGGCCGTCCGCTGTTCGTCACGCGATACCCCTCGAGCGCATGGGGACAACAGTAATCGCTCTGCGGACGTCTGGATAGATATGAGAGCCTTGCTGCAGTGCCCTCGCGCGAGCACTACGAAGCCCTCTGGCAGACGCTGCCGGAAGGGCTCGAGCCATCCGCCTTCTCCCTGCGCACGCGCTTCCTGCTGGAGCGCGTGAGCGTCGGCGCACGCGTGCTCGACATCGGCTGCGGCGAAGGGCGCTTCGCGGCGGAGCTGGCGCGCGCCGGCGCCGACGTCGTCGCCGTCGACGTCGCCGAGGAGCCGCTGCGCCGGGCGCGCACGCGCCATCCCGAGCTCGACCTGCGCCTCATCGCGCCCGAGGGCCCCTGGGAGCTCGACGACGCGAGCTTCGATGCGGTGTGGGCCGGCGAGGTGATCGAGCACGTCGCCGATACCGCCGCCTGGCTCTCGGAGGTGCGCCGCGTGCTGCGCTCCAGCGGCAGCCTGATCGTGAGCACGCCCGCGCACGGGCGTCTCGCGCTGGCACGCCTCGCGCTCTCCCGCCGCGCGTTCGCCGAGCACTTCGACCCGCTCGGCGATCACCTGCGCTTCTACGATCGGCGCACGCTCACCGGGGTGCTCGAGGGTTTCGGCTTCGAGCAGATAGCGGTGCGCGAAGCCGGCCGCGTGCCAGGCGCGCGCGCGCTGTTGCTAGCGCACGCGGTTCGCTCGCGCTTTTGAGTGTCGTGCCGCTCGTCGCGCCGCGCGCAGGGCCGTCCGTCGCGCCCGCTGCCTTTCGGCCTCGCCGAGCGCCGCGACGTAGTCGTTCTGGGTTTCGATCGCTTCCGGGCGGCCATCCGCGACGGCTTCGGGCGCGATCGACTCCGGGTCGAGATAGATGGCGGCCTCGATAGCGGCCACCGCCGAAGCTGCCTCGCCGCGTTCGAGCTCATAGCGACCGAGCGCCAGCCACGACTGCGGGTTCGACGGCTGCAGGCGCACGGCGCGTTCGAGCGTCGCCAGCGCCAGCGCCGGGCGGCCCGAATAGCGCTGGACGTCCGCGAGCGTGAACAGCGCGCCGATCGACAGCGGGTCGCGCGAGACCGCGCTTTCGGCGTCCGCGACCGCCGCGCGCCGATCGTGCGCTTCCAGTTGCGTGACCGCCTGCTGCGAGGCTTCTTCTGAGCGCTGCGGCTGCCACTGCGACCACATCGCAAGCAGCGCCGCCACGAGCACCGCGGCGGCGACGGCGATGCGCGTGTAGCTCGGCCGCGGCCACGCATCGGGCAAGCGCAGTGCCGCGGGCCAGCGCCCCGTCGTGGGCGTGCGCCCGGTCAGGCGCGGAAGCGTGACATCGCCGCTCGGCGTGCCGGCCGCGGCCGGGCGCAGCTCGCCGCGACCAGCCAGCCAGCCAGCGCACAGCAGCGCCACGCACGCATTCCCCGGCACGTACCACGTCCAGTCGATCAACGAATGCGCGCCGAACACGACGACCAGGCACAGCATGCTCAGCATGCCGATGCGCTCGGGCGTGTAGCGCGTCAGCGCGCGGTCGCGCAGGGGATGCCAGCCGGGGCGCGCGCCGGCGTTGCCGGGCAGCCACGCGCGCCACGGCGCCCAGCGGCGGTCGAGCAGATGCGTCGGGCGCCCAGCCGCCGCCATCCACGTGAGCAGCAGCGCGAGCGCCAGGACCAGGCCCGCGAGGCCGAGGTCCGCGAGCGTCTGCACGACGAAGCCATGGGCGTGGCGCACTTCGAGCGTCTGCGTTTCGTAGCGCAGATGCGCCGTCGCGTAGCCACCCGCGCCGGCGCCGAGCGCGGGATGCGCGTCGAACACCTGCAGCGCCTCCTTCCAGTAGCGCGCGCGCACGCTAGCGACCGCCGTCAAGCGGCCGGGCGTGTTCGGCGGCGGTTTCGCGTTGGGGTTCGTGAGCGCGTCGAACGCGTGCGAGATGCTGCCCGTGAAGCCTCGCTGGCTGTGCGCGAGCGCGCCCGCGAACGCGACCGCCGCGAGCGCGATCGCCGCCAGCAGCGCGGCGCCGGCGCGACGGCGCGCGAGCAGCGACGGTGCACGGCGGCCCGTGTGAAAGCCGATCGCGATGCCCGCGAGCGCGAGCAGCGCGACCATCGCCACGATCAGCGCGCCCAGCTCGTGGCCCGCGCTCGCACGTTCGGCGAGCGGCACGCCTTCCGCGCTGAGCGCGTGCTCGGAGAAGTCCCACGCCGCCACCGCGCCGGCCCCGAGCGCCGCCGACGATCAGCGCCGCCGCGCCGCGAAGGCGCACCGGCGCCACGCAGAACCACAGCACCAGGCCAAGCGCCAGCGCCACTAGCGCACCGCGCGAGTACGCGAGCACGAGCGTCAACAACAGCAAGCCCATCGCCGGGTATGCGAGCGCGCGCAGCAGCGCGTGGCCGTCCCTGCGCGCGCCCAGCCACATGCAGCAGATCACGCCCATCGCCGCGGTCAGCCCCACCGCGTTCCAGTAGCCGTACGGTTCGCTCAGGCGCGCGAACGTGACAACGGGCGCGAGGCTCGGGAACACCTTCGTCGCCAGCGCGTACCCGCACGCCACAACCGCCGCCAGCGTCAGCCCGCCGAGCAGCGCCGGCCAGCGCTCCGGCGCGAAGCGCACGAGCGCCACCCCCGCTCCGAACACGCCGCTGTAGGCGAGCATCCGCCCGGATTCCTGCCAGCTCGTATCAGGCTGCACCGACCACACGATCGAGACCGCCGTGAGCGCGGTGAACGTCAGCAGCAGCCCCGCCGGCCACAGGCCGAATGCGCGCCTGCCCGTCGGCGCGAGCAGCACGCTCGCGGCGATCACGATCCCGGCGAGGAGCGTCAGCGCCATCTCCGTCGAGATCAACGATTCCTGGTTCAGGCCGCCCTTCGCGTGGAACGTGACGAAGCAGAACAGCGCCGCGATCAGCAGCGTGGGCCACCACAGGCCCCGTCGCACGCCTTGGTCCGAACCACGCATTCGCACGCGCGCGGACGCGCGCGGCGCGCCGCCGCCGGCGCCGTACGGCGGCGCCGAGGCCACCGCCCGGGGGGCCGGCTCAGTCGGAGCCGCGGGTGCGGACACGCTTGGTCAGTGAGCCGCCGATGACAGCCAGCAGGCACACGAGTAGGAACGCCAGGGTCACGAGCAGCGGGGTGGGCAGGGAGCTGAGCGCGGATGAGATGTCCGTGTGCACGACGCCCGGATGGATCACGCCGCCGCTGAGCCTGACCGGTTCGGGGCTCGCGTGCACCGCGTGCGCGATCGCTCGCTTCTGCGCCGGCGTCGTCGTGACCGCCGTCGGGGTCGCCGCTCCGGGGCCGCCGCCACCGTGCGCACCGGACGCGGCCGCGAGCTGTGCTTCGTGAATGCGCAACGAGCAGCCGCTGTACTCTTCGGCGTCCGCGCTCAGTTCTTTCAGCGCCTCGCGGTAATCGCTCTGGCTGTAGCCGCTGAGCGATTCGTTGTGGGTACAGCGCAGGAGGATCGTTTCGCCGATGTTCGCGCTCGCCGGGGCGGCGCTCGCCACCAGCAGCGCCACCAGCAGCGTGCACAGTGCGGCCGTGCGTGCGATCGGTCGGCTCTCGAGACGGGCGATTCGCATGGGCTGACCGCGCAACGCTAGCAATGCCCCCGGGAGACGCCCACGCTCGCGAGCGCGCGCGAGAACCCGCGGGCCCAGGCGTCGTAGTCGTAGGCGCGCACGTCCGCCGCGCCGGCGGCGCCCATGCTCGCGCGCAGCCGCTCGTCTCCGGCGAGCTCGGAGATCGCGGCGGCGAGCGCGCGCACGTCGTCCGCCGGCACGATCCGGCCGTTCGCGCCGTCGCGCACGAGGCCGCCGGCGGCAGCCCCCACGGCATCGGTTGCGATCACGGCAAGCCCCTGGTTCATCGCCTCGTTGACAACCAACCCCCACGGCTCGCGAAAGGTGCGTGTCGGCACCGACGGTACGACCAGCACGTCGCTCGCCGCGTACACGTCGCGGAGACGCTCCGGGTCGAGCGGGCCGAGGCTCACGATCGCGGCGTCGGATGCGATAGTCCCGTCAACGCCGCCGGGACGGGGACCGGGGCTCGGGTCCTCGCCGGCGCCGGTGCCTGAGTCGGCGCCGACGAGCACGAGGGCGGCCGCGGGCGAGCGCAGGCCCGCGGCCCGCCACGCCGACAGGAGCACCGGCAGGCCCTTGCCCGCGACCGGCCGACCCACGAACAGGAACCTCGCGCCGGCATCCAACGGCCAGCGCGGATCGCCCGGCGGCCCGCTCGCGGGGGCGCGCCAGAAGCCGTTGTCGACGGCCTGCGGTGCCTCGTAGACATTGCGGGCGCCGCGCGCGGCGACGTAGGCGCTCACGTGCGGGCCGTAGGTGACGATCGCGTCAGCCGAGCGGTACAGGCGGCGCAGCGGCAGGTAGGTGAGCGCGTGCGCCGCGCTGCGCGGATGCGCCCACAGCGATGCCCATACGATCAGCGGCACGCGCGCGCGGCGCGCGCCAGCCCATGTGGCCAGCGGCGCGAGACGCCCGCCCGTGGGGCACACCACGGCGCGGTAGTCGCCGGATGCGGCGAGCGCGAACAGCTCACGCGGGCGAACACGGCGGTGCGGGAACGCCAGCTCCGTGGCGTTCCCGGCGCCACCGTGCTGCAGGCGCCCGCCGAACAACGCCAGCTCGATCCCCTCGCGCTCGTGCAGGTGCGCGAGCGCGCCCACTCGGTACGCGGGCGCGTGCCCGGTCACGAACAGGACCGGCTTCACGGTGCCGGCCTCACGCGTCGAGCCCGGCCGGCCGCGTCCGAGCGGCGGGTCGATCCCGTCCGAGCACGTGCTCGTAGGCGGCCACGGTCTCCTCGCCGCAGCGACGCCACGTGAAGTTTGCGGCCACCGTGGCGCGCGCGCGCAGCCCCGCCTCGCGCAGGCGCTGCGGATCGGACAGCAGCTCGTCGATGCGCTGCGTCAGTCGCTCGATGTCGCCGGGCGGCACCAGCATGAAGCCGTCGCCCGCCGCCGCGATCTCCTCCGGGCCCGGCTCGCCGCGGCAGCCGATCGCGGGCACGCCCGCGGCCATCGCCTCGACGTACGCGACCCCGAACGCCTCCTCCGTCGAGGGCATCACGAACAGCGTGCAGCCGCGCGCGCGCTCGAGGGCCTCCTCGGGCGCCAGCTGGCCGAGGAAGTCGACGCGCTCCGCCACCCCGAGGCGCATCGCGAGGCCTTCGAGCGCGAACCGCTCGGGACCGTCGCCGATCACCGTGTAGCGCAGCGTCGGATGGCGCTGCGTCAGCACGGCGAGCGCGCGCAGGACGTCGGCGTGGCGCTTGCGCGCGACGAGATGCGCGACCGTGACGAGCGACTGAGACCGCGCTCGATCTGTGCTCCGTCCCCGCTCCTGCGCGCCCGCGCGCGCAGAGCCCTCGCGGCGTTCGCGCTCGGCGGGCGACTGCGGCGAGGGCAGCTCCGTGCCGAGATGCAGCACGCGCGTCTCGCCGGCGCCGCAGGCTCGCGAGAGCTCGGCGATGCCGTGGCTGTTGGCGAGCACCAGCGCCGCCGCGCCGAGGCCGCGCGCCACGGCGTCAGCGCCGTCCTGGTCGCGCCTGGCGGTGTACAGCACGTCGCCGCCGTGCACCGAGACGACCATCGGCACGCGCAGGCGCGCACGGCGCACCGCGTCCGCGGCCGGGACCGCGTTGTGCGCATGCACGAGCTCGAACGGGAACGAGCGTGCGAGCCGGCGCAGCGCGAGCGCCAGCGACGGCGCCGCCCACGCGCCCCACGCCGCGTAGGAGCGATCGCGCGACGGCGAGACGAAGGGGACGTATGTGACCGCGAGCCCGTCGCGCACCTGGCGGCGTGGCTCGCGCAGGCGCGCCGCAAGCGCCCTGCGAGCGCCGCCCGGCCCCGCCGCGAGCGAGGCGCGCGGCGGCACGAGGCGATGCAGCACGAGCACCTCGAGCTCGGCGCCCGCGTCGCGCGCCGCGAGCGCCTGACGGTGCGCCCACACCCCCAGCACCGGGTCGCGCAGGCTCGGATAGAACTCCGCCACGACCGCCACGCGCGGGCCGCTGCGAGCCACGGCGCTCACCAGCCGCGATGCGTCGTCAGCGTGCGGTCGGCCTCGCGCGCGCTCAGATAGGGACGCTCGGCGAGGAACGAGCGCGCCTCGGCGACCGCGTCCGCGCGCGCGTAGCCCGCGGCCGCGGGCGCGACACGGTGGCCGATCGCGACCGCGTCGAGCACGCCGCAGCGCCACCCGTGCTCGCGCGCGAGCGCCGCCCAGTGGACATCCAGACCCCAGCCCATGCGCAGCTCGGGGAACGGCAGCAGCACCGGGAACGCGCGGCTCGCGAACGCGGTCACCGGGCCGATCTCCACGAAGCTCGTCTCGCGCACCACGCTGCCCGCGCGCCGGCGCGTGACCGGCCACGCCGCATGCGAGTTGCAGGCGATGCGCCGGCTGCGCGAGCGTCAGCGAGAAGCGCTCGCACAGGAACAGGAAGCGGTCGAGGAAGCCGCGCGGCAGCTCCACGTCGTCGTCGAGCACGAGCAGCCAGTCGTGGCTTGGCATTAGATCCCGACCCACCCGCTCAGCCAGCAGCATGTTCAGGTTCTCGAACTTGCCGCGCCCGCCCGGCGCGCACGTATGCAGCTCGACGTCGTGGCGCGAGCGCAGCAGCTCGGCGCGCATCGCCGCAGCCAGCTCGCGGCGCTCCGGGCGCTCGACGCCAAGGGCAAGCACCCGCTGCAGCGGCGGCGCGTGGCGCGCGGCGAGGCCGAGGCGCAGGCGCTTGGCGCTCAAGAGCTGCCACGCGTCGAGCGCCTCGTCGAGCGCCTCTCGGCGCACCGCGTCGAAGCCACCGACCGTGCCGCTCGCGCCCGACAGGAAGTCGTCCGGGCTGGGGTCGACGAGAGGCTCCTTCAGGGAGACGGCAGCGGCCGCGCGCCGTTCGCGCAGTCCCTCGCGCAGGCGCCCGGAGCTGTGCGCGACCATCGTCAGGCCGGCGGGGCAGCGGCGGCGCACCACGTGCCCGACGCAGCCGACGAGCGTCAGCAGCTCCCTCGCAAGCGAAGGCGCCCGCCCCCGGCGCGCGTCGAAGCGCCTGGCGGCGCGACCCCGCGTGTAGCCGGCGCGCGAGAGCGAGCGCAGGCATGCGTCCGCGCCCACGCGCCGGTGCTCGACCGCCGCCCGCCCCACATAAAGAACTCGAGCGCCAGGCGTGTCCGCGCGCAACCGTTCCTGCCACTCCTGCTCGTCGCCGCCATGCTCGAGCGACACGTCGAACGGCCCCACGCGCTCGAGCGCCTCGCGGCGGATCGCCATGTTGGCACCCCACGCGTAGTCGGCGTCCGTGTCGCGCTCGCCGAACTCGAGCGTCGTGATCGGCGGGCGCTCACGCCCGCAAGAATGAGAGCCCCACCCACTCGCGCCCTCCAGGCGCGCCCGGATCGGCCCCGTGAAGACATCCACGTCGGGGTGCTCGCGGGCGGCGTCCAGCAGCGCCGAAAGCCAGCCGGGACCGACGCGCACGTCGTCGTCGACGAACACGACCAGCTCGCCCGCCGAGCGCTCGACGCCGGTGTTGCGCGCGACGTTGAGGCCCAGCGGACGCGCGTGCGGCTCATAGCGCGCGCCGAAGCGCTCCGCGAGCTCGCGCGCCGCCTTGGATGGCCCCGCGTCATCGACGACCAGCACCTCGACGCCGAGCCGCGCGGCCTCGGGCGCGATCGACGATAGCGCCACCTCCAGGTAGGCGGGGCGCGCGCGCGTGGGGATCACGATCGAGGCTGGGACGGTCACGGCTGCAGAGAGTCTAGGTTTGATGCGGCGATGGTCCTCTTCCTACACAACCGCTACCGCACCGCGGGCGGCGAGGAGCGCGCGGTCGAGGAGCTGATGTGGCTCGTGCGCGAGCGTCTCGGCGAGGACGCGGAGCTGCTCGAGCGCGATTCCGCGAGCCTCGGGCGCACGCACGCCGCGCTCGGGCTGCTGCGCGGCGGCCTGCAGCCGGATGAGGTGGCGCGGGCGGTGCGGCTCAGCGGCGCGCGCGTCGTTCACGCGCACAACGTCAACCCTGCGCTTGGCTGGCGCGCCCTGGCGGCCGCGCGCGCGGCCGGCGCGCGCGTCGTGCTGCACCTGCACCAGTACCGGCTCGTGTGCGCGATCGGCGTGTGCTTCACGCGCGGGGCAGAGTGCACGCGCTGCCACGGGCGCGACACGCTGCCGGGGGTGCGCCTGAACTGCCGCGGCAGCGCGCCCGAGGCGCTCGCGTACGGCACGTCGCTCGCGCTGTGGCAGCGCCGCCTCGTCGAGCAGGCGGACGCCGTGATCGTCCCCAGCCGCTTCGCGCGCGAGCGGCTGCGCGAGCTCGGCGCGCCGCTTGACTGGGAGCGCGTGCACGTGCTGGCGCCGCCGGTGCGCGAGCGCTTGACGGAGTCCCCGGCGGACGCCGCGCTCGAGCCGTATGCGCTGGTGGTCGCGCGCCTGTCGCCCGAGAAGGGCGTGGATGTCGCGATCGATGCCTGCCGGATCGCGGGCATGCCGCTCGTGGTGGCCGGCGACGGGCCCGAGCGCGCCGCGCTGGAGGCTCGCGCGGCGGCGGCAGCAGTACCGGCGACGGGCGCGGCCGCCGGCGGGGGCACGAACGCGGTGCGCTTCGTCGGCCACGTCGACGACCGCGAGCTCGCCGAGCTGCGCGCCGGCGCGTCGATCGCGCTGGTGCCGTCGCGCTCGGCGGAGACGTTCGGCCTGGCGGCCGCGGAGGCGATGATCGCGGGGCTGCCGGTGGCCGCGAGCCGCGCGGGGGCGCTTGCTGAGCTCCTCGATCCGGATGCGCTCGTGGCGCCCGGGGATGCGGGCGCGCTGGCGGACGCGATCGCGCGCCTGGCCGGAGATCCCGAGGCGGGTGAGTGCGGGCGCGTGCGCGCGCTCGCGCTGTGCGCCCCGGAGGCGGTCGCGCGCGGCCTGGCGGTCGTCTATGACGGGCGCGAAGGTGGGGAGAGCCGCAGCTCGTGAGCACCGATCCGCGCGCCTCCAGCACGTAAGCTCCGGTCGTGTCCACCGCTCCCAGCGCGCTGATAACCGGCATCACCGGTCAGGACGGCTCGTTCCTGGCAGAGCTGCTGCTGGAGAAGGGCTACGCCGTCACCGGCCTGATCCGAGGCGCCCCCGAGCAGCCGCTGGGCTGCAGCGAGCATCTGCGCGAACGCGTGCAGCTCCTGCACGGCGATCTGCTCGAGTCAGAGACATTGCGAGCGGCAATCGAGCGCGTGCGCCCGCGCGAGCTCTACCACCTCGCGGCGCCGTCGTTCGTCCCCGATTCGTGGCGACGCCCGCGCGAGACGATGACCGCGATCGCGGGCTCGTGCGCGGCAATCCTCGAGGCGGTGCGCGAGCTCGGCGGCGACACGCGGGTGTTCGTCTCGGCTTCCGGCGCCATCTTCGGCGACGCGCCGGAGAGCCCGCAGCGCGAGGACACGCCCTGCCGGCCGACGAACCCGTACGCGATCGCGAAGCTCGCCGCGCACCAGCTGGTGGGGGCGCTGCGCTCCGGCGACGGGCTTCATGCCAGCTCGGGCATCGTCTACAACCACGAGTCCGAGCGCAGGCCCCAGCAGTTCGTGACGCGCCGTATCACCCGCGCGGCAGCGGCCATCAGCCTGGGCCTGGAGCAGCAGCTCACGCTCGGCTCGCTCGAGGCGGTGCGCGACTGGTCGTTCGCCGGCGACATCATGCACGGCGCCTGGCTGATGCTCCAGCAGGATCGTCCTGAGGACTACGTGCTCGCCAGCGGCGTTGCCCATACGGTCGCGGAGTTCGTGGATGCGGCATTCGCGTGCGTAGGCCTTGAGGCCGAGCGCCACATCCAAGTCGACGCCGCGCTCGTGCGCCCGCCGGAGCGCACGCCGAGCGTCGGAGATCCGCGCAGGGCGCGCGAGCGTCTCGGCTGGCGAGCGCAGGTGGGGTTCGAGGAGCTGGTGGCGCGGATGGTCGAGGCCGACCTGCGCTCGTTGCGCTCCGTTGCCACATCGTCGCGGTAACGCCCTACACTGGCGGCCGAGATGACGAGCATCGGCGTGATCGGGCTGGGCTATGTCGGTTTGCCGCTCGCGGTGGCGTTCGCGCAGGAGGGCTGCGAGGTGATCGCCGTCGACGTCGACTCGCGCAAGATCGAGGCACTGAGCGCGGGCGAGTCATACATCGAGGACGTCCCCTCCGATGTCCTGCGAGCGGTGGGCGATCGCATCCACGCGACCACGCGCTACTCGCGCCTGGCGAAGGCGGACGCGGTGCTGATCTGCGTGCCGACGCCGCTGACGCGCAACCGCGAGCCCGACCTCGGGCCGCTGATCGACGCGACGCGCGCGCTCGCGGAGGTGCTGCAGGCCGGCCAGCTGGTCGTGCTCGAGTCGACCACCTATCCCGGCACCACACGCGAGCGCGTGGTGCCGCTGCTGGAGGAGTCGGGCCTGGCCGCCGGGCGGGACTTCCACCTGGCGTTCTCGCCCGAGCGAGTGGACCCGGGACGCACCGACTTCACGCTGCGCAACACGCCGAAGGTGGTGGGCGGGCTCACGGACGCGTGCGCCGAGCGCGCGCAGGAGGTGTACGGGCTGATCTGCGACGAGCTCGTGCGCGTGTCGAGCCCGGAGGCCGCGGAGCTGACGAAGCTGCTCGAGAACATCTTCCGCTCCGTCAACATCGCGCTCGTGAACGAGCTGGCGATGCTGACCGATCGCATGGGGATCAACATCTGGGAGGTCGTCGACGCGGCTGCGACCAAGCCGTACGGGTTCATGCGCTTCGAGCCCGGGCCCGGGATGGGCGGCCACTGCCTGCCCGTCGACCCCTTCTACCTGAGCTGGCGCGCGCGCGAGTTCGACATGGCGACGGAGTTCATCGAGCTTGCCGGCAAGGTCAACCAGCAGATGCCCTATCACTGCGTCGCCAAGGCGCAGCGCGCCCTGAACGACAGGGGCATGTCGGTGAAAGGCGCGCGGATCGCCGTCATCGGCATCAGCTACAAGCCCGGAGTGGGAGACGTGCGCGAGTCTCCCGCGCTGAAGATCGTGTCGCTGCTCAAAGACCTCGGCGCCGACGTGATCTACCACGACCCGCACGTGCCGAGCCTGCCCGAATTCGCGCTGACTAACACACCGTTCGAGGAGATCCTCGCGGGCACCGACCTCGCGCTGATCGTCACCGCCCATCCCGGCGTCGACCACGAGCTGATCGCGCGGCGCGCGCGGCTCGTGCTCGACCTGCGCGGCGTCACGCGCGCGTCGAGCAGCGCCAACGTAGTGCGGCTGTGAGCACACCTGACGCGGCGGGAGCCGAGGGCGGACCGCGGGCGATGAGCCGCTCGCAGACGCCCGGGCCGCTGCTGGGCGACGGCGTGGTCGTAGGGGATGGCGTTTCGTTCGGCGCGTATGTGGTCGTGCACGCGGGCACCGTGATCGGCGACGGCTGCACGATCGAGGACCACGCCGTGCTGGGCAAGCGCCCGCGGCTGGCGCGCCACTCGGGCGCGCGCGGCGCGGTGCACGCCCTGGAGCTGGGGGCGGGCGTGAGCGTCGGCGCCGGCGCGGTGGTGTTCGCCGGGGCCGGCATCGGCGCGGAAGCGATCATCGGCGACCAGGCGTTCGTGCGCGAGCGCTCGCAGATCGGCGAGCGCTCGGTGATCGGCCGCGGCAGCGTCGTCGACAACGACGTCGTCATCGGCGAGCGCGTGCGCGTGCAGACGAACGTGTACCTGACCGCGTTCACGATCGTCGAGGACGACGTGTTCGTGGGACCGGGGGTGCTGACGACGAACGACGACACGATGGCGCGCCACGGGGATGAGATGCCGCTGCGGGGCGCGACGCTGCGGCGCGCGTGCCGGGTCGGCGGCGGCGCTGTGCTGACGCCCGGGGTGGAGATCGGCGAGGAGGCGTTCGTCGCGGCGGGCGCGGTCGTCACGCGCGACGTGCCGGCGCGCGCGGTGGTGATGGGGGTGCCGGCGCGGGTGGTGCGGGAGGTGGACGAGAGGGACTTGCTCGAGCGCTGGCGGTAGTGCGTTATTGGAGGTTGTGGATTAAACTCCAATAGGGCATCCGCGTATTGGAGTTCTAACGACCTCAGGCGTCAGCTCGGACCGCCGCGATCACCGCGTCGACCTGCTCGCGTGTGAGCACGGGGCTCATCGGGATCGCGAGGTGCGTGCGGGCGGCGTGCTCGGTGGCTGGGAGCTCGATGTCGGCGCCCCACTGGCGCATCGCCGCCTGACGGTGGACGGGGATGCGGTAGTAGGGCTTGTGGCCGATTCCGGCATCCGCGAGCGTGCTTTCCAGACGCTCGACGTTCGGATCGCTCACGACATACAGGTGCCAGGCGGGCGCCGCCTCGGCGGTCGGCTTCGGCAGCGTCACCAGCTCGCCGAGGCCGGCATCCTCATAGTGGCGTCCGGCGCGCCTGCGCCCGTCAGCCCACGCATCCAGATGCGGCAGCTGCACGCGCAGGATCGCCGCCTGCAGCTCATCCAAGCGCGAGTTGTAGCCGATCTGCTCGTAGGTGACCTTGTCGCGGGAGCCATGGAAGCGCAGCGTGCGCGCGCGTTCGGCGATCGCGTCGTCCGAGGTCGTGACGATGCCGCCGTCGCCGAAGCAGCCGAGGTTCTTGGACGGGAAGAACGAGAACGTCGCCGCCGTTCCGAGCGCGCCCGGGCGCCGTTCGCCCAGCGTCGAGCCGGCCGCCTGAGCCGCGTCCTCGAGCACCGGCACGCCGAGTGCCTCGATCTCCTCGATCGGGGCCACGTTGCCGAACAGGTGCACCGCGATCACGGCCTTCGTGCGCGGGGTCAGCGCCGCGCGGACCGTCTCCGCCGTGACGCAGTAGGTCTCCGGGTCGATGTCGCAGAACACCGGCGTCGCACCCGTCGGCGGGATCGCCTCGGCGGAGGCGTAGAACGTGAACGACGGCACCACCACCTCATCGCCCGGCCCGACGCCCATCGCGCGTAGCGCGATCGTGATCGCGTCCGTGCCGTTCGCCACCCCCACAGCGTGCCGCGCGCCGCAGTACGTCGCGAACTCCTCCTCGAACGCGCTCACCTCCGGGCCGAGGATGAAGCGCCCCGAGTCGAGCACCCGCGCGATCGCCGCATCGAGCTCCGCGCGCAGGCCGGCTACGGGCGTCGAGGTGTCGAACAGCGGCACCGCCATCGTGCGCTCAGCGCGGCTTCAGCAGCTCGAGGTCCGCGCGCGTCATCAGGCGGATCAGCTCCTCGAAGCTCGTCTGCGGCTTCCAGCCCAGATCGCGCTCGGCCTTGCTCGGGTCGCCGATCAGGTGGTCGACCTCCGCCGGGCGCACGAACGCCGGGTCGATCGTCACGTGCTGCTCGAAGTCGCCGAGGCCAGCCTCGTCGAAGGCCACCTCGCAGCACTCGCGCACCGAGTTCGCCTTGCCCGTCGCGATCACGTAGTCCTCGGGGATGTCGCGCTGCAGCATCAGCCACATCGCTTCGACGTAGTCCTTCGCGTAGCCCCAGTCGCGTTCCGCGTCGAGGTTGCCCAAGCGCAGCTCTTTTGTCAGGCCGTGCTTGATCGCGGCCGCGTGCCAGGTGATCTTGCGGGTGACGAACTCGAGGCCGCGGCGGGGGGAGTTTGAGATCACCAAACGACCCACGCCGGCGCAGAACTTGCCGCTCTCGGTCTCGACATCGAACGTCCACTCGTCGTCCGGGACGCAGGCTGGCACGATGCGCCGGACCTCGGCGGGATTCTTGCGCAGGTGTTGCCCCTTCGCGCCGACGCGCACGCGGGAGAACAGGTTCAGCTGATAGTAGGTGCGCCCATCACGCTGCTCGGCGTATACAGACGCAGGCTGGCCGGCTGCGTGGTACATCCAGCACAGGCCCTGAGCGAGGACGGCGCTGTTGGTCTTGATCGAGGCGCCGTTGCCGCGCTTCAGGCCGTCGCCGGCGTAGTGACCGCGGAGGAAGGCCTCCTGGGCGTCGGCCTCGGCGTTGAGGATCAGCGGCGGCACCTGCTTGAAGCCGGTGGCCGTGTACAGCTGCTCTCGCAGCCACATGGCGATCGCACGATTGCCGTTGAGGTTGACGTGCTCCGTCGTCGCGTCCTCACTCCACCCGGAGGTTCCCGTCCATTCCTTCGACGAGCCCATGAACAGTCGTCCCCATAGCATCGCAACACGAATACGCAAGCTGAGGTCGTTGTTGGTAAAGCACATGCTCCGACCATCTCGCGATACGTAGCCATCCGAGGCCATCAGGCCGAGGAACTCCGCAAGCTCCTCCGATGCCACCGTCCATCCGTTCGGCGCGGGCATCTCCTGGCAGAGAGCAAGCTCGTCGCCCTCATCGACGTCACAAGCCGGAACCTTTGTGTGCTCTGGATTGAGCATGTTGTGATGCGCTGTGACATCGACCACACCGGCGCGCGCCTGGATGGAGAGAAGACGGTGATCCGGGTCGGTCGTTCGCCGGCGGGAGGCGGTTATAGCCGTGACCTGTGCCCACTGCTCGCCATCCCAGACCTCGAGCAGCCCCTTGGGCAGGAAGTTCTGCACTGATCCACCCTTGCGAAGAAGGGGTACCAGATCGATCGGCGTGACTACCTGCACGACCCCGTCCTGACGGATGAGCAAGGGTGTATTGCTCGAGGTCGACTCATGATTGAACAAAATCCCCGACGTCGCATGCAAGTCGTAAGACTCACGATAATTAACAGTAATAAAGTGCCCGTACGCCTTCGCGACGCCATAGGGCGAGCGCGGGTAGAAAGGCGTGGTCTCCGTCTGCGGCACCTCGAGCACCTTGCCGAACATCTCGCTCGAGGACGCCTGGTAGAAGCGCGCCTCGGGGCAGACTTCGCGCATCGCCTCGAGCATGCGCGTCACGCCCGTGCCGGTGAACTCCGCCGTGAGCGTCGGCTGGATCCAGGAGACCGCAACGAACGACATCGCCGCGAGGTTGTAGATCTCCGACGGTTTCGACGCGCGCAGCGCATCGACGAGCGAGCGCTGGTCGAGCAGGTCGCCCTGGTGCAGCGTGATGCGGTCGCGGATGTGCTCGATCCGGTCGAACTTCTCGGTCGAGGCGCGGCGCACCATGCCGTGGACGTCGTAGCCCTTCTCGAGCAGCAGCTCCGCGAGATAGGAGCCGTCCTGGCCGGTGACGCCGGTGATGAGCGCTGAAGGTTGTTTATCTGGCATTGGCGGGAGCCTATCGGCCGCGCAGCCACCGCACGGTCGCCGCGATCCCGTCCTCGACCTCGATGCGGGCGTGCCAGCCGAGCAGCCGCTCGGCCTTCTCGACCGACGGCCAGCGCCGCTGCACGTCGACGGCGAACGTCGGCAGGTGCTCGAGCTCGAACGCGTCGGGGTCCTCGCCGCACGCCTCCCAGATGATGCGCGCCGTCTCGGCGATCGTCAGCTCCCGTGAGGCCGAGATGTTGAAGTCCTCGTTCAGGCCCGCCGGAGAGCTCATCGCGGTGACGACGCCGTCGGCGATGTCGTCGACGTGCGTCAGCGTTCGCGTCTGCTCGCCCGAGCCGAAGATCTGCAAGCGGCCGCTGGCCCGCGAGCACCTTCTTGATCAGGTCGGGCACCGCGTGCGCGATCCCCGGCTCGGCGTCCGGCAGCTCGCCGGGCCCGTACGCGTTGAACGGGCGGCAGATCGTGAACGGCAGGCCGTGCTCGTCGTGCGCCGCGCGGCAGTACACCTCGCCGGTCAGCTTCGAGAAGCCGTATGCGGAGATCGGCGTCGGGCAGCGCGGCAGGTAGTCCTCGGGCGTCGGGAACAGCTCCGCCTGCTCGAAGACCATCGAGGAGGACACGTACACGAAGCGCTCCACTTCGAGGTCGAGCGCCGCACGGATTACGGCGTTGTAGAGCGCGTTGTTGACCTCCGTGAGCGTGTGCGGCAGTCGGTGGAAGTTGGCGATGCCGCCGACGATCGCGGCGAGGTGGATCACCTGCTCGCAGCCGCGCATCGCCTTGCGCGCCTGCTCGGGCACGCGCAGGTCGCCCGTGTGGACCTCGCAGCCCTCGCGCATCCACTGCGGCGCGGGGCGCTGGTCGGACACGCGCACCTCGTAGGCAGGATCGGTCAGCAGCCTGCGCACGACGGCCGCGCCGATCGTGCCGGCGCCGCCGGTGACGAGCACGCGGCTCATCCGCGGGCCTCCAGCAGCGGTCGGCTCATCCACGCGGGGGTGGGCGCCAGCACGACCAGCTCCGAGGCGTACGCGAACACCTGGGCGGCGCCCCAGCAGTTCCAAGGGTCGACGACCAGGCAGTCGACGGCGGCGCGCTCGGCGATCGTCGCGAGCGCTCGCGGATCGCGGAACTCAGAGTGGTTGGCTGCGACCACGACCACGTCGGCGTCGTCGAGTGCGTCCTCGAAGGACACCGTCGGTGTGGCCACATGCGGATCGTGCACCGCCACGTCTGCCAGCTCGCGCTCGAGCAGCCGGATCAGCTTGTGTGCGAGGGAGTCGCGCTCGTCGTCGGTGTCGGCCTTGAACGCCAGCCCCAACACCGCGACCTTGCGGTTCGCGAGCGAGCCCAGGCGTCGCTTCGCGCCTTCGAGCAGGAACAGCGGCACCGACTCGTTCACGCGCGAGACCGCCAAGAGCATTCCCGGCGCCGCAGAGCGCTCCTCCGAGAACGTGAAGTCCTTGCGCAGGCACGTGCCCGCCGTGAAGCCCGGCTGGGCGATGCCGCCGCGGGGGTAGTCGCGGTTGATCAGGTCGATCACCTCGAACACGTTCGCCGCGTAGCGCTCGCAGTCGATCATCAGCAGATTCGGCAGCGCGAACGTCGCGTAGCGCAGGATGTTCGTCCAGATCTTCGCTAGCTCAGCCTGCACCGGCGTCGTCTGCACGATCGGCGCCTCGAAGACGCCGAACAGCTCGCCCACCACCTCCCCCGAGCGCGCGCCGACGCCGCCGATGATGCACGGCAGCGTGTCGATCTCCTCGAGGAAGCGGCCCGCCGCGATCCGCTCTGGGGCGTGCGCGACGAACACCTCCTCGCCGATCTGAAAGCCGCGATGCTTGGTCAGGTAGCCGGCCACGAACTCGGTCGTGCCCGGCGCGACCGTCGAGCGCAGGATCAGCGAGTGCCCCGGCTCCAGCACTCCCAAGCAGGTCGTCGAGCGCCGAGCGGATGTCGCGCATGTCGATCTCGATGTGCGAGAACGACGGCGTCCCCAGCGTGATCACGATCTGGCGCGCGCGCGACGCGTCGGCGACGCACTCGGACAGCGTCAGACGATCGCTCGCGTGCACACGGTCGAGCAGCGCCTGCGCGCCGGTCTCCTCGAACGGCATCGTGCCGTCGCGCACCGCGCCCAGGCGCGCCGGGTCGTTGTCGATGCCCACCACGCTCAGGCCGCGATCGGCGAACGACAGCGCCAGCGGCAGCCCGACGCGGCCGAGGCCGACGACGGCGACATCGGCGGTGCTCTTGGAATCCATCATCGAGCCTGGAGGTTAGCGACAGCCATTGGCTGGATAACGCTCGAGCGGGCCAAACGGAGTGCTCGCGCGCTCGAGCGGGCCAAGCGGAGGAGTAGCGGGATCGACTTCAGCGGCGCTCGCGCAGATGGCGCGCGTACTGGCGGGCGAAGCCCGCCACGAACAGCGGGTTGTAGCGCGCGTAGCGCCGCCACAGGCGCCGCGGCTCGCGCGAGAGGCGGTACACCCACTCCAGGCCACTGCGCTGCATCCACGCCGGCGCCTGCGAGACGAGACCCGCGTGGAAGTCGAAGGCGGCGCCGACGCCGACGAGCAGCGGCGCGCTCAGGCGGGGCCGCATCGCGAGCATCCACCGCTCCTGCTTCGGCTGTCCCGTGCCGACCCACACGACCTCGGCGCCCGACGCGTCGATCGCGCTCACCACGTCCTGCTCCTCCGTGGCGCTCAGCGCGCGAAACGGCGGCGAGTAGCCGCCCGCGATGCGCAGCCCCGGGAAGCGCTCGCGCAGGCGCGCTTCGAGCAGCTCGAGCGCCTCGGGCGTGCGACCGCCGTACAGGTAGATCGGCGTGCCGTCCAGCGCGGCACGCGCGCAGAAGCGGGCCATCAGGTCCGGGCCGTACACGCGCGTCGCGCGCGCATGCCCGAGAGCGCGCAGCGCCCACACGAGCGGCTGGCCGTCGGGTACCGCGAGCGTCGCGCCGAGCACCGCCGCGCGCGTCTGTGAGTCCTCGCGCGCGCTCATCACGAGGTTGACCGCTGCCGCCGTCACGTAGCCGCGGCCGCCTGCTGCGATCAACGCCTGCATCCAGTCGATCACCTCGTCGTAGTCGGAGATCGCCAGCGGGATGTCGAGGACCTCCGCACGCGGCGGCGGGCTCGGGGCTGCGACGGGAGCGGGCTCGCTGGGGACGGCAGTCGGCCGCGTCGGGTCGGCGCCGTGCGGAGGGGTGGGGGCAGGCGGCATGGCGATTGCGTGAAGATACCCGCCCTCGTGGAGATCGACGCGGACTTCTGGAGGCGCCGGCGCGTGCTCGTCACCGGCCACACGGGCTTCAAGGGCGCGTGGCTGTCGCTGTGGCTGCAGTCGCTCGGCGCCGAGGTGACCGGTCTCGCGCGCGGCGTGCCGACGCGGCCGTCGCTGTACGAGCTGGCCGACGTAGGCGCGCACATGCGCGAGCTCGAGGCGGACATTCGCGATGCCGGTGCTGTGCGCGAGGCGCTGTGCGAGGCGCGCCCCGAGATAGTTCTGCATCTCGCCGCGCAGCCGCTCGTGCGGCGCTCGCTGCGTGAGCCCGCGCTGACGTACGAGGTCAACGTGATGGGCACCGTCAACGTGCTCGAGGCCGTTCGGGAGGTCGGCGAGGAGGTGCTCGCGGTCGTGGCCGTGACCTCCGACAAGTGCTACGAGAACCCCGCCGGCGGCTCGCGGCGCTTCGTCGAGGACGACCCGCTCGGCGGCTCGGACCCCTACTCGAGCTCCAAGGCGTGTGCCGAGCTCGTCGCGCGCGCCTACCGGCGCTCGTTCTTCTCGACCGGCGGCGCGCCGCGCGTGGGGACGGCGCGCGCCGGCAACGTCATCGGCGGCGGTGACTGGGGCGAGGACAGGCTCGTGCCGGACACGATCCGCGCGGTCGAGAGCGGCGAGTCGCTGCGCGTGAGAAACCCGTGCGCCGTGCGCCCATGGCAGCACGTGCTCAGCCCGCTCGGCGGCTATCTGCGGCTGGCTGAGGCGCTCGCGCGCGGGGAGGACGGCCTCGATGGCTGGAACTTCGGGCCCGCGGCGGAGGACGTGCAGCCCGTGAGCTGGATCGTGCAGCGCCTCGCGGAGCTGTGGGGCGGCGAGCTGCGCTGGCAGCTGGACGAGTCCGAGAACCCGCCGGAGGCAGGCCACCTGGCGCTCGACTCGAGCGCGGCCGAAGCGCTGCTCGGCTGGCACCCGCGCTGGTCGCTCGCGGACGCGCTCGAGCTGGTCGTCGAATGGCACCGCGCGCACCGCGGCGGCGAGGACATGCGGCGCGTGAGCCTCGAGCAGATCGCCAGGGCGTAGACGCGAGGAGCCCCGCGCGGATCGCGAGGACATAGGACGCGAGTGACGCCCGTGAAAGGGCGGAATCCGCCGGGCTGGCGGGATTTACATAATGTTGCGCGATGAGCCCGTTGAGCCTCCGCCGCCACCGCGCCGAGCGATTGCTGCGCGAGGAGTTCGAGGGGCTGCGCGAGCGCGTGCTCGCGAGCGTCCGCGGGCGGCTGCGAGCAAACGGCGTGAGCCTCGACCAGGACGACCTCGAGGCCTGTTATGCAACGGCCTGGCAGGGGCTGTATGCGGCCGTGCTCGACGGGCAGGAGATCGCCAACCCCACCGGCTGGCTCGTGCTCGTGACGTTCCGTCGCGCGATCGACGAGCAGCGTACTCGCGCTCGCGTGCGCTGCGGCACGGAGCTCACGCTGGTGGGCTCGGGTGAGCCGTCGCTTGGGTCCATGGGCGAGCCGCACCTCACGGTGGCGGCGCGGACAGAGACAGCGGGTGCCGTCGAGGCGGACATCGCCGCCGAGCTCGACGATCGGATGCGCCTGCGCCAGCTGTTCGAGGGGCTGCGCGGCCGCCTCGACGGGCGCGAGCGGGAGGCTGCCACGCTCTGCTACCTGCAGGGGCTGTCGCGCTCGGAGGCGGCTGCGCAGATGGGCGTCAGCGAGGCGCGCATGCGCAAGCTGATGGAAGGGCGCGGTCCCGGACGCCCAGGCGTCGCAGGCAAGGTCGGCGAGCTCGTGGCGAGCATCCGCGACGGCGAGTGGTGCGAGCAGCAGGGCTCGCTGATGCGCGCGCTCGCGTACGGCATCCTCGACCCCGAGGGCGAGCGTTACCAGCTGGCGCTGATGCATCACGGGCAGTGCCCCGCCTGCCGCGCCTATGTCGTCTCGCTGCGCGGCCTGGCCGCGGCGCTGCCGCCGGTGCTGGCGCCCTGGGGGGTCGGTGCCGCGGTGCTCGTGCGCGCGGGCGAAGGGCTACATGCGGGTGTGGCGGCGGGCAGGGCCGCAGGCGGTGCGGCCCGGGCGGGTGGCAGCGCGGGCCGCGTGGCGAGCGGCGGCGGGGCAAGCGGCGCGGGCGGGGGTGCGATCTCGGCTTCGGGTGCGGCCGGCGCCGGCGGAATGGCCGGAGGGGGATGGCTCGTGGGGGCGGGGCCGCTCGGGGCCAAGCTCGCCGTCGGCTGCCTGCTCGCGCTCGGTGTCGGAGCCGGTTGCGCGGCGCTCGACGCCGGCCACTCAGCGCATCTCCATCGCGACGGGCATCATCGGATGTCAGGCGCACATGTGAGCGCGCGTGTTGCCGGCACAGGCTCCCTCGGGGCACCCCTCGACGGCACCAGCCGCTCAGTCGCCTCCTCGGGCACCGGTTCTGCGGCGGCGCTCACACCCTCGGCGCTGGCTAGCCGCGAGTTCGGGCCACAGGCGCTGGCTTCGGGTGCCTCCGCAGCGGCCGATGGGGCTGGCCGGCGTGCATCCGTCGCGCGCTCTGCGTCCTCGGGCTCGTCGCCGCGTCGCGGTGAATCCTCCGTCGGAACCTCAGACGGTGGCGAAAGAGCAGCCACAGGCGCGGCCGTGCCGGCCGGGCGATCATCGTCAGGGGATTCGGCTGCCGTCGAGCGCGAGTTCTCGCCGGGTTAGAAGCCGCGACGGGAGCGCTCACCCCCGCGGAAACACCTTCCCCAGCAGCCGCAGCGACAGCGGGTTCCCACGCGGCCGGATCCTGCCGGTCGCGAGCGCGCGCACCGGGTCCAGGCGTTCGCCGATGAGGTCGGCCCAGTCCTGGTAGGCGAGGCGCAGGCGCAGGTCGGGGTTGGGCGCCGCGCCCTGCTCGACCGTGCTCGAGCCGTTGTTGACGACCATGTGCCACGTGGGGATGTCGGCGTCGGTGAACTCCCACTGGAGCGTCGTCGGACGCTTGAGCCCGTGCTTGGGGCTCACCTGGCGGCGGACGGTGTCGAACAGCAGCGCCACCGTCTCCGGGTCGCGCTGCGTGGGCCCTTCGCGTACGCCGATCACGCCCGCTTTGGCGAGCGCGCGCCCGCGCTGGGACAGCTCGAGCGGGGAGAGTCCCGCCGGCATGATCGGCGGCCCCGGAAGCGTGTCGATCGCGAGTCCCGCCGAGCGCAGCTTGGTCATCATCGATGTCACGCCCTCGACGCCGACCGTGTCGAACGAGTAGTTGAAGACCGTCAGATAGCGCTCGTCCCAGCCCGGTGGCATCAGCACCTGGGCCGTATAGCGGGTGACTTCGCGCAGGATCTTGGCGACGGCCTTCGGCACGCGCACGGGGTCTTCGCGATTGAGGTCCGACAGGAGCTTCACGCCGAAGCCGATGTGGCGCTGCTCGTCCGCGGCGATGTTTGCCATGCCCGCGCGGAACGCCGGGAGCTGGTCGCGTTCCTCCAGGTAGCTGCAGATGAAATGCTGGCCCGGCTGCGCGAGCGCCGCCTCGATGACGACGTGGTAGAGCGTCACGGCCGCCGCCAGCTGAGCCGGCGAGCGGTCGGCGCGCAGCTCGTCGGCCATCGTGTCGAGGCGGTCGAAGATCTTGCGAAAGCCCGGCGTCAGCTGCGGCTTGATCGCCTGCAGGCCGCTGCTCATCGAGCCGTCGCCGATGTCGCACACCTCCTGCATGAAGCGCTTGAAGAAGACCGCGTGGCGCGCCTCGTCGACCTGCTGCGTCGTCAAGAAGTACTTCTGCTCCTCGCGCGGCGCCGCGTCGATGTACGGGGACAGGTTATCCGCGACGGCGTCCTCGCCCCAGAAGAACAGGCAGTAGTTCCACAGCGCCGCCTGGCGCTCGAACTCGGTGAAGTCCTCGCGCCACTGGCGCGCGTCCTCGGTGAAGTCCAGCTCCGTCGCCTTCCAGTTGCCGCGCTCCCAGCGCGCGTACAGATCCTCATAGGAGATCGCGTCAGCTGGCAGGCTGGCGACGTTGGTGGTGTCGGCCTCGCTCGAGCTCGTAGCAGTCGCCATCGTGGTCGTTCCTCTCGCTCCGGTTATCAGAATCGGATAATGGACGTTATCGAAATAGCGATCGCTCCGTCAAGTAGGATTGAGCGATGGAGGCGCGCATGACACGCGAGCAGAGTCGCCAGCAGACCCGCGATCGGCTGCTCGCCGCCGCGCGCTCCGTGTTCGCGCGCAGCGGCTTTCACGGCGCCAGCGTCGAGGAGATCGCCTCGGAGGCGGGCTTTTCGACGGGAGCTCTGTACTCGAACTTCGATGGCAAGGAGGACCTGTTCCTGGTGCTGATGGAGCGCGAGATCGACGAGCACGCACGCGAGATCGCCGACGCGGTCGGCGCGCGCGCATCGATCGCGGAGCGGGCGACCGGCGGCGCGCGCCAGTGGATGACGATGATCGACCGCGAGCCGGAGCTGCTACTGCTGTTCATGGAGTTCTGGGCCTACGGCGTGCGCGACCCGGACGTGCGCCCGAAGGTGGCCGCGCGCTTTGCGCAGATGCGCCAGGTGCTCACGCAGCTGATTGCCGACGGCGTGCGCGAGTTCGACCTCGAGCTGGCGATCCCCGCCGAGCAGCTCGCGGTCGCGATCGACGCGCTCGCGGACGGCATCGCGCGCCAGAAGCTCGCCGACCCCGAGGCGGTTCCGGACGACCTGATGGGCAGGGTGCTTGCGCTGCTGTTCGCGGCGGCGACGCGCCCTGCAGGCGCCGACGCGACGGCGGGCGAGAATGCCGCAGCTGGCCGCTGACGAGCGCTCACCGACTTTTAGTCAAGCGGCTGGCGGCGTGCAAAGACACGCGTAGTGCACCGTGAACAGCCTCCGCGCGAGCCCCGGCGCGACCCCGTGGAGGCCCGCGCGCGTCGCCCACTTGACGGCGGCGGCGGCTCGCTGACGCGACGTGTCGGCGAAGTAGCTGTGGGCCGCCAGCGGCAGCGCGTCCTCGAGCTCGCCGGCGAGCGACAGGCCGGAAAGCGCGACCATCTGGCGGACCGCATCGCGGTCCAGTCGCTGCAGGTGGCCGACCTCGGCCGCGTGCACGCGCTTGCCGGCGCGACGCGCCGACCAGTTGGACTCGAGCGGCACCTCCACGACGACCGCCCGGCAGGCGCGCGCGACCTCGCGCAGCAGCGCCACCGGGTCCGGGACATGCTCGAGCACGTGCGAGAGCACGCCCAGCTCGTAGGTGCCGTCGGCGACGGGCAGATGCAGCCCGTCGTACAGCTCGACCGAGTCGATCGCGTCGCGCGATAGCGCGATCGCGACGGCCGCCTCGGTGATCTCCACGCCCGACAGCACGCCGCCGAAGCCGCGGCGATGCAGCTCGCACAGCAGCGCGCCGTCGCCGCAGCCGACCTCGAGCGTATTGATTGGATTCCCGCTCGCCCACAGCCCGGCACGCGCGCACAGCGCGATCACATGGTCGGCCTTGCGGAGCGCGCCCAGTGCCCGCCAGCCCGCGTAGCGTGCGGCGGCCGCCTCGTCCTGTGTGTAGGCGGCGTCGTAGAAGCGGACGAGAGCGGCGGAGTCCTCCACACCGGGGATTATCGTTGGCGCGATGACAGCGAAGCTCACGGCGTCGCTGCGCGAAGCCCCGGCAACGGTGCCCGCGCTCGCGGCGCTCGCGCTGTTCGTCGTGTGGGCCACGAGCCAGGCGGGCTATCCGCTCACCCACTGGGCTCCCGGCGCCCTGATCGTGATGGTGCTGCTCGGCATCGCGCTCGGCCTCGTGCGGCTGCGCGCGGGGGAGATGCCGGGGACGGTGCGGATCGCGCTCGCGGCGCTCGCCGCATACACCGCGCTCAGCTACCTATCGATCCTGTGGGCGGCGGTGCCCGGGGAGGCGTGGGAAGGCGCTAACCGGACGCTGCTGTACCTGCTCGTGTTCGCGCTGTTCGCCTGCTGGCGCCAGCGCGGCGCGAGTGCGGCGCTGCTCCTCACTGCGTGGACGCTCGCGCTGATCACGCTCGCTGTGTTCACGGCGCTGCACCTCGACGCGGCGAGTCACGCGTCGCTGCAGTCGCTGCTCCCGGGCGGGCGCCTGCTCTATCCAACCGGCTATCCCAACGCGAACGCGGCGCAGTGGCTGATGGCGTTCTGGCCGGCGCTGCTGCTGGCGCGCAGCGCGCGGCTGCCGTGGGGGCTGCGCGGCGTGCTGGCCGGCGGCGCCGTGCTGCTCGCCGAGGTCGCGCTGCTCAGCCAGAGCCGCGGCTCGCTGTACGCGACGCCGGTGATGCTCGTGCTCGCGTTCGCGCTGCTGCCGGGTCGCACGCGCACGTTCGCGGTGCTCGTGCCGGTGGTCGCGGGCGTCGGCGCGGCCGCGCCGACGGTGCTCGACGTCGGCAACCTCGTGGGCGGAGCCGTGACGCCGGCGGCCATACACAGCGCCACGGTCGCGATGCTCGCCGCGGCCGGCGCCACTGGGCTGGCGGTCGCGCTCGGCGCCCTCGCGGAGTCGCGCGCGAGGCTCTCGGAGCGCGCGATCGGGCGGGCGCGCGTTGCTGTGCGCGCCGCAGCCGTCGTCACGCTCGTGGCGATCGTCGCGGGTGGGCTAGTGGCGGCCGGTAACCCGATCGCGCGGGTCGAAAGCGGCTGGCGCACGTTCAAGGGGGGCTACGCGGCCGACAGCTCGACCGGCAGCCGGCTCGTGAGCGGACTGGGCAGCAGCCGCTATGACTTCTACCGCGTCGCGCTCGACGAATTCCTCGCCCACCCGCTCGTCGGCATCGGCGCCGACAACTTCCAGCAGCAGTACCTCGCCCACGGGCGAAGCGAAGAGACGCCGCGCTATCCCCACAGCATCGAGATGCGCACGCTCGCGCAGACGGGGCTGATCGGCACGCTGCTCGCGCTCGTCGGCCTCGGCGCGGCGCTGCTCGCGGGGGCGCGCGCCCTGCGCAGACCCGATCCGCTCGCGCGAGCCGTCGCAGGGGCGGCACTCGCCGGCTTCGCCTACTGGGTCGTGCATGGCTCGTTCGACTGGTTCTGGGAGTTCGCCGGGCTGGGGGCGCCCGCGTTCGCGCTGCTGGGCATCGCCTGCGCGCTCGCGCCGGCCCGCGCTCGCGCCACCGCCGAGCCGCTGGTCAGACAGGCGCCGCCGGTGGCGGTGGAGCCGTCGAGCGCTGGGGAGCAGTCAGCCAGGGTCCCCCCGCGAGCGAGTTCGCTGCGCCGGCGCGTGGCACTGGCCGCCGGCTCGCTGCTGGCAGTGGCCGCCGCCGCTTCGCTCGTTGCTCCGTGGCTGAGCCAGCTCGAGGTGCAGAGCGCGGCACGCAGTTGGACCGGCGCACGCCAGACGGCGTACGCGCGCCTGCGTGCCGCGGCGCGTCTGAATCCGCTCAGCGACGAAGCGGAACTGGTCGCCGGCAGCATCGCCCTGCGCTTCGGCGAACTGACACGCGCGGATCGCGAGTTCGCGCTCGCGCTGTCGCGAAGCCCGGGCGACGCCTACGCGACGCTCGAGCGGGGAGCGATCGCCTCGGCGCGCGGCGAGCGGGCGGTGGCACTCGCGCTGCTCCAGCGGGCGGTGCGACTGGACCCCCGCGAACCGCTCGCGCGGGAGGCTCTGAGCATCGCGCGCGCCGGCCGGCAGGTGGATATCCAGGGGCTCAACCGCTCGATCCTCCTCAAAGCTCAGCAGTTCACGTAAATATTTCGAATCTATTCGCCAACAGCGCCTCGACACCGCCGTCCGCCTTCGCTAGCGTGTTTGTGAACGCTCGTCGATTCGCCGATAGCAGGCGGTTGCGCTCAAGTTTCCAGGCTGCAGGGGCTCGGGTGGAGGGGGGCGGAAACCGAATGGCATGGATAGGAGCACAGCTTGCTCGGGCCGGAAAGCAACTCGAGGCACGGAGGCACAGAGTCGTGAGACGCCGGCGTCTGGGATCGGTCGCGGCGTCGCTGATCCTGGCGGCATTGGCGCTCGTGCCGGCGGCGGCGAGCGCCGGCTCGCTGCTCAGCGGCTACGGAGGCCCCGGCGAGGGCAATCAGGCGATCCTCGGCTCCGCGCTGCTCGGCGGCTCCTCGGGCGGGGCAGGCTCCGGCGGTCAAGGCGGCTCCGGCTCCGGCGGGCAGGGCACGGCGCTTGCGGCCGGCGGAGGAGCCACGGGGAGCTCTGGCGCCACGGGCCGCTCCGGCGCCGCCGGCGCGGGCAGCGCCGCCACGCCTAGAGGGAGACAACGCACGCCGGCGAGAGGTGCGTCGGGCGCGGTCCCCGCCCCGTCCGGTGGGCGCACATCGCCCGTAAACATTGACGTTTCGAAGACTGAAGTGCTGCCCTCCTCGGATCTCCGGTACATACTCCTGGCGCTCGCGGCTCTCGCTGCGACAGGCGCTCTGACACGGAGGCTGGCGCGCGAGCCGCGACGGAGGATGCAAGGCCGCTAAAGCGATGCGACGCAGGACCCGAGTAAGCACTTAGGGGCCAAGAGCCCAACCCTCATGGACAGCACCCAGATCACCCAACAGACATCGACGACGCTCCCGCTTCGCGGCGAGCTGACCCACGACGCGCCGGCGCCGAAGACGCTCTGGCACCGGAGCTTCCATGGCCCGCTGCAGTGGGTGCTCGAGGGTCCCGGCTGGGGGGCGCTGCGCCTGGCGGTCGACCTCCTGACGCTGTGCGCGGCCGTCGTGATCTCACTCGGCGGAATCCACGGTGTCGAGCACGTGTCCGCGCTGAAGGCGCCCCTGCTCGCGATGCCACCGTTGGTGCTGCTGCTGTTCTACCTGCGCGGCCTCTACCGCACGCGCATGCGCGCGCTCGTGCTCGACGGGATCGTGCCCGTGCTCAGCGCCGTGTCGGTCGCCGCAATGGCGGTCGCCGTGCTCGGCATGTTCCTCAACGATCAGGTGCCGAGCCAGGGCGACTGGCTGCGCGCGTGGCTGTTCTCGCTGATCGGCGTGGGGATCGGGCGCATCGTGATGTCCTACGCGCAGCGCTGGGCGCGCGCACACCGGCTCGTCGGCAAGCCGGTGCTGATCATGGGCGCGGGCATCGTCGGCGCGCAGGTCGCGCGCAGGCTCGAGGCTCATCCCGATTACGGCTTCGTGCCGGTCGGCTTCCTCGACGAGGATCCGCGCAGTGTGGCAGAGGTGGGAGGACGCGACGTGCCCGTGCTGGGGACGATCGACGAGCTCGACGTGACGATCGAGCGCACGGGAATTAAGCACCTGATCGTCGCCTTCTCGACGGTGACCGACGCGCGTGTGAGCCGACTGATCCAGCGCTGCCAGGAGCTGGGCGTGAACGTCTCGGTCGTGCCGCGGATGTTCGACACGATCAACGATCGTGTCCGCTACGACACGGTCGGCGGGCTGCCGCTGCTGTCGTTCACCTCAGTCGACCCGCGCGGGCTCGAGTTCGCGTTCAAGCACGCCTTCGATCGCCTCCTGTCGCTGCTGCTGCTGATCGTGCTCTCGCCCGTGCTCGCGCTCGCCGCGCTCGCGGTCCTCGTCAGCTCGCCCGGCCCGATCCTGTTCAGGCAGCGTCGCGTAGGGCGCGACGGCAAGGTCTTCGACTTCTACAAGTTCCGCTCGATGCGCGTCGCCGCGCCCACTGAGGACGGCGGAGACGGCCCCGCCGCGCTGGACTTCCTGCTCGGCGGCGACACCGCCCCCGGCGGCGTCGAGGGCGAGGATCGCCGCACCGCTGTCGGGCGCTTCCTGCGCGGCAGCTCGCTGGATGAGCTGCCGCAGCTGTTCAACGTGCTGCGCGGCGACATGAGCCTGGTCGGCCCGCGCCCGGAGCGCCCCGAGTTCGTCGAGCTCTTCCGGCAGGACATCCTGCGCTACGGCGACCGCCACCGCGTCAAGTCGGGTATCACCGGCTGGGCCCAGGTGCATGGACTCAGAGGGCAGACCTCGCTGGCCGAGCGCGTCGAGTGGGACAACTACTACATCGCTCACTGGTCGCTCGGGCTGGACCTGAAGATCCTCGCGATGACGCTCGCCGCGCTGTTTCACAACGCCGAGTAGGCGTCGTCAGATGTTGCCCTGAGTCGGTCGCGCGCCGAGCGACGGCGCTCAGATGCTTCGCCGAGCCGCTCGCGCGGGCCCCTCGGCGTATTGGAATACATGCACTCGCAGGCCCGATGTCCCCAGGACCTTCGGCAGGGCGATCGAGTATTCGTTGAAGCGGTTGAGCACGAACAGCGCGCGGTAGCGCAGCACCGTGCCCTGGTAGGCCTCGAGCTGCATGTAGTCGCCGGGCGGCCCCGAGCCGCTGGCGAGCACGCCGCTGCTCCGGCGGCGCAGCCTGAGCGTGACAGGGCTCGGTTCGCCGAACGGCGAGGCGAGCACGCGCGCGAGCGCGCTGTAAGCCGGCTTGCGCGCGCCCGTCGCCGTGAGCACACCGAAGTCTTCGTTTTCCGAGCTCTGCAGCTTGTACATGGCGATACCCGCGACGTACGGGAAGCGCGCGAGCGAGTGGAAGATGTCGGCGAGGTCGACGCCCTGCAGGCGCTTGGTCACACAGCCCTGTTCCTGCTGGATCCGGTGAGCCGGCCAGCAGCTCGAGAAGCCGAACTCGTCGAGCCAGATCGGCGTCGCATCGCCGTTGGCCAGCTGCACTTCGTGGATGTAGCGCACGGCGGCCACCGTCAGCGTGTAGAAGTGCACCGCCAACCCGTCGTAGTAGCCCTTGATGCCATCCGCGTAGAGCAGGCGCAGGAACTTGCCGTTGTCGCCCACGATCGAGGCTCCGAGCACGAGCACGCCTGGGTTCGCGCTCTTGATCGCGGTGTAGGCCGCCCGCAGCAGCGCGGCGTAGCGCGCCGCTTTGTCGGGCCCGGCAAAATACAGTTCGTTGGACTGGTCCGGCTCGTTCCAGATTTCGATGCCCGCGAGCTTCGCGCCATACCGCTGGGCCAGATAGGCGACGAAGCCGGCATACGTGCCCACTTCGCGTGGCGGCCACGCGTTCGCGGCGCTGCCCTGCGTCGGTAGGCACCTGCGCAGCAGCGAAGCCGGCGCTGACGAGGCCCAGCAGGGCGTGCTGTCGACCAGCATGATCACCTTGATGCCGGCGGCCGCCGCGTCGGCCGTCAGACGGTCGGTGTACGCCAGTGCGCCCGCTTCGCTCTGCCCCGCGGCCCGCGGCTCCATCACCGACCACGGCACGTCGATGCGCACGAGCTTCGCTCCCAGCTGCTTGGCCTGCGCGATCTCGCGGTCGGCCTCAGTCGGCTGCGAGCCGTAGCCGAGCCCGCCGACGTTGACGCCTGCGAGTAGGCCGGATGAGGCTGCGCGTGCGGCCGGCGGGCGCGCGTCCGCGGTCCGAGCAGGTGCGAGCGCGATCGCCAGCGACGCGAGCGCGCAGACGACGAGACCGCTCGCGCCGGCGAGCCGCTGCAGGCGAGCTGTCATGCCCACACCATAGATGCAGCTCGAGCAGGCTCGGACGGATAGCCGCCGCCGGCGTCTAGGGTGTGCGACATGTCCCCCATCTCGATCTGGATGCAGGTGGCGATCGTCGTGTTCGTCGTGATCGGCATGGTCGTGGCGATCGTCAAGCTCGCCTAGCGCCCGGCACGGCTCGATCGGCGAAGACGCCAGCGGGAGCGCGCGCCCGTCTCGTCCCGTCCGAGCTCGACCTCCGGTCGCGCCGGGACGAGCTGCTCGCCGGCGACGATGGCGCTCGGCACGTCGTACGTGAGCCAGTCGGTCAGCGACCCCAGCCCGGCCTGCTCGATCTCGCTCGCCATGCCCGGTGCGCGGTCGCGCGCGTCGTGCGCATCGGAGGCGACGTTGTGCGCCAGCCCCTCGCGCAGCAGGCGCAGCGCGAAGCGCTGCGGCGGCGCGCCGAAGCGGCCGACGAGCGAGCCGGCCGTGATCGATGTGAGGATGCCGCCCCGAACCAGCCGCGTGAGCATCTCGGGGTCGCGAAGGAACGCCGGGCAGCGCTCGGGATGGGCGAGCAGGAGGCGATGACCCTGGCGCTGCAGCTCGAGCAGGATCGTGTCGAGCCCGCTCGCCGCGGGGGTGAAGGGGGGCTCCACGAGCAGCCAGCCGCCGCCGGCCAGCGTGAGCCGCTCGAGCTCCGCCGGCGCGGTGTCCGCGATCCGCGTCATCGCGACCTCAGCCCCTGCGAGCACCTCGAGGCTCACCCCCTCCTCGGCCAGGCGCTCGTTCAGCTCGGCGACGCCGCGCGCGATCGCCTCGGCGGTGTTGGGATACCGCCAGCTCACGTGCGGCGTGGCCACGAGCGTGCGGATGCCCGCGCGCTCCGCCGCGCGCGCCAGCTCGATCGAACCGGACATCGTCGCGGGCCCGTCGTCGATGCCCGGCAGCACGTGGGAGTGCAGGTCGATCATCGCGACGAGCGCCCCGCCTGCGCTCGCGCGACCGCGTGCGTGGATGCGGATATGATCGGCGCGACCGTCGCCCGTGGCTCAAACCTGGACAAGACCCGAGGGAGAATCATGTTCAACGCGATCGTAGTGGGGACCGATGGGTCCGACACCGCCACACAGGCGGTGCGCCAGGCGGTCGACCTCGCGCGCGCGGTCGGGGCGAAGGTCGAGCTCGTCAGCGCGTACGAGCCGGTGCCCACGCAGCGCCTGCAGGAGGAACGGCGCAACGCGCCTGAGGACCTGCAGTGGGCGATCAACCCGCGCGAGGACGTCGAGGCGACGCTCGAGGCGGCCGCGCAGCTCGCGCGCGAGGCCGGGGTCGCCGTCAACGTCTACGCGCGCCAGGGAGACCCGGCCGACGCGATCCTCGACGTGGCCGAGGAGCAGGAGGCCGACCTGATCGTCGTCGGCAACAAGGGGATGACGGGCGCCAAGCGCTTCCTGCTCGGCTCGGTGCCGAACAAGGTCTCCCATCACGCTCCCTGCTCGGTGCTGATCATCCGCACCACCTGACGCCGCGCGCAAACTATGCGTCACGGTCGCGCTGTGCCGGCCGTCGCGCGTCTATCGCCGCTCTCTATACGATCAGTCAAGGCTTTGTCGATGGCAGCCGCCATCTCCTCCCGGAAGCGCTCGCGCCCGAATCGCTCCGCGTTCCCACGAATCTGGCGCTCGTCGAGCTCGAGCCGCTCGAAGCGCTCGATCGCCTCCGCGAGGCGGCCAGCGTCCTGTCCCGAGAACAGCACCCCGGTGCGCCCGTCGAGCACCGACTCGGTGGCCCCGCCGACGCCGTAGGCGATCACGGGGACGCCCGCGGCCTGCGCCTCGACGGGCACGATCCCGAAGTCCTCCTCGCCCGGGAACAGCAGCGCACGCGCCTGGGTTAGCAGGCGATCGCGCTCGGTCTCCTCGACGCGACCGAGGAACTCGATTCGCTCGATCCCGTCCAGGCCGCTCGACTCGGCGCGGATGCCCGCCAGGGCCCTGCCGTCGCCCGCTACCTTCAGGTGACGGCCCAGGCGCGCGCACGCGGCGACCGCGAGGTCGACGCGCTTGTAGGGGACGACGCGCCCGAACACGAGGTAGAAGTCGTCGCCGTCGCGGTCGTCGCCCTCGGCACGCTCGAGCTCGAGGAAATGCTCCACCGCCACCGGCGGGTGCACGACCTCGGCCGAGCGCCCGTAGTAGCGGCCGATCCGCTCGGCCACGTGCTGCGAGTTGGCGACGAACAGGTCGGGGCCGGCGGCGCCGGCGAGATCCTGGCGGCGCAGCCGCCGCAGCAGCCTCGGCAGCGCCAGCCGCGTCAGCCTGCCGACCTCCTCACCGTCGAGGAACCCCTCCTCCCACGCGTAGCGCATCGGCGTGTGGCAGTAGCAGACGTGCAGCGCGCTCGCGGGTGTGCGCACGTTCTTCGCGCACGCGTGGTTGCTCGAGATGACGAGGTCGAAGCGCGACAGGTCGAACGAGCGAAATGCCCTGTTCATCAGCGGCAGCAGCTTCGGGTAGTGGCGGCTGGCTCCCGGCAGATGGTTGAGCGCGGAGGCATGCACTCGGCGCTCGGTGATCGCCGCCGGCCACGGCGCCGGATCGTAGATCGAGGTGAACAGCTCGGCCGACGGGAACATCTCGAGCAGCTCGAGCACCACCTGCTCGGAGCCGCCCGGGATCGTCAGCCACTCGTGCACGATCGCGACGCGCGGCAGCCGCTCGCGCAGCTCGTCGAGCAGCTGCGCCATCAGGCTCCGCCGGCTTCGGCTTCGGCTTCGGCTCCGGCCCCGGCCGCGGCACCATCCCCAGCTCCCGTCGGGGCACCGGCGCCCCGCCGGGCGATGATCCCGAGCACCCCGATCTGGGCGACGAGCACGACCGAGAAGCGGGCTTCGACGCCCGTGAAGCTCGCGGTCGTGTCCATCACCATCAGTCCCGCGATCCCGCACACGGACGCGAGCGCGAACCCGCGCAGCCACGGGTGCGCCGCCCTCCGCCACGCCTGCCAGGCGAGCACGATGCTGCCCACGATCAGCCCCACGTAGGCGCACAGGCCGAGGATGCCCAGCTTCAGCCAGAACCACAGCGCCGCGAAGTGCACGTAGTTGCGGCCTTCTTCGTGTTCCACCGAAAGCGGTGCGGCGGTCGCCTGCCACGGTATGCCCACCCCGATCCCCGAGATCGGGTGCGCGCTGATTTCCGCGAGCACGTTGGCTCGCTCGTCGATCCGATAGCGATCCTCGCGGTTGGCTTCCAGGCTGCTCAGCGACAGCGAGCTGACGCGCTTGACGACCGGCAGGTTCGACTGGAAATGCAACGATCCGAGCAGCCAGATGGAGGCTGCGACCACCAGCGCGGCCGGGATCAGCAGGCGCCTGCCGGTCGGCGAGGTCCCCAGCAGCAGCACGAGCAGCACGCCGAGCACCGCGGCGATCCAGAACGAGCGTCGGTAGGAGAGCAGCAAACAGGCGATCAGCAGGGGGCTGGCGAGCAGCACCCACCGCGGCCGTCGCGTCTTCGCGATCACCGCCGCGAGCACCGCGAGCAGCGCGATCAGCATCAGCCAGTTGGCCGTCGGTTCGTAGTACGTCAGGGTCGAGGAGCCTTCGATCTGCTGCCCGAGATGCAGGGAGGATCTCGATCAGGCCGAGGATCGCCTTGACCACCGCCAGCGCCATCGCGCCGGCGAGCAGCCTCGCGATCTGGTGCTCGTCGAGATCCAGGTTGGCGACGGCGACCGGCACCAGCAGCAGGTAGAACAGGATGTGCTCGGAGAAGATCGAGTAGCGCAGGCTGATGCCCGCCCCATGGCCCACGTATGCGCCGAGCGCCATCGCCAGCGCGAGCATCGTCAGCGCGAACGCCAGCGGACGCGGGACCAGCAGCGGGCGTTCGTGGCGCAGCACGTCGAAGAAGGCCGACGCGACGACGAGGCCCACGAGCAGGTCCAGCAGCGAGATGTCTTTGTATACCTGCGTGTACAGGTGCGAGGTGAAGTTCAGCAGCCCGAAGTCGGGGCCCTCGCAGAAGATCGTCAGGCCGACCACCAGCGCTAGCGTCAACACCGGCCGGGTGATCAGCGTCGCGACCAGGACCAGCGCGAGTGGAAGCAGCAGCCCGGCCGTGCCGAGCACGCGCACGCCGACCGCCACCAGCAGCGCGAGCATCGCTGCGGCCGCTGTGGCGATCAGCGTGTCCTTGCGTTGCAGCGCGAGCAGTCTCAGCGGTCGCGGCGCCACCGTAGGATCCTCCTCACTCGGAGGCGTGCCGCGAGGCGGATCGGCCCGTGGGGGCTGCCAGCACCTCCACGTCGTGGCCGTTCTCGACGATCTTGGCCTCACGCGGGCGCTCGGCTGGGCGGCGCCGGGTCTCGGGCTCGACCTGGGCGGGCAGGGCCTCGTATGAGCCGTAGCCGTAGCCGTAGCGGCTCGGGTCGCGCACGCCGGTGACCACGACGCCGATCGGCTGCACCTTGTGCTGGTCGAGGATCGAGCGCGCCTGGCGCATCTGCTCGCGCGTGGTGCGGTCGACTCGCGCGACGACCACGGCGGCGTCGATCGCGGGATTGTCGAGCAGCACATGGGTGTCGGCCACCGGGTTCAGCGGCGGCGTGTCGATGATCACCATGCTGCCGTCCTCGGCGAGCTCCGCGATCGCTTCCGCGACGCGTTCCACGCCCAGCAGCTCGGAGGGGTTGTGGGGCAGCGCGCCGGACGGCAGCACCAGCAGGTTCTGCAGCTCCGGCAGCGGCCTCACGAGCAGCGACCCCAGCTCAGCCGCGCCGGTGATCGCGGTCGTGACCCCGCGCTTGGCGGCGAGATCGATCGGCCCGAACGTCGTCGGCCGGCGCAGGTCGAGCTCCACGAGCACCGTGCGGCGACCGCTCAGAGCGATCACGTGCGCGAGGTTGACGGCCACCGTCGTCTTCCCCTCGCCGGCGACGGCGCTGGTCACGAGCAGCGTGTTGAGCTCGCGCGCGGCGGCGCTGAAGCCGAGCGCGCTGCGCAGGATTCGGTATGGCTCGAGCAGCGCCGAGTTCTCCGCGCTGATCACGCGTGAGCTCGTCCGCGGGACGCCCACGAGCGCCGGCAGGCGATAGCCGCGCTCGAAGTCCGCGATCGTCTTGACACGCCGATCGAGCGACTCCAGCAGGAAGACGAGCGAGAACGCGATCGCCGCGCCGACGAGGAAGCCGATCACGATCGACTCCGACACGCCGCCGCCGCTGGGGGCCGTCGGCGGCGTCGCCCGTCCGATGATGCTCGTCCCGCTCGCGGCGACCGCCTCCAGCGAGCCGAGTCGCAGGAGCGTCTGTTCGAGCGTCGTGCGTTCCGCCGATTTAGCCGGCAGCGCCGCGATCTGCTCGCGGATTTTGGCCTCGTCGCTGGAGATGCCAGCCAGCTGCGACTTCGCGCGAAATTCGATGTACTGGGCGGCGAAGGCGTTCGCGAGCGTCGCCGAGAGCTTCGGATCGTGGGTCGTCGCGATGATGTTCAGGACGTCCGCCGTGGGCGCGGCTTCCACCTTGACCTCGCCCAGCAGTTCGTTGGTGGAGCTGGCCGTCTTCAGCTGTGCGCGCACCGCTTCCGCGACCCCCGCCGAGTGTGCGATCAACACCTCGGTGTCGGCTTCGCGCTGCGGTTCGCTGCTCGTGACCGTCGAGATGTTCAGCGCCGAGTCGAGCAGCGTGTCGCTCTGGAACGTGACGCTCGCGGTCGCCGTGTAGGACTTGGCCTCGCGCTCGTGGAGGATCGCGAATATCGCGACGGACGCGAACACCACGATGACGATCAGGCGCCAGTGACGGCGCACGATCTCGAGATCGGCCAGCAGGCCCTCCTGCCTGCTCGTCTCGGGCGCGTACGGCTCGCTCGAGTCAGTCGGGCTCATCGAGGCGGCCGATCGGATGTGGGTAGGCGAGCGTGCAAGCCAATCGTGTCATTACGGCTTCTATCGTCGCCTCGGCGCGGTGACTGAAGCGACGCCGGCACCTTCGATGAGTCGGCGTAGGGCGCAGCCAAGCGCATGATATCGACGGCGTCGTGGCGCCTTTGCAGTTCTGGGCGCCGGCTGTCACGCGCGGACATGCGTCCAACGTTGCGCTCCTACCCGGCTGCTCGCGCGGCCAAGCGTCGATAGCACCCCTGCCGGCGTGCGGTCCAGGCCCGAGACCGCAACGACCGCGTCGACCAATCCACCAACAAAGGCACACCCGTCGCGAGGCGGGGTCGCAAAGCCAAGGGGTCTCTCGGAGACAGCCCGGCTACTGAGGAGCAATGATCGATGAGGAATCTCGCTTTCCACCGGGCGCCCGCCGCGCTGTCGTGCGGGCTGCTGCTCACGTTGTGCACCACGGCTCTCACAGCCACCCCAGCGGCCGCGCGCGGACCGCGCCGCACCGCTCACACCAGCCTCGCCGAGCGAGCGCCGGTGCGCCTTTCGGTCGTCGGCAATCAGCTCGTGTGGTCGCCGATCAGCGGCGTCACGAGCTACCTCGAGCGCCAGCGGCTTGGCCACCGCCACGAACACCGCGTGCTCACGGCCACCACGGTCAGCCTGAAGCCCCTGCGCGGCGAGACTGCCGTCTACAGCGTTAGGGCTGACGTCAACGGCAGCGTGTGGGCGCAGGTCACGATCGTGTACGGCGGCTCGGGGGCGATCGTCAAGGTCTACGGCGAACAGGGCGGCTCGGGCTCTGGGTCCGGTTCGGGCGAAGGCGGCTCCGGCTCTGGGGGCGGTAGCGGCAGCGGCTCTGGGTCGGGCGGCTCCGGCTCCGGGTCGGGCGGCTCCGGCTCCGGGTCGGGCGGCTCCGGCTCCGGGTCGGGCGGCTCCGGCTCCGGATCGGAATCGGGCTCTGGCTCGGGGGGCTCCGGCTCGGAATCGGAATCGGGCTCTGGATCAGGCGGCTCGGAATCAGGCTCCGGCTCGGAAGCGGAATCGGAATCGGGCTCCGCCACGGGCGGCAAGGAAGGGCACCAGTCAGGCGGCTTGAAGGTGGGCATCGTCGGTGGGGTCTATGGCTGGGGCAAAGCGGCCAGCGAAACGATCCGCAAAGCGACCGGGGTGCGCTACACGAAGCTCACGATCGGCCCGGAAGGATGGGGCACGGTCGAAGAAATGGTCCACGACGGCGTCACCCCCCTGATCCTCTACAACCCCGGCATGGCCGGAATGTCGCCTGCGGCGGTCGCCGCGGGTGTGGAGAGCTACGTGTCCCACATGCACGAACTGGGCCTGACCGAGATCGAGCTCGGCAACGAGGTCTACTACAACGGCTCCACGGCGTGGGAATATGCGGCCCAGTACAAGGCGGCGCATGAAGCGCTCGCCGGCAGCGGCATCACCCTGATCGCGGACGCCTGGACCGACACCCCCAAGCCGAACGGCGAATGGTCGCAGTGGGAAGCCGGCGGCGGCTGGTGCGTGCTGTTCGTGCAGGCGCTCGGATACGTGCCCGACGAGTGGAGCTTTCACCCGTATGGCCCGATGAGCGCCGACGGCTTCGGCGCCGCCGGCATCTACCGGACGGGCTGGGCGACGGTCCCGCGGATGATCAGCTACATGAAGGCCGACCACGTCTACGCGCCGCTCGACATCACGGAGGTCGGCCAGCCGACGTACCAGGGCACCGATGGCAACACTGCGGTCACCGAAGCCGAACAGGCGCAGGACGACAAGCAGTACATCCATCAGGCTGCCGAATGGGGCCTCACGGGGATCTACCTGTACGAGGGCATCGATACCGGTGAAGGCGGCTACGGCCTGTACAAATGGCCGCTCGAGCCGAAGCCCTCCGCGGCTGCCTTTGCGGAAGCCCTGCAGGAACTCGCGGCGAAACCGGGGACGCTCGCCGGTGGCTCGCAGCTGACGCCGCTCGCCTCCGTCACCCAGGGCTCGCTGGTCGGCTGACACACCTCGGCTCCGGGGAGCGAACGTGCTCCTCGGAGCCGGTGGGCCGGTTGGTAGAGTGCCGCCGATGACGCCGGCAGGCTCTGTGACGTTGCAGGTCAACGTCGCTCCGGTGGATCTGCCGCACGCGGCCGCGATTCTCCCCCATCAGCTGCGCCAATGGGCCGGGCAGGTGCAGGAGATCCTGTACACGTTCGACCTCCACCGCACCGAGCGCGGCGGTCACTTCGGCGAGGGCTGGGAGGAACGTCGCGAGCCGATGCGCGAGCTCCTGGAGGAGCTCTGCAGAGAGCATCCCCACGCGCGCATCGCCGAGATCGACTATGGCCCGGAGCGCATGTCCGAGATCGCCGAGATCTTCACCGCAGGCGCGCCGATCCCCGCAAAGGACACGAAGGGCGCGCCCTTCTACCCGTACTTCTTCGGGCTGCACGAGGCGCGCCACGAGCTCGTGCTGCACCTCGACTCCGACCTGATGTTCGGAGGGTCGAGCCAGACGTGGATCGCGGAGGCCGTCGCGCTGCTGGCTGAGCATCCCGAGGTGCTCACCTGCAACCCGCTCCCGGGGCCGCCGACCGCCGACGGGTCGCTGCGCCGTGAGCCCGCGCCGCGCTTCGAGTACGGCTCGCCCGCCTACCGCTTCGCGACGCTGAGCACCCGCCTGTTCCTGATCGACCGCGCGCGCCTGCGCGCGCGGTCGACGCCGCTGCGGCTGCTCGGCCCGGCGCGCGCGATCAGCAGCGCGAAGGCGCGCCTGCATGGCAACCCTCCCTACCGGGCGGCGGAGATGGTGATCAGCGAGGCGATGGCCGCGGCAGGCCTCTGCCGGGTGGACTTCCTCGGCGCCGGGCCGGGGATGTGGTCGCTACACCCCCCGTATCGCTCGGAGGAGTTCTACCGCGAGCTGCCGCGCCTGATCGAGCGGATCGAGCGCGGCGAGGTCCCGGAGGCCCAGCGCGGCGACTACGAACTCAACGACAGCATGTTCGACTGGTCGAGCGCGCGGCGGCGGCGGATGGTGCGCCGGTTGTGGGCGTGAGCCTGCGCCGGGTTGTTGGCGGCGCTCGTCCGCTGCGCAAGGGGCTCGTCGGCCTGTGGCTCTCGCGGCACGCGACGCGATCTGCGCTACAGCTGCCGATCGTCGGTACCTTCCGCTCCCGCGTCATCCGTGGGCGCGGTGCCCGCGTCGAGGTCGGCGGGCGCCTGTATCTCGGCGACGCGCCCACATATGTGGGCGCGGTCGCCCGTGGCATGGCGCCGGTCGTCGAGCTGCAGCGGGACGCGGCGCTCGTGATCGAAGGCCGCGCGCGCCTCGGCGACGGCACGAAGGTCCTCGTCGGGCCGGGTGCGGTCGTGAGCATCGGCGACGATACCCACTTCGACGGCGACTGCCGTGTGATCGCTGCGGTGAGCGTCTCGATCGGCAGCGGCTGCGCGATCGCGTGGGAGACGCTCATCATGGATGCTGACTTCCACCGTGTCGACGGGCGTGCGAGCGGCGACGCGCCGGTGAGGATCGGCGACAGGGTGTGGATCGGCGCCGGCGCGAAGGTCCTCAAAGGCGTCACGGTCGGCGACGGTGCCGTGATCGCCGCCGGCGCGATCGTCACGCGCGACGTGCCGGCCGGCGCGCTCGTGGCCGGCAACCCCGCGCGCGTCGTACGCGAGCACGTCACCTGGGACTGAGGCGCGCCGGCGCGCAATGGCACGGCGCGACTCGGGCGCTAATCCGAGCCGGCCGCGCCGCGCAGGGCAGCGAGCGCTTCGAGCACGAAGCGCTCCTGATCGTCCAGGTAGGCCTCCAGCCGGAACTCCTGCGCACGCTCATGGGCGCGCTGCACGCGTGCCGCCGTCTGCTCGTCCTCGCGCAGCGTTCGCGCGAGCGCGTCGGCGGCCGCCCGCGCGTCCCCGCGCTTGAACAGCAGCGCATGCTGCTCGTCCTGCATCGCCTCGACGAAGCCGCCCACGTCTGAGGCCACCAGCGGCACGCGTGCCAGCGCTCCCTCGATCATCACGAGCCCGAACGGCTCATCCCACGTGGAGGGAACGATCAGCGCATGCGCGCGGGCGAGCTCGGCGGCGGCCTGCTCCGGTGTGGCCCGGCCGAACCAGTGCACGTTCGATCCGACCCCCAGGCGCTCGGCGAGGGCGCGCATGTCAGCGCCGTGCTCGCCCTCCTCGGGGCCGATCACGACGAGCTCTGCCGGTACTCCGTGCTCGGAGCGCAGCAGCGCGAGCGCTTCGATCGCGACGGCGATCCCCTTGAACGGCGATATCCGCCCCAGATAGGCGATCAGCGGCTCGGGCGCAGGGGCGCGCTCTACTGCGGCATACACGTCCCCGTTGGGAGGACCGGGGTGGTGTACGCGTTCGAGCACGGCCTCGATGAACGGCAGCGGTGGCGCGAGGCGCCGCGTCGTCTCGGAGTTCCACGAGACCGCCGCCCGCAGCGGCGCGGTCGGATCGAGACGCAGTGCCGGCAGCGCGTTGATCATGCGACAGCCGACCGACCACGCGGCGCGCGCCGGGCCGCGACGGGCCGGCAGCAGCTCGCGCAGGAACTGATCGCGCACGAAGATGCTCGCGAACCAGTGCTCTTCGATGCGAAACGCAAGCGGCAGACCGCTGTCGGCGAGGATGCGCAGCACCGCATGCGAGATCGAGGCTCCGTTCCAGATGTAGATCAGGTCGGGCTGCCACGCGAGCGCTCGCCGCGCGACCGGCGCGTCGCGCAGGGCTGCCAGCGGTGCGCGACGCGCGCCGCGCGCATCCGGGCTCAGCCACGTCAGCTCGCGCCACACGTCGGTCTCACGTGGGCTGCCGCGCTGCTCGTTGCCGCTCGTCAGCACGAGCACCTCATGATTGGCGCGCAGCCGCTCGACGGTCGCCTCGCAACACATCTCGTAGCCCCCGATCGCGTCGGGGGGGAACAGGTTGTTGACGAGCAGGATCCTCATGCCCGTCCGATCACGGCGCGCAGGTCGTCGAGGCTCAACGCGCGCAGGGCGAACAGCAGCAGGGGGTACAGGAGGCAGGCTGCGAGCACGAGCACCGCCAGCGATCCGTCCAGGGCGCGCACCAGCAGCAGGGCGCCCGTCAACAGCGCGGCGGCGAGCAGTGTACGGCCGGCCCGCCCCGGCTTCGGAAGCGGCAGCTCGAGCGCTTTCAAGATCAGGGCAGCGCTGATCGCGAGCACCACGGCCTCGGTCGCGAACGTCATCCACGCGGCTCCCATGAAGCCGACGAGCGGAACCAGGATCAGGTTTCCGGCGACGTTGACGAGCAGCGCCAGCAGGCCGATCGTCAGCCGTCGCCGCTGCAGCCCGAGGACGAGCAGCAGGTTGTCGTTGAGGTAGCTGAAGCAGATGCACACGAACGCGCCGCCGAGCACCGGCAGCGCGGGCGCCGCCTTCAGGAACGCGTGCCCGAAGAACAGGCGCACAAGCGGGGTGGCAGCGACGGCGGCAAACGCGAGCGCCCCGAACGACGCGGTCGCCAGCAGCTCCGTCGCCCTGCGCACCGTGCGCAGCAGCCGCTCGCGATCGGCCGGCCAGGATGCGGCGATGATCGGCGCGAGCGTCGTGAGGATCGAGATCGGGACGAACTGCGCCTGTTCGAGCACGCCGTAGACGCTGCCGTAGAGCCCCGCCGAGCTGCTGCCGACCATCTCGAAGACGATCAGCTGGTCGACGCGCGCGTAGGCGACGACCAGCAGCCCGGAGAGGCCGACCGGCAGCGATTCGCGGATGAGCGGCCCGAGCAGCGCGCGCGAGGCCCTCGGGCGCCGCTCGGCGAGTTTGATGGCGGCGACGCTCTGCACGGCCGTGCCGACTGCGCTCGTGGCCGACAATGCGATCGCCAGCGCGATCATGCCGCCGCCGCGCCAGTAGATCACCGCGACCGCGGCGGTCCAGAGAATGCTCCTGAGCGTGATCACCAGCATCGGAACGAAGTTGTTCACGCGCAGCTGGAAGACGAGCCGCAGCGCGCCGATGCCGTTGAACGGCATCGTGATCACGAGGATCAGGCCGGCAATCAGCATCTGGTGGCTCTCGTGCAGCGCGAAGATCGCGGCGACCGACACGGCCACCACGGGGCCCATCACCAGCATCCGCAGCAGGATCACCGCGCCGATCCATTCGTGCTCGCGGTCGGGATCGCGCGCCGCCTCGCGTACCGCCACGTTCTCCAGCCCGAAGTTGGCGATGTAGCCCACCAACGTGAGGACGACGAAGATCGTCGACCACTGGCCGTAGCCGGCGCGGCCCAGCATACGGGCGATGAGCGCGGTCACGACCACGCCCAGGGCGAGGTTCGCGATACGAACCGCCACCTGCATGACGATGTCGCGGGCAGCTCGCTGGCCGCTGGCGTGGGCTGCGCTCGACATCGTCTCGAATGTAGCGTCGGCGTCCGACGCGCACGAGTTGAGCGCCGCGGAGCGCGCCGGCACGATCCGATGCCCCGCGCGCGGCGGCAAGCGGTGCCGACAGGCCTTCAGTCATCATGGCGGCGGTGGCACGAGCTCCCGCGGAGACCTCGACATCGGCGACGCTGTCGGCCTGCATCATCGCGTGCAACGAGGAGCACAACCTCCCCGACTGCCTCGCCAGCGTGCGCTTCTGCCAGGAGATCGTGGTCGTCGACTCGGGCTCGAGCGACACGACCGTGCAGATCGCACGGGCGGCGGGCGCGCGCGTCGTCGAGCAGCCGTGGCTGGGCTTCGCCGCTCAGCGCAACGTCGCGCTGGATCATGCGAGCGGGGAGTGGGTGCTCGAGATCGACGCCGACGAGCGCGTCAGCCCGCAGCTGCGAAGCGAGATCGAGCGGTTCCTCGTGGAGCCTCCCGACGGCGTCGATCTGGCGGGCCTGCCGCTGCGCGAGAGCTTCCTCGGCCACGCCCTTGGTCCCTCGGCGAAGTACCCCAAGTACCGTCACCGGCTGCTGCGTCGGGGCAGCTATCGTCACGACGAGGCGCGCACGGTCCACGAGGGGTTCATCCCCGACGGCGTCGTGCACCCGTTCGCGGGCGATCTCGTCCACCTGCTGGCCATGAGCTGGAGCGAGGCGGTCGGCGACGCGTGGCGCTACGCCCGCCTGGAGGCGGGCCAGCTGCAGGGCGGACGCTCGCTGACGGCCTGGATCCGAGGCGCCGTCCTTCGTCCTGCCGCCAAGCTGGCCTACCGGCTCGCGATCGACGGCGGCTGGCGCGACGGATGGCCGGGGCTAGCCAAGATCTCGCTCGATTGCGCCACCGACACGGCGGTCTGGACCCGCCAGCTGCTGGGCCGCCGCGGCAGCGAGCGCGGACGCTCGGGTGTGGCTGGGAGCGTCCACTACGGCTCTCGCCGGCTGCGCCGCGGGTCGCTGCGGGTCCTCGGCGTCGCCGCCGATCCGGCCGCGGTGGCGGCCGCGGCGCGCTGGCTCGAGCGCGCGCGAGCCGGCGGCGCCGACGTGGCGTTGATCGGCCCGTCCTGCGCTGCGGTGGAGGACGGCGTGCGCGTGCGCGTGTTGCGCGGCGTCGGCCCGCTCGCGTTGATTCGCGCGCTCGACGCGGAGGACCAGCTGCGCCCGATCGACGCCGTCGTGCCGTTCGGCTCGAGGGCGCGTCTGCTTCTACGCTGGGTTCCCTCCGGGCTGCGCGGGCCGCTGTCGGCGATCACGCAGGAAACGAGCCCTGAGACGGTGAAGTGGACAGTCCGCGAGGACGCCGCCGCCGATCCCACATGAGCACTCTCAGAGACCTGTACATGACAAGCAGCGCCCCCGCGCTGAGCACCGGGCGCGACATGCGCACCTACACCTGCGTGCGGGCGCTGGCGATGCTCGGACCCGTCGACATGCTCTACGTGCCGCACGACACAGACGAGCCGAGCCCGCTGTACCTGGAGATGGAGAACCTCGAGCTCCACAAGATCGAGCCCTCGCGCGGCCTGCGCCGGGCGGCGGTCTACGCGGGCAAGCGGTTGCAGGGGATACCGGCCCGGTGCTGCAAAGGCACGAGCCCCGAGCTGATCGCTGCCGGCGAGGAGCTCGCCGGGCGTCCCGACCGCGGGCGCGTGATCGTCGCGGACGCGAACTCGGCGACCGCGATGATGCCGATGGCCAGGCGCCGGCCGATCATCTACAACGCCCACAACTTCGAGCCCGACTACGTGATCAACACGATCGGCAGCGATGCGCTGGCGCGCGCGATGCGGCGGCGCTACGAGCGCAAGCTGATCGGCGTGGCGACGGAGACGTGGATGGTCAGCCGGGTCGACGTGGACTCGGCCCGTAGACTCGTTCCCGGAGCGAGCGTGCGCTATGTGCCGAACGTCGTCGACGTCAGCGCGATCGCTGCCAAGCGGATCACCCTTCCTGCCGCCGGCGCGAGCGGCACCGAGCTTCTGATGGTCGGCGACTTCACCTATCAACCCAACCGCAGCGGGCGCGATCTGCTCGCGCACTCGGTCATGCCGCTGGTATGGCAGTCGCTGCCCGAGGCGCGCCTGAAGATTGCCGGTCGCGCCACCGACGAATGGCAGGCTCCCGACCCGCGCATCGAGGTGGTCGGCTTCGTCGACAGCCTCGCGGAGCTTTACGAGCAGGCGGACTGCGTCGTCGTCCCGATCACCGAGGGCGCCGGCAGCCCCGTGAAGTTCATCGAAGCGCTCGCCTACGGCGTGCCCGTCGTCGCGACGCCGATGGCAGCGCGCGGCCTGGACGTCGTCGCGGGCGTCCACTATCGCGAGGGCAGCGACGCCGCGACGCTCGCGCAGGCGATCGTCGCGGTGCTGCGCGACGGGGGAGCGGAGATGGCCGCCGAGGGCCGTCGACTGGCCGAGCTCGAGCACTCGATCGAGTCGCTCGCCGAACGGATCGCCGCGTGATGTCCACGCAGGGCTGGCTCACCCGTGCTGCAGCGACCCTCGCCGGCCGGCGCTACCCGTTCGTGCTCTGCTACCACGGCGTGGGCCCCATCTCCACCGGCGGGGATCCGCTGCGCCTGTTCGTCAGCCGCGAGCTCTTCAGCCACCATCTGGACGTGATCCAGGGGCTCGGCTACGAGCTGCTCACGGTCACGGACCTGTGGCAGCTGATATGCGGCGGCTCGGACGCGCGACGCAGCGCCTCGATCACGTTCGACGACGGCCTCGTGCGAACCGCTCACGAGGGCGTGGCGGTCCTGCTCGAGCGCGGGATCCCGTGCTCGATGTTCGTCAGCACCGGGCTGCTCGGCAAGCGTCATCCCGATCTCGACGACGCGATGATCATGACCCCCGCCGAAGTCGTCGAGCTCGCCGCCGCCGGTGTGGAGATCGGGGCGCACTCGGTCGACCACGTGCGGCTGGACGAGCTCAGCTACACGGATGCGCTCGACCAGCTGCGTCGCAGCCGCGCCTTCCTGGAGGACCTGCTGGGCAAACCCGTAACGTCGATGGCCTATCCCTACGGGAGAGCCAGCGAACAGACGATCCGCGCGGTCGCGGAGGCTGGCTACGAGCTGGCCTGCGTGTGCGTGGGGCCGGGCCCGTGGCAGCCGCTGAGCATCCCCCGCGAGCCGGTCTACTCGTCGGTCACGCCGCTGCGCCTGCGCCTGAAGATGGCCGGTCTATATGGTCCTGTGCATGCGATCAGGAGCATGCCGAAACCAGCGCCAGCACAGCGGATCTGAGCACGTGAGCCCTCGCGCTGCGCTCGATCTGGGGCGCCGTATCGCCGCGGGGCATCGCGCATGACGCTGAGCGGCCGCGACATCGTCTGCATCGGCTTCTCGGACTGGCACACCGACCTGCTCACCAACCAGCAGCACCTGCTCGTGCGCGCGGCGAAGGACAACAGGATCCTGTTCGTCGAGTCCCTCGGCCTGCGCCGGCCGCAGCTCGCGGCTCGCGACCTGCGGCGCATCGGCAGACGGCTGACGAGCGCGCTGCATCCGCTGCGCGAGGTCGACGGCCTGCAGGTGCTCTCGCCGCTGGTGCTGCCGCTTCACTCCAACGAGCTGCTGCGCTCCGTCAACGCCGCGCTGCTGCGCCAGTACGTCGGGAGAGCGGTCGCCAAGCTGGAGCTGCGCAGCCCTCTGCTGTGGTCGTTCGTGCCGCAGGCGGAGGCGCTGATCGACGTCCTCGAGCCATCGCAGGTGCTCTATTACATCGACGACGATCACGCCGCCAAGGCGGGCATCGACGCCGACAGCTTCCTCGCCGCCGAGTCGCGCTTCGCCAGGCGCGCGGACGCTGTGCTCGCCAGCGCGCCGGAGCTGGTGACGCGCATGCGCGCCCTGAACGACAACGTCCACTACGCCCCGAACGTGGCCGACACGCGGCTGTTCGCGACGGCGCTCGAGCCCGGACCGGTCGATCCGGCGGTGGCCGCGCTGTCCGGGCCGAGGATCGTCTTCGTCGGCGCGATCCTGGCAGCGAAGATCGACATCGCGTTGATGGTCGAGCTGGCGCGGTCGCGACCGCAGTGGAGCTTCGCGTTCGTCGGCCCGGTCGGCCCGGGAGACCCGCGAACCGACGTGAGCGCGCTCACGTCGCTCGCGAACGTGCACATGCTCGGCTACCGGCCATACGAGCAGCTGCCGAGCGTGCTGCGAGGAGCGGACGCGGCGATCGTGCCGTACCTGCTCGACGGCGAGATGCGCAGCGTGTTCCCGATGAAGATCTACGAGTACCTGGCGGCCGGCCGGCCCGTGGTGGCGACGCCGCTGGACACGCTCGCAGACGTGCCCGACGTGCTCCAGGCGGCCACGACCGAGGAGTTTGCGGCGCGCGTAGAGGAGGCGATCGCCAAGGACACGCCCGAGGCTCGCAGCGGACGCTCGCAGCGGGCGCAGGCGCACTCGTGGGAGTCCCGGCTCGATCAGATCGCCGAGGCGCTCGCGAGCGCAGCCGCGACCCCGGCATGACGGAGTCGGACACCGCCGAGCGTGCCCGGGGCTATGAGTCCCCGCGACCAGACGTGCAGGCCCTCGTGCCCATCACCGCGCAGCGGATCCTCGAGCTCGGCTGCTCCAACGGCTCGCTGGGCGCCGCGATCAAGGCCCGCCAGAGCGCGCTCGTCGTCGGCGTCGAGCTGAACCCGGCGTGCGAGGAGTCCGCGGCCCGGCAGTTGGATCGCGTGATCATCTCCGACGTCGAAGCCTTCGCGACGGGCGCGCCCCCCGCCGAGGCACCGTTCGACTGCCTGATAGCGGCGGACGTGCTGGAGCACCTGGCGGATCCCTGGGGTGCGCTCGCGCGGTGTGTCGCATTCCTGTCGCCGGGGGCCGAGGTCATCGTCAGCCTCCCGAACGTCATCTACATTCGCGCGATCTTCCGTCTGCTGCACACGCGCAGCTGGCCGCTGGACCCCGAAGGGATCTTCGACGCGACCCATCTCCGCTGGTTCACCCGCTCCGATGCGCTCGCGATGCTGCGCGGGGCGGGGCTCGAGCCCGGCGTCGTCCAGCCCAAGTTCTTCACGGAGGGCTGGAAGCTGCGAGTGGTGAAGGCGCTCGCGCGAACGCCGTTGCGCGAGTACGTGACCGCCCAGTACGTGATCGTGGCGCGGCTGCCCGGCTGACACGACGGCGCCCGTTCCCGGCTGTACGACGCGCCAGTTCCCGAGCGTTTAGCGGGCCGAGCGTGGCCTCATGTGTGCTCCTGGGCGCGACGGAGCGACTCCGCGCTGCGGAACGGCGCGCTCGCGGCGCCCGGGCCGTACATCTGCGGCTGTCGGGCGATCGCGCGGCAGCCGCGGTCGAGCAGCACGCATGCGGCGAGCACGCCGCGCGCGAGCTCGGCGTACGCGCGGCTGTGGTGCTTGCGGTAGTACCAGTACAGGCTGTGGGTGAAGAACGGCGCCATCGCCGCGCCGTCGAGGCCTTCGCTCGAGCCGCGCTGCTCGTGCTCGACGGCAGCCGAGGGCACCAGCAGCGTCTGCCATCCGCGCTCGCGCAGGCGGCGGCAGAGATCCTCCTCCTCGCAGTAGAGGAAGAAGCGCTCGTCGAAGCCGTCGACGGCGAGCAGCGGCGCGACGCGGCAGAGGATGAAAGCCCCGACGACGTAGTCGACGACGATCTCAGCGTCGCTCGACGGGGCGGCCGCGGTTCCCTTCACGCGCCTGGCCGGGACGCGCAGTCGCTCTGGGAGGAAGCCCGCGACGTTCGTCGAGATGCGCGAGAACCTGCGTGCTCTGGAGTCCTCGCCCAAGGCCGCTCCGGCGATGGCCGCGGTCGGGGTGCTCGCAAGCGAAGCCGCGAGTCGCTCGAGCGCCGTCTGCGACGGCCGCACGTCGGGGTTGCAGAACAGCACGAGCTCGGTGCCCGCGGCACGCAGGCCCGCGTTGCAGCCGGCGCCGAAGCCGTCGTTGGCGCCTGTCTCGAGCACGTCGAAGCCCGCCGCGCGCGCTCGAGCGACGGTGTCATCGGCGGACAGGTTGTCGACGGCGAGCATCCGTGCCGGCGCGAGCGAGCCGGCCGACAGCGTGCGGGCGAGCGCGTCGAGGTGGCGGGCGCTGTTGTGGGTCACGACCACGGCGGTGACCCCGGGTGCTCCGTCCGTTGGAGGGCCAGCCGTCACGGCCTTGCACCCGCCGGCAGCCGCTGTGACTCCTGCTCGAGCGCGCGATCGAGGAGCTCGTGCACCTGGCGCTGCAGCCACAGCGGCGTCAGCGTGTGCGTATCGGCTGAGGTTCCGCGGATCGCGATCTCGAGGTTCGGCCAGCGCCTGGCGTCGTCGAGTAGGCCCTTGCGCGCCAGCTCCTCGTGCAGTGGCTCGCTGCCGGTGAACAGCAGCAGCGCATGCTGGTCACGGTTTCGCAGCATGTCGAACACGCTTGCCAGCAGCGCGCTGCGGTCGATCGCCGGTGGCGCGGAATCGCCGAGTTGACCGCGTGTCAGCGCTCGCGAGCGCGTCGCCCGGCGGGCCAGCGCGCGGGCCGTTTCCATGTGCCGCGCGAGGTTCAGCTCGCCGCGTAGCGCCTTGCGCCACGTGGACGCGAGCAGCAGACGCTCGCGCAGCTCGCGCGCGCGCCGCGCGCCGTAGACGCCTTCGTCCCAGATCAGCGAGCGCGGGTTGAGCATGACGACTGTCCCCACGCGCTCGTCCGCCAGAGCCGTGTGCAGCGACCAGTATCCGCCCGCACACAGGCCGAGCACGACGAAGCGCTCGGGCAGCCCGCGCGCGGCGAGCGCGTCCAGCGCCGCGCGCGCCTGGCGGCCGTAGGTCTGCGCGTAGATCGCCGCGACCTGCACGAGGCGGGTGGAGTCCCCGTCGGAGTCTCCGATCCCGGCCAGGTCGAAGCGCAGCGTCGGCACGCCGCGCGCGGCCCACCGGCGCGCGATCTCGACCCACATGCGGTTCGGCCCCGTGCGTCGCTGCGCGCCAGCGTTGATCAGCACCGCGCACAGCTCCGCACGCGAGCCGAGCGGCTCGGCGAGGATTCCGAACAGCGGCCCGTCAGGTGTCTCCAAGCTCAGCGGTCGCTCGCGCAGCTCGATCCCCGCGTGGCGCAGCCGCAGCTCCTCGTGCGCGGGCATCGGGCCGCTCGACATCTGCTCGCCTGGCGCATACGCCGGCTGCTTGCGCGCGGTGTTGCCGGTCGCGTCCGTCTGCGCGATGTCGCTGGCCGCGTCCGTCTGCGCGCCCTCCTGCAGCCAGGCGTCCACGAGCTCGAAGACCGCGATTGGAGGTCGTGCTTCCTGCGGTTCCACCGTCATCGCCCCGTAGCCGGGGCCGTCCGCGACGGTGACCGTGGAACCGGCCTGCGCAAGCGCCTCGCGCAGGCGCTCGTCGACCTTCAGGCCGTCGCGTCCGAGCAGCAGCGCCCGGCGCGGCGGCCGCGGTCCGTGCGACAGCTGCCCGAGGTCGAGCTGCTCCAGTCCGACGACCGTCTCGGCGCTCATCAGATAGCCGTTCGCGACGAGCGCGCCCGCTTCGAGCGGCCGCGGCTGCGCCTCCTGCTCGGGTGTGTCTGGGTCCTGGATGTAGGCGACCTCGAGCGCCGCGAATGCCCGCAGCTCCCGCACGAGCGCGCGTCCGCGCGACGGCACGTGCCACAGCACGAGCTCCGCGATCGGCGCTCCTTCGAGCGCCGATCGGCACGCGATCATGCCGCCCAGGCCGACGCCGATGGCGACGATGTCGATGGCGTCGGCGGCGTCCGCGAGCCAGCTCGCCGCCGCCGTCAGCGCATGTGCCCACGCGTCCAGCTGACCCGGATCGGTTGGGTCGCCGGCGCTGTCACCGCTCCCGGGGAAGTCGAAGCGCAACGTCGAGTAGCCCGCCTGGGCGAGGTGCTCGGCCCAGTCGCGGCGACTGCGATACGAGCACATGTCCTCCCAGCCGAACGGCGGGCACAGCAGCACCGCGCGCCGGCGCTTTGGTCCCGCACCCGGGTGGAAGGCTGCGAACACGGGCGGGAAGCCCGCCTTCGATCCGGGCGGGACGTCCGCCTCTGACATCGGCGGGAGGTCCGCTCCCAAGTACATGAACCTGGCCGCCTGGGTGGAGCTCATTCAGGAGCGATCTTGACATGACCGCGCATGTTCACCGCACCGATCCTGGCGTCTTGCAACGAGCGCTGCGCGCCGTGCGGGCGCAACGTCACCGTACGCGCGCCGCCGGGCTCGATCGAGAAGCCGTCGTCGCTGGTCAGGAACCCGGGCGCGTGGATCGACACCGAGTAGGCCGCCCGCGTGCTCGACACGGTCAGGCGCACGCCCCCGTCTGGCTCCATCTGTGCCCTCGCGGTGAGCCCGAGGCGCGCGGGCGGCTCGCGGCCGAGGGGCCTGCCGACGGGGAAGCGCAGCGTCTGCGAGAGGATCCGCGCAGCGGCGTCCGTCCGATCGTCACCGCTCGCGTCGGCCTCGAGCGTGACGGCGATCGTGTCGTGGCCGCAGGGGCCGAAGCGATATGTCCATCCAGCGTCGAGGAAGCGGCCGATGATGCTCTCGACGCTCCACTGCTGCTGGCTGTGCGCGGCGAGCTCGACGGCGACGCGCGCCTGCTCGACGACGTGCTCCTGTTCTCTATAGAGGGCGACGCGCAGGAACGCGCTCAGCGGCTCCGGGCGGTCGTTGGCGACGTGCGCGACGATGCCGCCGAGCTGCTCGTCGACGGTCCACACCGCGACGGGCGCGAGCGCTCGCGCGAGGTGATGGTAGGCGAGCTTGGGCGTGCCGCGGTGGTCGACCACGCCCCAGCCGGCACCTGGCAGCAGGTCGCGCAGCCACAGGATCAGCCCGCCGCCGCATGGCGAGGCGGCGCGGCGCCACTCGCCGAAGACCTCGGCGAGGATCTCGCCGGTGAGCGCGCGCGAGAGCTCGAGGTAGCGCTCGTGGTCGACCCAGCGCAGCGCGGGCGCGTCGACGCCGAACAGCAGCTCCAGGTAGTGGTCGCGAATGTCCTCGAAGTCCCAGTCGGCTCCGTTCTCGCGGGGGATGCCGGCCTTCCACACGGGATGGTGGCCGACGAGGCGCTCGGGCGCCTCGGGCGACATGCCCTCGATCGTCTCCTGCGCGGGCACGTGCGAGAACGCGAGGCACTCGCCGGCGAAGCGCAGTTCCGCTCGGCGCGCGTCCTCCAATGGGAGCCGGTAGCAGCCGACGCCGTAGTAGGTGCCGATGCCGCGGTCGGTGCGAAACGGCAGATCGCCGCCGCAGGGCGCGGTGGGGATGTAGACGGCGTCGATGGCGCTGTCGCGCACGAGCCCCGGCAGCAGCTCGCCGAACAGCTCGCCGCGTCCCAGCGCGGGATCGAGGCCCGTCATCGCCACCTGCTGCTCGACCTCGCTGTTGCCGCACAGCACGGCGAGGCTCGGCCGTCCGCCGAGCGCGCCGAGCACGCTCGCGGCCTCGCGCTCGACCGTCGCGCGGAAGTGCTCGTCGGCGATCGGGTAGTCGAGGTTGGCGAACATGAAGTCCTGCCACACAAGGATGCCGAGCTCGTCGCACAGGTCGTGGAACGCGCCTGTCTCGTACGCGCCAGTGCCGGGCAGGCGCAGCATGTTCATGCCGGCGTCGCGCACCTGCGTGAGCGCCTCACGCAGCTCATCCGTGGTGGGGGCCATCCCGATCGGGTCGATCGGCGTCCACACGGCCCCGCGCGCGAACACCCGCACGCCGTTGACGTGCAGGTCGAGCCCGTCCTGCTCCACGTCGTGGTCGGGGCGAGCGCCGAACGCGAGCTCGCGGAATCCGACGCGCCCACCGTCGACGGCGATCGCCTGCCCGCCGCAGCTCACCGTGAGGCGCACGTCGTACAGATGCGGCTCTCCGTGCGTGTGCGGCCACCAGAGAGCTGCGCGCGCTACGCGCAGCTCGCCCGACGCGATCACGTGACCGGTCGCGCCACCAGGGCTCGCGCCGGGACTGCTCGCGCCGACGTTGGTGGCGGAGTCGCTCACCGGCGCAAGCGCAGCCCGCTCTCGATGAGACCCTGTGGCTCCGCTCAGCTCGACGTCCACCGCGTCGATCTCGCCGCCGTCCAGACGGCGCACCCGCGCCAGCACCGAGACGACGCCATCCTCGCCGTCGAGGCGCGGGCGCAGCGACAGCTCCTCGACCTCGATCTGGCAGCGGCGCTCGAGCCGCACCGCGCGCCACGGGCCGACGGCGGGCGGGCCCGGGGCGATGCCGGGGCAGCGGCCGAGCAGCATCGTGCGAAAGAAGCGCAGGTTGCCGTCGCTGACGAGGCGTGTGCGCCAGCGCGCGCGCGGGCGCCGGCGCACGCCGAGCAGCGGCGCGAGCGCGCGGCAGCGGATCGCGAGCTCGTTGTGCTCTCGCAGCCCCGCGGTGACGTCGAGCGCGTGCGCGGCGAACATCGAGTCGCTCTCGAGTATGAGCACGCCGTTGAGGAACACGTCGGCGACCGTCGCGATGCCGTCGAGGCACAGCCGCGCCTGTTCTCCCGGCGCGAGCGGCTGCGCGGCGAAGCTCGTGCGAAACCACCAGTCCTCGGCGTCGAAGTCGAGAGCATCGCCGTGCTTCCACAGCCCCGCGTCGCGCAGCGCGCCGGCCGCGGTGCCGGGGATGCTCGCCGGGATCCAGTCGATGTCCGCGAGCGCACCTGGATCGACATGCGCGTCGGGCGCCGAGCGCGCGAGCTGCCAGCCGTCGGCGAGCACCAGCGCCTCGTGTCCCTCGACCTCCGCGCGCGCGCCCGCCGCGGGGGTTGCCGGTGTGTCAGGCGACGGCGTCATCGAGGCGCGCCATCGCTTCGTCCCACGCCTCTGCAAGCGAGGCGAGCAGCTCCTCGGGCTCGAACGCGCGGCGGCGGGCGAGCCTGAAGGACAGCACCTTGCAGCCCTCGACGATGCGCAGCAGCGCCTCGCGCGCCGGACCGGCCGCGTCCTCGAGCAGCCACTCGGCGTGCGACGCCGCGACCTCGAACGCGGAGCCCGCCATCCTCACGGTCGCGAACGCGTAGGCGTGGTAGTCGCCCTCATCGCCCTCGAGCAGCCGCGGCAGGTCTTGCTGCAGCTGGGCGCCAAAGCGCTCGAACGGGTTGCCGGCCGGACGCCGTCCTAGATGCTCGCGCAGCAGCGTGCGCGCGGCGTCGCGCAGCTCGCTCGCCTGCAGGCGCGGGCCTGCGTCGAAGCGCACCAGCTCGGTGTAGGGGGGAAGCACGTCTTCGGAGTAAGCGCGGCCGGTGCGAAAGACGCCGCGATAGTCCTCGCCCGAGAGCTCGTAGAAGGCCGCAGCGTGAAAGTAGCGCAGCCGCTCGTCGGCGCAGTCGATCGCATCGATCGCCACCGACGTCTTGACGTGCTCGGAGCGGTAGCTGGTCGCAGCCGTGTCGGGCAGGTACCACGAGTCCAGCTCGACGATCAGCGTGCGACCCGCCGCGAGCTGCGCGGCCGCCTGCTCGGGCAGCGGCCGATACGGCTGCATCTCGTGCACGTCAACGCCGAACAGCAGCTCGAGGTCCTCGGGGAGCGGCTTGAAGAACGTCCACTGGTCGCCCTCGAAGTCGATCCTGACGGTGGCGCCGAGCGCTGCCAGCGGCTCGTAGCCGTGCGCGTGCAGCAGCTCGATCAGCACATCCGTGTAGCAGTTGGTTTCCACGTACGTGCGCTCGGAGGCGTGCAGCGGATGCGGCCGGTAGCTCGCTGGGTCGAGCCCGAGCAGGCTCACGAGTCCTGTCGTGGCGGTGCTCATCGCGCTCACAGCTCGCTGCGGACCTCGCTCGGCCACGAGCGCGGGTCGAGCCCGTGCGTTTGCAGCAGTGCGATCGTGATGCGCTCGAGGCCGAAGCCTAGGCACGCGGTGTGCGCCGCGGCGCCGTCGGCGAGCTCGATCCCGTAGGCCGCGGAGAAGTGCTCCTGGTGGTAGTTGAAGGACGCGAGCGCGGTCGGCTCCGGCCCGGCGATCTGACAGAGCACCTCGAACTTCAGCTGCTGCTCGCGCTGGCTGGCGGCGAGCATGCGCCCGCTGCGGCCGAAGAACGGATCGGTGGCGACGTCGAGTCGTACCTCCAGGCCGACGGCGCCGAGCAGCTCGAGCGCGCGCTCGCGCCAGGCGTCGCGCCAGCTGCGCACCGTCTCGGGCTCGCCGATGCGGACCATCTCGCGCTGGTGGAACATCTGCAGCCGCGCCGGATCGCCCGAGGGCTCGTGGCGGAACACGTAGGCGCCGCCCGCGTCAACGGTGATGCCACCCGCCGGCAGCCGTCCCCGAGCTGCGACCGCGGGATAGACCGGGTAGCAGGCGGCTGGTGTGAGCACGAGGTCGGTCATGCCCTGATAGCCGCTCCAGTCCTCGTGGCGGCTGGCGCGCTCGTACTGCTCGGCCGCCTCGCTCTCGGAGCCGTCGAAGGAGAAGATGCTCCCGGCGAGGTGTGGGAACGATTTCAGGTAGCCGACCGTCTCGAGGTCATGGCGCGCCATCACCGGGGGAAAGCGCAACTGCTCCGGTGCTTCGTGAGCGGCGGCGCGCGTGACGAGCGCCGCGACCGCCTCGCGCACCTCCTCGAACGGCCCGCCGCGGCCATAGATCCCGGGGACCCTGGTCTCGATCAAGAGGCCTTGCTCCACGAGCGCGGACAGCAGCGCTGCCTGGTCGGGGCTGGCCGGCCGTACGCCGGGCATTAGACGTCCTTGGCGATCAGCAGCAGGCTCGCGTTGGTGTGGTGGATGCGCTCGTTGGCGATCATCAGGCTCGCCGACATAGTGTCGCGCAGGTGGCGGCCGACGCTGAACGGCGTGTCGTTCTTGAAGCCCATGATCCCGCACACCGCGAGCGCTCCCTGGCAGACCCGGGGGGCCTGCTCGGATGCCGCGATCTTGAGGTTGTTGAAGCGCAGCGCGGTGGCCATCTCCGACAGGCGCTCGCGCCCCGGCTCATCGCAGATCTCGACGAATTCGCTCAGCGCCGAGCCGACCTCGGCGCGCAGCAGCGACAGCTCGCTCATCAGATGCGACAGGCGCAGCGCGGCGGGCGGCGTCTCGCCGGGCTTCTGCTTGGCGGCGGCGCGCACGAACGCGCGCGCGCGTTCGAACGCGTCGGTCGCGATCCCGAGCCACAGGTGCGACCAGAGGACGTGCGTGACGGGCACCATCGTCTCCGACATCACCCGCGGGAAGGGCGTCGGCAGCACCTGCTCGGGGTCGAACTCGGCGCGCACGACGAAGCCCGGCGAGCAGGTTCCGCGCATGCCCAGCGGGTCCCAGCTCGAGACCTGCTCGAGCGATCGCTGCTCCTTGCGCACCACGACCATCACCTGGTCGCTCGGCTCCGCATCCGGGGCGCGGCGCAGCGTCACCAACAGGTCGTCGGCGTGCTCTCCATAGCTGACCGTGGGGGCCTGCTTCTCGAACGTGCACGTGCCCTGCTCGGTCGCCGTCACGGCCGCCACCGAGCGGCCCATGTCGCCCCCGGTGCCGATCTCGGAGGTGACGGATGCGATCAGCCGCTGCTCGTCTGCGAGATCGCGAAGGTAGTCCTCGAACCACGGCGCGCCGTCGAGGTGGCGCGCGACGCTGATCGCCTTGATCTGGTGCATCGCGAAGACCATCGCGCTCGCGCCGCAGCGGCGCCCGAGCTCGAAGCAGCCCGTGGCGATCGCCTCGAATGACACGCCGCCGCCGCCGAGCTCGGTCGGCACGAACGCCGACAGCGCGCGCTCCTCGCGCAGCGCATCGATCGTCTCCGTCGGGAAGCGCGCCTCGCGATCGACTGCGTCGGCGTTCGGCGCGGCGAACTCGTCGGCCACGCGGGTGACGGCGTCCAGGAACGCCTGGTCGCGGTCGACGGAGACGCTCATGACACCGGCGTCTCGGAGCGCAGCTCGTTCAAAGCCGCTTCGATCGCCGAGATGCTCTCGAACACGCTGCGCTTAAGCATCCGGTCGGGGAACTCGATGTCGAAGTGGTCCTCGAGCGCGAGCATCACGTTCACGCTGGCGTGGGAGGTCATACCGGCGTGATAGAGGTCGGCGTCTGGGGTCAGCTCGGCTGCGTCGACGGACAGGCGTCCGTGGCTGGCGATGATCTGTCGAATCTCCTCGGTCATGCGCTAATCATCGGATCGCTTTGCCGATCGCTCAAGTCCCCTTCTGCCACCTCGGCGATCACGACGGCCGACGCATAGTCGTCCTCGTGGCTGATGCTCACCTCGAAGTCCGTCAGCCCGCGCTCGGCGGCGAGCGCCGCGGCGCGCCCGCTGAGCTCGACGGTTACCCATCCGGGGCCGTGGCGGACGACCCCGATCGTGCGCCACGGGATCGCCTCGTCGCCCGGCCGCAGGACCTTCAGCGTCGCCTCCTTGGCGGCGAAGCGGGCGGCCAGACGCTCGGCGACGATGCCCTGGCCCGTGTCACAGTCGCGCAGCTCGCCCTCGGTGTAGAACCGTTTGAGATATCGGTCACCGTGTTCGCGGATCGATTCACGCACCGCGTTCACGGATACCAGGTCGATTCCGACGCGCCTCGCCATATGCGCGGATCGTCGCACATCTGACTCGCGCTTTGGCTGCAATTTGGCTGTAATTGCCCGCTCGCGCCATCGCGCGGCGGCTATTCGAGAACGATCGTCGTGGTGCGAGCGTAACGGCCGAGGTGGGGATATCTGGCCAGCAGCCCGTCGTCGACCTTGGCGACGCGCGCGGCCAGGCGCCGCTGCAGGGCTCGCGGCAGCACGAAGCTGAGCGGCATCAGGGGGATGCTCGTCAGCTCCGCCTCGCGGTGCCAGAAGCTTGGAAACGTCTCTGCGCACATTTGCCAGTCATGCACGGTGAACGGGTGCTCGTCATCGGTTCGCGCGTTGGGGGTCAGCGTCCGTCCGAGCCGCAGTATCGGGTTGTGGGCGAGCGGCTCCAGAAACACCGCGCGTCCGCCGGGAGCCAGGATCCTGCGTAGCTCGGTCAGCGCCAGCCGAACGTCCAGATGGTGCAGGATGGCCGTCCCCATGATCAAATCGAACGATTGATCGGGCAGGCCGGTGTTGTGGGCGTCGGCGACTTTCAGATCGATCATGTCCGCGTAGCCGCGTTCGCGAGCGATCTGCTGTCCCTGTTCGATCTCGCCGGCTGAGATGTCGAAGCCGACGATCGAGGTGGCGCCCGCGTCGACGAAGTCTTTCGCCCCGAGCGCCGCGCCACAGCCATACAGCAGCACGCGCTTGTCGCGCGGGTCGTACAACTCGGTGATCTCCTCGTTGCGGTTGAACTCGCCGATCGCTCTGGCGATCAGCTCGCGAAGCCGATCGAACCGCTGCGTTTTGGTGTCGTAGAACTGGCGCTCGCGCTCGACGCGACTGACCGGATCCGACATCCGGCGGAGCATAGCATCGGGCCCTGCGGCCACTTGACGGCTGTGGATGCCACCGTTCGCCGCATGTGCGTTCGCTACGTTAGGCGTGTTATGAGCTTCAGGGCCGGCGCCGTCACAGCGAGAGGCTTCGCCCGCGCAGCCGCCGTGAAGGCGCAGCCACCGGCGATGCTCACGTGCGCGGTGTCCGGTGGCGTCGTCACCGGCAACCCCAACCAGCCCGCGACGCGCGACGATGTCGTGGCCGCGGCGGTGGCAGCGGCGCAGGCCGGTGCAAGCATCCTGCACGTTCACGCACGCGACGCGGACGGCGCGATGACGCAGGCCCCGGAGGAGTACCTCGCGATCAAGCAGGCGATCCGCGAGCAGGTCGGCGACGTCGTCCTGAACTTCACCACGGGAGGGCAGCTGGGCGCGCCGGTCGAGGAGTCCAGGCGCTCTTTGCAGGCGCAGCCAGAGATCGCGACGGTGACGTGCGGAAGCATGAACTTCGGGCCCGCCGGCGAGCTGCTGATCAGCCCGCCGGCGTCGATGCGCGAGCTGGTCGAGGAGTTGGCCCAAAACGGGATCGTCCCCGAGTACGAGTGCTTCGACATCGGCATGGCGCACACGGCTGCTGCCCTCGCGGAGGGCGGCAGGCCCGGCGTCATGCACCTGCTCCTGGGAGTCGTCGGCGGGGCGCCGGCGAGTCCTGCGGTGATCGAGCTGTTCGCGCAGATGGCGCCGAGCGGGGTGCCATGGATGGTGACGGCGATCTCCAGGCACTTCCCGATGATGGCCGTCACGCTCGCGCTCGGTGGCCACATTCGCACCGGCCTCGAGGACGTCGTGTATGTCGCGCCGGGTGAGTATGCGGACTCCAACGCGCAGCTCGTGACGAGGGCGAGAGCGCTGTGCGATGCGATCGGCCGGCCCGTCGCGACACCCGCGCAGGCCCGCGAGATCCTCGGCATCGCTGTTGCGTAGGGCGTCCGGCGCTTCGCTCCGACGCGTTCTCTGGACGTAGGGCGTCCGGCGCTTCGCTCCGACACGTTCTCTGGACGTAGGGCGTCCGGCGCTTCGCTCCGACACGTTCTCTAAAGTCACCTTCCGGATGCGCGGCAGCCACGGAATTGGTGTGTTGGGCGCGATCGTCTGCGCGCTTGCCGTATCCGGCGCGCAGGCGAGCTCTGCTGCCGGCAGCGGCGCGCGCTCCGCGCCGAGCGCCGCTGAGTCTCCGGGCAGCGCTGGTTCCCGAAGCGCCGCTAAGCCAAACACGGCCGATCCCCTCCAGGGCTGGTCGATCTTCCGCACGAAGAACACGCCGGCGGCAGGCGAGGCGGCGAGCTTCCGGGCGCGCGGGATGGCTCACGACGCGCAGTTGCTGGAACGCATCTCCCGCCAGCCGATCGCCACGTGGCTGACGAACGACGCGATCCGCGCACGACGTCAGGTTTCAGCGCTCACGACCGAAGCCGGCCGACATGGGGCGGCTGCGGTGCTCGTCGTCTATGACATTCCCGGCCGCAACTGCTACGAAGGCGTCGCGGCGAGCGAGCACGCCTATCTCAGATGGATCGGGGAAATCGCCGCCGGGATCGGCGAGCGTGACACGATCGTCATCCTCGAGCCGGACGCGATTCCCCTGGTGGTCGGCGGGTGTCCGATCCGGACCGGGTTGATGGCGGACGCGGTAGGCGAGCTCGTGCGCGCCGCCGGCGCGCGCGTCTACATCGACGCGGGCAACCCCTCGTGGGTCACGTCCGTGGGGCAGCTCGCCGCGCCGCTGATCGAAGCGGGCATCCGCCGGGCGGCGGGGTTCTCGCTCAACGTCGCGAACTTCCAGACGAACGCCGCGAACATCGCCTACGGGCACGCCCTCTCGCGGCTGCTCGGCGGCGCGCACTTCGTGATCGACACGAGCAGGAACGGCAACGGTCCGGAGATCGATCCGGCGGGCACGCCGATCGTGTGCGATCCGCCCGGCAGGGCGCTCGGCACGCCGCCGACGACGAGCACCGGCGTCGCGGGTCTCGATGCGTACCTCTGGGTCAAGCCGCCAGGCGCATCCGACGGAAGCTGTCGACCGGGCGCGCCGCCCTCAGGAGGATGGTGGCTCCCGTACGCGCTCGAACTCGCTGCCGACGCGCCGTAGCAAGTTCGCTTCGATCCCAGCAAACGTCAGCGTTCGAGGGCAAACGTTCGCTCGGCCTCCTCGGCAACGTGGCGCGCGATCGCCAGCGACGAGGTGGCGGCGGGCGAGGGCGCGTTGCGCACGTGCAGCGCACGCGCGGTGTGCGAGAAGACGAAGTCCTCGACGAGTCGTCCGTCACGCGCGAGCGCCTGCGCGCGAACCCCCGCGAAGGCCGGGCGCACGTCGCCGACCCGCAGCTCGGGCACGTAGCGCGCAGCCGCGCGAACGAACGCCGAGCGCTGCGCGGCGAGGCGGAGCTCGGCGATGCCGGTAGCCCACCAGCGCGCGAGCATCCGCCAGGTTCCCGGCCAGGCGAGCGTCTCGAGCAGATCCTGGGGCCGGACCTTCGCCAGGCTGTAGGCGTCGCGCGCGCCGACGATCAGCGCCGTCGGACCCACGAGCACCTCGCCGTCGCTGTTGCGTGTCAGATGCACGCCCAGGAACGGCAGCGACGGGTCGGGCACGGGGTAGATCAGCGAGCGGACGAGGTGGCGGCGCTCGGGAACGAGGCGCAGGTAGGCGCCGCGGAAGGGAACGATGCGCGGGTCGGGATCGGCACCGGTCCTCACGGCCAGGCGGTCGGCCCAGGCGCCGGCGCAGAACACGGCGTGGCCGGCCTCGATGACGCCGCGCGTGTGGGCGAGACGCAGCGAGCGACCGGCGACGGAGACCGCCTCGACGCCGCAGCCGGTCGCGACCGTAGCCCCGGCCTCGCGCACGTCGTGTGCGTATGAGCGCGCGACCGCCACGAAATCCACGATGCCGGTGTCCGGCGAGTGCAGCCCGGCGATGCCGCGGGCATGCGGCTCGAGCCGTTCGATGCCGCGGGCGTCGATGCGGCGCAGGCCGGGCACGCCGTTCGCCGTACCGCGACGCTCGAGCTGCTCGAGGCGCTCGAGCTCGGAGCTGTCGCTCGCGACTATCACCTTGCCGCAGCGCTCGTGGACGATGCCGCGCTGTTCGCAGTACGCGTACAGCGCGCGTGCGCCCTCGACGCAAAGCCGTGCCTTCAGCGAGTCGGGCTCGTAGTAGATGCCGGCGTGGATCACGCCCGAGTTGTGGGCCGTCTGGTGGGAGGCGATCTCGGCCTCGCGCTCGAGCACGCACACCGATGCGCGAGGGTTGCGCCCGATCAGCTCGCGCGCCACCGCGAGGCCTACGATCCCGCCCCCGACGATTGCCAGGTCGCAGCGCTCCGGCACCTGCGCGGGTCGCGGGATCTCATCTGGCACCGCGCCCACGTTACGCAATTCGAGCCAAACGGAGCAAGGCTCCGCAAACACCGAGAAGTCTTGACAAAGATTCGAGTCTTCACTATCTTCCCGCGCCTATTGCGCCACGGATTGAGGTTGGGGGAGCTGAGCGGTCGCATGAGTTCCAGCGCGTGTGCCAGGACGGCACGGAGGTCACGAGCCGGCAGGCTCTCGAGGGTGCTCGCGCTGCTGGGGGTGCTGGTGGCGATCGACGCGTCGCTCGCGCTCGCTCCGGCGGCGCAGGCAAGCCAGACGACGGGGCCGGCACACATGGGATCGTTCGTGAGCGCGCTCGGCAGCGGGCGGATCTCCGGCACGGTGACGGCCGCGGCGCCGAAGGCCGCGCTCGCCGGCATCGAGGTGTGCGCGTACTCGAAGCTCTCCGAACTGGGGGGCGCGCTCGGAGAACACTGCGCGACGACCGACGCGGCGGGCGAATACACGGTGTCCGGTCTCCCGGCGGCTGAATACACCGTCGAGTTCTATTCCCTCGGTGGCGAATTCGCCACCCAGTACTACGACGGGAAGGCCTCGTACCTGGAAGCGACGAAGGTGCCGTTGACCGAAGGCGCCGCCGTCTCGGGAATCGATGCCGCGATGGCCGCGGCCGGCGAGATCACGGGCACGGTCACGACGGACGGGGCGCCGCTGGAAGACATCAAAGTCTGCGCGGTCGAGACCGGTGGCGAATTCATCGTGCAGTGCACGAGCAGCGGCCCGACCGGCGAATACACGATCTCGAGGCTTCCGGCGGCGGAGTACGCGGTCGACTTCTATTCCTTGTCGGGCGAATACGTCACCCAGTACTACGACGACAAGTCCTCGCTCGCTAACGCCACCAAAGTGCTGGTGAAGGCGGGCGGCGTGACCTCTGGGATCGACGCCGCGATGGTGGCAGCCGGCAAGATCAGCGGGACGGTGACGGATGCCGTGAGCGGAGCACAGCTCGAAAACATCAAAGTGTGTGCGACCGAGAGCGGCGGCGAAGCGATCGTGCAATGCACGAGCACGAGCACGACCGGTGAATACACGATCTCGCGCCTCGCGGCCGCCGATTACACGGTCGGGTTCTCCGCCGTGAACGGGGAATACCTGACGCAGTACTACAGCGACACGCCGTCGTTGGCCGCGGCGGTCAAGGTGTCGGTTGTCAACGGTGTCACGGCAGCCGGAATCGACGCCGCGATGCGACCGCTCGAAGACGCCGCGGCGCCTGCGAACGCGGCCGAAGCGCCGCCGACGATCCTCGGGAAGCCCGAAGTCGGCGCGATCCTGACGTGCGCCAAGGGCTCGTGGACGGGCAACCCGGAACCGACCTTCACCTATCAGTGGCTGCGCGACGGCGCCGCGATCGCGGGTGCGACTAGCAGGATCTACGCGGTGCAGACGGTCGATCAGGCGCACGCGCTCGAATGCGAGGTGACAGCCAGCAACTTCGAGGGCACGGTCACGGCGCTGAGCGCTTCGCTCGAGATCCCCGCTGAAACGCCCGCGAACGTCGAACCTCCGCACATATACGGAACCCCGTCGGTTGGCTCGATCCTGTCATGCGAAGCGGGCGTGTGGACCGGCTACCCGAAGCCGGAATTCACCTACCGGTGGCTGCGCGGAATGGAAGCGGTCGAAGGCGCCGTGAGCAGCACATACACGGTGCAGGCATCCGATCGGGGACAGTCGCTGATCTGCGTTGTGACCGGGACCAACTCGGCGGGGGTCGCGAGCGTGAGCAGCGAGCCCGTGGAGATCGCAGCCGAAGAAAAATCAAACGTGGCGAGCACCCCGGCCGGCTCGGCATCGGTCGGCGTGCAGGGCTTCATCGCGGCCAAGAACGCCGCGGTCACCCTTTCGGGGCGGATCAAGTCCAAGTCGGGCGCGGTGCTCGTGCCGCTGCGCTGCTCGCTGGCGACGGGCAGCTGTCCCGCTGCGACGATCCAGGTGACGGTCATCGAGGACGTTCGCGGCGGCACCGTCACGGGGGTGACGGCGAGCGCCGGCGCCAGGACCAGCAAGCGTAAGGTCGTGGTGGCGAAGCTCAGCGTCACGCTGCGAGCCGGTCAGAGCGAGACGGTCAAGGTCTCCCTGAACGCGGCGGGCAGGAAGCTGCTCGCCGCCCGCAAACGTTTCGCGGCGCGAATCACCGTCGTGGTCGAAGGCACGAGCATCGGCGCCCAGGACGTCACGATCTCGCGGCCCGCCGTGAAGAAGCAGTAGCCGGCGGCGGGCGGCTCAGCCGACGGCGCCCGGACCGCCCGGGGCGGTGGCGGCGGCCGCGTTGACGAGACCGGCTCCATACAGGCGTTCATCGCCGCCGCCGCCGAGCTTGCGCGCGGTGGCCTTCAGGCGCGCGGCGATCTGCGCTGGCGTCGGATGGGGGCCGAGGACGCCGCTGGCGATGATCAGCGCGGCGGTGGCCGCGACGTGCGGGGTCGCCATCGAGGTGCCTTCGTAGCCGCCTGGCATGCCGAACTTCGCAAACGAGCTGCCGGTGAACGTGACCTGGAAGATGTCGCGACCGGGGGGCTTTTCGGGGAAGCAGTTGGGGTCACCCGGGAGGTTCGCGTCGGCGCCGCCGCCGGGCGCGACGAGCGTCAGACCGGCGCCGTCGTTGGAGTAGTCGGCCAGGCAGCCGTGTTCGGTGGTGGCGCCCACCGAGATCACGTCGGGCGCGCGCGCCGGATAGGCGATCGCGGCATGACCCTCGTTGCCGGCGGCCGCGACCACGAGCACCTTGTGGCGGTGCGCGTAGCGCAGCGCTCCGATCAGCTCGGGGATATCGGCGGCGGTCACGCCGGGAGAGAACTCGAGGCTGAGGTTGATCACCTGCGCGTGGTGCTCGACGGCGAACCTGACGCCTTCGGCGATCGTCGAGGCTTCGCCTTCGCCCTGGCTGTCGAGCACGCGCACCGGCATGATGCGCGCGCCGAACGCGAGCCCCGTGAGGCCGTAGTGGTTGTCGGTGGCCTCGGCGATCGTCGCGGCGACGAACGTCCCGTGGCCGTTGCGGTCGTTGGGGTAGGGGTTCTTGGCGACGAAGTCATAGCCTTTGACGAACGCGTAGCGGCTGAAGTCGGGCGAGCGGCGAAACGGGCCGCGGTTGGCGTAGGCGACGCCCGTGTCGAGCACCGCGACGACCACGCCGCGCCCGCCGGGCGCCCCGTCGGCGGCGACGTTGGCCCACGCTTCGGGGGCGTTCACGCCGAATTCGCCGGCGAAGTTCCACTGCAGTTCCTCCCAGCCGCCCGGATGGTGGCCGGTGCCTTCGTCGTTGGGAATCAGCCCGCCGGCGACGCGCGCGCGATAGTCGGGCACCGCCCAAGCAACGCCGTGCTGCGCGCGCAGATGGCGCAGCGCGCTCGCGACGCTGACGCCCGGCGCGAGATGCAGCACCCGCGTGCGCGCTTCAGCTTCGGTCGCTTCGCTCGAGCTCGAGACGCGCGCGGTCTCGGCGGCTCGCCGTCCCCGAGCTGAGGCGTAGCCGACGATGACCTCGTTCGGCGCATAGGGAGCGGGCGAGGCTGCCAGCGCGGCGGGCGCGCCGGCGCCGAGAAGGGCCGCGATCGCGCACAGCGCGAGCAGCGCTCGCGTGCCGCGCGCAGGGCGGCACGGTGTGGACGGGGCAGTTGGAGAGGGCATCGGCTCTGGTAATGATGATGGGCGGGCGCTGCGGCGGCGGAAGCACTGTCGCAGACCCCGCGGGCGATCCCCATGAGCGAGCGCTTCTTCCCACGCGACGACTACTTCATGCGCCTCGCGCTGCGCGAGGCCGAGCGCGCATCCGAACACGAAGACGTGCCGATCGGCGCGGTGCTCGTGTACGACGGCGAGCTCGTCGCGGCGGCCCACAACGAGCGCGAGCTGCGCCAGGACCCGACGGCGCATGCGGAGGTCATCGCCCTGCGCGCGGCCGCGCGTCTGGCCGGCACCTGGCGGCTGCTTGACACGATCCTGTACGTGACGCTCGAGCCGTGTGCGATGTGCGCGGGCGCGATCGTGCTCGCGCGCGTGGGGCGTGTCATATACGGCGCCACCGACCCCAAGGCGGGGGCGTGCGGGAGCGTGCTCGACGTGCTGGCGGAGCCGCGGCTGAACCACCGGCCCATCGTGGCCGGCGGGCTGCTCGCGCCGGAGTGCGGCGGGCTGCTCAGCGACTTCTTCGCGGCGCGGCGATAGGCCGGCGGCGCGGGGCGGGGAGCTGCAAAGGCGGGCTGGGATCATCTAGCCTTGGGGGCGTACCCCTGGAGGGGTGGCAGAGCGGTTGAATGCGGCGGTCTCGAAAACCGTTGTGCGCCTGATTGGCGTACCGAGAGTTCGAATCTCTCCCCCTCCGCTGTTTCGCCGGCCCTCGAACCCTCAAGGGTGTTCGAGGGTTGTCTCTGGCTGTCTCAAGTGCGTTTGAGCGAGAGCTTGATGGGTTGCTGCGCGCGTTTCAATCCACTTTTCGAGGGGTTGGGGCGGTTGTTCGGACCGTGACGTTCGAGCGGCGTGCGGCAGACGGCCTGAACGAGCGGCTTCGCTTCAGCGCTTGCGGTAGATGTCAGCGCGATGTCCTACGGCCAGGACGGTGATTGTTCGGGATGCCTCATCGAGGCCGTAGATGATGCGATACGGGCCGCGACGGGCCGACCAGCATCCCTCGTACTCGAAGCGCAACGGCTTGCCCACGCGCTTCGGGTTGACGGCGATGACCGGTAGCAGCTCGAGGACCGCCGCCGCGTACTTCTCCGGGAGGCTCTGGATATCACGGCGGGCAGAGCTGGCGGCGACCAGTTGCCACGGCCTGTCGCTCACGCGGCCCGGTCGCTCGCACGTCTGGCCTGGAGGTCGGCCTGCAGCTCCTCGAGCGTGGCGGTATCACCGGCCGCTGCTGCCGCTTCGCCTTCGCGAATCTGCTCACGAAGCGTTGGGTCGGACAGGATCGCGAGCGTCTCCTCAAGCCCTTCTAGGTCGTCAGTGCTGATGAGGACGGCGGCAGCCTTCCCGTTCCGGGTCAGCACGATGCGCTCCTGCTCGAGCTCGACGCGATCCACGATCTCCGAGAGATGTGCCTTGACAGACGAAAGCGGAAGAATATCAGGCATGACCGTAATTCTAGTCCGTTCGGCCGCTGTTGGCAAGCGGCATCGCGTACCTGTCAGTCATAACGCCGGGCGTGCAGTTCCCTGATGCGTTTCCACGCAAGGTCTGGGTTCGATCTTCGTCCCCCGCTCCCCGTTTTCGGCCTGTATGAGGTCGATGCTCGAACTTCGGGTAAGCCCTTGGTCGGCGCGCCTAAACGGCGAGGATCGTAAAGTCGGGTCCGAGGAGCATCCGCAGGTCGTTTGGGTCCGAGGTCGCGATGGCATCGAGTCGACGACGCACGCCGACCGCTACGCACGCGTCGATCGTTCCGCTTCCTGGGGTATTGCGGCGCAAGCTGCCCGCGGCACGAGCGAGCTTCTCATCGACAGTCTCGATCGAGGATGCTTTGAGGAGACGAGCGACTCGAGCGTCTTTGGCGTCGCCGCGCCAGACCTCGGCAAGCGCGATTGCCGGGATCGTGGGCACGAGACCGCGGGCGTATGCGACCGTCAGAATCTCGCGGATGCGCTCATCCCCGCGCTCGTAGGCGATAAGTGCACCGGCATCGAGAGTCAGGCCGGCCACTCGGCAGCAACCTGGGTCTTGACGTTCCTAGGGATCGCGCCGAGCTCAGCCACGTCCGCAGCGAGCAGCTCGCGGCCCCGAGTGACCTGCAACTCGTGCAGGACTGCGGCGTTCACAAATGCCGACAGGCTCCCGCCAGACTCCGCAAGACGCCGCTCAGCCTCGCTTAGTACCGATTCCTCAAAAGAGATCGAGCGCTTCTGACTAGCCATGCAGTGGATCCTACCACGGTAGGATTGCTTCAAGCCCACCATACGCGGTGCCGCTGTTCGGGATTCAAGCCCCAAATCGCTCCCCATGGAGCCGCCGGATCAGGGGCCACGGAGCGTTCGAGAACATTCCGACCACCCCCGTTTTCGGCCTGTAGGACGCCGTTGTTCGAACTTGGTTCGCTGGGATGTCCCAAGCGTCGATCATGCTTAGCGAGTGCCCGACGCCGTCAATCAGCTGCTCGCTACGGAGGCCGCCCTGGACGTGAAAGCCGACGATCGAGTCGGCCACGTCGGCATCCGAGCGGACCTTTCGCACCAGCGTCTCGTCATCGACGGCGCGGGCGAGCAGAACACGCGCCAAGTCAAGCCGGTCATGCGGCGGCATGCAGCACTCGACCCTCGGTCAGCGCGGCGTGCACCATCGTCCCCTCCACGGCTCCCCAGTCCTCGGCGTAGCGCTCGCTGACGACGATCACATCGAACGGCACCCCGAGGGGGCGTAGCGCACGACCGAGACGCACCATCTCGGCATGACGGTTGCGAGGGTCCCGCTCTACGACGAGGAAATCGAAATCGCTGTCCGGGCCTGCGTCACCGCGTGCCCGCGAGCCAAACAGCACGATCTTGAACGGATCGTCAGCGACAGCCGCCAGCGTCTGGCGCGCAGCCTCGATGACCTCCTGGGCAACCATGGCGACACCGTAGCGAAGCCCGCGGACCAGGGCACAGAAGCATCAGCCATCCATCAGGCCTCCAAGCGACGCCAGCCGGGCCTTGGTCCGTATCTCCCTTCGTGGGGCCTCCGGATCCGAGCAGCTTTAGTCAAAGCTGCGTGAGTCGGGGTCCTTGACGCAGCAGCGGTGCAGCGCTCGCCGCACGTGATCGGGGATCGGGGCCTTCTCCCCGAGGCGGTCGGCGCGCACGAAGATGTGGACGATGCGTCCCTCCGCAAGCGTGTCGCCGCCCCGCGCGATCGCGATCGTCGAGCCGCCGGAAGTTTCGCGTGTTGGGAGCATGTAATCTCCTAGCGTGTCGGATGTGCTGCGCTTGGGGTAGGCAACTCGCTGATCGGGGCGCGACTGGTGGGAACGCGGACAATGCGGTGGGGCCGATGACCGAACCGTCACAGGCGGCTCGCTCTGGGCCGGGCGCGCCGTCGGACGCACTGGCGGGCTTGCTGCAGACGGCCAGCGATGCCGTGAGGAGCCAGCCGGTGGGACCGGCTCCCGACCCGCACGTGTCAGCCGCCTTCGCGCTCGGCTGGCAGATGGCAGAGCTTTATCGTCCGGACAGGGGGACCCGTGCCGCTCCTGCGGCGCGCGATGACCTTCCCGGACTGGGCAGGCTCGGGAGAGGCGAACGCGCCGAGATCACCCTCCAGCAGATCGATGCCGCTCTCGCCAAGCTGGCGGACGCGCTGGCCAGCGCAAAGGTGACGGTGCCCAAGACGCAGGCGCTGCGCGAATGCCTCGAAGCGGCTGACGTCGATCCGGCGGAGCGTGCGCACGCTGTGCGCGACCTTCATGTGAAGCTGCTGGCAGCCTTTACCGCCGCCGATTTTCGACTTGGAAAGGCCTACGGTCTCGGTCGCTCGCTGGCGGACACTTGTCGTAGTCCGGCGAGTGCCGCCACATTGCTGGCCGAGTTCCGACCCCATCGAATCGCCAAGCTGCGTGGCTGGCTCGACGATCTCGCCACCGCGCTACCGCCTCATGCGGGACGCAGCGTGAGCATCTCCCTGAACGAGTGGGTGGAACACCTGCTTCCCGGCCAGGGCAAGCCGGGGTATGAGCAGGCCGACCAGGCGCTGGCCGGCCTGCGCCGCCAGGGGCAGCTTTGGCGGGCGCTGCTTTCCGGCGAGAAGTCAGGCCAGGACATGCTCGTGCTCGACAACTACCTCGAAGCCGCGGGCCGGCTGTTCGAAACGATGGGAAAGATCGTCTGGCAGTTCATCAAACGCTTCGCGCTCGTCGTCATCCTGGCCGCTGCTCTCATCGGCGTCGGCATCTGGCTGATGCTCGAACAGAGCAGCTCGGGCTCGATCGTGGCCGGTGCGAGCAGTGTGCTCGCCGGTCTGGGGCTCACGTGGAAGAGCGCGGGCAGCGTCCTCGGCGATCTTGCCGCGAAGACCGAGCAGCACCTGTGGGGGGCTGAGCTCGACCAGGCGATCGCCGACGCGATCACGCTCCTGCCACACACCACAGACCATGGCGATCGACTGAAGCTCGCCACCCAAACACCGACGAGCGGACCCGTGAGCCCGCAGCTGCTCGACCCGGTGCTCGACCCCAGCAGGCTGCAAGGGAAGCTCGCCTCGCTGAAAGCCGAACGCTCTGATGAGAAGTTCGCGGACGTGCCGGCCGGACAGCGCCTGCCGCCTGACCACTTCGACCGGCTGAGCGAGGAAATCGAGCAGGAGCAGCACGGCCCGCAACGGGCGATCCAGGCGAGCAGCCGACCCGCCGCCGGCGTGCCGGCCCCGCCTCCGGTGATCTATCTCTCTCGAAAGCCAAGCATCAGCCAGTTCATGAGCGTGGTCACGCACTGCTTCGAGGAAGAGCTCTCGGCCCCGGCGCTCAAGAAGCTGCTGCGCCTGAACGCGCTGGACGAGCTGTGGCGCGACGTCGAGCACTGGAGCGAGGATCTGCGCAGCCGCTTCCGGCAGTTCGGTCCCTGCGACATCAGATTCCTCGAGCCCAAGCTCGCGCAGGTGCTGGCGGGCTTCGTGGGGCGCCATGCCTTCTCGACCGAGCCGTCGGAGGCCCGCCTCGGCGATCAGGCGAAAGTTTTCGTCGTGGGTGACTGGGCGACGGCGTTGCCTCAGGCGCGCAACGTCGCCGCGCGGATCCGCGAGCAGCTGCTGCAGGTCCCCTCGGACATCGACTGCCACGTGATCCATCTCGGCGACACCTACTACAGCGGGCTCGAGGACGAGTGCCGGCGGCGCTTTCTCGACCAGTGGCCGGTGCAGCCCGGCTGGGGCACGCGCAGCTGGACGCTCGCGGGCAACCACGACATGTACGCGGGTGGCCACGGCTACTTCGACGTGCTTCTTGCCGACACCCGCTTCGCGGCTCAGAACCACTGCAGCTACTTCGCGCTCGCCAACGACCACTGGCAGATCCTCGGCCTCGACAGCTCCTACAAGGACCCCGACAAGCCGGACCTGCAAGAACCCCAAGGGCAGTGGCTGTCCGAGCGCGTCCGGGGCGCCGCTGCGCGCAGGACGCTCCTGCTAACCCATCACCAGCCCTTCAGCGCGTACGAAACCGTGGACACGCAGCTCGTCAGGACGATGAGCGAGGCGCTCGCAGGTAACCAGGCCGAGGCCTGGCTGTGGGGACACGAGCACCGCTGCACGGTCTACCAGCCAGACATCGAGACCGGCAGCTACAACAACCTGGCCCGCTACACGGCGCTCATCGGCCACGGCGGGGTCCCGAGCCTGCGCTCGGCCGAGAGCGGACCCGAAGGCGAGGCCGACGTGACCCGTGACGCGGTCAAATGGGAGTACGACGACTACTACCGGGCCGGTGACGACCACTGGGGTCTCGGCGGGTTTGCGGTACTAACGTTCTCCGGGCCCGAGCTCGAGATCCAGTACTACGACGAGTACGGCAAGCAGCGACGGGAAGGCACACCGCTGGGCTACGAAGCCGAGGCCCAAAACGGCCCCTACGACCCGCGCCCTGTGTGCCCGCCGGACGTGCTTCCCCTCCCGCCAGCCGCTGCCACTGACACCTACGTCGCGCCGGCCGTACCGGGGCCGGGCACCTAGAGACGCCGGACAAGCCGATGCTCGTCGATTTGCACGCCCACTATCCGATGCACGTCATCCCCCGGCGGCGCCAGAGCGCGCATGCCCAACTCGAGCGGTGGCGACGCGCCAGGCTGCGGGCCGCGATCGTGCGGCTGCTGTCAGGTTTCGTCAACTACCAGGGACCGGGCGACGAACCAGGGGTCACGCTCGAGCTCATGCGCCGTGGAGACGTCGGGGTGATCTTCTCAGCGCTCTATTGCCCGTTCGACGAGATCGACCTGAGCAAGCGCTACGGATCGCCGCCTGAATCCGGCTATTTCCAAGACCTGCTGGAGCAGCTGGAGGATGTCGAGGCCGACATCCGCTCTCACCGCCAGGCCGGCGTGCCGGTGACGATCGCCCACTCGCCACAGGAGCTCGAGCGGGCTCTGACGTCGGGCGAGCAGATCCTGATTCATTCGGTCGAGGGCGGCTTTCATCTGGGAGGAGCAGATGAGGAGATTCGCAAAAACGTCGCGGTCCTCGCCGAACGCGGCGTCGTGTGCATCACCGTCGCGCATCTCTTCTGGCGCAAAGTGGCAACCAACGCACCAGCGCTGCCATTCATGCCTGACTGGCTGTACAGGCTCATATTCTCCCAGCCACGGCGACAGGGGCTTTCGCCGTTGGGGGCGGCGCTCGTCGGCGCGATGGCGACCGACGGGATCCTGATCGACGTCACCCACATGAGCGAACCGGCGATGAACGACACGTTCGAGCTCCTCGACGAGCTCGGTGGCACCGATCGGATCCCGGTCATCGCGACGCACATGGCCTACCGCTTCGGTGATCTCTCCTACAACCTCAACGAGGAGCACGTTGAGCGGATCGCGCGGCGCGGCGGCTTGCTCGGGCTTATCTGCTGCGAGCATTACATCAGCGACCCATCGGCCAAGCCCGAATCGTTCACGCAGTCATTTGAACTGCTCTGCCGGCAAATCGACAAGATCTGCGAGATCACGAGCTCGCAAGATCACGTCGCGTTCGGAAGCGATATCGACGGCTATATCAAGCCGGCACTGCCAGGCATAGAGCATCTCGGCCAAATGCACCGGCTTCAGCAGGCACTGGCGGACCACTACGGGCCAGATGCCGCAAGCAAGTTCTCCAGCGACAACGCCCTGCGCGTGATCCGCGCAACGTGGCAGCGGCACTTCTGAGGATGCGCCGCAACGCTGAGAACGATCTGGCGGGCGGACATGTCCGCGCCCGCCGACCGGTACACCCGACGCGGAATTCACATTCAACTAGACAAGGGGGTTGCTGTGGAAGCGCACCACGCTGATGGCGTATTCCAGGGCGGTGGCGTGAAGGGCCTCGCTCTCGCAGGAGCATTGGAGGAGTTCGCGGATAAGGTCGCGCACCCCGATGACTACATCGACACGTGGGTCCAGCTGGCTGGAACGAGCGCCGGCGCGATCGTGGCCGCGTATCTTGCATGTGGTCACAGCGCCGAGCAAACAGTCAAGCTGATCGCTGACACAGACTTCAGCCAGTTCGAGGATTGGGGTCCGGGCGGCCCGATCCTGGGCGGTGCTTTGAACCTGATGCGCGACCACGGCCTTGCGCACGGCAAGGCGTTCCACGACTGGTTTCGAGACCAGATCTCCAACCAGACGTTCGGCGACGTGAAGAAAGGCAATCGGACGCTACGAATCATCGCCACCGACATAACCAGGCGAGAAATGCTCGTGTTGCCGGAAGCTCTGTCCGACTACAAACTGACCGAGGACGGACCGGCGATCAGGCCAGAAGAGTTCCCGGTCGCCGACGCGGTGCGGATGAGCATGTCCATCCCGTATTTCTTCCAGCCCGTCGAGCTATTCCACCAGGAAACCGGTCGCTGCACGATCGTCGATGGCGGCGTCCTCTCCAACTTCCCGGTGTGGATCTTCGACGTGGAGGATCGCGACGCGCTGAGGCCAACCTTTGGCTTCAAGCTCGTGGGGGGCAAATCGGCGGGAGCAGGTCTAGAACGAGTCGTCAAGGCGTTTGGCTGGCCGGTTGCGATGGGTGTCGATCTCTTCCACACGGCCAGTGACGCCTGGGATAGCTACTGGGTCAGACAATCGACCTATGTCCGCACGTGCACCATCTCCGCGGGCAGCGTCGGCACGACCGACTTCAAGCTCAAGCAGGCTCAGAAGGAAGAGCTCCTAAGCTCAGGCAAAGACGCCGCGAAGAAATTCCTCGGGCAATGGGACCCCGCCAAGTACGCGAACAAGTTTGGCCGCCCGCTCGCCTGACGAGAGATCGCGTACTGCTTCGCCCCGCGTCGATCTCGGCAGATCGACGCTCCGGCGAGCCCCCTTCAGGCGCGGCCCGCCGCCCGGCGCTCGGCAAAGAACGCGTGGTCGAGCTTGCCCATCTCGGTGAACGGGGCGGCCCCCTCGAAGAACTCCGCGGCCATCGACCCCCAGTAGTTGGTCGCATGCAGTTGGGCGATCAACGATGCCACGCTCAGCTCGACCCTGCCCATCGTCATGTACTCGGGCGGGGCGGTGAAGTACCGGAGAGCGTTCGCCGAGGGGCCGGCCAGCGAGTACTTGTGCTCGATCCATCTGGTCGCACATTCGGGGGTGACGGTGAACGGCTGCTCCGCCCACCACAGCTCCCACGAGGTGCGCCAGAACGTATAGATCTCCTCGGGGGTCACGGGGTCTGTGGCCCGGCAGTACCCGGCCTCCACGCACGCTCGCCAGGTCCCGAGCACGTCGCCGCGCACGCACGCGCGTCCGATCGCGACGATCATGTCGACCTGCTCCCGTTGGAGCCGCTTGACGCAGCCGAAGTCCAGGAAGCTCACGCTGCCGTCGTCGTGGAACAGGTAGTTGCCGGGGTGCGGATCCGCGTTGTAGAGGCAAAAGCGGAGGTTGGTGGCGTAGACGAAGCGATAGATCGCCTCCGCCCAGCTGTTGCGCAGCTCTTGCCCGGCGGTGAGGGCCTCGCTCCAGGATTTGCCGCGTATGAGCTCCTGGACGAGCACGCGAGCGGTGCTCAGCTCGCCGAGCACCTCGGGAATGCGGATGAAGGGGTGGCCGCGGTAGATGTCGGCGAACTCGGCTTGATTGGCGGCCTCGAGCCGGTAGTCGAGCTCCTCGGTGATGCGTACGCCCATCTCGCGCGCCACGCCGCGAAGGTCGAGGCCCAGCTTCTTGGGATAAAGGCCAGACACGAGCTCGACGAACGTGGCCAGCAGCTCGGCGTTCTTCAGGTCGGCGCGGATCGCGTCGGCCACCCCGGGATATTGGATCTTCACGGCGACCGCCCGACCGTCGTGCAGCCGCGCGGCGTGCACCTGCCCGATCGACGCTGCCGCGAGGGGGCTCCAGTCGAACTCGACGAACGCGCTCTCGCTCGTGCGGCCGAGCTCCTGCTCGAGCACTGTGCACGCGAGCTCAGATGCCATCGGCGGCGCATCGTCGCGCAGGCGCGTCAACGCCTCCCGGTAGATCGGCTGGAACTCCGTCGGCACTGCGGGCGTGGCTGAGACGAACGACAGCATCTGCCCGGCCTTCATCAGCGCGCCCTTCGACTGGCCGAGCAGCTCGGCGTAGCGCTCGGCGGTGCGAATGTGGAACCCGGTGCTGTCCGCGCCAGTGAGCTTGCTCCTCGCGCCAGCCACGGCCGCACCGCCTGCGGCGCGCGCGCTCAGCGCGGCCAGCGGCGCGGCGCGGTGCACGCGCCCAGCGCGGACGTGAACACCGCGTGCCGGCTCATCGCGGGGATCGTCACGCATGGCTTGCCACCTGGCGCTGCTCGAAGAACGCTCGCTCGCGCTTGCCCAGCTCCGTGAGCGGATCGGCGCCATCGAAGTACTCGGCGGCCATCGACTCCCAGTAGTTGCAGGCCTGCAGATGCGCGATCACCGACACCACCCCGACCTCGGTCCTGATCGTGACCGTGTACTCGGGCGATGGCCTGCTGTGGCGTAGGGCGTTGGCTGCAGGGCCGCGTGGTGAGAACGCGTTGGCGGCGAACCTCGTCGCATGCTCTGGGATGAGCTTGAAGGGCTGCTCGGCCCAGAACATCTCGAGCAACCCGCGCCAGTAGGCGAACGCATCCTCGGGCGTGACCGGGCCGACCACCTCGGGGACGTGGATGAACGGGTGCCCACGGTAGATGTCGGCGAACTCAGCCTGGTTGGCCGCCTCGAGTCGGTAGTCGAGCTCCTCCGCGATGCGCGCGCTCATCTCGCGCGCCATGCCGCAAAAGTCGAAGCTCAGCTTCAACGGCGACAGGCCGCCGATGGTGAGGCTCAGGAATGTGGCCAGCAGCTCCGTGTTCTTCAGATCGGAGCGAATGGCCTCGGCTACCCCCGGATACTGAACCTTGACCGCGACCTCGCGGCCGTCATGCAGTCGGGCGGCGTGCACCTGACCGACCGACGCAGCCGCCAGTGGCTCCCACTGGAACTCCGCGAACACGCTCTCGGCGCGCTGACCGAGCTCGAGCTCGAGCATCGAGCGTGCAAGCTCGCTCTCCATCGGCGGGGCGTCATCGCGCAGTCGCGACAGCGCCGTGTGGTAGATCGACTGGAACTCCGCTGGTACCGCTGGATTGGTCGGCGTGAAGGAGAGCATCTGCCCAGCCTTCATCAGCACGCCCCTGGAGCGGCCCAGGAGCTTCGCGTAGCGCTCCGCCGTGCGCTCGTGGAACTCAATGCCGTCCGTGCCTGTCAGCTTCCCACGCAGGCCAGCCACGACGGCCTCGCCGGCGGTGCGGGTCGCTAGGCCAACGAGCGGCGCGGCGCGCGCGAGCCGTCCCTGGGGGATGCCGTCTTCGGGCCTTGTGGCGTCGGTCGCGTCTGGGGGCAGCTCTGCGTCGGACACGCCGTATCTCCTCCTCCCAAGTCTCACTGACTTCTCCTAAGTATACGCTTAGGTATCGACCGTGCGATGCACAAGCGCACCAGCGATCAGGCGATGCACTTGGTCGGCCTATACGCCTACGCCCGCCACTCACTCCTGCAGCGCCAACGCCGCCGGCACCGAGGCGGCCCGATATCCCGGGATCGCGAGCACCGCGAGCGCGACCGCCGGCACGAGCGAGAGGCTCCACAGCAGCGTCAGCGGCGCCACGGAGTGCGCGATCGGGAAGTTGATGACGCGCGCGAGCGCGCGATCGGCCAGCTGCTGGCCGAAGAGCCCGAAGACGGCTCCACTCGCGCAGCCGACACCCACCAGCACCAGGCTCTCGAGCAGGATCGTGTGCCACAGCTGGGCGCGAGCGAGCCCCTCGAGCCTCAGCTTGGCGAGGCGCGGCCGCCGCTGCCAGAGCATGGCGCCGAGCGCGGCTCCCATCGCGAGCGCCGCGAGGATCGGGATCAGCGCGGCGATATGCGTGAGGCGCGTGAGCGCCTGGCGGTCGAGCGCCTCCTGCTTGGCGGTGTGCTTGGCGGCGGTTTCGGCCACGAGCCCTGAGCGGGCGCGGGGACCCAGCGCGCGGTCTATCTCGCTGACGGCCGCGCTCGGCGAGAGGTCACGGTCGAGCACGATGCCGAAGGCGCTCACGTCACCGCTGCCCCACGCGCGCGCGTAGTCCTCGGCGTTCATCACGATCGCGCCCGGCGCCCAGCCGATGTTCGTCGAAAGCGCAGCCACGCGGAAGCGCGCCGGCACGGGCGACGGCAGCGTAAACGCCTGCCCGACGCGCAGGTGCTGTTCGGCGGCGAGCGCCTGCGAGAGCACAAGCCAGCCGCCCGCGCGTACGCGCTGTTCGGCTTCGCGCGGGTTGCCCTGCACGATCTGCGCGGCCGGCAGCAGCGGCGTGGATCGACGCGCGGGGGCGATCACGAGCGCGCGGCGCGTGCCGTAGTCGAGCAGCCCACCGCGCTCCAGATCCACGGTGCGCACACCCGGGAGCCGCTCGAGCTCGGCCCGCCGCACCGGCGCGAACGGTGCGGTCCGGAGCAGGTCGTAGGCGCCGGCGGGGGCGACCCACACCTCGGCGGGGGCGTTGACGGCTCGTGCGGCGCCAGCGAGCCCCGCGAGCAGATCGTCGTGCGCACCTCGGATCGCGACGCTGCCGAACACTGCCACTGCACCGGTGGCCGCGATAGCCACGGCCCGCGTCCGCCCGGCGCGCAGCTCCATCACGGCGACATGCGCCACGGGGCTCACGACCGCGCGCGCGAGTCGCCCGACGAGCGCGAGCGTCACCGACAGCATCAGTGGCAGTACCAGCAGCAGCGCCGTCACGAGCATGACCATCGCGGGGATCGCGGCGTCCGGTGCGAGCGCCAGCAGCGCGCTTGCGCCGGCGAGGCTCACGAGACCGGCGAGCGCCTGGCGCCCGGTTGCGCGAACACCGGCCGACCCCCGCCTTTCTGTGACCGCCGCGAGCGGATCGCGCGCGAGGATGTCGCGCAGCGGGCTCAGCACCGCGACGAATGCTGCGAGCATCCCGCCGGCGGCGGCCAGCGCGACGCTCTGCGCGCTCACGACACGCTGCGTGCCGACGGCGAAGGCGAGTGACAGGAAGGCCGGTTCGGAGCGAAACAGCTGCGTGGAGAGCTCCTCGCCGAGTGCCAACCCCAGCGCGCAGGCGCTCGCGCCGAGCACGGCCGCGTCGACGAGCAGCACCGCGATCACGGTCGCGGGCGCGTAGCCATCGCGGCGCAGGTCGGCGATCAGCCGCCGGCGCTGTGCGACCGTGAGCAATGCCGCGTTGAACGCGAACAGGAACCCGACGAGTGCGCTGATCACCGAGAAGAGTGATGTCGACTGGTTGCTCGCCGTCGCCGCCTGCGCAAACAGCCTTTCGTCGTAGCCGATGCCCTCGACGTCGAGGCGACCGGCGGCGAGCGCTCTCAGGCCGGCTCGCACCCCGGCTGCGGAGCCCGGAGCGGGCGCGACGAGGATCCGGCTCACGCGGGCGCCGAGGCCGGTCGCTTCCTGTGCGAACGACAGCGGCGCGAGCGCGACCGGGCTCGCGACGAGGGCTCCTATCTGTTCGCGGTGAAGCTGGGCGTAGAGCGGTGCGTATTCGACGCGCCCGGCCGTCTGCAGCTCGACTTCCTGGCCGAACTCGGTGACGCCGATCGCGCCGGCCAGCGGCGCCGGCAGCACGACCGCGCCGATACCGCCGAACGGGGACAGGGCGGTGTTGCGCACGAGCGAGCCGCCGAGCAAGGACAGGCTCTTGTCCGCCCCGATCAGCTCGATCGACTCGCTCCCACGCGGCCCGATCGCATCGGCGCCGGCTTCGAGGATCGGCGCGGCAACGTGCACACCGGGGAGCCGGCGCACCCGTGCGAGCATGCTCTGCGGGAAGCCCTCGGCCCCGCGTGCGACGAGCTGCAGCGTTGCGTCGCCGACGATCCCGCGCGAGAGCTGCGCCGCCGAGCTCTGCAGGCTCGTGCCCGCGACCTGCGACGCGAACAGCAGCGCGACCCCCGTCGCGATGCCGGCGATCGCGAGCAGTTCCTGCACCGCGCGGGCCCGCAGCCGTACGCGGTACAGGAGCAGGATGTTGGCGGGCCGCATCGCCGCCCTCCCTCAATCGCTTGCGGCGGCCAGCTGCGAGTCGCCGGCGGCAGCCAGCTGCGAGTCGCGGGCGGCGCCCAGCTGCGCGTGTGCCCGATCGATCTCATACGGGGACAGGATCCCGTCGCGCAGGTGGAAGACCTCGTCGGCGTAGACGGCCGCCATCGGGTCGTGGCTGACGAGCACGACCGCCACGTCGCGCTCGCGACACAGCTCGCGCAGCAGCTCGAGCACTTCGCGTCCGCGCTGGCTGTCGAGGCTCCCGGTCGGCTCGTCCGCGAGCAGCAGCCGTGGCCTCGTCGACAGCGCGCGGGCGATCATCACGCGCTGGCGCTCGCCCATCGACAGCGTCTCGGCGCGGTGCGCCAAGCGCTCGCCGAGCCCGAGCCGCTCGAGCAGCGGCGTGACCTCACGCTGCGCGTCGCGCCAGCGCATCGTGCTCAACAGCTTCAGCACCGAGTTGTCGATCGCGCTGACCCCCGGCAGCAGGTCGAAGCTCTGGCGGATGAAGCCGAGCTCGGACAGCCGCAGCCGCGAGGCCTCGCGCTCCGAGAGCGAGGACACATCGCGGCCGCCGATCAGAATCGTGCCGGAGGTCGGCTCGAGCAGCATCGCGATCATCGACAGCAGCGTCGTCTTGCCCGAGCCGCTCGGTCCGTACAGGGCGACCATCTTGCCCGCGGCGACCTCCAGCGAGACGCCGTCGACGGCGTGCACGGGCTCGCCGCCGACGGCGTCGTAGTGCTTGAAGAGATTGCGCAGCTCGAGCATCGGCTCAGCCACCCCGGTCAATCCGAAAAGCGGCCGCTGACGTGGACGGTGATCGCGTCGTTCGATTGCGCGATCGTGCCGCTGAAGCCGAGGCCGGAGCCCTGAGCATGCGCATAGCTACCGGAGCCGCGCGCGACCGCCAACGAGCCGTCGAAGCTGGATGCCGGTTCGCCCTTGTGGTAGCCGGCCGTCCCGTGGCCGGCGATCGAGCCGCCCGCCGGATAGATCGTGACTTCGGCCGTGACGCGGCTGCTGGAGACGATCTTCAGCTGGACGCTGATCGCGCCCTTGATCGTTCCGGACGCGGTGCCGCGCTCGTTGAGCGTGAAGCCGTGTTTGCTGATCAGGCGCAGCTGGCCGAGCTCGTTGACGTACACCGTTCTCGCGGCGCGCGCGGCAGGGCTTGTAGCGCCGTCGGCCCCAAGTGGCGCGTCCGTCGCCGTCGCGCCGAGCGACGCTGCCGTCGCGGCCAACAAGATGGCGAGCCTCGACGATCGGTGATTTCGGTAGCGCATCGGTGACACCCTCCTTCGTTCATTGCGGACATGTGGCTGTGGCGAGATCGCTGCTGGTGGAGCCGTCGGCGTAGCTGGATTCGGTGGCGAACGGGAAGCCGCCGGGGGACAGCTGCCGGGCACGACGACCGCGTTCGCGTTGCGTGCGAGATGCTGCGCGCGCGTTCCGACCGTGAGCGTCAGCGTTGCCACGGAGGCGTCGGGCTCGAGGGGCAGCGTCGGGATCGGCGGAACGTCGATCGCGAGCGCTTCTCCGTAGGGGGCTGTGGCCGGGATCACGTTGCCGCTCAAGACGATGCGCTCCTCCAGTGGCGTGCGGCCCAGGGCGAGCACCAGGAACGTCGGTTGGAAGCCGTGCAGCGGGCCGAGGAAGACCCACAGCCTCACGCTCTCAGAGATCAGCTGGGAGCCGGCGTCGCCCTCGAGCAGCGCGTGACCGCTGCCGATCTGCGACTGCGCGGGGCAGCCGCTCGCGCCGTGCGTGCGCAGACGCGCTGCGCCGCAGCTGCGCAGGGTCGGGATGTCGAGACCGAGTCCCGCGGGAAGCTCGACGATCGACCTGCGTACCGGCGAGGGCAGGCCGAGCTCGCCCGTGTAGTCGACCGTGAGCGTGAGCGCGCCCCTGGCTCCGAGCCGGTCGGGCGAGAACGACGGCGCGATCGTCGCGGCGGTCTCGGCCTGCGCGGGAGCGCTCGGCGGCGCGCACGTGAGCAGAGTGCCGAGAGCGACTCCTGCGCCCACCCTCAGGGCTCGGCGCATGGCCGTCACAGGCTGTGCGGACACGGGATCGTGGAGTTGACGGTGAGCGTGGCGCCATCGGCGAAGTCGACCGTTCCCTCCGTGGGGAAGCCGCCGCTGGGGCAGCTCTTGGGCACGACGATGCCCCTGACTCGGACCAGCTTTTGCACACCCGCGACCGGCTCGTAGTAGGCGACGTTGGGCCCGCCGACGGTCACGAACACGCTTTCGATCGAGGCGTCGGGGGCGCCGGGGAACGTCGAGACCGGCGGTACTTCGACGCTGAAGCCGAGCCCGTAGGGCTTCGGTGCGGGGACCTGGCGGGCGCGAAGGACGAGCTCCACGGACTCGGGCGCGATCGCGCTCGCGTAGATAAGCAGCTGCAGGTGCCCGCGTGTCTTGGCGGCGAAGAAGAAGTCGAGCGTGTATGGCTCGCGGACCGTTTCGGTGGGGAGCTCGAGCACGCCCACGCCGCCGCCGAAGCCTGCGCGGGAGTCAGCCGGACAGCCGGCGGGGCCGCGCTGTTCGAGTGCGGTCGCGACGCACGTGTCGGTGCCGCGCGCGTCGACTTCCATCCCTGCCGGGGCGTAGAGCGTGAACCTCGTGATCGGCGACGGCGGCAGCCCCGTGCTCGACACGAAGCTCGCCGTGAGCGAGAAGTTCGTGGGAGCCCCGAGCGTGTCCGGGCTGAAGCGGGGCTGAACGTTCAGTGTTTCGTTCGCCGACGCCGACGCCGACGCCGACGCCGACGCCGCCACGATCACGCACGCTGCACACGCCGAGAGCGCTGCGCCCGCGATGCGGGCATGGAGTCTCATCACCCGCGGGCAGGCAGGGTGCCCGCCGCCTGGCGTCCGGCGAAGAACGCGTGGTCGAGCTTGCCCATCGCGGTGAACGGGGCTATGCGCCCGAAGCGCTCGGCTGCCATGCGGCCCCAGTGGTTGCTCGCGTGCAGCTGTGCGACCAGCGATGCGATGCCGATCTCCATGCGGCCGATCAGCGTGAGCTCGGGCGGCACGCTGGCGTGTCGGACGGCGTTGGCCGAGGGGCCGCTCGGCGAGAACCTGCGCGCGATCCACCCGGCCACGTACTCGGGCGTCACGGTGAATCGCTCATCGGCCCAGAGCATCGCCCAGTCATCTCGCCAGTAGGCGAACACCTCGTCGGGGGTGACGGGGTCCGAGGATCGCCAGAACCCGGCCTCGACGCTGGCTCGCCATGTCCCGAGCACATCGTCGTGCCAGCAGGCGCGGAGGATCGAGTCCATCGTCTCGATGAGATCGCGCTCGAGGCGCTTGACGCAGCCGAAGTCCAGGAAGCTGACGCTGCCGTCGTCGTGGAACAGGTAGTTGCCGGGGTGCGGGTCGGCGTTGAACAGGCAGAAGCGGTTATACGAGCCGTAGCCGAAGCGGTGGATCGCCTCCGCCCAGCGGTCGCGCAGCTCCTGTCCCGCCGTGAGGGCCTCGTCCCACGATTTTCCCGGCACGAGCTCCTGGGTCAGCACGCGCCCCGTGCACAGCTCGTCGACGACCTCGGGGACGTGGATAAACGGGTGTCCACGGTAGATCTTTGCGAACTGCGCCTGGCTCGCGGCCTCGAGCCGGTAGTCGAGCTCCTCCGCGATGCGCGCGCCCAGCTCGCGCGCCGCGCCGCGAACGTCGAAGGTCATCCTCATCGGCGACAGACCTGAGACCAGGTCGAGGAACGTGGCGAGCAGCTCGTGATTGCGCAGATCGGCGTCGATCGCGGCCGCGACCCCGGGGTATTGGATCTTTACCGCGACGGCCCGGCCGTCGTGCAGTCGCGCGGCGTGGACTTGGCCGACGGAGGCTGCCGCGAGCGGGGTCCAATCGAATTGCGCGTAGGCGCTCTCGGCGAGCTGCCCGAGCTCGAGCTCGAGCGTCTCGCGCGCGAGCGCGGGCGCCATCGGCGGCGCGTCCGCGCGCAGCCGCGCCAGCGCTGTCTGGTAGATCGCCTGGAGCTCTGCCGGTACCAAAGTGCCGGCGGGGACGAACGAGAGCATCTGCCCGGCCTTCATCAATGCGCCCTTCGAGCGGCCGAGCAGCTCGGCGTAGCGCTCGGCCGTGCGCACGTGGAACTCGGCACCGTCGGCGCTCGTGAGCTTCCCGCGCAGGCCGAGCGCGAGCGCCTCGCCGGCTGTGCGGACGCTGAGCGCAGCGATCGGCGCGGCACGCCGCAGGCGCCCGTGGCCGATACCGTCGCCGTTTGACGCGGCGAGTGAATCCGAAGAAGCCGTTGCATCAGACACCGAACACATCCCTCTTGGTCTGCTGACTTCAGCTAAGTGTATACTTAGACGTGTCCATGTCAAGCACGACCCGCGAGCGCATCGTCGATGAGGCGATGCTCCTTTTCAGCCAGCATGGGTATTCCGCCACCAGCATCGCCAAGATCGAGGCCGCAGCGGGGCTCACACCCGGCGCGGGCGGCATCTACCATCACTTCGCGAGCAAGGAAGCGGTGCTAGCCGCCGGCATCGAGCGCCAGTTGGCGCGCCTCGGCGCTCTGCGCGAGATCCGCAACGTGCTCGGGTCGCTCGGAGACGTGAAAGCCGAACTCACGCTCACCGCCCGCTACGTCCTTGCCGAGCTCGACCGTGAGTCCGAGCTGCTGCGCATCCTCGCCTCAGACGTGCGCAATCGGCCGCAGCTGCTGACGAGCGCGGTCGATCAGCTCGTGAGCTCGACGTTCACCGGCTTCGCCGCCTGGGTCGGCGAGCGCGCCGAGCGCGAGATCGACACCGAGGAGGCGAGCGCGATCGCCGCGCTCGGGCTCGGCTCGCTGCTCTCTTCGCGGCTGCTGCGCGACGTGCTCGGCATCCCCGCGCAGGTCGAGGACGAGCGGCTCGTCGACACGTGGGTGGCGATGATGAGCGCGGCGCTCGCGGGCTGGGCACCCGCAAGCTCGGCCTGATGCGATCGGGTTGCGCTGAAGCGCCGGTCCGTCCCGCTATTACGCCTCGAGCCACAAGCAGATGACTGTCTGAGACAGAAACATCTTCTTCAAAATCCGTGGACATGCTGGAATCATGTGCTACGGGCGAATGGTGGAACATGGGAGCCGTCGGGCGCGCCAGCCGATAGAGATTCGAAAGGCCGAGCGCGAGCTGTTCTTTTGGACTGCCTACCAGACGCTCAAGCTTGTGATCCTCGCGTCTTTCACCGTGTACCTGGTTGTTTCGCTGTTCGAGGGCCACCTGCCGGGAGGGGAACTGCTCGTTCGCTATCTGTGATGCCGACCCACTCTGCCGTGGCGCCTCTTTTCGGCGGCCCGCCGTCTCACGTCGTGTAGGGCAGCCTGCTATGGCTACGTGTAGGGTCATGACCGGAACATGTCCCGGGGTCCCTCACGCACCATGTCAACTAGAGACGCGGTGATCTGCGAGCCCCTGCGAACGCCGGTGGGCCGCTTCGGGGGCGCGCTGCGCGACGTCGGCGCGGCGAGTCTGGCGGCGACGGTGATCCGCGAGCTGGTGGCGCGCACGGGGCTGCGCGGCGAGCACGTCGACGACGTGATCATGGGCCAGTGCTACGCGAGCGGCGAGGCGCCGGCGATCGGCCGCGTGGCGGCGCTGGACGCGGGCCTGCCGGTGGACGTGCCGGGTCTGCAGATCGACCGCCGTTGCGGCTCGGGGCTGCAGGCGGTGGTGTACGGCTGCATGCAGGTGCAGACGGGCGCGGCGGAGCTGGTGCTGGCGGGCGGCGCGGACAGCATGAGCCAGGCGGAGTTCTACTCGACGCGCCCGCGCTGGGGCGTGAAGAGCGGCGCGTTCAGGCTGGAGGACCGGCTGGAACGCGCGCGTGTGAGTGCGGGCGGCGTCAACCACCCGGTGCCGGGCGGGATGCTGGAGACGGCGGAGAACGTGCGCCGCCAATACTCGATCGGGCGCGAGGAGCAGGACGCGCTGGCGCTGCGCTCGCACGAGCGCGCGGTCGCGGCTCAGCAGAGCGGCGTCTTCGCCGAGGAGATCGTGCCGGTGGCGGTCGCGGGCCGCGGCGGCGAGGTGCTGGTGGAGCTCGACGAGCACCCGCGCGCGGACACGACGCTCGAGGCGCTCGGCCGCCTGCGCGCGATCATGGGCGCGAGCGACCCGGAGGCGACGGTCACGGCGGGCAACTCGAGCGGCCAGAACGACGGCGCGGCGATCTGCGTGGTGACCCATCCGGATCGGGCGGCGGAGCTCGGCCTGCGCCCGCTCGCGCGCCTGGTGTCGTGGGGTGTAGCGGGCGTGGCGCCGGAGACGATGGGCATCGGCCCGGTGCCGGCGACGGCGCTGGCGCTGGAGCGCGCGGGCGTGACGCTGGATGAGCTCGACCTGATCGAGCTCAACGAGGCGTTCGCGTCACAGGTGCTGGCGGTGCTGAGCGAGTGGCAGCTGCACGACGGGCTGGAGCGCGTCAACGTGAACGGCTCCGGCATCTCCCTGGGACACCCCGTGGGCGCGACCGGCGCGCGAATTCTGGCCACGCTCCTGCGCGAGCTGAGCAGGCGCGACGCGCGTCTCGGGTTGGAGACCATGTGCATCGGTGGCGGCCAAGGCCTCGCGGCCATCTTCGAACGCGTCTCATAGCCGCTCAGGTGCCCACGCCGACGCTGTAGTCGCACGAGCGCTCGGCGCGCTTGGCGCTGTGCTCGGGGCAGTAGACCCCGCGAACGCGCCCGTCGCGCAGGCCGTACCCGAGCCACGCGCCGCCGTTCCACTGAAAGCGGAAGAACTGGTCTTCACGCGCGGGCGCGCGCCCGAGCTCGCTCGCCCAGGCGGCGCTCGCGACGCTCGCCGGGACGCTCGTCCTGCACGAGCAGCCGTCGGTGAGGTAGCCGGATGAGACGCAGCGCAGCAGGCGCTCGACGCCGGCTTCGGGAGTGGTGGGTGTGAATGGTGGTCGCATCGGCGTGATCCGGTTGAGGTGGTTCCGTTGAGACTACACGCGCCTGCCCTTTTCGGGCAATCCATGTCGTCCCTTTCGTGCTGTCTCGCCGATTTTGGGGCCGGCCTGCGCGGATTTGGGCGCAGATGGACGCGTGTACTAGGCAGCGACGAGCGGCGCGGCGGCCCCGCGCGGCGTGTCCGACGGCCGTCCCGCGTCGCACAGGCCGGGCGCGGCGTCGCGTCTCAGCCGCGCCCGCGAGAGGTGCCGCGCCGCAGGCGGTGCATCCGCCGCAGTTCTTCGACGGCCTCGTCGAAGCCGCCGAGCGCGGCGCGGGGCCCCTCGCCGAGGAGCTCGACGTCGATGCGCTTGCGCATGAGCTCGCCTTCGATCGCGTCGACGCGCTGGGCGCCGGCGCCGGGGCGCGAGCTGACGGTGCGCTCGACGCGATCGCCACGGAACAGCAGCCCGACGCCGTCGTCGAGCGCCCAGCCGCCGGGGAGCGTGCCGTCGCGCACGGCGGCGAGCCACACGGGCAGGCGCTCGGGCTCGCCGTCGGCGTGGACGGTGAGCGAGCCTTCGAGGATGCCGAGGCCGGCGATCGCTTCGGGCGGCCCGCTGGAGCGCGTGACGCCGCCTTCGAACCAGCACATGGCGCCGGCGCTGAGACCGGCGAGCACGGTGCCGCGCTGCCACGCCTGCACCAGCAGGCGGTCGAGCCCGTGGGCGTGCCACAGCGCGAGCAGGTTGCGCATGGAGCCGCCGCCGACGTAGACGATGTCCTGGCTGAGGACGGTGTCGGCGAGCGAGCGCGTGGCGTCGCGCAGGTGAAAGAGGGAGAGGTGCTCGGTCACGCACGCGCGCTCGGCGAAGCGCGACTTGAAGGCGTTGATCTGCGTGGTCGTGTCGCCGGAGGCGGTAGGCAGGAACAGGATGTGCGGCTCGCCGACGTCGGCGAGCGACAGCACGAAGTCGTCGAGCAGCGGGTTGGCGGGCTCCATCGTGAAGCCGCCGCCGCCCATCGCGAAGATCTGGCGCTCCTGGATGTCGACGACTGGGCGGCTGCTCACGCTGCGACCGCCTCGCGCTCGGCGTGGGCGAGGATCTCGTCGACGTCGGCCGCGCTCGGCTGGTCATCGTCGGCGCTCGCCGTCGCGCCCTCCTTGGCACCGGCAGCTTCCGCCGCGCCGGTGTCTGCCGCCGCGCCGGCGTCGCCCAGGTAGGAGGCCGCGAGCTGCGTCTCGCGCACGCTCTTGCGGGACGGCTCGACGAGGTAGGCGCTGGCGCCCGGGCGCGAGCTGACGACACGCTCGAGGCTGGTGGCGCGGAAGTGCAGCGCGACGCCGTCCTCGGCGGCGAAGCCCGCGCGCATGCCGTCGGCGACGGCGCGGTGGTACTCGGCGCGGCGCTCGGGCTCGGCGTCGTAGTGGACGCAGTTTGAGTACGGCAAGAGGCCGAGGCCGCGGACCATGCGCGGCGCGCCGTGGAACGCGCTGAGCGCCTGCTCGAACCAGCACAGCGAACCGGCGGAGGGACCGCACAGGACGATGCCGCGGCGCCAGGCACGGCGCAGGATCGCGTCGAGCCCGTGCGCGCGCCACGCGCCGAGCATGCTGACGACGTTGCCGCCGCCGACGTAGATCAGATCCTGGGCGAGCAGGTGGCTGGCGAGGTCGTCCTCGACGCCGCCGGTGCCCTGGTCGCGGCGGAACAGCGACACGTGGCTGGCGTCGCATTCGGGCGAGAAGCGCCGGTAGAAGCGCACGACATAGTGGTCTGCGTCGCCGGATGCCGTCGGCAGGAAGCACACGCGCGGCCTCGCCGTCCCGGTGAGCGACAGCACGTAGTCGTCGAGCAGCGAGCCGTCTTTCTCCATCGAGAAGCCGCCGCCTCCGAGCGCAACGATCTGCGGTTGCCTGTCTGACATGACCCTTTCCCTCGCCTGGCATGCATTGCGAACAGCTTGCAAGCAGGGTCGCGCAGATCGGGTGGCGCGGGTATGGACCGGCGTCCACAATCGGCCGCCGCGGGGATCGACATTCGCACATGAGCGACCCGGTATAACCATGGTTATACGCGCTCTGTGCGGGGGAACATGCACCCTCGACCGCGAAGGCGCCACCGCGACCCGCCGTAGAGTGTCGTGCGTGGGGGACGCGCAAAATCAGCCGGCGATCTCGCTGAGAGGGGTGCGCAAGCGGTTCCCCGGCTCCGGGACGGGCGGCGAGATCATGGCGGTGGACGGCCTGGACCTGGAGGTGCCGGCGGGGGTGTGCTTCGGCCTGCTGGGTCCGAACGGAGCGGGCAAGTCGACGACGATGCGGATGCTGACGGCGCAGACGCTGGCGGATGTGGGCGAGATCTCGGTGTTGGGCTTCACGCTGCCGCGCGAATCGAAGCAGTCGCGCCTGGAGATGGGCGTGGTGCCGCAACTGGACAACCTGGATGTGGAGCTGACGTGCAGGCAGATCCTGACGGTGTTCGCGCGCCTGTACCGAATCCCGCGGGCGGAGCGCACGGCGGCGGTGACGCGGGCCCTGGAGATCGCGAACCTAGTTCCGCGCGCGGACACGATCGTGCGCGAGCTCTCGGGCGGGATGCGCCGGCGGTTGCTGGTGGCGCGCGGGCTGATCCACCGCCCGCGGCTGGTGCTGCTGGACGAGCCGACGGTGGGCCTGGATCCGCAGGTGCGCCAGGAGCTGTGGTCGCTGATCGACGGGCTGCGCGCGGACGGCGTGACGGTGCTGATGAGCACGCACTACATCGAGGAGGCGGAGCGCCTGGCGGACACGGTGGCGGTGATGCTGGCGGGACGCGTGGTCGCGCAGGGCACGCCGGCGGAGCTCGTGCGCGCGCACGTGGGCGAGGAGGTGCTGGAGGTATACGGCGCGGAGGGGCAGGCGCGGGCGGGGGAGCTGGTGGCCGAGCACGGCTGGCAGAGCCGGCGCAGCGGCTCGGCGCTGGCGATCATGCACGCGGAGTCCCTCGACGGCGAGGCGCCGGAGGGCGTGCGCCGCCCGGCGAACCTGGAGGACGCGTTCGTGGCGCTGACCGGCGAGGAGATCGAATGAGTAGTCCGCGTTCGCAGTCCGAGGCGACGGTGGTGGCTCGGGCGCCCTCGCCCTCAGGGGCGCCGCCTGCAGGCAGGCGGGCGGGTGCCCGGCGCATCGGTCGCCTGGAACCGGCGGCGCTGGCGGGCGTGATGAGCCGCGACGTGGCGATCTTCGGGCGCTACTGGAAGGCGACGACGTTCTCGTCGATCGTGCAGCCGACGATCTACCTGCTGGCGTTCGGCCTGGGCTTCGAGAAATTCGCGCCTAGCCTGCACCACGTCAAATACGTCCCGTACGTGGCTACGGGCGTGGTGGCGACGGCGATCCTGTTCTCCTCGGCGTTTCCGGGGATGTTCAACACGTTCATCCGCTGGCAGTTCCAGCGCACGTACGACGCGATGCTGGCTGCGCCGGTGGACGTGGAGGAGCTGATCACGGCGGAGATGCTGTGGGTGTCGCTGCGCGCGGGCGTGTACGGCTTGGCGCCGCTGCTGGTGGGCTTCGCGTTCGGGCTGGAGCCGGAATGGGGGATGCTGCTGGTGCCGCTGATCGGCTTCGTGACGGGCTTCGGCTTCGTGGGCTTCGGCGTGACGGTGGCGGCGGTCGCGAAGACGATCGACAACTTCAACTACATAACGAGCGCGGTGCTGACACCGATGTTCCTGGTGGCGGGCACGTTCTTCCCGATCTCCTCGCTGCCGGACGGCGTGCGCCAGGTGGCGCAGGTGAACCCGCTGTACCACTGCGTGCAGCTGGTGCGCGACGCGTCGCTGGGTACCCTCGGCACGGCCGATCTGGGGCACGCGGCGGTGCTGGTCGCGTTCGCGCTGGTGATGTGGCGGCTTGCGATATCGCAGCTGGGTCGGCGTCTGATCGACTGAGCTGGCGGACGTCGGCTGCCGCCATCCGCTCGACGGGTCTTTCCAGAGGCACGGCTGAGCCTGGGAGGTGCCGCTGTGGTTTTCGACGCCTGCTCTGATCGTCCTGATGGTCTTTCCCTGGATCCTGAGCTCGGCGGCCCTTTAGCGCGGCGTGGGGAGCTGAACCTGGACCGTTTACCGGAAGCGCTCCAGCTGTCGGTGATCCATTTGCTAATATCGGCCAATATGTTCTAACCGTTGAAGATGGGATAGTCATGCCAGAGCGATTGGGAGTCGGACTTCTGGTGGTGCTCGTAAGCCTTGGCGCTAGCGTCGCGTCCGCGCAGGCACAAGCCGTTCTGACCCAAGCCGAGCTCGGGGCGACGCTGCAGCAGGCCGAACCGGCGGGGCCCATTGAAAGCATCGAAGCTGTCAGCGCGAGCCAGCAGGCGGTGGAAGCTGCGTTCGATCCAGGGGAACGCGGGCTGCCATCGTCGGGTCTACCAAAATCCCCCGCCTCGCTGAGCCTCGTCATCATGCGGGGGCACTTTGAAGACGTGACTGCGAAAACTCCAGACGGCGCCGCTCCCCCCACTGGCACTGTCATGAGCTTCGTGATCAATCGGGAAACAGGCCGCGTCGCGGCTATCTCGGTCAACGACACCGCCCCGGCCATCCCGCCGGGGGCGACCGTGGAACGCCCGACCGTAACGGCACCCATGAAGGCACGGTCCGCCTCGTTGAGGCGGTGGGCCGCCCGGGCTCGAGCCGCCAGGCAACGCGCACACGTCGCTACTTGGGGTAACAACTGCAAACCGTCACCTAGTTACGATCATTGCTACGTGATATCAAAGTTCGATATGAGCGGTGCCGAAGAAGGCTTCGGCGGCGTTACCGAACAGCGCACAGCATCCATAGACGTGCCTGGCTGGGAAAACGGCTACTTCGTCGACAATGAGATGTGGGCGTGGAACCACGCCAAGGGTCCGAAAACGTGGACTGAGATTGGCCAGCAAGCCGGCGAAGGCAAAGGCTGTTGCAACGTTTGGTGGTTCTATGCCTTCCAAAATCCCGTCGAAGGCTATCTGGCGTTTGTCGATGCGCCTTGGGTCTGGGAAGTCCCATTGAATGTCGGCAACCACTACAGCATGCAGTGGGCTGGCGGGGATATCTGGTGCTGGTACTACGGCTCTAGCAATGAACTCAAGGCATGTGCGAATTACTTCTATAAGCCGGCGACGCAGCTGGAAGCCGGCGGAGAGGTTGCCACCTCGAGCAAGCCGTCATTCGCCGCGGCTGCAAACAATGGCATCGAGTGGAACAACTACACGTGGCATGTGTGGAACTTCGCATCGTATGAAACCACGACGTCGGGGTTGTGCCAGTCGCTGCTCAATGGCGCTCCCGGGAACATCTACTATGACACCTGCTGACACACAGGTAGGGATCAGCTGATGGTCCCGCTATCCACCATCCTGGTGATCACAGTGCTCGGCGTAGGCGGGCCTCCGGCCGCATCACCGTCGCGGCTGCAAGACGCGACTGTGACCGTGACTCGCGGTACGCCCGCGCGTACGGTCGCCGCTTCGCCGGATGGACGGCTTACCGTCCATCTACGCCCCGGGCTATACGCCGTCGTTGCAGCGCTTCGAGGGCAGTCCGAACCGCGCTTCTGTGAAGCGGCGGCGATCGAGATTCAGCGGGAGCGTCGGGCTACCGTCAGGCATCTCACGTTGAGGTGCTCGATCAAATAATCCGCGCTGTCGTTCAATCTCTCGACCTCCTTCGCTGCGCGATCGCTCGCATCGAGAATGGCTGCTGCGCTTCGTTGCATGTGATGCAGCGCTTATGAGATTTTGAGGTTCGCCACACGCTGTTCCTACGCCGCGCGGCGAAGCTGCCACGCATGAGCTATCCATGGCAGGCACGATCGGCGGCACCCGCGACGGCTCCAGCCGCGCCCGGTGCGGCACCCGCGGACGCGGCGTGGGCTGCGCGCGCGCGAACACGGGCGAAGGGATTGGCACTGCGCGCGCCCCACCCGGAGCTCGCGGCGGTGATGTCGCTGGCGGCGGTGCTGAACCTGTGGGCGCTGTCGCGCAACGGCTGGGCGAACGACTACTACGCGGCGGCGGTGAGGTCGATGAGCTCGAGCTGGCACGACTTCCTGTTCGCGTCGCTGGACAAGGGTGGCGTGATGACGGTGGACAAGCCGCCGCTGGCGCTGTGGGTGCAGGCGCTGTCGGTGCGCGTGTTCGGCTTTCACTCGCTGTCGATGCTCGTGCCGCAGGCGCTGATGGGCGTGGCGGGCGTGGCGCTCGTGTACGACCTGGTGCGCCGTCGCTTCGGCCGCGTGGGCGGCTTCGTGGCGGGGTTGGCGCTGGCGCTGACGCCGATCGCGGTCGCGATCTCGCGCCACAACAACCCGGACTCGCTGCTGGTCCTGTGCAGCGTGGGGGCACTTTGGTGCACGGTGCGCGCGTTCGACGCGGCGCCCGGGCGCACGAGCACGCGCACCCTCAAGGGCACACGCTGGCTGGGCACGAGCACGCGCTGGCTGGTGGCAGCGGGCGTGTGCGTTGGCCTGGGCTTCGAGACGAAGATGCTCGTGGCGCTGGTCGTCGTGCCGGGAATCGCGGCGGCGTGGCTGTGGGTCGCGCCGGCAGCGCGCGGCCGAATGCACGCTTTGCGCCAGCTGCTCGCGGGCGGTGCGGCGATGCTGCTGGTGGGCGGCGCGTGGCCGCTGCTGGTGGAACTGACGCCGGCGGCGGATCGGCCGTGGGTGTCGGGCACGAGCAACAACACGGTCCTGTCGCTGATCTTCGAATACAACGGCGTGGGACGCGTCGACGGGCAATCCGGCGGGCCGGGCGGCACGGCGAGCAACATGTTCGGCGGCGCGACCGGGCCGCTGCGACTGCTGAACTCGGCGCTCGGCGGCCAGGCGGGCTGGCTGCTGGGCTTCGCGCTGGTCGCCGGCTTGGCGATCCTCGCCGCGAGCCGGCTGCGCCGCGCGGACGCGCGCAGCGGCTGGCTGCTGGCCGTAGGCGGCGCGTTCGCGACGACGGCGGTTCTGTTCAGCTTCGCGAGCGGCATCTTCCACCCGTACTACGTTTCGCTGCTGGCGCCGTTCGCGGCGGCGCTCGTGGGCGCTGGAGCAGCGCAGCTGACCGACGGCGGGCTCACGGCGCGCGTGCTCGCGCCGCTGGCGGTGATCGTCGGCGTGATCGTCGAGCTGGTCGTGCGCGCGGACTACCCAGGGCAGCTGACGTGGCTGCCGCCTGTGCTGATTGTCGTCGGCGCGCTCGCGGTCTTGGCGCTGGTGGCGTTCAGCTCACGGACGGTGCGCGTCGCGGCGGTCGCGGCGGTGCTCGCGGCGCTGCTGGCGGCACCGGCGGTGTGGGCAGTCGACACGCTCGGCTACGCGACCAGCAGCACGTTCCCGTCGGGCGGCCCAGCGTCGGCCGAGAGTGGTGGCCCGGGCGGCGGTTTCCCCCATCCGGGGACAGGCGGCCGACCCGGCGGCGGCTTCCGCGGCGCAGGCGCGCGCGGCGGCTTTGGCGGCCCCGGTGGTGGCGGGTCGGGTGGTACGGCTCAGCGGCTATTTGGTTCCGGTGCTGCCCAAACGGGTGGCCCGCCGGCCGGCGCGGGTGGTGCTCCGGGCGGCTTCGGCGGCTTTGGCACTCGCGGCGGCGCCGGCGCAGCGCTCGGCGCGCCGATCGGCGGCAGCGTGTCGAGCAGCGTCCTCGCCTACGTCGAGGCGCACGGCGGCGGCACGATCGCGGTGGCGAGCCAGTCGAACGCGGCCTCGGCGATCCTCGACGGAGAGGAGAACGTGGCTGGCATCGGCGGCTTCTCGGGGCGCGAGAGCGACGTGACTGTGTCGTGGCTCGCCCAGGAGGTGAGCACGGGCAAGATCCGCTGGGTGCTCGACGAAGGAAGCTCAGGCGGATTCGGCGGCGGCCCCGGAGGCGACACGCGTATCGGGGCGAAAACGGCGATGGCGGCGGTGGTGCGAGCGTGTGCCGCGGTCACGTTGTCATCGAGCAGCTCGGCCTCGTCGAGCGGGTCGGCGTCGGCAGGCAGCTCGAGCTCGACCGGCAGCTCTGGCAAGGCAGGCAGTCAGGCCGCAACGGGCGGCTCGACAACTCTGTATGACTGCCAGGGCCGCGCGCAAGCCCTCGCGGCGGTCGGCGCGTAACAATCATGCTGGTGAGGATCCTGGTCGTTGACGATGACCGCGCGGTGCGCGAAGCGCTGCGGCGTGCGTTGACGCTGGCGGGCTACGAGGTGCACCTGGCGGAGGACGGCGAGGCGGCACTCGAGCAGATCGTGCAGGCGGTGCCGGATGCGGTGGTGCTGGACGTGGGCCTGCCGGGGATCGACGGCCTGGAGGTGTGCAGGCGGGTGCGCCGGACGGGCAGCCGCGTGCCGATCCTGATCCTGACGGCTCGCGACGCGGTGGCGGATCGCATCGACGGCTTGGACGTGGGCGCGGATGACTACATGGTCAAGCCATTCGACGTGGGCGAGCTGCAGGCGCGGCTGCGGGCGCTGTTGCGCCGCGCGAACCCGCAGGAGAACCCAGATGAGCTGTCGTTCGCGGAGCTGCGGTTGGACCCGAACCGGCATGGCGCGCAGGTGGGAGAGCACTTTGTGGAGCTGACCCGCACGGAGTACCAGCTGCTGGAGCTGTTGATGTTGAACCCGCGACACGTGCTGTCGCACAGCCTGATCTACGACCGCGTGTGGGGCTATGACTTCGGGCCGACGTCGAACGCGCTGCGCGTGTACATCGGCTACCTGCGCCGCAAGCTCGAGGACGCGGGCGCGCGCGAGCTGATCCACACGGTGCGCGGCGTCGGCTACTCGCTGCGCGAGCCGTGAGCCGACACGCGCGACGCTGGCCCGATCCACGCGCTCACGGCTGGTCGCGATGACGCTGCGTACGCGCATCGCGGCGGTGGCGAGCGTGTCGGTGGCGTTGGCGGTGCTCGCGGCGGCGGTCGGCCTGTATGCGGCGGTGCGCTCGGACCTGCGTGGCGAAGTCGACAACACGCTGCAGGCGCGTGCGCGGGCGTTCGTGGGTGCACCGGCGCCTGACGACGATCAGGGCCAGGGCCAGGGCCAGGGTCGGGGTCAGGGCTATGGCGGACCGCGGGGGCTGGGCGGCTCCTACGGTGCGGGCGGCGGCTTCCCGGGCCACGTGGAACCGGCGCCGTTCGGGGCGGCATCCGGCTACGTGGAGTTCATCTCGCCGGAAGGGCAGGCGTTCGTGCCTGGCGGCCAGGGCTCGTCCTCGCGCAAGATCGCGCTGACGGCGAATGACAAGGCGATCGCGGCGCGCGGCAGCGGCGCGAGCTTCAGCGAGCGCAGCGTCGACGGCACGAAGCTGCGCGTGCTGACGAGCGGCACGGGACCGAACGGCGCGGTGCTGATCGCGCAGCCGCTGACGGAGGTCGACCACGAGCTGAGCCATCTGCTGCTGATACTGGCGCTGATCGGGGCGGGAGGCGTGGTGCTGGCGGCGCTGTTGGGAGCGCTTGTGGCGCGCACGGCGCTCGCGCCGATCGGGCGCTTCACGCAGCGTACGGAGTCGCTGACCGGGAACCTCGACCTGTCGCGCAGGCTCGAGGTGCAGGGGCGCGACGAGCTGGCGCGTCTCGCGGACAGCTTCAACGGGACGCTCGACGCGCTCGAGCGCTCGGTGCAGGCGCAGCGTCACCTGATCGCGGACGCGAGCCACGAGCTGCGCACGCCGATCTCCTCCCTGCGAGCGAACATCCAGATCCTGGGCGAGGCGGAGCGGCTGGCGCCCGGGGAACAGGCAAGCCTGCGCGCTGACATCGTCGCGGAGCTGGACGAGCTGACGGCGCTGGTGGGCGACGTGGTCGAGCTGGCGCGCGGTGCCGCGCCGGACGGTGCCGTGGACGACGTGCGGCTGGACGAGGTTGTGCACGGTACGGTCGCGAGCGCGCGCCGGCGCGGCGAGCTGAGATTCGAGCTGAGTCTCGAGCCGACGATCGTGCGCGGCCAGGCCGACCGCATCGGTCGCGCGGTGTCGAACCTGGTGGACAACGCGCGCAAGTGGAGCCCCGAGGGTGCGGCGGTGGAGGTGACGCTGGCTGAGGGCGTGCTGAGCGTGCGCGACCACGGCCCGGGCTTCCAGGAGGCCGACCTGCCGTTCGTGTTCGACCGCTTCTACCGGGCGCGCGACGCGCGCAAGCTGCCCGGGTCGGGGCTTGGCCTCGCGATCGTGCGCCAGGCCGCGGAGGCATGCGGTGGCTTCGCGGAAGCCCAGAACGCGCCCGGCGGCGGCGCGCTCCTGCGGGTCGGCTTCGGCGTGCCCGTGGAGCTCGCGCCGGGCTGGTCCGGGCAGTAGCTGGCTGGCCACGGAGCCAGGTCTGTGGCAGCGCCGGCCTGGCCGCTCGGCCAGTCGTCGAGCGGGTGATCCAAAGCGCGACGACGGTGCTATCTCCACCAGTGCGGCATGCGCCGCAGCGGGTTGGGGCGGGCTGGGGCCTGTCCCGGGGCAGGCTCCAGCTTCAAGCGTCCGGCCCTAGCTTCAAGTAGGAGGAGATGAGAGAAGGCCGTCTAATAGTTCCTTTGGTCAACCGCAACTTTTTCGCCTGCTCGGAGTCCCGAGGGGTGTAGCCGTGTCTCGATCTAGCCGAGCTTCAATAGGGGAGGTAGTCGTGAGGTCCAGGGTTCGTGTTTCGCTCGTAGCGCTCGTCGCGAGCGCGCTTGCGCTCGTCGTTCTATCGGCGCCCGTGGCGCTGGCGGTGGAAACGCCGAAAGTCACGCTGGTGGCAGTCAACTGCAAGGTCGAAAAATGCGCGCAGACCGAACAGACGATCGAACTCAAAGCCTACAGCGCCGAACTCGAAGCCTTCTTCGGGCCTCAGACGTATGTGGAACCGAAGGCGCCGAACACGGCAGAAGCCGAAGAACAGGGCTTCCTGCAAGCCGGAGGCCGGGTGCCCTACGGGGTCACGGACTTCAAGGTAAAGACCGAAGGAAGCCTGCCGTTCGAGAAACCCACCGCGGTTGTGACGCATCTGCGCACCGACGTGGCCCCCGGGCTCGCGACCGATCCGACGGCCGTTCCCTACTGCTCGACGCGGGAATTCGGTGGCGCTGAAGAATTTCCCGGGACCGGGTTCTACCCGGCGCCCACCTGCGCCGAATCTGGCGCTGAAGACAGCGTGGTCGGCAAGCAGCGCGCGACGGTCTCCGTTCCCTCGCTGGGGAACCTGGACCTCGGCCTCGAAGGCACGGTCTACAACCTCGAACCAAGCAAGGGCCTTGCATCCGAGTACGGAGTCGCGCTCAAGCTCCCGATCGCCATCACTGCGGGCGGGCTGAAAGAATTCTTTGCGTACCTGGAAAGCATCAAAGACCCCGAAGTTCCCTCGAAAGCCGCACAGAAAGTCATCGAGGAACAGCAGTACTACGCCCACACCCTGATCGAAGGAAACGTGGAATGGGGCGACCAGGCGAACGGCACCGGCAAGGGCGACTACCACGACTACTTCGAAATCAAAGTGTCCGAAGCTCTGCCGCTCATCAGCTCGCGTCTGGATTTTGAAGGCACGGCGGGTGAAGGCGATTTCGTCACCAACGCCACGAGCTGCCCCGGTCACAACACGACCAGGTTGACAATGATCGACAAGGAAAAAGTACCCGCCGAAGCCGAATACACGACGCCGGTGGGGCTCATGGGCTGCAACGGCGAAACCGATGAATTCGGGACGAAATTCGAAAAACTGCTGTTCGAACCCAGTTTCAAGGTCGAAACAGAACCCGCGGGCAGCGACCAGCCGGACCAGATCACGACGGTGGCCTCGGAGCCGAACAACGCCAAAGCTATCGCCCAGTCCCAGGTCAGGAGCGCTTCGATCACGTTGCCGGAAGGCATGACGCTGAACCCGTCGGCCGCGGCGGGGTTGGAAGCATGCACGGTCGCGCAGGCGAGGATCCACAGCGAAGAATTCGGCGTTGCATGTCCCTCGAGCTCGGAGCTGGGAACGGTGACGCTCAACGTGCCGACCCTGCCGGAAGGCTCGCTGACCGGGCACGTGTATCTCGGCGGCCCGACCACGGGATCGGAAACGGGACCGATCACGGGCCCTCCGTACACGATCTACATCGTGGCCAACTCCGAACGCTATGGCGTCTCGGTCCGTCTCAAAGCCGAAGTCATCCCCAACCCGGAAACCGGCCAGCTGACGACCGTCTTCCCGGAAAACGAAGTCCCGGAACAGCCCTTCAGCGCCCTCAAGATCCACTTCAACCGGGGCATGCTGACCTCGATCGCCAACCCGCTGATCTGCGGCGAACCGATAGGGGCGGCTAAGTTCGTCCCGGTCGCGCTGCCGTCGACCTCGCTGGGTACGTCCTTCGGGGCCGCTGTCACCGGCTGCGCCACGTCGCTGCCGTTCTCGCTCAGCCAGAGCACGGAATATGGCAACGCGTCCGCTGGCGCGCACGACTCGTACACGTTCAACCTGGCGCGTCCCGAAGGTCAGCAGTACCTCGAAAAGATCAAGACGACGCTGCCCTCGGGCCTCGTCGGCGAGATCCCCGCGGTGACCCTCTGCGGCGAACCGCAGGCGAAGGAAGGCACGTGCGGTGCCGCCAGCAAGATCGGTACTGCCACGGTCACGGCGGGCTCGGGCAGCTCCCCGTACTCGTTCTCCGGTCCCGTGTATATGACGGGACCCTACGAAGGGGCTCCCTTTGGCCTCTCGATCAACGTGCCCGCGGTAGCGGGCCCGTTCAACCTCGGCAATGTCATCACGCGCTCGAAGATCCTCATCAACCCGGCGACGGCGCGAGTGACGGCCGAAACCACGCTACCGACGATCGTCAAGGGTGTGCCGTTGCGCATGCGCTCGCTCAATGTGGATGTCAACCGTCAGGGCTTCCTGCTGAACCCGACCAACTGCTCGACCGAGTACACGGAAACGAGCCTGACCTCGACTTTCGGCGGCACGCAGACGGGGCTCAACTCGCCGCTTCAGGCCGAAGGTTGCAGCGCGCTGGCCTTCACGCCGGCGTTCGTGGCGTCGACGAGTGCCAAGCACTCGAAAACGAACGGCGCGAGCCTGGTGACGACGCTCACGCAGCCGGACGGCCAGTCGAACATCAAATCGGTGTTCGTGACGTTGCCGAAAGCGCTGCCTTCGCGTCTGACGACGCTGCAGAAAGCGTGTCTGGCGAAGACGTTCGAAGAAAACCCGCTCAGCTGCGCGAAAGTCTCGCCAGGGTCTGAAGTCGGGTCGGCGACGGCGGTCACGCCGGTGCTGCCGGTCCCGATGAAAGGCCCCGCGTTCCTCGTCTCGCACTCCGGGGAAGAATTCCCGAGCCTCGAGCTCGTGCTCGAAGGCGACGGTGTGCGCACGATCGTCGAAGGCAAGACCAACATCAAACACGGCATCACGACGACGAACTTCGAGGCGACGCCCGACGTGCCCGTCTCGAGCATCACCGTCAACCTGCCGGTCGGTCCGCACTCGGCGCTGACGACGGAAAACCTCACCACCAACCTCTGCACCGCGAAGCTGCTGATGCCGACGATCATCACCGGCCAGAACGGCAAGCAGAACAAATACAACACGGTCATCGCACCGACCGGCTGCGGCGTGCAGATCGTGGGACACAGGGTGGTCGGAAACACGGCCTACCTGACGATCAGGACCTACGCCGCGGGGCGCATCAGCGGCAGCGGCAGGGGCCTGTCGACCGTCCGGCGGACCCTGAGCGCCGCCAGCAAAGCCACGACCCTGAAGGTGCCGCTGTCCAGCAGCGGACGCAGCAAAGGCCGGCCCTTCAAGGTGAAGGTCAGGGTCGGCTTCGTGCCCAAGAAGCCGGGCGCGCACTCGACGACAACCGTGACGGTGACGTTCCGCTAGCGGCTCGACCCGCCAGCGGGCACAGTGGGGGCGGCCGCGTGGTCGCCCCCACGCCAGCTGGCCCATGCCGTACATTGTCGGCATGGATGTCGTTACGGGTACGGATACCTCATCGTCCTTCGCTGGCCTCGACGGCCTGCTGGCCGGCATCCGCCACCTGACCGCGCTCGCCGACGGCGCCGGCAATGCGGACGCGCTGTATCGCACGCTCGCCCGCGAGCTGCTGTCGGTGCCCGGCGCTGAGGAGGTCCACATCCACCACCTGCTCATCGGCGGCGACGGCGAGGAGGAACTGGTGGCCGTGTACATGTCCGGCGGCATCGGCCGGCTCAGCTACCTGCTGCCGCGCGCCGAGCGCCCGCCCGCGGTGAGCTGGGTCGCGAACACGCGCAACAGCTTCCTTGCAGCGGACGCTGAGGGGCTGACGAGCGGCATGCCGCGGTTGGCGGAGACCGGCTCCGTCACATGTGCGCTGCTGCTGCCGCTCGCGGAGCGCGGCGAGGTCGAGGCGGTGGTCGTGCTCGTGCGCCGCTCCGCCGCCGTCTTCGAACACTCGCAGATAGAGCTCGCGGCGGCGCTCGTCGAGCAGGGGGCGACCGCGCTCGCGCTCTCGCGCGCTCGCGCGGAGGCGGGCACCGATGCCGTCACCGGCTGCATGAACCACCGCGCGATGCGCCGCCGCCTGGATGAGGAGATCGGCCGTGCGACGCGCACCGGGGGACCGCTGTCGGCGCTGCTGATCGACCTCGACGACTTCAAGGCCGTCAACGACCGCGACGGCCACCAGGCCGGCGACGCGCTGCTGCGCGCCGTCGTGCAGGCGCTCGTGGGAGAGTTCCGCGCGTTCGACCGCGTGGCCCGCTACGGCGGCGACGAGTTCGTCGTGATCCTGCCAAACGCCGAGCTCGACAGCGCCGCCGCCGCGGCGAGCCGCGCGCTAGAGCGCCTGCGTGCGATCCCTGCCCTGAACGGGGTCGGCGCGAGCGGCGTGTCGGCCTCGATCGGGGTCGCTCAATGGCGTGCGCCGATGAGCACCGACGAGCTGCTCGAAGCCTGTGACGCAGCGCTGCTGCGCTCCAAGCGCCAGGGCAAGGGGCGCGTGACGCGCGCCCCGGCAGCGTCGGTGTAGAGGAAAGCAGTCAGCACCACGTCGCTGAACGCCCTCGCCCGGCCCGCCGGCGCGGTTCTGCACCGGGTCGCGACGGCGACTCTGCGAGACTGGCGGAGGGGCGGGAGGGCTACGGTACAACCGCGGATCGCACGGGAGAGATGCCCATGTCGGAGAACAGCTTTGGCGCCAAGGACACGCTCGACGTCGGCGGGCGCGCGTATGAGATCTTCCGCCTCGACGCGCTGCAACAGCGCTTCGACGTGCAGCGGCTGCCGTTCTCGCTGAAGGTACTGCTCGAGAACCTGCTGCGCACCGAGGGCAACGGCTCGGTCACAGCCCCCGACATCGAAGCGCTCGCGAGCTGGGACGCCAAGGCCACGCCGAGCAAGGAGATCGCGTTCACGCCCGCGCGCGTGCTGATGCAGGACTTCACCGGCGTCCCCGCCGTCGTCGACCTCGCGGCGATGCGCGATGCGATCGCCGGCATGGGCGGCGACCCAGCCAAGATCAACCCGCTCGCGCCCGCCGAGCTCGTGATCGACCACTCGGTGCAGGTCGACGCCTTCGGCACGCGCGACGCCTTCCGCGTCAACGCCGAGCGCGAGTTCGAGCGCAACCAGGAGCGCTACGTGTTCCTGCGCTGGGGCCAGGGCGCGTTCGACGACTTCGCGGTCGTGCCGCCCGACACCGGGATCGTGCACCAGGTCAACCTCGAGTACCTCGCGCGCGTCGTCTTTCCCAACGAGAAGACCGGACAGGCCTATCCGGACACGCTCGTCGGCACCGACTCGCACACGACGATGGTCAACGGCCTCGGCGTGCTCGGCTGGGGCGTCGGCGGCATCGAGGCCGAGGCGGCGATGCTCGGCCAGCCGATGTCGATGCTGATCCCGCAGGTGCTCGGCTTTCGCCTGCACGGCGCAGCTGCCCGAGGGCGCTACCGCGACCGACCTCGTGCTGACGGTCACCGAGATGCTGCGCGAGCGCGGCGTCGTCGGGAAGTTCGTCGAGTTCTACGGCGCCGGCCTCGTCGGCCTGCCGATCGCCGACCGCGCGACGATCGGCAACATGTCGCCGGAGTTCGGCTCGACCTGCGCGATCTTCCCGATCGACGCCGAGACGCTCACCTACCTCGAGCTGTCCGGGCGCTCGTCCGAGCAGATCGCGCTGGTCGAGGCGTACGCCAAGGAGCAGGGCCTGTGGCACGACGAGCACTCCGAAGCGCCGACGTTCTCGGACACGATCGAGCTCGACCTCGCGAGCGTCGAGCCGAGCATCGCCGGGCCCAAGCGCCCGCAGGATCGGATCGCGCTGAGCCGCGCGCAGAGCTCCTTCCGCGAGGCGCTCGGCGGCTACGTCACCCACTACGATGCGCGCGACGAGGCCGACGCCGAGAGCTTTCCCACGAGCGACCCGCCCGCCAACGGCAACGACGATCCGCGGCCGGCCGACGGGGGCCCGAGCTACGTCGAAGCGCCCGACGAGGGCGGCGTGACGGTCAAGACCGCGAGCGCCGTTCGCTGCACGCTCGCCGACGGCAGCGAGGTCGAGCTCGATCACGGGCACGTCGTGATCGCCGCGATCACGAGCTGCACCAACACCTCGAACCCTTCGGTGATGATCGGCGGCGGGCATCCTCGCGCGCAACGCGCTCGCGCGTGGGCTGCGCTCCAAGCCCTGGGTCAAGACCTCGCTCGCGCCCGGCTCGAAGGTCGTGACCGAGTACCTCGACAGCGCGGGGCTGACCGAGCCGCTCGAGCAGCTCGGCTTCAACCTCGTCGGCTACGGCTGCACGACCTGCATCGGCAACTCCGGACCGCTCCCGGAGGAGGTCTCCGCGACGGTCAACGAGGCCGACCTCGCGGTCGTGTCGGTGCTGTCTGGCAACCGCAACTTCGAGGGCCGCATCAACCCGGACGTGAAGATGAACTATCTCGCCTCGCCGCCGCTCGTGTGTCGCCTACGCGCTCGCCGGCACGATGGACATCGACATCGTCGCCGACCCGCTCGGCCAGGACGAGCACGGCGAGGACGTGTACCTGCGGGACATCTGGCCCTCCGCGCAGGAGGTCGCGCAGACGGTCGGCGAGGCGGTGCGCGCGGAGATGTTCCGCAACAGCTACGGCGAGGTGTTCGCCGGCGACGAGCACTGGAACGGCCTGCCGGTGCCGGACGGCGAGCGCTTCGCCTGGGACCCCGACTCGACGTACGTGCGGCTGCCGCCGTACTTCGACGGGATGCCCGCGGAGCCGACGCCGGTGCGCGACATCGCGGGTGCGCGCGTGCTCGCGCTGCTCGGCGACAGCGTCACCACCGACCACATCTCACCGGCCGGCTCGATCAAGCGCGACGGGCCCGCTGGGCTCTACCTGCAGGAGCAGGGCGTGGCGCCGCGCGACTTCAACTCCTACGGCGCGCGCCGCGGCAACCACGAGGTGATGATGCGCGGCACGTTCGCGAACATCCGCCTGCGCAACCTGCTCGGCCGCGAGGCCGGGCTCGAGCCGCTGCCCGAGGGCGGCAACACGTACTACCTCGCCGACGGCTCGAACGCCCAGATGTCGATCTACGACGCGGCCATGCGCTACATCGAGGATGGCATCGACCTGGTCGTGCTCGCCGGCAAGGAGTACGGCACCGGCTCCTCTCGCGACTGGGCCGCCAAGGGCACGAAGCTGCTCGGCGTGCGCGCCGTGATCGCGCAGAGCTTCGAGCGCATCCACCGCTCCAACCTGATCGGCATGGGCGTGCTGCCGCTGCAGTTCCCCGACGGCGAGAACGCCGCCTCGCTCAGGCTCAGCGGCGAGGAGACGTTCTCGATCGCGGGTCTCGCCGAGGCGATGGCCGGCGACGGCGGCCCGCCGCGCACGGTCAGCGTGCGCGCCGAGCGCGACGGCGCCGCGGCGGTCGAGTTCGACGCGACGGTGCGGATCGACACGCCGCGCGAGGCGGACTACTTCCGCCACGGCGGCATCCTCCAGTACGTGCTGCGCGCTCTGCTGGCGGACGCGGCGTGAGCCCCGCCGCGCGCAGGGCCCCCAAACGCCCCCGCAAAGGGTCGAAGGTGCAGGACGGCTTCACCCCGCTCTTGCGTGAGCTGCTCGTCGCGCGCGGCCCATCGGGCTACGAGGCCGCGCCCGCCGCTGTGTGGCGCGAGGCGGCCGGTGCGTTCGCGCAGGTCAGCACCGACATCGTCGGCACGCCGCTTGCGCTCGTCGCGCCCAAACGCGGCTACCAGAAAGACGCGCGGCGGCTGCTGATCATGGGCCACATCGACGAGATCGGGCTGATCGTCACGCACATCGACGACGACGGCTACCTGTGGTTCCGCGAAGTCGGCGGCTGGGACGCGCAGATCCTCGTCGGCCAGCGCGTCGTGCTCGACACGCGCGAGGGCACGGTGCCGGGCGTGATCGGCAAGAAGCCGATCCACCTGCTGCGCGACGACGAGCGCAAGAAGGTCGCCGAGGTGCGCGACCTGCACATCGACATCGGCGCGCGCGACGGCGATGAGGCGCGCAAGCTCGTGCGCATCGGCGACGTCGCCGTGATCGACGCCGAGCCGCTCGAGCTGCCCAACGGGCGGCTCGTCTCGCGCGCGCTCGACAACCGACTCGGCTCGTTCGTCGCGCTCGAGGCCGCCCGTCTCGTGGCGCAGGCCGGCGGCGGGCGCTGGGAGATGGCAGCCGTCGCCGCCGTCCAGGAGGAGACCATGTTCGGCGGCTCGCGCACGAGCGCGTTCTCGCTCGAGCCGGACGCGGCGATCGTCGTCGACGTCACGCACGCCACCGACGCGCCCGGAATCGACGTCAAGGAGGCGGGCAAGCACGAGCTCGGCTCCGGCCCCGTGATCTGCGCGTGGCTCGACGCTCAACGACGGCGTGTTCGAGCTTCTGTACGACGCCGGCGAGGCCGAGAAGATCCCCTTCACCGTCGAGGCCTCGGGGCGCAACACGGGCACCGACGCCGACGCCGTGCACCTCAGCCGCGGCGGCGTCCCCACCGGGCTCGTGTCGATCCCGATCCGCTACATGCACTCACCGGTCGAGCTCGTGCAGCTCGACGACGTGCACGCGGCCGCGCGGCTGATCGCGGCTGCCGCGCTGCGTCTGACGCGCGAGACCTCGTTCGCGCGCTGACGCTTCAATCCTGGTTCACTGAACCCGGTGTCCGAGCTAGGTGCCGGACAGCTCGCTTCTAGACCAGACCTTGTACGGCTCGCCGGGGCAGCCGCCGATGACCAGCATGCGGAGGCCGTCGGGTCCCGGGTAGACCTTGCGCCGCGGCTCCGCTGCCACGCGCACGAACGTCTCCGGGTCGAGCTCGACGCGCTCGCCTTCGATGTCGATCCACCCGGAGCCGCCGAGCGTCACGTAGATCTCCTCCTGACCGCTCTCCGCGTGATCGTGCTCGGGGTAGTCGCCGTAGTCGGGCGGCAGCTGGATCACCTGGCACCCGAAGGCCGTCAGGCCCAGGTAGGCGCGCGCCTTGACGAAGCCGCCGCCGGCGCTGGCCTCCATCTCGCTGAGCTTCTTCGCGGTGTAGTCGGGCACGTGCCCGAGCCTAACGGAACGGGATCACGATCGCCAGCTGGCGCGAGTGTGCCAGCAGCGTCCCGTCGGCGGCCCAGATCAGCCCGTCCTCGATGAAGAAGCCGTCGTGGATCAGCTCGGTCGTCGTCTGCGCGAGGCACAGCTCGCGCGGGTCTGAGGCCGCGTCGCCCGTGTGATGCAGACGCTCGCGGAAGTGCACGGTCAGGTCGACCGTCGGCACGGCGGCGGGCTCGGACATGCGCATGTACGGCGCCGGGATCAGCGCGTCGCTGAAGAACGCGAGCGACAGCGCGTCGATCGGCCGCGGCTCCGCGAGCCCGATCCAGGCGCGGATCTGCATCTGCTGTTCGCCGCCGGCGAACACGCTGCCGTCCATGCGCGGCTGCAGCACGATGTGGCGCGCGAATTCCGGGCCTCCGCGCTCGATCAGCTTGACGCCCTCGCGCGAGGCGTCAGGCGGCTCGACGTCGGGCATGCGCACGTCGGAGATCTCCGGTCCGCCCCACGGCATCGAGAACGCCGCCAGCGCGATCGCGATCAGCTCCCCGTCCTGCTCCATGCGCGCCGAGAGCGTGCTCAGCGAGCGTCCCTGGCGCTCGGTCACGGTGCTGATCTCCACCGGGCCGGGCTCGGGCACGCGCGCGTAGTGGATCGTCAGCGAGCGCGGTGCGCGCGCGTCCTCGGCGACGGTCTCGACCAGCGCGCGCAGCAGCATCGCCGCAAGGTAGCCGCCGTGCGGGCCACGCCCGGCGCGCCAGTCGGGCGCGACCTCGGCGCCGAACATCGTCTGCCCGCTGGTCCCCTCGTCTTCGCGCCACACCGCCGTGTCGCGGTCGAACTTCGTGGGTGCGCCCAGCTGCTCGGTGGCGGGAGGCCGGCTCGGGTCGACCGCGGCGCCGCCGGAGGACGGCTCAGCCACGCACGAGCCGCTTGTAGGTGATGCGGTGCGGGCGATCGGCGGCGGCGCCGAGCGTGGCGTGGCGGTGCTCCTCGTAGGCCTCGAAGTTGCCCTCGAACCACGTCACCTGCGAGTCGCCCTCGAACGCCAGCACGTGCGTGGCGACGCGATCCAGGAACCAGCGGTCGTGGGAGATCACGATCGCGCACCCGGGAAACGCCAGCAGCGCGTTCTCCAGCGCGCGCAGCGTGTCGACGTCGAGATCGTTCGTGGGCTCGTCGAGCAGCAGCAGGTTGCCGCCGCTGCGCAGCAGCTTGGCGAGGTGCACGCGGTTGCGCTCGCCGCCTGAGAGCTTGCCGATGCGCGCCTGCTGGGCGCTGCCCTTGAAGTTGAAGCCGGCCGTGTACTGGCGCGAGTTGACCTCGCGATCGCCGACCTTGATGTGCTCGTAGCCTTCGGAGATCTCCTCCCACACGGTCTTCTCAGGGTTCAGCGAGTCGCGCGACTGGTCGACGTAGGCGAGCTGGACGGTGTCGCCGAGCTCGAGCTTGCCGCTGTCGGGGCTCTCCTCGCCGGTGATCATCCGGAACAGCGTCGTCTTGCCGGCGCCGTTGGCGCCGATCACGCCGACGATCCCGGCGCGGGGCAGGTCGAACGACAGCGACTCGATCAGCAGCCGATCGCCGAAGCCCTTGGAGACATTGGTCGCGGTCAGCACCTTGTCGCCGAGGCGCGGCCCGGGCGGGATGTGGATCTGGACCTCGTCGAGCTTGACGTTGCGCTCCTCCGCGATCAGCTCCTCGTAGCGCGCCAGGCGCGCCTTGGACTTCGTGCGTTTGCCCTTCGGGTTCGTGCGCACCCACTCGAGCTCCGCCGCGATCGTGCGCTCGCGGCCCTTTTCCGAGCGCTCTTCCTGGGCCAGGCGCGCCTGCTTCTGCTCGAGCCAGCTCGAGTAGTTGCCCTCGTAGGGGATGCCCTTGCCGCGGTCGAGCTCGAGGATCCAGCCGGCGACGTTGTCGAGGAAGTAGCGGTCGTGCGTGACCGCGACGATCGCGCCCTTGTACTCGGACAGGTGCTGCTCGAGCCAGGCGACCGACTCGGCGTCGAGGTGGTTGGTGGGCTCGTCCAGCAGCAGCAGGTCCGGCGCGCGCAGCAGCAGCCGGCAGAGCGCCACGCGGCGGCGCTCGCCGCCGGAGAGCGTGCTCACGTCGGCGTCCGGCGGCGGCAGGCGCAGCGCGTCCATCGCGTATTCGAGCTGCGTGTCGAGGTTCCACGCGTCGGCCGCTTCGATCTTGGCCTGGATGCTTGCCGAACTCCTCGGCGGTCTCATCGGAGTAGTTGGCGGCCAGCTCGTTGAAGCGGTCGAGCAGCGCCTTGGTCTCGGCGACGCCGTCCTCGACGTTGCCCTTGACGTCCTTGGACTCGTCCAGGTGCGGCTCCTGCTCGAGCATGCCCGACGGTCGCGCCCGGCGCGAGCGCGGCCTCGCCGCGGTACTCCTGGTCGACCCCGGCCATGATCCGCAGCAGCGTGGACTTGCCCGCGCCGTTGTAGCCGAGCACGCCGATCTTCGCGCCCGGGTAGAACGCGAGCGTGACGTTGTCCAGCACCGTCTTGTCCGGCGGGTGGACCTTCGACAGGCGGTGCATCGTGAAGACGTACTGAGAGGACATTGGCACGCAGGATAGAAGGCCGCCCACCCACGCAATCCCGCCCACTGCCGTCAACCCTCGCTAACGTTGTCGGGTCATGCCCACCACGGTCCTGGACGTCGAGCAGCATCTGCTCCTGTTGGAGCTCGAGCCGCCGTTCGACAAGCGCGACGTGCAGCTCGCACGCCGCCGCATGGCCAAGCGCTGGCACCCCGACGTCGCGCCGCAGGGGCGCCAGTTCGAGCACGAGCGCCACCTGAAGGCGATCAACGAGGCGGCCGACCAGCTCGAGCGCCTGGCCGAGGGCTCGCGCGGCGGGAAGGTCTCGCGCAACGCCGTGCAGGTCAGCGCCGCCGCCGCGCGCCGCGAGCGCGAGGAGGCCGGCCGGCGCGCCTACGAGGCCGAGCAGCGCGCGCGCGCGCACGGCCAAAGATCGCGCCAAGCACGACCCCTTCGGCAGCCGCGTGCCCGACCACTCGGTCGTGCACCGCTACGCGCGCTGCCTCTCCTATCCCGAGTGGGGCGTGGGGACCGTCGCCGGGATCTACTTCTCCTCCGATCCGGTCGGCGCCGGCGAGGAAGTGCAGCAGTGGGCGCGCGTGCAAGTTCAGCCACGGCGTCCGCACCGTGCCCGCCGGCAGCATGAAATTCGTGGACTTCTCCAAGCCCGACCCGGCCGAGGAGCGCGTCGAGCGCTTCCTGATCGCCGCCCAGCGCGCGATGGCCGAAGGCGAGTACGAGCTCGCCGCGCAGCGCCTGATCTACGCGCGCGACGCCGAGCCGCGCAACGTCGCGGTGCTGCGACTGATGACGCTCGCCTTCTGGCAGGCCGGCAAGCTCGAGGAGGCCGCGCGCGCGGTGCGCGACTGGGCGCGCGTCGACGGCGACACGCCCGGCCGCCCACCGCTTCGCCGCGCGCATCTACGAAGACATGGGCGCGATCGACCTCGCCGAGGAGGCCGCCGAGCGCGCTGCGTAGCGCGGCCCCTCCGACGCGGGCGCGTGGGAGCGGCTGGGGCGGCTGCGGCTGCAGCTGATGGACCGCGAGGGCGCGCTCGAGGCGTTCAGGCGCGCGCTCGCGCTCGGCGCCGGCGAGGACGTGCACGATCTGGTCGTGCAGGCGCTCGCGATCGAGCCGAGCATGGCCGGCTGAGCTGGCCGCAGCGGCTAGAGGATGTTCACCGCGCGCGAGACGATCAGCCCGATCGTCACCAGCGAGACGATCGACTGCACGCCCATGATGCTCTTGGCCATCGGCGTCAGCGGCATCGTGTCGGTGGGCGAGAACGCGGTGGCGTTCGTCAGCGACACGTACAGGTAGTCGATGAACTGCGGGCGCCAGTCGCGCGGCTCGATGCGGTCGTCGGTCATCTGCGGGAACAGGAAGTCGGGCGGCCCGTCGTGGCCGGCGGCGCGGCGCCCGGGGCCGCCGCGGTCGATCTCCCAGTACCACAGCGCGAAGATCAGGAAGTTCGTCAGCCAGATCAGCATCGCCCGAGACGATCAGCTCGTGACCGTTGGGGACGTTGTGTGTGGAGCAGTAGGTGCGTGAGCGCGACCAGCGAGAAGATGTTGGCGGCGCTCACGAATGCCGTCAGCGCGATCGCTGTACGCGCCGGCGCGGTGTGCTCGTGCTCGAGCTGGCGCGGCGTCGCCATCGACAGGCCGATCAGCAGCACGCCCTCGAGCGCGGGCATGAGCCACGCTGGGCCGACCGTGAGGCGCTTGGACAGGCCGAGCTGCAGGCCGATCGCGGCCAGCACCGTCACCTGGACCGGCCAGAACGGCTCGGCGCCCGGCGGCGGCGGATACGGACGAGGAGACGGGCTGGCGGATGCGTCGGCCACGAACCGAGAGCGTAGGGGGCGCCTCGGAGGTGATCGGCGGGTGGAGCGCTCTCAGGCGCCGGCGCGCGCACGTGCACGGCGACCGTCGTTCCGATGGGACCGCGTTGGTCCGCCGATGCGCGGTAGGTTCGCTGCGGTGCGTCTGATCGTCGCCCGCTGCGAGGTCTCCTACATCGGCCGCCTGAGCACCGTCCTGCCCGAGGCGGTGCGGCTGCTGATGCTCAAGGCCGACGGCACCTTCATGGTCTGGGCCGACGGCGGCGGCTCGAACGTCAAGCCGCTGAACTGGATGATCGCCGCCGACGGTGATCGAGGAGCAGGAGCGCGACGAGACGGCGAGCTGCAGCGGCTGCTCGTGCGCAAGCGCGCGCCAGGAGGATCGGCTCGAGATCTCGATCGCCGAGGTGCTCTCGGACGTCGAGCACGAGCTCGACGTGCTGGCGTCGCTCGAGAAGGAGGGGGTCGAGCGCGAACTGCAGGAGCTGCTCGCCGACGCGCCCGAGTGGTGCGGCGAGGGCTGCGGCTGGTGCGGCGCGAGTGGCCGACCGACATCGGGCCCGTCGACCTGATGTGCAGGGACGGCGAGGACGAGTGGATCGCCGTCGAGATCAAGCGCATCGCCACGATCGACGCGGTCGAGCAGCTCACGCGCTACCTGCGAGCGCATCCGCCTCGACCCCGCGCTCGGCTCCTGCCGCGGCGTGCTCGCGGCGCAGACGATCAAGCCGCAGGCGCGCGTGCTCGCCGAGTCGCGCGGGATCGACTGCGTGGAGGTCGATCTCGAGGTGCTGCGCGGCGAGCGCGAGCCCGAGCTGAGGCTGTTTGCGGCATAGTGCCGGGCATGAACGATCAAGACACCTCAGAGGTCCTCACCGAGCGACGCGGCAACGTCCTGCTGATCACGCTCAATCGACCCGCAGGTGCGCAACGCCGTCAACGCCGCGCTCGCCGCGGGCGTCGCCGGCGCGCTCGACGAGCTCGACGCGCGACGACGGCCTGTCGGTGGGCGTGCTCACCGGCGCCGGCGGCTTCTTCTGCGCCGGCATGGACCTCGGCGCGTTCGTCAAGGGCGAGTCGCCCTGGTTCGGCGACCGCGGCTTCGCCGGCATCGCCCAGCGCTCGGCGCGCAAGCCGCTGATCGCCGCGATCGAGGGCTTCGCCGTCGCCGGCGGCATGGAGATCGCGCTCGCCTGCGACCTGATCGTCGCCGCCAAGGGAGCCAAGATGGGCATCCCCGAGGCCAAGCGCTCGCTCGTGGCCGCCGGCGGCGCGCTGCTGCGGCTGCCGCGGCGGATGCCCTACCACGTGGTCATGGAGCTCGCGCTCACCGGCGACCCGATGCCCGCCGAGCGCTTCCACGAGTTCGGCGTCGTCAACCGCCTCGCCGAGCCCGGCGCAGCCGTCGACGTCGCGCTCGAGCTCGCCGGGCGCCTCGCCAAGAACGGGCCGCTCGCGCTGGTCGCCTCCAAGCAGATCCTGCAGGAGCAGTTCGACTGGTCCAGCGCCGAGATGTGGGAGAAGCAGGGCGCGATCTCCGGGCCCGTGTTCGCCTCCGAGGACGCCAAGGAGGGCGCCAGCGCGTTCAAGGAGAAGCGCGAGCCAGTCTGGAAAGGACGCTAGTCAGGCCGCGGCGCCTGCGTTGCGCTGCGCGCATGATCGCCAGGAAGCGTCGCCACAGCGCCAGCATCAGCGCTCTCCGGGCGTCTTGCGCGGGTACTGGGAGATCGGCTGGCGCAGGTCGATCGCGGTCGTGACGATGCGGTTCTGTTCGTCGATGTGCGCGGCCGGGTAGCCCTCGCCGGGGCTCGCGCGCTCGGGGCGCCCGACGTAGCCGAAGTGCATCTCCTCGGGCATGATCTGCATCAGGCGCGGGAACATGTGGGCGCGCGCGCCCATGTTGCGCGGCTCCTCCTGCACCCAGAGCACCTCGCGCAGGTTCGGGTAGCGGCCCATCAGCGCGAGGATCTGGCGTTCGGGGAACGGGTACAGCAGCTCCACGCGCGCCGACCGCGAGGCCCGTGTGCGCGGCGCGCTCGGGGTGCCCGACGAGGTCGTAGTAGATCTTGCCGGTGCACAGCACCAGCCGCGTGACCTGCTCGTCTTGCACGCCCGGCTCGGCGAGCACCGGCTGGAAGCGCGTGCCCTCGGCCATGTCCGCGACCGCGCTCGCCGCCTGCGGCAGGCGCAGCAGCGACTTCGGCGTCATCACCACGAGCGGGCGCTGCTTGGCGATGCGCGCCTGGCGGCGCAGCAGGTGGAAGTACTGGGCCGGCGTCGTCGGGCTCGCGACGCGGATGTTGCCCTCGGCGGCCGAGCGCAGGAAGCGCTCCAGGCGCGCCGAGGAGTGCTCCGGGCCCGAGCCCTCGTAGCCGTGGGGCAGCAGCAGCGTCAGGCGCGAGGTCTGGCCCCACTTGGCCAGGCCGGAGACGATGAACTGGTCGATGATCACCTGCGCGGAGTTGACGAAGTCGCCGAACTGCGCCTCCCACAGCACGAGCGTCTCCGGGCGCCTCCTGGCTGTAGCCGTACTCGAAGCCCATGCACGCGAGCTCCGACAGCGGGCTGTTGTGCAGCTCCAGCGGAGCCAGCGCCTCCGGCAGGTTCTGGATCGGGCACACCGTCTGGCCGGTCTTCGCGTCGTGCAGGACCATGTGGCGCTGGCTGAACGTGCCGCGCTCGGTGTCCTGTCCGGTCAGGCGCAGCGGCGTGCCCTCGGTCAGCAGCGAGGCGAACGCCAGCGCCTCGGCGTGCGCCCAGTCGATGCTCGGCTCCGAGACCGCGCTCTCCGCCAGCGCCTCGCGGCGGCGCTCGAGCTGTTTGACGAGCTTCGGGTGCACGGTGAAGCCCTCGGGCACGCGCAGCAGCTGCTCGCCCAGCTCGCGCAGCCGCGCCGCCGGCACGGCGGTCTCGACCTCGGGGCTCGGCGAGCGGTCGAGCTGGTACTCGCCCGTGACGTGCTCGTCGCTCGTGCTCGGCGGCCGCCGCGATCTTCGCCTTCAGGCGCTGGTGCAGGAGCGTGAGGTTGTCCCACACCTCCTGCGCCTGGCGGTCGACCTCCTCCTGGGAGACGACGCCCTCGGCCACCAGCCGGTCGGCCCACAGCTCGGACACGCGCTTCTTGGTCTTGATCTTCGCGTACATCTCCGGCTGCGTGTAGGCGGGCTCGTCGGACTCGTTGTGGCCGAAGCGGCGGTAGCCGATCAGGTCGATCAGCACGTCGTGGCCGAACTCCTGGCGGAACGCGAACGCCAGGCGCACCGCGCTGATGCACGCGGGCACGTCGTCGGCGTTGACGTGGATGATCGGCACGTCGAAGCCCTTCGCGAGGTCCGAGGCCCAGCGCGTCGAGCGCGCGTCGTCGGGGTCGGTCGTGAAGCCGACCTGGTTGTTGGTGATGATGTGCACCGTGCCGCCGACCTTGTAGCCGTCGAGCGCCTGCAGGTTGAGCGTCTCGGAGACGACGCCCTGCGCCGGGGAAGGAGGCGTCGCCGTGGATCACGATCGGCACCGCCGCGTTCGTGTCCTGGTGGGCGTGCGGTCCCTTGCGCGAGGTCTGCGCCGCGCGCGTCGCGCCCTCGACGACCGGGGAGACGTACTCCAGGTGGCTCGGGTTGGACTCGAGGTTGACGCGGATCGTGCCGCCGCCCGGCAGCTGGTAGGTGCCCTGCGTGCCGTGGTGGTACTTGACGTCGCCGGTGCCGCCCTGCGGGATCGTCGTCACCGCCTCGAGCGTCGAGGCGCCCTCGAACTCGGCGAAGATCGTGTCGTAGGAGCGCCCGAGGTTGTGCGCGAGCACGTTCAGGCGCCCGCGGTGGGCCATGCCGACGACGACCTCCTGGCCGCCGTGCGCCGCCGACAGCTGGATCAGCTCGTCGAGCATCGGCACCGTCATGTCCAGGCCCTCGATCGAGAACTGGTGCTGGCCGAGGTAGGCCTTGTGCATGAAGCGCTCGAGCGCGTCGACCTCGACCAGGCGCTTGAGCAGCGTCCTGCGCTCGTCGTTGGTGAGCTCGTGGCGGAATGCGCCCGACTCGATGTGCTCGCGCAGCCACACGCGCTGGCGGTGCGAGGCGATGTGCTCGATCTCGTACGCGATCGTGCCGCAGTAGGTCTCGCGCAGGTGCGGCAATGCGTCGGCGAGCGTCGCGCCGGGCACGTACATCTGGAAGATCTTCGCGGGCAGCCGCGCCTGGAGCTCCGGCGTCAGCCCGAGCGCCTCGGGGTCCAGGCCCGGGTCGCCCTCGGGCTCGGAGCCGAGCGGGTCGAGGTGCGCTGCCAGGTGTCCGTGGCTGCGCACGCGGCTGACGAACGTGCTCGCCGCCTGCACCGCCTGCAGCAGTTCGTCGCCACCCGTGTATGGAGACGCGGCCGGGCTCGCGGCGGCGGGGGCGCTCGGCGGCGCGTGGGCCGGCAGCGGCGCCGTCTCCACGCCGAGCGCGCCGAACACGCTCCTCGTAGAAGTCGCTCTCGCCCTGCAGGTAGTCCTCGACGAGCGCCAGGAAGCGTCCCGACTCCGCCCCCTGGATGACGCGGTGGTCGTACGTCGAGGTCATCGTCATGACCTTCTCCGCGCCGATGCTCGCGCCGACGTCGCCGAGGCCGACCGGGTAGGCGATCGAGCCGGTCGCGACGATCGTGCCCTGGCCGCTCATCAGCCGCGGCACCGACGCCACCGTGCCGAGGCCGCCGGGGTTGGTCAGCGTGATGTTGGCGCCCACGAGGTCGTCCGCCGTCAGCGTGTTCGTGCGCGCCTTCTCCACCAGCGCGTCGTATGCGGCCAGGAACTCGTCGAAGGGCAGGCGCCCGGCATCGCCGATCACCGGCACCATCAGCGTGCGCGAGCCGTCCTTCTTCTCGACGTCGACCGCCAGCCCGAGGTTCACCTGTCCGTCCACGCATCCGGTGCGGCTTGCCGTCGATCTCCGCGAAGTGGTTGGCCATCACCGGCATGTCCTCGCCTGCGCGCGCGATCGCGTATGCGATCAGGTGCGTGAACGACACCTTGCGCCCGGCCGCCTTCAGCTCGCGGCGGCGCGCGTCGAGCACGTCGACGGCGAGCGTGCGGAAGCTCGTCGCGGTCGGGATCGAGCGCGACTCCTCCATGTAGCGGGCGAGCGCCGCGGCGCCGCCCCGCAGCGGCAGTGCGCCGGCCTCGGCGGCACGAGTCCCATGCGTGGCGGTGGCTCCGTTGTCAGCCGGTGCGACAGTGCCACGCGCGGCAGCGTTCGAGCACGTCGGACTTCGTGATCCGCCCCGCCGGCCCGCTGCCGGAGACCGCGGCGAGGTCCACGCCCTCGGCCGCGGCCGCGCGCGCTGCGACGGGGGAGACCTTCGTACCGTCGCCCGGGGTTGGCGCGGGGGAGCTGCCAGCGCTCTGCGTCTGCGCCGGCGTCGGAGGCTGAGGTGTCGTCTGCGGGGCGGTTGGCGGCGATGCCAGGCCGGCCACAGCCGAGGCCCCCACGGCGATGCGTGCGATCACCTGGCCGACGGTGACGGTGTCGCCCTCCTGCGCGAGGATCTCGCTGACCGTGCCGCTCGCCGGCGCCGGCAGCTCGACGTCGACCTTGTCGGTCGAGATCTCGACGATCGTGTCGTCGACCTTGATGAATTCGCCTGGCCTTGACGCGCCATTCGAGGATCGTTCCCTCGGTGACGGACTCTCCGGCGGCGGGGGTGAGGACGTCGACGATCTGCGTCGCCGTGCCGACGGGTTGGGCGGCGCCGTTGGGCTGTGGGGACTCGGCCGCAGCTGGCTCCGAAGCCGGCGCCGCCGGGATCTCCTCAGAAGGCGCTGCGGGAGCAGGCTCAGTCGCCGTGGGCGCGGGCGCGCTGCCGTTCAGCGAGATGCGTGCGATCACCTGGCCGACGGTGACGGTGTCTCCCTCCTGCGCGAGGATCTCGCTGACCGTGCCGCTCGCCGGCGCCGGCAGCTCGACGTCGACCTTGTCGGTCGAGATCTCGACGATCGTGTCGTCGACCTTGATGAAGTCGCCGAGCTTGACACGCCATTCGAGGATTGTTCCCTCGGTGACCGACTCTCCCGCGGCAGGGGTTACGACGTCTATCGTCTGCACTGCCGTGGGACTGGTCGCCATCGATGTCTCACTTTAGCGCGGGCCCGCTCAGCGTACGCGCACGCTGCTCGCGGACGAACTCGTAGCTGCCGAAGAACGGCCCGATGCCACCGAGCACGGCGACCGCTACGGCGAGTTTGAGCGAGACAACCCGTAGGCGCGCGGCCGTGATGCACGCCAGCGACATGAAGATCCACAGCAGCCCGTGGGACAATCCGAGCACGAACGTCAGCGGTTCCGGCTTGCCCGCCGCGAACGCGCTCACGAGCAGTGCTGTGTAGATGCACGAGTGGGTGAACGATGTCCACTTCAGACGTGTGAACGTCAGCGGCCCGGCGGCCGGGCGCACCCCCTTCGGGGGCACCCTCCGTGGCGGAGGACAGGCATGCGGGTCAGAGCTCACTCGGACAGCCACTTGGCCATCCGCGGCAGCGTCTCTCCGGCCTCGGGCGGCCAGTCGTCGATCTCGCGCGGCCACCACGCGAACTCGTCGTGCTCGTGGTCGGGGGTCACCGTCTCATCCACGCCCTCGGCGAGCCATGCCTGTCCGACGAACATGACCATGCGGTGCGGCAGGCGCATCAGCGCCTCGCCGCGCACCCGCTCGGGCGTGACCGCCCACTCCTCGCGCAGCTCACGCACGAGCGTGTCCGCGGGGCTCTCGCCGAGATCGACCGCGCCGCCGGCGCCGAGCGCCCAGCGCCCGGCCCACGAGGAGACCCACGGCGCCCTCCGTCCGGCGAGCCAGCGCCCGTCGGCCGAGCGCGTCACGCACAGCGCTGCCATGCTCTGAGATGCGTCGCCCTCGACCAGCCGCAGCGCCCAGCGCAGCGGCTGCAGCTCGATCGCGATCCCATGCTCGTCCTGGCGGTAGTCGACCAGGCGAGCCGCGACTCCGTCGTGGCTCGGTGAGCCGCGTTCCTGCAGCTCCCTGATCGCGGCGTCCGCCGCCTGCGCGTGCTCTTGCGAGGGCTCGAATGTCTGCTCTTGCCAATGCGCGGTGATCTGCTCCAGCGACCACGGTCCGCGCGCGAGGATCTCGGGCGCCTGGGTGCTTGGCTGGGGTCGATCGGACACTCGAGCTCAAGGCTATTGAATCTCCCCAAGGCTCGACGCGGCTGTGGACGGATCGAGTGCGCATACACTCGCCGGCGTGAGCACCCGCCGGCGCAAGCACTGGGGATGGGGTTTCGAGGACCAGCAGCTCTCGCCCGCGCAGCTGCGCGATTCCGCGGCCGCGCTGGCCGCGCATCTCGGCTTCGCGCTCGACGAGGTCGAGCAGCCGGTGGCGCTCGAGTCAGTGTCGCTGCCCGCGCCGCGCGTTCAGGCGCCGCCGGCGCTGGCTCGATCTGCGCCGCGGACGCGCACGCGCGGGCCAGCCACGCGCTCGGCAAGTCCTACACGGATGTCGTCCACGGCTTTCGCGGGCGCTTCGAGCACCCGCCCGACCTCGTCGCCTGCCCGCGCGAGGAGGCAGAGCTCGAGCGCGTGCTCGAGTGGTGCTCGCACGAGCGCGTCGCGGCGATCCCCTTCGGCGGCGGCACCTCGGTGGTCGGCGGCGTCACGCCGCAGGTGTCGAGCCGCTACAACGGCGCCGTCTCGATCGACCTGCGCGAGCTCGACCGCGTGCTCGAGGTCGACGAGGTCTCGCGCGCCGCGCGCATCCAGGCCGGCGCGCTCGGCCCGCAGCTCGAGGCCCAGCTCGGCGAGCGCGGCTTCACGCTGCGCCACTTCCCGCAGTCGTTCGAGTACTCCACGCTCGGCGGCTGGATCGCCACGCGCGCGGGCGGGCACTTCGCGACGCTGTGGACGCACATCGAGGACTTCGTCGAGTCGGTGCGCGCGATCACACCCGCGGGGGTGTGGGAGTCGCGGCGCCTGCCCGGCTCGGGCGCCGGCGTCAGCCCCGACCGCATGCTCGCCGGCTCGGAGGGCACGCTCGGCGTGATCACGCAGGCGTGGATGCGCGTGCAGCCGCGCCCCTCGCATCGAGCCTCCGCGGGCGTGCGCTTCCCGAGCTTCCTCACGGGCGCAGAGTGCGTGCGCGCGATCTCCCAGTCGGGCTTGCACCCGTCCAACTGCCGCCTGCTCGACGCCGGCGAGGCCGCGCTGACGATGGCCGGCGACGGCTCCCACGCGCTGCTCGTGCTCGGCTTCGAGTCAGCCGACCATCCCGTACAGGAGGCGATGGCGCGGGCACTCCATTTGTGCGCAGAGCACGGCGGAGCCGTCCCGGAGCGTCGCGGTCCGAGTGCCGGCGCTTCCGGCGCAGGAGGCTCCGGCGGCGACGCTTCCAGCCGCGCGAGTTCCGGCGGCGGTGGCTCCAGTGGCGCAGGGGCCGGCGACGGCGACGCGGTCGGCGCTTGGCGCGCCGCGTTCCTGGGCGCTCCGTACGTGCGCGACGCGCTCGTGGCGATGGGGGTGCTCGCGGAGACGTTCGAGACGGCGATCACGTGGGATCGCTTCGCTGCCTTCCACGAGCGCGTCAGCGCGGCTACCCGGGAGGCGGCGCACGAGGTCTGCGGCGAGGGGGCGAGGGTGTTCTGCCGCTTCACCCACGTCTATCCGGACGGAGCCGGCGCCCTATTTCACCGTGCTCGCCCCCGCGCGCCGCGGCGAGGAGGTCGAGCAGTGGACGGCGATCAAGCAGGCCGCATCGGACGCGATCCTCGCCGCGGGAGGCACGATCACCCACCATCACGCCGTCGGGCGCGACCATCGGCCGTGGTATGACCGACAGCGCCCGGAGCCGTTCGCGGCGGCGCTGCGCGGCGCCAAGCTGGCGCTCGACCCCGCGGGCATAATGAACCCGGGCGTGCTGATCGATCCGAGCGCATGAAGGTCGCCGTTCTCGGCCCCGGCGGGGTGGGCGGGCTGATCGCGGGGGCGCTCGATCGCGCCGGCAGCGACGTGGTGGTGGTCGCACGCGAGAGCACCGCCGAGGCGATCGCGCGCGACGGCATTCGCGTGCAGAGCGTGACGCTCGGCGACTTCGTCGCGGGTCCACGCGCGACCGCGCTCCTGGAGGAGCCCGTGGACGCGCTGATCGTTGCCACCAAGGCGGCCGGGCTCAAGCCGGCGCTGGAGCGCGTGGCGGTCGCGCCGCCGCTCGTGCTGCCGTTGCTCAACGGCCTCGATCATCTCGCGCTGCTGCGCGAGCGCTTCCCCCCCGGAACAGTGCTAGCGGGCTCGATCCGCGTCGAGGCCGACCGCCCGGCGCCGGGCGTCGTCGTTCACACCAGCCCGTTCCTGCTCGTGAGCATGGCGAGCGCCGAGCCAGCCGTGCATCCGGCGATGCAGGCGCTCGCGGACGCGCTGTCCGAGGCGGGAGTGCCGACGCGCGTGCAGGACTCCGAAGCGGACGTGATGTGGTCGAAGCTCGTGCGGCTCAATGCGCTCGCGTGCACGACCAGCGCCTACGACGTGCTGCTCGGCGAGATTCGCTCGACGCCCAAGCTTCGCGCCGACCTCGAGGGCGCGATCGAGGAGGCATGCGCGGTCGGCAAGGTGGAGGGCGCGAAGGACATCGACCCGGCGCGCGCGATCGCCGAGCTCGAGGCGGCGCACGACACGCTCGGCAGCTCGATGCAGCGCGACATCGCCGCCGGGCGAGTCCCCGAGCTCGATGCGATCCCGGGCTCGGTGCTGCGCGCGGGCGCGCGGCACGGCATCGCGTGCCCGACGATCGAACGGCTCGCGGCGACGATCGCCCGTCGCGCCGGCGTTCCAGGGCCGCGACTCGACTGACGCGCCGGAGCGTCGGTCGAGAACCGCCCGCACGGCACGGTAGGCGGGCTCGAGCTCAGGCCGGTTCGCCAGATGTCTCACGGTCGTGGCGCAGCACCTCCAGCAGCTCCGCGTATGGCCCAACCAGGTAGGCGTCGTCGTCGGGCGCGAGGCGCGTGTCGCGTCGCGGCGGGTGCTCGAGTGCGAGCGAGTCCGCAGCGCGGCGGATCGCGACGACCCTGACGTTCGCGGGCAGCTCGCGCATCGCCTGGCCGTCCAGGCCGCCGCCTGCGCTGACGCGCAGGCGCGCGAGCAGAAACGGGTGGTTGCCGACATAGAACGTGAACAGCACTTCCAGCCCGAGCACCGCGCCGACGAACCACGGCGCGGCGATCGCCGAGGTCGACCACACGTGGCGGAAGCCGAAGCTCTGCTCGAGCCGGTGCCCGAGCTGGCGGTCGAAGACGCGCAGCACGACCGGCACCTCGCTCCAGCGCGCGTCGAGGCGGTCGCGCACGGCGAGGCCGGTCTCGATGTTGGTGAGATCGTCCGAGGTCAGGATCGCCACGGCGGCGGCGCTCGAGAGGTTGACGGCGTCGAGCGTCTGCGAGCGCGTGGCGTCGCCGAGCACGACCGGCACCCCGCGCGAGCGTGCCTGCGCGACGTAGCTGTTGCTCTCGGTGCGCTCGACCACGATCACCTCGCGTCCGCGCTCGAGCAGCCCTTCGAGCACGTGCATCCCGACCGTGCCCAGGCCGACGAGCACGATCTGCCCGCGCATCCCCGGGATGCGCTCGTGGCCGAGCGACTGCGCGAGGCGGCGGCTGACGAGCGCGTTGGTGAGCAGCGCGAACAGAGTCGTCACGAGCGTCGTGCCGGCGACGATCAGGCAGATGCCGAAGGCCTCGATCCACGTCGGCTGGTTGGAGAAGGAGAAGTCGCCGAAGCCGACCGTGGCGACCGTCTCGACCGTGAAGTAGATCGAGTCGAGGATCGGCAGGTGCGAGTGGTGTTCGGACCAGTCGTAGCCGAAGTGCAGCACGAGCGTGGAGATCGCGAGCAGCACCAGCCCGAGCGCCATCGCGACGCGCAGCGGGCGATCGGCGATGCTCAGCACCGTGCGCAGGGTGCGCCGGCTCGCGGCGCCGACGCGCGAGCCGAAGTCCGCGATCTCTCGAGCGCGAACGTGCGTGTGGCCGAGGTTGGCCTCGTCGAGCTGCTCGCGGGTGCCGAGCAGGGTCACCCTGTCGCCCTTCGAGACCTGTTGGTCGCGTCCCGGGCACGCGATCAGCGTGTCGTCGGAATCGGTGACAACGCCGATCGGCGCGAGGCTCCCGTATAGCTCGCGCAGCGTTCCGCCGCGCGGCACGACCACCTCGGCGGCCACGAACAGCGTGTCGCCGAGCAGGATGTCGCGCGCACGCTGGCCGACGCACGCTTCGACGACGGACGGCGCGAACAGCGCGCCGACATCTAGCACTCCGACCGAGCCGAGCACCTGCTCGACGGCGCGCGCCACCGCCGGGTTGTCGAGGTCCGCGACGATCCGCACCTCCGGGCGCAGGTCGCGGATCAACAGCACCGTCTCGAGCGTGCGCAGGTCGGTGCGCTCGGCGCATACGACCGCCGCGGCGCCGGCGATGCCGGCGTCGTACAGCGGCTCTGAGAGGTGGTGCGAGCCGCGCGCGATGTGCGGGATGCCCCAGCCGCGAACCACCCGCGCGAGGCGCTCGTCGGGCTCGTCGTCGAGCACGACCACGCGCGCGCCCGCCAGGTGCAGCTGCTCGACGGTACGCAAACCGACCGGGTTCAGGCCGCACACGATCACATGGCCGGCCCAGTCGCGGCAGTGCTGAAAATCAGATGGCGAGATCCCCGCAACCGTTGCCACGACGCAACAGTTTGGGCCGCGTCTGGCGCTATGGCCTTGGCCGGGCGTCCAAGATGCGCGTCGTCACTGCGCTTCGAATGGCGAGCGCCCGGGCGAGAGCGCGGGTATCGCCTGCGTGGCGATCGCCTCGACCGCCTTCTCCTCGGCCTCCGTCAGCTCGTCCTCGTGCTCGCCGTCGCACAGCACGCGGAAGTTGCCCGTGACGCCGCTGTCGCCGTGGATCGTGATGCCCGGCAGGATCTCCTCGCCCTCGTCGAAGCCGAGGCGCTCCATGTCGAAGTGCGCGAGGCCGATCCCGTGGGCGGTGTGCGTCGGGTTCTCGCGGTCGTGCGCCGCCACCGCCTGCGCGAAGCGCTCGAGGTTCTTGGCGATCTTGCCCGTGTCCGCCATCGCTTCCGGGAGGGTAGCGCGAGCCGCTATAGATTGTTGAGCATGGCCGGCCCCCGCCCCCTCGCGACGTCGCAGCCCGCGCCCGCCGCCGCCAGCCAGCGTCGATCCCGGCGGCGACGAGGGTGAGGTCATCCGCACGGTCGGGCTGACCAAGGTCTATCCCGACACCGACTTCGCGGCCGTCGACGAGCTCGATCTGAGCGTCCACGCGGGTGAGATCTTCGGGCTGCTCGGACCCAATGGCGCCGGCAAGACGACGACCGCCGGAATGCTCACGACGCGGGTGGTCCCGACCTCGGGCTCTGCCTACGTCGGCGGGATCGACGTGGTCGCGCATCCGGCGCTGGCAAAGCAGCTGCTCGGGATCGTCTCCCAGCAGAACACCCTGGACCGCCAGCTGAACGTGTGGGAGAACCTCTACTTCCACGGACGCCTGTTCGGGATCTCGGCCGCCGAGTCCCGCGAGAGCGCCGACAGGCTGCTCGAGCAGTTCCAGCTCGCGAAGTGGGCGAAGGCGTCGGTGTTCGCGCTCTCCGGCGGCATGGCCCAACGCCTGATGATGGCGCGCGCGATCTTCCACCGCCCAGCCGTGCTGTTCCTCGACGAGCCAACCGCCGGGCTCGACCCGCAGAGCCGCCTCGCGCTGTGGGAGATCCTCGGCGAGCTCAACCGCGAAGGCCAGACGGTGCTGCTCACGACCCACTACATGGAGGAGGCAGACGAGCTCTGCGGGCGCGTGGCGATCATGGATCACGGCAGGATCCTCGCGCTGGACACGCCCGAGGCCCTCAAGCGCTCGATCGGAGCCGACACGATCGTAACCGTCAAGGCCGAGGGCGATGCGGATGCGTTGGCGGCGCGGATCTCGCAGGAGCTGCGCGAGGTCACGCGCACGCGGCCGGTCGACGGCGGTGTCGAGCTGCACGTCAAGGGCGCCGAGCGGCTTGTGCCGCGAGTGGTCGCCGCCGCCGAGGGTGGCGGCTTCGACGTGATCGACCTGTCGGTCTCCGAGCCGAGCCTCGAAACGGTGTTCATCAGCCTCACCGGCAAGGAGCTGCGCGAGTAATGGCCGCCACCGCCAGCACATCCGTCCCGGCCTCGTCGCGCCCGCGCGAGCTGATCGCGATCAAGCCGACGCGCTCGGTCGCGGCGGCGAGCCGCATCGCCCTGTGGGCGCTGATCCTGCGCGATCTCGTCGTTCTGCGCAAGCACTTCGTCGAGTTCGTGATCCGCACGCTGATTCAGCCGTTCCTGCTCGTGTTCGTGTTCCTGTACGTGTTCCCGAGCATCGGGCAGGGCATCGGCGGCGGTGGCGGCCACGCGTCCGAGTCGGCGTTCGCCAACGTGCTCGTTCCCGGCGTCGTCGGGATCTCGATCATGTTCCAGGGCATCCAAGCCGTCGCGATGCAGCTGGCCACCGAGTTCGGCTACACCCGCGAGATCGAGGATCGCGTCCAGGCGCCGTGCCCGATCTGGCTCGTCGCCGCCTCGAAGGTCCTCTCGGGCGCCGCCCAGGGTTTGGTGGCCGCGGTGATCGTGTTCCCGATCGCGGCCGTCGTACACGCGTCCGGTGTCGAAGCCCATCTGACGGTCGACTGGGCCGTGATTCTCACGCTGCTCCCACTCGCGTGTGTGACCATGACCTCGCTCGGGCTGCTGCTGGGCACGACCTTCGAAGCGCGCAACATGAGCCTGATGTTCGGCTTCGTGGTGCTGCCACTGACGTTCCTCGGCGGCACCTACTACCAATGGACACGCCTGTCGCCGGTGCAGGCCGACGGCATCCACTGGCTGCAGATCATCGTCCTCGTCAACCCGTTGATCTACATCAACGAGGGTCTCCGCGCGGGCCTCACGCACGCTTCGCACATGCACCTGTACATCGTCTATCCGGTGCTGATCGGCTTCTGCGCCACGTTCCTGACACTCGGGCTCAGGCGCTTCCGCGGGCGGGTGCTAGCGTGACCCCGCGCTGATGCTGCCGCGACTCCTGATCATCATCGCCAGCACGCGCCCAGGCCGCATGGGCCTGCCGGTGGGGCGCTGGTTCGAGGGGCAGGCCCGCGCGCACGCCGCCTTCGAGGTCGAGCTCGCGGATCTGCTGGAGATCGGCCTGCCGTTCATGGACGAGCCCAACCATCCGCGCCTGGGCCAGTACACCCACCAGCACACCAAGGACTGGAGCGCGACGGTGAAAGCGGCCGACGCGTTCGTGTTCGTGATGCCCGAGTACAATTTCGGCCTAACCGCGCCGCTGAAGAACGCGATCGACTTCCTGCACAACGAGTGGCAGTACAAGCCCGTCGGGTTCGTCTCCTACGGCGGCGTGTCGGGCGGCACGCGCGCGGTGCAAATGGTCAAGCAGGTGGTCACGACGTTGAAGATGACGCCGCTGCCCGAGGCTGTGACGCTCCCGTTCGTCGCAAAGTTCGTCGACGACGAGGGTGACTTCATGCCCGGCGAGACAGCGGAGCAGGCGGCTCAAGCGATGCTCGACGAGCTCGTGCGGGTCAGCGCGGCGCTGGCTGTGCTGCGCGGTGACTGAGGCTCAGCACGGGGAAAGCACCGTGATGTCGCGCTCGAGGGCGAGGTCGTCCCGTCCCCCCAGTTTGCGACCGCCGTGAAATTGCTGGCGGGTGGTGCCGCCGACGGTTGCTCGCCGTAGGTGAAGTACGCTCCCGGCGCGCTGGCTTCTCCACCAACTTGGAACCAGAGTTGCGGCTGCGGGAGTGTCGCCCCTGGTCCCGGGAGGACAGCTACGCGCGGCCGGGGAGGAGGTTGAACGCCTCAACGTGGCGCGGGCGTACCACGGTGAAGTGGCGGTGATCGAGTGTCGCCACTTCGGTCGCGCCAAGGCGCTCGGCGGCAGCGATGACCGAAGCGTCGACGGTGCCAAGGGGAAGGTCGTGGTAGCGCGCGACCAGCTCTGCGGTTCGCAGGATGTCCTTGGAGTCGACTGGCTCCAAGCTCATCTCGCCAGCCGCAAGGTCGCCGAGGAATCGAGTCTCGGCCTGCCAGCCGAGACGACTTGCGATCAGGTATGCGACCTCGGTAATGACGAGGGTCGGGACGATCAGGGGGCCGGGATGAGTCTCCAGCAACTCGAGGCACGCCTCGTGATGAGCGTCGTCGCCGTCCACATAGGCGTAGAGCGGACCAGCGTCAATGATGAGCGCTATCGCCCAGCTCCACGCTGATGATTTGCTCGATCCGCTCGGAGATGTCGGTGTTGCCGCTGTGGCCGGCGGCAGCGGCTCGCAGTTGTCGACGTCCGCCTCGTAGGTGGGCTTCGAGCGCCGAGCGCGTGACGTCTGAGATGGTGCTGCCGCGGCGTCTCGCCTCATGTCGCAGCCGCTCGTCGAGCTCCTCGGGGATCTTTACCGTCGTACGCACCATGTATGCCAGCATACCAGCTCAAGGCCCCGGCTGGCTTCAGTTATCGATGCCCTCGGCCCTGGGGCTCAGCCCCTACGCAGCCGCTGTTCCCACGGGGACGACCTCTGCGAACTTGACCGTGTCGATGAACTGCCGGAAGCGCGCCAGCTTGCCGTCGCGGATCTCCCAAACGTGGACCGCCGGCTCGTCCAGGGCCTTGCCGGTTGCCTTGCCGGTGCCCGTGTAGCGGACGATCGCCGCGACGGTTGCGCCCGATGCAATGTACTCCTCGGGCGTCACCGCGAAGCCCTCTACGTCAGCTGCGATCGGGCCAAAGACGTTCTGTAGCACCGCCTCGCCGCTGCGGTACAGGCCCCCGTATGGCATGCCCTCGGCCTCGAACCATTCAACGTCGTCAGCGAATGCCGCGAGCACGGTGGGGATGTCACCTCGGCTGAATGCGCCGTAGACACCCTTGACCCACTCGACGTTCTGCTCACTCACGGCTCCCCCTTTGGTTGGCATACGTGGAAACCTGACCGTACTCCAACCTCAAGTCTCGCGTCCTGTCCTACAACGGCGGCGCGACCCAAGCACTACGACTGCTCGATCAGCTCGATTCTGTAGCCATCCGGGTTGTGTACGCAGGTAAATTGAGGGCCCGGATCAGCTCGGCGCAAGGACTTCGAGGCCATGCTTAAGGGCGCCGGTCGTGAGCTGCCTGTCATAGGTCATGAGCGCGTCCAGTTTGCCTGCTTTGGACAGGCTGACTGCCGTGGCCAGATGGATGGCGTCGAGCGTGGCCACTGTGGGCGGAGCGATGGTCTCCGCGGCTGCGAGGATCTCCTCGTTCAATGGGATCAGGACTTTTCCTGAGAGGAGATCGGCGACGTAAGTCAGCATGTTCTCGCGCAGCCCGAGGCGGTGCAACTCCACGCTCAGCAAGCGACTCGAGATGTGTCGCTCGAAACGCGCCAGCTCGCGCCTGATCGCCGGCGTGTCAGGCTCGTTGAGGAGAACGCGTCCGAGGACACTCGTGTCGAGATATACGGTGCGCACCCTATGTTCAGAACGGCTCGCGACGACTCTCGTCGAGAAAGGCGTCGGTCGTGCCGGCGGGGTGGCTGCGCCGTGGAGGGAGGCTGTCGATGACGGCGACCAGGCTCCTGGTTGGAAGCGTTGCGCCGTACTGCTCGGCTAGTTCTAGGTAGTAAGGGTCGATCGCGCTGTGCGAGGGCACGAGTCGTGCGACCTCGTGTCCTCGCTCGGTAACGGTCAATGTCTCGCCGTCCTTGACTCGCTCCAAGTAGCGGCTCAGGTTCTGCCGCAGCTCGCGGACACCGACGGTCTTGCCTGGGCCTCGATGTGTCATGGACATTGTGCGTCACACTGTAGCACATGTTCCAGACGGCTCGTGAGTGGCGGCCCAAGCTCAGGGTTGGGCTACATCTCGAGTATCTCCACGCGATAGCCATCGGGAGCGGTCACGAAGCCGACGGATCGTTACCAGCGCTCGCCTTGGTCGGCGCCCCGTTGAGCAGGTCATCGAGATCCGACGGTTCAGCGGCCAGCAATTCTGCAGCTAGGTCTGGGTCGTCCTTAGCCCGGTCGATCAGCTTTGCTGCGGCCAGGAAACTCTCTTGAGCGACTTTTTCGTCCCAGCCGTCCAGCTCACGAACATACGAGCGGACGATCTCCCGCCAGTGAAGCTGCAAAACCTGGTTCGCATTGAGGCCGTCGCCCATCGAAGCTATTGCTCAATTATCTCAATTCGATACCCATCCGGGTCTCTGACGAAGCAAAGTCGAGAGCCGCCCTCGCGCACCGAATACGGCGGCTTCTCGGGTTCGATCCCCTGCTCGGCCAGGCGTGCGAGCGTGCCGTCGAGGTCGGATGCGGTGATCGCGATGTGGCCGTAGCCGCTGCCGAGCTCGTATGAGTCGACCCCGTAGTTGTAGGTCAGCTCCAGGCGCGGCATGTCGCCGTCGCCCAGCTGGTTCATGAAGACGTTGACTGCCTCGTCTTTGATCGGCAGGCGGCCGACCTCCTGGAAGCCCAGCGCCTCGTAGAACGCGACCGAGCGGTCGATGTCGGTGATCCGGTAGCACGTGTGGATGAGGGCCATGGCCGGGAGTCTAAGCCACGGCCGACGGTTCGACGCCGGTGCCGAGCGCCAGCGTGAGTCTGGATCGGGTGCGCTCTAGACTTGCGCGCGTGCGAACCCTGATCGTTGGCCACGGCGGCCGTGAGAGCGCGCTAGCGCGCGCGATGGCCGAGCACAGCGAGCTGCACGCATTCGTCGGCCACGAGAACCCGTCGATCCTCAGCGCCGCAGCCGGCTCCGGCGGTAGCCACGAGCGCGGCGATGTGTGCGACCCGCAGGCCGTCGCCGCGTTCGCGCGCGAACGCGAGATCGACATCGCGATGGTCAGCTCCGACGAGCCGCTCGCCGCCGGCGTCGTCGACGCGCTGCTCGCGCAGGGCACACGCGCCGTCGGCCCCACCGCCGCCGGCGCCGAGATCGAGTGGAACAAGACGTTCGCGCGCTCCGTGCTCGCCGAGGTCGCACCGGAGGCATCGCCGTTGCTGCGCGTCGTCCACGACGCACGCGAGCTCGACGACGCGCTCGCGTTCTTCGGCTCCGCGCCCGTCGCCGTCAAGCCCCCCGGCCTCACCGGCGGCAAGGGCGTCAAGGTCATGGGGCCGCACCTCGCCAGCCACCAGGACGCGCGCGACTATGCGCTCGAGCTGCTCGGCCGCGGCGGCGAGCGCGAGGGCGTGCACGTCGAGGAGAAGGTGCTCGGCGCCGAGTTCACGATCCAGGCGATCAGCGACGGGCGCACCGTCGTGTTCCCGCCCTCCACCTACGACTACCCCTACCGCTACGACGGCGACGAGGGGCCCGGGACGGGGGGGATGGGCTCGCTGTCGATGGCCAGCCCGACGCTGCCATTCATGACCGCCGCCCACTACCAGCAGGCATGCTCGATCGTCGAGCGCGTGATCGAGCGCCTCGCGCAGCAGGGACGCCACTTCAACGGCATCATGAACAGCGGCTTCTTCGCCACCGCCGACGGCGTCAAGGCGATCGAGTTCAACGCGCGCTTCGGCGATCCCGAGTGCATGAACATCATGAGCCTGTTCGACGGCAGCTGGCCGCACGTCATGGAGAAGATCTGCGCCACCAGCCTCACTGCCGGCGACGTGCCGCTGCGCGGCGAGGCATCCGTCGTCCTGTACCTCGTCTCACCCGACTACGCGCTGCGGCTCGGGCCCGCATACGAGTTCGCGCTCGAGCGCGAGCGCATCGAAGCGGACGGCTGCACCGTGCACTTCTCCTCCGCCGTCGAGATCGGCGAGAACGCCTACCGCACCGTCGGCACCTCCAGGGCGGTCGCGCTCACGACCACGGCGCCCACGCTCGAGCAGGCACGCGTGCGCGTCGCCGCATGCGCCGCCACCGTGCCCGTGCTCGAGTGGCGCGCGGACGTCGGTGACGAGCGCTACCTCGATGACCTCGCCCGGCTCGTGCAGCCGCAGAGCGTCGAGCTGCCGGGCGCAGCCGCCTGACCGGAAGCGGTGTCCGAGGCGGTCACGGAGTGCTGCGGCCCCCGTGCCAGCCGACGGATTCATGTAAGGATGGGCGCGCGATGATCGTCGAGCGCTCGATGCACCCGCAGTTCCTCTCCAACACGTTCCTCGTCGCCGACGGCGAGGGCGGGGCGGCGTTCTTCGTCGATGCCGGCGGGCCCGTCGCGCCGCTGATCGACGCCGCCGAGCATCTCGGCTTGGAGCCCACGCACGTGCTGCTCACCCATCACCACTTCGACCACGTCAGCGATGTCGGCGAGCTGCTCGCGCGCTGGCCCAAGCTCGAGGTGCTGATCTCAGAGCGCGAGCGCGTGCTGCTCGCGGATGCCGCCGCCGGCGGCGGGGGCGGGGTGGGCGGGGATCTAATCGGCGCTATGGGCTCGATCGAGGCCGGGCAGACGCTCCCCTTCGGCGCGCTCGACGTGCGCGCGCTGCACACCCCCGGGCACACCGCCGGGATGCTGTCGCTGCTCGTCGCCGAGCGCGGGCAGCCCGCTGCCGTAAAGGCCGTGTTCACCGGCGACACGCTCTTCAAGGACTCCGTCGGCGGCGTCAGGGCGCCCGGGCACAGCACCTACGCCGACCTGCGCGACTCGATCATGGGCACGCTCATGGAGCTCCCGCGCGAAACCGTCATCTACCCCGGCCACTCCGAGTACACGACCGTCGCGCGCGAGTGGGACGCGAACGCCTTCATCCGCGTCTGGCGCGGGCTCGACGCCGAGGGCTCGCGGCCGTGCACCGCCCTCGGCGAGCCCGCCACGCTCGTGTTGCTCGGAGCCGACTACGACGGCGGCACCAAGGCCTGGGTGCGCTGGCAGGACGGCTCGGACGACATCGTCCCCGGCTCGCGCGTCGAGCAGACTGCCTGAGCGCCGTCGGTGTCCTACGCGGGCCCGCGCGCGGAGCGGCGAGCGTCCGGCTACTCACCCGCGCCGCCCAGCTCCTAGCATGATGACCATGGCGCGCGAGAACGAGAAGATCCCGACCTCGCGCGCCAGGCGCACCGCGACCGTCGCCACGCTCGCCGCCAGCGAGGCCGTCAAGCAGTTCGGCACGCGCGCCGCCAACGTCACGCGCGGCGAGGAGGCCTCCGAAGCGGCCATGGCTCGCCGCCAGCTCGAGACCGCCAAGCAGATCGTCGCCGTGCTCGGCACGATGAAGGGCGCCGCGATGAAGCTCGGGCAGGTGATGTCCTTCCTCGACGTCGGCCTCGTCGCCGAGGAGCATCGCGAGGAGTTCCAGCTCGAGCTCGCCAAGCTGCGCGACGCCGCGCCCACAGTCTCGTTCAAGCAGATGAAGCGCGTGATCGAGGAGGACCTCGAAGACCCGATCTCCGAGGTGTTCGCCTCCTTCCAGGAGGAGCCGATCGCCGCCGCCTCGATCGGGCAGGTCTACCGCGCGACCCTCCTCGACGGCCGCGAGGTCGCCGTCAAGGTCCAGTACCCCGGCGTCGCCAGCGCCGTCAGGGCCGACATGCAGAACCTGGACATGATCCTGCGCCTGCTCAAGCGCATGACCCCCGCGCTCGACGTCAAGGCGATCGCCGAGGAGATCAAGGAGCGGATCGTCGAGGAGCTCGACTACGAGCTCGAGGCCCAGAACCAGCGCTCGCTCGCGCGCATCTTCGCCGGCCACCCCTTCATCGTCGTCCCCGACGTCATCACCTCGCTCTCGCGCGAGCGCGTCCTCGTCAGCGAGTACGTCGACGGCGTCGGCTTCGAGGATCTCAAGGCCCGCCCGCAGGCCGAGCGCGACCGCATCGGCGAGATCATCTTCCGCTTCTTCCTCGGCTGCCTCTACCGCCACCGCCAGTTCTCCGGCGATCCGCACCCCGGCAACTTCCTGCTGCTCGCCGACGGGCGCGTCGCATTCCTCGACTTCGGCCTGTTCAAGCGCCTCGACGCCGAGCCCGTCGAGCTCGAGCTCGCCGCCCAGCGCGCCGTCACAGAGGGCGACTCAGCGAAGCTCCATGAGCTGCTCGCCACATCCGGCTTCCTGCCGGAACCGGAGCGCGTCGACCCCGATGTGCTGCTCGCGTTCATCAAGGACGCGATCTGGTGGTACACGACCGCCGACGAAGACGTGCTGCTGACCCCCGACATCGCCACCCAGGTGATGATCGAGAGCTCCGATCCGCGCTCCAGCCACTTCCGCGAGATGCGCCACCAGACGATCCGCCCCGAGCACCTGTTCGGCCGGCGCATGGAGATGCTCACGCTCGCCGTGCTCTCGCAGCTGCGCGCGAAAGCCAACTGGCACAGGATCGCGCGCGAGTGGATGTACGGCGACGCGCCCGTCACCGAGCTCGGCCGCGAGGAGGCCGAGTTCTACGGACACAGCGGCGTCGCCGCGCGTGGCTGAGCCAAGTTCTACGGACGCAGCGGCATCGCCGCACACGGCTGGGTCGGCCGCCACGGCCCATCCCGCCGGCCGAAGGCCATAACGCTTTAAAAGCCCGTGTTCGTCTTCACGCGCTTTCGCTCCTGCGGGTGCATGTGACCCTTGACCTCCAGCGCCTTGCACGCTTCCGCGAGGTCGTTGCCCAGACATCTCGTCAGCGACTGTCCGAGCGTCTCCTTGACGAGCACGCGCAGGATCTTCACGTGTTCCGCGTCCGGCGGCAGCGTGTACGCCGGCACCATCCAGCCTCGCCGCTCCGCCAGCTGCGCCGCCACGTCGAACTCGTCATAGCCCTTCTCACCCTTCAGTTTGAACGCGACCAGCGGCAGCTGCTCGTCCTGCTCCGAGCCGATCAGCTCGAACTCGCCAATCGCCGCGATCTCCTTCGCGAGCGTGCGCGCGTTGTACTTCATCGACTCCAACAGATAGCGGTAGCCCGAGTGGCCCAGGCGCGAGAAGTTGTAGTACTGCGCAAGCACCATCGCCGAGCCCGTCGAGAAGTTCAGCGTGAACGTCGCGTCGCGCTTGCCCAGGTAGTTCTCGTAGAACACCAGATCCTCGGGCAGGTCCACCTTCTCGCGGAACACCAGCCAGCCCACCCCCGGGTACACGAGGCCGAACTTGTGGCCCGAGACGTTGATCGAGCGCACCTGCTCCAGGCGGAAGTCCCACTCCGACTTCGGGTACAGGAACGGCCACACGAAGCCGCCGCTCGCCGCGTCCACGTGCAAAGGCACGTCCAGGCCCCGCTCCTGCTTCAGCCCCACCAGGTAGTCGTTGATGCCGACGATGTCGTCCGCGTGTCCCGTGAACGTCGTGCCCAGCACCGCCGCCACGCCGATCGTGCTCTCGTCGATGTGCGGCTCCACGTCCTCCGCGCCGATCGTGTACTTGTCCGGCTTCAGCGGCACGATCCGCGGCTCCACGTCGAAGTAGCGGCAGAACTTCTCCCACACCACGTGCACATCGCCGCCGAACACCAGGTTCGGCCGATCCGTCGCCTTCCCCGCCGCTTCCCTGCGCGCGCGCCACTTCCACTTCAGCGACAGCGCCCCCAGCATGATCGCCTCCGAGGAGCCCTGCGTGCGCGCGCCCGTCGTCTCCCCCGGCGCGTTGAACAGGTCCGCCAGCATGCGGATGCAGCGCTGCTCGATCTCCGCCGTCTGCGGATACTCCGCGTGGTCGATGAAGTTCACGCGCAGCGAGTCGCGGATCAGTTCGTCCGCCTCCGGCTCCATCCACGTCGTCACGAACGTCGCCAGGTTGCGCGCCGGCAGGCCGTCCAGCAGCGTCTCCTGTTCCACCAGGCCCTTCGCTTCCCGTGCCGACATGCCGTGGCGCGGCAGCTTGTGGTCCGGTGCCGGCTCGAGCAGGTAGCGGTTGCCGTAGATGCTCTCGAGCCTCTCGATCTGCTCGCGCGTCAGCTCCGGCGGCGCCGTCGCTGCGCGCGCGTGGGCGTGCAGGTCCTCGGGCGGGGCGTCGGCGGGGCGCTCTCCCGCGTCCTCGTGCTCGGGTGGCAAGGTGATCCTCCAGTCGTCGCAGTACTGTGCCGGTCGAGCATGACCGATCGCGCGCTCGAGACGCTGCACCTGCGTGACCACGACTTCGCGCTCGAGGCCGCGTTCGTCCCCGGCGCCGGCATGCTCTGCTGCTCGCTGGGCCACCGCGGCCACGAGCTGCTCGCCCAGAACGCCGGCGTCGCCGCCTACGCCGAGCACGGCAAGACGATGGGCATCCCGCTGCTGTACCCGTGGGCCAACCGGCTCGCCGGCTTCGACTACACCGCCGCCGGACGCACCGTGCACGTCCCGCACGACCCCAGCCGCGTGCGCCTCGACGCGGGCGGCCTGCCGATCCACGGGGTCGTGGGCGGGCGCCTCGCGTGGGAGGTCTCCGACGCCGGAGACCAGGCCCCAGGTGCGCTCGCCGCCACGCTCAGCTGGAGCGATGCGCAGCCCGAGCTGTTCGAGGTCTTCCCGTTCCGTCACGAGCTGCGGTACGAGGCGCGGCTCGGTGGCGGGCGCTTGGAGATCGAGGTCGGCGTCCACGCCTGCGGGGAGGACGCCGTGCCGCTCGCGTTCGGGTTCCACCCGTATCTCGTGCCGGCGGGCGGGGCGTCACCGGTGGGCGTCGCGCCCTCGTCGGGTGCCGCGCCGGAGGCGGGCTCCGCACGCGAGCACTGGCTCGTCGAGCTGCCCGCGATGCGCGCGCTCGAGCTCGACGCCGCGCAGATACCCGTCGGCCCCGGGCGCGAGCTCGTCGAGGAGCGCTTCGAGCTCGGCGACAGGGTGCTCGACGACGGCTTCGACTCCGTTGCCGAGCCTGCCGGATTCAGCGTCGATGGCGGCGGGCGGCGGATCGAGGTGACGTTCGCGTGCGGCTACCCCTGCGCGCAGGTGTTCGCGCCCGCCGGCGGCCAATTCATCTGCTTCGAGCCGATGACCGCGCCCGCCAACGCGCTGCGCAGCGGCGATGGGCTGCGCCTGCTCGCGCCCGGGGAGACGTTCACGGCGAGCTTCTCCATCGCCGTCGGCGACTCAGGCTGAGCGCGTGACGCCGCGAGGCGGGGCGACAGCGGGACGGGCCGGTGACGCCGGTCGCGGCGTGGGGCCGCCGGTCAGAGAATGCGCGTCACGGCGCCCACGGGCCGTGCCACTCGCCGAAGCCCGACACCAGCCGGTCGCCCTCGGCCGGGCCCCACGAGCCCGGGGCGTATGCGTGCACAGGCGGGGGCTCGCGCAGCAGCGGTTCGAAGATCCGCCACGTCTCTTCGACGCCGTCCTGGCGGGTGAAGCGCGTGCTGTCGCCGCGCATCGCGTCGAGCAGCAGCACCTCATACGGGGTTGGCGCCTCGCCGCCCTGCTCGGCGAACTCGACGTCGAGATGCACCGCCTCCGGGCCCGCGACGTCGGCGCGGTGCGCGTCGAGGGTCACGCGCGTGCCCGTCGCCGGGTCGAGCTTGACGACGAACTGGTTGGGCTCCGGGCGGCGATGCCCGTGCTCCATGAAGCCAAGGCGCGGCGGGTCGCGGAAGACCGCGCGCAGCTCCGTCTGCGTCAGCGGCAGCTTCTTGCCCGTGCGGATGAACCACGGCACGCCCGACCAGCGCCAGTTGTCGATCTCCAGGCGCAGCGCCGCGTAGGTCTCCGTCGTCGAGTCCTTCGCGACGCCGTCGATCTCGCGGTAGCCGTCGTACTGGCCGCGCACGTAGTGCGCCGGCTTCGCATCGGCGATCGCGCGGAATACCGCGAACTTCGCGTCCTTGAGCGTTTCCGCGTCGCTGCCCGCGGGCGCCTCCATCGCCGCAAGCGCGACTAGCTGCATCAGGTGGTTGACGACCACGTCGCGCAGCGCGCCCACCGGGTCGTAGAAGTGGCCGCGGTCCTCGACGCCGAAGCGCTCCGCCATCGTGATCTGCACGTAGGCGATGTGATTGCGGTTCCAGATCGGCTCGATCATCGTGTTCGCAAAGCGCAGGTACAGGAGCTCGTCGGTACCCATCTTCCCGAGGAAGTGGTCTATCCGATACAGCTGCTGCTCCTCGATCGACTCGTGGACTTCCGCCGCGAGCGCGCGCGCCGAGGCGAGGTCGTGGCCGAACGGCTTCTCCACGACCACGCGCGCGGTCTTCGTCAGCCCCGCCTGCGCCAGCTGCTTGATCACCGGCCCGAACAGGAACGGCGGGATCTCCAGGTAGAAGACGGGCGTGCGCGCGTCGCCGACGGCCTCCTTCACGCGCCCGTATGTGGCGGCGTCGTTGAAGTCGCCGCTTACGTAGGACAGGCGCGCGGCGAAGCGCTCGAACACCGCGGGGTCCAGCTTCTCGCCGGTGGCTTCGATGCATTCGCGTGCGTGCTCGCGCAGGCGCTCGACGCTCCAGTCGTCGACGGCGACGCCGACGACCGGGCAGTCCAACAGGGCGCGCCGCTCGAGCCGGTACAGCGAGCGGAACGTCATCACCTTTGCGAGGTCGCCCGTGATCCCGAAGATCACGAGCGCGTCCGCGTCCTGGATGTTGCCGTCGGGCATCAGAGGACTTGTATCTGGAACAGGCTCGTCGTGCCCGGCCGCCCCGACGGCAGCCCCGCCGTGATTCCCACGCGCTGGCCGCGCTCGCACCAGCCAAGCTCCACGACGCGCCGCGCCGCATCCGCGATCAGCGCCTCGGTCGTCTCGTGTCGCGGCATCGACGCGGCCTGCACGCCCCACATCAGCCCACAGCGCCTGACCGTCTCTTTGCCCGGCGAGAGCGCGTAGATCGGAACAGTCGGGCGGTGCGCTGACACCAGGCGCGCCGAGCGCCCAGACAGCGTCGGGATCACGAGCGCGTCCAGGCGCAGCTCGCGCGCGGCGTCGCACAGGTTGTGCGCGATCGTGTATGCGGGGTCGGAGTGGGTGCGGCGCACGCGCGACTCGTTCCAGCGCTCGTACGGCGCGATCGACTCCGCCTGCACGGCCACCGCGGCCATCATCGCGATCGTCTCCACCGGGTAGGCGCCGACGGCGGTCTCCTGCGAGAGCATCACCGCGTCGGTGCCGTCCAGGATCGCGTTCGCCACATCCGCCACCTCCGCCCGGGTCGGGCGCGAGGAGCTGACCATCGAGTCGAGCATCTGCGTCGCCGTGATCGACGGGCGCGCCATCGAGCCCGCGAGCTCGAGCAGCTGCTTCTGCACGATCGGCACCTGCTCGATCGGCAGCTCGATGCCGAGATCGCCGCGCGCGACCATCACGCAGTCGGTCACCGCGAAGATCTCGGCCGCGCGCTTGACCGCCTCGGGCTTCTCCATCTTCGCGATCAGCGGCAGGCGCGTGTGGTCGCGCACCGAAGTCACGTCGTCGGGCGACTGCACGAACGACAGCGCGACCATGTCCACGCCGATCGACTCGCCGTGGGCCAGCAGGTGCAGATCCTCCTCCGGAACCGCCGGCAGCGAGGAGACCGGGCCGGGGATGTTCAGGCCCTGGCGCGAAGCCACCGCGCCGCCGACCTCGATCTCGACGTCGACCTCGCACGCGCCCGAACGCACTTCCGTCACGCGCAGGCGCACCGAGCCGTCGGCGAGGTACAGGATCGAGCCCGGCTCCACCGCGTCCGGCAGCCCCGCCCACGAGATGCTCATCTCGCGCGCATCGCCTGGACGGTCGCCGTCGCCGCAGGAGAACGTCAGCCGCTCGCCCGGCGTCAGCTCGACGACGTCCTCGTGCAGCGGGCCGATGCGGAGCTTCGGGCCAGGGAGGTCCTGCAGGATCGCCACCGGACGCCCCGCGCGGCCAGCCGCGTCGCGCACGCGCCGGACGGTCTCCGCGTGCTCGTCCAGCGTGCCGTGCGAGTAGTTCAGCCGCGCCACATCCATGCCCGCCTCGACCATGCGCAGCAGGGTCTCCGGCTCGCGCGAGGCGGGGCCGATCGTGGCGACGATCTTCGTGCGGCGCATGCCCTGACGGTATCGACGGCGGGGCCGGCGTGCGTAGTAGGGGTAGGGCGCAGGGTGGGCCTGGGGTCTCGGCGTAGGATCGAGGCGTGCTCGGGCCTTCGCGACAGCTGCCTCGGGTCGGCGCTCAGGCGCGGATCCTCTACTTCGGTGGGGTGGTCGAGGCGGGGGTCGTCGTGGCCGTGCACGAGGAGGGAAGGCGCCTGGAGGTGCGCGGGGAGGGGGGCGAGGTGCTCGAGTTCGTGCTCAGTCGGGCCACCGCACGGTTCGTGGCGGCGGGGGGTGGGCAGGGGCCTCGGTTGGAGCTGGTGTCGGGGGCTATGACTGAAGATCAGGTGCGACGGCGACGGTCGCACGGTCAGTCACACACGCGGCGATGAATTGGTGTCCGAGCGATGTAATCCTGCTTCCTCTCCGAGAACCGAGAAACGGCTCAGGATGTCACTTTCCGACGGTCTCCAGCGCCTTCCCCACCTGCTTCGCGGCTGGTTGCAGAGCGTCCTGATAAACCGGGGTTGCCTCGAGGATCCCCTTCGCGGCGTCGGCTGCGTCTCGGATCTTCGATTCTTCTGCCACGACAAGCAGACAGACTATCGGGGCTCGTCCGAGCCGGAGAAGTGGCACTGGCCTGATCCCTTGACTTGGCTCCACCCAAGGCTCCGCGCCAAATCGACCGCTGGAAGGCGGGCGCGCGACGTCAGCCACACCCATCAGGATTGATTCTTTATTGGTCCTGACGCACGCAAGCAATCAGAAATGATCACCGGGATAGTCAGATATGGTATAATCTACATCAGAATAGATGCACTCAGTCATTGTTTGCCAATAATGCATCAGAAATGATGGACATAAGCGACCTGACAACCGACGCCGCCGTCCTCATCGAGCTCGGCCGCAGGCTCGCGCGCCATCGTCTCGAGCGCAACTGGACGCAGGCCGAGCTGGCCGCCGAGGCCGGCGTCGGGCAGGCGACGGTGCAGCGCGCGGAGCGCGGACAGTCGGTGCAGATGACCTCGATGATCAAGCTGCTGCGCACGCTCGAGCTGCTCGGAGCGGCTCGACGCCGCGGTGCCCGAGTCGATCGAGCTGCCGATCGCGCGGCTCGAGCGCGAGCAGCGCAAGGGCCGGCAACGCGCAAGCGGGCGCGGACGGCCGACCCGCCGAGGCCAGCGGGCGGCCGTGGACGTGGGGCGACGAGCCGCGCTCGGAGCACATGACGGTCGCGGCCGTGACGCTCTGGGGGTCGCGCATCGCGGCGGTCTCGATCGACGCGGACGCGCGCTACGCGACGTTCCAGTACGACCCTGCGTTTGTACGCAGCGGCATCGAGATCACGCCGGTCGATGATGCCGCTGCGCGCGCAGCCGTACACGCTTCCCGGGTCTGCCGCAGGACGCCTTCAGCGGCCTACCCGGGCTGCTCGCCGACTCGCTGCCCGACCGCTGGGGCACGGCGCTCGTCAACGCCTGGCTGGCCTCGCAGGGACGCGAGCAGTCGAGCTTCGACGTCGTGCAGCGGCTCTGCTACGTGGGCACGCGCGGCGTCGGCGCGCTCGAGTTCCAGCCGTCGCATGAGCCGGACGCGCTCCGGCCGGCGCCGATCTCCAGGTCGATGCGCTCGTGCGTCTCGCGAGCGAGGTGCTTGCCGAACGCGCGGAGTTCGTGGCCGAGCTAGCGAACCCCGACGAGGAGGCGATGAAGGCGATCCTCGCGATCGGCAGCTCCGCCGGCGGCGCGCGCCCGAAGGCGTTCATCGCCTACAACGACGCGACCGGCCAGGTTCGCTCGGGGCAGGTCGAGGTCGGCGAGGGCTTTCGCCACTGGCTGCTGAAGTTCGACGGCGTCGCGCGCGCCGGAGACCACGGGCTCACCGACCCGCAGGGCTGGGGCGCGGTCGAGTACGCGTACTCGAGGATGGCGCGCGCGGCCGGCATCGAGATGACCGAGTGCCGGCTGCTGGAAGAGCACGGTCGCCGCCACTTCATGACGCGCCGCTTCGACCGGCCCGACGACGGCCGGCAAGCTGCACATGCAGACGGTCGGCGCGCTCGAGCACGTCAGCTACAACGAGCCCGGCACCTACAGCTACGAGCAGGTGCTGCTGCTGATCCGCCGGCTCGGCCTCGGCACGCCTGTCGTCGAGCAGCAGTTCCGGCGCATGGTCTTCAACGTCGTCGCGCGCAACCAGGACGACCACGTCAAGAACATCGCCTTCCTGATGGATCGCCAGGGCGCGTGGTCGCTGGCGCCAGCCTACGACGTCATCTGGGCGTGGAAGCCCGGCAACCCCTGGCTCGACACCCACCAGATGTCGATCAACGGCAAGCGCGACGGGTTCAGCGTCGCCGACCTGCGCGCGGTCGCCGCCGTCGGCTGGACTCAAGCGCGGGCGCGCCGAGGCGATCCTCGCCGAGGTCGTCGACGTCGTCGCGGGGTGGAGCGAGATCGCCGAGCGAGGTCGGGGTCGATGAGGGGATGGCCGAGCAGATCGCGCGCTCGCATCGGCTGGCGCTGCCGGTGAGCTGAAACCCGACCGCCGTCCCTGGCCGATGCGGTATGATCTTTTGGTAGTGATTCCTACCGAGATAGTTTGCGCATGTTGAGCACGGTTTCCGAGAAGGGGCAGATCACCGTCCCCAAGCGCCTTCGCGACCAGCTCGGCATCCGCCCCGGAGACCGGCTCGAGCTCGTCGAGGACGCGGGGCGGCTCGTGGCAACGAAGGCTGTCCCCAATGATCCCGTCGCTGCCGCTTACGGGATCCTGGACCTCGAAGTAAGCACCGACGAAGCGATCGACGCGCTACGCGGCCCGTCCGACGCGGTGTGATCACGGCCGTTGACACGAGCGTGCTGCTCGACGTCTTCGGCGCAGACTCCCAGTTCGGTACGCGCTCGGCCGACGCCCTGCGCGCCTGCCTCGCCAACGGGAGTCTGATCGCTTGCGAGGCCGTGTGGGCGGAGACGGCGGCGTCCTTTACGGCGAGCGCTGACGCTGAGGCGGCACTCGACGGTCTGCGGATCGGCTTCTCCGCCATTGACGCCTCGATCTCGCTCGCGGTCGGTAAAGCCTGGCGCGCCTATCGCCAGGCCGGCGGGACCCGCGAACGCGTGGTCGCGGACTTCCTCATCGGCGCGCACGCCCTGGCTCGCGCCGAACGGCTGCTCACCCGCGATCGAGGCTTCTACCGCAACTACTTCGCCGAGCTGGAGATCGTCGATCCGACGGAGGCGTGAACCTGCCAGCTCACGGCGCCTGCACATCCGGGAACCACTCAGCGCAGTGCTCCCGCAGCGCCCCCCGCACCCACGCCCGCTCCTCAGCCGAGGCCACCCGAAACCGCGCCAGCAGCTCGCGCTGGCGCTCGAGCGGCACGCCCACGATCACCCAGCGCACCGCCAGGCGCTCGAACAGGAGCTCCGCGGCGCGCTGCCACGCGTCCTCCTGCGTGCCCGCCGGGCGACCCGGCGACCCCGCGAGCGCCTGCGCGTACTCGAGCCGCGCGCCCGCCGTCAGCGAACCGCGCAGCGTCAGCACGTTGCCGTCCGCGTCCGTGTAGTCGCTGTTCGGTGCGACGAGCTTCTCGGTGCGCTGCCGGCCGCGCGCCCGCTTGCCCACGCTCAGCCCGCGTCGGCGGCTCGTTCGAGCTGGCCGCGCACGTCGCCCGTCACCGGCTTCGCGTGCCCCGGCCACGCCGCCGCGGGCTCCATCGCTGCGAGCTTGCGGATGCTCGCGCGCGCCTGCTCGGTGTCGTAGTTGTAGACGCGCATGGGCAACTGTGGCGAGCAGTCACGACCCCACCTGTCCAGCGTGTAGAAGCAGTCGCTGCTCAGCGCCAGGCGGTCGGACTCGCGCCACAGCCCGATCTGTCCCGGCGCGTGGCCCGGCAGCTCGATCACGCTGAAGCCCGCGACCTCATCGCCCTCGCTCAGCGTCCCCGCGATCTTTACCGGACCGCCGTCCCACGCGTAGCGGTGCAGCAGCCGGTGCAGCAGCCGCATTGGCGCCGGCAGCCCCGCCAGATCACCCCAGTAGCGAAAGCCGCCGCTGCCTTCGGCATCCTCGACCTCGTCGGGATGGCAGAGGACGGGCACGCCGAGCGCGGGAGCGACGCCGCGGTGATCGGTGTGCCCGTGGCCGAGCACCACGCGGCGGATGCCGCCCAGCTTCGCTCCCGCGCTTGCCACCGCGCGCGTCATCGTGCGAGCGCCCGCGTCGAACAGCGTCACGCCGCCGTCGTCCTCGAGCAGGTACACGTTGCAGCGGGCCGGCTGGCCCTGCACGACCCACACGCCTTCCGCCACCAGCTCCGCCTCGCCCGCGCCGAGGCGCTTGCCGAGGCTCGTCTTGGCGTTGAACGCCTGCGCGACCCGCGCTTCCGCGCTCGAGCCCTGCGGCGGCAGCATCCCGATCTGGCGCGCGAACGTCATCGAGTCGCTGAACGCATCGTTGCTCTGGATCAGCCCGTCGCGCACCGTCAACAGGTCGAAGCCCTCCAACGTCACCGGCGAGCCCGTCGGCGCGATGCCGCCAAAGCCGTTCGACCCCGCGAACGTGCCCGTCAGACGCCACTGCACGCCGCAGCGATCGCCCTCGCTGGTGGTCGAGACGACCTCCATGCTCAGGTCGGGCAGCGCGCCGATCAGGCTGCCGATGAACTCGCGCACGCCCTCCGGCGCGAGCACGTCCACCTGGCCGCGCACGTTCTCGCGCCCGCCGTCCGCCCACAGCGACACCGCGAGATCCTCATCGCGCGCGTCGATCGCCGCGAAGTAGCGCCGCGCGACAGTCTCCGCCTTGCTCCCCGAGATGCGCTTGCGCGAGGCAGCCGCCTGCTGCATGACCGCAGCGACCTCCTGCACCCTCGTGCTCGCCTCGCTGGCAGTCTCCCGATCGGCCATGCCGCCTCCTTTACGCCGCTGAACGACCGTAGTCTAGTCTTCGCTCAGTGTCCGATGTGCCGAGCAGGCGCGAGCTTGGTCGCGGCGAGCGCGTGCTTCCCGGTCTCTACCGCCTGAGGCTGCCGCTGCCGTGGCCAGGCGTTCCTCACTGCAATGCCTGGGCGATCGCCGCAGGCGACGGCTTCGTGCTGTTCGACACCGGAATGCACGACGAGGACTCGCTCGCGCACCTCGAGCGCGCGCTCGAGATGTGCAACCTACGTCTCGAGCAGGCACGGCTCATCGTGTGCACGCACGCGCACACCGATCACTGCGGGCAGGCCGCCACGATCGTGCAGCGCGCCGGCTGCGAGGTGTGGATGCACCCCAACCACGAGCACCTCAACCGCATGATCGAGGACCCCGAGGCGATGACCGCGCGGCGCCTGGAGATCGCGCGCCAGAGCGGCGTCCCGGAGGAGCCGCTGCGCCGCTACGCCGCCGAGCGCAGCGGGCGCGGGACCGGGATCGCCGGCCCGATCGAGCCCGATCGCGACCTCGTCGCCGGCGTCGGCATCGGCACCGACCTCGGCGAGTGGGTCGTGTACGAGACACCCGGGCACGCGCCGTCGCACGTCTGCCTGTTCCAGCCCGAGCGGCGCCTGTTGATCTCGGGCGACCATCTGCTCGGGCGCATCTCGCTGTACTTCGACTACGGCTACTCGCCCGATCCCGTCGGCGAATTCCTCAGCTCGCTGGACGTCGTCGAACGGCTCGGCGCCCGCCTGTGCCTGCCTGGGCACGGGCGCACGTTCGCGGACGTGCACGCCCATATCCACGGCAATCGCGCGCTCGTCGAGGAACGCCTGACGCGCGTGCGCGCGGCGCTCGACGGGCGCGAGCTGACCGTCTTCGAGCTCGTCCCCCACGTCTACGGCGACTCGCTCTCGCAGCAGAACGCGCACTGGCTGCTGTCGAAGATCCTCTGCTACCTGACGCATCTCGAGGCGCGCGGCCAGGCGCATCGTGTCGCCGGCGCATCCTCCGCGGAGGGAGAGCCCGAGCGCTGGACTGCATAATCTGACGATGCGCATCGACCAGATCCTCACGGCCGGCGAGGGCCCGGTGTTCTCGTTCGAGTTCTTCCCGCCGAAGACCCAGGAGGGGGAGCGCAACCTCTACGCGGCGCTCACCGAGCTGCGCGAGCTCGAGCCCGCGTTCGTGTCGGTCACCTACGGGGCGGGCGGCTCCACGCGCGAGAAGACGATCGAGATCGTCAAGCGGATCCGCGAGGAGTACGGCCTCGACGCGATGGCGCACTTCACGTGCGTCGGCGCGACCGTGCCCGAGCTGCAGGCGACGCTCGCCGAGATGCAGGAGGCGGGCATCGACAACGTGCTCGCCCTGCGCGGAGACCCGCCGGCCGGGCAGGAGGCGTGGACGAAGACCGAGGGCGGCCTCGAATACTCGCGCGAGCTCGTCGCGCTGATCTCCGGCGGCTACCCGTTCGCGATCGGTGCCGCCTGCTTCCCCGAGACGCACATCCACGCCACCAGCCCCGAGGACGACCTGCGCCATCTCGCCGAGAAGGTGCGCGCCGGCGTCGACTTCCTGATCACGCAGCTGTTCTTCGACAACACCGTGTACTTCGACTTCATCGAGCGCGCGCGCAGCGCAGGCATCCAGGTGCCGATCATCCCCGGGATCATGCCGATCACGCGCGTCGGCCAGGTCGAGCGCATGGCGGGCATGTGCGGCGCGTCGATCCCCGAGCCGCTGCGGCGCGAGCTGCACGGGCGCGACGAGGACCCCGAGGCGGTGCGCGACTTCGGCGTCGCCTACGCGACGCTGCAGTGCGCCGAGCTGCTCGCCGCCGGCGCGCCCGGCGTGCACTTCTACACGCTCAACCGCTCGCCCGCCACGCGCGCGATCCTCAGCGCGCTGAAGCTCGCCAAGCCCTGGGAGAAGGCGGTCTACCCAGGCTCGATCTCGCGTCCCTTCGCCACCCGCGGCGAGCCGTCGGCCGCCTCGTAGCAGGACCTCGACCAGGCCCTCGCTCGACGAATGCCGGCGCGTCAGCGCATCGGCGCGGCGCGGCGCCGCTGCTGGCGGCGCGCGTAGCTGCGCTGGCGTTCGAGCGCGGCGTCGACGATCGGGCACACATCCGCGGGCTCTGCCACGCGGTGGAGTCCCTGCAGGTCCCGCTCGTCGATGCGCCCGTCCGCCAGCGCCCCCGAGCGCAGCCACCGGAGCAGCCCGTCCCACTCGCCGTCGCCGACGAGGATCACCGGGAAGTGGCGGATCGTGCGCGTCTGGATCAACGTCAGGCACTCGAACAGCTCATCGAGCGTGCCGTAGCCGCCCGGGCAGATCACGAACGCGCTGGCGTAGCGCACGAACATCACCTTGCGCACGAAGAAGTGGCGGAAGCGCAGGCCGATGTCCAGGTACGGGTTCGGCGCCTGCTCGCGCGGCAGCTCGATGTTGAAGCCGATCGACAGCGCGCCCACGTCGCGCGCGCCGCGGTTGGCCGCCTCCATGATCCCGGGGCCGCCGCCGGTGATCACCGCGTAGCCCGCGCGCCCGAGGCACGCGCCGACCTCGCGCGCGAGCACGTAGTCGGGGTGCTCCGGCGGGGTGCGCGCCGAGCCGTACACCGTGACCGCGCGTCCGATCTCCGCAAGCGCGTCGAAGCCGTGCGCGAACTCGGCGGCGATGTCGCGCACGCGCTCGGAGTCGGCCGCGCGCACCGACGGTGGCTCGTCGCCCAGCCACAGCAGCAGCTCCGCGTCGAGCGTCTGCTGCTCGCCATCCTCTTGTTCCGCGTGGTCGGGTGACTCCACCGGCGCAGCGTATGCGCTGGGGTCGGTGTCCATGTGACCGTTCTTGTGTGGGGCTCGCATGCCCCGCCCGGACGGGCGCGTACCCTCAGAGCAGATGAGCGAGTCGAGCGCGCGTGAGATCCCCTACACCGTCCGGCGCTCGACGCGCGCGCGGCGCGTGCGGGTCAACGTTCACGCCCACACGGGCGTCGAGGTCGTGCTGCCCGCGCGTGCGCCCGAGCGCGCCGCTGCCGCCGCCGTCAGCGAGCTGCGCCCGTGGATCGAGAGCCGCCTGCAGGAGGCCCAGCTGGTGCTCGCGCGGATCGCCGCGCGCGCCGGCACCGTGCCGTATCTGGACGACACGCTCGAGCTCGTGCCGCAGCCCGGCCGCCAGCGCGTGCACCGCGACGGCGCGCGGCTGCTCGTGCCCGACGCCGATCCGCGCCCGGCGCTCGAGCGCTTCTATCGGCGCGCCGCGCGCGCCGAGATCGAGCCGCGGCTGGATCGCGCGGCGGCGCTTGCCCGCACTCCCTACGCGGGCCTCGACATCCGCGCCCAGCGCACGCGCTGGGCTTCGTGCTCGGCGACCGGGCACATGAGCTTCAACTGGCGTCTGCTGCTCGCGCCCGAGCGCGTGCTCGAATACGTCGTCTGGCATGAGGTCTGCCATCTGCAGATCCACGACCACTCGGCGCGCTTCTGGGGTCTCGTGGAGCGCTACTGGCCAGGGTATTGCGAGGACCGCGCGTGGCTGAGACATCACGGCGCGACGCTAGTGCTGTAGGGGCCCCACAGCCATATCGCCGCGCCTCTAACCATTCTGAACAGTGCTGTCAATCTGAATTTCTCCGCCTAAATGGGAGGACTTGCTACTGGCGGTATTGAATGCTCGACCTGTGGCCGATCGCTATGTATTCGCTGACGAGGCGGGCAACTTCGATTTCTCAAGAGGCCCAGGGGCGTCGCGCTACTTCATCCTCTGTACCGTTGCCTCCAGCCACTGCGAGGTAGGGGATGACCTGCTCGCGCTGCGGCGTGACCTCGGGTGGAGGGGCCTTCACCTGGATCGCGTGTTTCACGCGACTGAAGACCCGCAGGCCGTTCGCGACGAGGTGTTCGCGCTGCTGACCGATATGGATTGCTGGGTCGATGCAACCATCCTCGAGAAGGCGAAGGCGCAATCCCATCTTCGGAGTGAAGCGCACCTTTACAAGATGGCCTGGTATCTCCACTTCAAACACCTTGCCCGTCGCCTTGACGCCTCGGATCGACTATTCGTGGCAGCGTCCAGTCTCGGGACGAAAAAGGCCCGTGGTGCGCTCCACACGGCTGTGGATGACGTCGTCAGGCAGCTGTCGCCATGTCGATCTCACCGGGTCGCGTTCTGGCCGGCGGACAGCGATCCTTGTCTCCAGGTCGCCGACTACTGCACTTGGGCGATCCAGCGCAAGTGGGAGAGGGCGGACGATCGCTCGCACAGCCTTATCTCGCCGAAGATCCGGAGCGAGTTCGATGTCTGGCGGCGAGGCGACGTCAACTACTACTAGGAATGCTACGGTCGGCCCCCGCAAAGCTAGCTTCCTTGATGGGATGCAGAGCCCAGGGGCTCTTTCGCCGTACGAGAGCCGACCAAAACTTCATCGGTGATACTCCCCCATAGTGGCAGAAGACGGGGATGGCATCCGCAATCTGCGCTTCACGCGCGCCGCTACCTCTCCCCGATCGGCACGTAGTCCAGATCGCGCTCGCCCGTGTAGATCTGGCGCGGGCGCGCGATCTTCTGCTCGGGGTCCTCGACCATCTCCTTCCATTGCGCGATCCAGCCGCTGGTGCGCCCGATCGCGAACATCACCGGGAACATCGCGACGGGCAGTCCGAGCGCCTCGTAGATCAGGCCGGAGTAGAAGTCGACGTTCGGGTAGAGCTTGCGCGAGGTGAAGTACTCGTCGTCGAGCGCGCGCTTCTCGAGCTCGGTGGCGACGTCCAGCAGCGGGCTCTTGCCGCGCACCTCGAACACCGCATCGAGGTGTTTGCGGATGATTCGCGCGCGGGGGTCGTAGTTCTTGTAGACGCGGTGGCCGAAGCCCATCAGGCGCTCGTTGCCGGCCTTCACGCCCTCCAGGAAGGCCGGGATGTTCTCGACCTTCTCGATCCGCGCGAGCATCCGCAGCGCCTGCTCGTTGGCGCCGCCGTGCAGCGGCCCGTACAGCGCTGCGACGCCCGCGGCGACCGCCGAGTACGGGTCGACCTGGGTCGAGCCGACCGAGCGCACGGCGCTCGTGGAGGCATTCTGTTCGTGGTCGGCGTGGAGGATGAACAGCACGTCCAGCGCACGCTCCAAGCGAGGATCGGGCTCGTACTTGAGCTCGGTCATTTTGTACATCATCCCGAGGAAGTTGCCGGCGTAGTCGAGGTCGTTGTCGGGGTAGACGTAGGGCTGGCCCATGTTGTGGCGGAACGCGAACGCCGCGAGCGTCGGCATCTTCGCCAGCAGGCGGATGATCTGCATCGCGCGCACGCGCTCCTCGTGGATCTTGTTGGCGTCCGGGTAGAACGTCGAGAGCGCGCCCACGGATGCGACGAGCATGCCCATCGGGTTGGCGTCGTAGCGGAAGCCCTGCATGAAGTCCTTGACGTTCTCGTGCACGAACGTGTGGATCGTGATCTCGTCGATCCAGCCCGTCAGCTCCGCCTGCGTCGGCAGCCTGCCGTTGATCAGCAGGTAGGCGACCTCGAGGTAGGTCGAGTGCTCGCACAGCTGCTCGATCGGGTAGCCGCGGTGCTGCAGGATGCCGGCGTCGCCGTCGATGTAGGTGATCGAGCTGCGGCACGACGCCGTGTTCATGAACGCCGGGTCGTACGACATCATCCCGAATTCGTCCTCGTCGACCTTGATCTGGCGCAGGTCGCTCGCGCGCACCGTGCCGTCCTGGATCGGCAGCTCGTAGCTCTTGCCGGTGCGGTTGTCGGTGACCGTGAGCGTCTGCGGCGCGGGCGCCACGCCGTTGCCCGTCGCCTCGCCGCTGCCCGCGGTGGTGGTGTCCTCGATCGCTGAACGCTCGCTGCTCATGGGTGTCTCCTATCCGCGGGTTTCGGATGCTCTCCCACGATTATTAGCAACCGCGGGCGCGCACCCCGCCGCGACCGCGAATCCGGGGCGCGAGGCGCCTCGAAGCATGGTCGTGCGCTCAACCGCGCAGCTGCAGCGGCGCGCCGCTGAACTGGGTCATGGCGTGCAGTTCGTGGATGCGCGCCGCGATCTCATTGCCGGTGAGGCGCTGGATGCGCTCGGTGCCGAACTCCTCGACGTTGAACGACGCGAGCACGGTCGCGTGCGCCATCGCGCGCCGCAGCAACGCGTCGGAGAGCTCCTCGTCGGGATGCGCTGCGATGTAGCCGACGAGGCCGCCCGCGAACGTGTCGCCGGCGCCGGTCGGGTCGATCACGCTCTCCAGCGGATAGGCGGGCAGCGCGAAGAAGCCCTCGCGCGTGACGAGCGCCGCGCCGTACTCGCCCTGCTTGGCGACGATCACGCTCGGACCGCGCGCGCCGTCGCGCGCCGCGCCCGTGCCGGATCCGCGCGCCGGCGGTCGCCACGAGAGGACCTCCCGCGCGGCCGAGACGAGGTTCGGCTTGCCCGTCAGCTGGCGCAGCTCGGCGTCGTTGAGGATCACGCAGTCGACGCTCTCGATCGCCGCGACGAGCGAGTCGCGGGCGATGTCGATCCACAGGTTCATCGAGTCGAGCGCGACGAAGCGCGCGTCCGCGCATCTGGGCGCGAACCTCGCTGCTGCAGGTCGGGCTGGATGTTGGCGAGGAACAGCACGTCGCTCGCACGCGAGCCCTCCGAGAGCTTCGGCTCGAAGCCCTCGAACACCCCCAGCTGCGTGTCGAGCGTCTCGCGCGAGTTCAGGTCCCAGCCGTACTCGCCGTGCCAGAAGAACGTCTTGCCGCCGGCGACGCGCTCGACGTCGGACGACGTCGACGCCGCGCGCGCGCATGACATCGAGCTGCGGCTCGCCGAAGTCGTCGCCGACGGGGCCGACGACGCGCACGTCGTCGAAGAACGACGCCGCCAGCGAGAAGTGCACGGCCGCGCCGCCGAGCATCCGCTCGCGCTCGCCGAACGGCGTCTTGACGGTGTCGTAGGCGATCGATCCGACCACGGTGATGGGCATGGGCGCGCACCTTAGAGCACGCCGCCCTCGACAGGCGCGCACGGCTGCCGCGCCATGCCGGGGAGATCCGCGCCGGGGCGCGGGCGCCACTCCGATAGCCTCGGGCCGGATGCGAGCTATCCAGATGACCGAGTTCGGCGGCCCCGAGGTGCTGAGGCTCGCCGAGCTGCCGGTGCCCGAGCCTGGCGCCGGGGAGACGCTGATCAAGGTCACGCGCGCGGGGCTGAACTTCGCCGACACGCACACCCGCACGAACTCCTACGTGCAGAAGGCGACGCTGCCGCTCGTCCCCGGCGGCGAGGTCGCGGGCGTGCGCGAGGACACGGGCGAGCGCGTGGTCGCGCTCGTCGGCAGCGGCGGCTACGCCGAGTACGCGCTCGCGCCCGAGCGACCGCGTGTTCCCGATCCCCGACGAGCTCGACGACGGCACGGCGCTCGCGCTGATCATCCAGGGCACGACCGCGTGGCACCTGTATCGCACGGCGGCGCGCGTCGCAGACGGGCGAGAGCGTTGTCGTCCACGGCGCCGCCGGCGGCGTCGGCTCGATCGCCGTGCAGCTCGGTCGCACGTTCGGCGCCGGCCGCGGTGATCGCGACGGCCTCGAGCGAGGAGAAGCGCGCGCTCGCACTCGAGCTGGGCGCCGACGCTGCGGTCGACCCGGCGCCAGAGGGCCTGACCGAGCGCCTGCTCGAGGCCAACGGCGGGCGCGCAGGTCGACGTCGTCTTCGACATGTCCGGCGGCGCGGTGTTCGATGCCTCCTACAAGGCGCTCGCGCCGTTCGGGCGGATCGTCGTCTGCGGGATCGCGACCAGCGAACCCAACGAGGTACGCACCGGCTCGCTGCTGCGCCACTCGCGCGCGGTCGTCGGCTTCTACCTCTTCCACTGCCTCGAGCGCGCCGGGATGTTCGCCGAAGCGCTCGCCGATCTGTTCGCGCGCGCCGCCGCCGGCGAGCTGCGGGCGGTCGTTGGGCACACGTATCCGCTGGCGCAGGCGGCCCAGGCGCAGATCGACCTGCGCGCGCGCCGCACCACCGGCAAGCTGCTGCTCGACCCGGCCGCCTAAGCTCCATGTCTACCGCCATGGCCACCAAGTCATTCGCCGACCTCGGACTGTCCGAGTCCACACTGCAAGCGCTGCGCGACGTCGGCTACGAGTCGCCGAGCCCGATCCAGGAACAGGCGATCCCGGCGCTGCTGGAGGGACGCGACGTGATCGGCCAGGCGCAGACGGGCACCGGCAAGACGGCGGCGTTCGGCCTGCCGATCATGGAGTACATCGACCCGTCCGAGACAACGGTGCAGGCGCTCGTGCTGACGCCGACGCGCGAGCTGTGCATCCAGGTCACGCAGGCACTGCGCACGTACGGCGCGCACAGCGGCATCGACGTCGTGGCGGTGTTCGGCGGCGCGCCGATCCGCACGCAGCAGGCGCAGCTGCGCGCCGGCGGGCACGTCGTCGTGGGGACCGTCGGACGCGTGCTCGACCTGATCTCGCGCCACTCGCTGGTGCTGCACGACTGCCGCTTCCTGGTGCTCGACGAGGCCGACGAGATGCTCGACCTGGGCTTCCTCGAGGACGTCGAGAAGATCCTCTCGCTGACGCCCTCCAGCCGCCAGACGGCGCTGTTCTCGGCGACGATGCCGCCGCCGATCCGCACGCTCGCCGACCGCTACATGTACGACCCGGAGATCATCCAGGTCGAGGCGGAGACGCTCACGATCGACACGGTCGCGCAGTTCCAGCTTCCCGTCGAGACGAAGGGCAAGCCCGACAAGCTCGTCGAGGTGCTGCGCGCTGAGATGGGATCCAAGGGCGAAGCCGAAGGCCAGCAGGCGATCGTCTTCGTGCGCACGAAGATCCGCTGCGACCAGCTGTTCCGCACGCTGCGCGACCGCGGCATGAACGTGCGCGCGCTGCACGGCGACATGTCCCAGGGCTCGCGCGACGGCGTGATGCTCGCGTTCAAGGGCGGGCGCGTGCCGATCCTCGTCGCCACCGACGTCGCCGCGCGCGGTCTCGACATCTCGACGGTCACGCACGTCGATCAACTACGACGTGCCGACCAGCCCCGACACCTACGTGCACCGCATCGGGCGCACCGGGCGCGTCGGGCGCTCCGGCCGCGCGATCACGTTCGTCGAGGATCGCCAGAAGCGCGAGCTCGAGGCGATCGAACGGCACATCGGCACCTCCATCGCGCAGTGGCAGCAGGGCGCCGAGGCGGCGCCCACGCCCGTGCGCGAGCGCCCGCGCAGGCACTCCAAGCCGCGCATCTCCAGGCGCGACGAGCAGGAGCCCTACGCCAAGCTCGTGCTCGGCGGCGGGCGCGCGGCGGGCCTGAGCGTCGCCGACATCGTCGCCGCGGTCACCTCCGCCGCGGGGCTCGACGGCGAGGCCGTGCGCGACGTGCTCGTGCTCGAGCGCTTCTCGTTCCTGTCGGTGCCCGACGGCCGAGGCCGACCGTGTGATCGAGGCGCTCGACGGCCGCCCGCTCGGAGCGGGCCATCCGAAGCGCTCAGCCTCGAGCGCGTGAAGGTAAGGTAGGGCGCATGTCAACCGCTCACGATGCAGACAACCGAAGGACCGATCGTCTTCGAGCTGTTCGACGAGGACGCGCCCAAGACCGTCGAGAACTTCCGCAAGCTCGCCGGCGAGGGCTTCTACGACGGGCTCACCTTCCACCGCGTGATCAAGGACTTCATGATCCAGGGCGGCTGCCCGCAGGGGACCGGCACCGGCGGCCCCGGCTACACCTTCGAGGACGAGATCAACCCGCACAAGATCGTCCGCGGCGCGCTCGCGATGGCCAACGCCGGCCCCAACACCAACGGCTCGCAGTTCTTCATCGTCACCGCCGACGCCTGCCCGTGGCTCGACGGCAAGCACACCGTGTTCGGGCAGGTGACGCGACGGCATGGACGTCGTCGATAAGCTCGAGGGCGTCTCCACCGACGGCGGCGACCGCCCGTCGGAGCCGATCGGCATCGCGTCGATCGAGCTCTCGGACTGACGCTGGCCGCACAGCCAATCGACGCGGAGCGGCACGCGCTCAAGGAGTACTCTCTTCGTACACGGCTATACCCCACACGGGGGCACAAGCGAGCAGGGGAGAGTGCATCTGATGGCGAGCGTTGAGCAGCACGTCGAGCAGGAGATCCTCCAGGCCGGCGGCGAGGCCGCTGAGGCGAGCGAGGAGACGCCGGTCGAGGCTCCGGTGCAGGAGCAGTCCGCGAGCGAGGAGACGCCGGCCGCGAGCGCGCAGGCACCTGCCGCCAGCGACATTCCGGTCGAGAACCCCGCGACGGGGGAGATCGTGCGCACGGTCCCCGACCTCGGCGCGGCGGCAGTCGCGGAGATGGCGGCGCGCGGGCGCGCGGCACAGCCCGAGTGGGAGGCATACGGCTTCGACGGGCGCGCGCGGGTGCTGCTGCGCGCGCAGAAGTGGCTGATGGACAACGCCCAGCGCGTGATCGAGACGATCGTCTCGGAGACCGGCAAGACCTACGAGGACGCCAACCTCGCCGAGATCGGCTACGCCGGCAACGCGTTCGGCTTCTGGGCCAAGCACGGGCCCGACTACCTCGCCGACGAGTCGATCAAGTCCAGCCAGGTGCTCGTCAAGGGCAAGAAGCTGATCCTGCGCTACCGCCCGCTCGGGCTGATCGGCGTGATCGGGCCGTGGAACTACCCGCTGACGAACTCCTTCGGCGACTGCATCCCGGCGCTGATGGCCGGCAACAGCGTGATCCTCAAGCCGTCCGAGATAACGCCGCTGACCTCGCTGCTGATGGCCGAAGGGCTGCGCGAGTGCGGGCTGCCGGAGGACGTCTTGCAGATCGCCACCGGGCGCGGCGAGACCGGCGCGGCGCTGATCGAGCACGTCGACATGATCATGTTCACCGGCTCCACCAAGACCGGCAGGAAGGTCGCCGAAGCCGCCGCCAGACGGCTGATCCCCGCGTCGCTGGAGCTCGGCGGCAAGGACCCGATGATCGTGCTCTCCGACGCCGACCTCGAGCGCGCGGCCAACTTCGCCGACGTACTACTCGATGCAGAACGCCGGGCAGACGTGCATCTCGATCGAGCGCGTGTACGTCGAGGAGCCCGTCTACGACGAGTTCGTCGCGAAGGTCACCGAGAAGGTGCGCGCGCTGCGGGTCGGCAAGCCCGACGGCGGCTTCGGCACGGTCGAGGTCGGCGCGATCACGTTCCCGCCGCAGCTCGACACGATCAAGGACCACGTCGCCGACGCCGTGCAGAAGGGCGCGCGCGTGCTCGCCGGCGGCCACGCAGGCACCCGGCGCCGGGCGCTTCTACGAGCCGACGGTGCTCGTCGACGTCGACCACACGATGAAGTGCATGACCGAGGAGACGTTCGGGCCGACGCTGCCGATCATGAAGGTCGCCGACGCCGACGAGGCCGTGCGCCTGGCCAACGACTCGCCGTACGGCCTCGGCGCGTCGGTGTTCTCGACGCGACACCGCGCGCGGCGAGGCGATCGCCAGGCGCCTCGAAGCGGGCGCCGCCAACGTCAACGACGCGATGATCAACTACACCGTGCTGGAGCTGCCGATGGGCGGCGCCAAGGCGTCCGGCATCGGCTCGCGCCACGGCGCCGGCGGCATCCGCAAGTACTGCTCCCAGCAGGCGATCGTCGTCACCGCGAAACTGGCCATGAAGAAGGAACTCTTCATGTACCCGTACAAGTCGCGCACGTCGCGGCTGCTCGCGGGGGCGTTCAAGCTGCTTTACGGGCGCGGCAAGCGGGACTGATCGTCACAATCGGGCGAGTGCGGCCTCGGCGTGCTCCGCGTCGCGCTGCAGCACGGCGAGGAACGCCTTGACCACGCGCGGGTCGAACTGGGTGCCCGCGCATCGTTCGAGCTCGGCACGAGCGGCGTCGTGCCCGAGCGACGCACTGTAGGCGCGGTCGCTGGTCATCGCCTCATATGCAGTCCGCCACCGCGAGGATCCGCGCCTCGACAGGGATCGCGTCGCCGGCCAGGGCCGAGCGGATAGCCGCGCCCGTCGGGACGCTCGTGATGTGCTGCAACCCACTGGCGCACGTCCGCGAGGCTATGGTGTTCGAGGATCTGGGCGCCGAGCTCGGGGTGGCGCTTGATGATCGCGAACTCCTCGTCGGTGAGCTTCGCGGGCTTGCCGAGGATGCTGTCGGGGACGCCCACCTTGCCGATGTCGTGCAGCCTGCCGGCGAGCTGCACACGGGCTCTGCGCTGCTCGGAGAGGCCGAGCTCGCGGGCCATCATCTCGGCGTAGCGCCCGACCGTCTCGGAGTGTCGCGCGCTGCCGCTGAAGCGTAGGTCCACTGTCTCCGCGAGGTCGAGGATAACCGCGAGGAACCGCTCCTCCTGGATGTCGCGAGACTGCCCGTCGGCGCGAGGCGCCTGCTGGAGGGTGTGGCTATAGATCATGGTCATGTCGCGGCCGTTGGCCTTGGCCGCGTAGAGAGCCTCATCGGCCGCGCGCAGCAGCGAAGCGGCGGTCTCGCCGTGCCGGCGATAGCTCACCACGCCGAAGCTGATGGTCACCGGCACGGCGTCCTTGGCGAACTCGTCTCGCAGCGCGCAGCGGAGTCGCTCCGCGATCGCGAAGGCACTGTGCTGATCGCTGTCGGGGAGGATCAACGCGAACTGCTCGCCGCCCACACGGGCGAGGCCGTCGATCGCGCGCTTGCCGGCTTCCAGCAGGCGCGCTGCTCGTTGCAGGGCGGCGTCGCCGACACGGTGGCCCGAACGGTCGTTGACCTCCTTGAAGTGGTCGATGTCACCGACGATCAACGCCATCTGACCTGTGCCGCGACGCGCGCGCTCGAGCTCGAGGTCGAGCAGCTCACGAAAGCCGCGCCGGTTTGGCAACTTCGTGAGGAGGTCCGTGCGGGCGGCGTCGTAGAGGCTCGCGATCAACAGATCGGCGCGCTCGCGCATCGAGCGGATCAGGATCGCGGCGACGAGCAGCGTGCCCATCCCGACCAGCCACCATGCGGGGACCCCCGCGGACGGAGGTCTCGCAGCCAAGAGAGCGGCGTACGCGAGTCCTACGTACACGATCTGGGCGGCCATCTCCCGGGTCGTGAAGAAGTAGGCCGAGTAGAGGAAGACCCACAGGTAGAAGAAGACCAGCGGGCTGGGGCTCTGTGCGGAGAAGTAGGCCACGCCAGTGATCAGCGTGCTGCCCGCGGCAAGGGCGAGGCGCAGGCTCCAGCTCGGCGCAATACAGGCACGCCAGAACAAGGCGCCGGCGATGCAATAGGCGAGGCCCACGATCACAAGCAGGCCGACGTCGCTCGCGCGCGCGGAGTGTGGGAGCGCCACCGTGACCAGGGCCAGCGTCGCACCGGCCGCGAACAGCCCCGCGAGGGCCTTGGCCATCAGGCTCGACTCGAAGCCCGCGTCGACGCTCGCGGCCGGCGCCGCCGCGTGCGCGGGACTCCTCGGCCATGAGAAACATGGTCATGGCCGATCTTTCGGCTCAAGCGTGCCGACGCATGAGCGTCCGCTGGTATCGGCAGACAGCCGTTGACGCTAGGTAGCGAGCGTGTTTCGCTCGTGGCCCTCGCTCAGCGTGACCCCCAGCAGCCGCTCGAGCTCCGGGATCGTCTTCTCGGCGCTCGTGTGGTGGATCGGTGGCCATCCCGAGCTCCTGGGCGGGGGTGAGGTTGAAGGGCAGGTCGTCGACGAACACGCACTGCCTCGGGCTGCACGCCGGCGCGCTCGGCGCCGAGCTCGTACATGCGCCGCGAAGGCTTGCGGATGCCCTCCTCGCCGGAGATCACGACGCCGTCGAACAGCTCGTCGAACAGGTCGTGCGGATAGCGGTGCACGCCCCAGGAGTTCGACACGAGCGCCGTGCGCACGCCGGCCGCGCGCGCCTTCGCGACGGCCTGCACCATCGCGGCGTCCGGGTGCACGCCCGCGAACAGGCCGTCGATCAGGCCGTCGGGGTCGACCTCGAGCATGCGCTGCGAACTGCAGCTCGAACGCGTCCTCCTCCAGCTCGCCCTTCTCGAGCGCGATCAGCAGCTCGCGTGCGGCCGGGTCGGTCCTGAAGCGGCCCATCAGCTGCTCCGGCGGTCGATCCCGGCGTGCAGGCAGTAGGCGTGAAAGGACGCGAACAGGTTGATCGTGAGCACGCCGCCCCAGTCGATCAGCAGGGCCGAGCGGCGATCGCCGTTGTCGGCTGCGTCAGATGGCTCCGGCACCAAGCGCCACCTCCTCGGCGCGGCCCGCCAGCTCGAGCACGCCCTCGCCGAACTGCCGCAGGTACGGGTCGTCGGTGGTGCCCGCGATCGCGCGCTTGTAGTTGCCCTCCATGAACACCACGCTCTTCCACAGTGCGAGCGTCATGTACCAGCGGACGTCGCTCATCGAGCGGCCCGAGCGCTCCTCGTAGCGGGCGATCAGCTCGGCGCGCGTGGGGAAGCCCTCCGCGCGCGTGACGTTGCCGAGGCGCTCGCGCAGGCCCTCGATCGGGTCGCCCGCCTCGGTCCACATCATGCACAGGTAGCCGAGGTCGGCCAGCGGGTCGCCGATCGTGGCCATCTCCCAGTCGAGCACGGCGGTCAGCCGCGCGGGCGCGTCGAGCGCGAACATCGTGTTGCCGAGGCGGTAGTCGCCGTGGACGATCGTCGCCGGGCCGGAGCTCGGGCAGGTGCTCGGCGAGCCACGCGCCGACGCTCTCGACCGCGGGGATCTCACGCGTCTTGTTCAGCTCCCACAGACCGCCGAAGCGCCGCAGCTGGCGCTCCAGGTAGCCGGTCGGCTTGCCGAAGCCCTCCAGGCCCGCGGCGCGCCAGTCGACGCGCGTGGATCTCGACGAGCGCGTCGATCAGCTGCTCGCCGATGCGGCGGCGCTCGGCGGGCGTGTCGAGCGCCGGCGGGGACGCTCGCGACGATCACCTCGCCCTCGATCCGCTCCATCACGTAGAAGGGCGCGCCGATCGTTGCCTCGGTCGTCGCACACCGCCAGCACCTCCGGCACGCGCGCCGGCGTGCTCGCGCAGCGCGCGCAGCAGGCGCGCCTCGCGCAGCACGTCGTGCGCGCTCGGCGGCAGCGGCGGGCGCGGCGGGCGGCGCAGCACGAACTCGCTGCCGCCGCGCTCGATCAGGTAGGTGACGTTGGAGTGGCCCTCGCCGATCGGCGTCGCCCGAGCTCGCCCGCGCCGAGGCCGTGCTCGTCGAGGAAGGCGCGCAGCGGCTCGAGCACGAGCAGCGGGGGGCGGCTGTTAGCCTCCCCCTCCGCCGGGGTCTGGACGATGTCGTCCGGTGCGATCGGGGTGCTCATCGACCCGAACGCTACAAAGACCGCAACCTTCTCTGCGCCGAGGTGTCTCAAGCGACCATGCCCAGAATCCGCACCCTCCTCATCTCGCTCCTCGCCTGCGTCGCTGTTCGCGGGCTCCGCGGGCGCCGTCCAGGCGCTCGCCTCGCACACGCCAGATCGACTACTTCGAGGCCTCAGCGACTGCTGCTCGAAGCCTAACACCCGCCACCACACGCTCGAACAGCTGCGAGCATCTCGGCGTCAAAGCGCTGCGCGTCGAGCTGAACTGGGCCGACGTCGCGCCCGGCGCCGACGAGCGCGACGAAGCCCAGCTTCGAAGCGACCAATCCCGCCAGCGACTACGACTGGAGCGCAGTACGACGCCGCTGCTCGCCGAAGCCAAGCGGCTCGACTGGCCGGTGCTGCTGACCGTCACCTCGCCGGCGCCGCGCTGGGCCACGTCCAACCACCAGGCCCCCTACATCACGCGCCCCGACCCCGAGGACTTCGAGGAATTCATGACGGCCGTGGCGCGCCAGTTCGGCTCGGAGGTCTCGATCTACTCGATCTGGAACGAGCCCAACCACCCGGCTTCCTGATGCCGCAGTGGAACTCCAACGGCACGCCCGCCTCGCCGCGCATCTACCGCGGCCTCTACCAGGCCGGCTACGCGGGCCTGCAGGCCGCCGGGCTCGCCCATCCGACGCGTGCTCTTCGGCGAGACCGCGCCGACCGGCTACGACACCGTCAACGTGCACAGCGAAGGCTCAAGGGCGCTGCACCATCCCGTGGCGCCGCTCGCGTTCATGCGCGAAGCGCTGTGCCTGAACGCCAAGTACAAGAAAGCCGGCTCCTGCAGCGAGCTGCAGATGAGCGGCTACGCCCACCACGCCTACACGCTGCCGGCCGGACCCTACTACGTCCCGCCGCAGCACGACGACGTGACGATCGGCGCGCTCTCGCGCCTGTCGAACGCGCTCAACCTGGCCGCACGCGCGCACGCGATCTCCGGCGGCATGCCGATCTACCTGACCGAGTTCGGCGTGCAGAGCTTGCCCAACAAGTATCTCGGCGTGTCGGTCGCGCAGCAGGCCGAATACGACGCGATCGCCGAGCACATCGCCTATGACAACCCGCGCGTGGCGGCGTTCTCCCAGTACCTGCTCAAAGACGACCCGGTCGGCGGCGCTCGAGCGACCACGGCGGAACGTCGGCTTCCAGACCGGGCTTGGAGTACGTCAACGGCACGCCGCAAGCCGCTGTACTACGGCTGGCCGGTCCCGCTGACGGTCACCAAGCGAGGCCACGGCGTCGTCGCTGTGGGGCCTCGTGCGGCCGACGAGCGGAGCCACGAAGGTGACCGTGCTCGTGCGCGCCAAGGGCTCCAAGCACTACCGCACGCTGACGCATCGTCATGACCAACAGCCGCGGCTACTGGAGCCTCAGCTCCTCGACGCCGGGCGAATACTGGCGCGTGCGCTGGACCAGCCCGACGGGCGTCAAGTACGAAGGTCCGCCGATCAAGGCTTACAAGATGTCGCGCTGAGCCGCGCGGCCTACGATGAAGGTGGATGCCGGAGCTGCCCGAGGTCGAGATCACCGCGCGCCTGCTCGACGGCGCGCTTGGCGGGCGCGCAGATCGAGCTACGCGCGCGCGCCCGGGATCAACGCGCTGAAGACGTTCGACGCCGCCGCTGTCGGCGCTCGAGGGCGCACGCGATCGCGGCGGTGCGCCGGCGCGGCAAGCACCTGATCGTGGAAGCCGAGGATGCAGGCGACGCTTCAGCGCCGCTCGCGCTGCTGATCCACCTGATGTCGGCGGGCCGCCTGCAGCTGTACGACAAGCCCGGCCGGGCCGCGCGATCGCACCTCGAGGCTGCTCGTCGGGTTCGACGAGGGGCGCGAGCTGCGGCTGCGCGAGTTCGGCTCCAAGCAGGCCGCCTGGGTCAAGCTGCTGCCCTCGGAGGAGCTCGAGCAGGACGACGCGCTCGCGACGCTCGGGCCTGAGGCGTGGCCGCGAGCCGCGGCGAGCCTGCAGAGCTGCAAGCGCTGCTCGACGCGCCGCGGCCTCTGCACGCGCTGCTGCGCGACCAGCACGTGATCGCCGGCATCGGGCGCTCGTGGGTCGATGAGATCCTGTGGCACGGCGAAGCTCTCGCCGTACAAGCGCGGCGCCGACCTCGACGAGGACGAGGCGGAGCGGCTGCGCGACGCCGTGCTCGAGACGCTCGGCGGCGCGATCGCGCACTACGAGCAGGCGATCAGCCTGCCGATCCCCGACAAGCTGCCGCTGCCGCTGCGCGTTCACCGCCACCAGGGCGAGCCGTGCCCGCGCTGCGCCACGACGCTCGAGGCGGTCCACTTCGAGGACTATGTGATCGCCTACTGCCCCACGTGCCAGACCGACGGGCGCGTGCTCAAGGACCGCCGCCTGTCACGGCTGCTGCGTTGAGGGACGGTCGCGCGAGCAGTGCGCGAGGGCGTGGCCCCGCGACGCCTGCCGGAGAGCTGTCAGCCGGTTCGCGCGACCTCGAACGTCTGCCCGGCGAGCCGCAGCCGCTCGACGAGCGCGTCGCCCATCGCGGTCGCCGGCGTCAGCACCCCCGCGCGCGGCGGCAGCCGGTCCGTGTCGAGCGCGAGGCACAGGCTGCTCTCCCCGAACATCACGGACGTCGCGTTGTAGCCGGGGTCGCCCTGGGCGGCCACGTGAGCGACGTAGCGCGCGCCGCTCGAGGTACGCGCGTGGATCTCGATGCGGAAGAAGCCTCGCCTGCGCTGGCTCTCGCTCGGCCCCTCGCCGGGGGCGGGCAGTACGCGATCGAGCACCGCGCGCGAGGGGCCGATCGACAGGCCGGCCGCGAGCGCGCCGACGCCGGCGGCGAGCGCACCGGCCTGCAGCGCGCCGGCCGGATTCGATCCGAAGCCCATCACCTCCCGGTAGCGAAATCGGCGTCCATACGCCCAGTCCTGAAGCGCGTTGCTGCGGCGCACGGCACGTGTGTTGATCGCGCCCATGATGAACGGCCCCACCCACATGCCGAGCTGCTCGTCATGGCGCACGCCGCGCAGGTCGCCCTCCGGGCCAAGGCTCGGCTCGGCGCTGCGGTCGGGGCTCAGGGCGTAGGGGTCCGCCAGCACTCGCGCTAGCTCAGGGTCGCTGCGGCCGTCGTCGAGGGCGCCCTTCAGCGAGGCGATCGTGCCGCCGCTCGCGCCGCCTTTCAGCGCGCGGACGAGGAGGGTTGTGTCCTCGAGCGTGCCGGTGCCGTCCGCCGTGGCCGCCTCGTGCGCCAGTAGCACGCCGAGGTCGGAGGGGATCGAGTCAAAGCCGCAGCTGTGCACGATCCGGGCGCCGCTGCTCGCGGCTGTCGCATCGAATCGGTCGATCGCGTCGCGCATGAACAGGACCTCGCCGGTGAGGTCCGCATAGTGCGTGCCCGCACGCGCGCACGCCTCGACCAGAGGCAGCCCGTAGCGGCGGTACGGGCCGACCGTGCTCGCCACCACGCGCGTCGCGCCGGCGAGCTCGCTCAGCGATCGCTCATCGGCCGCGTCGGCGACGAGCAGCGGCCAGTCGGCAGCGCGGGCGCCGAGCGATGCCTGCAGGTCGCGCAGGCGCGTTAGCGAGCGGCCCGCCAGCGCGATGCGCGCCTGCGGCGGGGCGGCGCGCGTGAGGTAATCGGAGGTCAGCCGGCCGACGAAGCTCGTGGCGCCGAAGAGGACGACATCGAGTTCGCGATCTGCGCTCACGTGCGGATACTACGGGCGCCGGGCGTGCGGTCCGTGCCACGTGGCGCTGAGGAGTCAGGTGCTGACGCAACTGCCATCCGCCGGCACGCTCCGCCGTGGCCGGGCCGACTACGATCTCGCGCATGATCGAGCAAGGAGACCAGGCCCCCGACTTCACCCTCCCAGACCAGGACGGCAATCCCGTCGAGCTCTCGACGCTGCGTGGAGCTCCGGTTGTCCTCTACTTCTACCCAAAGGCCGACACGCCGGGCTGCACGACGCAGGCGTGCGGCGTGCGCGACCATCGCGCCGACTATGCGAAGGCGGGCGCGGTGGTGCTCGGCATCTCCCCGGACTCCGTCGCCAAGGTCAAGAAATTCCACGACAAGCAGTCGCTCAACTTCGCGCTGTTGGCCGACGACGGCCACGCGATCGCCGATGCTTACGGCGTGTGGGTGCAGAAGTCGATGTACGGGAAAACGTACTTCGGCAACGAGCGCACGACGTTCGTCCTGGGCCCCGATGGAACGGTCGTCCAGGTGCTGCGCAAGGTCAAGCCTGCCGAGCACGACGAGCTGGTGTTGAAGGCGCTGCGGGAGTTGGCTTCCCACACGGCATAGGCATTACGGGGCGAATCGCGCCGCTGGTCAGCGTCGGGCAAATTTGACATCGTTTGTTTCTATTTACTGGGTAAGCCGCAAAGTTTGGAACGAACGGTACGATTACGAAGAAGTCAAAGATCGGTCGGTTTGAGTACTGAGGAGTTGCGCGTGGCGGTGCCTGGCGAGCAGGTCTTGGAGCAGGGGGGCGCAGATCCCGCAAGCAGCGCGGTGCTGCGCTCGCAGGTCGCGTGCGCGGTGCTCGGCCTGGTGATCGAGAAACCGAGTCACGGCTATGAGATCGGGCAGCGCTTCGACCGTCGCTTCGGAGGTTTCCTGAGCGTCGGGCGCTCGTCGATCTACGCGGCGCTCGGGAGCCTGATGGAGGCGGAGCTGATCGAGAAGATGTCCGGCCGCTCGACCACCGGCGTCAGTCAGGGCGCGAAGGCAGGAGCGTCATACCGGGCCACCGCGCGGGGCGCCCGCGCCTACAGGGCCTGGCTGGCGGAGCGCGTCCGCAACGATCCCCAGCGCGTCGAGATGCTCGGCCGGATGACGCTCGCGGGCGTGCACAGCGTCGAGGCGGCGCTGGACTTCATCGCCCGCTACGAGCGCGAATGTGTGCGCGACGCGCAAGAGCTGGCGCGCCCGGTCGAGGCCGCGGATGTCGATCGCGGCGACATCTCGCGTGTGGTCGAGCGGCTGCTGATCGAGGAGCGCCGCCGAATGATCGATGCGCAGCTCGCGTGGATCACCTACGCGCGCGCGGAGTTGCGTTCCGCACGATCGTCATCGCCCGTGGCAGGATGAGCTGCGATGAGCCTGTTGTCGATCGAGCATGTCACGAAGCGCTATCGGCGCGGCAGGCTCGAGCGCGTGGCAGTCAGAGACATATCCCTCGAAATCGACCCAGGCGAGCTGCTGGCAGTGTGGGGCGCTCGCTTCTCCGGTCGCAGCACGCTGCTGCGTATCGCCGCGGGGATCGAGCCGCCTGAAGAGGGCAGCGTCCTCTTCGAAGGACGCGACCTGGGGCGCTCGCGCAACAAGCTCCTGGGCCGTCAGATCGGCTACTGCCAGAGCGGCTTCTCGGTGGGCTTGCGAGGCCTCGTCGTCGAGCACGTCGCGTCCGGCCTGCTCGCGCAGCGGGCGTCGCCGAAGCAGGCATGGCGGCGCGGCCAGGAGATGCTCATCCACGTCGGCGCCGAGAGCTGCGCCCGCCTGGAATGCCACGAGCTCGACGGCGCGGAGCTTGTTCGCGTGGCGATCGCGAGCGCGCTTGTCACCAAGCCCGCTCTGCTTGTGATCGACGAGCCGACAAGTGGCGTCGAGCTGCTCCAGCGCGACCCGCTGCTGAGCCTCCTGCGCTCGATCGCGGACGACGGTACGGCTGTGCTGATGAGCACCGGCGACGCCCAGGGACTGTCGGGTGTCGACCGTGCACTCACGATCGACAACGGCGGGCTGCAGGGAGAGCCGGAGCCAGCGCAGGCGCATGTCGTGCCGCTGCGACGCGCGGAGTCGGGGGCGCGGCGGCGGTGAGCGAACGCGCGCGCGGCGCCGTTCTGGAACTGGATGCCGTCGTAAAGCACTATCAGGGCTACGGGGGCGAGGTGATCCGCGCCGTCGACGGCGTCAGCCTTGCCATCAAGCCAGGCGAGATCGTCGCGCTGCACGGCCCCAGCGGCTCCGGCAAGAGCTCGCTGCTGATGCTCGCCGCGGCGCTGATGGCCCCGGATGCGGGCGTCGTCCGCTTCGAAGGGCGCGATCTCGCCACCTACTCCCAGGGCGAAGCCGCGGACTACCAGCGCCGCCAGATCGGCTTCGTCTACCAGTCGTTCCACCTGATGGCTGGTGTGCCCGCGGTGGAGAACGCGGCGATCAAGCTGCTCGCCGATCGCATTCCATTGCGCCAGGCGCGCCGCGCGGCGACCGCGTGGCTCGAGCGCGTCGGTCTCGAGGCGCGGCTCAACCACACTCCCGACAAGCTCTCCGGCGGCGAGCGCCAACGCGTGGCGATCGCGCGTGCGCTCGTCAACGAGCCGCGGCTGATCCTCGCCGACGAGCCGACGGGCAGCCTCGACAGCAAGCGCGGTGGAGAGATCTGGCGCTACTCGCCGAGCTCGCGCGAGAGCAGCATGCCGCGGTGCTGCTCGTCACCCACGACCCGCAGGCGGCGGCGGTGGCCGATCAGGTATGCACGCTGCGCGACGGCAAGCTCGCTGTCGACCGACCGACGCTCGCGCCCTCGCAGTCTCCTCGCCGTCGGGCCTGGGGCTGAGCTGTGCGCTTCTCCGGGCTGCTGTACCTGTACGGGCGGCGCTTGCGCACGCGCCCGGTGCAGGAGCTGTTGGCCGGCATCGGCATCGCCATCGGCGTCGCGCTCGTGTTCGCCGTCCAGGTCGCGAACAGCAGCATCACCGCGTCTTCCAGCGCGATCGTCCGGGGTATCGCCGGCACCGCGAGCCTGCAGCTGCGCGCGCGCGACATGGACGGCTTTGACGAGCGGATTCTGAAGCGGGTGGAACACCTCCCCGGCGTCGAGCAGGCGGCGCCGGTCCTCGACGAGAACGCGGCGCTCGTCGGCCCCAGGGGCCGTCGCGTGGCGATCGACCTCGCGAGCGCCGCGCCCAGCCTGCTCGCGCTGAACGGCAGCATCACTCGCAACATCTCGATCCACGGCGGCCCCTCCGCGCCGGGAATCATCGTGCCGAGCGCGACGGCGTATGCGCTCGGGCTGGCATCGCCGATCGAGCCGGTGGGCGGTCAGCTGCCGCGCGTGCGACTCGAAGTGCGCGGGCGCGCCGCCACGGTGCCGGTGGTGGCGGCGCTCGGCCCCGAAACGATCGGGGCGCTCTCGGGTGCGAGCGCGGCGATCGGCGCGCTGTGGTTGGTGCAGCGGCTCACCGGCCTGTACGGGCATGTGACGCGCATCCTCGTCACGACCAAGCCCGGGCGGCGCGCGCTCGTTCAGCGTGAGTTGACCGCGCTGGCGGCGGGACGCCTGACGGTGGCCCCTGCCGACCAGGACGTCGCGCTGCTCAAACAGGCCGTCACTCCCAACACCGAGGCCACCGGGTTCTTCGTGCTCGTCAGCGGGATCGTGGGACTGCTGCTGGCATTCAACGCAATGCTCCTGACCGTGCCGGAGCGCCGGCGCACGATGGCCGACCTACGTATGCAGGGCGTGCGCCCGTGGCAGCTGGCGCGGATCGTGTTGTTCCAGGCCGTCTGCCTGGGCGTCGTCGCCTCGCTGCTGGGGCTTGCGGCGGGCGACTTCCTCTCGCGCACGATCTTCCACGCCACGCCCAGCTACCTGTCCTCCGCATTCGCGCTCGGCACGCAGACGGTCATCGGCGTGCGCCCGCTGATCGTGTCCTTTGCCGGCGGCGTGCTCGCGACCTGCCTGGCGGCTGCGCCGCCGCTGCTGGACCTACGGCGCAGCCGCGCCGTCGACGCCGTGTACTTCGAGGACGGAGAACCCGGTCAGGCGCTCGACAGCCGCGCGCAGCAGCGCCTACTGCTTGCCGCCGCGGTGCTGATCCTCGTGACCAGCGGTCCGCTGCTTATGTGGCCCTCCGCGATCGTGCCCGCGACGATCGGCCTGGCGGTGGCGACGCTGCTCGCGATCCCGTTCGCGTTTCAGCTCGTCGTGCGCGCCGTCGAGCACATCGCCGCGTACTCGGCGCGGCTGAACATGCTGACGGTGGCCGTACGCGCGCTGCGTGCGACGACCGTGCGCTCGCTCGCGCTCGCGGCCACAGGTGCGATCGCGGTGTTCGGCTGCGTGGTGGCCGAAGACTCTCACAACGACCTGCTCCACGGCCTCTATCGCGACTACTCCGAATACGTCTCGACGGCCAACCTGTGGGTCGTGAACAACGACGACGACCTCGCCACCGGTGGCTTCCAGGCCGGGCGACTGCCGGCGCGCATCGCGGCGGTGCCCGGGGTGGCCAGCGTGCGCACCTACCGCGGCGGGTTCCTCGACTTCGACGGGCGCCGCGTGTGGATCATCGCCCGCGCCCCGAGCACGCCGGCGCCGATCCCCGCGAGTCAGCTCCAGGAAGGAGATCTGGCCGAGGCCACCGCGCATCTGCGCGAAGGAGGCTGGATCACCGTGTCCCAGCAGCTCGCCGAAGCCCACCACGTGCGTGTCGGGGATCCGCTCACGCTGCCGACGCCCACCGGCGCCGCCACGTTTCGCATCGCCGCGACCACGACGAACCTCGGCTGGAGCGCCGGCGCGATCATCCTCGCCAGCGCCGACTATCGCCGCGCGTGGACGAGCAGCGATGCGAGCGCGCTCGAAGTGAGCACGCGGCCAGGCGCCGACGTGCTCGCGGTCAAGAGGGCCGTCCAGGGGCTGCTCGGGCCCACGAGCGCGCTGGCGGTCCAGACGAGCGGTGAACGCACGGCGCAGGCAGACGCGCTCGCTCGTCAGGGGCTCAGCCGCATGAGTCAGATCACGCTGCTCTTGATGATCGCGGCGGCGCTCGCGATGGCGGCGGCGATCGGAGCCGGGATCTGGCAGCGGCGCGCGTCGCTGGCGTCGCTGCGCATTCACAGCTTCAGCCCATGGCAGTTGCGCGGGATACTCACATGCGAGTCGATCATCGTGCTCGGCACGGGCGGGCTCGCGGGCGCGGCCGCCGGAATCTACGGACATCTCCTGTGCGACCGCTATCTCAGGCTCACGACCGGGTTTCCCGCACCGTTCGCTTTCGAAGGCGTCCACACCATTCAAACGATCCTGCTGATCGTGATCGGGGCGCTCGCGGTGCTCGCAATTCCGGGATATATGGCCTCACAGGTCTCTCCACAGCTCGCGCTGCAGGACTAGAACATTTGATTTCAACAGCTGGAAAAAAGCCGGGCGCGTACCAGCATGTGTGGTATGCGTCGGAAAACTACTGCCCGGTGGGTTACGACCGGGAAAAGGCGATCCCGGAAAAGTACGTCCTGTGCTCCGGAGATAATCGCGCTCGTGTCCGCTGGCGTGGTCTACTGGCTGACGATCTATCCCCGCGCCCGTCTGGAGATACGTCGTTGGCGACGCCGCGCACAGCGGATCCCGGACCTGAAGCTACGCGCTCAGGCGCTGTACAAGCTGACGTTCGAGCGCCTGAACCCGGAGGCGGCGGCGTTCTTCGCAGTGCTCGCCCCGCGGCGGCACAGGCGCGCGCTCGTACGCCTGATGGTGGACTTCCAGATCGCCTACGACTATCTCGACGCGATCAACGAGGAGCCCGCGACCGCGTCGCTGCGCAACGGCCTGCAGCTGCATCGCGCCCTGATCGACGCCGTCGGCTCGCGCTCGGCTGACACCGACTACTACCTGCATCACCCCCAGAGCGACGACGGCGGCTATCTGTGCGACCTCGTGCGCGGATGCCGGGCAGCGCTGCAGACGCTGCCGTCGGCCGTCGCGCTCGAGCCGCTGCTGGTGCACGCCGCCGAGCGCTGCGGCGAGGCGCAGAGCCGCAATCACGCGGTGCTGGTCGAAGGCGACGAGCAGCTGATCGAGTGGGCGGACGAGCAGCAGGACACGGGCGAATACCTGTGGTGGGAGCTCGTCGCGGCCGGCATCTCGTGTCTCGCGTTGCACGCGCTGTTCGCGGCAGCCGCAGGTGCCACGACGCTGGCGGAGGCCCAGCTGATCGACAACGCCTACTACCCGCCGATCTGCGCGATCAGCGCGCTGCTCGACAGCCTCGTCGATCGAAACGACGACGCCGATGGCACCAACCACAGCTTCGTCGGTCACTATCCGACGTCGAACCTCACCTCGGAGCGCTTCGCCGCTATCACCAGCGAAGCTCGCGCGCTCTCGAGCGTGCTAAGCCATCACCGTCGCCACGCGGTCATCCTCGCAGGGATCGCCAGCTTCTACCTCTCAGCCCCCGGGGCGCGCACCGAGCTCGCTCGGCCTGCCGCGAGGCGTACGCTCGCTTGTCTCGGGCCGTCCAGCGTGCCCATTCTCGCTGTGATGCGCCTGCGGCGCCGGAGTGCCGGCTGACCGAGAGCGTGCCGCGACGTTGTGTGCCGCAGCTCCGTTCGGGGTCTGAGCGCTCGCTCACAGCGGCAACCTGTACTTACGCGTCGAGGGATCCTGCACGAGCAGTCCGAAGGCCACGAGCGTCGTCATGTAGCGGTGCGTGGTGCTCGGGCTCAACCCCAGCTGCCGCGCGACTTCCACGACACCGCGGCCCTCTTCTCCGGAGATGAACAGCGCCAGGATCAAGAGCCCGCGAAACAGAGAGTGCGACAGGCGCCCGCTCTCGAGCTCCGCGTAGTAACGCTCTTCGAGCGATCCCTCCGTGATCGCGTTCTCGCTGATCAAGCCGGAGAGCAACAGGCTGAGGCTCGGCCCGCGTGCGTCGGCCGTCGCGCGAATCACGCCCTCGATCTGCGCCTCGGTGAGCTCGAGGCACACCATGTCCTCGGACGCGCGTCCCGCGGGCGTGCCGGATGACCCTGGGCTCGACCCGTTGCGCCCCGGCTGGGCCTTGATTGCGTCCTTGACGACCATCGTGCAACTAGGATCATGCCGCCTGGGTTGCGGCACGATAAGGCGCACCCTGAATATTCAGACATTGGACTATTCGGCTGTGCGCCACGGCGTGCGAGGAGCCGATATCGTGCCGGCCATGGACAGCGATCAGCAGGAGCGCGCGGGCGATCAGGACTGGCGCATGCAGGCGCAGCTCGAGGTGCCGGAGGCTGGCGGCGCGCTGCGTGATCTGGTCGGGCGTCTGCGCGGCCCGGACCTCGTCGAGGAGGTCGAGGCCAAGGTGCCTCGCGATGTCGTGATCACCCACGACGGCAAGCTCCTGTTTGCGTACGCCGCCGAGCAGGCGACGCTCGACGCGGCGCGCACCGCGATCGAGGGCGTGCTCGGCGAAGACGGGATCAGCGCGAGCGTGCGCATCAGCCACTGGGATGACGAGCTCGAAAGGTGGCGCCAGATCGACCCGCCGCCGACAGCCGAGGAGCGTGAGCGCGAGGCCGCCGCGGAACGCGACGCGAACGCCGTCGAGACGCGCACGCTAGTCGTCAGCTCGGGCAAGATGATCCGCGCGGAATTCGAGCAGAGCATTCGCGAATGGGCGCAGAAGCTGGAGTTGCAGTGCACGATCGTCGAGCACCCGCACTTGCTGAGGACGCAGCTCGCGTTCACGGTCACGGGGCCAAAGCACAAGGTCGACGAGTTCGCACGCGGCCTCCGCGCCGAGGAGTGGCAGACGATCCGCGCCGAGCAGGTCGTCATGCTCAGCCCGCTGTAGAGGCTCGGCGGCACACCACGGCGCAGCGGGCGCGCGCGAGAATCGTGCGTAGCGGCGCTGGACGGGATAGGGGGTGTGATTGCACGGAGCGGGCGCTTGGCGTAATGTCAAGACTGTCAGCAGCGGATGGGGATGTTTCCGCGAGCGACGCGGGGACCGAGGCAAAGGAGAGAGGGATGCAGCGGCATGCTTGGGGGGTTGGGGTACGTATTCGCATGGGCAGGCTCGCACTTGTCGGCGGCGTGGCCGCGATGATGCTCGCGACGGGCGTCTCGGCGGCGGGCGCGACGGTCATCGGCAACGTCAAGGTCGCGCGCAAGATCCTGCCGGCACCGCTCGTATCGAGCGAAGAAACCGGCAAAGAACTGCCGGGCCTCGGCGCCGTCGAACTGAACAAGGTCGGGATCCTCAAGATCGCCCCGACCGGCAGGAAGGCACGCAATGTGCTCGTGCTCGAGCCGGGCACCTCCGCGGCTGCGGCTTACTTCGTGCCGTTCGCAAAGTCGCTCGTCGAAGCGAGCACCGGCTGGCAGGTGTGGGCGGTCGAACGTCGCCAGAACTTCCTGGAGAACCAGAAGGAGCTGACGAAGTACAAGCGGCACAAGGTCTCCTCGCAGGAATTCTTCGACTACTACTTCGGCTACCTCGTCGGCGCGCAGATCAAGCACCACTACGAACCGCTCAAACCGTCGTCGGTCGCGTTCGCCAAGCAGTGGGGCATGAGCGTCGCCGTCGAAGACCTGAAAGCCGTGATCGAAGAAGCGAAAAAGCTCGGCGGCAAGGTCGTGCTCGGCGGGCACTCGCTCGGCGGCTCGGTCGTGACCGCGTACGCGACGTGGGACTTCGCCGGCAAGCCGGGAGCCGAAGGCCTCTCCGGGCTCGTCTACGACGACGGCGGCAGCAGCCCGCTCGCCATCTCCCAGACGGAAGCGGAAAGCTCGCTCGCCAAACTCGAAGAGCCATCCGAAACCCCGTGGCTCGCGTTCGGCGGGATCTCGGCGCCCGACCTCGGCCTGTTCTCAGCGACCGGCTCGGCGCTGACGAACGTCGAACCGGACGGCCCGTCGCTGCTCGAAAATTCGTCGGCCTGCCACCCGAGCTCAGGTCCCCGATCGGCCCCGTCACGAACGAAGCCGGCTTCGGCTACTCGGTCAACGTCGGCACCTCGCGCCGAATCGCTCGTCGCCGCTCAGATACACGGCGGGGCGGGGGTCGAGGAAGAAGCAGAAGGCGACGGCCTGCACGGCTGGAGCGACGCGGGGGCGCTGACGCCGGTGAGTCGCTACGCGGAAATGCTGTCGGGCGAGGTGTCCGGGACCGCGCTGCCGGAGAGCGGTAGCGAGTGGTACTTCCCGGCGCGTCTGACGCTCGACACGGGCGCCGTCGGCAACGGTCTCGCGAACCCGGCGCAGGAAGTGCTCGGCCTGCATTCGACGATGGGCGAACGCCTGCCGACGGACTTGCGCATCCTCGCGATCGACTCCGAACTGGACAAGGTCTTCGGAGGAACGCAGACGACGCTCACCGAGGCGGAAGCGCTGGCCGCGCAGTCGGGCATATCGCCGTCGAACCTGACGCTGATCGAAGAGAAGGACTCCTACGCGCACAACGACCCGGCGGGCGCGACGCCGGAAATCAACGAATTCTTCAAGCACATGGTGCCGTTCCTGGAGGGAATCGCCGAATAAGAACCTGTTTCAGCTCTACCGCGTCATCCCGCCGACGAGGATGCCCGAGCCGAGGTGCGCGCCGAGGACCGGGCCGACCTCGGTGCAGAACAGCGGGGCAAAGCCGAACAGGGCGGTTCCCTCGGCTACGAGCCGCTCGGCGTCGGCGGGCGCCTGCGCGTGCTGCACGATCCAGTCGGTCGCGCCGCGCTCGTGCAGCTCCCGCAGGTAGGCCGACATCCGCTCGAGCGCGCGGCGATGCGTGCGCACGCGCCCGACCGGTGCGATCTCGGTCCCGAACGTGAGGATCGGCTTGATCTTCAGGGCCGTTCCGACCATCGCCTGCGCCGCGCCGATGCGCCCACCGCGGCGCAGGTACTCGAGCGTGTCCAGGCAGAACCAGATGTCGAGGCTCGCGCGGGTGCGCGCCACGGCCTCGCGGATGCTCGCCAGCGAATCCCCCTCCGCGGCGAGGCTCGCCGCGAGCACCACCACGCAGCCGAGGCCGCCGGCACCGGTTTCGCCGTCGAGCACCTCGACCACGCCTGGCGCGCCCTCCTGCGCGAGCACCCGCGCCGCCTCGCGCGAGCTCTCGCACGTGCCCGACAGGCCCGCGGCGATGTGGATCGACAGCACGTCGCAGCCCGACTCGAGCAACGGCCGGTAGCACGACAGGAAGTCCCCGACCGACGGCTGGGAGGTGGTCGGCAGCTGCGGAGAGGCGGCGAGCTTCGCGTAGAACGCGTCGAGGTCGCGATATTCGTGCTCCGGGCGCAGATCGCCGCCCCAGCCGACGTACAGGCTCACCTGGTTGACGCTCAGACTGTCGATCAGCGACTGCGGGAGATACGTGGTGCTGTCGGTGACGATCGCCACGCGACGGGCGCTCGGACTTGACGCGATCGTGTCAGGCGTGTTCACAGGCTACGTAGCCTATGGCGCGCGAGCCTGGGTCGCTTATATGAACTCGCCGGCGCCGCGCCTCCGGCGCCTGCCCGGAGTTTGGGGTCGCCGGCGCCGCGCCTAGCGGCGCCTGCCCGGCTCAGCGAATCAGCGGATCCAGCCGGCTGGCGGCGATCGTCTCGCGCAGCGTGTGCAGGGCGTCGTGGCGGGGGCGCCAGCCGAGCTCGCGCCGGGCCTTGCTCGCGCTCATGATCACGGGCTCGCGGAAGGCGGCGATCCACTGCGCCTGCGCTGGCAGGAAGCCGAGGCGGCCGATCATCTGCGCGACCGCGTCGACGGCGAGCTCGGGGACCGGAATCGAATACCAGCCGAGCTCGTCGGCGAGCTGTTTGACGGTCAGCTCCCCAGGGCCGGCGAGGTTGTACACGCCGGGAGCGCCGCGGCCGAGCGCGGCGGCGCGCATCGCGGTGGCGACGTCGTCGTGATGCACGAGCTGGAACGGCACGCCCGGGTCGGGGAGCACGGGCTTGAGGATGGGAACGCCATCGAGCAGGCTCAGAACCGCGCCTGGCAGACGCTCGGAGATCTGTGTGTAGGGCAGGCTGTCGATCAAGAGCGGCGCCTGCGGCCCGGCGACGATGCACGGGCGGAACACGTAGCCGGCGGTGTCGGCGTCGGCGAGCGTGGCGCTGAGCAGCTCCTCGACCTCGGCCTTCTGCGCGGAGTAATAGTGCGCGGCGGTGCCGCGCGCGGGGACGTCCTCGGTGAGCGGCTGCGGGTTGTCGGCGTGGAAGCCGTAGGCGGCGACCGAGGACGCGTACACGAGCCGCTTGGCGCCCGGCGGCGACGGTCTCCTCGAAGACGTTGCGCGAGCCCGTCGAGGTTGACGGCGCGGCTCTCCGTGGCGCCGCCCATGATCATGAACGCGAGGTGCACGACGACGTCGGCGTCGCGCACGAGCGCGCGCACGGCGTCGCGGTCGAGCACGTCGCCGCGCCGGTAGGACACCTTCTTCCAGCCGTGTGCCTCGGGGTCGAACGGGCGGCGCGCCATGCCGAGGATGGACGACACCTCCCGCGAGCGCTCGAGCGCGCCCACGACCGCCTGGCCGATCTCTCCGGTCGGGCCGGTGATCGCGATCGTGAGGCCCATCGCACCGTTGTAGCGCATCGGCCGTACGCTTGGCAGGTGACCGCGCCCGTAGCGTCCACCTCGATCGGCCAGAGCATCAGCTCGTTCCTGGACGCGGCGGGGAAGTTCTTCTCGGACATCGCGGCGGTGCATTGGGGCTCGCTGCTGCTGGGCCTCGTGTTCTTCGGGCTCAACCTCACGCTGCGCTCGCGCGGCTTCTTCAACAGCCTGCGCGCCGCGTATCCGGCGGCCAGGTTCCAGTGGCGGCGCGTGTGGGGCGCGTACTTCGCGGCGGTCGGCTTCAACAACGTGGTTCCCGCGCGCGGCGGGGACGTGATCAAGCTGTTCCTGACGCGCTCCTCGATCCCCGACTCGCGCTATCCGACGGTCGCGGCGGCGTTCTTCGTCGAGTCGATCTTCGACTTCTGCGTGGGCGTGCTCGTGCTGATCTTCGCGTTCACGCAGGGCGTCTTCCCGAAGCCGCCGGACTTCTCGAAACTGAGCTCCTTCGACATCTCCTACCTGGCGGAGCACTTCCACGTGACGCTGTTCCTGATCACCGCGCTGGGCATCCTCGGCGTGGTCGCGTTCGCCCTGCTGGCGGAGCGAGCGAAGGCGTTCTGGGCGCGCGTTCGCCAGGGCGTGACGATCCTCGGCGACCGTCGCCGCTACCTGCGCGAAGTCGCGTCGCTGCAGGCGCTCGCGTGGACGTGCCGCTTCGTCGCCTTCTGGTTCCTGCTCGACGCGTTCAGGGTCGGCGGCTCGGTGAAGAACGTGCTGCTCGTGTTCGCTGTCAACCAGGTTGCCGGCGCGGTTCCGTTCACGCCCGGCGGCGCCGGCGTGCAGCAGGCGCTGCTGCTGAAGGTGTTCGCGACGAGCGCTCCGACGGCGGTCGTGGCCGCTTACTCGGTCGGACAGCAGATCACGATCGCGGCGTTCACGGCGCTCATGGGGCTCGGCGCGATCGTGTTCATCTTCCGCTTCCGCTCCTTCAAGGAGGTGCTCCACGCGGGACGCGCCTCACGCGAAGAGGAGCGCGAGGCGGAGCGGGCCGGCGCCTTCTGAGCCGGCTCCCCCGTTGAATACGTGCAGGACGGCGCTTGCGCGCCGGCTCCCTCGTTCAATACGTGCAGGACGGCGCTTGCGCGCCGGCTGGACTTCCTTTACTGAAGCCCTTCGCGCGCCTCGCGCACGAGGGCGACCGCCTCGGGGAACACGCGGGCGATGACGGTGCGGATCTGGTCGGCCTGGGCCTCCGCGTTGCCCTGCACGTTGATGCGCCCGACGGCGGCGACGGTCATGTCGACGGCGAGCTTGATGGCGTTGTCGGCCCACACGAGACGCTGGTTGCCCTGCATCTGCTCGGCGAACTCCGCGAGGCGCCGCTGCAGCTCCTCGGGGTCGCCGAAGAGGTCTCCGAGACCACCGCTATCCATGCTCGCATCATAGACTGCCCAGCTCATGCCCTCGGCAGCCGAGATACGCGAGCAGGTAGAGAGCGAGGAGACGCGCCGCAGCAAGCTCGCGGTGCCGGCGTTCGCGGGCGGCTTCCTGTACCTGCTGAGCGCGATCATCGTCTTCAAGACGCTCAACGGCGGGCCGACGGTCGGCCTGCTCCAAGGCCTGGGGCCGGCGCTGTCGGGCGTTGCCGATCCGGCGCAGAGCCCGGCGACGGCCGAGTTGAAATACCTGAGCCACGAAGGCTTCGCGCTGATCTCGGGCAGTGTGATCGCGGCGCTGTCGATCGTGGCGCTGGTGCTCGTGCTGCGATTGCTGTGCGACGCCGTCGAGTTTCGCCGGCCGCACTCGTGGCGGCTCGCGCGGCCGCTGGTGCTTTACGGCGGCGGCGCGTTCGCGGTGCTGAGCGTCGTGCGCCAGGTGACGAGCGCGGTCGTCGCGCACAGCTTCACGGTCAGCCACGACCACTCGCTGCACGCGTTCGAAAGCGCGACGACGGGCAGCGGCGCGAACCTGATCGTGGGCGTGCTGGGTCCGCTGGCGGGCATCGCGCTCGCGGCGGGGATGATCGGCGTGCTCGTGAACACGGTGCGCGTGGGGCTGCTGCCGCTGTGGATGTCGGTGCTCGGCAGCTTCTCGGCGCTGCTGCTGTTCTTCCCGATCGGCGGCGCGGACCTGCAGGTGGTGCCGGCGCTGTGGTTGGTGGTCATGGGCGTGCTGTTCATCGGGAAATGGCCGAAGGGCGAGCCGCCGGCGTGGGCGGCGGGGGAGGCGCGCCCGTGGCCGTCGCAGGCGCAGATGCGCGCGGAACGCGCGGGCGGCGGACGCGGAGCGTCGAGCAAGCCCGCGGCGGCTGCCGCCGGCACGGCGCCCGCACCCGTGCTGCCGACGAGCGGCGGCACCTCTCGCAAGCGTCGGCGCAAGCGCGGCGGGCGCGGCTGAGCGATGTCGAGCGAACTCGATCCCGTCGCGGGCGAGGAGCTCGACGAGGAGCTCGCTTCGCTCCTGGATGTCGAGAGGTTCGACCCGCCGGCGGCCTTCCGTGAGCAGGCGCTGCTGAACGACCCCGAGATCTACGAGCGCGCGGCGGCGGACCCGCTCGGCTGGTGGACCGCCCAGGCCGAGGAGCTCGACTGGTTCCAGAGGTGGAGCAGGGTGCTCGACGATGACGATCCGCCGTTCTACAAGTGGTTCACGGGCGGCACGCTGAACGTCTCCTACAACTGCCTGGACCGTCATGTGATCGCGGGTCGCGGCGCGCGGATCGCGTTTCACTGGCGCGGCGAGGATGGGCAGGAGCGCGACATCAGCTACGCGGAGCTGCTGGGCGACGTGGAACGCTTCGCGAGCGCGCTGAAGCAGCTCGGCGTGGAGAAGGGCGACGTGGTGGGGATCTACCTGCCGATGATCCCGGAGGTGGTGGTGGCGATGCTCGCGTGCGCGCGCATCGGCGCGCCGCACAACGTCGTCTTCGGCGGCTTCTCCGCGGAGGCGGTGCGCGAGCGCATGGAGTTCTCCGAGGCGAAGGTGCTGATCACCGTCGACGGCGCGGCGCGCAAGGGCAAGACAGCGCCGGTGAAGGATCGCGTCGATGAGGTGATGGGCGACCTGGAGAGCCTCGAGAAGATCGTGGTGGTGCAGAGCAAGGGCACGCCGTGCGAGATGCGGGACGGGCGCGACGTCTTCTATGACGAGGTCTGCGCTGCGGCCGATCCGGTGTGCCCGGCGGAGCCGCTGGACGCGGAGCACCCGCTGTTCATCCTGTACACGTCGGGCTCGACGGCGAAGCCGAAGGGGATCCTGCACACGACGGGCGGCTACTTGACGGGGGTCTCGGCGACGCACCGCTACGTGTTCGACCTGAAGGGGGAGGAGGGCGGGTCTTCATCAGATGTGTACTGGTGCGCGGCGGACGTGGGCTGGATCACGGGTCACTCCTACATCGTGTACGGCCCGCTGTGCAACGGCGCGACGTCGGTGATGTGGGAGGGCGCGCCGGACTACCCCAGCAAGGGCATCTGGTGGGAGATCGTGGAGCGCTACGGCGTGAGCATCCTCTACTGCGCGCCGACGGCGATCCGTGCGTGCATCAAGTGGGGCGCGCAGTGGCCGAACGAGCACGACCTGAGCAGCCTGCGGCTGCTGGGCTCGGTCGGCGAGCCGATCAACCCGAAGGCGTGGCTGTGGTACCACAAGGTGATCGGCTCAGGGCGGTGTCCGATCGTGGACACGTGGTGGCAGACGGAGACGGGCGCGATCATGATCACGCCGCTGCCGGGGATCACTGCGACGAAGCCGGGTTCGGCGACACAGCCGTTCCCGGGCGTGTTCGCGCAGGTCTTGAGCGAGTCCAGCGGCGAGCCGATCGAGGAGGGACAGGGCCTGCTGGTGCTGACGCATCCGTGGCCGTCGATGCTGCGCACGCTGTACAAGGAGGACGAGCGCTTCGTCGAGACGTACTTCAGTCGCTACGGCCGCGAGACCTACCTCGTGGGCGACGCCGCGAGGCGCGACAAGGACGGTTACCTGTGGGTGATCGGGCGCATCGACGACGTCGTCAACGTCTCCGGCCACCGCCTGTCGACGGCCGAGGTCGAGTCGGCCATCGTCGCCCATCCCGACGTGGCGGAGGCGGCGGTGATCGGCCAGCACGACGAGGACACGGGCCAGGCGATCGTCGCGTTCGTGACGCTGCAGGGCGGGCTCGAGGGGGGAGAGGCGATGGTCGAGGGCATCCGCGACACGGTCGCCGAGCGCATCGGCAAGTTCGCGCGTCCGAAGCGCATCATCTGGGCGGACGATCTGCCGAAGACGCGCTCGGGCAAGATCATGCGCCGCCTGCTGCGCGACATCGCGGAGGGCCGCGCGCTGGGGGATGTGACGACTTTGCGCGACCCGGCGGTGATGGGCGCGCTGGAGGACCAGGTCAAGCAGCTGCAGGCCGAGGAGGGTTGAGGTCCGGGCAGGACCGCGCCCTCTTCCTCGTTTTATGGGGCGGCCTACCGGCCGCTGCGGCGTGCGCGTGGTGAGCCGCGCGTAAGGGCAATCCCTTATGTGCACGCGAGATAGCGCTGGCATGATGGAGCGATGGCTTCCGCTCCGGCGTCGGCAGGGCAGCCCAAGGCGCGCATCGCGTCGCCGCTGCGCCGCCCGCTCGACCGGGCGCTGCTGGGCGGCGTGTGCGCGGGCCTGTCGGAGCGCATGGGCGTGGAGGTGCTGGTGGTGCGCGTGATGGCGGCGATGGCGGCGACGGTGGGCGGCCTCGGCGTCGCCGCCTACGCGCTCGCGTGGGCGCTGATCCCGGCGAGCCCTGGGAGCGCACGGTCGCGCCGCCCGGGCGCATGGCGCCAGGCGCCGCTGATCGTGCTGACGGTGGCGGCGCTGTTCGCGGGCGTGCACCTGGCGGGCTCGCACGTGGGCGAGGGGCTGTGGCCGCTCGTGCTGGGGGCGTGCGGGATGGCGCTGTTGTGGCGCCCGGCGGTGGCGATGGAGGACTCGCCGGCGAAACGGCGCCCGACGCTGCGCGAGTACCTGAACCGTCCGGCGCAGGTAGGCGCCCCGCGCCTGATCGCGGGAGGCCTGTTCGTGGCGTTCGGCGCCGCCGCGCTGCTGCACGCCGTCGGCGTCCAGCACAGCCTCGGCAAGGCGATCTGGGCGGTGGCGATCATCGGCATGATCCTCGGCCTGGTCGTCAGCCCGTGGGTGGTGCGGCTGGGGAGCAGCCTGTCGTTCGAGCGCGCGGCGCGCATCCGCGAGCAGGAGCGCGCGGAGGTGGCGGCGCACCTGCACGACTCGGTGCTGCAGACGCTTGCGTTGATCCAGAAGCGAGCGGGCGATCCCAGGGAGGTGGCGGGCCTCGCGCGCCGACAGGAGCGCGAGCTGCGCAGCTGGCTTCTGAAGCGGCCGGGCGAGTCCGAGGCGGACACTGTGGCGAGTGCGCTGGAGCGCGCGGCGGCGGAGGTGGAGGAGTTGCACAGCGTGCCGATCGAGGTCGTGACGGTCGGCGACACGCCCTTGAGCGGCGGTCTCGAGGCGCTCGTGCAGGCGGCGCGCGAGGCGATGACGAACGCGGCGAAGTTCGCGGGGAGCGAGCGCGTCGACCTGTACGCGGAGGTGGAGGACGACCGCGTGGAGGTGTTTGTGCGCGATCGCGGCGTCGGCTTCGATCTGGACGCGATCCCGGCGGACCGCCGCGGCGTGCGCGACTCGATCGTCGCGCGCATGGAGCGCCACCACGGCCGCGCGGCGGTGAAGAGCAGCCCGGGCGCGGGCACGGAGGTCGAGCTGGTGATGGAGCGCGTGGATGCGTGAGTCGGCCCGCGACCCCGGTCCTGAGTTCGCGGGCTCGACGACCTCTGCGGGTTTGACAGCGCCCGCTGGTTCGACGGCGCCCGCCGACTCGGTCCCAAGTGTCGTGATCGTCGACGACCATCACCTGTTCCGCTCGGGCGTGCGCGCCGAGCTCGGCGCGGAGCTCGAGGTGGTGGGCGACGCGGGAACCGTCGAGGATGCGGTGGCGCTGATCCGCGAGCAGCGACCGGACGTGGTGCTGCTCGACGTGCACATGCCCGATGGCGGCGGCGTCGAGGTGATCGCGCGCCTGAGCGATGAATGTCAGGACATACGCTTCCTGGCGCTGTCGGTGTCGGATGCGGCTGAGGACGTGATCGCGGTGATCCGCGCGGGCGCGCGGGGCTATGTGACGAAGACGATCTCCGCGGCGGAGCTCGCCGACGCCGTGCGGCGGGTGGCCGGCGGCGACGCGGTGTTCTCGCCGCGGCTGGCGGGCTTCGTGCTGGACGCGTTCGCGCAGGACGCCGGCACGAGCGAGGCCGATGCGAGCCGCCAGGCCGCCGAGGAGCGCGAGCTCGACCGGCTGACCCCGCGCGAGCGCGAGGTGCTGCGGCACATCGCGCGCGGCTACATGTACAAGGAGGTCGCGCAGAGCTTGGGGATCTCGGTGAAGACGGTGGAGGCGCACGTGTCGGCGGTGCTGCGCAAGCTGCAGCTCTCGAGCCGCCACGAGCTGAGCCGCTGGGCGGTTCAGCGGCGGCTGGTCAGTCTCGACTGGCCGTGAGCCGCCCGGGCCCGCTTTGGTGCGGCGCGGGGTTGCCGGAGCCCTAGGTGTAAGACCCGAGCAGGTTGTTCATGCGGGTGATGGGTGTCTGTCGCCCGATGGCTTGGTGTGGCCTTCGATGGTTGTAGGTCCATAGCCAGCCGTCAAGGGCTGCTGTGCGCTCACCGCTGGTGCGGTAGATCGCTCCGTAGGCCCAGCCGGCGAGCATGGTGCGGATAAACCGCTCTGCCTTCCCGTTCGTCTGGGGCCGGTAGGGCCTGGTGCGTAGGTGGCGGATCCCAATGGCGCGACAGGCGATCGCGTGAACTCCTGAGCGGTAAGGAGCACCGTTATCGGTGATCAGTTCCTGGACCTGCATGCCGTGACGCTCGTAGAACGCGATCGCCCTGCGCAAGAACCCAATCGCTGTGATGGCCTTCTCGTCCGGGAGGACCTCGGCGTAGGCCAGACGCGTCGCGTCGTCGATGGCGACGTGCACGCACTCCCAGCCAATCACCTTGCGACTGACCCCATCTTGGTCTACGTGTGTCTTCCGCGGGTTGCGCTTGATGCCCGTGATCCGCTTCCCAGCGCCGCCGTGGATCCTCCCGAACTTTCTTCACGTCGATATGGATCAGCTCACCCGCGACCGTGCGTTCGTAGCGTTCCGCGGGCTCCATCCCGAGCCTGCCAAGACGGCCCATCCCGATCCGCTTGAGGATCCCTGAGACGGTCGAGCCGGGCAGCTCGAGCACCTCGCTGATCTCCGGGCCCGTGAACCGCAAACGCCTGAGCGCGGCGATCGCCTCGATCGTGCTCTCGCTGCTGCGGTTCGCCACGAACAAAGGTGCCGAAGAGCGATCCAACAAGCCCGCCACGCCTTCAGCGCGGTAGCGGGCAACCCACTTCCCGGCTGTCCGGGCACTGACCTCGGCTGCCAAGGCGGCCTCTCTCACAGACCAACCATGGTCAACAACACGACGAACCATCCGCTCACGCTGCCTAAATGACAGCGCAGCATTACCGTGCAGCTTCATCCGGTTTCTCCTTGGTGCTGGGGCTTTGACACCACCAGCCTCCAAGGAGGACCGGATGAACAACGTGCTCAAGTTCTACACCTAGGGGCAATCCCCGATTGTCCGGTCTGAAGCAGCCGATAACAATGGCGGTCATGGATTCGAGCTCAACGCCTGCGATCGAGACGGCCGGCCTGACGAAGCGCTTCGGCGAGCGCACCGCGCTGGACGGCATCGACCTGCAGGTGCCGCGCGGCGTGGCGTTTGGCTTCCTCGGCCCGAACGGCGCCGGCAAGACGACGATCATCCGCACACTGCTCGGCCTCACGCACGCGAGCGAGGGCACGATGCACGTGCTCGGGCATCCGGTGCCGGCGGAGCGCGCGCAGGCACTCGAGCGCGTGGGCGCGATCGTCGAGGAGCCGCGCTTTCACATGCACCTGACCGGGCGCGAGAACCTGCGCATCGTGGCCGCGGTGCGCGGCCCGGAGACGTTCGAGCGAATCGACCCGGCGCTCGCGCGCGTGGGCCTCGCGGATCGCGCGGGCGAGAGGGTCAAGAGCTACTCGATGGGCATGCGCCAGCGGCTCGGCGTCGCGCGCTGCCTGCTGGCGGACCCGCTGCTGCTGATCCTCGACGAGCCGACCAATGGGCTCGATCCGGGCGGCATCCAGGAGTTCCGCGAGATGATCCGCGCGATGGTGGAGCAGGAGGGGCGGACCGTGTTCATCTCCTCGCACCTGCTCGACGAGGTCGAAAAGACGTGCGACGCGGCGGCGATCGTCGACCGCGGCAAGATCGTCACGCAGGGCGCGATCTCGGAGCTCGCCGAAGGCGGCGGCGCGCGCCACGAGCTGATCTTGGCTGTCGACGACGCCGAGCGGGCGCTGGCGGTGCTCGACGCGAGCGAGCTGATCGCCGAGGCGCGTCGCGACGACGAAGGCATTCGCGTGGTGCTCGCCGGCGAGCCGCAGAGCGCCGCGCAGGTGAACGCCGCGCTCGTGCACGCCGGTGTCGGCGTCACGCGCCTGGAGCCCGTGCGCCACAGCCTCGAGCAGCGCTTCCTGCAGATCACCTCGAGGCTCGACTCCCATCTCGTGCCAGAGGAGCTGAAGGCGTGAGCTCGGCGATCGCGCTGCGCATGGTCGGGGCGGACTTCCTGAAGCTGCGCAAGAAGCGCAGCACGCTGATCTGGGCGCTGGTGCTGGCGGTGGCGCCGCTCGTGATCTACTTCATCGTCAAAGGCCTGCAGCACTCGTCCAGCCCGGCCGAACACGGTCCGGCGGGCGGCACCGGCGGCTACAAAGATGCGATGCCGGTGCTGGCCCTGTTCTTCGGGCCGCTGGCCGCGATCATGATCGGGACAGACGCCGGTGCGGGCGATCTCGCCGCGGGCGTCTTCCGCGACCTGGTAGTGACCGGCCGCTCGCGCGTCGCGCTGTTCGCCGCGCGCGTCCCGGCGGCGCTCGGCCTGTGCTGGCTTGTGGTGATCGCGGCCTACGCGGTGATGCTCGTCGGCGTCTACGCGCTCGCGTCGGGCACGCCCACGCCGGGCGGCGCGCTGGCGCTCAACGGGCTGCTGTTCGCGCTGTTCTCCACGGGCATCGTGTGCGTGGTGGCCGTCGGCTTCTCGTCGCTGACCGGCTCGCGCCCGGCGGCGCTGACGGTGCTGATCGGCTGGCAGCTGGTCGCGAGCCGGATCCTCGAAAACATAGAATCGCTCGGCAGCTCGCGCAAGCTGATCCTCAGTCAGGCGGTCGCGCACTTCAGCCCGATCGGGCTCGGCGAGCACCACGGGCCGCGCGGCGGGGCGACCGTGACGATGTCGACGGGCACGGCCGTGATCGTGTCGCTCGCGTGGATCGTCATCTTCCTCGCGCTCGGCGCGTGGCGCACGCGCACGATGGACGCCTGAGCGGACACGCCCCGGCGTATGTGCGCCGGCCGGTCGCACTTAGCTCAGCCCCGGCACCCAGCGCACATGTGCCTGCCAAGCCGTGCTGGCGCCGCGGCGTGTCCGATAGCTAAGCTGCCGTGGCGATGGCCGCCCCCGCCCCCGCAGAGCCAACCGATCCTGAGCTTCAGGCGGCAGCGTGGGATCTCGAGCCGCTGGTCGAAGGCGAGGGTCGGGAGGGCGTCGAACGTCGCCTGAGCGACGCGCTCGGACGCGCGGGCTCGTTTGCCGAGTGCCACGCGGGCAAGCTCGGCGAGTTGAGCAGCATGCAGCTGCGCGACGCGATGGGCGAGCTGGCGAGCATCTACGAGCTCGTCGCCCGCGCCGGCTACTATGCCTCGCTGCGCTTCTCAACCGACACGGCAGATCCTGAAAACGGCGCGCTGCTGCAGCTGGTCCAGGAGCAGGAGACGCAGATCCAGACGAAGCTGCTGTTCTTCGAGCTGGAGTGGGCGGCGCTATCCGACGAGCGCGCCGAGGAGCTGCTGGCGGGCGAGGGCCTGGACTTCTGCGCGCACCACCTGCGCAACGTGCGCCGCTATCGCGAGCACCTGCTGAGCGAGCCGGAGGAGAAGATCCTCGCGGAGAAGTCGCTGACCGGCGCGAGCGCGTGGACGCGGCTGTTCGAGGAGCTGACCTCGGCGATCGAGGTGACGCTCCCGAGCGCCGGTGAGTCGGCATCGGGAGGCGCGGACTCCGATGCGGCCGCGCACGTCGCGGGGGGCGGCGAGAAGGTCGCGCTGGACGTGGCGCTCAGCCGCCTGCAGCTGGCCGACCGCGACGTGCGGCGCGCGACTGCCGAGGCCGTCACCGCGGCGCTGGATCCGGGGCTGCGCACGCGCGCGTTCCTGTTCAACACGCTGCTGGCGGACAAGGCGACCGACGATCGCCTGCGCAGCTATCCCAACTGGCTGGCGGCGCGCAACCTCGCGAACGAGGCCAGCGACGAGTCGGTGCAGGCGCTGATCGAGGCGGTGCGCGGGCGCTACGAGATCCCGCGCCGCTGGTATCGGCTGAAGGCGAAGCTGCTGGGCGTGGAGCGCCTCGCGGACTACGACCGCATGGCGGCGGTGACGGAGGACGAGGTCAGCTTCACGTTCGCGCAGGCGCGTGAGATCGTGCGCGACTGCTACGCCTCGTTCTCCCCGGAGCTCGGCGCGCTCGTCGAGCGCTTCTTCGACGAGCGCCGGATCGACGCGCCGGTGCGCCCGGCCAAGCGCGGCGGCGCGTTCTGCGCGGCGGCGGTGCCGTCGGTGTACCCGTACGTGCTGCTCAACTACACCTCGCGCCGGCGCGACGTGCTGACGCTCGCGCACGAGCTCGGCCACGGCGTGCACTTCGCGCTCGCGGCGCGTCAGGGCGTGTTTCACCAGAGCACGCCGCTGACGCTCGCCGAGACCGCGTCGGTGTTCGGCGAGACGATCGTCTTCGGGCGGCTGCTCGAAGAGGACACGACGCCGGCGTCGCGCCTGGCGCTGCTCGCGGAGAACCTCGAGGACACGATCGCGACGGTGTTCCGCCAGGTCGCGATGAACCGCTTCGAGGAGCTCGTCCACACGAACAGGCGCGAGCGGGGCGAGCTGTCGGTGGATCGCCTCGGTGCGCTGTGGGCGGACAGCCAGTCGGAGATGCTCGGCGACTCGGTCGAGCTGAGCGACGGCTACCGCACGTGGTGGTCATACATCCCGCACTTCATCGGCAGCCCAGGCTACGTGTACGCGTACGCGTACGGGCAGCTGCTGGCGCTGTCGGTGTACGAGCGCTACGAGCAGACGGGCCCGGAGCTCGTGCCGCGCTACCTGGAGATGCTCGCCGCAGGCGGCTCGCGCTCGCCACAGGAGCTGGGCGAGATCGTCGGCGTCGACCTCGCGGACCCGGGCTTCTGGACGGCGGGCTTGGACCTCGTCGAGCGCCAGCTGGAGGAAGCCGAAGCGGCCGCGGAGGCGTCGGGGCGCCTTTCGTGAGCTCGACGTTCGCTGGCAAGACGGTGTTGGTGACGGGCGCGTCGCGCGGCATCGGCCTCGCGACGGCGCGTCGCTTCGCGTCGCTGGGTGCGCAGGTGGGCCTGGTCGCGAGCAACGCGCAGTTGCTCGAGCAGGTGGCCAAGGAGCTCGACGGCAACCACCACGCGGTCGCGGCGGATCTCACGAATCCGGATGAGTGTGCGCGCGCGGTGGCTGAGGTGGCGGCGGCGCTCGGACCGATCGACGTGCTGATCAGCTGCGCGGGCGTGCTGCGGCGGGACTTCGTCGAGGACGTCAAGCCGGAGGACTTCGAGCAGAGCTACCGCCTGCACGTGGGTGCCGCGGTGTGGCTGACGCAGGCGGTGCTGCCGAGCATGCGCGAGCGCAAGTACGGACGGATCGTGCTCGTGTCATCCGAGCTGGGCCTGTTCGGCGGCCCCTCCTACACCTCCTACAGCTCGAGCAAGTGGGCGATGGTGGGCCTGGGCGAGGTGCTGATCCACGAGCTCGCGGGCAGCGGCGTGCGCGCCACGGTCGTGTGTCCGGGCGATGTGAACACCGACCAGCTCGGCGAGGAGCACGAGTGGGGCCCGACCGGCGGCGTGACCCCGGAGAAGGCGATGTCAGCCGACTACGTCGCGCGCGCGATCGTCCGCGCCGCCGAGCGCGGCAAGCCGCTGGTGGTCATCGACCGCCCGCACATGCGCGTGGCCTTCTGGGTGATGCGCCGCGCGCCGCGGCTGCGCGTGCCGCTCATCGCGGACGCGTACAAGAAGCTGACGCGAGAGCGCCGCGCCCGCTGAGGGCGGCTGCTGGCGGAGCCCGACCATGAGGGCCTGAGTGTCGGCGCTTCATCTCCGACGCTGCGAAGCCATCTGCAGAGGTACTGCAGATCGGCGTATGTGTGCGGCGAGTCGGCGACTTCCATGACGTCCGCAGGAACGATCAGAACTCCCTCCGCCGCCTGGATCGCGTACTGAACCCACGGGCGATGGTCGGCCCCGTAGTCGGCGAGAAGCTGCTTCGTGAGCCCGTGCTCGCTGCGCCATTTCGGCTTCTTGCGGAGCGCTTCCACGTATGCGGCGAACAGAACCTCCAGGCGGGCCGCTGCGTCAGCGCAGCGCCGTGAGGCATCGCGACGGTCGCTGCCACGACGGGCGCGTCGGAAGAAATCGCTGATACTGCGAACAGCCCAGCCGGCGGACGCGGACCATACGCCGACAGCCTCCAGAAGCACGATCATCGCACCGATCACCACGGCAAGGGCCGCCGTGTAAGGCAACTTCACCAAGTAGGCCAGGCCGTAGACGAGGACGGTTGCCGCGGCACCGGCAAGTACTCCGCGTATGGGTCGCCCCAGCCCGCCTCCTGTTCGCCCCCTGTGTTTCACATTCTCCTCCGCACGGCGTCGCGGTCGTCTGACACGTCTCTGTCTGCGATTCGGCTAGGTACCTCTCCCCCGAGATGCGGTCAGCTCCTCGGGCGAACCAGGCGCGAGAAGCTGCACCAGGGCATCCTCCTGCTGCTGCAGGGAAGCCAGCAGGCCGGTAACGACTGAGCGTGTCTCCCGCGAAGCACCAAGGAGCGAGAGCGACGCGGCCCTCGTGGTCGAGGCGTCGACGCGGTAGCGGTCCCGCTCTCGTTCGACTGCATCGAGCAGCCGCGAGGTGGACATGTTCAACTCGCGCAGCTCGCTTATGTCTCGCGCGAGTTCCTCGAGTTTGCGTTCCACGGCCTCGAGCCCGACGGTCGCGGGTTTGTGGCGGCCGTGGTTCGCGAGGTACTCGGCGGCACTGGCCACGTCGATAAGCCAGCGTCCCTCGGGGTCCTTGTCGGCATCGAGCTTTCCGGCGTGAATCAGATTGCGCACGGCCTGGGCCGTGAGCCCGAGCTGATCTGCGAGGGGGGTGACCCTTATCCAGGTTTGCGTTGACATAGACTATGCAAAGTATTGGAGTTGTGCGTCCGAACGGGAACATGCGCGCCCAGTTCAAAAAACGCTCCATATTTTTGCAAACACGACGTCGTCGTGCGTTCTCCTGCATAGGTGTGCAGGAACGCCACGCTAGGAGAGTCAGCAGCAGGGCACGTGGCTGGGCGCGTTCCGATCCTTAATCAGGCTCGTTGTACGCACCCAAGCTGTACAATGCCCGCATGGGATCGATCGACTCAGCGCGTCGCGCACGTCTCAACATGAGGGTTAGCGAGCATCAGGAGCGTGTGCTCAGGGCCGCGGCTGATCTGAAGGGCGAGACGCTTACGGGCTTCGTGCTATCGGTGGCCACCGAGCGCGCCGAGCAGGTGCTTGAGCGGGCACAGCGCATCGAGGTCGGCGATGAGGCGTTTCGACGCTTCGTCGCGGCGCTCGACCAGCCAGTGGAGGAGATGCCCACGCTTCGCCGCTATGCGCGAGCCAAGAGCCCAATTCCAGCTCGTTGAGCGCCGGCACGCTCTCTGGCGTACAGGCTCTCGCCGATGCGCACCGTGTCGATGACTTTGACTGCGGGGTCGAGGCGCTCGACCGGTGGCTACGCCAGTCCGCGCGGGTCGCTGGCGCAAGCGGCACCGCGGCTACGTACGTGCTCTGTCGGAACAAGCGAGTCGTCGGCTACTACGCCCTCGCGATGAGTGCCGTCGAGCACGAGCGGGCTCCATCGCGACTGCGGCGCGGGATGCCAGACCCGGTGCCTGTGGTGCTGCTTGCTCGCCTCGCGCTCGATCGTTCCGAGCATGGACGGTCGCTCGGCGGTTACCTGCTCGTGGATGCACTCGCTCGCTGTGTGCGTGGCGGCAGCGAGTTTGGGGCTCGGGCAGTCGTCGTCGATGCGATGTCCCCGGAGGCCGGCGACTTCTATCCTCACTTCGGCTTCCGCAATCTCGACGAGCGCCGTCTTTGGCGTCGCCTCAGCGATGTCGCGCATACGCTCGAGCGCTGAACGGCCTCCGTCGGCCTGACTGGGGCCGACGGAGGCCAGGGACCACTCAGAACAGCCCCAGTGCCGCCGCCAGCACGGTGCACCAGGTCGAACAGCGGCTGGGGGATGATGCCGAAGAAGATCGTCGCCGCGCCCGGCGAGCACGGCCACGAACACAACCTCGCCCTGGAGGCCGCTGGTGGGCGGTGAGACAGCCGCCGAGGGAGCGAGGCCGCCCTCCGCGTCGAGCTCGGATGAGCCGCCCGCCAGCGCTGGCAGAGCGCCGGGCGGAGGGGCGGATGGGCTGGCGTCGCCCGTGGAGGGGCGCCCTGCGCCGGCCGGGGCCTCGCGCATCCACATCGCGGCGATCACCGGCAGGTAGTAGCCGAGGGAGATCATCGAGCCGACCACGATCGCTACGCCCAGCCACGCGTAGCCGCCCGCCACGGCGGCGTCGATCAAATAGAACTTGCCGATGAAGCCCGCCGTCGCCGGGATGCCGGCGAGCGCCAGCATCGAGATCGTCATCGGCCACGCCAGCCACGGGCGCTCGCGGCCCAGGCCGGCAAGCGCTTCGAGCGAGTCGCCGAGGCCGGTTTCGCGTTCGCGCGCGACGATCACCGCGAACGACGCCATGTTCATCAGCAGGTACACCGCCAGGTAGAACACCGTCGCGGCGACGCCCAGCTGCGTGGCGACGACGACGCCCGCGAGCATGTAGCCCGCCTGCGCCGACGGAGGAGTACGCGAGCATGCGCTTCAGCGAGGACTGCCCGAGCGCGCCGACGTTGCCGACGAGGATCGTGATCGTCGCGAGCGCCGCCAGCGCCGGGCCCCAGCTCGGCTGCGCGCCGATCAGCGCGACGTCGAAGAAGCGCAGGAACACGCCCAGCGCGGCGACCTTCGTCGTGACCGCCATGAACGCCGTCACCGGCGTCGGCGCGCCCTCGTACACGTCCGGCGTCCACTGATGGAACGGCGCCACCGACGCCTTGAAGCACAGGCCCGCGACGCACAGCGCGATTCCCGTCAGCGTCAGCGGGTCCGTCGCGATGCTGCCGCTCGAAAGCGCGTTCGCGATCGAGGAGAAGTCCGTCGAGCCGGTCGCGCCGTAGATCAGCGCGAGGCCGTACAGCAGCGTCGCCGAGCCGACCGAGCCGACGATCAGGTACTTCAGCCCAGACTCCAGCGAATGCTCGCGCCGCAGTTCCGTCGCGCACATCACGTACAGCGGGATCGACAGGAGCTCGAGGCCCACGAACAGCGCGATCGTGTTCTGCGAGCTCGCCAGCACCGACATGCCGCCGATCGACGTCAGCAGCAGCGCATGAAACTCGCCGTGAGCCGCTTCGTGCGCCGCCAGCGAGCGCCATGCCAGCAGCACCGTGCACGCGCCGCCCGCGATCAGGATCAGGTTCAGCGCGAGCGACAGGTCGTCGATGCGCAGCGCCCCCGAGAGGATCGACTTGTTCGCGTTCCACTGCCAGATCGTCAGCCCCAGCGTCGCTCCGAGCGCCACCAGGCTGAGCGCCGGCACGACCTGCGAGCGAACCCAGCGCGAACCGAGCAGGCCCACCATCAGCACGATCACCGCGCCGCCCAGCAGCGCGATCAGCGGCGAGAGCCCCGCGAAGTCGACGTGCGGGCCTTTCAGATGGGTCGTGGCCGGCAGCGCGTAGGTCATGGTTCGGTGCTCGCGAGCGCGGCGGTACTGGCCGTGCCGGTGAAGTAGTGGAACTGGGTACTCGGGTTGGCCGCGAGGGCCTGTGCCTCGAACACGGCTTCCTTGACCGAGCCTTCGCTGCGGTGCAGCGCCAGCTGCGGGTACAGCGCCAGGAACAGGATGACGAGCACGAGCGGCACGAGCACGGCGCCGTCGCTGATCGAGATCTCACGCGACTGCACGCCCTTGCCCGACGCGGTTGTGCATCGCGCGGATGAACAGCCGCAGCGCGTACACGCTCGCCAACACCACGCCCGAGAAGGCGATGATCGCGATCGCGAGCTTCGCTTTGAAGACGCCGAGCAGGATCAGGAACTCACCCACGAAGTTCGACGAGCCCGGCATCGCGAGCGTCGCCAGCGACACGATCAGGAAGATGCTCGCGAGCACCGGCGCGCGGAACGCGATGCCGCCCATGTCGCGGATGTCTTCCGAGCCGCCCGCGCGGCGGCCGAGCACGGCGACGATGAACAGCAGCCGGCGCCACGACCAGGCCGTGGTTGACCATCTGCAGCAGCGCGCCCTGGGCGCCCTGTGGGTTCAGCGCGAAGATCCCCAGCGGATGAAGCCGAGCTGCGCCACCGAGGAGTATCCGAGGATCAGGCGCGCGTTCGTCTGGCTGAACGCCTGCATCGAGCCGTACACGATCGACACGAGCGCGATCAGCAGCATCAGCGTCTGGAAGTGCACGGCGGCCTTCGGGAACAGCGGCAGCACGATCGCCAGGAAGCCGTACGCGCCGACCTTCGAGAGCACGCCCGAGAACACCATCAGCACCTCGACTGGCATCGCGCGGTAGCCGTCGGGCATCCAGCCGTGCAGCGGGAACGCCGGCATCTTCACGAGGAACGCCGCGGCGAACAGCAGGAAGATCCACTCCTGCGTGCCCGTGCCCAGCGGCAGCGCCTGCAGTGAGGAGAGCACGAACGTGATGTGCCCGCCGCCGTTCTGCGCGGCGAGCACGCCCGTGCGCGACCGCCGCCGGCGAGCATCAGTAGCGAGCCGACGAGCGTGTAGATCACGAGCTTGATCGTCGCTTTGACCCTGTCCGGGCCCTGGCCCCAGCCGCCGATCAGGAAGTAGAAGGGGATCAGCATCAAGTCGAAGAACGCGACGAACAGCGCCAGGTCCTGCGCCAGGAACGCGCCGAGCACGGCCGACTCGGCGAGCATGAAGTTGAAGTAGAAGAGCCGCGGGCGCTCGATCGCACGGCGGCGCTGCGCAGGTTCGCCGCGAGCGTCGCCGCCGCGAACAGCAGCGTCGTCAGGCCGAGCAGGAACACGTTCAGGCCGCGTGACCGCGAGCTTGTAGTGGATGCCGAGCGTCGCGATCCAGACGACGTCGGTCACGTGCTGCAGCCCGCCGCCCGCTTTGTAGTCGGCGATGTAGCCGATCGCGAGCGCCAGCGCCGCGAGCGAGCCGATCAGCGCCATCATGCCGGGCGCGCTCCAGCCCGCGCGCGCGGGGCCGTCGCGCTCGGTGCCATCCGATCCACCGTCCACAGCCGGCTCGGATTCGGCCACCGCGCTCACCAGCGCGCCGACGAGCCCGCAGGCGAGTGGAAGCCAGATGAGGATCGAGAGCGCCGGCATCAGGCCTGCAGCAGGAAGTAGAAGCCGACGCCGGCGACGCCGAGGACGAGCAGCGCCGCGTAGTAGCGCACGAAGCCGCTCTGCGCCGCGCGCACCGCGGCCGAGCCCGCGCGCACGATGCCGGTGGTGCCGCCGATCAGCGTCTCGTCGACGAACACGCGCTCGAACGTGTCGCGCGCGAACGCGCCCGCGGCGGCCATCGGGCGCACGACCAGCAGCGTCGATCGCCTCGTCGAAGTACCACTTGTTCACGAACAGCTCATACAACGGCCGCGTGCGCGCCTGGATCGCCGCGGCACCGGAGCGGCCCTCCGCGTCGCGCCCGCCCACGACCCAGATGCGGTACGCGAGCGCGATGCCCGCCAGGCCGATCAGCGTGCCGAGCGCCAGCCCGATCGCGAGCAGGCCGTCTTTGGTGTGCGGTTCATACAGCTTCGACGTCGCGAAGGACGGGCGCAGGAAGTCGTCGATCACGAAGTCCACTTTCGGGATCTGGATCAGACCCAGCGCCGACCGCGCCGACGCGCCAGCACGCCCATCGCGACGCGCATCGGCAGCGCCCGCTCGGCGATCGCGTGGTTCGGGCCCGGGGAAGCCGACGTCGGTGTCCTCCTCTTCGCCGTTGGCCGGGTTGCGCGGCACGCTCGGCGTGGTGTAGATGGCCTTCTTCGAGCTCGCGCGCCTCCGCCACCGGCTCGCCGTGGAAGGCGCGGAAGATCATCCGGAACGTGTAGACGCCGTCAGGAACGCGCCGATGTAGCCGACCACGTACAGCGCCCAGTGCCAGCCGCCGCGCTCGCCCGTGACCAGCAGGATCTCGTCCTTCGAGAAGAAGCCCGAGAACGGCGGGACGCCCGACAGCGCGAGGCCGCCGATGATGAAGCACGCGTAGGTGAACGGCATCGCCTTGCGAAAGCCGCCCATCTTCTGCAGCGACTGCTCGCCGCCCATCGCGCCGATGATCGAGCCCGCCGCCATGAACAGCAGCGCCTTGAAGAACGCGTGCGTCATCAGGTGGAACAGGCCCGCCGCGTACGCGCCCACCGACACGCCCATGATCATGTAGCCGATCTGCGACATCGTCGAGTACGCGATCACGCGCTTGATGTCCGTCTGCGCGAGGCCGATCGTGCCCGCGATCAGCAGCGTCGCCGCGCCCACCACCGCGCCCACGTCCTGCGCCGCCGGCGCCAGTTCGAACAGCGGGTGCATGCGCGCGATCAGGTACACGCCCGCCGTCACCATCGTCGCGGCGTGGATCAGCGAGCTGACCGGCGTCGGGCCCTCCATCGCGTCCGGCAGCCACGTGTGCAGCGGGATCTGCGCCGACTTCGCGAACGCGCCGACGAGCAGCAGGATGCAGCCCGCCACCAGGTCGCCGTTCGTCGCGTTCGACCGTGCCGCATGGCCGAACGCGCCGGCTTCGGCCGCGTGGAAGGTCTTCAGGAAGTCGAGCGTGTGCGTGTGCTTGAAGATGAAGTACGTGCCCAGCACCAGCCCGACGTCGCCGACGACGTTGATCACGAACGCCTTGATCCCCGCTTTCGTGGCGGTCGTGCGCCGGTACCAGAAGGAGATCAGCAGGTAGGAGGCCGCGCCCACGAACGCCCAGCCGACGATCAGCAGCAGGAAGTTGCCCGCCAGCACCAGCAGCAGCATCGAGAACACGAAGAAGTTCAGGTAGGAGAAGTAGCGCACGAAGCCGCGGTCCTTGTCCATGTAGGAGATCGAGTACAGGTGGATCAGCGTCGAGACGCCGCGTGACGACCAGGATCATGAACACCGACAGCGGGTCCACGAGGATCGACATCTGCGCGTCGATGCCCACCGTCGAGGCGTAGCTCCACAGCGAGGAGACGACCTGGCGGTGATCGGACGCGTGGCCCTGCAGCGAGATCAGCGCGCCGAGCGCCGCCAGGAACGCGAGGAAGATCGCCGCCGTGCCGATCCAGCCCGCCGTGCGGCCAGGCAAGTAGCGGAAGCCGAACGCGGTGACGAGCGTGCCCAGCAGCGGGAAATGCCAGCACCAGCCAGCCATAGGTTGTGGTGCTCATCTAGCCCTGCAGCTCCCGCAGCTCGTCCACGTCGATCGGCAGGCTGGCGTCGGTAGATCGCGACGATCATGCCGAGGCCGATGCACACCTCGCACGCGGCGACGGTCATCACGACGATCGCCAGGATCTGCCCGTCGCCGTTGCCCCACATGCGCGAGAACGCGATCAGCGCGAGGTTGCCGCCGTTGAGCATCAGCTCCAGGCACAGCAGCACCACGAGCGGGTTGCGACGCGTCATCACGCCCGACCGCGCCGAGCGAGAACACGATCGCCGAGACCGCCAGGTACCAGGCGATGCTCATGACGGCTGCCCCGCCCCGGTCTTCACCGGGCTTGCGTCGGCGTGGTCCGCGCGGATCGCGTTGCCGCCCCGGGCGCCGACGCCCTCGGCCATCGTGCCCGTGCCCAGCGGGCGCAGCAGGTCGATCGGCGCCAACACCTCGCGCTCGTCCTCGCCGATGCCGCCGCGACGGCGGGCCAGCACGACGCCGCCGACGGCGGCGATCAGCAGCAGGAATGAGGCGATCTCGAACACCAGCAGGAAGCGCGTCAGCAGCAGCTTGCCGATGTAGGCGGGCGTGCCGTAGGCGCTCGGTCCCGGCACGTAGCCGGCGCCGTAGCCGCTCGATCGCCTCCAGGCCCGTGCCGAGCAGCGCGATCAGCAGCTCGACGAGCAGCGCGCCGCCGAGGATCGCGCCGCCGAGGCGCAGGCCCGAGCCCACCGGACCCTTGCGCCTGCGCAGGCGCTCGCCGATCGAGTCGCCTCTTCGCCGCCGACGTAGGCGACCACGAACACGTACAGCACCATCACCGCGCCGGCGTACACGACGACCTGCACCGCGGCCACGAACTCGGCGCGCAGCAGCAGGAACAGCACCGCCAGCGAGAGCAGGTGGGTGACCAGCGCCAGCACGCTGTAGAACGGGTTGCGCAGCACGACCACGCCGACCGCGCCCGCGATCACGCCGATCGCGGCGATGAAGAACAAAACAGCGCTCATCGCGCACGTCCTCCCAGCGGGCGCGCGGCGCGGACGCGATACGGCGAGCTCGCGCCGCGCAAGCGGCGCGAGCGGGACGTGTCGAGCCTCACTCGCCCTCGTTCCTCAGCGGCGTGCGCTCGAGCGGCTCGGCCAGCAGCATCTCCTTGGTGAAGATCAGGTCCGAGCGGTCGTAGTCGGAGAGCTCGTAGTCGTGGCCCATCGTGATCGCGTCGAACGGGCACGCGACCTCGCAGTAGCCGCAGAAGATGCAGCGCGACAGGTTGATCTCGTACACCGCCGCGTAGCGCTCGCCCGGCGGACACGCGGTTCTCGGGCGTGTTCTCGGCGGCGACCACGCGGATGCAGTCGGCCGGGCAGGCGGCCGCGCACAGCGAGCAGCCGACGCACTTCTCGAGGCCTGTGTCCTCGAAGCGGTGCAGCTTGTGGCGGCCGCGAAAGCGCGGGTACACCGGCACCTTCTCCTCCGGGTACTGAGATCGTGTTCGTGCCCTCCGCGATGCGCCCGAACGTCGTCTTCAGGCCACGCGCGGTCTCGCGCGAACGTGCGCCAAGCGCCGCGCGCCGCGCCCGCCGCGGGCGGTGCGCTGCACCTCGATCACGTCGTCGCCCGGACTCCACGCGGTGACGTTGAGGGTCGCTCTCGGAGCGTCGTCGCTCATCAGTGGGTCACCACCACGAGGATCGCGGTCACGAGCGTGTTGAGCGTCGCCAGCGGCAGCAGCACCTTCCAGCCGAAGCTCATCAGCTGGTCGTAGCGCAGGCGCGGCAGCGTCGCGCGCACCCAGATGAAGAGGAACGTGATGAGCGACATCTTGAACAGCACCACGAACGGGTCGACCCAGCCGGGCGGGTGGATGCCGAACGGCAGCAGCCAGCCGCCGAGGAACACCGTCGTGACGATGCCCGAGACGACCAGCACGTTGAGGTACTCGGCGAAGTAGTAGGACGCGAAGCGCCCGCCACCGTACTCGGTGTTGTAGCCGCCCACCAGCTCCGCGTCGGCCTCGGTCAGATCGAACGGCGCGCGGTTGGTCTCGGCGAAGCTCGCGGTCAGGAAGATCAGGAAGCCGCACGAACTGCGGCACGATGTACCACATGCCTTTCTGGGCGGTGACGATGCCCGTCAGCGACAGCGTCTGCGCGGTGATGATCACGCCCACGAGCGCGAGGCCCTGGGAGACCTCGTAGGAGATCAGCTGCGCGGCACCGCGCATCGCGCCCAGGAACGAGTACTTCGAGCCCGAGGACCAGCCGCCGAGCATGATCCCGTAGAAGGCGATCGCGCCGAACGCGAACAGGTACAGCGGCCCGATCGAGACGTCGATGCCGTACAGGCCCACGCGTGTCGCCGAAGATGTTCTGCACGTCGCCGAACGGGATGATCGCGAACGCCGCCACCGCCGTCAGGATCGAGATCATCGGCGCGAGCGCGAACAGGAAGCCGACCGAGGTCGTCGGGCGGAACTGCTCCTTGGTCAGGAGCTTGAGGATGTCCGCGAGCGGCTGCAGCGCGCCGTACGGGCCGACGCGGTTGGGGCCGTAGCGGCCCTGCATGCGACCCATGATCTTGCGCTCGGCCATCAGCACCACCGGAACCAGCTGCAGTCCCACCGCGAAGATCACGATCGCCTTCAGGATCTGGATCCACCAGGCTTCGTAGTAGCCGACGAGCGCCAGCGTCATGCCCGTTTACCGCCGACTGCGTATAGCAATGGTGATACAGGGTTCGCGGCGTGGGACATCCGGCGCGGGGTGGTCATGTCTTCGCGCCGCCGCTGTATGACAATGGCAATACAGCCTTTGCCCGGGGGAACAGGAACTCGAGCGCCGGCGAGTACTCGACCTCGGGCGCGTCCCACACCGAGCGGAAGCCGGCGAGCTCGAGCGCGTTCGCGGGCGTCTCGGCCAGACCCTCGCGCGCGGCGTCCGGTCGCGGGCCGGAGCCGGGGGCGGGGAAGCTCGCAGCGGCCTCGCGCTCCTGCCAGCGCACGCCGCGACCGCCGATCTCCTCGAGCGTGCAGGCCCGCGTAGAAGGGCACCGCCTCGAACAGGCGCTGCGAGGCCATCGACGGCGGTGAGGACGTCGAGGTCGAGCGCCGACCGCAGGCCGCCAGCTCTGCGAGCACCTGCCACTCGGCGCGCACCGCATCCAGGCCGTGCGATCGCGGGCCGCAGCCGCTGGACGCGCCCGTCGGGGTGGACGATCGTGCCCTCCTTCTCGGGGTAGGCCTCGGCCGGGAAGACGACGGTCGCGTGCTCGCGGATGCCCTCCGTCAGGAAGGCGGCGTGCGCGATCACGGTGCTCGCGCCGGCGAGCGCGCGCTCCCACAGCTCGCCGTCGGGGAGGTCGCGCAGCGGGTCGCTGCGCAGCAGGTAGACGGCGGCCAGCTCGCCCTCGGCGAGCGCCTCCGCGATCGCACGCGCGTCACGGCCGACGCGCGCCGGCTCGCTCAGCCCCGGACCGGCGTTCGGCAGCACGCCGGCCTCGCGCAGCCCGCGCCCGTTGCTCGTCGCGGGGATCTCCAGCAGGCCCGCGCCGCCGGTGTCCGCCATCCCGAGCGCCTCGGCGATCTCCAGCAGCGCGCGAACGCCGGCCTCGCCGTTGGGCCCCGCGGCCAGGCGCTCGCCCCACAGGATCACGACCTCGGGCGTACGGCGCTCGCCGTCGCCCTGCTCGTTCTCGCCGCGCGGCGCGCGCAGCAGCGCGGCGAGCTCGCGCAACGCCTCCGGCTCCGCCCCGGCCTCGAGCGCCAGGCGCTCCGCATCGGCCTCGCCTTTGAGCGCCGCGCTCAGCGCCACGACGAAGGCGCGCGCCCGCGCCGGGCGCGTGGCGCACCGCCGCGGCGGCGTTCGGGTCGAGCGACGACGGCTTGGGGGAGGCGACCGCGAGCTTGCAGCCCGTGGCGACGGACGCCCTTGCGCAGGCGCAGGTCGAGGATCGGCGCGTCGTTGACGGGGTCGGCGGTCGAGCACGAGCACGGCGTGCGGCGAACTCGAGGTCGCGAGCTTGGCCTGCAGTGCGCGGGTCGTCGAGCGCGCGATGCAGCTCCAGCGGCAGCGTGCTCGCACGGCGGGAGTCGACGTCGGGCGAGCCGAGGCCGTCGCGCAGCAGCCGCGCGAGCAGCAGGCCCTCCTCGTTGGTCGCCTGCCGCGCCGGCGATCGCCGCGGTCTGCGCGCCGGCCCGTCTCAGGCCGGCGGCGCCTCCGCGAGCGCGCGCTCCCAGCTGACCGGGCGCAGCTCGCCGCCGTCGCGCAGCAGCGGCTCGGTGATGCGCTCGTCGACGTGGAAGGACTGGTAGCCGAAGCGGCCCTTGTCGCACAGCCAGCCGTCGTCGACCTCGACGTTGTCGCGCTGCGAGGACGCGCAGGGCGCGCTCGTCGCGCACGGTCACGGTCACGTTGCACTGCGCCGGGCACAGCGTGCACACCGAGCCCGCGCCCTCGATGTCCCACGGGCGCGCGCGGAAGCGGTAGGGCCGCGAGGTGAGCGCGCCGACGGGGCACAGCTCGATGATGTTGCCGCTGAACGGCGCCACGTACGGGTGCCCGTCGAACGTCGAGACGTAGGAGTGCGCGCCGCGCTCGAGCAGCACCAGCTGGTAGTCCTCGGCGACCTCCTGCGAGAAGCGCACGCAGCGGTAGCAGAGGATGCAGCGCTCGCGGTCGATCGCGATCAGCGGCGAGAGCTCCAAGCGGCTTGACGAAGTGGCGCTTGGGCTCGATGAAGCGCGAGATGCCGCCGCCCCAGCCGAAGGTGATGTCCTGCAGCGGGCACTCGCCGCCCTTGTCGCACACGGGGCAGTCGAGCGGGTGGTTGATCAGCAGGAACTCGACCACCGACTGCTGCGCGGTCTTCACGCGCTCGGATCTGCGGTGTAGACGACCATGCCGTCCTTGACCGGCGTCGAGCAGCCCGTCTGCAGCTTCGGGATGCCCTCGATCTCGACCAGGCACATGCGGCACGCGCCGACCGGCTGGCCGAGCTTCGGCTCGTAGCAGAACACCGGGATCTCGACGTCGCCGTGCTTGGCGGCGTCGACGAGCATCGCGTTCTCCGGCGCCTGCACCTCGCGGCCGTCGATCGTGAAGGTGATCGTCTTCGGTTCGGGGCGCGGCATCAGATGGCCTCGAACTCGGCGGTGGCGCGGGCTGTTGCGAAGGCGCGCCGCTTCGATGTGCGCTTCGAACTCGTCGCGGAACTTGGCGATCATCGAGCCGATCGGCATCGCCATCGCGTCGCCGAGCACGCACAGGCAGTTGCCGATGATGTGCTCCTGCACCGAGGCCATGATCTCGAGGTCCATCGGCGTCGCCTCGCCGGCGTCGATGCGCTCGAGCATCTTGACCGTCCAGTTGGTGCCCTCGCGGCAGGGCGTGCACTTGCCGCAGGACTCGTGGCGGTAGAACTTCGCGACCTTCAGCGCCACGTCGAGGATCGGCGTGGAGTCGTCGACGACGATGATCGCGCCCGAGCCGAGCATCGCTGCCGGCCTTGCGCCAGCGAGTCGAAGTCGTAGGGCACGTCGAGGTCCTCGGCCTTGAGCACCGGCGAGGAGGAGCCGCCGGGGAACCAGCACTTGACCTCGCGGCCCTCCGGCGGGCCGCCGGCGAGGCCGTAGATGATCTCGCGCGAGGGGATGCCGAGCTCGATCTCGTAGTTGCCGGGCCGCTGCACGTGGCCGGAGACCGACACGAGCTTCGTGCCCGTCGAGGTCTCGACGCCGAGCTTCGCGTACTCCTCGCCGCCCATCCTGATGATCGCCGGCACGGTCGAGAGCGTCTCGACGTTGTTGATCAGCGTCGGTCCCTGGTAGAGGCCCTGGATGCGCCGGGAACGGAGGCTTCAGGCGCGGGTTGCCGCGCTTGCCCTCGAGCGAGTCGAGCAGGCCCGTCTCCTCGCCGCAGATGTAGGCGCCGGCGCCGCGGTGCACCACCAGCGACAGCGAGTGCCCCGAGCCGAGGATGTTCTCGCCGACGTAGCCCGCCGCGCGCGCTTCGCGCAGCGCCGCGTCGAGCATCGTCGGCCTGCAGCTCGTACTCGCCGCGGATGTAGATGAACGAGCGGCTCGCTCCGGCCGCGTAGGAGGCGATCATCGATCCCCTCGATCAGCATGTGCGGCGTCTTCTGCATCAGCTCGCGGTCCTTGAACGTGCCCGGCTCGGACTCGTCGGCGTTGCACACGAGGTACTTGTCCATCGCGCCCTTCGGCAGGAACGAGACCTTCGTGCCCATCGCGAAGCCCGCCCCGCCGCGCCCGCGCAGGCCCGACGCTTCGAGCTGATCGAGCACCTCTTCGGGCGTCATCGCGAGGGCCTTGCGCAGCGACTGGTAGCCGCCGCGGCGTTCGTAGACCTCGAGCGTGTTCAGCCCCGGCTCGTCGATGTCGGTGAAGAGGAGGATCGGCGCTTCGTCCACTGCAGCCATGCTCACGCCCCTCCCTCGGCCGGATGTAGCGGAAACTCCTGGCTGTTCGCGTGCGGGTCGGCCACGAGCCGTCGCGCGAGCTGCTTCTCGGGCAGCACCGGCCGTCCCGCGCGCACGTCCTCCAACAGCTGCGGCACGTCGGCGACGCGACAGCGGGCCGACGTAGACGCCGTCGACGGACGCCATCGGCGCGATGTCGCAGGCGCCGAGGCACTCGAACGCGCGCACGTTGATCGTCCGGCGTCGCTCCGCCGGCGGCCGCGTCGCGCATCGCCGCGTAGCAGCTCGTCGGCGCCGCGCAGCGAGCAGGAGATGTTCGTGCACACGTACACGCTGTGGCGGCCCACGGGGGCGGTCTCGAGCATGTCGTAGAAGCGTCGCCACCGAGTCCAGGTAGGCGGGCGTCACGCGCATCACGCACGCGACCTGCTCGATCGCCTCCGGCGAGCACCAGCCGTGCACGCGCTGGGCCGCGGCGAGCGCGGGCAGCGTCGCGGAGCGGCGGTCGGGGTAGTTGGCCATGTGCGCCTCGATCTCCGCGCGCAGCTCCTCCGGCACGGGCGTCGTCTCCGGGGTCGGGGATGACCGCCGGGTCCTTCTCGAGGTCGGCCGGCTGATCCCAGCCGGGAACGCGCGAGCCGTGCTCGAAGCGGCGAACCCGGCGCGGCGGACGTCCGCCGTCCGCGGCGCGCACTCGAGCTGCTGATCCGGCGCCGCCATCGCGCGGCTCATCGGTCGATGCCCCCGAGGATCGGATCGAGCATCGCGAGCGTCGCGATCATGTCGGCGATGTAGGCGCCCTTGACCATCGGCGAGGTCGCCTGCAGGTTGACGAACGACGGGTCGCGCATGTGCACGCGCGCGGGCTTCGAGGAGCCGTCGGAGCGCACGAAGCAGCCGAGCTCGCCGCGCGGGGACTCGATCGGGAAGTAGACCTCGCCGGGCGGCACGCGGAAGCCCTCGGTGACGAGCTTGAAGTGGTGGATCAGCGCCTCCATCGAGGTCGCGAGCTCGTGGCGCGGCGGCAGCGCGACCTTGCGGTCCTCGGTGATGTACGGCCCCTCGGGCAGCCCGTCGAGCGCCTGTCGATGATCTTGACCGACTCGTACATCTCCGCGAGGCGGACCGCGAAGCGGTCGTAGTTGTCGCCGACGGTGCCGACCGGGATCTTGAAGTCGAAGTCGTCGTAGGAGCAGTAGGGGTCGGCCTTGCGCAGGTCCCACGGGTTGCCGGCGGCGCGCAGCAGCGGACCGGTCACGCCCAGCGACAGCAGCGTCTCGGCGTCGAGCGGGCAGGTGCCGCGCAGGCGCTGCAGCACGATCTCGTTGCCGTTGAGCATGTCGCCGTACTGGTCGACGCGCGCGGGCATATCCTCGAGGAAGCTCGCGCAGCTTCTCCTCGAAGCCCGGCGGGATGTCCTCGATCACGCCGCCGACCTGGAAGTAGCGCGTGTGCATGCGCTGCCCGGAGGACATCTCGAACAGGTCGAGGATCTTCTCGCGCTCGCGGAAGCAGTACCAGAACATCGAGATCGCGCCGAGGTCCAGCGCGCTCGTGCCGAGCCAGACCAGGTGCGACATGATGCGGTTGAGCTCGAGGTGGATCACGCGCAGGTACTGCGCGCGCTTGGGCACCTCGACCTCGATCAGCGTCTCGACCGCGCCGCAGAAGGCCATCGCGTTGAAGTAGTAGGACGAGGTAGTCCATCCGCTCGATCACCGGGATGACCTTCCAGTAGGACTTGTCCTCGGCGGTCTTCTCGATCCCCGTGTGCACGTAGCCGATGATCGGTTTGACGTCGCGCACGACCTCGCCCTGGAGCGTCACCAGCAGCCGCAGCACGCCGTGCGTGGCCGGGTGGTGGGGGCCGAAGTTGAGCGTCAGCAGCTCCTGCGTGGTCTCGGCGCCGCCCGCGTCCTGCTCCTCGAGCTGCTCGTGCAGCGGGGCGAGCGTGATGCTCTGCTCGCGCCGGCGGTACTCGGACATCGTCGGCTGCTCCCTGCGGACGATGCGGTCGGGCTCACTCGGCGCTCGCGCTCCGTGCCGACGGGCTCGGTCGTGCTCGTTGTACGTGAAGATCACCGGTTCGCCGCCGATCGGGAAGTCGCGCCGCTGCGGGTGGCCCTCGTAGTCCTCGGGCATCAGGATCCGGCGCAGGTCCGGATGTCCCTGGAAGACGACGCCGAACATGTCGTACACCTCGCGCTCCTGGTGGTTGGCGGTCGGCCAGTCCGTCGGTGACGGACTCGACCTCCGGCGCGTCCGAGGCCACCCGCAGCTTGACCGTGATGCGGTCGACGCGCGCCATGTCGAGCAGCTCGTAGCAGACGCCCAGCCGCGGCTCGTCCGGGTAGTAGTCGACGCCGTGCACGCTCGCCAGGAACGCGTAGCCCTTCGCGCGCAGGTGCGCGAGCACGGCGCGGATGCGCATGGGCTCGACGCTCAGCGTCGCGCGTTCGCGGAAGAACAGCGTGTCGGTGACTACGTCTGACCCCTCCGCCTCGCGCAGCTCCTGGGCGATCAGCTCGAGGCCGGTGGCGTCAGGCACCGGCCGTGTCCCCCTCCCGCAGCACGCCCACCGCCGCAGCGGCGTCCGTCTCCGCGCCGAGCTCCGGCACGACCTCCTCGGTGCCGCGCGCGCTCGTAGCGCTCGCGCCAGCCCATGTCGGGGTCGTCCTGGACCATCTTGCGCAGCTTGAGCACGCCGTGCATCAGCGCCTCCGGGCGCGGCGGGCAGCCGGGCACGTGCACGTCGATCGGCATGAACTTGTCGGCGGGGACGAGCGCGTAGTTGTTGAAGACGCCCATCGAGCTGCAGCAGGCGCCCATCGAGATCGCCCACTTGGGCTCGAGCATCTGGTCGTAGATGCGGCGGACGATCGGCGCCATCTTGATCGACACGCGCCCCGAGAGGATCAGCAGGTCGGCCTGGCGCGGCGAGGCGCGGAACGCCTCGAAGCCGAAGCGCGCGACGTCGACGCGGGCGGCCACGATCGACATCATCTCGATCGCGCAGCACGCCAGCCCGAACGTGGCGGGGAAGAACGAGTTCGAGCGCGCCCACGCGACCGCCTTGTCGAGCGTCGTCGTCAGCACGCGCTCTTCGACGTAGCGCTCGAGGTCGGCGCCCTCGAGCGTGCGCGGACGGGTTGGGTCCCTCGATCTCGCCGCCGCGCAGCAGCTGGCGCGCGTTCAGCGAGCGCACGCGCAGGTCGGCGCCGGGCCCGGAAACGGCTCGCCCGCCGGCACCGAGGATCTCGCGTTTCACCTCCACTCGAGCGCTCCCCTCCGCCACACGTACACGAACGCCACGAACAGCAGCACGATGAACACGATCGTCTCGACCAGCGCGAAGCTGCCGTACGCGCGCAGCTCGATCGCGATCGGGTAGAGGAAGACGACCTCGATGTCGAACAGGATGAACAGCATCGCGATCAGGTAGAAGCTGATCCCGAAGCGCAGGCCGCGCTTGATCTCCGACGGCAGCCCGCACTCGTAGGGGTCCTGCTTGTGCGGGGTCGCGCGGCGCGGCCCGATGACCGAGTTCGAGCACCGCGAACGCGCCGCCCACGGCGCCACCGAGAACGAGGAAGACGATCGCCGGGAGATAGCTGCGCAGCACCGCGCGCTGTTATATCACTGCTTGTGGCAGAGCTGTTACTAGTGGCAATCGGCTCGAAATCGCACGCCGTGACAGAGGCCGTCGTGGCGGGCGCGCTGGCGGTCGCCGCGCTCAACGCTGATTCCCGGTCTGCTTGGCGCCTGCGTCTGGTATCGCGGCGACCTCGGCGCCGCCGCGAGCACCGATCACGGTGCCGCCGGGCGGCCCGTGCGGGCGTTCTGGGTGCTGCTGCGCGTCGGCCAGGGCTCGGCGCTGACGCTCGCGATCGCCGTCGGCTCGCTGGCGGCGGCCGGCAACTACTCCAGCGAACACCTCTTCTACCTGTACGCGCTGCTGCCGCTCGCGGTCGCGTTCGTCGCCGAGCAGCTGCGCGTCGCCTCGGCCCAGACGATCCTCGACCAGCGCGGGCTCGAGGACGCCAAGGCGGTCGGCGCACTGCCCGAGCCCGAGCAGCGGAGCTGGTCGTGCTTGCGATCGTGCGCCGCGAGATCGGCGTGATGGCGCTCTCGGCGCTCGTGGTGGTGTTCCTCGCGCTGCGCGCGGCGAGCACGGCCCACGGGTTCTGAGCGGGTCTGCGGCGAAGACGGCTCATCGCTTCCGAGCTGGCCTGCTGCGAGCGCGGCTCATCGGTTCTTCGCTGGCCTATATATTCCCCGCGCATGAAGCTCGCCGCCATGATCGATCGCCCTGCTCGCCTGCGCCACGGCGCTCGGCGCCTGCGGGTCGCAGGGGATCCAGATCGCCAAGACCAGCCCCTACTACAACGGCGCGGTGCTGTTCCGCGACCACTGCTCGGGCTGCCACACGCTCGCGGTCGTCGGCGCGGAGGGCTCGGCGACGAGCATCTCCAACCGCGTCAAGACCAACGGGCCGAACTTCAACATCCGCAAGGAGAACGTCGAACAGGTCCTCTACGCGATCCGCAACGGCGGCTTCTCCGGCGCGATCATGCCCGAGAACATCGTCGTCGGCGAAGACGCCCAGGCCGTCGCGGAGTTCCTCGCGAAGTACTCCGGGCTGCAGGCGCAGACGTCCCGCACGAACATCACGCTGTCACCAAATAGCGACCGCCAGCATCGCGGCGCCGGCGTGCTCGACCTCAAGCGGATCCGCGAGGACCCGACGGCGTGCGCGCGGCGCTCGCGCGGCGCGATCCGGCTGCAGGCGCTCGACGGGTGATCGCGCTCGACGGCGCCGCCGCGAGCTGCTGCCGGAGCTCGAGGGCTGCGCGCCGAGCAGAACGAGGCCAACGGCGCATCGCGCGAGCCGCGACGATCCGACGCGAGCGCGAGATCGGGCGATGCGCGCGTCGCGCGCGCGCAAGCGAGCTCGAGCCGAGCTGGCGAGGTCGAGCGGAGCTGCGGCGCGCTTGCGCCGCTGCCGAACCTCCCCGACCCGACGCCGCCGGGCCCGAGGACGAGCTCGTGCGCGAGGTCGGCGCGTCCCGAGCTCGACTTCGAGCCGCGCGACCACCTCGAGCTGGCGGGCGATGATCGACATGGACCGCGGCGCGAACCTCTCGGGGGCGCGCTTCGCCTACCTGAAAGGCGACCTCGTGATGCTCGAGCTGGCGCTCGTGCGCTGGGTGCTCGAGAAGCTCCGCGGGGCACGGCTTCGAACCGGTGATCCCGCCGGTGCTGGTGCGCGAGCGGGCGCTCTACGGGACCGGCTTCCTGCCCGACACCGAGCAGCAGATCTACAGCCTGCCCGAGGACGAGCTGTTCCTCGTCGGCACCTCCGAGGTCGCGCTCGCCTCGCTGCACGACGGGGAGATCCTCGACGCCGAGCGCGCTGCCGCTGCGCTACGCCGGCTTCTCGCCGTGCTTCCGGCGCGAGGCGGGCGCGGCGGGCAAGGACACGCGCGGGATCTTCAGCGTGCACCAGTTCGACAAGGTCGAGATGTTCAGCTTCGTCGCGCCGGAGGAGTCGGCGCAGGAGCACGAGCGGATCCTCGCGATCGAGGAGGAGATCCTCGGCGAGCTCGAGCTGCCCTACCGCGTCGTCAACATCGCCGTCGAGCGACCTCGGCAACTCGGCCGCGAAGAAGTACGACTGCGAGGCGTGGCTGCCGAGCCAGGGCCGCTACCGCGAGCTGACCTCGTGCTCGAACACGACCGACTACCAGGCGCGGCGCCTGAACATCCGCGTCCGCGCGGCGAAGCGGCACGCAGCCGCTGCACACGCTCAACGGCACCGCGGTCGCGGTCGGGCGCACGATCGTCGCGCTGCTCGAGAACGGCCAGCGCGCGGACGGGAGCGTCGAGCTGCCCGGGCGCCTGCTCGAGTACGGAGCGCCCGCGAGGCTCCAGCCGGCGGCGCCCGACGCCACCTGACTAGACAATAATAGCTAGGCTCCCCGGCCCGGTGTCAAGTGGGAGAGTTGCGAAGGCGTGGAAGAAGCACAGCGAACGAGGATCCTGGACGCGATGGCCCAGGCGATGGCCGAGCGCGGCCCCGACGTGGCGATCGCCGACGTGCTCGCGCTTGCGGGCGTGTCGAGCAGCGTCTTCCACGAGGCCTTCCACGATCGCGAAGCGTGCCTGCTGGCGACCGTCGAACTGCGGCGTCGAGCGCGCGCAGAAGGCGGTACTCGTCGCATACGACGCGGAGTCGCGTTGGCTCGACGCGATCAAGGCCGGGCTCGTCGCGTTCCTCGCGTTCCTCGAACGGGAGCCCGCACTCGGGCGCGTCCTGGTCGTGTATTCGATGAGCGGCGGCGAGCGGATCCTGCGCCGCCGCGTGGAGCTTCTCGCCGCGCTCGCGGCCGTGGTCGACCTCGGTCGCCTCGAGGGCCCGCCCGACAGGCAGCAGCCGCCCGCGGTGATCGCCGAGGGGGTCGTCGGCGCCGTGCTCGCGGTACTCCAGAACCGGCTGCTGGCGGACGAGCGCAAGGGGGTCATGGACCTGTTCGGATCGCTCGTCAGCATCATCGTGCTGCCCTACCTCGGCGCAGGGGTCGCGCGGCGCGAGCTCACACGCCCGGTGCCCCGCATCCGTGCCGGCGCGACGCTCGAGCCGGCCGACGGCGGGCGCCAGCACGGCCGCGGCGTGCGGCTCACGCACCGGACCACGCTCGTGCTGCGAGCGATCGCCGACTACCCCGGGGCGAGCAACCGCGAGGTCGCCGATCGCGCCGGCATCGTCGACCAAGGGCAGGTCTCGAAGCTGCTCGGTCGTCTGCAGGCACGAGGCCTGATCGCGAAGGACGGCGAAGTCCGCAGTCGCGGCGCGCCCAACTCGTGGCGCCTGACGGAGCGAGGGGAGCTCGTGTTGGGCGACGCGCCCGCGGTCAGCCGATCTTGAAGACGATCGAGCGTGCGCGGCGCGTGCACGGGGGTCAGCGTGAGCCGGTAGGTGCCGCTCGAGAGGGCGCTGCGCTTGGCGAGATGCTGGCTGTTGAGGCCTGCCGCTGCGACGATCGTGTGCGGGTGCAGGACCGTCACCCAGCGGGCGTGCCTGTGCTTGACGACGCGCTTGCTCAGCGACACCAGCACGTGCGCGGGCATGTTGACGTCGAACGTGAAGCCGACCTGCGTGATCTTCGGCAGGCCCGTGTTCTGGGCGATCGAGGCCTTGAGCGAGAGGGCGAGGTCAAAGAGATCGAGTGACGGCGGGCTGGGCGCCGGCGCCGGTTGCGGGCTCGACGGCGCAGAGCTCGACGGTGGCGGCCCCGAGCTTTTGCCTTTGGTTTTGGTTTTACCTTTCCCTGAGCCTGTGCCGCCGGTCTGTTCGCCCGAGCCGTTGCTTTCTTCTTCGCTTTCTTCGCCTTCTCCGCCGTCCGCACCGCCTTCGACCGGCTGGAAGGCGGCGATCCCGTCGGGCGTGCCGACGCCGGTCGGTCCGTCGTAGCCGGCGCCCGCCAGGCAGATCAGCTGCGAGGAGCAGCTGCTGGCGGCCTCTTCGGCGGGCAGTGCATCCGGCTGCCCGCTTCTTCGTCGAACGGCAGGAGGCATTCGCCGTTGGAGCCTTCGCTGACGTCGTGCAGCGTCGCGGACGATTTGGCGGCATTTTCGTACAGCGTCTGGGCCGGGTATTCGACCCCCTGCGCACCGCCGGCGAGCGCGAACACAGAGGCGATCAGCGGAGACGCGAGGCTCGTGCCGCCGATCGTGCACCAGTGCGCGACGGTGTGCCTGACGAGTTCTTTTTTCGCGTTTTCTGTGTCGTATTCGCTCGTGCATTCGGGACTCGAGGAGTCGTACACGGCCAGGCCCGTGTAGGGGTCCGCGTCCGCGGCGACGTCGGCGACGGCGCGATCGCTGCCGCAGCCGACACGCGACCAGTCCGAGACGTCTCGCTGCCATGGCGGGGCGGCGAATTGGACGCTGCATCCGCCGCCGCCGGCGCCGTGCCCGTCTTTGACCCTTCCGCTTTCGCCGCCGTCGTTCCAGACACGCTCGCCGGTCCATTCGCCTGAGGTACCGAGCGGGCTCAGGCGCGTGCCGCCGACTGCCACCACGTGCGGCGAGGAGGCGGGGAAGCTGGCGTAGGCCGAGCGCGGTTCTTCGAGCCAGTTGAGGTAGCCGTCGTCGCCGGCAGACGCGGTGATGACGACGCCGGGATGGTCGAACGCGGGCTGTCGCCGACGCATTCGGCCCGGATTCGCCTTCGCCGCATTCGGGGCCGCCCCAGGAGTTGGAGATCTCGTCGCGCCGGCATCCCGACCGCTGCGTCTCGGCGGCTTCGAGGTCTTCGTAGGAGGGCGAGCTGGCCTCGACCAGCGCGATGTGGCAGTTCTGGCAGGTCGCGTGCGCGGTCTCGATGTCGAGCGAGATCTCGACGGCCCAGCCTTCGGCTTCTTCGGCCTCTTCGCGTTCTTTCGCCGAGCCTTTGCTCGCGTTTTTCAGCGCTTCCGCCGTCTGCGGGGAACGGGAGGTTGGCGGTTTCGCCGCTCTGGTTGACCTTCGTGAAGCAGCCGCTCGCTGTGGTGCAATTCGGCACGCCGAATTCGGTGTCGTAGGCTTCCAGGTCTGCTTCGGCGGTCAGGTCGTTGTACGCGTCGACGAGCGCGATCGTCTGCGTCCCCGATGCGTCCGCGGGCAGCGCGTAGGCGCTGTGCAGGTCCTGCGGGCGCAGCCCGAAGTCGCCGGCGGCGGGTGACGGCGTGGAGCTCGCGACCGCGCGGGCCACCCCGAGCGGGTGCGTGTGCGCGCGGCCTGCGCGGTCTGCGCGGACGAGCGCGAGCGCCAGGCATGTCGGCCTCGCCCGGCGCCGGCGGCGGACAGACGCGCGCGTCGTGTAGTCCGAGGCCGGCAGCGGCGACAGCTGTGCTGCGGCCAGCGCCTGCCCGCAGCACAGCAACGCAAACGCGGCCAGGGCAGCGGCTGCAATCGACGCGGCGGTGGGGCGCATGCGTTCGGGCATCGTCTCGGGGACCTACACGAATCACGTCGGCGCACATGCAGCTGGCTTTAGCGTGGGCCCCGCCGCCGACGTATCGGCTGCAGGCGCGTACGCTCGGCCGCTTGCGGCCGATAAGGGCGCACGCTCGGGCCGCCTGCGAGCGGGTTCGAAGCCGGCCCGGTCGGACCTACGGGGCGCTGGTCACGAGATCGTCACAGGGTGGTCACGGGAGCGTCACCTCGCAGCGCGGGCAGCGCTGCATGATGCCTCGCGACGGTGGGACACGGCAGTGGGCGGGGCTCGTCAAGCCACGCGCCCCGCTTGCAGAGCGCACCGAACCGCGCAGGGCGCACCGAACGGGGCGGGAGGCGAGACCCGCCCCGTTCGCCATTACGCTGGTGGCGACGATGTCCTCTCCGTTCGGCTTCCTGCTGGCATCCGACCCGCCCTCGCGCCGGGTCGGCGCGATCGTGGCGCTCGTCGCGGTGGCGCTGTGCACGCTGATCGTCTACCCGCTGAAGCACGTCGCGCCGGTGGTGTCGCTGAGCGTCGTCTACCTGCCGGCGGTGCTCGTCGTGTCGGTCACGTGGGGCGCGTGGCTCGGGTGTCGCCACGGCGGTGCTCAGCGCGGCGGCGTTCAACTTCTTTCACCTGCCGCCGGTCGGCGAGTTCACGATCCGGGACTCGAGCAACTGGGTCGCGCTGGTCGCGTTCCTCGTGGTCGCGGCGCTCGCGAGCTCGCGTCGCCGAGGTCACGCGCGCGCGCACCCGCGACGCCGAGGAGCGCCGGCGCGAGGCCGACCTGGCGGCGGAGATGGCGCGGCTGCTGCTGCGCGGGAACAGCCTCGCCGAGGCGCTGCCGACGGCCGCGGCGCGGCTGGCGCAGACGCTCGAGCTGAGCTCGGCGGCGATCGAGATGGAGGCGGTCGAAGGCGACGAGCGCACGGTCGCGTTCCCGCTGCGCGAGGGCACCAGGCGGCTGGGGACGCTGCTCGTCGGCGCCGACACCTCCGAGGCGAACCTGCGCCGGCTGCAGGAGCGCGTCGTGCCGGCGCTGGAGGCGCTGCTGAGCGCGGCGCTCGAGCGCGAGGGGCTGCTCGGCGGGGTCGTCGAGACGGCCGCGCTGCGCCGGGCGGACACCGTCAAGACGGCGCTGCTGCGCGCGGTCTCCCACGACCTGCGCTCGCCGCTGACGGCGATCTCGGCGGCCGGCGAGGCGATCGGCTCGCCGTCGCTCTCGCCCGCGCGAGCGCGAGGAGATGGCGGCCGTGATCCAGGAGGAGACCAAGCGCCTCTCGCGGCTGGTGGACAACCTGCTCGACCTCTCGCGCCTGGAAGCCGGCGCGGCCGAGCCGCGCCGCGAGTGGACCTCGATCGACGAGCTGATCCGCGCCGCCGTCGCGGAGCGTCGGCGCGCGGCCCGGACGCGTTCACGCTGTCGATCGACCGCGACCTGCCGCTCGTGAGCGTCGACCCCGTGCAGATGGAGCGCGCGTTCGTGAACGTGCTCGAGAACGCGCGACGCCACTCGGCGGGCATCCGGTGTCGGTCAGGGCGCGCGCGGTGCGCAGCCTCGCCGGCAGCCCGCGCCGCGCGAGCGAGCACGCCGGCGAGGAGCCCGCCGAGGGCAGCCCGCCGGCGACCGCGTGATCGTGCGCATCGTCGACCGCGGCCCGGGCATCCCGCCCGCGCAGCTCGAGCGCGTGTTCGAGCCGTTCTACCGCGCCGGCACGCCCGGCGGCGAGCACCGCGGCTCGGGACTCGGCCTGGCGATCGCACGCGGCTTCACCGAGGCGAACGCGGCTCGCTGCACGTCGAGTCGCTGCCCGGCCAGGGAGCGACGTTCGTGTTCGAGCTGCCGCTGGAGCACCGCGCGGGAGCAGGACGCGACGCGCCGGGGTGCCGCCGCGGACGCAGGGCCGCCGCCGGCGCGCCGTCGGCGCGTCCGGAGCCGGCGCGGTGAGCGCCCGCCGGCCGCGCAGGCTCGCCGCCGCGCGTGCTCGTCGTCGACGACGAGCCGCAGATCGTGCGCGCGCTGAAGGTGGTGCTGCGCGAGGCCGGCTTCGAGGCGGTGCCGGCCGAAACCGCCTCGCGAGGCGCTCGACCTCGCCGCGGTGCGCCCGCCGGAGGCGGCGATCGTCGACCTCGTGCTGCCCGACCTCGACGGCATCGAGGTGACGCGCAAGCTGCGCGAGTGGAGCGAGATGCCGATCCTCGTGCTCTCGGCGGTGGGCGAGGAGGAGCAGAAGGTCAGGGCGCTCGAGGCCGGCGCCGACGACTACATCACCAAGCCCTTCGGCACGCGCGAGCTGATCGCGCGGCTGCAGGCCGCGCTGCGCCGCGCCGGGCCGCGCGCGAGGAGGAGCCGAGCGATCGAGGTCGGACGGCCTGGAGATCGACCTGGCCGCGCGGGTCGTGCGCCGCGACGGCGAGCCGGTCCATCTGACCCCGATCGAGTTCGACCTGCTGCGCGCGCTCGCGCGCAACCGCGGGCGGCTGATGACCCACCGCAAGCTGCTCGCCGAGGTGTGGGGCCCGGAGTACGTCGATGACATCCAGCCGCTGCGCACGCACATCGCGCGGCTGCGCGCCAAGATCGAGCCCGAGGGCGGCCGGCGCGGGCCGCGCTACATCGTCACCGACCCCGGGGTCGGCTACCGCTTCGCGGGCTGAACTGCGTCCGTCACGAAATCGTTATGACGCGCGCGGCGATCGTTATGCGGCCGTGACGCGCGCGGCGCCAATAGTGATCGCATGGACATCGTGGCAATCGTTCTCGGGATCGTGATGTTCGCGATCCTGCTGCTGATGATCGAGGGGATCGACCGGGTATGAGCGCTCTCGCTGCCCCTCGGCGTTCTTCATCGCGCACATGAGCGGCGCCGACTTCTTCGGCCTGGTCGTCTCGGTGCTGGTCATCGCCTACCTCTTCTACGCGCTGATCCGCGGGGAGAAGCTCTGAGATGACGTTCGCCGGCTGGCTCACGATCATCCTGTTCGCGGTGATCCTGACCGCGCTCGCGTTGCCGCTCGGCAGCTACATGGCGAAGGTCTACACCGGCGAGCGGGTGTTCCTCTCGCCGATCTTCGCCGGGCCCGAGCGGTTCCTGTACCGGATCCTGCGGGTCGACCCGGAGCGCGGGCAGGACTGGAAGGCCTACGCGAAAAGCCTGCTGATCTTCTCGCTCGCGGGCTGGCTGTTGCTGTACATCATCCTGCGCACGCAGAACGCGTTCTACGTGCCTCACGCGCTGAACCCGCTCGGCTACCACTCGGCGCCGTGGAACGTGACGTTCAACACGACCTCGTCGTTCCTGACGAACACCAACTGGCAGTACTACAGCGGCGAGACGACGATGAGCTACCTCAGCCAGATGATCGGGCTGACGGTGCAGAACTGGCTGTCGGCCGGGGTCGGGATCGTCGTGGCGGTCGCGCTCGTGCGCGGGATCGTCGGGCGCAGCGGCAAGAGCATCGGCAACTTCTGGCAGGACCTGGTGCGCACGATCCTGTACGTGCTCGCGCCGATCTCGGTGATCGGCGCGATCGTGCTCGTCTCCCAGGGCGTGATCGCAGAACTTCTCCACCTACCTGACGCGCCCACACGATCACCGGCCTGACGCAGTCGATCGCGATGGGGCCGGTCGCCTCGCAGGAGGCGATCAAGGAGCTCGGCACCAACGGCGGCGGCTTCTTCAACGTCAACTCGGCGCACCCGTTCGAGAACCCGACCGCGTTCACCAACTTCTTCGAGATGCTGCTCGTGCTGATCATCCCGGCGGCGCTCGTGTTCATGTACGGGCGCATGACCGGCAACCGCCGCCAGGGCTACGCGATCTACGGCGTGATGATGGTGATGTTCCTCGGCGCGGTCACCGTCGCCTACATCGCCGAGGCGCACGGCTCGCCCGCGCAGCACGCCGCCGGCCTGCACACGCACGTGATCTCGGGCTCGACCGGCGGCAACATGGAAGGCAAGGAGCAGCGCTTCGGGATCGCCGGCTCGGCGCTGTTCGACGTCGTCACGACCGTCACCTCGTGCGGCGCGGTCAACAGCGCGATCGAGTCGTTCACCGGTATCGGCGGCGCCGTGCCGTTCGCCAACCTGTCGGCCAGCGAGGTGATCTTCGGCGGCGTCGGCACGGGCCTGTACTCGATGCTGCTGTACGTCCTGCTGGCCGTGTTCATCGGCGGCCTGATGGTCGGACGCACGCCGGAGTGGCTCGGCAAGAAGCTCGAGGCGAGGGAGATCAAGCTCGCCGGCCTGGGCATCCTGATCACGCCGCTGGCGGCGCTGTTCTGCACCGCGCTGGCGACCGCGAGCATGCCGGGCGCGCGTCGATCTCCGAAGCTGGGGCAAGGGCCCGCAGGGCTTCTCCGAGACCTTCTACGCCTACCTCTCGCAGGCCAACAACAACGGCTCGGCGTTCGCCGGCTACACCGGCTTCATCCAGCCGAACGCCGGCAACGTCGGCTCGCACGGCGTCACCTTCGCCGATCTGCTCGGCGGCTTCGACATGCTGTTCGCGCGCTACGCGCCGATCCTGTTCGCGCTCGCCGTCGCCGGCGCGCTGGCGGGCAAGCGCGTCACGCCCGCGGGCCTCGGCACGATGCGCACCGACAACGCCGACGTTCGCGGTGCTGCTGATCGGCGTGATCATCCTCGTCGGCGCGCTCACCTTCTTCCCCGCCCTGCTGCTCGGACCGATCGTCCAGGGCCTGACCGGACACCTCTACTGACGATGAAGCGCGACATCGTCACATCGGTCATCGGCATCATCGTGTTCACGATCCTGCTCGGGCTCGTCTACCCGCTCGTGATCACGGGCGTCAGCCAGGTCGCGTTCCCCGGGCAACGCCAACGGCCAGAAGGTCTACGTCGAACGGCAAGCTCGTCGGCTCGAAGATCATCGGCCAGAGCTTCGGCACGCCGGTGCTCGAAAAGAACGGCAAGCCCAAGGAAGAAGAAGGCGCGCTCGTCACCGAAGCGGACCCGCGCTACTTCCAGAGCGCGTCCCTCGGCCACCGAAGGCGGCGCGTACAACGCGGCGGCGAGCACGTTCTCCAACCGCGGCCCCAACGACAAGGCACCGAGGAAGCCGACGCCGAAAACATCAAGGCCTACCTCGAACTGAACAAGCCGTACGACCCGGGTCTGACCGTGGCGAAGATCCCGGTCGACGCGGTCAACACCTCCGCCTCGAACCTCGACCCCGAAATCTCGCAGGCGAACGCCTGGATCCAGGCCCACCGCGATCGCGGCCGTGCGCCAGCTCTCGCTGAGCGACGGTCGACGGCCTGATCTCCAAGTACACCGACGGGCGCGGGCTCGGCTTCTCCGGCGAGCAGGGAGTGAACGTGCTCGAGCTGAACCTCGCACTCGACCGCCTCACCGGAGGAACGCACTGATGTCCGCGCAGATGCCGGCAACCCACGAGCGACAGGCGATCTCGCTGTTCCAGCGCGACATCGTCAAACGCGCGCTGATCGACAGCTTCAAGAAGCTCGACCCGCGCGTGCAGATCCGCAACCCGGTGATGTTCGTCGTGGAGATCGGCTCGGTGATCACGACCGTCACGTGGCTGATCCAGGCGTTCGGCGGCAAGCCGCTCGGCGGCGGCCACGAGCCGGCCTGGTACACGTTCACGATCTCGATCTGGCTGTGGCTGACGGTCGTGTTCGCGAACATGGCCGAGGCGTTCGCCGAGGGCCGCGGTCGCGCACAGGCCGACACGCTGCGCTCGATGCGCAAGGAGACCGTGGCGACGATGCGCGACGGCTCCACCAAGGCGGCCGCCGAGCTGACGCGCGGCGACGTCGTGGTCGTGCCCGCGGGCGAGCTGATCCCCGGCGACGGCACCGTGATCGAGGGCATCGCCACGGTCGATGAGTCCGCGATCACGGGCGAGTCCGCGCCGGTGATCCGCGAGTCCGGCGGCGACCGCAGCGCGGTCACCGGCGGCACGCGCGTGACCTCGGATGAGATCGTCGTCGAAATCACGCAGGAGCCCGGCCAGTCGTTCCTGGACCGCATGATCGCGCTCGTCGAGGGCGCCGAGCGGCGCAAGACGCCGAACGAGATCGCGCTGAACATCCTGCTCGCGGCGCTGACGCTGATCTTCGTGATCGTCGTCGCGACGCTGCGCCCGTTCGGCCTGTTCGCGGGCACGTCGATCTCCGAGACGACGCTGATCGCGCTGCTCGTCGCGCTGATCCCGACGACGATCGGCGCGCTGCTGTCGCGCGATCGGGATCGCCGGCATGGACCGCCTCGTGCGCCGCAACGTGCTCGCGCTGTCCGGCCGCGCGGTCGAGGCCTCCGGCGACGTCGACGTGCTGCTGCTCGACAAGACCGGCACGATCACGATCGGCAACCGACTCGCGTCGGAATTCGTGCCGATGCCGGGCGTGGCCGAGTCCGAGCTGGCCGAGGTCGCGCAGCTCGCCTCGCTCGCGGACGAGACGCCCGAGGGCCGCTCGATCGTCGTGCTCGCCAAGCAGTACGGCATCCGCGAGCACGACATGACCACGCTGCAGCGCCGAGTTCGTCCCGTTCACCGCGCAGACGCAGGATGAGCGGCGTCGACATCGACGGCCAGCAGCTGCGCAAGGGCGCGGGCGACGCGATCATCGAGCTTCGTCAAGCAGCGAAGGCGGCTCGCCGCCGCCGGAGCTGCAGGAGGCGCTCGACCGCATCGGCCGCGAGGGCGGCACGCCGCTGGCGGTCGCGCGCGACAGCCAGGTGCTCGGCGTGATCTACCTCAAGGACACGGTCAAGGAGGGCATGAAGGTGCGCTTCGACCAGCTGCGCGCGATGGGCATCACGCACGGTGATGGTCACCGGCGACAACCGCCTGACCGCCGCCAAGATCGCCGAGGAGTCCGGCGTCGATGACTTCCTCGCCGAAGCGACGCCCGAGCGCAAGCTCGCGCTGATCCGCGAGGAGCAGGCCGAGGGCCGCCTCGTCGCGATGACCGGCGACGGCACCAACGACGCGCCGGCGCTCGCGCAGGCCGACGTCGGCGTGGCGATGAACACGGGCACGCAGGCGGCGCGCGAGGCGGGCAACATGGTCGACCTCGACTCCAACCCGACGAAGCTGATCGAGATCGTCGAGGTCGGCAAGCAGCTGCTGATCACGCGCGGCGCGCTGACGACGTTCTCGATCGCCAACGACGTCGCCAAGTACTTCGCGATCCTGCCGGCCGTGTTCGTCGCGACCTATGCGGCCACGCCGGGCGGCAAGGGGCCGCTGCACGTGCTCAACATCATGAACCTCGGCACCCCCCAGTCGGCGATCGTCTCGGCGATCATCTTCAACGCGATCGTGATCCCGCTGCTGATCCCGCTGTCGCTGCAAGGGCGTGCGCTACCGGCCGATCGGCGCGAGCGCGCTGCTGCGGCGCAACCTGTGGATCTACGGGCTCGGCGGGATCATCGCGCCGTTCATCGGCATCAAGCTGATCGACCTGATCGTCCACAACCTGCTCGGAGCATGAGCGCAGAGCGCGTCGCGCGGCTCGCGAGCGCACTTCCATGGCCGATGGCCGCAGGCGATCAGACGCCAGGGCCGGCTGAAGGTCTTCATCGGGATGGCGGCGGGCGTCGGCAAGACCTACCGCATGCTGCTCGAGGGCCACGCCGAGCAGGAGGCCGGTCGCGACGTCGTGATCGGCCTGCTCGAGACGCACGGGCGCGGCGAGACCGCGGCGGGTCGCCGAGGGCCTGCCGATCATCCCGCGCCGGCGCGTGCGCTACCGCGAGACGGTGCTCGAGGAGATGGACCTGCCGGCGATCCTGAGCCGCGCGCCGGAGCTGTGCCTGATCGACGAGCTGGCTCACACCAACGCGCCCGGGCACCGAGCACGCCAAGCGCTACGAGGACATCGAGGCGGTTCTCGCGGCCGGCATCGACGTGCTCTCGACGCTCAACGTCCAGCACCTGGAGTCGCTCAACGACCACATCACCGAGCTCAGCGGCATCCGCGTGCGCGAGACGATCCCCGACGCGATCCTCGGCCGCGCCGACGAGGTCGTGCTGATCGATCTCACCCCGGAGGCGCTGCTCGAGCGCCTGCGCGCCGGCAAGGTCTACCCGTCCGAGCGCATCGACGCGGCGCTCAACAACTTCTTCAGGATCGAGAACCTCTCGGCGCTGCGCGAGGTCGCGCTGCGCCAGGTGGCCGAGGAGGTCGGCGCCAAGCGCTTGACGACGGAGCTCGTAGGCTCGCGCGAGGAGAGCCTCGCGGCAGACGCGCCCCACGCCGTCGGCGAGCGGCTGCTCGCGCTCGTCGAGCCCTACCCCGGCGCGCAGCGCCTCGTGCGCCGCGCTTGGCGCTCGGCGCAGCGGCTCGGCGCTGGGCTCGACCTGCTGTGGGTGCGCGCGCCCGGCAGGGAGCTCACTGAGGACGAACAGCGCTCGCTCGCCGCGCTGCGCCAGCTTGCGTCGGTGCTCGGGGCGCGGATGATCGAGGAGGAGTCCGACGACGTCACGGCCGCGGTCGTGGAGGTCGCGGGGCGGCGCGGAACCACCTACATCCTGATCGGCCGCTCCCGCCCGGCGCGCGGCCTTGCGCGCCTGCGCGTGCCGCTACCGCAACGGCTCATGCAGCGTCTGCCGGGCGTCGACGTGCGCATCGTCGCCGACCGCTCGCAGCGCTCGAGTGGCACGAGCACAGAGGCTCTCCCGTGAGCGCAGCCGTGATCGTGGCGGTCGCGTGCGCCGGCGCCCTGTTGGGGATCGCCGCCGGCTACTGGCTGCCGCCGCACGGGCGGCGCCCGGCGCGCGAGCGCCTGCCGGAGGGTCGCCGGATCCTGCTTCCGTTCACGGGCGAGGAGATCTCGCGGCGCTCGTTCGAGGCGGCGGTGCGTCTCGCGAAAGCCGAGGACGCGATCATCATGCCGGCGTTCCTTGCGCAGGTGCCCATGAGCCTGCCGCTGGAGACGCCGCTGCCGGTCCAGTGTGCGCGCGGGATGCCGTTGCTGGAGGCGATCGAGCAGCGTGCCACCTCACTGGGCGTGCCGGTCGACTCGCGCGTCGGGCGCGGGCGCTCCGCGCGCGACGCACTTCGCAAACTGATCGAGCAGGAGCACTTCGACCGCATCATCGTCTCTGCCGACGAAGACCCGCGCATCGGCCTCAGCTACGAGGATCTTCGCTGGATGCTCGACCGGGTGCCCGCCGAGATCCTGATCCTGCGCCCGGCGCCGGAGGACACGCGCCGGATCTCGACCGAGGCGGTCAAGGGGCACTTCTGAGGCGGTCGGACGGTCTTCACGAAATCGTTATGGCGACGGGGTCGTTTGTAACACGAGCGTAATCACTCTGGTGACACACTCGAATGGCAATGAGGATGAGTGCCTTCCACGCAGTTGCGTTTCACCACCAGGGCCGACCGACCTCTGCGAACGCACCTGTAAAGCTGCGCCTTCAGGTCTACGTGACACGCGGAGCGCTCGACCGCCGGATCGCGGCAGGGCGTCCCTATAAGTCGACGGCGGCGCTGGCACTGCGAGCCCGCCAGCTCTGCGATGTGCGCACGCGAAAGCAGATTGCGGGCAGTCTCCGCGCGGTGGTCGACTACGCTGAGTATCGGTCCACGCACCGGGTGATCTCGGCCGTCGTGGTCGAGCCCGCCGCGGTGCGCCGCGCCAGGAATCCGATCCTGGGTCTGGCGGAACGTCTCGAGGGTCCGGGCCAGGTTAATCCTGCGGGCGTTGCTCGCGCTCAGGTGATGCTCACCGACGGGCTGAGCCCGTTGTACAACCGAAACTGCCCACGCACCGTGACCCAGGCGATCTACGAAGTGCAGGATGCGCTCGAGGCGCATCTCGGATCGTTGACCCTCGATCGTGCCGCCCGCTGATCCGAAGCTGACGCACCGGCGCTCCGGCTGGCCTCGCCAGGGCTGAGCAGGAGGTGACCGGGATGGGCTGGGCGCAGATCGTCATCTTCCTTTTGGTGCTGACCGCGCTGACGCCGCTCGCCGGCGGGTACATGGCGCGTGTCTACCAGGGCCGGCCGGTCGCATTGGCAAAATTGGCGGGCCCGTTCGAGCGCCGGCTATACCGCGTCCTGCGGGTCACTCCAGGCGAGGAGCAGGGTTGGAAGGCCTACACGCGCTCGGTGCTGATCTTCAGCCTCGCGAGCTGGCTGGCGCTGTACATGATCCTGCGCACCCAGGGGGCGCATCCGTTCAATCCCCAGGGCTTCGCCAGCGGGCCGTGGGACCTCTCGTTCAATACGGCGTCCTCGTTCGTCAGCAACACGAGCTGGCAGTTCTACGCGGGGGAGACGACGCTCTCGTATTTCTCACAGATGGCGGGCATCACCGTGGCCAGCTTCACCTCGATGGCTGTCGGCATGGCGGTCGCGGTCGCATTGATCCGCGGGCTCGTGCGTCGCGAGGCCGGCGAGCTCGGCAATTTCTGGGTCGATCTCACACGCTCGCTGCTGTACGTGATAGTGCCGCTGTCGATCCTGGGCGGGCTGTTCCTGGTGTCACAGGGCGCGATCGAGAACCTCTCCCACTACCTGAGCGCCAGCGGGTTGACGCATCTGACCCAGACGATCCCGATGGGCCCGGTCGGCTCGCAGGAGGTGATCAAGCTGCTCTCGGGCGACGGCGGCGGGTTCTTCAACACGAACTCGGCGCATCCGTTCGAGAACCCGACCGGCCTCACGAGCTTCGTCGAGGCCCTGTTCATGATGCTGATCCCGGCGGCGCTGACCTACACGTTCGGGCGCATGGTGGGCAACCGCAAGCAGGGCTGGGCGCTGTACACGGCGATGCTGGTGCTGTTCGTGGCGGGCGTGAGCATCATCTACGCGGCCGAGTCTCACGGCACGCCGGCGATGCACGCGGCCGGTCTGCACGGCGCCAACATGCAGGACAAGGAGCAGCGTTTCGGGACCGCCGGCTCTGCGCTGTTCGACGCGGTTGGCACGGCCAGCGGCGACGGCGCCGTCAACAGCGGGCTGGAGGCGTACACCGGGATTGGCAGCGCCGTTGCGATGTCGAACATCATGACCGGCGAGGTGATCTTCGGCGGCCCCGGATCGGGTCTGTTCGGGATGCTGCTGCTCGTCGTGCTTGGCGTGTTCCTCGCCGGGTTGATGGTCGGGCGCACACCCGAGTACCTGGGCAAGAAGTTGGGCATGCGCGAGGTCAAGCTGGCGACGCTCGGGACGTTGTTCGTGCCGATGCTCGTGCTCGTGATGACCGCTGTGGCCAATGCCACCCAGGCGGGCCGGCGATCGCTCGTGAATCACGGGTCACTGGGCTTCTCCGAATCGCTGTACGCATACCTCTCCCAGGCCAACAACAACGGGTCCTCGTTTGCCGCCTACACCGGATTCATCCAGCCGACTGCCGGAAACGTGGGCTCGCATGGCATCGTCTTCGCGGACATCGCCGGCGGCGTCGTGATGACGTTCGGACGTTTCATCCCGATCCTCGCCACGCTCGCGCTTGCCGGGGCGCTCGCCAAACGGCGCACGACTCCCGCGGGCCTCGGGACGCTGCGCACCGACACGCCGACCTTCGTGATCTTCATGATCGGGTTCGTCATCATCTTCGCGCTGCTGAACTTCCTCGCGTCGCTGTGCCTTGGACCGCTCGATCAGTCGCTCACCCAGCGCCTCTACTGAGCGCTTGGCGGGATTCGACCGCACACGAGATGTGTCGTACTCGCGCTCCCGGTATCGTAGGCCGCCGGTGAGCCGGGAAGACTGGTCGGCAGCGCTTCGTGCTGCCCAACGACCATGTCCGCTCACCCTCACCTCCAGATCCGCCGACCGCGACGCTCTCGCCGCCGGCTCGGAGCACGCACGCGGCCATGAGGCGCCATGTGCCGCTGCCCTCGGCCTGGCGCCGTGAGGCGCTGCGGACGAACCTGTGGCTCGTACCGACCGTCGAGATCGTGCTCGCGGTCGCGCTGTTCGCGGCCACCTACGCGCTGGACCGGGCGGCGTATGACGGAACGCTTCACTTCCCGTCATGGGTGATCAGCGGCAGCGCGGACGCCGCCCGGCAGGTTCTGACAGCGATCGCGGCTGCCGTGATCACGGTCGTGACGCTCGTGTTCTCGATCACGATCGTGACGCTGACGCTCGCCTCGACGCAGTTCGGGCCGAGGATGCTGCGCAACTTCATCCGCGACCGGATCACGCAGCTCACACTCGGGAGCTTCGTGGCGACGTTCGTCTACTCGATCCTCGCGCTCGTGTGCATCGGTCCTGGCGCTCACGGGGAATTCGTCCCGCACCTGTCGATCACGGTCACGATGGCGCTGGTGATCGGAGACGTCGCAGTGCTCGTGCTGTTCATCGACCACATCGCCAAGTCGATCCAGCTGCCGCAGGTGATCGCGAGCATCGCGCGCGACCTGTCACGGGCGATCGAGGCTGAGGTCGCGCTGCCTGCCAACAGCGCTCCGAAGGCGGGCCCGTCACTGTCCGAGATGCTCGTGCGGCTGGACGAGGACAGCGCCGTCGTGCGCGCGCCGAGCAGCGGCTACCTGCAATACGTGAGCATGAGCACGCTGATCGACATCGCCAGCCGCAGCCACGCCGTGATTCGCCTGTTGCGCCGCCCCGGGCACTTCGTGGTGGAGGGCGAGCCGCTGGCGAACGTGTGGCCTGCCACGGCGGCGCCCGGCGTGGCGCGGGCGCTCGGCGGCGCGCATGCGACCGGCCCGCACCGGACGCTCACCCAGGACCTCTCCTTTGCGGTCGACCAGCTCGTCGAGATCGCGATCCGGGCGCTCTCGCCGGCGGTCAACGACACCTTCACGGCGCTCGCCTGCATCGACTGGCTGGGCGACGGGCTGGGCAAGATCGCCGACCGCTGGCGACCCACGACGGTCCACCGCGATACGGCGGGGCGCGTGCGGGTGATCACGGTGCCGGTCAACTTCGACCGCCTGCTCGAGCGCGCGCACGACAAGATCCGGCAGGCCAGTCGCGGCATGCCGGCCGTGATGATCCGCCAGCTGGACGGGCTGGCGAAGGTGATGGCGTACGCGGCCTCGCCGCAGCAGCGGGAGCTGCTGCTCGCGCAGGCGGCGATGATCCTGCGCGCGTGCGAGGAGTCGGTGCCGGAGAAGGCCGACCGCGCGGACGTGCGCCGCCGCTACGACGCGGTGCTCGCCGCGGCGTCCGGCATGGGTACGGGCGCGCCCTGACTCAGCCGCTGCCCTGACGGCGCTGCGCGATCCAGTTCGTCCCGAGCGTGTCGCTGGCGCCGTGCACGAAGATGGAGGCGAACACGGCGAGCGCGGCGACGTCGAAGATTCGCTGGCCGGCTTCGATCTGGCGCGAGAGCACGAGCAGGGAGAAGGTCATCGTGGCGACGCCCTTGGGGCCGAACCACGCCATGAACGCCTTGCTCGCGGCGCTGAGCCGTGTGCCCGCGAGCGCGACCCAGATGGCGAGGGGGCGCGCGACGACGAACGTCGCGACGACGACCGCGACGGCGGCCCAGCCATCGCCGAGCAGGCCGTGGATGCTCAGCAAGGAGCCGAACACGACGAAGATCGCGAGCTTCACGATCTCCACCACCTCCTCGGCGCGCTCGGCGAAGTGCCGGCGCAGGTCCGGGCGGCGGATGCCGATCACGATCGCGGCGACGAACACCGCGATGAAGCCGTTCCCGCGCGGCGGCAGCACCGTCACTCCATATGTGGCGAAGGCCAGGCCGAGCCCGTACAGCGCCCGCTGGTGGGACGGGATCGCGAGCCCCGTGCGCTCGCTTCCGTCTTTGGGCATCAGCAGCGAGCCGACGAGCCCGCATACGAGCCCGAACGCGAACCCGAGCCCCACGTCCTGCAGCACGAAGCGCCACCAGACGAAGGCGCCGCCCTTCAGCTCGAGCGCCGCGGCAAACGCCAGGACAGCAGGCAGCGCGAGCCCGTCGTTGAGACCCGACTCGAGGTTCAGCGAGTGGCGGATGACGCGCGGGACGCGCTCATCGGTGACCACGCCGGATGACAGAACCGGGTCTGTCGGGGAGAGCAGCGCGCCGAGCAGGAAGGACTCCGTCCAGGACAGGCCGACGAGCGCCCGTGCGATCGCCGCGACCACGACCGCGGTGATCGGCATCGCGATGACAAGCTTGCGCAGTGGCAGCTGCCACTCGCTCTGCAGCAGCTCTCCGTCCACCTCGAGCCCATCGCGGAAGAGGATCACGATCAGCGCCACGGTCGCGAGGTCGGTGACGAAGCCCGAGCTCGCCTTGAAGTGCAGCACGCCGGTCGCGCCGTCGCCGAGCACGAAGCCGGCGAGCACGAACACCGCCGCCAGCGAGAGCATGCTGCGGCGCGCCAGCCCGGAGAGCAGCGAGCCGACCACGAGCAGCCCGCCGAGCACGGCCGCCCCCGTCTCGAACGAGGTCACTCCGGTAGCGTCCCACATGCCTGCAATGACCGACGAGAAAGGACACCTGAAGGTCTTCATCGGCATGGCGCCCGGTGTGGGCAAGACGTATCGGATGCTGCAGGAGGGCGCGGCCGAGGCCGACAACGGGCGCGACGTCGTCATCGGCTATCTGGAGTCGCACGGTCGCGAGGAGACGCTGGCGCAGGCCGAAGGGCTCGAGCTGATCCCGCGCCGCCATCTGACGTATCGCGGCACGCCGCTCGAGGAGATGGACCTGTCGGCGGTGCTCGCGCGCAAGCCCGAGCTGTGCCTGATCGACGAGCTCGCGCACACGAACGCGCCGGGGGTGGAGCACGAGAAGCGCTACGAGGACGTGCGCGAGGTGATCGAGGCCGGGATCGACGTGTTCTCGACCGTCAACGTCCAGCACCTCGAGAGCCTCAACGATCAGGTCACGCAGATGACCGGCGCGCACGTGCGCGAGACGATCCCCGACGCGGTGCTCTCGGCGGCCGACGAGGTCGTGCTGATCGACGTGACCCCGGAGACGCTCATCGCCCGCCTGCGCGCCGGCAAGGTATACCGACCCGAGCGCGTGCCGGCGGCGCTAAACAACTTCTTCAAGATCGAGAACCTGGCTGCGCTGCGCGAGACGGCGCTGCGCCAGGTCGCCGAGGACGTCGAGGTCAAGCGCCTCGTGCGCGAGCCGAGCGCACCGCTTCGTCGCGACGAGGACGGGTTGCCGACGCTCGCGCAGGACGGACCGCGGCCGATCGCCGAGCGCCTGCTCGCGCTGGTGACGCTCGCACCTCACTCCGAGCGGATCGTGCGGCGCGCGTGGCGCTCGGCCCAGCGCCTCGATGCCGAGCTCGACGTGCTCGTCGTGCGCCCGCCGGGACGTCCGCCGAGCCCGGATGACCGCAGGCGCCTGGAGGAGCTGAGGCGCTTGACGGCGATGCTCGGCGCGCGCCTGCAGGTGCAGGAGGGAGAGGATGTGGCGGCGCAGGCGATCGCGCTCGCACGATCGATCGGCGCCACGTATGTGCTGATGGGCACGCCGTCGGAGCGTCGCGGCCTCTCGCGCCTGGGCGGGGGAGCCGAGCGCTCGCTGCTGATGCGCCTGCTGCGCGGCCTGCCCGGCGTGGACGTGCGGATCGTCGCCGACCCGGGCCTGCGCGCGCGCACGGGCGAGGCGCTGGAGCTCGTCGAGCCGGCAGCCGGCGCGGAGGAGAGCGCAGATCAGCGCTCCGAGCAGGCCGGGGGCTAAATGCGGCGTAAAACTCGCTGGGTTCGGCAGGGCGCGGGCTAAACACCGCGTAAGACTGTCAAGGCGCACGCAACCCTGCACCCCCTACCCTGTTGCGCATCCATATGAGACCAACTCCCCGTCTGCTTCCGATCCTCCTCGTCACAGGTCTGCTGGCCGCCCTCGTGCTACTTGCCGTCGCCCAGGCCGGCGCAGCGAGCACAGCCGCCCCGCGCGGCGCGCGCGCGCACGCCGCGAGCTCGTATCTGACGGGCATCGGCAACGAGAACCCGAAGATGTTCGGCAACCCGCTCTTCCAACAGCTGCACACGAAGATCGTGCGCTACGTCGTCCCCTACGACGCCGTCGCGCACTCCTACTCGCTCGACCAGGCGATCTCGTTCATCAGGGCGGCGGAAGCCGCGCATGAGCAGATACTCGTTGCCTTCTATCATTCGGAATACACGCCGACGAAGCTGCCCAGCGTCTCGAGCTACCAGCACGACGTGCAGAAGTTCGTGAGTATGTTCCCGCGCGTCAAACAGTACGAGTCGTGGGACGAGTCCAATCGCGGCAACGTCAAAAAAGCGTTCTCCAGCCCGTCGGCGGTCGCCGCGGCCAAGTACTACCAGGCGCTGCTGCGCGTGTGCAGGGGCTGCACGGTCATCGGCCTCGACGTGCTCGACGCGGCCGTGATCTATCCGACGCTCGCCTACATCTCCGAATTCAAGCGGGAGATCAGCCGTCTGGAGACGGTCATGCCGAAGATCTGGGGCCTGCACAACTACTCCGACGTCAACCGCCTGGAAAGCTGGCGAACGCGCGACATCGTCAAAGCGTTCGGCGGCGGGCAGGTGTGGCTGACGGAGACCGGTGGGCTCGTGCAGTTCGCGCCGTACTTCCCGAACGTTCACGGCTCCGGCCTGACTCGGGCAGCGAGGGTGCTCAAGTACATGTTCGCGCTCGCCGGCGCGCTGCCGCAGATCAAGCGCCTGTATGTGTACGACTGGACCAAGGGCACGGCCGCCAACACCAAATTCGACGCCGGGCTGACGAACGCCACCGAACAGCCGCGCGCGGGCTACGTCGTCGTCTGCCGCCAGTTGCGCGCGGCGCAGTGCGGCGTGAAGATCGCCAGTAACTGAGTCGGGCGCCGTGGTCGGACGGCGGTCGATCGGCTGCTGAGCTGGCCGATCAGCCGCTGAGCGCGGGCTGCGGTTGCGCCTCGGCGTCCGCGCCGTGGGGCTTGGTCGGCCGCTCGGCCTCGTTGCGCGTCAGGCGCATCGCCGCGAGCGCGAGCAGCGCGGCGACGGCGGCCACCAGGGCGAGCGTCTTCAACGGGTATCTGGCGCCTGTGTGCAGCACGAGGTTGAAGGCGGTGTGGTCGCCGGCTTTGTAGATGCTCTGCAGGCCGGCGTGGTCGATTCCGAGCAAGGTCGGCGCGAGCGCGGCGAACAGCGCCCAGCCGACGAGCGCCACAAGGCCCCAGCGCAGCGTCGCCGCCGAGAGCGCCAGCCGCGGCGTCGCCCACGCCGCCGCCAGCACGGCGGCGCCGGCGGCGAGGAAGAACGGCCAGATGGCGCCCCAGCCGCGGCCGAGGCCGTAGGCGGAGGCGATCGTGGGCTGGAAGAAGCCTTTCGAGAGGAAGCGCATCCACGTGACGGTCTCGTTCTCGTAGCCGACCAGCGGGTGCGTGATCGTGGCGATCGTCATCGTCGTGATCGAGATCGCCGCGAGCGCGATCGTGGGGCCGGGGAAGCGCTTGAGCGCCAGCGCGATCGGGAACGCGAGGAACGGCAGCAGCGTGATCAGGAAGCGCGGGCCGACGGAGCCGCCGCCGAAGGGCAGGTAGTAGCCCGAGTTGTAGCCCATGAAGCACAGGCAGATGCCGCCGATCGTCAGCGCCTCGGCGCGCTTGCCGCGCCGGTAGAGCATCACGGTGCCGATCGCGCCCATGATCAAAACGGGCGAGACCGTCAAGAGGCCGCGCGAGTCGAGCAGCAGCGTGCTCAACACCCGCAGGCTCGGCGCGCCGATCCCGAAGAAGCCTTTCTGCTGGCGCGGCACGTCGGAGTAGGCGAGGTGGGTCCACGAGCGGAAGGCGTAATGGTTGTAGAGCAAGAGCGGGACGATCCCGAGGAGACCGCCGGCGACGTAGGCGCCGCCGCGCCTGAGCACGCCGCGCGGGGTGAGCGAGTCGCGCCGCGAGAGCAGGAAGCCGCCGAGCACGAGCGCCGCGAAGAACGTCGGGTACTCCGAGGAGAACGCGTAGCCCATCGCCAGGCCCGCCACCGCGAGCAGCATCGCGCTCGGCGGGCCCTCGCGCTCGCGCAGCATCAGCCAGAAGGCGGCGAAGCTGAGGAAGGCGGTGAACACGTGCGAGAACAGCATCTGCGAGAACGTCGCCACCATCGTGCCGAGGCCGAGCACGACCGCGGCCGCGACGCCGTAGCCGGGCTCGTAGCGCTCCGCCACGCGCCACACGAGCACCAGCAGCAGGAGGCCGGGCAGCACGTTGCCCCACAGGCCGATCAGGTAGATCATCTCGTCGCCCGGATGGTTGGGCGGCGCAACGTGCGCATCCGTCCACGATTCGGCGCCGACGAGGTTGAGCGCGTTGTAGAACGGCAGCACGAACAGCGCGAGGCCAGGCGCGCGCGCGGAGTAGTAGTGACCCTTGTAGAAGACCTTGTCGCCCGTGTTGGACTGGTAGCGGTCGATCGTCGTCTGATCGTCGTCGAGCGCGCGCGTGAGGTCGTAGTGCGAGGTCTGGTTCCAGGAGAAGCTCTGGATCATCACCGCCGAGGACAGGCTCACCAGCAGGACCGCTGCCAGTGCCAGGCGTGGGCGCGTCATTCGTCGGTGCCGTGTAGGGCCTTGGGCCCTGGCCCGATCTCATAGATGAACAGCGAGCCGACGTGCCGTCGCGTGATGCCGAGGCCGGCGATCGGTTTGCGCGCGTTGGCAGCGGGGTCGGGCGGCTCGGGGAACACCCAGCCCTGCTCGGGCGGCAGCCCCTTCGGCAGCACCGTGTGCAGCACGACCGTCTTGATGCCGTAGTAGCGCAGCTTCTCGACGCTGGCCTTGTCGGGGAAGCCGCTCATGCCGCCGCGCAGGTCGTCCTCGGCGGGGATGTCGAAGGTGCTCTCGCCGTTGGCGATCTTGGGGAAGCCATCGGTCGAGAAGTACTGCCAGATGCGGTCGAGCGCGCCGTCGGTGGGCAGGTCGAGGATCGGGTCCGGGCAGGCCGATCTCGCCGGAGGCGGGGCGCGGCACGAGCGGGTGGCCGAGGTGCCCGGCGCCTTCGCCGAGGATGCCGATCAGCAGCACCGCGCCGACGAGCCCCGGCAGGCCGAGCGCGGGCAGTGCCAGCACGCCGCGGCGAAGCGGCCGTGCAGCGCCGCTCGGCCTGTCGCCGGCGGGCGTGCTCCCGCTGGCGTTCAGGTGCTCCGCGGCGGGCGCGGCGTCGCCCGTCCGCCGCCGCTCGTTCCAGGCTCCGATGCGCTGCGCGAGCAGCTGTGCGCCCGCGCCCGCGAGCAGCGCGTAGAAGAGCGTCGCCAGCGTGAAGATGCGACCCGGCACACGCACTCCGTCCCAGCCGGGGGCGTAATCGAACAGCAGGCGGTACGGATAGCCCGCGCCGGTGAGGCCGAGGCCCATCGCGAGCACCGAGCAGGTGACGATCCCGATGAGCAGGCCGATGCGCAGTCGGCGCGTGTAAGGATTTGGATCCCCGCCCGCCCCGCCGCCCGCGCCGCGTAGCCCCACGAGGCCGATCAACGCGAGCAGCAGGATCAGCCCGCCGGGGAAGAACACGCTCTCGTTCTTGGAGTTGACCTTGGCGCGCATGCCCGAGGTGAGCGAGCCCCATACGCGGTTCTCAGACGACGCGCCGAGCAGCGCGGCCGGCCCCGATGAGTAGGTCTCGACTTCTTTGATCGTGCGCTTCGCGGTCGGGTACAGGGCGGCGACGCGCAGGTACGGGCGCGCCTCGTACACCGTGATCGCGCCGACGGCGGCGATGCCGATCAGCGTGACCGCGAGCAGGCGTCGCGGGATGAGCGTTCCGCGCGTGCCGGTCGCGGCTTGCTGCCACGCCAGGCCGGGGCTCAGACGTCCGCGCCACCAGAACACGAGCACGAGCAGCGCCAGCAGCGCCAGCAGGTAGGCGTACTGCAGGCCGAGCGTGAAGCCGAGGCTGATCTGCCAAGCCGATAGCAGCCAGCCGGTGAGCACGAGCCCGCGTGAGCCTCGGCGATAGCCGCGCAGCAGCAGGAACAGGCCGCAGGCAAGGCCGCCGGAGGAGATCACCTGAAAATGGCCGGCCTCGGTCACGCGGTAGGGCGCATATGCGAAGGCGAGCCCGGTCGCGGCGGCCCCCAGCCGGCGTAGTCCCAGCTCGCGCGCGAGCAGGTAGGCGCCGACGAAGCAGAACGACCATATCCACAGGAAGATGAGGTTGTAGCGGACGAGCGTGGCGACGGTGCCGGAGCCGAAGAACGCCGCCGGTCCGTAGCCGAGCAGCGAGTCGGAGAACGCGAGGCTGAACGGATGCGGGTAGAAGGCGTTCGAGTTGAAGATGTTCAGCGGGTCGTGGAGCATCGCGTGCCCGACCCACGCGACCTGCCAAGCGGTGCGCACCGGATCGCCGAGATCGGGGGCGATGTGGCTGCCCATGTGCAGCACGAGCGGCCAGCTCGTGAGGATCGCGAGCAGCAGCCCGGCGAGCGCCACGAGCGCCACCTCGGCGCGGGCGATCGTCGGCGACGGCGCCCAGCGGCCGGTTCGGGTGACAGCGTCGGCGGCCGGCTGCGTCGCGACGCGCGCCGCACGATCGCTGTCGAGGGGCTCGGGTGATGCGGGTGGCGTGCGTGGCGGGCTGGGAAGACCGGTGCTCATGGTCTGCTTGTGTTCGGGGCCGCGCGGATCGGCGCAGCATACGGGAGCGGCCTGCTGCATTGCGTAGCACGCGCGGCTCGCATTTGTGACATCCAAAACTTGCGCTTTGCGTCAGACTGGGCTCGTGAAGGTTCTCGTTGTCGGAGCGGGCGGTGTCGGCGCGGCGTTCGCCGCGATCGCGCAGCACCGCGAGGCGTTCGCGCATGTGGTGCTCGCGGACGTCGCGCTCGAGCGCGCGCAGGCGACGGCCGAGCGGCTGGGCGAGCCGGATCGCTTCACGGCCGAGCGCGTCGACGCGTCGAGCCGCGAGGAGCTCGTCGAGCTGATCGCGCGCGTGCAGCCGGACGCGGTCCTGAACGCGTGCGACCCGCGCTTCAACGAGCCGATCTTCGCCGCCTGTTACGACGCCCGCGTCACCTACCTGGACATGGCGATGACGCTCTCGCATCCGCACCCGGAGCGCCCGTACGAGCTCACAGGAGAGATGCTCGGCGACAAGCAGTTCGCCCGCGAGCAGCAGTGGCAGGATGCCGGCCTGCTCGCGCTCGTCGGCATCGGCGTCGAGCCGGGGCTGTCTGACATCTTCGCGCGCCACGCGGCCGACGAGCTGTTCTCGAGCATCAGCGAAGTCGGTGTGCGCGACGGCGCCGACCTGGTCGTCGAGGGCTACGACTTCGCGCCGACGTTCTCGATCTGGACGACGATCGAGGAGTGCCTGAACCCGCCGCTGATATGGGAGCGCGAGCGCGGCTTCTACACGACGGCGCCGTTCTCGGAGCCCGAGGTGTTCGTGTTCCCCGAGGGCATCGGACCGGTCGAATGCGTGAACGTGGAGCACGAGGAGGTCGTGCTGATCCCGCGCTGGGTGAGTTGCGAGCGGGTCACGTTCAAGTACGGCCTCGGCCAGGAGTTCATCGACGTGCTCTCGACGCTTCACAAACTTGGACTGGACTCGACCGAGCCGGTGTCGGTGCGCGGCATGCAGGTTGCGCCACGCGACGTCGTCGCCGCGGCGCTTCCCGACCCGGCGACGCTCGGCGAGCGCATGAGCGGGCGCACGTGCGCGGGCACCTGGGTGACGGGCACCGGCAAGGACGGCCAGCCGCGCTCGACGTACCTGTACCACGTCGTCGACAACGAGACGACGATGCGCGACTACGGCAGCCAGGCCGTCGTGTGGCAGACGGCTGTCAACCCCGTGGTCGCGCTCGAGTTGCTCGATCGCGGTGAGTGGCAGGGCACGGGCGTGCTCGGGCCGGAGGCGTTCCCGCCGGCGCCGTACCTGGAGCTGCTCGCGGAGTACGGGTCACCGCATGGGCTCCTCGAGTTGCCCTCAGCCCCCTGATACGTGTGAATCCATCCATCTTCCGTCCTCGTCGCTGATCTGCGGCGATACTCGGCTGGTGCCTGCGGCCGATCACTGGTCTGAGTGGCTGCTCGGGCGCCGGGACGGCGAAGATGAGCGCCAACGCGCCCTGTCGCTCGCGCGGCTGGAGTCGATCCGCGACCGTGTCCTTGACTTCGCCGGGCCATTGGAGGACGCAGCACTGCTGGACATCGGCTGCGGCGATGGTCTTATCGGGCTTGCAGCCCTCGATCGGGTCGGCCCGCGAGGCAGCGTCACGTTCTGCGATATATCCGCGCCGCTGCTGGCGTATGCGCGGGAGGCGGTGGCAGAGCTGGGGAAGCTCGATCGAGCCGATTTCGTGCTCGCGAGCGCGGAGGATCTGTCGAGGATCCCCGACGGCAGCGTCGACGTGGCCACCACGCGATCGGTCCTGACCTACGTCGCCGATCGGCAGTTGGCTTTTGACGAGATGTACCGCGTGCTCGCGCCGGGGGGCCGGATCTCGCTGTTCGAGCCGATCAACCGCCTGATGTTCCCAGAGCCCGACGATCGCTTCTGGGGCTATGACGTCACCGGCGTTGCCGAGGAGGCGGGCAAGGTCAAGGACGCCTTCGCGCGCCTGGAGCATGCCGACGCGGCGACGATGATGGACTTCGACGAGCGCGACCTGTTCGCGATTGCTCAGCGCGCGGGGTTCGCGCCCATCCATCTGGAGTTGCATCGCAATCTGGTTCCCGGGCGACCGGGTGTCGAGCCTCCGAGCTTGGAGACGCTGCTCAAGAGCGCGCCGAACCCGCTGGCGCCGACATTGCGCGAGGCCGTCGAGCTGGCTCTCGACGCCTCGGAGCAGTCACGGTTCCTCAGCTGTCTGGGCGCGGCGCTAGCAGGCAACGACAGCGAGCTGATGTGGGCGGCTGCGTTCCTGGTGGCTCACAAGGCATAGCAGCGCCGCGGACTCAGAAGTCCACGCGCGCCGGAACGGGCCCCGTGGGCGGCGGCTGGTCGAGGATGCCCGGGGGTGCGGTTTCGATCTTGCGGGAGAAGAACTCTTTGAAATACGGTCGCGAGATGAGCATGACGATGAAGCCGAGGACCATGCCGCCGATGCCCATCCACAGCGGCAGCGTGATGCCGAGGATCTCCTTCGAGGAGACGTTTTCCTGGTGGCCGTAGTAGATCGCCGCCTTGACGAACACGCCGAACATGGCCAGGCCGCCGATTAGCGGCCCGGCGCCGAGGAAAAGGAAGTTCTTCAGGCTCTTGGTCAACTCTCGCCGGTAGTAGATCGCGCAGGCGATCCCAGTGAAGCCGTAGTAGAAGCAGATGGGGAAGCCGACGGCGCTAATCGAGTCCAGCAGCACGCTTTCGGACAGCAGCAAGACCACCACCGTGAAGACGATCGACAGCGCTCCGAAGCCGAGCGTCGAGACGGTCGGCGTCAGGAAGCGTTTGTGCACTTTGCCAAGCAGCGAGGTGACGGCTTTCCAGTGGGCCATCGAGAGCGTCGTGCGCGCGGTCGGCAGGATCGTCGTCTGCGTGGAGGCCGACGCGGACGTGAGGACCGTGATGATCAGGAGCTTGTTGAGGGTGCCGCCCAGGACTTCTTTGCCGAGCGCGTTGAGCACATCGCTTTCGTTGTCGCCCAGGAACTGGGTGCCGTGGAAGGACTGGGCCGCGGCGGTCACGACCACGTAGATCAGGACGAGCAGGATCGTGGAGACGACCGCTGCCTTGCCCGGCCCCTCGGCGGGGTTCTCCGACTCCTCGTTGACGGCGACGCCCGAATCCCACCCCCAATAGATGAAGAAGCCGATCAGGAGCGCAACGACCAAGTCGCTCGTCTTCATGGCGAAGGGATTGAACCAGGAGAGCGAGGGCTTGATCGAGTGGTAGACGACCGCGTGCCCTTCGACGCTCGAGTGCAGCGGGGCCACGCCGCCGTAGACCTTGACCAGCGCGACGACCGAGAAGATCGCGAGGATCGCGACCTCGACCCCCAGCAGGGCTGTCTGCAGGCGAGCGGAGAGCTCGATCCCGCGAAAGCAGATCCAGGTCATCAGCACGATCCACAGGACCGCCGCGACGATCAGTGCTGCTTTCGATTCGCCGAGTTCTTTGAAGCCAAAGAGCTTGAAGGTGTATTCGGCGGCGATATCCGAAAGTGAAACCATCACGACGACGTCGGCGAGGAAGATGGCCCAGCCGTTCATCCACCCTGTGACCGGGCCGAGCGCTCGGGTGGTCCAGGCGAACGTGGTGCCGGCATCGGGGTCGGCCCGGTTGAAGTATTTGTAGGCGCCCGCCACGAGGAACATCGGGAGGAAGGCGACCAGCAGAACCGCGGGCGCATGCGTGCCGACGCCTGTCACGAGCACCACGGCCCCCAACGTCGTAGCGAGCGAGTAGGCGGGCGCGGTCGAGGCGACGCCGATGACGATGTTCGAGATGTAGCCGATCGCGCCTTTCTTTAGCCCCTTGTCCATGACCCCAGACGACGCGACGGGCTCCGATGCGGCGGCACCTTCGATGGCCATCAACGGCTCCTCTCGTGGGATACGGCGGACATGGCGCGCTGTTGTGAAGGAAAGGTACGGTCCGAGACGGCGGACGCACAATGGGCGCGATCCCCAAAACGTCCACATCGAATTGGACGAGTCGTACAATGGCGTTGGATCTTGTTGACCGCGCGGCGCATTGAGCGGCACATGGCGAGCGGCTAGCGTTGTCCCGAGTGTCTAGTCAGCTATAGAGAAGGCGGTCCTTCGATGTCCGGCGATCTTCAAGAGCAGGCAAAGCGCCACCTGTGGATGCACTTCACGCGTATGGGCTCCTTCGCGGAGCCCGACCACGAGGTCCCCGTGATCGTGCGGGGCGAGGGCTGCTACGTGTACGACGAGCACGGCAAGCGCCACCTGGACGGCCTGTCGGCGCTGTACTGCGTGAACATCGGGCACGGCCGCCCGGAGCTGGGCGAAGCGGCGGCGGCGCAGTCGAAGGAGCTGGCGTTCTACACGAACTGGAGCTACGCGCACCCGAAGTCGATCGAACTGGCCACGCGCATCGCGGAGCTGGCGCCGGGCGACTTGAACAGGGTGTTCTTCACGTCGGGCGGCTCGGAGGCGGTGGAGACGGCGTGGAAGCTCGCGAAGGCGTTCCACGCGGCCAACGACGAACCGCGCCGCCACAAGCTGGTGGCGCGCAACCTGGCCTACCACGGCACGTCGATGGGGGCACTGACGGCGACGGGCCTGACGCCGCTGCGGGTGCCGTTCGAACCGCTGACGCCGGGCGGGATCCACGTGCCGAACACGAACTCGTATCGCTGGCTCCAGGACCGCGACCCGCTGTGGGCGGCGGACGCGATCGAGGAGGCGATCGAGTTCGCGGGGCCGGAGACGGTGGCGGCGGTGATTCTCGAGCCGGTGCAGAACGGCGGCGGCTGCTTCGTGCCGCAGGACGGCTACTTCCAGCGCGTGCGCGAGATCTGCGATCGCCACGGCGTGCTGTTGATCTCCGATGAGGTGATCTGCTCGTGGGGGCGCCTGGGCTACTGGTTCGGGTGCGAACGCTTCGGCTACGAGCCGGACATGATCACGACGGCGAAGGGCATCAGCTCGGCGTACGTGCCGCTGGGCGCGGTGATCGCGGGCGACCACATCGCGGAGCCGTTCCTGCACGGCAAGGCGGCGTTCAACCACGGCTTCACGTTCGGCGGGCACCCGGTGGCGTGCGCGGTGGGCCTCGCGAACATCGAGATCATGGAGAACGAGCGGCTGAACGAGAACGTGCTCGCGAACGAGGGCGCGTTCCGGGAGATGCTGGACAGCCTGCGCGATCTGCCGATCGTCGGCGACGTGCGCGGCGCGGGCTACTTCCAGGCGATCGAGCTGGTGAAGGACAAGGACACGAAGGAGACCTTCGACGATGAGGAATCGGAGGAGCTGCTGCGCGGCTACCTCTCCGGCGAGCTGTACAACCGCGGCTTGATCTGTCGCACGGACGACCGCGGCGACCCGATCGTGCAGCTGTCGCCGCCGCTGATCGCGGGACCGCAGCAGTTCGAAGAGATCGAGGCGATCCTGCGCCCGGTCCTGAGCGAGGCCTCGGAGCGGATGGAGCGGTGGAGCTCACTGTCGCGAGCCTGATCGGCGAGCTCGGGCTACAGCTGGCCAGCGGTGAGGAGTCCGCGGGCGCGCACGTGCGCTGGGTGCACAGCACCGAGCTGCCGGATCCGACGCCGTGGCTGAAAGGCGGCGAGCTGCTGCTGACGACAGGTATCCAGCTGACCGGCCCGAAGTCCCAGCGCGAGTTGATCGAGCGGCTCGCCGACCACGAGATCGCGGGCCTGGGCTTCGGCACGGGCTTCGCGCACAAGCGGCTGCCGGCGGCGCTTGTGAACGCGGCGCGCAGCCGCCGCTTCCCGCTGTTCGAGGTGCCGTACGAGCTGCCGTTCATCGCGATCACCGAGCGCGCGTTCGCGCGCCTGTTGGACGAGCGCTACGAGCTGTTGCAGCGGACGATGGTCGGCGACGTGCTCGCGGAGGTGCTGACGGGGCATCTGTACCCGGAGGACCTGCAGGCGCGCCTGCGCCCGTTCGGGATCGGCGAGCAGGTGGCGGTGCTGGCGTTCAGGCTGGGGGAGGTGAGCGCGGCGGCGGCGCATGTGGAAGCGATCCTCGCGCGCGAGCGGGTGGCGAGCCTCGTGGCGATCCGCGCGGGCCTCGTGTGCGCGGTGATCGACCCGGGCCCGGCGCGCGATCCGATCGCGGCGAACGGGGCGTCGGGCGCCGACGGCACGGTCTCGGCGAACGGCTCGCAGGTGCCCTCGCGCCCGCTGGAGCTTGCGCGCAAGCTCCGCACTGAGCTCGAGGGCCGCTTCGGCAGCGTGCAGGCGGCGGCGAGCCGCGCGACGGCGACGCACTCGCTGCGGATGGCGTTCCACGAGGCGCGCTGTGCGCTGGAGGCGGTGCGGCTGCGCAACGGCAGCGCCCCGGAGGTGGCCTCCTACGCGGACCTGGGCGCGTTCCAGCTGCTGCTGTCGCTGCAGGACGACGACGCGCTGAGCTCGTACTGCCGCAGCGTGCTCGACCCGATCGAGCAGGGAGAGGGCGAGTACGGCGATGAGCTGGTGCGCTCGCTGGACGTGTTCATCGAGCACAACGGGCACTGGGAGAAGGCGGCGAACGCGCTGTTCTGCCACCGCCACACGCTGCGCTACCGCATCCGCCGCATCGAGCAGCTGACGGGGCGCGACTTCTCCAACGCGCGCGACCGCATCGAGTTCTGGCTGGCGCTGCGCGGCAGGGAGCTGGCACGGTGAGCGACGGCGCGCCTTTGAGTTTTTATGAGGACCCTTATCAGGGTCCCGCCCGCCCATCCGGCGGCGTTCGCGTGGTCTACGACGAAAGAGAGCGGCAGCTATGAGGATCGGTGTCCCCACGGAGGTAAAGACGGACGAGTACCGCGTGGCGATCACGCCGGCGGGGGTGAGGGAGCTGACCGCGCGCGGACACGTGGTGCTGGTGCAGGCTGGCGCCGGCGTCGGCAGCGCGATGAGCGACGAGCAGTTCATCGCGCAGGGCGCGAAGATCGTGCCGGACGCGGACACGGTGTTCGCGCAGGCGGAGCTGGTGCTGAAGGTGAAGGAGCCGCAGCCACAGGAGGTGGGGCGCCTGCGGGAGGGTCAGACGCTGTTCACCTACCTGCACCTGGCGGCGGAGCCGGAGCTGGCACGCGGGCTGATGGCCTCGGGGGCGACGTGCATCGCGTATGAGACGGTTGAAGACGCGGAGGGGCGGCTGCCGCTGCTCGCGCCGATGAGCGAGGTGGCGGGCAAGATCGCGACGCAGGCGGGGGCGTTCATACTGGAGAAGCCGGAAGGCGGGCGTGGGATCCTGCTGGGCGGCGTGCCGGGCGTGGCGGCGGCGACGGTGCTGGTGATCGGCGGCGGCGTGGTGGGCATGAACGCGGCGTTCATCGCGATCGGCATGCAGGCGGACGTGTTCGTGTTCGACCGCTCGATCGATCGCCTGCGCGAACTGGAAGTGGCGTTCGCGGGCAGGGCCTCGACGGTGTACTCCTCGACGCTGGCGATCGAGGAGATGCTGCCGGCGGCGGACCTCGTGATCGGCGCGGTGCTCCTGCACGGGGCGCGCGCGCCGCGGGTGATCACGCGCAAGCAGCTGAAGCTGATGAAGCCGGGCGCGGTGCTGGTGGACGTGTCGATCGACCAGGGCGGCTGCTTTGAGACCTCGCGCCCGACGACGCACTCGAAACCGACGTACAAGGTTGACGGGATCACGCACTACTGCGTGACGAACATGCCGGGAGCGGTGCCGATCACCTCGACGTACGCGCTCACGAACGCGACGCTGCCCTACGTGATCGAGCTGGCCGAGCGCGGGGTGGAGGACGCCCTGGAGAGCGTCCCCGGTCTGCGCGGCGGCCTGAACGTGCAGGCCGGCGAGATCACCCACCCTGCGGTCGCGGAGGCGTTGGGTATGACGCTGGCAAGATCCTGAGAAACCACCCGGACGAGGAGATCGACATGGCGAGCACGACGAAGACGCTGAGCAACTTCATCGACGGCGAGTCGGTCGCCTCCGGCGGCGAGACCGAATCGATTCTCAACCCGGCGACCGGCGAGGAGCTGGCGCGGGCGCCGATCTCGAGTCCGGAGGAGGTCGACCGCGCGGTGAAGGCCGCGCGCGCCGCGTTCGACGGCTGGTCGAACACGACCCCGGCGCAGCGCGCGCAGGCGCTGCTCGCGATCGCGGACCTGGTGGAGGAGCACGGGGATGAGCTGGCGCGGATGGAGGCGCTGAACGCGGGCAAGCCGATCGAGGCGGTAACGAGCGACGAGATACCGGTGATGGCCGACAACCTGCGCTTCTTCGCGGGCGCGGCGCGCTGCTTGGAGGGGCGCGCGGCGGGCGAGTACATGGAGGGCTACACGTCGTTCACGCGCCGCGAGGCGGTCGGCGTGATCGGACAGGTGACGCCGTGGAACTACCCGCTGATGATGGCGATCTGGAAATTCGGGCCGGCGCTGGCGGCCGGCAACACGGTCGTGTTGAAGCCCGCGGAGACGACCCCGATGACGACGGTCCGCCTCGCGGAGCTCGCCGCCGACGTGCTCCCGAAGGGCGTGCTCAACGTCGTCGCGGGACCCGGGCGTCCGACGGGGGAGACGCTGATCGGCCACCCGGACGTCGACATGATCGCGCTGACGGGCTCGGTGGATACGGGCAAGCACTTCGCGCGCACCGCGGCGGACACGCTCAAGCGCGTGCACCTCGAGCTGGGGGGCAAGGCGCCGGTGGTGGTGTTCGACGACGTGAGCCTCGAGAGCGCACTGGAAACGATCGCGGGCACGGGCTACTACAACGCCGGCCAGGACTGCACGGCGGCGACGCGGGTGCTCGCGTCGAACAGCGTCTACGACGAGGTCGTGAGCGGCCTCGCGGCCCAGGCGCAGGGCCTCGTGCTCGGCGACACGCTGTCGCCTGAGACGACGCTCGGCCCGGTCAACTCGGCACGCCAGCGCGAGCGCGTCGAGGGCTTCCTCGAGCGCCGCCCAGGCAACGCCGAGATCGTGACGGGCGGCAAGGCCGCGGATCGCCCGGGCTTCTACGTCGAACCGACGGTCGTAGCGGGCCTGCGCCAGGACGACGAGATGATCCAGAGCGAGATCTTCGGCCCGGTGATCACCGTGCAGCAGTTCGCGGACGAGGAGCAGGCGATCGCGTGGGCGAACGCGACCCGCTACGGCCTCGCATCGTCGGTGTGGACGCGCGACGTCGGCCGCGCGCTGCGCGTGTCGAAGGCGCTGCGCTTCGGCTGCGTGTGGATCAACGACCACATCCCGCTCGTCTCGGAGATGCCCCACGGGGGCTTCAAGCAGTCCGGCTACGGCAAGGACCTGAGCATGTACGGGGTGGAGGACTACACGGTCGTCAAGCACGTGATGGCGAACATTCAGTAGCTGTTTGGGACAAGTGTCACGCGGACAAGTGGCAGAGCGGCTTGGCGTTCGTCGCCTGTGATCAGTGTGAAATCGTGGGCGAGCGCGGTTGCGGCGATCCAGAGGTCATTCGTCGGTCGCCTTCCGCTGGCGGCGCGCAGCTCGCCGTAGCGGGCGGAGACCGTGCGATCGACGTCGACGACGGGAGCCTCTGCGAGTACTGCGGACAGCAGCCGCAGCCGCAGGGCACGTGTCGCGGCGTCGGGCGCCAGCAGCACACCCGCCTCGAGCTCGCCGACCGAGATGGCGCTCACCACCCATGACTCGCTGATCTCGGGCGTGATGCCTTCGATCAGGACGCTTGTGTCGATCAGCGCCGTCAAGTGTCCCAGGTGTCCTGGGACACGGCGAGGTCTTCGTCGCGCATTTGGCGCAGTTGGGTGGCCCACGCGGTGTCGGCCGGTGCCTCTGCGAGGATTGCCGCAAGTCGACTAGGTGCCGCTGGCTTATGGGCGCGGGCCAGAGGTCCGAGTTCGGCTACTGGCCGCCCGCCCACGGTGATCGTGAAGTGCTCCCCACTTTCGGCGCGCCTGAGCACGTCGCTTATTTGGTTACGGAGCTCACGCTGCGGAATCGTGACCGACATGAGCGCAATCGTAGCAGCATTGCTACACCAGTATGGCGGCCTCCTGCTTGCCCGCAAGCGAGTCTTCCGATCAGCGCAAGCGAGCGTCCGGCTTGCGGCGTGTCCCGCGGAGTCGACTGCGGGCCGCCTCGAGGGATTTGATATCGATCTCGTCTTGAGGGCGTCCCGCTGCGCGCTTCATCTCGATGAGGTCCTCGAGCGACGCGATGCGTACGGAGTCTCCGTCAAGGTTCACGATGTCGGCGTGGCGGCGTAGGGCGGGATAGCGAGGCGAGCCCGGTGGATCTACGAGGAGGTCGAGGTCACCATCGCGTGTCGTGAGCGTGAGCATCCGTGTGTGGCGAAGCGTGCGTGCGTCGGGAGTGAAGGGCACATCGTCCTCGACGCCCCGAAGTCTGGCATCCAGTGCCACGAGCAGGGCCCCAAGCCTCTCGAGATTCGCGGTGTCTGTGGCATAGCTGATGTCGAGATCGCGTGTGAAGCGTGGGCTTGCCTGGACCACCACGGCAACGCCGCCGATGACGACAAAGTCGACCGCGGCGCGCACGAGGCTCCCGATCAGCGCGGTGGGGCGGAAGTCAGGCCAGCTCGCCACGGTGCATCTCGCCGGCGGCTGTGAGCTTGCGAGCTTGCTCGTACATCGCTTCCAGGCCGTGGAGGCGTTCCGCCGGCTCCAGTTCGAGCTGCTGGCGGATCAGGCTTTCATCGACCGCGGACCGTCGCGGGCGTGTTGTGAGCACCAGCTCAACCCCCGCTGCTCGTAGTGCACGATCCAGTGTGGCTATGCGTGGGTTGGAGTCGGGTCGCTCGAGCCGCGCGACAGCTGCCTGGCTGATTGCCAGCCTCTTTGCGAGATCCGCCTGCGTAAGTCCTGCACGCCGTCGAGTATCCGCGAGCAGCTTGCCTGGGAGCGATGTAGAGCCTCGGGCTGAGGTCGGGGTTGACCCGGCTGCCTCCATGTCCACGATTATAGCGAAAAAGTTATATCTGCGATTGGCGGCTGGGCCGCGCACTTTGGAGATCGGGGCGGCGTTCGGCTTGGACCACCCGGATCAGGGGTATAGACCGCAAGTGGGATGCTTCGTTGAGAGTGCGGCGAGCTGTCGCGCGCGAGCTACGGGGAGGGGTCGGAGAGTGTCTGACGCCGTTTTGCCATCGAGGGCGAGCAAGGCCAGCCGGTTGAAATCGAGCTCGCGCCGGAGCGTGCCGGGCGTGATCGCCTTCCTCTTGTCTTTGGCGCTTCTCGCCCCGGCCGCCGGCGCAGCCCCACTGCCGCCTGAACGCGATCCGTTCTACAGCTACCAGGGCCCGATCCCCCTGGCGAAGATCGCCCCTGGCACGGTCCTGAAGACCCGCACGCTCGCCTACCACGTGCTCGGCATTCCGCTGCCCGTCAAGGCCGTGCAGCTGCTGTATCGCACGACCGGCGAGGTTGGCCAGCCGACAGTGAACGTGACCTCCGTGCTCCAGCCGCCGCACGCTTCGGGCGCCCCAGACATCGTCGCGTACCAGTCCTTCTACGACTCGCTGAACACAGCCGACGATCCCTCTTACGCGATCTCCGGCGGGCTCACGCTCGGCGGTATCGTGCCCAACGTCGAGGCGCTGCTGATCGCGCCCGAGCTGCTCGCCGGCGACGCGGTGGTCGTCGCCGACACCGAGGGCGAGGACGCGAGCTTTGCGGCCGGCCGCGAATACGGGATCGACACGCTCGACTCGCTGCGGGCGGCGCTCAGATCGTCGGCCACCGGCCTCGCGGGCTCGCAGAAGATCGCCCTGATCGGCTACTCGGGCGGCGCGATCGCCACCGAGTGGGCGGCCGAGTTGGCCCCGTCCTACGCCCCGGATGTCAACCGGCGCCTCGTCGGCGCGTCCTTCGGCGGTGTGCTCGTCGAGCCGGCGCACAACCTGCACTACGTCAGCGGCAGCTCGATGTGGGCCGGCGTGATCCCGATGTCGATCATCGGCATCTCGCGCGCGTTCCACATCGACCTCACCCCCTACCTCAGCGAATACGGCCTCGCGCTCGACGAAAAGCTGCAGAAGGCCTCGATCATCCAGGTGCTGGGCAAATACCCCGGCCTCACCTGGGAACAGCTCGCCAAGTCCCAGTACCAGTCGCCGGAAAGCATCCCCATCTACGACGAAGTCTCCAACCAGCTGATCATGGGGACGGGCGGCACGCCGACGATCCCGTTGCTGATCGCGCAAGGAGCGGGCGGCGAACGCGAGGGCACGAGCGGCGATCAGCCCGGCATCGGGCCGGGCGACGGCGTGATGATCGCCGGCGACGTGCGCAGCCTCGCCAGGGAGTACTGCGAGCGCGGTGTCAGTGTCCAGTACGACCAGTACGACGAGCTCGCCCACGTCGAAACCGCGCCTACCGTGGGTGAGCACCACGCTGCCGTGGCTCGCCGCACGCTTCGCCGGTGACTCCGCACCGCAGGACTGCACGGGAATCGAACCCGGCAACCCGCTGGCGCCTGTCACACCTTGAGCTGACGGTCGCGACGGTCGCGCCCGCGGGCCCGACGCCCGACGAACGCCGAGACGAGGGACGCCGCGAGCACGAGCACGGCCACCAGGCCGGTGATCGCGAGTCCGGGGCTGACGAGCGCCAGCACCAGCGCCCCCGCCACGCCGAGCCCGAGATCCACGCGCGCCAGCCTGCGCCTGCGCCGTGCCTCGCGCCGTCGCGAGCGCAGATCCCCGATGGCCGCCGGGGCTGGTGCGCGCTCGGCCGCGTGTCGACTCGGTTGGCGCGATGGGCGCGCGGCGCTCATCGCTCGATCCTGCGGAAGACGCGGCGTGGCAGGAGCCTCATTACGAGCATCACCCAGCGCAGCGAGCCCGGCGCCCACACCGTGCCCGCGCCGCGGTCGATGCCGTCCGCGACCGCCTCGGCGACGGCCCCCGGCGTGGTCGCAAGTGGTGCGGGCGTGAGACCTCGCGTCATCTTGGTGGCGACGAACCCGGGGCGGACGACCAGCACGCGCACGCCCCGATCGCCCATCGCGTCCGCGAGCCCCTGTGCGAGCGAGTCGAGCCCCGCCTTGGACGCCCCGTATACGACGTTCGCGCGCCGCGGCCGCTCCGCCGCGACCGACGAGAGCACGACGATCGTCGCGCCCGGGCCGTCGCTGAGGAGCGTGGCGGCGTGCATCAGCAGCGAGCCGGCCGCCACCAGGTTCACCTGCAGCACGTCGCTCGCCGCGGCGATATCTGCCGGCAGGCCGCCGCGCTCGCCGAGCACGCCCACGGCAAGGATCACGATGTCGGCGCCGCCCAGCTCGCCGAGCGCGCGCTCGAGCACCTCGCGATGGCGCTCCAGCTCCAGCGCGTCGAGCTCGAACGTGCTCACCCGCGTGCAGCCCGCGCTGCGCAGTTCCTCCGCGGCGTCGTTCAGCGCGGTGGCGCTCCGTCCCACGAGCGCCACATCTCTCGTGCTGCGCGTCTGCAGCTCGCGGACGATCGCGAGCGCGATCTCGGAGGTGCCACCGAGGACGAGCACGCGCCGGCCCTCAGTAGGCTGCGTCGAGCTCATGCCGGCGCTCCGCAGAGGCCGAGGCGCAGGCCGAGATCGGAGCGCAGCACGCCCTCCGGGTCGACTCGCGCGCGCTGCGCGTGGAAGCGCTCGAGCTGCGGGTACATGGCGCCCATCGTCTCGCGCCGCAGACGGGCGTCCTTGCTCAGGTACACGCGCCCGCCGGCGCCCGCCACCAGTTCGTCGAGCTCGTCGAGCGTCGTTCGCAGCCCGGGCGCCGGGGCCGGGATGTCCAATGCGAGCGTCCAACCCTCGAGCGGAAACGAGAGCGGCCCGCCGGACGCCGCGCCGAAGCGCTTGAACACCGCCAGGTACACGGGCACGCGGCGCGTGCGGATGAGCGCGAAGCAGCGCTCCAGCGCATCCTCCGCGCCGCTTGGCAGCACGCACTGGTACTGGATCAGCCCGCCCGCCCCATACAGCCTGTTCCAGGCGCCGACTGCATCCAGCGGGAAGAAGTACGGCGCGAGCGCCAGCGGGCGTGCGCGCTCGCGCCGCGGCGCCGTCCACCAGTGCAGCGCGTTGAAGGCGCGCACGCTCGCTGGGCGCAGCAGCGTGCCGGGAAAGCCGTTGGGAACCTCCAGAGCCGGGCTTCGCGTGAGCGTGCTCGGGTACGAGCCGCGCCGCGTTCGGGGCGTCGGCGTGTCGCGGTCTGCGGACAGAGGGTCGGCGCGTACCACCACGGCGCGACCCATGCTCGAGCCGGTTGCCAGCAGGTCGAGCCACGCGACCGAGTAGCGATGGCGCTCCTCGCCGCTCATCAGCGCCAGCGTCTGCGCGAGGCCGTCGGTGCGGTCGGTGTCCGCGCTGACCCACGGCGACGTGAGCGGCTCGGCTCGCACGGTTGCCTCGACGATGACGCCCGTCAGCCCCATGCCGCCGAGCGTGGCCGCGAACAGGTCGGGATCGCTCTCCGGCGTCAGCTCGATGACCTCCCCGGTCGGCGCGCACAGGGACAGCGACACGACGTGGCGCGCGAGGCTGCCGTCGCGGTGGTGGTTCTTGCCGTGTACGTCGCTCGCGATCGCGCCCGCCAGCGTCACGTGGCGCGTGCCGGGCAGGACCGGGAGCGTCAGGCCGTGCGCCGCGAGCTGCGCCATCAGCTGCGCGATCGTCGCGCCGGCCTGCGCCGTGACCAGCTGCAGCGTGGCGTCGATCGACACCACTCGGTCGAGCGCGGTCATGTCGAGCACCGTGCCGCCGCTGCTCTGGGCGGCGTCCCCGTAGCTGAGCCCGGCTCCTCGTGCGATCACACCCGCGCCATTACCGACGCCGCGGTCGGCCGTCAGCGCCTCGAGCACCTGCTCGACCGTGCGCGGCTGGATCACGCGACAGCTGCCTTTGGAGATGCGCCCCCATCCGCTCAAGGAGCGGACCGACTGCGCCGGCGAGTGGCTCAGCTCACGCACCGACATATACACCGCCGAGGAACAGAAGACCCCAACCCGCGCCGAGCGCGAGCAGTGCTCGGTCGCGCAGGATCAGCTCCTCCGGGGCCTGGCCGCCGCCACGGTCGATCAGCATCGCGTAGCGGCCGAGCCACAGCACGAGCGGCACGATCGAGAGGCCGTACCAGGCGGTGTGCTGCGGTCTCGTGAAGGCCCACGCCGTATATGCAACCAAGGCAGCGCTCGCCGACGCCGCGAGCGTGAGCAGCAGCGATCGTTGCGAGTAATGCCGCAGCGTGGCCCGCGCCGCGGGTGCGCCCGGGCGTGCGCGCAGCTCCGCGTAGCGCTTGGCCGCCACGAGGAATATCGCGCCGCATGCCGTCACGATCACGAACCAGCGTGACACGTAGATGTCGGTCGCGACACCGCCCGCCAGCGCGCGGATCACGAAGCCTACGGCGACGACGACGATGTCGAGCACGACCACCCGCCGCAACCACAGCGAGTAGCTCGCGGTCAAGGCCAGGTAGCCGCACGCCAGCGCCCCCAGGCCGGGCGCGATCGCTGCTCCGAGCGCGACCCCGGCGATCGCCAGCAGCGCGGCGATCCGCAGCGCCGAGCGCGGGGAGAGCTCGCCCGCCGCCACGGGGCGCAGGCGCTTGCGCGGGTGCGCGCGGTCCTGCTCGCGGTCGCGCACGTCGTTGAGCAGATACGTGGCGCTCGAGATCATGCAGAGCACCGCCAGCGCGCCGACGGCCTCTGCCGCGATCACCGGGCGGTCGATCCAGCCGGCCGCGCACGGAGCCGCAAACACGAGCATGTTCTTGGCCCACTGGCGTGGCCTGCACGCGCGCAGAACAACGCCGGGCGAGACCCGCGAGCGATCGCGTGGCCGCGTGGCCGTCGCGGTTGGCGCATGACCCTTCGCCTCGCGAAGGGCCATGCGCGGCGCGGGCTTGTCCTCGGCCAGTGCCTCGGGTGCGACGATGTCTCAGCCTCCAGCGATTTTGGTTAAAAACGACAGAGAGCGACTCCCTCGGTCGTGCGTCGTCAGGATTCCACACCCGCATCCTTTAACCCTCATAAAGAGGACCGCGTGGTGTGAGAGTTTTCTCAGTGAGAATTCACTCACGTTCCGATGGTCGCGGCGGACGTCAAAGTCACACTCACTAATGTCTGCGCATGCCTCCAGCCGCAGGCGCGCACGTTCGGGTCCCGCCGGCAGGTCGACCGCGAGGGCTCGAGTACCCGACTGCGTTGATGCGACTGCGTCGCGTAGCGCTCGTGTTGGCGCTCGTGGCGCTGGTCCCGGTCGTCATCTCCTACGCGGCGACGATGAGCGAACCCTCGAACTCGAGCCTCGGCATCCGCAGCGTCGAGTGGCTGCGCGACCACGGCGCCGCCGGCCTGGTGGCCAGCGTGGAGTCCGTCTACTACACGCTGACGGCGCCTAGCAAGGGCGGGCCGACGCTGCGCGCGCTCCCCAGGGTCGGCTACGGCGCCGCGTCGCGTCCGACGGTGAGCGTCGAAGCCCGCCCGGCACGCGTGCCCGCCCTGATCCGCCCCGCGCTGGCGGGCGAGGGCGTCTGGCACGCCACTCGCCCGTCGCTGGAGTCGCGGCCACCAGTGCTCTTGACGACCCTGCGCGATCAGCCCGAATACCCCCGTGTCGTGGCCGGGCTCGCGTGGATCGACACCAAGCGAGCCAGCCTCACGCTCAACCCGGGACGGCTCGAGCCTTCGGTGCCGATCCCCCGCGGCGCGATGGACGTCCCCGAAGCCGATCGCCCGCGGCTGCTGGCGACGTTCAACAGCGGCTTCAAGCTGAGCGACTCACACGGCGGCTTCGCCGTCAACGGACAAACCTACGCGCCGCTGCGCGACGGGCAGGGCACGCTCGTCGGCTATCGAGACGGACGCGTGGACGTGGTCGACTGGAGCTACGGGTCCCGCATCCCCCCGGGGGTCTCCTTCGCGCGCCAGAACCTGCCACTGATCGTCGAGGAAGGACGACCGAGCCCGAACATCGCGAACACCTCCGAATGGGGCGCCACGGTGGGCAACGCGGTACTCGTGTGGCGATCGGCGATCGGCGTCGACCGCCACGGCAACCTCATATACGCCGCCGGCGAAGACCAGACCGTGGAAAGCCTGGCGCGGGCGCTGATACGCGCCGGAGCGATCCGCGCGATGGAGCTCGACATCAACTCCTACTGGGTCACGTTCATCAGCTACGGGGCTCCCGGCGCGCAGCAGCCGAACAAGCTGCTCGAAGGCATGGAAAGGCCCGCCACGCGCTACCTCGAACCCGACGACCGCGACTTCTTCGCCGTGTACTCCCGCTGAGGCGCGCTGGGCGCCTCGACCGCGTGGCGGGCCCTCGCGCTACGCCTTGACGTTCACGCGCCCCGCGCTCTGCGCCGAGGCGCTCGTCGCTGCGGCGGTCGCGCTGTCCGTATCGCCGTCGTGATCCTGGACGCCGGGAGCCTCGCTGGCCTCCGGCTTGCGGGCGTTGCTGGCGGCGGGCGGGCTCTGTGCAGCCCCGACTCCTCCGATGGGAGCAATGCTCATGGGCGTTCCTTTCGTTCGGTTGCGTTCCACCTGATCGACGTCCCGCGCCGGCCCTTGAGGTATCTGAGGGGGTTCTCACCCCCTCGAGGCTGCTTGGCCACTGTCTTGCAGGGCGGCTTTGCAAGCGAGCGCTCGTGCAGGTGCGATCGAGGATGCCTGCTACGGTCATGCCACGGGTGGCGAAGTCGCCCGTGAGGTTCTTTGTCTTTGTTGGCGCTGAAGGGCGCGGATGGGGTCAGTCGAATCTCCATCCGCAGCGGCGGCCAGAAGGTCCCCAGAAGGAGCACCAACAACATGACGCATGCAACATTCGCCGACCTCGGCGTATCGAAGGTCGTCGTAGATGAGCTCGCCGAGCGCGGGATCGAGCAGCCGTTCGCGGTCCAGAAGATGGTCATCCCCGACGTGCTTGCCGGCCACGACGTGCTGGCGCAGTCACCGACCGGCTCGGGCAAGACGCTCGCTTTCGGCGTGCCGCTGGTCGAGCGCCTGAAAGACTCCGACGCGCGACCCTCGGCGCTGATCCTCGCGCCGACGCGCGAGCTTGCGCTCCAGATCGTCGAGGATCTGCGCCCGCTCGCGCACGCGCGTGCGCTATCGATCGCCGCCGTCTACGGCGGCGCGGGAATCGTCAAGCAGGCGCGCCTGGCCGGCCGCGCGCACATCCTCGTCGCCACGCCCGGGCGGCTGCTCGACCTGATCGAGCGCAGGGACGTATCGCTCGGCAAGATCCGCATGCTCGTCCTCGACGAGGCCGACAGGATGCTCGACATGGGCTTCCGTCCGGTGGTCGACAGGATCGTCAAGATGACGGCTGCCGAGCGCCAGACGATGCTGTTCTCGGCGACGCTCGAGGGCGAGGTCGGGCGGATCGCCAAGGCCTACACCACGAACCCGCGCCGTCACGAGCACGCGCATTCGGCGGAGCGCAAGGGCGACGTGGAGCATCGCTTCGTAACGGTCACCCACGACGGCAAGGTCGCGCGGCTGGTCTCCGAGCTGGGCGAGGCGGAGCGCGGGCTGACGCTCGTGTTCGTGCGCACCAAGCGCGGCGCCGACCGGCTCGTCAAGAAGCTCGCGTCGAGCAGCGTGCGCGCGGTCGCGATGCACGGCGACAAGTCCCAGGGCCAGCGCGAGCGGGCGCTCGCGAACTTCGAGGCCGGGGTCGTCGACACGCTCGTCGCCACCGACGTCGCCGCGCGCGGAATCGACGTCGCGGGCATAACGCACGTGATCAACTACGACATACCCGCCACCCGCGAGGACTACGTGCACCGCATCGGGCGCACCGCTCGCGCCGGCGCGAGCGGTGTCGGCGTGACGCTGGTCGCGCACGACCAGACCCGCGAGCTCGCCGGGATGGTGCGCGAGCTGGGGCTGGATCGCGAGCTCGGGCTGGCAGGGATCGCGACGGGCGATCGCGCACGCGGCGGCGAGCACCGTTCGAGCGCTGCCAAGGGCGCGGCCAAGCGCCCCGGGGGCGGCTCGCGCAGCGGCGCCAGGCGCGGTGCTCGCAACCCCACCCGTACGAGGTAGCCCGTGGGTGCAGTCGTTTCGGCCGAGCGGTCAGCTAACGTCGCTGCGCATGACAGAGCCGCATGCGGACAATCCCGAAGCGGAGGCTGGAGCCAACGGCGACTCAGCGGAGGCTGGTTCGGATGCCGATCTGCTGACGCATTACGACATCCTGCGCGCTGCGCGCGCCGAATCCCGGGCCGCTGACGCTGTCGGGCACGAACACGTGGGTCGTCGGGCGCGGGCCGACATGGGTCGTCGATCCAGGGCCGCTGCTCGACGAGCACCTCGAGCGGCTGTTCGCCGCGATCGACGGTCGCGGCGGGCTCGGCGGCGTGGCGCTCACGCATGACCATCACGACCACTCCGAAGCCGTCCGGCGCGCTGCTCGAGCGCTACCCGGCGCCGCTGGCGGCGGCGCGCGGCGTGGTCGACGTGCGACTCGGCGAACGATGTGCGCTTCGGCCCGTTCGAGGCGGTCGCCACCCCGGGCATGCCGCCGACCACTTCGCGCTGGTCGGCGACGGCGCCTGCTTCACCGGCGACGCGGTGCTCGGCGAGGGCAGCGTGTTCATCAGCCCCTACCGCGGCGCGATGGCCGGCTACCTGCTCGCGCTCACGCGCCTGCGCATGCGCGAGGACTTCAACGTGCTGTGCCCCGGTCACGGCCCGCCGGTCTGGGACGCACAGGTGCGCACTCGAGGAGTACGTCGCCCACCGCCTCGACCGCGAACACGGCCTGATCATGGCGCTCGGCGAAGGCAAGCGCACGATCGAGGAGCTGCTGGACGCGGCCTGGTCGGAGGTGCCCGAGCCGCTGCGCCCGCTCGCCACGGCGACGCTGGCCGCCCATCTGGACAAGCTCGAGGAAGAGCAGGTCCTGCCGGAGGGCGTCGAGCGCCCGCGCTTCGAACGGACCGAGTGGTGAGCGGGTACGAGGCGCCCCCCATCGGTCCGATCGGCCCGCCGCCGCTGGGCGCGTTCGGCTCGCACCCGACGGGCGCATTCGGCTCGCACCCGACGGTGATCGACTCGCCGTTCCCGCCGATCGCCGACTACGGCTTCCTGTCGGACTGCCACACGGGTGCGCTGCGTCGCCTCCGACGGCTCGATCGAGTGGATGTGCCTGCCGCACTTCGACTCGCCGTCGATCTTCGGCGCGCTGCTCGATCGCGGCGCCGGCAGCTGGCGCGTGGGCCCCTACGGCATCTACGTGCCTGCCGGGCGGCGCTACATCCCCGGCACGAACATCATCGAGACGACCTGGATGACCCCGCAGGGCTGGCTGCGGGTGGTCGAGGCGCTGACGATCGGGCCGTGGCACGACAACAAGCACGGCTCGAGCCACACCCGCCCGCCGACCGACTACGACGCCGATCACCTGGTGGTGCGCATCGTCGAATGCATCCAGGGGCAGGTGCAGGTGGAGATCGTGTGCGAGCCGATGCTCGACTACGGCGCGACGCCGGCGAGCTGGAGCGTCGTGCAGACCGGCGAGGAGGGCGTGTGCATGATGGACGCCACCGACGAGGTGACCGCGTTCAGGCTGTTCAGCGACATCCGCATGGGCATCGAGGGCAACCGCGCGCACGGGCGCCACACGATGAGCGAAGGCGAGAGGCGCTTCTGCGCGCTGTCCTGGACGGAGGGGCGGGGCGGTCCGCACACCGTCGAGCAGGCGGAGGAGCACATGCAGCGCACCAGCGCACTTCTGGCGCACGTGGCTCGCCGAAGGCACCTACCCGGACCATCCGTGGCGCTTCCACCTGCAGCGCTCGGCGCTGGCGCTGAAGGGGCTGACGTTCATGCCCACGGGCGCGCTCGTGGCGGCGCCACGACGTCGCTGCCGGAGACCCCGCACGGCGAGCGCAACTGGGACTACCGCTACTGCTGGATGCGCGACGCGTCGTTCACGCTGTGGGGGCTGCACGCGCTCGGCTTGAACTGGGAGGCGGACGACTTCGTGCAGTACGTCGCCGACATGGAGCGCAACGAGGATGGCTCGCTGCAGATCATGTACGGGATCAAGGGCCAGAAGGACCTCGACCGAGTCGACGCTCGAGCACCTCAAGGGCTACGAGGGCGCGCGCCCGGTGCGCGTCGGCAACGGCGCCTACAACCAGCGCCAGAACGACGTCTTCGGAGCGGTGCTCGACTCGGTGTACCTGCACTCCAAGAAGCGCGATCACATCCCCGAGCGGCTGTGGCCGGTGCTGGCCGACCAGGTGCGCTGCGCGGCGGCGGCGTGGAAGGAGCCCGACCAGGGCATCTGGGAGGCGCGCGGCGAGCCCCGCCACTACGTCTCCTCGAAGCTGATGTGCTGGGTCGCGATGGACCGCGGCGCGCGCCTGGCAGAACGGCGCGGGCGATGTCGAGAACGCCGAACAGTGGCAGGCGCTCGCCGATGAGATTCGCGACGGACATCCTCGAGCGAGGGCGTCGACAAGCGCGGCGTCTTTCGCCAGCACTACGACACCGACGCGCTCGACGCCTCGACGCTGCTCGTGCCGCTGGTGCGCTTCCTGCCCGCCGGATGACGAGCGCGTGCGCGCAACCGTGATGGCGATCCGCGACGAGCTCACCGACGGCGGCCTCGTGCTGCGCTACCGCACGGAGGAGACCGACGACGGCCTGCATGGCGAGGAGGGCACGTTCCTGATCTGCTCGTTCTGGCTGGTCTCGGCGCTGTCGGAGATCGGCGAGCACCGCGAAGCCGAGCATCTGTGCGAGCGCCTGCTCTCCTACGCCTCGTCCCTGGGGCTCTACGCGGAGGAGCTCGAGGCCTCCTCGGGACGGCATCTCGGCAACTACCCGCAGGCGTTCACGCACCTCGCGCTGATCAACGCGGTCACGCACGTGATCGACGCGCAGCAGCAGCTCTAGAGCCGACGCCGCCCGAAAGGGCGTCGTTGGTGGGACATCGAAACCGTGCCGCGCGCGGGCGACGTCAGTACCCCGGCTCGCCGGGCAGCACGATGCGCGCGACCTCGCCTTCGAGCAGTACCCGCGGCTGCACCGGCTGCACCTCGCGCCCGCGCGCGTAGGCCATGAGCGAGTCGACGGAGTCGAAGTCGCGCAGCTGCTCGAGATGCTTGATCGTCGGGAAGACCAGCTGGATCTCGCCCGCGCCGTTGGCGTCGAGCGCGGCGGGAGGCGTGAACCAGCCGAGATCGACGCACTCCTCGCCGTCCACACGCGGCTCCTGGCCGGCCGGCAACTCCGCCAGGAAGAAGTGCGTGTCGAAGCGAATCTGCACCTCCGCCGGCGTGATCCAGCGCGAGAACTTGACGAGCGCGGCCGGATCGTCGAGGACGATCGCCGCCTCCTCGCGCAGCTCGCGGACGCCCGCGATGCGGTGGGCCTCGTCGCCGTCGCCCTCGCCGGCGTCGACGGCGCCGCCGGGAAACACCCACACGCCGCCCATGAAGCGCGCGTGCGGGGTGCGCTTGACGAGCAGCACCTGCAGATCCTCCGCGCCCCCGCGGAGCAGGATCACGCTCGCCGCCTGGCGCGGAAGCGTGGCGGGTCCGGGGTTGTACGCCTCGCCCGGCCCCGGGCGCTCGCTCTCCTCAGACCCACGCATCTGCTGACCCTACCGGCCGCTAATGTTTCGCGCATGAGCGACACCACTGCATCGTCATCCGACGGCTGGGCCACTCGAGCATGAGCGCCCCAGCCGAGATCCTCCAGCGCTGGATCTGCGAGTCCTGCGGCTACATCTACGACCCCGACGAGGGCGACCCCGACGGAGGCATCCCCGCCGGCACCGCGTTCGAGGACATCCCCGACACGTGGTTCTGCCCGGTGTGCGGCGCGCGCAAGCGCGACTTCACGCTCTACGAGGACTAGGTCGCCGTTGGTCCTCGCAGCGACTCCCTAGTGGCGTCGTCGGACAAAGACTGGGAGCGGCTGCTGGCGCTCGATGCTAAGCGTGTGTGGCATCCGTACGGCGCGCTGCCGGCGGCGATGGCCTCGCTGCCGGTGGTCTCCGCCGAGGGCGTGCGGCTGCGCCTGGCGGATGGGCGCGAGCTGATCGACGCGATGGCGTCGTGGTGGTGTGCGATCCACGGCTACCGCCATCCGGCGCTCGATCGGGCGTTGAGCGAGCAGCTCGAGAAGATGGCGCACGTGATGTTCGGCGGGCTCACGCACGAGCCGGCGGTGCTGCTCGCCGAGCGTCTGATCAAGCTGGCGCCGGACGGGCTCGAGCGGGTGTTCTTCGCGGACTCGGGCTCGGTCGCGGTCGAGGTCGCGATCAAGCTGTGCCTGCAGTACCAGCGCGCGCTCGGCCGCGACGGGCGCACGCGCCTGCTCACCGTCAGGGGCGGCTACCACGGCGACACGGCCGGTGCGATGGCGGTGTGCGACCCGGTCACGGGGATGCACAGCCTGTTCGCGGGCGTGCTGCCCCGGCACGTGTTCGCGGAGCGCCCGCCCGACGGCTTCGACTCCGGGCTCGACGAGCGTTGGGCGGCGCACGTGCGCGAGCTCGCTGAGCGCCACACCGACGAGCTCGCCGGCGTGATCCTCGAGCCGGTCGTGCAGGGCGCCGGCGGCATGCGCGTTCACTCGCCCGAGTGCGTCGCGCTGATGCGGCGCGTGTGCGACGAGCACGGCCTGCTGCTGGTGCTCGACGAGATCGCCACCGGCTTCGGGCGCACCGGCGCGATGTTCGCGTGCGAGCACGCGGCGCTAGCGCCCGACGTGATGTGCGTCGGCAAGGCGCTCACGGGCGGCTACATGACGCTCGCGGCCACGCTGTGCACTGCGGATGTCGCCGCGGTCGTCTCCGGCGGCGAGGGCGGCGGCCTGATGCACGGCCCCACGTTCATGGCCAACCCGCTCGCGTGCGCCGTCGCGCGCGCTTCGCTCGAGCTGCTCGCGGACGGTAGCTGGCATGCGCGCGTTGCTGGGATCGAGGCGAGCTTGCAGGCAGGGCTAGCGCCGGCGCGCGAGCTCGCCGGCGTCAGCGACGTGCGCGTGCTCGGTGCGATCGGCGTGATCGAGTTCGAGCGGCCCGTCGACATCGCCGCCGCGACCGCCGCCGCCGTCGCGCACGGCGTGTGGCTGCGCCCCTTCGGACGCCTGATCTACGCGATGCCGCCGTATGTGACAGACGCCGAGGATCTCGCCGAGGTCAGCGCCGCGATGCTCGCCGCCGCCACCGCGTCGGTCGCTAACGCCGCTTGAGCGACTCCTCCACACGCGAGAACCATGCCGGTCTACGCGTCCGCCCATCCGCATATTTGTTCGGTGCAATTGGTTTTCCATTAGCCGCACACTTAGCAAGATGCTCGGTACAGTTCGATAGTGCCTCAACCGAACAAAATCACAAAGAGCAGCCGCGGCCGGCCGACGCGAGCTGCCGTCTACGAGCGCCTGCGCGTTCAGATCGGCGAACTGCGCGACCGGCTTGGCGGCCTGCCCTCGCCTGGCGAAGCAGACGGCATCTGGCGCGGTATATGGCTCGAGGAGGCTCACCACTCGACTGCCATCGAGGGCAACACGCTTGTGCTCAAGCAGGTCGAGCTGCTGCTCGAGGAGGGTCGGGCGGTGGGCAACAAGCAGCTCAGGGAGTACATGGAGGTGCGTGGGTACGCGGACGCCGCGAACTGGGTCTACAGTCAGGCGCTCGACCCTGACACGTGGTCGAGCGGCGAGCTTCTCTCGCTGACTGAGCTTCGGCACATCCACCGACTTGCGCTCACGCCCGCGTGGGATATCGAGCCTCACCCAAATGCCGGCCACAGCGAGCGTCCGGGCTCATTTCGCGCGCACGACATCCGGCCGTTCCCCGGCGGCATGCGCCCACCGCCGTGGCCCGAGGTTCCCGCCATGGTCACCGACTGGATCAGCGAGGTGCAAGCGCTGGGCCGGCAGGGCGAGGGCATCGAGCCCGAAGCGCTAGCCAAGGTGCATGCGCGTTTCGAGCAAGTCCACCCATTTCTCGACGGCAACGGGCGCACTGGCCGGCTCGTTCTCGATCTGCTCCTGGTCAGGCTCGATTATCCCCCCGCGATCATCTTCAAGGGAGATCGCAGGCGTTATCTGGCGGCACTCCAGAGCGCCGATCAGGGCGACCACGGCCCCCTCGGGGAGCTGCTCGCCCGCGCCATTCTCGACAACCTCCACAAGTTCGTCGTTCCCGCCATCGCCGGCCCATCACGGCTGGTCCCGTTGCCCGCCCTAGCCTCCGAACGGATCTCCGCAAACGCACTACGCGTAGCCGCGACGCGGGGCCGTCTCAAGGCCTCCAAGGCCGCCGACGGCACGTGGCGCAGCACGCGCGCCTGGGTCGACGAATACCTGTCCGGGCGCTACGAGCGCGAGCCCCGCGACAAAAACGAGTAAACGCAGCAGCGACCCTGCGCGAAGGATTGTAGATGGCGATACTGGGCTCGAAACGAGCCTGGTGGTCATCTTGAGTGCTATCTCCCGTGTTTGCTGGCCCCAGGTGTGCTCAAATGGGCTGAGATTTGCTTAACACGGAACCACGAATGGAACCACGGCTTCAACCCGCCGGAGCCTAAGCACGGAACATTTCAAACATGGCGTCAATCGTGGCCGTATCGTCTGAGCCGCGATCCGTCCTAGCTTCTCGGTCGCGCTCGTCTTCCATATCTTCCCGGGAGATCTGTTCCATCGCCCGCTCTTGCTGCTCGGCCACATGTTGATTGATTGCCTCCCTCGCTGCCTCCAACGAGTCGTCACTGAACGCAACACCGAGACTAAGCGCAGCGCCTTCGAACGACTCAAACGCCTCTGGGTTGTCAAACCACTCGTTAGGATCGGCCATCGCATCCTCACCCCATTGTTCGAACCCGTCTTGTAGCTCTTGCCACTCCTCGTCGGAAAACCCCCCGGGCGCGATGCTTCTGAGGTCCGCGAGGGTTTCGAAGTTCCCTATCGCGTCCGTGTCTGTGCGCTGCTCTGCAATCCGCTTCGCTACGAGCACGGCCTCGCTAACGTCGATGTGCGCAGCTTGCAGCGCCCTTAGCAAGCGCGGTGCCCACTTAATAGTCCAATCTGGCTGCTTTCGCTTCCCGATGCCGTCAAGCACTCGCATTACTTCGTCGCTTACGACTCCCCCTATGGCCTCCCTAACGCTGTCGTCGCGCTCACACCACATCGCCGCGCGCTCAAGTCTGCCTTCAAGTGCCGTGGGATACTCATCCGCCCGTCGAGGAGAGCCCCAGCCCGGGAACTGCACATGTGGCTCATATTCGACATCTAGTGTCCTCTTCACGGCCTCGGAGAATCGTTCAGCCCAATCGGGGCGCCATAGATCGTAGTCGCGCGCAAGTTCCGCAAGAAACTCCACTTGGTCGAAATACGTAGCGCTGTCTATCGCCTCTCGAAGCATGCCGACGTCGTCCACGAGCTTTGCCTTGACGAAGTCGATCAGAGACGGGTTCAGGACCTGTACCGCATCGTGCGCAGCCACGCGGATAATCTTCAGAAATGAATCTTGGAGGACACGAAGCGCCTCTTCAAATTGGGCGCTGCGCGTCGGAAGCCCCTGTAGGCGTGCCGCATTTATGTATGCCCGCTCAAGATCGGCGACAGTGACGGCCCGGGGCATCGTGCATAGCTGAACAAGCACGCACTGCTCCCGACGCCCCAGACCCTTTGCATATGCGTGTGCCCATAGCTTCTCTGGTTCGTGCAGTGTCCGCATACAGAAAGCCCCAAACTCCTGAAGCTCGGCCGCGCCGAGCTGCTGGCCGCCCAAGCCAGTCATCCACTCGATGAGCCGCGGACTGTAGGACGGATGATCAATGACGCGCAGATATTCACGATCTGCGCGCAGTGACTTGCGCGCCTGCTCATTAACATAGGGTGAAAAGAAGACATGGTTGTAGAAGATCCTCGCGCGCTCGACGCGGCTGTAGCGCTCGAGCGTTAGCGCATACCGCTCCGCTTCAAGCTGCTGCCATTTGAGATCCTCGACTTGCTGCTGAGCCTGCTGTAGTACGTACTCGCGGGTCGCGAGAATCAACCGTGCTGCCGGTCGGTCTCGCACCGCCTTGATAAATGTCGCGAGATCTCGTGCGTCACGCCCCACGCCTTCGAATAGTGCTGTACGACCAAGAAAATCATCAAAGAAGAACACCTGCGCTTCGTCCGCCTTGAAGAGCTGCCACGCTTCAGCGATGTCCGACTGTACGCTGTACGGCGCGAATCCCGCCTCTGTGGAATCCAGCAACAGGAGGCGCGCGAGGGTCGTCTTTCCGATTCCAGGCGGTCCGGCAATTATCACGACGTTATGCGCGTGGAGCAGCTTTCGTGCTTCTGCAAAGCTTCGCGTTTGGACATAGCGCGGGAGCCCGCTCCGAATTTCGTTCAAGAGAACCTCGCTCCGAGCGAGCACGTCGGCGTTTATGATGCGCTCCAGCGGAGCGATGCTGCGTAGCCACAGCTTGACGTGTGCCACTTCGACCTTCGTGTGCTTGCGGAGCAGCTGCGCCAGGTCATTGGCCCCCAAGATGTCCGACTCGTCAGCGACGAGTGGGCTGAGCGCGTCGACAAGCTTGGTCTTGTTGTCCGCTGTAAGAGGTCGCGAGGTCACGAAGGTGTAGCGGTCGGGGGCCGCATCGCCGAAATGTCTCGGCTCGCGCTTCGCGGCCGTCCTCAGCTTCGAGAACGTACTGCCGGCGTAGTGCTTGCACTGGACGACGTGAAGACGTTTCTTCTTGCTGGCACGCAGATCGATTCCGCCATCTCGCCCGCGAGGAAATGTTTCGAAGCGCTTTCCTAGCTCTGCCCCAAGGAGGTCAGCCACTAGAAGCTCGAAATCGTAATCGGAAAGGTCGTCGAACAGGCCCATCTTGAATCCGTCGTCACCTACCATCCGACGGCGTCATCGCGGTTTCTCAGACTCAAGACGCGGCGCACTAACCGTCAGTCGAGTGCCGTACGTCTGGAGTCTCAGGCCGGGCACGGCGCCGACCGGAAAGCCACCGCTTGCGGCGTCGACCGACGCGAGCGAGCACCGCATTCCTAGCCGAGAGCGGCAGCTAGATCGCCCGCCTCTACGCGTACCGCGTGTGGCAACGTGATCGTCAGATACCCGTCATCTGCGATGATCCGGCGTGCGTTGATGATCGTGACGCCGATCACATCGCCGCGGTCGTCGTAGCGCACACCATGGCCCTCGGGTGTGAGCGCGGCATCCGACGCAAAGTTGGTGTCGCCGCGCCCCAGGTAGAGCACGTCGCCCTCGGCGTCGTAGTGGCCGCGGTCGAATGTGAGGTCATCGATCTTGACGTTCATGGTGCCCATCCGTCAGGGGAGCGCCCGTGTCCATAGCCGAATGCCGTGACGACCCGAGCTGGCTCCTGTGCAGAGTCTACGACGACCATCAGCCAGCCGGTCGGTCCTGTGTCGCGCGTGAAGAACCGCTCGCGAGCCGGCCATCGCTCGGGTTCGCGATGGTCGGGCGACGCGAGCGCTTCGAGCACCGCCTTCAGATGCGGCTCACGCTCAGCGTGCCCGCCGTCTGGATTCAAGATGTGCATCAGCCACGTGTCCTCGAATAGCACCACGCGCAACCCGTCGGGCGTGCGCGTCTCGGCAAGGATCGGCCGGCCGCTCATTGGATCCTCGCCTCGTCACGGGCGCTGCGGCACGATCCTGACTCCTCGCTATGCGTGTCTCCGGACATGGCGATCGAGGCTACCTACGCCTTCGGACCCTCGAACGCCAGATCGACCTCGTGCTCCTTCGGAGCATAGTCCGCGTAGAGTTGCGAAGTCGCCAGATCGAGATGGGCCCATCCACTCCAGCAACGTGCGCATCGGGACCCTCGCCGCTGCCATCGCTGTTCCGAAGGTATGTCGCGACGGTCGAGCCAAGCGGACCGTCGTCTACTGGCTGCGTCCGACCGAGTCACGCCCGATTCGTCCCGCCCTCCTCATGTTCCCGGAGCCCTAAACGTCGTCGAGTCAACACTCGCGGAGGCAGGCTACTCGGATCGTCCGTCCTGAGTCAGCCCCCTGCACCCTTTGCAATCTCCATCGAGCACCGTTAGCTGGCGGCAGACAAGAACCCACAAACGGAACCATATTGGAACCACGGCGAGCTTGAAAACACGAACGGCTCGTCAAACACGGGGCCGTAGGCGATGGGCGATATTGGCTCGAACCAGTGACCTCCGCCTTTTCGATGTGGCGTACGTTGCCGCCGGTTTGGCCGCGCGGCGTGTGGAGCCTCGGCTTGAGTGCGCCGACGCGCGTCAGTGGCTGTGGCGCCTGCGCTTGGGCTCGATCGTTAGGTTGCGGGCGAACACCGTGTGGCGCGCGCCCGCGACTTCGAGGACGGCCGTGAGACGCGCGGGCAGCTTGCCGAAGCGCGCGAGCAGCTTGCGCCCCGTGGCGTTGAGGGTCAGCGTCACCTCGAGCTGCCGGCCGGCGGGGATCACGACGGTGTCGGCCGCGAGGGTCACCTGCTTGGAGCGCGTTCTCGCGGCCGCGAGCGCGATCAGGTGTCCGCCGCGGCTCTTCTCGAGCGTCGTCAGGCTCACGTGGATCCGGCAGCTCCTGCCCGTGGCGCCGTGGCACGCGAGCTTCAGCGACACGTGCCCCTTGGCTGAGCCGGCGGGGCCGGCGAGGCTGGCGGTGACCGGCGCCGTGGCGGCGTTTGGGGTCGTCGCCGGCGTCGTCGGCGGGCTGCTCGGTGGGCTCGGCTGGTACCCGGCGATTGCCGCCGCGACGAGCGCGTCCACTTCGGTGAGCGCGAACGCCTGGACGAACGTCATTCGCACGGGTGCCGACGCGCCGCCCGCGGGGATCGTCAGCAGGTATGGCGCTTCGAAGCTGTTGTACGTGCCATTGCGGCTGCCGCTGGTGATCTGGATGGCTTCGCTCGGCGCCGTGTCGTACACGATCGCGCCCTGCGGGTCTTTGCCGTCACCGATTTCAGCGAGCTTTTCCGCGGTCTTGTAGAGGATTGCGCGCGGGCCCGCGGGGAGCGTCGTGACTTCCCCTTCCCTGGTTGGCGCGAAGCTGGTTTCTTCCGGGAACTCATAGGCGCCGCCGCCTTTCGCGGAGGCCATTTCGTCGAAGTAGCGGACGCTCACCGTGTGGGCGGCGCCGTCGCTCGAAGACCACGTCTCGGTCAGCGCCGCGACGTGGTCTTCGTCGCTCGTCTGCCACGTGCGCTCCACTTCCACGCCCGTCGCGACGAAGCTCGTGCAGCTGGTCGATGTCGGTGGGTATGTCGCCGGCTCGGGCGAGCACTTCACGACGGGGTCACGCTCTTCGACGGTCATCTGGTGGCTGGCTTCGTCGAAGTGGTCTTCGACGGCGACCGCGGGTTTGCCCGCCAGGGGCGTGAACAGCTGTCGCTTGCGTTCGGCTTCCTTTTTGAAGTCTTCTTCCACTTCCCTCGCGGCCTTCGGCAGGTACGCATCGCTGCCGTCCACCTCGACGCTCGAGCGGGTTTCGTCAGCCACCGATGCGCTCAGGTTTGCGGTGCCGTAGAACAGCTGTGCGTTGTCGTGGTCCGACGCGCTGTACAGGAACGATTCGAGCGCATAGCCACCGAGGAAGAAGGTGCCGGTGAGCGTGCTCGATGCCGCGTAGTAGTTGCTCGTTTCCGGGACGAATTCGGACGCGACCACGAGCGGGCCTTCGAAGCGCTCGTCCTCGCCCGGCGGAAGCGCCGGCTTCGTGGCCGGGAACGTTTCGGGCACAGCCCGCAGCTGACACAGGGCGTTGGGCAGTTCGAACGTGGACGCTTCGACCGAGAACGCGTCATTCGCGACCGGCACTTTGTCCGCGATCGTCCGATAGCCGGCGGGTTCGGCGCCGTAGTAACAGCGGATTTCGAGGTCCGGCACGGTAAGCCCGGTCGCGGTCCCCACGACCGTGATCTTGCCTCCCTCCCGAATGAACGGGAAGCTGACACCCGCTGGAGTCGTGATCTGGGTGGCCTGCGCCGCGCCCGCGGACGCCACGGGCACCGCGACCGCGAGCAGCACGAGCGCGACTGTGAGCGCGATGGCGCGGAAGTAGTGCGATCGCATGCTCGCTCAGCGTAGCCGCAGCCAGCGCCGCCACGGGAGCTGACCGCCGGCGCGTGCCAGCTCGGCGAGCTCGGGACCGGCGATCGGGCTCAGGGTCTCCACGTCAACCTCGCCGGCGCGCGCGAGCGTCTCGCGGTTGGAACGCTCGAGCACCGTCGGCTCGTGTGGCCACGGCGTCAACACGACCGCGCGCACGTCGAGCCCCGCGGCGCGCGCCGCGTCGAGCGTCAGCAGCGTGTGGTTGATCGTGCCCAGCCCCGGTCGCGCCGCGATCAGCACCGGCAGCCCGAGCGCGACGGCGAGGTCGCGCACGCTGTAGTCCTCGCGCAGCGGCACCAGCAGCCCGCCGACCCCCTCGGCGATCAGCGTCTGACCTCCCTGTACGGATGCCCGCGCCGCCGCGAGCAGTCGCTCGGGCTCGATCGTCTGACCGGCCAGCTCCGCCGCCAGGTGCGGCGAGACCGCCGGCCCGAAGCGCAGCGGCGATACGTCCTCGGGCGCCATGCCGGCGGCCATGCCGAGCAGCACGTGGTCCGCGGGCCAGCCGCCGCTCGCTTCGGCTGGGTCATCGAGGCCGGTGACGACCGGCTTGAACGCACGCACCGGCTCCCCGGCGGCGGCGAGCGCCGCCGCCAGCGCCGCGCTCAGCACCGTCTTGCCGACGCCCGTGTCGGTTCCAGTTACGAACAGCCCGCGCATCGCTGCCTCTCGGGCGGGCTAGGCCGCGCGGACGCTGTGAAGCTCGCGCTCGAAGTCAAACGGCGCATCCGCGCCCGCGAGCGCGGCGACCGGCATCGACGCCTCGTCCGCTTCAGACGGCTCACCCGCGCGAGAGGGCTCACTCGCGTGAGAGGGCTCGCTCGCGTGAGAGGGCTCGCTCGCGTGAGAGGGCTCGGTCCGGCGAGACGGCTCGCTCGCGTGAGACGGCTCGCTCGCGTGAGACGGCTCGCCCACTGCCGCCCGCTCGAGCACCGCAGACTGCCCCACCGCGTCGCGCTCCAGGTCGAACGGCGCGAGCGCCGATTCCTCGCCGGCGTCCGCGCGCACGGTCGCGACCGCCGTCAGTTCCGTGTACACCAGCTCGCGCTCCTCGCTCTCCTGCTGGCGTTCCGCCAGCGCCGGCTGGAGCGAGGCCGGGTCGACCCCAATCGCGCGCGCCGCGTCGCCGAACACCTCCGCCGCCATCTCGAGCTCCGACGCCGTGTGCGAGGCCATCGCCGTCAGGCGCAGTCGCGAGGAGCCGGCAGGCACCGTCGGCGGGCGGATCGCCTGCGCGAACACGCCGCGCTCGATCGCCTCCTGGCACATGCGCATCGCCGCTTGCTCCTCGCCCAGGATCAGCGGCACGATGTGCATCTCGCTGTCCACCACCGGGAAGCCCTCTGCGGCGAGCGCGCGGCGCAGCACGCGCGCGTTCGAGCGCAGCCGCTGCACGCGCTGCGGGCTCTCGCGCAGCAGCGCCAGCGCAGCCAGCGCGCCGGCGATCGCCGGCGGCGACGGCGCCGTCGAGAAGATCAGCGGACGCGCCGTGTTGATCAGGTAGCGGATCATCTCCGCGTTCGCGCTCACGTACGCGCCATAGGAGCCCAGCGCCTTGCCGAGCGTCCCCACGACGACGTCGATCTCGCTCTGCAGCCCCGCCTCGGCGACCGCGCCGCGCCCGCCCGGTCCGAGGTTGCCGGTGGCATGCGCCTCGTCCACCACGATGCGTGCGCCATGCACGTCCGCGAGCTCCGCGATCGCCGCGAGGGGCGCGACGTCGCCGTCCATCGAGAACACCGAGTCGGTCACGATCAGCGTTCGCGCCGAGCCGTCGCGGCTGGCGTGCCGGCGCATGCTCCAGTCGAGATGCTCGACGTCGCGGTGGCGGTAGACGACCACCTCCGCGCGCGAGAGCCGGCAGCCGTCGATGATCGACGCGTGGTTGAGCTCATCGGAGAAGATCGTGTCGCCGCGGCCCGCCAGCGCGCCGATCACGCCGATGTTCGCAAGGTAGCCCGAGCCGAACAGCAGGCACGCCTCGCTGCCCTCGAAGGCCGCCAGCCGCTCCTCCAGGCGCCGGTGGACGGTCATCGTGCCCGACACCAGCCTTGAGGCGCCTGCACCCACGCCCCAGCGCATCGCCGCATCCGCCGCTGCGTCGCGCACGCGCGGGTGATCGGCCAGGCCCAGGTAGTTGTTCGAGCACAGCAGCAGCACCGGCTTGCCGTCGATCAGCACCGTCGGACCCTGCGGTCCGCTCACCAGGCGCAGGCGCCTCGTCAGACCGAGGCGCTCCAGATCCTGCAGCCGCTCCTCGATCTCGCTCATCTGTCCCCCGACCTCGAGTTATCCGACCGGGACTCTGTTCGGCGCGCCGTCCGGCCGCGGCGGCGTCGTGCGCTTGGCTCGATAGCGCAGCTGCTTGGATGGATCCCACAGGCGCACCTCAAGCCCGGCGCCGGCGGCCGCCGAGCTCTGTTGCGGTGCGGCGAGATCTCGCGCCTGCGCCACCACGTCCGGCGTTTCGCCCGCGAGCCAGCCCGAGCGGTTGTCCGGTCGCGGGTTGGCCGCGTTGTCCGGCTGGCGCTCCACGTTCAGCCCCAGCTCCTCGAACATCGCGCGGTCCGTCTCCGGCTCGTTGCCGAGCGTCGTCAGGAAGTTGCCCATCATCACGCCGTTTATCCCCGCCTTCACCGCCAGCTGCTGCAGCTCCGCGAGGTTCTCCACGCGCCCGCCGCACAGGCGGAACAGGGCTTCGGGAAGGATCAGCCGGAAGATCGCGATCCACTTGACCGCCTCCCACGGGTCCATGTACTCGCGGTCGCCGAACTTCGTGCCCGGGCGCGGGTTGAGCATGTTGATCGGCACGCTCGTCGGGTCGATCGCCGCCAGCTCGAACGCCATCTCCACGCGCTGCTCGCGCGTCTCGCCGAGGTTCAGGATGCCGCCCACGCACGTCTCCAGGCCCGCCTCGCGGACCGCGTCGATCGTGCGCAGCCGGCCCTCGTAGCGGACCGTGCTCGTCACCTCCGAGTAGTAGCTGTGCGCCGTCTCCACGTTGTGGTGCACGCGCTGGATGCCCGCATCTCGCAGCGCCTTCGCGCGCTCGGCCGAGATGTGGCCGACCGACGCGCAGCGCTTCAGGTTCGTCTGCTCCGAGACCAGCCGCACGCCCTCCAGGTACTTCTCGAAGTCGCGCTTGGAAAGCCCCTGGCCCTGCGTCACCATGCAGAAGCGATGCGCGCCCGCAGCCTCCGCCGCGCGTGCGTGCTCAAGGATCTGCTCCGGCTCCATCATCGCGTGCATCGGCGTCTCCGCGTCCGCGAAGCGCGACTGCGCGCAAAAGCCGCAGTCCTCCGCGCAGCCGCCCGACTTCGCGTTCACGAGCGAGCACATGTCGGTCGAGTCGGCGAAGCGCTCGACGCGCGCTTCCCACGCGCGCTGGATGAGAGCCTCGATCTGCTCGCGATCCTCGATCTCCCCGAGGCGGAGCGCTTCCTCCCGTGTGATCAGCGGCGGCACCGGAACGAAACCGTATGCGCTGCGGCGGACGTCAATTTCCATCGCTATTTGCGGCTGGCGCCGACAGTCGTCGCAGTGGGCCTCGCCGGGGGTTCGGGCGGTGACGGCGGCCCTGCCCGGCGGCGCCGGTGAGGCTTGCTGGGTCTCGCTACTCGCCCTGCCAGCGCGGGGCGCGCCGCTCCGCGAACGCGCGCATCCCCTCGCGCAGGTCGCGTGACGCGAACGACGCGCGGCGCAGCTCGACGAGCTCCTGTTCCACGTCGGCCGCCAGCTCGCCCTCGGCCTGCAGCAGCGCCTCGATCACGCGCTTGTTGCCCGTCTGCGATAGCGGCGCGTTGCCTGCCAGCTCACCCGCGAGCTCGAGCGCCGCCGCCTCCAGCCCCGCGGCCGCGCTCACGCGATTGACAAGGCCCCACGCGTGCGCGGTCGGCGCGTCGATGTAGCTGCCCAGCAGGAACAGCTCGCGCGTGCGCGCCGCGCCGATCGTGTCGATGAAGCGGCGCAGCCCCGTGTGCGAGTACACCAGGCCCAGCTTCGCCGGCGGCATGCCGAGCTTTATGCCCGACTGGGCGATGCGCAGGTCGCACGCGAGCGCCAGCTCCAGGCCGCCGCCGATCGTGTGGCCAGGCAGCGCCGCCAGCGTTGGGTGCGGAAACGCCGCGAGCGCGTCGATCGCCAGCGTGAACGGATGCGCCACCAGGCGCTCCGCCTGCTCTTCGAAGTCCTCGTCCGGGATCTCGCCGATGTCGTAGCCCGCCGAGAACATGCCGTGCGCGCCCGTCACGACCACGCAGCGCACGTGCGAGGCGGCGCCCGAGCACTCCGCGAGCGTCGCCGAGATCGCGTCGAGGATCGGGTGATCGAGCGCGTTGCGCTTCGCCGGGTTCGAGATCGTCAGGCGCAGCACCCCGTCCGCCGGCTCGTCCAGCAGCAGCTTGCCGTCGGCCAGCTCGCGTGGGGGGGCGGTCGAGGTCATCGGTGCGACAGGCTAGACGAGCGCGGGCGGCCAGGCGAAGAGTGCCCGTGGCCGACGTCGCCGCACGGCTCTTAGAACCTGTTTCAAAATGAGGGTGCGGTCGGGGCGTTCCTGGACCAAGCTGGGCGACGCGGGTCGGTGAAGCTCGTGCTGGGAGCACGGGCAAGACGGCACGTGGCGCCCAGCGTCGTGTACAGGGGCGCATGCGGGTGTGCCAGTCATTTTGAAACAGGTTCTCAGTCCAGCACGACCAGCGTGTCGCCCTCGTTCACCGCCTGGCCCTCCTCGCAGCGGATCGCCGTGACCGTGCCCGCGTCTTCCGCCTCCACCGGCATCTCCATCTTCATCGACTCGAGGATCGCGACCGTGTCGCCCTCCTCGATGGTGTCGCCCACCGCGCACTCGATTTTCCATACCGTGCCCGTGATATGAGCCTCGATGTCAGTCATTCGCTCCTCCACACGCTGCTCGCCAGCGCGCCGCCAGGGACAATGGGGGAAGCACAATAGACCGCGCCCCCGACCGATCCGCGGGCTCGTCCGCGATCCTCGTCGTCGCCGCCCACGACGAGGCGCAGCGCATCGGCGCGACGCTCGCCGCGCTCGCGCGCGCGTTTCCAGGCGCGCCCATCTGGGTCGCCGACGACGGCTCCACCGATGCCACCGCCGAGATCGCGCGCCGCGCCGGCGTGCGCGTCGTCGGCGCCGCGCGCGCGGTCGGCAAGGGCGCCGCAGTCACCCGCGCCGCGCGCGCCGCCCTCAGCGACGCCGAGGCGCGCTCCCACGAGGCCCCTCCGACAGCCCGCCATCCCAACTCAAAATCTGTCTTCGTCCTCTGCGACGGCGATCTCGGCGACTCCGCGGGTGCGCTCGTCGCGCTCGCCGACACCGTCGCGCGCGGCGACGCGGACATCGCCGTCGGCGCCTTCGCCACGCGCGTCGGCGGCGGCGTCGGGCTCGCGCTCGGCTTCGCGCGCTGGGCCATCCGCCGGCGCTGCGGCCTCGACACGCGTGCGCCGATCTCCGGGCAGCGCGCGCTCAGCGAACAGGCGCTGCAGGACGTGCTGCCGTTCGCCGACGGCTTCGGCATGGAGATCGGCATGACCGTCGACGCCGTCCGCGCCGGGCACCGGCTCGTCGAGCTCGACCTCGACCTCGCCCACCGCGCCACCGGGCGCACGCTCGCCGGCTTCGCCCACCGCGGCCGCCAGCTGCTCGACTTCGTGCGCGTGTATCTCTCGCGCGCGTAACCTCGAGCCGCCTCGGACGTACAGCGTGTTGGCATGAGCGATCTCGCCCCCATGCGCGAGCAGGTCTACACCGACCCGCGGCCCAAGGAGCACTTCGACCGCTTCCACGAGCGCTCGCGTACGCGCGAACCCGACTGGACGTACGAGCTCACGCGCGTGCTCACCTCGCTCTACGCGTACACGTTCCTGCGCGCCCGCGCGATCTCCGTCGAGAAGGTCCCCGGCTCAGGCGCCGTCATCCTCGCGCCCAACCACTTCTCGTTCATGGACCACTTCCTCATGGGCTGCTACATCCGCCGCAAGGTGCGCTTCATGGCCAAGTCGCAGCTGTTCAAACGGCCCATGCAGTTCATCTACACCCACGGCGGTGTGTTCCCCGTGCGCCGCGGCGTGCGCGACGAGGAGACGTTCATCACCGCCCGCTCGATCCTCGCGCGCGACGGCGCCATCACCATGTACTGCGAGGGCGGACGCTCACGCACCGGCAACGTCGCACAACAGGCCAAGCGCGGCATCGGGCGCCTCGCGCTCGAGACCGGCGCGCCCGTCGTGCCGATCGCGATCTACGGCTCCTCTCACATCCGCAACTGGAAGCGCCTGCAGTTCCCCAAGGTCACCATCCAGTACGGCGACGCCATGCGCTGGGAGCCCATCGAGGACCCCACGCGCGAGCAGCAGCAGGCCGTCGCCGACCAGGTCCTCGTCGAGATCCGCCGCCTCTACGGCGGCCTCGAAGAACACGGGCGCAAGGGCATCCTGCGGCGCGTGCGCGAGCAGCGGCGCGCCGAGCGGCGAGCGCCAGAGGGCGCCGCCGTCGCCTGAGCAGCGGCGCGCCCGGTCGGCCGCGCGCTCGCCGTCGGGCTCGTCGCCTAGGGTTCAAACGCGAATGGGACAGCGACGACGCTCGGGGGTGGCGGATGCAACATCGGATTGACAGCGGCGCGGTCATCCGCCGCGTGCTCGACATCTACGTAAGCCAGGCGTCCGTGCTGATGCCAGCCGCCGCCGTCGTGTTCGTGTTCACCGGGATCATCGCCGCGCTGCTCGTCGTCGCCAGCTCCGGGCTCGCCCTCCTCGCCGTGCTCATCGACCTCATCGCCGGCACGCTCTTCACCGGCATGGTCGTCGAGCTCGTCGCCGACGTGCAGGACGGCCGGCGCGACTCCAGCCCCGGACAGCTGCTGCGCGCCGCCACGCCAGTCCTCGGGCAGCTGATCCTCGTCGGCATCATCGCCGGCATCGGCATCGTCGTCGGCTTCATCCTCGTCATCGTCCCCGGCCTGTACCTCATCACTGTCTGGTCCGTCGCCGCTCCCGTCGTCGTGCTCGAGCGCCCCGGCGTACTCGCCGCGCTCAGCCGCAGCCGCCAGCTCGTGCGCGGCAACGGCTGGCAGGTGTTCGGCGTGATCCTCGTGCTCTACATCGCCGTCGGCGTCGTCTCCTTCATTCTCGAGGCCATCGCCGAGTCCGCCGGCTCAGGCGCCGGCATCGTCGTCAGGGTGATCGTCGGCGTGCTCACCGCCCCGCTCGCGTCGCTCGCCGCCGCCGTGCTTTATTTCGAGCTCGGCGGGCGTGCGCCCGGCCAGTCCTCGCCAGGTGCGGATGGCCCGGGCGCGGGAGCCGGCGGGGGTGGCTCGGATGTGGGCGTGCCGCCCAGCGCTGGCGGCTCCGACGCGGAGCGCGCGTTCGGCGGCTGAGCTCGGCGCGGAGGCTGCGGCCGCCGGGCGCGCCACCCGCAGGCAGCGGCCGCTTGGCAATAGGCTGCCGGCCAGCGCCATGTCCACGATCGAGGTATCCGAGCTGCTGCGCCCAGGTCTGCTGGAGGGCGTCTCGATCCTGCTCACCGGGGCGCCGTCTGACACGGCTGACCGCGGGTCTTTCGGAGACGCAGTCCTTCGTGTGTGCGCCGGACTGGATGCGCGCGTCTGTGAGTTGAGCCTAGACGCGTCGGGCCAGGACGAGGAAGGAGCCGTTGAGCATGCCGCGCAGGCCGCGGTGGAGCGCGCGCTCGCCGACGGGGGCACGGTCGAGCTGCTGGCGGTCGACTGCGCGAGCGTGTTCGCGCAGTCGGGTGCCGGCCGCCGTGGCAGCGGAGACGGAGCGCGCGAGGCGCTGCGTGCCTGCCTGGACGCGGCCTGGAACGTCACGCGCGTGGTTGTCGAGGAAGCGTTCCTGCCGGATGCGCGCGCCGGGCGCATCGTCTATATAGCGCCGCCCGCCGATGGCGGCGAGCATGTGGACGCTGCCTGCGCCGGGCTCGAGAACCTCGCGCGCACGCTGTCCATCGAGTGGGCCCGGCATGGGATCACGCCGGTGACGATCGCGCCAGGGACCGGCACGATCGAGGCGGTCGCCGCGCTGACGGCCTACCTCGCTTCGCCGGCGGGCGCGTACTTCTCGGGGTGCCTGCTCGATCTCAGGGGTGTCGCGGGGGCGTGAGCTCGGGTTGGGTGGCGTTGCCAATCTCACATGCAGGAACTGATCGGACCAGCCCCGAAGCGTAGAAGGCTGGCACATAGCCAACAGCCACCACCACGCCAATGCGGCTGCCCGGATCGGGGTGTCGAGTGCGGGACGTCAATACAGATGAGCTCGTCCAACTTGCATGGGACGCGCTGCCGCCATCACATCGCCGCTTGTTGGTACAGGTCGGTGCCTCTCGATGGGAGATCGTCGACGGGGGCCTGGGGCAGGCCGCGGACGAGCGCCTCAGATCTGCGGGTGAGATTACCCCTGACAGAGCGCAGGTTGTGGCTGACGACCAGGCTCTCGGTATGTGGATGCCAAATCTCCGTCTGGTGCTCATCAACGAGCAGCACTCGGCGCTCGTCGACGCCGACCCTGCGACTCGTGAAGCTCTGTTGACCTGGGTTGCGTGGCACGAGTGGGGTCACGCTCTCAGCGTCACGAACGCCTCCCCTCACGACCCCGGCGAGGGCGCGCGCCTCCTGGCATTGGCTCCGGCTGGAATACGTGAGCGCATCCGGCGCGGCGACTATCCTCGCCGAGAGTACATCCATGAGCTGATTGCCGAAACCTACGCGCTGCTCATGCGCGAACGTGTCGAGGGGAGGCCAGGACAGCCACCATGGCTACCAAACGAGATCTACCAATTGATATCGAGGATCGGGGCGTAGCCGCGAGAGCGCGTGGCTTCGCGTTGAGTCCGGGCGAAACCGCAGAGCAGTTCCTGGCTGCTCGCGACGAGATGCTCCGAAGCGCTGGCATCGAGCCACAGTGGCCAGGAGCCGCTGAGATCAGGCGCAAAATCGATGCTGGCGAGTTGGGTGCTTAAGGGGTAGTCGGCCAGTCTCGAAGCCGGGATAGTCGTTGGGGAGCAGTTGCGCGACCGCTCCCCAACGCGAGCGTCCTCAGCCCGTCATCCCCCCGAACAGCCCGCCGGTGATGTGCAGCGTCTGGCCGTGCACGTAGTTGGACCACGGTGAGCACAGGAAGAAGATCCCTCCCGCGGCCTCCTCGGGTGTCGCGGGGCGACCGAGCGGGATCAGCATCGAGGCCATCTGGCGCATCTGCTCGGGGATGCCCAGCTGGATCTTCTCGCCGTCCTTCTCCATCGTGTTCTCGTCGACCTTCGCCTGCGTCAGGCGCGTGTCGATGAAGCCGAACGCGACCGCGTTGACGTTCACCTTGAACTGGCCCCACTCCTTGGCGACCGTTTTCGTGAGCCCGACGACGCCCGCCTTGCCCGCGGAGTAGTTGGCCTGGCCGGCGTTGCCGAACGTGCCCGACGTGGAGGACACGTTGACGATCTTGCGGAACACCTCCTTGCCTTCCTCGCGCTCTTTCTTCGCCGGCTCGCGCAGGTGCGGCGCGGCGGCGCGGATGATGCGGAAGGGGACGACCGTGTGGATGTCGAGCATCGCCTGGAAGTGCTCGTCGGACATCTTGTGCACGGGCGCGTCGAGCGTGTAGCCGGCGTTGTTGACGATGATGTCGATCTTGCCGAACGAGTCGACCGCCTTCTGAACGAGCTGGTCGGCTGCGCCGGGCTTCGTCAGGTCGCCCGCGAACACGGCCGTGTCGCCCGCGATCTCGGAGGACGCCTGCTCGGCGATGTCGCCGTCGAGGTCGTTGATCAGAACCTGAGCGCCCTGCGCGACGAGCAGCTCCGCGGTGGCGCGTCCGATCCCGCGCGCCGAGCCCGTGACGATCGCCGACTTGCCGTCGAGTACTCCCATAGCCGTTAGGTCTCCTTGTCGTGGTGGGGACCGCAGGTTATATACGGGCGCGAGCCGATGGGGCGGGCGCGCGGGGCGCTCGCCGTGCGCGAGGCGGTTGTTCGGCAGCGTCGGCGGCGCCGGGCGCTGGTCAGGCGCCGATGATGACGCCGAAGTCCTGCGTGTAGATCGCGCCCGACTGCCCGTGAGCGAGGGCGGCGGGCGGGTGCGGCGAGACGCCGATGCCCGTTTCGCGGTAGCGCGGGTCGAGGATGTTCGCGCGGTGCCCCGGCGAGGCCATCCACGTGGCGACGATCGCGCGCGGCGTGGACAGGCTGAGCGTGCCCCACGCGATGTTCTCGCCGACTTCGTAGCCGGCCCGGCTGGAGATGTAGCCGGCGCCGCGCATGCGCGCCAAAGGCGTCTGGCCGGCCGGCCCGACGTGTTCGAAGTAGTCGCCGAAGGCCATGCTGTCGGTGTGCGCCTGGGCGGCGCGTCGCAGTCGCCGGTTCGGACGCAGCGGGCGCTCGCCGTTGGCGACGCGTTCGCGGTTGATCAGGCACAGCGTCGCGGCGCGTATCAGCTTGATGTTCTTCGCGGTCGGCGTCAGCTGTGCGTGCGCGCAGCCGCGGTGCGCTGAGCTGTGGGCCCGAACGCGGGCCTGTGCGCCGAGCGCGGGGGCGCTCACGGCGCCGGTGAGGGCGAACGCAAGCGCAGTGGATGCGGCGAGACGGCGAAGACGTAGGGCAGCCACGTCGCACGCATCGGACCTTCAGGCATGGAGCATTAGCGCTGCAAGGAGGCGCTGGACGTGTGTTCGATACGGGCGCTGGAGACGGCGGGCTACAGGGCGCTGGAGACGGCCGCTACAGGCCGAGCACGCGCGTCGAGGATCTCTCGCATGATCTCGTCGCTGCCGCCGCCGATCGGGCCGAGGCGCGCGTCGCGGGCGGCGCGCTCGATGAAGTACTCGCGCATGTAACCGGCGCCGCCGTGGATCTGCAGGCACGCGTCCATCAGCTCGAAGCACGCGCGCTGCGTCAGCAGCTTCGCCATCGTCACCTCCTTCAGCGGGTCCTCGCCGTCGACGAAGCGCCGCAGCGCGTCGTAGGTGACGCAGCGGCACGTGTACACGGACGTGGCGAGGTCGGCGAGCTTGTGGCGCGATCGCCTGGTGGCCCGACAGCGGGCGGCCGAACGCCTGGCGCTCGCGCGCGAACTCAGCCGTGCGCTCCCACGCCAGCTGCATCGCGCCGATCGCTCCGAGCGACATCGCCAGGCGCTCCCACTGGAAGTTGGCCATGATCAGCTTGAAGCCCTCGTTGAGCCCGCCCAGCAGGTTCTCCTCTCCCACGAACACGTCCTGGAAGCTGATCGTGGCGGTGTCCGAGGCATGCCAGCCGAGCTTCTCGAGCTTCGAGGACGTGATGCCGTCGCCGCGGTCGACGATCAGGAACGAGATTCCGTGGTGCCCGCCTTCCTGCGTGGTCTTCACGGCGGTGACGATGAAGTGGGCGCGCACGCCGTTGGTGATGTACGTCTTCTCGCCGTTGACGATCCAGCCGCCGTCGACGCGCTCGGCGCGTGTCGTGATCGCCGCCACGTCCGAGCCGGCGCCCGGCTCGGTGATGCCGAGCGCGCCGATCTTCTCGCCGGCGATCGCCGGCACCAGGTAGCGCTGCTTCTGCTCCTCGGTGCCGAACTTCCAGATCGGCGGCGTCGCGATGTTGATGTGTGCGCCGATGCCCGCCGCGGTGCCGCCGGAGCCCGCGCGCGCCATCTCCTCGCACATGACCGCCTCGTGCAGGTAGTCGCCGCCCTGCCCGCCGTAGGACTCCGGGTACTTCAGCCCCAGCAGGCCCTGCGCCGCGAGCTTCGGAAACACGTCGTCCGGGAACCAGCGGTCCTCCTCCCACTGCTGCGCATGAGGCGCCAGCTCGCGGTCGATAAAGCCGCGGATCGACGCGCGCAGCTCTTCGTGCTCGTCTGTGAAGGGCGGATTCAGTGCGCTCATGTGCTCATATCCCTTGATGACCGCACGCAGCGCCAGGACCGACGATGATCTGGCGATGGATACGAGCGACGCTGAGACTACCGTGACGCCGGCGCCCGCGCCGCGCGTCAGACAGGCGCTGGCCGGGCTGATCGATGCCGCCTTGATGGCACTGCCCACCGCGATCTACGGGCTCCGGGCCTGGCGCGCTCGCGAGACCGAGCGGCCGGCTGCCCGCCCACCGGACTGGATGCGCATGCTGGCGCCGGCGTTCGCCGTCCTCGGCGAGCAGGTGGGTACGCCGGGAGGCTGGATCGCCGGCGTCAGGACGGTCGACCGGCGCACGGGCAGGCGGCTTTCGCTGTGGCGGACGCTCGCGGTGGCGCTGGCTCAGGTGGCCACGCGCGTGCTCAGTCGGCGGCTGACACCGAGCCCCGCGCTCCCCTCGGAGGACGAGCGCAGGCAGCGGGCGCGCGAGGTCCGCTTCTGGCCGCCGCTGATCGCCGGCCTCGGATCGACGCTCGTGAACCGCACCGTCCGCCGCCGGCTTGCCCCGACGCTCGTGGTCTCGCGCGGCGAGGCCGAGCCGCCGGCGCCGACTCACAGCCCGTAGGAGCGGCCGATCACGTCCAGCATGATCTCGTCGGTGCCCGCGCCGATGCGGTTCAAGCGCGCGTCGCGCCACACGCGCTCGACGCCGTACTCGCGCATGTAGCCCGCGCCGCCGTGGATCTGGATGCATTCGTCGGCGACTTCGCAGAGCACGCGCGAGGCGTGCAGCTTGGACATCGAGATCTCGCGCACCGGGTATTCGCCGTTGTTGAAGCGCCACGCCGTGATGTAGGTCATCTGCCGCGCCGACTCGATTTTGGTCGCCATCTCCGCGAACTTGTGGCGAATCACCTGGAACTTGCCGATTTCGCGGCCGAACGCCTTGCGCTCGTGCGCGTACTGCAGCGTGCGTTCGAAGCACTTCTGCGCGCCCGCCACCATGCCGGCGGCGCCGATCAGGCGCTCGCCCTGGAGCTCCCACATGATGTGGTAGAAGCCCTTGCCCACCTGCCCGAGCACGACCGACTCCGGCACGCGCACGTCCTGGAACGCCAGCAGCGCCGTGTCCGACGCGTGCATGCCGAGCTTCTCCAGGCGCTTCTCACGGATCACACCCGGCGCGTCCATCGGCACCAGGAACAACGTGAAGCCGTCGTAGTCGGCATCCGGGTCGGTCTTCGTCACGAGCACGATCACGTCGGCGCGGTGGCCGTTCGTGATGTAGGTCTTCGAGCCGTTGATCACATAGTCATCGCCGTCCTTCACCGCGCGTGTCTTGATCCCTTTCACGTCCGAGCCGGCGTCCGGCTCGGTGATTCCCAGGCACAGGATCTTCTCGCCCTTGATCGCCGGCACGACCCACTCCTGCTTCTGCTCCTCGGTGCCGAACGCGAGGATCGGCGGCATCGCCATGTCGGTGTGCACCGCGATCCCCATCGCCAGACCGCCAGAGTTCGCGTTCGTGATCTCCTCCGCGAGCACCAGGCTCGTGTAGTAGTCGCCGCCCTGGCCGCCGTAGGACTCCGGCTTGTCCAGGCCGAGGAAGCCGAGCTCGCCCATGCGCGCGAAGACCGAGTCCGGGAACGTCGTCTCCTCCCATTCCTCCGCGTGCGGCGCCAGCTCTTTGATCGCGAAGTTGCGAATCGACTCGCGCAGCTGTTCGTGCTCGTCGCTGAAGATGAAGTGCTTGCGCTGGCTCTTGAAGTCGGGCTTGCGGACGCTTTCCCCCTGCGGGGACGCTGCGGCGGTGGCGGCCATCTCGGTTCTCCTCGGGTCTGTGTGTGGCGCCGCGATCGGACGCGGCGTCGCCTTGCGATCGGCGCCGGCGCCGGCCACGTTAGCCGAGGCGCCTCGAAAAGTAAATAGTACAGCTCACTACTCTGAACATGTGGGGGGGGTGCCCGAGCCCGTCTGGCGCAGCCCCCGACGTTTGAGCGCGGGGGGACGGGGAAGACTCACCGTATGACAAAAACGACAATGAAGAGACAGCTCACAAGACGCAGCATCCGCAACGCTCTAGTTGCGGCGCCGCTCGCGGGAGCATGCGCTCTCGCGGCGCTCCCGCCATCGGCGATGGCCATCTCTGCGCCTGGTGCGGGCGCAAAGACGAGCGCAACCGAACTGCAGGAAGTCGAGCAGCGGCTGTCGACGGCGACGCCGAGCAGCGAGACCGTGAAGGGCCAGATGACGTTCTCCGGGCATCTCCCGCGCAAGCTCGCGGCGCTCGACGCCGCGGGCATCACCTTCACCGGCGAGCTCACGGCTTCGCCCGCGGCGGCGCAGGTCGAGATCACGGCGGCCGGCAGGTCGGAGACCGTGCTCACGGACGGCGAAGCGCTGTACCTGCGCAACGCCAAGCTCGCCAGCAAGGATGGCGGCAAGCCGTGGCTGAAGATCACCCGCGCCGAAGTCGACCAGCTCCTTCACTCGAACCCGACCCTCAACGCCAGCGGCCTCGCCCCCGACACCGCGCACCCGTACGCGGGAGTCGCCAAGGTGCTGTCGGAGACCAAAGACGCGCGCTCGTTCGGCACCAGCACGGTCGCCGGGCAGAGCGTGACCGTCTTCGGGGGCACGCTCCCGGCGGCAAAGATCGCCGAAGAAGTGTTCTCGAGAAAGCTGGCGGCCGCCGTGCGCGATTTCCACATCGTGCTTCCGGGAGCCTTCCGTGTCGACGTGAATGCACAGGGGATCCCCGTACGCAGCGACACCACGCTGCTGCTCCCGGGGGGCGTGCAGCTCACCTCGGTCGTCGAAATCACCGCCGTGGACACGCCCGTCACGATCACGCCGCCGCCGGCAGGCGAAACGATCACGGCCACCGAAGCCGAAAAGATCGTGAAGGCCGACAAGGCGAAGTAGGGCGGAGGCTTTGCTCCTCCTCCGGCGGCGGTGGCCCAACGGTCGCCGCCGCCGCGCCGCGCTTCTGGTCATTGCGACGCGGAGGTAGAAGCGGCCGCGGAGGCCGAGCCACAAGTGAATAGTAGAACTCCCTACTTCCCACCTGCGCGCGATCGGGCTAGGATGCGCCGGTGCCCACCGAGACGCTCGCCACCGCATCCTCCCCGCAAGGGGACAAGGTCCTCTACGACGTGGCCGCCGGCGTCGCGACGATCACGCTAAACGATCCCGACACGCGCAACGCGCTCTCGCCGGAGCTGCTCGGCGGCCTGATCGCGGCGTTCGAGAGCGCGCGCGAGGACGCGGAGGTGCGCTGCGTGGTGCTCGCCTCATCGCACGAGAAGACGTTCTCCTCGGGCGCCAACCTGGGCGGCTTCGCGCGCGGACGCGCCGCTCGTCGAGAAGCACTTCGGCTCCGAGCGCTTCGTCGGCCTGTTCAAGCTGATCGGCGAGCTCGGCAAGCCGACCGTGTGCGCGGCGCGCGGGCACGTGCTCGCGGGCGCGCTCGGGATCGCGCTCGCGTGCGATCTGATCGTGGCCTCCGAGGACGCGACGTTCGGCACGCCCGAGATCAACGTGGGCACGTTCCCGTTCATGATCATGGCGCTGATCTACCGCAACGTGCCGCGCAAGAAGGCCAACGAGCTGCTGCTGCTCGGCGAGCGCTGGGACGCGCAGGAGGCGCTCGCGGCGGGCATCGTCAACCGCGTCGTGCCCGACGAGGAGCTGGACGCGCGTCGTCGCCGAGTGGGCCGGCAAGCTCGCGGGCCAAGCTCGCCGGTGATCATGCGCCTCGGCAAGGAGGCGATGCGCCGCCAGCTCGACATGCCGCTGGACGACGCGCTCGACTACCTGCGCGCGCAGCTCACGCCTGGCGCTGTCGACCGAGGACATCGTCGAGGGCGTGACCGCGTTCTTCGAGAAGCGCGAGCCGCAGTGGAAGGGTCGCTGATGACCCAGCGCAAGACCGCGACCCCAGCCGCCGGCGATGCCCAGGCCGCGGACGCGACGGCGCCCGTCACTTCGCTTCTGCGCCCGCTCGTCGAGGACCTGGAAGCGCGCCGCGCGCAGATCCGCGCTGGGCGGCGGCGAGGAGAAGATCGCCGCGCAGCACGCGCGCGAGAAGCTGACCGCGCGCGAGCGGATCGCGCTGCTGATCGACGACGGCACGTTCGTCGAGCTCGGCATCCACGGGCGCCCGCACTTCTCCCAGCGCGCGATGGACGGCGTGGAGGCGCCGGCCGACGGCGTGATCACCGGCTACGGCAAGGTGGACGGCCGCCTGACGGCCGTGTGCGCGTACGACTTCACGGTGATGGCCGGCTCGATGGGGATGACGGGCGAGATCAAGGTCACGCGCCTGCGCGAGCTGGCGCTGACCAAGCGCATCCCGTTCGTGTGGCTGCTCGACTCCGCCGGCGCGCGCGTGCAGGAGGCGGCCGGCTCGCTGTTCGCCGGCTCCGGGCACCTGTTCCGCGAGGAGGTCGTGATGAGCGGCGTGATCCCGCAGGTCGCCGCGCTGATGGGGCCGTGCGCGGCGGGCACCGCGTACATCCCCGGCCTCGCCGACTTCGTGCCGATGGTCAAGGGCCGCGGCTCGATGGCGCTCGCCGGGCCCGCATCTCGTGCGCGCGGCGATCGGCGAGGACGTCACCCAGGAGGAACTGGGCGGCTCGCGCGTGCACTGCCGCAAGTCGGGCGTCGGCGACATGGAGGTGGCCAGACGACGAGGAGTGCATCGAGCGCATCAAGCAGTACCTGTCGTACATGCCGCAGAACTGCGAAGAGCCGCCGCCCGGTGCGTCGCGGTCCGATCGACCCGATCGACCGGCGCGAGGAGGAGCTGCTGGACGTGCTGCCGGAGTCCAACCGCAAGCCGTACGACATGTACGAGGTGATCCGCCGGATCGTCGACGACGGCGAGTACTTCGACATCAAGGGCCAGTGGGCGAAGACGATCATCACGTGCTTCGCGCGCTTCGGCGGCAGGCCCGTCGGGGATCGTCGCCAACCAGCCCAAGCAGCTCGGCGGCATCCTCGACAACGACTCCGCCGACAAGGCCGCGCGCTTCGTCAACCTGTGCAACGCGTTCGCGATCCCGCTCGTGTTCCTCCAGGACGTGCCCGGCTTCATGGTCGGCACCAAGGTCGAGGCCGAAGGCATCATCCGCCACGGCGCCAAGATGCTCTACGCGGTCGCCAACGCGACCGTGCCGAAGATCACGGTGATCACGCGCAAGGCCTACGGCGCCGGCTACTACGTGATGAACGGCCGCGCGTACGAGCCCGACCTGATCGTGGCGTGGCCGAGCGCCGAGATCAGCGTGATGGGCGCCGAGGGCGTGGTCGAGATCGCGTTTCGCAAACAGGTCGACGCGGCCGAGGACCCGGCGGCGAAGAAGGCGGAGCTGATCGAGGGCTTCCGCAAGATCTTCGACGTCTACATCGCCGCCGGCAACGACCTGATCGACGACGTCATCGACCCGCGCGAGACGCGCGAGACGATCTGCCGGGCGCTGGAGATGTCAGCCGGCAAGAAGGTCGAGCGGCCGTGGAAGCGGCACGGGGTCGTCCCCGTATGACCTCTCACCGATGAAGGCTGTATCACCATGGCGCACATAAACCAAAACACGACACAACGAGAGTCCCGGACACAGTGACGACACGCACAGGACACCGTCAGGACACTGTCAGGGCACAAAGGACACGATGAGCCTCGAGGATCCAGTCGTCATCACCTGCTCGATCTCGGGCGCGATCGCCAACCGCGAGCAGTGCCCGGCGATCCCGTACACGCCGGCGGAGTACGCAGCGGAGGCGCGGCGGATCGTGGACGAGGGCGGCGTGCACGATCCACATCCACGCGCGCAAACCGGACGGCACGCCGCGCTATGAGATCGAGGACTTCCAGGCGATCACCGACGCGATCCGCGCGGAGGTGGGCGACGCGGTGATCGTCAACTACTCGACGGGCACGATCGGCGTGCCGGTCGCAGAAGCGCGTCGAATACCTGCGCGCGTGCCGCCCGGAGGTGGCGGCGCTGAACATGGGCTCGATGAACTACGCCAAGTACTCGCGCTCGCGCAAGCAGTTCGTGTTCAACATGGTCTTCGAGAACCCGTTCGCAGAGATCATCGAGCTGCTGGAGGCGATGAACGAGCTCGGCATCAAACCGGAGCACGAGTGCTTCGACGTCGGCCACGTCGGCAGCCTCGCGCCGCTGATCGACATGGGCGTGCTGAAGACGCCGCTGCACGTCGACTGCGTGATGGGCGTGGTCGGCGGCATCCCGCCGACGGCGCGCAACCTCGCGGCGATGGTCGACAACATCCCCGCGGGCTCGCACTGGGGCGTGATCGGGATCTCGCGCGACCAGTGGATGCTGGTGTCGGCGGCGCTCACGCTCGGCGGCTCGATCCGCGTCGGCCTCGAGGACAACCTGTACCTGCCGAACGGCGAGATGGCGAAGCTCCAACGGCGAGCTGATCGCGAAGGCGCGGCAGATGACCGAGGACATGGGACGCCGGCCCGCGACCGTCCGGGAGGCCCGCGCGATGCTCGCGATCCCGCAGCGCGAGGAGAGCGCGACATGACGCCTGCCGCTCGAGGGCATCCGCGTGCTCGACCTCTCCCGCCTTTTGCCGGGCGGCTTCTGCTCGCTGCTGCTGGCGGACTTCGGCGCGGACGTGGTGAAGGTCGAGGACACGGGCATGGGCGACTACATCCGCTGGTCGCCGCCGTATTACGAGGGCGCGCACGACAGCGCCAAGTCGGCGCTGTTCCTGTCGCTGAATCGCAACAAGCGCTCGATCCGCCTGGACCTCAAGAGCGAGCGGCGGCCGCGAGGCGCTGCTGGCGCTCGTGCGCGAGTACGACGTGGTGCTCGAGTCGTTCCGCCCGGGCGTGCTCGATCGGCTGGGCGTGGGCTACGAGCGCATGCGCGAGGAGAACCCGGGGATCGTCTACTGCGCGATCTCGCGGCTACGGCCAGGACGGGCCCAAACGCGACGCCTCCGGACACGACATGAACTACCTCGGCCTGATCGGCCTGCTCGGTCTGACGGGCGAGCGCGGGGGCGAGCCGGTCCAGGCAGCCGGGCAGATCGCGGATCTCGGCGGCGGCGCGCTGATGGCGGCGTTCGGGATCATGGCGGCGCTGCGCGAGCGCGACGGCGCGCGCGAGCTCTCCGGGCTGCCGGGGTCGGGGTCGGCGGGCTCGGGCGAAGGGCAGCTCGTGGACGTGTCGATGTCCGACGGCGCGCTGTCGTGGCTGGCGATGGTGGCCGCCGCGCACTTCGCCGACGGCGAGGTTCCGCGCCGGGGCGATCTGCCGCTCGCGGGCTCGCTGATCTGCTACCGCCCTTACGAGTGCGCCGACGGCTGGGTGTCGCTGGGGGCGCTGGAGCCGAAGTTCTGGCAGGCGTGGTGCCGAGGCGTCGGGCCGCGAGGAGCTGATCGCGATGCAGTTCGAGCGCCCAGGCTCCGACGCGCACGCGCAGGTCAAGGAGATCTTCATGACGCGCAGTCGCGATCGAGTGGGAGGCGTTCGCGCGCGAGCACGACTGCTGTCTGGAGCCGGTGCTGGAGCTCGACGAGGCGCTGTCTTCGGAGCTCGTGCGCGAGCGCGAGATGGTGGTCGAGCTCGACCAGCCGGGGGCCGCGAGCCCGGTGCGCCAGCTCGGCGTGCCGATCAAGCTGACGCGCACGCCGGGCGAGCACGCGCGGCTGCCGGGCCCGGCGCTCGGCGAGCACACCGAGGAGGTGCTGCTCGCGGCCGGCTACTCGCACGAGGAGGTCGTCGAGCTGCTGGCGAGCGGTGCGGCGGCCGGCGCGGCCGAGGCCAACGCCGGCGCCATCTTCCGCGCATGAGCGCGGGCGCGAGCCGATGAGCGCGGCCGCCCCGCTTGCCGGCGACTCCTCGCCGCGGGGCGAGCTGCTGAAGATGAGCGAGCTCGCGGAGCGCTCCGGTGTCAGCCCGGGCACGATTCGCTACTACCTGCGCGAGGGACTGCTCGGGGCCGGCGAGGACATCGTCAGGACCTCGCCGCAACATGGCCTACTACCCGCCGGAGTACGTCGAGCGGATCGAGCTGATCAAGCGCCTGCAGGAGGAGCGCTTCATGCCGCTGCGCGTGATCAAGGGAGCGCTGGAGGACGATCCCGAGCGGGTGCGCGCGCTGATCGAGCTCGAGGACCGCATCCTCGAGCGGGCGCTCGCGAGCGCGGAGGACAGCCGCCGCGTGTCGCGGCGCGCCGTGCAGGAGCGCTACGACGTCCCGCGCAACGTGCTCGAGCGCCTCGCGGAGATCGGCGTGCTGACGCCCAACCAGCGCGGCTACGACCGCGACGACGTGAAGATCATCGAGGCGATCGCCAGCTTCCGCGCGGGCGGCTACGAGGAGGCGCTGGGCTTCACCGTGTACGACACGCTGCGCTACCGCAAGGCACTCGAGCCGCTCGTCGAGGAGGAGGTGCGCGCGCTGCTCGGGCGGCTCGCCGGCGAGGTCGAGGTCGAGCGCGCGATGGAGATCGTCGCGGCGGGCACCGAGCCGCTGCGCGAGCTGATCGGGGCGATGCACTCCAAGCTGCTGCTCGCCGCGCTGCGCCGCCATCGCGCGAGCGGCGAGGAGTGACGCGCCACCGGGGCGGATCAACCCGCGAGCGGCGAGGAGCGACGCGCATCCGGCGAGGAGCGACCCGCTGTGGGCGTTATGCTTCGAAGGGTTGACTGACCAGTCAATCTACTTTGCTTTGGGGCGCCGTCGCGATTCGCGCACGCGTGGCGCGCGGGAGGGGGTGCGCTCGTGAAGGTCGCGGCAGTCCAGCTCAACTCCGGGGCCGACGTGGCCGCGAACCTGGCCGTGCGCCGATCGCCTCACGCGCGCGGCGGCAGCCGATGGCGCGAAGCTGGTCGTGCTGCCGGAGAAGTGGACGGCGATGGGCTCCGAGGACGATCTGCGTGCTGCTGCGGAGGCGACTCGACGGCGCGGCGCTCGCGTGGGCTCGCGCGACGGCCCGTGAGCTGGGTATCGATCTGGTGGCCGGCTCGATTCTCGAGCGCGTGCCTGGCCAGGCCAAGCTCGCGAACACGTCCGTGCACGTCGACCCGCAGGGCGAGCTGCGGGCGGCGTACCGCAAGATCCACATGTTCGACGTAGAGGTCGGCGGGCGCGAGTATCGCGAGTCCGAGCTCGAGCAGCCGGGCGAGGAGATCGTCGTATCGGAGACCGCCGACGGCGTCGAGCTTGGCCTGTCGATCTGCTACGACCTGCGCTTCCCGGAGCTCTACCGGATCCTCGCGATTCGGGGCGCGCGCATCATCGCGCTGCCGGCCGCCTTCACGCTGGCGACCACGCGCGATCACTGGGAGGTGCTCGTGCGGGCGCGCGCGATCGAGAACCAGGCGTTCGTGATCGCCGCGAACCAGGTCGGCGAGCATCCGGGCGGCGGATCGGAGACCCCCAGCACTCCGGCGGGCCGCTCGATGATCGTCGACCCTTGGGGGGTCGTGCTGGCGCAGGCCTCCGACCGCGCGGGGCACATCGTCGCCGAGCTCGATCTCGAGCGCCAGCTCGAGATCCGCGCGCTCCTGCCCTCGCTCGCCAACCGCCGGCCCGAGACCTACCGCTGGCCGGTCGTGGAGCCCGTATGAGCGCCGGTCGCGCATCGGCCTCCGGCGCGAAGGCGCCCGACAAGCGCCGACTGATCCTCGACGCGGCGGTGCGCGTGTTCGCGCGCCAGGGCTTCCACGCGTGCCGCGTATCCGACATCGCCGACGAGGCGGGCGTTGCCTACGGGCTCGTCTACCACTACTTCGCGTCGAAGGACGAGGTGCTCGACACGCTGTTCCTGGAGCGCTGGGAGGTGATGCTCGAGCTGATCCGCGAGGTCGACGCCGATGCGATCCCCGTGCGCGAGAAGCTCGGCGCGATCGCGTCGTTCATCGTCGACTGCTATCGGCACGACCCCGATCTGATGAAGGTGATCATCGTCGAGGTGACGCGTGCGGCAAACTCGTTCGGCAACACGCACATCGCGACGATCCGCGAGGCCTACGAACTGATCGGCGGGATGATCTCCCAGGCGCAGGAGCAGGGCGTGTTCAAGCCCGAGATCGACCCGCGCTTCGCCGCGATGGCCTTCTACGGCGCGATCGAGCAACTGCTGACCGGCTGGATCTTCGGCCTGCTTCCGCAGGGCGAGGAGTACTTCGAGCGCAGCAAGTGGCTGGTCGTCGAGACGGTCTGCGGCGGCCTGGAGCAATAGACTGCGCGAGATGCAGAACGAGATGGTCAAGCGGCTGATGTGGCAGGGCCTGATGATGGGCATCAGCACGCTCGTGGGCTTGGTCGCCAACCGCGCCGCGGCGACCGTGTGGCGGCGCCTGTTCGACGAGGAGCCGCCGGAGTGAGCAGCGCTCCGCCACCGCCGCCGGCAGATCGCGCGGGGACCGCCGAGGACCCCGAGACATACAACATCGCGACGGCGATCGCCGAGGTGTCCGAGCGCGCCACGCTGCTGGTGCGCGAGGAGATCGAGCTGGCGAAGGCGGAGATGAGCCAGAAGGCGACCAAGCTCGTCAAGGGCGCGGTCGTGGGCGCGGCGGCCGGCGTGTTCTTCTTCACGGCGCTCGTGTTCGCGCTCGTCGGCTGTGCGTGGCTGCTCTACTACTACCTCCCGATCGGCAACAAATTCACGTACTTCTGGGGCTTCTTCGCGATGTCGGTGATCCTCGTCGTGCTCGGCCTGCTCGCCGGGCTGATCGCCGCGAAAGCGGTCAAAAAAGGCTCGCCGCCGGTGCCGAGCATGGCGATCGACGAGGCCCGCAAGATCCGCGAGAGCGTGGGTCCCGGTGCGGCGCCGGTCCAGGCAGCCGCCAGCGTGCCCTATCCCGCCGCTGACGCAGGAGGACAGAGCTGATGGCCCAGCGCACGCCCGCGGAGATCCGCAGCTCGATCGAGGCCAACCGCATGGAGCTCGCGGTGTCGGTGCAGAAGCTTGCGCGGCGAGGTCACGCGCCTGACCGATTGGCGCGGGCACGTCGAGCGCCACCGCAGCGAAATCACCGTGGGCGCGGCCGTCGTCGGGCTGATGCTCACCACGCGCATCGTGCGCCGCCGGCGTCGCAAGCGCTCCTGAGGGCCGGATGGCGGCGCGAGGCGGCGTCCTCAGTCGCTCACGTGCCTAAGCACGCTTCGCTCCTTGCGTCCTTGCCTCGCTTGCCCTCCGGCCCTCAGGTCAGGCGAGGAGCGCGCGCGGGATTGCTCCTACGCCGATCAGGCCGGGGCCCGTGTAGGTGCCGATCACGGGTCCGACCTCGGACGTGAACACGGGCTCGGAGTCGAAGATCTCGCGGCAGCGCTCGATCAGCCGCTGGGACTGCTCGGGTGCCTGGATGTGCTGCACGACCCAGCCGTCGGCGCCGTTGTCGTGGAGGTCCTGCGCGTAGGCGACCATGCGCTCGAACGCGCGCCCGGCGGTGCGCACGCGCTCGACCGGCACGATCTCGCGCTCGAGCGAGAGGATCGGCTTGATCCTGAGCGTGCCGCCAAGCCACGCCTGCGCCTTGCCGACCCGCCCGCCGCGACGCAGGTACTCGAGCGTGTCCAGGCAGAACCAGATCCGCAGCTGCCGGCGCGCCTCGCGCACGCGCGCGACGACCGCGTCCAAGTCGCCGCCGGCGCGGGCGGCCGCGCATGCGGCGAGCACCAGCAGGCCCGTGCCGCCGCAGGCGGTTTCGCCGTCGATCACCTCGACGCGCTCGCCGAGACCGCGCTCGGCGAGCAGCCCGTGCGCCTGGCGCGCGGCCTCACACGTGCCGGAGATGCCGCCCGCGAGGTGGATCGAGACGACGTCGCGGCCGTCATCGAGCAGCGGCTCCCACACCGCGAGGAAGTCGCCGATCGACGGCTGCGAGGTGCTCGGCAGTTCGCGATCGTCGTGCAGGCGCCTGTAGAAGGCGTCGAAGCCGTCCATGTCGAGCTCGCGCTCGGGCTGGCCCTTCCAGCCCACGTACAGGCTGACCTGGTGGACTGCCCTGCGCGTCGGCGAGCGCGCGGGGGAGGTAGTGGGTGCTGTCGGTTGCGACCGCGACGGGAGCCATGCGGCGCGGGACGCTACAGCAACGCCTGCGCGAGCTCCCCCGACTCGAACATCTCGATCACGATGTCGCAGCCGCCGAGGAGCTCGCCGTCGACGAACAGCTGTGGGATCGTCGGCCAGTTCGAGATCGCCGAGAGCTCCTGGCGGATGCGCGGGTCGGGCAGCACGTCGACGGCCGCGAACGGCGCGTCGAGCGACTGCAGCGCGGCGACGGTGCGCGCGGAGAAGCCGCATGCGGGCGCCTCGGGTGTGCCCTTCATGAACAGGATCACCTTGTGCTCGGCGATCGCCTCGGCGATCGCGTCGCGGATCGGGTTGGGCGCCTCGCTCGGTGCGGGCGCAGAGGCGGGCTCGCTGCTGGACATCGGAAGCGGCTCGAACTGGCTGGCGGACATGGAGTGCTCCTGGCTCTCAGTTGGTCTGGATCGTCGACGGGGTCTGGGTCTTCAGCGCGAGCGCGTGGATCGGACCGCCGATCTCGGCGCCGAAGACCGCGTACACGAGGCGGTGCTGCTCGATGCGGCTGAGACCGTCGAACGCCGTGGCGGTGACGGTCGCGCGGAAGTGGTCGCCGCCGCCGGTGTAGTCCTCGACCTCGGCGTGCGCGCCTGCGATAGCGGCCTCGATGCGCTGCTTTATGTCCTCTGCGGAGGGCATCCGCCTCAAGGGTAGAAGGTCTCCGCGTGCGTGCGCGCTGCGGCTGAGCCACGCGCGGGCCGATGCTACGGCCGCCCGTGGGCCAGCGCTATACTTTGGAAAGTCTTGCAGCCGTCCACAGGAGCGAAGCGATGATCGAGATCACCGACAAGGGCGCCGAGAAGGTGCACGAGTTCCTCGCCTCCCAGCAGGCCGACGTCAGCGTGGCCGGCCTGCGCGTGGGCGTGCGCGGCGGCGGCTGCTCGGGCTTCCAGTACCAGCTGGCGTTCGACGAGCAGCGCGAGACCGACGTGGTGTTCGAGAGCCACGGCCTGAAGCTGCTTGTCGACGGCGAGAGCCTGCAGTTCGTGCGCGGCTCCACGATCGACTACGAGGAGAGCCTGCAGGGCGCCGGCTTCAAGGTCAACAACCCCAACGTCGTCGCTGCCTGCGGCTGCGGATCCTCGTTCCGGGTCGCCGAGGAGGAGCAGGTCTCAGCTGTCTGAGCGCGCGGCCGCGTAGGCTGGCGCGCGATGGCGACTCTCCCGCAGGCGCTCCGCAGCCTGACGCCCGCGCGCCTGCGCGATGACGTGCGCCTGCGCGCGCTGGCCCTGGGTGCCGGCCTGATCCCGCCGCGCACGATGCACTCCGAGCAGGACGTGCGCGTGCTGCTCGACGCGGCGCGCGGCGCGCGGCGCGTGGTCGAGATCGGCGTCTACGAGGGCGCCTCCGCGGTGGCATTGTGCGCGGCGCTCGATCCCGGCGCGGAGCTGCACCTGATCGACCCCTTCGGCGCGCACCCCGATGCGCTGCCGAGCGGGTGGGGCGCGAGCGAGTGGGCGACGCGGCGCGCGGTCGCGCGCGCCGCCCGCCGGCGCGGCCGCGATGCACCGCGTGTGCGCTGGCACCCGCAGCTCTCCCACGAGGTCGCCGAGCACTGGCAGGGAGAGATCGACCTGCTGTTCATCGACGGCGATCACTCCGAGGCGGGCTGCGAGCTCGACTGGTCCCGCTGGCGGCGCTTCCTCGCGCTGCAGGGGCGCGCGGTGTTCCACGACGCGCGTGCGGATCAGCGCGGCGGGCGCGGGCTGCCGGGCCCGACCGCGGTCGTCGCGCGATGCTTCCGCGAGGGCGGGGCGGAGGGCTGGGCGATCCTGACGGAGGCCGATCGCACCGTCGTGGTCGGCCGCGTCACCTGAGCGAAACTCCCTGCAATTCCAATTAAGTTGGACGGCCAGCTCGCGCTTAACCTGTGAGCGGCGTAGGGGTTGACTGTGGGTTGCGCTCTGTGGTACGGTCGCGGCGACATGATGTCAAGCGTTGCAAGGGGTGCGGATCGCCCAGGTCGCCCGGGGTGCTCGAGCTTCCTCATGGAGGTTCGTGGCGGGCTGCCTCGACGCTGTCTTGACTTGATCTTGACGGAGGGTGTGTTTTCTGCCAAGGTCATGTGTACAGCGTTGTCTGCTGGAAGACAGCTGACAACAACAACTGGCTTCGGGGCGTCTCTGTCCTGAAGAGGGGGATTCTCGGGGTCGGTCGATCTATTCCTAGAGGGAAAAGGAGCAGTGGACAGATGAAACGCATTTCTATGGTGGCTCTGTGCATCGCCGCCGTGTTCGCCTTTGCGGCGACCAGCGCGATGGCAGACGAGACGGACTCGGGTTACACCCCGACGTTCAAAGTGTGTGTGAAGGCCTCGCCGAAGAACACCGGCAACTACACCGAAAAGCTGTGCGCGACCAAAGCTGGCACGCCCGGCACCGGTGCGTACGAACTCGCACCTTGGACGAGCGCCAAGAAGAAGGGCTTCAAGTCCAAGAGCGGTGCAAGCACCCTCTACAGCTACATCCCGAAAGTCGGCATCGCCGGCACGGTGACGTGCGCGAAGGACAAGGGCGAAGGCGAACTCACGGGCAAAGATGACGCCACTGCAGTCGTCACGTTCGAAAAGTGCACGAGCTCGGGCTTCAAGTGCACCTCGGCTGGCGAGAAGGCCGGCGACATCAAGACGAACACGCTCGACCTCGAGCTCGTCTGGCTGAACCCGCCGACGGACACTGAAGTCGGTGTCGTCGTCGAAGCTCCGGGCGAAGGCGCCTCGGCGTCGTTCAACTGTGAAGAACACCTCAAGGTCACCACGATCGGCTCGCTTGTCGGCAAGATCACCGGTGACGTTGGCAAAATCAGCAAGGAATTCACCGAGGCATTCTCGGTCAACAAAGCAACCGGCGAACAGATCCCCGGTGAAGCTGAAGGCACGCCGCACAGCCTCTTCAGCGCGATCGAAAGCGAAGCCTTCACGGGTACGCTTCCGTCAGGTGAGGAAACGTCCGACGCTGTCAAGGGCGAAGCGCTTGGCATCTTCGGCGCAGAAGAAGCAGGCGACTGAACGCAGCACAGCGTCACTCGCCAAGGGTGACTCCTAGCCGATTGGCTAGACGAAGGGGAGTACGTGTGTGGGGCCCTCGGGCCCCACACACGCGTTTTGTGGTAGCCGAGACAGATGCGGCGGCGCGGCAGCCGTCAGCCTGGCTCCCGATCGGGAGATCGCAATGGGTGGCGTTGAGTTGGCAGTCGACCCCTTGACAGAACCAGCTTGAACCGGCGTCCCCCGGCTGGTACGCTCTCAACAAGGGATACAGGGAAGTCAATGGGAGAGGGAAACAGAGTGAGCAGCAGCAGTCTTGTCGGCGCCGGCCTGGCCCGGCTCCGCCTCAGCGGGGGACGGGCGCTCGTGGCCCTGCCGCTCATGTTCGCGGTGCTTTTGCTGCTGCCGGCCTCGCCTGCCAACGCACTCAGCCAGCGCGGACACGAATTCAAAGAATCGTTCGCGTTTGAACAGGGCGGCAAAGATGCCCTCGCTACGCCGTCGGCGCTCGCCGTCAACGAAGCGACCGGCGACATCTATGTGTTGGACACGGCCAACAACCGCGTCATCCACTTCGGGCCCAAACACGAATTCCTGCAGGCATGGGGCTACGGCGTCGGCAAAGCCGGCGGTGAAACGTACGAGATCTGCGAAAAAGCCGAAGCGAGCGAATGTCACGCGGGCATCCCGGGCTACAAGAAAGAGCAGTTCGATGCGCCCGTGGCGATCGCGGTTGACAATGCCGGCAAATCCCCCTCCCAAGGCGACGTCTACGTTGTCGCCAACGGATCCTGGCGCAAACCGGTGATCTACAAGTTCAGTCCCGCCGGCGTGTTGGTGGGCAAACTGATCGGCCGCAAGGAAGAAAAGGAAGAAACCGAAGGCGCGATCGAGGGCGTCGCCGTAGACAGTACCGGCAGCGTGTGGGTCGAGCGCGAAGATGAAGAAGAAGATCTCCTCCTTCAGCGCTTCAGCAACGAAGTCAAGAGCGAGCTGCTGAGCTCGGAAGAACTCGAAGTGCCGGAAGTCGTTCCAGGCAGCCGCCCCGTCAGGCCCGGGTTTGCGGTGGATGGCACGGGCGACGTCTACGTCACCTACGAACCCGGCGGCATCCCGTTGCCGCTAGAAGAAGAAGAAATCAAGGAACGCGAACACGAACGCAAAGAACGCAAAGAAGCAACGAAGGGCGAAACGCCGGCGAAGCCCTGCGTCCAGCACACCTGCTTGGTCGCGAAGCTCGCCGTGGTCTCCGTCGGCGCGCAGCTGGAAGCGGAAACGCTGAGCCCCGAGCTCAGCGAAGCGAACACGACCGGACTCGCCGTGGATGAGCCCGGCGGCGCCCAGGCCAGTGGCGATGTCTACCTCGACCACGGGACGAAGGTTGAGGCCCTGAACAGCGCCGGCTCGGTCATCCAGGAATTCGGTCAGGAAGGCGATGCGGAACTATCTGGCGGAAGCGGCTTGGCCGTGGACGCGAAGACCGATGAAGTGCTCCTCGCCGAATCGGCGCAAAGCAAGATCCTCGTCTTCGAACCCTCCAAGCCGGCGATGGCCGTGATCGAGGCCGGCAGCGTCTCGGCGAGCAGCGTCACGTCGAGCTCCGCCAACCTGGTGGCGACGATCGACCCGAACGGCCTCGAAACGCGCTATCGATTCGAATACGGGACGCGCAGCTGTGCGGAAGCTGAAGGTGCCTGTACGAAGGTCCCGGCGCCGCCCGCTCCGGGCACCGATCTCGGCCAGGGCTTTGGCGACGAGTCGGCGCTCGCACCCGTAAGCGGCCTACTCGCGGAAACGACCTATTACGTGCGTGTGATCGCCGAACATCCCAGCACCTCCGAAGTCGTGGTGAGTGCCGAAGAAGCGACGTTCAAGACGAGTGCGCCGGTCATAGCGGGCACACTCGTCGACGGGCGGGCGTGGGAACTCGTGTCACCCGCCCTCAAGCATGGTTCCTCGCTCGAAGCCATCGCGCAAGAAGGCGGCGTGATCGAGGCGGCGGCCGCCGGCATGGCGTTCACGTACATCGCCTGGGCTCCGCTGGGGGAAAACGAACCCGAAGGCAACCGGGCGCCCGAACCCGCGCAGATCTTCTCCGCACGCCAGGCCGGCTCGACTGGCTGGTCATCCCGCGACATCGAGCCACCGGAAGACGAAAAGACGGAAGGCTACAACCCGGGGCGCGTACGCCAATATGAGATGTTCACGCCAGAACTTACCGAAGCGCTGCTCAACCCGGCGGGTGAAGTCCCGCTGTCGCCGGCGACCAGCGAAAAGACGGTGTACCTGCGCAAGAGCCTCTCGGAATGCGCGATTCCCTCGAGTTGCTTCGAACCGCTCGTGACAGCCAGCAACGACACCGCAAAATCGGCGTTCGGCCACAGCTTGACGGTCGAAGGGGCCAGTTCGGATCTCAAGCACGTGGTCCTTGCCAGTCAGGTTCCGCTTACGGAAGGCGGCCCGCATGTGGGGCTGTACGAGTGGTCCGCGGGCGAACTCCAGCCAGTCAGCCTGCTGCCGGACGGCACGCCCGGGGCGGAAGCCGCCCTTGGCGGCGGGCACCCGAACGAGATGCTTGCCACCGCGATCTCCGCCGACGGCAACCACGTCGTCTTCGTCGCGTCCGTCTCCGAAGGCGGCCAGACCTTCAGGCACATGTTCGTGCGCGATGTCGCTGCACAGGAAACCGTCCAAGTCGATGAACCGGACACCGGATTCGCGCCCACGGGGGAACCGGACGCGGTGTTCCAGACGGCGTCCGCGGATGGCTCAAAGGTGTTCTTCACCGACAACCAGCGACTCGCCGAAGGCTCCAGCGCCGTCGAATCGGACTCGGTCAGCACGGCGCACGACCTCTATGTCTCAGAACCAGGGGTGGAACCGGGCCGACGCGTCACCGACATCTCTCGCGATCTCAACAGCGGCGAAGCCGCGAATGTGCAGGGCGGCGTCCTCGGAATTGGAGAAGACGGCTCCCAGATCAACGTCTACTTCGTCGCGGACGGCAGGCTGGCGCAGAACGCCGAACCTGGTAACTGCCGCCCGGAAGCGACGGCCGGGGCCGAGTGCAACCTGTACGTCGAGCACTACAACGGAAGCGAATGGGAAGCAGAACCGCGGCTGGTGGCGCGGTTGTCCAACGAAGACCTCCCCGACTGGGGTGGCATCGGCGACGGAAGAGTGGCCCAATACGACCTGCTGCATCAGACCGCACGGGTTTCTCCAAATGGCCGCTATCTGGCCTTCATGTCCGACCAGCGACTGACGAGATATGACAACGCCGACGCTGTCAGCGGCGCCCCCGACGAGGAGGTCTTCCGCTACGACTACGACGCGGGCACGACCGTATGTGTGTCATGCAATCCCACCGGTGCGCGGCCTGAGGGCGTGCACGACGTGGAAGAATCAGGTGAAGGCAAAGGCCTCTTGATCGACCGTCCCGAAACGTGGTCCGCTAACGAACCCTTGGATCTCGGTGCCGACCACTGGCTCGCTGCGAGCGTCCCAGGCTGGACGAATACCGGATTGATCGTCGGCTTCTACCAGTCGCGTTACATGCTCGACAACGGTCGAGTGTTCTTCAACAGCGCCGACCCACTGGTGCCCCAGGACGGCAACAAGAACAAGGCCGACGTCTACGAGTACGAGCCGACCGGGCTCGGCAGCTGCACGATCGCCGGTGAAAACGCCGCCGAAGGGTGCGTATCGCTGCTCTCCTCGGGAGAATCAGAACAGGAAACGGCGTTCCTCGACGCGAGCGAAACCGGCAACGACGTCTTCTTTGTCACTGCCGCCAAACTCTCCCCGCCCGACCCTGACACGGACTACGACGTCTACGACGCCCGCGTTTGCAAGGAAGCCGGCTCGGAACCATGCCCGACCTATGCGCCGGCTCCGCCTGCGCCGTGCAGTAGCGAAACCTGCAAACCCGGGTACACCCCGCAGTCGAGCTCCGGTTCGCCCGCGAGCACGTCGGCGTCAGGATCGGGCAACATCGAAGTGCTCGGCACGAAGGAAAGCAAGCCGCCGGCCAAGAAACTGACGAAGGCCCAACTGCTCGCCAAAGCGCTGAAGGTCTGCAAGAAGGACGGGAAGAAGACCAAGCGCGTCGCGTGCGAAAAGCAAGCTCGCAAGAAGTACGGCGCCAAGAAGTCATCGAAGTCGTCATCGAAGAAGGCGAGCGTCAAGCCGTGATCAAGCATCTCCTCAAGTCCCGCTGCGCTGGTATCTGGCTGCTTGCGAGCGCAATGTCGCTGTTTGCGCTCACCGGCGCTGCGCCGGCACTGGCGGAAGGCCCGCATTGGCTCATCAACGCGCGCTCGGCACCAAGCTACCTGGCGCCAGGCGAACGGGGGGAGATGACGATTAGCGTCATCAACCTCGGAGACGCGCCGGCAGTATCCACGCAGAGCCAGCCGCTGGTGATCACGGACGCGCTCCCGAAGGGGATCGTCGCGACGGGTCCCGCGGTTTACTCGAACACGGGCGGCTCGTCACCGCGAGAGGTCACGGTGCCATGCAAAGGACTGCGATGCGAATACGCGGGAACGCTCCCGCCGTACATGGCGAGCACCGTTCTGATCCCCGTCGAAGTCGAAAGCGCCGGCGTCGGCAGCGAACCGAACGTGGTGAGGGTAGAAGGCGGCAGCACGCCGCCCGCCATCTCCGAACGCCCGCTCAAAGGCGGCGCGTCGACGCCCTTTGGCGTTGAACGCTATGAACTGAGCCCGGAAGGAAAGAACGGGGAACCCGAACTTCAAGCGGGCTCGCACCCGTTCCAGTTGACGACTACGCTCGACTTCAACCAGACGTTCACGCTGATCAATAACTCGGTGCCCCCGAAACGGGCGCCGACAGCCCCGTCGCTGCTTCGGAATCTGGCCACGACGCTCCCCCCGGGTCTCGTCGGCGACACCCTGACCGTTCCACAGTGCACCGACGCGGACTTCTCAACGTCGCTTCCGGGCAACAGCAACGCATGTCCTGTCGATACGGCGGTGGGCGTCGCGGTCGTGACGCTCGATGCGCCCGGAGAGTCGTTGGGATACAAAACCGAATCCGTTCCCATCTTCAACCTCGTGCCAGCTCCCGGCGAGCCGGCGCGGCTCGGATTCGTGTTCTCGAAAGTCCCTGTGACGCTCGATACGGCGGTGCGGACCGGTGACGGCTACGCGGTCGAAGTCAGCGTCAAGAATGCCTCTGAGGCGGCGGAAGTACTCAGCACGGTAATAACGATCTGGGGTACGCCCGGCGACGCCAACCACGACAACGCGCGTGGCTGGCCATGCGTAGGCGGGGGCTTCTGGGTGGAAAACCTCGAACCGCGTCCCGCATGTAATCCCCTCGGGCAACTACATCCAAGCCCGTACCTGACGATGCCCACGACCTCGTGCACGAGCCAGCTGGAAACCTCGGTGGTGGCGCAGTCGTGGAATCCGGGTGCGCAGGCTCTGGCGCCCGTGGCGCCGGCGGAAGGCACGAGCCTCGAGGGGTGTGGCAACCTCCCCTTCGAACCTTCGATCACGGTGCAGACCGACCAGCGAGCCGCGAGTACGCCCAGCGGGCTCAAAGTGGAAGTCGTCGTCCCGCAGACGACGACTCTCTCGGCCGGTGGGCTTGCGGAGGCCGACATCGGCGAGACGACCGTCGCCCTCCCCGAAGGCGTAGCCGCGAGCGCCGGCGCCGCGAATGGGCTGGAAGCGTGCTCGGTCGGGCAGACCGGGTTCAAAGGCTCCGACGCCGACACGGGCGCCGCGCTGGAAACGGAGCTCGGCGAACAACGTTTCACGCCCGAAGGCGTGAGCTGCCCCGACGCATCGAAGATCGGCGAAGTCGCGATCCGCAGCCCGTTGATCGAACACGAAGTCAAGGGCTTCGTGTATCTGGGCTCGCAGGACACCAACCCGTTCGCCTCGCCGCTCGTGATGTACCTGATCGCCGAAGATCCCGTCTCCGGGACGCGCGTGAAGCTAGCCGGCGAAGTGCAGATCAACGCGGCGACGGGCCAACTCACATCGACGTTCAAGAACACGCCACCGTTGCCTTTCGAAACCCTCAAGCTGCATCTGTTCGACGGCCAGCGAGCGTCACAGGTGACGCCGGCATACTGCCGCCCGTACACGACTATGGCGACTTTCGTACCGACCACGGGAGAGACCGCGGTCCAGCGTACTTCGAGCTTCGCGCCAGAAGTCGGCCCCGACGGCGCTCCATGCCAGAGCTCGGGCCCGCTGCCGTTCAGTCCGGAATTCCAGGCGGGCAGCACGAGCAACCAGGCCGGCGGCTACACGCCGTTCACGCTGTCAATCAACCGTCCAGACGGTGACCAGGCGCTGAGCGGTATCGAAATGACGCTACCGCCCGGGATCGCAGCGAAACTCGCCTCGGTGACGCCGTGCTCCGAACCGGCCGCCGGGCAGCCCTGGGCGTGCGGTCCCGAAAGCCTCATCGGCGAAGCGATCTCCAACTCGGGCCTCGGCAGCGATCCGGTGACGCTCAACGGCAACGTCTACCTGACGGTCGGCTACAACGGCGCGCCGTTCGGGCTGCTGGCCTCGACCGAAGCCAAAGCCGGGCCGTTCAACCTCGGCATCGTCAACGTGCGCTCGAGGATCAACGTCAACCCGACGACGGCTGCGGTCACGATCAAGACCGAACCGGGCGCGAAAGGCGGCGAAGAAGAACTGCCGACGATCCTCAAAGGCGTGCCGGTGCAGCTGAAAGCGCTCAACGTGGTCGTCAATCGCCCCGAATTCGAGTTCAACCCGACCAGCTGCAGCCCGATGTCGATCAGCGGCGCGCTGTCCGGCAGCGAAGGCGCCAAGCCGGGCGTGTCATCGCACTTCCAGGTCGCCAACTGCGCCGCGCTGCCGTTCGCTCCGAAGCTGACCGCGTCTGTCGTCGGGCAGGGCAGCAAAGCCAACGGCACTACGTTCTCGGTGAAGATCGAATCGCCTGGGCTTGGCCAGGCGAACATTCACAAGGTCGACCTGACGATCCCCGCGAAACTGCCCTCGCGCCTGACGACGATCCAGAAAGCATGCCTCGAAAAGGTCTTCAACGCGAACCCCGCCAGCTGCGACGAAGGGTCGGTGATCGGCGAAGGGATCGTGCACACGCCCGTGTTCAAGAACCCGCTGAGAGGGCCGGCCTATCTGGTCTCCCACGGCAATGCGGCGTTCCCGGACGTCGAGTTCGTGCTCCAGGGCGAAGGCGTCGAAATCCTTCTCGATGGCAAGACCTACATCCATGAAGGCGTCACGTACTCGAAATTCGAAACCGCGCCGGACGCGCCGTTCACGTCGTTCGAAACCGTGCTTCCCGCGGGGCCGCACTCGGCGCTCACCCCCAACGTTCCCGAAGACGAATATTACAATCTGTGCAAGACCGCCCTGTCGCTGCCGACCGAAATCACCGGGCAGAACGGTGCCGTCATAGAGCAGGAAACCAAGGTGGCGGTGCTGGGCTGCAAAGGCGTGGCGGGATTCAAAGTCACGAAGGCGCAGCTGCTCGCAAAAGCGCTCAAAGCCTGCCGGTCGAAGTACAAGGCCACGAGCAAGAAGAGCAAACGGGTCGCGTGCGAAAAGACGGCCCGCAAGAAGTACGGCTCCAAGGCCAAGAAGGCAGCAAAGAAGTCCTCGAAGAAGAAGTAGCTTGTACGGCCCGACCTCGGCGTGGCATAGCCGGCCGAGGGGTTGAAGACGCCTGCGGCGCTGCGGCGAGCTACTCCGGCTCGTTGTCGCAGCGAGCGCCACAGGTAGCGGCACGCGAGCGTGCGGTGCGGGCGCCAGGACTCGGCGATCACCTCCATCGCGGGCGCGTCCGGGAGCCCGTCGAGCCCGTAGGCGCGTTCGATCGCGCGGCGGATCCCGAGGTCGCCCACCGGCAGCACGTCGGGACGCTCGAGGTGGAACATCAGGAACATCTGCGCGGTCCACAGCCCGAGGCCCTTGACGGCGGTCAGCTCGGCGATCACCTCCTCGTCCTCGAGCGCGTCGAGGCGCTCGAGCTCGAGCTCGCCCGAGAGCACGTGCTCGGCGAGCGAGCGCAGGTAGCTGACCTTCGCGCGTGAGAGGCCGGCGGCGGCGCGCAGCTCTTCGGGGTCGTCGGCGAGGATCTCCCGCGGCGTCGGCGCACGTCCGTCGAAGCGCGCGGTCAGGCGCCCGTAGATCGCGCGCGCCGCGAGCACCGACAGCTGCTGGCCGGTGATCGAGCGCACCAGCGCACCGTAGTGGTCGTCTTTGTCAGGGCGACCCTCGCGCGCCGTCCTGCAGCGGGCCGACGGCCTCGATCAGCACCGCCAGCACCGGGTCGGCGCGGCGCAGGTGGGCGAGGCCGCGCCTAGGAGGCAGAGGAGAGCGCCTCGAGCGCCACGGGCTCACCGTCGAGCGCGTTCAACGCCCGCTCCAGCGACATCGCAAGGCAGGTGAAGCTGGGCGTGTCGCGGACCGTGTAGCGCGAGGCCTCGGTCGTGCGCAGCCGCTGCACGAGATCCAGGAACGTGCCGACATCGTCGGTGTCGAATGCGACGACGAACTCCTGGTCGTCGAGTCCGAAAGAGTACGTCGTGTGGTTGTCGACGCCCGGGTATTCGCGCCCCACCTGGATGTGGCCCTGCATGATCCGCCAGCGCTCCTCGGCCGGCAGCGCGTACCACTCGCGCGACTTCACGAACGGGTACACGAACACGTATTTGCCGCGGAAGCCGCGCACCACGTTGCGCTCGTCGTCGGAGTACTCGGAGCTCTTGCGCATCCCCAGGAACGAGTGTGGGATCTCGGCCCACTGCATCAGCCCGCTCTGCGCGAGCACGACGTGGAACTCGTGGATGCGGTCCAGGTTCTCTGCCTCCGAGACGAGCAGCAGCTCGGCGTCGCCGCGCGTGCCCACGAGCGAGAAGCTCTGCAGCAGATGGCCGTCGGCGAAGTCCTCGCACGCGGCCGCGAACTCGCGCTTGTCCTCGGCGCGACGCTCGCCGTCCAGGCGCCGCCACGCTGGGTCGATCTTCAGGAACGTGTACTTGACGAAGCGGCGCGTGCTCACAGCTCGATTATCGCACCGACGGGGGCCTCGGCCCAGTCCGGACGGCTCCGCGACCTCGCCTGCGGATAGAGTGTGAGGCCGTGCGGATTGCGCTGCTGTCGCCGTACTCGTGGACCTACCCCGGTGGGGTGACGCGCCACATCGAGGCGCTCGCGGCCGAGCTGAGCAGCGCTGGACACGAAGCGCGCATCCTCGCGCCGTTCGACCCCGACGACGCGCTCTCGCGGCGCCTGCACCGCGGCGCGCGCCCCCAGCGGCGATCCCTGCCGGAGGACTTCGTCTCGCTCGGGCGCACCGTCGGGCTGCCCGCCAACGGCGCGGTCTCGAACATGGCGCTGACTCCGCACGCGGTGTTCGCGATGCGCCGCGAGCTGCGCGAGGGGCGGCTATGACGTGCTGCACATCCACGAGCCGGTCGTTCCTTTCGTCTCCTGGGATGCGCTCTGCAGCGCCGGGGAGCTGCCGCTGGTCGGCACCTTCCACACCTACTCTGAGAACCTCCTCACGAACGGCCTCGCCGCGGGGCCGCTCGGCGGGCGGCGGCGGATGAACCGCCTGCACGCGCGCATCGCCGTCTCCGAGGCCGCCGCGTGGACCGCGCGGCGCTTCTACGGCGGGCGCTACCGCATCATCCCCAACGGCGTGCGGCTGCCCGAGACGGTCGAGCTCGAGCCCGCCGCGGACGCTGACGGGCAGCTGCGCATCCTGTTCGTCGGTCAGGCCGTCGAACGCAAGGGGCTGCCGGTGCTGCTGCGCGCGTTCGAGGCGCTGCGCGAGCAGATCCCCGCGACGCTCACGCTCGTCGGTGCGAGCCCCGAGGAGGTCGCCCACATGATGCTCGACGACCGCGGCGTGCACGCGCTCGGCAAGGTCTCCGAGGAGCGCAAGCTCGCGGAGCTGGCCTGCGCCGATGTCGTATGCGCGCCGTCGCTGCACGGCGAGAGCTTCGGGATGGTGCTCACGGAGGCGTTCGCCGCCGCCACGCCCGTGCTCGCCTCGGACATACCCGGCTATCGCGACGTGCTGCGCGACGGCCAGGACGGCCTGCTCGTGCCACCGGGCGACGCGCTCGGGCTCGCGGAGGCGCTGCGCGCGCTCGCGCTCGATCGCGCGCTGCGGGCACGGATGGCGCGCTCCGCGCGGGAGCGCGCCGAGCGCTTCGCGTGGCCGCACGTGGCCGCGGAAGTGCTCGACTGCTACGAGCATGCGCTGCGCGTCGGCGCGCCGGTCACGCGCGTCGGGCGGCTGGCCGTCCGCCATGGCCTCGCGCCCGCGGACCTGCTGCCGCGCATTCCCGCCGAGCGGCTGCCGTCGCTGGTCCCCGCCGGGCCGCCGCTCGTCGGCCGCCCGCGCCGCGTGCGCGCGCTGCGCCGCGCCGGTCTCGCGGCCAGCTCGCTCGCCGGTGCCGCGCTCGCGGCGGTGGCGCTGCAGCGCGTCGGCGTGACGCGTGTGGCCGCATCGCTGCTCGCGTCCAAGCCCGGTCTGCTCGCGGCCGGCTTGGCGCTGATGTGCGCGGCGATGTTCGCGCGCGCGATCTCCTGGCATGCGATCCTCGCCGCCTCGCCGACATGGAGGCGCGCCAAACGCCGCGACGCGATGCAGGGCACGTTCATCGGCGTGCTCATGTCCGCGACGCTGCCCGCGCGTCTCGGCGAGCCCTCGCGTGCGCTGATCGTCGCGCGGCGGCTCGGCCGCGCCCGCGAGACGTCTGCCGATCGTGCTCGGCACGATCGTCTCGCAGACGCTGCTCAACCTGCTCGCGCTCGCGATCCTAGGCGGCGTGACGCTGTCGAGCGTCAGCGTTCTCGACGGCCACGACCGGGCGCTGTTGCTGGTCGCGCTCGCGCCGCTCGCGGCGCTGCTCGCGCTGCTGGTCGCACCCGTGCTCGTGCCGCCCGCGGCGCTGTCGCGCTCGCGTCGCCTGCAGGGGGTGCTCAGTGCCGCGCGGCGCTCGCTGCTGCGCCTGCGCGACGGCCTGCGCGTGTTCGCGCAGCCGCGCCGCGCGCTGCTCGCCGCCGCCGCCCAGCTCGGGGCGTGGGCGCTGCAGTGGCTCGCCTGCTGGCTGTTGCTGATGGCGCTCGGCCTCGACTCGCACGCCGGCGTCGGCGCCGCCGCGGCGGTGCTGTTCGCCGTCAACGTCACCGCCGTGATACCGGCGACGCCAGCCAACGTCGGGGTGTTCCAGGCCGCGTGCGTGGCGGTGCTTGCCGGCGTCTACCACGTCTCGACACCCGACGCGATCGCCTACGGCATCGTGCTGCAGGCCGTCGAGCTCGCGACCGCGCTGATCATGGGCCTGCCGGCGCTCGTCAACGAGGGCCTGTCGTGGCGGGAGGTGCGGCTGCGCACGATGCACGCCGCGCCCGTCAAGCTGGGGCCGCTGCCCGCGGCGGGGGCGGGCCGCGGCGTGGCTGTGTCGCGCGGCGAGGGGTAGGCTCGCCGCCCGTCCGGCGTGTACCGCGCGCATGACCGATGCATGGGTTTACCTGCTGCGCTGTGCGGACGGCTCGCTGTACACCGGCTGGAGCACCGACGTGCAGCGGCGCCTCGAGCGTCATCGCGACGGCACCGCCAGCCGCTACACCGCCAGCCGTCGGCCGGTGGAGCTCGCGATCGCGCTGCCGATGCCAGACCGGACGACCGCGCGGCGCGAGGAGGCGCGGATCAAGCAGCTCGATCGCGCCGGCAAGCTCGCGCTGATCGAAGTGTCCTCGCGCCCGTCGAGCTGACCGCTGTTTCCGGGTATGCCGAGCCCGCGACCGGTTTAGGGCATGATGGGGGTATGGCATCACGACCCTCGGCGCGCAGCGTCAAGATCTCAGACGACGAGCGGACCGGCTGGTCCTCGGATCGTCCCCGCCGCGACGGCGCGCCGCCGCGGCCCGCGGACCTGACCGTGCACTGTCGCGTGCTCGCGCCCGCCGACCGGCTGCGCTACTCGCCCGGAAGCCTGCTGGTCGTGCTCAGCGCGTCGCTGGACGAGCGCGACCGCTTTCTCAATCGGCTGATCGAGGATCGCGCGTCGCTGCTGTCGCTCGGCAAGGTGCGCGCGCTGCTCGCCGGCCGCGTCGAGGAGGGCGAGTTGGACGCCCGTGCCGAGGAGCTGCTGCGCGCGGCCGTGTCCAAGCGAGTTCAGAGCAGAGAGACGGTCGTCCTGGCGCTCGACGGCCTCGACGCCGATGCGCGCGAGCCCTTCGTGCGCATCGCCGCCGCGCTCAAACGCCCGCGGCACCTGATCATGCTGGAGACCGCGCGCGAGCAGGTGCGCGAGGAGGACCACGCCGCGCTGAACGAGCTGCGGCGCGCGCTCGATGCCGGCGAGCTCGGCGCCGAGGGCTTCCAGACGGCGTTGCGACTCGGCGGCGGCACCGCCAGCGAGGTCAAGCGGATCCTGTTCCGCCCGCCGCCCCGCGAAGAGCCCTAGTGGCCCGTGAAGAATCTGCGCCCGAGAGCCCCGGCAAGAACTCAGGCGGCCCCGTCAGGAGGCCCGGCTTGCAGCGCTTCAGCCCGCGCGATGACCAGCCGATGCTTCGCCCGTGCCGAACTCAACCGTCACAGTCGAACGGCGGAAACCAGCCTACGCGCGCGGCGATGTGAGCAAGCATGAGGAGCCGCGGAGGACCGAATATCGCGCGAGCCTGATCGATACGAGGCTCGTGCGCGCCGAACTGACGCGCCTGCGCGCCGGCGCCTACGGTTCGACGGGGACGCCGTCCGGCGTGCCGAGGCCGGTCGGCCCGTCGTAGCCGACGCCCGCGTTGCACAGGTATTCGTTCGGCGCGCATTCACTGGAGCCGCTTTCGTCGAGCGCGTTCCAGTTGAAGCCTTCGCTGACGTCGAACAGCGAGCCCGGATCCTTGTAGAACGCCTGCGCGCCGAGCGCGCGCTCGGCGGCGCTTGCGTGCGCCTCGATCCCGGCGACCAGCGGCGAGGAGACGCTCGTGCCGCCGACGAGGTTCCACGTGCCGTCGATGCGGATCAACACCGGCGTGACGACCGCCGCCACGGCTGAGACGTCGTCGTCGGTGCGCTTCGAGCAGCCCGTGTCGGTCTGCCACGCGGGCTTCGGCTCCAGCCGCGTGCAGCCGCTGCCGGTGCCGGCGCTGATCGCCGGTTCGTTCCAGACTTCCTCGAACCAGCCGCGCGCGGTGCTCGACGCCTTGAACAGCGCGGTGCCGCCCACCGCGACGACGTTCGGGGACGCCGCCGGGAAGTCGGTCGAGCCGAAGCCTTCGTAGGCGTCGTCGTAGCCGCCGTCGCCGGCCGAGGCCGTGATCAGGACACCCGGGTGCCTGTAGTCGCGGTTGTAGCGCAGGCAGTCGAGGAATCCGCACCACGGCACGTAGTCCTGCGGGTAGCCATAGCTGTTGCTGACCTCCGTCGCGCCGAGCGACACGGCGGTGTCGACCGAGGCGCCGAGGTCGGCGGGCCGTTCGGTCGAGCCCTCGACGAGCAGGATGTGGCACTGGGGGCACGCCGCCGAGGCCATGTCCTCATCCAAGGCCGCCTCGACGTCCCATTCTTCTTCTTCGGCCGGGTAGTTGCCTTCTTCGCCCTGCTCGTTGACCTTCTTGAAGCAGCCGTTGGCCGTCGTGCACGGCGGCAGGCCGTACTCGGACCGGTACGTGGCGAGGTCAGCTTCGGCGTCCGGATAGCCGTAGGCGTCGATCAGCGCGATCGTCTGGGTCGAGCTGAGCGTCGCGGGGATCCTGTATGCCGACTGCAGATCCTGCGGATCGAGCCCTCGCCGCTCGCCGCTGCCAAACGCGGTCTTCGGCGTCTGCGGCACGACGATCGCGTCGCACGCCCCCTGCGGGCACGCCCAGTGCGGTCTGCCCACCGATGCCGAGCTGCCGAGCGCGGGCTTGGGCAGGTGCAGCTTGCCCGCGGCGAGCGACCTCGCGCCGGCGACACTCGCGCAGGCGAGCCCGAAGACGAGCAGCAGGGCGAGCGAGAGGCTGAATCGTGCGCGCATGGTGCCGCGCGATCCTACCGGATCTGAGCGCCTGGGAGTAAGAAATTCGCGCGCGTCAACGGGCTGCGGCGGCTGACCCTAGCTCGCCATCGCGGGCTCGTCCTCTGCTTCGACGGCCCCTTCGGGAGGGTCCTCGTCGGCGATCTCGCCGAACAGCGAGGGGTCGCGGTTGGAGCCGCGGATGACGTCGTCGGGCGAGCCGTCGGGCAATAGGCGCCCCTGGCGCGTGCCGAAGTAGATCGCCTGCGGGTGGTGGGCGATGAGCGCGAGCGTCGACTGCTCGGGCTCGGGCGCGTAGCCGTCGGTGATGTGCATGCCGATCTGCTCGAGGTCGAGCAGCTTCTCGACCTTCAGGTGCTCTGACTGCTCGGGCACGGCCGGGTAGCCCCAGGAGTAGCGGCGCCCCTGCGTCACCGGGATGTCGAGCATCTGGCGGACCTCGTAGTGCAGCCACTCGGCCAGGCCCTCGGCGGTCTGCACGCCGAGACCGTGCACGAACAGTTGCTCGGCGAACTCGCCTTCGGCCTCGAGCTTTGCCATCAGCTCGGTGACCTCCGAGCCGACGGTCACCGCCTGCACCGCGATCACATCCAGTTCCTCGGGTGGCCTGCCGGTCGGCGAGGGAGTCCCGTCCGGGCCGATCGCGGGCCGGTAGAAGTCGGCGAGGCAGATGCGGTCGCCCTTGGGCTGGCGCGGGCAGACGAAGCGCGTCAGCTCCGTCGTGCGGTCCTCCGGGTCGAGCACGACGATGTCGTTGCCGAGCGCGTAGCAGGGGAAGAAGCCGAGCAGCGCGCGCGGGTGCAGGTAGGTCTGCTCCTTCCACATGCGCTCCAGGCGCGGCCGGAAATCGTCGCGCAGGAGCGTCTGCCACGCCTCGCCTTTGACGCCCCGCCCGCCCCAGTGCAGCTTGAACAGCACGTGCGTGTCCAGGTGACGATAGACCTCGTCGAGGTCCACGGGGATCTCCTTGACGCCCCAGAACGGCGGCGTGGGGATCGGTGCGTCGGTTCGCGCGGGGGAGCGCACGGAGTCATCTGCGAAGTTCAGCTGCTCCTCGGGCGCGTCGCCCTTGGCGCGGAACTCGGTGGCGCCGGCGAGCAGCTTCTGCACGAGCGCGCCGCGCGCCTCCTTGTCGATCAGCTGGTCCATCACGGCGAGGCCCTCGAAGGCGTCCTTGCAGTAGAAGACGCCGGGCTCGTAGGGCTCGTCGGAGTCTTTGCCGCCCGGGTACAGCGCGCGATAGCTGAACGCGCGGTTGATCGCGGCGCCGCCGATCAGCACGGGGTAGGACAGGCCCTTGGCGTGCAGCTCCTGGATGCACGCGGGCATCTGCTTGGAGGTGGAGACGAGCAGCGCGGAGAGCCCGATCGCGGTGGCGTCGTGCTCCTGCGCGGCGTCGACGATCGTCTGGATCGGCACCTGCTTGCCGAGGTCGACGACCGTGTAGCCGTTGTTCGTGAGGATCGTGTTGACGAGCGACTTGCCGATGTCGTGCACGTCGCCGAACACGGTCGCGAGCACGACGGTGCCCTTCGTGTAGCCCTCGATCTTGTCTAGGTATTTCTCGAGCTGCGCGACCGCGCGCTTCATCACCTCGGCGGACTGCAGCACGAACGGCAGGATCAGTTCGCCGGCGCCGAACTTGTCGCCGACCTCTTTCATCGCCGGCAGCAGCACCTCGTTGAGCGTCGGCACGGCGCCGATCTTCTCGACGCTCTTGTCGATCCAGTCCTCGACACCGTCGCGGCGGCGGCGCAGGATGTGGAAGTGCAGCGCCTCCTCTGGCTCCATCCCCTCGGTCGGGTCGGCGGCGCCTTGGCTCGTGTCTTCGGGGCCCTTGGACTCGAAGTGCTCGATGAACTTCTCCAGCGCGTCCTCGCGGCGGTTGAACACGAGGTCGTCCGCGAGCTCGCGCTCGAGGTCGGGGATCTCCGAGTAGGGAGTGATGTGGTTGGGGTTGACCATCGCCAGGTCGAGGCCCGCCTGTACGCAGTGGTGCAGGAACACGGAGTTGAGCACCGCCCGCGCGCCCGGCGAGACGCCGAAGGACACGTTGGAGACCCCCAGCGAGGTCTTGACGTCGGGGATCTGCTCCTTGATCGCTTTGATGCCCGCGATCGTCTCGACGGCCGACGGTCGCCACTCCTCGTCGCCGGTCGTGAGCGTGAACGTGAGGCAGTCGAAGATCAGCAGCTGCGGGTCCAGGCCGTGCTCCTCGCAGCACAGGTCGCGGATGCGCTTGGCGATCTCGACCTTGCGCTCCGCCGTCTTGGCCATGCCGACCTCGTCGATCGTGAGCGCGATCAGCGCGGCGCCGTGCGCGAGCGCCACGGGCACGACGCGGTCGAGCTTCGCGCGGCCGGCCTCGAGGTTGACCGAGTTGACGATCGCGCGGCCGGGGATCTGCTCGAGCGCGCGTTCGATCACCTCCGGCTCGGTCGAGTCGACCTGGATCGGCGCCGGCTGCGTGAGCGAGACCTTCTTCGCGACGAGCCGCATCTGTTCGTCCTCGTCGGTGCGCTCGGTCAGCGCCACGCACAGGTCGAGCACGTGCGCGCCGCCGGTGACCTGGTCCTCCGCTATCTGGACGAGGCCGTCGTAGTCGTCGGCGAGCAGCAGCTCCTTGGCCTTGCGCGAGCCCTGCGAGTTGACGCGCTCCCCGACCATCGTCGGCGCGGGCTCCTGCGCGAGCGGTGTCGCCGCGATCATCGATGAGAGATGGGGAGCGCGCGGTGCGGGACGGGAGCTCACGGCACGTCCGGCGACGCGCTCGGCGATCGCGCGAATGTGATCGGGCGTGGTGCCGCAGCAGCCGCCGACGACGCCGACGCCGTAGCGCTCGACGAACTCCTTCAGCGCCTCGGCCAGCGGCTCGGGCTTCTCGGGGAAGATCGTCTCGCCGTCGGGTCCCTGCAGCGGCAGCCCGGCGTTGGGGATGCACGCGACGGGGACGGGGCAGTATTCGCCGAGGAAGCGGATCGCGTCGCGCATGTCCTCGGGGCCGGTCGAGCAGTTCAGGCCGATGACATCGACCTTCAGCGCCTCCAGGGTGGTGAGCACCGCGGAGATGTCGGTGCCTAGCAGCATCTTGCCGCCGTTCGGCAGCAGCGACACGGACGTGTGGATCGGCAGCGTGCGACCGGTGCTCTTGAACGCGGCGCGCGCGCCGAACACGGCGGCCTTGACCTCGAGGATGTCCTGGGCCGTCTCGATGATGATCAGGTCGGCGCCGCCGTCGATGAGGCTCTCGGCCTGCTCGGTGAAGACCTCGACGAGCTCGCCGAAGCGGATCTGCCCCAGCGAGGGGTCCTCGGAGGCGGGCAGGTAGCCGGTGGGCCCGATCGAGCCGGCGACGTAGCGGTGCTCGCCGGCGGCCTTGCGCGCGATTTCCGCGGCCTTGGTGTTGATCTCGACCGTGTAGTCCGCGAGGCCCCACTCGCCGAGCTTGATGCGCGAGCCCTGGAACGTGTCCGTCTCCAGCACTTCCGCACCCGCGTCGAGCATCGAGGCGTGCACGCCCTCGATCACGTCGGGCCTGTTCAGGACGAGCGCCTCGTGGCACTTGCCCTGTAGGCCGCCGTAATCCTCGCTCGTCAGCTCGAACTGCTCGAGCGTCGCGCCCATGCCGCCGTCGTAGACGACGACGTGCTCGGAGATCGCTTTGAGGTAGTCGCGGTCGGCCATGCAGGCAATGCTATCGGCGAACCGATGTGGCTCCCCGGCAGCGATCGGCCCGATTCGGGCAGGCACCTGCCCGAATCGGACGGCACGCCTGTACTCCCGACCGGCCCGCGGCTTCGATCAAGCGTCGAAGTTTTCCCTGAGGAGATTCCCGAGGGCTCACACTGCCGGCGAGATTCAACGCGAGTAGGGGGACCGACTATGACACCGCCGTTTCTGCTCGAGGTACCAGCTGGCGAACAGGCCGCGGGTGCCGTAGCCACCCGGCACGGCGATCCCCCGTGGGAGACGGCGGCCGGCGGCGCGCGCATCACGCGCGGCGCCGGCGCCGGCCGGGCGCAGGTCGCGGTCGTGGGCCTCGGCGACGCGGGTCTGCCGAGCGCGATCGCGCTGCGCTCGGCGGGCCTGCGGGTCGTCGGGATCGAGCGCTCCGCGCGCCGCCTCTCAGAGATCCGCGCGGGACGCTCCGGGCTCGTCGGCGCGATGCGCGAGCGTCTGCGCGCGCATCTGCGCGACGAGGACTTCGTGTTGACCGACGAGCTCGACGCGCTCAGCGAGGCGGACGCGGTTCTGATCTGCGTGCCGAGCACGCTCGACTCCCACGGACGTCCAAACCCGGAAGCGCTCGCGCGCACCTGCGGGGCGGTCGTGCAGCACGCGCATGCGGGCCAGACGCTCGTGTTGACGTCGACCGCGCGCGTGGGAAGCACACGCGAGCTGCTCGTGGAGCCGCTCGGCGAACGCGGCCTGCGCGTCGGCGAGGAGGTGTTCGTCGGCTTCTCGCCCGACCGCATCGACGCCGATGTCGATCGCGCAGGGGCGCCGCGCACGCGTGTCGTCGGCGCGGTCACCGAGACGTGCTTCGGCCACGTCGAGGAGCTGCTGCGTCCGCTCGGAGAGAGGCTGCACCGCGTCTCCTCACCGGCCGCGGCCGAGATGGCGAAGCTCTACGAGAGCAGTTTCAGGGCCGTCAACATCGCGCTCGCGTTCGAGATGGCCGACGCGTGCCGCACGCACGCGCTCGACCCGATCGAGATCACCGACGCGGCAGCCACGGAGCCGTTCAGCTTCGCGACTCACTACCCGTCCGCCGGCGTCGGCGGTCACGGCGTCGGCATCGACCCCCACCACCTGTTGCACTCGCTGCGCGAACAGGGCCGCTCCGCGACGCTCACCGAGCACGCGCTGCGCACGATCGCCGCGCGTCCGGGGCGCGTCGTCCTGCGCGCGCTCGAGCTGCTGCGGCGCTCCGGACGCCAGCTGCGCGACGTGCGCGTGCTCGTCGTCGGCGCCGCGTACAGGCCGGGCGTCGCCGACTGCACCCGTGCGCCCGCCGTCGAGGTGATCGCGCGGCTGCAGGCGGAGGGCGCGCAGGTCGACTTCCACGATCCGCTCGTGCCCGCGCTTCGCGTTGACGACGAGGAGCTCGAGAGCATCGACCCAGACCCCCGCCGCGACGGGTCCGGCTTCGGTCCCGAAGACTACGAGCTGGCGATCGTCATCGGCGTGCAGCCCGGCTACGACTACGGCTGGCTCAGACGCTGCCCGCAGGTGCTCGACTGCACCTACCGCCAGCGCACCGGCCGCCGACACTTCCTGCTCTGACTCAAGAGCTGGCGAGACAGGTAACCGGCGGTCGCGATCGGGCCCGCGGCCGCCGGCTATCAACAACTATTCGCCTGGCGGCCGTGGGTCAAGCTGGGCAAGGACGCAGCGAGCGAAGTGTGCCGGACCGGGAGACACTCGCTTGCGCTCGCATCCCCGAACCGGCCAGCACACGAGCGACCGAGGACGCCGCCCAGCGCAGCGCCCACGGCCGCCAGGGCTACTTGATGAAGAGCATCTCCGAGTACTTCGGCAGCGGCCACAGGTCGTCAGCCACGAGCTTCTCGAGGCGGTCGGCGACGTCGCGCACGTCGTCCATCGCGGCGATCACCGTGTCGCGCATGTAGAGGGCCTCCTTCTGAGCGGAGTCCGTCCGGGTGGTTCTCGTCGAGGTTCGCGTCCTCGAGCTTGAGCGATCGCGAAGTGCAGCTCCTTGACCAGCGGCTCGATCTCGCCGACCAGGTCCTCGAGGCCGCTGGCCTTCAGTTCGTTGAGGTATCGGACCGCCGCCGGCAGCAGCATCGTGCGCGCGATCGATGCCGCGGTCTCGGCCTCGATGTTGAGGTTCATCACGTACTGCTCGGTGTACACGTCGTAGCGTGCCTCGAGCTCGCGCTTGGAGAGCACTTTGTATTTCTTGAACGTGGCGACCGTCGATTTGTCGACGATCCACGGCAGCGCGTCGGGCGTCGTTTTGAGGTTCGCCAGGCCGCGCTTCTCGGCCTCCTTGTGCCACTGCCTCGGAGTAGCCGTCGCCGTCGAAGACGACCCGCTTGTTGGCCGCCCAGGACTCCTTGACGATCGCTCGTGACGGCCTTCTCGAGCGTGGTCGAGCCTTTCATACGCGGCCTGCAGCTTCTCGGCGAGGTCGTCGACCGCCTCGGCGACGATCGTGTTCAGGACGGTGTTCGGAAACGCCGGCGAGCGGCTGTCGAGCCGAGCGCCCGGAACTCGAACTTGTTACCGGTGAAGGCGAACGGGCTCGTGCGGTTGCGGTCCGCGCCGTGCAGCGGCAGCGGCGGCAGCACGGGGGTGCCCAGTCCCAGGAACGAGCCGGGCTTGGACGGCTGCACTTTGCCCGCCTCGATCGCCGTGAACACCTTCTCGAGGTCGGTGCCGAGGAAGATCGAGATGATCGCCGGCGGCGCCTCGTTGGCGCCGAGGCGGTGGTCCTGCCCGGCGCTCGCGATCGAGGCGCGCAGCAGCTCCTGGTGCTTGTTGACCGCCTGGATCACGGCCGCGCAGAAGAACAGGAACGAGCAGGTTCTCCGACGGCGTGTCGCCGGGGTCGAGCAGGTTCAGCCCCGGTGTCGGTGCCCATCGACCAGTTGTTGTGCTTGCCCGAGCCGTTGACGCCCGCGAACGGCTTCTCGTGCAGCAGGCAGACGAGGCCGTAGCGGCGGGCCGTGTTCTGCAGGATCTGCATCGTGATCATCTGGTGGTCGGAGCCGACGTTCGAGTTCTCGAAGATCGGCGCGACCTCGAACTGGTTGGGCGCGACCTCGTTGTGGCGCGTCTTGATCGGCACGCCGAGCTTGGCCAGCTCCAGCTCGACCTCGAGCATGTAGGCGAGCACGCGCTCGGGGATCGAGCCGAAGTAGTGGTCGTCGAGCTCGTGGCCCTTCGGCGGTTTGGCGCCGAACAGCGTGCGGCCGGTCGTGAGCAGGTCGGGGCGTTCGAAGAAGTACTGCTCGTCGATCAGGAAGTACTCCTGCTCGCAGCCGGTCGTCGTGAACACGTGCTTGGCGTCGTCGATTCCGAGCAGCTCGAGCGCGCTGACGGCCGCGCCCGAGAGCGCGTCCATCGAGCGCAGCAGCGGGATCTTGTTGTCGAGCGCCTCGCCCGTCCAGGACGTGAACGCCGTCGGGATGCACAGCAGCGTTCCGTTCGGGTTCTCCAGGACGAAGGCCGGGGAGGTCGGGTCCCACGCGGTGTAGCCGCGGGCCTCGAAGGTCGCGCGGATGCCGCCGCTGGGGAACGAGGAGGCGTCGGGCTCGCCCTGGATCAGCTCCTTGCCCGAGAACTCGGCGATCGCGTTGCCCTCGCCGTCCGGGCCGTAGAAGGAGTCGTGCTTCTCCGCCGTCGAGCCGGTCAGCGGCTGGAACCAGTGCGTGTAGTGGGTCGCGCCTTTCTCCATCGCCCATTCCTTCATCGCCTGGGCGACCTGGTCGGCGATCGTGGCGTCGAGCGCCTCGCCGCGCGCGAACGTCGCGCTGCAGCGCCTTGTAGACGTGCTTGGGCAGGCGGTGGCGCTGGACCGACGGCCGAGAAGACGTTGGCCCCGAAGACCTGGTTGCTCTGGAGTGTCAGGTCGGGTGAGCCGAGGGCGGATCCGTTGGCGCTCCACTGCGCGGCGGTGACGTTCTGCTGGCGGGTCCTGGGCATGAGTGGGGTCGAATCCTCCTGAAGATTTGGTGCCCGCCCAGAAGCGGGCTCCGTCGAGGGGCAGGGCCGCACGCAATCGTAGTCGCCCGGCAGGCCGAACGGCATCACCGGATGGCGAAATCGAGCACGATCCCTTTCGACAGCAGGCCAAACAGCGCGCCGTACGCTCAGGACGCTGTCTACGGCAGGCTAGGGGAGACGGGAACTGCGCCGGCTTCGACGCGGCCCGTGCTCGGGTTGACGTGCTTGAGCTGGCGGGCGCCGAGGCGATGTCGACGGCGAACTGCCCCTGCACGAGGCCGCCGGATGACGAGCCGCGCCTTCGCCTTGCCCGCGAGGCCGGCTGCGACGGTGTAGTGGACGGTGTACATGCCCGGCCTTGACCGGCACCACGTGCCACACGAACGTGCGCGTCGCGCCCGGCGCGAGCGCACCGAGCGCCCAGGTGTTGACGTAGGCCGTCTGGCCGCCGCCGGGCGGGCTGACTTCCTGGCTTTCGACCGGCGGCGTGGCGATCGCCCCCGGGCCCTGTTCGATCGCCCAGATCGGTCGCTTGTCGGCGGCCAGGCCGGGATAGTCGGAGGTGTAGTCGAACGAGTCGATCGTCACCGCCACGTTCGGGACGGTGTGCGTGCCGACGTTGCGCACCGGCAGCACGAACCGCGTCTGGCGCGCGATCGACTGCTGCGGTCGGGAAGCTCGCGTGCACGACCGCCATCGCGAACGTGCCCGCCGCTTCGCTCGCGTCCTGACGCGTGCCGCCGCCGCAGCCGGCCAGCGCCAGCGCGCCCGCCGCGACCGCGAGCGCGGACGCCCGCGACGCCCGCCGAGGGGCGCCGCGAGCGCGATGCGGCACCGCACGGAAGCCTCTGCGCCCTCCCCTCACGATCGGCGCCACGATACCAGCGGCGCTGGCGCGTCGTCACGGCCTGCGTGCTGCGGGCGAGCGCCACCGACGGCGTGCCGGCGGCGCATCGCGTAGAGTTTGGGCGACCGCTGATCGCGACCCGAGGAGGGGCAGGGAGAGATGGTTCGCAGCGTTGCCGAGCCGGCGTTTGTCGCCGGCAGGCACGTGCTCGAGGAATTCGGGGACATGATGATCCTCACCGGGAGGACGATCTGGTCCGCCCTGCGCCCGCCGTACCCCTACGGCGGCGAGTTCGTCTCCCAGTTCCTGTTCACGCTGCGCCTCGTGCTGGTTCCCGCTGCTGATCTCGACGGTCGCGATCAACTACGGCGCGCCCGGCCTGCAGGCCGCCGAACTTCCTGACGCATCTTCGGCGCGCTCGATCGCCTCGGCGGCTTCTTCGTGCTCGCCGCGATCCGCGAAATCGGCCCGCTGATCACCTCGATCGTGCTCGCCGGCGTCGCCGGCACCGCGATCACCGCCGACCTCGGCGCGCGCAAGGTCCGCGAGGAGCTCGACGCGCTGCAGGTGCTCGGCGTCGACCCCGTCAAGAACCTCGTCGTGCCGCGCTTCCTCGCGCTGATGGTCGTCACCGGGCTGTTCGACATCTACGCGCTGCTGTTCGGGATCTTCGGCGGCATCCTCGCCGAGCTCGTCAACGGCCAGCCGCTCGGGCCGTTCTGGGACACGCTGTTCGCCAACGCCTCGACCACCGACCTGTGGGGCTCGGTGCTGAAGACGACGATCTTCGGGGCGATCATCGCGATCGTCTGCTGCTACAAGGGCATGACCGCCTCCGGCGGCGCCGAGGGCGTCGGGCGCGCCGTCAACGAGGCCGTCGTGATCGCCTTCCTCGGCGATCTTCGCCTTCAACTACGTCTTCACGCAGACGCTGCTGGCCACCCACCCGCAGATCCTGGTGATCAAGTGATGAACGAGACTGCTCTGGCGATGCCGCGCGAATGGCTCGCGGCGACCGGCGAGATCGGCGCGCTTCACCGGGCACCATCGTGCGCGACGTGTGGGGCCTGCGCGTGTTCCGCTTCTTCGGCGAGGCGCTGCGCCAGTCCGGGATCCTGATCGTCGGCTCGACGACTGGTCATCTGGGCGCTGGTGTTCATCATCGGCCTCGGCACGTGCGGGATCGAGGGCGCCTACTTCACCGAGGCGCAGGGCACGCCCGCCTACGCCGGCGTGTTCACCGCGTGGTGCGACCTGCGCGAGGTCGTGCCGTACGCGTTCGGCTACATGATGGCCGCGAAGGTCGGCACCGGGATCGTCGCCGAGCTCGGCGCGATGCGGATCTCCGAGGAGATCGACGCGCTCGAGGTGATGGGCATCAACTCGATGACGTTCCTGTGCGCCACGCGCCTGCTCGCCGCCTGGATCGTGCTGCCGTTCATGTACATCGGCGGCGATCGGCGTCGCGTTCCTGGCCTCCTACATCGCGGTCGTCGCAGCAGATCGGCTCACGTCTCCTCGGGCGGCTACTTCCTGATCTTCTGGCAGTTCCAGAATCCGCCGGACTTCCTCTACAGCGTGATCAAGGCCATGTTCATGGCCACCGCGATCGTGCTCGTCGCGCTGCTACTACGGCTACAACGCCAGCGGTGGGCCCGTCGGCGTGGGCAAGGCGACGGCCAAGTCGATGGTGCTCAACCTCGTGCTCGTGCACCTGATCGGCATGCTCGGCACCGCAGGTCTTCTGGGGCACCAATCCGCGAGCCCCGATCGGAGGCTGACGGATGGCGGCTGAGCAGCCGAGCCCGGGGCTCTGGCCGAGCGAGGAGGAGGAGTACGAGTTCCACACGGGCGTGATCCGTCCCTCCGAGGCCCCCGACGCGATCGAGTTCGTCGACGTGCACAAGTCCTTCGGGCGCAACCACGTGCTGCGCGGCCTGAACATGGGCCTGCCCGAGGGCAAGATCTCGATGATCATCGGGCCCTCCGGCACCGGCAAGTCGGTCTGCATCAAGCACATCGTCGGGCTGCTCTACCCCGACGAGGGCGACGTGCTCGTGCACGGCCAGTCGATCCCGAGCCTGCCCGACGCCGAGCTGTTCGAGATGCGCAAGAAGTTCGGCGTGCTCTTCCAGGACGGCGCCCTGTTCGGCTCGCTGAACCTCTACGACAACGTCGCCTTCCCGCTGCGCCAGCACACCGAGAAGGGCGAGGACGAGATCGCCGAGATCGTCAACCGGCGCATGAGCGAGGTCGGCCTCGGCGGCGAGGGCGCGAAGATGCCCAACGAGCTCTCCGGCGGCATGCGCAAGCGCGCCGGCTTCGCGCGTGCGCTCGTGCTCGACCCCGAAATCGTGCTGTTCGACGAGCCCGACTCCGGCCTGGACCCGGTGCGCACGGCGCTGCTGTGCGAGCTGATCAAGGAGGTCCACGCCGAGAACGGCGGCTGCTACGTGGTGATCACGCACGACATCATGAGCGCGCGTCGCGTCGCCGAGCACATCTCGGTGCTGTGGAAGGGGCGGATCGTCGAGTCCGGTCCCGCGGAGGAGCTGTTCGCCTCCGAAAACCCGTTCGTGCGCCAGTTCCTCTCCGGCGAATCCGCCGGCCCCCTCGGCATGGAGTGACCGGCCGTCTCGTCGCCGGCTGGCGCTCGCTCGTGTCGGCACATCGCCACTGCGTCCGTGCCAGGACGCGATACGACCATGGCGGCGGATATCCTGCGCCGCCCTGTGCCGGCACGGCTCGCTCGGCTCGGCGGCCGCGGCGCGCGTCGCTGGCGATCGCGCTGGCGCTCGGGCTGGCGCCGGCGGGGCTCGCGCTGCGGCTGCAGCCCGACCGCCGCCACGAGCACGTTCGTGTCGAGCTCGAGCTCCGAGTACCAGGCCACGCAGCGCTTCTACCGCGAGCTTCGGCGAAGAGCCGATCGCGGTGCTCGTCAAGGGCAACCTGCAGCAGCTCGTGCTGAGCTCCGACATCGAGCGGCTGCTCGGCCTCGAGGGCTGCCTGTCGGGCAACGTGCCGGCGGCCGCGCTCGCGTACGAGGGCGGCGCCGACGGGCCGTGCGGGCAGCTCGCGCGTGCGAAGACCGTCAAGGTCGTGTTCGGGCCCGGCACGTTCCTCAACGAGGCCGCCGAACAGATCGACGAAGCAGCTCGCCAGCGCGAGACCCAGCAAGCCGAAGCCGCAGGCCAAGCAGGCCGAACGCGGTCGTCACCGCGCGGCGCTCGCGCGCGGGCTGCCGGCAGCGGAAGCGCGCACGCTCGGCCGCCAGGCGAGCAAGGTCACGCTCGCCGGCTTCCAGTCGAGCCTCGTCACGCTCGCGCTCGAATACGGGTTGACCGCGCGGCCGAGCATCGAAGACGCGAGCTTCGTCTCGAACGCTCGTGTTCGACTCGAGCAAGCCCGCCGGCACGCCCAAGCGCGCTTCGCCTACCTGTTCCCCAGCCGCGAACGCGGCGCTCGTCTCGGTGCGCATGAAGGCCGGCCTCTCCGAAGCGCAGCGCGACACGGACGATCGCGCTGATCCGCCGGCCGTGCGATGCCGCAGTGGCACCTGACAGCACGGCGAGAGCTACCTCGTGACCGGCGAGCCGGTGATCGTCTCCGATCTGACGAGCTCGATCAGCCACTCGATCGAGCTGCTGCTGATCGCCGTGCTGCTCGTGATGGCCGCGACGCTCGGCCTCGTCTTCTCCGGGCGCCCGCGGCTGCTGCCGCTCGCGCTCGCGCTGCTCGCCGCGGCGCTCACGTTCGGCGCGCTGTCCGCCGTCGGCGCGTCGCTGACGATGGCCTCGATCGCCGTGCTGCCGGTGCTCGTCGGCCTCGCGGTCGACTACGCGATCCAGTTCCAGGCGCGCGTCGACGAGGAGGCCGAGCGCGCGACGCTCAGCGCGGACGGCGCCGGTCGCGCTCAGCCGCCGTCCGATGCGCCCGCGGTCGTCGGCCGCGCCGCGGCCCTCGGCGCGCCCACGATCGCGACCGCTGCCGCCGCGAGCGCGGCCGCGATGCTCGTGCTGCGTGCTCTCGCCGGTGCCGATGGTGCGCGGCTTCGGCGTGCTGCTCGTCGTCGGCGTCGGCGGTCGCGCTGCTGTGCGCGCTCACCGTCGGGGCGGCCGCGATCACGCTGTCGGCCGGCAGGACTCGCGTCGAGCGTCCCGGTCGCGGCGGAGCCGCTCGACGCAGGCCCGCTCGCCGCCGCGTGGCGTGGTGCGCGCGAGCTGCTCGCCGAGAACCCGCTGACGCGCCTGATCGCGCACGCCGCGCTCGTCGGCGCCGTGCGCCGCCCCGGCCGCGTGCTGTGCGTCGGGCCTGGCGCTGGCCGCGCTCGGCTGGGGCCTGGACACGCAGACGAAGGTCGCAGACCGACATCACCAAGCTCGTGCCACAGAATCTCGGCTCGCTGCAGAACCTCGACACGGTCGAGCGCATCACCGGCGTCGGCGGCGAAATCGAGCTGATGATCGAAGGCAGCGACCTCGCCAAGCCGGCGACGATCGAATGGATGACCAACTACCAGAGGGCGGTGCTCGCGCGCTTCGGCTACAGCTCCGCCAGGGGCTGCGCGCAGGCGCGCCTGTGCCCGGCCTTCTCGCTGCCGGACCTGTTCGAGGGGCAGGCGAGCGCCGGCGCGCAGCGCCAAAGCTCTCCAGGCGCGAGGTCGACGGCCTGCTCGAGCGCGATCCCGCTCGTACTTCTCCCAGGACGTGATCACACCCGACCGGCGCGTGGCGACGCTCGCCTTCGGCATCCGCCTGATGGGGCTCGACCAGCAGCAGCGGCTGATCGAACAGATGCGCTCGAGCCTGCACCCGCCGGCGGGCGTGCAGCGCGAGCCTCGTCGGCCTGCCCGTGCTCGCGGCCCAGTCGGGCGCGCAGGTGGCCGACCCGTGGCGGCGGCTGGAGACGCTGCTGGTGGGCCTCGCGGCCGTGGCGCTCGTGCTGTTGCTCGCCTTCCGCGGCGATCGCCGCCGCGCGCTCGTGCCGCTCGTGCCGATCGTGCTCGCGACCGGCTGGTCGGCGCTGATCCTGTTCGCGGTGCGCGTGCCGCTGAACCCGATGTCGGTCACGCTCGGCGCGCTCGTGATCGCGATCTCGACCGAGTTCAGCGTGCTGCTGTCCGAGCGCCATCGCCAGGAGCGGCTCGCCGGGCTACGACACGGTCGAGGCGCTGCGCCGCACCTACCGGCGCACGGGCGCAGCCGTGGCCGCCTCCGGCGCGACCGCGATCGCCGGCTTCGGCGTGCTGGTGCTGTCGGACATCGCGATGCTGCGCGACTTCGGCCTCGTGACGCTGATCGACCTGAGCGTGTCGCTCGTGGGGGTGCTCGTCGCGCTTCCCGCCACGCTCGTGATCGCCGATGCCGCCGCTGCACCGTCCCCGGAGGAGGAAGGCGGCGCGCGCCGGCGAGGGTGGGCCGTGTCGGGCTGGAGGCTTCGCGCAGCGCGATGAAAGCGAGCAACCCACGGTACGGGCGCTACGCGGGTCTGCTCGGGGTGGTGCTGCTGGTGGCTGATCGTGGTCAACTCGCTGCTCACGCAATCGCAGCGGGCTGACCGGCATCCCGCCGGGACAGAGGCTCGCGCCGTTCGCGGTGCCGCTCGCGCTGAGCAGCCTCGAAGGCGACGCGGACATCGCCACGCATGCCAACGACGGCGCCGACGGGAAGGTGCCCGCATGCGCGGAGCGCGGCGCGCGGATCCTGAACATCTGCGAGCTCTACGAACAGGGGCCGGTGGTGCTCGCGCTGTTCGTCGACGCCGGCTCGTGCACCGCGGTGCTGCGCGACATGCAGGCGCTCGTGCCCGAGTTCCCGAGCGTACGCTTCGCCGCCGTCGCGATCAAGGGCAGAGCGCTCGCAGCTGCGCCGGCTCGTGCGCTCCGAGCGCCTGACGCTGCCGGTCGGCCTCGACGAGGACGGTGGCGCTTGCCGACCTCTACAAGGTCTACAGCTGCCCTCAGGTCGACTTCGCCTACCGCGGCGGCGTCGTGCAGAGCCGCGCGCTGCTTGCGAGCCCGTCGCTCGCCGGCCTGCGCGCGCGGGTCGCCGAGCTGGTGGCGGCGTCGCGGGCGCGCGAAGGGAGCGCATGAGGCCCGACGCCGACCTGCACGCCGAGCAGGGCCGGTGCTCCGCCGGGCGCGACCGGCGCTCTGCCGAGGGCTGGCGCGCGGCCGAGATCGAGGAGGAGCTGCCCGAGCTGCGGCTGCTCGTCGGCGAGACGCTCGACGGACGCGCGCAGGCGCTCACCGGCGCCTCGCCGCCGGACGTTCGGGAGCGTCTGCGCGAGCTGTCCAACCGCTTTCGCGGCGCCCGCGCGGTCGGCATTCGGCGTGAGCCCGTGTCGGCCGCCTACCGCGTGTTCTTCCGCCAGATCGGCCTCGACCCCGACGTCGTGCGCACGCCGATCGAGGCGGCCGTGCTGGAGCGCATGCTGCGCGGCGGCTTTCACCCATCGAGCGGCTGCTCGCGGACGTGCTGCTGATCGCGCTGCTCGACACCGGCGTGCCCGTGTGGGCGCTCGACTCCGCCTCGCTCGACGGCCCGCTCGGGATTCGCGCCAGCGCCGAGGGCGAGCCGCTCGGGCGCTCGCGCCAGGCACCGGCGCTGCCGGCGGACCGGCTGGTCGTGGCCGACTCCTCGGCCGCGCTCGCGGTCCTCTTCGGCGAGCTCGCGCCTGGGCACGAGGCCGCACGCGCGAGACCGCGCGCGTGACGCTGTTCGCGGTGCAGGTCGAGGGCGTGCCGACGCTCTACGTCGAGGAGTCGCTGTGGGCCTGCCGGGCGGCGCTCGAGCGCTCGTGAAGGCCACGCAACCGCGTCATCGCGAATACGCACGCTGGTAGACTTGCTCTCTGCCGGCGAGGAGGCGGGTGTGACCAACGAGCAGCAGCAAGTGATCGATCGAAGCGGCGAGGCTCAGCTGCCGATCGATGCTCCGGGTCGTGAGCCTGTCGAGGCGCGGCTCGACAGCACCGCCGGCAAGCGCCATCCGCGGCCCGACGCGTCGTCCCGCAAAGTCCCCGTACGGGGAATGGGGAGCGCGCCGCGAGAGCATCGCTGCGCGCGCAGATCGCGCGGCTCGAGCGTGAGCGTCGCGCGATCGTCGCCGAGCGCTTTCCCCACATCGCGGCGCCTGCGCCGGCGGCATCCGGTGCAAGCGCAGCCGCCGTGACGGCCGCTCCGAGGCTGCTCGATCTCGGCGAGCTCGAGCGCGCGCGCGACGAGCTCGCTGGGCGGCGTGCAGGAGCTGCGCGCAAAGGCCGACGAGCGCGTCGCGCACGAGCGCGCGCCCGCGAGCAGCTGCAGCGGATGAAGCTCGACCCGGGCAGCTACAAGTTCGCGCGCCTGCCCGTGCGAGACCTCGGCCAGGGCGTGTGCGGAGTCTGGGAGGTCCGCCCGCGCCTCGGCCTGATCGGGATGCTCGCCGGCTGGTGGCAGCTCAAGCTGTCGTCAGGGTGTCCGTTAGCCAGGGGGTCGCGGTCCACGCGCGGCCCCGGTTCACAGAGGTCAGCATCGCCGCCAGCGTGCGGCGCTGACGCTCGGTCATCGAGCCGATCGTCTTCTTCTCGGACATCGGCACCTGGGCGAGGAACTTGCGGCAGCGGGTCTGGCCCCAGCGGCGCTGGCTCATCAGCAGGTCGGCGACCGCCATGCTCTGCGCCTCCCACGGGCATTCGAGGATCACCTCGGCCACGTGCGAGCTCGCCGATCGCCACACGTCGCTTGAGCTCCGCGCGGGCGAGACGAACCTTGTTGGCGCGTTCGAGGGCGCGCATGTACTGAGGACCGGCAGGGGCAACCGTCGCTGTCGCGTTCATAGGGCACTCTCCCCGTCCCCGCCGCCAGCCTCGCGGTGGGAACGTGCTTGCTCGAGTTTTTACGGATACGCGCCCGCAAGGTCGTGCGGGGTCCACCGCGGTGAGTCGCGGTGCTCCCACCACAGGGCCTCTCCCGACGGCCATGTGGTGGGGCGAACCCCCAAATCGGTCTTGCAGAGCGCATGTGGAAGCTATGCCAGGAAGGGTCCGTCGGTCAACAGCACGGCTGGCGCTTCGTACGCTAGAAGCGAGGTTTTTCGATTGCGGCGCGACTTGTGAAGAAATGGACAAGTTGCCGTACGCGATGCGGCCGCGGCGAACGCGCTCGGCTCAGCTCTCGCGCGGTCCCGGCAGCGGTCCGTGCTCGGACTCGAACTGCGGCTTGACCCGCGCGAACACCTCGAGCGCGCGGTCGAGCGTCTCCTGGTCGTGCGTCGCCATCACGCTGGTGCGCAGCAGCGCGCCGCCGGGTGGCACGGCGGGATGCAGCGCGCAGTTGGTGAACACACCGCCCGTCGTAGAGCGCGCGCCACAACAGCGCCGCCTTCCAGTCGTCGCCCACGAGGATCGGCACGATCGGCGTGGCGAGCGTCTGCAACGGTGCGTCGGCGGCCAAGCTCGTGCGCACCGGCTCGCCGCTGAGCGTGTGGTAGCCGAGCGTGCGCAGCCCCTGCTCGAGATAGCGCGCACGCTCCAGCACCGTCGCGAGTAGCGCCGGACCCTCGTCCGAGCGGATGATGCGCAGCGCCGCAAGCGCCGCGCCGAGCGCCGCCGGCACGGCGGAGGCTGTGAACAGGAATGCGCGGGAGGAGATGCGCAGGTACTCGATCACCTCGGCCGGTCCCGCGACGAATCCGCCACACGCGGCGAGCGACTTCGAGAACGTGCCCATGCGCAGGTCGACCCGATCCTCGACCCCGAGCAACTCCGATGCGCCTGCGCCGCGCGCCCCGAGCACGCCGGCCCCGTGCGCCTCGTCGACCATCAGCCGCGCGCCGTGGCGCGCGCACAGCTCGGTGATGTCGATCAGCGGCGCGACGTCGCCCTCCATCGAGAAGACGCCGTCGACGACCACCAGCACGCCGCCGCCGTCCTGCTCGGCGCGCTGCAGCGCGCGCTCGAGCTTGTCGATGCGGTTGTGGCGGAACGGGCGCATCTTCGCCCTCGAGATCAACGCCCCGTCGAGGATCGACGCGTGGTCGGCGGAGTCCACGATCACGGTGTCGCCGGGACCGAGCAGCGTGCCGAGCGTGCCGACGTTCGCCTGATGGCCGGTCGTGAACACGATCGCGTCGTCGGTCTCCATCCATTCCGCCAGCTCGCGCTCGAGCTCCAGGTGCAGCGGCGTCGTGCCGTTCAACAGGCGCGAGCCGGTCAAGCCCGTGCCATAGCGGTGTAGCGCGTCCTCGCGCGCCCTTCATCACGCGCTCGTCGCCGGTCAGGCCCAGGTAGTTGTTGGAGGCGAGCATGATCCGCGGCGCGCCCTCCATCTCCACGACCGGCATCGCGGGCGACTCGACCGTGCGGAAATACGGCATCAGGTCGGCCTCGCGCGCGGCGCGCAGTAGCTCCTCGCGCTCGTGGCCGCGGACCTTTGCGAAGACGTCTAGTGAGGTTGGCATATAGGGTTCTCGCCCGTGGCAGTTGAGATCAGGCCCGTGCGCGGCCGACGTGAGCTGAGCACGTTCATCAAGCTGCCGTGGCGCCTATATCGTAACGAGCCCAACTGGGTGGCGCCGCTGCTGAGCGACCTCAAGGAGCAGTTGGACCAGAGCCGCAACCCGTTCTTCGAGCACGCCGAGGCGCAGTACTTCCTCGCGTGGCGCGACGGGCGCGCGGTCGGGCGCGTGAGCGCGCACATCGATCGCCACCTGCAGGAGTTCCAGGGTAACGACTGGGGCCTGTGGGGTTTCTTCGAGTGCGAGAACGACCCCGAGGCCGCCCGTGCGCTGCTGGACGCGGCCGAGTCATGGCTGCGCGAGCACGGCGCCGGCACGATGATCGGGCCGATGAGCTTCACGACCAACGACGAGGCCGGTCTGATGGTCGAGGGCTTCGAGCACCCGCCGCTGATCCTCAACCCCTGGCATCACCGCTACTACCAGCCGCTGCTCGAGGACGAGGTGGGCCTGGCGAAGGTGATGGACCTGTACATGTGGAGCCTGACTGTCACCGGGCGCGACAAGGTGCACCCGGCGATCTGGGAGGTGGCCGCGAAGGTCGAGTCCGAGCACGGGATCGTGTGCCGCAACTTCCGCAAGCAGGACCTCGAGGTCGAGGTCGGCCGCTTTCTGGAGGTCTACAACGCCGCCTGGGAGCGCAACTGGGGCTTCGTGCCGCTGACCGAGCGCGAGGTGCGCCACTACGCCAAGAAGCTGAAGCCGATCCTCGACGAGAACTGGGCGATGGTCGCCGAGAGAAGGGACACCGGCGAGGTCGTCGGTGCGGCGCTGACGCTGCCCGACTACAACCAGGTGCTCGCCAAGCTGCGCCCCCGCGGCCGCCTGCTCCCGTTCGGCTGGCTTACCGCGCTGCGCGAGCGCTCCAAGATCGACGCGGTGTACGTGTTCGCGCTCGGCGTCAAGCCGGCCTACCAGCACACAGGTGTGGCGGCGCGGTTCTACCAGATGCACTTCGACGCCGCTGAACGCACGCCCCAGAAGGGCGGCGAGATGGGCTGGATCCTCGAGGTCAACAAGCCGATGAACCGCGCGATGGAGGGCATGGGCGGCGAGATCAAGCGTCGCTACCGCGTGTACGAGCGCCCGCTGTAGCGAGCCCGTCCACCTGTGTCTGAGGCGCGCTCTACACTGGCGAGAGTGAGCGAGTCCGCCATGTCAGCCGCGCTGCAGGACACGCCGAACGGCGCGGTCGGGGCCGAGGAGATCGACGCGCTGCCGGTGCTCGCGAGTGAGCCGCGGGCGCTGCGCGCACGGCCCGCGGACGCCGCGCTGCCGGACACGCGCCGGCCAGGCATCGTGATCCCGACGGTACAGGCCGTCGCTGTCGCCGCCGCCGGCTTCGTCGCCGGGGCGGCCGTCGTCGGGCTCGTGCACCGCCGCCAGCAGCGCTCGCCGGCGCTCGGCAAGGGCCGCGGCGGCGGACGCAGCGTCAAGAAGGCCCGTCCCGCCGGCGCGCTCGACTCGCGCCGCGGCGGTGCGGCAGCCGCCGAGCTCGTGCAGATCGTCGGTAGCCGCTCGCTGCTCGTGGATGTGCACCTCCTCGGTGACCCGAGCGATCGCTGAGGCGCGGGCGCCGAGCGAGACGGCGACGCTCGAGCGCGCGGTCGAGCTGCGCGTGCAGGTCACGCCAGCCGGGCCGTTCCGGTTGCCGCGCTGGCGCGGGGGAGACGGCGTCGTACGTAGTCGCGGCGGCGTGCTCGAACGCCTGCTGTACGACGGCGATCAGGCGGTGGTGGTCAGGGCCGCCCAGCCCTCGCGCGAGCAGGTGCTGTTCGGCGCACGCGCGGCCACGCGCTCGGCGGCCGCCTACGGCATCGGACGCATGCGCTTCGCGCTCGGCGTCGATGACGACCTGCGCGCGTTCGTGCGCGCGTATGGGCACGACCCGCTGATCGGGCGCTCGCTGCGAGCGCGCCCGTGGCTGCGCGTGTGGCGCCGCCCCGAGCCGTTCGAGGCGCTCGCGTGGGCGATTTGCGAGCAGCTGATCGAGTCGGATCGCGCGGCCGCGATCGAGCGCCGCGTGGTGGCTGCGCTGGGTCGCCGCAGCAGCGACTGGGACGGAGTGCCGGACGGCCTGCGCGACCTGCCCTCGGCGCACACGCTGGCGGGCATCGCGCCCGCGCTGCTGCAGTCCTTCGACCTCGCCGGCTCTCGCGCGCTCACGCTCGTACGCGCCGCGCGCGAGGTGGCGTGCGGCCGCGTGGACCTGCACGGCGCAGAGCACGAGCGCGGCTGGCGGCGGCTGCGTGCGATCCCCGGCATCGGCCCGTGGACGGTCGAGAAGCTCGCGCTCTACGGTCAGGGCCGCCACGACCAGGTGCCCGCCGGGGATCTCGCGTACCTGAAGCTCGTCGGGCGGCTGCTCAGCGGCGGCGACCCGCACGCGCGCGCGGACGAACAGGGGGTGCGGGACTTCTTCGCGCGCTACGGCGAGTGGGCCGGGATGGCCGCGACGCATCTGCTGGGGGCGCCCGGTGGTTAGGCGCGCGGCGCCGGACGAGCGGGCGGGCGTCGCGGCGACCGTGGCCGCGGCCTTTGCGCAGGACCCGGCGTGGGCGTTCATCTTCGGCGAGGAGTACGAGCGGCTGGCAGAGCCTTTCGCCGCGGCGCTGTTCGACGTGAGGGTGGCGTCTCGCAATGTCTGGGTTACCGAGGACCTGGACGCCGTCGCGATGTGGGACGCGCCGGGCAGGAGCGACGCCGTGCCCGGGCATGCCGAAAGCGTGTGGGCGCGCTATCGCGAGCTCGCCGGCAGGGACGCGCTCGAGCGTCTCGACATCTACAACGAGGCCGTTGCCGGCGCTTCGTCGGCCGAGCCCCACTGGTACCTCGGGGTGCTGGCCACGCACCCGAGGCGTCAGCGCGAAGGTCTTGCGACGGAGGTGCTCGCACCGGTCCTCGACGAGGCCGACAGAGTTGGGCTCACGTGCTGCCTCGAGACATCGACAGCGGAGAACCGCCGCTTCTATGAACGCCGCGGCTTCACGCAGGCGACGGATGTCGCCCTGCCGGGCGGACCCGCGACATGGTGGCTGCGGAGGGAGCCGCTGTCCGGCTGCGTGACAGGCAAGCCCTAGGCTCGAGCGTATGTCGCGTGCCATCGAGGACCGCAACCGCCGTATGTTGCGGGCGCGCGACACGATGGACCGTGCGTTTGCGCGTCCGCTCGACGTGCCGGCGCTTGCGCGTGTCGCCCACATCTCGCCGGCGCATTTCAGCCGCCAGTTCCGGGCTACCTTCGGTGAGACGCCGCACCGCTACCTGCAGCGCCGCCGGATCGAGCGTGCGATGGAGCTGCTACGTGAAACCGATCGTCCTGTAACCGAGATCTGTCTTGACGTCGGCTTCAACAGCCTCGGCACGTTCACTCGCACCTTCCGCGAGATCGTCGGCGAGCCGCCCTCGGCATATCGCGCGCGCTTCGCCGGTGGCGGCGCCGCACTGCGAGTCCCGGCCTGCTGGGCAATGGCGTGGCTACGTCCGGCCGGCTGAGAGCTCCTCTTTCGAAGTGAGCAGGTTCGGAGTAGCGGGCCGCGACGCCGCCGTCTAGCGTGACGTCCATGCTCAAGCGAATCAGCCACACCTTCATTCATGTTCTCGACCAGGACGAGGCGCTCGACTTCTACGTCGGCAAGCTCGGGATGGTCGTACACACCGACGCAGACCTGGGAGTCATGCGCTTTCTGACCGTGAGCCTCCCCGGCCAGCCCGACGTCCAGCTGGTGCTGATGCTCCCGGGGCCGCCCGCCTATGACGACGCCACCGCCGCGGAGATACGCGCGCTCGTGGCGAAGGGGGGCGCAGGTGGCGGCGTGATCTTCGAGACCGACGACTGTCGCGGCACCTTCGAGCGCCTACGGGCGGCGGGCGTCGAGTTCACGCAGGAGCCGACGGAGCGCTTCTACGGGACCGACTGCGCGCTGCGCGATCCCTTCGGGAACCCGATCCGCTTCACCCAGCCGCCGGAGGCGCCAATCGTCGTGCCATCGGCCGAGGAGCTGCAGTCGCGAACCTGACCGGCGCCCTCAGCGCCGACCCCGCTCCTTCTCCTTCTCCACCAACAGCGCAAACGTAGGACAAGCCCGCGCCGCCCGCCGCGCGTGCTCGACCTGTGACCCATGCAGCGGCGTCTCGTCGACGATGGGATAGCCCCACTCGTCGAGCTTGACGCGCTCGGGCAGGAGCTCGGCGCACATGCCGTGCGCCTCGCAGGCGATCGGGTTGACGCGCGCGCGGTGGCTCATGCGCGCGGGGAGAGCTGGCGCATGGTCGCCTCGCTGGGCGGCCGGTCGGGCAGCGGCAGCTCGGCGGGGCGTGAGCAGGCGTCGCACGGGCCGTGGTGAGCGTGGTCGGCGAACTCCGCCTGGAACACGTCGAGCGCGCTGAGGATCGGGTTGAGCGCTCCGTCGGGGTGTCCGCAGGCGCCGCGGCGCGCCACGAGCGAGGCGAGCTGGTCGATGCGCTGTGAGACGCGCGCGCCGGCGATGCCGGCGGCGAGCTCCTCGATCGTGCCGGCGAGCGCGTCCAGGCCGTGCACGCACGGCCCGCACTGGCGGGTGCTCTGCCCGGCGAGCCAGCGCGCGACGCGCGCGCTTTCGGCGACCGGGCAGGCGCCCTCGGAGAGCAGCAGCACGACGCCCGCCCCGAGCGACGCCCCGTGCGGCGCGAGGTGTTCGTTGGACAGCGCCACGCCGCCCAGCAGCTCGCCTGCGACCCACGAGCCGGCGTAGCCGCCAACGAGCGCGGCGCGCACCGGCGCGGTGGTGCCGCCGCCGGCGGCGATCAGCGACGAGAGCGTTGCGCCGTGCTCGATCTCGTAGACGCCGGGGTGCGCGATCGCACCGGACAGCGTCACGAGCGCCGAGCCCGGCTGGCCGGCGGTTCCGAGCTGGCGGAACCACGCGGCGCCGTGGCGCGCGATCAGCGCGATGTGCGCGAGCGTCTCGACGTTGTCCACCAGCGTCGGGCGGCCTCTCACGCCCTGCTCGAACGGCAGCGGCGGTGTGAACGTCGGCTTTGCGGGCCCGCCGTTCAGGAAGCTCACGAGCGCCGACTCCTGGCCGGCGACATAGTGGCTGGGCACCGTCGCGAGGCGCAGCCCCGGCGATCGCCCGGAGCCGGCGGCGGCGCGTTCCTCGATCGCGCGGCTCATGCTCGCGATGCCCACACTGGCCGACTCGCACACGCACACGATCAGCTCCTCCGCGCCGAGCGCCTCGGCGGCGAGCATGCCGCCGTCGAGCACGAGGTGCGGCAGCGACTCGAGCAGCGTGCGGTCCTTCAGGCTCGCGGGCTCGCCCTCGGCGCCGTTGGCCACGACGATCGCGCGGCGACGCGCGGCGGCGACGGAGCGCATCTTGACGGCGGTGGGGAACGCCGCGCCGCCGCGCCCGAGCAGGCCGGCGCGCTCGATCTCCTCGATCAGCGCGTCGCCGCGGTCCGCGCGCGCGCCGTCGCCCGCCGCTGACGCTTGGCAGGGGGCCGTGGATCGCGAGGTGCTCGCTCGAGCTCGAGCGCGCCCCGTGGCCGGATCCCGCTCAGCAGCCGCGGTAGCGCCGGCGCCGACGGCGGCGCTTCGTGCTGGGCTCGACGATCGTCGAGGACGAGCTGCTCATCGGTGGCTCCCGCCCGACTTGGCGCTGGAGTGGTGACCCAGCAGCGCGGTCGGGGTGCCGGAGCGGCGCGCCCATTCGGAGCCCAGCGGCCCGGCTGGCAGCCACAGCAGCGATGAACAGCGCGAAGCGCCCCCGTGCCGCCGAGCGCCGCGCCGCGCCAGCGCAACGCTCTCCGGCCAGCCGACGAGCACGCGCGTCAGCACCGCGGCCACGACCAGCGCCGTGCACGCGATGCTCAGCAGCCAGCAGCCAGCCGCTGTTCGACGTCGCTGCCGGTGCCGAAGCCGTGCAGCAGCGCGATCGGCCAGCTCGCGTAGGTGAGCCAGTGGATCGCGCGCCAGCGTCGAGTAGCCCATCCGCGCCCGCAGCAGGCTCGTGACGATCACGGCCAGGATCAGGTCGAACGCGACCGCGCCGAGACCCAGCCAGAAGGGCCGGTAGGAGCCCACGAACGGGACGATCGCGTCGACGATCGAGATCGACGCGAAGCTGTCGAGCACCGAGGTGAGGATGTGCAGCACGAGGAACACCAGCGCCAGCAGCGACGACGTTGCGGTGCAGCGAGTCGAGCACGAAGCGCGGCCAGCGCGGCGTGCTCCAGCGCTGCGACGTCGACCACGCCGAGCACGATCGCGACCGTCAGCAGCAGCAGCGCCACCGCGCCCGTGGAGCGGGTCAGGTACCAGTAGACGCTCGGCCCCGCGCTTGCGAGCAGCGGCGTCATGCGGCGAGCGCTCCCGCGTCGTCCTCGGCCGGCCAGCCGGCGACGGTCTCGATCCTGCCCGCCGCGTCGATGAGGCGTGCCGGCAGGCCGAGCTCGTCCAGCCACGCGCGCAGCCGCGCGCCCCCGTACGAGCGCCGCGGTCGCCGGCGATGTTGGCGTCCGCGCAGCGTCGCGGCGGCCACGCTCACCGTCCGCCACGTCTCGCGTACGGGCGCCCCTGTGTCGGGGTCGATGATGTGGTGCATCGTGTGGCCGCCGTGACTCCAGCGCCGCACCGCCGTGCTCGACGTCGCCAGGCCGCCGGAGCGGATCGCGATCGTCTGACCCGGCGCGGCGCGGTCGCTGCGGTGATCGTCGGTGACCCTGGATCTGCCACCCGCCGGCGGGGCGCCGCCCGCGGTGGCGATGTCGCCGCCGAGGCTGACCAGCACGCCGCAGCCGACCTCGCGTGCGGCCGCCGCGGCCGCACGGTCGGCGGCCCACGCCTTGGCGCTCGCGCCGAGGTCGAGCTTGACGCCCGCCGGCACTCTGCACCGACGCGTGCTCCCGGTCGAGCGACGATCGCCTGCCAGCCCGCGCGAACGCGCGCGGTGATCGTGGCCGGCGCCTCGGGTTGCCCCGCGGGGGGATCGAGCAGCCGCCAGTCGCGGTCGTAGCCGGCCAGCTCCAGCGCACGTCCGACCGTCGGGTCGACGTCGCCGTCGCTCAGCTCGGCGGCGCGCAGCGCGACCTCGAGCGCCTCCATCAGCAGCGGGCTGACATGCGTCGCGCGACCGGCGCGCGCGTTCACGCGCGACAGCTCGGAGTCGCGCTCGAAAGCGGCTGCATGCCGCGTCGATCGCCGCCAGCTCGCGCTCCACCGTCGCACACGCCGCGTCCAGCGCGTGCGCGCTCGCTCATGCGCAGCACGACGCTCGTGCCGAGCGCCTCCCAGCTCGCGCCCGCCGGCCGGGTGGATGTGCGTGACGCTTCGCTCACCTCAGGAGCCACCGGAGACGACCGGAGCCGAGGCTTCCGGTTCGGGCGTCGGTTCCTGTGCGGGCGCCGATTCCTGCGCGGGCGCGGATTCGTGAGATTCCTGGGCGGGTGCCGATTCCTGGGCAGGCGCGGATTCCTGGGCGGGTGCCGATTCTTGTGTGGGTTCGGCTTCCTGCGCGGGCGCGGATTCGTGGGATTCCGGCGCCGGCGTGGACTGCGTCGAGCTCCGCGCTTCCTCGGCGGCCTGCGGGGCCTGGGCGGGCGGCTGTAGAGGGTGCGTGGCGGTCCGCGCTGCAGTGTGTTTACGGACGGCCTTCCCGCTGCTGGCCGACGCCGCTTTGCTCGTCTTCCCGGGGAACGCGCTGGCTGCCACCTCGGCGAACGCTCCGGTCAGCACCACGCTGCCGGCGATGAGCCAGCGGTTGAGCCGACCGCAGCTCTCGCAGCGCCGCATCACGTGTGTGGGTGGTGTGGATCCGCATGCGTGTCAATGATGGTGGTGGAAGATGCCGGAGCCGTGGAGCCACGGGCCGAAGTCGGGGATCACGAGGATCGCCAGCACGACTCCAGCGACGAGGGCGCCGCCGAGCGCCAGCATGCGGCCCGTCGCGGCCGGTGACGTCGCTGCTCAGGCCGCGCCGCGCGGCCGTAGTCGGCGCGCAGCACCGCCGGCATCCCCGGCAGGTGGCCGAGCACGTGCAGCGCCAGTGAACGCGCACCCACACGAAGAAGCTGTCCTTGTGGATCGGGCAGCAGCGTTCCGCGCGAGGAGGGCCCCGCGAATAGCAGCGCGACGCCGCTGCCGATCACGACCAGGGTGCAGAGCACGACCATCGGCGCGATCACCCGCAGCGCGCGCTCGGGCGGCCCCTTGCGCCGATAGCGCGGGTCGGCGGTGTAGTAGCGCACGAAGCGGTAGCCCGTGCTCGACATCTTCAGAGCACGGGGGGGACAGCAGCATGCCGATGAACAGGTGCACGGACAGCAGCAGGCCGTGGATGCGGATGATCGTCACGCCGATCACGGCCAGCAGGACGAGCAGGGTGGCGCCGGCGACGGTGGTGAGGCGCTCGTTGCCGGTGGTGCCTCCGCCCGTCAGCCGTCCGGCGCGCGTGTTGGCCCGGGCATCTGCGGGCGCGAAGCGCCGCCTTCGTCGCTCGTTGCCATGCCATCGAGTGTGTGAATCGAGGCTAAGGACCGCATAACCTCTTGATGAGAAAGCTCATCGGAATCTCGGGCAGGGAAGTGTCGCTCTTCGCCGACGCCTATCCTTGTCGAGATGGGAGCCGCCGCGGACTCACGTCGGGAGCGCGTGCCACATGCCCCAGCCGCTCGCGCCGGAGCCGACGTGCAGGAGGCCGAGCGCCCGCGGGTGCTGCTGATCGAGGATGAGCCCGGGATCGTCGACTTCGTGCGCCGCGGTCTGGAGGCAGAGGGCTTCGCGGTCGAGGCCGCAGGTCGACGGCGTCGAGGGCGAACGCATGGCGCTCGCTGGGAGCTTCGACGCGATCGTGCTGGACCTGATGCTGCCGCGTCGCAGCGGCCTCGAGGTGCTCGAGTCGCGTGCGCCGGGCGATGCCGAGCGTGCCCGTGATCGTGCTGACGCGCACGCGGCGAGATCGAGGATCGCGTCGAGGGGCTCGATGCCGGCGCCGTGGACTACCTGGTCAAGCCGTTCTCGATGGCCGAGCTGGTGGCGCGCGTGCGCGCGCAGCTGCGCGTGGTCGCGCAGGCGTCGGCGAGCACGCTGCGAGCCGAGGGCATCGAGGTCGACCTGCTGACGCGCAGGGTGCGCCGCGAAGGGCAGCCGGTGACGCTCTCGACGACCGAGTTCGAGCTGCTCGTCTACCTCTGCGCCACCACGGCCAGGTGGTCTCCCGCGAGCAGATCCTCAGCTCGGTGTGGGGCTACGAGCACGATCCGGCGACGAACGTGGTCGACGTGTACGTCGGCTACCTGCGCCGCAAGCTCGCAAGCTCCGGAGAGCCCGCGCCGATCTTCACGGTGCGGGCCGTCGGTTACCGCCTCGGCAGCTCGAGCTGATCGCGATGCGGCAGGGTCTCAGACGGCTGCGTCCCAGGTGGGCTGCGCTGGCGCCTGGCCGGCTGGCTCACGCTCGTGACTGCTGCTGTGCACCGCGATCGTGTTCGTCGCCGTCTACCGCGGCACGGGGACACAGCTGCGCGGACAGATCGACAGCGAGATCGCGGGCGACGCGGCAGAGCTTGCCCACAACCTGGTGGCGGCGCATGCCCGACACGCCGCGCCGCGTCTCTCAGGTCGCGACGCGCTACATCGGCAATCAGCCCTTCGGCGCTAGCTCGACGCTGCTGTTCGTGCTCGTCCCCGGCGTCGCCCCCAGCACCAACCGGCCCGAGCTGTTCGGCAGTCCCCGGCCGGATAACGGCGAGACGCCTGGCGAGCAGGCGCAGGAGAACCGCGTCTCTGCGCAGTTGCTGATGGTGGCGGATGGCTACGAGACGCTGACGCTCCCCGACGTCGGCGACCTGCGCGTGCTCAAGCGCAGGGTCCGCATCGCCGGCGGCCTGATCGTGACCGTCGGCGTCGGTGAGCCGCTGGCGAGTGTCGCGCACGCGCAGCGCGGCGTCGCGCGCGCTTTCATCCTCGCCGGGCTGCTGGCGCTTGCCGGCGCGCTGCTGGCGTCATATCTGGTCGGCTCGCGCCTGTCGCGGCCGCTGCGCAGGATGGCGGCGGTCGCCGCCGGGTCGATGCGGGCGATCTGCATCCGCGAATCCACGCCACGGAGGGGCAGAGCGAGGAGGTCGCGGTGCTGGCCGACGCCTTCAACCACATGCTCGATCGACTGACGGATGCGTTCGCGGGCCAGCGCGCGTTCGTCGCGGACGCCTCGCACGAGCTGCGCACGCCGCTGACGGTGATCCGAGGCCAGCTCGAAGTGCTCGCCTCCCAGAGCGATCCGTCGGGTGAGGAGGTGCGTCGCGTCGAGGGTCTCGTGCAGGCCGAGATCGCGAGGATCAGCCGGCTCGTGGACGACCTGCTGCTGCTGGCGAAGACCGAGCAGGTCGAGTTCCTGCGTCTTCAGACGATCGATCTGCCGGTGTACGTCGGCGAGCTGTGGGATGGCATGAGCCTGCTCGCGGACCGTCGCTTCGAGCTGGGGCCGATCCCATCCGGCACGCTGCGAGCCGATCCCGATCGGCTCGCACAGGCGCTGCGCAACCTCGTTGGCAACGCGATCGAACACACCGACTCCGAGCACGGGCTGGTGCGATTGCGCGTGCAGGTGCTGGCTGGCGGGCGTCTGCGGTTTCTCGTGGAAGACGACGGGCTGGGGATCCCGCCCGATCAGCGCGAGCGCGTCTTTCGTCGCTTTCACCGCACCGACGCCGCCCGCGATCGGGCCTCCGGCGGCACCGGGCTAGGGCTTGCGATCGTCCGCGCGATCGCCGATGCGCACGGGGGCAGCGTCACGGCCGGCGAGTCACCGGAGGGCGGGGCGTGCTTCGAGCTGGAGCTTCCAGGCTTCACGCATGCGCGGGGGCGCGTCGGGGACTACGCGGCCAGCGGTACGCGGTAGCGGCGCGAGCGCGGGTCCTGCTCGAGCAGCCCGACGGCGAGCAGCGTCGTCATGTAGCGATGGGTCGTGCTGGGGCTCAGTCCGAGCTGCGCAGCGACATCTGAGACGGCCAGCGCTCGGCCGTCGGTTGGGAAGGCGGCGAGCACGAGCAGGCCGAGCAGCAGCGAGCGTGACAGGCGGGGGCTCGATGACAGCGCTTCGTAGCTCGATGCGAGCCCGGCGTCGGCGATCCCATGCAGGATGCTCGAAACAGCGTTGCCGTTGGAGCTGCGACGCACGATCTGGTCGACCTGCGCTCGAGTCAGCTCTATGGTGATGGCGGTCATCGAGATCTGATCCGAAGCGGAAATCACGAGCCGAGCGCCGCTCGGCGCCCGGCTCGATTACTGGCGAGACGAAAGCGGGATCCGGATCTTGCGCGCCTTGCGTGGCTCACGCGGGACCCAGTTTCACGCATCGCCCATGTTCGTCTCAACGGACACAATCGGCAAGGGGAAAGTCCAATACTTGACTCTCAAGTGTGGAGACGAATGGCGGGTGCCCGCATCCCGGCGACGAGCTTGCTCGCGGCGCGCTGCGCCCGGAGCACGGCCATCGTCGGCGTCGCCAGCGTTCCCAGTGTCTCCCGCACCCGCTGGGCTGCCTGGCGCGTGCCCGGCGCGGCGGTGTCCGGGAAGGAGAGATAGAAGCTCGTCATCGCGGCCACGATCAACGCGTGGTGTGCGCCGTCGGGCAGGGACTCCGCTCCTTGCACCGCGCGCGCCGCGATCCAGCCGAGGCGGCTTGCCGCTTCGCCCGGTGTGGCGTAATGGTCGATCAGGTTGTGGTGGCCATGCTCGAGATCCTTGGCGCGGTCCACGAGACTGTCGAGCAGGACGTGCAGCGCGCTGATCCAGGGGGCGTAGGCCACGAAGGTGGCGGCTGTCTCGGCGGCGCTGAGCTGGGGCTTGGCGGCGGCGGCGATCAGCGCGAATACGGTCATCGAGGACGCGCCGCCGGCCGCCGCCTCCCACCAGCGCAGGCCGCTGCCCGGCGGCGTGACCGCGGTTCCCCACCGCGCCAGCGCTTGGGGCCCGTCGCAGGCCTGCTCGTGATTGAGGCTCTGGTAGGCGACGATCGTGCTGGCGGCGTGCAGTGCCGGCTCGGCGACGGTCGCGTAGGAGGGCAGGGTGCGCAGCGCGGTCCGGCAGGTCTGCACCAGCGCTCTGATGTAGCCGTTGTCGCGAGTGCTGGCCGAGTGCTCGTAGTAGTCGGGCTGCTCGCTGTCGGGATCGAGTGCCCTCAGTAGCGCCAGGTGCAGCTGGCGGCCATTTGCGACGGGGTCGTCGCTAGGCTGCTCAGCGAGGGTGTCGACATAATCGTAGGTCGTCTGAAAGGCGACGACGGCGCGCACGACGCGCGCGCGATAGGCGCGCGGGACGAGCACCGCATAGGCGGCCGCGCCCTCGTAGTTGCCGCGCTCGCCCAGCTGGGTGAGGAGGGCCAGGCGGCGGAGCACCGGGTCCGGTATCTGGCGCGCGCGCTCGTGCCAGTGGCGTAGCTCGCGTCCTATAAGCGGGAAAACTCCGAGCCAGTATCGAGAGGCGGCGCCGGCGAACGCGCCCGCCAGCGACAGGTGACTCTGCCGCGGGGAAGCAACCACCAGAACAGTTTCGTTTGCCTGAGCACCGATACATAGTCACTCCTGAAGGCTCGCGCGCGCCGGTGCGCGCGCCGCCGCGAGCCCGGGCAGCGCGATTACGGCGAGCGAGATCACGGCGAGCAGCGCCAGCGTGAGCAGCACTCGCCCCAAACCCATCTGAAACGGAGCCGGGAAGCCCGTCTCGATTCTCAGCCAGCGGCTGGCGAGGGCATGGCCGTAGACGCCGGCGACAGCGCCGACGATGCAGCCGATGCCCAGCACGATCACGCTCTCCAGCAGCAGCGCACGCCACAGCTGCCCCGTGTCGTAGCCCTGGATCTTCAAGGACGCCAGACGCGCGCGGCGCTGCCAGATGCTCGCGCTGAGCGCCGCCGCGACTGCGAGCGCGGCGGCGATCAGCAGCAGCGTGGAGATTTCGCTGAGCGCGCTCAGTCCCTGACGCGCGTTCAGCGTCGTACTGGAGCTCGCGTTCGTGCAGCGTCTGCACGCCGAGGCCGGGGCGATTGGCGAGCGCTCGCACGACCGCTCGCCTGCCAGTCGCTTCGCTCACGCCCGGCTCGAGCTCGACCTCGAGCGCAGACGGCTCGTCGGTCTGCCAGTAGCGGCGGTAGTCGGCCGCGTTCAGGATCGATCGCCCCCGGTGACCAGCCGAGATTGGTCGTGATCGCGGCGACCCGCAGCCGCGCGCCGCCGGCTGGTGTCGGCAGCGTGAACGCGCTGCCCACGACGAGGCGGTGTTCGTGGGCGAACGCGCCTGAGATCGCGGCCCATCCACCTTGGCGCAGCAGCCGCGTCGCGTGCGCCTGGCTTCCCGTCAGGATCTGGCTCTCGGGGATCATGACGGGGTCGGTGGAGGGCCTGGCGATGATCCACAGGCGTCGCCTGCCGACGTCCAGGTAGCCGCCCTGGTAGACGCGCACCGATGCCACGCCCGCGGAGCGCTCGATCGCCTCGATCGCTCCGCCGGCTACGAAGGCGTTGGTCGTCAGGTCGTTGCCGCCGGTCGTCACCCACAGCTGCGCCGTGCCCAGATATTGGTTGAAGCTGGCGTCCAGGCCGTGGATGAGGTCCGTTCGGGCGCCGCCGATCGCGACGCTCCCATAGACCGCGAGCGCCGCGATCCCGGCGAGCGCCACGGAGCGCGTGGTCACGGCTCGCAGCTCCGAGACGACCACGATCAGCGAGCTCTGGGGACTCGTTCTCCGGTCCATCGCAGCACGCGCGCCATCGCCGCGAACAGGATCGGGATCGCGAGCAGCGCCGTCAGCGCCAGCGCCATGCCGCCGACGATCGTCAGGTCCGGCTCGGCCAGCACCGCCGCAGTGATCGAAGCCAGCAGTACGGCGCCGATCCCCGAGAGCTTCATCGGGCGTCGTGCGCGCGCCAGTACCTCGCCTCTGCTCGAGCGGTCGCGAAACACCGCGTCGGTTGGGCGTCCGGGCCGCAGATCGAGCGCCGGTGACAGCGACGCGAGCACCGTCGCCAGCACGCCGCAGCCGACAGCGATCGCGATCGCGCCGATGCGTAGCGACTCTTGCGTGCCGATCGGAAACGCCGTCGTCAGATATGTCGGTATGCGATGCAGAAAGGCGTGCGAGAGGATGTCGCCCAGCACCACGCCCACGGCCGAGCCGGCAACGCCGAGGACGCCGGCCTGGAACGTCGAGCAGCACGACGATCTGACGCCAGTCATAGCCCTGCAGACGTAGGTCCGCCACGAAGCGGCGCCGCTCGGGAACCGTCAGCAGCATCGCGTTCAGCGCCAGCAGGAAGCCGACCATCACGCTGATCGCGGCGAACAGGGAGGTCGACTGGTCGTTGGGCTTGACGGCCTGCGCGAGCAGGCGCAGCTCGTCGTCGGCCGGCAGCACGCTCAGGCGTCCCGCGGCGAGCGTTCTGAGCTCGCTCGCGACTTGTCGATCCTCGCCGGTGCGCGGCTGGACGAGGACCTGTGTGACGCGTCCCTCCAGTCCCGTCAGCTGCTGTGCGCGTGCGAGCAACGTCACCGCCACCGGGCTCGAGGCCAGCACGCCGAACAGCGAGCTCTTCAGCACGGCGGCCACCGCGATCGTCCGTGCCGAGCCGAACGCGAGCACGGTGACCTGGCCGCCGGGTTCGACGCCCACGGCGTCGGCGACGCTCTTCTGGAAGAATCAACCCGCCGGTGAAGCGGAAGCCGCCGAGCCCGAAGCTCGCGCGTGCCGAGGCCGCCCAGACGGGTCGACGGCTGGGGTGACGCCGAGCAGCTGCACCGACTCGCGGCGTCCGGACGGGCCGACCACGGCGATGTTCTCGCGCAGCACCGGCGCCGCCACGCGCACGCCCGGCGAGGCGCGCGCGGCGGTCGCGAGCCGTTCGTCGAATCCCTCCTGCGAGCGCGCCGCCAGCTGCAGCCGCGCGGAGCCCACGAACTGGTGCACGAGCTCGGCCGCGGCGCCGGTGAGGCTCGCGTTGGCGACCAGCACTCCCAGGACGAGCGCCACGCCGACCGCGATGCCGCTGCCGGCCAGCAGCTCTTGGACGGCGTGCGAGCGCAGACGGACCCGGTACAGGTGCGCCAGCATGCTCACACGGACCCCCACGATCGAGGGGTTCAAGGGGCGCTTCACGACGTGGCTGCTGCCAGCTCCGGATCTATTCCGTCGGCCATGTGGCCGTCGCGTAGGGTGTGGACGCGATCGACGAACGGGGCCGCGTCGAGGTCGTGGGTGACCAGCAGCCCAGGAATGCCGCGTTCGTGGCAGATGTCGCGCATCAGCGCCAGTATCTCGCGACTGCGCTTGGAGTCGAGGTTCCCCGTCGGCTCGTCGGCGAGCAGCAGCCGCGGCTCGTTGGCGAGCGCGCGCGCGATCGCAATCCGCTGACGCTCGCCCATCGACAGCTGCTCGGGCGTGTAGCTCGCGCGCGTGCCGCCAGGCCCACGCGCTCGAGCCACGGCAGCGCTCTGCGCCGCGCCCTCGCGCAGCGTGCACCCGTCGCCGGTGAGCTTGATCGTCGCGTTGTCGAGCGCCGAGGTGTGCGGCATCAGGTGGAAGGACTGGAAGACGAAGCCCACGTCCCGGCGTCGATACAGCGCGCTCTCGCGCTCCGATAGCTCGCTGAGAAGCGCGTCCGTCGAAGGAGATGCTGCCGCTGTCGGGTGCGGTCAACGCCGCCGCGAGCATCAGCAGGGTCGTCTTGCCCGATCCGCTCGGGCCGTAAAGCGCCACGAACTCGCCGCCGGCGATCGTCAGCGAGACCCCGTCGACTGCCTTGACGGTCTCGATGCCGGTCGAGTAGTGCTTGACGACCTCGCGCAGCTCGAGCGTGCTCACTGGCCCGGGCGCTCCGCTGCGGCGCGCCTGCGTCCGGGCAGCGGCACGACGGTGCCGAGCGATTCGCTGGAGGTCAGTTCGCCGTCGGCGATCGAGATCAGCACGCCCACTCCCTGCAGCGCGGCCATTTCCTCGGAGGCCATCAGCAGCGTCAACTTGCGCTCGCTTGCCGCCGCGCGCAGCAGCGCATAGAAGCGGTCGCGCTCGCCGAGGCTCGGGAGCATCGCGCCGGTTCGTCGAGCACGAGCAGCCGCGGCTCGCGTGCGAGCGCCCGCGCGAGCATCACCCGCGCGCGCTCGGTCACCGACAGCGACGTCGTTGGCTCCTCGGCGCCGACGGCGAGCTCGACCAGGTCGAGCACGCGCATCGCCCGGCGCCGGGCCTCGCGCATCGTCAGCCCCTCGCTTCCCAGCGACGTGGCCACATGGTCGACGACGCTCTCTCCGGGGGAGGCACGCCAGTCGGCGGCGGAGATGAACGCGATCTCGCCACGCAGCAGCCGGCCGCGCTCGCCGCCCGACATCTGCGCGATGTCGCGGCCTTCGAAGCGGATCGTGCCGGAGTCCGGCAGCGCGATCCCGGCGGCCAGTCGCAGGAGCGTCGACTTGCCCGAGCGGCGTGCGCCGCGAACGCCGACCGAGACGCCGGCGTCGATTTCCATCGATACGCGGTCGAGCACGACGATCTCGCGGTCGCCGTCCGGATAGCGCTTGCAGACGTTCAGGAAGGAGAGCAGCGGCGTCATCTGGCAGCGACGCTAGCGGCTGCGTTCCAGCGAACTCGTTGATGCGCTGTCGGGTGCGCGTCGCCCAGTCGATCTCGACCTGCGAGCTGCGCATAGACGGCGTCGCGCGTGCAGTCCATGCACAGGGCGGCCCACGAGCGCGCCGCGGCCGTCGGTGGGGCTGACGAGCTGCGCCAGCATCAGACACTCGCGCTCGTACGCTCGCAGCGCCGCGAGCAGTCGATGCGCGTCCTGTTCGCGGGCCACCGACAGCTTTGCCTGCAGGCCCAGGCGAACCGGCTCGCGCGGCAGCAGCGTCTCCATCCACAGCGTCAGCGCCTCCGAGGTCTCCTCGGTCGGGTAGTAGACGAGGTGCGTGCGCCGGTTGTTGTTGCGCTTGGGCTCGTCGCGGGAGACCGCCAGCCCCGTCTTCTCGAGCTGCTCGAGCAGCCTGTAGACATCGTTGGTGTCCACACGCCAGGTCTCGCCCAGGCGGGCGGCCAGACGGTTCGCGAGATCGCCGCCGTGGCCGGGACGTTCGAGCAGGAGCCCGAGCAGCGCGCCCCGCAACGGCGTCGAGGGACCCCGCATCCACCTCGTCTTCTCTGGGTTCGCGCTCGCCATCGCTCCTCAGTTCCAGCCCTCTTCACTGGCTGACTGGACAATACACGAGAGTACGACCGGATGTCGAATGATTCCGACATCCTGTCGTCGGAGCGCGGTCCGACGGGATCCTGTTCGAGGGCTCTCAGGCCCCGGCTGCGGCTCATGCGCTGTGTGGCTCAGGGCACGAGCACGGCGGCGCCCGGTGAAGCGTCCGGCGCGCAGATCGGCGAGCGCCTCGTTGGCGCTCTCGAGAGGATAGGTGGTGACGCGTGTCTGCACGCCCGCGCGCGGTGCGAGCGCGAGCAGCTCCTCGCCGTCACGGCGGGTGAGGTTGGCGACCGAGCGCACGACGCGCTCCTGCCACAGCAGCTCGTACGGGAACGCCGGGATGTCGCTCATGTGGATGCCGCCGCACACGACCGTCGCCGCCGGGCGCGATCGCCCGCAGCGCCAGCGGCACGAGCGCCCCGACCGGGGCGAAGATGATCGCCGCGTCGAGCTGCTCCGGCGGCAGCTCCTCGGACGAGCCCGCCCACACGGCGCCGAGCTCGCGCGCGAAGTCCTGCGCCGCCTCGTCGCCAGGGCGGGTGAACGCGTACACCTCGCGGCCCTGCCAGCGGCGATCTGCGCGAGGATGTGCGCGGCGTCGCCGAAGCCGTAGAAGCCCACGGCGCCGCCTCGCCGCACATGCGCAGCGCCCGGTAGCCGATCAGCCCCGCGCACAGCAGCGGCGCCGCCTGCTCGCTCGGGTAGCTCGGCGGGGATCGCGAAGCAGTAGCGCTCGTCGGCGATCGCGTACTCGGCATAGCCGCCGTCGATGTCGCGTCCGGTGAAGCGCGCGTTCGGGCACAGGTTCTCGCGCCCGCTGCGGCAGTAGGCGCACTCGCCGTCCGTCCAGCCGAGCCACGGCACGCCCACGCGCGCCGGCCTCGCCGCCGCGCATCGCCGGACTCGACGGTGCCCACGATCTGGTGCCCGAGGATGCGCGGCGGGGCGGCGATCTCGACCTCGCCGTCGAGCAGGTGCAGGTCGGTGCGGCACACGCCGCACGCCTGCACGCGCAGCAGCAGCTGTCCGGGAGCCGGGCTCGGGGATCGGCCGCTCCACGGCGCGCAGCGGCTGCCCGACCTGCTCGAAGACCATCGCCCGCATCGTTCCCGCCATGCCCGCACGCTCCATGTCAGATCAGTGAAGCACGCGGCGCGCGCAGCGGGGCTCAGCCGAAGAACAGCTCGGCGGTCTCGTACAGCGCGCGGGTCCAGCAGCTTCGGCTCGCGCAGCGCGTCCTCGAGCGCGACCTCGACGATCTCGGTGCCGCGCAGCGCCGACCATCGATGCCGAAGCGCCCGGCCGCCGCCGCGTCCATCGCGGCGACGCCGAAGCGCGTCGCGAGCACGCGGTCGAAGGCCACCGGCGTGCCGCCGCGCTGGACGTGGCCGAGGATCGTCACGCGCGTCTCGTAGCCGGTGCGCTGCTCGATCTCCTGCTCGAGCGTCACGCCGATCCCGCCGAGGCGCGCGTGCCCGAAGGCGTCGGTCGCGGTGCCGGTCGCGCGTCTGCAGCGTCCCCTCGCGCGGCGTCGCGCCCTCGGCGACGACGACGATCGAGAAGCTGCGGCCGCGCTCGTGGCGGCGGCGCAGGTGCGCGACGACCTGCTCGATGTCGAACGGCCGCTCGGGCACGAGGATCGCGTCGGCGCCGCCGGCGATGCCCGCGTGCGTGGCGATCCAGCCGGCGTGGCGGCCCATCACCTCGACGACCATCACGCGGTTGTGCGACTCGGCGGTCGTGTGCAGGCGGTCGATCGCGTCGGTGACGATCTGCACGGCCGTCTGGAAGCCGAACGTCACGTCGGTGCCGCCGAGGTCGTTGTCGATCGTCTTCGGCACGCCGACGACCGGCACGCCGTCGCGGTGCAGGCGCAGCGCGACGCCGAGCGTGTCCTCGCCGCCGATCGGGATCAGCGCGTCGACGCCCGCGGCCTCGCAGCGTGCGCCGGACGAGCGCCGTGCCGTCGCGCGCCGTCGGCGTAGGGGTTGGTGCGCGAGGTGCCGAGGATCGTGCCGCCGCGCGGGAGGATGCCGGCGGTGCTCTGCAGCGTCAGCTCGATCGCGTCGTTCTCGCAGCACGCCCGCCCAGCCGTGGCGGAAGCCGACGAAGCTGTGCCCGCCGTCGGCCAGCCCGCGCCGCACGACCGCGCGGATGACCGCGTTCAGCCCGGGGCAGTCGCCTCCGCCGGTGAGCAGTCCGATGCGCGCCACGCGCCACTGACGTCGACGCGGCCGGCGAGTGGCGCTCGCGGCCGGACGGCCATCGGCCGTCAGATCCCCTGCCCGGGCAGGAACTCGTTGGTGAACGGGGGCAGCCCGGCGTTCGGGGTTGTGCTGGAGCAGCTGCTGCGAGAACATCCAGTTGCCGAACGCCGCCCACGCCGACGGGTCCTGCCAGCCGTAGGGCTTGCTCGGCGTCGGCCGGCTGCGCCGCCGGCAGCGTCTGCTTGATCGATTCGAGCTGCAGCTTGGCTTCGCAGCGACGGGGTTGGCCTTGACGACCAGCGCCGCCGCCGCCGCCGGGTCGGCGCGCACCTCGCGCTCGCCGCGGGTGAGCGCCTGCAGGAACGCGCGCAGGTCCTGGCCGTCGCGTGCGCGCCTCGTCTTCGCGCACGACCAGCACGAGCTCGTCGTAGCTGGGCACGCCCGCCTGGTCGACGGGGATCACGAGCGGGTGCTTGTGCATCAGGCGCAGCTGGATCGCCTCGTAGTTCCAGAAGCCGCCGAGCGTCGCGGCGACCTTCCCGGAGAGCATCGCCGGCACGAGGTTGAAGCCGACGTTGACTTCCTTGACCGTCGCCGGGCTGACGCCGGCGTGCTGCAGCGCGGTGCGCAGCTCGGCGGCCTGGTAGGGGATGCCGGCGGTGCCCACGCGTCTTGCCGGCGAGGTCGGCGACGCTCGTGACGTGCGCTGCCGGGCAGCGCGATGATCGACGTCAGCGGGCGCTGCACGAGCGCGCCGACGACACCAGCTTCAGGCCCTGATCGCGCGCGAGCAGCAGCTCGGGCTCGTAGGAGATCGCCATGTCGACCTTGCCGGCGGCGAGCAGCTTCAGCGGTTCGGCGGTTTCGGCGGGGACGACCGGCTCGCACGTCCAGGCCGACCGCGCGGAAGTCGCCGTGGGCGATCGCCGCGTACAGCGCCGCGTGGTCGGCGTTGGGGAACCAGTCGAGCATCACCGTGAACGGCTTGGTCGCCGGACGCGCGAGATCGACGTCCTGCTTGGTGCCGCAGCGCCGGCCGAGCGCGAGCGCGCACGCGCGCGCGCGGCAGCGGCAGCGCTGCGCGCCAGCGACGGCCGGTCGCACGGCGGCCGGGACTGCGCATGCGGCATGGTCTCAACAGCGGTCTCGTCCTCTTGGCTCGGGTCGCTCCAGGGCGACGAGCTTGCGCTCGGCCAGGGCAAGCGCGTAGAAGCAGGCGATCGCGAACGCGAACAGCACCGCCGTGGCGGCGTACGCGCGCGCCGTCTGAAAGCCGCCCACGTCGGTGATGATCTCGCGTCCGAGGCCCGCGTAGGCGCCGGTGCTCGGCGTGCTCGTCTCGGCGATGAACGCGCCGATCACGCCCACCGCCAGCGCGATCCGCGCGCCGCTGAGCGCGGCCGGCAGCGCGGCGGGCAGCTCGGCGAAGCGGAACGCCTGCCAGCGCGAGGCGTCGAGCGTGCGCAGCAGCTTCGGCTGCTCGGGGTCGACGGCGGCGAGGCCGTCGACGGTCGTGACGACGACCGGGAAGAAGCAGATCAGCGCGATCACGACGAGCTTCGGGAAGATGCCCGAAGCCCCACCAGAACACGAGCAGCACGCCGATCACCGGGATCGGCACCGCCTGCGAGCCGACCGCCAGCGGGTAGACGGCGCGGCGCAGCAGCGGGAAGAGGTGGATCGCGACCGCGAGCGCGAAGCCGGCCGCGAGCGCGAGCGCGAGCCCGAGCACGACCTGCTCGGCGGTGACGGCGAAGTTCTGCCACACGAGCGCCGCCGTTGTTCCACAGGGCGCCGCCACCGCGTGGGGCGCCGGCAGCAGGTCTTCTTCGACGCCGGCGAAGTCCACGTAGCAGCTCCCACGCGCCGAGCAGCGCGGCGACGAGCAGCAGCGGCGCCAGCCATGGCGAGCGCGTGCGCAGCCGAGCGCTCGCGCGCTCATGCGTCGCGTCGGCCCGTCCCGCAGCGCGCCTCGAGCGCGCTCGCTCGCGCAGCGCGATCACCTCGGCGGTCGGTGCGCGCCGCGCGGGCCGCTGCGAGCTCCACCGTCGAGCTCGGCGACCACCCGCCCGGGCCGCGGCGAGAGCACGGCGACGCGGTCGGCGAGCAGGATCGCCTCCTCGACGTCGTGGGTCACGAGCACGACCGTGCGCGGCTCGCGCGCGAGCGCTGCCCGCCAGCCACTCCTGCATCTCGCGCGCGGGTGATCGCGTCGAGCGCGCCGAACGGCTCGTCCAGGCACAGCACCGGCTTGCCCGACGAGCAGCGTGCGCAGGAACGCCACGCGCTGGCGCATGCCGCCGGAGAGCTCGTGCGGGCGGGCGTGCTCGAAGCCCTCGAGGCCGAGCTCGGCGAACAGCAGCGCGCGCGCGCTGCGCGCGCCTGCCGCGCGCGAGAGCCCGGCGATGCGCAGCGCGAGCGCCGCGTTGTCGAGCGCGCTCAGCCACGGCAGCAGCAGGTCGCGCTGGGGCATCAGCACGGCGGGCGCGCATTCGATCGTGCCGCGCGTCGGGGGCGCTGCAGCCCGCAGATCAGCTCCAGCAGCGTGGTCTTGCCGCAGCCGCTCGGGCCGACCACCGCCAGCAGCTCGCCCGGCGCCGCGTGCAGCGAGACCTCGGCGAGCGCCTGCACGCCTGCGCCGCGCGGTCGGACGCGGTAGGTGCGGCTCGACGTGCTCGACGGCCGATCGCCGGCGCCGCCGTGCTCGGCTCGCGGCCGGACGGGCTCGTGCGCGAGATTGCAGTTCGGTCGGCACTTCGCTCCCTTCGCGGGCATTACCCCACAGGTTCTAAGGGTCGACGCCGGGGGAATCGCTTCCCGTGCGCCATCTCAGCCGGCCTTCCCGCCAGCCCCCCTGGTGTCTGCTCTGTTGCGCGGCTGATGCTACGCGCGGCCGTCGGCGGGGTCGCGCGATCACCGGGCGCGTCAGCGCGCGCACGAAGTCCTCGAGCTGGGCGGTGGTCCAGCACTCGAACGCGGTGCAGTACTGCTCGTAGGCGGCGATCACCGAGTCGCCGTAGTTCCAGTACAGGCGCGGCTCGGGGTTCAGCCAGAACGTGCGCCCGGCGCGCGCGGCGATCTGCGCGAACACGTCCGCGCGCGGGTCGCGCCCGTTGGTGCGCGCGTCGCCGAGCACGATCACGGTGGCGCGCGGGTGCAGGTCGTCCTCGACCTGCACGAGGAACTCCGACCACACGCGCCCGTAGTCGGTGTAGCCGGAGATGTCGGCCACGCCCGCGTCGCTGGAGATGCGTTCGCTGACGGCCTTGAAGTTGCGCTCGTGTTCGAAGATGTCGGTGACCTCGGAGATGCGCTCGATGAACACGAACGAGCGCATCTTGCGGAACGTGTCGTGCAGCGCGTGCAGCACCGACAGGAAGAACACCGACGCCGAGGTGACGCTCGTGGAGACGTCGCACAGCACGTAGATCTCCGGGACGGCGGGGGCGCCGCGGGCGGTACTTGAGCACGACCGGCACGCCGCCGGTCTGCAGCGACGCGCGCATCGTGCGGCGCACGTCGACGTGGGCGTGGCGGCGGTGGCCGCGCGCTCTGCAGGCCCTGCGTGGCCAGCCGCCGGCGCAGCTGGGCGACGACGCGGTGCACGGCCGCGAGGTCCGCGAGCGGGCCCGAGGGCAGCGCGCGGTCGAGCTCGCCGAGCGGGCGCGCCGGCGGCAGGTTGCCGGTGCGCTCGATCTGCGCGCGCTCGAGCTCGCGGCGCAGCAGCGCCTCGAAGCGGCGCAGCGCGTCGCGCGGCAGGCCCTCGCGGCGCGGGTCCTCGGGCGGCAGCTCGGGCTGGGGCTCGGCGCGCAGGCCGAGCGCGCGGCGGATGCGCTGCACGTCGACGCCGATCACGCCCGAGCCCTCCTGGCGGCGCGCGAACGCGGCGATCGCCATCCGCGCGAGGTCGCGCATCGCGCCCTCCGAGCCGTCGCGCAGCGCCGCCGCGATCTGCGCGCGCAGCGCCTCGAGCTCCTCGTCGGAGAGCTCGCCCAGGCTCGCGCTGCTCGTCCTCGCGCACGCCCTCGCGCGCGGCCGCGATCTCGACCGCGCGGAAGAAGAAGCGCTCGAACACGAGCTCGAACACGCGCCGGTCCTCCTGGCTCTTGGCGAGCGTCGCCGCGAGCGCCTCGCGGAAGTCCTCCTGCGAGGTCCAGCTGATCTCGCGCAGCACCTCGAACGCGTCGAGCATCTCCGAGGTGCCGACCGCGACGCCTTCGCGGCGCAGCTCCTCGCCGAGCTCGAGGATGCGCGCGGGCAGGCCCTCAGGCTCGGCGGTCCTCGGGTGCGGCCTCAGGCGACATCGGCGGGCGAGCGCGAGCTTCAGCCCGACGCGCTCGGCCACCACGTCCATGTCGGTGCGGTGCTTGACGATCACCGACATCGTCTCGGTGAACGTGTCCGCGTCGATGTCCTGCACGCCCAGCAGCAGCAGCGCGCGCGCCCAGTCGATCGACTCGGCGATCGAGGGCGGCTTCTTGAGGTCGAGCTCGCGCACCATGCCGATCACCTCGACGAGCCGGCGCGCGACCGTCTCGGCGCAGCTCGGGCGCGTGCAGGCGCACGATCTCGAGCTCGTGCTCGAGCGCGGGGTAGTCGAGCCACAGGTACAGGCAGCGGCGCTTGAGCGCCTCGGTCAGCTCGCGCGAGTTGTTGGAGGTGAGCAGCACGACCGGGTGCGTGCGCGACTCGACGCGCCCGAGCTCGGGGATCGAGATCTGGAAGTCCGAGAGCACCTCCAGCAGCATCGCCTCGAACTCCTGGTCGGTCTTGTCGATCTCGTCGATCAGCAGCACCACCGGCTGCTCGGAGGCGATCGCGGTCATCAGCGGCCGCGCCAGCAGGAACTCCTCGCCGAAGATGTCCTCCTGGACGGCGTCCCAGCCGGTGTCCGAGGCCTCGGCCTGGATGCGCAGCAGCTGCTTGCGGTAGTTCCACTCGTACAGCGCCTTGGCCTCGTCGAGGCCCTCGTAGCACTGCAGGCGCACGAGCTCGCGGCCGAGATAGGAGGCGAGCGCCTTCGCGAGCTCGGTCTTGCCGACGCCCGCGGGCCCCTCGACGAGCACCGGCTTGCCGAGCCTGCGTCGCCAGGAACGACGACGAGCGCGGTCGACTCGCCGGGCAGGTAGCCGACCTCGCGCAGGCCCGCGGCTACGTCTGCGACTGAGGCGGGCGCCGAGGACGGTGGGGCGGGCATCGTCCGCGCAATGATAGGCGGCGGGCGCCGCCGTGCGGCATGCGCCGCCGCCGTGGCGCTGGCGCCGTGGCGTCGTTGTCCTTCGGCTTTCACCAGGAACTGGCAAGCATCACCGAAATCATCACAAAATCAGTTGACTTAGTCTACAATACGCTGCCGTACAGTTAGGAAAGGAAGCCAGCTATGAGCAGTCGGGCAAGGAAGTCCCCGGTGGTGGCGATCGTCGGCGGCGGGTGTGCCGGCACGCTGGTCGCGTCGAACCTCCTACGTCGATTCGAGGGGCGCCTGCGAGTCGTGATGATCGATCGCAGCGGCCGCTTCGGACCGGGCGTGGCGTACGCCACGGACGATTCGCGGCATCTGCTGAACGTGCCCGCCGAGAAGATGAGCGCGTTCCGCGACGCGCCATCGCATTTCGTCGAGTGGGCGGAGCGGCGGCTCGGCGTCATCGGTCACGCGAGCTATCTGCCGCGCGGCATCTACGGCGAATACCTGCGAGACGTGCTCGACGACAGCCGCGCGCGGGCGCTGGGGCAGCGCACCCTCGAGCTCGTGGCTGGCGAGGTGCTCGGCGCGTCGCGCACGCGAACGGGCATCGAGTTGCGGCTCGCGGGCGCCGCTCCGATCGCATGCGACCGGGTCGTGCTGGCCACGGGCGCGCCGGACGTCGCGGCGATGGCCCAGCTGCCATGCGACCCGCGCGTGGTCTGCGATCCGTGGGCTCCAGGCGCGCTCAGCTCCGGCGGATCGAGCGGGCTCACGCTCGTGCTCGGCACGGGGCTGAGCGGCGTCGATGCGGCGCTGTCGCTCAGCTCCGGGAGTGGCTGGGTGCTGGCGGTCTCCCGTAGCGGACAGCTTCCGCATGTCCATCTTCCCGGGCTGCGCGACCCCGCGCCGCCGCCGGCGGTGCCGCGCGGGAGCATCTCGTTGGCGGCACTCGAGCGCAGGCTCACGGAGCACGTCAACGCCATGCAGGCGGCCGGCTACGACTGGCGCGACGCGATCGACGGCCTGCGTGCAGTGACCCCGCAGCTGTGGGCCGCGCTCGGGCCGAGGGAGCGCAGGCGCTTCCTGCGTGAGCGACGCCGCACATGGGACGCCCGGCGGCACCGAATGGCGCCGGCGGCCGGCGCTCGCCTGCGCGAGCTGCTGGCCGGTACGCAGGTGCGATGTCTGGCGGGGCGCGTATTGGCGGCCCGCTCGACCGGCGCCGGCGTGGAGGTGGACGTCGCCCCGAGCCGCTCCGGGCGTATGCGCAGGCTCACGTGTCAGCGAGTCGTGGTGTGTACGGGTGCCGGCATGGATATCCGCCGCTCGGGCAACGCGCTGCTCGACACGCTGCTCGCCGACGGTCTGGCGAGCCCAGACGCGCTGGCGCTCGGGCTGCGGACCACCGCCGATGGCGCGCTGCTCGACTCGCGCGGAGAAGCCGACGAGCGCGTGCTCGCGCTCGGTGCCCTACGGAGGGGCGAGTTGTGGGAGACGACCGCCGTCGGTGAGATTCGCGCTCAGGCGGAGCGTCTCGTCGGCACGCTTGAACGGTCGCTCGGCTCTTACCGGGATCTCCCGTCGAATCCCGTCGGCGAGCATCGCCGGCGAGTGAGCGCCGTGGCTTAGCGCTCTTGATCTGAGCCGGACGGGGCGTCCTCGAAGGACAGCTGCTCGCCTCGGGGCGGAGCCGGACGGGGCGGGCGGGTAGCGCGCTCTGCCGGCCCGCTCGCGCGCCGGCACCGGCGTCGCGGGCTCCGCTGCTCGCACACGCCCGGGCGTGACGACCGTCGCGTCCAGATCCGAGCTCGGGCCCGGCTCTGGCGGCGCCGGCTGATCGACTGGGCCTGCGGCGGGGACTGGCCGCGGGCGCGACCGCCGCCGGGGCGAGGGGTCGCGCGGCGGCGAGGGATCCCAGATCGTCTCCGGGTCCGCGGCCTCGCGCCCCCGGCGCCCTCGTGCTCGGCGAAGGGGCGCCGCCGGGCGTTCGAGCGCGCGCATGCGCGCGCCGGCGTAGGCGAGGCCGAGCGCGAGCAGCAGCGCGATGAAGATCCCCCACTCGACGCCGACGGTCGCGGTCACGCGCTCGTTGCCCTGCAGCCCGGGCTTGTCGAGCAGCCGGTAGAAGATCAACAGCGCGGTCCAGCCGCCGGCGATCATCACGATCGTGCCGTCGCCGCCGGGGAGCTGGAACATGCGCCCCTCGCCGCGCGCGAACAGCATGAACAGCACGGCGGCGCTGACGAGCAGCACGGCGGCCTCGACGAACGAGAACGCCTGGAACGCGCTGAGGCTCGTTTCGGCGGCCTTGGGTGCGCCGTGCACGACGAGCGTGTCGGTCTTGCTGTACCACGGCAGGAACATCGACACGAACAGCCCGAGCGCGGTGAGCGCGGCGAGCCGCTGCTCGGGCGCGAGCGCGCGCCAGGCGTGCACCAGCCGCGTCATCTGCGCTCGTCGTCTCCCCGGGTCGTCGCGTTGGCGGTCACTTGCGCCTAGTCTAGGCGCGGACACGCGAGGCTAATGACGGCTGACGACGATCGGTGCCGCTGGCCGTCGAGAAGTTGCCTGCGAGGTCGGTGGCGGTCAGCGTCGATCGAGAAGCTCCCGCCCTTGGCCGGCGTGATCCACAGCAGCCTCGGCTTGCCGCGTTCGAGCGTCGCGCTGTTCGTCCACACGACCTGCGCCCCCTGGCGGACGGTCAGTTTGACGGTCGCGATCTTCGACAGCGAGATCTGCACGCCCGCGCGCGCGCCGGCGGGCAGCCTCGTCGACAGCAGCGAGATCGCCGGCGGCGTGCTCTCAGGTCGGCGGTGAAGCGCTGGGCGGTCGTGCAGTAGATCTGATCGCCCGGGATCTGCGTGCCCTGGCTTTGCGTGCTCGTCTGCGCCGAGCGCGCGCGCGATGCGCTTGCAGAGGGACTCACACCGCCTGTTTCCGATGGCGCGGTGGTCGTCGTGGTGGTGGGTGTGGTCGTCGTAGGAGTGGTGGGCGTCGTGGGGGCGGTGCTCGTCGGCGGCGGCGTCGCGGGCGCGATCGGCTCGCCCTTGCTCGTGCGTTCGCACAGGTGCTGCAGGAATTCGGTGAGCAGTTCGTGGTAGTTGAGGTTGGATTCGCCGAACTGGTCGTACATCGACCACGCGCCGGTGTCGTAGCAGCGGCACGATCGCGCGCGCCTCGGCGTCGCCGGCTTCGAACAGCGCGAGCCCGAGCGGGTCCTGGGTGATGGAGGTGTAGTCGTAGAGGCCGACGAGCGACTGGATGAAGCCGTTGAGGATGCGGTCGCTGGGGGCGTAGGTGTACTCGGCGTACAGCGCGCCCGCGGGCGTCTTCACGCGCACGCCCTGCGGCGGCGGCGTCTCGAAGACGCCGAGCGCCTGCTGCGCGGCGGTGAGGTAAGCCGGTTCTTTGAAGCGCGAGCCACGCGCGCGCGAGCACCTGCAGCGCCGTGCCCTGCGAGAGGCCGCTCGTCCACGGCGGCGCGCCGCCGTCGAAGCTGGAACATGTACTCCCACGCGATGCCCGCCGGCGCGCTGGGTCGCGAGCGGGATGACTTCGTCGAGCAGCTGGCGCAGGTTGGCGTTTTCGTGGCCGGAGAGGTAGTAGCCGTTGGCCTCGCCGAACGTCGCGAGCCACTGGATCTCGATGCCCTGTCCCGGGTAGTACTCCCAGATGATCTTGCTCCCCGCGAAGCTCACGCGATCGCTCGCCGCTCAGCAGCGGTTCCGTCGTCCACCACTGGCGGTTGCGTTCGAGCGTCAGGAACACCGCGGGCAGGCGCGAGGGGATCAGCTCGCCCGCCGCGCGCCATCGCCTGGACGTTCGCGAGCACGTCGCCGAGTTCTTCCCTGCGCGTGCCGCTCAGCTTGCCGAGCGAGCTTTTCGCGGCGACATAGGCGGAGTAGTCCTGGCGGTAGGAGGCTTCGTCGATCTGGGAGCTGTGCAGCAGGCTGGCGAGGGCCGCGCTGACGCTCGGCCCGCGGCTGGCGGCGGCGCGGGCGCGCACATCGCCGTGGATGGGTCCGAGGGCGCTCGCGGCCGCCCAGGCCCTTGCGGCCCCAGCGGTCCCCGTGCCTGCGCCAGCGCGCGCCGGCTTGCCCGCCAGGGCAGATGGAATGCCGGCGCCCACGAGGGCGATCGCGCCCAGGGCGAGCGCCGTCAGGAGCTTGGCGCGCACGGCGCGGATGCTACGCGCGCGCTTCGCGGTCGCTGCAGAGCGCGTTGCAGCGTGGCACCTGGGTGACCGGAGCACGCTCTCTGCAACACATCGCGGACGCCTGCAGTTGCGCGGCCGGGGCCCGGCCGAGGCTCGCTACGGTTCGAGCTCCAGCTCCTCGACGCCGTCGAGCTCGTCCTCTTCGTCGTCCTCTTCGTCATCGTCGATGTCGTCTTCATCGTCCAGCGGCAGCTCGCCGCCCGCGCCGTGCGAGAGCTGGAAGCGCTCGACCAGCTCGTCGCGCTTGGGCTCGTCGAGCGGCGCGTCCTCGGAGATCAATACCCACTCGTTGCTCTCGAAGTCGTCGGTCTCGAAGATCTCGTGGTCGACCTCGGGGGAGTCGTCGACGACGATCATGATCTCGGTCTGCGGGTTGAAGTAGGTGCCGGGGCGGAGCGTTATCTCGTCGAGCTGGAAGCGGCGCGCGTTGGTCATGGGCCGTTTATACCCCACGGCGCGACGGTTGTGCTATCGGGCGCGGTCACGGTTCGAGCTCGTCAAGCGTTCGCGCGACCTCGGCGTCGACGTCGAGCGTCTCCAGGCCCTGGCGCAGGCGCCGCTCGTTGCGTGCCGTGACGAGCTGGCGCACCTCGGCGAGCAGCGCCGGATCGCGAGGATCGGAAGCCCGCCGGACCTGCTCTCGCCAGCAGCCGTGCGACCTCGGCGTCGACGTCGAGCGCCGGCTGCCCGCTGCGCACGAGCCGTTCGCTGCGGGCGCCGAGCATCTGGCGGATCTCGCGCTCCTGCTCCGCCCGATCCTCCGGGAGGACGCGCCGCGAGCCGCGGGCGATCCGGGATTGGCGGCGCCCCCCTCGCCGCCGTGGTCGCCATCGCGCGAGATGCCGCCGGCGCCGATGCTGGTCGTAGATGCTGTCCGCCGTCCCCGCGCGTGAGCAGGAACGCGAGCGAGATCAGGATCGCGAACGCGATCGCGCCGAACGACGACGAAGGCGAGCCCGTGTTCGATCAGGCCGAGCATCGCGATCGAGCCGAGGCCTTGCACGCCCGTGATTGTTGCCGATCGAACGCGCGCTCCGCTACCCTGGAGCCTGCAGATTGACTGACCAGTCAATCTGTTTTCACGCCAGCCCGTTAGGAGATCCGAGAATGGTCGATTTCACGCTCACAGACGAGCAGAAGAACCTGCGCGAGATGGCGCACGACTTCGCGGTCAAGGAGATACGCCCGGTCGCCTGGGAGTACGACAAGGACGGCACGTGGCCCGCGGACGTGATCAAGAAGGCGTGGGAGGTCGGCCTGATGAACTCGCACATCCCCGAGGAGTACGGCGGCGCGGGCGCGAGCTACCTCGACGGCTGCCTGATCGAGGAGGAGCTCTCGTGGGGCTGCTCGGGCATCCAGACCTCGCTCGGCTGCAACGGCCTGGCGACCGCGCCGATCGCGCTCGGGCGGCTCGGAGGAGATCAAGAAGAAGTACCTGGGCATGCTCACCGAGGAGCCGAAGCTCGCGTCCTTCTGCCTGACCGAGCCCGACGCCGGCTCGGACGTCTCCGGGATGCGCACGACGGCCGTCAAGCAGGGCGACAAGTACGTGATCAACGGCTCCAAGTGCTTCATCACCAACGGCGGCTACGCCGACTACTACACGGTCTACGCGAAGACCGACAAGGACGCCGGCCACCGCGGCATCTCCGCGTTCGTGGTCGAGCGCGACTGGGGCGTGGTCGTCGACAAGAAGGAGGACAAGCTCGGCCAGCGCGCGTCCAACACCGCGACGATCTCCTTCAACGACGTCGAGGTGCCCGCCGAGAACCTGCTGGGCGAGGAGAACGAGCGGCTTCAAGCTCGCGATGATGACGCTCGACCGCACGCGCCCGGGCGTGGCCGCGATGGCCACCGGCATCGCGCGCGCGGCGTTCGAGTTCGCGACCGACTACTCCAAGGAACGCGTCCAGTTCGGCGTGCCGATCGCGATGCACCAGGCGATCCAGTTCATCATCGCCGACATGGCGACCGAGATCGAAGCCGCGCGCCTGTTGACGTGGAAGTCGGCGTTGATGCTCGACAACGGCGAACGCAACACGCTCGTCTCATCGCACGCCAAGCGCTTCGCCGCGGACACGGCGATGAAGATCGCCACCGAAGCCGTGCAGGTCTACGGCGGCTACGGCTTCATCAAGGACTACCCCGTCGAGAAGCTGTTCCGCGACGCGAAGATCATGCAGCTGTACGAGGGCACCTCGCAGATCCAGCGCCTCGTGATCGCGCGCGAGACGCTGCTGCCGCGGCGCGTCGAGGAGCCGACGGCGGTTCCGGCCTAGATCCGCTCAGGCGCACGCCGGCCGAGAGCACACAACCAGAGGAGACCAAGCATGTTCGTGTTCAAGGCCGCCGTCGTCGGCGCCGGGACGATGGGCGGCCAGATCGCCCAGACGATCGCCGCGGCGGGCATCCCGGTGGTGCTGAAGGACATCGACGAGGAGCTCGTGCAGGCCGGGCTCGACGAGGCTCGGAAGGTGACCGCAGGGCCAGGTCGGCAAGCTGGCCGAGAAGGGCAAGATCACGGCCGAGCAGGCCGAGGCGCAGATCGCGGAGATCCTCGGGCGCATCGACGGCACGACCTCGTACGAGGGCTTCGGCGACGTCGACTTCGTGGTCGAGGCGGTGCCCGAGCGGATGGAGATCAAGCAGAGCGTGTTCGCGGAGCTCGACGCCGCCACGCCCGGCCACGCGATCCTCGCCTCCAACACCTCCTCGCTGTCGATCACCGAGATCGGCGAAGCGACGCTGCGCCCGGAGAAGGTCGTCGGCTTCCACTACTTCTACCCCGCCTCGATCATGCCGCTGATCGAGATCGTCGAGGGCGAGGAGACCTCCGCGGAGACGGTCGCCGCCGCGGTCACGTTCGCGCAGGCGATCCGCAAGCAGCCGATCACGTGCGCCGAGGTGCCCGGCTTCGTCGTCAACCGCATCCTCAACTCGGGCATCTCGGAGATCTGGCGCGAGCAGGAGGAGAAGGGCCTGTCGATCAAGGCGATCGACGAGGGCGTCGGCGCCGCCGGCGTGATGCCCGTCGGCCCCTACTACCTCGTCAACCTGCTGGGCCTCGACACCGTCCTGCACGTGGCCGAGCACCTCGTCGAGTCCTACGGCGAGGAACGCTTCTACGTGCCCAAGGGCATGCAGAAGCTCGTCGCCGACGGCAAGCTCGGCGCGAAGACCGGCGGCGACGGCTTCTACGACCCGCAGGGCGAGCCCAACATCGACGGCGACGCCGAGCCCGACGTCGCCGAGCTCGTCGAGCTGCTGTCGCTGAAGACGTTCCTCGAGGCCTGCCTGGTGCTCGAGGAGGGCGTCGCCACCCACCGCGACATCGACTTCGGGATGATGGCCGGCGCCGGCCTCGACCCTCGCCGGGGCCTGTTGCCGCCGTTCATGAAGGCCGACAGCGAGGGCCTCGACACGGTGCTCGAGCGCATGGAGAACGCGCAGGAGCGCTACGGCGAGCGCTTCACGCCGCCGACGATCCTGCGCCGCCTCGTCGCGCAGGGGCGCCTCGGGCAGAAGAGCGGCCAGGGCTTCTACGCCTACCCGCAGCCCGACGCCGAGCAGCCCGGCGGAGGTCGTCAAGCTCGAGACGCGCGCCGACGGCGTCGCGATCGCGTGGCTGGCCAACGGCCAGATGAACTCGATCTCCCCGCAGGTGATCGAGGACCTCGGCAAGGTCTGGAGCCACGTCAAGGCCGCATCCGCGCCGCCCGTGCGCGCGCTCGTGATCGCCTCCTCCAACCCGTTTCTGTTCTGCGCCGGCGCCGACATCAAGGCGTTCACCACGATGGACGAGGCCGCCGGCGCCGAGCTGATCAACGGCGCGCACGCGCTGTTCCGCGAGCTCGGCGCGGAGGGCGTCGTCACGATCGCCGCCGTCAACGGCCTCGCGTTCGGCGGCGGCTGCGAGCTCGCGATGGCCTGCGACGTGCGCATCGCCGCGCGCTCGGCGATCTTCGGCCAGCCCGAGATCAAGCTCGGGATCATCCCCGGCTTCGGCGGCACCCAGCGCCTGCCGCGCCTCGTCGGCGACAAACAAGGCCCTGGAGATGAACCTCGTCGGCGACCCGATCCTCGCCGACGAAGCCTTCGAGCTCGGCCTCGTCAACCGCCTCGTCGAGGACCACGAACTGCTCGACACCGCCCTGCGGTGGGCGCGCAAGCTCGCCGGCCAGGCGCCGCTCGCGGTCGCGCAGATCAAGCGCGTCTCCGCCGCCGGCGACCTCGACGACGGGCATCGAGGCCGAGAAGCGGCGTTCGCCGCGGTGTTCGCCAGCGCCGACGCCAAGGAGGGCATCGCCGCCTTCCTCGGCAAACGCGCGCCGCGCTTCACCGGCAGCTGAGTTTGCATGTGTCCCGTCGCGAAGGGCGTATAGCCATGGTCATACGGCCGTCGGTGCCGTGGACATAGCTGCCAGGCCCGCCACCGAGATCGCGCGCGTCGCGGAGCTGATCGGCGATGCGCGCTCGGTGGTGGCGCTGACGGGCGCCGGCATCTCGGTGCCCGTCCGGCATCCCCGACTTCCGCACGCCGGGCACGGGCATGTGGGAGAAGGTCAACCCGATGGAGGTCGCGCACATCGACGCCTTCCGGCGCGACCCCGTGCGCTTCTGGAGCTTCTACGGCGCAGCGCTTCGCGACGCTCGGGGACAAGCTGCCGAACGGCGGCCACGACGCGCTCGTGGCGCTGGAGCGAGCGGGGCTGCTCGACGCCGTGATCACACAGAACATCGACATGCTGCACCGCAGGGCGGGCACGCGCGAGCTCGTCGAGGTGCACGGCAGCATCGCCAGCTGCTCCTGCCTGAGCGTGTGGCGCGAGCGTGCTGCTGGAAGAGGTGCGCGCGCGTCTGCAGCGCGCCGCCGACGGGGTGCCGCGCTGCGAGGACTGCGAGCGGCCGCTGAAGCCCGACGTGGTGCTGTTCGGCGAGCTGCTCGCGCCGCAGGCGCTCGAGCATGCGCGCGAGCTGTGCGAGGGCGCGGACGTGCTGCTGTGCGTCGGCACGTCGCTCGAGGTGCATCCAGTCGCCGCCCTGCCGCAGCTGACGCTCGATGCGGGAGGCACGCTCGCGATCCTCACGCAGGGGCCCACGCCGCTGGATGGGGTCGCGGGCGTGAGGCTCAGCGGCGACGTCGTCGCAGAGCTCGATGCTCTGATCGGAGCCTTGGGGATCGCGTAGCGCTCGTTCGAGTACGCGGGAAGAGTCAGAAACAGATCTGGCAATTCGCGGCCCGTCGCCGCTAGAACTTCAGACAAGAGTCTGCCGAACCGACTCTTTCCTATTTCCAGTATTCGAGATGAGGGGGCCAAACTGTGTCGATCGCTGTGCGTCGGCTCGTATTGTGCGCGTTGTGCTGTGCGGTGGCGCTGGCGCTCTCGTCGGTGGCTGGGGTGGCGGCTGGGCGGTCTCGGGCCCGTGGTGAGCGTGCGCGGCAGGGGGTGTCGTCGCGGCATCGGGCTGGTCGGTGTGGTCGGTCGCATAAGCGGGCGGCTGAGTTCGCGCATCACGGACCCCGGGTAGGTCACGGTGGGACTACGGCGAGGCCAGGATGCACGTCTCATTCGTCTCAGCCTGCGCGGCTGGCTGCGAAACGTGCGGCTTCGGTTGGTGCGTTGCTCGGGGGCTCGCTGGTGGTCGTGGGGTCGCCGAATGAAGGCGAACAGTTGCGCACAGGCGAAGAAGCGAAGCTGACGAACCCTGAAGCGGCGAAGGCGAGGGAAGTCAGCGCGACGGCTTACGAAGGTCTCGGTTCGCAAGCTGCTGAAAAGCTCGCTGGGGAAGCATTCCCTGTGCTTGTCGAGGAAGCGGCGGGTGGCCCGCCGACGCTGCCCCAAGGACAGAGCATCACAGGCTACGTGAATGCGGATTCTGCGCAGCTCGATCTGGGTGGTGGGGAACATGGGATAGTTGCGTCCACGGTGCCCATGGCTGTGGAAGGGCCTGCGGGCAGCTGGGCGCCGATCGATCTCGGGCTGCGGGAAGTGGGGGGTGCGGTTGAACCCGTGAACCCGCTTGTGGCGGTGCGGTTGTCGAAGCATCTGAGCGAAGGGGCGCAGCTGTCGAGCTTCGGCTTGTCCCTGACGCCCGTCGGTGCCAATGGCTCGCAGTTGGGAGGTGCGGAAGGCGAGATCGACGGGACTGGGGTGTTCTTCGCGAACACGGAGACTGACGCGGACACGGTCGTGAAGCCTTCGACGTTTGGCTTCTCTGTCGATACGCTGCTACGTTCTGCGCGGAGTCCTGAACAGATCTCATTCCGGGTGGGGATGCCCACTGGTGCGAGCCTGGTTCAGGCTCGCAACGGCTCGGGCACCGTGGAAGTCGTCAAGGAAGGCGTCACGATCGCGGCGATGCCGGCGTCATCCGGACGTGATGCCGCGGGAAGTCACGTGCCTGTCTCGGTCAGCATCTCGGGGGATGTCCTTACGCTGCGCGTCGCGCGGCAGCCTGATCAGTATCTGTATCCAATTGACGTCGATCCCGAATTCAACCTGCTTACCGAAAGCAAACTCAATGGCACCGACTGGAAGCTCACGAAGTCAGAAGGCAGTGAATTTGGGGAGTACGAAGTAGGGGAACTCGAGCTGCAGACCACAAACTACTCCGAAGGCCAGTGGGGCGCACTGAACTACGTGACCAATGGCGACTCAAAAATCTATGAGCTGGGGGTCGTCTCGCATGTCGAACCAAACGAAGTCAAAAGCGGCGAACTCGTGCTTGAGACAGGTGAAGACTTCGTCGAATTCGCACACAAAGGTGCACAAGAAAACCGAGTCGTGGTAGCTCAACACGGTGTGGCGCACAAAGAAAAAATAGAAGGCCCTTGGTGTCCGGCAGAACCAGCATGCCTACCGGAAGGCGCAGGCGCGAACAACACGGTGCGACTCGAGTCGCTAGCGACGGGGAGCGGCTCTACTGGTATGAGCTGGCGGGTGAAATCGGCGACAGTATCGATTGCGCAGCCAAAGGAAACTCATTCGACGGTGAGCGCGAACACGGAATCCTCCAAGATCGAATACACCTCTGGCGGGAAAAAAGTCGAAGCGGTCAACGTGCTGCATGGCAGCGGCGCGTGGCTCGGACCGAGCTCGGGCGCGTTCGAATACGAAGTTAAAGACGCGGGTCTCGGTGTGTCAGACGCCGTGCTAACGGACATGACTAATGGCGATACCCAGTGGGAACACAACTATCTGACAGGAGGCAGCTGCGTGGGTGTGCAGTGCGCCGAAACGGAGCATCAAGCGTTCAGCTATTCGGGGATGACGTGGCCGCTGCCGAATGGGGTGGATACTTTGCGCATGAGGGCCCGGGATCCGATGGAAGGGTCATGGTCGCCCGAACATGGCGAAGGCGAAGTCACGGTCAAAGTGGATCACACTCCTCCGGGCGACTTCACGTTGAGTGGGGTGCCGGACAAATACGAAGGCGGCGGGTACGCGTATGAACTAGGGGAAGTCACGGCGCACCTGAAAGTCGAAGCAACCGATGGCGAAGGCTCGGTCCCGAGCTCGGGTGTGAAGTCGATCACGTTGTATATCGACGAAAAGGAAGTCGGCAAACCTTCAGGGTCGTGCACGGTCCCGACGGGGGCATGTACGGCGACGGGCGAATGGACGATCAATGGGCGGGAATTGGGTGCGGGGCGGCATACGCTGACGGTCGTCGCGACAGATAACGCGGAAAACGTCGAAACCAAAACGTACACGCTTAATGTCTATGCGGCGAGCCCTGTGGGGATGGGGCCGGGGTCGGTCAACCCGGAGTCTGGGGATTTCGCGCTGGGAGCGACCGACGTGAACCTGAGTGGCGGGCTGGGGGCGTTGACAGTCGCGCGGCATTATGACTCGCTGAACCTGACGGAGGGCGCTGAAGGGCCGCTCGGTCCGCAGTGGGCCGTGAGCCTAGGCAGCCTGGCTAGCCTTGAAGTGCTGGCGAACAAAGGCGTAATGGTGGTCGGGCCGGAAGGGCTCACCTACTTCAGCCCAAAGGAAGGCGGCGGATTTCAAGCACCCGAGGGCGACACCACCCTGGTGCTCGAATACAAGGCGGAATACGAAGGCAAAGAACCGGCGTACCTGCTGAAAAACGAATCGAAGGGAGCAACGACCGTCTTCCGGCTCCCGAAAGGCGCGAAGTCGTGGATGCCTACGGTCTCCAAAGGGCGGGTAGCGACGAACACGACGACGGATGAATACAAGAGCGTCGAAGTCAACAGCGCCACAATCATCATCGAGCCGACGTTGGAGCTGGCGCCGCACCCGGCCGCTACGTGTGGCAGCGAAGAACTGGAAAAACTCGAGATCGCCGCGAAGGGCTGCCGCGCCCTGAAATTCGTGTACGCCGAAAAAACAAAGGAAAGCATCGGCGAAAACGAGGGTCAGTGGGGTGAATACAAGAATCGCCTGATGGAAGTCATCGCGTTCGCGTACAACCCGTCGAGCGAAGCGATGGAAAAAACGCCGATGGCAAAGTACGAATACGACGCGCTAGGACGGCTGCGAGCGGTGTGGAACCCGCAGATCTCTCCCGCGCTCAAGACGGTCTATGGGTATGACACCGAAGGTCACGTAACGGCTATCACGGCGCCTGGCGAGGAGTCCTGGGCGCTCACATACGGCACGATCGCGGGCGACGCGAGCACCGGCCGGCTGTTGAAGGTGGCGCAGGGGCCGGTGTCGGAACCGTTGTGGAGTGGCGAACCGCCGCAGAGCAGCAAACCGCCGACGCTGGCGGGGACGCCGAGCATAGGGCACCGGATGATGGTCTCAGGCGGCGGCTGGTCCGCCAACCCGTTCGCCTACGCCTACCAGTGGGAGGACTGCAATTCATCAGGCGCGGAATGCACCGCGATCCTGGGCGCTACAAACGCGCACTACATCGTCACCGCGAGCGACCTCGGACACACCCTCGTCGCGCTCATGACCGCGACCAACGGCGGCGGTTCGGTACGCGCAGCGAGCGCTCACAGCGCCGTCGCCAGCGCCGAAGGCGGCACCGTCGCAGACTATCTTTCGGAATTTCGTAAAGGTGGTCCTGGGCGGAGTGGGGAATTTGAGTATGTGTCTGGTGTGGCGGTGAGCCCGAAAGGGACGATTTGGGTTACGGATGAGGACGAAGGGCTGGGGCCGACGCAGCATTTGTATGAGTACAACGAAAAAGACGAATTGTTGAGGGCGCTCGGGTCGTGGGGGTCGGGGAACGGCGAATTGAAACACCCGGAAGCTGTGACGGTCGACGCGAAAGGCGAAGTGTGGGTCGATGATGCGGGCAACAACCGGATCGAGATTTTCGGGGAAAACGGGGAATACAAGAGCGTGATCACGGGCGTGACGGGTAACGTCGTCGCGTCGAAAGGGCATGTGTGGGTCGGGGAAAAGGAGTACAGCGAAGAAGGCACGTTTGTGAAAGAAGTCAAAGGTGTCGCTGGGGGCGCGGGCGCGGGCGCGATCGACTCGAAAGGCGACTTCTGGGTGCTGTCGAAGAGCACGAGCTCGCCGCGGGTAACCGAGTACAACGAAGAAGGCAAAGAAGTGCAGCATTTCGGCTCCTACGGGTCCGGTCATGGCCAGTTCGAGGAACCCGCTGCGATCACGGTCGGCGCGGAAGGCGATGTCTGGGTCGTGGACACCGGCAACAGCCGCGTGGAGGAGTTCAACGAAAAAGGCGAATACGCCGGCCAGTTCGGGTCATATGGGCTCGGGGAACACGATGAAGGCGGCGAAGGGCTGTTCAGCAAATTCGGGTGGACCCTCGCGAACGGGATCACGACAGACCCCAAAGGCAACATCTACGTCACCGACAACGGCTGGGTCGAGAAGTGGACGCCCGCAAACGGCAACCTCGAAGAAACGCCGCAGCCGGGCGCCACGATCGAGTACGGCGTGCCGCTCGAGGGCACCGGTGCGCCGCAGCAGATGGGCATCAACAGCGAAGGCAAACCCGAACCAGCGAAGTGGGGACAAACTGATGACCCGGAGTACGCGACCGCGATCTTCCCGCCGGATGAGCCTCAATCCTGGCCCACCAGCGACTACAGGCGCGCCAGCACCTACTACTTCGACGGGCACGCGCGAACTGTCAACGTGGCCTCGCCGAGCGGCGGAGTCGCGACGACCGAATACAACGAATACAACGACGTAAAGCGCACCTTGAGCACCGCGAACCGAGCGACCGCGCTCGAAGCAGGCACAAAATCAGCAGAAGTCGCGGCACTCATGGACACCGAGAGCGTCTACAGCCAAGAAGGCACACAGCTCGCCGAAACCCTCGGCCCACAACACACGGTAAAAATCGTGCATGGCAACGAAAAAGTCAAAAGCGGCAGCGAAGTACTCGCACGCAACCACATCAAGTACCACTACGACGAAGGCGCCCCCGGCGGCGAAACCTACGATCTCGTCACAAAGACCACCGACGGCGCAGAAACGACTGGCAAAGAAGAACTTGACGTCCGCACCAGCACCACGTCCTACTCTGGCCAGAACAACCTTGGATGGAAACTACGCGAGCCGACATCAGTTACCACCGACCCGGAAGGACTGAAACTCACCAGCACGACCGTCTACGAAAAGGAAACCGGAGACATCATCGAAGCGAAGTCGCCCGCAGGCCAAAGGGAAGCAGCGACCTACACGGCGGAATTTCGTAAAGGTGGTCCTGGGCGGAGTGGGGAATTTGAGTATGTGTCTGGTGTGGCGGTGAGCCCGAAAGGGACGATTTGGGTTACGGATGAGGACGAAGGGCTGGGGCCGACGCAGCATTTGTATGAGTACAACGAAAAAGACGAATTGTTGAGGGCGCTCGGGTCGTGGGGGTCGGGGAACGGCGAATTGAAACACCCGGAAGCTGTGACGGTCGACGCGAAAGGCGAAGTGTGGGTCGATGATGCGGGCAACAACCGGATCGAGATTTTCGGGGAAAACGGGGAATACAAGAGCGTGATCACGGGCGTGACGGGTAACGTCGTCGCGTCGAAAGGGCATGTGTGGGTCGGGGAAAAGGAGTACAGCGAAGAAGGCACGTTTGTGAAAGAAGTCAAAGGTGTCGCTGGGGGCGCGGGCGCGGGCGCGATCGACTCGAAAGGCGACTTCTGGGTGCTGTCGAAGAGCACGAGCTCGCCGCGGGTAACCGAGTACAACGAAGAAGGCAAAGAAGTGCAGCATTTCGGCTCCTACGGGTCCGGTCATGGCCAGTTCGAGGAACCCGCTGCGATCACGGTCGGCGCGGAAGGCGATGTCTGGGTCGTGGACACCGGCAACAGCCGCGTGGAGGAGTTCAACGAAAAAGGCGAATACGCCGGCCAGTTCGGGTCATATGGGCTCGGGGAACACGATGAAGGCGGCGAAGGGCTGTTCAGCAAATTCGGGTGGACCCTCGCGAACGGGATCACGACAGACCCCAAAGGCAACATCTACGTCACCGACAACGGCTGGGTCGAGAAGTGGACCGGCACAGGCAGCCCCGCTGCACACGACACTCACACCACCTACTACTCGGCTGAAGCAAACCCCGAAGACCCAGCCTGCGGCAAACACATCGAATGGGTCGGCCTGCCCTGCCAAACCGCTCCCGTCGCACAGCCGGGAGACGCGCTCCCGAGCCTACCCACGACAACAGTCTCCTACAACACGTGGGAGCAGCCTGAAACCGTCACCGAAACCTTCGGGTCCCAGACCGGCGCGCCAACAAGAACGAAAAAGACGACCTACGACAGCGCCGGGCGACCATTGACAAGCGAAGTGACCTCGACAAGCGACACGCCGGTCTCAGCTGTGACGGACCATTACAGCACGACCACGGGGGCGCTCATCAAACAAAGCAATACCGTCGAAGGCGAAGAAAAGGCGACCAGCAGCATCTACAACACCCGCGGGCAGCTGACCGAATACACCGACGCCGAAGGCGCCATCACGACCTACAGCTACGACGCCGACGGCCGCGCCACCGAAGTGAACACGTCGAGCGCGGCGCACGAAAGCCGGGGCAAACAGAACTACACCTACGACGAAACAACCGGGTTCCTCACGAAGCTCGTGGACTCCGGGGCCGGGACGTTCACCGCGATCTACAACTCAGCAGGGCAGATGCTCAACGAGAGCTACCCCAACAAGATGACCGCGACCTACACCCGCAACTCCCTTGGAGACACGACCGGCGTTGAATACACGAAGACCAGCCACTGCGCCTCGACCTGTCCAGAAACATGGTTCAGCGACACAGTCGTCCCCTCGATCCACGGCGAAACGCTAAAGCAGACCAATAGCCTCTCCGAAGAGCCCAACTACACCTACGACGCGGCGGGCCGTCTGACCGAAGTCCAGGAAATCCCAGCCGGTAAAGGCTGCAAGACTCGCAGCTACGCCTACGACGAAGAATCGAGCCGTACGAGCCTCATCAGCCGCGAACCGAACTCCAAAGGCGAATGCGCGAGCGAAGGCGGGATCACCGAAGCCCACACCTACGACTCCGCCGACCGCCTAACCGACACTGGCGTGGCCTACGAAACGTTCGGGAACACCACAAAACTCCCCGCAGCGGACTCCGGCGGCACAGGCATGGAAATCATCAGCAGCTACTATGTCGATAACCAGGTGGCGACGCAGAAACAGAACGAAGAGCTGCTCAAGTACACGTATGATTCGGGCGGACGGACGATGAAGACGACGTCGGAAAACGAAAAAACAAAAGCCAAAGAAACGGTGGTCTCACACTACGCCAGCGCCGGCGGGGCACCGGTATGGACCAGCGAAAGCGAAGGCAAATGGACACGCGACATCCCCGGCCTCGACGGCGACCTCACCGGCACGCAGACGAGCAACGGCACGATCGTGCTGATGCTGCACGACCTGCAAGGCAACGTCGTCGGCACCGCCGCGCTCGGCGAAACCGAAACCAAACTCCTGACGAAATACAACAGCACCGAGTTCGGGGTACCCGTGAACGGGACGCCACCAACGAAGTACTCATGGCTTGGTGCCGCCGGCATAGCCAGCGAATCCCCATCGGGTCTCGTCACTCAAGACGGGACGACGTACGTGCCCCAGACCGGCCGGCCGCTGGAGACCCAAGGCACGAGAGTGCCGGCGCCCGAAGACGCAGCCGCCGCCTACGTCATGACCCTAGCCCCATGGGTCATCGAAGGAACGGCAGCAGTCGCCCAGCAGCTCACCAACGCCGAGCAAGCACAAAAGGCACTCGAAGCAGCCAACACGCCAGCCGGAGAAACACCCTTCACACCCCCAAGCTGGTGGTGCGGCGGCGAATACGGACCATGCGAAGGCGAAGGAACGGGACAGAGCCTAGAAGAGTCTTTCAATGGAAGTGGTGGAGGCACCGGAGCGAGCGCAGCGGGAGCCAACCCATGCAAACTAGGTCTCATATTCGGTGAAGCCAGCCCGCAGGAACTCTTCGCTGGAGGCTGGTTCTCGTGCAACAAAGACATGCGGGGTTTCGAGCTGGAGACGTGCATCCTATGGGAAGGGCCCAGCAACGAAGGTCCCTGGTCCAACTTGGAATGCAATGAAGAACACGGGCACCGGGGCCAGGTGTTCTCTGGCCAAAGCTCTGGAAAAGGCTGGGTGAAAGATGAACTTTGCCCGATAGGGCTGCATTTCTTCGGCTGGGTGTGGGGCGAGGTTCTAGGGTCGGGGGGCTTTCAGCTCAAACCAATGCAGGCGAAAGCGATCACCTGTACAGGCAACGGCAGCGAGAACTTTTACGACGCGGTTAAAGACTTCAAAGATGGGATACTGCCGGAGCTCCCGGATGCGTGATGAGCGGCGTGTGGGCATAAAAGTGAGTCGTAGAGGCTGCGGTGCAGCTCTAGGCGCGATATGTGTGCTGGCGGCTCTCGGCGCATGCGGGGCCGGTAGCATGAAAAAGAGAGTAGCCGCCGACGAAAGTTTACAGACTGCGACGGACGAATATGTCGTCGTTGTCCCTCGTGTGGTTGGCGGTGAGGGCGGATGGTGTATGGCGCGACCGCGAGCCCTGTTCGGGCCAGGGGAATGCCAGGAAGTACCCGGGGCAGGGCCGATCCTCGCTGAACGGTGGGTGTCCACCGGTTCGAGCCAATCGGTACCAGTCGCTCATGGCGTCGCCATTACGACTTCAGCTGTGGCGAGCGTGTCAGTAGAAGGAGGTGAGCCAATCCCGACGCGATCGGAGCCACAGCTCTCCGGCGCCTTCCGGACCGTCAGTGTCGAAGTGCGCGGAAAGCATGTGGGCGAATTCGTGCTACCCGGGTTCGTGCGCGCCAAGGCGAGGAGGAGATTCACGCCGCTAGGCTCCCATGGCCGCACGATACGGCAGGTCGGTGACGAGTCCGCAATGAGTTTCAAGGTGCCGGCCGTCACCTGGCGATCTCCAGAGAGTGAGCCTCCTGGCGTGTGCAAAATTGCCCCGAGCTCGGCGGACGGTGTGCACGATGTGGGGGGAACGGTCGCGACGCGTGCGAGACCTGTGACTAACGTTCCTGGTGAACCGTTGCTGTCGTGCATCAGCGTTCGCTACGGTATCGGCGGTTCCGTGTTGATCGCGAGTGTGCTGCTCGACGCGCGTCATCCCGGTGGGGCTCCTGGGGGGCTTCCAAACGCTGAAGCGATCCGGGGGCGGCCAGGAATATATCGTGCCCTCGGTGCCGGCGGAGCGATGGTGGCGCGCCGAATACGAGACGCGTGGCTGGTGGTAAGCGGTGGCGACAGCCAAGGCCAGCGTGTCGCGCTGTTGACTGGTCTGCACGCTGCATGGGGCGATGACTAGCCTGCGAACCCTCGGCCAACGGGTTATGTGGGGTCTGAAGAGTGTGGCGTGGGTAGCTTCGCTGGCCGTGCGTCTCCTGTTTGCACCCTCGTGTTCGGGAGGTGCACGTGTCTTCACTGACCCTGTGGCTCGTCATGGGTACATGTCACGCCCGGCCTTGAATGGTCGTGTCTGGCTCATGCCGAGCCTGATTGGTGGCACTGCGGGGTGGTGCATGGCTATCGCGAACACTTGTCAGGGAGGCGGTAGCAGCTCTGGCTGGGGAGTGGAGGTTACGTCGGCGGGGCCGGTGTGAAGGCGATGCGGCGAATCGTGCCTAATGGCGGTCGTGAAATTCGATTGGCTCTTGGAACCCGGTGGTCGGCTTCGGGGTGGGAGGGGCGGATCGGCAGGTACAGTGGTCGCCTGCGGCCCGTGCTTGCGGTAGCGGGGCTGGTGTTGGCGCTGGCGCCCGCGCCAGTAGCGGTGGGAGCGACGCGGGCGAGGATCTCAAGCGGGTGGGTCTTTACGGCGTACGTGCACCAGCACCCGCGTCGGTTGGCGCATCGCCCCCAAGCTCGGCTCGATTATGCTCGCACTGCGATTGTCGGGGGCAGCCAGATCGCGATCGAACGGGCGCCGTGGCAGGTGGCGCTTCTGGGGGAAATCCCGGTTGAACTTGAAGGCGAGAGAGGTGTCCTGCGCGAGTTGTGCGGCGGGGCAATTCTTGGCGAAACGCGCGTGCTTACGGCGGCTCACTGTATGTTCGATCCCGAGACCGGTGAGCAGGCGCCGGCGGAAGACTTTCTCGTGGTGGCCGGCAGCTCCGATCTCGATCAACGGGAATCTACGGAACAGAGCGTGGCTGTCGCGGGTGTCCGTGTGCATCCGTATTTCAGTTACGCCGTTGGTCCCGGCGGCCCCGATGATGTTGCGGTGCTGCGGCTCAACAGGTCGTTGAACCTCGCAGGCACGGCAGCCCGTGCGATCAGCGTTGCCTCTGCGGACTCGAGACCTACCGAAAGCTCACAGGTGCAGCTCTCGGGGTTTGGACAGCAGAGCACCTACTTTGATCCGAGTGGCAAGCTGTATTCCCTTGGTATGCGCCTGGGAGCGAGCTCCGCTTGCGGCGGCGAAGCCGATGCCCTCTTCCTGTGCGCCAGTGCACCGACTGGGTCAGCGTGCGGCGGCGACAGCGGCAGTGGCCTCACCACTGCCGGAGGGACACCGGCGCTAATTGGGATCCTGAGCACGATCGAGGTGATCTCTGGAGAGCAATGTGATCACGACGCCTACAACGGCTTCACCGATCTCACGGCCCCCGAGATCAGCGACTTCGTTGCAAGCGAAGGCTCGTCCCCGCCGAAGGCTCCACGTGGCGGCGCCGGTTTCGAGCTGACCAGCCCGTGGAGGGAGCCCGAGACCGGCGAATCCCTGACTTGTAGCCCCGGCAGCTGGAGTGGCTCGCCCACCTTCACCTACAGCTTTATCGAGAGCGCCGATCGGCAGGTGCTGCAGTCTGGTGCCTCGTCGGTCTACCAGCTCACCGCGGCTGACATCGGGCGCACGATCCTCTGTGAATTGCAAGCGGCCAACGCGGGTGGCACCGCCGTCGAGCGGACCGCCGCGCTTGCTGCGGTGACGGCCGGGGATACCGAGACCGGCGAAGTCGTACGCAAGCTCACGGAAGCAGAAGCAGCAGAAAGGAAGGCACGCGAAGCCGCTGAAAAACCGCCCGCCGCTCCACCGCCCCCGACGGGGGAATGGTGCGGCGAAGGTTATGTGCCGTGCGCGGGCGAACCGACTCCCGGCAGTGTGTGGCTGATCGACTCTGCCCTGACGGTCCAGGATAACGGCATCGTGCTCGTGAAGCTCGACTGCAAGGAGGACACGCCCTGCTCGGGGAAGCTCACCCTCTTGGCGAAGACGACGGGCGAGGCGAAGGGCAAGCAAAAGGCTCCGCGCACGATCACGATCGGAAGCAGGACGTTCTCGATCACGGCGGACAAGACCGTGATTGTCGAGTTCAAGCTTAATGTCGTCGGACGCGCCCTGCTCGGTGCCGCTGACGGGCGACTGGGCGCCGCTTTGAGAGTGCTGAAGTCATTGCCAGCCCCATCACATACGCACACGCAGGATGTTCGACTCGTGCAGAAAAAGGCGCAGCGCAGAGCTCTCGGAAAGACGCAGCGATGAACATACGCAGCGTTCGCGGCTAGTGCGCGCCCTGTGGGCACAAGATGTTGCTGGGAGGCGAGACCCCTGGATATGTCACCAATCGACGAAGGGCAGAAGAATCATGAGATTTCTCGGCAGAGCGGCAGCGACGCTCATCTGCACCATCGCGGTTTCCGGGTGTTCGCACAGCGCCGCCCACAGCGCATATGTTTCACGTGCTGTGCCGATCAGCCACGTGTTGCTGGTGCCGGAGCTCCACGGCGGCTCGGCCGGATGGTGTCTCGCGACGAGCTATCAGACCACGACGGAAGGCGGTGGTGGCTGCATGGAATTGACGACGACTTCGGCCGGGCCGATCGTCGCGGAGGAAAGTTGCGACGAGAGCGAAACGGGGATCCACCTCTTTGCGGTCACCACAAGCGAGGTCGCAGGCGTGTCGGTGTATGGCGGGACGCCAATCCTGACGACGACGTACGCCACGCTCTCCGACGGCCTGCGCGTGGCGGCCGTGGAAGTGGTCCGTCACAACGGGCGGCCTAGCATCGGGTTGCACTGCCCCCGGCTGACACCGCTCGACGCGGACGGCAAGCCGATTCGGGACACGGGCAAGCCGGCCGCACCGCTGGGGTTTGCGACGAAGCTTCCCGGCACGAAGGAATGGGACCGGGGGGTCCCCGGCGAGCACCCGGGGTGGAACGCCAGGCGCCCGGCCCATGGTGCGTGCGAACTCAGGGCCAAGCAGCTTCCTCGCGAAACCTCCGCACGCTGGGGAAACGTCGTGACGGTGATCAGACCGGAGAAGGCGCTCGTTGGACAAGCGCTCCTGTCATGTGTGGACGTCACGTACTTCTACCTCGGGGAACACGCCCTTGACGCGGCGGTGCTGCTCGACGCGTCGCATCCCGGCGCCACGCCGCCACCGCTCCCCGACATGAAGCCCCTGGCTGGGCATCCGGGGATGTTCGAGGCGCCAGACTCCCAAGAGATGGTGGCACGACGCATTCCGGGTGCGTGGCTCGTGGTTGAGGAAAACGACGGTATCGGCCTCCGTGTGCCCATGGAGCTGCTCGAAGACCTGCGAGCGACGATACGTCTGTAGGGAACGCCGAGTGTTGCGTCTCGATGGCGTGGCGGTGGTAGCGGCCGCTGCGTGTCTGGTGACGGGCTGTGGCGGCGGCGGATCAGCAACAGCGACGAGTACTGCCGAGGCGCACACTCTCATGCGGGCCAACGCGATATGCCGGGAATACAACGGTTACATCTACGCAGACCGAACGCGCGAGGAAATTGGCAATGCTGGGGCAGAGGGCCCAAAACGCTTCCTAGATCGTAAGGAGGCGGAGATCGCGAAGCTTCGCGACGTGATGAGCTCAGCGTCCGAGTTCCCCGGAGCCGGTGCGTATGTCTCGGATCTCGCTGCGCAGGACAGGTTGCTAACGGCATTGATACGGGACATTGGGAAGGGCTACGCGGCTTACCTCCACCTCGCCGTGTCTAGGTCATACAGGGATCAATCCCGCAAGCTCGAAGCGAAGTTTGCCGCCGACGAGAGGGCTCTTCGGCTGACCGCGTGCATTGGCCCTCGCTCGCGGTCCCCCATCGCAGGCTAGATGCACATCTACGGCCGCACGAACGTCTCGGGGTCGGGCCCGATGCGCATGCCCCGGTCGAGGCCGTCGATCGACTCCATCTCGGCGCCGCTCAGATCGAAGTCGAAGACGTCGAAGTTCTGTTCGATCCGCGCGGGGGTCACGGACTTGGGGATCACGACGTTGCCGAGCTGCAGGTGCCAGCGGATCACGACCTGCCCCGGCGTCTTGCCGTGCGCGTCGGCGATCGCGACGATCGCGGGGTCGTCGAGCACCTTGCCCTGCGCGAGCGGGCTCCACGCCTCGGTGAGGATCCCCAGCTGCTCGTGCTCGCGCCTGAGCCCGCGCTGCTGGAAGTAGGGGTGCAGCTCGACCTGGTTGATCGACGGCGTCTCGCCCGTCTCGCGGATGATCCGCTCGAGGTGGGCGGGATTGAAGTTGGACACGCCGATCGAGCGCACGAGGCCCTCCGCGCGCGCCTCGATGAACGCCTTCCACGTCTCCACGTACTTGTCGTGAATCGGTACGGGCCAGTGGATCAGATAGAGGTCGACGTGGCTCATCTCCAGGCGCTCGAGGCTGGCCGCGAGCGCGTGTTTGGCCTGCTCGTAGCCGTGGTCGTCGTTGAAGCACTTGGTCGTCACGAACACCTCGCCGCGACCGAGGCCCGAGGCGCGGATCGCCTGACCTACGGCGCCCTCGTTGCGATACGCGGCCGCCGTGTCGATGTGGCGGTAGCCGGTCGCGAGCGCCTGCGCGACGACCTCCTCGGTCTCGCGCGGCGGCACCTGGAAGACACCGAGGCCGAGCTGCAGGATCTGCTCGCCGTCGCGGAACAGTAGCTGTGGTATCTGGCTGCCGGTCGTGCTCATGGCTTGGAAGCTGCCCCGTTCTCGGTATCTCTAACCGGTAGTGAGTGAGTGTCGGCTGAGATCTGAGGCCGGGTCGATCCCCCAACGCTCGGCGATGACCGCCAGCTCGCCGTCGATCCCCCAGCGGTCGGCGAGCGAGGCGCCCGCGTGTTCGAGGCTCGCGCCCTTCAGCGCCATGCAGCCCGCGTTCTCGCCGATCTCCCGGATCGCCTGCAGCTCGTCGTCGCCGAGCAGGCTCGCGGCGCTTGCGCCGCCGTCCGTCAGCGTCGCGAGCGCGGCCAGCTCCGCGCGCTTGTCCTCGACCGGCCGCGCGTGCGCTCCGCTCTCCTGGATCAGCGTCGGCGCCACGCACCGCACCGCCGGCTGCGCAAGGTTCCACGCGCACGCGAGCTGCAGCATGCTCAGCCCATGGCGCTCGGCGAACGGCCGCATCAGCTCGAGCTTCTCGCGGCCCGCCTGCACCCAGCCGTCGGGTCGGAACTTGCGATGGTCGTACTCGGCGAACGCGTGGCCCGGCAGCACGTCGTCGTGGAAGACGCCGCCGTAGTCGACCACGCGCGTGATCAGGCCCACCTCATGGGCGGCGGCCGCCTCGAGCACCAGCTCTCCCGGCCACGGCTCCATCGGCCCGAGGATGATCATCGCCCAGTCGATCTGCGACGCGAAGCGCTCGAGGCAGTCGATCAGGTCCAGCGTGAAGCCGTTGGCGGGGCCGGGCGCCACGCCCAACAGCCTCGTGAGGCCCGCCTCGCGGACCGCCTCCATGCCGTCCCACACGGCCGGGCTCGAGTAGCCGACGCGGTCGGGGTTGTGCAGCAGCAGCACGTCGAAGCGCTCGACGCCGCAGCGCTCGAGGCTGCGCTCGGTGGCCACGCGGATGTACTCGCCGTACTCGTCCGGTCCGCGCAGGCGCGCGGACGTGAAGCGCGGGAAGCCCTTCGCACCGTCGCGCTCGCCCGCGTAGAAGTCGTGGCCGATCGCGCCGACGAGGCAGTAGCTGTCGCGCTCGATGCCCGCGAGCGCCTCGCCGAGCATGCGATCGGCGTCACCGGCTCCGTAGACGTCGGCCGTGATCACCGTGTCGATGCCGCCTCCAGGGCACACCAGCGCGCGCATCCGCGCGTCGTCGAGCGGCTCGCCAAAATGCATGAAGCGCCCGCCGCTCCAGGTGCCGATCGCGGTCGTTGTTGGGTCCATCGACAGCAGCTTAGACCCCGGCCGCGGTACGGGCTCGAAGCGCCGACTCCAGGCGCTCCAGCGCGTGTGCGAGCACCTCCTCGTCGAGTGCAGTCGCGGGTGCGGCTGCGCGTGAGTCCACCGTTTGGCGCGCGTCGGCGGCACCCGCGCCGGATGCTCCACCTGCGCCGAGCAGCGCCGCCTGCGCCTGCGCCTGCACCGCCGGGCGCAGCTGCTCGAGCTCGGCGATCCTGATCGCGAGGTCGTGGCGGCGCTCGGCTTGGAGCTCGGGCACCGCGAGCGCATACGCGCGGTCGAGCTCGAGCGCCGCGTGCGCGACGCGCGCGTGATCCAGGTCCTGGCGCGCGCGCAGCACGAGCTCCTCGCACAGCAGCGCCGCGCCTCGCGCGCCGAGCAGCGCCGCAAGGCGCTCCTGCGGGCGCAGCGCCCACGAGCGATCGCGCCGCGCGCGGCGTCGCGAGTCACCCCGGCGCCCCGCCCCCCAGCCGTCTGGCGAGGACAGCGCGCGGGCGTGCAGCCAGCGCCCGTCGGCCACCTGCTCGCCCTCGCCCCACCCGGCTCTGATGACGAGCGCCTGCGAGGGGGAGACCTCGTGCACGTACGGGTCCGCGGAGGCGATCCGATGCGAGTGGACGACGCGGTTGACGGTCGTCGTCGCCGCCCACACCTCGCGGTCGCCGTCGAGCTCGGCCAGCCATGCGCGCGCCTGCGCCTCGGCCGCAAGCGCGAGCGGATCGATGACCGTGACCCGCGAGGTGGGCACAGGCGCGGGCTCGGGCCCGGTCGGCATGTTCGTGGCGCGCGCGCGCCGCAGCAGCGACCGACCGCCCCAGCCGGGCGCGGCCGCGATCGGCTGATGCGCCGCCTGCAGCGTGCCCACCACCACGACGCGCTCGGGCTCGCCGTCGTCCTCGCGGCGGATCAGGTAGCGGCCGTCCGCCGGTCCGAGCGTCCAAGGGAACTCCAGCTGGATGAAGACGAACAGCTGTTGTGGCATCGATGCACCGTATCCTTCCGATCAGGCCGAAGCCGGCCGGCACCCGAGCCCGCGACGCGCGCGGACCGATCCCCTTCGACACTGGAGCGCACCAGCGATGTCCGATCCGAGCCATGTCGCCAAGAGCCTGCGCGAGCGCCTCGGGCGGCACCACCGAGGAGCGTCTCGGAAAGGCGCTCTCGGATCTGCTCGAAAACCCGCTGCTCACGGGCGCGATCGGCCGCGCGTTCGACGCGCGCGAGAAGGCGGTCGCAGGCCCAGGAGGTGGCGATGGGCGCGCTCAACCTCCCGTCGGCGGCCGACATCGAACGGCTGACCCGGCGCCTGCGCTCGGTCTCGCATGCGGCTCGAGGGCATCGAGGACGGCGTCGACCGCCTGGACCGCACGCGCGCGCCAGGCGGTGGCGACGGCCCCCAGATAGCCGAGCGGCTGACGGCGATCGAGGACCAGCTCAAGCGGCTCACTGACAGGCTCGACCGCGAGCCCGCGAGCAACGACGCGGCGGCTGCGGACCCAAGCCGCGAAGGCGCCGTCCGCCAAGGCCGCTCGCGCGGCGACGCCGGGAGCGGCTGCAAAATCAGCCAAGTCCGCGAAACCCGCCAAACGCACGACCAAACCCTCCAAAGCCTGAGCCGCTCAGGCGCTCAGGGCGGCGATCGCCGCCCTGCCCATCGTCTCTGCCGCCTCGAGCAGCGCGGCGTCGTCGATGCGCGTGCGCGCCCCGCGGGCGTCGAACGTGTCGGATACCGCGAGCACGCACGCCACCGGCACGCCCGCGCGCGCGCCCACCGCGAACAGCGCCGCGGCCTCCATCTCGACCGCCAGCGCGTCGCGGTGCTCGGTGCGCTCGTCGCCGCTCGTAGAACAGGTCGACGCTGACGATCGCCCGCGATCGACGCGGCGGGCGCCTGGCTCGCGAGCGCGGCGGTCAGCGTCGGGTCGGCGCGACGCGCTCGCCCGCGCCGAGCGCCCGCGAGGTGCCGTCTGCGCAGATCGCCTCGCGCGCGATCACGAGCTCGCCGAGCGCGAGGCCGGCCGCGAGCGCGCCGCAGGTGCCGACCCGGATCGCGCGGCGCGCGCCCAGCGCGATCAGCTCGGTGAGCACGATCGCCGCCGACGGCCCGCCCATGCCGGTGGACTGGATCGTCAGCGGCTCGCCGTCGGGCGCAGTGCCCGTGTAGCCCCACAGGCCGCGGTGGTGGTTGAACATGCGCGGCTCCCGCAGCAGCGACTGCGCCAGCGCCAGCGCGCGCCCGGGGTCGCCGGGCAGCAGCACGCGCTCGGCGAGCGGCGCGGTCGGGCGCAGGTGGATCGCCTCGCTTGCGACGATCGCGCGACTCTAGAGAAAGCCCCGGCACGAGCGGCTGGACGGGCTCCGCACGTGCTCATTTAGACTCCGAGCCATGGGAACAGCCATCGCGTCGCACGCCTGAGTGGCCGAGCCGCCCGACGACCCCGCCGACGGGACCGGCGAGCTGACGCTCGCGCAGGTCGCCGCGCGCGCAGGCGTGTCGCCCGGCGACGGTCAGGCGCTGGGTCGACGGCGGCCTGATCCCCGGCTATGACGGGCGCTGGACGCCCGCCTCCGCCGCCTACGTGCGCGTCGTCGCGCGGCTGCGCGCCCGCGGACACACGCTCGCGCAGATCAAGCGCGCCAGCGAGAACGGACAGCTCGCGGTCGGTCCGCTCGAGAACCTGCTCAGCCGCCCGGGGCCGCGCTTCACCTTGCGCGAAGCGGTCCGCTCAGCGGCTTGGACGCCGATCTGATCGAGCGGATCTGCGACGACCATGGGGCTGGGGCTGGTGCCCGCGGATGGCGTTCACCGAGGAAGACGTGCAGATGCTCAAATACGGCGCCGCGGTGCTCGACGCGGGGCTGCCGCTGCCGGCGTTCCTGCAGCTGATGCGCGTCTACGGACAGGCGCGTCGCTCAGATCGCCGACGCCGAGGTGCGGCTGATCCACCTCTACGTGCACGAGCCGCTGATGCGCGCCGGCGTGCCGAGCGTGGAGATCGCGGAGGAGATGGAGGGGCTCGCGCGCGAGGTGCTGCCGTTCGCGACGCCGTTCATGAACTACCTGCACGGGCGGCTGCTCGCGCAGTTCGTCGAGCAGGACATGATCGGCCACATGGAGAGCCGATCTCGCCGAGGACGCCCTCGAGGAGGGCCGCCTGCGGGTGGCGATCGCGTTCGCCGACCTCGCCGGCTATGCGCGGCTGACGGTCGAGCGCGGCGACGAGGCGGCGCTCGGCGCGGTCGAGCGGTTCGTGCGAGGCCGTCGAACAGACGCTGCCGGTCGACGCGCGCGTGATCAAGACGCTCGGCGACGAGGTGATGGTCGTCGGCTCCGACGCGGCGGCGCTGACGGCATGGGCGGTCGAGCTGCGCTCGGGAATCGCCGCGGGCGACCCGCCGCCGCGGATCGGCATCCACTACGGCGAGGCGCTGTACCGCGACGGCGACTACTTCGGGCGCGACGTCAACCAGGCGGCGCGCGTCGTCGCGCGCGCCGGCGGCGGCGAGGTGCTCGTCACGCGCCCGGTCGTGGAGCTGGCCGCGGGCGTCGACGGCGCTCGCAGTTCGAGCGGATCGGCGAGGTCAGGCTGAAGGGCTTCTCCGAGCCGACCGAGCTGTTCATCGCCTCCTCGCGGAAGGTGTAGCGCGCCGGTGGTGGGCCCGGTGAACGTCGAGGACATCCGCGAGGCGGTACGCGCCGGCGGCCTGTTCGCGCGCGATCGGCCAGTCGTCGCGATGCTCTCCGGCGGGCGCGACTCGACGTGCCTGCTCGACGCTGCCGTCGCGCTGCTCGGCGCGCCGGCCGTGAGCGCGCTGCACGTCAACTACGGGCTGCGCGAGAGCGCCGACGCGGACGAGCGCCACTGCGCGGCGCTGTGCGAGGCGCTGGGCGTCGAGCTCGAGGTCGCGCCGAGCCGTCATCGATCCTGGCGCGCCCGACTCGGCCGACCTCGCGGTCGAGCAGGCACCGGCGCGGGCGGCTGCAGCCGCCGGCCAGCCGGCGGGCAACCTGCAGGCGTGGGCGCGCGAGGTGCGCTACGCGCAGGCCGGCGGCATGGCCGGCCGAGCGCGACGCTCTGATCGCCACCGGGCACACCGCCAGTCGATCAGGTCGAGACGATCCTCTACCGGCTCGCCGCCTCGCCCGGCAGGCGCGCGCTGCTGGGCATGGTCGCCGGCGAGGGGCGTCTGATCCGACCGCTGCTGGGCTCACGCGCGAGCAGACCGCCGCCTACTGCGAGGCGCGCGGCCTGGCGTGGCGCGAGGACGAGAGCAACGACGACGAGCGCTACGCGCGCGCGCGCGTGCGCCACGGCCTCTTGCCCGCGCTGCGCGCCGTGCATCCGGCGGCCGAGGCGAACGTGCTGCGCACCGCAGCGCTGCTGCGCGAGGAGACCGAGCTGCTCGACGGCCTCGTCGACCGCGGAGCTCGCGGGACGCTCGAGCATCGCGCTCGCGCGACTGCGCGAGCTGCCGGCGGCGCTCGCGCGCCTGGTCGTCGTGCGCCTGGCCGAGGACGCCACGGGCGCCTACGTGCCGCAGGCCGGCGATCGGGTGCAGGAGATCCTCGCGCTCGCCGCCCGCGGCGGTCGCGCGGAGCTGCACGTCGGCGGGCAGGCGCGCGCCGTGATCGACCGTGGCAGGCTCGAGATGGTCAAGCTCGAGCCTCGAGGCTGATCCACCCGGCCCCGGCCGCGCCACGCCGCCGATCGCGAGGAGCCGCCGTGCGGGCACTAGACTGCATGCGTGGTCAACACCGTGCGCGTCCCGAGCGAGCCAGGCCTCGGCGAGGTGCTCGTGACCGCCGAGGATCTGCAGCGACGGGTGGCGCGAGCTCGGCGAGGAGATCTCGCGCGACTACGCCGGCCGCCGGCTGCTGCTGGTGGGCGTGCTCAAGGGCGCCGTCTTCTTCCTCAGCGACCTGATGCGCTACATCGACATCCCCGTGCGAGGTCGACTTCATGGCCGTCGCCTCCTACGGCTCGGCCACCGACTCCTCGGGCGTCGTGCGGATCCTCAAGGACCTCGACGCCTCGATCGAAGGCCGCGACGTGCTGATCGTCGAGGACATCGTCGACTCCGGCCTGACGCTGCAGTACCTGCTGCGCAACCTCGGCTCGCGCAACCCCGCGCACGCTCGAGGTGTGCGCGCTGCTGACCAAGCCCGAGCGGCGCAAGGTCGACCTCCCGACCCGCTACGTCGGCTTCGAGATCCCCGACCGCTTCGTCGTCGGCTACGGGCTCGACTACGCCGAGCGCTACCGCAACCTGCCGTTCGTGGCCGCGCTGGAGCGCTAGAGCGAGCCGCGCCGTCGGCCGGGCGCGCACGGCCGGGCCTGCAACCGCCGGAAAGCCAGAGCCTGCCATGGTACGCTAGGGCACTGGTGACCACGACTTCAGACGGTGCCAGAACACTCAGGATCCAGCCATGAGCCGTTTCTTCAAGAGCGCCGCATTCCCGATCCTCATCGTCGTGGTGCTGGCGTTCCTCGCCGTCAAACTCGTCAACCCGAGCACCACCAACCACCGCTCGCACAGCTACCAGACGCTGGTCGCCAAAGAGCTGCCGAACCGCGAAGTCAGCTCCGTCGAGTTCAAGAACAAGGGCAAAGCGCTCGAAGTCAAGCTCAACGCAAGGGCAACAAAGAAAGCTACGAAGTCGGCTTCATCGAACAGGCCGCGCCGCGAACTGATCAAAGAACTCGAAAGCCGACGGCGTCGCGTTCAACGTCGAATCGGAAAAGAGCAGCGCGCTGCTCGGCGCTGCTCACCTACATCCTCCCGTTCGTCCTGTTCTTCGGCTTCTGGATCTTCCTCATGAACCAGGTCCAGGGCGGCGGCTCGAAGGTGATGTCGTTCGGCAAGTCGCGCGCCAAGCGCATGTCGGCCGACTCGCCGAAGATCACCTTCCGCGACGTCGCCGGGGTCGACGAGGCCGTCGAGGAGCTGCACGAGATCAAGGAATTCCTCGAGAACCCCAAGAAGTTCCAGGCGCTCGGCGCGCGGATCCCCACGGGCGTGCTGCTGTACGGCCCGCCCGGCACCGGCAAGACGCTGCTCGCGCGCGCCGTCGCCGGCGAGGCGGGCGTGCCGTTCTTCTCGATCTCCGGCTCGGACTTCGTCGAGATGTTCGTCGGCGTCGGCGCCTCGCGCGTGCGCGACCTGTTCGAGCAGGCCAAGCAGAACAGCCCCTGCATCATCTTCATGGACGAGATCGACGCCGTCGGGCGCCACCGCGGCGCCGGGCCTCGGCGGCGGCCACGACGAGCGCGAGCAGACGCTCAACCAGCTGCTCGTCGAGATGGACGGCTTCGAGGCGAAGGACAACATCATCATGATCGCGGCCACCAACCGGCCCGACATCCTCGACCCGGCGCTGCTGCGCCCCGGCCGCTTCGACCGCCAGATCGCCGTCGACCGCCCCGACCGCAAGGGCCGCGCGAAGATCCTCGAGGTGCACACGCGCGGCAAGCCGCTCGCGAAGGTGATCGACATCGACGCGCTCGCCGGCCAGACCCCCGGCTTCACCGGCGCCGACCTCTCGAACCTGATCAACGAGGCGGCGCTGCTCGTCCGCGCGCACGGGCAAGCGCGAGATCGGCCAGGAAGAGCTCGAGGAGGGGATCATGCGCGTGATCGCCGGCCCCGAGAAGAAGACGCGCGTGATGAGCGAGAAAGAGCGCCTGATCACCGCCTACCACGAGATGGGCCACGCGATCGTCGGCCACTTCCTCGAGCACTCCGACCCGGTGCACAAGATCTCGGTGATCTCGCGCGGCCAGGCGCTCGGCTACACGATCTCGATGCCGCAGGAGGACCGCTTCCTGACCACGCGCGCCGAGCTCGAGGACACGATGGCGATGACGCTCGGCGGCCGCGCCGCCGAGGAGATCGTCTTCGGCGAGATCACCACCGGCGCCTCCAACGACATCGAGAAGGTCACCGCCACCGCCAAGCAGATGGTGATGCGCTTCGGCATGAGCGAGAAGCTCGGCCCGCGCGTGTTCGGCCACGACCACGGCCAGCCGTTCCTCGGCCGCGAGTTCTCCACCGAGCCCGACTACTCCGACGAGATCGCGCGCGAGATCGACGACGAGGTGCGCCGCATCATCGAGGCCGCCCACCAGCGCGCGCGGACGATCCTCACCGAGCACCAGCACGACCTGAGCAAGATCTCCGAGATCCTCGTCAAGCGCGAGACGATCGAGAAGGAGGAGTTCCTCGCGCTGCTGGCCGGCAAGAGCGAGGAGGAGGTGTTCGGCGTCGAGGAGGACGCCAGACGCCCGCAGCTGCCCGCGCCGCCGGCGCCCGTCGATCGCGCCGAGCGCGAAACGCCGCGCACGATCCCGCGGCCCGGGCCTTGCCGGCGGCACCGCGGAGCTGCGCGCACGCGAGCCGCCGAGCCGCCGAGACCGCCTAGAGCCGCTCCGCCGCGACCGCCGCTCCGTCCAGGATAGCTGCCGCCGTGGCGGCGCTACCGCCTGATGGGGGTCGTCAACGTGACGCCCGGACTCGTTCTCGGACGGGGGGCGCTTCCTGGACGCCGGCGCGGCGATCGCGCACGCGCTGCGAGCTGGTCGGCGCAGGGCGCGGACATCCTCGACGTCGGCGGCGAGTCGACGCGGCCCGGCGCCGAGCCGGTCGCGGCGCGCGGAGGAGCTGCGCCGGGTGCTGCCCGTGCTCGAGGGGCTCGCCGCGGCGGAGCTCGACGCGCGACGATCTCGATCGACACGTCCAAGGCCGCGGTCGCGCGCGCGGCGATCGCGGCCGGGCGCGGCCATCGTCAACGACGTGACCGCGCTGCGCGGCGATCCCGGCGATGGCCGAGGTGGTCGCCGAGAGCGGGCGCGAGTGCTGCCTGATGCACATGCTCGGCGAGCCGCGCACGATGCAGCGGCGAGCCCGCGCTACGAGGACGTCGTCGACGAGGTCAAGGCGTTCCTCGAGGAGCGCCTCGCGTTCGCGGTGCGCGCGGGCATCGCCGAGCGAGCGCGATCATGCTCGACCCGGGCATCGGCTTCGGCAAGACGATCGCGCACAACCTCGAGCTGCTGCGCGCGCCTCGGACGAGCTGACGCGCGCTCGGCCGCCCGCTGGTGTCGGCACCTCGCGCAAGAGCTTCCTCGGGCGCATCATCGCGCGACGCGGCCGGCGAGGCCGAGCCCGTCGAGCCCGGCCGGCGGCTGCCCGGGACGATCGCCACGAACGTGCTCGCGCTCGAGCGCGGGCGCGAGCGTGTTCCGCGTCCACGACGTCGGCGCCGGTTCGCGATGCGCTGGCCGTGGCGGCTGCTACGTTGGGCGGGCGATGGACGGCGAGGAGCGGGGACGACGACGCGGACGAGCTAGAGGACGACGGGGACGACCTCGAGGCGAGGATCGCGAGCAGAGCGCCGAGTCGGTCACGATCGAGATCACCGGCCTCTCGCTGTACACCCACCACGGCGTCAGCGAGGCCGAGCGCGAGGTCGGCCAGCGGCTGGTGATCGACCTGCGCCTGGACGTCGGCGAGACCGACGCCACGGTGACCGACTCGATCGAGGACACGGTCGACTACGCCGAGGTCTGCCAGCTCGTCGCGCTGATCGCCCAGCAGCGCTCGCACAAGACGCTCGAGCGCCTGTGCAGCACGATCGCCGACCGGCTGCTCGCCGACTACGAGCTCGAGGGCGTGTGGGTCAAGGCCGCCAAGCCCGAGCCGCCGATCGCGCTGAGCGTCGACGAGGTCTCGGTCGAGGTCTGGCGGGAAGCCGAATGAGCTCCGCAGCTCCTACCGATGCTCCTGCGCTGTTTCGCGCCGCCGTCGAGCGCATGGACATCGACGCGGTCGGCGAGCTGTTCGCTGAGGACATCGTCTTCCACAGCCCCGTCACCTTCCACCCGTTCGTCGGTCGCGAGACCGTCACCCGCCTGCTCGCGATCGTCGCCGGCACGTTCGAGGACTTCCGCTACACCGACGAGCTGCAGACCGACGGCGCGCATGCGCTCATCTTCCGCGCGAGCGTCGCCGGCAGGGAGCTCGAGGGCATCGATCTGCTGCGCTTCGACGAGGACGGCCTGATCTGCGACTTCACCGTGATGATCAGCCCATGTCGGGGCTCGTGCCGTTTGCGCAGGCGATGGGCGAGAAGGCCGCAGCCGCCGGCGTGCAGACGACGCGCTCCTGACGGCGCGCCACCGAGCGTGAGACACGCATGAGCGCAGGCAGGGGCGAGATCGGGCTGCTCGGGCTCGGCTCCAACGTCGGCGAGCGCCGCGATCACCTGCAGGCCGCCGTCGACGCGCTGCCCGCCGCCGGCGTCGAGGTGCTCGCGAGCTCCTCGCACCTACGACACCGACCCCGTCGGCGAGATCACTCGACCAGCCCTCGTTCCTGAACGCGTGCGTGCGCGTGCGCACGGCGCTGGCGCCACTGAGCCTGCTGGACGCGGTCAAGACGCTCGAGCGGGAGCTGGGCCGCGGCGAGAGCTCGGTTCGCCACGGCCCGCGGGCGATCGACATCGACATCCTGCTGCTGGGCGAGCTGGCGCTCGCGCACGAGCGCATGACGCTGCCGCACGAGCAGCTGCTGAGCTCGGCGCTTCGTGCTGATCCCCGCGCTCGAGCTGGACTTCGAGCTGCGCGTACCCGACGGGCGGCGCCTGGCTGACGCGCTCGTCGCGCTGGCGCTCGACGAGGGTGTGCGCTGGGCTGGGCCGCCGCTGGCGCTGGCGGGCGCCTGAGAACCTGTTTAGGCGCGCCGTCTGCTCAGGCGGCGAGCATGCCGCCGCTATCCCAGCTCGCGAGCGCCATCAGCGTCGCGTCGCCCACGCCGTGGCCGCTGACCACGCACAGATGGCCGTCGCGCCGCCAAGTCACGACCCGGGCGCCATCCTCGGCGAGGAACCGGTAGACGGTGCCGCCACTCACCCTCGCTACCCCGCCACTCACGCCGGGAGCGCCCCCAGAGACGATCGCGTAGCCAATCCACTGGTCGTGGCCGCGCGCGTAGAAGACGGTCCTCACGGTACGCCCGTCGACGCTGTCCGTCCGCGCGCCCGTCGCGCGCCAGCCGAAGCGGTCATCCCAGTACGGAAACGCGATGCCTTCGACATCGGCCGCAAGCTCCGTCGGGTGTCGGGGATCCTTAGCCGGGGCCGGCGCCGTCGCCGGGCGCAGCGTCAGTGCCACGGCCGTGTGCAGCGTCAGCGTCGAGCCGCCGCCGGATAGGCTCGCGACGAGCGCTGCCGCGATCACAGCGAGCGCCAGCGCCCCGGCGAGGCCCAGACGCAGCGGGGCCGACCGGCGACGGCGCGCCGTCGTACGCTCGGCGACGAGCGCGTCGATGCGGCGGTGCAGGTGCTCCGGCGCCTGCGCGTCGATCGAGCGCACGAGCTCGACGAGCTCAGGCTCGGTGGGTGGAGTTCGCTCACTCATGATGTTCCTTCACTCCCAAGGACTCCATCGGGGTCGAGGTCTTCCCGTTTGACTTCTGCGTGTCGCGCTCGCCGGAGGCAAGTATCTCGGCGACCTGCTTGCGAGCGCGGAACAGCCTCGTCGTGAGCGTGGCCTCGCGCACGCGCAGGGCTTGCGCGGCCTCCCTGTAAGAGAGGCCGAGCACGTCAACCGCGACGAGCGCCAGGCGGAAGTGCTCGGGCAGCTGCGCGATCGTCGCGTATAGCTCCTGGACCTCGTACGCCTGCTCCGGCCGGCTCGTCGGCCGCGGGTCAGCCGCTACGACATCCTCGATCGCGGCGGTCGTCACGGGACGCCGCGAGGCGGTGCGCAGGCTCGTGAGAAACGTGTTGCGCAAGACCCGCATTAGGTAGTACAGCTCGTCGTCCCCGCGCAGCACGCGCGGCCGCGACAGCACCCGCGCGAACGTCTCCTGGACGAGGTCCTCGGCGTCCTCGCGCGACCCGCACAGCGCCCACGCGGCGCGATACAGGCGGTCCACGTGCTGAGGCAGGGAATGCGGGTCTAGGGCGCGCATGGGCTCGGCGGAACGACCGCGAACGGATCGCACCGGCTGCGTCCGCCACCGCGACTGTAGCGCCGCGCGGCGGTCCGCTGGCATGGGAAGGAACGCGCGAACCCCGGCGTCCTTGCAGATGGACGGGCATGGGGACGCGCAGCGGCGGGTCCCGAGCCGGGCCGACCATCGGAAATCGAGCACGAGGAAAGTGGGTTCACCGTGAGACTGCGCAGGCTTCTGCTATTCCCGCTGGTCGCGCTGCTGGGCGCGGCGGTGGTCGTTCTCCCAGCGCTCGCCGCGTCTTCGGAAGCGAAGCTCGAAGTCAACGAAAACTGCAATCTCCCGAACTGGCCGTGCTGGACCTCGTCGTCCGGGTCCAAACCGCCACCTACGACCGTCACGACCATCGCCCAGGGTGGCGCGGTCACGTTCGTGGACGACACGAGCGTCGCCGTGAGCCTCGCGTGGACGGGCCCCGCACCGACATGCTCCGCCGAAGTCCCGGTGAGCCCTGCGCCGACGAAGGCCGGCTGGGAAGGCACCTGCACGTTCGAAGCGCCCGGGCGCTACAAGCTCGAAAGCGCGACCCTGTATGCGTCATATACGAAATACGAAATCGTCGTGCAGCCGCCCACCAGCACGGGCACGACCACGACGGGAACGACCACGTCCGTAACCACGACGACCACGAGCTCGACTCCCTACAGCTCGGGCACACCGTCCTATGGCTCGGGCGGCGGCTCTGAGACGCACGCCGGGGAACCGTCCGGCGCCGGCACGACAGCAGGGTCGCTGCTCGCCGGAGGTGCCGCCGCAGTCAAGCTCGGCGCGGTCATGCACGGTCGATCCGTGCGTGGCTCCATCGACATCGCGCCGGCAGCGGCGGGCAGCCGGCTGCTGGTCGAACTGCTCGCGACGCGCGCCTCCCTGGCGAGCTCCGCCGGCTCCACGCGGGTGCAGGTAGGTCGTCTCGCGCGTTCCTCACTGCCGGCCGGTGTCGTCACGTTCTCGGTGGCCTTGGACGCTGGTGCCCGGCACGCCCTGCAGGTGCATGGACGTCTTGCGTTGACCGTCGAGATCGTGCTGAGCCCGGCGCACGGCGCTCCGGTGAGGATCGCTCGGAGCGTCGTCGTGCGGCGCTGACGGCGACGATCCAGGTGCGCTGTGCCGTCGGACCGGCGTGTACGGTCTGGCGCCTGTGGCGCTACGCGGCCGACAGCCACTCGGCTGGGAGCACACCCGCCGGGACCTCGCCCACCATCGGCGGGAAGTAGCGCGCGAGGCTCGCGGCGGCGTGAGCCGTCGCACCGTCGATCAGCGGGCGCACGTCGCCGATGCTCATCAGCAGTCGGATCGTGCTGCCGATCTGAAGATCGGCAGCGTTCGGCCGCTCGCCGCCGAGCAGGCCCTCGGCGATCCAGCCGTCGATCCGCTCGAGCTGGCTCGGTAGCGCGATGAGGTCGGCTCGTGCGTTCTCGTCGCTGGCGTGGTTCAGCAGCGCCATCAGCCTCGCCGTCAGCGGCAGCGCGGGGCGCAGCAGCGACGCGGGCAGCGGCAGCTTCGCGTCCGCCGCGTAGCTCTCCATCGCGCGCGGGACGGCGCAGGAACGCCGCGTCGATCAGCCGACGAGGCACGCTCTGGAGGACCTCGTCCCCCCAGCGCTCGGCCTCGAGCACGCGCGCGTACTCGGGCGTCGCCGGGCGCCGGCAGCAGCGGCGGCTCCGGCGCGAGCTCGTCGAGCCGGCGCATGATCCGCCGCGAGCCGACGAGGCGCTCGCCGTCGAGGCGCATGCCCGGCACGGTTCTGCCGCCGTAGCAGCAGCGGTCCGAGCAGCACCTGCCCCATCGGCAGCAGGTCCACGCGCTTGTACGCGATCGACTTGAGCTGCAGCGCGGCCTCGACCGCCGCGCACGGATGCGAGCCGGGGAGTGCGTAGAGCTTGGGTTTGCCGTTCATGGTCGCGCCGCCGAGCATAATGGTCGCCGATGCTGCTCGCCGTCGACGTCGGAAACACGCAGACCCACTTCGGGGCCTTCGACGGCGAGCGAGCTGGTCGAGCACTGGCGCTTTGCCACCGTGCGCGTGTCCACCGCCGACGAGCTCGGCGCCGCGCTGCGCAACCTGCTCGAGCTGCGCGGCTACGGGTTCGCGCGATCTGGACGCGTCGATCGTCTCCTCGACCGTGCCCCAGCTCGAGCCCGAGTGGACGGCGATGGCCGAGCGCTATCTCGGCCACGAGATGCTCGCCGTCGGGCCCGGTACGAAGACGGGCATGGCGATCCGCTACGACAACCCGCGCGAGATCGGCGCCGACCGGCTCGTCAACGCGGTCGCGATCCGCGAGCGCTTCGGCGGCCTCGCGGTGTGCGTGGACTTCGGCACCGCGACCACGTTCGACGTCGTCTCGCGCGAGGGCGAGTACGTCGGCGGCGCGCTCATGACCGGCATCGAGATCTCGCTGGAAGCGCTCTCCGAACGCGGCGCGCGGCTGCCGAAGGTCGACCTCGCGCCGCCGCGCAGCGTGATCGGCAAGAACACGATCGACGCGATCCGCTCGGGCGTCGTGTTCGGCTACGCCGGCGCGATCGACGCGATCCTGCGCCGCCTCTACGACGAGCTCGGCGAGCGCACGGACGTGATCGCCACCGGCGGCCTGGCGCGGCTCGTGGTGCCCTACACCGAGGAGATCGAGGAGGTCGACGACCTGCTCACGCTCACCGGCCTGCGGCTGCTGCACGAACGCAACTCCTGAGCTCGATCCAGCAACTCGCTAAGCTCGATCCCATGACCGCGCGCTTGGACGAGAGCTGGCAGCTCGGCTCGCTGCGCGTGCCCAACCGCGTGATGCTCGCGCCGCTCGCCGGCATCGGCAACTGGTTCGTGCGCCTGCAGGCCAAGCGCTACGGCGCCGGCATGGCGGTCTCGGAGATGGTCTCCTCGCACGCGATCCACCACCGCAACGAGCGCACCTGCCGGCGAGATGCTGCGCATCGACCCGCGCGAGCGCGCGGGCGGGCCGGTGTCGATCCAGCTGTTCGGCGAGGACCCGGCAGTGATGCGCTCGGCCGCCGCCCACGTCGCCGCGCGCGGGCGCCGACGCGATCGACATCAACATGGGCTGCCCGGTGCCGAAGGTGCGCAAGACCGGCGCCGGCGCCGCGCTGCTCGACGACCCCGACCGCGCGGTCGCGGTCGCGCGCGCCGCCGTCGAGGGCGCGGGTGGCCGTGCCGGTGACCGTGAAGCTGCGCTCCGGCCTGCGCCCCGGCGACACAGCGGCTTCGAGCTCGCGCACCGGCTCGTCGCCGAGGCGGGCGTCGCCGCGATCGCGCTTTCATCCGCGCTCCGCCGCCGTGCACCACAAGGGCGTGCCCGACTACGAGCTGGCCGCGCGGCTCGTCGACTCGCTGCCGGCGCCGGTGATCCTCACCGGCGGCCTGCACGACGCCGACGGCAGTCGCGCGCGGCCTTCGCGCAGCACCGGCGCGGCGGCGGTGATGCTCGCCCGCGGCGCGCTCGGCAACCCATGGCTGTTCTCCGAGCTGCTGCGGCGGACGCGAGCGCGAGCGCCGCGCAGCCCGCGAGAGGTCTCGGACGAGCTGAGCTGGACGATCGAGCGCGCCGTCGAGCACCTCGGCGAGCCGCGCGCCACGCGCTACCTGCGCAAGTTCTACCCCTGGTACGTGCCGCGCCTGCAGCTCGACGCGCACGCTTCGAGGAGCCTGCAGGAAGCCGCTGCAGACGGCGCCGACGCTAGCGCTCACGCGGGAGCTGCTGGACGCTGTGGGCCGGCCTGCGGCGCTCGCCGTTTGAGCGCTCAGCGCGGGCGCGTGCCCCGCTATACTGCTGCGCTCGCCGATGCCTCCCGGCCGGCGACATCCCCGCTCGCAGCGGGGTTTTGTATGCCGCAGCCGGACTTCCGACCGGAATCGATCCCCATCCACATGCCGAAGGACGTCATCCTCACCCCAGAAGGCCTGCAGAAGCTCAAGGACGAGCTCGAGCTGCTCTCCACCGAGAAGCGCCGCGAGGTCGCCGAGCGCATCAAGGAGGCGCGGGAGTTCGGAGACATCTCCGAGAACTCCGAGTACGACGACGCCAAGAACGAGCAGGCGATGCTCGAGAGCCGCATCGCGCAGCTGCAGGAGAAGCTGCGCATGGCGACCGTGATCGAGGCCAAGGACCTCTCGACCGACGTGGTGCAGGTCGGCTCGGTCGTGCACGTCAAGGACGAGAAGACGGGCAAGTCGGTCAAGTACACGATCGTCGGCTCCGCCGAGGCCAAGCCCGACGAGTACAAGCTCTCCAACGAGTCGCCCGTCGGTCGCGCGCTGCTCGGCCACAAGCGCAACGACACCGTCGCCGTGAAGGTCCCGCGCGGCCCCGCGCGCAAGCTCAAGATCACCAAGATCGACGTCGGCCTCGAGTAGGCTCGCCGCGCATGAGCGCAAGCGAGGATCGGTCGTCGTCGCGCGAGCCCGGCGGTGAGGCGACGAAGCACGGCCTGGCCGAGCTGATCGCCGAGCGCCGCGCCAAGGCGCCAGCGCCTGCGCGAGCCCGACCCGAGCGCCTTCCCGCACTCGTTCGCGGGCGCCGAGCCGATCGCGCGATGTCGTGGCCGCGTACGAGCACCTGGCGCGCCGGCGAGGAAACCGACGAGCGCCACCGCGTCGCCGGGCGCATCGCCGCGCGCCGCGGCGCCGGCAAGGCGGCGTTCCTGGACCTCGTCGACCGCACGGGCAAGATCCAGCTGCACGCGCGCGTCGACGTGCTCGGCCGCGAGCGCTTCGAGCTGCTGACGTCGCTCGATCTCGGCGACCTGATCGGCGTCGAGGGCAGCGCGATCCGCAGCCGCCACGGCGAGCTGTCGCTGCGCGTGGACAGCTTCGAGATCCTCGCCAAGGCGCTGCGCCCGCCGCCCGACAAGCACCACGGCCTCAGCGACGTCGAGACGCGCTACCGCCACCGCGAGCTCGACCTGATCGCGAGCGAGGACACACGCCGGCTGTTCATCGACCGCGCGCGGATCATCTCCGCGGTCCGCGCGTACCTCGACGCCGCCGGCTTCGTCGAGGTCGAGACGCCGGTGCTGCAGCCGCTCTACGGCGGCGCGATGGCGCGCCCGTTCACCACCCACCACAACGCGCTCGACCGCGACCTGTACCTGCGGATCGCCACCGAGCTCTACCTCAAGCGGCTGATCGTCGGCGGGCTCGAGCGCGTGTACGAGCTCGGCAAGGACTTCCGCAACGAGGGCGTCTCGCACAAGCACAACCCCGAGTTCACGATGGTCGAGTGGTACGAGGCCTACGCCGACTACGAGGGCGCGATGGCGCGCACCGAAGCGATCGTGCGCGCGGCTGCCGGCGGCCAGCGGGCTACGCGGGCGAGCTCGACTTCTCTGCGCCGTGGCAGCGGGTCGGCTTCGTCGAGGCGATCAGGGACGCGACGGACATCGACCTTGCGCAGATCACCACCGCCGAGGCGCTGGCCGCTCAGATCGGGCGCGCGGCCTCGAGTTGAAGACGGAGGGACTCGCCTGGTTCCAGCTGGCCGACGATCTGCTCTCCAAGTACGTCGAGCCCAACCTCACGCAGCCGACGTTCGTCGTCGACTACCCGATCGAGCTCTCGCCGCTCGCGCGCGAGCACCGCCGACGAGCCCGGGACTCGTCGAGCGCTGGGAGGCGTTCGCCGGCGGGATGGAGATCGCCAACGCGCTTCAGCGAGCTGATCGACCCCGACGAGCAGCGCGCGCGCTTCGTCGCGCAGGAGCGGATCGACACGCTGACCGACGGCGAGGCCGAGACGATGCCCTACGACGAGGCGTTCGTGCAGGCGCTCGAGCAGGGCATGCCGCCGACCGGCGGCGTCGGGCTCGGCATCGACCGGCTCGTGATGCTGCTCACCGGGCGCGACTCGATCCGCGAGGTCGTGCTGTTCCCGGCGATGCGCGACTGAGCCCGCGGGCCGGCTGGCCGAGCAGGCATCGCGGCGATCAAGCAGCGCCGCCGCGCTGCCGATGACCCGGATAGAGCCGGGGTGGCCGGTTGGTAGACTGCTCCGCAAGGCGTCAATGGGGCCACCGAAGCTCCTTGAGGCACCGTCCCAGCAGGAAGGAATCACACCATGTTCGAGCGATTCACAGAACGGGCCCGGCAGGTGGTCGTTCTCGCGCAGGAGGAGGCGCGGACGCTCAAGCACAACTACATCGGCACCGAGCACATCCTGCTCGGGCTGCTGCGCGAGGAGGAGGGGCTGGCGGCGCGCGTGCTCGAGAGCCTCGACATCACCGTCGAGCGCGTGCGCGCGCAGGTCGTGCGGATCGTCGGCTCCGGCGAGGAGGTCACCTCCGGGCAGATCCCGTTCACGCCGCGCGCCAAGAAGGTGCTCGAGCTGGCGCTGCGCGAGGCGCTGAGCCTCGGCCACAACTACATCGGCACCGAGCACATCCTGCTCGGCCTCGTGCGCGAGAACGAGGGCGTCGCCGCGCGCATCCTGCTCGACTTCGACGCCGACTCCGAGAAGATCCGCAACGAGGTCATCCGCATGCTGTCCGGGCCCGGCGGCCGCCGCCAGGGCCAGTCGGGCGGCGCGGCCGCGGGCGCCGGAGGCGGCGCCGGGCGAGGGCAAGAAGTCCTCGAAGCTGCTCGACCAGTTCGGGCGCAACCTGACCAAGCTCGCCGCCGAGGGCAAGCTCGACCCGTGCGTCGGGCGCGAGACCGAGATCGAGCGGATCATGCAGATCCTCTCGCGGCGCACCAAGAACAACCCGGTGCTGGTCGGCGAGCCCGGCGTCGGCAAGACCGCCGTGGTCGAGGGCCTGGCGCAGCGCATCACCAGCTCCGAGGTGCCCGAGCTGCTCAAGAACAAGCAGATCTACACGCTCGACCTGGCGGCGCTGGTCGCCGGCTCGAAGTACCGCGGCGAGTTCGAGGAGCGCCTGAAGAAGGTGATGAAGGAGATCACCCAGCGCGGCGACATCATCCTGTTCATCGACGAGCTCCACAACCTCGTCGGCGCCGGCGCCGCCGAGGGCGCGATCGACGCCGCCTCGATCCTCAAGCCGGCGCTGGCCCGCGGCGAGCTGCAGACGATCGGCGCGACCACGCTCGACGAGTACCGCAAGTACCTCGAGCGCGACTCGGCGCTGGAGCGCCGCTTCCAGCAGATCCGCGTGGAGGAGCCCACGATCGACCAGACCGTCGAGATCCTCACGCGGCCTGCGCGACCGCTACGAGCAGCACCACAAGGTGCAGATCACCGACGAGGCGCTGCGCGCCGCCGGCGAACTCGCCAGCCGCTACATCTCCGACCGCTTCCTGCCCGACAAGGCGATCGACCTGATCGACGAGGCCGCCTCGCGGATGCGCATCAAGTCGATGACCTCGCCGCCCGCCAACCGCGAGCTCGAGGGCGAAGTCGAGACCACGCGCCGCGACAAGGAGGCGGCGATCGAGGCGCAGGAGTTCGAGAAGGCGGCCGCGCTGCGCGACAAGGAGCGCAAGCTGACGAACAAGAAACGCGAGCTCGAGCAGGCGTGGGAATCGGGCGAGTCCGGCGAGCGCCCGTCGATCGGCGAGGAGGAGATCGCCGACATCGTCTCGATGTGGACCGGCATCCCCGTGTTCAAGCTGACCGAGGCCGAGACGCAGAAGCTGATGCGCATGGAGGACGAACTGCACAAGCGCGTGATCGGCCAGCACCCGGCGATCGAGGTCATCTCCAAGGCGATCCGGCGCTCGCGCGCCGGCCTGAAGGACCCCAAGCGCCCGACCGGCTCGTTCATCTTCCTCGGCCCCTCCGGCGTCGGCAAGACCGAGCTCGCGCGCACGCTCGCCGAGTTCCTGTTCGGCGACGACGACGCGCTGATCCGGATCGACATGTCCGAGTACATGGAGAAGCACGCCGTCTCGCGGCTGGTCGGCTCGCCCCCGGGCTACATCGGCTACGACGAGGGCGGCCAGCTGACCGAGGCGGTGCGGCGCAAGCCCTACAGCGTGCTGCTGCTCGACGAGATCGAGAAGGCGCACCCGGACGTCTTCAACATCCTGCTGCAGATCCTCGAGGACGGCCGCCTGACCGACGCGCAGGGGCGCACGGTCGACTTCCGCCACGCGATCGTGATCATGACCTCGAACATCGGCGCCGCCGAGATCGCGCGCAACACGCCGCTCGGCTTCGCGGTCTCCGACGACGAGACGGGCATCACCTACGACGACATGAAGAACCGGATCATGGGCGAGCTGAAGAAGGTCTTCCGGCCCGAGTTCCTCAACCGCATCGACGACGTGATCGTCTTCCACAAGCTGCAGAAGGAGGAGATCAAGCAGATCGTCGAGCTGCTGCTGCTGCGGATCCGCGAGTCGATGGCCGAGCGCGAGCTGCAGCTCGAGCTGACCGAGCCCGCCAAGGACCTGCTCGTCGAGAAGGGCTGGGACCCGGCGATGGGCGCGCGGCCGCTGCGCCGTGCGATCCAGCGCTACATCGAGGACCCGCTCGCCGACTTCGTGCTGCGCGAGCAGCTGACGCCCGGCGCGACCGTCGTGGTCGACCCCGCCGAGGGCGGCGAGGAGGGCGAGGTGCGCCTGTCGATCGTCAAGCCGAAGAAGCAGAAGACCCCAGTCGGCGTCGGCGCCGAAGGCGCCGGCGCCGAGGAGATCGCCGAGGGCGACGGCGAGTCCGGCGCGCACGACGCTCGCCGACATCGCTGAGCCCGCCGAGTAGCGCACGCGCCTGACGCGAGTCGAGCCGTCCCCGACGGGCCGTAGTCTGCGGGCGGTGCCCCGCACGACCATCCACGTGTGCTCGCAGTGCGGCTGCCAGTCGGCGCAGTGGCACGGCCAGTGCCCCGGGTGCGGGGCGTGGAACACGCTCGTCGAGGAGCGCATCGTCTCGAGCCGCGCCCAGAGCGCCCGCGGTGGGCGCCAGCCGCGCGGCGGGGCGGCTTCGAGAGCCGGCGAGCCCCGGGCCGTGCCGGTGGCGCTGGCCGAGGTCGGCGCGGCGCCCGTCAAGCGCATGTCGACCGGCATCGGCGAGCTCGACCGCGTGCTCGGCGGCGGGCTCGTGCCGGGCTCGCTCGTGCTGCTCGGCGGCTCGCCCGGGATCGGCAAGTCGACGCTCACGAACATGGTGCTCGGGCATCTGCAGCAGGCGCGGGCACCGCACGCTGTACGTGAGCGGCGAGGAGTCCGCCGAGCAGGTGCGGCTGCGCGCCGAGCGGCTCGGACCCGTGCACGCCGCTCCGATCGAGGTCGGCGCGAGCCGCGCCGTGAACCACGCGCTGCAGGTGCCGGTGCTCGCCGAGACGGACCTCGACGCCGTCCTCGACACGCTCGCGCGCACGAGCGCCGCAGGTGTGCGTGATCGACTCGGTGCAGACGCTGCGCGCGGCCGAGCTGTCGGGCGCACCGGGGTCGGTCGGCCAGGTGCGCGAGGTCGCCGCGCGGATCATGGAGCTCGCCAAGGCGCAGGGCATCGCGGTGATCCTCGTCGGCCACGTGACCAAGGAGGGGGCGCTCGCGGGCCCGCGCGTGCTCGAGCACCTCGTGGACTGCGTGCTGCAGTTCGAGGGCGAGCGCGAGCGCCCCTACCGCGAGCTGCGCGCGCTGAAGAATCGCTTCGGCTCGACCAACGAGGCGGGCCTGTTCGAGATGCGCCAGGGCGGTCTCGTGGAGGTGCTCGACGCCTCGGCGCGGTTCGTGGCCGAGGCCACGCGCGCGCCCGGCAGCGTGGTGCTGGCGGCGATGGAGGGCTCGCGGCCGCTGCTGGTCGAGGTCCAGGCGCTGGTGGCGCCGTCGGAGCTCGAGCAGCCGCGCCGGGTCGTCTCCGGGCATCGATCGCAACCGCCTCGCGCTCGTGCTCGCGATCCTCGGCCGCCACGGCCACGTCCGCACGGGCGGCGCGGACGTGTTCGTGAACGTCGTCGGCGGCGTGCGCGTCGACGAGCCCGGCTGCGATCTGGCGGTCGCGCTCGCGGTCGCGAGCGCCAGCCGCGGCGTGCCCGCTGAGCGGCTCGCCGCGCGCGTGCTTCGGCGAGCTCGGGCTGACCGGCGAGCTGCGCTGGGTCGGCCACCCCGAGCGCCGTCTGCAGGAGGCCGCCAAGCACGGTCTCGGCGACGTGATCGCCCCGCGCGGACAGCGGCGGCGGCGCCTGCGAGGCGCCGACGCTGCGCGCAGGCGCTCGCGGCGGCGCTGCCCGCCGACGGGCGCGGCGCGCGCGAGGGCTCGCACGCGCCGCGGCTCGCCGGCGCTGGCCGCGCGAGCGCTCCGGCGGTCGGAGCGGCGCTAAAGAATCGCTAAATGCCCTAGAATTGGGGATGTGGCTCCACGATCCGGCGAAGATCTCGACAGCGAGGTAAGGCCGGATCCGGGACTGATGAGGGCGCTGGAGATGATCGCGCCCGGTACCGCGCTGCGGGAGGGCATCGAGAGCATCCTGCACGCCCGCACCGGCGGCCTGATCGTGATCGGCGAGCCCGAAGACCTCAGCTTCCTGAACTCCGGCGGGATCAAGCTGGACATCGACTACACGCCTGCGTTCCTCTACCAGCTGGCGAAGATGGACGGCGCGATCATCCTCAACGCGAACGCGACCAAGATCACGATGGCGAACGTGCAGCTGATGCCCGATCCGACGATCCTCTCGCACGAGACCGGCACGCGCCACCGCACGGCCGAGCGCGTGTCCAAGCAGACGGACGCGCTGGTGATCGCGATCTCGCAGCGCCGCGAGGTCGTCTCGGTGTACGTGGACGGCGTCAAGTACATCCTCGAGGACATCCCCGTGGTGCTCGCCAAGGCCAACCAGGCGCTCGCGACGCTCGACAAGTTCCGCACGCGTCTCGACCAGGTCTCCACGCGCCTGACGGCGCTCGAGTTCGAGGGCGGCGCGACGCTGCACGACGTGCTCACCGTGCTGCAGCGCTCGGAGCTCGTCACGCGCATGGCGGTCGAGATCGAGCGCTACATCGTCGAGCTCGGCAGCGAGGGGCGGCTGATCGAGATGCAGCTCGAGGAGACGATGGTCGGTGCCGCCGCCGAGAAGTCGGCGCTCGTGCGCGACTATCTGTCGAGCTACTCCGACGAGGCGTTCGCGGCGCGCGCTCGAGGAGATCGGGCGACTCGCGCATCAGGACCTGCTCGACTTCGGACGGCTCGCCGAGCTGCTCGGCTACGACCGCAAGCTCAACACGCTCGACTACCCCGTCTCGCCGCGCGGCTACCGCGTGCTCGGGCGGATCCCCCGGCTGCCCAAGCTCGTGGTCGCGCAGATCGTGAGCGAGTTCGGTGGCCTGGACGAGCTGCTGGCTGCGACCGACGCCGAGCTCGAGGCGGTCGAGGGAGTGGGGGAGATTCGCGCGAAGGACATCCGCGAGGGCCTGCGCCGGTTGCAGGAGCTGAACCTCGTGGACCGCTACCTACAGACTTGATCAAGGGCCGACCCGACTGGTCGGCTCGCAACGAAGGAGGACACCATTCCCGCACAAGCAACCGAAGAAGCAACGCTCACGGAGGAGCTCGAGGTCACACGTGAAGTCGAGTACATCGAGTTCGAGCTCGGAGACCACGTCGTCTATCCCCACCACGGCGCCGGCAAGGTGCTGAAGAAGGAGGAGATGGAGATCCTCGGCGAACGGCGCGAGTACCTCACCATCAAGATCCTCCACAACGACATGACCGTACGCGTTCCCACGGAGAACGCTGCGCTGGCCGGGCTGCGCAGGGTCATCGACGAGGAAACCGTCAAGAAGGTGCTCGACGTGCTGCGCGACGATGTCTCGGAGATGCCCAAGAACTGGAACCGCCGGTTCAAGCACAACCGCGACAAGATCAAGACGGGCGACATCTACGAGCTGGCCGAGGTCGTACGCAACCTCTCGCTGCGCGAGAGCGAGAAGGGCCTGTCGACCGGCGAGAAGCAGATGTTCACTCGCACCAAGAAGATCCTCGCCTCCGAGCTGATGTATGCGCTCGACAAGGACGAGGAGGAGGCCGAGAGCTACCTCGACGAGCTGCTCGAGGACTCGGCCACCAGCCAGATGGCGGCCGCCGGAGCCAAGTAGCGAGGCTTTCGCGCACGCGGCAGCGCTGATTGCCGCGTGCGCGAGCGCCCCAGGCGATGACCGTCGCGTTGATCGTGGCCGCCGGCAGCGGCGAGCGCCTCGGTGCTGACCGGCCGAAGGCGCTCGTCGAGCTGGCGGGGCGCCCGCTCGTCGCGTGGAGCATCGACGCGTTGCTGGCGAGTCCCGGGATCGAGCGGATCGTGATCGCCATCCCGCCGGGCGCCGACTGGCCGCAGGCGCTCAGCGCATCCGACCGCGTGGACCTCGTCCACGGCGGCGCCTCGCGCTCGGACTCGGTGCGCCGCGCGCTCGACGCGGCGGGGCAGCCGCAGCTCGTGCTCGTCCACGACGCCGCGCGCCCGCTGCTGACGGCGGCGCTCGTCGAGTCGGTGATCGGCGCGCTCGCACGCGACCCGGGCGCCGACGCGGCGATCGCGGCGGTGCCGGTCACCGACACCGTCAAGCGCGTCGACGGCGCCGGCGCCGTGCACGAGACGCTCGAGCGCAGCGAGCTGTGGGCGGTGCAGACGCCGCAGGTGTTCCGCCGCGCCGCGCTCGCGCGCGCGCTCGACGTGTCGACGGACGAGCTGGCGCGGGCGACCGACGACGCCGGGTTGATCGAGCGCGGCGGCGGCAAGGTGATCGTCGTGCGCGCGAGCGACGAGAACCTCAAGGTGACCACGCCGCTCGATCTGCGCGTCGCCGAGCTGCTGCTCACCGGACGCGCGTCGGCCGGCGAGCGGCGCGGTCAGGCGGGCGGCGGCGGGGAGGCGCCCGGCGGCGGGCGGGAGCCGTCGTGAATCCTGCTTGAATCGCAGGCCGTCAGAATGCTGAGCGACTACCACCTCCATCTTCGGCCCGACGGCCTCGGTGCCGACGTCACCGAGTACCACACGGCCGCGAACGTCGAGCGCTACCGCGCCGCCGCTGACGAGCGCGGGATCGCCGAGCTGGGCGTCTCAGAACACGTGTACCGCTTCGTGCAGGCGCTCGATGTCTGGCGCCACCCGTTCTGGGAGACCTACGCGCACGACGACATCGACGAGTACTGCGCGTTCGTGCGCGAGCACACCGATCTGCGCCTCGGCATCGAGGCCGACTTCGTCCTCGGGGCGGAGGACCGCATGGCGAATCTGCTGGAGGCGCGCGATTTCGACTACGTGGTCGGCTCCGTGCACTTCATGCGCGACGGCGCTGTGGACATGGACGACTACAGCGTGTGGGGCAGCGGTCAGAGCGTCGAGGACGTGTGGACGCGCTACTTTCAGGACGATCGGCGAGGCAGCGCGCAGCGGCCTGTTCGACATCGTCGCGCACCCCGACCTCGTGAAGTATTGGGGGCGAGCGACTTCTTCGAGCCCGCAGCGCACCCCTGAAGGCGATCTGCGCCGCTACTACGAGCCCGCCGTCGAAGGCATCGCCGAAGCCGGTATCGCCGTCGAGATGTCCACCGCTGGGCTGCGCAAGCCTGCAGGCGAGCTGTACCCGGCGCAGGCGTTCCTGGAAATGTGCGTCGACGCGGGGGTGCCCGTGGCGCTTTCCAGCGACGCGCACCGCCCCGAGGACGTGGGCGCCGACTACGAGCGCGCGCTCGAGGCCCTCGATGACGCCGGCGTGCGCGAGCTGTGCGTGTTCGATCGGCGCCAGCGGCGCCTGGAGCCGATCGGCGCCGGCAGCCGGCGGAGCGAGGCGTCCGCGGGCCCCAGCGAAGCTGCCAGCCGATGAGCCTCGTCGGCATCGGCTTCGACTCTCACCGCTTCGCCGCCGGACGCCGGCTCGTGATCGGCGGCGTCGAGATTCCCCACGAGCGGGGCCTGGATGGCCACTCCGACGCCGACGTGCTCGCGCACGCCGTGACCGACGCGCTGCTCGGCGCCGCCGGCCTGGGCGACATCGGGGAGCACTTCCCGGACACCGACGAGCGCTGGCGCGACGCCGACTCGATGCAGCTGCTCGCGAGCGTCGTGCGGAGCGTGCGCGAGGCTGGCCTTCAGATCGTGAACGTCGACTGCACAGTCGTGATGGAGGCGCCGAAGCTCTCGCCGCACCGGCACACGATTCGCCAGCGGCTGGCGGCGACGCTCGGGCTGGAGCTCACGCGTGTGGGCGTCAAGGCGAGCACCGGCGAGGGCATGGGCTTCGTCGGTCGCGGCGAGGGCGTCGCGGCGCTGGCTGTCGCCGCTCTGCGCGACGGCGCCTGACGGCCGGCCGGGCGTTCGCCGGTCGCGCGAGGCGGCGTTCGCCGGTCAGCGGGGCGGCCACGGAGGCAGCCGCCCCACCGGCTTGCCGGCGCTACTTCATACGCGGGTCGACGTAGACGTCGAACAGCTGGGTTTCGCCCTTCTTGCCTTCGAACACGATCCGGACTTCGCGAGGCGCCTGTTCGAGGCCTGCCAGTGACGGTTCGACGCTGAACCTCCCGAGCTTCCAGGTGCCGTACCTGGCTTTGATGACCCCCACTTCCTGGGGCGAGATCGCGCTGGCGGTGCCGGCATAGGAGACCGACACGATGACCCCGTTCTCGCCGCTGGGCCCGTTGACCCACGCTCTGGCGCTCGGGTAGGAGAGCGTGACGCACATCGGCGGGCTCACCGCCTTCGCGCCCTTTGGCAGGTTGAGAACGTTGCCTTTCACGCCTTCCGGGCGCGTCGCGCCGATCAGGCTGGCCCCGCCGCTCAGCGTCCAGCCTTCCGATGCGCTGTTGAATTCGCCGCCCGGCGCGAGCGTGTAGAAGTGGCTGTCGCCGTAGGCCAGGAACGGCTGGCTGAAGACCTGCCCTTCGCAGGTCGTCGGGCTGCTCTTGGCGAGAGCCGAGGCGGGTGCGAGGCTGAGCAGTGCGATGCCGGCACTCGCAGTCCAGCTGAGCCGGCGGGTGAGTCTTGATGCCGTGGGGCGAGACGATCGGAACATGATGTCCTCCGTGACGTTCCACTGGCGGCCGAGCCGTCTCGCTTGAGACCTCCGGCTTTGCGTCCCCGCCTCACGACGGGTTTGCCTTTTTCAGTTGTATTGGCTTGTCGTCCTTCTCGGGCAGTATCGGAGGTCGCCGGCTGCCCCTAAAGGGAACTGGACACTTGATCGAGCGCTCGGCTCCTCGATTGGCCGGTCGGCTAGGCACGGCACTTGGTCTTAACCCCCAGGGCGGCGCGTGGCGATAACGGCATGGGGGCCCCTCATGTCCGTACACGCCATCAGCGAAGCCGAACGCACTCGGGATTCCACCACGCAGCGTGGGCAGCCGATGTGCGCGGCCACACGCCGTGAAGAGCTCCTCATCGGCAGCTGCTTCGTCTTTGCGGCGCTGGCGCTCCCGATCCTCGGCGGCGTGCATCAGCGCGTCTCGCTCGCGGTCATCGTCCTCTACGTGGTCGGCATCGCCGTCGCCGGGCATATTCGCTTCGACGTCGGATCGGGCTTCACCGTTCCGACCCAGGCCGTGTTCGTGCCGATGCTGTTCGCCGTTCCCGCCTCGCTCGTGCCGCTGCTCGTGATGGCGGCGTTGGGGCTGGACATGGCTCCTAGGGTCGCGAGCGGGCGCATGGCGCCCAGCTGGCTGTTGACCGTCGCGGGGAATAGCTGGTTCGCGTGGGGTCCCTCGCTGGTCCTGCTCCTCGCCGGCGACCGCAGCCCCGACGGCGATTGGGGCATCCTGGCGCTGGCTCTCGCGGCGCAGTTCGCCTGCGATTTCACCGTGAACGTCGTGCGGGAGCGCGACTTCGACGCGGTCACGCTCAGGCAGTTGCTCGAAGAGGTGCGCCGGGTGTATGCGATCGATCTGGCGCTCACCCCCGTCGGCCTGGCGATCGCGTTCGCCGCGATGCCGCTTCGTGGCCAATGGCCCGTGATCCTGATGGCCCCGCTGTTCTGGGTCCTGCGCGTCTTCTCGCGAGAGCGCCACGATCGGCTCGAGCAGCTCGCTGAGCTCAACGACGCATACCAGGGCACCGCGCTGTTGCTGGGCGACGTCGTCGAGGCCGACGACACGTACACCGGCGAGCACTGCAAGAGCGTGCTGCGCCTCGCGCTCGCGCTCGCAGACGAGCTCGGCCTCGACGCGGACGCGAAGCGCAACGTCGAGTTCGGCGCGCTTCTCCACGACGTGGGCAAGATCACCGTGCCCAAGGAGATAATCAACAAGCCTGGCAAGCTCGACGAGCGCGAGTGGGAGATCATCAAGAAACACACGATCGAGGGTCAGCGGATGCTCGAAAGGATCGGCGGCTTCATGCTGGAGATCGGGCACATCGTCCGCGCCTCGCACGAGCGCTGGGACGGCTGCGGGTACCCGGATGGCCTCAGCGGCCATGGGATCCCGCTGGAGGCTCGCGTCGTGTCCGCCTGCGACGCGTTCAACGCGATGACGACCACCAGGTCCTACCGCCACGCGATGTCCTCGCAGGACGCGCTCGCCGAGCTCAATCGCTGCGCCGGCTCGCATTTCGACCCGCGGGTCGTGCGCGGGCTCGTGGCCGTCGTCGAATCTCGCCCCGATCTCCTGGACGGGGCGGTCAAGCCTACGGACGGGGCGGTCCCACCTTCGGACGAGGCATTTCCACCGCTGCCAGCGTCTGTGCTGCCGGCGTTTGCGCATCGGCATTAGGCGGGCCACCCACGGCGTCCCGTGCCGAGGTGCGTACGCTGCGCTGAGATGCTCGTGCTCGTCCTGATCGGTGTGCCGGTACTCGAGGTGCTCGCTTTCGTCGAGGTGGGGCGCGCGATCGGGTGGCTGCCTGCGGTCGTGCTGTTGCTCGGGACCTCCGTGCTGGGTGTGCGCCTGCTGCGCATCGAGGGCCGCGTGGCGATCGAGCGCGTCTCGCTTGCGGTATCAGGGCGGGGAGCCCCCGGCGCTGCTGCGATCGACGGGGCGCTCGGATTCCTGGGAGCCGCGCTGCTAGTGCTCCCCGGGTTCGTCACGGATGCGCTCGGGGCGCTGCTGCTGCTCGGGCCGACACGCCGGCTCGCCCGCCGTTGGATCTCCAGCCGTTACGCCGCTCGCGTGATGAGCTTCGCGGCGGCGGCCGGGCGCTTCTCCTCGCGCGACCGCGGTGTGCGCCCGGCCGACGTCGATTCGACGGCGGTCGAGGACGATCTCGACCAGCTCGACCGTTGACGCGCGGCGACGCCGCCGCGGACCGTTAGGATCGCGCGGCGATGCGCGAGATCAAGCTCCACGACACGCTCAGCGGCGAGCTCGTCGCCTTGCGCCCGCGCGACCCCGGCAGGCTCGGGATCTACGCATGCGGGCCGACCGTGTACAGCCGCATACACATCGGCAACGCACGACCGTTCGTCGTCTTCAGCCTGCTCGAACGCTTCCTCGAGCACGAGGGCTACGACACGACGCTCGTGATCAACGTCACCGACGTCAACGACAAGATCTACGACGCGGCGCGTCAATCGAATCCCACCCACCCGCGCGCCAGCGCCGAGCTCGCGGCCGAGATGACCGCGCACTATCGCGCCGACACGGACGCCCTGGGTCTCGGGCGGCCTGACCACGAGCCGCTCGCGTCGGAGACGATCGGCCCGATCGTCGAGTACATCGAGGCGCTGATCGCTCGCGGCCACGCCTACGCGGTGGACGGAGATGTCTACTTCCGCGTGCGCTCGGACCCCGGCTACGGCAAGCTCTCGCACCGCCTGCTCGAGAACATGGATCAGGGCGAAGATGCCGCGTCGGACCCGCTGACCGAGCGCAAGGAGGATCCGCTCGACTTCGCGCTGTGGAAGGCGCACAAGCCTGGCGAGGACACCTGCTGGCAGGCGCCATGGGGTGCCGGGCGGCCAGGCTGGCACATCGAGTGCTCGGCGATGGCCGAGCAGTACCTGGGCGTCGGCTTCGACATCCACGGCGGCGGCTCGGACCTGGTGTTCCCCCACCACGAGAACGAGGCCGCGCAGACGCGCGCTGCCCGCGGCGAGGAGCTCGCGAAACTCTGGATGCACAACGGCATGATCCAGTTCACCGGCGAGAAGATGGCGAAGTCGGTGGGCAACATCGCGCCGCTGCACGAGGTGCTGGGCGAATATGGCCCGGAGGCGGTGGTCATGTACCTGGTCTCCGGGCACTACCGCCAGCCGCTCGCGTTCTCCGCGGCCGCGCTCGAGCAGGCGCAGGCGAACGTCAAGCGCATCCGCGAGGCGGGCCGGCGACTCTCCGACGGCGACTCGCCGCCGCAGCTCGAGGGGCTGCGCGACAGGTTCTTCGACGCGCTCGCGCGAGACTTCAACACGGCTGAGGCGCTCGCCGTGCTCAACGAGTGGATCGGGGAGGCGACCGGCGCGGCGGGCGGCTCCGGCAACGCGCACCTGCGCGAGATGCTCACGGTGCTGGGGCTCGAGTCGCTGCTGGCTGGCGCCGGACAGGCACCCGCGCACGTGAGCGAGCTGGCGAGCCAACGCGAGCAAGCCCGCCGCGAGCGCGACTTCGCGGCGGCCGACCGGCTGCGCGAGGAGATCGCGGCGCTCGGCTGGGAGGTCCGCGACGTCCCGGGTGGCTTTGACCTGATCCCGCTGTGATCCTCTACGGGCGCAACCCGATCAGGGAGGCGTTGCGCGGGCGCCGCGCCCGCAGCGTGGGGGAGGTGTGGGCGACCGCCGGTGCCGCGCGCGAGCCGTGGCTCGAGGGCGTCAAGGTGCGCACGGTCGCCGCCGAGGAGATCGAGCGCCGCTGCGGCTCGGGGGCACACCAGGGTCTGTGCGCCGAGGCGGGGCCATACCGCTACGCGAGCAGCGACGATCTGCTGGCCGTGGAGAGCCCGCTGCTCGTGGCGCTCGACCAGATCCAGGACCCGCAGAATCTCGGCTCGATCTGCCGCACGGCCGAGTGCGCGGGGGCTGCCGGCGTGGTGATCCCCGAGCGCCGCGCCGCCGAGATCACGCCGGCGGTCTGCAAGGCCTCGGCGGGGGCCGTGGAGCACCTGCGGGTGGCGCGGGTGCGCAACCTCGCCGACTTCCTGGCTGACGCGCGCAAGGCCGGATGCTGGTGCTACGGCGCGAGCGCCGAGAGCCTCGCGGGCACGCCGGCGCCGGTGCCCTACGACGTGCCCGACTACGGCGGGTCCGGCGTGGTGCTCGTGCTGGGCAGCGAGGGCAATGGCCTGCGGCCGCGTGTGGCCAAGGCCTGCGACCAGCTGATCGCGCTGCCGCTGCTGGGTCGGATCGAGTCGCTGGGGGTGAGCGCGGCGGCGGCGGCGCTTCTGTACGAGATCTTGCAGAGACGCGGCCGGCGGGCTTGACAAGGTTTCATAACTGTGTAAGGCTGCGCCGACATAACGCTGAACCTAAGGTTGAGAAAAGCCTAGGTAAAGCGCAATCTCATAGCTTTGGCGCCAGGGGAGGAGTGCGCCATGGGCACAGTTTCGGCCGCCAGGGAGGCGGTTCGGAAGAAAGGATCTGCTCGTGGCAAGAATCTCTCATAACTCTAACTCTGAACCTAAGGTCGAGGATACGTTCTTGATCGCCCTTGCAAAGCAGGGCGATCGCAATGCCTATGACCGGCTTGTCAGGCGCTACCACGGATTCGTACGCCTGAAGGCATCCTCGTACTTCCTCGCCGGCGGCGACTCCGAAGATCTGATCCAGGAGGGGCTCGTGGGCCTGTACAAGGCGATCCGAGACTTCCGCACCGATCGCGAGTCGAGCTTCCGCAACTTCGCCGAGCTGTGCATCACGCGGCAGATCATCACCGCCGTCAAGACCGCGACGCGCAACAAGCACACGCCGCTAAACCAGTACGTGTCGTTCTCATCGACGCCCGCCGGCAGCGCCGACGACGTGCCGACGCTCGACCAGATGCTTCCCGGCCCGAGCGTCCAGGACCCGGTCAACCAGGTCATCTCGTCCGAGGAGCTGCGCTCGCTCGTCGGGTGCCTGTCGACCGCGCTCTCAGAGCTCGAGAGCCGCGTGCTGTCGCTGTATCTCGACGGCTACTCCTACGAGCAGGTCGGCGGCCGGCTCTCGTGCGACACGAAGACCGTCGACAACGCGCTGCAGCGGGTCAAGCGCAAGGTCGGCGCGCACCTGCAGTCGCGCGCAGTGGCCGCCTGAGCGGCCAGCCGGCTCGAGACGGCGTCCAGCCGCCGCCATGCTCGCCCCGCTACGGGACGACCACGGCGGCGGCTGGGGGCGTCCCCCGGACTAGACCTGGCCTTCGGGAGGCTGGGGGCGTCCCCCGGACTAGACCTGGCCTTCGGGAGGCTGGGGGCGTCCCCCGGACTAGACCTGGCCTTCGGGAGGCTGGGTGGAGTTCCCCGGCGCCTCCGGTGTCAGCGCGCTCGCAGGCGCGGGCGTGACCGCGATCGTGAACGGGGTGCTGTCGGTCGTGCCGTTCGCCGGGCCGCCCGGGATCTTGATCCGCACGACGCTCGTGCCGACGTTGTAGAACGCGTGCGCGAGCGTGTACGTCGAGTTGGAGCTGACTTCGCCGACCTGGATCACATGGAAGCCGGTGCCCGCCGCGTTCTCGCGCTCGAGGTAGACCACATGGCCGGTCTCGTCGGGCGAGACGGTGCCCGAGATCGTGAGCGACTGGCCCGATTCGATGCTCGTCGCGGAGACTCCCGCGGTCAGCACGTATTTGACGCCCTCGTACAGCACGGCCGACTTCCTGCCGGCCGCCTGCACGCGGTAGAAGGTGCTCTCCAGCGGCGTTTGCGGCGCGAACGTGTAAGCCCCGCTGGAATCGGTCTTGGCTTCCGCGAGGAGGGTAAAGCTCGACTGCTGAGCGGTGCGCGCAAGCAGCTGCACCGGCGTGTTCGCAGCGCCCGCGACGACGCCCTTGATCGTTGTCGACTGCCCATAGGAGATCGGGTTGGCCGAGCTTTCGATCGTCAGCTGCGGGTTCTGGGCCTGGACGATCTCATAGCCGAGCACGTTGGACGGGCTCGGCGCATTGCGAGCGCCGCCGCGGACGACCACGCGGATGTTCGCATCGCCGGCGTACACGAACGTGTGCGCGATCGTGAATTCTCCGGCCTTGCTCACCTGCACGTCGTGGCCGATGCGGTGCCATTCGTTGCCCCGGATCGCGTTCTGGCGCTGCAGCACGACGAGCGCGCCAGCGTCCGCCGGGCTGACCTTGCCGGTGAAGGTCACCATGTTGTGATGTCCGGTTCGCAGCGCGGTCGGGACGACGCCTTCGGGCGGGCCGGCGAGTGTCACCTGGGCGGACACCTTGACGTTCCGGTGCCCGCTCTGGGCCGTGCCGGCGGTCGCGTAGAAGCTGCTGTTGACGGCCAGGCTGGCGATGGTGAGCTGGTAGAAGCCGCCGGTGGTGGTCGTGGTCGTGCCCGCGATGCTGTAGCCGGGCGCGATCGCCGAGCTCTCATACAGCGTCACCGTCTGGTTGGCCTCTTCGGCTTCGACGGGGCAGGAAAGACGGCCGAATGCGAGCGCGGATTCGCCGGAGGTGATCAGGCGCGGCGCTACCTGCAGGGCTGCATGGCAGCTGCCCCCGTGGCCTGCGCCATGATGTTTGTGGGTGCCCTTCGCCGACGCTGCGGCGGAGGCGAGCGTGAGCGACGTGGCTACAGCCACGACCGCCACGGTCAGCTTGGTCGATCGCATCTTGCCTTCTCCTTGTCGAACGGCTTGGGCTCTGCTGGGTTCATACTGTCTAACCCCAGGCCCCCGGATTCGATGCGGTTGGGTGTCGCGTCGCGGTCAGTCGGACGCTTGCGGCCGAGGCTTGACCTCGATCACGTTCTCGGGATCGGGCTTGTCAGCAGCCGGCGCCTGGCTGTAGTCGCCGAACCGGCCGTCGCGGAGCGCGACCGCGGCGCCGACGCCCTCGCGCTCGGCGAGCTCGATAAAGGCGTTCGCGTCGGGTGTGTTGCGCATCAGCCCGTCGAGGATCGGGCCGAGCGTTTGTGTGGAGGCGAGGCCCATGTTCTCGTAGGCCTGGTTGACGATCAGCTTCATCGCGGCCAGCTGCGAGGCCGGGATCTGCGCGAGCTGCAGTGCGCGCTCGCGCACCTCCGCCTCCAGGCGCGCGAACGGCACCGCTGCGTTGATCAGCCCCGCCTCGACGGCCTCGAGGCCCGACAGCGGCCGGCCGCTGAGCGCGTACTCCTTGGCCTTCGTCAGGCCCAGGCGGTACAGCCACATGCCCGTCAGGTAGCAGCCCCACATGCGCGAGTAGGAGGTGCCGATGCGCGCGTCCTCGCTGGCGATCACGAGGTCGGCGCACAGCGCCATGTCGCTGCCGCCGCCGACGCACCAGCCGTGGACCTGCGCGATCACCGGCTTCGGCGAGCGCCACAGGCTCATGAACCTGGGCACCGCGCCCTGGTCGGAGGCGGCGAGCGCGAAGTCCTTGCCCGGGTCCCACGCGCCGTCGGTCGTCAGCGCGTCGTCCCAGTGGTGAAAGCCGCCGCCGAAGTCGAAGCCCGCGCAGAACGCGCGCCCGGAGCCGCGCAGCACGATCGCCTTCACGCGCGGGTCCGCGCTCGCCGCGTGCACCGCCGCCTCCAGCTCCTCGGGCATCGGCGGCACGATCGTGTTCAGCCGCTCGGGCCGGTTGAGGGTAATCGTCGCGATCGCCTCGTCGGCGTCGTACAGCAGCGTCTCGAATTGCACCACGGCCTCCTGGGTCTATGGATGGACCGCGCGCGAGCGCCGCACGCGCCAGATGTGCTCCATCGGCCACCGCCGCGCCCATGCGAGGTCGTGCGCGTCGCGATAGCTGCTCGTCGCGTCGGCGGCCGGTCGCAGCTCGATCAGATCCTCGACGACGAACCCGTTCTTGCGAAACAGCGCGATCCAGGCGCCGTAGGGGAGTTGGAAGTCGATCGGCTCCTCCGGTGCTTCGGACACGCGCAGGTCCCAGTAGTCGCGCAGCAGTCGCTCGCTCGGATGCTCGGCGGGAAGAGGCCAGGCGAGGTCGAGGATCGGCGTGTTCATCGAGAACGCCAGCAGGCCGTCCGCGCGCAGCAGCCGGGCGGCTTCGGGAACAGTGCGGTACGGATCCGCGAACGCCATCGCGCCGTGATCGCAGAAGACGATGTCGAACGACTCGTCCGCGAACGGCGTGGATTCCGCGCTCGAGTGCACGAGCGGGAAATCGACATCCGCCACGGCCATCAGCGTGCGGGCGTGCTCCAGCTGCACCGCCGAGTTGTCGAGCCCCGTCACACGGGCGCCAATCGCATGCAGCGCGATCGACCACTGCGCGGCGCCGCAGCCGAGCTCGAGCACATCCTTGCCGCGCACGTCCCCGAGCACCCGCAGCTCGGACTCCGGCAGCTGCCACACGCCCCACGCCGTGCCGCCAGCCGCCGCCAGCTGCGGCCCGTGCTTGGATTGGTACTCGCTCGACTGCGCGTCCCAGATCTGCCTGTTGCGGGCCGCATAGGGTGACAGCTGTGGCTCATCGCTCATGCCGACAGTCTCCCAGAGCTCGTGCAGCGGGCGGATGCGCCGACTGGCGCGGGCGGGCTCACACGCGTCCGGACACCGCGTCCACGATCCGTCCCAGCCGCGATTGCCGCTGCGTGCGCTGCTCGATGAGATCGGCGCGACGGTAGAGCGAGTAGACCGCGTGGATCGAGCCCCAGCGCACGGGCTCGGGCTCCCACCGCCGCGGCTGGTGTCCAACCCACGGCAGCGTCGTCAGCGTGGTGGCCTCGCCGAGGATCAGGTCGCGCAGCGTGCGCGCCGCGAGGTTCGCCGCGGCGATGCCCTCGCCCACGTATCCGCCCGCCCACGCGAGCCCGGACGCGGGGTCGGCGTTGACCGAGACGCACCAGTCGCGCGGCACGCCGAGCACGCCCGACCAGGCATGGTCGAGCTGGACTTCGGCGGTCGCGGGGAACATCGCGTGGAGCTTCGCGCGCAGGGCCTCGACGGTCCGCACCGCCGTCTCGCCGCGGCCGTCGCTGCGCGAAGCGAAGCGATACGGCACGCCGCGCCCGCCGATCGCGATGCGCCCGTCCTCGGTTCGCTGCAGGTACACGTATACGTGCGCGCCGTCGCTGAGCACCTCGCGGCCGTTCCAGCCGATCTGCTCCCACGCGGTCGCCGGAAGCGGCTCAGTCACGATCATCGAGCTGTTCATCGCCACCAGCGCGCGCCGGAGGCCTGCGAGATCGGCGGTGTAGCCCTCGGTGGCGCGCACGACCCAGCGCGCGCGCACGCACCCCGCGGGCGTGAGCGCCTCGCGCGGACGGATCGCGCTCACGGGCGTGTCCTCGTAGATGCGCACGCCGAGGCGCTCGACGGTCGCCGCGAGGCCGCTGAGGAGCTTGGCCGGGTGGACGCGCGCCACGTGGGGCGAGAAGCTTGCGCCGAGAGCATTCGCGACACGCAGTCGCGCGTCCAGCTCGTCGGTCCCCAGCTCGCGTAGATCCGCCTCGTGCAGGCCGTGCAGGCGGCCGTCCGTGACCTCTTGACGCAGGCGCTGCGCCTGTGCGCCGCCGAGTGCGACGGCCAGATGTCCACCCTTGACGAAGTCCGCGTCGATCTCGTGCTCAACCAGGACCTCGCCGACCTCGTCGACGGTCGCGAGCATCGCCTGCTGCAGCGCCACGTAGCCCGCGGGGCCGCCGTGGCGTTCGTACACGCGCGGCGGCCCGGAGAAGAACCCGGAGACCCAGCCGCCGTTGCGTCCGGATGCGCCGAAGCCGGCGTGCTCGCGCTCGAGCACGACGATCTCGAGCGACGGTTGCGCGCGCTTGAGGTAGTAGGCGGTCCACAGGCCCGTGTAGCCCGCTCCCACGATCGCCACGTCGGCTTCCGCGGGTCCGTCAAGCGACGGCCGCGGTGCCGGTGGGCCGCCCAGTGAGCGCCACCAATAGCCGAGCTCGCCCGTGCGCACGCGCTTGAGAGTATTGAGCCGGCCGGTATGATCGTTGTGGATCCTCGGGTCCGTACAACGGCGCCCATGGGGATGGGGAGAACAGAGAGAGGGAGCGTGCGATGGAGGTCGAAGTCACTGGATCGATGGCTCGTGAGGCTCTAGGCGCGGCGACGATCGCCGAGGCGTTCCGGATCACCGTCGCCGAGCGCGCGGAGGAGGTCGCGATCCGCACCAAGGGGGACGCGTTCTCCATCACCTGGGGCGAGCTGCGCGAACGCGTCGACGCGCTCGCGGGCGGACTCGCGAAGCTCGGCGTTGGGCGCGGCGACAGCGTCGCGCTGATGCTCAGCAACCGCCCGGAGTTTCACCTGTGCGACCTCGCGGCGATGATGCTCGGAGCGACGCCGTTCTCCATCTACAACACGTACACGCCCGAGCAGATTCGCTATGTGGTCAGCGACGCAGGCGCGAAGGTGCTGATCTGCGAGCAGCAGTACCTGCCGCAGGTGCGCGAGGCGCGACGCGAGCTGCCCGATCTCGAGTACGTGATCGTGATCGACGGCGAGGCCCCGCTGGGGACGCTCGCGCTGTCGGACGTCGAGGGCTCGAACCCGGACTTCGACGTCGACGCGTCGGTCGCGCAGATCTCCTCGACCGACGTGCTCACGCTGATCTACACGTCGGGCACGACCGGCCCGCCGAAGGGCGTGCAGCTCGTCCACCGCAACCTGCTCGCGACGGTGCAGGGCATCGAGCATCTGATCGACTTCCCGCGCGACGGGCGCGTGATCTCGTGGCTGCCGGCCGCCCACGTCGCCGAGCGCAATGCCCACCACTACCTGCCGATCGTCTTCGGCCTGCAGATCACCTGCTGCGACGACCCGCGCGAAGTGCTCTCCTACCTGCCCGAAGTGCGCCCGAGCTGGTTCTTCGCGGTGCCGCGCATCTGGGAGAAGCTGAAGGCGGGCCTCGAGACGATGATCGCCGGCGCAGCCCGACGAGCGCAGCGAGCAGTTGCAGGCGGCGGTCGACGGCGAGCGTGCGCAAGGTGCGCCTCGAGCAGCCGGCGAACCGGTGCCGGCGGAGCTGGCCGAGCAGGTGGCGACGGCGGACGCGGAGATCTTCTCGGGGCTGCGCTCGATGCTCGGGCTCGACCAGGTCGAGGCGATCAACGTCGGCGCGGCGCCGACGCCGGTCGAGGTGCTCGAGTTCTTCCACGCGATCGGCCTGCCGCTCGCCGAGCTGTGGGGCATGAGCGAGACGTGCGGCGCCGGGAGCGTCAACCCGCCCGGACAAGATCAAGCTCGGCACCGTCGGGCCGCCCGCGCCCGGGGATCGAGATCAAGCTCGACACCGACGGCGAGGTGCTGGTCAAGTCCGACGTGGTGATGCTCGGCTACCGCAACCTGCCCGAGAAGACGGCCGAGGCGTTCACCGAGGACGGCTGGCTGCGCACCGGCGACATCGGCTCCTTCGACGAGGACGGCTACCTGACGATCGTCGATCGCAAGAAGGAGCTGATCATCAGCGCCGCCGGCAAGAACATGTCGCCGGCGAACATCGAGGCGACGCTGAAGAGCGGCTCGCCGCTGATCGGCCAGGCGTGCTGCATCGGCGACCGGCGCCCGTACAACACGGCGCTGATCGTGCTCGACGCGGACTTCGCGCCCGATGTGGGCGGCACAGCAGGGCATCGAGGACACGACGCTCGAGTCGCTCGCCCGCGACGAGCGCGTGCGCGCGGCGGTGCAGGAGGGTGTCGACGCCGCCAACGCGAAGCTCGCTCGCGTCGAACAGATCAAGAAGTTCGAGATCGTCGAGGGCGACTGGCTGCCGGGCGGCGACGAGCTGACGCCCACGATGAAGCTCAAGCGCAAGCCGATCGCCGAGAAGTACGCGAGCGCGATCGACGCGCTTTACGCGGGGTAGCCGGGTATCAAGACTTGGCCGCCCCGCGCTCGGCTGGCCCGAACGCGTATTCCTCCCAATCCGCGAAGCGCCGGAAGCCGACCGACGCGTAGATCTTGTTGGAGGTCGAGTTTGCAAGGTCGGTGAACAGCATGCACCGCTGCGCGTCGGTGTCGAGCGCGAGTCGGCTTACCGCTGCAACAGCGCTCGAGGCGTAGCCGCGTCGCCTGTGCTCGGGTGGCGTGTATACGGGCCCGACGCGCGCGACTCCCGCGATCGTGGGGGACAGCGTCAGCGCCATCACCGGGCGTTCGTCATCCCACACGAACAGGCCGCCGCAGTCCATGCGCGCCTGGACCGAGCGCGCCGCCTGATCCGGGACGCCGACGCCCGCCTCCATGCAGAATGCCTCCTCCCAGGCGATCAACAGCTCCCGCTCGGATTCCTCTACGCGGCGCAGCTCACCCCTCGCGGGATGGGGCGGGTCGCGTACCTCCGTGAGCGCGTGCATCGCCTCGCGCATGCTGCAGCTCGCGCGCCCGCCGGTCCGTCGCTCCCAGGCCGACGCGATTGCACGCGCGGTGTGCGGCTGCGCGCTCACGCCCGGCAGCCCCTTGTCCTCAGCGAGCCATCGCTCGAGCAGCTCGCCGGCCGCCGCCGTATCGAACTCACTGGCGAGCATCGGCCACGGGGGCGTCCTCATCGCAGCCGCCACGACCGCGTCGTCGTCGTCGAGCGCGTATGCGAACAGCGGCGGCTGTGCGCCGACTGGTGCGGTACGCGCACGCAGCAGCACGGTGGCGAGGACGTTGCGCTCGGCGCGCGCGGCGAGGAAGACATTCGCGTGTCGAGCGAAGAGCTCGGCGTCGTCGGTGAGCCGCAGATGCATGACGCGCATGGTGACGGACGCCCTCGCCGGAGTCTCCCGAGCGCTGGCGCGGATCTCACATGCGCCCGTCATCTTGCGAGCAGCTCGCGCATGTGCATCGCGAGCGCCGCCGGCTGGTCCACGGGGATCAGCGTGGCGGAGTCCGCGATCTCGACGAGCGTGCCCTGCGAGAGCAACTCCGCGAGCCGCGGGCCGTGCTCGCGCGGCATCAGCCGGTCTTCGCTCGCCCACGCGACGAGCGCCGGGCGATCGAACGCCCGCAACGCGTCGGCGGCGGCGAGCAGGTCACGTCGACCCTGCGCGGCGCTCGTCACGTACTTGCGCAGGTCACGGCGCACCGCCCTGTTCTCTAGGGCGGGCCCGAACCAGCGGTCCATGACCTCGCGCGGGACCGGCCGCTTGCTCAGCGGGCCGTAGGTCATCGGCAGCCGGCGCAGGCGATCGACGCGAAACGGCAGCAGTGCCGCGCCGATGCCGCCGGGGATTCGCGCGATGAAGGGGAGCAGGCGCGCGGCTCCCTGGGGCGGCACGTTGTCGAACGCCTCGCACGAGCACAGTGCGATCCGCGCGATGCGCTCATCGTGGGCACCGCCCACGAGCAGCTGCGGCCCGCCCCAGTCGTTCATCGCAAGCGTGACGTCGCGCAGGTCCAGACGCTCGAGCAGCTCGCCGAGCAGGCTCGCGACCCCGCGCATCGACAGGTCGGCGTCGGCGCGCATCGGCTGGCGGTGCCCGCCGAGCGGCAGCGTCGGCGCGATGCAGCGGAAGTCGGCACGCAGGTCATCGATCACCTCGCGCCACAGTGAGCTGTCCATGATCAGCCCGTGCACGAACACCACGACGGGGCCGTCACCGCCGCTGTCCTCGTAGTCAATCGTCCCGCTCGATAGCTTCACCTCCGGCACCGCGCACCCCCTGACCGTCGTCACGGACTAGATAGATCGCTCTAGTTGATCGGGAGCCTATCATCGTGGGGCAAAGGGCGAACGGAAAGGAAGCGATGGCGGCAGCAACGAAGGACCGGATCATGGACAGCAGCGCGGAGCTGTTCCGTCGGCAGGGCTACGCGGGCACCGGCATCAAGCAGATCCTCGCCGCCGCGAACGCGCCGTTCGGATCGCTCTACCACTTCTTCCCGGGCGGCAAGGAGCAGCTCGGCGCTGAGACGATCCGCACGTCGGGGCGGCTCTATACGGAGCTGTTCGCGACGATCGCCATGCAGGCGCCCGATGTGCCCACCGCCGTCGGCGAGTTCTTCAGCGGCGCGGCGGAGACGCTCGTGCAGACGGGCTACGCGGACGCGTGCCCGATCGCGACCGTCGCGCTCGAGGTCTCGAGCACGAACGAGCAGCTGCGCGAGGCGTGCGCCGAGGTGTTCGACACCTGGATCACAGGCGCCACGCAGTACTTCACGGCCGCCGGCATCCCGCCGCGCGAGGCGCGCGAGCTGGCGCTGTCGATGCTGTGCCTGCTCGAGGGCGCGTTCATCTTCTGCCGCGCGCTGCGCAGCACCGAGCCGCTGCGCGTCGCGGGTGCGAGCGCCGTGGCCGCGGTCGAAGGCGCGCTGGCCAGTGCTTGAAGCGCGTCTCCAACCGGTCGGTGAGGCGCTCGACTCAGCTGGCCGCCTCGAAGCGTGCCTGCTCCTCGGCGGTGCGCTCGGCCCACGGAATCGCCTCCAGGCGCGCGTCCGGGATCGGCTCGCCGCTCTCGACGGAGATGCCATAGCTGCCATCTGACAGACGGCGCTCCGCGCGCTCGATCGCCTCGAGCTCTTCGTGCAGCCGGTCGGCCTGGTCCTGTGCGAGCTCCTCGTCGAACATGTCCTCGCCGACGTCGGCGGCCTCGAACGGGTCGGTGACGGCTTCGCTGTCGTGTGGCGTCTGCTCCGCGAGAGCGTGCTCGACGCGAGCGCGCTCGCGAGCGAGCAGCTCGCTGGCGTGTTGGGTGTCCATGCCAGGAGTATGAACGGGGCGGCCCGGTCGATGCGCTCCGGGGTCGGGCCGTGCGCTTCGTCTGCCGCCGGGATCCGCAGCGCTCTTTGGCTCCGGCATGTCTTCCCTCAAGCACCGGCACTAGTTGGTCGATAGCGGACACCGGAAGGCCGACAGGTCATCCGGGTAGAGGGCGAGCGCCGGGAGGCTCAGGCTCATTCTCCGGCCTCCCGGTTCGCCCTGAAAACCCGGCTGGTCGCGACACTCGGCTCGCCTGAAACGCCGCCCCGAGAAGGGCGGGATAAAACTGCTCAATGCCGACGCGAAAGCCTGGCGCGACGACGACGGGTGCTATGGCCCGGCCGCCGCAGGGCTCAATTCCGGCGCTTCGGCAAGCCGCCACTGCCCCGCCCCGTAGACGGCTCTTTCCGGCTTGGCGGCGTTGTAGACGAGCGCCCCATCACCCGAGACGACGATGCGCGTTCCCGACTCGATCTTCGAGAGGCGGACCTTTTCCGCCCAACGTTCGAGCCTCGAGGTCGAACTCGAGGTCGTGCAGTCGTCGTTGGCGCGCTCGACCTGCGCGCGCAGCGGCGCGTCCATGTAGGAGCGGCACACGTCGGTGAATGCGCCGGCGCTCGCGTCGAGGCCGATCGAGCGGTACATCGCCCTGACTCCGGCAGCGTCGCGCGGAGAGCTGGCCGTGCCGCACCCGGCGATCAACACGATCGAGGAGCAGAGGACCGCCGCCCGAACAGGTCTCATGGCCGAAGCTTGCCACCGAAGGCCGCGATGCAGCGAATCGGAGGGCAAGCCGGGAAGCCGACGGCCGGGATCGAACCGGCGACATCCGCTTTACAAGTGCGACGGCCCACCCGAACAGGGTTGCGGGCAGTAGAGCCGAAATCCAGTCATGGTGCGGGTTGAGCCGGGTCGGTCCAGAGGACAAACGCGGCCATATCCGGTCAAAAAATGTAGCGAACAGCGGTAGCGTTACTGCAGAGCTTGGAGAGCCGACGCGGGGAATCGAACCCCGAACCTCGTCATTACAAGTGACGCGCTCTACCAATTGAGCTACGTCGGCCGGATGTGCGTCACCGGGGATCGTATCGTCGCCTGCGCCGATCTCAAGAATGCAGCGTCCACATTTGCAGGGGGGAAGGGGCGCCTGGCAACGATACGCGCTTGGGTGGGAGTGTACCCGCAGCCCGGAGGCCTGAAAAAAGGGCGCCGAGGACTCGGCGGCTACCCCGTGCGCGAGCGACACCTTTCTCTCGTTGCAAGGGGTCTTCCCACACGGGCTAGCGGGAGCAGGCACCTTACGAGGCGCGCCGGCCGCTATTCGCGTCGCTTCGTTCTAGTCGCCGCCGGCTGGTTGGCGCAGGAAGCGGAGCATCAGGATGACCCCGACGACGAGCCAGATCCCGAGCGTCTCGAGGTCGCAGGCTTGAATCCCGCTGCCGGTGGTGAAGGGGTTGAAGGCGTACTGGAGGACGTGGGCTAGCGGCCGTACGGGGGAAGACCTTGGCGATGTCGGTGAGCAGGGTCGAGGGGGTTTCCGTGGAACCAGACGCCGGAAATGAAGGTGAGCGGCGATTGCCTGCCTCCACGACGTGCAAGGAGATCCCGTCAACCCAAAGCTGGTCATGTCGAAATGGAGACATGCATGATGTCCGGGTGAGCGTCAGGAGTCAGCTGGAGGCAGTGGATCTCTGGGCAAGAGGCGGTGGCCGTCGACGACCGCTGTCGCCAGGTCGATGAGCTTGCGGTTATCGACACGCGACTGCTCGCGTAGCATCTCGAAGGCACTCGTCTCGTCGATGCTGTGGCGCTCCATGAGGATGCCCTTGGCGCGCTCTGTGAGGGCGCGGCGTCCGAATGCTCCTTTGAGGTCTTGGTACTCGGCGAAGCGGCGCAGGACGATGTCGATCGCGCTCTGCCAGTCCTCGACGTCATCGTCGCTGATGTGTGCGAAGACGCCTCGCTTGGATGCCTCGCTGATGAACTCGGGGTCGCGGGCGTGGAGCAGGACGATCACGGGGCAGGCGGCTTCCTGGACGATCTTGTCGATCAGCTCGAGGGCGTGCTCTGAGCTGTCTCCGAGTCCTACGAGTGCGACGTCGGGGCGCTCTCTGGCGGTCGCGGGGCCGACATCCGCGACGTCGATCTCGCGTGCGATCACCTCGTGGCCGAGCCCGACGACGATCGGTGCGACGAGCGCCAGGCGGTCCTTGCGCTCGTTGGCGATCAGGACACGCAGATGTTTGGTCTCGCGGGAGCTCATCACGGTTCGGGCAGCGAGATCGCGGCCGGATAGTGCTGTTAGCATAGACATCGCTCGCCTCAACTCTCGGTGGGCTCCGTTTTCCCGGCTCCGACACTCGGCCGGCGTTCTGTTTCGACCTCAACCGTCGAACGCCGCCCATGCACACGTCAGGAGTCATCATCGTCAGCCTCAGCGGAGTGCCCGACCGGCCCCGCATCTTCGGTGGGGCGAGCAAGATCGCCACTCGATACCTCGTGCCCTACCTCGATGGCCTGGGTCGCGAAAGGGCCCAGTGCCACCCGACTGTCACTGAGCAGGGTCTGCTCGCGGACGCGGCCGATCCAAGGACTGCGGTTGCAGTCTCGGTGGCGAGCACATGAACCCCTCGACAGAGAGACAAAAATGATTGCTTATCTCATCGGCGCCGTCGTGCTCGTCGCACTCATCGTGCTGGCGATGTCGGTTCGGATCCTCAAGCAGTACGAGCGCGCCGTGATGTTTCACCTCGGCAAGGTCCGGGATGGGGCACGCGGACCTGGTGTGATCTTCTTCGCGCCGTTGATCAACCAGGTTCACCGTGTGTCGCTGCGGATCGTGACGATGCCAATCCAGTCGCAGGGGATCATCACGAGCGACAACGTCAGCATCGACGTCTCGGCGGTCGCCTACTACCGGGTCGCGGACCCCGTTCGCTCGGTGGTGGCGATCGAGGATGTCGAAGTCGCGATCAATCAGATCGCGCAGACGACGCTGCGAGCGGTTGTGGGGCGCCACACGCTCGATCAGACGCTGTCTGAGACGGACACGATCAACCAGAACATCCGCGAGATCCTCGACGTGCAGACGGAGGAGTGGGGCATCAAGGTCACCACCGTTGAGCTGAAGGACATCCAGCTGCCTGACTCGATGAAGCGCGCGATGGCGCGCCAGGCCGAAGCGGAGCGGGAGAAGCGCGCGAAGATCATCGCGGCGGAGGGCGAGGCGCTCGCCGCCGGTGAGCTCGCCCGGGCATCCGATGTGATGATGGAACACCCGCTTGCCTTGCAGCTGCGAAACCTGCAGACGCTAGTCGAGATCGCGGTGGACAAGAACTCGACGGTCGTCTTCCCGGCGCCGCTGATGAGCACGATCCAGGAGCTCGGCGCGTTCCTCAAACGCGAGACACTCGCCGCCGGCGACCTCCCCGCGGCGTCTGCACTGGCACCAGTGCCGTCGAACGGCTCGACGCCAACCGCATGAGCTCAGCCATCTTTACCCGTCGAGGACCGAACAGGCCCGCGAGCGTGTCCGGCAAGCTCGCTTGGCGCGGATGGACGGTCCGTGGCCGCCGGGGTGAGATGATCGGCAAGATCGAGGAGATCTATGTCGCCGAAGAAACGGCTGCGCCGGACTGGGCGCTGGTTCACGGCGACGGGCCGACGGGGACCACGTCATTCCTCCCGCTTCAGGGGAGTAGGAGCGAGGGTAACGAGGTGATCGTTCCCTTCACCAGGAGACAAGTGACACATGCTCCCCATACCGAGGAGACGAGCCGGCTCTCCTCCGAGCAGGGAGCGGCACTGTACGACTACTACGGTATCAGTGAGGCCGATCGCTCCCCGAACGAGGCGCCACTCGACGGCGCATGGGAGATGGCCGTTGCGGCAGAGCAGAAGCTGACCGCCGAGCTATCTCGCGCGTGGCAGCAATGGCTGTCACACATGCGTGGCCATAACGTGACCGCGCGGAGCACCACGGCGGCAGACAAGGGGCCGCGGTCGGCCCAAGCCAAACTACGACAAGGAGAACGTGATGAAGACGACAAGCAGCGATAAGACCACCCGCGACGCGGTAATCCGCGAGCTCGAATGGGACCCGCGGGTACACACTGATCACATCGGCGTCGCAGCAAGCGATGGCGCGGTGGTGTTGTCTGGGCATGTCCCGAGCTACTCCGACAGGTGGGCCGCGGTCCGGGCCGCGGAGCGCGTTTACGGCGTCAGAGCAGTCGCCGACGAGCTCGAGATCAAGCTGGCGCAGTCAAGCGTGCGCGATGACGAGGACATCGCTGAGGACATCGCTCGCCACATGCACGTGAACACAGCGATCCCAACTGGGGTCAAGGCCGACGTGATCAATGGACACGTGACGCTCCGTGGCGATGTCCGATGGGTCTATGAACGCGATGAGGCGGAGCGTGCAATTCGCTACCTCGCGGGCGTTCACAACGTCAGCAACACGATCACGGTCAAGCCGCATGTGCTCAAGACGGCAGATGTGGATCACCGAGTCAGCGAGGCCATCGAACGCATGGCCGACCTCGACGCCCGCTCGATCCGGGTCACCGCGAGCAACGGGACGGTTCATCTTCATGGCGTCGTCCATTCCTTTGCCGAGAGACGTACAGCTGGCTTCGCCGCCGCGGCAGCTCCCGGCGTCAGCGAGGTCGAGAACGAGATCCTCGTAACACCCTGATCGACTAGCCCCGACGACCTATCCTGGCCTCCATGGGGCTGCTCGGCGGGCAGCTCAGGTTAGGCCGGTGCGGACAATCGACACCCTGAGGCCGCAACCCATTAGCGCCAGCGAAGCCAGATCAGAAGTTGGCGTGCACTGGCCCCGATTGCGTGGCGGGCGTGGCGCTCACGGCGTTGCCCGCAATGTCTGTGGCGGCCGTCGAGGGCGTCCATTTCATCGCCGCGTGCGTGGTGCTCGTCAGGGAGGCACCGCCTGCGGTGCCTAGCGTGAACACGATGCTGGTGCCGCTCTCGGTCATGGTTGACGGCGTGGCCGATCCTGTCGCGCCGTAGGTGACGTATTGGCCGCTTCCGGTGGTGAGATAGGTTCTGCTCCCGAGGTCGATCACGCCGACCGGCAGCTGCGAGGGTGTGGATTCTGTGTTGTAGACGTAGATGGCGTCGTCTATTCCACTGCCCAGATCGGCGAGTGCGATCTGCACTTTTGTGCTTGCGCCTGTCCAGCCGCTCAGCACGGAGTAGGGGTCGATGATGCTGTTGTAGCTGAGCGTGAATGTGTCGCCTTGGTCGAGATGGCCGACGGTGCCGCCACTGACGTTCGTGCTCTGTACGTCCGAGGCCGCCGGCGGCGTGTTATCGACGGTGACGCTGAAGCTCTGCGTCCCCGTGTTGGCAGCGTTGTCGCTGGAGGTGATCGTGAAGGTGTAGCTCCCCGCGGCGATGCTGGTGGCGGCCGTGAGGGCGGCCGTCCGGTAGTTGTATGCGACTCCGCCCGCGCTATAGCTTCCGGCGAGCAGCGCCACCGCGGGGTGTGCCGAGGTGATCGCGTTCACGTTGGCTGTGACGCTCGCAGTCCCGCTGGCAGGGTTGCCGGTGTCGAGGACGTTCGCGTAGACGTAGTACATGGCGCCCTGCATGATGAAGCCGCTGCCGTAGGCCGTCGTGCGCCCGATGGTTGCGGTGGACGCCGTGGGAGCGGTCCAGTCGGCCGCTGCCGTGAAGGATGCCGAGGGTGTCGTGGAGGACACGTTGAAGGCGGACAGGGTGCCGCCAACGCTCGCCGCGAAGGCGGCGCAGAGAGCCAGCAGCGCTAGGCCGGTGTGCGCGAGGCGGCGCGCCATCACGCCGCCCGGGCCCAGTGCACGAGCGCCGCACTCGCAGCGGCCGCGAGCAGGAGCAGCGTCGTAATTCGCGCGAGGCCGCTGTTCAGCCACGCGGTCGCCCATCCGAGGTCCGGTATGCGGAGATCCACCTTGGCAACCGAGGCCCCGCGGGGCACCGACCATCGCTCGGGAACCGCGTTGGCATCGCCGCGGGTCAGGAAGTACAGCCGCTCATCAGCGGCGTGGACGGCTTGCACCCGATGGGTGACGAGCCGGCCTCCCAGCGCCGGGTCGCTGAAGCTCACGATCTCACCGGTGTGAATGCTCCTTGCTGTAATGGGATGGGTGATAAGGACATCGCCTGCGTTGAGGGCTGGTCGCATGCTGTCGGAGTACTCGATCAGGGGCCGGTATCCGGCCATGCGACCAAGCAACAGGGCCACCAGTAGGCCCACCGCAAGCGCACATATTGCGCTTGTCGTAACCTCGGTGACCCGCAGCGTCCGGGCCAGCGACGGTGCGAGCCGGCTCATTAGATGCTGTCCTCTTCGAAGGTGAACGTCTCTTTGCCGGTGAGACCCTGGGCACTCGCGTTGCTCAGCAGCGTGACCTGCATCTGATAGGCGTGTGCGCTCTGTGGACTCCACGTGGCCGGGCTTGAGGCTGTTGGGTCTAGCAGCGCGGAGCTCGCGCTGCTAGGCAGGCTCGCGAGGGTTCCGCTGTAGATGATTCCGGCACCCTGGGCGATGTAGTTCGTGGTGTCTGCGGTGAACCCCGTGCAGGACCCGGCCGGCGGAGTCACGCTGAACGTGCCGCGGGTTATAACGAGCTTCAGGTACGTATTCAGGCCGGTGCCGGAGCCGGTCCCGTAGAGCCTCATCTGTGCGGACAGGGTTCCGCTGTTGGTGATTTGTATGCACCCGGTGCTGACGGCTCCAGGTGTGGCGGCCGAGAGCGACACCACCGGCGCCGTGAATGAGCCCGATGAGAGTTGGATCGTCCCTGCGCTGATCGAGTTCGCCGGATTGCTGGCCGTCGCGTTGAGATTCGACCACGTCGCCGTCCCCGCGAGAAGCGCGCCCGCGGCCAGGATCGTCGATGTTGCCGCGAGCGTGAGCCCGATACCGGCGATGCGCTCGCCGATTCGCTTGCGCGAGCTGGCGGCACGTGCGCCTGAGGAGGCTCCGGGTGCGCAGCCCGCAACCTCGTCGGGATCCTCAGACGCAGCCGGATCGTTCATCGGGATCGACTTGCCAAAGCTTGCCGGGTCAGTTCGTCGAGGACCAGTTGTATTCGACCGTCGTCGAGGCGCCCTGGTAGGCGTTGTCTGCACCGTTCACGCCGGCGTCCGGGAAGTTCATCGTGAACAGGTAGCGGTGCGTGGCTCCGGCGGGGAAGACGCCCAGCGCGATGGTCGCCGGCATCGCGCTCATCAACCCCGTGTAGAGGACGACGGTTGCGGGGCAGGAGGACACGCATTCGGGGTTGCCGAGGTCCTGAACGGACATCGTGAGCTTTTTGGAGAGCCCGGGGGAGGCGGGTGTGTCCACCGCCACCGTGTGGGCGAGCGTGAAGGTGCCGGTGGCCGAGCCCGTGTTCTTGATGTCTACGGTGCCCGTCGTCGTGTTCCCTGGAACGATGTTCGACGCGGTGAGGATCGCTGCGCTGGCTTTCGAGTTGGAGTGGCTGATGGTCCCGGCGGTGAACACGTTGCTGGGGTTCGCGCTGGTGGAGTTGAAGTTCGCGCCTGAGCCCACGGCCAGCGCGGCGGCCACCATCAGGCCAGCGAGGGCGACGAGAACCGTGCGGGGCGAGGCCGCCCAGAGGGACTTGAACCTGGTCATGGCATCTCCTTTGCCGGAGAGTGCCCGGAGGCGATCAGACCGGATAGTTGTCACTCACCCATCGACAGTTGAGGCGCATAGCAGTAATGAGCGACCCCGGCACGAGATCCCAAATCTTGAAATTTGAGGCTGCGCTTGAGCTGCGGGGTAGTGGACGGTCCACGCCGCCGCCGCCGATTCATTGCTGGCTTGCGCGATGCCGATGGCAACATGGATGAACAAACGGCGTCGATCCGGTTTTGAGGTCATTCCCGAGCTTCAGTACGTGCGGCCGGGGTTGCTGCTCACGACCAGCGTCGCCAGCCTGCTCGCAGTCGCATTGGTGGTTTTCGCCGTCTCGCAGATCCTCGGGGGAGACATCCGCAACGCCCAGCTGGCCAATGCCACGCGCTCGGCGGAACTGCTGGTCCTGTCGAGCCTGAGCACACGGCTGCCCGCCGAGAACGGGCATCTCAGCGCCAGCCAACTGCGGGCGCTCGATCAGGCGATGCTGACCGCACGCCACACCGTCGACATCGACGGAGTCAGTATCTGGAACGCTCGCTCGCGAGTCGTTTATTCGACCGACCACCGGCTGATCGGAACGACGGTGACGGCGCCCGCGGAGGTGCTGGCGGCGCTCACCGGCACGACCTCCGAGAAGGCCCGAGGCAGTGTTCCGTGGTCGACGAAGGCTTTCGTCGGCCGGCAGACGGACGTGGCCGTGCCAATCTATGCCGCCGGCACGGCAAAGCCCGTCGCCGCAGCCGACGTGACGATCCCGGAGGCGCCTGTGGCTCAGGAGATCTCCTCCCAAACCCAACGCGTCGATCTTGTGCTAGCCGGGGCTGCGCTTCTCTTCTACGCCGCCATGCTGCCCGGGCTGCTACGTGCCTCCAAGGCTGCCCGCAGCCTGTCCACGCCACGCAAGAAGGCGCTGCTTCGCGAACTGGGGAACGCCATCAAGCGCGACGAGCTGCTGCTGCAATATCAGCCCACCGTCAACCTCGTGCAGGGTCGCGTGACGGGCGTCGAGGCGCTGTTGCGATGGCGCCACCCGAAGCGTGGATTGCTGGCGCCGAGCGAGTTCCTGCCGACTGTGGTTGACGGCGCGCTGAACCGCGAACTCGCCGTTCATGTGGTCGCGATGGCCCTGCGCGACTGCGAGGCATGGCGCGAACGCGGCATGGACGCGGGCGTCAACGTCAACCTGTCGGTGACGAATGTCATGGACGAAACGCTGTGCGAGAAGATCGGGCAGATGCTCGCCAAAGCGGGCATACCGCCCCGAGCCCTGGGACTTGAGCTCACCGAGGCGGCGTTGGTCGCCGATCCCCAGCGGGCAGCAGAGACGCTCCGCGCACTCGATCGCCTGGGTGTTCGCATCTGCATCAACAACTTCGGCACGGGTTATTCATCCCTTGCCTCCCTGCGTGACCTACCCGTAGCCGAGCTCAAGGTGGACCGCAAGTTCGTCGGAGGACTCCACCTCAACGCCCGGGACAAGACGATCGTCAGACTGATAGTGCGGCTCGCCCACGATCTCAACGTGCGGGTCATCGCGGAGGGGGTCGAGGATCTCGACACGCTCAACGAGCTGGCGGAGATCGGCTGTGACGAAGCCCAGGGCTACTTCTTCAGCCCGGCCCTGTCGCTGGCAGAGCTGCTTGCATGGTTCGAGGCTCCCGTGGCGGCCGGCTACCAGCAGCTAGGGCCTGCAGAGCACGCGACGAACGACGCCGGCGCGCCGGCGGCCAGCTGAGCCGGGCCGTGTTCTCCGCTTCCTCGATAGTCACCGCTACGCCACGTCGAATCCTGCTCACACTGGGCGCGCTGACGATTGCCACCGCCCTCGCAGCCGGATCCGGAGCGAACTTCAACTCGACCTCTGCCAACCCGGGCACGCTGATCACCGCCGGCACCATAAGCGTCACTGACTCCGCCAGCGGCAGCGCGATCCTCGCCGCCAGCCTGATGAAACCCGGGGGATCGAGCTCCGGTTCGGTGAACATCCAGAATGGGGGCAACGTGCCCGCCACGTTCACGCTGGCCAAGGCGGCGCTGTCCGACACCCCGGCGTCGCCGGCTCTCTCGGCCAAGCTCAAACTCGAAGTGCAGGATCTTGGGAACCCGTCATGCGTGAGCAGCTGCCCGACGCCAGTGACCGTCTACGTCGGCGCGCTGGCCTCGATGGGCACGCTGTCCCTGGGCACATTCGCCGCCAGTGCGACAAATCGGTACATGTTCACGGTGTCATTTCCGGAAGGCGTGAACGGCGCCGACAATGCCTACGAGGGCGCTACAACCAAAGTGGAATACGTGTGGACGGCTACGCAATCCTCGTGAGGCGCCTGCCGGGCGCGCCACTGTCATCCACGCCGGTGCACGCCGCGCCGGCCGAGATCCCGGCGGACAGCGCTCGGCGACGATTCGCACGCAAAGCGGGCCGGCTCGGACTCAACTGCGTGTTCATGGCCATGGTGGCAAGCGTGCTGATCATGCTGGTGCCCGCCGCGCTCGGCTTCCAGCGCTACGTGATCCTCACCGGCTCGATGACAGGCACCTACGATCGCGGTTCGATCGTATACGACCGTCCGATACCCACCTCCGAGCTGAAGGTCGGAGACCCGATCACGTATTCGCCGCCGCCGGGCTTCACGAGCCAAACACGCGTCACGCACCGCATCTGGTCGATAACGCGCGGAGCGGAAGGCCAGAAGATATACAGGACCAAGGGAGACGCGAACAAGCACCCCGACGTGTGGCAGTTCACGCTCAACCAGCCCACTCAGGATGTCGTCGTCTTCCACGTGCCCGATGTTGGATACGTGTTCACGCTGCTAAGCCTGCGTGAATTTCGCATCGTCCTCGTCGGTCTGCCGGCTCTGATCATCGGCTTCATCATCCTGCGCGGACTGTGGCGCGACGGCGGCGTTGAGGCGCGGCGCCAGAAGCTCGCGGAGCTTGGATGGGCTGAAGTCGCCGACTACGGAAGCGAGAAGCCTCTTCCTCCACTCGAGACACCAGCTGAGAGCCCAAGGCCTATCCGGCTCGATCTCCGATTCGCGCGATCCTACGGACGCCCAGCACAGCCCGCACCAAACAACGCGATTCCCGGGCGTCCCCGGACCTTGCTGCACGTCGAGCGCATCACCTCAGCGCACGCTTGGCCGGCTCGCGCGTCGGCGTGCACGTCGCGTTCGGGTCGCGTCCGGGTCGCCTCGGCCGGCGACCGGCTCGCCGACCGGCTACGTGTGGGTCGGCTGTGCTCCCATGCCGCCCCGCAGGACCCGCATCTATAGCCAACTTATGGGTGCAGTTTAGGCCTGGGCATCGCCTATCGGTGGGAGTGAGCGTTCAGCAGCGTGCTTGGAGGGGCGATTCTCGTGGATACCGCGGTGCCACATCACGCATGGCGATACCAGTGCAGGCTACGGTTCCGCTACCGAAACGGACAAGCCTCCAGGCGACCGCATTGTGCACGAGCGGCGTCTTGTCGATCCGTCCGTAGGCAAGCGCGTTCGACAATACAGCGATATACGGTCAGGCTGAAGCGGGGGAGTGGCTCGCTGTCGCGTGGCTCGGAGGGCCGCCGTCGCGCAGCAGGAGCTCGAGGTCGTTGGGGTGTAGCGGTCGGGCGAAGAGGAATCCTTGGGCGAGGTCGCATCCCTCGCGTTGAAGCTCGCGGACCTGGCTGTCGTCCTCGACACCCTCCGCGAGCGTCTCCAGGCCCAGAGCCGCTCCCAGCTGAATCAGCGTGTGGGTCAGTGCGTGCGCCTCGCTGGACAGCGTCAGGCCCGTGATAAAGGTGCGGTCGATCTTCAGCGAGTCGACGGGAAACTGGCGCAGGTACGCCAGCGAGCTGTAGCCAGTGCCGAAGTCGTCGACCGCGATGCGAACGCCGAGTGTCTTCAGCTCCGTGAGCAGGCGGGCCGTGGCGTCGGGGCTTCGCATCAGCGCCGTCTCGGTGATCTCGAGAGTGAGCGTCACCGGGTCGATGCCCGAGTCCGACAGCGCGTAGCGCACCTCCTTGACGAACTCGGGGCGTTCCAGCTGGCGGGCGGAGACGTTCACCGAGATGTTCAGGGGGAGCCCGCGCTGCTGCCACGCGACGCTCTGCGCGCATGCCTGCTCGAGCACCCAGCGTCCGATGGCGATGATCAGGCCGTTGTCCTCGGCGATCGGGACGAATACCTCGGGTGAGATCACGCCGCTTACGGGGTGGCGCCAGCGCAGCAGGGCCTCAGCACCCACGATCCGCTCGCTTTGGAGGTCGACCATGGGCTGGTAGACGAGGAAGAACTGGTCGGCCTCCTGCGCATCCGCGAGGTCCGTCTCCAGGTGGATGCGGTCCTGGGCCGCGACCTGCATCGCGGACTCGAACTTGACGTAGCCGTTCTTGCCGATCGCCTTGGCCTTGGAGAGGGCGAGATCGGCGTCTTCCATGAGCGCTTCCGCTGACGCGGGTAGTCCGGTCGCGATGCCGATGCTCGCGGTCAGCGAGATCGTGCGGGTGGGTCTACTCGTCAGCTCGATCGGCTGGCGCAGCACGTCCAGGATCCGCTCGGCGACTAGCTCGGGGTTGGTTTCTTGGCCGAGCGCGTCGACGAGCATCACGAACTCGTCGCCGCCGAGGCGCCCGACGGTGTCGCTGTCGCGCAGGACGGCGTTCAGTCGCGCGCCGACGTGGCGCAGGATCTCGTCTCCCACCTGGTGGCCGTGGCGGTCGTTGATCTGCTTGAAGCCGTCGATGTCGACGAACAGGGCCGTGACGGGGACGTCCTTGCGGCGCGCGCGGGAGAGGATCTGCTCGGCGCGGTCGAGCACCAGGATCCTGTTGGGGAGGTCCGTCAGCGGATCGTGCAGGGCGAGGTACTCGAGCTCGCCGGTCCGCTCGCCGACGAGGTTCCACGCCCGCTGGCGTGAGCTCGACAACACGCGGTGGAGCAGGAACGCGAGGATCGTGACGAGCAAGCCGAGGCTCAGCGCGACAAAACCTCGCAGATTGGGTGAGGCGAAGGCGTTCGCAGTTCCCGTCGTCTCCAGGACCCAACCTTCTCCAAGCTTGCGCGTGGAGGCATAGCCGGGCGAGCGTCCGCCAGGGTGAGCGCCCGCCCGGCCGATCAGCTGCAAGGGGCCGCCGATGTTGCGGTGGTAAAGAGCGAGCGTCAGCGAGCGGCGGTTGGTGAGCACAGAGTGGATTGTGCTTGTGCTGTCGAAGGTTGTCGCGATGAAGCCCCGCAGCGCGGCCCGTCGAGCTTGGGGCGTCGCGATCGACGCTCGGCGCCTGTATACCGCGGCGCCGATCGCGACGAGCGAGCGGCTGCCGGTTTCGTGCAGTGGGGTGACGACGAACGAGCCGGTGTCGGTCGTGGTCTGTACCAGGGCTGGATAGGGAGAGTGCCCGGTGCCCGCGGCGGGCGGCGCGCAGTAGTCCAGCAGGCCTTCGTACAGGCTTGGCGTCGCGGCGCTGCCGACGATCGCGCTCGTCAGGCAGTAGCTCGATCGTGTGCCCGGCGGGATTACGTGAAGGTTGTTGCCTAGGAGTCGTCTAAAGGCTGGGTCGGACTCGACCTGGCGCCGGTATGCCGCCAGGTCCGCCGTCGGCACGACTCGGATGAAGGCGGCGACCACGTCGGGGGTTGAGGGAGCCCCGCGCTGGAGTTCCGCGTACCACTGGAGGTACTGAGTCTCGCTTTCTTGGGTTTCCATGGCCGCGTGGGCGCGCATCGTGCGGGTAAGGCCGACGTCCGTGCTCAGTCTCGCGGCCAGCGCGCTGCCCAGATCGGCGGCGGTCGACTCGAAGGACCTGCGATTCGCTTCCACCGCGCTCGAGCGCCACTCGGTCGCGACGACGATCGACGCGGCGAGACCGAGGAGCAGGATGACGCCGCCGATGAGCGCTGTGCGAGCGCGGTTGGGCGACGCGTGTACGCGCCGACTGAGCGCCGAGGACAACGACCCTTGGGGGGCGATCTCCTTGACCTGCTCGTTGTCCGGCGGATCGAGCCGCCCGGACTTCATTAGCTGACCAACATCATTGTCCGTCTGTATCGGCAGATTTGTTGCAGGACGCAAGTACAGATTTATTCCATATCTTGGATTAATGCGGCGGCTGTTCGGGAGCTGTCATCTCGGGGGCTGTCAGGCACTGAAGCGCACTGGACATGTGTTCGAGGCGCTGGCACTCCAAGTCAAGCTGGCTCGGCTAACCGTCGGGTAGATGGTAGGTCGATCAGACCGGGGAGCCATTCCCTTTCTAGCGCGGCGCTGGACGCCGCAGTCAGGAGACGCCCATGACACGAGGCGTCCCAACGAAGTACGCGGCAGGCCTCCTGTTGGGCGTCGGCTGCACTCTGCTGTTCGCTGCAAGCGCGCTCGGCGCCTCGGCGACCGTGGGTCTCGGCACGGCGGCGAGCTTCTCGGTTTTGGGCGGCTCGACCGTCACGAACACGGGCCCGACGACGATGTTCGGCGACCTCGGCCTGAGCCCCGGCTCGTCGGTGACCGGTGCTCCGCATGTGCTCGGCGAAACGCATGTCGACGACGCAGTGGCGATCGGCGCCAAGAACTCGCTGACGACCGCCTATAACAACGCCGCCTCGCGGCCGAGCAACGGCTCGGCCGGTACCGACCTCTCGGGTCAGGTGTTCCTGCCCGGTGTGCGCACGGCAGGCAGCTCGCTGCTGCTGTCATCGGGGAGCGTCACGCTCGACGCAGAGGGCAACCCCAACGCGGTATTCATTTTCCAGATCGGCTCGACGCTGATCACCGGCTCCAACACGAGCGTTGTGCTCACGGCCGGCGCGCAGGCTTGCAATGTCTTCTGGCAGGTCGGCTCCTCCGCCACGCTCGGTACGGGCACGAGCTTCGTCGGCACGATCATGGCCTTGGCCACGATCACCGCCAACACAGCCGCCACGATCCACGGCAGGCTGCTCGCGAGCACCGGCGCGGTGAACCTGGACACGAACACGATCACTACGTCCAACTGCGCCTCCAGCGCGAGCGGTGAAGGCGGCGGCGGCGAAACGATCACCACCGCGGAAGCGGCGGCCGGGATCCCAGGCACAACTGCTCCCACGACGGCTGGCCCTGGGGCGACGAGCGGCCCGCGGCCGCCGATTGGTTCGAGAACCACGAGCAAGCACCGCTCCTCCCACAAAGGCAGGCACAAGAAGCGCCCGAACGCCCGGCCGGCGCGCCCCAACAAGCATGGCGCGTTCACAGGCTGAAGCGAATGACCGACGCGACCATCTACACAGCGGCGAACTCGTCCCACGGACGGAGCGCCTCGAAGCGACTCGGGCGAGTCGCCACACGCGCGCTCGCGACCGCTTGCCTGACCGCGGTGGCGGCTGCCACGACAACCGCTTCGGCACTAGGCGCCTCGGGTCCGGTGCAGGCAACCACGGAACTCGTAGTCCTGCTCAGCCCACAGGTTGCCCACGAGGCCCCGAGCGCGGGGTCCCGGGCGGTAGCGTCGGTGCCCGACCATCGTCCGATAACGGGCGAGCAGACGACGCTGCCGGTGCTCTCGCGCGTAATCGGCGCCGGCGGCGCACAGTGGCTGGACGTGATGCTTCCCGGCCGCCCCGACGGGTTGACCGGCTGGATCAGCCAGCCCGGCACACGGCTGCTCGTGACACCGTGGCGGATCGTGGTTGACCTCGCGGCCCGCCGCGTGAAGGCTTATCGCGACGGCATGCTTGCCGGGGACTTCAAGGCGGTGGTGGGCAAGTCCTCGACACCGACGCCGACGGGAGAATTCTTCGTCGAGGAGGTCCTGCGAATGGCGCCGTCGGAGCCGGGCGGTCCCTACGCGCTGGCGCTCAGCGCGCGCTCGAACGTATTGCAGGAATTCGAAGGCGGCCCAGGTCAGATCGCGATCCACGGACGTGAAAACCTCGGCGGGACGCTGGGCACTGCCGCCTCGCACGGCTGTGTTCGTCTCGCCACCGCGAGCATCGACTGGTTCGCCGCACGGATCGTGCCCGGCACACCGGTAACGATCGACGAGAGCTGAGCGCTGCGTCCAGCGCAGAGCCGTGGGTCAGTGACCTTTGCGGCGGGACGCGGCGTGGTCGGGGAGCGCTCGGGTCGTCCGGCAGATCTCGGGGACGTTGGCTTCGCCGGTGAAGACGGGTGCCATCACGCTGCCGGGGGTTAGCGAGTGTTTGTGGCCGAGAAGGTGACCGACCTCGTGCGTGACGGTGAGGCAGAACATGTTCCAGTCAGCGTCCATCGAGCGGCTCGTCGGCCATTGCCAGTGGGCGAGTGAGATCGTGCACTGCGTATAGGTGCTGGCGGGTGCTTCGAGATCGTTTTCTCCTAGAGAGGAGCCGAACGTGACCCAGCCATCGGTGGTCGGTTCGAGGCTGGATGGCACGGGAAGGTTGGTGAGCACTGTGATCTGTCCGCCGCACGGCACCTCGTTCCAGTAGCTCTCGGCCACGGCCGTGGCGAGCACCACCGGCCCCCGATCGGCGAGTTTGTCGAGTGCCGGGTGTCGAGTCGGGACCTTCGCGGGCCTCACGCTGGAGGCGTGAGCGATGGCTGTTGTGGGGAGCGCGAACGTCGCTGCTAGTAGTCCGGTGAGCAGGAAACGAGCCATGACCACAGCCTGAGGCCGGGCGCGATCTGGCTCTTCCCCCTACAGGTGTGATATCGGGGTGAGCGGAGGGGGAGGCGCGGGGGATGCCGGGCTCCCCCTCGGTCGTGTTCGTGTCGATAGGAGACTGTGCGCTCGGCGCATATGGAGCTCTTTGACGCCGCTTATCCCCACCACCGTCGTTCTCGCTCGCTTCGACGATCTCCTCGCCGGCGGGCTTCGTAAGCTGATCGAGGGCGATTCGAGCCTTGCGGTCCTCGCTGCTGACGTTGCGCACAACAGGATCTCGGTCGTCCTGGGCACGCACCGACCGGACGTGGCGATTCTGGACTTCGAGGCCCTGAGGACGATGGCCGAGGTCCGCGAGCTGAGCGCCCGACATCCCGAAACTCGGATCGTGCTGCTGGCGGGCGACCCGTCGGACGCGCAATGCGCGCAGCTGCTCGCCTTTGGCGCGAGCGCCTGCCTCGGCAGAGACACACAGTCACGCGACGTGCTCCATGCGATCCACCTCGCCTCACGAGGGCTTCAGGTGACCCCGCGGTCGACGCCAGGCGCGTCCCGACCCTCGCCCGTCACACAGCAACGGTTGACCCCGCGCGAGGCCGAAGTGCTTCCGCTGCTGGCTCAGAATCGCTCGAACGCCCAGATAGCCGTCGAGCTGCAGGTCGGGATCGAGACGGTGCGAACCCACGCGAGCAACATCTACCGCAAGCTCGGCGTCACCTCGCGCCGCGAGCTCGCCGCGATGCCGGCACCACCTGCGGATATCGAGCCACATCCCGCCGCACCATCGCAGCGGCGCCGTGCCGGTGTGTCGGGTGCCCGCACCAGGCGTGGTCACCGCCTGCGACGGTAGAAGCCGCCCGGCGTTGGCTAGCGCTTTGCGTTAGATGTCGCCACGATCTGCTGAGCAGGGTCGAAGCCGGTGAGGGCCGCGCGGGATCTCCGTGTCCGCCTCTTGTCCTGGTACATCCGTTCGTCAGCGAGCTTCAGGGCGCGGCTCTCGGTGTCTGCTTCTGAGGGGATCCAGACGGCGCCGTGCGAGCATCTGATGTGCCATCCATCGCCACCGTCTTCCAGCGCTGCGACCGTATCATGGAGCAGTTGCGTGGCTGCACCGGGTGCACAGGAGGAGAGCATGCAGAACTCGTCGCCGCCCATTCGGTATGTATCTCCGCGCCCGCCGGCGGCCGCTAGTCTGTGGCCGAGCCGACGCAGCAGGGCGTCGCCGGCAGCGTGACCGAACGAGTCGTTGTAGTGCTTGAAGCCATCGAGGTCGAACAGTGCCAGGAGATTGTTCCGGTCTTGCCCGTGGATCGGCAGTTGCTGCGGCCAAGGTGCTGGCCAGCGCTCGCCGGTTCCCGAGACCGGTCAACGCGTCTGTTCTCGCCTCAACGCGACTGATGTCGAGGAGGCCCTTGTTCTCCAGCGCGAGACGCTCGACCACCTCGTGGGTAATGATCGCGCGGAAGTAGAAGTAGAGGAAAGCGAGTACCAGCAGCACCATCGCCGCGGCCGCACCCAGCTTTGCCTGCGATCGAGCTTGCTCGGCGCTTGAGGCATCGCCGCCCTCGATCTCGGCAAGGACCGTGGCAAGACCACTGGAGCGAGCGGTCAGGAGTCCCTGCAGCATCGAGACACGACGCCCTTGGGCTGCAAGGCCACCCCGCAGCACGGCGATTGCGTAGATCTGCATGACCACGGGCGTGATCGCAGCCAGATCGGACCGGCCGCTCGAGAGCAGGCTGGGCGCGACCAAGCTCTGCGAGCGCGTCATCAGACCCGTAGAAATCGAGCGCCGGTCGGCTTGTATGTCGGACAGGCTCGCCGCTGATGTGTCGTGGCCGGCTCGCGGTTCGGCGGTGAACGGCGCAGACTGCAGGTCCGACAGGGCGAGCGTGGCGGAGGCGGCCCGGAGCTGATCCGCACGGCTCGAGTCCTCTCGCGCGATGAGCAGCCACACCGCCGCGATCGCACACGCCGTCAGCAGGATGACGATCAGGGGCGGGACGAGCTTCGGGCGGCGGGCGTGCATTAGCGGCATGTTCTGCCTCGACCGCTGACGCCCGGCCTGCACATCCGAGCGCCGTTCTGGACGAGTGATTCACCGGGTTCGCCTCGAGTATGCGAGTTCCGTCGATGTGCCTGAGCTACGGCTCTTTGGAATTTGTTTCCAAATGAGCGTAGTGTGTCGGGCACCGTGTAAGGGGGGTTCTCGTAGAGATTGCCCAGCGTGACCTTCGACCCAAAGCCAAGTAGTGCCAGTCGCGCACAGGCTCTCGCGGCGGGAGGCTTTGCTCGCATCGGGAGCCTGCGGGCGCTCGAGCTCTCGACGGCGTTGCAGCTTGCCGCGCTGGTGAAGTCCTCGGACGACGCGGTAATCGTCCTTTCTCCGGAGGGGCAGATTACGAGCTGGAGCCATGGCGCCGAGCGGCTGTTCGGCTACACCCAAAGAGAGGCGGTCGGACGGCGGGTGGGCATGCTCTCGTCCGCCGGGCGCCGTGAGGAGGCGCGAGCCCTGTTTGCCAGGACACTTGCCGACGGGCGGACAGAGCGAACCCACGCCGAGCGACTGACCAAGGACGGACGAGTGTTGAACGTCTCGTTGCTGATGGCGCCTATCAACGCACCATCGGGTGAGCTACTCGGCATCGTCGAGATCCTGCGCGACGTCACGGCGGAGACGCTGGCCGAGGAGGAACTGCAGGCGGCGAGGCTCGAGACTCTCGCGCATCTCGCGCTAGCAGCCGAGTGCCGCGATGACGACACACACCAGCACACCGAACGGGTGGCGGTGCTCGCGGAGCTCATCGCCCGAGAGCTGGGCATGGGCTCCCAGGAGCAGGCGACTATCCGACTTGCCGCGCCGCTGCACGACATCGGCAAGCTGGGCATCCCAGACCAGATCCTTCTCAAGCCGGGCGGCCTCACCGATGGCGAGCAGGCCGTGATGAAGAGTCACACCACGATCGGCGCACACATCCTCGGTCAGAGTGAGTACCCGGTGCTCGGCGTCGCTCGGGAGATCGCGCTCACCCACCACGAGCGCTGGGACGGGGCTGGCTACCCTGCTGGGCTGCGCGCATCGGCCGTGCCGCTCGTGGGTCGAATCGTTGCGGTTGCCGATGCGTTCGATGCGATCACGCACGCGCGGCCCTACAAGGAGGCGCTCCCCGCCGAGCACGCGATCGCGCAGATAACACGTGCCAGTGGGCTTCAATTCGACGCGCGGGTGGTCGCAGCGTTCATGGCTTGCGTCGGAGACGTTCGCGGCTGAGACAGTCCGGCTCTCGTCATAGCCGGGCTGATCTCGCCGCTCGATTTCTAAGGCAGCGCGAGCGCGGCACACATGGCGCGTATGGTGGCGCGGTGGCAAACGAGCGTTTGAGCGTCGTGCTGAAGGCGATGGCGGCCGCCGATCGTGACGGTTCCGCCTCGATGGTCGACCGCGTGTGTGGAGCGGCCGTCACGCTCCTTTCGCTGAGCGGCGCCGGGGTTTCTTTGATGGCGGATGGCGAGCTGCGCGGCACCGCGGGCGTCAGCGAGACGGGAATCGAAGCGATGCAAGAGCTCCAGCTAGCCCTCGGTGAGGGCCCGTGCGTCGACGCGTGGCGGGCCATGGAGCCGGTGCTGGAGGCTGACCTAGCCGATCCGTCGCAGGTGCGCTGGCCGGCGTTCGCACACGCTGGCGTACAGGCGGGCGTGCGCGCAGTGTTCGCGTTCCCTCTGCAGCTGGGCGCGGTGGGCCTTGGGGTATTGGCGCTATACCGCGACCGCCCCGCGCCGCTGGGCGATGAGGAGACGGCCCTCGGGCTGGTGCTTGCCGAGGTGGCAACCCAAACGATTCTCGGCCTGCAGGCCGGGGCCCCTACCGAGCAGCTGCACGTGCTACTCGCGGACGAGCCGGCGCATTGGGCTGAGATCCATCAGGCGACGGGCATGGTCTCAGCCCAGCTCGAGGTGTCATTGGACGAGGCATTCGTGCGCCTCAGGTCCTTCGCGTTCGCCAACGATCGTCCGCTGCGCGAGATCGCCGAGGACATCGTCGGGCGTCGCCTGCGGCTTCCCGGCGCGTGATGACCTGCGCGCCAGCGCCGGAGTGCCATAATATGACTAGTTCGAGTGGCCGGGACCGAAGGGATCGAGCGATGACTCGAGAAGAGCGGATTATCGAAACCTTCGTCGAGCTCGCCGACACGATGGTCGACCGCTTCGACGTGATCGAGTTCCTGCATCGCCTCGTGGAGCGAAGCCTCGAGCTGATGGACTGCGCCGAGGTCGGCCTGCTGCTCGCTAATGCCACCGGCAACCTCCAAGTGATGGCCTCCTCCAGTGAGCGCTCCGAGGCGCTCGAGCTCCTGCAGTCCCGAAACGAGGAAGGTCCCTGCTTCGACTGCTACCGAGGCTCGAGGCCCGTGTTCAGCGAGGACCTGCGCGCGGATGGCGATCGTTGGCCCATATTCGCTTCAGCCGCGGTGCAGAACGGGATCAACTCGGTGCACGCGATTCCGATGCGCGTGCACGGCCGCACCATCGGCGCGCTGAACCTGTTTCGTGCCGGCACCGGCCGGCTTGCCGAGCGCGACGTGCCGCTAGGGCAAGGCATGGCGGATATCGCGGCGGTGGCCCTGATCCAAGAGCAAGCGATGCGCGAGTCGCGCGGGGTCGTGCAGCAGCTGCAGACCGCACTCAACAGTCGCGTCCTGATCGAGCAGGCTAAGGGCGTTCTCGCCGAGCGTGGCAATGTCAGTGTGGACGTGGCGTTCGCGAGCATCCGTCGCTACGCGCGAGCGCATAACAACCGCCTCAGTGACGTGGCACGAGATGTGATCGACGGCCGCCTGGACGCGGCTGCCCTCGCCGAGATCTCGCGTGGCGTTCACTGAGTTCGCCGAGCCAGGCGCAGCGGCACCTAGCGGACGGCGAAATTCCAACCACCGGGTTCTATAGCCTCAAACGTGCTAGAGTCGAACAGCGTCGCTCCAGACCTTGGTGGCGTGCCGGAGGTTTTTGGCCAGCGTCTGGAGCCACCATGCAACGCGAGCAGGTCAAGGTTGTACTAGTCCACGAGGCACATACGTGATGCCCGAGGGCCAGGCGGGTTTCGGCGACCCGGATGAGACGCTAGCTGCCGCCGAGCGGACCGGCGCCGATGCCGACCGGAACCTCTCCGACTCCGACCAGGGCCTCGCCGAGCACGACCAGAGCCTCTCCGACTCCGACCAGAGCCTCGCCGAGCACGACCAGAACTCATCAGACCGCGACCAGGCCGCCGCGGACATAGATCAAACGGCCAGCGACGGACAGCGATCCCATGGCGGGGAGCTCGCCGACTATGAGCGCACACGCAGGATGCGCGCCGAAAGCACGCTGGAACGCGACGCGACCAGCCGGGTACGCGGCGCTGCCGCAACGCTGCGCGACCGCGTGTCCGAGCGACGAGACGCGCTCGCCGCCGCACGAGACATTGCCAGCGTGGCGCGCGACCAGCTCGCGGACAGCCTCGATGAGGAGATCGAGCGCTTCGAGCGCGAGCGCTCGCCGCAGCAGAATGGGCAATCCTTCAGCGGGCGCGCCAACCTGCGGGCTGCACTGGAACGCCGGATGGCCGCCCAATCGAGAGAGCGCGCCAAGCTTCAACGCCAAGCGGCCGCAGACGATCGTGCCAATGCTGCGAGCGATCGCCAGCACGCGGCACTCGACCGCATGGACTACGCCCACGAACTGGCGGCGGCAGCGACCGACGAGGTGACCGGAGCTCTACGGCGCGGCGAGGGTCTAATCGCTCTCCAGCGGGAGATGGACCGCACGACACGCACCGGGGAGCAACTGATCGTCGCGTTCCTCGACGTAGACGGCCTGAAGGCGGTCAACGACCGCGACGGACACGCAGCGGGCGACGCACTCCTACGCACCGTGGTAAGCCTCGTCATCGAGGAGTTCCGCTCCTATGATAGAAAGCGCGGGGTGTGGGACACAACAACTACGACGAGGAACTCTCGTCGGCAGACGTCAGGCGGCGGTCCCCCCAGCCGCCGACGGACGAGCGGCTCGTCTTCACTGCCGCTCGCGTAGACACACGCGAACCCGCCCGCCCGGCGTCCCAGGCCGGGCAGGCGGGTCGTGTGTCGGTGAGCCGCCTAACCGGACTCGCTACCAGTGCGCGTCGCCGGCGAGCCTGGTCGAAAGCTTCGAGACCGAGCGGATCGCTGACCGAAAGCGGACAACGTGCTCCCAGCTAGAGCTCCCCGTTCTCGGGTACGTTGCACGGTTCATCAACGAGCCCTCCGCGAACGCCTCGGCGACCGTTTGAGCAGTCGAGTAGTTCAACGCGGAAAAACACAGGCTAACCGCCGCCGGTGGAGATTCTGGGGAACCTACAAACACCATCTCGTCGAATACGGGGCGGCGGAGACTGGCGAACTGCTGAACGACTACATGACGACCTGGCGCGAGTTTCTACTCGACGCGCAAGGCCCCCCACAACCGGCTCGGCTGGTGGGCGAGCTCGGCCGGTTGCACAGTGTCGTCGGGTCCTGGGCCTGCGACGCGCGAACAAGACGCTCGAAAGCCAAAGATCTGTTTCGTTTGCGTTACAGATGAAATTGCGGGGGTGAAACGGTCGGCTGCGTCGATACGCGTCCTGCCGCACATGCCGGGCGGGCGGGTGGGTGGGAGCTATGCCCTCGGGTGCGACCTTGGACCGCCCCAAAAGTAAATCGGATTGGAGATAGCGCCAACGTGCTGAAGAACCGAATCAATATGATTACTATTAGCCCTCCTGCTTGGGCGAGCCCTGACCTGCGCCAGCCGCAGTACTCGCAATCGCTGGAGCGCGGACTGGCGGTCCTCGCTACCTTCACCCGGAAACATCCTCTGCTCGGGATCGCGGAAATCGCCGATCAGCTCGGGATGCACCGCTCGACAACCCATCGCTACGTCAGTACGCTTGTTGCACTCGGGTATTTGGAGCAGGACAGATCGCGTAAGTATCGCCTCGGACTGCGCGTGACAGACCTGGGAATGTCAGCCCTGGGCGCGACGGGGCTGCCCGAACACGCCCACCCCGACCTCGAGGAGCTGCGGCACCGCACGTCCTACACCACGAACCTCGGCGTTCTCGACGGCACAGAAGTGCTCTACGTCGACCGCGTCGGAGGTTTTCGCCGTGGCCAAGGCGCGATCGATCTGCGCCTCAAAGTCGGCTCGCGGCTCCCCGCATATGCGACCGCGATGGGCAAGCTACTGCTCGCCGGCCTGCCTGAGGGCGAGCAGCACGAACTGATCTCGCAGATGAAGCTCACCAAACGCGGACCGCACACAATCACGAGCAAAAAAATGCTGCGTGACGAGCTCCCGGACATCCTCGCAGCAGGGCTTGCCGTCGATGATGAGGAGTTCGCGGCCGGCTTGCACGCCATCGCTGCGCCGGTACGTAATGAGACGCGCGAGATGGTCGCCGCGGTGAACCTGGTCGCCCCCAGCGCAATGATCTCGCTCGCCGATCTCGTCGACAGGCTCGGTCCGCACCTCATTTCCACCGCCGACCGTGTCTCCGCGCGCCTGGGGTATCGACGTGACGACGAGCGAGCCTAAGCGACATGGCCGGACTAGCTATTTCTGACCGCCGGCGGCTGAGCCGGACCAAAAGCTGCACCCCGCTACGGGACGCTGCTCTCCTTCCCATGTGTCGATGAGGTTGGCCGGTCAGGTCAAGTGCTTGGAGGCTGACGATAGAGCCTGAAGTAGATGTCGCATCGCTTCGTCGTCGCCCCGTCTGCGAGGTTTCGGCGCCACTGCCTTCGCCCCCGAGGAGGTCGGCCCGGTGAGCGCCCCATCGCGGCGGGAGGGCGATCGTAGGCTCGCGGCGATCGGGGAGCGCTATTGCGTGGCGTTGTGCGCCGCCGACGGACCAGCGGCGGAGGCGGCTGTGGAGGAGGCACTCTGTGCGGGCGTCGTGCCGACGACGATCCAGGTCGGCGTGATCACTGCCGCGATGGGGCGGATCGGGGAGCTGTGGGAGCACGGGGAGCTGACGGTCGCTGACGAGCACGCCGCGACTGGTCTCAGCTATCGGGCCCTGCTGCCTCTCCAAGAGCCGCTACAGATTGCGCCGCCGCGCTCGCGCGAGCGTATCGTGCTCGCCGCCGTGGAGGGGCAGACGCACGTGCTTGGGCTGCGGATGATTGCCGATGTGCTGGAGGGTGCGGGCTTCGAGGTGCTCTATCTCGGTGCGGATGTCCCGTGCGGCGACCTGCGGGCGTTCGTCGCCGCGCACATGCCGGCTGTCGTCGGGCTGACCTCCACGCAGGCGCGCGACGCACCCTCTCTCGCGGCGTCGATCATCGCGATCCATGACGTTGACCCGGCGGGCCGGGTCATGTTCGGTGGCCACGGCGTGCCGCTCGAGTGGCGCGGGGGGCCCTATCCGTGGGTGCCCGACGCCGCATTCGTGCTAGACGCGGTCGAGGGGCTGCTTCATGGTTCGCCTCAGGAGCCGCTGGCGGCGATCGCGCAGCTGCGCTCTAGCGACGCTGAGACCGGGCGGTCCTCATCCGCAAGCGCCGTGGAAGATGAGCATCACGCGGCTGAGATTACCGACGGGAGTGAGGTCGCCCGGCGCTACGCGCGGCGGGCCGCCGAGTACCGCTACCTCGCCTACCGCGATCCGCTGACCGCGCTGCCGAACCGTCGCGCGTTCGAGGACCGCATGATCGCACTAAGCCAGCACGGGGAGGACAACGCGCTGCTCGTGATCGACGTTGACGAATTCAAGGAGGTCAACGACACCCAGGGCCACGCCGCCGGCGATGTACTACTGGTCCGGCTCGGGCAGGCGATCCGCGGCGCGGTTCGCGCAGGTGATACGGTCGCGCGCATCGGCGGCGACGAGTTCACCGTCCTCCTGCCACTGTGCACGCAGATCGAGGCCGGCCATGTCGCCGAGCAGATCCGCATAGCCGTACTGGAGATGAGCGACGGTGAGGTAACAGTGAGCATCGGCGGCACGCCGCTAGGCGCCGACCGGCGCGGCGCAATACTCGACGCCGACCGCGCGCTCTACGCCGCCAAGGCCGCGGGCCGCAACTGCACGGAGCTCGCGGCCGCACCCTAGCCTTTGTCGAGGCCCCTTGCAACGAACAACGTGTCTAGAAACGCGACGGCGATACAGGCGTCACCGATCCAACTTCAGGGGAGCCGGATGAGTTAGGCGTACTGCTCGGTCCGGGCGTCCGCTCGGGCTCACGCCGGTGGCGAGGACATCCTCATCGCTGATGTGGGCGAAGACGCCTCGCTTGGAGGCTGCCCTATTGACATCACCGAGGACGGCCTTGACGAGGCGATCCCGGTTTCCTGGCGAGGGGCTGGTGCGCAGCCAGGCACCAGTCCCTCGGGGGTCGCAACTATTGTTGACAGCGCGTCCTCGAGCGTGCCAGCATCGTCTATAGTCGCAACTGCCTTCGCCTCAGAACTCGGCAGGCAGATTCTCCCGGCTCCAATCCTCGGCCGGCGTCAGGGCATCGACACTCACGGAAGGTCGATGCCGAACGCCTCCGTCAGGAGCCCACTCATCATGGTTTCATCTAGGCGCGTGAGCTGTGTTCGAGCCGAAGGTCCGATAGGGCTGTGGCGCGGGGGCAGATCGGCTTATGCCTAGCCGGTCACTTCAAGAGACACGCAGCGCCGCGGAACGGCATCGCAGGGCAGTCGCCGGGAGCCTTCGATGCGCAAACGAGTCGGCTTCGCACGGCGACTACCGCGACGCGCTCGGCTGGCTCCAGGTCCTAGAGGCAATCGGCGACGAGCTTCCCAGCGAGTACCTCGGCAAACGACAGGAGTGGTTGTGCCTTTCCGCCGGTAGCCCAGAAAGGCCGAAGAGGCCATGAGCACCCGTGGGCAGCCTGACGCTAGCCTGCGCTCCCGGCATTTGAACTGTCCGCGATGCGGCCTGAGTATCGCGGTGCGGCCACACCGCGCTGCGATCAGACACTGTCCACGGTGTGTCGCACGTAGCCGGGTGATCGTCGAGCTGTTCACCTCGACCCTGCCCGCCGATGTCCTCTACGCGGAGAACTCGTTGCCTCGCGCCGATGCCGAGGTGCTGGTGATCGCAAGCACCCCACCCTCGGGAGGGCGACACGATCGAACACAGGTCGCCGACAAGTTCAGGCCAGTGCAGCGTCGCGCGCTCGTCGTCACACGTCCGATGGCGGTCTCACCGTCCGCCATCGACGAGCGAGCCGCATCCCACCGATCGCGGCCGCGACTGGCGACCTGCTCCCGCGCAGCGCGGGCAGGGCGCACCTATCCAAGAATTAGGCACCTCACGCAGGGAATGGCAATCCCGCGCCGACACCAAGGCATGGAGTTGGCCTACGCGCTACTGACCGAACGCGAACGTATCGGCACGGTGAAACCGCCGTCGGCCGACGCATTCCCGGGGTGGGAGAATGAGATGCAAGGCGTCACACCCGGGCAGGACAGCAGCGGCCGGCCCTACCGCGGCGTGTACTGCCTCACCGAGTCATGAGCACACAGTCGGCCACCTTGACCGTGCCCGACACGCGCGTCCAAACCGAGACGATCGCGATCCTGCTGGTCAGCCGAGAAGCAGCCGTGCGGTCACACCTCAAGCAACTGCTCGAGAACGAGCCCGATATGAGCGTGATCGCCGAGGCAAGCCATCTCGACAGCGCACGCCAACACGGGCGCGACCATCATCCCGATGTAGTCGTACTCGCCCTCAACACACGAGGCCTACCGCCGCTCGGAGTACTGCGCGTGCTGTTCAGTAAAGCTCACGCCACTCGATACGTCGTGATGAACATCGAGCAGGACGCGGACCAAGAGACACTGCCTGACGCTGTTCGACTGGCAACGTCCTGCGAGCTCGCTAGGAGCGACTCGTGCTAACGAGCGCGAGCCAGAGCCCCGGTCAGCAGCCTCCCGACAACTTGGCGCCGCAGACAACACGCCAACCCCCCGACAGAGAACCGAGAGCGCAGCCGACGCCCGTCGCTCTCACCAATCCTGAGGACTACGCAATACTCGCAACGGTTTTCGTCACTGGCCTCGCTAGCGTAATCGCGCTGGCTCGCCGGCGGCACGCCGAAGGCGCCGCAGCGATCCCGCCACGCGATCTGCCCGCACTTGCACTGGCGACGTTCGCGCTCGCCGACACGGTCGTGAAGGAGAAGGTGTCTACCTGGCTGCGTCAACCGTTCGTAGAAGAAGATGACGATCATCATCCGCTGGCGCCAAAGGGCCGCGGAATGCAACGCGCCGTCGGCGAGCTACTCACGTGCACACGCTGTGCCGGCACCTGGGGGGCCCTGGTGCTCGTCGGTCTTCGCACCGCCTCACCCGTCGCGGGCCGTGCGACGACGAATGTCCTCGCGCTCGCGGGCGCCAACGATCTGCTCCAGGGCGGGTTCCGACTCGTGGTCGAGCGCGCTAACGAAGCATCACGATGACCCGAGCCGCCCCGGCGCGACAAGATCTCTAGGAGGCAGCCCAGGAGCGCTCGTGACGGCCGTTGGCGGGTGGTAGAGTCTTTATTGGCTTCGCCTTTACCCTCGGCTGGCATACGCATCACCGGCTCCAATCTTCGGCCGGGAACACGCGACAAGGATCTTGTTGTGTAACCCCACCGACAGGAGCCGTTCTCATGCGCCGCAGAGTCTTCGATGTTCTTACCAGCGCCGTCGGGCTGGTCCTCGTAGTTGTCCTGCTCGTGGCAGGCGGACTGTTGATGTGGGGCTACAGCTACGACCACAACAACGTCCACAACCAGCTCGCCGCACAGGACATCTTCTTCCCGACCAAGGGGGCCTTTGAACACCCCAAGGCCGGTAGCGAGATCACCGCCGCGATGATCCCCTCGGTCTCGCAGTACGCAGGACAGCAGCTGCTCACCGGTCCGCAGGCCGAGGCTTACGCCGACCACTTCATCGCGATCCACCTCTCCGAGATGCCCTACGGAGGGATCTACTCGAAGATCAGCACCGCCGCACGCACCGAACCAACGAACACCAAACTCGCGGAACTAGAGACCACCTCCTTCCAGGGAACAACGCTACGCGGGCTCTTGCTCGAGGCGTACGGCTTCTCGAAGATCGGCACGATCATGTTGATCGGCTCGATCGCTTCCTTCATCTTGGCGCTGGTGTTGCTCGGCTTTGTCGGCCTTGGCTTCCGCCACGCACAACGAATCCCAGCCGAGGAGGAGCTACTCCCCCTCAAACGCAGCCCAGCGCTGGCAGGTGCTCCCTCATGAGGTCTCACGCATCGCGGGGTCGCTGCACAACAACCGGTACCCACCAGAGATTGGAGATCACATGAAGGCCCTCGTTTATCACGGCCCAGGCCAGCGCGGCTGGGATGACATGCCCGACCCCACGATCATCGATCCGACCGACATCGTGGTGCGGATCGACACCTCGACGATCTGCGGATCAGACCTGCACATCCTCAAGGGAGACGTACCCGAGACGCCGGCCGGCACGGTGCTCGGCCATGAGGCGGTCGGCACCGTGCAGGAGATCGGCACGAGCGTGAGCACTGTGGCTGTCGGGGACCGGGTGCTGATGTCATGCGTCAGCGCCTGCGGGCGCTGTCGCTACTGCAAGGAAGCTCGCTACGGGCAGTGTCTCGGCGGCGGTGGCTGGATCTTCGGCCATCTGATCGACGGTTTGCAGGCGGAGTATGCACGCGTTCCGTTCGCCGATAACTCCGTGTACAAGATCCCTGAGGAGCTCTCAGACGAGCAGGTACTGTTCCTCGCCGACATCCTCCCGACCTCCTTTGAGGTTGGTGTGCTCAACGGCCACATCACACCCGGGGATGTCGTGGCGATCGTCGGCGCCGGGCCGATCGGCCTCGCGGCGATCCTCACGGCACAGCTCTACACGCCTGGGCGGATCGTCTCGATCGACCTCGACGACAGTCGGCTGGAAAGCGCCAAGCGGTTCGGTGCGGGCAAGACGATCAACAATGGGCGCGAGAACGCGGTTGCACAGATCATGGAGCTCACAGACGGCCTCGGCGCCGATGTCGCCTTGGAGGCGGTTGGCGTGCCGCAGACATTCGAGCTTGCGACCGAGCTGATACGCCCGGGTGGACGCGTGGCGAACATCGGCGTGCACGGCAAGCCCGCGACCCTGCACCTAGAGAAGCTGTGGACTCGCGACGTCACGATCACTACAGGGCTGGTCGACACCAACACGATTCCTCAGCTGATGAGGCTGGTCGCCAGTGGTCGCTTGGACCCGTCGCTGTTTGCCACCCATCGTCTGCCCCTGAGCGACACGATGGCCGCCTACGACACGTTCGCCGACGCCGCCAACACCGGCGCCCTGAAGATCGTGCTCGAAGGTGGCGAAAGTCATCGCAACTCAGATCTCCTCGTGGGGGCAGCTTCGGCCTCGTGACGCCCGAGACATCCAGCGCCGCGCGCGTAGTTGCTTCCGCGCCTAAGCGCCGCCTCCCGCGTAAGCGTCGCCGGTGGCTTTTGGGCTTGGAGCCAATGTTTGAGGGAGGATGGCTACACAAGGGCAAGCGCGCGCACCGCTGGGATGTCGAGGACGAGCTGTCTGCTGTAGCCCTCTTCGGCGACGTGACCATCGACCTGTCGCAGGCCATGAGCGTTCCCTCGTAAGGAAGCAACATGGCCACGACGAGCGAACGAGATGCCCTCCGGTGCGACTGATCCACCTCGTGCTCCCACCAGCCTTTAGAGAGCTCAATCCATGAGTTCTGCCGCTGTTGACCCTCGGAGCCTGGGCGCTCGTCGGTGGTGGGCGCTTGGCGCGCTGAACCTGGCTGTTCTGGCCGTGGGCCTGGATGGCACGGTTCTGAGCGTGGCGCTGCCGACGCTGGCCGGTGCGTTGCACGCTTCGGAGTCAGACCTGCAGTGGTTCTCCTCGGGGTATCTGCTGGTGCTTGCGGCGTCGATGTTGCCGGCGAGCGTGCTCGGCGATCGTTACGGGCGAAAGAAGGTGCTGCTGTGCTCTCTGGCGCTGTTCGCTGTTGGTTCCGGGGCGTGTGCTGCGGCTTCCTCGAGCGACGAGTTCATCGCTGCCCGAGTGCTACTCGGGTTCGCCGGTGCGGGGATCATCGTGATGTCGCTCGCAGCGATCACCACGCTTTTCAGTGAGCAGGAGCGCCCGAGGGCGATCGGGATCTGGGCGGCGGTGAACTTCCTCGCCCTGCCGATCGGCCCGATCCTCGGCGGTTGGATACTGACCAACTACTGGTGGGGCTGGGTGTTCCTGCTGAACGTGCCCGTCGCCCTAGTCGGCCTGCTTGCCGCATTCAGGTTGCTACCCGAGGCTCGCGCGCACGAGCGGCCAAGGCTCGATCTGATCGGGGTGGGCACATCCGTGGTTGGCCTGGTCGCGCTGGTCTACGGTCTGATTCAGGCGGGCGAGCACGGCTGGAGCTCCCCGGCCGCTCTGCTGGAGATGGTCGCCGGCGTGGCCGTCCTCGCCCTGTTCCTCGCATGGGAGACACGGCTCAGCCAGCGCCCAGATGGCCAGCCGTTGGTCGATGTCGTGCTGTTTCGCTCGCGCTCCTACACCTGGGGCGTGATCCTCGCCGCCGTCGCGATCTTCGCGATGATCGGCGTGTTGTTCACGATGCCGCAGTACTTCCAGGGCGTGCTCGGGGCCAGCGCGATGGGCTCTGGCGTGAGACTATTGTCGCTGATCGGCGGGCTGTTGCTGGCAGCCGTGAGCGCCGCCCCGATTGCTCATCTGGTGGGCGCGAAGGTCACTGTTGCCGTCGGCTTCGCGATCCTCGCTGTGGGCTTGCTGATCGGGACTGCCACCAGCGTGGGCTCCGGCGGAGCTTTCATCGCAGCGTGGATGGCGATCGTCGGGGTCGGGATGGGCCTGGCTATGGCGACGTCGATATCCGCGGCGCTCTCCGAGCTCTCCGAGGAGCAGAGCGGAGTCGGATCGGCGGTGCTACAGGCGATCAACAAAGTTCCACTCGGTACGGCAGTCCTGGGTAGCGTGCTCAGCTCCGCCTACCTCGCTCGACTGGATGTGTCCGCGTTCCTGCCGTCGGCTGCGAGTGCTGCTCGGGAGAGCATCTTTGGTGCTGTGGCGGTCGCGCACAAGCTCCACTCGAGCGTGCTGCTTACCTCGGCCCGGATGGCCTTTGTGCACGGCATGGACCTTGCGCTGCTCGTCGCGGGCTGCATCGCAGTGCTCGGCGTCGTGCTCGCCGCGGTTTTCCTACCGCGGACGAGCGCAGAAGTCGAAAGCTCGACCGTCGCATCGAGCGAAACGCTGACCCCTTTGGTGAACCTGTGAGTGCGATCACGGCGCCGCGCCGAGCAGATCAAAACGCTCACCGCTGGGCCGTCTTGGTGGTGCTTTGTTCCTCCGTGGTCATTGTCAATTTGGACAACACGATCGCGTCGGCCTAGCAGGCACATCGCATGTCCACCGCGCCCCGCATCAAGGCTAAGCCCAACGCCCATGCCGGTCGCTCAAAGCGATGGGCGCGGGGCGTGGCGCGCTGGGGAAAGCCCTTTGCGCGAGTCGCAGCCGCCCGGGCTGTCGCAGGGCGCAACCGGTCACGCAGCGATCCGACTGCGGGCCGCTTCACCCGCCGTGAGGTCATGGGATTTCTCGACGCAGCATTCGACCGGTTCCAGCGAGACGTCCCGGATCTTGCGGGCGAGCCGACGATAGGCAGTCGTCAGAACGTCATGCTGGCCGCCCTCACCCTGTCGATGCTGGAGAGCCTTGAGGAATCGGGGGTCGAGCGCGCCTACGCGATCGAGCTCGTAGGGGACATCTGCTGGCGCTTCTACCGCCACTGGGGCCGCGCCACGAAGGTCGCGACCACACTGGCATCGCGTGATCGAGTGCGCCGGCTGCAACTCAGCGTCAACGCCTTCCTGACCTATCCGTTCGGCAAGCCCGGCTACCAGTACACGGACGTCCCCGAGCAGGACGGACGGTCGCTGGACATGCTGCGCTGCCCGGTCGCCGACTATCTCGCAGCGAGAGGCGCAGCCGACCTCTGCGCCGGCTCGTGGTGCAACCTCGACTATGCACTTGCTGAGATGTGGGGCGCTCGCCTACAGCGATCCGGCACGTTGGTTGCCGGCGCCGGCTGCTGTGACTTTCGCTTCCACTCGCTCGCAGCGCCCGTGGTCAATCCAGGCCAGCCGTCGGTACGCCCGTTGCCGATGATTGCTCCGAAGCGTTCGCATCGCTGAGGATGCACCGCGTTCTCTCGTTCCTCGGCGACGGCTTCAAGGATGCTTTTCTGATGGCTTGGGAGGTTTGGTGGGCGCTGGTCTTTGGCTTCGCGATCTCCGCGATCGTGCAGGCGTGGGTCCCCCGCGAGCGGATCCAGAACGCGCTCGGCGGCTCGGGCCTTAAGCCTGTCGCGCTGGCCACCGGTCTCGGCGCTGCGTCATCGTCATGTAGCTACGCGGCGATAGCGATCGCCAAGAGCCTGTTTGAGAAGGGCGCCTCGGCGGCGTCTGCGCTCGCGTTTCAGTTCAGCTCGACGAACCTCGTGATCGAGCTCGGGATCGTCATGTGGGTCCTGATCGGCTGGCAGTTCACGCTCGCGGAGTTCATCGGCGGCCTCGTGTTGATCGCGATCATGACGGTCCTCCTGCGGCTCTTCATCTCAAAGCGCCTGGAGGAACAAGCCCGCGAACACGCCCAGCAGGCCGATAGCGGCCATCAGCATCACAGCGCGGCGGAGCGCATCGCTATCCGCCAGCGCCTGACGAGCCCGAGCGCCTGGTCAGACGTCGCGCAGAACTTCCGCAACGACTGGGCGATGGTCTGGAAGGAGGTCCTGATCGGCTTCCTGCTCGCCGGCTTCATCGGCCAGCTACACAACAGCTTCTTCGATGCGCTGTTCATCACACACGCCCCCGATGCACTGAAGCTGATCGAGAACGCGATCGTCGGACCGATCATCGCGATCCTCAGCTTCGTCTGCTCGGTCGGCAATGTGCCACTTGCCGCCGTGCTCTGGTCAGGCGGGATCAGCTTCGCGGGCGTGATCGCGTTCGTCTTCGCCGACCTGATCGTTCTGCCCATCATCCAGATCTATCGCAAGTACTACGGCAACGCGTACGCCGTGCGGATCGTCGCGCTGATGTTCGTGACGATGGTGCTCGCGGCGCTGGCGGTGGACGGCCTGTTCGGTGGCCTCGGGCTGATACCCCATATCCGGCCAACGCGGGCGGACATCTTCGGAGGGGTCAAGGTCAACTACAAGATGTTCACCAACATCCTCGGAGTCGCTATCTTCGCCGCGCTCTTTGGCCTGACCATGCGCCGCGGTGCCACTGACTCGGTCGCCGCATGAAGTAGCGCGATCTTAGAGGGGTGGATGTCGCCGCAGCTGCCTACCAGGTCTTCGCGATCGGTAGGCCGTCGACACTACGAGCGATCGCAAGGCCTAGAAGATGTCGAGCGCGTTCTCGTTGACATTCGCCGCGAGCAAGGGCGAGCAGGTGCCCGAAAGCCTCTCGGGTGCCGCTAAGGACGTTCCGGTGCTCGTCGTCGGTGGCAATGAAGTACCGCTCACGTTCACGCTGAGCGCGACCGTCGCGGGCGAAGAATCGCTGGAGCTGAGAGCCATCTCCTGAGCCCCGGTGGTCCGGGGGATGCGCCGCCGGTGGTTCGGGGACGCGCCGCCGGTGCTCGGCGTTGGCGCGAGCTGTAACGGCGTCACCGGCGGCGGTGTACCTGGGGTGTGGACACGCCCAGCCCTCACAATGTCGTTCCCGTGGCGCCGCTCGCCGCGGTCGCGCACGTCGACCTCGACGCCTTTCGCGAGCGTTCGCTGCAGCGCGGCGTGAACCCCGTCGTCTACTGGGTCGTGCGCGCGCTGTTCGTCCCGTTCTTCCTCGTGTACTTCCGTCTGCAGCGGGTCGGGCGCGAGCACCTGCCGCGCAGCGGGCCGCTGCTGCTGGCCTCCAACCACCGCAGCTTCCTCGATCCGTTCGTGATCGGCACGCTCGTGCGCCGGCCGGTCTACTACCTGGCCAAGCGCGAGCTGTTCGAGAAGCGCTGGCAGGCGTGGGTGCTGAACGCGCTCGGCGCGTTTCCGGTGGACCGCGGCGCGGGCGACGGCGACGCGATGGCGACTGCGCGCGCGATCCTGGCGCGCGGCGATTGCGTGGTGGTGTTCCCGGAGGGCACGCGTGTCCGCCATCGGCCGCTCGGAGATCCGCGGCGAGGTATCGGGCGGCTCGCGCTGGAAACCGGAGCGCCGGTGGCGCCGGTGGCGGTGATCGGTAGCGACGAGGTGCGGCGGGGGTGGCGCATACGCCCGCGCAAGGTGCGTCTGCGCGTCGGTGCTCCGCTGCGCTACCCGACCGTCGAGAGCTGCTCGCCGGCGCTCGCAACGGCCGTGACCGAGCGGATCTGGGCGTGCATCAGCCTGCAGTGGGAGTGGCTGGGCGGCGCCGAGGCTGCGGATCCGGCGCTCCTTCAAGAGCCGGCGCGGCGCGAGATATCCCGCGCCGCGTGAGCGGACATCGGCTCGTGTCGGGCGCGGAGGTAGGGTGCAATGAGTGAGCGAGCAAGCCAGCCCGAAGCCCAAGTCGCAGTTGGACGCGGAGTTCTCAGATCTCTACCGGGCGCACCTGCGCGATGTGTACAGCTATGCGTACTACCGCGTGGGCGATCATCACGACGCGGAGGACCTGACCGAGCAGACGTTCCTGCAGGCATACCGCCATTTCGAGCGCGCGCAGCGCGAATCGGATGGGCGACCGCTGCGGCCCTGGCTGATCAGGATCGCGCACAACCTCGCCGCCAACCTGTACCGCGATCGCTCGCGCAAGCCGGTCTCGCCGATCGACGACACGACGCCGCTCGCCGCGATGCATACCACCGAGCAGCTGGTCGAGGGACGCGACGAGCTGAGCCGGGTGCTCGACGGGGTGCAGAAGCTTCCCGACGACCGGCGCGAGGCGCTGATCATGCGCTTCGCCCTGGGCATGGACAACCGCGAGATCGCGCGCGCGCTCGGCCGCTCGGACGGCGCCACCAAGGTGCTGATCCATCGCGCGATCAAGCAGCTGGAGGAGATCGTGCATGACTGAGGCCGCGTCCAACTTCGAGGGGCTGCTGCGCGAAGCGCTGGCGCCGGTCGAGCCGCCCGCCGACCTCGCCGAGCGCCTGGAGAGCACGCTCACGAGCATCACCGAGATGGCCGCCGACGAGCTCGAGGCGTGGGAGCTCTCCGCGATGCGCGACCCGCGCAACTGGGTGCGTCCGGCGGCGGCGCTTGTGCTCGGCACCGGCGCGGGCACGGCGCTGGTGCTGCTGCGTATGCGCAGGCGCGCGCAGCACTCGCCGGCGAGCCTCGACGGGGTGCGCGCGGCAGCCGAGCACGCCGTCCAGGACCTTGGGCGCGAGGCGCGCAAGCTGCTCGGCGACCGCTAGCGCGCCGTACGGCCGGCGGGCGTCAGACGGGCGCTCGCCAACGGTGGCGTGCCAACCTTCGAGATAGGCTCTTTGCTGCGGACATGGCCACCTGCTATCGCCACCCCTCGCGCGAGACGGGGGTCTCCTGCTCCAATTGCGGCCGGCCGATCTGCCCCGACTGCATGACGACCACGCCGGTCGGCATGCGCTGTCCAGAGTGCGCCAGCCAGCGCACGAAGGTGGTGCGCATGCGCGAGCTCGCGAAGGTCCCGCGCGTGACCTACACGTTGATCGCGATCAACGTGCTCGTGTTCCTGACCGAGCAGGGGCAGTTCACGCTGTTCGGCTCGGGCATCTACGGGAAGGTCATCAACGAAGGCTTCCTGGCGCGCGAAACCATCGCCTCCGGCCAGGGTCAGTACTGGCGCCTGGTCACGAGCGCGTTCCTGCACGAGAACTTCCTCCACATCGGCTTCAACATGTACCTGCTGTACATCCTCGGGCTGATGCTCGAGCCGGCGATCGGCTCGGTGCGCTTCGCCGTCATCTACTTCACGGCGCTGCTCGCCGGCTCGTTCGGCGTCGTGTTCGCGACCGCGAGCGCGAGCCTCGGCGCGTCCGGCGCGATCTTCGGCCTCATGGGGGCGGCGGTCGTCGAGCTGCGCGCGCGGGGTCTGAGCGTGCAGCAATCCGGCATCGGCGGGCTGATCGTGATCAACCTGATTCTCAGCTTCACGCTCGCCAACATCTCCATCGGCGCTCACATCGGCGGGTTGATCGGCGGCTTCCTCGCGGGGCTCGCGATCCGCACCGCGGATGATCGGAAGGTCCCCGCCCTCGGGTTCCTCGCCTGCCTGCTGCTGTCGGTGGCAGCCGTATTCGGGGCGATCGCTATTTCCGGCGCCACGGGCAGCGGCATCGCCTGAGACGCGCCGCCCTGCGCGGTTCAGGCCTGCAGGTAGGAGGCGATCGCTTGCGCGAACGCGCGCGCGGCGAGACGCTGGAAGGAGGGGCGCGTGAGCAGCGCCGCATCCGTCGCGTTGCGCATGTTGCCGCACTCGATCAGCACCTTCGGGACCGTCGTCAGGTTCAGCCCCGCGAGGTTGTCGCGGTCGGAGATCCCGTCGGTTCCGTCGTAGTCGCTCACGGGCATGCCCGTGAGGTCGCGGTAGCGCTCGAGCAGCACCCGGCCGAACGCCTTCGAGGCGCCGATCACGCGATCGTTCGGCCCATCGGCGACCGGCTCGAGGATCGCAAAGCCGCGGCCGTCCGGCGGTCCCCCGTCGGCATGGATGTCGATCGCGACGTTGGCGCGCGCGCGGTCGATGATCTCCGAGCGCGTGGTCACGCAGGGACCGACGCCGCTGTTGCTCGTGCGCGTGAGGACGACCGTGGCGCCCTCGGCCCGCAGGTCGCCGGCGAGGTACTCGGCGACGTTGAAGTTGAACTGCGCCTCGGTGTAGCCGCCGTCGGTTTCGGTGCCGGTCGTGTCGCAAGCCTCCTGTTCGCGTCCGTTCCAGATGGGACGGTCGATGTAGCTCGGGTCGCTGTAGTTGCGCCCGTCGTGGCCAGGGTCGATGCCGACGACCTTGCCCGCGAGCGGCAGCGATGCGCGGCGCGCGCCCGGTCCGGCGGTGGCTGGGTTGCCCCCGAGGACCAACGCGGTTGCGCTCGGCCCGGCGGTCGCCGAGCTGCTCACGAAAGCCAGAGCGGCGAGGACCCCCAGGACGGCCACCGAGGTGAGATGAGAACGCGTCGAGCGCACGGTCAGGTAACGGGCGTCGCGCGAGCGTCGGCCCGCACGGGCGGCGCGAACCCCGGGTGCAGCACCTGCGCGAGCAGCTCCAGCCCGTCGATTAGACGCGGGCCCGGCCGTGAGAAGTACGCGGAGGCGTTGACGGCGACGATCCGCTGCGCGCCGACGCCCGCCAGCTCGCGGGAGTAGACGCCGGCCTCGGCCTGCGCCCGCTGCTCGTCGTAGCCGCACGGCATCACAACGAGCAACTCCGGCCGCGCGGCCGCGAGCTCATCCCAGGTGACGACGCGCGACGGTTCGCCGGGCATGCCCAGCACATCCTCGCCGCCTGCGAGCTCGATCAGCTGCGGCGTCCAGTGACCGGCGACGAACACCGGGTCGAGCCACTCGATCGCGGCCACGCGCGGGCGCGGCTGCGCGCGCACGGCGAGCTTGACGCGGTCGACGCGCGCGGCCGTGTCCGCGATCAGCGCTTCGCCCGCTTCGCGGCGACCGGTCGCCTGCGCGATCGTGCGCACGTCGCCGAGCGTCTCGCCCAGCGTCTTCGGGTCGAGCGCGATCACGCGCGGGGCCGAAGGCAGCGTCCTTGCGAGGACGGCGACCTCGTCGTAGGAGACGGCGCACACCGGGCACAGCGCTTGCGTGACGATCAGCTCCGGCTCGAGCGCGGCGAGCGTCTCGCCGTCGAGCTCGTAGATCGCCTCGCCCGCGAGCGTGCGCTCGCGCACCGCCGCGTCGATCTCGGCCGCATCGAGGCCGGCGGGCAGCACGTCGCGCGTGACGTGCTGCAGGCGCTGCGCGGCGGGCGGGTAGTCGCACTCGTGTGTGACGCCGACGACGTCGGGGCCGAGGCCGAGCGCGAACAGCAGCTCGGTCGCGTGGGGGACGAGGCTGACGATCCTCATGCCGAGACAGTAAAGGTAAGCTCGCACAACAATGGCAGCGTTCAGCGACGTCGAGATCGAGCAGCGCTTGGCTGAGGTGCCGCAGTGGCGCCGCGAGGGCTCATCGATCGTGCGCGAGCTCGCGTTCGCGGACTTCGCTGCGGCGATCGCGTTCGTCGACCGCGTCGCGGCGGCGGCGGAGCGTGTCAACCACCACCCGGACATCCTCGTGCACGGCTGGAACAAGGTGCGTCTGACGCTGTCCACGCATTCCGCGGGCGGCCTCACGGACGCCGACTTCCGGCTCGCCGCGCAGCTCGACGGCCTCCTCTAGCAGCGTCTCGGCGCTGCCTGGCGTGGCGGTGCGGAAGCTCGCGCCGCATAGATGACCAGCGCGCTTGCTACCTTTGGGAGGTCGAGCACACGATGACAGACGACGAAGAACTTCCTCGAAGTAGCGTCGCCCCAGCGCGCCTGGCGTGAACGGCCTGAAGCTGATCTTCGCGGCGCTTCTGGTCGCGATCAACGCATTCTTCGTGATCGCCGAGTACGCGCTCGTACGCTCGCGCCGCGAGCGGCTCGAACTGCTGTGCGAGGAAGGCGCCAAGGGCGCGGCGCTGGCGCTCAGGCAGCTGGAGAACGTCAACGAATACATCTCCGGGGTCCAGATCGGCGTGACGATGACCTCGATCGGCATTGGCGCGCTCGGCGAGCCTGCGCTCGCGTCGATTCTCAAGGGCGCGCTCGGTAACACGATCAGCCACGGCGTCGCTGTCGCGGTCGCGGTGATCGTGGCGTTCGCGATCATCTCCTCAGCGCAGTTGATCGCGGGCGAGATGGTGCCAAAGTTCTACGCGATCGACCGCGCGGAGGCCGTCGCGCGGCGCGTCGCACGGCCGCTGCAGGCGTTCAGTGCGCTGTTTCATCCGTTCATCGTCGCGCTGACGGCCGTCGCCGATCGGATCCTGCGGCTGCTCGGAGTCGACATGAGCCAGGAGCGCCGCGGCGGCTCCTCGGACGAGCTCAAGCGCCTGATCGCGGAGTCGCACGAGGGCGGACAGATCGACCAGGGCGAGGCGGGCATGCTGACGGGGGTCTTCCACCTGCACGAGCAGGAGGCGCGCCAGGTGATGACGCCGGCGCCGGCGGTCGTCACCGTCGACGTCTCCCAGGATGTGGAGACGGCGCTGAAGCTGTGCGTGTCGAGCGGCCACACGCGCCTGCTCGTCACCGAGGAGGAAGACCGCGACCGGATCCGCGGCCTCGTGCACGTATCGGAGCTGGTGCGCCAGCTGATGGAGCACGGGCCGAGCACGCCGCTCGAGCCGGTCGTCCACGACGCGCTGATCGTGCCCGAGACGAAGCCGCTGGACGACCTGCTCGCCGATCTTCAGCGCCAGCGGACCTCGCTCGCGGTCGTGGTCGACGAGTACGGGCGGGTCGTGGGCGTTGTCAGCGTCGAGGACATCATCGAGGAGGTCGTCGGCGAGATCGCCGACGAGACCGACCCGGCGGCGGGGGAGATCCGCCGGCTGGCGGACGGCGACTGGTTCGTGCGCGGCCATGTCGCGATCACCGACCTTGCCGACTACGGCCTGCACCTGCCGGTCGACAGCGACGCCTACAACTCGATCGGCGGGCTCGTGTTCGCCGAGCTCGGCCGCCTACCCAAGCGCGGCGACACGGTCACCGCGAACGGCTTCTCGATTCGCGTCGAGTCGGTGCGCGACAACCGCATCGAGGCGGTCCGCATTCGCGAGCGGCGTCTCGTGCCGCGCGAAGGACGCACGTCCGAGGACTGAGCGGTCCGGGTCACAGCCAGCCCGCCATCACGCTCAGCCGGCCGCCCTCGGCCGGCCCCTAGAAATTTCCCTGCCCGTTAAACACGTCCGGCCCGCGGGGGGAGCGGACCGGATCGTGCGCACTGGGAGGAGGCGGGTGTGCGATGCGACGTTTGACGTCGCATAAACCAGTATGGCGAGGTTGTTCAACGACACCTAAACGGTCGCCCGAGCCTGCCTAAATGTTCGCGAAGAGCAGCCTCTCGACAGGCACGCTCGGCGCATTCAACGGAAGTGTTCAGTATGTGTGAATGCCGCGCCCAGTCTTGCGTCCGAGCGCGCCTTCGGCGACGAGCTCCTCGATGCGTGCCGGCACGGGCTCGCCGATCGTCTCGCCGATTGCCTTGGAGACATCGAGGCCGACCAGGTCCAGCAGCGCGAGCGGACCCATCGGGTGGCCGGCGCCGAGCTTCATGCAGGTGTCGACATCGGCTGGGTCCATGCCGGTCTGTTCGACGAGGCGCACGGCGCTGAACAGGTAGGGGAACAACAGCCGGTTGACGACGAAGCCGGGCACGTCGGGGACCTCGACGGGGGTCTTCTCGAGTTTCTCGCACAGCTCGAGCGCGCGTGTACGCGTCTGCTCGCTCGCCGTCGTCGGGAAGATCAGCTCGACGAGGTCCATCCTGGTGACGGGGTTGAAGACGTGCAGCCCGAGGAAGCTCTGCGGCCGGCCGCTCTCCTGCGCGAGGCGCTCGATCGACAGCGACGAGGTCGTCGTCGCGAGGATCGCATCGGCGTCGAGGATCGCGTTCAGTTCGGTGAGAAGGGCGGCCTTGGCGTCGTGGTCCTCGATGACCGCCTCGACGACGAAGGTCGCCTCGGCGAGCGCCGCGGTGTCGGTGACGATTTCGACGTGCTCGGGGTCGACCTCCGCCTTGAGCTTGCTCAGCGTCTTCTCGACGGTCGCGCGCGCGCGGTCTGCCGATGTCTCCGAGCGGGCCAGCAGCAGCACGGGCCCGTGGTGGGCGGCCGTGGCCGCGAGGCCGCAGGCGATGGCGCCGCTGCCGGCTATCGCGAGGCGTTTGCTCACGTTTCTCCTTTGGGCTTTAGAGTCGATCGCGCCCCGGCTGACTGACCAGTCAATCGGTAGGCGCGGTAGAATTACGGATGCAGGGTCCGGGCATCTTAGACAGGCGCGGGTGGGCGGGCCGTCAACTGGAGTCGCGGTGGGCGGATGGGCTCAACCGGTCTCCGTGACCAGCCGCGCCAACACTCCGTAGGAGGACTGCAGACATGAGGCAACGAGAGGGCCGCGAAGTCGTGATCGTCGAGGCGGTTCGCACGCCTATCGGCCGCGGGCACCGGGAGAAGGGCTACTACAAGGACACGCACCCGAACGAGCTGCTCGGGGCCGTGCTACACCGAGGTGATCAAGCGCGCGGGCATCGACGCGGCGCAGGTCGAAGACGTGATCGCGGGCTGCGTGTCGCAGTTCGGCGAGCAGGGCCTGAACGTCGCGCGCAACGCGTGGCTGCAGGAGGGTCTGCCGATCGAGACGCCCGGCACGACGGTGGACCGCCAGTGCGGCTCGGCGCAGCAGGCTGTCAACTTCGCCGCCGGCCTGATCGCCGCGGGCGTGCACGACGCGATGATCGGCTCGGGTGTCGAGCACATGGGTCACCTGCCGTTCGCGGCCGTGGCGCAGACCCAGCAGGAGTTCGGCGTGGCGTTCCCGCCGGAGCTGATGGCCAAGCACAACATCGTCGGCCAGGGCCTCGGCGCGGAGATGATCGCCGACCAGTGGGAGATCCCCCGCTCGGAGCTCGACGAGCTGGCCGTGCGCTCGCATCGCCTCGCCAACCAGGCCACGCGAGGAGGGCCGCTTCGAGCGCGAGATCGTGCCAATGACGGTCGGCGGCGACACCTACGTCACCGACCAGGGCATCCGCCCCGACACGAACCTCGAGGCGCTCTCACAGCTGAAGCCCGCGTTCAAGCCCGATGGCAAGATCACGGCCGGCAACGCCTCGCAGATCTCAGACGGCGCCGCGGCGGTGCTGCTGATGTCAGCGGACAAGGCCAAGGAGCTCGGTCTGACGCCGCGGGCGCGGATCGTCGACCAGACGACCGTCGGCTGCGACCCCGTGAAAATGCTCGAGGGCCCGATCCCCGCGACGCGCAAGATCCTCTCGCGCAACGGCATGCAGATCGACGACATCGACCTGATCGAGATCAACGAGGCGTTCGCGCCTGTCGTCGCCGCATGGCGTCGCGAGCTCTCGCCCGACATGGACCGCGTCAACGTCAACGGCGGCGCGATGGCGCTCGGCCACCCGCTCGGCTCGACCGGCGCGCGGCTGATCACCACGCTGCTGCACGAGCTCGAGCGCTCCGACAAGGAGATCGGGTTCGTGACGATGTGCTGCGGCGGGGGGCTCGGGACGGGCACTCTGATTCAGCGCGTCTGACGCGCGACAGCCGGCGCTGGCCGAATCGGGGATGTGAGCGCAGCGAACGTCTCCCTATTCGGTCGGCGCGTTTGAGGAGTTTTTAGGGGCCGGCCTTCGGGCCGGCCTCGCGGGGTCGCGCGTGCGTTGAATCCGGCTTCGCGCCGGTTTACACTCGGATTGTGCGACGGGGCCCGCTCTCAGCGCGAGAGACAACCAAGCGGCTGTCGGTGGTGGCTGTGCTGGTCGTGGGCGGGCTGCTCCTCGAGCTCGCGGCATCGGGCGCCGCATGGCACACGGTCGGCGGAGGCATGCTCGGCGCCGGCGGCGGGATCTTCGGTCAGTGGTGGGTCATCCGCAAACGGCGCGCGACTACCTAAGTGGCGGCGCCGAGCGTGCCGACCCGTCCCTACTCTCGTCCCCCAGCCGGCTGGCTGGTCACGATCGCCGTTTTTGCAAGGTATGGCTTGTTTGCCCTTTGGGGCGCCGGGATCTTGACAGCGCTCCTCGTTGCCGCGCTACATCCTGCTCGGGTTGTATGGGTTGCGGTCTGGATCGCACTAACCGTTACGTTGGGAGCATTCCTGATGCGCCGGCAGGCGCCGGAGTGGTTCGCGTGGGCATGCGGGCGCGATCCGCGCCGCTCGCGCTCGGGCTGATCTATTGCTCGCGTGAGGGAGGCGCGAGCGGCTGCTCATTCGCATGCGAGACGAGGTCGCAGGGGGCATAGCGCTGCTCAGCGTTTGCGCTGCCGCCGAAGCTCGTGCCGAGCACGAAGCAGCGGGAACGCCGCCATATCGACACAGAAGACCACGAGCAGGACGATCCCGACGACGAGCAGGGCGTGATCGTGTCCCATCGAGCCCACCGCCACGAAGATCACCCCGAGCGGTCCGGCCAGCTGCGCGGCTACGTACGCTTTTCCCATCAAGGAGCGCCGCTTGAAGTCGCGTGCCAGGGCGCCCACGGTTTCGAACAGTAGCCGCTCTACGATCAGTCGCTGGGCCCGGATCCCGTCCAATCGACCGCGACGGGGGGCAGGGCCAGCAGCGCGGCCCACGTCGCCGCTTCGACGACGCCCGTCGCCGCGATCGCGTGCGCCGTCTGGAACGCCTCGACGTTGGCGAGCGTCTCGGAGCCGAAGATGCCGGTGGTTTCCTGCGTGGGGACGGCGGTGGCGAGGTGCTCCTGCATCCACAGCACGTCGTCGCCCTTGTTGGCGCTCTTCAGTTCGGAGTATTCGGTGTTGGGCGTGACGCTCGTCAGCGGCGCGAGCGGCGTGGCGAGTGCGCTCCAGCCGCTGGAGCCGGTTTCCTGCCAGTCCCAGAACGAAACCCCAGGGGAGCCGTAGTCGACCGCCTCCTCGCGGAAGCGCAGCAGTTCCGTGGGGGAGACGCCGCCGTAGGTCTGTCCGAGCGGGAAGATCGGGCGGCCGTAGATGCGGTTGGCGATGTACGTGTTGGCGTACACCGTGTCCACGGACTGGCCGATGTCCTTCCAGTACATCTGCGGCGCGTTGTACTGGGCACCGTTCGGGTCCGAGGAACACCGAGTAGGGGAAGGACGGGTGATCGCACACGTACGGGAACGAGGCGAGCCCGAGCGGGTAGGAGGCGCCGATCTTCGCGCGCAGATCGTTGATATACGTCTGGGCGGCGGCGTAGTGGCCTTCGTACTCGGCCCTCGGCGTCGATCACCAGGCAGTCTGCGCCGTCGGCCACCGCCTCGGCGCCTAGCGCTGCCTCGCCGACCGGTTCGGTGCCGTACACGAACTGCCACGCGCACACTTTCAGCCCGTTGGCGTGCAGTTCGGCGACCAGTTGCGGCGAGAACTGGCTCCAGTAGTTGGTCGAGCCGTCGGAGCTCTTGACGAACAGCGTGCTCACGCCCGCCGCATGCGCCTGCGCGGCGATCGCGCTGATCGAGCCGCTGTCGGATTTGCTCAAGTACCAGATCCACATGCCCTGGCCTTCGAAGGCAGTGCCGCTGACTGGTGCGCTGACGACGGTGCTGGCCGGCGCTGCGACTTTGGGCGGCGGCGGATGCAGCGCGTGGTCGTACACATAGATCGGGCCGTAGGAGCTCGTGTAGCGCGCGCCGCTCAGCAGGATCATGATGTGCCCCGAGTGGGCGCTCTTGGGCACCGTCACGAGCAGGCCGGCGCTCGGCTTGCCGGGGACCGCGTAGCGCAGGTGCGCGCTCGGCTGCGCCGCCAGCGAGACGCTCGAGATGTGCGCGCCGGGCGATCTCGGGAAGGCGACGAGCATCCCTGGCGTCAGTCCCACGCCGCCGAGCAGCAGCATGCCGCGCGCGGTGACCTGATGGGGGTTGCCGCTGCAACGCGCGGCTGGCACGCAGGCTGACGCTCTGGATGCGCACGCTCGTGACGTGTAGCGAGGGCGCCTTGCCCTTCGTCGTACTGGAGGCCCCGCTCTTGGTCGTCGTCGTGCCGCCCGCGGCCTGCGTCCCGCCTGGGTTCGCCGCCGTCGCGGAGAGCGGGTAGGCACCGACGAGTAGGCACAGCAGCGACGCGACAGCTGTAGCCGCGACGAACCTCGATCGCTTGTGGGCGCCTGTGCTCGCCAAGACCTCAAAACTCCTTCGAGCGGAACCACCCTCCGGCCGAACGGGGCGGGAACCCGTGGCCGACCGGCGGCCCCCGACGTTATCGACTATGGCTTCGCAAACCGCACCATGGCACGGAAGTTGCGCTGGCGCAGCTTCCCGCCGGGCTTCTCAGCCCCAGCGGAAGCCGGCCTGGCTCGGCACTGGGGCGAGCGGGCTCGACGGCAGCCCCGGCGGCGTCTCGGGCAGGTTGAAGCCGGTGGGCGCGACGTCGTTGGGCGCGTCGGCGTGGAAGATCGACGCCAGGTACTGGTTCTGCCCGCGCCCGACGCCGAGCTCGAACTGCCCGCCGCCGTAGTTGCCGATGCCGCGCTCGGCGCAGTAGTCGTAGGCGTCGAGCAGGTTGCGCAGCCCGCCCAGGCGCGAGGGCTTGATGTTGACCATGCGCGGCGGATAAGGCAGCGCGTCGATGTCGGCGATCGAGTGGATCGGCGCATCCCAGGAGAAGCGCTCGCGGTACGGCGCGAGCACCGCGTCGGTCTCCGGGGTCAGCGCCGGGTCCTCGATCCACGCTCGCGGGAACGCCTCGGCGACGCGCCGTAGAGGACCGGGTCGGCGGGCTGGTCGACGATCGAGCCGTGGTAGAGGCCCTTGAAGTCGACCGAGTCGACCGCGCCGGTGCCCACCAGCTCCGCGATCAGCCGCTCGTCCCAGGAGCTGGTCGGGTCGAGCTTGAAGCGCAGCCCGGGGTAGAGCTCGCAGGCGTCGCTCGCAGCGGCTCGAGCGTCGGCGGCTCGCCGAGGCGCAGCGAGACGACGAAGCGCACCGGTCGCGGCTCGCGCCCGAGCGCCTCGTGCAGCGTCGTGCGCGCCTGGCGCAGCGCCAGGTCGAGCGCGGCCGACTCGTACGCCCACGTGCGGTAGCGGGTCGAGACCTCCCGCTGCGGAGGCTCGGGAAACAGCTGAAGCTCGGCCAGATGCGCGAAGAACGACTCGAGCGTGAAGCGCCCGGCGAGCGCCAGCACGGGACCGGCCGCCTGCAGGATCTCGTGATCGACGGCGTCGTAGGTGACGTCCTCGCCGAGGCCGTCCTCGCCCGCGCCGCGCAGGTGGATGACGGTGCTCTTGCGCTCGAACTCGCTCGACACGGTCGCCTGCAGCGGCTCGAGCGCGTAGTCCTCGATCTCCAGTTCGAGGTCCGCGAGCTGCTCCCAGGTGCTCATGAGCGGGCGTCCCGCCTCTGCGTCGGAGATCGCCGTCGACTCATGCTCCGGCCTCGCGTTCCAGGCGTCCGACGAGCTCGTCCAGGCGCAGCTCCTCGAGCGCGTCGCCGACCGCCGCGAGCTGGCTCGCGCACAGCTCGATCAGCGTCTTGCCCTCGCTGACGAGCGCGAGCGTCTCGTCGAGGCTCGCCTCGCCGGAGTCCAGCCGGCGGATGATCTCCTCGACGCGCGCGGCCGCCGTCTCGTAGGTCGGCGGCGCGCCGCCGACAGCTGGGGTCTCGCGGGCCCGCGTCTGCTCGCTCCCAAGCACGGGCTCGAACGACGTGGCCTCGTATCCAGGCTCGCTCATCGCTCGGTGACCCTCGCGGGCAGCGAGCCATCGGCGAAGCGCAGGCGCAGCTCGCCGGCCTCGCGCGCATCCGCGGCGGTGACGAGCGGCTCGCCGGCGGCCGTCTGTGCGAGCACGTAGCCGCGCTCGAGCGTGCGCTGCGGATCGTGGCCGGCGAGCACGAGCGCGAGCTGCGCAAGCTCGCGCGGACGCCGCTCGCGGCAATCGAGCGCGAACGACGCGGCCTTGCGCTCGAGCACCACCGCGCGCCGCTCGGTCAGCGCGCTGCTCGCTCTCGACACGACGGCGCGAGCCTGCGCGGATCTCGCGCAGCTGCTGGTGCAGGCGCGTGCGCTGGCGATCGAGGTGCGCTGTGGGTGCGCGCGACAGCGACGCGAGCAGACGCGCGCGGGTGAGCACCGCGCGCCGCCCGTGCTCGCCCAGGCGCGCGGCGGTGGCGGGCAGGCCGGCGCGCGGCTCGAGCGCCCGGCGGGCATGCTCGCGCAGGCGCGCGGCCGCCACCGTCTGCTCGGTGCGCGCGCGGGCGCAGTCCACGCGCACGGCGGCCTCCGCGGCGTGGGTGGGCGTGGAGCAGCTGACGGCGGCGACATCGTCGAGCAGTGTGCGGTCGGTGTGGTGGCCGACCGAGGCGATCACGGGCACGCCCAGCAGCGCGACCGTGCGGCACAGCGTCTCGTCGCAGAAGCACAGCAGGTCCGCCAGCGAGCCGCCGCCGCGCGCGACGATCGCGACCTCGACGTCGGCGACCGACACGAGCTCGCCGAGCGCGCGCACGATCGCGGGCGCCGCGTGGCGGTCCTGCACGGGCGCAAAGCCCCACACCAGGCGTCCCGCCCAGCCGCGGCGCGACAGCGCAGCGAGCACGTCGTCGCGAGCCTTGCCGCCCTCGCCCGTGATCACGCCGATCGTATGCGGAAGCACCGGCCGGGGCAGGCGCTTCTGCGTCTCGAGCAGCCCCTCGCCGTCGAGCTGCTTGCGCAGGCGCTCGATGCGCGCGAGCAGGTCCCCGTCGCCGGCGAGGCGCAGGTCCAGCACCGAGAAGGAGAAGCCCGGCGAGGAGGTGGCGCTGCCCGGGTAGTAGTCGCAGCCGCCGGCCACCACCACCTGCATGCCCTCGCTCGGCGCGCCCGCGCGCGCGATCATCGCCTCCCAGTCCGCGCGCCACGCCGCGCAGGCGATCGCGCCGGCGCCGTCGCGCAGCTCGAAGTACACGCGCGCTCGCGAGGGCCGCAGGTTGACGAGCTCGCCCATCAGCTGCACGCGCGCGAACGAGCGCAGCTTGGAGCGCAGCGCCGTCGCATACTCGCCGACCGGATACGGACCTGGCAGCGAGCTGTCCGGGATGCCCGCCGGGGTTGGCGAAGCGGAGGACGCGGACGTGGACACGCAACGCAGCATAGGCGCTAGCATCGACGGCGATGTACCGCGTCGAGCTCCCGCCCGGCTCCTAGCCGACCTCCGTGGCCAAGCGCAATCCCGGTCGGCGCGGACGCTCGCGCAAGCGGCGTCCGAGCGCGCAGAGCGCACGCGAGCCCGCGCCGAGCGCGACGGCTTCCGCGAGCCCGTCGCCGCGTGCCACGCCCTCCGCGCGTCCCTCGCAGCGCGCCGCGGGTGCCCTCGGCGACCTCAAGGCCGCGGGCGATCGCCCGCAGGCGCCATGGCACCCGCTGCCGTTGTCGGAGCTCTTGATCCTCGTCGGCGCGATCGGCACCGTGATCGCCTGGCTGCGCGGCATCGAGCGCAACGGCGCGCTGCTCGGCGCCGGCATCGGCGCGGTCGTGATCGGCACCATCGAGGTCACGCTGCGCGAGCACCTCGGCGGCTTTCGATCGCACACGCTGATGCTCGCGGTGCTGCCCGCGATCGTGTTCCACTCAGCGGTCGTGCTGGTGGTGCTCGCGCTCGCGAGCCGCGCGCCGAGTTGGCTGAACATCGTGCTGCTGCCGCTCGACGTCGCGATCGCGGTGGTCTGCTTCAAACTGCTGCGCGCGCGCTATGTGGACGCCAGGCGCGAGCGAACGTTCGCGGGCCTGCGATAGGCGCTTGCCTGCGTCAGGCCCGGCCTGCGTCAGAGCTTCAGGGATGGCAGCGGGCGCTCGCCCTCGGCGGCGCCCTCGCCGCGCGTCTCGCCGTCGAATCCCAGCCGCTGCAGGCGCGCGATCTCGCGCTCGCCTTCGACGCGCGCGGGATGCTCGGCGGGCAGATCGGCGATCAGGTTGGCGATGCGGTTGCGCAGCTGCAGCGCGAAGTGCGGGGTGGAGGCCCCCATCAACTGGCGCACGTCCTCCACGCTCACCTCGTGGGTGCTCGCCTTGCGGCTGAGACGTCTCGGATCCTCGGCTTGGCTCAATTTCGCCCCTGTGCTCGCTGTGCTTGCGAGGCCGACATTATTCGACCTGCGAGACCGACTGTTCTTCGCTGCCCCGCGCCTGCGGGCGAATCTCGAGCATCGAGTCGACTTCGGCCTGGATCACGCTCGAGATCGCCCCTTCGTCGCCGATCAGCCAGCCGTGATTGTAGGCGCCTCGCACGGGCGGGAACTGCGGTTCGCTGTATGCCGGCTGGATATCCGACAGATAGCCCGCGAGCTCAGGCGGCACCTGCGTCGCGCTCTCGAGCAGCAGCAGCGGGCCGTAGTCGCCGGTAGCCGACAGCAGCGCCGCGGCGGGAGCGTCGAGCGGGCGGCCGGCGTTCGCGAACACGAGCCCGTGGCCCGGTTCTTTCACGCCCCAGCCGAACGTGCCGTCGGTGAAGCGTGCGACGTCGATCGCGCTCCGCACAGCTTCCGCGCCGGCGGTGTCACCGACGCCTGCCTGAGGGGCATCGCTCGTGACGGTCTTGACCGTGCCGAAGTTGCGCAGCTCATCGAGCGTGTGATGCCCGACCGCCGTGCCGTCGATCACGTAGATGGACGGTCGGTGCAGGCTGGCCAGCACGGCCGCCGTCTGCCTCGGCACACGCGCGGGGGTGACGAACAGGATCGGCGCGCCGCTCTCGGCGGCGAGGCCCGCGGCGGGCATCGCCAGCGCCGGCGTCGCATCGGCGGGCAGGACGATCACGTCGTGCGGCGCACTGCCGCCGGCCAGCGTCGCGGCGAGCTGCTCGATCGCGGCGGCGGCGACCGTCGGCAGGCCCAAGCCGACGCGCACGGTGCGGGTCAGCAGGCCATGCGGCACCGCGGCGGCGGTGCCGATTCGAATCACCTGCGCGCCGCCGAGCGCCGGCGCGCCCAGCGGGTGCATCGCTTCCAGCGTCTGCAGGCTCACCGCCGGCAGCGTTTCGCCTTCGCTGAACAGGATCGGCGCGCCCGCGGGGGCGCCGGCGAGGACCGAGGAGGCGAGCGCTCCCAGCCAGTCGCGCTCGTTCACGATCACGACCGCCAGCGGTCGCGTGGCAGCGGTGAGACCGGGGTACACCGCGCGCGCCACCGCCGCGGCGTCGGCAGCCACGTCGTCCCCGCCGAGACGGGTCGTGTTGCGCGTCGCCACGCTCACCGCTCCTTGCGCCGCCACCGGTGCGAGCGTGCGCGCAGAGCCGGCGGAGCTGACCGGTTCGCCGCCGCCCTTGCCGCAGCCGGCGATGACCGCGGCGGCGAGCACCAGCAGGGCGACGAGCGGTCCTCGCGCGGGGGCACGCATGGCCGGCACACTAGCGATCCGGCGAAAAGCACGGCATTTGCGGGAAAAGCTGCCAAAAGCTGTGCAAGCCCTGCATGCGTCCTTGCAGTCTGGTAGCGTGCCCGCCCGAATGCCGAGTCCTTGACCAGGTGTCAGGGAACGGGGGACCCAAGTTGTTGGGGCGAATCCCACGGTAGGACCGTGAGAAGCGCAGGCTCTTTCAGCGCTAGCCCGTCAGCTAACCCCGCAGGCCGACGAAAGAGGTTGTGACTGTGAGGATGCGTACCCGCAGAGCGGTGATGTGCAGCTTGACGATCACGGCGCTGAGCGCGGTGGGAGCTCCCGCCGCCGTCGCTGGCGGAACCGGCGGCGTCGCCGCCGCCGAACCCACGCCCGCCAAGCCATCCGCGCCGCCGCTGCATCTCGCGCCGATCACAGCCAAGACCTCGAACATCGCGTACAAAGGGCCGGTCTACGAGAAGACGACCACCGGCGAAGTCGTCCCGTTCGCGGTGCCCGCCAAGGCCAGCACCACGACCGGCACGGCCGCGAGCAGCACGCCTGCCGTCAGCACCGGCGGAATCGCTGCCACGTCGAGCGAATCGGCTGCCAGCAGCCTCACGACGAGCATCCCCGGCGAACTGACCATCGGCAACGGCATGACCTCCGCCACCGGCCCGACACCACGGCCGGAGCTGCTCGTGCCCGGCACCACCGCGCGCTTCGTCGACGGGATCGCCGCCGCCCCGGAGGGAGTCCCGGCCGTCATCCAGGACATCATCTGGGCCGGCAACGAACTGATCGGCCTGCCCTACATCTACGGCGGCGGCCACGGCTCGTTCATCTCGCCCGGCTACGACTGCTCCGGCACGGTGTCGTATGCCCTCCACGGCTCCGACCTGCTCAGCACCCCCGAGGACTCCTCCGAATTCGAGGTCTGGGGATCGCACGGAGCCGGACGCTGGATCGCGATCTTCTCCAACCCCGGGCACGCCTACATGACCGTCGCGGGACTCCGTCTGGACACGAGCCCCGCCGAAGACCCGGCCGATCTCGAGGGTCCGCGCTGGCGCCCGTTGCGCCAGACGAACGCCGGCTTCGTCGTTCGCCACCCGCTCGGGCTCTGAGCGCGGCACGACCTGGGCGTAGCGGCCCTGCGGTCGGCTACGCTTGAGAGCGTTGGCCGAGCACAGGTCGGTCGTCTCGTGTAACAGCAATAGGAGGATCAGATGGCTGGCTTGACCGGGCGCATGTCCACCGTTGTGAAGGCGAAGGTCTCGAAACTGCTCGACCGGGCGGAAGATCCGGCGGAGACCCTCGACTACAGCTACCAGAAGCAGGTCGAACAGCTGCAGAACGTCAAGAAGGGCATCGCTGACGTTGTCACCGCGAAGAAGCGGCTGCAGATGCAGGAGAGCACGCTGCAGCAGAGCGTCGTCAAGCTCGACACGCAGGCGCGCCAGGCGCTCGCCGCCGGCAAGGAGGACCTCGCGAGGACGGCGCTCGAACGCAAGAACGTCGCGCAGACCGAGCTCCAGGGGCTCGACACGCAGGTCTCCGAACTCGAAGATCAGCAGCAGAAGCTGACCGACTCCGAGCAGAAACTGCGCGCGAAGATCGAAGCGTTCCGCACCAAGAAGGAGGTCATCAAGGCCCAGTACTCGGCGGCGGAGGCGCAGGTGCGGATCTCCGAGGCGGCCACCGGCGTCGGCGAGCAGATGGCCGACGTGGGGCTGGCGATGCAGCGCGCGGTCGACAAGACCGAAAACATGAAGGCTCGTGCCGACGCCGTGTCCGAGCTCGAAGCCGCCGGCACGTTCGACGACGTCACCCAGCTCGGCTCAGGCGAAGACGACATCGATCGCCAGCTCAAGCAGCTCTCGAGCCAGCCCGCCGTCGACAGCGAGCTCGAGAAGATGAAGAGCGAACTGGGCCAAGGCGCTCCGGCGCCGCAGATCGCCGCGCCTGCGACGGGCGAGTCGCCCGAGGCAGAGCTGCCGAGCGAGAACGGCGGCCAGGCATGATCGTCCGCATCTCAGGCGAGGGCCAGTACCGGCTCGGCGACGATGACGCCGAGCGCGTTGACGAGCTGCGCGGCAAAGCGCTGACGATCGTCGACAGCGGCAACGATGAGGGCTTCGCGGACGCCTTCGCCGCGCTGCTCGACTACGTGCGTGCGCACGGCACGCTGCTCGGTGACGACGATCTCGAGGGCTCCGATGTGATCCTCCCGCCCGCCGACTTCAGCTTCGAGGAGGCCGGTCGCGAGTTCACCGGCGAGGGCCTGATCCCGGACTGACGGACCAAGCGCTGACGGCGGTGGACCAAGCCGTCCAAGGACGCAGGCCGCGTGGCGTGCTACGCACGCGAGCGGCCGAGGACGCAGGAATGCGCAGCGTCCACGGTCGTCAGATCGGGATTCCCCACAGCGGGAACCAACGCTCCAGTTCCGGCTCGATCGGCAGTTCGGAGGCCATCTGCGCCTTGATCTGCAGCTCGCGCTCGGTTGAGCGCTGCTGCTGTTGACCGGAGGCCGGCACGAACGGGTACCAATAGCCGCGCTTGTAGTTGTAGATGAAGTACACGCGCTGCTTGCGCGCGTCTTCGAACGCGAACACCGCGCACAGCAGGCGCTCGCCGTAGCCCGCCGTCTCGATCGAGCTGGAGACGGCGTTGATGCCGACCGCGAGGTCTTCCACGCTCGGCGCGCCGTCCGGGTTGCGCAGCACCATCCAGCGGTAGCCGAAGCTGTCGTCCTGGCTCGAGACCTTCGTGCCGCTCTCGCCGCCGGTCGCGGTCACGACTTCTTCCATTTCGCGAAGCGTGGTTTCGAACTCGCTCGTGGCGAGCGCCTGGAACACGATCGCGGCCGTGCCGGCCGGGTTGATCTGGTGCTCGGCTTGGAGCGTCACGTAGGCGGTGGAGATCGCGAACAGGCGGTCGGGCGCGGGGCCCTGGACCGTGTGGCGGCCAGTGAGGATGTCGCGCAGGCCCACGGGTCAGGCGGCGCTCTGGAGCTGTGACTCCAGCCGTTCGAGCGCTGCCAGGCGCTGCTCGAGCGGCGGGTGGTCGGCAAAGATGTTCATCAGCGACTTCTTCGTGCGCGCAGGGATGATGAAGAACGCGCTCATGCCTTCGGCCTTGCGCAGGTCCTGGGTCGGGACGCGCTCGATCGTGCCGCTGATCTTCAGCAGCGCCGAGGCCAGCGCGCTGGGGCGGCCGGTGAGCACCGCCGAGCCGCGATCCGCCGCGAACTCGCGGTAGCGCGAGAGGGCGCGCAGCAACAGGAACGAGATCGCGTACACGACCACCGAGACGAGCAGGACGATCATGATGTCCTCCTCCTCTTCCCCCCGCCCACGCCCATAGCCGCCACCGAAGCCACCGCCGAAGAACAGCGCGAACTGCGCGATCATCGACGCAAGCGTCGCGAAGAAGCTCGCGAGCGTCATCACCATCACATCGCGGTTGATCACGTGGGTCAGCTCGTGTGCCATCACGCCTTCGAGCTCCGCCGGCGAGAGCAGGTCGAGGATCCCTCGGGTGGCGCAGACGGTGGTCGACTTCTTCGATTTGCCCATCGCGCACGCGTTCGGCATCGAGGTCTCGATCACGCCGACTTTCGGCTTCGGCAGGTTGGCCTGTACGCACAGTCGTTCGACGATCGCGTGCAGCTCGGGCTCCTGCGCCGGGGATACCTCTTTGACCCCCAGCGTCGCCATCGCGATCTTGTCCGAGCCGAAGAACTGCACCAGCAGCAGCACAAGCGCGACGACCACGATCAGCCCGGCGCCCGCCCCAGCCGCGAACAGCACGCCGATGAAGACGACGTAGACGAGTCCCAGCAGGAACATCGTCAGCAGCATCCGCGCCTGCAGGCCGGTGTCCTTGCCAAAGCTCGATCGTGGCTTCGCCATGAGGCTGATTGTCGCAGAAGGAGATACGGGTGCCCTAAAGTTCGGGGCCGACCGATGCTCCATGCCATGCCCAGCGCTCGGACGCGATGAAGCCGGAAATCGAAATCATCGGCATCTCGATCAAGACGTTCGGCGTGATGTTCGCGCTCGGCTTCCTCGCCTGCGGCGCGGTCGTCGCGCGCCGGCTGCGCGAGCTCGGCAAACCGGTCGACTGGGCTTACGAGATCGTGTTCGCGGCGCTGCTCGGCGGTGTCGTCGGCGCGCGCGCGTACTACGTGATCCAGAACTACAGTCAGGTCAAGCACGACCTGATCGGCAGCATCTTCTCCGGCTCCGGACTCGTGTGGTACGGCGGCGCGATCGGCGGCGCGATCGCGGTGCTCGTGTGGATGCGCTGGCGCCACGCGTTCGAACTGCGGATGTTCGACATGTGCGCGACGGCGCTCGCGCTCGGCTACGCGATCGGCCGCATCGGCTGTCAGGTCTCAGGCGACGGCGACTACGGGATCCGCTCGAGCCTGCCGTGGGCGATGGGCTATCCGCACGGGACCGTGCCGACGCCGCCGGGCGTGCGCGTGCAGCCGACGCCGATCTACGAGACAGTGACGATGTGCCTGCTCGCGTACGCGCTGTGGCGGTTGCGCGACCGTGTGCGCCCCGGAGTCGTGTTTGCGCTGTATCTCGTCGGCAGCGGGCTCGAGCGCTTCCTCGTCGAGTTCATCCGCCGCAACAAGGAGGTGCTGATCGGGTTGACCGCGCCGCAGCTCGAGAGCGTCGCGCTGTTCGTGATCGGGCTCGCTTGGCTCGCGATGATGATGCGGCGCCGCGGCGTCGCCGGGCTGCGTCCTGCGGCGGCCTGAGGGTAACGTCAGAGAGCGCTCAGCAGCTCCACATCGCGTCCCATGCTCAGCGCCAGCATGCCGCTATCGAAGGTGACAACGCGGACTCCGCGACGCCGGGCCAGCGTCAGCAGATGCGCATCGGTCACCTGGCGGTATCCCACGATGCCCGGGACGTCGCCGTCGCTCAGAGACACGTCATCAGTGAGGAATCGATGGGAATCGCGTGCACGCAAAGCCGACAGGACGGAGCGCGCCGAGTCGACGTCGATTGCGGCTGGAAGCACGTGCGGATTGGACGACACCCGGACGAAACCGCTCTCCGTGAGCGGGCATGTCGCCCATCCTCCCGAGCTGTTCTCCGCGAACCATGCGCGCATCCGGGCGTGATGCACGTGTGAGTCCCACGCAAGCGCGACGAGGGCATTGACGTCGAGCAGCGTCACGCGAGCGTCAAGCCTCGTCGAGCGCGCGTCTCACCATCTCCGGCGTGATCGCCGGGGTGCCTGCCGGCACCCGGATCACTGGGAAGCCGTCGTCGGCCTCCACGCGCGCAGGCGTCAGGCCCTGGCGTGCCAGCGTGGAGATGACCGAGCCGAGCGAACGGCGCTCGCATGCGGCCAGCTCGCGGGCGGCGGCCACGACATCATCGTCGATATCGAGGGTCGTACGCATCGATTTGATGCTAGCGCATCAACACATCAATTCAGACCTCCACGTCGAAGCCGAGATCGACCTCGCTCGCGGGCCGCCCGCCGTGAACGCCCCAGTTCTCGCGCGGCGACTCGAGCACCACGATCGTGACGTCCGCGGCTGGAATGCCGAGGTCGCCGAGTCGGCGCACGATCTGCGCGTAGAGCTCGCGCTTCGCCTCGATCGAGCGTCCGGAGAACATCGTGATCTCGACGAGCGTGTAGCGCTCGCTGACGCGATGAGGCACCGTCGGCAGCTCGAAGCAGTCGCGGTCGTGCTCGACGACGCGAAGCGCCGGGTCGCCGCGCGGAAGCTTCAGCGCCTCGATCAGGGACTCGCGCACGGCGTCAAGTAGCTGGCGCTTCTCCTGTGCGGTGCGTCCCTTGACTATCTCGATTCGTGCCAGTGCCACTCCGGGGCCGAGTCTACGTCGATGCGCCCGCGGACGAATGGTGTCATGGCACGCCGGGCTCCCGATGGCTCGCTGTAACTCCTGCCGGCTGCTCGGCAGGAGTTACATGACGAGTCCTGCCCTGCGATCAGTGAGTCAGGAAATCGACCCCCACGACTCCCGCCAACACGCCGTAGCCGAGCGTCGTCGGGTGGATGTCGGCGTTGGGGCTGGTCGGGTTGAACGTCCCCCCCGGGCACATCGCCGTGAAGGCGCAGATCGTCGTCAGATCGGTCGTTTCCGGCGCGCCGGTCAGGATCGACGGATTGAAGGCCGGCTCGGGGTTGGCGAAGCTGGTCCCCGGCACCTCCGCGGCGACGCTCGCGAGCGCGGTGTTGAGCGCGGCCGTCGTCTTGTCGCCGCCGGGCGCCGGCAAGACCGTCGGGTACGGGTTGTAGAGGCCGATCAGCACGATCTGCGCTTTCGGCGCGGCTGCGTGCAGCTGCGTGAGGATCGAGTAGACGTTGGCGGCGATGTGGCCGAACTCGGCTTCGACTTCGGCTGGGCTGCAGGTGAACGTCGCGGGGAAGCCGCACTTGCTGGCGAGGAACTGGAGCACGTCGTTCGCGCCGATGTCGAGCGTGATCGGGCTGACGCCCGGGTCTTCTTTGAGGATCGCCAGCGCGTCGGTGAGCTGCGACGTGTAGGGGGCGTAGGAGTGGTGCAGGAACGCGTAGGGGAACGGGGTACCGGTCGGTCCGCCGGCGCAGTACCCGGGGATGCCCGAGCCTTTGATGAGCGTTTCCGTGGTCTCGCCGGGGCAGCCGTCGTTGATGATCGGCAGTTTGGGATGGGCGAGCCTCAGCGCGGCGCCGAAGTCATCCACGTAGCCCTGGTCGAACGTCGACGGTTCCACGTAGCCTTTGCTTTCGAGCTCTTCTTTGAACTGGGCCGCGTGATAGCCGTAGGCGAGCGAGTCGCCGAGTGCGAGGTAAGTGTTTCCGACTTGGGCGGCGCCGGCGACCGGGGTGAACGCGAGCGCTCCGATTGCGACGGCGGTTACCGCCAGGCACGCCAGCAGACGTGCACGGCTTCGATGCAAGACAGGCATGAACCCTCCTTTGGGAGTCAATGCTGGTGCCCCGGGGTCGGGCTCCTCTCCAACGCCGCGGCCCCGGCTGGAGCCCTAGCCTATTCAGACTGCCAAGTTCCGGCAAGCGGATCCGTTCGCTCTACGTGGCCCACCAGCCCACCGCGTAGGCAGTCCGGGGTGCGGGTGCGTGCGCCGGCGCTTCACCCGGCGTCGAGGTCGTCGAGCCGTGCCCTGGACATCAGCACCTTCTCGCCGCGGAAGGGAGCGCCCTCGGCTTCGAGCAGACGACGCTGCCGAGCGCCCTTCGCGAGTGAGCCGTCGGCGCGCACGACGCGATGCCAGGGCACGTCGCGCGCGCCGGTGTGGCTCAGCACGTAGCCGGCCAGGCGCGGGGCCCCAGGCGAGATGTCGCCATAGGTGCGCACATAGCCCGGGGGGATCGCACGCACTCGGCGCAAGATCTCCGCTGCATGGGCGCTCGCCCGTCCGGTCATCAGCCGCATCGTGCCATAGCCGGCACCTGAGCTGCGTGCCTCGCGGTGAGGCTTTCGCGTCACCCGGTGAGGCTCTCGCGTCACGCGGTGAGAGGGTCGATGCTCGCATCGGCTTCGGCGCGCGCGCATACACTGCGCGCGATGCAGCAACGGCTACCGCTGGGGGAAGAGCTGACCTGGACGCCGGCGCGGCGCCCCGCGCGTGAGCCGCTGCGCGGCGCGCACATGCTGGTTCGACCGGTCGTACCCGGCCTCGACGCGGAGCCGCTGTTCGCCGCATCCCATCCCGCGGACGGCGAGGAGTCGATCTGGACGTATCTCCCGGACGGCCCCTATGAGGACCCGGAGCAGTTGCAGCGCATGCTCGAGTGGGCGGCGGGCGCGCAGGACCCGGTGTACTTCGCGCTCGTGCCGCTTCCCGGCGAGATGCCCGCCGGGATCGCGGCCTACCTGCGCATCACGCCGGACTTCGGGGTGATCGAGATCGGCCACATCTGGTTCGGCGCGCGGCTGGCGCGTACGACGGCCGCCACCGAGGCGATCTACCTGCTCGCGCGTCACGCGTTCGACGATCTCGGATACCGGCGCCTTGAGTGGAAGTGCAATTCGCTGAACGCCGCCTCCCGCAGGGCGGCCGAGCGCTTCGGCTTCACGTTCGAGGGTGTCTTTCGCAAGCACCAGATCGTCAAGGGCCGTAATCGCGACACGGCCTGGTATGCGATCACCGATGACGAGTGGCCGGAGATACGCGCCGGCTTCGAGGCGTGGCTCGAGCCCGCGAACTTCGATGGGCAGGCGCGACAGAAGCGCTCGCTGGGGGACACGATCGGCGCCGCCAGGCGCGCGGCGTGAAGGCGTCGGCCTGTCGATCGCGGCGGCATCTGCGGTCGGCTGGACCGACTTTCGCGGCCCGCAAGCGATAATCAGCGGCCATGGCCACAGGGACCAGCCTCTCCGCGGTGTTCCCCCTCGGCAGCCGGCTCAACGAGCTCGGCCGCCTGGAGGTGGGCGGCTGCGACACGATCGAGCTCGCGCGGGAGTTCGGAACGCCGGCGTACGTGATCGCCGAGGACGACCTGCGCGCTCGCGCGCGGGGGTTCGTCCAGGCCGGACGGGACTCTGGTCACAGCGACTTTCACGTCGTGTTCGCGTCCAAGGCGTTTCCCTGCAGCGCCGTGCTCGCGCTGTTCGCGGGGGAGGGGCTGTGGTGCGACGCGGCCTCGGGAGGCGAGCTGCACCTGGCGCTGCGCGCCGGCTTCGCGCCGGAGCGGATCGTGCTGCACGGAAACGCCAAGTCCGAGGCAGAGCTGCGGATGGCGCTGCGCCATCGCGTGGGGGCGATCGTCATCGACAACTTCGACGAGATCGATCGGCTGGCACGGCTCGTGGCCGAGGGTGCGCTCGCCGATCGCAGCGAGGGTCAGCCGGTGCTCGTGCGCGTGACGCCGGACGTGAGCGGAGAGACACACGCGAAGATCTCGACCGGCCAGGCCGACTCGAAGTTCGGGTTCTCGCTGGAGCAGGCGGGGGAGGCGATCGCGCGGCTGCAGGCGATGGACGGCCTGTCGCTGCGCGGGCTGCACGCGCACATCGGCTCGCAGCTGCTCAACCTCGAGCCCTTCCGCCGGGAGGCGGCGGAGCTCGCGAGTCTCGGCGAGGGGGTGGGCGGGTTTTCCACCTATGACCTGGGCGGCGGGCTCGGGGTGCAGTACACGGAGGACCAGGCCGCGCCAGCATCGATCGAGGAGTACGTCGGCGCGATCGTCGAGGCCGCGCACGCTCACGGCATGGGCCCCGACACGCGTCTGCTGATCGAGCCGGGGCGCGCGCTGTGCGCGAACGCCGGCGTGACGCTGTACACCGTCGAGAGCGTCAAGCAGAACGTCTCGCGCTGGGTTGCCGTCGACGGCGGCATGTCCGACAACATGCGCCCGATGCTCTACGGCGCGCGCTACGAAGCTCACGTGGCCGACCGCTTCGGCGGCACGACCGAGTGCGTGCTCGCGGGCAAGCACTGCGAGTCCGGCGACGTGATCCTGCGCGAGGCGCTGCTCGCCGACCCCCGGCCCGGCGACGTGGTCGTGACGCCGGCGACCGGCGCCTACGGTTATGCGATGGCGAGCAACTACAACGGCGTGCCGCGGCCGCCGGTGATCTTCTGCCGCGACGGCGATGCGCGCGTCGTCGTCAGGCGCGAGCGCTACGAGGACCTGACGGCGCGTGATGTCTCCTAGGCAAGCGAGCGCAGACAATGGCTGCTGATCGGCCGGCGTCAGCGCCGCCGTTCACGGTCGGCCTGCTTGGCCACGGCACCGTCGGCGCGGCTTTCGCCGTGCTGCTCGCCGAACGCGCGGACGAGATCGAACGCTTCAACGGCCGTCGCCCGGTGATCGGCGGGGTGCTGACGCGCAGCCGCGGCGACTTCGAGGAGATCCTCGCCGGCTCCGATCTGCTCGTCGAGGTGATGGGCGGGATCGAGCCCGCGCGCGAGTATCTGCTCGCGGCGATGCGCATCGGCAAGGACGTCGTCACCGCCAACAAGCAGCTGCTCTCCCAGCACGGCGAGGAGCTGTTCGAGACGGCCCGCGAGCACGGCGTGCGGCTGCGCTTCGAGGCAGCGGTCGCCGGTGTCGTGCCGGTAGTGCGCGTGCTCGAGGAGTCGCTGTCGGCGACCCCGATCGAGCGCATCCACGGGATCGTCAACGGCACCACCAACTTCATCCTCACCGAGATGGCCGCCGGCTCGAGCTACGCCGAGGCGCTCGCCGAGGCACAGCGCGTCGGCTACGCCGAGGCCGACCCGAGCGACGACGTCTCAGGCCGCGATGCCGCCGCGAAGATGGCGATCCTCGCGCGGCTCGCGTACGGCTCGCCGGTGCACCTAGACGACGTGCGCTACGAGGGCATCGAGCACCTCCACGGCGACGATCTCGAGTTCGCGCGCGAGCTCGGCCTGGGGCTGAAGCTGATCGGCACCGCCGAGCGCCGCCACGGCGGGCTGTCGGTGCGCGTGCATCCGGCCTTCCTGTACGCGGGCCATCCGCTCGCGGGCGTCTCGGGGCCGTTCAACGCGGTCACGCTCGAGTCCGAGGCGATCACCGAGATCACGCTGTCGGGGCCCGGCGCCGGCGGCCGGCAGACCGCGAGCGCGGTGCTTGGCGACGTCGTCAGCGTGATGACCGGCGGCGCGCGCCCGCCGGCTCCGCCGCTGGCGCTGCCTTTCATCGAGGACGTCGAGAGCGCCTACTACCTGCATCTCGACGTGGCCGACCGGCCCGGAGTGCTCGCGTCGGTTACTAAGGTGCTGGGCGAGCACGAGGTGTCGATCAAGTCCGTGGTGCAGCGTGGCATGGGCGAGCGCGCGCGCCTGGTGATGATCACGCACCCCGTGCTCGAGTCGGGACTGCGTGCGGCGATCGAGCGCCTCGGCGAGTTCGATTTCGTGCGCTCGGCACCCCGGACAATCCGTGTGATCGAAGAGGAGTTCGTATGAGCGAGGTGCGCATAGACATCCCCAAGGTCAAGCTTCCGCGGGTTGAAGGCACGCCGAAGACGCCCGCCCACGTGCCGCTGATCGAACGCTATCTGGAGCGCCTCCCGTTCGCCGCGGGCGACGCGCTGGTCAGCCTGCAGGAGGGCTCGACGCCGCTGCTGCGCGCGCCGGTGCTCTCAGAGATCGTCGGCGCGACCGTGCGCCTGAAGCTGGAGGGCGCAAACCCGACCGGCTCGTTCAAGGACCGCGGCATGACGTGCGCGGTCTCAGCGGCCGTGCGCGATGGCGCCAAGGCGGTGATCTGCGCCTCGACCGGCAACACGGCGGCGAGCGCGGCCGCCTATGCGGCCCGCGCCGGGATCACATGCGCGGTGATCGTCCCAGAGGGCAAGATCGCGCAGGGCAAGATGGCGCAGACGCTCGTGCACGGCGCCCGCGTGATCTCGCTGAAGGGCAACTTCGACCAGGCGCTGACGCTCGTGCGCGAGCTCACCGACGCGCACCCGATCGTGCTCGTCAACTCCGTCAACGAGTTCCGCATCGAAGGTCAGAAGACCGCCGCGTTCGAGATCCACGAGGGCCTCGAAGGTGGCCTCGAAGCGCTCTGCATACCGGTCGGCAACGCCGGCAACATCACCTCCTACTGGCGCGGCTTTCAGGAGATGGGCGCCGCGCCGAAACTGTTCGGCTTCCAGGCCGAGGGCGCCGCGCCGCTCGTGCTCGGGCACCCGATCGAGCATCCGGAAACGATCGCCAGCGCGATCCGCATCGGCAATCCTGTGCGTTGGGAGGATGCGATGGCTGCGGCGACCGACTCGCGCGGCGCGATCCGCGTGGTCTCAGATGCGGAGATCCTCGCGGCCTATCGCTTGCTCGCATCCCGCGAAGGGATGTTCTGCGAGCCGGCCTCGGCCGCGTCGGTCGCGGGTCTTTTGAAGTACGGAGCGGACGGCGCCGAGCAGGTCGCGTGCGTGCTCACCGGTCGTGGGCTGAAGGACCCCGAGACCGCGATCGCCAACAACGACGGACGCGTGATCTCGTGCGCGGCGGAGACCGCCGCGATCGAGGAAGCGGTGCTGGGTGATCCGTAAAAGGGTCGTGCGCGTGCCCGCGTCCTCCGCCAATCTGGGGCCCGGGTTCGACTGCATGGCCGCCGCGCTGGCGCTGACGCTCGAGGTCGAGGTCGAGGAGACGGGCGAGTTCGCGGTCGAGACGGAGCTGCCCGTCCCCACCGGGCGCGAGAACCTGTGCGTGCGCGCGTTCGAGCGGCTGCACCCGGCCGACGGCTTCACGTTCAGGATCTCCTCCGAGATCCCGCTGTCGGGCGGGCTGGGCTCGAGCGCGGCGGCGATCGTGGCCGGGCTGATGGCCGCAGACCACCTCTTCGAGCTCGACGCCGACCTGCTGGCGCTCGCGAGCGAGATCGAGGGACATCCCGACAACGTCGCCGCATCGCTCTACGGCGGCTTCGTCGTGTGCGCCGACGGCCGGGTCGCGCGCTTCGACCCGCCGACGGGCCTCGAGGCGCTCGCGGTCGTGCCCGAGCAGCCCGTGCAAACGCGCGCCGCGCGCGCCGCGCTGCCCGCGCAGGTGCCGCTCGAGGACGCGGTCTTCAACGTCGCGCACGGCGCTCTGCTGACGCTCGGCCTCGCAACCGGCGATTGGGACCTGCTCGCACGCGGCCTCGAGGACCGGTTGCACCAGCGCCAGCGCGCGAGCCTGTTCCCGCGCTCGTTCGAGCTGGCATGCGGCGCGCGCGAGATCGGCGCGCTGGGCGCGACGATCTCCGGCGCGGGTCCGACCGTGCTGGTGTGGTGCTTCTACGAGCAGACGGGCGCCGTCGCCGAGGCGCTGGCGCCGCTCATCGACGGCTGGGCGAGCGTGCTGCGCGTGTCCTTCGAGCTGCAGGGTGCCTACGTTGGAGAGCTCTGAGCGAGCGCCGCCAGGCGCTCGCTGGCTCCGTTCATGCCGTCCATGCGGGCGAGCACCTCGGCCGCGAGCGCGAGGTAGTCGGCGCCGAGGTCCGGGCGGTGGTCGAGGATCGAGCGTGCCCGCTCGGCTGACTCCGCGTAGGCGATAGACGTCCGGATGACCGCGTCGAACACCTGCTCACCGAAACGTTCCTTCAGCGAGGCCAGCGCCTCGCGCGAGTGCACCGTGCGCATGTCGGCGAGGTTGAGCAGCACGCCGATCAGCGTCAGCTGCGGGTTGAGGCTCTCGCGCGCCAGCTCGACGACCTCGATCGCCTGCTCGACTCCCTGTAGCGCGAAGTACTGGGCCTCCGCGGTTATGAGCGCGCGGTCGGCGGCCACGAGCGCGTTGACGGTCAGCAGTCCAAGCGACGGTGGGCAGTCGATCAGGATCAGGTCGTAGTCATCGGTGAGCTTGGCCAGCGCCCGCCTGAGCGTCAGCTCGCGCCCCATCTTGCCGCCGAGCATCAGCTCCGCCTCGGCCAGGCTGAGGTTCGCGGGGATGATGTCCTGATGGATCGCCTCCGTCGCCGAGGCGCGTCCGGACAGCACATCGGCGATCGTCGGCGCGACGTCGGTGGGCAGGTCGAAGTAGTCCGAGAGATTGCCCTGAGGGTCGAGATCGACCGCCAGCGTGCGCACTCCGCTGCGGCGCATGACGTCCGTCAGCGTGCGCACCGTGGTCGTCTTCCCGGTGCCACCCTTCTGCGAGAGCACAGCGATCGTGTAAGCCATCGTCGCAGCGATACTACGCGCCTGGAGGCGCCGGAGCACGGCCCGTCATGGAAGGCTCAGCCGATCGTGTGCAGCGAGGTCTGCTCGGCGTCGCGGTCCGGTGCGTCCGGGTCCGGCGGCACGCTCACGAACGCTAGGCGGTAGCGCCCGACGACGATCTCATCGCCGTCCTGCAGCGCCCTGCCGTCGACGCGCGAGCCGTTGACGAACACGCCGTTGAGGCTGCGGTCGTCGAGCAGGCGCACGCCGTCCGGGTGACGCACGATCAGCGCGTGGCGGCGCGACACCGTGGGGTCGTCGAAGCGCACGTCCGCTGCCAGGCTGCGCCCCACGCGTGTCCACTCGCGTGTGAGCGCGACCGTGCGCGGCTCGCCGTTCTCCTCGTAGTAGAGATACTCGCCAGGCTGCTCGATCAGCTTCCTCGCCTTCGCCAGGTGCGCGCCGCGGTCGGGCGGCGGAGGCACAAGCAGGGTCGCTTCGTCGGCGTCGGGGTTGCTCGCGCTCGCGTCCGCCGAGATGCGCTCCGTGCTGAACAGCGAGGCGCGCACGAACTCCTGCCCTCCACAGCTGGGGCAGGCTCCCAGCAGCTCCGCGCCGTCGAGCGTCAGCGCGTAGTCGCAGTGGGTGCAGCGAAACGACCCGCCTCCAACGAACGTTCCAGAAGTAAGTGAGTCCATGCTGTGCTCCTCCCTATGAGTTGCTGCTGGAGTGGCTCCCGGGTGTCGCTGCCGGGGGGGCGATCCTGCGGGTCGGGGGAAACTTGTGGCGATCATAACAAGAGTGTCAAGCCAGCCTAGAGTTCTGCATAATCGTATCGAGTGCAACCGTTCGATGGGCTCTCAGCCGACTGCTGTGGCTGGAGATACCCGTCACGCAGCGAGCGCAAACGCACGTCTGGCATGTGCGTACCAGCTGCAGGAGGCGGCGCCTGACGCGGCGAAATCAGACAGCGTCATGGCTTCGCCGTCAACCCACGTCGAGCAGCTCGAGATCGTATTGCTGCGCCGCGGGCTCGGGCGCGCTGGAGGCCGATCGCCATCGCTGCGTGGACTGTGGACGCACGCCGCTGACGGGCGAGCAGGTGCACCTCTACGCCGGGCCACGACACCGGATCGTCTGCGAGCTTTGTCGTCCGCGCCAGCGGGAGGCCCCGGTCGCGAGCGAGATCGTCAGGCACTGCGAGCACGGCCACGCAGTGCGCCTCACTGCTCGCGCCGCCTGAGCGGCTCGCGGCCAGCGCTCGCGCAGTGCACAGGCGGCGTCCGTCGGCGCAGTTCGGCGCCCGCGCCGCGTCGACCCCGCGCCGCGGTCATTAGACTTGCGCTCGCCGATGGACCCCGTGACCGTCTCGATCGTCGTCTCCGCCCCGCGCGAGCAGGTGTTCGACTACCTGCAGGACATCGCCAACCATCCCGAGTTCACCGACCACTACCTGGTCGACTGGCACCTCACGAGGATCGACTCCGTCGGCAGGGGCGCGGGCGCGCGCTTTCGCGTGAAGGCTCCCGGCAACCGCTTCAGCTGGGGCGATGTGACGTTCGCCGAGGTGCGAACGCCCGCACCGGATCGTCGAGATCGGCCGCACGGGCAAGAACAACCGCATCCGCACGCTCGGCGTCTACGACCTCGCGCCGGCGGCCGCGGGCTCGACGCGGGTGCAGTTCACGCTCGAGACGCGTCCCGGTCACCCTGTCGGATCGTCTGATGGAGGGGCTCGGCGCGCGCTCCTGGCTGCGGCGCAAGAACCAGCGTGCGATGCACCGGCTGCGTGCGATCCTCGAGCGAGGCGAAGGCCGCGGACACCGCGTCACGGTCGCCGGCGGGTAGACTGCCGCGTCGCATGATCAGCCGTCTGCGCAAGCTCACACTCGTTCTGCCGGCGCTGCTCGCCGTGCTCGCCCTGAGCGCCTGCGGCGACTCGCACACGCGGGTCACCACCGGCACCTACGCCGGCGAGTCCGGGCGCGAACGCTCCCTATCTCAACGTCGGCCCGCTCGTCTACGAGGTCCAGCTCTCGCGCGAGCTCAACCCCGCCAACAGCGAAGACGCGACCTACCTGCAGGGCCTGACCCCGGAACAGCGCAAGCTGGAACCCGGGCAGGAGTGGTTCGCGGTGTTCATGCAGGTCTACAACAACACCAACCAGCAGCACCCGGCGGCCGACGAGCCTCACGATCACCGACACCCAGGAAAACAGCTACACGCCGATCGTCGCCGAGCGAAATCAACCAGTTCGCCTACCGGGCGGGCATGGTCCCACCCAAAAACCAGATCCCGCTGCCCGGCACGATCGCCGACGACGACCCGACCCAGGGGCTCGCTGCTGCTCTACAAGATCCAGATCGTCTCGCTCGACAACCGGCCGCTCGAGCTGAAGATCGTCAACCCCGAAAACCCCAGCGAATCGGCCTCGGCCGAGCTCGACGTCTAGCAGTGCTCGGCCTGCAGGCCGGCCTCGAGCACTTCGCGGGCGACGGGCGCCGCGGTGGCGCCGCCGGCGCCGTCTTTGACGAGCAGCACGCACACGACGATCCGCGGGTGCAGCGCGGGCGCGAACGCGGCGAACCACGCGTCGGTGTTGGCCGCTTCGCTTTCGGCGCCGCCGCTCTGGCAGCCTTCCTTGCCGGCTTCGTGGGCTTCGCTGGATTTCGCTTCCGAGCCTTCCGAGGCGGTGGTGGTGGGGCAGGACGTCTTCAGTTCGGCCGTGCCCGTCTTGCCGGCGACGGTCACCCCCGGGATCGCGGCCGACGTGCCGGTGCCCTCGCGCACGACCGCGATCATCAGATGTCGCACGGTGCGCGCCACAGATGCGCTCGTGACGTCCACGCTCGGCCGCGCCTGACCGGGCAGGAACGTCGGCTGCGGCCGGTGCCCGCCATCGGCGATCGTCGCAGCCACGGTGGCCATCTCCAGCGGCGCTGGCCAGGACCTCGCCCTGCCCGATCGCGGTCGATCCGACGTCGAGTTCGCCTTGGATCTGGCTGGCGGGCGGCAGCGTGCTCTCGGCCGCTCCGGGAATGCCCGGTTCATGGTTGAAGCCGAACCGTTCCGCCATCGCCACCAGGCGTCGCGGCGCCGAGCTTGACGCCCAGCGGCGTGAACACGGAGTTGCACGAGACGGCGAAGGCGAGTTCGAGCGAGCCGCCGCATTCCTCGCCGTTGGCGTTGTTCAGCTTCACCCCGTCGAGCGTGGCGAACGTCGCATATGGAAAGACGGTGTGCTCGGAGGCGAGCTTCGCCGCCAGCACGCCCGTGATGGTGATCATCTTGAACGTCGAGCCCGGCGGCTGCAGGCCGTCGAGGCCGAGGCCCGCCACGGCCAGGATCTGGCCGGTCGCGGGCTGCATCGCGACGATCCCGCCGAGCTGGCCGCCGAGCGCGCGTCACGGCCGCGCGCTGCAGCGCCGGGGAGATGGTCGTGCGCACCGGCGAGGCCGCGTGCGGTGCGGCGAAGGCGAGCGGACGCGCTCCCGCGAGCAGCTCGCCGCCGGGGGTGCCGCGCAGGCGGTCGTCGAGTGCGAGCTCGAGGCCGCTCAGCCCAACGATCGCCTGCGCCGGCACGCCCTGTTCTTCGAGTGCCTGGCGATGCGCGGCCGGGACCGGCCCGACTGCTCCGAGGACCGCGTCGGCGACGTCTCCGAGCGGCGAGTTGCGCGTTGCTTCCGCGGGCGTCTGCGAGCTCGCCGTGGCGGTCTGCAGCGTTTCCGCGAGCACGCTGCCGTCGCGCGCCAGCAGCGTCGCCCGCGCGCGGCAGCGAGGTGAGGCGGCTGAGCGACTCGCCGGGGCGCACGCCCGGGAACGCGAGCGAGCGCGACCACGCGAGGCGCGTGCCAGCGCCCGGTTCCTGGATGGTCTTGCAGCTGAAGTCCAGCGACAGAGTCCCGAACAGCCGCGTCTGGACGCGGACCGGGACCGCGACCCCGCCGCCGCGGGCGGTGCGCGCAACGCCGACCAGGCCCGCGCGCCGTCGCGGTCGCCGTGGTGAGCGCTTCCCGATAATCGTCGGCGAATTCGCTCGACCGAGGTCGCGTGCCGCGAGGAGGCCGTCGATGTCGGAGTACATGCTCGCGTAGTCGCGACGCGTCCACGCCCTCGACGAACCGAGCGGCGAGTGCGTCGCCGGGAGAGCTCGCATGGGGCGCGCCGACGATCGCACCGGCCGCGAAGGCAACTGCGGCGAGCACGAGGACGGGGCGCGCGCGTCGCAGGCGCTGGTTGCGGCTTTCAGTCACGGAACTTGTAGAACATGACAGGTGACTCAGCTGGACTGGCTCATTGTCGCGTTCGCGTCGATCCTCGCGATCTTCGGCTTCCGGCAGGGCTTCATCGTGGGGGTGCTGTCGTTCGGCGGGTTCGCGCTCGGCGCGTTCCTCGGGACACGACTGGGTCCGCTCGCTGCTGCCGCAGGGATCCGCCTCGCCGTATGCGCCCGCGTTCGGGCTGCTCGGCGCGCTGCTCGGCGGCGCGATCCTCGCGAGCGGGCTCGAGGGCGTCGGCTTCCGGCTGCGCCGCAGCGCTGATCATCCCCGGCATGGGCCTGCTCGACGGTCTGCTCGGCGCGGCGCTCGGCGCGGCGCTCGGCGCTCGGGATCGTGTGGATCGTCGCCGCCGTCGCCGGCGCAGACGCCGGGACAGGCCCAGCTGCGCGCGGACATCCAGCGGTCGGCGATCCTGCGCAAGCTCAACGAGGTGCTGCCGCCGTCCGGGCCGATCCTGAACGCGCTCGCGCGGCTGGACCCGCTGCCATCGATCACCGGTCCCTCGCCCGACGTGGCGGCGCCGCTGCCGGCGATCGCGCACGCGCCCGGGTGTCGCGCGCGCCTCGCGCAGCGTCGTGCGCGTCGATCGGCACCGCCTGCGGCCTGGCGATCGAGGGCTCGGGGTGGGTGGCCGAGCCGGATGTCGTGGTGACCAACGCGCACGTCGTCGCCGGCGAGACAGGACACGACCGTGGAGGTCGGCGGGGAATCGCCGAGCCTGCCGGCGCGAGCCGATCGCGTTCGACCCGCAGCGACGACATCGCGGTGCTGCGCGTGCCGGAACTCGAGCCTGCCGACGCTGAGCTTCGCGGACAGCACCCGCGTCCGGTACCGCCGGGAGCGATCCTCGGCTATCCCGAGAACGGGCCGTTCGACGTGCAGCCGGGGAGGATCGGGACGCACGCAGACGGTGATCACCCAGAACGCCTACGGCCAGGGACCGGTCTCGCGGCTGCTGACACCGCTGCGCGGGCTCGTGCGCCCAGGCAACTCCGGGCGGTCCGCTCGTGGACGTCGACGGGCAGCGTGCTGACGACGGTCTTCGCCGCGACCGTCGACAGCTCCGTGCGCGGCGGCTACGGCGTCGCGAACGAAACGGTGGCCGCGGTCCTGCGCGAAGCCGACGCGCACGAGCGCGCCGGTAGCCAGGTGAGCACCGGTCCGTGCACGAGCGGGTGAGGGTCGCCCCGGCGCGGCGCCGTAGGAGCCGCGATCCTCCTCCGCCGGCCGGCCGACCGCGGGCGCCAGAAAGTCAGGCGCTCGGACGCCCGCTACGCTGACCGCCATGTCGAAGACCCTGCTCGTCGCCGAGAAGCCCTCCGTGGGCCAGGACCTCGCGCGCGTGCTGCCGGGGCCGTTCAAGAAGCAGGAGGGCTTCCTCGAGGGTCCCGACCACGTGATCACGTGGGCGGTCGGCCATCTCGTGCAGCTCGCCGAACCGGAAGCCTACGACGCGAAGTTCAAGAGCTGGCGGATGGCCGACCTGCCGATCGTGCCCGACCGCTTCAAACTCGATGGTGCGCGACGAGCGCTCGCGCAAGCAGATGTCGGTGGTCACCAAGCAGCTCGGCCGCGAGGACGTCGAGGAGGTCGTCAACGCCTGCGACGCCGGCCGCGAGGGCGAGCTGATCTTCGCCTACCTGTACGAGAAGGCCAAAGGCAAGAAGCCCGTCAAACGGCTGTGGCTGAACTCGATGACGAGCGCCGCGATGAAGAGCGCGCTCGCCTCGCTGCGCCCGGCCGAGGAGTTCGAGCGCCTCGAGGAGGCCGCGCGCTCGCGCTCGGAGGCCGACTGGATCGTCGGCATGAACGCCACGCGCGCCGCCACGATCCGGCTGCGCAGCTCCTTCGACGGGGCCGTTTCGCTGGGGCGCGTGCAGACGCCAACGCTCGCGATCGTCGCCCGCCGCGAGGAGGAGATCAAGGCCTTCAAACCCGAGCCCTACTGGCTCGTCGACGCGACCTTCGCGGCGGGCGCACTGGCCGGTGAGAGGCGCTGGCGAGCGCACCTACATCGGCCACTTCCAGGCTCCCGCGGGCTCGCCCGGAAACACGAAGGGGCCTCGCATCGGCACCGAGGAGGAGGCGCTCGCGATCGTGCGCGGCCTGCGAGGGCCGGCCGGGGACGATCACCAAGCTCGAGAAGAAAGAGCAGCGCGAGAAAGCGCCGATGCTCTACGACCTGACGACGCTGCAGCGCGAGGCCAACAACCGCTACGGCTTCTCGGCCAAGCGCACGCTCGGCGGCCGCGCAGCGGCTGTACGAGGAGCACAAGGCGCTCACCTATCCGCGTACCAACTCGCGCTACCTGACGACCGACATGGTCGAGGAGATCAAGCCGATCGCCGAGCTCGTGGGCGCGCACAAGGAGTACAGCAAGGGCGCCGAGTACGTGATCGGCCTCGACGTGCTGCCGCTCGGCACGCGTCGTCAACGACGAGAAGGTCACCGACCACCACGCGATCATCCCCACGCGCTCCGAGCACAACCTCGAGAAGATGGGCTCCGACGACAGGCGCATCTACGACATGGCGGTACGGCGCTTCCTCGCGGTCTTCCATCCCGAGGCGGTGTTCGAGAACACCCGCGTCGAGACGACCGTCCACGTCGCCGACGGCGGCGAAGGCCCCGCGGGGCACGTGTTCCGCACGCGCGGCAAGCTGCTGCTCGTGCCCGGCTGGCGCGGTGTCTACGACGAGATCTCCGCCGACGCCAAGGCCGCCGAGGCCGAGCGCGCGGCGAGGAGGACGAGGAGACCGACCAGCAGCTGCCGCGCCTGCTCGCAGGACGAGCCGGTGCAGACGCGCGAGGTCGCGCAGCGCGCGCAAGGAAACCAAACCGCCGCGCCGCTACAGCGACGCGTCGCTGCTCGGCGCGATGGAGACCGCGGGCAAGCTCGTCGACGACGACGAGCTGCGCGAGGCGATGAAGGACTCCGGGATCGGCACGCCGGCGACTCGCGCGGCGATCATCGAGCGGCTGATCACCGTCGGCTACATCGAGCGCGACGGGCGCGCGCTGGTCGCCACCGAGAAGGGCCTGAACGTGATCCGGCTGCTCAACGAGCACGCGCTCACCTCGCCCGGGGCTGACCGGCAGCTGGGAGCAGCGCCTCGGCAAGATCGAGCGCGGCGAGGACTCGCGCAAGCAGTTCATGAGCGACATCGCCGGCTTCGCGCAGGAGACCGTCAAGGAGCTCGACGAGACGCTCAAAGACGTGCGCATCCCGCGCGCCAAGCTCGGGCCGTGCCCGGTGTGCGGTCACGAGATCGTCGAGAACCGCAAGGGCTACTCGTGCTGGGCGCGCGAGGATCCGGGCTGCGGCTTCGTGATCTGGAAGGCCAAAGCCGGCAAGACGCTGCCGCTCGCGGTCGCGCGCGAGCTGATCAAGACGGGCTACACCGAGCAGGCGGTGACGGGCTTTCGCGGGCGCAGCGGGCGCAGCTTCCGCGCGCACCTGGCGCTCAGCGCAGACCGACGAGGGCAAATGGCGCGTCGAGTTCGACGAGCTGTGGGCGCAAGGAGGGCGCCAAGCCGCCCGACGCCGAGGCCGAGGCTGAGGCCGCGCGAGCGACGGCGAGCCGCGAGCAGCGGTCGCAGCGCCGCGCCGAGCCGCCTGCGTGCGCGTCGGGCGCGTCGCGCCAGGATGGGCGCGCATGTCGATCACGCTGATCAGCGGGCCCGCGAACGCAGGCAAGGCCGAGGTCGTGCTGGACGCCGTGCGCCGGCACGTCGCGCACGGCGAGGAGCCGCTGCTTCGTCGTTCCCACGCGCGCGGACGCCGAGCACTACCTGCGCGAGCTGGCCGGCAGGGGCGCGGCGATGGGCGTGCGCGTCGAGCGCTTCGCTGGGCTGATCGGCGAGGTCGTGCGCCGCGCCGGGATCGGCGAGCCGGTGCTCGGGGCGGTGGCGCGCGAGCGGGTGCTCGAGGCGGTTGCCGCGGGGGCACGCGGACGCGCGGGCCGGCCGGCGGAGCGCTCCGACACGCCCGGCTTCGCGCGCGCGCTCGGCGAGGTCTTCGGCGAGCTCCAGGCGCGTCGCGTGACGCCCGCCCGTCTGACCGCAGGCGGTCTCCAGCTGGCGCGCCGCCGACGGCGCCGACGCCCACGCCTGCGCAGCTCGAGCAGCTGTTCGCCGACTACCGCGCGACGCTCGCGCCGGCTCGGGCGCCTCGACGCCGAGCAGCGCGCCGTCCGCGCGCTGGACGCGCTTGCGCGAGCGCCCGGCGCTGTGGGCTCGTACGCCGGTTGCTGTTCTACGGCTTCGACGACCTGACCGCGGCTGCAGCTGGATGCGATCGAGACGCTCGGCAGGGTCGTCGACGCCGAGGTCACGGTGTCGCTCGCCTACGAGCCGGGGCGTGCCGCCTTCGCGGGCCGGGCCGCGAGCTATCACGCGCTCGCGCCGCTGGCGCCCGCGCAGCATCGGCTGCCGGCGCGCGCGCGAGCACTACGCGCCTGGCGCGCGTGTCGCGTTGAGCCATCTCGAGCGCTCGCTGTTCGAGCCGCGGGCGCCGCGGATCGAGGCGAGCGCGGCGGTGCGGCTGCTCGAGGGCGGCGGCGAGCGAGCGGAGCTCGAGCTGGTCGCCGCGGAGATCGCCTCGCTGCTCGATGGCGGCATGGCACCCGGGGAGATCGCGGTGCTCGTTCGTCCCGGCGGCACGGACCTGGACCTGCTCGAAGAGGTCTTCGCCGCCGCTGCGGTCCCGTTCGCGCTGCGGCGCGAGCGCCCGTTCGGCGACACGGCGATCGGCCGCGCGTTGATCGGGCTGTTGCGCTGCGTGCCCGCGCCCGACGGGTCGAGCACAGGCGAGCTCGCGGACCTGCTCGCGTGGCTGCGCGCGCCGGGGCTGCTGGCGTCCTCAGCGACGCGCGACGCCGGCGCGGAGCACCCCGACGGACATCCGCGCGCGGGCGCCGCCAGCCTCGCCGACCGGCTCGAGATCGCCGCTCGTCGCGCGGGCGCGGCGAGCGCCGCTCAGGCGCGGGCGCTGTGGGAGCAGCGCTACTGGCGATTGGAGACGATCGATCGCTTCGCGGAGGCGCAGGAGCGTGGCGCGGCGGCCCTGTTCGAGCGGGCCGCGCGCGAGCTCTACTGGCTGTTCTGCGCGCCGCGGCGCGCGGGCGCGAGCCTGCTCGCCGCGGACGAGCTCGGGGAGGCGAGGCGCTCGCCGGCGGGCGCCGGGCGCTCAGCGAGCTGCGCGAGCTCGCGCGGATCGCCCCGGAGCTCGCGCCCGCGACGGCGAGCGAGCTCGCGCGCGCGCTGGAGGCGCTCGAGCTCCTCGACGGCGCGCGCGGAGCGGCGGAGCGCGCCGATGCCGTGGCCGTGCTCGACCCGCTGGCGCTGCGTGCGCGCAGAGTGCGGGCGCTGTTCGTCTGCGGGCTGCAGGAGGGCGTGTTCCCGGCGCGCGCCCAGCCGCAGCCGTTCCTCGCCGAGGACGAGCGGCGGCGGCTCGCGGAGGTCTCGGGGCTGCGGCTCGGCGAGCCCGAGGATGCGCTGGCGGCCGAGCGCTACCTGCTGTACGCGGCCGTCTCGCGCCCGGAGGAGCAGCTGGTGCTGAGCTGGCACGTCGCCGACGACGAAGGCGAGGCGAGGTCGCGGTCGCTGTTCGTGGACGACGTCTGCGACCTGTTCGCCGAGAGCCTCTACAGCGCCCGCCGCGTCAGGCCGCTGGGCGCGATCGACGGCGCTCCATCGCAGCCGGCGGGCGCAGCGCAGGACGGCCCCGAGGAACGCCCGCTGCGCGACGAGCGGCTTCTGGAGCAGCTGCGCGCAGCACATCTGGTCGGCGTCGTCTCTCGAGCGCTGGATCGGCTGTCCCGTCAGCTGGTTCGTCGAGCGGATGCTGCGCCCGGACGCGATCGAGCCCGACCCCGAGCCGCTCGCGCGCGGCGGCCTCGCGCACGCTGCCCTGAAGGACACGCTCGACGGGCTGCGTCTGCAGACCGGCAGCGCGCGGCTCACACGCGCGAGCCTGGCGCTCGCACGCGAGCTGTTGGCGCAAGCGCTCACGGACAACGAGGGTCGGTACCCGCTGTCGGTCGCGCCGGAGCGACGGGTCGCGGTGCGCAGGCGCCTGCAGTCGGACCTCGAGCGCTACCTCGAGCATGCCGCCGAGCCCGCGAGCCCGCTCGAGCCGCTCGCCCTGGAGCTTGGATTCGGCTTCGCCGAGGGAGACGAACGGGGTGAGGCGAGCGAGCTGCCGGCGCTCGAGCTCGGCGGCGGCGTGCGGCTGCGGGGACGGATCGACCGCGTCGACGTGAGCGCACACGGCGAGGCGGTCGTCTACGACTACAAGGGCGGTCGTGCGCCCGCCGGCGCCCGATGGATCCGGGACGCGAGCATCCAGGTGGCGCTGTACATGCGCGCGGTCGAGGAGCTGCTGGGCCGGCCGGCTGTCGGCGGCTTCTATCAGCCGCTCGCCGGCGAGGATCTGCGTGCCCGCGGTGTGCTCGACGGCGATATCGGGATCGAGCTCGACTGCATGCGCCCTGACGTGCTCGAGCACGACGAGCTGCGCGAGCTGCTGGCGCAGGCGGTCGCAATCGCGATCGAGGCAGCCGGCGAGGCCGGCCGCGGCGAGCTGCTGCCGCGCCCGCAGACATGCGCGTTTCGCGGCGGCTGCATGTACCCCACGATCTGCAGGTGCGAGCGGTGACGATCGCGCGCGCCGACGGGGTCGCGCTCACCGACGAGCAGGAGCACGCGGTGGCCCGCAGGGCCGAGCCGCTGTTGCTGTCGGCGGCCGCCGGCAGCGGCAAGACGTCGGTGCTCGTGGAGCGCTTCGTCGCGGCGGTGCGCGAGGACGGCGTCGCACCCGCGCGGATCCTCGCGATCACGTTCACCGAGCGCGCCGCGGGCGAGCTGCGCGCGCGCGTACGCGCGCGCCTACTGGCCCTCGACGATCGCGAGGCCGCGCGTGACACGGAGGCCGCCTTCGTCGGCACCTTCCACGGCTTCTGCGCGCGGCTGCTGCGCGCCCACTCGCTCGCGGCAGGGCTCGACCCCGCGTTCACGATCCTCGACGATGGCCTTGCAGGGCGTTTGCGCGAGCTGGCGTTCGCGTCGGCGCTGCGCGGGTTCCTCGCCGACGAGCGCGGCGAGGCGGTGGACCTGCTCGCGGCCTACGGCGTCGACCGCGTGCGCGGCGATGCTCGAACAGGTCCACGCAGAGCTGCGCAGCCGCGGGCAGCGGTTGCCGCGACTGCCGGCGCCGCGCACGGCGCCGACCGGCGAGGTCGACGATCGGCGTCCAGGCCCGCACGACGCCGATCCGAGCCCTGACGCGGATCCCCGCCTCGACGCGGACGCGGCGCGCGCGTGCCTGCTGCTCGATCGGCTGCTCGAGCGCTTCGGGCTCGCTTACGCGCGCCTGAAGAGCGAGCGCGCATCCGTCGACTTCGACGATCTGGAGCTGCTCGCCGGCGAGCTGCTGACGCGGCGCGACGGCGTGCGCGCCGACCTGGTCGGAGCGCTTCGAGCTGTTGATGGTCGACGAGTTCCAGGACACGAACCCGCGCCAGCTCGCGCATCCTGCAAGCACTCGACCGCGGCAACCTGTTCACCGTCGGCGACGAGCTGCAGTCGATCTACGGCTTCCGGCACGCCGACGTGAGCCTGTTCCGCGCTCGCCACGCCGAGCTGCAGGAGCTCGGCGGGAGCATCCGCCTGACGCGCAACTTCCGCAGTCGCGAGTCGCTGCTCGACGTCGTCAACACCGTCTTCGCCGGGCGCTTCCCCGGCTACACGCCGCTCGTCGCCGGCAGGCGCGATCACGCGCCACTGGAGCTGGGACTGCGGATCGAGACCCAGCCGGGGGCGGAGCCGGCGCCTGCGTCCGGCTCGGAGGCCGAACCGGACATCGAGCTGCTGCTGACGGACGTGCGTGGCTGGGAGGAGCGCGAGGACCTCGCCACGCCGATCGCCGCTGGGCTCGCGCACACGCAGCCCTGGCGTCAGGCGGAGGCGCGGCTGCTGGCGCAGCGGGTCGCCGAGCTCGTGCACGAACGGCCGCGCGCGCCCCGGCGAGGTCGTGGTGCTGCTGCGCGCCGCCGGAGACCTCGAGGTGTTCGAGCGCGCCCTGCAGCTGCAGGGGCTGCGGACGCTCGCGGCGGTCGGCGCCTTCTGGGGGCACCAGCAGATCGGCGACCTGCTCTCCTACCTGCGCGCGCTCGCCAACCCGCTCGACGAGCTCGCGCTCTACTCCGTGCTCGCCTCGCCGCTTGGCGGCTGCTCGCGCGACTGCCTCGCACTGCTCGGCAACGCCGCCCGCGCCGAGCGAAGGGGCGTCTGGGAGACGGCGCTGGGCGCCGTCTCCGGCGCAGCCGAGGGCGCCGGCGCCGCGATCGGGCTCGCCGACGGCGATCGTGTGGCGCTCGCCTCGTTCTGCGCTCGCCTGCAGGCCGAGCGCGAACAGGCATCGCTGCGAACGCTCTCCGAGCTGATCGAGCGCGCGATCGACGCGAGCGGCTATCGCGAGCACGTGCTCGAGCTCGACTGGCCCGAGCGGCGGCTGGCCAACGTCCACAAGCTGTTGCGACTCGCGCGGCGCTTCGAAGCGAGCGAGGGCCGCGACCTGCGCGGCTTCCTCGACCACGTCGAGTACCTCGAGCGAGCGGTGAAGGTCGAGCCCGACGCGCCCGTGGAGGGGGTCGAGCCCGACGCGGTTCGGCTGATGACGATCCATGCCGCCAAGGGCCTCGAGTTCCCGGTCGTCTGCCTGGCCGACCTCGGGCGCCAGCCCAACACCCAGACGCCCAGACCTGCTCGTCGATGGCGAGCGCATCGGCTTGCGCCTGATGCGCCTCGACGGCGCTCGCTCGAGCCCGGCGCTCGACTACGAGGAGCTGTGCGGCGAGCGCCGCGCGCGCGAAGCCGAGGAGGAGGACCGGATCCTGTACGTGGCGATGACGCGGGCGCGCGAGCGGCTGCTGCTGAGCGGTGCGCGTCGACTTCGCGCGGTGGCCCGGATCGCGCCAGGCGCCGACCGCGATCTCGTGGCTCGGACCCGACGCTGTCCGCCGAGCTGCCCGCGCTCGTGCAGGCCGTCGACGGCCCCGTGCACGACCTGTCGATCGACTCGCCGCGTGGATCCGTCGTCGTGCGCTGCCGGTTGAACGCCCCGTCGACGGTCGGCGATGTCCTGCGTCTGGAGCGCGTCGGGGGCGAGCGGCCCGCCGTCGAGCCCGTCCTCGGCGGGGGGGAGCCTTCAGCCGAGCCCGTCGTCGTCGGGCGGGAGCCCTCAGCGGAGCCCGTCGTCGATGAGGAGCCGTCTGCTGGGACGATCGTTGGCGAACAACTCTCCATTTACGCAGACGGTGCGCCATTGTCTATACGCGACGACGTAGCTGTAGATACCATTGCTAACCAAGTCCGCGAATGCGAGCTACACGAGACGCTCAGCTACACCTCGCTGAGCGAGCTGGAGCGCTGTGGCTACCGCTACTACCTGGAACGCGTTCTCGGGCTACCGGAGGACCGCGCGGCCGCGCGAACGCCACCCGGCCGGACGGGCTCGAGGCGCGCGCGCGGGGCACGCTGGTCCACCGGCTGATGGAGACGCTCGACTTCGCGCGGTCGCGTCCGGTCGTCGCCGCAGGACGTGGCGGACGTGGCCCGCGAGCTCGGGATGCGCGTGCTCGCGCGCGAGTGCGCCGAGATCGCGGAGCTGATCGTCGCGGCGCGTGCGGCCGAGCCGGCGGCGCGCGTGGCGGGCGCCCGCGACCGTGCGCCGCGAGCATCCGTTCGCCTTCTCGGCCGGGCCCGGGCTGCCGCTGATCACCGGCGTGATCGACCTGCTGGCGACCGAGGCCGACGGCGCTCGGCTCGTGCTCGACTACAAGAGCGATCGGGTCGGCGCCGCGGTCGATCTGGAGGCGCTGGTCGAGCGCGACTACGGGGTTCAGCGCCTGCTCTACGCGCTGGCCGTGCTGCGCGGGGGGGTCGCGAGCGTCGAGATCGTGCACTGGTTCCTGGAGCGCCCGCACGAGTGGGCGAGCGTTCGCTATGCGGCGGGCGAGCGCGCCGGGCTCGAACGAGCTCCTGGCGGCGCCGGATCGAGCGCGCGGCGGCGGGAGCCTTCGCGGTCAGCTCCTTGCCCCACCGCGGCCTGTGCCTCACCTGCCCCGGCCGCGCCGGCCTGTGCTCATGGGAGGAGACCCAGACGCTGCGCGCGGATCCCCAGCGACCAGCGTGTCGAGGAGCGGCACGATCGCAGCGGACGCCTGAGCCACGCATTTTTGGCTTGCGCCTGCAGTCCATTGAGTCGCGTGAGCCGGCTGGATTACAGCGCCTTTCCACTGCTACGCTTTCCGGCTCCGCCTCAGGTGCCCGCCTGCCTGCGCCACGGTGGGCGTGCCCGCATTGGACTGCCCGCCTCTGCCCGGGATGCACCGCCCCAAGGGAGCACTTCCATGAACTTCGCACACCAAGCAGCCGCCAAAGGCCGTCGGACTCTACGACCCCCGCTTCGAGCACGACGCGTGCGGCGTCGGGCATGGTCGCGCGGCTGGACAACGTGCCCACGCACGAGGTGGTCGCGCGGGCGATCACGGCGCTCGAGAACCTCGAGCACCGCGGTGCCACCGGCGCGGACCCGTGCACGGGCGACGGCGCCGGGATCCTGATGCAGATGCCCGACGAGCTGCTGCGCGCGGTCGTCGACTTCGAGCTGCCGCCGGCCGGGCGCCTACGGCGTGCTGATGTGCTTCCTGCCGACCGACGCGGCGGCGCGCGGGCGCCTGGAGGCGCTGCTCGAGCAGACCGTGCGCGCCGAGGGCCAGCGGCTGCTCGGCTGGCGCGAGGTGCCGATCGACCGAGAGCAGACGGGCGAGGTCGCGGCCGCCTGCCGGCCGGTGATCCGCCAGCTGTTCGTCGGCGCCGGCGCCGAGCGGCGCATGCCGAGGCACGACGCAGGACGCGTTCGAGCGCAAGCTCTACGTGATCCGCCGGATCAGCGACCTGACCGCCCACGGAGCCCGGGCTGTACGTCGCGTCGAGCTCCTCGCGCACGATCAACTACAAGGGCATGCTGATCAGCTACCAGCTGGCGCGCCTTCTACGCGGACCTGCGCGACGAGCGCACCAAGAGCGCGCTGGCGCTCGTGCACTCGCGCTTCTCGACCAACACCTTCCCGAGCTGGGAGCTCGCGCACCCCTACCGCGTGATCTGCCACAACGGCGAGATCAACACGGTGATGGGCAACGTCAACTGGATGCGCGCGCGCGAGTCGCGAGCTGCACAGCGAGCTGTTCGGCGAGGACCTGCGAGAAGATCCTGCCGGTCGTCACGCGCCGGCAACTCCGACTCGGCCACGTTCGACAACGTGCTCGAGCTGCTGATGCTCGCCGGGCGCTCGCTGCCGCACGCGGCGATGATGATGATCCCCGAGGCCTACCGCGACCGCGACGACCTGCCGGAGCTACCTGAAGGGCTTCTACGCCTTCCACTCCTGCCTGATGGAGCCGTGGGACGGGCCGGCGTCGGTGGCGTTCACCGACGGCCGCGTCGTCGGCGCGACGCTCGACCGCAACGGCCTGCGCCCGGGCCGCTGGGTGGAGACGACCGACGGCTACGTCGTGCTCGGCTCGGAGTCCGGCCTGCTCGACATCCCGCCCGAGCAGGTCAGGCGGCTCGGGCGCCTGCAGCCGGGCAAGCTGTTCCTCGTCGACCTCGAGCGCGGGCGGATCGTCGAGGACGAGGAGGTCAAGCGCGAGGTCGCCACGCGCCAGCCCTACGGCGAGTGGTTCGCGCGCAACGCGGTGCCGTTCGCGGAGCTGCCGCCCTCCGAACAGGTCACGCTCTCCGACCAGCCGCTGCACCTGCGCCAGCGCGCGTTCGGCTACATCGCAGGAGGACCTGCGCGTGCTGCTCGACGCCGATGGCGATGCGACGGCGCCGAGCCGATCGGCTCGATGGGCAACGACCTCTCGCTGGCGGTGCTCTCCGACCAGGCGCCGCCGCTGTTCTCCTACTTCAAGCAGCTGTTCGCGCAGGTCACCAACCCGCCGATCGACCCGATCCGCGAGGAGATCGTGATGAGCCTCGCGACCAGCCTCGGCAACGAGCGCAACCTGTTCGAGGAGACGCCCGAGCACGCCCACAAGCTGCTGCTCGACCAGCCGATCCTGCTCAACCGCGAGCTCGAGACGCTGCGCCACGTCGACCACGACGTCTACGCGGCGCGCACGATCGACATCACCTGGCCGGTCGCGGAGGGGCCCGCGGGCATGGACCGACGCGATCGAGCGCATCTGCCGCCAGGCGCGCGAGGCGATCGCCGAACGGCGTCAACATCATCATCCTCTCCGACCGCCGGCTCGGACCCGCGCGCGTCGCCGATCCCCTCGCTGCTCGCGGTCGCCGCCGTGCACCACCACCTGGTGCTCGAGGGCACGCGCCTGCGCGCCGGCATCATCCTCGAGTCCGGCGAGCCGCGCGAGGTGCACCACTTCGCGACGCTGATCGGCTACGGCGCGAGCGCGATCAACCCGTACCTGATGCTCGAGACGCTCGACGAGCTGGTCGCGGAAGGGCGCATCGCCCGTGACGGCGCCGACGGCACCGGCGCGCTCGACGCCGAGGAGGCGGCCCAGAACGTCGTCAAGGCGATCGGCAAAGGGCTGCTGAAGACGATCTCCAAGATGGGCATCTCGACGATCCAGTCCTACCGCGGCGCGCAGATCTTCGAGGCGGTCGGCCTGGAGCGGGAGCTGATCGACAGGCACTTCACCGGACACCGCCTCGCGCATCGGCGGCGTCGGCGTCGACGTGCTCGCGACCGAGGCGCTCGAGCGCCACGCGCGCGCCTATCCCGTCGGCCGGACGGACGCGACCGCTGCTGCCGGTCGGCGGCGTCTACGCGTGGCGGCGCGACGGCGAGCACCACATGTGGAACCCGGAGACGATCGCGCTCGTCCAGCACGCCGTGCGCGCGGCGAACGGCGACGTGGCCGCGGCGCTCGAGGGTGACGCGCAGGCGCACGCGGCTGTGCGCGAGAGCCCGGCGTTCGAGAAGTACCGCGAGTACGCGCGCGCGGTCAACGAGGACGCCGCGCGCAAGGCGACGCTGCGCGGGCTGCTGGCGATCGGGGAGGGGACGGGTGCGCGGCCGGCCGCGATCCCGCTCGAGGAGGTCGAGCCGGCGAGCGAGATCGTCAAGCGCTTCTGCACCGGCGCGATGAGCCTCGGCTCGATCTCGCGCGAGGCGCACGAGACGCTCGCGATCGCGATGAACCGCCTCGGCGGACGCTCGAACACGGGCGAGGGCGGGGAGGACCCGGTCGCGCTTCACGCCCGACGCGAACGGCGACCGGCGCCGCTCGGCGATCAAGCAGGTCGCCTCGGGGCGCTTCGGCGTGACGATCCACTACCTCGTCAACGCCGACGAGCTGCAGATCAAGATGGCCCAGGGCGCCAAGCCCGGCGAGGGCGGCCAGCTGCCGGGGCACAAGGTCGACGACTACATCGGCTCGATCCGCCACACGACGCCGGGCGTCGGCCTGATCTCGCCGCCGCCGCACCACGACATCTACTCGATCGAGGACCTCAAGCAGCTGATCTACGACCTGCGCTGCTCGAACCCGAAGGCGCAGGTGTCGGTCAAGCTCGTCTCCGAGGTCGGCGTCGGCACGGTCGCCGCCGGCGTCTCCAAGGCGAACGCCGACCGCGTGCTGATCGCCGGCCACGACGGCGGCACCGGCGCCTCGCCGCTGTCCTCGATCCAGGCGGCGGGCGTGCCGTGGGAGATCGGGCTCGCCGAGACCCAGCAGACGCTGCTGCTCAACGACCTGCGCTCGCGCATCGTCGTGCAGACCGACGGCCAGCTGAAGACCGGCCGCGACGTCGTGATCGCGGCGATGCTCGGCGCCGACGAGATGGGCTTCTCGACCGCGCCGCTGATCGCGACCGGCTGCATCATGATGCGCGCCTGCCACCTGAACACGTGCCCGGTCGGGATCGCCACCCAGGACCCGGAGCTGCGCAAGCGCTTCAAGGGCACGCCCGAGCACGTCGTCAACTTCTTCTTCTTCGTCGCCGAGGAGGTGCGCGAGATCCTCGCCTCGCTCGGCCTGCGCTCGCTCGACGAGGCGATCGGCCGCGTCGACCTGCTCGGGCGCGAGCGCGGCGATCGAGCACTGGAAGGCGCGCGGCGTCGACCTCACGCACCTGCTCACCCACATCGAGCTGCCCGACGGACGCGCCGCGCCGGCGCGTGCGAAGCCGCCGCCGGCGGTGCTCGAGGACGCGCTCGACTGGGAGCTGCGTCGAGCGCGCGCCGCGCCGGCGCGATCGAGCAGCGGCGAGCGCGGTCAGCGCTGCGAGCTGCCGATCCGCAACCGCAACCGCTGCGTCGGCGGCATCCTCTCGAGCCACATCGCCCAGCGCCACGGCGCCGAGGGCCTGCCCGAGGACTCGATCGTCGTCGACTTCGAGGGCTCGGCCGGACAGAGCTTCGGCGGCTGGCTCGCGCCCGGGCGTCACGTTCACGCTGCGCGGCGACGCGAACGACTACGCCGGCAAGGGGCTCTCCGGCGGCGTCTTCGCGATCCGCCCGCGCGACGGCATGGGCGAGCACTTCAAGGCCGAGGAGAACGTGATCGTCGGCAACACCGTGCTCTACGGCGCGACCGCGGGCAGGGCGTTCTTCCGCGGCCTCGCGGGCGAGCGCTTCGCGCGTGCGCAACTCGGGCGCATGGGCGGTCGTCGAGGGCGTCGGCGACCACGGCTGCGAGTACATGACCGGCGGGCGCGTCGTCGTGCTCGGGCCCGACGGGGCGCAACTTCGCGGCCGGCATGAGCGGCGGCGTCGCCTACGTGCTCGACGAGGACGGGACGTTCGCCACGCGCTGCAACATGGGCATGGTCGGCTTCGAAGAGCTCTCGACGGCGGACGCGATCGAGCTGCGCGCGCTGATCGAGGAGCACCGCCAGCGCACCGAGCTCGCCGGTGGCCGCGCGCGTGCTCGCGCAGTGGCGCGAGCTGCTCGACGCGGGCGCGTTCGTGAAGGTGATGCCGCACGACTACAAGCGCGTGCTGCGCGAGCTGGCGCGAGGAAGAGGCGCTGCGCCGCGACGCGGCTGCGAACGGGGCGACGGCCGCGCCGAGTCGCCGCGCCCGCTGGACGCCGTCGGCGAGACCGGCGGGCAGGCGGCCTGATGGGCAAGCTCGGCGGCTTCCTGCAGATCGAGCGGCACGGCATCCCCCAGCGGGACCCGGCCGAGCGCGTGCACGACTACCACGAGTTCCTGCTGCCGCGGCCGGTCGACGGAGCTGCGCGAGCAGGGCGCCCGCTGCATGGACTGCGGCGTGCCGTTCTGCCACAACGGCTGTCCGCTGGGCAACCTGATCCCCGACTGGAACGACCTCGTCTACCGCGATCGCTTCGCGGACGCGATCGCGCAGCTGCACGCGACCAACAACTTCCCCGAGTTCACCGGGCGCCTGTGCCCGGCGCCGTGCGAGGCGGCGTGCGTGCTCGAGATCCGCGAGGGCGACGCGGTCACGATCAAACAGATCGAGAACGCGATCATCAACCGCGCCTGGGAGGAGGGCTGGGTCACGCCGCAGCCGCCGCGTCGCGACCGCGAGACCGGCCAGGCGGTCGCGGTCGTCGGCTCCGGGCCCGGCCGGCATGGCCGCGGCGCAGCAGCTGCGCCGCGCCGGCCACCGCGTGACGCTGTTCGAGCGCGACGAGGCGATCGGCGGGCTCGTGCGCTTCGGCGTGCCCGACTTCAAGATCGAGAAGACGATCGTGCAGCGGCGCGTCGAGCAGCTGGTCGCCGAGGGCGTCGAGCTGCGCTGCGGCGTGGATGTCGGCCGCGACGTCAGCGTCGAGGAGCTGCGCGGCGGCTTCGACGCGGTCGTGCTCGCGACCGGCTCGCGCGTGCCGCGCGACCTGCCGGTCCCGGGCCGCGAGCTCGACGGCGTGCACTTCGCGATGGACTACCTCTACCAGCGCAACCGCTGGGTGGCGCGCGAGCTCGGCCCCGACGCCGACCGTCGCGCAGCCCGCCGATCGAGCGCGAGATCACCGCCGCCGGCAAGGACGTGGTCGTGATCGGCGGCGGCGACACCGGCGCCGACTGCGTCGGCAACGCGCTGCGCGAGGGCGCTCGCTCGGTCGTCCAGCTCGAGCTGCTGCCCGAGCCGCCCGGCGCACCGGCCCGGACGACCGCACGCCGTGGCCGCAGTGGCCGCTGAAGTACCGCCTCAGCTACGCGATGGAGGAGGCACGCAAGCTGGGCCTCGGCGAGCAGGACTACTCGGTCACGACGACGCGCTTCGCCGACGACGGCAGCGGCGCGCGTCGCGGCGCTGCACATCGCGCAGGCCGCGCCGCAGCCGCCGTTCGCGCCGATCGCCGGGCACCGAGCGCGAGCTGCCCGCGCAGCTGGTGCTGCTGGCGATGGGCTTCCTGCACCCCGAGCAGGAGCTGCTCGACCAGCTCGGCGTGGAGAAGGACGCGCGCGGCAACGTCAAGGCGCGTCAGGCCGTACACGACCTCGGTCGACGGCGTGTTCGCCGCCGGCGACGCGCGCCGCGGCCAGTCGCTGATCGTGTGGGCGATCAACGAGGGCCGCCAGTGCGCGCGCATGGTCGACCGCTATCTCTCGCTGCAGCGCCACGCCGCGAACGGCGCGGCGCCGTTTGCCCCGGAAGACGAGGGGCTCGCCGGTCACGCCGACGCCGACGAAGGCCCGGAGGGGCCGCCGCAGCACGTCGGCCCCGGCATCGCCGCGCCGGACAGCCAGTAGTGAGCTAGTAGGCTTGATCACAATGAACGGAACGTCTGAGGTCGGAGGTCCTCCCCGGGACAGTGGCTCCCGCGGGTGTGCCTGATCGGCGCGGGCTCCTCGGGGATCGCCGCCGCCAAGGCGCTGCACGAGCGCGGCATCCCCTTCGACTGCTTCGAGAAGTCCGATCGCGTCGGCGGCAACTGGGTGTTCGACAACCGCAACGGCATGTCCGCGGCCTATCGCGACCTGTTCATCAACACCTCGCGCCCGCGCATGGAGTACTCGGACTTCCCGATGCCCGAGTCCTATCCGGACTTCCCCCACCACACCCAGATCGCGGCGTACTTCGAGGACTACGTCGACCACTTCGGCCTGCGCGAGCGGATCACCTTCGAGACCGGCGTGCGAGCACGCCGTCCCGCGACGAGCGGACGGCGTCTGGACGGTCGAGCTCGACACGCGGCGAGACCCGCGGCTACGACGCGCTGCTCGTCGCCAACGGCCACCACTGGAACCCGCGCTGGCCCGAACCGGCGTTCCCGGGCGCGGACACGCTTCACGGGCACGCAGCTGCACGCGCACTCCTACATCGACAACTCGATCTTCGCCGGCAAGCGGGTGGTCGTGCTCGGCATGGGCAACTCGGCGATGGACATCGCCGTCGAGTCCTCCTACGTCGCCGAGCGCACCTACCTGGCGGCGCGCCAGGGGCGTCTGGATCGTCCCCAAGTACGTGTTCGGCAAACCGGTCGATCAGCTCCGCAACGACCCGCGCGTCCCCTTCAAGATCCGCCAGCGGATCATCCAGCAGCTGATCCGCAGCTACGCCGGGCCGCCCGAGCGCTACGGCCTGCCCAAGCCCAACCACCGCTTCGGCGAGGCGCACCCGACGATCTCCGGGCGCATCCTCGATCGCATCCAGCACGGCACGATCACGCCGAAGCCGAACATCGAGTCGCTTCGACGGCTCGCCGGTGCGCTTCGCCGACGGCAGCGCCGTCGAGGCGGACGTGGTCGTCTACTGCACCGGCTACAAGATCACGCTTCCCGTTCTTCGACGAGGACTTCATCTCGGCGCCGGACAACCACATCGAGCTGTTCCGCCGCGTCTTCCACCCGGACATCCCGAACGTGTTCTTCATCGGCCTGCTGCAGCCGCTCGGCGCGATCATGCCGCTGGCCGAGGCGCAGGGCGCGTGGGTCGGCGACTACCTGCGTCGGCGACTACGCGCTGCCCGCGCGAGGCGCGAGATGCGCGCGGACATCGCGGCCGACCAGGCCGCGATGCGCGCGCGCTACGTCGCCTCCAAGCGCCACACGATCCAGGTCGACTTCGACGACTACCTGCACGCCCTGGCCAAGGAGCGGCGCGCGGGCGGCGCACGGGCGCGCGCGAACGGATATATCCCACCGGCGTCATGCCGACCTTCTGCCGTCACAATCGCTTCATAGAGCGCTGCCCGATCTGCAGCAAGACGCTGCCGGGCGCGCGACGCCGGGCGCAGCGGCCTCGCCGCGCGCCAAAGCCCCGGCGCGCGCGCGCTCCGGTCGCCGGCAGCTGCCTCGTCCCGGCGCGCGCGCGGCGAAGGCGGCGTGCGCATCCGCCGCGAGGGGCGCGCCGAGGACGACGGCTACCGCTCGGAGCTGGTGCCGGGCCTGCGGGCCTCCGCCGACGCGCTGCGGCTGGTCGAGGAGATCGCGTTCTCGAGCGGGCGGCTGCTGGCGCTCGCCGCCGAGCCGCCGGGCCTCTACGGCGAGGCGCGCGCGCTCGCGCGTCGAGCGATCTCGAGCGGGCCACATGGATGTGCTTCCTGATCGCCTATCTCTGCCCCGCTGCAGGGCGAGGACCCGTTCGCCGGCATCCGCCGCGCGCTCGCAGCGGCTCCAGGGGAGCTGCCCGACCTCGACGGCATCCCGCTCGGGCCGCGCACCTCCCACGACCCCGCGCGCGGAACGAGACGCTGCTCGCCTACCGCCAGTGGGTGGCGCGCGGCGGCAGCGCGGCGATCTCGACGCAGCCGCAGCCCGGCGCGGGCTCGCAGGCGGCGGCGTTTACGGGCGATCCCGCGTGGAGCCCCGCAGCGGCGCTTCGAGCGCGTGTTCGAGCGGCTCGCGCTTCCCGGGCTCGCCCGCGCCGGGCGCTATGAGCTGCTGCGTGACGCTCGGGCGCCTCGGCCTGTACGAGCTGCGCCCGGACTCGCTGCACCTCGCGGGCGCGCGCGGCCTCTCCGCGGAGGACCTGACCACGCTCGCCGCCAAGCGCGTGTTCGGGATCGGCGATCCGCTGCTGCTCGAGCGCCGCGCGGCGGCGCTGGCGCAGGCCGTCTCGGTGCCCGTCGAGGCGCTCGACCTCGCGCTCGCCAACTGGGCAGTCGGCGAGCGCGCGCGACGCTCGGCTTCTCGAGCCGAGACCGCAGGACGAGGGCGCATGCGAGCGCGGAGGCGACGCGCTCGGGCTCTGACGCGCGCATCGCGGCCTCTCGCGGCCGAGGCGAAAAATGCCGTCCACACGGCCGCCTACAGTGCGTGCCGTCAGTTGTTCCCAACCATCCGGGAGTCGCCGATGCCACTCTGCTTCATCGAGCCTCAGGACGCGATCCGCGTGATCGCCGAGTCGGTCGGGCGCGAGGCGCGCCGCCAGCTCGTCGGCGAGGTCGTGCGCGCGTGGGTCGACGACATCCCCGACCAGGAACTGTCGGTCCACTACGCCAAGGCGATCGCCGATCTCGACGAGGACGACCTGCACCTGCTGGCGGCCTGGCACGCCTCGCTGGAGGTCGGTCAGCCGATCCCCAACACGGACTTCCTCGTCGGCGTGTTCCCGAGCCTCGGCGAGAACCGGCGCGAGGCGCTGAAGATCGCCGCTGGCTTCCGCGGCGAGGAGGCCTTCCAGGCGGGCGTCGCCGAGGACCAGGCGCTGGACACGGTGCTCCCGCGCCTGTCGAGCGAGCGTGCCATCGAGCTCGCCAACGAGTGCATACAGCTGTACATGTGGGACCGCCTCGGCTGCGACAACTGATCGAGGCTCGGGCAGCATGCCGGCTCGGTAGTCGCGTCACGGAGAGGGAGCTGGCACTCGCGCGGAGAGAGTGCTCGTCTGGCGTCGCCTGGCAGGCGTGGAGAGCGGTTGAGGCGCGCGTTGCACCCTGTTGCGCCAAAGTCTAAAGATCTCTATTATTCAAGAAACTCGATCCTCGGGTAGGGGATCGCGCTGGTCGATAGCCGTCTGGCGAGACGACGCAGAGGGGGTCGCACATGACGAGGACTGGAGACGATGTGCTGCCAGCCGATAGGGGACGACCCCTCGGTCTCTCGTCGCGGCCCTGGCTCGTGGGCGAAAATGCGAGAGCGGTGAGCCGAACGGCGACGAGGCGCCCTCCGGCGGTTGGCTCGCTCCTTGCCCTCCCGGGCGGAGATCTGACGCTTGCGTTGATCGGAGGACAGCGCCTGCTGCGGGACGCCACGGCGAGCCTGCTGACGCATGAGGATGGCCTGCGAGTTCTCAGAGCGTTCGAGTCCGTGGCTCACTACCGGGCGGCGGGGATGGAGACACCGCCGGCGATCTTGCTGCTCGACTGCGATGAGAGCGAGTCAGCCGACTGGCATGGCCCGATCGGCGAGCTGTGCTCGCTGTCTCCCGCGCGCAGCGTCGTGCTGCTCGTCGCGGCGCTGCGCGAGGGGGTGGTCCGCTGCGCGATCGAGCACGGCGTGGGCGGTGTAATCCTCAAGAGCTACACCGCCAAGCAGATCCGCGAGGCGATTGCCTACATCGCGACGGGCCGGACCGTGATGCCCGCCGGTTGGCAGCGGACGCTCGCGAACGGCTCGTGCAAGCCCCAGGGTCTCAGCCCGCGCCAGCGCGAGATCCTCGCTCTGGTCGCGCACGGCCGGGGAAACGAGGCGATCGCGGCACAGCTCGGGGTTAGCTCCAACACCGTCAAGTTCCACGTCCGCGAGCTCTACGCTCGGCTAGGCGTACGCAATCGCGTCGAGGCGGCCAACCATTACGCGCAGATGACCCGTGGCGGATGCTGACGCGAGCATCGCGATCGTGGGCGGGGCCGGTGCGCTGGTCACCGATGCCCTCGCGTGGATGCTCACCACCAGCGGCAGTCGTGTGCTCGGCTGCTACGGGAACGTCGGCGCCCTCGAGAGAGCGTTGCGGGGTGATGTGCAGACGCTGCATCTCGCCGTAGTCGATGCCGAGGATCCGGCGGCCGGTCCAACCGCCGTCGCAGATCTCAGGCAGGCCTATCCGGACCTGAAGATCCTCCTGCTGTGCGAGGCCGTCTCCCCGGAGCTGGTGAACTGCGTGTCGGAGGAGGGCGTGGATGGGGTGGTGCTGAAGTCCGACACCGCTGAGGAGATGATCCTGGCGCTCCATCACCTGCTCGAGGGTCGCGCGGTGATGCCGGCCGGGTGGTACGACGCCCTGCTCGAACGCGAGAAGCTGGTGCGCGTCCTGAGCGTCCGGGAGAGCGAGGTCCTCGATCTCGCCGCGGCAGGTCTCAGCAACAAGGAGATCGCCGAGCGACTCGTGATATCGCCCAACACCGTTAAGTTCCATTTGCACGAAATCTACCGTATATTGGGCGTACGCAATCGACTGCAGGCAAGCCAGGCGCTCAGCCAGCGTCGCATGGGCCTCGACAGCATCTAGAGCCTAATGGGTGGGTACTAGGGGTGGGTAGCGGCCCACCCGTAGTTGGGGGGGCAGACTACCCTGCGTGACTATTGTGGCGAATTGTGAGTGGACGTAGGGTCCTCCGATCCAGTCGTATCAAAACGCCTGGGTCGATTCGTGCCTGAGAAACCGGCACATAAGTCCACTCGTCAAGGAGGAGGCCGCATCAAAATGCGACCACTATTCAAACGGAAATTGTTCGCGGGGCTTGCCTCCGCGACCGGAGCGGCGGTGCTGGCCATGGCTTCGCTAACGGCAGGCGCCGCCGCCGCCCCCAACCCTGAAAGTCCCTACGGCGCTCAGGGCACGAACGTCCCGTACGTGGCATGGATCGGGGAGCATGTGCGTCTGGTGGCATGCGAACCGAGCTTCACGGAAGACGCGAAGCTGGAGGCCATCAAGCACGGCGTCGACCCGAAGTCGATCCTCGGCTCGTTCTTCAACGACAACTTCGAAGTCGAGGATTGGTCGGGCTATCAGTTCCAGCCGCCGACGGCAGACGGGAGCGCGGGCAGCCAGATCGGGCAGCCGTTCGATCCGGGGCCGTCGTCGTTCTTCGAATCATCGGAAGGCAAGGACTGCATCGCGACCGACTACAAGTCGCTGAACCCGGGCCTGACGCGCATCCGCGCCGTCGTAAAGAGCGACGAAACCGGCGAAATCGTCTTCTCGCACCAGTTCCTCGTGATCTGGTTGACGGTCAACAAGCCGGTGCTGCACGAGGCCGCAACAAGCGCGTCTGGGACCGAAGTCTTCCAGAACCAGCTGAACGGCGCCGGGCAGAGCAATCTGTCCACCTTCCTGGGTGACAAGGAAGGCAACGGCCAGTTCGTCCCCTCGCCGTTCTCGGGGGAAGAATCAGACAAAGGCCTGGTGCAGATCAAAGTGACGGGAACCTTCCCTGTCATCAAGGAAGCGCCGCTGCACAACATTCTTGAAAAAGAAACGTACACCCTGCCGGAGGACTGGGCTACGCTCGCGGAAACGCTGGCAAGCTCCTCGGAAGAAACAGAACCGCCCGGCACCAACCCGGGGCTGTGGGACATCCACGACACGCCCGGCGAAGGAACGTCGTCCAACACGAGTTCGTCCTCCGCGCTGTTCGATACGTTCTACCGTGGAGCGTTCGGCAACTTCACCTCGGGCGAAACCGCAACCGTCGGGCCGTATGACCCGCAGTCGGCTGACGAGACGCTGCTCAGCGATGGCAGGCTCAACCCCGATGACGCTCCGATGCCCGCGATGCGGATCGACGTGTCGCTGGCGCCACACACAGGCGGTCTCAGTGGCGTGGGTGAGATCTCGGGTGCCAGCAAGGCCCAGGTCTACAGCCACGACTTTACCGGGAGCCCCGGGGAGGAAGGCAACCTGTACGCCCCGTACTACGGTGCGTACATCCCCGCGACCGATCGCGGCCTGCCGCAGTCATCGGGCGTGACGGGACCGAGCCCCGGTGGAGACTTCCCCGGGTTCCTGAACACGCATCCGGACCCCTACACGTTCTGGACTTCGGTTCTCAACACCAACTATCGCGGTGGCTCGCACTCGACAGGGTGTCTGCGCCGTGAAGGCGCAGAGCCGAGCGACTACGAAACCCCAAGCGATACTCCGCAGACGGAGACGTTCTACACGGACGAGCGTGGTGAGGTATATGTCACGTACACACCGGGCGACGGGTTCTACCTGGAAAACCTGCCCGAGTTGAAGGAAGGCGAAGAAGAAAAAGCGGGCGAGATCATCAAGAACGGTGATGGCGGCTGCGACCTGAAGCTCCTGAAGGGTCAGGAAATCGGCAACTCGGTGATCTCGGCGAAGGCCCTGTATCCGTACGAGCCCGTCGATTACTCGGCACAGGCTTCAGAAAACACGCTGACCAAGACGGTTACGTCCGATTGGGAAAAGGAATGGTTCCAGTTCTCGAAGGGCCCGGGCAGCAATGAAAGCACAGTCAAGATCATTGTCGCCAAGGCTCAGGACATCGACGGTAAGCCATTTGCCGACGAGACTGTCTGCTTCGTCACCCCGAATGGTGGAACCGTGTCGCACTTCCCGGGCAGCTGGGTCGACGACACAAACGGTGTGCTCGGGTTTGGAAAGGGCGAAGTAGAGGTCGGCCCGTCGACCGTCGTAAGCACTCTGGGCACCAACGAGATCTGCGAGAAGACCAACGAAAACGGTCTCGCGGCAATCGAGGTCAAGAACAGCACGCTCAAGCGCGTCGACCTGAACGTCGAATACGTCGAAGAGAACATCCTCCGCGATCACGAAGTGAGCTTCGTGACGCCGGCGGAAGAAAAGGCAGAAAAGGAAAAGAAAGAAGCAGAAGAAAAAGCGGCCAAGGAAAAGAAAGAAGCAGAAGAAAAGGCCGCCAAGGAAAAGAAAGAAGCAGAAGAAAAAGCAAAAGCCGAAAAGGAAAAGAAGGAAGCAGTAGAAAAGGAAGTCGCTGAAAAGGCAGCCGCTGAAAAAGCCGCGAACGAAGCAAAAGAAAAAGCGGCCAACGAACAGCGCGCGAAAGAAGTGGCTGAAAAGACGATTACGGAAAAAGAAGCCTCCGAAAAAGCCGCTGCCGAAAAAGCCGCGACGGAAGCCGCAGAAAAAGCGGCTAACGAACAGCGCGCGAAAGAAGTAGAAGCAGCAGTCAGGAAGGCAGCTATCGCCCCGGCCGCGGTCACGACGACCACGATCACAACGAGCGGCGCTACGCCGCTGTACACGCCGCTAGCGGGTGTCCTGGGCGTGAGCAGCGAGGTCAAGCCGCTGACGGCCGCACAGAAGCTCGCGAAGGCGCTCAAGGCATGCAAGAAGCTGCCGAAGAGCAAGCGCGCCGCGTGCGAAGCGAAGGCGAAGCGCGCGTATTCAGCGAAGAGGAAGAAGAAGTAGGGCAGGAAGCAAGGCGATGAGACGACGGAGGGTCCGCCTAGTGCGGGCCCTCCGTCCTTGTGAGCCGGAATGCCATGGGCCGATCACCCAGCAATTCTGCGACCGATCGCCCCCGGGGCGGTCGGATGGCCTTCTCTGCTGGAGACGTGATCTCCTGGCGCTCGGCCGTGGCGGTCGCGCTGCTGACGGTGCTGTGTGGGCTGCTGCTCGCCGGCAACGCGCACGCCGCAATGGCCCCTGACGGGCTCCTCGCCGGTGAAAGCGGCGAAAGCCGCTTCGGTCAGAGCGTCGCCCTGTCGGCGGGTGGAAATACCGCGCTGGTCGGTGCTCCTAGCGCCGACGGCGAAGCGGGGGCGGTATTGGTGTTCACGCGGAGCGGATCGACGTGGACCCAGCAGGCCGAGATCACGCCGAACAGCGGCGAAGAGGTCGGCGACGGCGGATTCGGCGCCAGCGTCGCGCTATCCCATGAAGGGGACACGGCGATCGTCGGCGGCCCCGGCGACGACGGAGGCGTCGGCGCGGCGTGGGTGTTCACACGCTCGGAAAGCGGTGCCTGGACGCAGCAGGGCGGGAAGCTCACAGGCAGCGGAGAGGAAGGCGAAGGCCAGTTCGGCCGGAGCGTCGCGCTGAGCGCGGAAGGCGACGCCACGTTGATCGGCGGCCCCGGCGACGCCGGCAAAGTGGGAGCGGCGTGGGTGTTCACGCGCTCGGGTGAAAGCTGGTCCCCGCAAGGAGCGAAGCTCACGGGCACCGACGAGAGCGGCACAGGCGAATTCGGTCGGAGCGTCGCGCTGTCCAAAGACGCCACGACCGCACTGATCGGTGCTCCCGGCGACAGCAGCAAAGCCGGCGCGGCGTGGGTGTTCACGTCCTCCTCGGAAGGGGCCTGGAGCCAGGAGGGCGAAAAGCTCACAGGCAGTGGGGAGGGCGGTGCAGGCGAATTGGGACGGAGCGTGGCGCTGTCCTCCGAAGGCAACACGGCGCTGGTTGGCGGCCCCGCGGACAACACCAACATCGGGGCGGCGTGGGTGTTCACGCGCTCGGAAGCGGCAGCCTGGACCCAGCAGGGAGAAAAGCTCACGGCCAGCGGAGAGACCGGCGAAGGCTCGTTCGGCTCAAGCGTGGCGCTGTCCTCCGATGGCACCATCGCGCTGGTTGGCGGCCCCGCGGACAACACCAACATCGGGGCGGCATGGTTGTTCACGCGCTCGGAAGCGGGGGCCTGGGCTCTCCAGGGCGGAAAGCTCACGGGCAGCGGAGAGGAAGGCGAAGGCCGATTCGGGGAAAGCGCAGCGCTGTCCTCCGACGGCAACACGGCGCTCGTCGGCGGCCCCGCCGAGAACAGCAACATTGGGGCGGCGTGGGCGTTTGTGAATCCTCCGATCGTCGGCAGCGTGACCCCCAACGATGGCCCGCAAGCCGGTGGGACCTCGGTGACCATCACCGGAACCAACTTCAACGAAGCCGCGGCGGTCGAGTTCGGCTCGAGCGGCGCGACGAGCTTCGAAGTGACCTCGGCGACCTCGATCACGGCGGTCGCCCCAGCGGGGGCGGGCACCGTTGAAGTGAGCGTGACCACTTCTGGGGGAACCAGCGCGACCAGCGCGGGCGACGAGTTCAGCTACGTGCCGGTGCCGACGGTCGTGACCGAAGCGGCGTCGTCGATCACGCAGACCACGGCGACCCTGAACGCGACCGTCAACCCCAACGGCGGTCAGCTGAGCAGTTGCAACTTCGAATACGGGACCACGGGACTCTACGAATCCAGCGTGCCGTGCTCTTCGCTGCCGGGGTCCGGCGCCGAACCGGCGGCGGTCTCCGCGGCGCTGGACGACCTGAGCGCGAACACGACCTACCAGTTCCGGATCGTCGCGACCAACCCGGGCGGCACGAGCACCGACATCCTCAACGCCCAGACGTTCAAAACGCTGCCGAACGCCTCGGCGGTCGTGACGGAAGCAGCCTCCTCGATCGCTCAGACCTCGGCGACTTTGAACGCGACGGTGAATCCCAACGGGGGCGAAGTCGCGAGCTGTGAATTGGACTACGGGACCTCGGAAACGTATGGAAAAAGTGTCCCGTGCTCGACACTGCCGGGGTCTGGGAGCAGCCCCGTGGCGGTGTCCGCGGCGGTGACGGGCCTGAGCGCGAACACGACCTACCACTTCCGCATCGTCGCCGAAAACGCTGGCGGCGCGAGCACGGGTAGCGACCAGACCTTCCAGACGCTGCCGAACGCCCCGACAGTCGTGACGGGGTCGGGTTCGCCGGTGACGCAGACCACCGCGACGTTGAATGCGACCGTGAACCCCAATGGTGGCGAAGTTAGCAAATGCTATTTCGAATATGGCGAAAAGGCTCTCTATGGATACAGGGCTCCGTGCACGGCGTCGCCAGGAGCGGGCGCCAGCCCGGTGGCGGTGTCCGCGTCGGTGACTGGCCTGATCAAGAACACGACTTATCATTTTCGGATCGTGGCCACGAATGCAGGTGGCACGAGTCCGGGTGTCGATGAGACATTCGAAACCGCGCCGAGTCCGCCGACGGTCATCGTCGGGGAACCGTCCGCCATCGGACAGACATCGGCGGTATTGAACGCGGAAATCAATCCCAATGGCGGAGTCGTAACCCAGTGCTACTTCCACTATGAAAGATTGACTTCGGAACCGGAGGTGATCATTATGCCATGTGTGGGCTTGCCGCTGTCTGGCAAGAGCCTTGTGAAGGTCTCGGCGCTGGCTGAAGATCTAAGCGCAAGCACGCGCTATAGCGTCTCGCTCGAAGTCATCAACTCCTTTGGCGAAGATGCCTTTGGCGAAGGAGTCATGCCGTTTGAAACACTGCCGGGCCCGGAAGTCATAACCAGCGCGGCGTCCTTGGTCACGCAGACCTCGGCGACGCTCAACGCGACGGTGAATCCAAACGGTGGGGAAGTGAGCAGCTGCGAGTTCGAATACAGCACGTCGGAATCGGGCGAGACAGAATCAATTCCGTGCGAATCACAACCGGGAGCGGGCAAAGCGAAAGTGTCGGTATCAGCCAAGCTACACGGTCTGAGTGCGAACACGAAGTACTTCTTCCGCATCGTCGCGACCAATCCGGGCGGTACGAGCAGAGACACGCTCGGCCAGACGTTTACGACACTGCCCAACGCACCCGCGGTAGTGACCGGCGAAGCGTCGTCGGTGGCGCAGACCTCGGCGAGCGTGAGCGCGACCGTGAACGAGAACGGTGGACGCTCGAGCGACTGCCACTTCGAATACGGGCCGACGACATCCTACGGGACCAGTGTGCCCTGTACGCCCTCGCCCGAACCGGGCACCGAAGCGGTGGCGGTGAGGGCGGTCCTGGCGAGCCTTGCCCCGCACGCCACCTACCACGTTCGAATCGTCGCGTCCAATACCGGTGGCACGAGCACCGGCGAAGACCAGACGTTCACGACGCTGCCGGGCGCCCCGACCGTCCTGACGGCCGCCGCGTCGTCGGTGACGCAGACGTCCGCCGCGCTGCACGCGACCGTGAACCCCAACGGTGGAAAGGTAAGCGAGTGCCAGTTCGACTACGGCGCCTCGGCCGCGCTCGGATCGAGCGTGCCGTGCTCCGCGCTGCCGGGAGCCGGCATCGGTCCCGTGGCGGTGTCCGCAACGCTGGGGAGCCTCGGCGCGAACACCACGTATCACTTCCGGATCGTCGCAACCAACCTTGGCGGGGCCAGCACGGGCGCCGAGGAGGCATTCACGACGGAAGCCGTCCCAGCGACGACGGGAAGGCCGTTGCCGGCGACACCGCCGGCAACGCCCGCGACGGCGACGACAGCGACGCCCGCGACGGCGATCACAGCGGCTCCCTCGACAACGCTCGATAGCTCGGCAGCCAGCTGCAGGGCATCGCTCGCGAGCGTGACGGTCGCGGTGGCAGGCGATGGCGTGGCAGCCGTCAGGCTCGGTTGGACGGGGACGGGCACCAATCTGTGCAATGGAAAGCTGATGCTGAGGGCAACAGTCAAAGCCAGGAGCGAGCGGCCCAAGACGATGCTCATCGGCACCGGCAGCTTTTCGCTCCCATCTGGCAGCGCAACGATCGTGAGACTCGAGCTCGACGGTGTCGGGCGCGCGCTCTTCAGCGCGGCACATGGACGGCTGAGCGCCAGGCTGGCGATTCTCAAGCTGTTCCCCGGACCGTCGGAAGCGCAGACGCAAGCCGTCCTGCTCGCGCGAGAAGCGCGCTCCTCGAGCAAGCGTGGATGAGCATCGCTCGGCCTGTTCCGGCGGAGCGGACTCCGGCGACGCTCGGCAACGGTACTAGACTGGCATCCGATGTCTGAAGCCACCGCAGCGCCCACCGAGGAGGACGTCATGGACGCGCTCTCGAACGTGATCGACCCGGAGCTCGGGCTCGACTTCGTCGAGCTGGGGTTGATCTATGGCGTCGAGGTCGCCGAGGGCAACGTGCGCGTGACGTTCACGTTGACGACGCCCGGGTGCCCGATCGGACCGCAGGTCAACGAACAGATCGAAGAGTTCGTGGGCGAACTCGACGGCATCAAGACGGTGGAGTCTGAAATGGTCTTCACGCCGCCGTGGTCGCCTGAGATGATGAGCGAAGACGCGAAGTTCGCGCTCGGCTACTGAGCGGCTGCGACCCCGCTTGGGGGGCCGCAGCCGTCATCTTCGTCCACCGGGCGCTCGGCGCCCGTTGCCGGCTCCCTACAGTCCCAGCCCGTAGTTCGTGCACGTCGCCGTGAACGAGCCGTTGGGGCTCGCGCTCAGCTGGTTGAGCACATTCTGCAGCACCGGCGAGTCCTCGAACATGCCGATGTGACCCACAGGGTCTTTCGAGCACTGGTTCTGGATCGTGATGTCGGTCACGTTCGACCCGCTCAGGAACGCGTTCGTGTAGGGCGTCACGACCTCGTCGTGGGTCGTCTCGATCACCACGTAGCGCGGCCCCGACACCGTGTCGCCGCCTTCGAACGTCTTCTTCTCAAAGGCCGAGCCGACCTCCTGTTCGGGCAGCGCGGGCGCCCCGATGACTTCAAGGAACACATTCAGCGCCAGCGACGCGAACGGGAAGTTGTCGATCAGTTCCTTGAGCCCGTCGAGCGTGGTGCCGTGGTTGCTCGGTGCAAGCCCGATGAACGTGTTCACCTTCGACGCGCCACCGAGATACTTGAGGTAGTAGTTCGGCATCATCCCGCCCTGCGAGTGCCCCACGAGGTCGACCTGCGAGGCTTTCGTCTGCGACAGCACTTTGTTGACGAAGGTCTTCAGTTCTTCCGCCGACTGCGTGATGTGGTTGAGGCCGTCGATGCTCCCCAGCAGCCCCGAGAGGATCGTCTCGCCGTAGTTGAAGCCGTACACGCAGTAGCCCGCGTTCGCGAGCAGCGGCGCGAGCGTGACCCAGTTGGATCCCTCGTCGGCGAACGTCGCGTGGACGAGCACCACCGGGTAGGGGTGCGCGGCGCTCGGTTTGCAGCCGTTGTTGCCGCCCGTCAGCGCCGTCGGGTCCCACGTCTCGTTCCAGGCGCCTTCCACGAGCGCTTCGCTGCCATACGGCACGTGAAAGCTTGCGTTTGCGCTCGCCGGTGCGACGATGCCAACCAGCACGGCTGCGATCGCAGCGAGCAGTAGTGCTCTCTTCTTCAGCATGAAATCCCTCTTTCCTCGGTCTATTGAGCCGCAGGACACCCGCGGACGGGCCTCCCAGACTCCCTCCCCAGCAATGCGACTCCGTCTTGGCCAAGCTAGCCGAGTGCGGCTCGGCATGTCAACAGCTGGGGCCCTTCCGTTTCTGGCTACGCAGTGGCGCGTCCCTTGGGCCGACGCTGGCCCTTTGAAGCGGCGCCGCGGCTATACGGGCGCGGCGGCGGACCGTCGCGCGAGCGCGACGAAGTTGGCGAGTTCGGCGGCGATGTCGGCGCCGATCGCGTCGATGTCCGGCAGCGCGTCGAAGTCGCCGAGCAGGCCGAAGTTCATCTGCCCGTTGTAGGACATGATCGCGATCGCCAACGCGTGGTTCTCGGGCAGGAACGCGACCGGGATCGCGTGGAGCATCTCGCGCCCGAGCACGTACAGCGGGAACTGCGGGCCGGGCACGTTCGTGACGATCAGGTTGAACAGGCGCGTGGAGAAGTTCAGGCGCGATGCCTGCGCGAGGATCGTGGGCGGCGCGAAGTTCTGCGCGCCTGCGATCACCTCCGCGCCGAGTGCCTGCTTGGACTCCTTCAGGCCGTCCATCGCGTTGCGAGACGAAGCGCAGCCGGTTGAGCGGGTCGCTGATGTAGATCGGCAGTGGGCCGCGCATCACCACGATGCGGTTACCGCCCTCGTTGTGCTCGCCCTCGGCGCGCACCGACACGGGCACGAGCGCGCGCATCTCGACGCCCGCGGTGTGCCTTCCGCGGGAGATCAGGAACGAGCGCAAAGCGCCCGCGACCACTGCCAGGACGACGTCGTTGACGGTCCCGCCGAAGGTGTTCTTGACGAGCTTGAAGTCCTCCAGCTGGCTGGTTATCCCCACGAAGCGCCGGTGCGGGCCGATCGGCACGTTGAGCGGGGTTTCCGGGGCCGGGTTCAGGCCCGCCCACACGATCTCGCCGATGCCCTCCGCTGCCTCGCGTGCGCGTACGAGCGCGCGCTCGGGATGGGCGAGCGCGTCGATCGCCCCCTCCGCCAGCGTCACGCCCGGCGCGCACCGCCCCCAGCAGGCCGGAGGCAATCAGATGCGCGGCCCCCGGTTCCGGGTGCGGCTGCCATGGACGCCCCGTGTAGGGGGTCTGCGGCGGATCGGGAGACAGGTCGAACAGGACGGTCGCCAGATCCACGCCGGCGATGCCGTCGATCAGCGAGTGGTGGGTCTTCGTGATCAGCGCGAAGCGGTCGTCCTCCAGGCCCTCGATCAGCCACATCTCCCACAGCGGCTTAGAGCGGTCGAGCTGCTGGGAGAAGATGCGCGCGGTCAGATCCTGCAGCTGCTCCCAGCTGCCCGGGGGCGGGCAGTGCCGTGTGGCGCACGTGGTAGTCGAGGTTGAAGCTCGGATCGTCGATCCACACCGGGCGCCCGCTGTCGAGCGCGGTGTACGCGAGCTTGTGGCGGTAGCGAGGAACGAGGTGCAGGCGCGCGCCTGATCTGCTCGAGGAACTCCTCCATGCTCGGCGGCGGGCCTTCGATGATCGTCAGCCCGCCGATGTGCATGTGCGAAACCGAGCCCTCCTGGTGCAGGAACGAGGCGTCTACAGGGGTCAGTCGATCGAGGTGACGTTGCGTCATCGGGCTTAGCGTACCGGGGCGCCCCCTACAATGACACCCATGGCCAACACCGTCGAGAAGCTCTTGCTGGCGGCGCCCGCGCGGCTACTGCGCGGGGGTCGACCGCGCCGTGCAGACAGTGCGAGCGCGCGCTCGAGATCCACGGAGCGCCCGTGTACGTGCGCAAGGAGATCGTGCACAACAAGCACGTCGTCGCCCAGCTGCGCGAGCGGGCGCGATCTTCGTCGACGAGCAGACCGAAGTGCCCGAGGGCGCGGTGTGCGTGTTCTCGGCGCACGGCGTCGCGCCCAGCGTGCGCGAGGGTGCAAGCGCTCGCGGCCTGCTGACGATCGACGCCACCTGCCCGCTCGTGACGAAGGTCCACCGCGAGGCCGTGCGCTTCGCCCAGCGACGGCTACACGATCGTGCTCGTGGGCCACGACGGGCACGAGGAGGTCGAAGGCACGATGGGCGAGGCGCCCGAGCAGATCGTGCTCGTCGAGAACGAGCAGGACGTCGACGAGCTGCGAGGTCGAGGACCCCGAGCGGATCGCCTACATCACCCAGACGACGCTCGCGGTGGACGAAACGAGCGCGATCCTCGAGCGCCTGCGCGAGCGCTTTCCGAAGATCGTCGGGCCCCGCACCGATGACATCTGCTACGCGACCACCAACCGCCAGGCAGCCGTCAAGCAGATGGCCGCCAGCTGCGATCTGATGCTCGTGATCGGCTCGCGCAACTCCTCCAACTCCGTCCGTCTGGTCGAGGTCGCTCGCGACTGCGGCACCGAAGCGCACCTGATCGACGCCGCGCGCGAGGTCAAGGAGGAGTGGCTCGAGGGCAGGCGGGTCGTGGGCATCTCCTCGGGAGCGAGCGCGCCCGAGGAGCTCGTGGTCGAGCTGGTCGAGCTGTTCCGCGCACGTGGCGTGAAGCGACATCCGCGAGTTCGACGTGGTCCGCGAGGACGTCCGCTTCATGCTTCCCAAGCAGATCCGCGAGGCCGTCGCGGGAGCGGCTCGCGCCGACGGCGTGCCCGGGGCCGCCTGATCCGCGTTCGCGTGCGCGGCGGTGCTTCAACCCGCGTCCGTGCGGGCCGCTAGCCCGCGCGCCGATCCTCAGCAATGCGCACGCTGATCGTCTCCGACCTGCACCTCGGCAGCCGCTCCCAGTCCGATCTGCTGCGCCGCGCCGAGCTGCGCGCGCCGCTGTTGGAGGCGGTCTCCGAGGTCGATCGCGTGGTGCTGCTCGGCGACGTGCTCGAGCTGCGCCACGGGCCCATGCGCGACGCGCTCACGGCCGCACGGCCGTTCTTCGAGGATCTCGGCCGCGCGCTCGCCGAGGGCCCGGCCGAGCTCGTGATCGTCGCCGGCAACCACGATCACGCGCTCGTCGATCCGTGGCTCGTCAAGCGCGGCGAGGAGCACGAGCCGCCGCCGCTCGGCGCTGGAGCAGCTGATCGAGGCCGATGAGGCCTCACCCGCTTCGAAGCGGATCGCGGGCTGGGTGTCGCCGGCGCGGACGCGCGTGGCCTATCCGGGTCTGTGGGTGCGTCCCGACGTGTATGCCACCCACGGCCACTTTCCTGGACTGCCATCTCACGGTGCCGACGCTCGAGCGTCTCACCGTCGGCGCGATGGCGCGGCTGCTCGGCACACCCGCGAGCGGATTCGACAGCGTCGGCGACTACGAGGCGGTTGGCGCCCCGCTGTTCGCGTGGCGCGACACTGTGGCGAGAGACTCGCGTACGGGGTCGGCGCTCAACGGCGTCGCCACCGTCGTCGCCTGGGATGCACTGAGAAGCTCGGGGTCACGCGCTAGGCGCGGCGCCGGCGGTCGTACGTGGCGCTCGGTGGTGCGCCGCGCGCGGCGGCGCGCGATCGTCGCCGCGTTTCCGCTGGCGGTGGCGGCGCTCAACCGCGCGGGGATAGGCCCGCTGCGCACCAATGTGTCGATGAGCGAGCTGCGCCGTGCCGGCCTGAGCGCGATGGGCGAGGTCGCGGCCCGCCTCGGCCTCGATGATGCGTACGTCGTCTTCGGCCACACCCATCGTCCGGGACCGCTTCCCGGCGATGCGCCGCATGAGTGGCGCGGCCGTGCTGGCGCGCGGCTCGTGAACGCCGGCAGCTGGACCTACTCTGGCATCTTCCTCACGCCCAAGCCCGGCGACAGTCCCTACTGGCCAGGGACGTGCGTGATCGTCGAGGACGCCGGTTCACCGGAGGTCAAGCGCCTGCTGCAGGACCGGACGCACGCCCAGATCGCCAGTCCGGCGATCGCGGGAGCGCGGACGTGATCGATCGTCGCGGACGTGAGGCAGCCGGTCGGACTGTCGCTGGAGCGATCGCCGGCGTGAAGCGGCCAGCAGCTTCGCAGCTCATGCAATCCCAGGTGTGAAGCACGTAGCCAGGCACTCGACGCCCGGTCCGATCTCCAGCTCGAGCACGCCGATGGTGTGGCGGTCGTGCTCTAGCAGCAGATAAGCCCCGGGGTGCGTGATCGCCAGCTCGCCGCCGCCAGTTGGCTCGCCGCCGTTGACCTTCACCGTGCCGGCGCCGTCGAGCACGGCCCACACCGCGCCTGCCTCGTAGCGGCCCGAGTAGGCGCCGTCCTGGTCCTGCGTCTGGGCTACGAGCGTCGCGTCCGGCGCGTCCTCGGCGCGCAGCGGCTCGAGCAGCTCACGCCGGGTGCCAAGCAGCTCCTGGATCGCGAGCTCCGTCTCCGCATACGCGCCCTCGCCGTAGTGGTACTCGAACAGGCGCGCGCGGCCGTCGAACAGGTAGCGGGCGGGCCAGCCTTCGTTCTCGTAGTCCTGCCACACCTCGAGCTCGCTGTCGATCAGCACGGGGTAGGAGATGCGCAGGCGCTCGACCGCATCTCTGACAGCCTGCTCGTCGTGTGAGGCCTCGAAGCCGGGACAGTGCACGCCGATCACGCGCAGGCCCTCCGCGCCGTAGCGCTCGTGCCACGCCTGCACGTATGGCAGCGTCCGCAGCGAGTTCGGCCGGCAGAAGTCCCAGAACTCGACCAGCATCGGCCTGCCCTGCTGGATGATCGACTGCGGCCCGCCGTTCACCCACGGCAGCCTCGTTGGGAACAGCGGCGCAACGATGTTGTCTACCGGCGCACGCATCTCGTGAACGTGACGCCGATCTGGGCGTCGAGGATCAAGCCTGCCAAGGACGCACCGAACGTGGCGTGCGCTAGCACGCGAGTGAGGGAGGACACCGGCAGGCGCCGATCATCGGCGTCCAGATCAGCCGATGGAGCCGACCATCTCTAGCTGGATGAGGCGGTTGAGCTCGACCGCGTACTCCATCGGCAGCTCCTTCGTCACCGGCTCGATGAAGCCGTTGACGATCATCGCCGCCGCCTCGTCCTCGGTGAAGCCGCGCGAGCCCATGTAGAACAGCTGGTCGTCGGAGATACGCCCGACCGTCGCCTCGTGTGCGACCGTCACGTTCGGGTTCTGGATCTGGATGTCCGGCCACGTGTCCGATTTCGATTCGCCGTCCATCATCAGGCCGTCGCACTGCACGCGCGCTTTCGAGCCTGAAGAGTTGTGGCCCATCTTGACCAGGCCGCGGTAGCCCATGATGCCGCCGTCCTTGGAGATCGACTTGGCGAGGATGTTCGAGGTGGTGTTCGGCGCCAGGTGCACGACCTTCGCGCCGGTGTCCTTGTGCACGCCTTTGCCGGCCACGCCCACGTTCAGGTGGTCGGCGCGCGCGCCCTCGCCCATCAGGAACGAGCCGGGGTAGAGCATCACGTACTTGGCGCCCATCGAGCCGCCGACCCACTCGACCGTGCCCTCGGCCTCGACGACCGCGCGCTTGGTGTTGAGGTTGTAGACGTCCTTCGACCAGTTCTGCACGGTCGTGTAGCGCGCCTTGGCGCCCTCGTGCACGAAGATCTCGACGACCGCCGAGTGCATCGAGTTGACGCTGTAGGTCTGCGCGGTGCAGCCCTCGATGTAGTTCACCTCGGAGCCCTCGTCGGCGACGATCAGCGTGTGCTCGAAGGTGCCCTCGCCGGCGCCCTCCATGCGGAAGTAGGACTGCAGCGGCAGGTCGCACTTGACGCCCTTGGGGATGTAGCAGAAGGCCCCGCCCGACCACACGGCGCCGTGCAGCGCCGAGAACTTGTTGTCCTGCGCCGGCACGCACTTGTTCATGAAGTATTTCTGCACCAGCTCCGGGTACTCGGTGATCGCCGTGTCCATCGAGCAGAACAGGATCCCCTGCTTGGCGTACTCCTCCTTCAGGCCCTCGTAGACCGGCTCCTGACGCCACACGCCGACGACGCCCGCGAGGTGCTCGCGCTCGGCCTGGGGGATGCCGAGGTCCTCGTAGGTCTGCTTCATGTCCGCCGGCACGTCGTCCCAGCTGTTGAAGCGGCCCGCCGTCGGGGGGGAGTAGAGCACGAGGTCGTCGAGGTTCAGGCCGCCCAGGTCCGGGCCCCACGTCGGGATCGGCTTGCGTTCGAAGATCTCCAGCGACTTCAGCCGTTTGTCGGCCATCCAGTCGGGCTCGCCCTTGATCTTCGAGAGCTCGCGTCACGACCTCGCGCGAGATGCCCTGGCGCGCGCGCAACTGACCCTGCTCGTCCTCGACGATCGGGCTGGGCTTGTCGATCTTCGTGCGGTCAATCGTGGCCATGAGGCTCCTCGCTGGCGGTTTCGCTTGCCTGTCCCGAGATGGGGAGCAATCCTGTGCTCTGAGGTAGGAATTGTATCGAGCCTGGCGCTCGGACCGGCGACACCGACGAGAAGTCGCGTACGCTGCGAGCCCATGCGCCGCAGCCAGCGCACCGCAGTACCGAGCCGCTCGCTGTCGTTCCCGGCGAAACTCGGCATCTCGTGGCTCACGAACGCACTCGTGCTAGCGATCGTCGCCGGCGTGCTTGGCGGCGTACGGGTCGTCGATGCGGGGGACCTGCTCGAGGCGGCAGCCGTCTTCGGCGTGCTCAACACGATGCTCAAGCCGCTGCTCAGGCTCGTCACGTTGCCGCTCGCGATCATCTCCTTCGGGATCGCCTGGTTCTTCGTCTCGCTGCTCATGCTTCTCTTGACCAAGGCGATCGTCAGCGGTTTCTACATACACGGCTTCTCGACGCTCGTGCTGGCCACGCTGATCGTGTGGCTCGTAAACGTCCTGCTCGACCTCACGCCCGGGCCGTGGCAGCTCACCGGCAAGCGCCGCAGGCGCTGGCGACGCGAAGGGGAGTGAGCTCCTCAGGCCGGCCAGGCGTGGTCGCCGGTGACCGCGCCGCGCACGACCTTCAGGTTCAGCAGCGCGCACTTGCGTCGCGTCGCCGACACCGGGATGCCGAGCAGCTCGATCATCCAGTCGGCGCCCAGCTTGCCGACCTCCTCCAGCGTCATGCCCTTCAGCTCCTCCGAGGCGATCGACGCCGACGCCTGCGAGATCGCGCAGCCGTGGCCGTGGAAGCGGATGTCCTCGATGCGGTCGTCGACTGACGCGGATGTGCACGCCAAGCTCGTCGCCGCACAGCGGGTTGTGCTCGAGCGCCTCCAGGTCGTGCGGCTCCAGCTCGCCGAAGTTGCGCGGCCGCTTGTAGTGGTCGAGGATGTAGTCGCGGTACAGGTCGTCCATCAGAGCCCGAACACCTCGCGGCCGGCCAGCAGCGCGTCGATCAGCGCGTCGATGTCCGCGCGGTCGTTGTACACGCCCACGCTCGCGCGCGCCGTCGCGCCCACGCCCAGGCAGCGCATCAGCGGCTGCGCGCAGTGGTGGCCCGCGCGGATGCACACGCCGCCGCGGTCGACCAGCTCGGCGACGTCGTGCGGGTGGATGCCCTCGATCGTGAACGACGCGAGGCCGCCGCGGCGCTCGGCGATGGGGGGGCCCACGACGCGCAGGCCCGGCACCTCCGCCAGGCGCTCGAGCATGTACGCCGTCAGCGCCTGCTCGTGCGCGCGCACGCGCTCCATTCCCAGGGCCGTCAGGTACTCGACCGCCGCGCCCAGCCCGACCGCCTCGGCGATCGGCGGCGTGCCCGCCTCGAACTTGTACGGCAGCTCGTTCCACGTCGTCTCCTGGAAGTCCACCGAGGCGATCATGTCGCCGCCCGTCAGGAACGGCTGCATCCGCTCGAGCAGCTCCGCGCGCCCGTGCAGCACGCCGATGCCCGTCGGCCCCAGCGCCTTGTGGCCCGTCCACGCGTAGAAGTCCGCGCCGATCTCCTCCACGTCCACCGGCATGCTGCGGCACCGCCTGCGCGCCGTCGATCAGCGAGACCGCGCCCGCCGCGCGCACCCGCGCAGTCATCTCCGCCACCGGGTTGATCGTGCCCAGCACGTTCGACACGTGCGCGAACGCCACCAGCCTCACGTCGCCGCGCGCCAGCTCCGCGTCCAGCTGCGCCAGCGACAGCTCGCCCTGCTCGTCCACCTCCAGGTAGCGCAGCTCCGCGCCGCGCTCGCGGCACAGCACCTGCCACGGCACGATGTTCGCGTGGTGCTCCATCTGCGTGATCAGCACCGCGTCGCCCGCGTCCACGTTCGCGCGGCCCCACGAGTAGGCCACGAGGTTGATCGCCTCGGTCGCGTTCTTCGTGAAGATCGTCGTGCGCGGCTGCTCCGCCCACGAACGCCGCCACCCGCTTGCGCGCGTCGTCGTACGCCGCGTCCGCCTCCTGCGCCAGCGCGTACACGCCGCGGTGCACGTTCGCGTTGTGGCTGCGCAGGTGCTCCGCCAGCGCGTCGATCACCACCTGCGGCTTCTGCGAGGTCGCGCCCGAGTCGAGGTAGATCAGCGGACGTCCGCCGAAGTCCCGCGACGAGGATCGGGAAGTCCGCGCGCATGTCCAGGCCGCCGGCGACCGCCGCTGCGCTGCTCATCTCGACGACGCCTCCGCGCGATCACGCCGCGACCCCGCCCGACTCCCGGAGGGAGTCCCATAAATCAGGTCGTTCTCAGCGACTGGTGGCATACGCCTCGATGTCCTCGCGCGCCGTCGCCAGCTTGCGCGGCGATCCTGCGCGCGCACCAGCTCCTCCAGCGGCTCGTCCTGCAGCTCGGAGATCAGCGGCTCGAAGAAGCCCTCCACGATCACGCGCACCGCCGCCGCACGGTCAAGGCCGCGGGTCTGCATGTAGAAGATCGCCGTCTCGTCCAGCTCGCCGACCGTGCCGCCGTGCGACGCCGACACGTCGTCCGCCGACACCAGCACCGAGGGGATCGCGTCGAGTGCGCGCCTTCGGCGAGAGCATCATCGAGTGGATCTGCAGATAGGTGTGCGTCTGCTGCGCGCCCGGGTCGATCTGGATCAGCCCCTCGAAGCTCGCGCGGCTCTCGCCCGTCGCCGTCCCGCGCCAGTGCACGTCCCCGCCCGACGGGCCCGTCTCGTGCAGGTCCACCGCGAACACGTCCAGGTGCTCCTTCTCCTCCGCGAAGAACACGCCGCGGAAGGCCATGTCGCCGCCCGTCTCCGTCACCGCCAGCTCCAGGTGCTGGCGCACCAGGTGGCCGCCCAGCAGCGCCGGCAGCCAGTGGCAGTAAGCGTCGCGGCCGACGCCCACAAAGCGCGTCGAAGCGTCGAACACGTCGCCATGGCCCCAATCCTGGAACTGAGCCAGACGGCAGCGCGCGCCGTCCTGCAGGTACAGCTCGAACGCGCTTGCGTGCAGCGCCTGGCCCTCGAAGTCCTCCGCCAGGTCGTACTCGTGCACGCGGAAATCGCTCGTCGGGGCGCCCACCACGAGCGTGCGCCCGTACTGCGCCACGCCCGCACGGTCGATCGCGTACACGATCTCGAACGGCGCCTACACGGTCACGCCCGCGGCACGTACAGGAACGCGCCGCCCGTCCACAGCGCCGCGTTCGCCGCCTCCAGCTTGTGGCGGTCGATCGACAGACGCTTGGAGTACCACTCGCGACACCAGCTCTGAGTGCTCCGCGAAACGCCTGCTCCAGCGAGCACAGGATCACGCCGCGCTCGGCCAGTGCCTCGTCCAGCTCCAAGTGCACGACCGCGCCCGCGCTCTGCACGATCCGACCCGCCCGCGGGCCATCCGGCAGCGTGCGTGTGACGACGTCCGGGACGCCCTGCTCCTGCAACGCTCGTCTCCAGCGCGTCGAGGTCGAGGCTCTGAAAGCTCGTCGACCAGAAGCCCGAGCGCCGCCACACCGGCAGCTCCAGGCGCTCGTACGCCTGGAGCGCTGCCTCGCGCAGCTGCGCCAGCGTGCGCCCATCGCCCGCGCCCGCGCCGTGCAGCGCGTGGTACAGCGCCGCCTCGCGGTGGCGGCCCGGCTTGACCTGCACCGAGTCCGCCGGGCCCGCGCCGTTGGCCGCGCTCACAGCGCCGTTGCCGGTCGCGCCGCTGCTCGCCGCCTCGCCCGCCTCAGACACTGCTGCCACCGGCGGCCGCGCCGACCTCCTGGCGGATCTGGTCATAGCCCTCGCGCTCCAGGCGTTCCACCAGCTCTACGCCGCCCTCCAGCACGATTCGCCCGTCCATCAGGATGTGCACGAACTGCGGCTGCACGTAGTGCAGGATGCGCTGGTAGTGCGTGATGATCAGCGCGCCCAGGCCCTGCTCGTCGTGCAGCTTCTGCACGCCCTCCGCGACCGTGCGCAGCGCGTCGATGTCCAGGCCCGAGTCGGTCTCGTCGAGGATCGCCACGTCCGGTTTGAGCATCGCCATCTGCAGGATCTCCGCGCGCTTCTTCTCGCCGCCGGAGAAGCCGTCGTTGAGGTGGCGCGAGGTGAACGCTTTGTCGACGTCCAGCAGCTCGATCGCGTGCTGCAACTGCGTGCGGAACTCCTTCACCTGGATCGGCTCGTCGCGCTTCGCGTTGATCGCCATGCGCAGGAAGTTCGCCACCGACACGCCCGGGATCGACACCGGGTACTGGAACGCCAGGAACAGGCCCGCCTTCGCGCGATCGTGCGGCTCGGCCTCGGTCAGGTCCTCGCCCTTGAACACGATCGAGCCCTGCGTGACCTCATATGCGGGGTGGCCCAGCAGCGTGTTCGCCAGCGTCGACTTGCCCGAGCCGTTGGGGCCCATCAACGCGTGGATCTCGCCCCGGTTGATCTCCAGGTCCACGCCTCGGAGGATCTCGCGCTCCTCGATGCGCACGTGCAGGTCTGTGATCTCTAGGTCCGCCATGGTCTGTCTTCAGGCTCCCGTCGTCAGGGTTGTTGTTGATGATCGGTGTCCTGCCGCGAGCGACGCCGCGCTCACGGTCGGAAGCGTCGGTCCCGTCGGGACCGCGCCGTCGGCCGGCAGGGTGGGGCTCACGAGCAGGTCCGCGAGCGTTGTCTCGCGCAGCGTGTGCACGATCGAGAAGCGCACGCGCGTCCACAGCAGCTTCGTCGGGCACACGTGATCCGGACTCGACTCCCGCGAGCACACGATCGAGCCGTCCGGCGCCTGCGAGATGCACTCGATCGGGGCGATCGAGCCCTCGAGCGCCTCCACCACCTCGGCCATCGTGATCTCGTTCGCGGGGCGCGCCAGCATATAGCCGCCGCGCGAGCCCCGTCGCGAGTCGACCAGCGACGCCTTGCGCAGGCGCGCGACCAGGTGCTCCAGGTACGCCAGCGGCAAGCCGTCGTGGGCCGCTATCTCCGCCAGCGGAACCGGCTCGCCGCCGTCACGGCGTGCAAGCTCGACCATCACGCGTACGCCGTACTCGGCCTTGGTTGAGAACATCATCGCAAGATTTCCTACCTCGCAGCTAGGGTATCAGGGGCGTGTGGGATCTCCGGGTGGGCGGGCTAGCGCTGCGCGACGTCTCCGGCCAGTTTGACGACGTCGTGGCTGAGCCCTTCCGGCGTCAGCTCTTCGATCTCGAACAGCACGCGCTTCTCGCCTGCGGGGTCGACCAGCAGCACCGGTGCGTACTCGTCGAACTCGTGTGCGCCCACGCTCGCCGGCTTGACCGCGTATGCCCGCCAGACCGAGCGCAGTCGTGCAGGCGTGCCCGTCAGGTACTGCACGCGCCCCGTCAACGACACCTCCGCGAGGAAGCGCTTCACGCTCGCCCGCGTGTCCGCCGTCGGGTCCGCGCTCACGATCAGCACCGCCGGCAGGCGCTCGCCCGCTTCCTCCATTTCGTCAAGCGCGCCCCGGATCTGCTGGCCGATCACAACGCACGTGTCCCCGCACGCGGAGTACAGGAACGTCAGCAGCACCACGCGGCCGCGGTACTCGCGCAGCGAGACCCTCTGCCCGTACTGGTCCTCCAGCGTGAAGTCGGGCGCCGTGACGCCCTTCGGAAACGGCGCGCCGTCGAATCCCGATTCCGGTCCCGCCGATGCGCCGGTGGTGGCCGTCCGCGACGATCCCGACCCCGACGAGCTCGTCAAGGCTATGACCAGCGCCGCCGCGAGCACGATCAGGGCGAGCGCGGCGAGCGCGGCGCTGCGGGGTCTCGCGAGCATGCCGGGAGAGTAGGGGAGGGGTGTGGCCGAGAGTCGGGGAGGCGTCGCCGGTCGGCGGGCTGTGCGCCGGTGGAGGTGTGCGCATCGCACTCTTTCGCGTAGTCGGGAGGCGCCGATCGCGTGCGTAATATCGCTCGCGATGTCGGTATTCGCAGCGAGAGTCGCAGCCGGGAACGCACGCAGGCTCTTGGGCGCCCTCGCGCTCGCCCTGCTCGCAGCCATGCTGCTGGCGACGAGCGCCGCGGCCGGCGAAGCCACCGGCCCGCCGGCGCCGGCCAACGACAGGCTCGCCGACGCCCAGAGCATCCACAGCTTCCCCGCGTCGATCGACGGTACGACCCTCGGCGCGAGCACCGAAGGCAACGAACGCGAATCCGCGTGCCGCGTGCCCACGAGCAGCTCCGTCTGGTACAGCCTGCGCCTGCCCGTCGCCGAGCGCGTCGCGTTCGATCTAGTCGCCGCCGGCGCGCTCGAAGCGACGATCGACGTCTACCACGTGGTGCGCTCGCAGCTCATCTCCGTCGGCTGCGAGCGCACCGATTCCAAGGGCAGGGCGTCGTTCTCGTTCAAGGCCGCCAAGAACGGGCTCTACGACATCCGCGTCGCGGCGCTGCAGGGCTCGGCGCTCGACACGTTCGCGCTCGAAGCGTTTCTGCCGACCCCCGCCGTACAGCCGCCCGGGGCGCCGCTGCCGGCGGCCGGTGTCAGCGGCCAGGTCGACCGTATCCAGAACATCAACGCCGCCTACGCGGTCACGATGCACGCCGGCGTCAGCTACATGATCAGCCTTGCCAACGAGACCAAGGGCGCATGCGTCAGCGGTTCGCTGTTTGCGCCCGGCACGAGCTCGTTCGGCAACGAAGAAGAAGAAGAAGGCTCGGGCTCGTCCGTGCTGCAGATCCGCTGCGGCGGCTACCAGCTGTTCACGCCCGGTCCGGGTCAAGGAGGGCGCTACAGCTTCGAGATCACCCCGCGCCTGTCGCACCGCGGCATCCAGCGCTTCCATCTTCAGATCGCGCCCGCGGGTTCAGCCGAAACAGCGCCTGGGCTCGCGCTCGGCAACTATGCCGTCGCGCGCGGGTACCTCAGCGGTCGCAGCGTGCGCGTTCTGCGCCTGTACCGCATGGAAGTCACGAGCCACTCGAACCTGACGCTCAAGCTCACGGCTCCGGACTCTGCCGAATTCAAGCTGCAGCTGCGCAACCAGAACGGCAGCGTGATCGAATGCGACTGCGAAGGCAGCGGCTCGCAGACGCTCACGCATCAGCTGCGGCCCGGCATCTACTACGCGGTCGTCTCCGTGCGCAACGGTACCTCCGGCGACTTCACGCTCGTCCGCGAGTCACGCACGATCACGATGACGAGCATCTCCTTCTCGAGCGCCAAGGCCGCGTCCGGCGCCGGGCTCTCCATGAACATCAAGGTCTCGCCCGCCGAATCCGGGCCGGTGACAGTCGACGTCGAACGCTTCGATCCCGTCTTCGGCTGGCAGTTCTACCAGCAGTACCAGGCAGTCGTCAGCGGCGGGCTCGCCAGCATCCCCTTCTCGCCGCCCGCGCCCGGGAGCTGGCGCGCCAACGCCAAGTACCAGGGCTCCCGCAGCGCCAGCCCCAGCTCCGTCGGCTTCACCTACCTGCTCGTCTCCTGAGCGCCCGCGTCCAGCGCTTGTCAGGGTGGTACGGAGCTGTGGGGGTGTTGCTCTCGGTGAACTGCGTATAACCATGGTGCTACAGAGTTTTGCTGAGCTTGCACCGAGGAGATGGTCTTGGCGCATCGGGCAGGCAACAGGCCGAAGTGTCGCTACACTTTGTGAAGTCCCTGAATCCCGACCCTGGTTTAGGAGTTTTCAGAATGAGCCCGTCAGGCGCGGAGCTTCTCCGCCGAGTCAAGAGCCAGATACAAGAGGTCGACCCCTCCGAGGTCAACGAGCTGATCAGCGAGGGCGTCACGATCGTCGACGTGCGCGGCTCGGAAGAGTTCTCCACCGGGCATCTCCCCGGCGCCAAGAGCATCCCGCGCGGCCATCTCGAGGCTCGCATCGAGAGTGCCGCCCCCGACCGCTCGGCTGAGCTGATCCTCTACTGCCAGTCCGGCAACCGCTCCGCCTACGCCGCGCGCACGCTGCAGGAGGACCTCGGCTACGAGCACGTGCGCTCGATGACCGGCGGCATAACGCTGTGGAAGGACCGCGGCTACGAGGTCGAGGTGCCGCGCTCGCTCAACCCCGAACAGCGCGAGCGCTACTCGCGCCACCTGCTGATCCCCGAGATCGGCGTCGAGGGCCAGCAGAAGCTGCTCGACGCGAAGGTGCTGTTGCTCGGCGCCGGCGGGCTCGGCTCGCCCACCGCCCTCTACCTGGCGGCAGCCGGCGTCGGCACGCTCGGGATCGTCGACGACGACGTCGTCGACCTCTCCAACCTGCAACGCCAGGTGATCCACGACACCGACCGCATCGGCATCCCCAAGGTCGAGTCCGCCGAGCAGTCGATCCACGCGCTCAACCCCGACATCGAGGTCGTCAAGTACCAGACGCGCATCGACGCCTCCAACATCATGGAGATCATCGATGGCTACGACGTGATCGTCGACGGCGTCGACAACTTCCCCACCCGCTACCTGCTCAACGACGCCACCGTGCGCCTGCAGATCCCCGTCGTGTCCGCATCCATCCTCGGCTTCGACGGGCAGCTGTCGGTGTTCAAACCGTATGACGGCCCGTGCTACCGCTGCCTGTTCCGCGAGCCGCCGCCGGCCGAGCTCGCGCCCTCATGCGGCGCCAACGGCGTGCTCGGCGTGCTCCCCGGCACGATGGGTCTGCTGCAGGCGACGGAGGTCGTCAAGCTGATCCTCGGCATCGGCGAGCCCGCGATCGGGCGCCTGCTGCTCTACGACGCGCTCGGCGCAACGCTGACCGAGGTCAAAGTCCACCGCGACCCCGAGTGCCCGATCTGCTCGCGCGAGCCCGACGAGATCGCCGACGAGGAGATGGGCGTGTTTCCCGATTACGAGGCATTCTGCGCAGCGGCAGGGTAGGCTGCGCGCGACGAACATGGCCACGATCAAGATTCCACCGGTGCTGCGCGCGTCCGTCGGCGGCGAGAAGCAGGTCGGGGCATCCGGCGAGAACGTCGGCGCCGTGCTGCGCGACCTCGCCGCCAACCACCCGGCGACGCAGGAGCAGCTGTTCTCCGCCGACGGCGAGCTCAACCGCTACGTCAACGTGTATCTCAACGACGAGGACGTGCGCGTGCTCGACGGGCTCGACACCGCAGTCGGCGACGCCGACACGCTCGTGATCTTGCCGGCGATGGCCGGCGGGCGTCGGTAGCGCCGCACGCGTCTTCCGCCGCGGCGCACCCTAGGCTCCTTGTCCACATTCGGGGCAGAGCCTACGTCTCTGCGAGTCTGCGAACGATTGGCTGGTCGATGGGAGCACAAAGCCGTTTCTCGCATGCTCGACGTGCACGCACATCCAGCGGGGCGCTTTCCGGCCTGCTGGCCGCGACGCTGTTGGCGCTCTGCGGCATGGTCCCGGTATCGGCTTGGGCGAACAGCCACGGGATCCAGTACACGCTCGAAGTGACGGAGGGCGAGAACACGATCCCGCAGTACGAATCGGTCGCGGGCACCGTCGCTAAGGTCGAACCGAGGGCTTCGCTGGCCGTGTCGATCGTCCGCAACGGTACGACGGTGTACAAGAACGAAGGCGACGGATGGGCCAGCGTGCCGCAGGTGCCCCAGCCCGGTGAAACGGTGGTGCTGGAATCGCCGATCGGGCATGTGGTCGGGTCGGATGTCTACGACGGACTGCCGACGATCGATCCCAGCACCTGCGTGGGCTCCACGAACTTCGAAGGCGAGAACACTTCGGGCTTCACCGTCGAAGGCTCCTACATCACTTACACGCTCCTGTCTGCCAGGAAAGGCGAAGTGAAGAAATCCGGCTTCGGCCAAGCGCAGGTCAAATCGCTGACCGGCAGCAGCTTTGGTGGGAGCTTCCTCGCGCCGATCGCCGCAGGGGCGACCGTGATGGTCACCGAGTCGCTCAAATCGGCGCTCCCTGGCGAAGCAACGTACACGTACGTCAGCGAACGCGTCGAACCGGCCAACGCGAACTGCCCGGCGCCGCCTGCACCTCCGCCGCCGGCTCCGCTCGTGACACCGCTGCACGGAGCGCTCGCCATCCTCGGTCACTCCAAGATCAAGCTCGTGCTGAAGTCGGGCTACCGCGATCACGTGAGCATCAACCAGGCTGGAACCGTCACACAGGAGCTCTTCCTGCGGGGCGGCAAGCTTCCTGCCACCGCGGCCAGCCACCACAAGAAGAAGACGCCGCCGGCACTGTTGCTCGCGCGCGGTGTGGCCAAGGCCGGCGCGGCCGGCACAGTCGGCGTCGTGCTCAAGCTCACCGCCGCCGGACGGCGCAAGCTGGAGGCGAGCGGAAGCCTGCACGCGATCCTGCTCACGACGCTGCGTACAGGCAACGGCCAGATCGACACGCTGGCGCCGAAGTCGCTCACGCTTCACCGCTAGTAGGCGGCGAGCGGCACGTGCCCAGCGCCCTAGGGTTCGCGCTGAGTGCGCTCGTGTGGCTCGCGCCGCCGCTAGTTCTGCCCTATCAGTCGCGCACCGGACCGGAAGGGCCGCCGCGGCCGGTGACAGCGACGCCGCCCTTCGGAGCCGAAGCCCCAGCCACGGACTACGCATCGGTGCGCGCGCAGAATCACGCCCTGCTCGAAGGACCGTTTCCAGGAGACGGGCTCCAGCGGGGGGTCTCCGACGGCAAACTGCTGCTCTCCGAACCCGCCGCCGTGCGCGAGCTCGCACTCAGCCGCATCCGCGAAGCCGGCGCGAGGGTCGTTCGCATTCCCGTCAACTGGAACGACGTCGTCAGTGCCCACCCGGGTCCCGGCTTCCACGCCACCGATCCATCCAGCGTCGAATACCACTTCGCGGTGATCGACGCGGCCGTACTCGCGACCGTCTCTGCTGGGCTGACCCCACTGCTCGTCGTATCGCACGCTCCCGCATTCGCCGAAGCCGCCCCGCGCTGGCGATTCGCCTACCCGGGCAGCTGGGACCCCAGCCCCGGAGCGCTGCGAGCCTTCGCGACCGCGCTCGCGCTCCGCTACGACGGGAGCTTTCCTGATCCGCTGGACCCGGCGCGGACCCTGCCGAGGGTGCGGCTCTTCCAGGCATGGAACGAGCCTAACCTCGCCCGTTACCTCGAGCCACAGTGGGTGGCTCACGACGGACGCTGGAGCGCCTTCTCCCCGTCGGTTTACCGCGAACTGCTTAACGGCTTCTACTCCGGCGTCAAGTCTGTGGCGCCGCGCGACGTCGTGGTCGCCGCCGGCGTTGCACCCAACGGAGATCCGCCCGGAGTCGGGCGCATGGCGCCCGTGTCGTTCCTGCGCTCGCTGCTCTGTCTCACGGCGAGCGGCGCTCGGAGCGTCGCAGGGTGCCCTGACCCGCCCCATTTCGAAGCGCTCGCCTTCCATCCGCTGTCGGTCGGCGATCCGGATCTGCCGGCGCCGTCGTCGCTCGAAGTGTCCATCTCCGACGCCGCGAAGATCACCTGGCTGCTGAGGCAGGCCGAGCGCGCTCGCACGGCCCTGCCCGAAGGCCGCAAGGGGATATGGGTCACCGAGCTCGACTGGGAAAGCGCGCCGCAGTCTCCGCAGGGTGTTCCACCGCGTCTGCAGGCCGCGTGGGTCTCGCGAGGGCTCCATCGCCTGTGGGTCGCGGGCGTGAGCCTCGTCTCCTGGGAGTATCTCGTCGACGCCGTCCCCGGCGTGCGCCTCAACACGCCCACCGGCGGCACCGTCGAAGTGCCGCGCCCCGCAGGCCTGTACGCCGCCGGAGTCGGCGGTCAGTTCGCGAGCGCAACACCCAAGCCGTTCCTGCGTGGCTTCACGCTGCCGTTCGATCCTCTGCGCGTCAACGCTCGTCAAGTGCGGGTGTGGGCGCTGCTGGCGAACCAGGGCCAGCCCGCGTTTCTGCAACTGAAGCCGCGGGCGGGCACCTGGCGCACGATCGCCCATCTCCGCGCCAATGCCGCCGCCGTGATCAATGCCCTCATCGACCTGCGCGGTCCGATCCGCCTGCGGTTGCGCGCGGGGGCGTTGATCAGCGCTCCACAGTCGGTGCCTCGCGATCGGAGTCGCCTCTGAGGATTGTAAGGATCGTCCACCGCCGTTTAGCTCGTGCGGGAACGGGGGACATCCTGCCGATACCCCAAATGAAGATCTCGATGGTCAGCGCACTCCTGCAACCACGACGCGTACTCCGGCTGCTGCTCCTGTCCGGCACCTGCCTGCTGGCCTTCGCCGGCCTTGCCTTGGCCGAGGCCAACCACACCGGCTGGCCGCGCGAAGAACACCATGAGGGGCACCCCGACAACGAAAGCGGCGTCATGCGCGGCAAGGAAGGCGTGCACAACTACCTGCTCGGCGGCGGCGGCAACGACACGATCTACGCCGGCAACGACGGCGACGTGATCTGGGGTGACTCGCATCCGGGCAATCAGCCGACCGACCAGCGCGACTTCCTACACGGCGGCGCCGGCGAAGACTGGATCTACGCCAGCTGGGGCTACAACGTGATCTGGACCGGTGCCGGTAACGACCACGTGGCGCTCGTGTACGGCTACGGCACGGTTTACTGCAATGGACCCGGGCTGAAGACGCTGGTGATGCGCTACCTGCCGCAGAACCGACACTGGAAGCTCGTCGGCTGCGATCACAAGGTGATCTTCCCCTACCGGGCGTAGCGCCCGGTCGCGCGTCTGAGACCGACGGAAGCTACGCCGCGGCGCTGCTCTGAGTCGCGGGCTCCGCCGTGGCCTCGCTCGCAACCACGCCCGCCGCCGGCACGTGGCTCATCGCGTGCTCCGCCAGCGCGGTGATCGTCAGCGAGGGATTCACGCCGACGTTCGCAGGCATCGCCGAGCCGTCGCACACGAGCAGGTTCTCGTAGCCGAACACGTGCTGGTGCGCGTCCACCACGCCGCGCTCGGGGTCCGGCGCGATCACGGCGCCGCCGAGGATGTGCGCGGTCGTGGGGATGTTGAACAGCGCCTCCGTGACCGAGCTCTGGGCGATCCCGCCGGTGCGCTTGGCGAACCATTCGGCGGCCTTGTTGGCGACAGGGATGAACGTCGGCATCGGGCGCTCGGGGTCCTGTTCGGTCTTCAGCCAGAAGGTTCCGAACGGGCCTTTGTGCGGGCGCAGCGCGATCGCGTTGTCGAGCGTCTGCATCACGAGGATGATGATCGTGCGCCGCGACCAGTGCTTCGGGAACAGCACCTGCGCCACGCGCTTGGGGTGTAGGATGCTCTGTGCGAGCAGCTTCAGCGGCCGCGTAACGCGCGTGCCGTCGCCGACGAGCAGCGTGTTCAGGCGGTGCATCGAGTCGCCGTCGTCGCCGTAGGTGACGGTCTCGATGTGCGTGTGCGGGTCCGGGTAGATCGAGGAGGTGATCGCGACGCGTTTGATCAGGTCGTCCGGGTAGTCCTCGGGCACCGTCACCGCCAGGATCGACTCCGAGTTCGTGCGCACGAGCTCGCCCAGGCGCGCGGAGATCCGCGGCAGCGAGCCTTTCGTGCGGCAGCGCTGCAGTAGCCTGTTCGTCCCCAGCGGGCCGGCGGAGACGACGACGCCGCGCGCGCGCTGGACGCGCCGTTCCTTGCGCAGCCACGCGCCTGAGCGGACGCTTTCGACCTCATAGCCGTCGCTGCCGTCGGCCGCGCCGAGCGGGCGGATGTCGACGACGGTGCGTTCGGGCATCACGCGCGCGCCGCGCTTCTCGGCGAAGTACAGGTAGTTCTTGACGAGCGTGTTCTTGGCGCCGTGCGGGCAGCCGACCATGCAGCGCCCGCATAGCCGGCAGCCGGTGCGGTCGGGTCCCTCGCCGTCGAAGAACGGGTCCGGCACCGTCTTGCCGGCTCCGTCCTCGCCGCCGAAGAAGATGCCGACGGGCGTGCGTTTGTAGGTGTCGCCCACGCCCAGCTCCTCGCCGAGCTCGCGCAGCAGCTGGTCGGCTGGATCCTCGTGCGGGTTTTCGACCACTCCGAGCATGCGCTGCGCTTCGGCGTAGTGGGGGGCGAGCGCGCTGCTCCAGTCGGTCATGTCCGCCCATTGACGGTCCTCGAAGAACGCGTCCGGCGGGACGTACAGCGTGTTCGCGTAGCCGAGGCTGCCGCCGCCGACGCCGCAGCCGGAGACAACCGAGACGTCTTTGAAGGTCGTCAGCCGGAAGATCCCCTTCATGCCCAGGCGCGGGTTCCAGAAGTAGCGCTTCAGGTCGGCGGTGGCGCTGGGGAACTCGTGGTCGGCGAAGCGCCGGCCGCACTCGAGCACGCCGACCGAGTAGCCCTTCTCGCTCAGGCGCAGCGCCGAGACGCTGCCGCCGAAGCCGGAGCCGATGACCAGCCAGTCGAAGTCGAACATGCCCGAGGACGCGCTCATCGCTCTGGATCTTAGTGGGCGACTGGCCGGACGGCCAAACTGACGCTCACGACCCACTTGCGCACCTCGCTATATTCCGTGAAGTAATGGCGGTGGAGAGGCTCAGAAACAGGCCGTGCGGCGGTCGCTACGGCGACATCGTCCAGTCGATCGGCAACACGCCGCTGGTCGAGCTGCCGCGCCTGTCGCCCAAGCCCGGCGTGCACATCTGGGCCAAGCTCGAGTCGCGCAACCCGACCGGCTCGGTCAAGGACCGCGTCGCGCGCGCGCTGATCGAGGACGCCGAGGAGAAGGGCGCGATCAGCGCCGGGCAGACGATCCTCGAACCGACCTCCGGCAACACCGGCATCTCGCTGGCGATGATCTGCTCGCGCAAGGGCTACCGGCTGAAGGTCGTGATGCCCGAGAACGTGACGCCCGAGCGCACCCAGCTGCTGCGCATGTACGGCGCCGAGATCGTCTACTCGCCGGGCGACCAGGGCTCCAACGGCGCGGTCGCGATGGCGCTGGAGATGGCCGCCGAAGACCCCTCCTGCTACATGCCCTACCAGTACGGCAACCAGGCCAACCCGAACGCCCACTACAACGGCACCGCGCTCGAGATCCTCGAAGAGCTCGACGAGGTGACGGCGTTCGTCGCCGGCCTCGGCACCGGCGGCACGCTGATGGGCAACGGCCGGCGCCTGAAGGAGACGTTCGGCGACGCCGTCAAGATCGTCGCCGCCGAGCCGATGCAGGGCGAGCCCGTGCAGGGCCTGCGCTCGCTCGACGACGGCTTCATCCCGCCGATCATCGACATCTCGCTGCTCGACCGCAAGATCTTCGTGACCAACCGCGACGCGATCGTGTGGACGCGCAAGCTGCTCGACGAGGAGGGCGTGTTCGCGGGCGTCTCCAGCGGCGCGATCGCGAGCATCGCGGTGCGGATCGCCGGCGAGCTCGACGAGGGCAACGTCGTGTTCGTCGTCGCCGACGACGGCTGGAAGTACCTGTCGAGCGGCATCTACACGCTGCCGGTGGACGAGATCGAGAACCTCGAGTCGACCGTCTGGTGGTAGCGGCGAGCGCCGCCCGCTCGCCGGGCGCTGAGCTCGAGGCCGGACGATGGTGATCGCCGCGGCGCTGCTCGACGAGCGTGATCGCCCACGCACGCGAGGAGTACGACGCCGAGTGCTGTGGGGTGATCGCCTACGGCGCGCTGGCGCGCCGACGGCCGCGGCGCAGGCGCTGCGGGTCCATCGCGCGAGAACATGTCTACGCGAGCCGCTAAGCGCTTCGAGATCGACGGAAGGAGCTGCTCCGGCGTCGAACCGGAGTTCGACGAGCGACGGCTGGGAGATCGGCGCGATCTACCACTCGCACACCCACACCGCGCCCTATCCGTCGCAGACCGACATCAACTTCGCCGCCAACTGGCCGGGCGTCGAGTGGGTGATCGTCGGTCTTGCCGCCGACGAGCCCGAGGTCCGCTGCTACCTGATCGACGGCGCCGAGGTCCGGGAGGTCGCGCTCGAGGTGCGCTGATGGATGGAGGAGACACGATCGTCTGCCCGACCTGCGCGCGCGCACATCCGCCCAGCGAGCGCTTCTGCGAGGCGTGCGGGATGCCGCTCGTTCACGCGCCGGGCGCCGAGCAGCGAGACCGAGCCGAGCTGCAGCGCAGGGCGCGCAAGATCAAGCCCCAGTACGCCGAGGGCCCGCTCGTGAAGGTCGCCGCGCGCCGACAGCCAGCCGCAGGCCGAGTTCATCGCCGGCCTGCTGCTCGAGGAGGGCATCCCGTGCCTGCTGCGCAACTCGATCGGCGGCTACTCGCCGATCGATCGGCCCGCGCGAGGTGCTGGTCCCGGAGTCCGGCGCCCAGGCCGCGCGCGAAGCGCTCGACAGCTGGCGAGAGGCCGCTAGACGGGCTAGACCAGGACGGGCTGGCCGGCTTCGCGAGGTGATCGAGCGGATCTCTTCGGAGGCGCGCTCGAACTCGGCGTCGGAGAGCACCGGGGTGCCCTCGAACGGCAGTTCGCGCTGCAGCTCGATCCAGGCGTTCGGAGCCCGTGTACTCGTCCTTGACCTTGACCGTGACCGGCCGCGGGATGCGGTAGGTGCGCAGCAGCAGCACGTGCAGCGGCTGGCGACCGCGCCAGCCGAGGCGCTTTTCGGCGTAGTCGGGCGTCCACACGTAGAACGGCGAGAGCGCGTCGACGCAGCGGGGGTCGATGATCGTGAAGTGGTCGGTGACTTCCGCCCAGGCGCGGATGCGCACGCGGTCGGGCTGCTGCAGCGGGGCCCCCGAGACGAAGCTGTGCAGCGGCGGCTCGCCGTCGCTCCAGACGCCCTCCTCGAGCGCGCGGCGCAGCTCGGGCTGGTGGGACTCGCGCACGAGGTCACCGGGCTGGTGGTCGAACGTGGGGTACAGGAAGAAGCGCTCGTGGGCGAGCTTGAAGGGCTTGTCGGCTCGCGGCAGCCGCCCTTGCGGAGTGTGAGGAGCTGCTCACCTTCGGCTAGCGCGCGGACGGTGACAGCCCATTCTTTGAAAGCAATTGGCATGGAAAGAAGACCGACGAGATGAGACGGGAACGTCTGGGACAGAATGCTCGGCGTCTCCTCGAGTAGGAGACCGCACGATGCCATTAAAGATACGAAACCTGAGCGAAAATCCCAAATCGCCTGCAAATCGACTGGTTTTTCGGCCAGACAACGAGATCAGAGGGCGGCCGCGGGCTCACAAACGGCGGCCGGCGAACCCCTCGGCGGCCTCGATCATCGCCGCGTAGTCGTGCTCGGCGTCGCCCGCGTGCCGATCGTCGCGGCCAGCACGTCGCGCGCGTGCGCGGCCGCGGGGAACGGCACGCCCGGCGCTCTCGGCCTCCTCGCAGGCACAGGCGCACGTCCTTGAGCATGTGGGCGGTCTTGAACAGGGTCGTGTAGTCGTGCTCGCGCATCGCGCCCGGACTTCAGCTGCCAGCTGCGCGGAGGCGCCCGAGCCCGGCGCGACGTGACCTCGACGAGCGCGTCGAGGTCGATCCCGGTGGCGTCGGCCAGCAGCAGCGCCTCCGCCACGCGCGGCCGCGTTGGCGGCGCCGAGCGAGTTGTTGATCAGCTTGAGCATCTGGCCCTGGCCGAGCTCGCCGACGTGGACGATCAGGCTCGCCCATCGTCTCGCAGCAGCGGCCGGGCGCGCGCGATAGTCGTCGGCCTCGCCGCCGACCATGATCGTCAGCGTGCCGTCCTCGGCGCGCGGGGAGGAGCCGGTCACGGGCGCGTCGAGCATCGCGACGCCGCGCTCGCGCAGGGCACGCCGCCGATCGCGGCGCGTGTCCGCGGGCCCGATCGTCGACATGTCCACGCACAGCAGACCCGCGCGGGCCGCCTCGATCACGCCGCGCTCGCCGAGCAGCACCGACGCGACCTGCTCGCCGTCGACGACCATGCTCACGACGATGTCGCTGTGCTCGGCCACCTCGGCCGGGGTGGCGTAGCGCGCTGGCGCCGTGCTCGGCGGCCCAGCGCTCGGCCTTGCCGGGCGTGTGCGTCCACACCGTCAGCGGAAAGCCGGCGCGCGCGACGTTGGCGGCCATGCGCGAGCCCATGATCCCCAGGCCGAGGAAGCCGATGCGCTCGCTGCTGCTCTCAGTCATGCCCGAATCCTCCTCCACCGGGCGTTTCGATGCGCAGCCGCTGGCCCGGCGCGCAGCGTGCCGGTGCTCTTGCCGGCCAGCGGGCGCGCCGTCGAGCAGGTCGCGCCCGCGGCGCCCGGCTCGCCGCCGCTGCGCGCCGCGCGGCGCGGTGGCGGCGGCGCTCGGCGATCAGCGAGAACGTCATCTCGGTCAGCGCTTCGAGCTCGCGCACGACGCCGTCGCCGCCGCGGTGGCGCCCCGCGCCGCCGGAGCCGCGGCGCAGCGCGTATTCGACGACGCGCAGCGGGAATTCGCGCTCGAGCGCCTCGATCGGGGTGTTGAGCGTGTTGCTCATCGCCACGTGCACGCCGCTCGGGCCGTCGGCGTCCGCGCACGCGCCCTGGCCGCCGCCGAGCGTCTCGTAGTAGGAGAAGCCCTCGTTGCCGAGCGTGAGGTTGTTCATCGTGCCCTGGCCCTGCGCGCGTCCGAACGCGCTGAGCACGAGGTCGGCGACGCGCGAGGAGGTCTCGACGTTGCCGGCCGCCACGGCGGCGCCGGGCCGCGCGTTCAGCAGCGTGCCCTCGCGGGGCGCGCACCTCGATCGGCCGGTAGGCGCCGGCGGACGGCGGGATGTCGGGGTCGGTGAGCACGCGCACCGCGAACAGGCACGCCGAGCGGGTGACCGCGAGCGGGCAGTTGAGGTTGCCCGTCGTGCTGGGCGCGCGCTGCCGGCGAAGTCGAGCAGCAGCCGCTCGCCCTCGACGATCGCGCGCAGGCGCAGCGTCAGGTCGCCCTCCGGCGCCTCGAGCACGTCCTCGGCGTCGCAGCGTGCCGTCGGGCAGCGCCGCCAGGCATGCGCGCGTGCGCCGCTCGGCGTAGTCGAGCACCGCGTCGGTCGCCTCGCGCAGGCGCTCGGCGCCGACGCGCTGCCGGCGAGCTCCGACAGCCGCTCGCGCGCCGGTGCGGTTGGCCGCGAGCTGCGCGCGCAGGTCGGCCCGGCGCTCGCGCGGCTGGCGCATGCGCGCGACGAGCTCCTCGAGCGCGTCGCTCGTCGAGCGGCGCGGGGCGAGATCACGACGCCCTCCTCCTGCCAGCGTGCGGCTGTCGGCCGGCATCGAGCCGGGCACGCGCGCCGCCCACGTCGGCGTGGTGCGCGCGGCTCGCCGCGAAGCCGATCAGCGCCGCCGCCGCCGCGGCGCGAAGACGGGCGTGATGACGGTGATGTCGGGCAGGTGGGTGCCGCCGGCGAACGGGTCGTTGAGGATCCACGAGACCCCCGGCGCGTGGTCGCTCGTCGAGCACCGCCGCGACCGCCGCGGGCATCGCGCCGAGGTGCACGGGGATGTGCTCGGCCTGCATCACCATCTGCCCCGTCGGCGTCGAACAGCGCCGTGGAGGCGTCGCGACGCTCCTTGATGTTCGAGGAGTGCGCCGAGCGGATCAGCACGACGCCCATCTCCTCGCACGCGGCGCGCAGCGCGCCGGTGAGCGACCTGCAGCTCGATCGGGTCGAGCGTCGCTCACGTGCCTGCCACCGAGCCGTCGACGGTCCCCTGCTCGTCCACCTCGCCGGACCAGCCGGGCGGGACGAGCAGCGTGGCCTCCGGCAGCGCGCACAGCGCCGGGCCGGATACGCGCGCTCCGGGCGCTGGCTCGCCGCGCAGGACGCTCGTGGCGAGCGGGCTCGCCGTCGAAGACGACCGGTCGCGTGTCGGTCGTCGCGGGGTGCTCGCCCGCGCCCGCGCGCCCGGAGCCGCAGCTCGGGAGCGGCGCCCCAGACCGACACGCGCATGTTGACGAGCTCGACCTCGGCCGCCGTCGTCGCGGTAGCCGTAGCGCTGCTCGTGCGCGCGCGCGAAGGCCGCGCGCAGCGCGTCGGGATCGAGCGCGCTCGGTGCGCCGCGCGCCGCGCGCGGCCGCTCGATCTCCTCGTCGACGGGCAGCTCGAAGGACTGGCCGCGGTAGCGCAGCTCGTGGCGCACGCGCACGCGCGCGGGCGTCGCTCGCGAGCGCCGGCGCCGGCTTCGGCGATCAGCGCGCGCGCTCGCCGCGACAGGCGCTCGGGCGAGAGCGACGCGCCGTCGCAGCATCAGCGTGCGCGCGACGTCGCGCCGCGGCGCCGCGGCGGCGAGGCCGAGCGCGCACAGCACGCCGGAGGCGCGCGGGCAGAGGATCCGCGAGATGCCGAGCTCGCGCGCCAGCGCGGCCGCGTGCAGCGGGCCGGCGCCGCCGAACGGCATCAGCGCGAAGCCGCGCGGGTCGATCCCGCGCTCGACGGTCATCACGCGCAGCGCGCCGAGCATCTCCGCCTCGGCGACGCGCACGATCCCCTCGCGCGCAGGCGAGCGTGCTCGAGGCCGAGCTCGCGCGCGAGGCGCGAGACCGCGCGCTCGGCCGCGCCGCGATCGAGCGTCAGGCCGCCGGCGAGCGGCGAGTCCTCGAGCAGCCGGCCGAGCAGCAGGTTGGCGTCGGTGACCGTCGGCTGCGCGGCCGCCGCGCCCGTAGCAGGCGGGCCCGGGATCGGCGCCCGCGGAGGCCGGGCCCGACGCGCAGCGCGCCGCCGGGGTCGCGCCAGGCGATCGAGCCGCCGCCGGCGCCGACCGTGTGGATGTCGAGCGCCGGCAGCGCCAGCGGCCGCCCGGCGATCGTGCGCTCGGCCGTCTCGGCGACCTGCGAGTCGTCGATCAGGCACACGTCGCAGGAGGTGCCGCCCATGTCGAAGCAGAGCACGTCGCGCTCGCCCGCCGAGCTCGCGCCAGCAGCGAGCGCGCCGCCGACGCCGCCGGCCGGGCCGGAGAGGACGGTCAGCGCGGCGTGCGCGCCGGCGCGCGCGACGTCGGTGAGGCCGCCCGAGGACTGCATGATCTGCGGCTCGCGCAGCCCGATGCGCGCGCGCCTCGCGCGGAGAGCCGTCGCAGGTAGGAGGCGAGCAGCGGCGAGAGCGCCGCGTCGAGCACGGTCGTGGCGGTGCGCTCGTACTCGCGGAAGGTGCCCACGAGCTCGCTCGAGAGCGACACGTGCGCGTCGGGCAGCGAGCTCTGCGAGCAGCGCCGCCGAGCAGCCGCTCGTGCGCCGGGTCGACGTAGGAGTGCAGCAGCGCCACCGCCACCGCCTGCGGGCTGCGCCGCGCGCCAGCTGCTCGACGAGCGCGCGTGCGCGGCACGGGGTCGAGCGCGCGCAGCGGTGCCGTCCGGTCCCATGCGCTCGGGCGCGCCGAAGCGCAGCTCGGCCGGCACGAGCGGCGGCGGGCGCGGCGAGGCAGAGCCGGTACAGGTGCGGGCGGTTCTGGCGGCCGAGCTCGATCACGTCGGTGAAGCCGGCGGTGGCGATCAGCGCGGTGCGCGCGGTGCGGCCCTCGAGCAGCGCGTTGGTCGCGACGGTCATGCCGTGCGCGAAGCGCTCGACGTCCTGCGCTCGCGCGCCGGCCCGCGCGAGCACCAGCCTGCACCGCCTCGAGCACGGCGACGGACTCGCTCGGACGGGCGTGGAGGGGACCTTGGCGGTGTGGACGGTCGCGTCGTCGTCGAGAGGACCGCGTCGGTGAAGGTGCCGCCGACGTCCACGCCCAGGAGCATGCCTGGGAGCCTACGCGAGCACTCAGGCCGCGGCCAGCTCGCGGTCCTCGGTGTCGGCCAGGTGCTGGTGGGAGGGGCAGTAGCCGTTGTGCGGCAGCGGCGTGCGCTGGCAGGCCGAGCCCTTGCGGGTCGTGGCGCGGCACTGCGGCGGCGCGCCGCTGACCGCGGTGTAGCCCTCGTGCGGGTGCTCGGCGAGGAACAGCTGCGCGTAGCCCACGTAGCGGGCGATCACGCGGTGGACGTGGCTCTGCGCGGACATCGGGAAGTAGTTGCGGATGTCGCAGAACAGCGTGCGCGCGGGCCGCGCGAAGTAGTGGCGGTCGGTCGCCAGGCGCGTGATCACCTCCTCGCACGCGCGCAGGACGGCGGCGTGGTTGCTGGTGGCGGGCGCGCCGGGTGGTGGAGCCAGGATCTGCGGGAGCGAGCTCCCTGTAGATGGCTCGACTGAACTGGTACATGGTGTTCTGCTCCTCGCCCTCTTTCGCTCGATCCGATGGTCAGAGAGCACACCCGCCGTTCCTCAGAGACTCCGCCGACTCCGGGACCTTCCACACACATCAACACCTCTGCGGCTCGAAACGGATCGCTAGAGGTCACGAATCTGGGGAGACGTTTCCGAAGTTCTGTATGAAGCGATCAGTGCCAGGTCTGCCAGGAGATCGCGTCCTCGCCGGAGACGACCGCGTGGCGCAGGTCGAGCGCGGGGTCGCGCTCGGGGTGGTCGGCGCGCAGGTGCGCGCCGCGGCTCTCGGTGCGCGCGAGCGCGCAGCGCGCGATCAGGCGGGCGAGCGGGTGCGGGTCGCTCGAGCAGCGCGCTCGAGGCCCTCGCGGCGCGCGCACGACGCCGGCGTCGCGCCACAGCGCCGCGCGCGTCGTCGCGCTCGGCGCTCGGCGGCGCCGGCAGCGCGCGCAGCGCGCGCCAGCTCGCCCTCGCTCGCCGGCGGCGTGCTCGCGCCGCTGGCCGCGACAGCGCGTCGGCGACGGCGCGGCGCGCGAACACGAAGCACTCGCTCAGCGAGTTCGAGGCGAGCCGGTTGGCGCCGTGCAGGCCCGTGCAGGAGGACTCGCCGACCGCGTACAGGCCCGGCGAGCGTCGAGCGTGCGTCGCAGGTCGGTGACGATGCCGCCCATCATGTAGTGGGCGGCCGGCGCGACGGGGATCAGCTCGCGCGTGGGGTCCAGGCCGGCCTCGCGCAGCGAGGCGACGACGTTGGGGAAGTGGGCCGGGTCGATCGCGCGCATGTCCAGGCCGACCGAGCGCGCGCCGGAGCGCTCCAGCAGCGCCTGGATCGCGCGCGAGACCTCGTCGCGGGGCGCGAGCTCGTCCACGAACCGCTCGCCGGCCGCGTCGTGCAGCGTCGCGCCCTCGCCGCGGATCGCCTCGGTCACGAGGAAGCCCTCGCGCCCGCGCACGCCGATCACGGCCGTGGGATGGAACTGCAGCAGCTCGAGGTCCGCCAGCGCGGCGCCGGCGGCGTGCGCGAGCAGCAGGCCGACGCCCTGGGAGCCGGGCGGGTTGGTCGTGCGCGCCCACAGCGCCGCCGCGCCGCCGGTGGCGATCACGACCGCGCGCGCGGCGATCACGCGACCGTCGTCGCACACCAGGCCGCGACAGCGGCGATCGGCGCCATCGCCCTCGTCGCCACAGCGCCTGCGCGCGAGCGCCCTCGAGCACCGTGATGCGGGGCTCCTCGGCCGCCAGCGCCGAGAGCTGGCGCACGACCCGCCGCCCGGTGGCGCTGCCGCCGGCGTGCACCACGCGGCGCACCGAGTGGCCGCCCTCGAGGCCGAGCGCGAGGTGCCCGAAGCGGTCGGCGTCGAAGCGCACGCCGAGCGCCTGCAGGTCGCGGACGCGCTCCGGCGCCTCGCGCACGAGCGATCTCGGCGGCCGAGCGCCGCACCAGCGCGCGGCCGGCGAGCTCGGTGTCGCGCAGGTGCAGCTCGAAGCTGTCGTCGGCGGCGAGCGCGGCCGCGAGGCCGCCCTGCGCCCAGTAGCTCGCGGTCTGCGCCAGCGGCGTGGCCGAGATCAGCACCACGTTCGCGCGCTCGCGCGCGGCGCACAGCGCCGCGTACAGCCCGGCTGCGCCCGCGCCCACCACGGCGACGTCGGCCTCGTGGGCACCTGCCGAAGGAAGGGCGGGCATCGCGGGAACCGTATCGCCCGGCGCGTGCCGGCCGGTTCCGCGGCCGTCAGAGCGCCCGCCGGCAGCGCGGCTATCGGCTGCTCGTCATTTGGCGCTCGCCGAGGGAGCCGTTTTTCCCGTTCGCAGCCTACCCGACCTTGCTCAGCAGTTCTTTCGCGGCCTTCGGGGCTGATGCTCGCGGCGGTTCGCGGGCCCGGTCGTCGTCGGCGTGCCCGCCCCGGGCGCGACGCGTCTGCGTGGCGCCCGTCGTCGGCGTCGTGGATGTCGTCGGCGTGCGTCGCCGGGCGTCGTGGCCGCCGGCGTGGTCGTAGCGGTGGTGGCGGACGGTGCTCGTGCGTGGTGCGCGGGCGCCGCCGCCGCGGTTGTGACGGTGCTCGTCACGGCGGCGGGCGAGCCGGAGCCGCCGGCGAGCTCGACGAGCGCGGCGGCGAGCACTCCGAGCGACAGCGCGACCACGACCGCTAGCGCGCGCGGTCGGCCCCTTCCAGTTGGGGGACGCCGCGAGGCGCGTGCGCGCGGCGGCGCCGCAGCGCAGGCACCACTCCTGATCCGGGTGCAGCGGCGCCCGCACAGCGGGCACGCCTCGCCGGATGGCGCGTGACATCGGTGGTCGGCGGGCGCGACACCGCCGGCGGATGGCGGGCTCGCGACGCTCACGAGCCGGCGAGCGGGGGACGCAGGATCTCGGTGGCCTGGTCGTCAGTCGTCGGCGCGGCCGTCGCATCCGCGGCGGGCGCCGCGGCGCGAGGCGTGGAGGCGCCGGGCGGCGCGGGGGAGCGCCCGCCGGTTGGCATGGCGGCGACGGGCGCACGCGCTGCGTCGACAGGAGTCGGAGTTGGGGTGGGCTGCGCAGCGGCGGGCTGCGCGGGCGGTGCGGGGCTGGACGCCAGGCGTGGCTGGCGCCGGCTGCGGCGCGGACGCCGGGGTCGGCAGGGTGGCGGCGCCGGCGATCGGCAGATCGGCGTGGCGCCGCATCGAGAGCCCGCAGTTGGGGCAGAAGCTGTCTTCGCTGCTGTGGATCGCGGCGCAGCGCGGGCACGCGGTGATGCCGGCCTCGCGCAGGACGGTGATCGGCTGGCGCTCGCCGAGCGCGCCTTCGAGCGCGCGCAGCTCGGTGTCGATCTGGCCGAGCGTCGTCAGCTTGGCGAGGACGAGCGCGTCGTTGCGCTGCCCGAAGCGGTGCAGGTTGAAGACGAGGCCGCCGAGGTCGCGGTAGGCGAGCTCGCGCGCCTTGCGCAGGAAGCGCGCGCGGCGGCGCGCACGACCTCGCGACCGGAAGCCGGCCGGCTCTGCCGCGAGCCCGCCCGCTCCTCCACGGGCGCGCTGGCGGCGTCGGGGTCGCTGTGGGCGGACGGTCGTCCTGCGCCTGTGGCGAATGCGCCGTGAGGTCGTGCTGGTGGGATCCACGTCGGATTCATGCTATCCGCACCGCTTCCGCGTCGCGCAGGCAGGCGCTACGCCGTGCGGCCGAGCAGAGCGCCGACGCGGTCGCGCCAGCGCCTCGCTCCACGCGTCGAGGACGCGCTCGGCCATCTTCGGCGCCGAGAAGCGGCTCGGCGCTCTCGCGGCCCTCGACGCGCGGGTCGACGACGCGCAGATGCGGCTCGAGCGCGGCGCGCCAGCGGGCGAGCTCGAACGGCGCGCAGAGCGTGCCGGCGACGTCCTCCAGGGCGTCCGCGTGGATGCCCACGGGGGTGGCGAGGACAGGCACGTCGCAGGCGAGCGCCTCGAGCACCGCCAGGCCGAAGCCCTCGCGCTCGGATGGCATCAGCACGGCGTTGGCGGCGTTGACCCACAGCGGCACGCGCGCGGGATCGACCCCGCCGAGCGCGAGCAGCTCGACGCCGACCGCGCTGCGCGAGCGCGAGCGCGCGGTCGTAGCGCTTGTCCGGACGGGCGGGGTCGGCGGCGAACAGCAGGTACGGCCGCTCGGAGTCGAGGCCCAGCTCGGCGCGCGCCTGCGCGCGCGGCGAGCGGACGGAAGCGCTCGAGGTCGACGCCGCACGGCAGCACCTGCGCGCGTGCGCCGCGCGCGTCGAGTCGGCAGTTCGGCGGCCAGCGACGCTCGACACGGCCGCGAGCAGGTCGATCAGCGGCAGCACGGCGCGCGGTGATCAGCCGCGTGCGCGGGTGGCGCATGTCGGTGCCGTGGACGGTCAGCGCGCGCACCCGCGCCGGCACCGCGAGCGCCGGCCAGGCGGTGAGGCCGAAGTGCGCGTGCACGACGTCGAAGCGCGGCGGCGCGCCGCGCCCTCGCCGACCGCGTTCGTGCGCCGTAGCGCCGACGCAAGTCGAGCGCCGCGGCGGCGAGCGCGCGCGGCCCCGGCGGGAACTCGTAGAGCTCGACCTCGATGCTCGCCGAGCGCGCGCAGCGCGGCGACCTGGTCGCGGACGAAGCGTCCCGCGCTCGGGGTGGGCGGCGTCGGGCAGCATGTTGGAGACCACCAGCGCGCGCACGATCCCCCGACCGTAGCGCTCTGGAATGATGGCGCGTATGAACAGCCGAGCAACCGAGCGCAGCTACGGCCGCGGCGCCGATGAGCTGCGTCCGACGACGATCGAGCCGGGGTTCGTGCGCACGGCGACCGGCTCGGCGCTGATCTCGGTCGGCGAGACGCGCGTGATCTGCACCGCCTCCGCGCAGGAGAGCGTGCCGCGCTGGATGACCGGCCAGGGCAGGGCTGGGTGACGGCCGAGTACGGGATGCTGCCGGCCTCGACCGGCGAGCGCAAGCAGCGCGACGCCACGCGCGGGCGCCAGGACGGGCGCACGATCGAGATCCAGCGCCTGATCGGGCGCTCGCTGCGCGTGGTCGTCGACTTCGAGGCGCTGGGCGAACGCACGATCTATCTCGACTGCGACGTGCTGCAGGCGGACGGCGGCACCCGCTGCGCGTCGATCACCGGCGCGTACGTCGCGCTGTCGCTGGCGTGCGCGCGACTGCGGGCGGACGGCCGTGCTCGAGCGCTCGCCGCTGACCGGCTCGGTCGCGGCGGTCTCGTGCGGGATCGTCGACGGCGTCGCGCTGCTCGACCTCGACTACTCCGAGGACTCGACCGCCGAGGTCGACGCGAACGTCGTGATGACCGGCGACGGCGGTCTCGTCGAGGTGCAGGCGACGGCCGAGCGCACGCCGCTGTCGCGGGCGCATCTGGACGAGCTGCTGGTGCTGGCCGCACGGGGGCATCGAGCAGGCTTGCGCGCCGCCTGCAGCGAGCGAGCGGCGATCTCAGCGCGGTCGGGCCCGTTGAAGCTCCTGCTGGCCACGCACAACGAGCACAAGCGCCGGGAGTTCGCGCGCCTGCTCGAGCGACTCCGGCGAGCCGTTGGGAGATCGAGACGCTGCCGGACTCGGTGGCGATGCCGCCCGAGGACGGCGAGACGTTCGCCGAGAACGCGCTCGGCAAGGCCCGCGCGGCGGCGCGGGCCACCGGCCGTGCGAGCATCGCCGATGACTCCGGGATCGCCGCCGCGGCGCTCGGCGGAGCGCCCGGGGTGCGCTCGGCTCGCTACGCGGGCGAGCACGCCAGCGACGAGCAGAACCTCGCAGAAGCTGCTGCGCGAGGCTCCCGCGGGCAGTCGCGCTGGAGTACGTCTGCGCGATCGCCTACGTCGACCCCGCAGACGGCGTCGAGCAGCGTGTTCGAGGGGCGCTGCGCGGGAACGCTGGCGGCGCAGCCCCGCGGGCGAGCGGTGGCTTCGGCTACGACCCCGCGTTCCTCCCGGACGACGGGCCCGCCGGGCTTGACGATGGCGGAGCTCAGCGACGAGCAGAAGGACGCGATCAGCCATCGCGGTCGCGCGGCGCGCGCGCTGCTGGCGTGGCTCGAGAGCGAGGCCGTATGACCGTTGCGATAGGCGGCGCCGCGCCGGTAGGCGTCGGGGTGTCGCCTAACGCAGGTTGATCGCGGCGGACGCGGCGACGGCCACGCCCAGCCCGGCGTAGCCGATGTAGCCGGAGAGCAGCAGCAGCAGCGCGGTCACGAGCGCGACCAGCACCGTCACGAGCCATGCGACGCGAGCGATTGCCATTCGCGCATTCTTGCGGATACGCTCGTTCGCACCGTGATGCGCGTGTCCGCACGCGGTGTTAGCTTCGCTTACAACGGTTTCACGAACGAGGAGGGCGACGTGACAAAGTCCGAGCTGGTCGACCAGGTGGCGGATCGCGCCGATCTGACCAAGCAGGATGCCTCGCGGGCGGTGGACGCGGTGCTGGCCACCGTGGAGGACGCGCTGCGCCGCGGCAGCGAGGTGTCGGTTTCGGGGTTCGGCAAGTTCCATGTGAGTGATCGTGGCGCGCGCGTGGGGGTGAACCCGCGCACCGGCGAGCGCATCCAGATCGCCGCCTCGCGGGTGCCGCGCTTCACCGCCGGCAGTGGTTTGAAGAGCGCCGTGAAGGGTCGCTGAGACCCGCGCGTTCCTTCGGAGACATCCTGGCGGCACGGGTCGCCGAGCGCGAGTCGCAGCTCGTGCTCGGCCTCGACCCCGATCCGGGGGCGCTGTGGCCGGGCCATCAGGCGCTGACGTCGGCGGGCTCATCACCGGCGCAGGCGGCGGCGCAGGCGGTTCTGGCCCACTGCCGCGCGCTGCTCGATGCCACTGCCGATGCGTGTGTGGCGGTCAAGCCGCAGCTGGCGCGCTTCGAGCTGCTCGGGGCGGCGGGATGGGGGGCGCTGGAAGAGGTCGTGGCGCACGCGCGCAGCCTGGGGCTGCTGGTGATCGCCGACGCCAAGCGCGGCGATATCGACGTCACGGCGCGTGCGTACGCGGGGGCGCTGATCAGTGGCGCAGACAGCCCGTTCGGGAGGCTTCCGGGGCTGGGCGTGGACCTGGCGACGGTCAATCCGCTGATGGGCCGTGACACGCTCGAGCCATTCGTGAGCGCGGCGCGCGCGGTGGGGGCTGGTCTGCTGGTGCTCGTGCGCACGTCGAACCCGGGTGCCGCCGACATCGAGGATCTGAGGCTGGCGGGCTCCGGGACGGTGTGGGAGCGCATCGCGGAGATCGTCGACGAGCTGGGGGCGGCGGGGGTGGGGGAGTCCGGCCTCAGCGACGTCGGGGCCGTCGTCGGCGCCACCGAGCCAGGGCATCTCGAGCGCGCCCGCGAGCTGATGCCGGGCGCTGTGTTCCTGCTGCCCGGGGTCGGCGCGCAGGGTGGACGCGTGGAGGATCTGGCGGCGGCGTTCGCGCCAGGCCGGGCCGGCGGACTGGTGTCGGCCTCGCGCAGCATCGCGGACGCGCATCGCGTAGCCGGCGGAGAGCCAGCGGCGGCTGCGCGCGCGGAGGCGCAGCGATTGCGCGAGAGCGCGTGGGAGCTCTCCGAACGTGCGCTGCGGGTCGGCTAGGAGACGTATGCGCCCGCGCGTCTGCCACTCGTGTGGCGCCGCGCGCATGGTGCTTGCCATGCCGAACCGTTCCGCTAGCCTTTGTGTCGTGCGGCCCGGGGCATCCTTTGACGTTCAGGCGCACGGGAAGGATGGGGAGACAGGATGATCATCACGGTCACGCTGAACGCGGCGATCGACAAGTCGCTTGCGGTGCCGAGCTTCAGGCTGGGACGGCGCCACCGCACCGTGGATCAGCGCACGATGGCGGGTGGCAAGGGCGTGAACATCGCGCGCACGCTGAAGGCGCTGGGCCAGCCGGTGATCGCTACGGGCTTCGCGGGCGGCGCCACGGGTACGCACATCGTCGAGCAGCTCACGGAGGAGTCGATCCTCAACGACTTCGTTCGCATCCGCGACGAGTCGCGTACGAACCTGTCGGTGCTGGATCCAACCACCGGCGAGCAGACGGAGATCAACGAACGTGGGCCGTCGGTGTCGACGCGCGAGGTCGAGCTGTTCCGCGACAAGCTGCTCTACCTGGCGCGGGGTGCCGCGATCGTCGTGTTCGCCGGCTCGCTTCCGCGCGGGGTCGAGGCCGACATCTACGCGTCGCTGATCAGGGACCTCGAGCGCCTGGACGTGGTCACGGTCGTGGACACGGACGGCGAGCCTCTGCGCCAGGCGGTGCGCGCGGAGCCGGACGTCGTCTCGCCGAACGTGCTCGAGGCTGAGGAGCTCGTCGGCCACGAGTTCGCAGGCGAGGAGGAGCGCTCGCTCGCGGTGGCCGAGATCGCCGCGCTGGGGCCTCGCGAGGCGATCATGACGCTCCCGGACGGCTGCTTCGCGCAGGTGATCGTAGATGGCCAGCGGCGGCTGAAGCGTGCGAGCATCGAGCCGCGCGAGTCGGTCGCGAGGAGCGGCTCGGGCGACGCCTTCCTCGCCGGCTACGTGGCCGCGCGCTACGAAGGCCGTCCGCCCGACCAGTGCCTGCGCTTCGGCGTCGCCTGCGGGGCCGAGTCGACGGCGCGCCTGGGGGCGGGCCTGATCGATCCGCGCGAGGCGCGGCGGCTGATGGGCAGCGTCGAGCTGACGGTGATCGATCTTCCCGCCGAAGTGGCCTGAGGCTGCTCAGCCGCCCGCCACGTCGCGCCTCAGCAGCGTGAGGTAGGCGGCGATCAGCGCGGGCACACCGTACAGCGCGCAGACCCAGGCGGAGTGCGCGATCGGCGCCCAGTCGGTGGGCGTGCGCAGCAGGCCCTGCCAGTTCTGGAACTCTTCGGTGAGCAGGTAGGGCCGGATGCCTTCGAGCCCGGGTATCTGCGCGACGATGAACAGCAGGATCACGAGCCCGATCGTGCCGACGACGGCGCCGGCGCTGTTGCGGGTGGTGGCGGACAGCAGCACGCCGATGCTGGCGATCGTGAAGAGGGGGATCAGGTAGACGGCGTTCGAGGCGAACACGAGCAGCAGCGCTTCCGGGGCCGAGACGACGGTGCCGGAGAACGTGCGCACGGCGTGAAAGCCCCACGAGGCGACGCCGGCGATGGTCGCGACCGCGGCCGACAGGAACACGGCGATGGCGGCGTAGGTCATTGCGGCGAGCGCCTTGGCGGCGAACACCTGGCCGCGGTCGACCGAGCGGGTGAGGATCGTCTTGAAGGTGCCGTTGCCGTCCTCGGCGGCGAAGATGTCGCCCGCTACGAGCGCCGCGACGACAGGCAGCAGGAACGCGGAGAGGAACAGCAGCATGAGCACGGGCGTGGCGAGCCCCGACTGCGTGATCTGCGCCGCGAAGATGTTGTCGTTGCCGTGGCCGCCGCGCTGGTGGACGTTCTGGAAGATCACGAAGAACAGCGGCAGTACGACCACGAGCGCGAGTCCCAGGTAGGTGCGCTTCTGGGAGATCAGCTTGCGCAGCTCCCAGCGATAGACGATCAGCGTGGAGGGCCGGCGCCGGCGCGCGAACGGCGGCGCGGCGGCGGGCGGGTTGGCGGACACGCTGCTCATGCGAGCACCACAGGCTGGGGCTGGGTGCCGTTGCCGCCCTCGGTGAGCCTGAAGAACAGATCCTCGAGCGTGGCCAGCTCGGGGGTCAGCGCGAGGATCTCGATTCCGGCGCGCCCGAGCGCCAGCGAGAGCTCGCCGACGTGCTGCTCGTCGGCCTGGACGCTGAGGCCGTGCTCGCCGCCGGACACGTGCTCGATGCCGTCCTGGACGCGCGCGAGCTCGAGCGCGCGCGCGTCGTCGCTGGTGCGCAGCCGGTAGCTGGCGCCGCCCTGGCGGCGCAGGTCGGCGAGCGCGCCCTCGTAGACGACGCGTCCGGAGTCGACGATCGCGACGCGATCGCAGAGTTCCTGGACCTCGGGGAGCTGGTGGCTGGAGAGCAGCACGGTGATGCCTTCGTCGGCGAGGCGGCGGATCAGCGCGCGCATGTCGCGCATGCCGGCGGGGTCGAGCCCGGTGGCGGGCTCGTCGAGGATCAGCAGACGCGGCCGACGCAGCAGCGCGGCGGCGATCCCGAGCCGCTGGCGCATGCCGTGGGAGTAGCCGCCGACCTTGTGCTTGGCGCGCGGGGCGAGCTCGACTACGTCGAGCACCTCCTGGATGCGCGCGGCGGCGCCGTCGCCGTCGAGCGCGGCGAGCAGCTGCAGGTTCTTGCGCCCGGTCAGATACGGGTAGAAGCGCGGTGCCTCGACGAATCCGGCGACTCCCTCGAGGGCGCGCGCGCCGTAGTGCAGCGGGTCGCGGCCGAACAGCTCGGCGACACCCTCGGTGGGGGTGATCAGGCCGAGGACCATGCGCAGCGTGGTGGTCTTGCCGGCACCGTTGGGGCCGAGGAAGCCGTAGACGTCGCCGGCGCGGACGTTGAGGTCGATGTGGTCGACCGCGAGCACGTCCTTGTAGCGCTTGACCAGGCCTCGCGCGCGGACCGGCGGGGCCTCGTCGTCGCCGGCAGGCGACGCGCCGTCGCTCACGCCTAGAGCCCTCGTGCGACCGCTTCGATCGTGGCGGGCGCGACGGAGCCCGCGAGCAGGTAGCGCACGCCGGAGCGCTCGAACGTGAGCAGCGTGCCGAGCTCGGTGCGCAGCTCGCTGGCGCTGGTGCCGTTGATCGTGACCTTGGGGAGCCCTTCGAGGGGTTCGCTCGCGCCTTTGGCGCCTGCCTTGGACTTGCTTTGGAGGATTGCGACCGTGGCGGGTCCCTGGCCCTGGGTGGTGAGGCTCGGCTTGCCCGTCCCGTCCGTGGGCTTGTGCTGTGCGTGCGCCCCCGGGGAGGTGGGAGGCGAGACTTCCTCGACCTTGGCGTTGGCGGGCGGGTTCACTTCGAACACGGAGTCGGAGACCGGCCCGTAGGAGACTTCGGTGGCCGCGAGTTCGATCACGGGCGCGGCGGTCGTGGTCGAGTAGATGGCGGCGCGCAGCGGCACGCCGTGGACGGCGTCGAAGGACAGCTCGACGCCGCCGAAGAGGCTTCCGCCTTCGTTGGGCGAGACGCGCACCGTGTAGGCGGCCTGACCGGCGACGTCGGTGGGCGTCGCGCCGGAGACATCGGCGTGCTTGCTCTGGTGGGCGATCGCTTCTTCGATCTTCGCGACGCTGAGGACTTCGTGCTGGCGGGCGCTCTTGTCGGGTACCGCCACGTCGACTTCGTCTTCGCCGCTGCCTTTAGATGCGTCCTGTTCGCCTGCGGCCGGCGTGTAGCGATAGAGCGTGTTGGTGGAGGCGTCGTACAGCGAGATCGTGTGCCCGTCGTAGAGGATCTGCGTGTCGCCCTTCTGCGACTGCAGCTCGAGGCGCACGTGCCCGTCCTTGGCGATCCAGAGCCGGCCGGAGGCGCCCGTGACGAGCGGGTTGGACGTCAGTTCGCCGGCGTGCCCGCCGCCGGCGAGGCTTGCTCCTTCGAGCAGGTGGTCGGTGAGCGTGACGCTGGCGCTCACGCCTTCGATCTGGTTGGCGTGCGCGCTGGCGAGAACGTCGTGGATCGCCTGCGCGAGCGGCTTGGCCGGCGGCGTCGGTCCGGCATCGAGGGCGGAGGCGAGCGCGGTGGCCGACACGCCGATGGCAGCCACCAGGGCGCACAGCAGCAACAGGCGTGAGAGGGTAAGACGGCGAAGGATGTTCACGACGGTGCGTCCACGTCCTTTGATTTTGCCGGACTCCATTCAGGGTAGCGCCCTGTCTATGGCGCTCCTAAACGTGAGAGGGCTCTCATCGCGGGCCGCCGCGAGGGCCCGCGCCGGCCTGGCTCCCGGCGAGCTCAGCGTGTGCGCAGGCGGGTCGCTCGACCTTTCGGCGGCGTCACCCGATATCTTCCCGCGCGCATGCTGCTTGCCTTCGTCATCTTCTGTGCCGTCGTGGGGATCATCGTGTTCGCCCTGGCGATGCGCGCGTCGCGCAACTCGTCGGAACCGGGCGCGCGGGGGGCCGGACAGCGCCTGATCACGCTGGGGATCATCTTGATGTTCGTGTTCGGGCTGGTGGTGCCGGCGATCGTGCTCGCGTTCAACGGCGAGCACAAGGCGAGCGTGGCGGTCGGCGGCGTACGCCTGAGCAAAGAAGAGCAGAAGGGCCGCGAACTATTCGCGCACGCGTGCGGCGTATGCCACACGCTGGCGGCGACGAAGTCGGTTGGGCGGATCGGGCCGAACCTGGACATCCGCGTGGGCAAGGACGAGCCGACGGAAGCGGAGCGCAAGGCGCTCGTGCAGATCACGATCCTCGAAGGTCGCGCGCTCGGCCGTGGCGACATGCCCGCGGAGCTGTACGTGGGCAAGGAAGCCGAAGAGGTAGCGAAGTTCGTAGCGGCAGTCGCCGGTCATTGACCGGCGAGGATCTAGTCCCACCCGCCCTTGACGCGCGTCCGCGACCGATTTAGCCATTAGTCGATAGCGGTGGGAGGCGGGCATCGGTTAAGGTCCGGCGCGATGCCGGATCAGCCGAAGACCGCGGAGGACGTGAAGGCGTTCGTCTCCGAACGCGACATCCGCTTCATCCGCTTCTGGTTCACGGACATCCTGGGGCAGCTGAAGTCGTTCTCGATCAACGCGGCGGAGCTGGACGACGCGTTCGAGGCGGGGATGGGCTTCGACGGCTCGTCGATCACGGGCTTCAACGCGATCGAGGAGTCGGACATGATCGCGATGCCCGACCCGAGCACGTTCGCGGTACTGCCGTGGCGCCCGGAGGAGCAGGGCGTGGGGCGGATGTTCTGCGACGTGATCACGCCCGAGAAAACGCCGTATGAGGGCGATCCGCGCCACGTGCTGCGCCGCGCGGTGCAGCGCGCGAAGGACATGGGCTTCGACACGTTCAACGTGGGCCCGGAGCTCGAGTACTTCCTGTTCAAAGACTCGCGCTCGACGGAGGTGCTGGACGAAGGCGGCTACTTCGATCTGACGACGCTGGACGCGGGCTCGGACGTGCGTCGCGAGACGGTGCTGGCGCTGGAGCAGCTGGGGATCCACGTGGAGTACACGCACCACGAGGTGGGCCCGTCGCAGCACGAGATCGACATGCGCTACGCGGACGCGATGAAGATGGCGGACGACTGCATGACGTATCGCATCACGGTGAAGGAGTACGCGATGAAGTACGGCTGGCACGCGACGTTCATGCCGAAGCCGCTGTACGGCGAGAACGGCTCGGGCATGCACACGCACCAGTCGCTGTTCACGGACGGCAAGAACGCGTTCTACGACCCGGACGACCAGTACTTCCTCTCGGACGTGGGCAAGGCGTTCATCGCGGGACAGCTCAAGCACGCGCGCGAGATCTGCTCGATCTTCGCGCAGTGGGTGAACTCGTACAAGCGCCTGGTGCCGGGCTTCGAGGCGCCGGTGTATGTGGCGTGGTCGCGGCGCAACCGCTCGGCGCTGGTGCGCGTGCCGCTGTATCACCCGGGGCGCGAGAAGGCGACGCGCATGGAGCTGCGCTGCCCGGACCCGGCATGCAACCCGTACCTGACGTTTGCGGCGCTGTTGCAGGCGGGCTTGGAGGGGATCGAGAAGGGCTATGAGCTGCCGGAGCCGATGGAGAAGAACCTCTACCACCTGCCCGGCGAGGAGCGTCGCCGCCTGGGCGTGGAGCAGCTGCCGGAGAGCCTTGGCGAAGCGATCGAGCTGACGGCCGAGTCTGAGCTGGTGCTGCGCACGCTCGGCGAGCACATGTTCAACCGTTACGTGGAGATCAAGCGCCAGGAGTGGGACGACTACCGCGTGAACGTGACGCAGTGGGAGCTCGACCGCTACCTGTCGATCCTGTAGGGGATCGATCGATTTAAGGGCCTACGCCCTATCGGGCTCCGGCTCGCGGGGTCGGCCGCAGCGACCCGAAGGGCTGGTTGATCACTTTGGCGGCGCGTGTCGGCGCAGGCCGCTCGCTATCTCGTGAGGAAGCCGAGCCACTTCCACCCCCGCGTCTCAGCGAGTCCCAGCCCCGGGGGCGGTGGAGGGGGAGGAGGAGGGGCTGTCGGACGAGCAGTGGTCATCTCAATAAATGCTATCGGCCAGCGCCCAAGACCAGAACGCGAGTTGCAGCATCAGCGCAAAGGCCGCAGCGAAGTAGTAGCGACCGAGGGTGTCAATCTTCACCTCGTTGATTCGCCAGAAGTCCTCGAGCCAATATGCCAGTCGGCGTCGAATCTCGGGCTCTTCCTCAACAACCTCGAACAACGACTCGTAGATTCTGGACGGGCTGATCTCGAAGACGAGCCCGCGCTTTGGCAGCAACACGTATACGCAGAGCACGATCGAGCACGCGAGAGCGATCAATGCGAGCGCGCCGAGCGCGTCGATCCCGCCGCCGCGCTGTATCGCCTGCGCACCGAGGAATGATGCCGTCAGCGACGATGCGCCGAGCAGTGACCCCGTCCTCGCGCGAAGCTGCTCGACCGAGCGCTCCTGAAGGTCCAACGCACGGATCGCGGCGTCATCGGCCAGCTCTGCGAGGTGTTCCGTGGGCATAACGTCGAGTCTGGTGATGCCTTGGGACGGAACGCTCCATCGAGCGTCAGCTACCTGGCACGCGCAGGCGGCACCGCACACGCGATCGCCCGCGCGGGGGCGAAGTGCCAGTGCAGCGCCTGCAGCATGTGCCCGAACGCGCTGGGATGACGCGGGGCGATCTCGGCGACGAGCGCGAGCGCGCCGAGTGCCTGTCGTTCGTACTCGTCGCTGCCGGTGAGCTGCGCGAGGCGCAGCAGCCCTACGGCGGCGCTGGATGAGCCGGAGGGGATGGGGGAGTCCTCGATGTCCTTGCGCCTGACGATCAGCGTTTCTCCGTCTGACGCGGTCGCGAAGAAGCCGCCCTTCTCAAGGTCGGCGAAGCGCGCGATCATTTCGTCGGCGAGCGCCAGCGCCTGGTGGAACCAGCGCTCCTCGCATGTCGCTTCGAACAGCGCGATCAGCGCCTCGAGCAGGAAGGCGTGATCCTCGAGGTAGGCGTCGATCTTGGCCTGGCCGTGGTTGTAGGTGCGCAGCAGGCGCCCATCGTGGTCGCGCATGGTGCTCTGCAGGAACTCGGCACAGGCGGTTGCTGCGTCCAGATAGCGAGGCTCAGTGAGAGCGGCGCCGGCGTCTGCGAGTGCGCTGATCATGAGCGCGTTCCAGCTGGTCAGGCGCTTGTCGTCGAGGGCGGGGCGTGTGCGCAGTTCGCGCACCTGCAGCAGCCGCGCGCGGATGCGCTCGCGGGTCTCCTGGTCGGGCGCGGGTACATTGCCGCGGTCCGTGAGCACGTTGAGGCCCGGTTCGGAGGATTGGGTCCCGCCCACCCCATCCTGAAAGTTCCCCTGCTCGGTGACGCCCAGCCACGCGATCGCGGTGCCGGCGTCCTCGCCGAGGATCTGCTCGAGCTCGGCGACGCTCCACACGTAGTAGCGCCCCTCCACCCCCTCGGAGTCGGCGTCGAGCGCGCTGTAGAAGCCGCCCTCGGGGCCCTGCATCTCGCGCAGCGCCCACTCGAGCGTGTCGACGCAGACGGTCCGCAAACGCGGGTCGTGCGTGTGCTGGGAGCCGTGCAGGTAGGCGCGCGCGAGCAGCGCGTTGTCGTAGAGCATCTTCTCGAAGTGCGGCACGGTCCAGTTGGCGTCGACGCTGTAGCGAGCGAAGCCGCCGCCGAGCTGGTCGTGGATGCCGCCGCCGGCCATCGCATGCAACGTCGTGAGCGCCATCGGGCGCCCGGCGTCGCGCAGCAGCAGCAGCTCGAGCACCGGGGCTTGCGGGAACTTCGGCGCCGTGCCAAATCCTCCGTTACGCGCGTCGAAGCTGTCGGCCAGCGTCGAGATGGCCTCGTCGAGCTTGCTCTCCTGCAGCGGCTCGTCGGATGGGGACAGCTGAGCGCCGCCGGAGAGCCGCTCGCGCAGACGCTCGCCGCCCGCGCGGATCTCCTCGGTGTTCTGCTCCCAGGATTCGGCTATCGCCTGCAGCACCTGCGTCCACGCGGGCATGCCGTGGCGGGCGTCGGGCGGGAAGTAGGTGCCGCCGTAGAACGGCAGCTGCTCGGGCGTGAGGAACACGTTGAGCGGCCAGCCGCCGTGGCCGGTCATGCCCTGCACGGCCTCCATGTAGAGCGCGTCGACGTCGGGGCGCTCCTCGCGGTCGACCTTGACGCACACGAAACGCTCGTTCATGAGCGCCGCGGTGCGGGGGTCCTCGAAGGACTCGCGCTCCATCACGTGGCACCAGTGGCACGCGGAGTAGCCGATCGAGACGAGCAGCGGCTTGTCCTCGGCCCGTGCGCGGGCGAGCGCGACCGGCCCCCAGGGCAGCCAGTCGACAGGGTTCTCGGCGTGCTGGCGCAGGTAGGGCGAGGTCTCCTGCGCTAGCGCGTTGGGCACCAGCTCAGCGTAGCCAGGCCCGGCTCAGGCGCCTGCTCGCGGCGAGCGGTCGTCGCTCTGGCCGCGGCGGCCGAGTAGCTTGCCCAGCGCAGCGTATGACGGCCATGCGCCGGGGCCGACGCGCGACAGCTTGACCTTGGCGAGGCTCAGGTCGAAGCGCTCGCCGGAGAGCGTGCCGGCGATGTGCGTCGAGGTCGCCCCGAAGCGGATCGTCCCGGCGGCGGCCTGCGCGCCTGTGACGCGGATGTTGGCGGCCTGCAGCTCGCCGCCCCGGACCGGGAACGTGGCGGTGAGCTGCACGCCGGGTACGAACGAGAGATCCTTGAGAATCGCGTCGGTGGCGGTGAGCTTCGCATAGCCGCCGTGCAGGCCGCCGAAGCTCGAGCCGCTGGGCAGCTGCTGATTGGCCTGCAGCGTGGCGGCGATCATCTGCCGGTTGAAGTCGACGAGCGTGTCGAGCACCGCCACGAGCGTGCGCCCGGGGCGTGCCGCCGAGCCCGGCGGGCGGGCTCACGCGGGAGAGCGCGGGGGGTATGATCGGAGTGGGCGCGAACTGGTCGGCGGTCACGGCGCACGGCTGGACGGGCTCCGCTGCAAAGAACGCCTTGAGCGCCAGCGAGGTGCAGTCGCTGAGGTCGCTGCCGATGACCGAGTGCCCTGTGAACGGGACCACGAGCAGCTGGGCGTCGGGAATCTGCGCGGCGACGCGCCGCGCGTCGGCCGTCGGGGTCCGCAGGTCCTGCTCACCGGAGAGGATCAGCGTGGGCACGTTCGGCAGGGGGCTCGCGGCAGGCGGCGGCGGCGATGCGTCCGGCCACCCGGAGCAGCCGGGTACGAGGCTGTTGGCGTACGCGGTGACGTCGTTGAAAGGGTAGAAGTCGCCGGCGGGCTGGGCGTGCAGGTAGTTGAGGGCTTCGGCGAGCTTGGCCGTCGGTGACGCGGTGCGCTGCCACGGGAACGGGCTGCTCCTCGCAGCTGGTCGTCACGAACAGCGCTTCGTCGATCTCCTGCGAGCCTTCTTCGCCGGTGTTGCTTTCGATCGGCACGTTGGGGATCAGCCCCTCGGAGAGCAGGTGCAGGCGCAGCAGCGGGTCGGGATAGCCCTGAAGCGCCGAGCGCACGGCGGCGGGCAGCAGTGCGCGGAGGGCGGGGTTGAGATCGCCGGCCTCGAGGATGTCGAGCAGCCCCTGCCCGTCCAGCGTGCTCGCATGGCGCTTGCCCGAGCCGTCGTACACGGAGCCGCTGAGCGGCCGTCTGCTCAGCCGCGCGGCGAGGCTCGCGATGTCGCCGAGCGGGTTGGAGGCGATGCCGGCGCAGGCGCTATCCGAGCACAGCTCGTCGAGCATGCCGGCGATCGCCTGGAAGGTGGGGATCGCGAACGGTTCCTCGCCTTCGGGTGGCACGACCGAGTCGAGCACCAGCGCTTCGACGTTCTGCGGGTAGCGCTCTGCGTAGTCGAGCGCCACCTTCGTGCCGTAGGAGGTTCCGTAGAGGACCAGCTTTTCGTAGCCGCCGGCCTTGCGCAGCGCCTCGATGTCTTCGACGGATTCCTCGGAGGTGAAGGCGCCGCGGACCGGGCCGAGTTGCGAGGCGCACTGTTCGAAGAGTCTGGCTGGCCGGCGCGAGGCTGAGGGTTTCGAAGGCGGCGCAGCCGCAGTGGGTTGGATGCGCCGGTGCCGCGCTGGTCGTACACGAGCAGGTCGCGTGAGTCGAGCGCGGGCGCGATCGCCTGCGCGATGAATTCCGCAGAGCGGCAGCGCCGCCTGCCCGGGTCCGCCGGCGAGCGCGACGACCGCGTCGCGGCTGGGGGTCGCGCCGGCGAGGCGGCGCTCGATGCTCAGGGAGATCGTCCCTGGCACCGCTTCGGTGCGATCGATCGGCACCGCCAGCGTGGTGCATTCGAAGTGGGCGGCGCCGGCGCAGGATATGAAGCTAAGGCTGGATGCCGCGGAGGAGCCGGTCCAGCCTCCGAGCAGAGCCACGGGCAGCAGAGCCGTCAGAGCCAGAGTTTGAGCTCTCCTGCGCATCTGCGCCGACAATAGCTGCCGTTGCGATCGCGCTCGCAAGGTAGCCGCCAGAGAGGACCACGTGGGCGCCTGCGAGCGTGCCGACGAGCGACTCGTGCGCGCCGCGGTGCAGGCTTCCGCGCGCGGCGCCGGGACCGCCGACCTGCAGGTTCACGCCTTCGCCGTCGATCGTGCCGGAGAGCGTCACGCCGGGGATGTAGGAGTAGCGGTGCAGGTCGAACGCGTCCCCGGCGAATCGCGCCCAGCCGGAGCGCAGGCCGCCGAAGCTGAGCGTTGGCTCGACGGCGCTTTCCAGCCCACCGCTGAGCGTCAGCTCGAAGGCGAGCTGGTGGACGAAGTCTCCGTACGTGAGCGCGACTGCGTGCAGCGTGCGTCCGGGCAGGCCGTGGTAGCCGGGTGCCGGTGATACGAGCGCCGATACGCGTGGGCGGCGGTGGCGGCGGCCGCAGGCTGGCGGGGACCGGAGCCGGCGGGCACTGCTTCACGGGCTTCTGCGCGAACAGCGCCTGCAGCGCTTCGCTCGCGCACGAGGTCTGCTCGTCGGTGAGCACCGAGTGGCCCGTGTAGGGCACGACCAGCAGGTGCGATCCGGGGATCTCGGCGGCGACTTCGCGGGCGTTGGATGTCGGCGTGCGCAGGTCGTCGGCGCCGCTGAGGATCAGTGTCGGCACCGCGGGCAGCGGCGCCTGATCGAGTACCGGGCCGGGTGTGGTGTACGGCCAGTACGCGCACGCGGGGATGTCGCTCAACGCGAGCGCGTTGCTCGCGACGAACGGCGCGAACGCGCTTGCCGGCAGCGCCTTGGCGGCCGCGAGCGCCTGCGCGATGCGCTGCTTGGGGGTGGCCGCGCGGTTGAACGGGAACGCCTGCTCTTCGCAGGTCGTCGCGTAGTACAGCGGCGTGTCGAAGTCTTCGCTTTCGCCTTCGGCCTGCGCGGCCGTCTCGATCAGCCGCGCGAGCGGCGCCGCGTCGCCGCGCGCGTCGGCGGCCACGGCGGTGACGAATTCGGCGCGCAACGGCGGCGAGAAGTCGCCGGCCAACAGCAGTCCGAGGAGCTCGTTCGCGCTGAGCGGGATCGTCTGCGCGCGGCCTTCGCGGCTGATCGCGCGTCCGTAGAGCGCGCCGCGAGTCATCGTCCCGACGACTCGCGCGAGGTCGGCGACCGGGTTGCGCGTGACATCTGCGCACACGTGCGCGGCGCATAGCTGGCGCAGGATGCGCGGCACGGCGGCGAACGTCGAGCGGTTGAGCGGTTCGGGCCCGTTGGGCGGCACGACCGAGTCGAGCACGAGCGCTTCGACGTGGCTGGGATAGTCCTGGGCGTACAGCTCGGCGACCTTGGTGCCGTAGCTGGTGCCGTACAGGACGAGCTTTTCGTAGCCTCCGGCCTCGCGAATCGCCTCGATGTCGGCGACCGTGTCGGCGGTCGTGTAGTAGGTGCGCGCGGGGCCGAGCTGGCTGGCGCAGGCTTCGAGCTCGGCGCCGAAGGAGCGGTAGAGATCGGGGCGTTCGAAGGCGTGGCAGGACAGCGGCGCGGACAGTCCGATGCCGCGCTGGTCGAAGACGATCAGATCGCGCGTGGCGGCGATCGGGCCGAGCAGTTCGGCGAACTCTTCGGCGAACGGCAGCGCCGGCTGCCCGGGTCCGCCGGCGAGCGCGATGATCGCGCTGTGCGCTTCGCCGACGGGCGCGCGGTGGCGGCGCATCGCGAGCGTGATCGTGCCGGGCGCGTTGCCGCTCGGGTCCAGCGGCACGGTCAGGTGACCGCACGCGAAGTTGTTGCTGTTGCCGCACGGTGTGAACGCGATCTGCGCCTGCGCGCTCGCGGCCGCGAGCGATGCGCAGAGCACGCAGATCGAGATGCTCGCGGCGAGAACGGTCGCCGCGAGCTTGCGTGCCGATGGTTGCACCAGTCGGAATCTATTGGTTGGCGCGGCGCCGTGGTGCCGCTTGGGCGCCCCGCGCTTGCGCGATAGGGTCTGCGGCGGATGACACTGGAGCGCGAGACAGTCAACGCACCGGGTGCTCCGCCCGCGATCGGCCCGTACAGCCACGCTGTGAGGGGCGGCGAGCTGTTGTTCTGCTCAGGGCAGATCCCGCTCGACCCGCAGACCGGCGAGATCGTCGGCGCGAGCGCCGCCGAGCAGGCGCGGCGCTGCCTGGAGAACCTCGGCGCGGTGTGCGACGCGGCGGGCACGACGCTCGCGCAAGCGCTGCGCCTGACGATCTACATGACCGATCTGTCGGCGTTCGCGGAGGTCAATGAGGTGTATGCCTCGTTCTTCGCCGAGAGCCCGCCCGCACGCGTGACGGTCGGCGTCGCGCAGCTGCCGCGCGGCGCCTACGTCGAGATCGACGCGATCGTCGCGCTGTAGGCGTCCCCTGCCGGAGACGATGCGTCGTCGGTCGGCTCGACGCTGCGCAGCGCGCGGTTGAGCAGCTCGCGCAGGGTGCGGCGCTCATCGGCGTCGAGCGCGCCGAGCACGTCGTCCTCGATCGCCAGCTGGGCGCGTTCCGCGACGCTCAGCGCGTCGCGACCCGACTGCGTGATCTGGACCAGGTGGCGGCGACGATCGCTGGGGTCGCGCACGACGCGTGCTGTAGCCGAGCTGCTCGAGCTCGTTGAGCAGCAGCACGACGTTGTTGGCGTCCATGCAGAAGGCGTCGGCGAGATCCTGCTGGGGGCAGCCGTCGTGGTCTGAGACGTAGCTGAGCGCGACCAGGTGGCGCAGGTGCATGCCCAGCTGCTCCTCGTTCGTGCGCCGATAGACCTGCTTGGCCAGGCGGCTCAGAAGCACCGCCGAGCCGGGGGCACAGTCACGCTGATCGGCCATGTCGGGAAGTCTATACATCATCTAAGCACCAATCATCACATTAGCAGCGATCGCTAATTTTTCGTAGATCATCCTTGTTCTATGGATGATAATTGCTATGGTGTGTTCTCCGCAACCTTGGAGGAACCCCAATGACCGCTCTGCTCACACGCTTCACAACCCAAGACCAGGCCGCCACCTCGGAGCGCCGGCGCTGGATCGCGCTTGGCAGTCCTGTGCCTGGGCCAGCTGATGATGGTGCTCGACGCGACGATCGTGAACGTCGCGCTGCCGTCGATCCAGCGCGAACTGCACTTCTCGCAGGGGAACCTCACGTGGGTGATCAACGGCTACCTGGTGACGTTCGGCGGCTTCCTGCTGCTCGCAGGCAGGATGGGCGACCTGGTCGGTCGCAAGAAAGTGTTCCTGACGGGCCTCGTGATGTTCACGGCGGCGTCGGTGCTGTGCGGGCTCGCGCAGGATCAGACGATGCTGATCGCGGCGCGCATTCTCCAGGGAGTCGGCGGCGCGGTCGCCTCGAGCGTGATCCTCGCGATCATCGTCACCGAGTTCCAGGGCGCGGCCGAGCAGGCGAAGGCGATGGGCATGTACGCCTTCGTCTCCGCGGGCGGCGGCTCGGTCGGGCTGCTCGCCGGCGGCGCGCTGACGCAGTCGCTCGACTGGCACTGGATCTTCTTCGTCAACGTGCCGATCGGCGTGTTCGCGTTCGTGTTCGGCTGGCTGCTGATCGAGGAGAACGAGGGAATCGGCCTCTCCGGCGGCGTCGACGTGCTTCGGTTCGATCCTGATCACGCTGGCGACGATGCTGGGCGCGTTTGCGATCGTCAAGTCGAGCGAATACGGCCTGTTCTCGGCGCGCACGCTCGGCGTCGGCGGCGCCTCGCTGGCGCTGCTGGCGGGCTTCCTCGTGCTGGAGTCGCGACTGGCCAACCCGATCATGCCGCTGCGCGTGCTGCGGCTGCGGATGCTGATGGGCTCGAGCCTCGTGCGCGGGCTGCTCGTCACGGGCATGTTCTCGGCGTTCTTCCTCGGTGCTCTGTACCTGGAGCGCGTGCTCGGCTACGACGCGATCGACACGGGGCTGGCGTTCCTGCCGCTCACGTTCTCGATCGCGATCATGTCGATGGGCGTCTCGGCAAGGGCGGTGGAGCGCTTCGGCGCGCTGCGCACGCTTGCCGTAGGGCTGGTCGGGATCGTCGTCGGGCTGCTGCTGCTCGCCACCGACGGCGTGCACGCGGGCTACTTCCCGGGCCTGTTCTTCGCGTTCCTGATGCTCGGGCTGGGTGCGGGCGCGTCGTTCCTGCCGCTGCTGACGATGGGCATGTCCGACACGCCGGCGCGCGACGCGGGTCTGGCCTCGGGCATCATCAACGTGTCGGTGCAGCTGTTCGGCGCGATTGGCCTGGCGAGCCTTGGCACGATCGCGACCGATCACACCAACTCGCTGACCGCCGCCGGGCACTCGCTCGCGAGCGCCTTGACCGGTGGCTACCACCTCGCCTACCTGGTTGGCGCGATCGCCGTCAGCATCGGCGTGCTCGCCGCGGCCCTCGTGTTGCGCCCGGGCTCACCCGAGGCGCAGCAGGTGGACGCGGTCGAGGCCGAGTACGTGCCCTCGGAGCTGGTGGACGCCTCGGAGCTGGCGTCGGCGGCATGAGCGCGGTCACGGACAGCATCGCCCGCCCGCGGGCCGCGGCGCGAACACGCGGCGACGAGGGCGTGATCGCGCAGGTGGCGCACTCGCTGCACCGCGAGGCCCGCCGCGAGCGCGAACGCGCGGGCGGCTGGGAGCGCGTCCGCGAGGGCGAGCTTGCCTGCGCGATCGAGGCGCGGCGGCGGGTGCGCGCGGGGCATGCGCGCGCCCCGCGGCTGCCGCGGCAGTCCGCCGTGCCCGTCTGAGGCTCGCCGAGCGCCCAGCTGCGCGCCGCGCTCACTTTCCCCGGAGCGCGGCGCGCATGACCTTGCCGCTGGCGGTCTTCGGCAGCTCCTCGGCGAAGTCGATGATGCGCGGGTACTTGTACGGCGCGGTCTCGCGCTTGACGTGCTCCTGCAGCTCGCGCACGAGCTCCGGCGAGGGGCTGTAGTTGCCGTCGCGCAGGACGACGACGGCGCGCACGACCGAGCCGCGCTCCTCGTCGTGGGCGGCTACGGCGGCGGCCTCGGCAACCGCGGGGTGGGCGACGAGCGCGGACTCGACCTCGAACGGACCGATGCGGTAGCCGGCGGAGACGATCACGTCGTCGCCGCGACCCTCGAAGTACAGCCAGCCCTCATCGTCCTCGGTGACGCGGTCGCCGGTGCGCCACGGCTCGCCGGCGCGCCGATCGTCGATCTCCCAGGAGCCGTCGACTCCGCGGCGGACGTGCTCGCCCAGGTAGCCGAGGAAGAACGTCGGCACGCTCGCGGGGTCGACGGTCAGCTCGCCGTCGACGATCGCGAGGCGCATCCCCGGAAGCGCGCGGCCCATCGAGCCGGGGCGCGCCCCGACGTCGAGCGGCGTCCCGGTCGTCTGCCCGGTCTCGGTCTGCCCGTAACCGTCGCGGATCTCCAGGCCCGTCGCCTCGCGCCACGCACGCAGTACCTCCGGGTTGAGCGCCTCGCCCGCGGCGACCATCCCGCGCAAGTGCGCGAACGGGCGCAGCGTGGCGCGCTTGGCGATCACGCGGTACTCGGTGGGAGCCATGCACAGCACGTTGACGCGCTCGCGCTCGAGCAGCTCGAGGCGCTCGTGCGGGTCGAAGCGCGCGTCGTGCAGCAGCGCCGCCGCGCCCGACAGCCACGGCGCGATGAAGACGTTGCGCGCGGACTTCGACCAGCCGCTCGCGGCGGTGCACCACACGAGCTCGCCGGCGCGCGCGCCCAGCCAGTGCTCGGCCTGCACGCGCTGGCCGTCGAGGTAGCGCTGCGCGTGCACGACCGCCTTCGGCTCGCCGGCGGTGCCGCTCGTGAACGTGATCAGGCACGGGTCGTCGTCTTCGAGCTCGACCGCGGCGATAGGGTCGGCCGCGAACAGGCGCTCGTCGGGCACGTACACGACGGCCGGCCCGCAGTCGCTGTCTGCGGTGCGCCGATCGGCGACCGTCGCGTCCCAGCTCACGCCGGCCGCCTCCAGCTCGCCGCGGTTGCGCTCGTCGGCGAGGATCAGCGTTGGCTCGGCGACCTCGATGCGCAGGCGCAGGTCCTTCGCGCGCAGCTGCTCGGTGCACGGCAGCACGACCGCGCCTAGGCGAAAGCACGCGAGCATGCCGAGGACCCACTCGGGGCGGTTGCCGATCAGCGTCATCGCAACGTCGCCGCGCCGCACGCCGAGAGCCCGCAGCGCACCGGCCAGGCGCGCTGAGCGCTCGGCGATCTCGCCGAAGCTCCACTCCCGTCGCGCGCCGTCGCGCGCGAGCTCGACGAGGGCCAGACGCTCGCTGGGACTCGAGTCCACGATGTCGCGCACGAAGTTCACGCCGGTATTCTCCCTGGAAGCGAAACCAAATCAGCAAAAACAGCTGCGTTTAGCGATAAGCAGCGATAAACAGCAAAACGAGAACCTGGAGCCCAAATCAGATGGCCGTAGCCGCCTCCCAGCACAGCGAGATGACCGACGAGCAGAAGGCGATCACCGAGATGGTGCATCAGTTCGCCGACGAGCAGATCCTGCCGAACGCCGAGCACTACGACCACGAGGACGAGTTCCCGGCGCCGATCGTCGAGCAGATGAAGGAGCTAGGGCTGTTCGGCGTAACGATCCCCGAGGAGTACGGCGGCATGGGGCTCGACCTGACGACGTACGCGATGATCGTCGAGGAGCTCTCGCGCGGCTGGATCTCGATCTCTGGCGTGATCAACACGCACTTCATCGGCTCCTACCTGCTGATGAAGTTCGGCAGCGAGGAGCAGAAGCAGAAGTACCTGCCGCGCATGGCCACCGGCGAGATCCGCGCGGCGTTCTCGCTGTCCGAGCCCGAGCTCGGCTCCGACGTGCAGGCGATCAAAACGAAGGCGTCGAAGACCGACGACGGCAGCTACGAGATCAACGGGCAGAAGATGTGGGTGACCAACGGCCTGCGCTCGGACCTCGTGTTCGTGCTCGTCAAGACCGACCCCGACGCGGCGAAGGCCTACCAGGGCATGACGTGCTTCATCGCCGAGAAGGAGGGCGGCGTCCACGAGAACACCGGCGCCTACGCCGGCCTGAACGTGCCGCCGCAGCTGCGCAAGATGGGCTACAAGGGCGTCGAGTCGACCGAGCTCGTGTTCGACGGCTACCGCTGTCCCGCCGAGAACATCCTCGGCGGCGAGGACGCGGGTCTGAACAAGGGCTTCCCGCAGATGATGGATGCGCTCGAGGTCGGTCGCGTGAACGTCGCCGCGCGCGGCGTCGGCATCGCGCAGCGGGCGCTCGAGCTGGCGCTGCGCTACTCGCAGGAGCGCAGGACGTTCGGCAAGCCGATCTCAGAGCACCAGGCGATCCAGTTCAAGCTCGCCGACATGGCCACGCAGGTCGAAGCCGCCCGCCTCTTGACGCTACGCGCCGCGCGGTTGAAGGACGCGGGCGTGCGCTCGGACCTGGAGGCGGGCATGGCCAAGCTGTTCGCCTCGGAGGCGGGGCGCTTCTGCGTCGAGGAGTCCTTCCGCATCCACGGCGGCTACGGCTACTCCAAGGAGTATGAGATCGAGCGTCTGTACCGCGACGCGCCGCTGCTGCTGATCGGCGAGGGCACCTCGGAGATTCAGCGCATGGTGATCGGCCGCAAGCTGTTGCAGCGTCATAAGATCTGACACCACCAGCGACGGGCCGCCACGGGTCCAGGAAGAGAGAAGGCGCATGGCCGAGGACGCCAAGGGTCTGATCGAGGTTGCCACCCGCCGTTTCATCGGCGAAGTGCCCGCGCTCGAGCCGATCAAGCTGGTTGTCGGCGTCGAACTTCGCGGCCGCGGCGACGTGCAGCAGTTTCGCCTGGAGATGCCCGGCGTCAAGGTCACCAAGGGGCCCGCCGCAGACGCGCGCCTGCGCGTCGACATGCGCCGCGAGTTCTTCAACGTGATGGCCAAGGAAGGCAAGCTGGCCGACTGGGTCGAGGCGTTCATGTACGGCCAGGCGAAGGCATCCGGCCCCGAGCAGATCGTGCGCCTGATCATCAACGTCGTCGAGCGCCAGCAGGAGCGCGAACGCACGCCGAAGGCGCGCAAGCACGCTTGACGACGCGTCAGTGGTATGAGGTGAGCTGCTCGGCCAGAAAGGCCAGCGACGCGAGCAGGAAGATGCACATGCAGACGAGTGAGAAGTTTTCGTTCATGGGCTCCTCACCAAGATAGTGGACCCGGCGGCCTGCAGGGCGCGCCGATTCGCCTAAAGCTCGGCGCCGTCCTCGTAGAGCTTGAGCACGTGCACCGGGTGGGTTGGATCGGAAGCGACGACGTCGAGGCACAGCCGGCAGAGCACGCACTCGTCGAGGTTCTTCTCGACGAGCTCGAGCATGCCATCGCCGCCCTGTGCGTAGATGTCGACCGGGCACGCTTCCGTCAGCTTCCTGGCGAGCTCGCTGTCGGCCGCGACGGCGTCGTCGACTTCGATCGCGATGAAGAGGCCGTCCTTCCTCACTGTGTGCCCTCTGGGTATGGCATGCCCTCTGGGTACGTTCGGCTCCCCTCACCATCCGGGGACGATGCCGCGAGCTTGGCCTTGACGAGGTCGGGGATCTCGTCGATCCGCTGCACGACGGGGATGCCGGCCGCCTCTAGGCGCGCGATCTTCTCGGTCGCGCTGTCCTCCTTACCCTCCACGATCGTGCCGGCGTGCCCGAAGGACATACCCTGCATCTCCTCGTCGTCCATGAACTTGCCGGCCATGAAGGCGATGATCGGCAGGCGCGAGTTGTGCTCCTTGACCCACTGCGCCAATTGCGCCTCCATGCGCCCACCGGGCTCGGTGTAGATCACGATCGCCTGAGTCTGCTCGTCGGCCTCGAAGTACGGCATCAGCTCTGCGTAGGTCGAGCCGATGATCGCGTCGCCGCCGATCGAGACCGCGGTGGAGACCCCGAGTCCGGCAGCCGTCAGCGTGGAGGAGATCTCTGTGGTCATGCCGCCCGAGCGGCTCATCACGCCGACCGCGCCGGGCTGGTAGGCGACGGCGGCGTTGCGGGCCGGGCCGCCGATACCGCCCATCTTGGCGACGCCTGGGACGATCACGCCAAGGCAGTTGGGACCGATGATTCGCGCGCCCTTGGCGTCGGCGAGCTCGACCATCATCGCGACATCGCGGCGCGGGATCCGCTCGGTGACGATCACGATCGTCTTGATGCCGGCGTGCAGCGCCTCGAAGACGGCGTCGCGCGTGCCCGCAGGGGGAACGGTGACGACCGAGCCGTCCGGGACGACGCCGCCGCCCAGCTCGACGACCTGCTCGACGGTGTCGAACACCGGGACGCCGTGGACCTCACGGCCCTTGCGGCCGGGCGTCACGCCACCGACTATCTTCGAGCCGTAGTCGAGGCACTCGCGCGTGAGGTTGACGGCCTCGCGTCCGGTGATGCCCTGGATGATGAAGGTCGTGTCCTGGTCGATGAGGATGGACATGGCTAGCTCGCGGCCGGGGGTTGGGGGGCGGATGGGTGGGTTTCAATCTTGGCGACCGCGCGACCGGCTGCCTCCCACAACGACACCGACCGGTCGCAATACTCGATTCCGTACTTGTCGAGGATCTTGAAGCCCTCCTCCTCCCAGGCGCCCGGGATGCGGAAGATCGCGATCGTCTCGCCGGGGTCCTTGCCGAGCTCCAGGCAGGCCTTGATCACGCCGCGCGCGACGATGTCCACGCGTGTGTTGGAGACGATCGACATCATCACGGCGATCTTCTCGACGCCGTCTTTCTGCAGGACCTGCTTGGCCAGGCCGCAGGCCTTGGCGACGGACGGGTTGCCGCCGATCTCGGAGTAGTTGGCGGGCTTGCCGCCCTGTTGGCGCACGGCGTCGGTCAGCGTCAGCGAGCCGCCGCCGGCCCCGATCACCAGGCCGATGTTGCCGTTGAAGCCGGTGTCCTTGCCCTGGATGACGCCGCGGTGGTCGGCGGCGTCGATCGCCTTGACGGCCTCTTCGAACGCGGTCGGCGTGTGGTCCTCGCGGGTGCCCTCGTCCTTGCCGATTCCCAGCGCCTCGAGCAGGCCCTTCTGACGCGGCATGCCCTCGTTCTCCATCTCCATGTGCGCGTCGAGTGCGACGAACGAGCCGTCCTTCAGCTCCGCCAGCGGGTTGATCTCGGCGAGCGTCATGTCGTTGTCGAGGAACAGCTGGGCCAGCCGAGCGAGCACCGGGGTGGCGCGCTGCAGAGCCCTGCCGGTGACGCCGGCCGCGGCGATGACCTGCTTGGCCTGGAAGTCGGAGAAGGGCTCGAGCGTGGAGAAGTGGCCGCGACCGACATGGTCGGGGTGCTCCTCGGCGACCTGCTCGATGTCGATGCCGCCCATGTCGCTGAACAGCATCAGCGGTCTCTTCGCGGTGCCGTCCCAGACGACGCCCGCGTAGTACTCCTGCGCGACCTCGGCCTTCGGGTCGACGAGCACACCGCGCGGCATGTGGCCGTTGATCTCCAGCTGCAGGATGTCCCTTGCGTAGGACTCGGCTTCGGCCGGCGTGTCGGCGAACTTGACGCCGCCGGCCTTCATGCGCCCGCCGGTCAGCACCTGCGACTTGATCACCGTCGGCCCGCCGATCCGCTCGGCGATCGTCCGCGCCTCGGCGGGGTCGGTCGTGAAGCCGTAGTCGGTGACGGGGATGCCGGCACGCTTGACGATCTCGCGCGCCTCGTACTCGAAGAATCTCATGCGGCGCGGAAGCCTATAGGGAGACGGGCGACGGCGGGCGGACAGCCCGCGAGGCGCTCCCGCTCAGCAGTCGGCGAGCGCTCGCAGCGCGCCGCACAGCTCGGGCGCGCGAATGCCGAGCTCGCCAGTGCGCTCAGTGAGCGTCGAGCGCCGAACGCGCTGCAGGTTGTCGAATGACGCGACGCACTCGACCGGCAGACCCTCATCGGGCCCAAGCGCAATCTCGGTTGAGATGCGGCGCACGGTGCGCGTGATCGGTGCAACCACGATCCCGGTCAAAACCTCGACGGCCTCAGAACGCGTCACCACAAGCACCGGGCGCCGGGCGTCTTCAGCCTCCGCCCACCAAATCTCCCCCTGCCGGGGGAAGCTCACCAGGGTTCCTCTGCGATCAAAGCGCGTGTGGCGGCATCCAGGCCGGCAAGCTCTTCGTCGGTCTGGGGCTGACGTTCGTACCCCGCAACGATTTCAGCTCCTATCCGGCGCCGTCGCTGGTCGTCCACCAGCTTTTCGAGTGCGACGCGCACGCCCTCCGAGCGACTGGCCACGAAGCCGTCAGCCACCAGTACGTCGAGATCAGCGACGAGCTTATCGTCAAGGCGTGTCACCACCTGCGCCATGCAATCAGCATAGCACTCTGCAATGCGAAATCTATGCCTCGGCAGGCGTGAACCCGTACGCCTCGGCCAGCTCCGGATCCTTCTTGGCGAGCATTTCCGCGAGGTTGACCATCACCTTGCACTGCTTCCAGGTGGCATCGTCCTGCATCTTGCCGTCGATCATGTGCACGCCGCGTCCGTCGGGGATCGCCGCGATCACCTTTTTCGCGAACGCGACCTCGTCGGGGTCCGGCGAGTAGACCTTCTTGGCGATCGCGATCTGCACCGGATGCAGCGACCAGGCGCCTACGCAGCCGAGCAGGAACGACGCCCGGAACTGCGTCTCGCAGCCCTCGATGTCCTTGATGTCGCCATACGGGCCGTAGAACGGCAGCGCGCCGACGGACGTGCACGCGTCGACCATGCGCGCGATCGAGTAGTGCCACGGGTCCTGCTGGTAGCTGGGGCGCGGCGCGTCCGGGTTCTCGGGGTCGGGGTCGGCGATCGTGCGGTATCCGGGGTGCCCGCCGCCGACGCGCGTGGTCTTCATGCGACGCGACGCGGCGAGGTCGGCCGGGCCGAAGCTCATCCCCTGGATGCGCGGCGAGGCGCACGCGATCTCCTCGAGGTTGGCCACACCCTGCGCGGTCTCGAGGATCGCGTGGATCAGCAGCGGGCGCTCGAGCCCGGCTTTGGCCTCGAGCTGCGCGAGCAGCCGGTCGACGTAGTGGATGTCCCACGGGCCCTCGACCTTGGGGATCATGATCACGTCGAGCTTGTGGCCGATCTCCATCACCAGTTCGGTCAGGTCGTCGAGCACCCATGGCGAGGCGAGCTCGTTGACGCGCGTCCACAGCGCGGTGTCGCCCAGCTCCATCTCCCTGCCGACCTTGATCAGGCCCGCTCGCGCGGCGAGCTTGCGATCCACCGGCACTGCGTCCTCGAGGTTGCCGAGCAGGATGTCGACCGTGGGCGCGATGTCGGGCACCTTGGCCACCATCTTCTCGTTCGAGAAGTCCAGGAAGTGGATCATCCGGGACGGCTTGAAGGGGATCTCGCGCACCGGCTCGGGCGCGTCGATGGCGAGGGGCTTGAAGAAATCGCGGGGGTTGCGCAAGGGCTCTCCTGGGTCGGTTCGGGTTACAACGCTACGATCGCTGGTAGGGAGTATCGATGATGCGCCGTCCTCTGACCACGCTGGTGCTGGTGCTGATGTTCGGCTTGCTGATGCTCGGCGCGGCTCTGGCGATCGCGATCAAGGCCGGAGGGCACGAGCGTAGCGAGGCGCGGGCCGCCGCTTCCGGGAGGCACAGCTGGCCCGTGACGATGTCCGCGGCGCCCGACGACTTCGCGCTTGCGGAGCTGAGCTTCGACCGCGCCCCCCGCGCACAGATAGCGGCGATCGGCTCTCCGCAGATGACGGTGAACGGACCGTTCGGCGATGACTATCTGGTCGCCGCTGCGCTGCGGCTGGCTAATTCGAGCGTTCCGCGCGTACTCGTGCTGCTCGTCAACCGGCCCTCGCCGCTGCTGGACCCGGTGTCCGTGCACGTGCGGCTAGCCGTCTCGCAATCGCTCGGTGAGCCGTTGGTGCGCGCGTTCGCCGATCCGCTCGCGCGCGGCACGGGCGCTCGCGCGCCGCTCCTCTGCAACCTGGCGCTGCACGGCTCGCCGCTGAAAGCCTCCGAGGTACGCCCGCTCAGCTCCCGCGGCCAGTCGCTGGCCGGCTTCGACGCGGCCGAAGCGCTCGCGCAGGCCTACAACGTGATCTGCGATCTGCCGCACGCGAGCTCGTTCGCGCAGGCCGTCGAACACTCGGGGTCTTCGTCGCTGGGTCCGGGCGAAACACCGTCTCCCTCGTCGCCGGCGCCGCCGGTCGGCAAACTCCCCGGCGAAGGCTGCGTGCCCGCGCCCGGGTACGCTTGTCCGGGGGCAGCAGCTGCCGCCAAGCCATCCATTCACCCTGCATAGGAGAGCCACGACTCAGATGAGTGCCACCGACACCGCCCAGACCTTCGAGACCGACCAGGCCGCGCGCGAGGCGAGCGGCGCGCATCCATATGGTCGCTACCTGGAGGAGTTCGAGGTCGGCGACGTCTACAAGCACTGGCCGGCGAAGACCGTGACCGAGTCAGACGACCACCTGTTCTGCCTGATCACGATGAACCACCATCCGCTGCACCTCAACGACGTGTACGCGGCCAAATCGCAGCAGGGCCGCAACGTGGTGGTCGGCCCGCTCGTTTACTCGCTGGCGCTGGGGATGTCCGTGAGCGACGTCAGCGGCAAGGCGATCGCGAACCTCGCGACCGAAGAGCTGAAGCACCCGGCGCCCGTGTTCCACGGCGACACCCTGTTCTGCGAGTCAGAGGTGCTGGAGAAGCGCGAGTCGCAGTCAAAGCCCGACCGGGGAACCGTCAGGGTGCACACGCGCGTGCTCAACCAGGACGGCGTGCTGGTCGCTGAGTTCAAGCGTCTCGTGTTGGTCCCGCGCAGAACCCCTGGCACCGGCTCCGCCGAGTAGAACAGCCGCCCCAGGGGGCAGTTGTCGGCCCCTTGGATCGTGCGATACCCTTACGGTCTCGCCCAGGGATGGGCGTTTTCTGTTTCCCGGAGCCAGCCGTGGCCCGGCAGCAGCGCCGCACGGCGCGTGCCCATATTGCCCGCCAACCGAGGAGCCGTTTCCACCCCATGAACACCACTGTTCCCGCCCCCACCACGAACGAGCGCCTGCTGGCTTGGGTTGACGAGATGGCCGCGCTCACCGAGCCCGACGCGATCTACTGGTGCGACGGGTCAGCGGAGGAGTACGACCGCCTCTGCCAGGAGCTCGTCGACGCGGGCACGTTCGAGCGGCTCTCGGACGCCAAGCGGCCGAACTCCTATCTGGCGCTGTCGGACCCTGGAGACGTGGCGCGCGTCGAGGACCGCACGTTCATCTGCTCGCCCACCGAGTCGGAAGCCGGCCCGACGAACAACTGGCGCGAGCCCGGGGAGATGCGGGAGATGCTCAGCGGGCTGTTCAGCGGCTCGATGCGCGGCCGCACGATGTACGTGGTGCCGTTCTCGATGGGCCCGCTGGGCTCCGACAAGAGCCACGTGGGCGTGCAGCTGACCGACTCGACGTACGTGGCGGTGAGCATGCGGATCATGACGCGCATGGGCCAGGGCGCCCTCGACGCGCTCGGCGGCGGCAACTTCGTGCCGTGCCTGCACTCGGTGGGCATGCCGCTCGACGACGGCCTCCAGGATGTGCCGTGGCCGTGCAACGCCGAGAACAAGTACATCGTGCACTTCCCCGAGACGCGCGAGATCTGGTCCTACGGCTCGGGCTACGGCGGCAACGCGCTGCTGGGCAAGAAGTGCTTCGCACTGCGCATCGCCTCGGTGATGGCGCGCGACGAGGGCTGGATGGCCGAGCACATGCTGATCCTCAAGCTGACCTCGCCCGAGGGCGAGGTCAAGTACATCACCGGCGCCTTCCCGAGCGCGTGCGGCAAGACCAACCTCGCGATGCTGATCCCGACGCTCGAGGGCTGGACGGTCGAGACGATCGGCGATGACATCGCGTGGATGAAGTTCGGCGATGACGGCCGGCTGTATGCGATCAACCCCGAGGCCGGTTTCTTCGGCGTCGCGCCGGGGACCGGCGAGGATACGAACCCGAACGCGATCCGCACGATCGAGCGCAACTCGATCTTCACGAACTGCGCCAAGACCGACGACGGGGACATCTGGTGGGAGGGGCTCACGAAGGAGCCGCCGGCGCACCTGATCGACTGGCATGGCAACGACTGGACGCCCGCGTCGGCAGCACCATCGGCGCATCCAAACGCGCGTTTCACGACGCCGGCGTCGCAGGATCCGGCGATCGCGCCGGAGTGGGAGAACCCGGCGGGCGTGCCGATCGACGCGATGCTGTTCGGCGGGCGCCGCTCGACGGTCGTGCCGCTCGTGACGGAGGCGCTCGACTGGGAGCACGGCGTGTTCCTGGGCTCGGTGATGAGCTCGGAGAAGACTGCCGCCGCGGCCGGGACCGTGGGCGAGCTGCGCTTCGACCCGTTCGCGATGCTGCCGTTCTGCGGCTACAACATGGCCGACTACTTCGCTCACTGGCTCGAGATCGGGCGCCGCCCCGGCGCGCAGCTGCCGAAGATCTTCTACGTCAACTGGTTCCGCAAGGACGAGGATGGCCGTTTCCTGTGGCCCGGCTACGGCGAGAACTCGCGCGTGCTCTCGTGGGTGTTCGCGCGCTGCGCCGGGCACGGCGCGGCGACGCAGACGCCGATCGGCTGGATGCCGCCGGTCGGCCCTGACGGCATCGACACCCGCGGCGTCGACGTCACCGATGAGGCGATGGCGCAGCTGCTGCGCGTCGATGCGGAGGAGTGGAAGGCGCAGCTGCCGCAGTTCCGCGAGTACCTGTCGAAATTCGAGAACCTGCCGGCGGAGCTGACCGCTCAGCTGGACGCGCTCGAGCAGCGGCTGGGCTGAGCCGATGGCCGGGGCGATCCCCAGGGTCGACCCGCAGCTGTCGCGCTCTCGCTTCAAACGAGCAGTCACCGCGTTCGCGCTCACGAAGGCCGGCACCTGGTACTCCTCGCAGGTGGGCGCGCGCATTGACCCGTGGCTCGTACGCATCTCGCGCGGGCGCCTGGACTCCGCCTTCGGCCAGATCCCGATCGTCGTCGTCACCGTGCGCGGCGCGCGCAGCGGTATCGAGCGCAAGGTGCCGCTGCTCTACTTCAGCGACGACGGCGACGTGATCCTGATCGCGTCGAGCTACGGCAAAGCAAAGTTCCCGGCCTGGTACTACAACATCAAGGCCAACCCCGAGGTTCGCTTGGAATCGATGGGCCGCTCTGGCTCCTACGTGGCGCGCGAGGCCGAGGGGACGGACCGCGACCGCCTATTCGAGCTGGCCAAGGTCGTCTACAGCGGCTACAGCCAGTACGAACAACGCACAGCAGGCATCAGGCGCATCCCCGTGATGCGCCTCTCACCGGCCTAGTCGTGGCCGTGGTTCTCGCCGCCGGCCGCCGGCGGGCGTGACTCCTCGGCGAGCGAGGTGATCGTCAGTGCGCCGCGGGCGGATGACTCGAGCACATCGGTGGCCTCCTCGAGCGAGCGAGCGTACAGCTCGACGAGCAGGTGCACGATGATGCGCGCGTCGTCTTCGTGCTTGTGGAAACGCACGTGCGTGAAGAACTCGCGCACGCCGTGCTCGCCGAAGGCGGCGTAGGAGAGCGCGTCGCCGGCCTCGGGGCCCGAGCAGCTCTCGACGTCTTCGGAGTCGACCGTGACGGTGCATGAAGCGACCCACGGGGTCCCGGCGATCATCCGTTCCCAGCGGTCCTCGATCGGCTCGACGCGGCCGTTGTTGAAGCCGAGGTGGGGCTGGTCGTGCATGCAGTCCAGGCACTGCACGACCGCCTCCTGCAGCTCGTCGACCACTTCGGCGCGCTCGCCGGTGTCGGGGTCGATCTTGTGGATCCCCTCGTAGTGGACCTGGACCTCCAGATCCTGCGACCAGCAGCGATAGCACCGCAGCCAGCTGCGCGCGCTCGTCTCTGCCATCCGACCCTCCATTGAGGTCATTGTAGGCGCGATTGGCGCCGCGACCCCTTCGGCGGGGTGCGGGCGACGTTCGCACGTAGCCCGCACCCGGTCAGCAGCTCATTTCTTGTGCTTCGGCTTGACGGTGTGGATCGTGATCGTCCGCGCCGTCAGCTCGAGGCCGCCTGGCGTTTTGTCCGAGACGCGAACGTTCGCCTTGAGGTGGCCATGTTCGCGTTTGAGCAGCCGCTTACCCTGCTTCGTGAGTTTGAGCGTCAGCTTCTTCGTGCTTTTGCCCGGAATCGTGAACTTGCCCGTCGCGAGCGTGATCGTCTTCTTGTGCACGACCTTCTTGCGTGCCGCGCTCGCCTTCTTGACGACGATCGTGATTTCGGTCGCGTCGACTGTCACAGTGATCGTGCACGGTTCCGCGGAGGGGCAGCTCACAGTGATCGTGACGGTTGTGCCGCTGCTCGCGGCGACGCCTTCGATCGCGACCGCGGGCGTCACGGTCAGCACCTCGGAGCCGCAGGCGCTGGCGCTGGGGTCGTTGCGAGCGTCGCCGCTATAGGCCGCCCGCCAGTAGTAGGTGCCGGGGGCGAGCGCGGCTGTGACTGGGGCCGATGATCCGGCCGCACCGCCCGTGACTGTCGCCGTGCCGCCATTGAACGCCAAGGCTGTGCACGTCGAGTTCGAGTAGAGGCCGTACGTGACGGTTCCCGTCGCTGCCGCCACGCTCGTCCCGGCGATTGTGGCGTGGTCGGTCTCGCCGACGGTGCCGGCGGTGATCGAGATAGATGGTCCGGTCGTGGTGCCGGAGGTCTGGGTCGTCGTGAGTGTCGTGGGCGTGGGGGCCGGTGTAGCGAGTTCCGCATAGTTGACGATCTGCAGATAGACCTGGTTGCCCGTACCAGGGTTGTTCTCGTAAGCGATCGCGGCGGTCCCGTCGCCGACTCCGGCTATCACGCCGTTGGCGGTATAGGGGACCGGGGAGACGACCGGTCCGTCCCACGTGGAGCCTCCGTTGCTGCTGTAGTCGATTACCGCCTTGCCGGATTCCCAAAGGGCGTAAACGCCTGTGCCGGAGTCCTCGGACAGATCGATGGAATCCACGCCGTCGAGGACTTCGCCTGTCACGTCGGCCAGCTCGATCCCCGCGCCGAAACTACCACCGGTGGCCGTCGCGACGAACGGGTGGTAGACGACCTGGAAGTCAGAGCCGGCTCCATCGATGCCGTTGCCCTCCTCCTCGAGCACGCCGATACCGTCCTGGCCTCCCTCTGCCAAAACCGGCGCCTCAGCCGAGCACGAAAGCAGCTGGTACGCCGGCAAGCCCTCCTTGTTCAACGTCCCCGTAGCTTTGGATGCTCCGTTGACCACACCGGCGGACACGCCGTAGCCGGTTGCGGCGTCGTTGAGGCAGCCAGACGGTGTCAGCTGCAGGCTGCTGTCGTTCTGCCCGACACCAACGACGACATCGGTGCCCGCAGGTGCGGGTGCTGGCGCTGCCTCGGCGGCTATCTCGGGCCCGTCGGTGTCGAGCGCCTTCCGTTCGTACTGACCTCCTGGGTTGGTGGATGCTGCAGGTATTGGAGATTCGGGCCCGGCGAACGGGGAGTCGCTGAAAAAATTGTCGTAGTCGTCCAGCAGGCCGACGTCGGTGCCGTTGAGTGCGACCGCGTTGCCGAAGGCACGGAAGAGCGAGACGGGGCTGATGAATTTGCCGCCGTTCTGCAGGCCCTCGCTGATTGACAGAAAGGCAGCGCCGCCGGCGGGCGAGGCCCACGCGATGCTGCCGGTGCTCACTGGTGTGCCAATAACTACCGTAACGCCGCCTGGCAGGACGACGAGCCCGCCGAGACCTGGGCGGTTTACTTCGGTGTAGCCTGCGTATTTGGAGTCTTCGAGCAGCACCGGCGCGCCACCCTCGCAGCTGGCGCTGTCCGCAGGCAGCACGCAGAGGTCTACGCCGGGGTGCTGCGGGTCTGACCACGCGACATAGGTCGTTCCCGTCGCTGGGTCGAAGGCGATCAAGGGTGCTTCCCCGTTGTCAGGGGCGTCGAGTGCGATCGGTGCCGCCGCTGCCAATACCGAAGCTGGAGCCACGGCCATAGTGGCCAGAGCGCAAACTGCAAGCGCGATCACCAAGCTCAGTACGAGGCGTACAGTCGTGTCTGCGCCTCGCAGCATCGCGAACAAGCCCGGTGTGCGTCTTTTAGTGGCACCCATATGTCGATCCCCCTTGCCTCGCCGGGCATTCGAGCGCCGGCGAGCATTGCTGATTGCAGGCAGTGATCCGGACACTACTGGCTGGTGCGGAGCGCGAGGCCACGTCTGGCCGTATGTGCCGGCGTGTCAGCGGGCGCTACCGCAGTCATAGCCGGGGAAGAGCGCCGGCTGCCAACGCATCACCCGAACGTGAAGTCGTAGCCGCTGACACCGGCCGCGAAGCGCAGCGACAGACGATGCTGCTGGTCGCCCGGCAGCGACACGAGCGAGTAGAGGCGCTGGCGGCGGACGGTCACCACGCCGTCGTGGACGTCGCCGCCGGCGTCCGCCGCGGAGATCGGGTGCCCGTCGAGCAGCACCTGCACCGGCAGCGGGCGTTCGCCCGGTGAGCTCAGCACGAGATACACGTTCTTGGCCTTGAACTCGACGTCGACGCCGGCGCCGGAGATCGCTTCCGCGGGCTGGCTCGCGATGTTCCACGTGCCGCTGTAGGCGAAGTCGTTGAGCGCCAGCGCCCCGCTGGGCGGCGGCCCGTAGTCGTGCGTGCCGGTCTTCGGGCCGTTGATCCAGCCCTGGGCGCGCAGCGGTGCCCAGGTAGGTCTCCGGCGTCGCGACTTCGCGACGGCACGATCACGCCCGTCGGGTGGCTCTTGCCGCCGACCTGATGGCCGGCTTCGGCGAGCAGCGCCCGGATCGCCGTTTCGGTCTTGTCGTAGTCGCCCTCGCCGAAGGTCGCGTAGCGGACCTGGCCCTTGGCGTCGATCAGGTAGTCGGCCGGCCAGTACTGGTTGCCGTAGGCGTTCCACGTGCCCATGTCGTTGTCCTGGACGACGGGGTAGCGCAGGCCGAACTGCTCGATCGCGTCGGCGACGTTGCTCGCGTCGTGCTCGAACGCGAACTCCGGCGTCTCCACGCCGACGATCGTCAGACCGTCCTTGGCGGTAGGCGGCGTCCCACGCCTTCAGGTAGGGGAGCGTGCGGATGCAGTTGATGCACGTGTATGTCCAGAAGTCGACCAGCACCACTCGTCCGCGCAGCGACGCGAGCGTCAGCGGCCTGTCGCCGGGCGTGTTGAACCAGTCCTGGGTTTCGGTGAATTCCGGGCGCGGTGCCGAGGACGGGCAGCGCGCGCGCGGCTGCGAGCAGCGTCGCCTGGCTGGCGTCTCGTGCAGCCGCGGTGGACCGTGCTCGTGCCGGAGCCTTCGCAGTCGGAGGAGCCGTTGGCGGGCGCGAACTTCGGCTTGGCGGCCGGTGATCTCGTCGCAGGCGGCCGGTGACCGTCTTCGAGCACTCGAGCGATGCGGTCAGGTTGACGTCGGGGATCTTTTCGGCGACGAACTGGTCGAAGTTGACGTCGAGGTTGGTGATGATCGCGACAGCCGTGAGGATCATGATCGTGCCGAGCGACGCGCTGCAGCGTCGGTCCGCGGCCGGCCTTGCGAACGCGGTCGAACACGCGTCGGCCGCCGAGCGCGAGCACCAGCAGCACGACGCGCCGAGCCGGCCGCGTAGGCGAGGCCGATCACGACCGTTTTGCCCGGAGGCGGCGCTGACCGAGATCACCGCTGCGAGGATCGGGCTCGCGCACGGGGTGTAGACGAAGCCGAGCGCGCCGCCGACGAGCAGGCCGGAGGGGAAGCCGTCGCCGGTGCTCCGCGGCCCGAAGCGCGCCAGGCGCGACAGCGGCGCCTCCAGGCGGGCGGCGACGTCTGGCATCAGCAGCGCCAGGCCGAACACGAGCAGCACGACGACCGCCACGTCGCGCAGCGGATCGCTGCCGAGACCGACACCGTCGACCACGTTCGCGAGCCCGACGATCGTCACGGTGAACGTGATCGACAGGCCGATCACGATGCCCAGCGGGCGACGCCGACCGCCGACGCCGCCGGCGGACAGCAGCGCGGGCAGCACGGGCAGCACGCACGGCGACAGGGCCGTGCCTGCCCCGGCGAGGACTGCGAAGGTCACGAGAACGAGCATCGGCTTGTCCTACAGTCTCGCGCGCCGGGATCTCGTTACACGCTGATTCGCTGCGGCCGTAGGCCGTGCGCGAGGTACGCACGCGAGACCCGCGTGCGAGCGGCGGCGCTAGGAGCCGAGCCCCACTCGCAGCGTCGCCTCGAAATCGGTGCCCGGGATCGGGCCGACGCAGGGCGAGCTCGCGCCGGCGGCGCGGTAGCGCTCGATGCCGCCGACGAGCGCCTGCGGCGTCTCCCACCGCGGTGAGCTCTTCGAGGAAGGCGTCGGAGATCGCGTTCTGCATCGCCTCGAGGTCGCCGGCGGCGCTGTCGTAGCGCCGCGATGTCCGCGGCGAAGCCCGGTGCGCTCGATCATCGCGCGATAGAACGGCAGCCCGAAGTAGGGGATCAGGTCTTTGCGCATCGCTCGCGTAGGCCTCGTCGCGGTCCTCGGTGAGCGCCGCCGGCACCGCCGGCGACGACGTCGAAGCCCTCGAGCGTCTAGCCCGGCGCGTTCGCGCCCGACGCGTCACCTCCGGGATCACCACGTCGCGGATGTAGCTCGGGTTGCACAGCCACAGGATCACGCCGTCGGCGATCTCGCCCGCGAGGCGCAGCATCGCGGGCGAGAGTGCGGCGATGTAGATCGGCAGCGACGGGCGCGTGATCGACGCCGACCAGGTGAAAGCCGGTCTGCCACTTCTCGCCGCCGGCGGGTCCTCGCCGCACAGGATCGCGCGCACGATCGAGGCGTACTCGCGCATCTCCGCCACCGGGCGGTCGATCGTCTGCCCGTGCCAGCCCTCGACGACGGGCCGGTGCGAGACGCCGAGGCCGAGCGTCAGGCGCCCGCCGGAGAGCTCGTCGATCGTGGCGGCCGTCTGCGCCATCGTCGCGGGGGTGCGCGTGTAGATCGGCACGACGCCCGTGCCGACGCGGATGCGGCTGGTCGCGAGCGCGTAGGCCGTGAGCACCGTCAGCGACTCGCGCCCGGCGATGTGGGTCACGTACACCGACTCGTAACCGAGCGACTCGGCGAGCTTGACGCGCTCGATCGCCGCCTCGAGCGAGCGCCCCGTTGATATGAAGCAGCCGGTCGCCACGGGCCTGAGCATATGCGACTCAGCGCTTGAGGATCACGTACACGGTGCTCGCCGCGAACGCCATCTGCCCGAAGGCGAGCGCCGTGCCGAGGTTGACCGCGCCGAGCGCGCCGGCCAGCGCGCTGGCGAGCACGAACGCGCCGAACATGATCAGCAGGTCGCGTCTCATTTCCCCTGCATTCGTGACGCATCTGCGCCATCGGGGCTGGCAGCCGCCATGCCCTGCTCGAGCGCCGCCACGAGCGCGGGCACCTCCAGGCCCGGGTCCTGCGCCGGCGAGCAGCGCTCGCGCGGCGCGGCGACCGCCGAGCGCGCGCAGGCCGCGCTCGCCGTGCTCGACCGCGAACTCCGTCAGCGCCGCCGGCGCGGCGCGCGGCGCAGCCGCCGCTCGCCGCACGTCGAGGCCCGCGCGGTGCTCGTCGAGCGCCGCCACGAGCTCGTCGATGCCGCTCGGCGGGCGGCAGCGAGGAGACCGCGAGCACGCGCGCGCGGCGCGAGCCGAGCGAGCGCAGCGCGGCGCTCAGGTCGCGCCTGGCGCGCAGCGCGATCTGGCCGAGGTCGGCCTTGGTGACGACGAGCACGTCGGGGATCTCCATGATCCCCGACTTCAGGAACTGCAGCACGTCGCCGCTGCCGGGCTGCACGACGACGACGACGGTGTCGGCCACGTCGGCCACGTCGGTCTCGGCCTGCCCGACGCCGACGGTCTCGATCACGACGACGTCGAACGCCGCGGCGAGCGCGTGCGCGGCGCGCGCGCGTCGCCCGCGCGAGCCCGCCGAGCCGCTCGCCGGCGGCGGTCGAGCGGATCAGCACGCCGCGGTCGGCGGGGTCGAAGTCGATGCGCGCGCGATCGCCGAGCAGCGAGCCGCCGGAGCGGCGCGAGCTCGGGTCGACCGCCAGCATCGCCACGGTGCGTGGTCGGCCTGCGCTCCGCCAGGCGTGCAGCAGCGCCGAGAGCAGCGTCGACTTGCCGGCGCCCGGCGGTCCCGTCACGCCGATCACGTGGCCCGGCGCCTCGCCGCCGAGCAGCGCGGGGGAGACCTCGCGCAGCAGCGCGGCCGCCTGCTCGCGGTCGGCCGCGGTCGGTGCTCTCGAGCAGGTTCAGCGCCGCCGGCGCCGCGCTCAGGTCACGCTCGCGCAGGCGCGCGCCGAGTGCGGCTCCGTCGGCGCTCACGTGGCGGCGCTCACGCAGCGCCGTTGGCGGAGGCGCCGCCCGCCGCGACGCACCGGCCGCTCGGCGTCCGCTCCCACGATCGCCACGATGTCGCGCATGATGCGGTTGATGTCGAAGTCCTTGGGCGTGTAGACGGCGGCGACGCCCGCCTCGCGCAGCGCCGCGACGTCCTGCTCGGGGATGATCCCGCCGACGACCACCGGGCGCCTCCACGCCGGCGTCGCGCAGCGCGTCGATCACGGCCGGGATCAGCTCGCGGTGCGAGCCCGAGAGGATCGACAGGCCGATCACGTGCACGCCCTCCTGCAGCGCCGAGGCGGCGATCTGCGCGGGCGTCAGGCGGATGCCTTCGTAGACGACGTCCATGCCGGCGTCGCGCGCGCGCACCGCGATCTGCTCGGCGCCGTTGGAGTGCCCGTCGAGGCCGGGCTTGCCGACGAGGATCTTCGGCCTGCGCCCGAGCTGCTCCTGCAGGCGCGCGACCTCCTCGCGCAGCTCGCCGAGCTCGCCGTCGGCAGCGATCGCGGCGGCCTCGCCGACGCCGGTGGGCGCGCGGTAGCTGCCGAACACCTCGCGCAGCGTGCGCGCCCACTCGCCGGTGGTGGCGCCGGCGCGCGCGGCGGCGATCGTCGGGATCATCAGGTTCTCCGAGGCGCCCGGCGTCGCGCGGCGACCTCGCGCGAGCGCGCGCCAGCGCCTCGTCGACGGCCGCCTGGTCGCGCTGCGAGCGCCAGCGCCGCACGCGCCTCGATCTGCTCGGCTTCGAGCGCCGGGTCGACCACGAGGATGCCGCCCTCGGCGTCGGCCGTCAGCGGCGAGTCCTCGGTCTCGGTGAAGCGGTTCTGCCCGACCACGACCTGCTCGCCGGTCTCGATCCGGCGCAGGCGCTCGCGGTGGGAGTCGACGAGCGCCGCCTTCATGTAGGGGACCGCCTCGACCGCGCCGCCGTGCTCGGCCACGACCGCCATCTCCGCGCGCGCGCCCTCGAGCAGCTCCTGCGACGAGCGCCGTCCATCACCTTCGAGCCCTCGAAGATGTCGGGGTACTCGAGGATGTCGGTCTCGTAGGCGAGCACCTGCTGGATGCGCAGCGACCACTGCTGGTCCCACGGGCGCGGCAGCCCGAGCGCCTCGTTCCAGGCCGGCAGCTGGATCGCGCGGGCGCGCGCGTCGCGCCCGAGCGTGACCGCGAGCGCCTCGAGCACGATCCGCTGCACGTTGTTCTCCGGCTGGGCCTCGGTCAGGCCGAGCGAGTTGACCTGCACGCCGTAGCGGAAGCGCAGGTGGCGCTCGTCTCTGACGCCGTAGCGCTCGCGGCCGAGCTCCTCCCACAGGATCGACATCGCGCGCAGCTTCGCGTGCTCCTCGATGAAGCGCACGCCGGCGTTGACGAAGAACGAGATGCGCCCGAAGACCTGCTCCAGGCGCTCCGCCGGTCACCCGCTCGCGCGCGGCGTCGAGCACGGCGATCGCGTTGCTCATCGCGTAGGCGATCTCCTGCACCGGCGTCGCGCCGGCCTCCTGCAGGTGGTAGGAGCAGATGTTGATCGGGTTCCACTTCGGGACGTGCTCGACCGTGTAGGCGATCATGTCCGCGATCAGGCGCATCGAGGGCGCCGGCGGGAACGCGTAGGTGCCGCGCGCGAGGAACTCCTTGATGATGTCGTTCTGCGTCGTGCCCTGCAGCTGCTCCTCGGACACCCCCTGATCCTCGGCGGCGACGATGTACAGCGCCAGCAGCCACGCGGCGGTCGCGTTGATCGTCATCGACGTGTTCATCTCTCCGAGCGGGATGCCGTCCATCAGCGCGGCCATGTCGCCGCGGTGGGAGATCGGCACGCCGACCTTGCCGACCTCGCCGCGCGCGAGCTCGTCGTCGGGGTCATAGCCCGTCTGCGTGGGCAGGTCGAAGGCGACCGACAGGCCCGTCTGGCCCTTTTCGAGGTTGCGCCGGTAGAGCTCGTTGGAGGCCTTCGCCGTCGAGTGGCCCGCGTACGTGCGCATCATCCACGGCCGGTCACGCTCGGGCAGTCGCGCGGAGTGCTCGCCGCTCATGCAGTCAATTGTACGGTCGCGCCGCGGGCTTTATCCTGACGTCGATGAGCCAAACGCTCGAGAAGCCTCGAACAGGCGGACCGGGGACCGGTCTCGGCGGCGCCTGGCGGGTGATCGTCCGCAACGACGATCACAACACGTTCGACCACGTCGCGCGCACGCTGGCCCGCTTCATCCCGGGGATCACGCTCAAGCGGGGCATGGAGATCGCCAACGTGATCCACGCCTCCGGGCGCGCGATCGTCTACAGCGGCCATCAGGAGGCCGCCGAGCACTACTGGGAGCAGCTCAAGGGCGCGGGGTTGACGATGGCGCCCCTAGAGCAGGGCTGAGCCGACGCCGCGACACGGTGCGCGGCTGTCGACCGAGAGCCGCTCAGGCGGTGTGGACGCCGTTGCCGTGGCCGTTGCCGGCCACGAGCACCTCGTCGGCCACCGCACCGTGCGCGGTGCGGTCCCACCAGCCGTACAGCACCGGCACCTGGTACCAGCTCGAGTGGCTGGTCCTGAAGAACGTCATCTCCGGGCCCTCCCAGAAGCGTTCCCATTCGAGGTACTCCTCGAACGCGGCCAGCTGCTGGAAGCGGTAGCGGTCGTCGCGCGCGCGGTAGACGGCGTAGGAGGTGGCGCCGTAGCGCAGCGCGCTGGCGGCGACCTCGTTCAGGTCCTTCTCGAAGCTCGTCTCCGCGGAAGCCCGTGGCGTACCACGGGACGATCACCGTGCCGGCCATCAGGCTCCCACCTCCGCGTGGATCGCGCCGGGGCCGTCGGCGGTCTTGCCCTGGCCCTCGGAGTCGGCGCCGACGAGGATCGAGATCTTGCCCAGATGCTTGTTTTCGAGCATCAGCTGATGCGCTTCGGCGACGCCATCGAAGCCGAGCGTTCGCCACAGCACCGGGCGGATCTGGCCCGACTCGATCAGCTCGTTGGCCTTCATGCACTCGTACGCGTTGGCGAAGTGCGAGCCGAGGATCTCCTTCTGCTTCATCCACAGGTAGCGCACGTCGAAGTCGAGGTTGAAACCGGTCGTGCCGGCGCAGATCACGACCTTGCCGAACGGCTTGACGGTGAACACGGACGTCGGGAACGTCGCCTGCCCGACGTGCTCGAAGACGATGTCGGGCGCGTCGCCGAGGATCGCCTTGACGCGCTTTGAGAATTCGCGCGAGACGCCGAAGCGCGCCTTGTCCTCCTCGGGTGTCTCCTTGCCGGTGCGCATCATCCCCGCGAACTCGGCGCGGTCGATGTAGTCGACTGCCCCGAGGCGCTTGACGAGCTCGCCCTTCTCGGCCGAGGAGACGACGCCGACGCAGTGCGCGCCGGCGGCCGCGCACAGCTGTGTCGCGAACACGCCGAGGCCGCCGGCGGCGCCCCAGATCAGCACGTTCGCGCCGGCCTGCATCTTGCAGCGCGTGATCAGCATGCGGTAGGCGGTGAAGTACACGAGCCCGTAGGAGGCGGCCTCCTCCCAAGTCAGCGCCTGGGGCTTGGGCAGCAGCTGCTGCGCCTGCACCTTCGTGAACTGCGCGAACGAGCCCCACGTCGTCTCATAGCCCCAGATCTTCTGCGAGGGCGCGGCCATCGGGTCAAGGCCGTGCACCTCGGGGTCCTCGTAGGAGGCCTGGTTGCAGTGCACCACGACCTCGTCGCCCGGCTTCCAGCGCGTGACGCCGGCGCCGACCTTCCAAACGACGCCGGAAGCGTCCGAGCCGCCGATGTGGTGACCGTACTGCGGGTGGTCGCCGTACTTCATCACCGACACGGGCTTGCCGAGCGCCGCCCACACGTTGTTGTAGTTGACGCCAGCGGCCATCACGCGCACGATCACCTCGAACGCCCCGGGCTCCGGGACCTCGATCTCCTCGATCTGGAAGGCGTCCTTCGGTTCGCCTTGGCGCTCCTCGCGGATCACCCACGCGGCCATCGTCGCGGGCAGCTCGCCGGGCTCGACGTCTACGGCTGACACTTGTTGAAGATCGATCGCCACGTGCTCTGGAACCTCGTCGGTCGGGATCAGGAACGGCCCAATCCTACCCCGAGGGGGGCCGCGAGGTGTGGCGGAGCTCACGGCGCCACACAAGCCGCAGCCCCGACCAGTCCTCGTCGAGCGCCGCGACCTTCACGTCGACGAGCCCCAGCGGCAGCGCGAGGTCGCGGATGTCCTGGTCGCGGATGTCGCTGTCGTGGCCGCCGGCGCGCCGTGGCCACGCCACCCACAGGGCGCCCGCGGGGAAGATCCGGCCCGCGAGCTCGGCAAGGTGCTCGCGCAGCTCGGTGCGCGTCCTGCAGAAGGAGATCACGACGTCCGCGGGGCCGCTCGCACCGTCGCTCTGCGTCTCTGAGCTGGTCTCGACGCCCTCGGGCAGGTCAGCCACGCTCCACGCCGGCGGCGGCTCGACGAGCAGCAGCCGATCTCCCGGACGTATCCCGAGCTTCTTCCACAGCGGCGTCTGCGAGTAGCCGGCCATCGTCGTTGGACGATCGCAGCTCAGGCTAGTCTTGTATCGGTGTGGGCGATCCCGGGAACAGACCTCGACGTGTCGGAGATCTGCCTCGGCGGCAACGTCTTCGGCTGGACCGCCGACCGCGACGCCTCCTTCGCCGTGCTCGACGCGTTCCTGGCGGGCGGCGGCAACTTCATCGACACGGCTGACTCCTACAGCGCCTTCGCGCCGGGCAACTCCGGCGGCGAGTCCGAGACCATCCTCGGCGAATGGCTGACGGCGCGCGCGGGGGCCCGCGAGCGCGTGGTGATCGCCACGAAGGTCGGCAAACACCCCGAGTTCAAGGGCCTTTCGCCCGAGAACATCCGCGCTGCGGCCGAGGCCTCGCTCGCGCGCCTCGGCAGCGACCACATCGATCTCTACTACGCGCACTCGGACGACCCGAGCACGCCGATCGAGGACAGCCTCGGTGCGTTCGGCGCGCTGATCGAGGAGGGCAAGATCCGCCACGTCGCCGCCTCCAACTACACCGCGCCGCGCCTGGCCGAGGCGCTCGAGATCGCCGAGCGCGAGGGCCTGCCGCGCTACGTCGCGCTGCAGCCCGAGTACAGCCTCGTCGAGCGCGGCGCCTACGAGGGCCAGCTGATGGAGCTGTGCGAGCGCGAGGGGCTCTCGTGCATCCCCTACTGGGGCCTCGCAAGCGGCTTTCTCACCGGCAAGTACCGTCCGGGCGGGCCTCACGTGGACAGCCCGCGCGCGGGAGCTGCCGCGGCCCGGCTGAACGAGCGCGGGATCGCCGTGCTCGAGGCACTCGACGAGGTCGCCGCGGCTCATGACGCCGAGGTCGCGACGGTGGCGCTGGCGTGGCTGCTGGCACAGCCGACCGTGCTCTCGCCGATCGCTAGCGCCCGCAACGTCGAGCAGCTGGAGCCGCTGTTGGCGGTTCCGGGGCTGAGGCTGGGCGCGGACGAGGTCGAGCGCCTCGCAGAGGCGTCGGGCTGAGTCTCGCCGTCGCCGGCCCCTGTCTCTTTGCGATCGCGCTTCTTGGATCTAGTGAGCTGGACATAGCGAGCGTATGATCTATCAAGCGGTCTGTGCCGCCTAGGATCGGGTTGAGCCGGGGTCGGCGACGCAGCACGAGCGGAGATCACTCAACGAGTCCGGGGGACGAGGGTCATCGAAGCGAAGGATTCAATCGACGCGCTTGCCGGGCTGGCGGACGAACGGCTCGTGGACATGGTTCGCGCGGGGCACCCGCGCGCGTTCGACGCGATCGTTCACCGCTACAGCGCCGAGCTCGCACGCTATTGCGCGCGGCTCGGCGTCGCGGACACGCGCGCCGAGGACGTGCTGCAGAGCTCCCTGCTGAGTGCGTGGTCGGCGCTCGCGCGCGGGATCGAGGTGCGCGAGCTGAGACCGTGGCTGTACCGCATCGTGCACAACACCGCGATGAACGCGATCCGGGCGTCCGCGAACGCGCTGACGCCGCTCGGGGACGCCGACGGTGTCGACGCGCTGGCCGCCCCCGAGGCTGACGTCGAGCGCAGGATTGCGGTGCGCGCCGCTTTGGCGGAGGTCGCCGCACTGCCGCCGATGCAACGCGACGCGCTGCTGATGAGCGCGGTCGACGGGCGCACTCGCGAGGAGGTCGCCAGAGCTCTCGGCGTCAGCGACGGCGCGGTGCGCGGGCTGCTCTACCGGGCCCGCGCGACGCTTCGCGCGAGCGCCGCGGCGCTCGCGCCCCAGCCGCTGATCCGCTGGGTGTACGGTCAGTATCTGCCGCCACGCCGCCGGTGCTGGTGGGGCGGCGGAAGTCTCGACGCAGGGGGCCGGCGCTGAAGTCGGGGCGAACCTCGTGAAGGGCGTGGCCATCGCTGCCCTCGCACTCGGCGGCGGTGCCGCCGTGGTGACGATGCACGAGCATCGCCAGCACGCGCCGCGCGTCGTGGCCGCGCTCCACGTCGGCGAGGCCAGGGTTCGCGCGCCCGCCGCGCAATCGAGCGCTGGGCGGGCGACCGGGCACACCGCCGGCGAAAGCGCGGCGAGCGGGCCTCCGCGGACGTCGGTATCCGCGCTTTCGCCGCACTCCGCATCTTCGCCCTCCGCTCCTGTAGAACAGGGCGCGCCCGTGCCAGCGGGGACGCGCGCTGCCGCTCCCGCCGCGCCAGGCACAGGCGCGGGGTCAGCGCCAGCGGCCGCGGGCGGCGCCGCGACGACGACGGCGCATGTCGCGTCCGGCCCCTCGTCGGGGGCGAGCGCGCCGAACGGATCATCCAGCGAAGGGACTGGCGGACAAGCGTCGGAAAGCAAGCCGGAAGGCGGGTCCACGGGTCAGAAGGAAGCCGAAGTCAAACCCGAAGAAAAAACTAGCTCCGGAAAGACCGAAGAAGAACAGACCAGCCACGGCGGCTCCGATGACCCTGAAGGCTCGGGCGGGGACGGCTCGGAAGGCTCGGACGACAAAGAAGGCGAACACAGCGGCGAACATGGAAAGTCCGATGACGGCGAAGGCGATGGCTCCGCGCACGAAGAATCGGGCGACGGCGAACAGCCAGCCGGCGAAGGCGAACGTAAAGGCGGGCGCGGTCACGACGACGGCGAACGCGATTCCTGATCGCGCTCGACCCCGCGGGCACGGCCTGATCTAATTGCCGGCACCGCTTGGGCCCCAACCAGAAGCGAGTCTCCGACGATGGATCCTGAGACGTTCAGAGAGGCGCTCGCCGGCGTCTGCACGCCGGTGTCGGTCGTGACGAGCCATCGCGATGGGCGCCCACACGGCACAACCGTCAGCGCCTTCTGCTCGCTCTCGCTCGAGCCGCCGCTGGTGCTCGTCTCGCTCGCCCGCAGCTCCGACCTGCTCGCGATCGTGACCGAGTCGCGCGTATTCGGGATCAACGTGCTCAACCACGGGCAGCAGGATCTCGCCGTCAACTTCGCGCGCAAGGGGCCCGACAAGTTCGACGGCGTCGATTGGGGGCTCGACCGCGGCGTGCCGCGCATCGCCGGCGCGGCCACCTGGCTCGTCTGCGGCCTCGAGCAGCTCCACGAGGGGGGCGATCATCTCATTGCCGTGGGGCTGGTCGAGCACGCCGAGAGCTCCACCGGTAACCCGCTGCTCTACCGCTACCGGGAGTTCGGCACGATGACGCGAACCTCCGGCGGCGAGCTGTGAGCCGATCGCCCGCGCCACACCGGCGTGGCTGACGTCGCCACGCGGGGCGCGCTGGACGGGGCTCTCGAGATCGCGTACGCTCGACGGGAAGTGCCCGATTCCGAGCCTCCCGACGACTCCGACCAGAGCCCCGCCGACCAGGGCCCGAACATCATGATGCCGCCGGAGGAGTTCGCCGGCAAGTGGGCCAACGCCGCCTCGATTGCGCGCACGCCGCACGAGTTCACGCTCGATTTCATGCGCATCGGCCCCCAGGGGCAGCAGGGGATGGTCGTCTCGCGCGTGTCGTTCTCGCCGCTGCTGGCCAGCCAGCTGCTCGACCTGCTCGGCGAACAGTGGCAGGCGTACACTGAGGAGTCGGGCATACCTCCCGAAGGCGAAGGCGATGAGTGAAGAACGTGAAGAGCAGCCGTTCAAAGGTGGCGAGGAGTTCGCGCCGACACCGCTCTCACTGAGGGGGCCGAACGTGATCAGCACGTTCGACTCGCCGCCGCACCCCGACGCGGTCAGGGCGCAGGATGCCTCGATCCGCAAGTACCTGCAGGATCGCAAGCCCAGGCCGGGCTGGCTTTAGCGCCGGGCGACGAACGGCAACTCCAGCACCTCTGCCCGCGCGCCGTGCTCGCCGACGCTCACGACGCTGCCCGGCTCGGCCTCGCGGCGGATCAGCGCGAGCGCGATCGGGCCGAGCACGGGGGAGACGACCGCGCTTGCGACGTGCCCGACCGCTCGCTCGCCGAGCTGCAGCCGCTCGCCCGCGCTCGCCGGCGCGGACAGCCGCAGTCCGCGCAGATGGCGGTTGGGCTTGCCCTTGTAGAAGAGTCGCGCGACCGTCTCCTGGCCGACGTAGCAGCCCTTGGTGAAGCTGACCGCGCGCTCGTTCAGCCCCGCCTCCTGCGGGATGACGCTGTCGTCGAGGTCGACCCCGTAGCGGGGGCGTCCGCGCTCGACGCGCAGGCACTCCGCGGCCGGCTCGGACACCGGCGTGGCGCCGCGCGCGCTCAGCGCGGCGCCGAGCGCTTGCGTGTCGAGCGCGTCGCAGAGCAGGTCGATGCCGACGTCCGTGCGCACCGCCAAGGCGTCGATGCCGTCGATCTGGACGCGCGCGTTGGCGTGCTCGTCGTCGGGCAGGTGCTTGGCGCCCGCGATGGCCGCGGCGGTGGGGCCGATCAGCGACAGCAGGCCGCGCTCGAGCGTGCGCTTGTGCAGCTCCACGTCGTAGCCCACCTTGAAGCGGCGGATCATGTCGAACAGTCCCTGCAGCGCCAGGCGCTCGGTGTCGAGCAGCAGCTCAGACGGCGGCGCGCCCGGATCATCGCCGACCGCGAGGATGCGCAGGTCGCCGAGCATCTTGCCCTTGTGGGTCAGGAACGCCGCGTAGCAGCCCTCGCCGGGGCGCAGCGTCATCAGCTCGTTGGTGACCTGCCCGTTGAGGAACTCGAGCGCGCCGGCGCCGCTCAGCTCGAGCTTGCCGCGCCCGGAGCGATCGAGCACGCCGCAGCCAGCGACGAGGGCGGCGTACTCGCGCTCGAGCACAGCAGCGTCCAGGCCCGTCGACGCCCCCGTGGGGGCATGCGCGGGCGGGTGCGTGGGGGCGCTGTTCGTCGTGTCCGTGTGGGGCCTCGCCATTGTTCGAGAATAGCCGCGCTAGGCTTCCAGCCAATGGCGCTCGCCGATGACTTCCAGCGGGTCGTGGATTCGCTGCCCGAGGACTGGACCGATCTCGAGCTCGACCTGCGCATCGCCGACGAGTCGCGCTACGTCGAGGCCGCGCTGTTCCTGGCCACGTGCAACGCGCGTCCCTACTCCCACCACGATTGGCACTGGCGGCTGCTCGTGGCTCACCGCTTCGGCCACGCGGCCGCGGCGCCGGCCGTGCACGGTGCGCTGGGTCTGCTCGACGAAGCCGGCATCGAGGGCGAGCTGGTCGTTCGCGAGGTCCGCAGCGGGCGGGTCGAGGTCACGCAGATGTGGGGTCGCCCCCAATCTGCGCGCGAGGAGTTTCGCCGCCTGCGGGCGCAATAGCCGATGGCGCGGGTGCTGGCGCTGACCCGCGACCTGCTGTTCGGCTCGCAGGTGCAGGGCGCGCTCACGCTGGCCGGCCACGATGTCGAGCTGGTCGCCGATGAGCCGCGGCTGCGCGAGCGGCTGACCGGCGGCGTTGATCGCGAGCGGCCGGTGGTGGACGTGCTGGTGGTCGATCTGACCGATACAGAGCTCGAAGGCGCCGCCGTCGTCGAAGCGCTCGCCGGCGCCGGTGCGCTCGCCACGACCCGTACGCTGGGCTTCTACTCGCACGTCGACATCGTCGCGCGCCAACGCGCCGAGCGGGCCGGCTTCGACGTGATCGTGGCGCGCTCGCGGATGGCCCGCGAAGGCGTCGATCTGGTGGCGGGCCTGCTCTAGGCGGCTTGCGTGCGCTCTGCCCTGCGTAGCAGGGGATGGTTGGGGCCGGCGCCCGGTCCCGGGCGCCCGATGGCGTCGCGGGCCCTCAGCTTGGCGCCGCAGCGCTCGCAGATGCGGTGCTCGTCGACCGCGCCGCCACAGCCACGATGCTCGATCAACACCGCCGGCCCGCCCTCCGGGGGGGCGTAGCGGTCGCCCCACTTCATCAGAGCGACGATCGTCGGCCACAGGTCCAAGCCCTTCTCCGTCAGGCGGTATTCGTGGCGCACCGGATGCTGTTGGTAGGGGACGCGCTCGATCACGCCATACTCCTGCAGGCGCTGCAGGCGCGTCTGCAGGACGTTGCGGGCGATGCCCATGTGGGCCTGGAGCTCGTCGAAGCGCCGCAGGCCCAGCAGGATGTCGCGGACGATCAACAGCGACCAGCGCTCGCCGACCACCTCCAGCGCGCCGGCGATGCTGCATGACTGGCTCTCGTAGTCGTTGCGGAGCATGAGCACAGCTTAGCGGCTGTTGGTTGCATGATGCAACCCCGCCGTGCTATGGTCCGTTTCACCATGCAACGGAAATGGCGTATCTCACTCATCGTGTGTGTCGGGGTGTTCATGGCGAGCCTCGATCTGTTCATCGTCAACATCGCTTTCCCGGCGATCTCGAAGCATTTCGGCGGCGCCTCGCTGGGATCGGTGTCATGGATCCTGAGCGGCTACGCGATCGTGTTCGCGGCGCTGCTCGTGCCAGCCGGTCGTTGGGCGGACGCGTTCGGGCGCAAGCGCGCGTTCCTGCTCGGGCTGGGCGTGTTCGTGGCGGCGAGCACCGCGTGCGCACTCGCGCCCTCGGTCGGGTTCCTGGTGGGCGCGCGCGTCGTGCAGGCGGCGGGCGGCGCGCTGATGCTGCCGACCTCGCTGGGCCTGATGCTGCCCGAGTTCGGGCCGCATGAGCGCCACGTGGCGATCGGCGTGTGGGCCGCCACCGGCGGCATCGCAGCCGCGGCGGGTCCCCCGCTCGGCGGCCTGCTCGTGCAGGCCGACTGGCGCTGGGTGTTCCTGGTGAACGTGCCGATCGGCCTGCTCGGCCTCGGCTACGGCTTGCGAAGCCTGACGGAGCGGCGCGAGGTCGGCTCCGGACGGCCGGACGTGCTCGGCGCGCTGGCGCTGATCGTGGCGATCGGCTCGCTGGTGGTGGCGATCGTCAAGGGCCAGGAATGGGGCTGGGGCTCGCCGGCGATCATCGCGCTGCTCGCCGTCACCGTGGTGGGGCTGCCGGCGATCTGGTGGCGCTCGGAACGTCACGAAGCGCCGATCGTCGAGCCGGCGATGTTGCGGGTGCGCAGCTTCGGCCTCGCGGTCGGAGCATCGGTGCTGTTCTTCGCGGGCTTCGGCGCGATGCTGCTGGCAGGGGTGCTGTTCCTCACGGGCGTATGGCACGAGAGCGTGCTGACGGCCGGGCTGATGCTGTTCCCCGGGCCGGCGCTGGCGACCGCATTCAGCGTGCCGTCGGCGCGTCTGGGCGCGCGTCTGGGCTACCGCATACCGGGGATCGCGGGTGCCGTGCTGTTCGTTGCCGGACAGCTCTTCTACATCACCCAGACCGGCAACGCTCCCGCCTATGCTTCGGAGTATCTGCCCGGTATCGCGATCAGCGGCGCAGGCGTCGGCTTGATGATCCCCACGCTCACGGGCGCCGGTGCGTCCTCGCTCGCACCCGAGCGCTTCGCGACCGGGGCGGCGGTGCTGACGATGGGGCGCCAGATCGGCGCGGCGCTCGGTGTCGCGGTGCTCGTTGCGGTGCTCGGGACCGGCGCTGGCAGCGCCTCGGACTTCCACTCGGCGTGGCTGATAAGCGTCGGCGGCGGGCTCGCGGCGGGTCTCGCGCTGGCGGCGCTCGGGCCGCCGGTCAAGCGCGGCGTGGAGCTGGCAGGGCAGCCCGTGATCGGCGAGCCGCGCGCGGACCCGCTGATGGCGGCTTCGTCCCGGCAGCGGGAGCCGCTCACGATCGAGGACGCGGCGTGAGCACGCGCGAGGCGTCCGGCGCCGCGGAGCTTGCCCCTGGGCCGCAGCTCGATCCCGGGCTCGAGCGTAGGCGCAGCTTCAGCTGGGAGGATCCCGCTGCCACAGCCGCTGCGGGGCGAGAGCTGACGGGCCTCGAGTGCATGCGCGCGATCGTCGACGGAAGGCTGCCGCCGCCACCGATCGCGCGGCTGCTCGATTTTGCGGTCGTCGAGGTTCAGGACGGCCGCGCGGTGTTCGCGATGAAGCCGGCGGAGTGGATGTACAACCCGATCGGCTCGGTGCACGGCGGCGTCGCGGCGACGCTGCTCGACTCATGCATGGGCTGCGCCGTGCACACGACGCTCGAGGCGGGCGTCGGCTACACGACCACCGACCTGCAGGTGCGCTACATCCGCGGGATGAGCCATGCGACGGGGCGGGTGCTCGCAGAAGGGCGCGTGGTCCATCGCGGCCGACGCACCGCAACGGCTGAGGGGCGCCTGTTCGTCGAGTCCGACGAGACGCTGCTTGCACACGGGACTACGGGCTGCGTGATTCTGGTCTGAGACGTCAGGCGCCGGCGAGCTTCGCCGGTGCGCCGGCCAGCGCCGTGGCCAGGACCCGGTCGGCGAAGGCGCTCAGCTCGGCGGCGAATCGCTCCGGGTCGGTCGTGTGGGGGACATGGCCGCTGTCGAAGACGCTCAGCTCCGCCCCCGGGATCAGGGAGACGATCCGCCTGCCGACGCGCAGGGGGATGACCGGATCGCGCTCCCCCCACACGACCAGTGTGGGTGCGCGGATCGAAGACGCCTGGCGGCGCAGATCGTGCTCGGGAGAGGCGAAGCTCTGCCATAGCTCGCAGACGGCGCCCAGCCCCGGGTCTTTGCGGGTCGTGGCCACGCCGACGTCGCGCGCACGACGGTCGGCCTCGGTGCGGGCGCGCATGTAGAGGGCGCTGAAGCTGGGGTAGATCGCGCGCAGGAAGCGCGGGCGGGTCATCAGTGCGCAGAAGGCACGGACGAACGGAGAGCGGCCCGCGAAGCCGCCGCCGTCGACGATCACGAGGCCCCTGACGAGCTCGGGCCGGCGGATCGCCAGCCGGGCCGCGGCAAACCCGCCGACCGAGTTGCCGATAACAAGCGCCCCCTCGGGCGCGAGCTGGGCGACGGCCTGTTCGGTGACGTCGGCGATCCGCATCGCGCTCAGGGCCCCTTCGCCGGGCGGTGAGTCGCCGTGGCTGGGCCAGTCCAACGCGATCGTGCGGAAGCGCTCTGGCAGCAGGGTGCGCAGCTCGTCCCAGTCGTGGCGGTCGTGGGCGCCGCTCGAGAGCATCACGACGGCCTCGCCGGAGCCGCTGACGTCGTAGGAGACCGAGCCTGTGGAGGTGTCGAGCAGCGGTGACATGCGTCGGAGCCTAACATATGACTGACCGGTCGGTCATGTCGACTGGGCGGTCGGTCATCTAGACTCGGGGAATGTCCTCGGCAAGCGTCGTGGCGACCCCCGCCAACGGGGCCTCGTCGTCGCACAAGACCCGCGAGCTGCTGCTCACAGCCGGTGTGGTGGTGGCCGAGCAGGTCGGTCTTGCGGGGCTGAGCGTCAACAGAGTGGTGGCCGAGGCGGGCGTTGCGAAGGGGACCTTCTATGTGCACTTCGCGGACCGCGAGGCCTTCGTGGACGCTCTGCACGAGCGCTTCCATGTCCGCGTGCAGGAGGCGGCGTCGGCGGCGACGAGCGGAGTTCCCCCTGGTGCTGAGCGGATCTGGCGCGGAGCAGAGGCGTATCTGGATGTATGCCTCACGAACAGGGCGATCAAGGCGCTTGCGCTGGAGGCTCGAACGGACACAGCGCTGACCGCCTCGATGTCGGCTCGTCATGAGCGTCTCGCGGCCAGCGCGATACCGAGCATCAGAGCGATGGGCTGGCCGGATGCCGCGGCGGCGGCGCAGCTGCTCGCCGCGATGACCTCGGAGATCGCCATCAGGGAGCTCGAGGCGGGACGGCGTCTGCCGGCGGCACGCCGCTCGCTGCGCAGGTTTCTGGGCATACCGCTCGCAGAGCCGGAGAAGCGATCGAGTAAGGGGAGGCGATGAAGTACTACGCGGTGGCTGAGATGGATATCACCGACCCGGGCTGGATTCGCGACTACGTGGCGAACGTCACCGCTATGGTCGAGCGCCGCGGCGGGCGCTACCTGTCGCGCACGGCGGCGATCGAGAAGGTCGAGGGCGAGCGATCGGCGCCGCAGGTGATCGTGCTGATCGAGTGGCCCTCGAAGGAGGTAGCGGATGACTTCTACGCGAGCGAGGAGTACCGCCCCTACCGCGAGGCGCGCGGACAGGGCGCGCGCAACGAGTTCCTGCTCGTCGCCGGCGAGGACGTGAACGGCGTGGCGCGAATCGCCGGCTGAAGCTCAGCTGGGTGTGGTGGCGGCGCCGCCACCGAGGTCGGCGGTAGCGGCCTCAGCTGGGTCAAGGGGAACGATCGCCGCGTTGGGGACCCGCTGGAACGGAAGCTGCCCATCCTCGGCGCGCGTGTGAAGGGCCGCCCTGATGACCATCCCGTGGCAGACGACCAGCGCCGGCAGCGCCCCTGCCTCGACGCGCTCCAGGGCGGCGTTGACGCGCACCTCCTGCTCGGTGAACGACTCGCCGCCGGGGAAGGCGAAGCCGGGATCGGCGGCGGCGAAGGCGTCGAACAGCTGCGGCGCCTCAGCACGCACGTCGGCGAAGGAGCGATCGGTCCAGTCGCCCGCGTCGGTCTCCATCAGACGCGGGTCCTCGACGGGCTCGAGGCCGATGCGGGCGGCGACGATGTCCGCCGTTTCGCGCGCGCGCAGCAGCGGGCTGCACCACAGCGCGCGAAAGTCGTACGCGGCGGCGCGCTCGGCCAGCTCCGCCGCCTGGGCTCGGCCGGTGTCGTTCAGCGGCACCTGCTGCTGGCCCTGGAAACGGCCCTCGTGGTTGTAGGCGGTCTCGCCGTGGCGGGCGAGGTAGATGCCGTGCCCGATAGCGGGGCGCAGGTTGGCGGGGCGCTCGGTCAGGATCGATCGAAGCGGTCGAGGTTCATGACCTTGTCCCACGCGGCGACGAAGTCGCCCACGAACTTCGCCTCGGCGTCGTCGCAGGCGTGAACCTCCGCGAGCGCCCGCAGCTCGGAGTTCGAGCCGAACACGAGGTCGACGGGGGTGGCGGTCCACCTGAGCTCGCCGCTCGCGCGATCGCGCCCCTCGTAGACGTTCTCCGCCGAGCCGGACGGCTTCCACTCCGTGCTCATGTCGAGCAGGTTCACGAAGAAGTCGTTGCTAAGCGTCTCCGGCCGGTCCGTGAAGACGCCGTGCGCGGACTGCCCGTGGTTTGCGTTCAGCGCACGCATGCCGCCGATCAGCACCGTCATCTCCGGAGCTGTCAGCCTCAGCATGTAGGACCGCTCCAGCAGCCCATGCTCGAGCGGCATCGGCTCGCCCGGGCGAAAGTAGTTGCGGAAGCCGTCGACGGTCGGCTCGAGCACGGCGAAGGACTCGACGTCGGTCTGCTCCTGGGAGGCGTCGGTGCGCCCCGGGGTGAAGGGGACCGAGACGTCGTGGCCGGCGCTCTTGGCGGCCTGCTCGACGGCCGCGCAGCCGCCGAGGACGATCAGGTCGGCGAGCGAGATCCGCTTGCCGCCTGTCTGCGACGAGTTGAAGTCCTGCCGGATCCGCTCGAGCGTCGCAAGCGCCGTCGCGAGCTCAGCCGGTTCTCCCCACTCCCAGTCCTTCTGGGGCGCCAGTCGTACCCGCGCTCCGTTGGCGCCGCCGCGCTTGTCGGTGGCGCGGAACGAGGCGGCCGACGTCCAGGCGGTGGCGATGAGCCGCCCGATCGACAGGCCCGACGCGAGGAGCCTCTGCTTCAGCGAGGCGATCTCTGAAGCGCCGACGAGCTCGTGGTCGACGGCGGGGACGGGGTCCTGCCACAGCTGCTCAGCTGGGACCCACGGGCCGAGGTAGCGCGCGATCGGACCCATGTCGCGGTGCAGGAGCTTGTACCAGGCCTTGGCGAAGGCGTCGGCGAGCTGATCTGGATTTTCGTAGAAGCGTTTGGAGATCGGTCCGTAGAACTGGTCGAACTTCAGCGCCAGGTCGGTCGTGAGCATCATCGGTGCGTGTTGCCTGGACGGGTCGTGAGCGTCCGGGACGGTGCCCTGCGCCTCGGGATCCTTGGGCGTCCACTGCTTCGCCCCGGCGGGGCTGCTCGTCAGCTCCCAGTCGTACTCGAAGAGGTTGTCGAGGAAGCCGTTGTCCCACTTCGTCGGCTCCTGCGTCCAGGCGCCCTCCAGGCCGCTGGTGATGGCGTCGGCGCCGCTGCCGCTGCCGGCGCTGTTCTTCCAGCCGAGGCCCTGCTGCTCGAGCGGCGCGGCCTCGGGCTCGGGGCCGATGTTGTCGGGGTCGACGGCGCCGTGGGCCTTTCCGAAGGTGTGGCCGCCGACGATCAGGGCGACCGTCTCCTCGTCGTTCATAGCCATGCGACCGAAGGTCTCACGGATGTCCTTGGCCGCCGCCAGCGGATCCGGGTTGCCGCCTGGCCCCTCGGGGTTGACGTAGATGAGGCCCATCTGCACGGCGCCGAGGGGCCCCGCGAGCTCGCGCTCGCCGCTGTAGCGCTCGTCGCCCAGCCAGGTGTCCTCGCTGCCCCAGTAGATCTCCTCGGCCTCCCAGATGTCCTCGCGGCCGAAGCCGAAGCCGAAGGTCTCGAACCCCATCGATTCCATCGCCACGTTGCCGGTGTAGACAAGCAGGTCGGCCCAGGAGATCTTGCGGCCGTACTTCTGCTTGATCGGCCACAGCAGCCGGCGCGCCTTGTCGAGGCTGGCGTTGTCGGGCCAGCTGTTGAGCGGGGCGAAGCGCTGGGCGCCCTGGCCGCCGCCGCCGCGCCCGTCGGCGGTGCGGTAGGTGCCGGCGGCGTGCCAGCTCATGCGGATGAACAGCGGTCCGTAGTGGCCGTAGTCGGAGGGCCACCAGTCCTGCGAGGTGCGCATCAGCTCGATCAGGTCGCGCTTGAGCGCGTCGAGGTCGAGGGTCTGGAACTCCTTGGCGTAGTCGAAGCGCTCGCCCATCGGGTCAGACAGGGACGAGTGCCGGTGCAGCACGCTCAGGTCGAGCTGGTTGGGCCACCAGTCGTGGTTGGTCCTCGGACTGGGCACCGTGGGAGTCGGGCTCGGGATCGCCGGGTTCTCGCTCTCGCTGGTGCTCTCAGTCATGTGTTGCTCCTGTCGCTTTCTGGTTGACGGCTGCTCGCCCGAGGGACCGGCGCCCTCGGGAGCACGAGGGTACTGAAGACTCAGACCTCGGAGCGCGACTGGCGACTGGCATCGGGCTGGACGGAGGCGAGGCCGGCAACGGCGCGGTGGCCGGACTCCCGCAGGCCGACGCGGTCGTACAGGCGCCGCAGCGGCGCCGGCGCCCACCAGTTCCACTTGCCCATCAGCGCCATCAACGAAGGCACGAGCAGCGCTCGGACGACGCTTGCGTCGATCGCGACGGTGAGCGCGGCGCCCAGCCCGAGCTGCTTGGTGAAGAACAGGTCGGAGCTCACGAGGGCGCCGATCGCCACGCAGAACAGCAGCGCGGCGGCCGTGATGACGCGGCCGGTGCGCTCGATCCCGAGCGCGATCGCCTCGCGGTTCGGCAGGCCGTGGTCGTGCGCCTCCTTGATCCGGGCGAGCACGAACACCTCGTAGTCGGTGGCCAGCGCGAACGCGAGCACCAGCATCAACACGAGGCTCGACTCTTCGAGCCCGCCGATCGGCGTGAAGGCGAGCAATCCGGAGAGATGGCCGTCCTGGAAGATCAGCACCAGCAGCCCGGCGCCGACTCCCACGCTCAGCGCGTTCATCACGAGCGCCTTGAGCGGGATCGTCAGCGAGCCCGTCATCGCAAACAGGAACCCAGCGGTCAACGGCAGCAGGATCAGCAGCGCCAGCGGTATGTGCGAGGCGATCGCGGACTTCTGGTCGACGAAGTACGCGGTCGCGCCGCCGACCAGCGCGCCGTAGGAGCTCGCGAGCGCGCGCAGCCTTGCAAGGAGCCGCTGCTGGGCGTTCGAGAACGGGGAGCCTCTGGGCAGCAGCACGATCTCCCATGTGTCGCGGCCGAGGTAGGCGGGGGCGGAGCCGCTCGCCAGCGGACCCGCGACGCGAGCGGCGATGGCGGCGAGGCGCCGCGCCGATGAGCGCGGCCCTCTGAGGACGATTTCGATCGCTTCGCCGGCGTTGCTGGCGAAGCTGTCCGCGAGCGCGAATCCCACCTGGCGGCTTTCTGCGCTGGTGGGCAGCAGTTCCGCTCCAGGCGAGGTGAACTGCAGATGCAGAACGGGTATCGCCGCGGCGAGAAGCAGGGTTGCGCTGATCACTGCGACCCTGCCGGGGCGGCGCACGACGCCGTGCGCCAGCCGCCACCAGCCGCCCTCGCTCGCCGCGACCGCCGAGCTCGCGGCGCGGCGCTGCAGCCACGCAGGCGACAGCGCGTCGATGCGCGGGCCGAGCACCATCAGCAGCGCGGGCAGGACGAGTAGCGCGACGGCGCCGTCGCAGAGCGTGACGAGCGCGCCGCCGATCCCCATCGAGGACAGGAACCGCAGCGGGAAGACGAGCAGGCTCGTCATCGCGGCCGCGACCGTCAGGCAGCTGAACAGCACCGTGCGTCCGACGGTGTGAAGCGTGCGCTCGATCGCCGCCCGCGCGCTCGCGCCGCCCGCGAGCTCCTCGCGGTAGCGGTAGAGCACGAACAGGCTGTAGTCGATGCCGAGGCCGAGGCCCATGCCGCTGACGAGGTTCAGCGCGAACACGGACAAGGGCGTGAATTGGTCGATCAGCCGCAGCGCGAGGAACGCGACCACGATGGCGAATCCGCCGACGAGCAGTGGCAGCAGCGCCGCGATCAGACCCCGGAAGAACCAGAACGAGAGCGCCAGCAGCAGCGGGAAAGCGAGCAGCTCGGCGCGCGCGAGCTCGCTCGTGGTGCGTTCGTTGAGTTCCTGGTTGACGCGAGCCTCGCCGCCGAAGCGCACCGTCATCCCTGCGAGCCTCCTGTTTGCCCGCGGTGAGGAGATGGCGGTGCGCACGCGCGAGATCGCGGTGGTCGCGTCGCCCGCGTTCGCAAACGCCGCGAGCACGACCGCTTCGCGGCGGTCGCGCGAGAGCAGCGCCTTCGAGCGGACCGCCGCATAGTCCAGGACGCGCTGAAATCCGCGCTGGCCGGCGAGCAGCGCCGCCAACGTCGAAACGGCCCTCTGGGCTGCGGGGTCGGTCGCGATGTCCTGCTGGCCGCGAAGCACCGCTGCCAAGTCGTAGTAGGCGCTCTGCCCCGTCGCTTTCGTGATCGCGGCGCTCGTGCGTTCGTTCTGAGAGGCCGGGTCCTGATAGTCGCCGATGTTGCTGCCGAGCATCCGGGTGACGGGCGTGCCGAGGACAGCCGCGATCAAGAACAGGGCGCCGGCCGCCAGCAACACGCGCCGCGGGCGCTCTACGGCGAGTATCACGAGCCGGCCGATCACGGTGTCGAGGCATTCTCGTCTCTTTTCGAGAACCAGCGTGGAGAGCTGATGTCATGCCCAGGTGCGTTTCGCGTGTGTGCGGCACCGGCGTTGTGCTAGCGCTACTTCGCGGAGAGCCGCACCGCGTTTCCCGACCAGCGCAACGAGCTGATCGCGCTGCACTACGCCGACGACGCGGTGATCGTCGAGTTCGATCTGCTCGGCACGCACCTGGGCCCGCTGCGGACGCTGCCGCTGACGGGCCGCGCCTTTCGCTGCCGGATGACGTCGCTCTTCATCTTCGAGGGCGACCGCATCGTCTGCGAGCGCGTGTACTTCGACCAGGCGAGCATCCTGCGCCAGCTCGGCGTCGCGCATGACCCGAGCTCGCTCGCGGGCCGCGTGACGACGCTCATCAGCCACCCGCTGACGATCGGGCGCGCGCTGCTGAACGCGCGCCGCGCGGGTGCGTAGTCGGGTGCCCCGCGAGCCCGGGTCGTGGTCGTCCTAGACTCCAGGCAATGCGTCGCCGGGTCACCTTCTCGCGCAACCTCACGCTGTCGCTGTCGCGGACTTGCCGCTGCTATTGCAAGTACTGCGCATTCGCGACGCACCAGGCGCACCTGTACGCACCCGAGGAGGTCCTCGAGATCCTGGACGGGGCCGCGAGGCGCCAGGTCAAGGAGCTGCTGGTGCTGACGGGCGAGAAGCCAGAGGTCAATCCCGAGGTGGCGGCACGGCTGCGGGAGTACGGCCACGAGGACTTCACGGCGTACGTCGTGTGGGCGTGCGAACGCGCGCTCGAGCGTGGACTGTTGCCGCACACGAATCTCGGCGTGCTCGCCCGTGAGGATCTGGCGCGGCTGCGCGAGGTGACGGCCTCTCAGGGGCTGATGCTCGAGTCGATCTCCGAGCGGCTGATGGAGACGGTGCACGCGGGCTCGCCGACGAAGCACCCCGTCAGGCGTCTGGAGACGATTCGCGCGGCGGGCGAGCTGCAAGATCCCGTTCACGAGCGGCATCCTCGTCGGGATCGGGGAGACCGAGCAGGAGCGCATCGAATCGCTGGAAGCGCTCGCGGCGCTCCACGCCGAGCACGGTCACATCCAGGAGGTGATCCTGCAGAACTTCGTGCCCCACCAGCGCTACTACGGCGAAGAGCCCGCTGAGATCGCCGACGCGGCCGCGCGCGACTACTGGCGTACGGGCGTCGCCGATGCGCGCCCCGAGCTGCCGCTGCCAGATTGGGCGTGTCCGGTGAGCATCGACGATATGAAGCGCCTGATCGCGGAGACAGGGCGGCTGATGCCGGACGTGGGCATCCAGATCCCGCCGAACCTCGCCGACTGGTGGGGTGAGCTGGTGGCGGCCGGCGCGAGCGACCTCGGCGGTCTGAGCGCCAACGGCGACCACATCTCGCCCGAGCACCCGTTCCCCTCGCCGCACCAGGTGCGCAAGGAGCTGCAGAGGGACGGTGTCGCGCTGACCGAGCGCCTGTGCGTGTATCCGCGCTACATCGACCAGGAATGGGTCGCGCAGGGCGTGATGGACACGATCAAGGTCAAGTACTGGAGCTTCATCCCGCGCCGCGGCTCCGGACGCACGGACCCGCCGGCCCCGATCCGTCCCGACCTCGTCGCCGGCGCCACCGCCCGTGCCCGCGAAGGGCTGGCGCTGAGCGCCGAGGAGCTGACGGCGATGTTCGCGGAGACGCGCCTGGGGGCGATCGAGGACATGCGCCAGGCGGCGGACGAGCTGCGCGCGGAGCTGGCGGGCGAGCTCGTCACGTTCGTGGTCAACCGCAACATCAACATCTCCAACGTGTGCACCGTCGGCTGCGCGTTCTGCGGCTTCGGCCAGGGAAAGCGCTCGCCCGACGCCTACGAGCACGACGAGCAGGAGTTCGTGGCGCGCATCCACGACGCGCTCGAGTTCGGCGCGACCGAGCTGTGCATCCAGTCTGGAATCCACCCCGACTGGGCGCTGGAGGACTACCTGGGCTGGCTGCGGCTTGCCAAGGCGACCGCCGCCGAGGCGGGAGCCGAGCTGCACCTGCACGCGTACAGCCCGATGGAGATCGCGCACATGTGCGACATCTCCGAGCTGCCGCCGTCGGAGGTGTTCGCGCGGCTGCGCGACGCGGGCCTCGGCTCGACGCCGGGCACCGCCGCAGAGGTGCTGCACGACGGCGTGCGCGAGCGCATCTCGCCGAACAAGCTGCCGGTCGCGCGCTGGGTGGAGATCATCGAGGCATCGCACGCGGCCGGCCTGCGCTCGACCGCGACGGTCATGTTCGGCCACATCGAGGAGCCGTGGGAGCTGGCCGAGCACATGCGCGTGGTCCGCGAGCTGCAGGAGCGCACGGGCGGCATCACCGAGTTCGTGCCGCTGTCGTTCATCCCCTTCCAGACGCTGCTCGGGCGCACGCACGGGGTGGAGGAGATCTCGCGCGAGGAGAACCTCAAGCACACCGCCGTCTTTCGCCTCGCGCTCGGGCGCACCGTGGCGAGCCTGCAGGCGAGCTGGGTGAAGATGGGCCTCGATGCCGCCACCGAGTCGCTGCGCTGGGGCGTCAACGACCTCGGCGGCACGCTCATGGAGGAGTCGATCAGCCGGCTCGCCGGCAGCTATCACGGCACGCGCCTGGAGCCCAGGCAGCTCGTCGCGGCGGCCCACGATGCGGGGCGCCCGGCGGCCGAGCGCACGACGCTGTACGGGATCAGGCGGGAGTTCCCGCTGATCGCTCCGCCGACCCGGGACGACGAGCTGTCCGTAGCGGTATAGCGCGGTAGCGCGCGGTTGCGCACGGGCTGCCCGCAGCGGTGCAGCGCGGCACGCTCCTCGGCGCCAGCTTTCGCTGACGCTGCCCGCTCTCACAAGGCGGTAACAAGGTTTCTAAAAGTAACAAAGCTCACAAAATTACTTGACAATCTTTGGGAAGGTGTCATAGGTTGCTTGACTCGGGCCGACCCTGTCGGCCAGCTGCTCCTTGGAAGCGTCCAAGTCCACGGAAAGGTGCACGGCAAATGCGACGAGTTCCTATTGACAACTCTCTCTCACGCAGTCGGTGGCGCCGACACAGGATGTTCCTGGCCGCCGCCGGCCTGCTGGTGGGAGCCCTCCTGCTCGCGCTCGGCGCGGGCGCGACCGTTGCGGCTGCGCAGCCGCTGGCCGAAACGACGACGGAAGTGTCGGTGAATCCCACGACGACTACGCTCGGCGGCTCTGTCACCTATTCGGCAACCGTCACGTCGACCGAACCCGGCACTCCGACCGGGACGGTGACGTTCACCAGCGGAGCCACGACGCTGTGCACGACGGAAGCGCTCGTCGGCGGCGAAGGATCCTGCTCGGCCACCAACGCGCCCGTCGGCTCGGACACCGTCACTGGGACGTATTCCGGCGACTCGAGCTTCGCCAGCTCATCGGGCACGACCAGCCTGACCGTCGACGAAGCGCCGGCGATCACCTCGGCGAACAGTACGACGTTCCTCGAGGGGTCGGCGGGGAGTTTCCCGGTGTCGGCGACTGGTTTCCCGGCTCCGACGATCACGGAGTCGGGCACGTTGCCTGTGGGTATGTCGTTCAGTGGTGGTGTGCTGTCGGGGACGCCGACGCAGTCGGGTACGTTCCTGATCTCGTTTACGGCGACTAACAGCGCGGGCTTTTCGTCTCAGGGCTTCGCGTTGACGGTGAACTCCAAGCCGGCGATCACGTCGGCGAACAGTACGACGTTCCTCGAGGGGTCGGCGGGGAGTTTCCCGGTGTCGGCGACTGGTTTCCCGGCTCCGACGATCACGGAGTCGGGCACGTTGCCGGCTGGTGTGTCGTTCAGTGGTGGTGTGCTGTCTGGTACGCCGACGCAGGGTGGGGTCTTCGCGATCTCGCTCATCGCGACGAACAGCGCGGGCTCTGTGACGCAGAGCTTCACGTTGACCGTTGATGCGCCTCCGGTGATCACCTCGGCGAGCCAAGTCTCGTTCAACCAGGGGGTGGCGAGTACGTTCACGGTGGTCGCGAGTGGGACGCCGGCGCCGACGATCACGGCGTTTGGGAATCTCCCGGCCGGTGTGTCGTTCAGCAAAGGCGTGTTTGCGGGAACCCCGACGGTCGAGGGGGTCTTCTACATCACGTTGACTGCGACGAACGGGATCGGCTCGCCGAGCTACCAGCAGTTCACGCTGACGGTGATCGGCCTGCATATCACGACAGCGTCGCTGCCGGGTGCGACTGTCGGTGCGGTCTACACGCCGGTGCAGTTGACTGCCGCGGGCGGCCCGACGCCGTATAGGTGGAAGCTCACGGGTGGGCCGCTCCCCAGGGGCCTGAAACTCAGCAAAACCGGGGTGCTCTCCGGGACCGTCAGCACCAAAACGGACCCGTACCCGTGGGCGGTGGGAATCACGGTGTATGACGCGAGCAGGCCCGCGGAGTCGGCCGAGCAGAACTACACGATCGTGGTGTCCCCGGCTCCCTAGAATCTGGCGGTTCGGGGTCGGCACGGGCGTCATCACAAGAAGACGCGCTAGCCGGCCGCGTAGGGGCAAGCTCGAGCCTGGGACGACGCGGCGCGCGTCGTCCCAGGCTCACAGGCGTCGGCGTCGAGCAAGCTACCCGTACGCGTCAGCGAGACGGGACCCCAGCGACGCGCGCGCGAAGAGCGGGAGCGACGCGTCGGGTGGCCAGGCGCCGTATAAGTGGAAGCATCACAAGAAGAGCTGATCGGCTCCCGGTGGGCTCGCCGCCTGCGCCAGATGCGCTGGCGCAGGCGGTGTAGGCGGGCGCTCGGACTTCGCTTCGTACAGCGCGACGTCGGCGGCGCGGGCGAGCTCGACGGGCGTGGACTGGGTGGCGGTGGCGACGCCGACGCTGAACGGCACGCCTTCGGGCAGCCCGATGTCGCCGAGCTGCAGCAACCGCGCACAGTCGCGCAGCCGCGTCGCGGCGATGTGCGCGTGCTCCTCGTCGGTGGCCGGCAGCGCGATCAGGAACTCGTCACCGCCCCAGCGGCCATAGATGTCGTCGGCGCGCAACGCGTCGCGCATGCAGTCGGCGAGCGCGCACAGGACGCGGTCGCCCGCCTCGTGCCCGAAGCGGTCGTTGGTCTGCTTGAAGCGATCGAGGTCGACCATCAGCACCGACAGCGGCTCGCTGTGGCGCCGGGCGTGCGAGGCCGCGCGCGCGAGCTGCTCGCCGAGCGCGCGTCGATTGAGCAGCCCGGTCAACGTGTCGGTGCGTGCGACCTGCGTGAGCGTCGCCGACAGGGCGGTGAGCCGCGCGCGGTCGCTGAGCGAGCGAGCGAACAGCGCGACGAGCAGTGTTCCGAGAATGCTGACGAGCGCGAGCACGACCCATGGCACGAACTTGGTCCAGCCGGAGATCGACGCGTACAGGCGACTGTTGGGAACCGCGATCAGCAGTCGCCACGGCGTGCCCGCGATCGGCGTGTCGGCGAACGTCGTCGGCGTCCTCGCGCCGGGCACGGAGCCGCTGGAGGTGTGCGCCGCCGCGTGCGCGAGCGCGGGATCCGCCTGCGCGAGCGTGCTCGCGCTCGTCGCGGGGCTGGCCGCGACCACATGCCCGTTGCCGTCGAGGAGCAGCACCTCGTGCTGGCGGTAGGGAACCGTGTGCTCCACGAAGCGTCCCAGCGCCGTGCTCGAGGCGTCATATGCGGTGCTGAATACGCGCCGCCCCTGTGGAGTGGCGAACGGCACGGCGATCGCGGTCACCTGCGTGCCTCGCGCCGCCGAGGGCACGACGTTGGAGACCGCGAGCCTGCCCTGCTCGGCGGCGGCGAGGTGGGCGTATCGGCTTGCGATCGGATGACCGATGAGCGCAGGGTCCGAGGGCACGACGTCGAGCAGGCGTCCAGAGGAGTCGAGCAGCACGGCGGCGCTGCTGCCGAACGCGGCGACGACGAGCTGGAAGCGCGTGGGCGAGACGCGCCTGCCGGCGAGGAACCGCTGCGCCGCCTGCTGCTCGTGCGTGGCCTGTTGCATCAGGAACTCGGAGACGAAGGTGGCGCTGGCGCTCCCGCGCAGCGCGAACGTCGAGAGGATGTGCGTGCGCGACTGCTGTCGCGAGAGGACGATGCCCGCGGACAGCGTGCCCAGCAGCACGAGCAGCGCAAGCGAGGCCAGCGCGAGCGGCCACGCACGGCTGCCCGCAGGGTTGACGACTGGGGTGTCGGCGGCGGTCGTCGTCATTGGGGTCCTTCCCGGGATAGCTGGCCTGCGGAGAGTCTCGCAGCGCCCCTTCTTGGCGGCAAACTATGCTCCAGCAGGGCCTTGCCTATGGATCGACCTGGGCGCGCCCAGACTTTAGGACCGCGCGACACCCGCACCGCGAGCCGACGACGCTCGACGGCGAGCGGCCGTGGGTTGGGACGCCGGTGGGCAGGGTCGGATCGGCGCCGCGAGCGTGGCGTGGATAATGCCTTCATGGCCTACGACGAGGATCTCGCCAACCGCGTCCGCGAGCTGGTCGCGGCGGAGGCGGGAATCGTGGAGAGGCGCATGTTCGGCGGGCTCGCGTTTCTGCTCCACGGCCGCATGTCGGTGAGCGTGAGCGGCCAGGGCGGGCTGTTGTTGCGGGTCAAGCCCGCGGAGACGGACGCGCTGCTCGCCAAGCCGCACACGCGCCCATTCGAGATGCGCGGGCGCGCGATGGACGGCTGGCTGCGGGTCGACGCCGAGGGGGTGCGCACGAAGCGCCAGCTCGAGCAGTTGGTAGCGCGCGGCATCGCCCATGCGCGCTCCCTGCCGGCGAAGCGATAGGGGCGCTCGAGGAAACGGCTGCCGTAGGAAACACGCCCGCGGTCCCCGCTCGAGCGTCGAGAAGCCGAGCGTGGGCCTGATCGCGGGGCGGCGGCGACGACGTGATAATGCTTCACGTATGGTTCGGTTCGGATCATGCGTATCGCACGCTACTCTGGCGGGCATGGCAAGCCCACCATCACACGGGTCGGCCGCCGAGCAGGTGCCGCGCTTGACGGGGTCCTCCTACATCGTGCTCGGCCTGTTGGAGCTGGCCGGTCAGGCGACGCCGTATGACCTCAAACGCATCGCGCAGCTGAGCACGAGCCACTTCTGGTCGATCCCGCACACGCAGATCTACACAGAGTGCGCGCGGCTGGCGAACGAGGGGCTCCTGGACGAGCGCCAGGAGCAGACGGGCCGGCGGCGACGGACCTACCAGCTGACCGCTCGCGGCGGCGAGCTGCTGGCGCAGTGGCGCGACCGGCCGACCCCGGAGCTGTATGAGCTGCATGACGCGAGCACGCTGAAGCTGTTCTTCGGCGGCGACCCGGCGACGCTTGCGGCCGGTCAGCTGCAGGCGCACAAGCGCCAACTGGAGTCCTACGAAGGCCTGCGCGAGAGCCTCGCCGACGCCCCGCGCGGCCAGCGCCTCGCGCTCGAGTACGGGATCGGCCACGCGCGCGAGTCCATCCGCTTCTGGTCGAGCGTCAGCGAAACAGATCCTCCTGCAGCGGACGCATGAGCTCTGCGGCGCCCGGGCCATCCGCGGCCGTGACGTAGCGCTCGAGCCCGTCGATCAGCACGACGGGCTCGCGCGAGTCCTTCGCGCGAGCGAGGTCGGCGCCCGCGGCGGCGGCGTCGGCGACGGCCAGCCATGTGGCCCTGCAGCTCGAGGCCCGCCGCGTCGGCGCGCCCGCGCCAGTCGTCGAGCGGCTGCATGCCGGCGAGCCCGATCGCGACGTCGAGTTGCCCGTGGCGCCAGGCGCGCCCGAAGCTGTCGCTGATCAGCACGCCGACGCTCGCACCGTCAGCTCGCGCAGGCGCGCGCGGATGCGCCGCGCGGAGGCGTCCGGGTCGCGCGGCAGCAGCACGAGCGTCTCGACGGCACCGCTGCCGCCCGGCTCGGAGACGTTGGAGGCGTCGACGCCGGCGTTGGCGCACACGAAGCCGTGATGGGTGCGGCAGATGAGCACGCCGCGCTCGGCGCGCAGCACCTCGGCGGACTCGTCGAGCACGACCTGCACGGCGCGCGGGTCCTTCTCTTGGCCGCTTGGCGCGGCAGCGGCGAGCTCGACTGCCCGTGCGCTCGGATGCACGTCCGCGAGCGCGACGACGCGCGCCCTCGGCCTTGGAGACCGCCTTCTGCGCGATCGCCACCAGCTGTCCGTCGCGCAGCGGCTCGCCGTCGAGCGCGGCGAGGATCAACGCGGCGAGGTCGTCGCCGGCGCGCACCTCCGGGATGCCGTGCAGGCCGCGTGCACTGAGGCTGGCCACGGGCGCGGCTCAGGCGGGGGTTGTGATGGAGATGACGTTCGTGCGTTCGGGCTGGCCGAGCACGGCGCGCGTGCGCACGGCACGGGCGGGGTGGGCCGCGAGCCGCGCTCGCAACACGTCGAGGTCCTCGCCGGTGTCGATGTCGAGCAGCAGCGACGGGACCCGCTCGACGCGGCAGACGACGCCGGCGGCGTGGGCGAGCGCGCGGTGGCGCTCGCAGCTGCCCGGGCCGAAGCTCGGCGCGATCGCGTCGGGGGGCGCCAGCAGCAGGCCGTTGGTGCCGGCGCCGTGGCGGTCGGGCACGATCACGACCTCGCGCGCTTCGCTTGCCAGCAGCGCGTCGAGCTCGGCCGGGTCGAGCGCGGGGCAGTCGCCCGGCACGCAGAGCACGCGCTCGATGCCGTCGGCGAGCGCGTGGCGCACGCCGAGCGCCGCGGCCGCGGACTGGCCGCGCTCGGCGTCGTCCTCGATCACGATCGCGCCGCGCTCACGCGCGCCGGCGACGATCGAGCGCTCGCCGGTCACGAGGATCGTCCGCTCGATCGACGCCGCGTGCGTCGAGCGCGATGCAGCACGTCGGCGACCATCGCTTCGGCGAGCTCTCTGCGCAGGGGATCCTCCACGCTTGCGCCGAGGCGCTGCTTGGCCCGCGCGAAGCGCTTGACGGGCAGGATCGCGGCGGTGCGCATCTGCGCCCAGACGATAGTGGCGCGAGCGCTGCGACCAGGGCTCCGCGCGACGAGGCGTGCGCGTGTGCGGTCGCTGGCCCTGTCGATGCGTTCAGCGTGGCTGCGTTCGCCGGGTCTACCAGCCGACGAGCATCAGCCCGACGGTGACGCCGGGGCCGATCGTGACGAGTAGGCCGCGCTCGCCGGAGGCTGGCTTGTAGCGTTCGATCGTGTCCTTGAGCACGTACAGGATCGAAGGCGTGCCGATGTTGCCGTGGTCTGCCAGCGCGTCCCAGCTCGTGGCCACGTCCTCGGTCGGACGAGCTCGAGCGCGCTCTGCACGTTTTCGATGATGCGCCTGCCGCCGGGGTGCACGATCCAGTGGTCGATGTCGGCGTGCTCCAGCTGGTTGCGGCGCAGGAAGCCCGCGACGACCCCGGGAAGGCCCGCCGCGGCGAGGTCCGGCAGCTCGCGCGCGAGGTGCAGGTAGGCGTCCTCGCCCTGCACGGCGAGGCGGACCGCGTCGAGCGTGCCCGCGATCTGGTGTACCTGAGAGGCGAGGATCAGCGGCCCGTCGGCGCGCGGGTCGTTGGAGAGCAGCGCGGCGGCGCAGCCGTCGCCGAAGATCGCCGAGCCGACGGTCTTCGCCTTCGGGTCCGCGTCGGTGGCGCTCATCAGCGTGCCGCTCATGCTCTCGGCCGCGACGACGAGCGCGTGCTCGTCCGGGTGCTCGTGCATCGCCTGCGCCGCGAGCCGCATCAGCGGCACGCCGCTCGCGCAGCCGACGCCGGTGATGTGGTACTTGTCGGTCGTCGGGTCCATCTGCGTAGTGGTCGACGAGACGGTGGGCGAGCGGTCGGACAGCCGAGCGAGTAGAGGCTCGCGCTGATCACCGTGCCGATCCGCTGCGGGTCGATCCGCAGCCGCTCGACGGCCTCGATCGAGCGCGACAGCAGTTCCTGCTCGATCTGCTCGGTACGCCCCTGCAGCGTGTGCGCGAGGAAGTCCTCGCTCAGGTTCAGGTGGCGGTGCTTGACGCCGCTGCGCGCGAAGATGCCGCTCGGCGAACTCGTCGCCGCTGAGCCCCAGCCGCGCCAGCACCTGCTCCTGCGAGAGCCTCTCGTTCGAGTCCGAGACCGCCACCGCGGCGATCCGCGTGCCGGAGCGGCGGATCCGCGGGCGCGTGATGCTCAGGGGCTCGGTGAGGACCGCTGCTCCGTCAGCGAGCACCGTTGCTCCGCCTTTGGGGTTCGAAGGGCTGTACACAGTTGGAGCTCCTTGCTTGGAGAATGGCGTCCGTGGCGTCCGATCCAGCCGTTTGGCCAAGTACCCGACGATATGGGTAATAACCCCAGACCCCCCGGGACGATGCTTTGTTCTTATCGACTTCTTCGCGTGCCTGCAGGCCGATTGGCCCTCGTACAACGGTCCTAGCAGCGCGCGCTCGTTACGTTTAGATTACAGACATCATGAGACAGACTGCGAGGCGATAACTATCGAACTGATCGGGGCGGGGCTGCCGCGCACGGGCACGCTCACGCAGAAAATGGCCTTCGAAGAGCTTGGTCTCGCGCCCTGCTACCACTGGGTCAACGTGATCGCAGGATCTCGACCAGGTCGAGCCGTGGATGCGCGCGATGGACGGCGGCGATCCGTGGGAGGAGGTCTTCGCGGGCCAGCGCTCGACCGCGGACTGGCCGGGCGGCTACTTCTATAGCGAGCTGATGGACTACTACCCGGACGCCAAGGTGCTGCTGAGCGTGCGCGACGGCGAGTCGTGGGAGCGCAGCTTTCGCCAGACGATCGTCGAGATGTGCCATGGCGAGTCGCTGATGCCGAGGATCTCGAAGGCGCGCGCTGCCGTGGACGTGCGCTGGGAGCGCTACCTGGAGCTCGTCGACCGCATGTTCTGGGGCCCGCAGGGCACGTTCGCCGACGGCTGGGCGGAGCCCGAGCAGCTGATCGAGCAGATGCACGCGCACAACGAGCAGGTCAAGCAGGCGGTGCCGGCGGAGCGGCTGCTCGTGTGGGACGTCAAGCGAGGGCTGGGAGCCGCTGTGCGAGTTCCTCGAGCTGGACGTGCCGGCGACGCCGCTGCCGCACGCCAACGAGCGCGACACGTTCGTCGAACGCGTCATCAACGGCGCGCTCGACTGGCTGCAGGGCTGGCGCGAGCAGAGCGCCGCGGCCGCGGCGCTCTGAGTCCGGGCCGGCGAGCGCGGCCGGACTGAGCCTCGAGCGCCGCGGCGAGACAGACGAAGCCGGGCGGCGAGGCTACGCGGTGAGCGCGGCGGCGAAGGACAGCGTCTGCTCGGCGACGCGCGCGCGCCCGGCGGCGTCGGCCATGCGCGTGTCGGTGTGCAGCGTGGGCAGCCGCGCGACGTCCTCGTCGGCGACGATCCCGTCGAGCAGCTCGCCGTAGAAGTCGGCTACGCCGGCGGCGCTGCAGTCGAGCGCCGCGAAGGCCATGAACGACGCGGTCGGGCCCTTGAGGACCTCGCCGTCAACGATCGGGCTGACCGCGACGATCGGCGCGGAGCTGGCGTGGAGCGCCTCGCGGATGCCGGGCACGGCGAGGATCGGCGCGATCGACGCGAGCGGGTTGGACGGTCCGATCACGATCGCGCGCGCGCCTGCGATCGCCGCGAGCGCCTGCTCGCTCGCTCGCGCCTGCTCGGCGCCGCGGTACTCGAGACCATCGATCACGCCGGCGGCGCGCTCGCGGATCATGAACTCCTGAAACGAGCACCAGCCGGCGGCGCCCGTGCGCACCCATGTGCGCACCGGATCGTCGCTCATCGGCAGCACGCGCGCGCTCATTCCGATCGCGTCGTTCAGGCGCGCGAGCGCCGTCGGTGGGGGAGGCGCCCTCGGCGAGCAGACGCGCGCGCTCGATGCACCACGCGAGGTCGCGGTCGCCGAGGTTGAACCACACGTCCACGCCGAGCTTGCGCAGCGCGTCCATCACCGTGAAGCTGTCGCCGCGCAGGCCCCAGCCGCGCTCGTCGATCGTGTCGGCGAGCCAGAACGACACGAGATCGGGGTCCGGCGATACGTAGGAGCCATAGATCTCGACGTCGTCGCCGGTGTTGACGATCGCGGCGAGGCGCTCCGGTCCGACGACGTCGGCGAGGCCGCACGCGAGCTTGGCGCCGCCGGTGCCGCCCGTGAGGATCACGACGTCGGGCTCTACGGGTGTCACGGCGTCGGCTCGCTCGCCGCGTCGCGCTCGCTCGGCGATGTGGCTGCCGGCGCGGTCACTGCCACAGCTGCTCGGGCAGTCCCGTCAGCTGAATGCCCGCGTGCGTCTTGTAGCGCGCGTTGACGGCGATCAGCAGCGCGGTGAGCGACTCCGTCGTACGCGACATCTCGAGCTTGCCGCAGTCCACGCAGCGCAGGCCGTCGATGCGCTCGATCAGCTCGGCCGCCTCGCGCTTGTCCGCGCGCGAGTCGCCGCACACGAGCACGTCCTGGCCGAGCGGCTCGTCGAGCTCGCTGAGCGAGTGGGCGCTGACGGTGTGCAGCGCGGAGACGACGCGCACCCCCTCGGGAACCATCTCGAGCGCCTGCTGCGCGGCCGAGCCCTGCCACACGCCGAGCATGCGCGTCGCCTTGCCGCTGACCGCCGCCGCGAGCGGCACGGTGGCGTCGATCAGCAGCTGGCCGGCGGAGAGCGCGCCCTTGAGGTTGGCGAGCGTCTCGGATTGGTTGCGGAACGGCACGCTCAGCACGACGATGCCCTCGGCGCCCGCCGCGAGCACGGCGCCGGCGTTGTCGTGGGCGGAGAACGTGCCGTCGGGCAGGATCTCCAGCGCGCGCTTGGCCGTGTCGGCGGCGCGCTCGGCATCGCGCGAGCCGATCGCGATCGGCACGCCCGTCTGCGCTAGACGCAGCGCGAGGCCGAAGCCGAGCGCCCCTGAGGCACCGATTACGGCGACCGGATCGGAGCTGGACGGTGCCACGGCGGCCGAGTATAGGCTGCGGAGGATGACCTCCCATCTGCGCATGACGCCATGAGTGAGCTCCCGCGGACTGTGCGCATCAGGGAGGTGGGCCCGCGCGACGGCTTCCAGAACGAGCCGGAGGTGATCCCCACCGAGCGCAAGGTCGAGCTGATCGACGCGCTCGCGCGCACGGGGCTCAAGCGCCTCGAGGTCACGAGCTTCGTCCGCGCCGACGTGATCCCGCAGCTCGCCGACGCCGCCGAAGTGCTGGCTCGGATCGACGTGCCGCGCGAGGTCAGCGTATCGGTGCTGATCCCCAACGAGCGCGGCCTCGACGCGGCGCTGGAGCTGCGCGAGGACGTCGGCCGGCGGGCGGCCGAGGGCGGCTCCGGTGCTCTCGGCGGCGATCCCGAGGTCCGCGCGCGCCCTGCGTTCGATGAGATCAACGTGTTCATGTCCGCGTCGGAGGGCCACAACCGCAAGAACGTCAACCGCTCGATCGCCGAGTCGCTCGCCGGCCTCGAAGCGGTCCTCGGGCGGGCGCGCGCGGCGGGGCTGCGCTGCGAGGGCGTGATCTCGACGTCGTTCGGCTGCCCGTACGAGGGCCGCGTGGCGCCCGAGCGCGTGCTCGAGATCGCAGCGCGCCTGCGAGACGCCGGCGCGCAGGAGATCGGCTTCGGCGACACGACCGGCATGGCCAACCCGCTTCAGGTACACGAGTTCTTCACCATGGCGCGCGAGCAGCTGGGGGAGGGGTTGGAGCTGACGGCGCATTTCCACAACACGCGCGGGCAGGGGCTCGCGAACGTGCTGGCGGCGCTGGAGGCGGGCATCGACAGCTTCGAGTCGAGCTTCGGCGAGCTCGGCGGCTGCCCGGTGCCGGCGGGCGCCACCGGCAACATCGCCAGCGAGGATCTCGTCTCGATGCTCCACGAGATGGGCATCGAGACGGGCGTCGACCTCGACGCGCTGCTCGCCTGCGCGAAGCGCGTGCAGGAGATCCTCGGGCGCCCGCTCGGCAGCCACACGCTGGTGGCCGGGCCGGTCGACTGGGGGTAGCGGCAGTCCGTCGCGAGGCTGCGCGCGGGGGGCCTGCTCGCGGCCCCGGCGGGAGCACGATCAGGCCCGCTGGCGCGGCGGTCGCTACGGGCGCGGCGGCAGCTGCTGGACCGACCAGGCGTTGCCGTCGGGGTCGGAGAAAAACACGAACCGGCCCCACGGGAACTGCTGCACCTCACCGATCTCGACGCCGCGCGCCAGCAGCTCCTCGCGGGCGGCGTCGGCGTCGGCAACCACGAGCTGCAGACCCTCGATTGAGCCCGGCCGCATCTCGTGGACGCCGCTGGTGAGCGAGATCGAGCAGGCTGAGCCGGGCGGCGTGAGCTGCACGAAGCGCACGTTCTCGTCCACCCGCGCGTCGTGTTCGGCCACGAACCCGACCTTGTCCGTGTAGAACGCCTTCGCCCGGTCGATGTCTGCGACGGGGACCTGTATCAGCTCGAGCTTCCAATCCATCTCGTGACCTCGCTTTTCGCGGTTGTTGGGTGGGAGCTGGTGGGCGCGACGCCCGGCTCCCGATGAACGTTTGCAACGCTATGGGCGATTGCGGTCAGTTACGGTCCGCAATCGATGCGAGGATCTCGCCGTGATCGAAACCTCGGCACGGCTGCTCGAGCTGCTTTCGCTGCTGCAGTCAAGGCGCGAGTGGTCCGGCGCGGAGCTGGCTGAGCGCCTCGACGTCGGCACGCGCACCGTACGGCGCGACGTCGAGCGGCTGCGGCGCCTCGGCTATCCCGTGCAGGCGACCCCGGGCGTCGCCGGCGGATACCGGCTGGGCGCCGGCGCGACGCTGCCGCCGCTCTTGCTTGACCAGGAGGAGGCGGTCGCTGTGGCGGTCGGGCTGCGCACTGCGGCGAGCGCGGGCGTCGAGGGCATCGAGGAGACCTCGGTGCGCGCGCTCGCGAAGCTCGAGCAGCTGCTGCCCACGGCCGTGCGCCGGCGCGTGGCCGCGCTGGGTGCCGCGACCGTTCCCTATCCCGGCTCGGGACCGCTCGTCGACCCGGAGGTGCTGGCGGCGATCGCGGCGGCGTCGCGAGATCGGCAGCGGCTGCGCTTTGCCTACCGCGACCACCGGGGCGAGCCCAGCAAGCGCCTGGTGGAGCCACACCGCCTCGTGCACACCGGCAGGCGCTGGTACCTGCTCGCGTGGGACGCGCGGCGCGAGGACTGGCGGACGTTCCGCGTCGACCGCATCGAGCCGCCGCTGTCGCCGGACACGCGCTTCCCGCCGCGTGAGCTGCCAGCCCAGGACATCGCGGCGTACGTCGCCGGCTCGATCTCCTCCACGCGCGACCGCTACCAGGCACGGGTTCTCCTGCATGCGCCGGCTGCCGAGCTCGCGGCGCGCGTGCCGCGCCGGTTCGGCACGCTCGAGCCGATCGACGAGCGCAGCTGCCTGCTGCGCGCGAGCTCCGACTGGCTCGGCGGCCTCGCGATCTACATCGCGGGCATCGGCGTCGACTTCGAGGTGCTCGAGCCGCCGGAGCTCGTGGAGCAGGTGCGCTCGCTCGCCGAGCGCTTCACGCGGGCGAGCTTGCGGTGAGCGCCTCAGGCTCCGGATCGCGCGCTTCACTCGCCGCGGCGTCCTGCGCCTCGCGCGCGCTCTCGCGGGCGGCAGCGACGCAGTACTCCTGCACGGCGACCTCCATCTCGAGGGTCTGCGCGAGCGCCGGGCGGGCGGAGGCGTCGATCACGCGCTTGGCACGCCCAACGGCGATGTGCGAGTTCGCGAGCAGCTCGTCCACGAGCGCCTGCGTTGCCTGCTCGAGCTCATCGGGCGCGACGACGCGGTTGACAAGACCGATGCGCTCGGCCTCGCTCGCGTCGATCGTGCGCGCCGTCATGATCAGCTCCTTCGCGCGGCCGAGGCCGACGACTGCGGGCAGGCGCGTGGAGCCGCCGACGTCGGGGATGATCCCGAACTTGACCTCAGGCAGTCCGAACTGACCGTCGCTGGAGGCGATGCGCAGGTCGCAGCCCAGCGCCACCTCCAGCGCGCCGCCGACGCACGTGCGGTGGATCCGGCAGACGACCGGCTTGGCCATCTCTTCGCGATGTTCGCGCAGTCGAGGAACACTTTTCTGAACGGGCGCAGCATGCCGGGCGTGCCCGCCGAGGAGGCGAGCTCGACGAGGTCCACGCCGGCAGAGAACACGGGTCCTTCGCCGCGCAGCACCACGCAGTGCACCGCCGTGTCGGCAGCAGCCTCGCGCAGCGCTTGGCCGAGCGCGAGCAGCAGCTCCTGGTTCATCGCGTTGCGCTTCTCCGGGCGGTTCAGCACGACGTGCCGGACGTGGCCGCGATCCTCGGTGAACACGATGCTCATGGCGCGCCTCCTGTGTGAGCGTCCCGTCGGGCATCTCCGGTCGGATGAGCCTCGTACAGGGCCGATTGGTCATCAACAGCGTACGGAAGGAGGCCACTGCTAGCATGATTGCACCGATGATGCAGAGGATGATGATCCAGGCGGAGCCGGAGCTGATCGAGCGCGCCAAGCGCCGCGCGCGCGAACGCGGCGTGTCTGTCGCGCAGGTCGTGCGAGAGGCGATGGAGAACGAGCTGAGGGTCGACGAGGAGGAGCCACTCGCACCTGCGCTCAGACACGTCGGCGTTGTCTCCTCCGGTCACGGCAACCTTGCGCGCTTGGCCAGCGAAGAAATCTTCGAGCCTGAGCCATTCCGCTGATCGTGGACACTGGCCCGCTGTGGGCCACCTTCGACCGCGACGATCGCGATCACGCCACCTGCGTGCAGCTCTTCGCTGAAGCGCGTGGAGTGCGGATCGTGCCGGCGCCGGTGCTGGTCGAGTTCGACCAGCTCGCCGCACGCGGCATGGATCGTGGAGCCGTCGATGCGCTTCTTGACGAGATCGAGCAGGGCACGTATGTCGTCGAGGATCTGATGGCGAGCGACCATCGACGTGTGCGCGAGCTGCTCACCACCTACGCCGACCTGCGCGTCGGCTTCGTCGAATGCCGCCGTGCTCGCGATCGTCGAGCGCCTGCGCGAGACCAAGCTCGCCACGCTCGACCACCGCCACTTCGCCGTCATGCGGCCTCGACACGTCGACGCGCTCGAACTGCTGCCGGCGTAGTCGAAGTCTCGCGCCAGCACGAGCCGGCGGAGCGCCTTATAACGTCTCCCTCAGCTCAGGTCGAGCACGGTCGTCGGCGGCTCGATCTCCTCGTCGTGGCCCTCGCGGGGCACGATCGCGGTGCCGACCGCGAAGAACTCGATCGTGTGGCTGCCCCAGCCGTGGCTCTTCTCCTGCAGGTGCACGCCGACGATCCCCTCGGCGCTGATCTCCTGCGCCTCGCGACTGCATCCGCTCCATCGCCAGCTCGCGCGCGTCGTAGAGCGCCTGCGTGAAGTTCGGCGAGCTCGACGTTGCGCCCCGTCTGGGCCATCGACTGCAGCATGCCGCGGTGGGCGACGTGGTAGACGCAGCTGCCCATCACCATCCCCACCGGGCGGTGGCCCGGTGCGCAGCAGCGTCCAGAAGTCCTGGCCCGACAGGTCGCTGGTGAACGGCCGGCCGTTGGGCGCGCGGTGCAGCACGCCGTCGCGGTGCTTGACGGCGGTGCCGATCGCGATGAACTCGGCCATGTCCTGGCCCCACTCGTAGCGGCCGATGTCCAGGCGCACGCCCACGACGCCGTCCGCGCCGAGCTGGTCGGCCTCCTCCTCCATGCGCGTCATCGCCAGCTGGCGCGCTCCGTACATCGCCTCGGAGAGGACCGTCATCTCCTGGCTTTTCTTCCACCCCGACATCTGGATGCCGATGTGGTAGATCGAGCTGCCGACCACCAGGCCCGACCGGCTCGAAGCCGGCCTGCTTGACCAGCAGGAACTCGTTGACCGACAGGTCTGAGGTGAACAGGCCCGCGCGGTTCTGCTGCAGGCGCGCGCGGCCCGGCCTCGGGGACGCCCTCCAGCGAGGAGGGGTCGTAGCGGTCTCGCGCTCGTGTCGTCATGTGTGCTCCTTGTCAGGTGAAGAGGTCGATTGATCGTGTTGGGGTCCGGGATCGGTCGAGTCGGCTTGGCGTTGAGGTCGACGGTCGCTCGGGCGCCGTGGACGTCACGCATCGGCGGTCTCGCGGATCGCGGTGCCGATCGCGTTGAACGTCACCATCAGGCCGCCGCAGCTCGCGTGCCGCCGCCCGCCGCAGCGTGTGCGGCTCGCGACGCGTGTGGCCGATCCTCACGCCGACGATCGCCCGAGGCGCCGAGCGCGTGAGGCCTGGCGTGTCAGCTGCGCCCATCACCGCCTCGCGCGCGCTGTAGAGCGCCTGCGTGAACTCGCGCAGCTCGAAGTTGCTGCATCGCCCCATCGCCATCGATGCCGCCGCCGAGCATCCGCCGGGCCAGTAGGACGTAGCTGGCGAAGAACACCGAGCTCCACGCGACGATCCCGAGCGGCTCGAAGCCCGCCCTGCACGAGCTTCGCGTAGTCCGCCACCGACAGCTCGGTCAGGACCGGGCTGCATCGTGCGCGGCTTGCCCGTCGCGCGCGCACGGCGGTGCCGACGCACCACGTGCTCGAGCGCAGCGTGCCCGGCCCAGTCGTGCTCTCGCCCGCGCGCGTCTGCACGCCCACGACCGCGTCGGCGCCGACATGGCGCGCCTCCTCGGCGAGCCGCGCCGAGCGCCCGTGCCGCGCACCTCGTTGAGCGCCTGCGAGAGCGTGTCGAGCTCGATCAGGATCGTGCCGCCGCAGCATCGTCGCCCCACGCGCCCTGGTAGCCCATCTGGTAGATCGAGCTGCCCATCACCTGCGAGAGCGGCGTCAACCCGAGCTGGTGGCAGAGCGCGAAGCCGTTCGACCGACAGGTCGGAGGTGAACGAGCCGCCGCCGCTGCGTCGCGCAGCTCGCTCAGGCGCCGCTCGCGCCGACAGCGGGATGCCGCCCCGTTCGACCCGCGCCAGCGACTCCTCCTGCTCGCGCTCCTGCTGCTCGAGCTCCGGGTCGCTCATCCGCGTGCCGGCCTTCTGCCGGCTCGTGTCCGCTCGCGCATCAGCGCAGCAGTCCTCGAGCGCCGCGCGCGCCTCGGCGCTGCGCTCGGCCTCCGCACGCAGCTCCGCCGTCAGCGCCGCGACCCACTCGTCGGGGTCGAGCGGCTCGCGCTTGATCGCGATGCCGCCCGACCTGGCGCTCGCGAAAGCCCTCCACGCGCTCGTCCGTCGACGCGCCAGCTGGTAGCGGCTGCCGCCGAGCTCGACGCGCACCGCGCGCACGCGCTTCTCGCCCGCGGCCGAGCAGGCCGCCGCCGCGGCGCTCGACGCGCGCGCGGCCCGGCAGCGACTGCTCGAGCTTGCCCGCCAGCACCTCGACCGAGATCCGCAGGTCGGTGCCGTCGCCGCGCAGGCCCGCGGCCGAGAGATCGAAGCTGTCGTCAGCGCTCACCTACGGGAGAGTACCCGCAGCAGGCGGGACCTGTCGCCGGGCGTCTGCGACAGGCCCCCATCGCGCTGCGCGAGCGCTCAGTGCAGCAGATCGAGCGTGTTGTTCGAGTCGTTGACGAGGTAGCACGCCCTGCTGGTTCGGCGCCACCGCCAGCCCGAACAGCCCGCCTGCGCCAGCTTCCGTTGTCAAACGGCTGGAACTCCGCGCCGAGCGGCGTCGTCTCGACGAGGTTGCCGTCGCCGCCGTTCGCGGTCAGGACGTCGCCGTTCGGGGCCATCGTCAGCCCCAGCGGGCTGTTCAGGTAGCCGCCCTTCGCGACCGTGATGCCGCCGCCCGCGATCGGCGTCTGGCGGAACATCGCGCCCGGTACGGCGGCGATGCGGTTATCGAGCGTGTCGGCCACGTACAGCGTGCCTTCCATCGCCGAGCGCAGTCGCCGGTCGGGCCGACCACGAGCGCCGCTTCGGGGTCGGTGCGCTCCGGGAAGCCGTCGGCGATCACGCGCTCGGACGTGACGACCGGCGCGCGCGCCGAACAGGCTCACGAGGCCGATGCGCACGACCGTGCCTTCGTCGGTCGGCGTTTCGCCATGGGCGACCGTGCCGTTGAGCACGTTCGTGACGAACAGCGTGCTGAACGGGCCGTTCGAGACCGCCGTCATGTCCCACGGGCCGTTGATCGGGCCGCCGGAGATCGTCTTGACGACGTGGCCCATGCTGTTGAGCACGATCAGGCAGCCCGCCTGCGCGGTCGCCGCCGAGCCGTCCGTCGTCGGCAGGCTGCCGACGACCACGTAGCCGCCCGGCAGGATCGCGAGCGCGGTCGTCAGGCCGACGCCGCCCGGGCACGGGCCGGGGAGCGTCGACGGGTCGATCTGCGCGAACAGCGACAGGTGCCCGGTTGGAGACTCCTGCACGATCGTCGTGCCCGTCCCCTGCAGGTTTTCCGAGCTGTTGAAGTTGCTGATGAGGATGTCGCCGCGCACCAGCGAGCCGACGCTGCTCGGCACGTTCGCGATGCCGTACGGGTTCACGTCGCCGTTGGCCGGCACCGTGCGTGCCGACTTCGGTGACCGTGCTGAACTGGCCGATAAACGAATGGTCGAACGCCGAAGCCGACGCCGGCCACGAGCACCGCGGCCGCGAACAGCGCGGCGAGAGATCTGAAGACGATTGAGCATGTGTGCCCTCCCACGTGATTGACGGGTTCACAGTGCAAGGACTCCGCGTGCGGCGTTAGCTTCCCGTCGCCGGCCGCCCGCCGGCGTCAGCTCCCCTGTCGCGAGCGAGCGCCGTGCGTATAGGCTCTCCGCTGTCAATCGAAGAACGGGAGCGGAGGGCTGATGGCGCAGCAGATCAAGCAGGTTGGAGTGCTCGGAGCCGGCCTCATGGGGCACGGCATCGCTCAGGTGGCGGCCGCAGCTCGGGCTACGAGGTGGTGCTGCGCGAGGTCGACGAGGCGACGCTCGCCAAGGGCGATCGGCAAGATCGAGACGCAGCTCGCGCGCGCCGTCGAGAAGGGCAAGTCCTCGCAGGCGGACGCCGATGCGCGTGCGCGCGCGCATCCACGGCACCGTCGACTACGCGCGAGCTCGCCGACTGCGACCTCGTGATCGAGGCGATCACCGAGAACCTCGCGCTCAAGCTCGAGATGTGGCGCGAGGTCGATCGAGCTCGTCAAGCCGGAGGCGGTGTTCGCCACGAACACCTCGTCGCTCGCGGTCATCGACCAGGCGGCCGCGACCAGCCGCCCGGGCCAGTTCGTCGGGCTGCACTACTTCAACCCCGCGCAGGTCATGAAGCTCGTCGAGGTCGTGCGCTGCGTCACCACAACCGACGCCGCATTCGACACGGCGCTCGAGTTCGCGCGCTCGGAGGGCAAGCTCGCGATCCCCACCAAGGACAAGGCCGGCTTCATCGTCAACCGCCTGCTCGTCCCGTACATGCTCGACGCGATCCGCGCCTACGAAGAGGGCGTCGGGTCCGTCGCGGAGATCGACGAAGCGATGAAGGCCGGCGCCGGGCACCCGATGGGCCCGCTCACGCTCGCCGACTTCGTCGGCCTCGACACGATCGGCTCGATCTGCGACGTGCTGTTCGACGAGTTCCGAGAGCGCCGCTTCGCGCAACCGCCGACGCTGCGCAAGATGCTCAGCGCCGGCTGGTTCGGGCGCAAGACCGGGATCGGCTTCTACGACTACTCGGGGGAGACGCCCGTCGAGAACCCGGGCATCTGACGCTGCGGGACCCGGCGGGCGCCGGCACAGGGCGCGACGCCCGCCGGGCAGCCACACCCCGCGGGCCCGCGCCAGGCCTGTCAGAAGAATTTGCCGCCCGTGTCTTCTGCTTCCAGCACGCCGGTGTATGTGGCTTTCCCGCTTCCCCCGCAGATACCGCCGGTGCCGCTGTAGGGAAGTTTCGAGATGTCGAGGTCGAGCACCTGCAGGCCGCTTTTGCTGATCGAATAGGTGATCCCTTCCCCGGTTGCCCGTTCGAACACGAAGCTGCATCCCGCGCCTTCCGGTTCGATCGTCATGACTTTCTCGAGCTGCATCGCTCCATTCGCGTTGAACTCGAGGGCCGCGGTGGTCACGTGCACGGCACCGCCGAGCCCGCTGCATTCCGAATATGCGAGTTTGGGCACTTCCAGAACGACAAATTCAAGCGCGGTGAATTCGAGGGCCGCCGAGGCCTTCTTGCATTCGATGTCTCCCGCGCCCGTGTCGAACACCTGCGCCGAGCCGGCGACCATTTTTCCTTTGCCGATTTTCGTGATTTGAAGCCCTGCGCCGACGCGCCCGCCGGAAGTGCTCCCACGAGCACGACCAGCGCGACGACGATCGACGTATTCCACTTACGCGTCATCTTCTTCTCCCTTGTTCGCAAACGGATTCCCGCGCGGCCGAGCGTACGCGGCGTGAGCGCGCGGCGCGCGTGTGACGGACACATGTCGTCCTCGTGCCCCGGACTGGCGCGTGGGGGCGGACTGGACTACATTCAGGAACATGACCGATCCCTCGCAGCTGCGTGTCGCCGATGCCGACCGTGAGCAGCTGGTCGAGGAGCTGCGCGAGCACGCGCTCGCCGGGCGACTGTCCTCGGAGGAGATGGAGGAGCGGATCGGCAGTGCCTACCGCGCCACCACGCGCGCGGATCTCGACGCTCTGCGAGCCGACCTGCCCGTCAGCTCGACGTCGGTCGCGCTCGCGCTGAGCAAGCGTAAGGGCCAGCTCCGGCGGCGCCTCGTCCAGGAGGCCGGCGGCGCGCTCGGCCTGTCCGCGGTGTGCGTCGGCGTGTGGCTCGCAAGCGGCGCGCAGGCGAGCTTCTGGCCGGCGTGGGTCATCGGCGCGACGCTCCTGCCCGTCATTCGCGACTCCTGGCAGCTGCTCGGGCCCGGCTCTGACCTGGAGGTCGTCCACGCGCGGCTGCAGGCGCGCCACGAACGCCATCTCGCCCGCGGTAGGCGCGGCCGCCACCGCTATCGAGGGCTGCCGCGACCGTGAGCAGGCTCAGCGACGCCACCGAGCGCGCGCTCGGTGGCGGTCCCGAACGCCATCGTGAGAAGGCGCGCGAGCAGGGCAAGCTGCCCGTTCGCGAGCGCGTCGCGCTGCTGCTCGACGACGGCTCCTTCGCCGAGGAGGCGCTGCTCGCCAACTGGGATGGAGACGGTCTCGGCGCCGACGGCGTCGTGACCGGGGTGGGGGAGATCGACGGGCGCCCCATCGCGCTGATGGCCAACGATCCGACCGTCAAGGCCGGCTCGTGGGGGCCGAAGACGGTCGAGAAGATCCTGCGCATCCAGGAACGCGCGCTCGCGCTCGAGATCCCGATGGTCTACCTCGTCGACTCCGCCGGCGCGCGCATCACCGAGCAGGTGCAGATGTTCCCCGGCCGCCGCGGCGCCGGGCAGGATCTTCCACAACCAGGTCAAGCTCTCAGGCATCGTGCCGCAGGTGTGCGTGCTGTTCGGCCCCTCGCGCCGCCGGCGGCGCCTACATCCCCGCGTTCTGCGACATCGTGATCATGCGCGAGGGCAACGCGTCGATGTATCTCGGCTCGCCACGCATGGCCGAGATGGTGATCGGCGAGAAGGTCACGCTCGAGGAGATGGGGGGCGCGCGCATGCATACGGGCGTCTCCGGATGCGCCCACCAACTCGTCTCGAGCGACGCCGACGGGATCGCATTTCGCACGCCGCTATCTCTCATATCTTCCAACCAACTGGCGGGCGGAGCCCCCCGCCGCCCCGCCCGCGCCGCCGCGCGCCGCGCCCGATCGGCCCGCCATCGCCGAGCTGATCCCCGCCGACGAGAACAAGCCGTTCGACATGAAGCTGCTGATCGACGCGCTCGTCGACGAGGACTCGCTGCTGGAGATCCAGCCGCGCTGGGCCAAGGAGCTCGTCGTCGGCTTCGCGCGCCTCGACGGCCGCGCCGTCGGCATCGTCGCCAACCAGCCCAAGCACAAGGGCGGCGTGCTGTTCGGCGACTCCGCCGACAAGGCCGCGCGCTTCATCTGGACGTGCAACGCGTTCAACGTGCCGCTGCTGTTCCTCGCCGACGTGCCCGGCTTCATGATCGGCACGCAGGTCGAGCGCGAGGGCATCATCCGCCACGGCGCCAAGATGATCGCGCCGTCAGCGAGGCGACCGTGCCGAAGATCTCGCGTCGTCGTGCGCAAGGCCTACGGCGCGGGGCTGTACGCGATGGCCGGCCCCGCGTTCGAGCCCGACTGCTGCATCGCGCTGTCGAGTGCCTCGATCGCCGTGATGGGGCCGCAGGCGGCGATCAACGCCGTCTACTACAACCAGCTGCAGGCGATCGACGACGAGGGCGAGCGCGCCGCGAAGACCGAGCAGCTGCGCGAGGAGTACGCCGCGGGACATCGACATTCTGCACCTCGCCTCAGAGCTCGTCGTCGACGCTGTGATCGAGCCCGAGCAGCTGCGCGTCGGAGCTCGTGCGCCGCTTCGCGCACGCCGCCGGCAAGCGCCGCGACTGGCCCGCCAAGCGCAACGCCGTGACGCCTGTCTAGCGCTCGGTCAGACGGGCTCGGTCAACCCGTCGCCGTGTCTGGCGCGCCCGCGCCCGCCGCGCGCGTCGTCTCGTCCTGGAAGGGCGGGTAGGTCTCGGTCAGCAGGAACAGGTACGCGTCCGAGCGTGCCATGTAGGAGTTCGCGAGCACCATCACGTCGAACAGGCCGCGCGGGAGCTTGCCGGTGATCACGATCACCACCCACGCCGCGAACGCGCCGATCTCCAGCAGGATGTTCATCGCGTAGCGCATGATCGCGATCGGGATCGCCAGCAGCAGACGGAAGAGCGTCTTCAGGCGGCTGTAGTGCTCGAGCGGCCCCGTGAACTCCATGCGCACCGGATAAGCGCTGTCCGCGCCGCCGCCGAACGGCGGGTAGGGATCGGCAAGCAGCGCCGCGTAGGCTGTCACGCGCGCGAGCATGCGCGTGAAGCTCGCCACGAAGTCGTACAGGGACTTCGGGTAGTGGCCGGTGATCAAGATCGCGAACCATGCGATCACGATCACGATGTACGCCAGGATCCCGAACACGTACAGCACGATCGCCACGGGGATCACGAGGATCAGCCTGAAGAACGCCGTCAGCCGGCTGCGCCGCTCCACGTAGTCGACCTCGAAGGTGACGGGATAGGACATCGGTTGCTCCCCCTCTGCTCGTACGACAGGGCCTCTCTCCGGCGAGTAGCGTAGATCGCGCCGCGGCGGCTGTGCGCCGCACGGCCAGTCCCGACGGTGGCGGTAGCCGGGAGCTCGCTTGCACTAGATTGCCAAGCTGTGGACGCCGTCGATCTCGCCTACGCTGGAATCGCCCGCCAGGCCCAGCTGATCGCCGCCGGCGAGATCTCCTCGCGCGAGCTCGTCGACCTGTACCTCGATCGGATCGAGCGCTTGGATCGCTCCAATAGCGGCGAGAACCTCAACGCGTATCGCATCGTGCTCGCGGAACGAGCCCGCCTGGAGGCAGACCAGGCCGACGCGCGCCGTCGTGCTGAACGCCCGCCCACCCAGCGCCCGCTGCTCGGCGTGCCGATCGCGGTCAAGGACGACATCGACGTCGCCGGCGAGGTGACGACGTATGGCACCAACGCCTACGGCGCGCCCGCGACGGCGGACGCCGAGGTCGTGCGCCGCCTGCGCGAGGCCGGTGCGGTGATCATCGGCAAGACCAACGTGCCCGAGCTGACGCAGTGGCCGTTCACCGAGACCGCCACGTTCGGCGCGACGCGCAACCCGTGGAGCCTCCAGCACGCGCCAGGCGGCTCCAGCGGCGGCAGCGCGGCCGCCGTCGCCGCCGGTCTTGTCGGCGCCGCGCTCGGCTCCGACGGCGCCGGCTCGATCCGCATCCCCGCCGCGTGGTGCGGCCTGTTCGGCCTGAAGCCCCAGCGCGGGCGCGTGTCGATGGCGCCGCGCTCGCGCGGCTGGCACGGGCTGTCGGTCAAGGGCCTGTTGGCGCGCACCGTCGCCGACACCGCGCTGTTCCACGACGTCGCCTCGGGCGCGATCGACATCGACGCCGACCGCGTGCCGGCGCCCGAGGTCCCGTTCTCGACCGCGGCCGCCACGTACCCCGGGCCGCTGCGCATCGCGTACTCGACGAGCGTGCCCACCGGCGCGATCGCCAAGCTCGACGCGGACGCGCGCACGGCGTTCGAGCAGACCGTCGAGCTGCTGCGCTCGCTCGGGCACACGCTCAGCGAGCGCGCCCCCGACTACGGTGCCGGCGCGATCCCCGCGGTGCTCGTGCGCTACCTGCGCGGCATCCACGACAACGCCGTCGCGATGGCGCATCCCGAGCGCCTGGAACGGCGCACGCGGTCGATGTCGCGTCTCGGCGGGCTGATCCCGCCGGCCCTGCTCGAGCGCTCGCTCGCCGGCGAGGCGGAGTTCGCGCGCAAGCTCGGCAGCGTGTTCGAGGACCACGACGTGCTGCTGACGCCCGCGACCGCCGCGCCGCCGCCGCGCATCGGCCGGCTGCAGGGCCGCGGCGCGCTGTGGACGCTCAACACGGTCGGCGGCTGGGTGCCGTACAACGGCGTGTGGAACGTCACTGGGCAGCCGGCCGCGTCGGTGCCCGCCGGTTTCGGCTCAGACGGGCTGCCGCGTGCCGTCCAGATCGTCGGCCGGCCCGCCGACGAGTCGACGCTGCTGTCGCTCGCCGCGCAGATCGAGCGCGAGCGCCCGTGGGCGCAGCAGCGCCCGCCCGAGTTCTCGTGAGCGACGCCGACGCGCCCACCGCGGGTGGGGCCGGGTCGGAGACGGACGAGGACGCACTGCTCGCGATCGCGGTCGAGGCCGCGACGATGGCCGGCGTGCTGCTCGCCGAGCGCGCGCAACACGGCGCCGAGCGCCACGTCAGCGCCAAGAGCACTCCCACCGACCTCGTCAGCGAGGCCGACCTCGCCTCCGAGCGCGCGATCCGCGAGCTGCTCGCCGAGCGTCGCCCGGATGACGGCTTCATCGGCGAGGAGGGCGAGCACGTGGACAGCGCCAGCGGCCTGGACTGGGTCGTCGACCCGCTCGACGGGACCATCAACTTCCTGTTCGCGATCCCGCAGTGGTGCGTGAGCGTCGCCGTAGCCGACGGCCACGGGACGCTCGCGGGCGCGGTCTACGACCCCAACCGCGACGAGCTGTTCAGCGCGAGCAGGCATGGCCGCGCGACGCTCACGGGGTCGCACGGCGAGGTCGAGCTCCACGGCAGTGACCGCGACGGCGAGCTCGACACCGCGATGGTCGCGACGGGCTTCGCCTACGACGCCCAGGTGCGCGCCGCGCAGGCGCAGGTGCTGACGCGCGTGCTCCCGCACGTGCGCGACATCCGCCGCTTCGGCAGCGCCGCTCTCGACCTCGCCTGGACCGCCGCCGGGCGCTACGACGCGTACTTCGAGCGCACCGTCAAGCAGTGGGACATCGCCGCCGGCGCGCTCATCTGCGAACGCGCCGGGCTGGTCGTGCTCGAGCTGCCGGAGCGCGAGCAGCTGCCGTGGGGGATCCTTGCGGCGCGCGAGGCGCTGGCCGAGCCGTTGCTCGAGCTGGTGGGCGGGGCGTAGCCCGCCGTGGATGCGGCGGGTGGGAGTCGAACCCACACGCCCTTTCGGACAGAGCCTTTTGAGGGCTCCGCGTCTACCGTTCCGCCACCGCCGCAATTGTGGTCGAGCAAGCGAGGATAACCGCGCCGCTCGCGCTGTGCCAGCGCTCAGGCCGGCTGCGGCGGCGCGAACCGCTCGACGTCGCCGCCTGCCGCGGGGTCGCGGCGCTCGAGCTCGACGTTCCAGCCTTGCGAGAAGCCGCGCATCGTGAACGTCACGAGCAGGATCTGTACGGGCACGATCAGCAGCGTGATCACGCCCAGCAGGCTCGCGTTGATCGTGGGCTGTGCGAAGCCCGACTTGTCGCGCGCGAACCAGCCGGGGCCGGCGACGGCGGCGAAGATCAACAGCAGTACGGCCAGCGCCGCCGAGATCGGCAGCACGCCGCGGTTCCAGCGCGCGGCGTAGAAGGCGAACGTCAGATACACGGCGATGTAGGCGATCTGGACCGGGATCGCGCCCTCCAGCAGGTTCCAGCCGCCGATCGTCACGATCAGCACGAGCGCGGCGCTCACGAGCAGCAGCACGACGACGATCGCGCGCGTCGCCTGCACGACGGGCTTGTCGCGGTTGGGATGCGTGATGATCACGCCCTGTTGCTGCCTGTTCTGGCCGGAAGCAGAGGACATCGCGTGCCTGACGATACAAGCTCGCGCGGCCGTTCGCACGCAGATGCGAGTCGCGCTCTCAGGCGTGCCAGGTAGGCTGATGCACGACGCGGGCGTGGTGGAATTGGTAGACACGCCGGCCTTAGGAGCCGGTGGCCTCACGGCCTTGGAGGTTCGAGTCCTCTCGCCCGCACCAAAATGTTCGGACTCCAACCGTCGCCCTCATCAGGGGCGGCGGCCGTGGCACCCACAAGATCCAGCTCAGGCTCGCGTGGGTGCCGCTTTTTGTTGCGCTCGGCTTGCTCGATCGCGTCCTTCAAGCTCTCGGCTTCTCGGACGGCGACTGCTCTGCGCAGTTCCTCCCCCAAGATCACGTCCCACGGCTCGGCCAGTTCCCCGGACACGGTGCCCTCATCGCTGATGATGAGCCGCTTGAAGAACGCCAGATTGAATTGCCGTCGCATCCGGTCTGTTGCCTCGCGGTAGGCCGCTTGGCAGTCCCCGGCGCGGGCTAGTGCTCGTTCGAGGTTCGTCTCGGCTGTCTTGAAGTCGGCGGCGATGGCAGCCAATCGGCCTTCCGCCCCGGCAATCGCCGTCGTCAGGCGATCTTGCTCACTCTTGAGCAGTTCGAGCGGGATCGCATCGGCGTAGTGCGCTTGCAGCAGCTTCTCGCGTTCGCCTTGGAACTTGCGCAACCGACGCTCTTGCACGCCCCGTTCATGGTCGGACTCGCTGCGCAGCTTCGCTAGCTCTTGACCCAAGAAGGTGCGGAGTCGTTCGACCTCTTCAGCGGGCAGCTGCACGGTTCCGTAGTAGGCGACAATCGCGGCCTCGACCAGCTCAATCCGCACCGCACGCTGTTTGCAGCTCGACGGATCGCGCTGGCGTCCACCACAGGCGAAATACGGGTAGGTGCCGCCGTTGCCTTTGGCGTGATTGACGATCAGACGAGCGCCGCACTGGCCGCAGTAGATGCTGCCCTTCAAGTAGTGCGGGTGCTCGCGGTCCTTCTCGCCAGTCAGGTACTTGGCGCTCAAGACCTTCTGAACCTCGCTCCAAACCTCCGGCGTCACCAACGGCTCGTGTCTGCCCGCATAGATCGCGCCCCGGTAGCGCACCATCCCCATGTAATAGGGATTGCGCAGCAGCGTGTGCAGGTGCGAGACACCCAGCGGTCGGCCAGCCTTCTGCCGTCCAGGCGCTGTCGTCAGACCACGCGCCGTCAGCTCAGCCAGCAGGCGACGGATCGTCCACTCTCCCGTCGCATACGTCTCGAACGCCCACCGCACCAGTGGCCCACGCACCGGGTCTATCTCGATGGTGCGGGCTTCACGGCCCTCGACCATGCACCGCACATTCAGGTAGCCGGTCGGAGCCCGTCCGGGCGTGCCGCCGTTCTTGGCCTTCTGCATAGTGCCCTTCATAACCTCGTTGGCAAGATTGCGGCTGTAGAACTCCGCGATCGAAGACATGATGCCGTGCAGCAGCAAGCCAAACGGAGTTTGGTCGATGTTCTCGCTGACACTCACCAGCTCGGCTCCGGCCTGCCGGATCGCCATATTGATCGCCACATCATCCGCCCGGTTGCGGGCGAGACGATCAACCTTGTGGACGATGACATACTTGACGGGATGCTCGATAATGAAAGCGAGCATCCGCTGTAGTTCTGGCCAGTCGGCGGTCTTGGCCGACTCGCCCCGCTCCACGAACTCCTCGATAACCGCCGCCTCCAGACTCTAAGCCTTGCGCTTGCAGCCCTCGCGCTGCGCAGGAATGGAAAAGCCCTCGGCTCCGCCGCCCTTCTCGGCCTGCTCCTTGCTCGACACCCGCAAATAGATAACGGCTGGATCACCGCCGGGACTGCCCTCGTGCGAAGTCACTGCCATAGGTGCTTGTCTCCTATCCCGTTGAGGTGATACAGCCTGCATAAATGTTGTTAAGTGTACCACATTCACTATACGAGCAAAGTGCCGTTTCACACTGTTACACCTTGCAAAACCTTGACGGCACTGTCGGCGATCATCACCACAAACAACTGCCCCGGCAATTGCCGGTCACGGGCGATAGCGGCCCGCAGTCGCTCGGCTCGTCGCTCGTCGGGTACGACCCAGCAGACGCGCGGGAACACCCCTCCATGCGCCGCCTGCTCCTTGCCGGATTGGTAGTAGTCGGCGTAGAGCCGACACTTGCGCAGTATCACCGGCAGGCTCTCACTGGCCCGGTCTACCTCAATGAACCAGCGCAGCTCATAGTCACCGACACCCAGCGCCAGAAACCCATCGGGACGTAGCCACTGCCGCCCACCCAGACCCGTAACCTCGCGCCAACATTCCGGCTCAGCTTGAGACGCCAGCAGGTCGAGTTGCCCGTGTCGAGCCGCCAAGCTCACATCGACAACAAGCTGTGCGATCGCCAGCGTGTGATCGACAAACCGCCAGGTCGGCTCGTACGAGCGCCGTCGTGGCCCATTGGCCGAGAGCACCCGCTGGCCGATCGGCCCGAGCGCTAGAACCAGGCCAACCGATCCGGCCCTCATGCCGCCGACATCGTTCCGCCGAGCAAAGTCCTACCCCCCACACCCCGCCCCACCAGCTATCGCCTCATGCACCACCTTGTGCGCCTCACCACCCCGCCCGATCAATGCTCTGAGCTTGGCAGCCTGGCCCGATGAAACATTGCCTATGCCCATCAGCGTTTCACCAGCACCCCATATTTCGGCTGTCTCCTGGGTGTAGGAGACGGTCCACTGCTTGCACCAGCGAACTCGGCTCAGCCTGACCCGCAAGCCGTACTGCTTGTAGCCGATGCGGGCGACTCCCTCGCCTGTGGTGGTACTACCGCCCCAACCCTTCCAGCGCATGGCGCAGTAGTTCAAGCTGAACGGTGGCTGAATGACCAATTCCTTGAGTCCGTGGAAGAAGCAGCCATTGGGGTCGGTGCGCTCTTCCTTCCCGGCCACGTAGTTGCCACCGTGAACGGTGCAGGGCGTGATCTTGTCGTCAAGTTGCACCTGGGCGAAGTGCGGCGGCGCGGTGGCCCCAGCAGCCAGGTTGATAACCAAGCTTGTGTAGACGCGCACCCCACTGCAGCTACGCAAGCCGCTCGCGCTGACCACCACCGGCACGGTGGCCCGTTCCTGAGCGTGCAGGCCGGTACTGGCGTCCGTCCATTGGACGAGCGCTTGGCCGTTGCCTTCGGCTGTGGCACCGCCCCAGCTCGACCAGCTCACGCCTGAGACGGCCGCATTGGCGAGGGTGTGCCTATCGGCCGATTCGTATTCTGCGAGCCGGAAGGACGACGGCCGGACGGCTTCGCTGAGGCCAGGTTGGTCGAGGTAGACCGTCGGCGACGTGGCAGCGCTGGCTGAGCCCGTCAGCCACAGCAGGCAGACACCAACCACGAGCAGCACCCCGGATCTGGCGGTGATTTGCCGTCTCACTTCCGCGCTCCCGTATTCTTGACCTTGTATCGCTTTCTGGCCTTGGCTTCACACACCTTGCGCTTATGCTTGGGCTTGTCATGCTTGCACGCCTTGAGAGCGCGGGCTAGCTTCTGCGCGACGGTCAGGGGTTTGGGCGTCGTATGAACCGGACTGATGGGCGCGGCAGGGATGGGCGGTGCGCTGCCGCTACTTGTCGAGCCGTCGCCGCTGGATGAGCTGCCATCACCGCCCGTACTGCCACCGCTGCTCGATCCTCCCGACGTGCCCGCCTGTACGACAGCCGTCGTCGTGCTGATCGCCGGCTGGCTGCTGCCTTCGCTGTTGCTGGCGATCTCCTGTACTTGGATCGTTGAGCCCACGTCAGCCGAGGCGAGGGTGTAGCTCTGTGCGGTAGCTCCGGCAATCGGCTGACAGTTATTGCCCGCAGTGTCGCAGCGCTGCCATTGGTAGCCGTAACTCGTGGGGTTGTTCGTCCACAGGCCATGGGACTCGCTGAGCGTCTGTCCTTCGGTCGGCGTGCCGGCGATGGTCGGCGGTCCAGGTTCTTCGGGATCAGCGGTCGGCACGGCTGGCAAGGCCGTAGCCGTGACGGTCTTGGGTGAGCCCGCCGTGTTGTAGTTGATGCGGTAGGAGTACCAGCGACTGTTCGTAAGTTCGCCGTGTTCGTTGAAAGCAGCGCATTCGTCAGTGACAACGGTGCTGCCGTCAGGCGCATTGCTGAAGCTGCCCACTAGGCTGCCCGTCGTCGAAATGAGCGGATAGACCTGTCCGGCCGGCGGCGGTGGGCATTCGTGAGCTTCATCCTCAAAGGTGCCAATGCCCAGCCGACTGCCACCAAGATTGATGCTGCCAGTGGAGGTAATCTGCGTATCTTTCGGACTCGGAGTCCCACCCGATGCCAGGATGGAGAAGCCCATGCCACTTGATGCATCAAGCGAAAGGCTGGCCACGCTGCCGTTGATACCGATGCTCGAGCCGTCCAACGCCGTGACTGGCCCGATGCCGGAGCCTTCCAACTCGACCGGCGAGCCTTCGGCCACGATCGGCCCGGTTGGGCCATTGCCTTCAAGACGAACGTCTTTGACGGTCAGGCGCTTGCCGTCACTGCCGTTGAAGCCGAAAGGCAGCCACACCATGGTTTTATAGCCACCTTCAACGTCGGTGGCCGTGATGGTGGTATTGCCGATCTCATCATCCGGCCCGGTTGGTTCTGGAAAGAACCAGCCAAACACCAGCAAGGTGTAGGTATTGAGGTCAATACTGAGATTGGCGTTTTCACCCGACAGCTGCCCCGTCACGGCTACATCGTCGGGTATCCCTGCCGGTCCTGGTTCGATCGGCCCCGTCATCGTCCATGTCTGATCCGCCGTAAGCGTCATGGGTGCAGCCAGAACCGTCGAGAAGATCGGCGGCACGGTTTCGGCGCTCAGGCTGAGGCCACCACTACCCAAGGCGAAGCCTTCACCGCCCAGCCCAAAGCCATGCGTGTTATCAGCCTGCACCCGTTCGACGCTGACGCCAGTTAGATCATTTTTGCTGCTCAACCGCGACGACAGCTCAGGAAAGGTCAGGGTGCCGATCGAGGCTCCCGAACTGGGTGCCACCCCGCCGACCCAGTTGGCGCTGTCCGACCACGCTTCAGCGCCAGAGCCCCCGCCGCCGCTCCATGTGTAGTCCGCAGCCAGGGCGCTGGCAGGCAAGCAGCCGATGACGCCGAGCACGAGCGCGGTCATCACGCCAAGCAGGTACGTCCAGTCCTTGATAATTCTCACGGCTGCACTGCCTCCCTTGTCGTCGCTGTTGGCTCGTCTGCGGCGTCACTCAGGGCGCCCATGCAGACAGAGGACGGGCACGGTATCAAGATATGGACGCATGGGACGCAAAGGCATGGGATGCAAACGCTCTGGACATAGATGGTCGGGACGTATGGGGTTGGTACGGCTATGCCCGAGCCAATCTCCCCGGCTACCCGAGTCTTCGGCGAACGTGTCCGCACGCGGCGGGAGACGCAGGGCCTGAGTCAGGAAGCGCTGGCGGCCAAGAGCGGCGTCCACTGGACGTTCCTAGGCCAAGTCGAGCGCGGCCGGCGCAACCTCAACCTGCACAACCTGCTCAAGATCGCGAAGGGTTTGGGGGTCGATCCCGGCGAGCTGGTGCAAGGACTTACGCTGCCGGACGACGAGTCTGAGGCGTAGCCCCTCGTTCTGTCACCGTTGATCCAGCTTCATCGCCTCGCACCGACGATCAGCTGTAGATGCCGACGAGTAGACGCTTTGGCGCGCTCCCGGCGGCATTCCCGACGGGTGATGGCTTCCAGTCGCTGGTGGGCCGCGTCGCGGGCAGCGAGGGCAGCGTTCAGGGCCTGCTCGGCCGCCTCGAGCTGGCGTAGTGCCTCCCGCTCAGCAGGCGTCATGGTTCGCAGCGGCATGAGCGGTCAGACGCCGATCAAGTTCAGCTCGTCCAGCCGCTTGAGCGCTGGCGAGGCGTGGATCCGCGCGCCTTTGACCGCGACGACGCCGGCCTGCTCCAAGCTCGTGATCGCCGCATCGACCTCAGCGGGCGTTCGACGGAGCGCCACGTACATGCGCGCACGCTCACGGCCGCGGACCCGCCCCACAACCTGCACGACGACCAAATGCTCTGTGTCCTGCATCGGGGCAGGGCGTCTCCTGTCGAGCTTGGCGACCCGGCTGAAGCGCCCCGCCGCCTGGTTGGAATGAGAACTGTACGCGGTGGAAGTCTATACGGTGGAATAGGGTGCGTCAATAAGACACGATGCCGCCATGCCAGCCAAGAAGTCCAAGGCCAACCAAGCCCTCGGCAAGGCCATCCGGGCCGTGCGCAAACAAAAGGGCTACACCCAGGAATCGTTTGCACTGCACGCCGACATCGACCGCAGCTACTACGGCGCCATCGAGCGCGGCGAGTTCAACATCACCGTAGACACCATCCTGACCATCGCCAAAGGGCTCAAGGTGCCGGCCGCCGAGCTGTTCAAGCGCGCCACGCTCTAGCCGGACACGCTATGTCTATCCCGTGGGATGATGCCCGGTGGAATAGCTCGCGGCATTCGGGCAAGCTACACACCCATGCCACAGAAGACCGTCGTCAATGAAGCTGTAGGCCGCGCCATCCGCGAGGCCCGCAAAGACCAGGGCTACACCCAAGAAGCCTTCGCCCTGGCCGCTGGCCTCGATCGCTCCTACATGGGTGCCATCGAGCGCGGCGAGTTCAACCTGACCTTGGACACCCTGCTGAAGGTCTCGGCCGAGCTCGGCATCTCGGCCTCGGAGCTGCTGGGGCGCGCCGGACTGTAGAAGCAGCCTAATCTAGGATCGTGATCGGCGACTCCGCCGCCCTCCTATGGTCGAGCCGACACCAGTCGCCAGACCGGAGCCAGCCAGCGGGAGCGACCAACTGATGCCCTCCACGGCGCAGTAGATCGCGGCTAGCGCTAGGCAAACGGTCAGGACTAGGAGGACGATCTGCCGGACGAGATCAAAACGCTGCACTTTGAGGCCGACTTGGCGTTCTTCAAGCGCAAGCTGGCGCGACGCGGCCTCGTAGTCGTCCTGGTTTGTTAGCTGTGATCCCGTAGCCATAGCAGTTCCGTCCAGAATCGTCAAACAGCCCTTAGCGGATGCTAATTGTTTCAGACGATTGTCTGCGCAATAGGATTGCTTATCCTCACCGTTTGTCTACTGCTTTCCATATCCTCGCTGCCCAGTCCTTCCTCGTATCGGCGAGCGACCAGTTCACCATAAACAGAATGCAACTTTGCAGCATGAATCTCCGGCCCAAACCTAAAAGTCCTGCAAATCGGACAGTTTTATTTGTTTCCGACTCGGGTGCCGTACTCCAGCCGCAGCCCATCATCACGCCGCCGCCCGAATTGACCCGCCCACATACGGTTAGGAGCCGGTGCGGCTATGGGTCTCAGCGGCTACAGCAGTCGTTCGACTGCCTGGATGGCATGAGCAGGCAATCAGCTCAGCATCACGGCCTCTGAGCTGCTCGGCCGCGCCGGGCCGCTCGACCCACTACCGGCCTCCGGCCTACAAGCGCCCGGGATCGAACTAGTCGGTCAAGGCATCGACCACCTTTCAGCGGCTTAGCCGAGTGCTTCGGGAACAGCACAGAATGACGACCGAGACCCTGTCTGGGGGCAAGTTTAGTCCTAGTTTCGCCCAATTTGCCGCAAAGAACGGGGCGAACGCCGGGAAACATTGACTTCGTCTCCGCGCCCGCCGTTACAAACTGTGTGTATTGAGACCCACATAGCCGGAAGCCCAATTCGCCATCCGCGTCCCAAGCGTGGAGTAGTTCTTTAGCCATGAAGCGCATCACTGGCATCGGCAGCACCGCCTTGGCCGCCTTGGTGCTGGCCACGCACGCCAGCACCCTGACCTACGTCATCTGGCGGCTACCTGACTGGCTTAGCAAGCCGATTGCCGCTGGCGATGACGCGCTCAACCTCGCCGAGCACTATCGACGCTTTCGCCGCCACGAACAGCTCCGACGCCGCAGCACTCGAACCATGCCAGCTCATCGATCCGTTCGCCGGCGTCGGCACGCTCCTACTCGACGCCGTAAGGCGAAGCGGTAGTCGTCGTCGATCCGCCGTACTACCGATTGCGTTGCGCGACGAGCGCAGAGTCGAACTCTGGTTGTTCACGCTCGCCGCGACGGCCACCAGCCTGATCTACGTCATCAACGGCGGCGCCTGGCCGGCACTGGCTGCCCCCGGCATCGTGCCCAGCCTGCGCCCGCTCATCATGCGCTACACCCGCAAGCCCGAGCGACTCCTGCCTGAGACTGATCCGGGCAGGCTCACACGGAGCCTTCCCGAGTTAAGACGTCAACGGCGCTTGGTAACCTCGGATTATCCCATGTTTGGGGAGTCCCCCGCGCGGCGCGGCACAATGTTGGCCCGCGTGCTGACACCATAACCTCCGACACCATCGGGAACGCATTGATCCCTTTCGGCTGGGCCGCGTTCGTCCAGTCCAGCAGGACCATGTCAGAGCGGGATAGTCGCCCATTGCCGCTTGCGCGACACAGCCACCGTCAACGGTTCGATGAAATCGGTCACCGCTGACGCTCGATCCCTCGCTTTATAGCATCGCCGAAATGGTCATTCCCAATATGCGATGACATTTGGATTTACGTAGATCGACCGTTTCGAGGTGTCCTTAGTGAGTCGAATCGGCTCAGCGGGGGCTTTGCAGATAGCTTGATAGATTTGCTCGGGTTCCTCTTCGACATTGATAGGTGTGAAGTGAGCTTCAAGGAGTTGGATTCGTGTAGACATACGCCAAAGATACCCGATGACGCTTGCACAAGTAGAGTCCCGTAGGCCCCTCTAGCTTATGGCCTTGAAGCTATGGGTCTGCGCTGGCAGGTTTAGGCAGTGCCAGCCTTGACTACGGCTTGCTGTACGACGCCGTTCGCCAGCTGCTTCGGCTTCGGCCGACCAAGCGATCAATGATTACGCTCCCGGCCGCCAGAAGCCTCAGCCAAAACTGCTCGTAGACTTGACGAAAGGTTGGAAAGCTGTCCTACCAAGCGCACTAACCGACGGCCGACGCGGTCTCGCGGGCGATTTTCCAGCCGGCCTTCAGCGGCGCGAGGAAGTAGGGCGGCTCGTCGGTCGCGAGGCGTTCGTCGTAGATGTATTCCTTGTTGTAGCCGCTACCGCCCGTTAGGCCGACGATCCCACGGAACTTCTGCGCGATCGCGCCGTAGATGTTCAGGTTCCCGAGGTTGTTGCCGCAGTTGTAGTTGTCGACGAGGAACGAGTGGCTCGTCGACAGGATCGCCGCGTAGACCCACGGGTTTTCCATTTCGGGCCCGTTGGCGTTGTTGTTGTTGGTGCACGGGTGGTACATGCGCACGTAGCGCGTTGCGATCAGACCCACGGTGGCTGTGCCCGTCGGCGGGGAGCCTTTGGGGAGCCCATACGGTTTGATGCTGCCGTCGATGATCACGTCTTCTTCGCCCGCGATCGTCAGCGATTTGGTTGCGCTCGAGGTGCCCTTGACGTACACGCTCCCGCAGTTTTCTTCGCTTTTGAGCGTCGCGCTCGTGTCCGTGCTCGTCTGGTTGAAGCTGGTGTAGCCGCAGCCAGTGCCGCCCTGTTGAACATAGATGAGGCCGTTGGCAGGCCATTTGATTTTTTGGGTGCTCGCGCTCGTCCCGAGTTTGACCTTGATTTCGTTCGTCGCGCCTTCGAGTTCGAGATACGTCAGGCCGGTGAACTCGTTTTCGGGTTCAACGTAATATTTCAGGCTACCGTCGCTTTCCGGGGGCACGAGTTCGGGGGCGCCTTCAGTCGGTTTTTTGCTTGCCGTGTTGTAGACGGGCGAAGGGTTGCTCGCACGCGTGCAGTTGCCCTGGCTTGCGACGCCGAGATCGATTTCGACAGGGTCATAGGGAGAATGTGGGGTGCGGCCGAATTCGGCGCCGTTGCAAACAAGCGCCTTGTCGTCGGTCTTCATCGGCCCGTTGACCGAGTCTTCGGGACCGAACTCGATTTCGACGCATTCCTTCAGCTTGTGTTCGTTGATGAGTTTTTCGCGCTCCGGTGCGTAGTTTTCGCAAAGTTCTTCGCCACCCGCATACGAACGCGGATCGGCGACCTCGTACTGGGTGAAGTAGATGTAGTTCAGGAAACCGGCTACCTGGAAGGTCGCGATCACGGTCCGCGTGCTCGTGCCCGCCTTGCCGACGGACTTGATGCGGAACGTGTTGGTCAACGCCCCTTTGGATTCGATGATCGTGCTGAACGGGTTCGCCGTGTTGCACGTTTTCGCGACTTCGGGGTCGCTGGCGGCCGCCAGCGTGGTCACTTCGTAGCTCTCCGCCAGTTCTCCCGGTGTCGTGCCGCTCGGGTGCGGGCATGACTCCCAGTAGTCCGGGTTGGCCTCGAGCTCGTACTCATATTCCTGTGCTCCCGCGAGCGCGGCATAGTAGGCCTGCTTCTGCGTCTGGTCGGCGCGGGAGAGATGCGTGTCATCGTTGGTGGCCGTGAACGCCGCGACGAGCAGCAGGCTCGTCACGAGCATCACGAGCAGCGCGACGATCATCGTCACTCCTCGCTCCTCGCGCAGTGTCTGCCAGGCCTTTACCGGCCGGCGGTCCGGGTGCCTGTGTAGGTGTCCCGTCAGGCGCATGGGTTGTCTTCGATCTTGGCTTCCGAGGACGGTGTGCCGAACGCGAACGTGACCTCGTTGCTGAATTCGGCCGAGCGGCTGAGCTTGGTCTGGCCGTCCACGGGCGCCGTTTTGAGGGTGACCTCGACGGCCGCGACGCTTGCTGCCCCCCCGAGCGTCAATTTTTCGGCCGCTTCAAGTTTGATTGGTTCGAGCGTGGTCAGCGGTGTGGTCGGGCTGTCGGTCGCTGTTTCGCCGTACTCGAAGTACTTGAAGCTCGCGCTGCTCACGTTGCTCGCGATCTGGATGCCCTTCTTGGGTTCCGCGTTCGGCGCTTCGTTTTTGCTTTCTTCGTAGTCTGCCGCCGGGAATTTGTAGGTCGGCCATTCGCTGCCTTTTTCGCTCGGGAAGATGTAGTCGGTCAGCGTGTGGGCGCTCGAGTTGAACACGATCTCGTGTTGAAACGCGCCCGTGCCGAGGGGCACGGCTTCCGCGGCATTGGGGATGATCGCTGCTTCGCTATACGCATCGCGGAATATCAACTTGGTCGGTGAGCTGCCTTGCTGAATTGGCGTGTAGTTGCGCGCGATGCAGGCGGAGCGAAGCTCATCGACGATGTGCGTCATCGCGGTGCGGCCGAGTTGGCTTGCCTGCACGCTGTCGGTCAGGCGTGAGGTCTGGTGCAAAGCGACGATGAACACCATCGAGAGCGCGCCAGTTACGACGACGCCGGCGATCATCGAGACGAGCGTTTCGATGAGCGTGAAGCCTCGTTGATCGGAAGCGGCGCGCGTGAGGATCGCAAAGTGGCCCATCAGCATGTGAGCGTGCTGTTGGAGGAATTGATGACGACTTCCGTTTCTTCTTCGGTGCCAGAGGGAATGCGTTTCACTTTTTCATGGTATTTGGCCACTGCGGTGTCGCCGAGAAAGATGTTGCGCGGATACTGTTCCGCGGCTTCGAGCTTGTATTCCGTGGTGAAGGTGTAGTATTTGGAGCCTGAGTGGTAGGGGAGGCATAGGCGCCCTTGGCCGAAGGGCAGGAACGGATGTTCGAGGTGCCCGCCGTATTCGGCGCCCGACGTGGTTTCCTGCAGGTGTTTCGGTTCGTTGATTTTCACCTCGTTGTCGGGCGTCAAAGATTTGCAGCCGGTGTTGGTGATCGTGACCGGGTATTTGCTCGCGGTTTCGAGGCCAATAGGGGTGGCGGGCGTACCCTTGTAGACGTTGAGTTCGAGGTAGCTGCTGGGGATCGTCGCGGTGGTCGTCCCGCCCGGGCTGACGACGATTTTTTCTGGATTTTTCACGCCGCCCGTGAACGATTCTGGATTGTTCGCAGAGCAGTCGCCGGCGTACACGGCCCAGTAGCCATTTTCGCTGGCGGTGAAGGGGAAGAGATTTTTCTCGGTTGTCGCACTGGCTTCGTAGGGAGTGGGCGTCGTGAGCGCCGCGGGCAGCGGTTCATAGGGGGGGGTGGCGTTGCCGTAGCGTGTGCTGCCGTCCTCGAATTCGGGCGCGGTCTTCATCTTCGTGTTGAGCGCGACGAACGTGTCGCCCGTGACGGCTTCGGAGATTTCTTTGGTTTTGGCGTCGTTTTTGTGTTCGAACGCTTTCAAGCCCCTGTAGGCGAATTCGGCGGTGATCGCGCCGCCGGCGTTGTAGATCACTTCATAGTGCGTCGTGTAGTTCGGGGCGATCGTGACTTCTTTGGGCTGGTAGTTCCTGGATCCGCTGACTGTGACGTATCCAGGGGTTTCCGCGATTTCGACGACTGCCGAGGTCGCTGGTATGCCGCCGAAGACGACGCAGCCTTCGCTGCCGGTGGTCTGCTGGAGGGTGACGGGCGATGAGCTTTCGACGGGCGTGAAGGTGACGATCGCGTCGACGTTCGAGACGCCGCTGGTTGCGACCGGCGCGTTGTCGGCGTCGACCTCGAGCACCGATCCGGTCGGCGGGGTGATGATGCTGGAGGTGTTCAGGGTCTTGCGGTGCCCGGTTTCCTGGCTGTGCCAGCTGATCGTCGAGGCGATCGAGAAGGCGTTGCCGCTCTGGCGTTTGCTCGAGGTCACGTTGCACGTGGCGTTCGACCCGCTGACCGGGAGCAGTTCGGCGGTCTGCTTGATCGTGTAGGTGATGCCGCCCACCGCCTGCGTGTACGAGTGCCCGGTCGCGCCGAGCGTCTCGAGCACGCTCGCGGGGTCAGTCCGCAACTGCTCCTGGGATTGGTTCGCGAGGGTGGCTGCCTCGTTGTGCTGGCGCTCCTGGGCGGAGATGTGGTCAACCGAATCGAAGCCCACGAGCGTGCCGACGACGATCAGCCCCACGATCATCGAGCTGATGAGGACCTCCATCAGCGTGTCGCCACGCTCGGACGTCAGATTCGGCAGTCTGGTAAGGAACGTTGCAATCATCACAAAGATGCGCGGGGATATACGCTGTCCGCTTCGGCATTCCCCCGATTTAGCTTGAGGTCTTGGCGCGGCGGCTAGAACACGGCGGATGCGGGCTCGGTAGGTCCGGGCTACATGGGCGGTCCTGGGGGAGCGTCCAGCGCGACGTCGCGGCGGCGAGCGCCTAGAATCCTGCGGCCCGACAGTTCGCAGCCGGCAGGTGATCAGGCGTGGCCAGCTTGCGGACGCCCGGGGGGACTGGTGTATCGGTAACACGGCGGTCTCCAAAACCGCAACGCCAGGTTCGATTCCTGGGTCCCCCGCTCTGGCCTGGCCCCGGGAAACCGGGGCTTTTGGCTTTCTGGAGCCGATCGCGAATCACGTGCCGGCTGGCCGTGGTCTGCGTGAGGCCGCTGAGATCGGCCCCGCCCGCCGGCCTCCATCCCTGGGACGGTCCTCTGGGCAGAGCTGAGGCGGCGCCTCATTGCGTGGAGCCGCACGATCTGGTGCGCCGCTCGATATTACCCGCGCGAGGCCGATAAACCTGCTAATCTCCATAAATCTGATCGGAAATCTGATGAAGATCGACGTACACCAACACTTCTGGACCGAGCCGCTCGTGCAGGCTCTGTCGGCGCGCAGCGAGTTGCCGTTCGTCCGCACCGAGAACGGGCTCACGGTGCTGTACCTGGCGGGCGAGCGCCCCTACGTGATCGACCTGTCGCGAGAGTCGGCGTCGCACCGCGCATCGCTGGTCGAGCTCGACGGGCTCGATCGGGCGCTCGTATGCCTCTCGAGCCCACTCGGGATCGAGTGGCTGGCGCGCGAGCAGGCGCTCGTGCTGATCGACGCCTATCTCGAGGGGGCCCTGTCGCTGGGGGAGCCGTTCGGCGTGTGGGGCGCGATCGCGCTCGACCGCGCGGATCCCGACGATGTCGATTGGGCACTCGAGCGTGGCTGCATCGGCGTGTCGCTGCCGGCGGGCGCGCTCGGCAGCGTCGAGGCGCTCGCGCGTCTGCACCCGGTGCTCGCGCGTCTGGAAGCACACGACGTGCCGCTGCTCGTGCACCCAGGCCCGCGCGTGGGTAGCGGCGCATCGCGCATCGCGGGCGATGTGTCGCTCGACGATCCGCTCTGGTGGCCGGCGCTCACCGGCTATGTCGCGGGCATGCAGGCTGCGTGGCTCGCGTTCCTGGCGGCGGGCCGTGCACGCCATCCGCGTCTGCGGGTCGTCTTCTCGATGCTCGCGGGACTCGCGCCGCTGCACGCCGAGAGGCTGTCCTCGCGGGGCGGCCCGAGCCCGCGGCTGCCGGATCCCCTCGTGTTCTACGAGACCTCCTCCTACGGCGCCGCGATGGTGCGCGTGATGGCAGATCTCGTGGGAACCCAGCAGCTCCTATACGGGTCTGACCGGCCGGTGGTCGAGCCGCGCGAGCTCGGCATGCCCGAGGGCCTCGAGTGGGAGCCGGTCCTCGAGAGCACGCGACGTGCGCTCGGCTCCTCGCGCGTGGCGGTGGCGAGATGAGCGCGGTGTCGGCACGCGCGCTCTCGACGCCACGCCCGTCCGCTGCGCACCCGACGGCTGCGCCCACGGCACCGGCGATCGACGAGCGCGAGCTCGCGCGCTTGGCGCGCCCGCTCGGGCGCGATCTCTCGGGCCCCGAGCTGCAGACGTTCGTCAACGATCTCGCCGATCGTCCGGAGCTGTGGATCCATCTGGTCAAGCACGACAGCACGCAGCGCGTGTACGAGGAGCTCATCAGCGACGAGCACCTGACGGCGTGGCTGATCTGCTGGATGGACGAGCACGACACGGGCTTTCACGACCACGATGTGTCGTGCGGCGCGGTGGCGGTCGTCAGCGGAGCCGTGCGCGAGGAGCGCCTGGCGATCGACGGGCCGACGCGCAACGGCGTCTTTCGCGCGGGCGGCAGCTTCCACTTCGCGGCCTCCGACATCCACCGCGTCAGCCACGCCGGCGCGGATCCCGCGGTCACCCTGCACGTCTACTCGCCGCCGCTGCTGCGCATGGGCGCCTACGTGATCGGCGAGGACGGCGTGCTGGTACGCCACCCGATGTCCTACGAGCAGGAGCTGCGCCCGCTCGGCGTCGAGGACTAGCTTCCGGGCTTGCCGCCGGTGCGGCGCTGCACCGTGCCCTCGCCGGCGATCAGGATCAGGCTGACCAGCTCGGGCGCGAACAGCCCGTGCTCGACCACGCCCGGCGTGGCGCTCAGCCGCGCGGCGAGCTCGCGCGGGCTCGCCGACGGGGCCGAGGTAGTCGGCGATCAGGCCGCCGTCGGGGCTCGGCTGGACGTCGCGCAGCCGCGCGGGCGCGAGCGCTGAGCAGCGTGCGCTGCAGCGCCGAAGCGCAGCAGCTCGAGCGGCACCGGCGGCGGCCAGCTCGGCGCACGGCCTTCTCCGCCGAGGCGATGACCACGAAGCGCCGCGCCGCCGCCGCCACGATCTTCTCGCGCGTGTGCGCGCCGCCGCCGCCCTTGATCAGCCACCCGCGCGGCGTCGATCTGGTCGGCGCCGTCGATCGCGATGTCGAGCTCGCCGACCTCGTCGAGCGCCTCCACCGTCAGCCCGAGCGCGCGCGCCGCGCTGCTCGGTCGCCGGCGAGGTCGCCACGCAGCGCAGGCCCGCGCAGCCGCGCTCGGCGATCGCGGGCAGCAGGTGCGCGACCGTCGATGCCCGTGCCCAGGCCCACGCGCATGCCGTCCTCGATCAGCTCGGCGGCCGCGCTCGCGGCCGCGCGCTTCTGGCGCGCGACTGCGGCGTCGCTCGCTCAGCGGCGCGGTCGCTGCCGCGCAGTCGCACGAGAGGGCGCCATGGGGCGGACGTTACCGACCCGGCTGGCGTCCCTGAGGCGCACACGGTCGGGCGAGGCCGGTCCGTGCAGCAGGAAGCCCTGGCCGACGGCGCAGTCGAGCTCGCGCGCGAGCGCCAGCTGGCGGTTGGTCTCGATGCCGACGGCGACCGCCGTCAGGCCGGCCTCCTTGGCCAGCGCGATCGTCGCGGCGAACATCGCGCGCCGTTCCTTGTCGCTGGTCGAAAGCTCTCGATCAGCGCGCGGTCGAGCTTGAGCACGTCGAGCGGCAGGTTGCTCGGGCAGACCGAGCGAGAACTGGCCGAAGCCGAAGTTGTCGAGCGCGATCAGCACGCCCGAGGCGCTTGACGATCCTTCAGCGCCGAGCGGGCGCGCTCGGGGTCGCGCAGCACGGCCTCCTCGCTGATCTCCAGGCACAGGGCGCGGCCCGGGCAGACGGCAGTAGGCGAGCTCCTCGCGCACGCGCTCGGCGAGGTCCAGCTCGGTCAGCTCGCGCGCGGAGATGTTGACCGACAGCGGGATCGTGATCCCGCTGCGCCGCCAGATCTCTGCCTGCGCGCAGGCTGCGTGCAGCACCCAGTTGCCGATCTGCACGATCAGCTCGCTGTCCTCCGCCGGCGGCAGGAACGTCGAGGGCAGCACGGTCGTCGCTCGCCGCGCGACCGGCGCCGGTCGGGCGCCAGCGCACGAGCGCCTCGACGCCGAGCGCCTGGCCGCCGGCGAGCGCGCAGGATCGGCTGGTAGGCGAGCAGCAGCTCGTGCTGGGGCAGCGCGTGACGCAGGCGGTCCTCGAGCTCGAGGTGCGCGTCGAGCTCGCGGCGCAGGGCTTCGTCGAACAGCTCCAGGCGCCGTCCGCCCGCGCCCTTGGCTCGGTACATCGCCACGTCGGCCTCGCGCAGCATCGTCTCGGGGTCGGCGTCCGGGTCGCGCGAGACCGAGATGCCGACGCTCGCGAGCATCGACGACTTCCGCCGAGCCCAGCGGGAACGGCTGCTCGAGCGCGTCGAGCACGCGTTCGGCGAGGGCGAGCGCCTCGCCGTCGCTCTCGACTGTCCTCGGCGAGGATCACGAACTCGTCGCCTCCGAGGCGCGCCACCGTGTCGCTGTCGCGCATCAGCTCGGCGAGCCGCTCGGAGACCGAGACGCAGCAGCGCGGTCGCCGACGCTCGTGGCCGAGGTTGTCGTTGACGGCCTTGAACTTGTCGAGGTCGATGAACAGCATCGCGACGACGCCGTCGCTGCGGTGCAGCCGCGCGAGCGCCTGGCGGGCGCGGTCCATCAGCAGCAGCCGGTTGGGCAGCCGCGTGAGCGGGTCGTGCAGCGCCTGGCGCTCGAGCCACATGCGGTCGGTCACGTCCTTGCGCCGCCGCGTACCAGCGTGTCGCCGTCGCGGCGCGCGCTCCACAGCAGCCAGCGCCACGAGCCGTCGCGGTGGCGGTAGCGGTTGGTGACGTTCTCGAGCTCGGTCGTCGCGCCGTCGCGCTCGAGGCATCGCGCCGAGCGTCTGCTCGACGTCCTCGGGGTGGACGAATTCGCGGATCGGCCGTTCGCGCAGCTCCTCGCGCGTCCAGCCGAGCAGCTGCTCCCAGGCGGGGTTCAGCAGCGTGAAGCGTCCGTCGAGCGAGATCGTCGCCAGCAGGTCGCTGGTCATCTCGAACAGCCGCGCGATACGCGCCTCGCCGTCGAGCGCCGACTCGATGCTCGCGTGGACCTGTGTGCTCGTGCGCGTGGGAGCCCATTCCTGCTGACCACGTCGGCTCGCCGCCGCCCGCTTGCTCGGGCCGGCGTCGCGCATCACTGGACGGATTGACCGACGCGGTCGTGGTCGTCGAGACGGCTGCTCAGGAGGCGCTGCGGAGCGGCGTCGCCGGCTCAGCGCCCGCGCCCTGCACGGGCGCCCCCGTCCGCGCCGCGGGCCCGTCGCTCGTCGCCGCGCAGGAAGCGCCATACCGACAGGCACATGAGCACCGTCAGGATCCCCGCGCTGGTCGCGCACCACTCGCAGATGGCGTGGATCGAGAACAGCTCGCGGTAGGTCAGGTAGGCGCTGAAGCCGAAGCCGACGAGCGTGAGCGACCATCGTCGCGAGCCGGCTCGTCTCGCTCGGGCGCACCAGCAGCGAGCCGAGGATCGCGATGTAGCCGAGCAGCCCGATCAGCGCGACCGGCACGCCGGCGAGCTTCGAGTAGATCGAGGTCTGCACCTTGATGCAGGCGTTGCCGGCGGTGCACAGCGGCTTGATTTCGGCGTAGTGGACGTAGGTGAGGTAGCTGGCGAGCGCCAGGCCGAGGACCGTGAGGACGATCAGCACGATCCTCAGGGCTGCGGGAGCTCATCGTGACCTAGGCCTTGAGCAGCTTTTCGATCGCTTCGTTGATCGAACGCCGGTTCTTCGGCGATGCTGTATTCGAACTTGCTCATGCGTCGCCGCCGGTGTGGCCGATCAGGAACGACGGCGTGCCGTTGAAGCCGGCGTTGTTGGCGGCCTGAGCGTCGGTGCCGTGACCTGGTTCGCCAGTTCCGGGTTGCTGCGGTCGCTCGTCCACTGCGCGAGGTTCAGCCCGGGCACCTGGCTCGCGATGTTCTGGAGGTAGCTTTCGGTCACGTAGCCCGAGTCCTCTTCTCCCTGCTCGTGGTAGAAGGTCTCGATGAAGTTCCACATCTTGTTCTGCTTGCCCGCCGCCAGCGCCGCGACCTGCTGGGTCTTGAAGACTTCCGGTTCGCGCGTGGCCGTCTCCAGCGAGCGGTATTCGATCTTCAGCTTGCCCGTGCGCACCCACTTCTGGATGATCGTGGGGAGCGCGCCGAGCGTGAACTTCTTGCAGATCGGGCACTCGAGGTCGCCGAAGTACTGCAAGCGTCACGGGCGCCGTCGGGCGAGCCGAGCGACGTTGCCGTTCTGGGGGATGCCGCCGACCAGGGCGGTGACCTCGTTGACGACCGAGTTCCGTTCGTGTTTGCTCGTGGGGAGGCCTTTTTTGGAGCCGCCGCCGGTGGCGACCAGGATCACGACGATCGCCACGACGACGACCGCCACGACGATCCCCAGCTGCGTCAGGCGTGTTGCGGCGCACCGCGTTCGCGGCCGCGGCCTCCTCCATGGCCTTGCGCTCGTGCGCGCGCCTGCTCGCGGCGCTGCTTGCGCGTCAGGTCCTCCTCGTCGCTCTCTACTGGAGCTCATAGGAGGAACTTTTACAGATTTCCGCTCAAGCGCAGCTAAGTACTGTTGCGAGCCGTTGCGGCGAGACTGCCGACCGTCGTTCGAAGGGCCCCCGAACCTGCCACGATAGCGGGGTTCATGGAGGCCTGCGAACGGCGCCAGCCGGTCGAATGCGTCTCCAGACGCGCCCCCGTAGCTCAGCTGGATAGAGCATCGGACTTCTAATCCGAGGGTCGCTGGTTCGAATCTAGCCGGGGGCATGATGTTCCTCGCCACAGCGCTGCTGTACCCATGCGTGCTCGCGGCGCTGTGTGCCGGCGCGGGGCTGCTCGTCGATCGGCTCAGCGGCGGCTTCCTGGCGCCGGCGCTGCTGCTGACGCGTCGGCGCGGCTGCGCTGATCGCGCTCTCCCAGCTGAGCACGTACGTATACGTGCTCGCGCCGGCGACGCCGTATCTGATGGTCGCGCTCGCCGCAGCCGGGTTCGCGCTGGGACGCGCTCGTGCGCTCGAGCTCGCGCGGCGCCTGCGAGCCTCGCCGTGGCTGCGCGGCTGTCTCGTGCTCGCCTACGCGATCGCGCTCGCTCCGGTGCTCGCTCGCCGGCCGCGCGAGCTTCTCCTCCTTCATGACGCCTGTCGGACTCCGCCGTGCACCTGATCGGGCGCCGACTTCCTGATGCGCCACGGCCAGCACTACGCGCACCTCGACCTGCGCAACTCCTACGGCCAGGTTCATCGACTACTACTACGACACGAGCTACCCGTCGGGCGCGGACACGCTGTTCGGCGGCAGCGCCCTCCTGCTGGGGCTGTCGCTGATCTGGGCGTTCCAGCCGTTCGACGCGTTCATGCTCGCGCTCGCCGCCGGTCCGGCATGGCTGCTGGCGCGGCGCATGGGCCTGCGAGGGCCGTGGGCGGCGCTCGCCGCGCTCACCGCCGTGGTGCCGGCGCTGGTGTACGCGTACGAGCTGTTCGGCTCGGTCAAGGAGGTGACGGCGCTGGCGATGATCCTGACGCTCGGCGCGCTGTCGGTCGGGCACCGAGGCTGGCTGCGGGCGGGGGCCACGCGCGCGATCCCGTTCGCGCTCGTGGCTCGCCGCTGGCGTGTCGGCGCTCGGCGTCGCCTTCGGCGCGTGGGCGCTCGCCGCCGCGTCCGTGCTCGCAGCGGTGCTCGCGATGCAGCTCGCGGACGGACGGCGGCACGGCGGGCAGGGGCGACGCGTGGCGTTGCTGCTCGGCGCCGGCGTGCTGGCGGCGCTGATCGCGGCGTGGCCCACGTGGAGCGACCTGTCGGGGTCGCTGGAAGTCGCCAACGAGATCGCCTCGACGACCAACTCCGGCAACCTGCACAGCGCCGCTGCGCGCGGAACAGGTGCTCGGCGTGTGGCTGAGCGGCAGCTACAAGCTCGCGCCGACGGGCGGCGCGCTGACGCTGACGCACGTGCTGATCCTCGTCACGCTGCTCGCCGCCGTCCTCGGCGCCGTGCACCTGCTGCGCATCCGCGCGTACGCGCTCGCCGGCTGGTGCGCGCTGATGCTTGCTCGCGTGGCTCGCGATCACCCACTGGGTGAGCACCTGGGGCGGCGCCAAGACGCTGATGCTGACCTCGCCGGTCGTCGTGCTGCTCGCGTGGGGAGGCGTGGGCGCGCTGCGATCGCTGCCCAGGCGCGCGGTCTCACTGGGCGGTGCCGCACTGCTCGCGCTCGCGTTGAGCGCCGGCGTGCTCGTCTCCGACGCGATGCAGTACCGCGCATCCAATCTCGCTCCGACGCGCGCGCTACGAAGAGCTCGCCTCGATCGGACTCCCGCTTCGCCGGCCGCGGCCCCGACGCTGTTCACGGACTTCGACGAATACTCGCTGTACGAGCTGCGCGACCTCGACGTCGGCGGCCCCGACTTCGTCTACCCGCCCCCGGCGCTGGCCGCGAGCGCGGGCGGCTATGGCCAACCGGTCGACCTCGACCGCATCCCGCCCGTCGGCGCTGCTCGCCTACCCGTTGATCGTCACGCGGCGTGGACCCAGCGGCGAGCCGTCCGCCGGCGGCCTACAGCCTGCTGTGGCAGGGCTCCTATTACCAGGTGTGGGGCCGTCGCCGGGGCGCGCCCGCGGCGCTCGAGCACGTCGCGCTCAGCGGGTCGCCGGCAGCGCAGTGCACCGCGCATCGCGGCTCCTCGCCGGATCTGCTGCCGCCGGCTCGTCCACGCAGCTGATCGCCTCGCGGATGCGCACGATCGTGCGCATCGATCTCGGCCGCTCGGCGCACCCCGCCGGCTGGGGGCACGAGCGCCGCGCGCTCGTGATGGGACGGCCCGGCACCCTGCACGCGCGCTTCACGCTCGCCTCGGCGGGCGCGTGGGACGTGTGGGTCCAGGGCGAGCATCATGCCGACGGTCTGGCTGAGCGTCGACGGGCGCGAGCTCGCGACGATCTCCGGCGCAGCTGAGCGGCAACTCGCTCGTGTCGGACACGATCCCCGCGATCGACGTGCGTCTCGCCGCGGGCGCGCACCGCCTGTCGCTGACGCGCGCGAGCGCCGGCCTCGCGCCGGGCGAACGGGGCGTCGGCGGTGCTCGACGCGATCTTCCTCACGCCCGCCGGCGCATCCTCGCCGACGCTCGAGAGTGTCCCCGCCGTGCACTGGCGGTCGCTGTGCGGGCGCGAATACCAGTGGGTGGAGCTGGTCGCGTGACGGCCGAGTACACACGGCTCCATCGGGGCCCGAACGTAGCTCTCGCGCATGAGCCCTCCGAGCGAGTCTGCGGGCATCGACCAGATCCTGCTGGGCGACAACCTCGAGCTGCTGCCGGCGTTCGCCGACGAGTCCTTCCAGCTCATCTACATCGACCCGCCGTTCAACACGGGCAAGGTCGCAGACGCGCAGGACGCTGCAGGCCGTCGCGCGACGCGCGACGGCGAGCGCACGGGCTTCCAGGGCCGGCGCTACACGCACGACGCTGCTCGCCGAGTCCACCTACGGCGACGCGTTCGACGACTATCTCGCGTTCCTCGCTCCGCGCCTGCGAGCAGGCGCACCGGCTGCTCGCGCCGCGAGGGCACGCTCTACTTCCACATCGACTACCGCGAGGCGCACTACTGCAAGCTGCTGCTCGACGAGATCTTCGGGCGCGAGTGCTTCCTCAACGAGATCATCTGGGCCTACGACTACGGCGCGCGCACGAAGCGCCGCTGGCCGGCCAAGCACGACACGATCCTCGTCTACGTCAAGGACCCCGGCGCGCTACCACTTCGACACCGAGGCAGGTCGACCGCGAGCCGTACATGGCGCCCGGGACTCGTCACCCCCGAGAAGGCCGCGCGCGGCAAGCTGCCGACGGACGTGTGGTGGCACACGATCGTGCCCACGAGCGGGCGCGAGAAGACCGGCTACCCGACGCAGAAGCCCGAGGGGATCGTGCGGCGCATGGTCCACGCCTCGACGCGCCCGGGCGACTGGTGCCTGGACTTCTTCGCCGGCAGCGGCACGCTCGGCGCGGTCGCCGCGCAGCTCGGTCGCCGCTACGTGCTGATCGACTCCAATCCGCGAGGCCGTCGAGATCATGCGCGCGCGCCTGCGCGACACCCCGTCGGCCAGCGCGGCCGCGCGGCCGGCTCCTCGTCGCAGTAGAGCGCGTCGCGCGCGCGGACGTGCGAGCCTTTCGGCGCGTGTACCACGTGGAGCTGCGCCAGTTCCCCCACAACATCTGCCGCTTCAACCTGACCGACGCAGGAGCTGCGCGCGATCGTCGAGCCGTGGGCGCTCGAACGGGTGGTCGAGCTTCGGCGAACGCAAGTGGAGCCCGCAGCAGGCCGAGGATCACGATCCTCGAAGGCCCGCAGCTGCCGCTCGAGCAGCTGACGATGGGGCGCGGCTGGCGACGCGCGCAGCGTCAGGGCCAGGACGTCACCGAGCGGGTGCTCGCGGCGGCGAGCGACGCGCTCGCGGCGGCGCAGCAGGCCCCGATGGCTCGCCGGCGCGCAGGCGCTGGCGCAGGCTGGGGCGCCTGCACACGCCGGGGCAGCTGCGCCTGGGGCACCGTCGCAGGCGGGCGCGCTCGCCGACCCGCTCGCGCTGGGCGTGCAGCTCGCGTCGCTGCTCGGCGAGGACCCCGCAGGTCTGCTGTCGGCTTGGCAAGAGGTCGCTGCGCGCTCCAGCGGGCTTGCGCCGAGCGAGAGCCTCGCGCTCGCCGAACGCCAGATCGCCTCCTGAGCGCCGGCGCTCGAGCCGGCGCGTCGCTAAACTCCGGTCCGCAACCCGTGGTGGGCGTAGCTCAGTTGGTAGAGCTCCTGGTTGTGGTCCAGGCGGTCGTGGGTTCGAGCCCCATCGCTCACCCCTCAAGAGACGCTGCAGATCGACCGGGCTGGGTGGTCGTGCTCTGACTGAATCATGTCAGATGCAGCTACGAATCCCGCACCGTGGCTCATTTTGCTAGCTAGAATGCGCGCGGTGCGATGCCGGCCCCGCACCGACCGATCGACGGGCGGCGACCCGATGGCCTGGGATGGACCCTCGGGGGAAACGTGAAGCGGCGGTGATCTTCGTTGACGCAAAGTCGATGCCCCGAGAGACTCGTGCTGTGCGATCCAGGAGTCGAGCAGCGGTGATACCGGCGCACCGTCAGATGCCCTCACCCTCGTCTGCGGAGCGCCTCGGATCGATGGTCACCGAGCCATCGAGTGGGTGGAGCGGGGGAGACCGCTCGACGCACTCGACCGACCCCGCCTCGCAGCCGGCAGTGGAGATACGGATTCTGGTCATCGACGATAGTCGCCTGTATTCGCAGGCGCTCGCCGACGTGCTTCGCCAAGAGCCTTGGGTCGACCAGATCGAGACCGCCGATGACGACTTCGCCGCGACCATGCGCAGCTGCGCACAGGCCTCGACGGTGACGTTGCTGAACATGGCAACCGAGGGCAGCCTCGGCCTGCTGCGCGGGCTGAGCGACGCGGGTGCGCGCGTCGTGGTGCTTGGCATCCATGAGACCGAGGCGGACATCGTCTCCTGTGCTGAGGCCGGGTCCGCCGGATACGTGTTCCGAGGCGACTCGCTCGCATCGCTGCGCATGGTGATCCACGCGGTCGCTCGCGGCGAGACCATCTGCTCGCCGAAGGCCACGGCGGCGCTGCTGCGCCGCGTGGCCTTCCTCGCGGCGGAGCGGCGCAGGCGAGACGCGCTGTTGCTGTTGACCGCCCGAGAGGCTGAGATCCTCGGTCTGATCGAGGCCGGGATGACGAACAAGCAGATCGCTGCCACGCTGTGCATCGAGCTCCCGACCGTGAAGAACCATGTTCACGCGATCCTCGGCAAGCTCGGCGTTGAGCGACGCGGGCAGGCCGCCGCGCGGGCGCGCGTCGGGCGGGCCTCGACCGCCTGGGTCTAGTACCAGATCGCGTTCTGGTACTGAACCTTCTGGCCACCAAACTCAGATCCGAAGATCTCTTGCGGACGGTCCCAGGAGGGGTACCGTAGCTCCCCCTTGCCAGGGGAGACCGTGACCATCAGCGTCGCACTCGTGTCCGCGTCGGGAGTTCGGGGCGACCTACTCGAGAGCGTCGTCGAGCGAGACCCGGAGTTTCACTTGATTTCACGTTCAACCGATCTCATCGCCACAGCCGACGCTCTCGCTGGTCTGCCGAGCGATGCCGTGGTCGTGTGGACTCTGAGCGGCGAGGTGCCCAGGGAGGCGGAGATGCTCCTCGACGCGTGCTCGTTTCGGGCGCTCGTCTCGCTCACACCCGATGGCAAAGACATGCGACTTCGCGTGCCGGGCGGGGAGCAGAGGCATCTGCTGAACCCCTCGCCGGCCCGGCTGCTGGACGCGATTCGGGACGCGGTCGGCTGACGATGGCGACGCCTCTGCTGATCCTGCGGATCCGGCCGGCCGAACCGATGGCGCCGGACGACTTCCGCACGGCGCTGACGGGGCTCTCGATCACCGCCTATGACCTTTCGTTCGCGGACGACGTCGTCGGCACGAAGCTCGGCACCGCCGAAAACCTGGCGGCGCCGCACCTCACGAGCACCACCAACAACAATGTCAACGTCTCCAAAAAGGGCCTGATCCAGCACTACATCGACGTCGAGCCCGCTCCGCTGGAGCCGGTGCAGCGCTTCCTCGAGTCGGTCGCCACCGCCGTCATCGTGGTCACCCCGCCGGGCACGCCCGAGTACCCAACTCCCGAGTCCTGGGACCTTCGACTTGAGATCACCCGCGACACCAACACGATCGCCGACCACCGCCTCGACTACAACGTCTCGATCGTCGAAGTCTCGGGCTCGCTCCCGACCGACCAGAAGGTCTACATGGGATACGAGGCGAGCGCCTACGTCACGCTGCCGCCGGGCCTCGGGCTGGGCCCCGGGTCCGCATCCGTGGACGTACCGGCGAACGGCCAGGCGCCCAACTTCGACGAAGTCTGCGAAGCGGTCGATCGGGTCCTGGCCAAAGACCCCGGCCCCCCCGACGGTGACCTGCTGCACCGCGCTCCGCTGACCGCCGCCGAGGCCATGCAGGTGGCCTCGGAGATCGTCTGGAACCGCGGCGAGTACCCGCCGCCGGAACCGCCGGCCGGCCTGGGCTTGGATCCGTTCGGTGCGATGTACACCAAGCCGAAGGTCGATCCCACCGTCAGCGAAGAAGACATCGCCACCGGGCGGATGAAGTTCGAATCCGAACAGCAGGGTTATTACGGCACTCATGAAGCGCAGGCGCTGCAACTCGCTGGATTCGTGTTCTCGGCGGCGGCCGCGATCGCCGCCGAGCAGCTGAGCGCGGAGGCGACGGCGGCTCAGCTCGACTTTCCCGTGGAGACAGGGGGCGGGACGGGGACCACGTACAACGAAGCCAGCGTCGTACTCACCGAGTCCACGGGGCTGGCGCCGCAGTTCATCGTCCCCGCCGCCTACTTCTACGCGCTGGCGGCGACCGTGCCGGCGCACGTCACAGCCGAACAGCGCTACAAGATGGCGTGCCTGGAGCTCGAATCACGGCTGCTTGGTGAGTTCTCGGCAGCTGTCGAAGGCAACGTGATCTCGACTCCCGTCGCGCCGTTCACCGCGCCGGGCAGCCCCAAGGTAAACGCCGATCAGGCCGCACGCCGCCTGCGGGCGCTCGGCTCCTCGACCAGCTCGCCTCCACAGGTGCCGCTCGCGCCGCCGTTGATCGCGCTCGTAACCGACTGGCTGGAATACACGGGTACGACAGCTTCGATCGACACCGCGTTCTGGGCTGCGAACCTCGCCAGCGCCGCCTATCTCGAACTGCTGCTCGACGCCATCACCCAGAACTTCCAACCGCTCATCGAAGCGATCAAAGAACCGCCTCTCAATGTCATCGAAGCGGGAGAATCTGCCGCCCATCACGGACCAGCAATGGCGCGATCTGTTCCTCGGTCCCTCGCCGCCCCCCGGAGTGCCGCCGCGACTGGCGCTGCTGCCGCCGTTCACGCAGCCGGGCACTCCGGCCGAGCGCGTCGACGCGTTCATCCGGCACCTGCACAACTTCTTCACCGTCGCGAATACGGCCACCGTGAATCAGGCCGCCGTCCCCGGCGCGCCGCCGCTGTTCGGCCAGACCTCAGCCGACGCGTTCGTCGCGTTCGCGTCCGCATACGCTGCGATATCGGGCGGGCCGCTAGTGTTTGGAACGCCGCTGAAACCAGCCGACGTGGCGGCCGCCGCCGCAAGCGTGTTCGTCGGCGACCCCACCGCGCAGGCTTGGCTGATCGAATCGGTCGAAGCGATCGAGGCGTTGTACGAGCTGACCGAGGTCGGCGCGCCCGAACTCCAGTTCTCGCTGATGGAGGCGCTGTACGCCCGCGGGTTCACCTCCACGCAGGGCGTCGCGGCGCTCTCTGGCGCCGAATTCGCCGACGCCTTGACCGGGACCGTCGCCTACCCGTATGCGTCTGAGATCTACGCCAAGAGCGGCGGCGGCGGTGGCGCGCCCGCCTCGGGGGGTCCCTTCAAGCCGGTCAATCCCGACGGCCTGCTGACCGACTGCATACCACCGGCCCATCTCTCTCCGCTGGGCCCCGTGCAGTACCTCCACGAAATGCTGCAGGTGTCGGCCGTCTCGAGCTGCCAGACACCGCTGCAGCCGTCCGATCCCGAACGGCTGGAACTGCTCGTCGCCGGCCGGCGGGGAGCAGTCGGAGAGCTTCTGGCGAGCGAGGCGAATCTGAACGATCCGCTGCCCGTGATCGACATGGTCAACGAGAGCCTCGAGGCGCTCACCGCCGGGCTCGCCGGCGGTGAGTCCGGCGGCGCCGTGTACAACACCGACAGCTCGGTGTTGCCGTTTTCGCAGGACCCGGCCAAGCTGCTTGCGGTCCTTCCACAACACTCATCGCCTGCCACGCCGGTTGCGCAGCCGGGTGCCTACGAACTGCTGCGCAGCGATTTCACCGACCCGGCGCTGCCCTACGCACAGTCGCTCGACGTCTGCCGCTCCTACCTCGGCGAGCTCGGTTCGAGCCGGTATTCGGCGATGCGCCATTTCCGCAAGGACATCACCGAGCTGGCGATCGATGCCGACGCCGAGCCGGCGGACTTCGTTCGCCACCAGTGGCGCTATCCGGTCCGTCTCGAGATCGCGCTCGAGTACCTGAAGATCTCCCAGCAGGAATACGAACTGCTGTACGCCCACGACATCGTCGACGCACCCACCCCCGGAAGGCTGCTGCTGCGCGAACTGTATGGCTTTGCGGCTGACACCAGCGAAAACGTTCCGTGGACAGAGATCGTGGTGCGGGTCCCCGAGTTCCTGCGCCGCACCGGACTCAGCTACTGCGAGCTGCTCGAGCTCCAGCTGTGCGGATTCGTGGTCTTCCGGGCGGCCGGCAGAGAACAGGGCTTCCCCGAGTGCGAGCCGTGCTGTCTGGACGATCTCGTGATCGAGTTCGTTGAACCCGTCGATCCGCTGCTCGCGCTGCGCGAGCTGGCCGTGTTCGTCCGGCTCTGGCGGTGTCTGCAACGGCTGTCTGGGCCGCAGATCACGTTCGCCCAGCTGTGCGACATCGCCGAGGTCCTCGAGCTGTTTCGGGCGGGCGCCATCAACCCCGAGTTCATCCGTCAACTCGCCGCGCTGTTGATCTTCCGCGACAGCTTCTGTCTGCCGCTGTCAGATCCGGACGATCCGCAGCCCGGCGCAAGCGGCGCCGAACGGACCGCGCTGCTGGCCTTCTGGGTGGGGCCCACCGCCGGCAAATGGGCGTGGGCGGCGCAAGCCCTGCTCGGACGGCTCGAGGAGATCGCCGAACGGTCCAAGCGGGGTCGTCACGGGCCCAGGTGGTGCAAGCTCATGGCCGAAAACCTGGACCTGCTGTCGGTGCTCGCCGGGTTCGACCCCGATACGGCGACGGACACCTGGCACGCGCAGCCGACCAACACGCTGCGTTTCGCCGAGGTGCTGTGCAAGATCGCGGTGTCCGACTTCACGGTTGGCGAGATCGTCTTCCTGTTCACCAACGAAGCTCACCTCGACGGCGACGATCCGTTCCCGCTCCAAGCTGTCAACGAGGCGCTGGACGATCCGTTGGAGGATCCCGACGACAGTCGAGCCCGTGGCCTGTGGGCGCTGCGGCGTCGCCTGCTCGACGTCGAGGCGGGCACCGAGGAGGAGGTCGAGTCCTGGGGCTGGGCGCGAATCGTTGCGACGCTGCACGATCGGTTCGGGCTCCCGGACGGGCCGACGGGGACCGAGCTTCTGATCGATCTCGGCGAGCACTTCTTCCCCTCGGTTCTGGAGCGCGAAGGCCGCCCTGTTTCCGCGATCGCGCGTCGCTACAGCGTCGCACTCGCCGCCGCCGCCACAACGCCGGCGATGTGGAACACCCCGTCGGACGGCCCATTTCACTACGACCTCGCGACGCAGGAGCTCTGGGTCCAACTGCCGCTGTCCGACCGTGCGGTAAACGCCAAGCTGAGCGAGATCCGCCCTCTGTCGGCTGTGGAGCAGGCGGCGGTCAACGAGCTCTACTTCTCACCTCGCGCCGCACTCGCGCCGTTCTCGTTCATGTTCGAGAACTTCGGCCGCGCCGTGGACCGCTTGATACACGCGGGCGAGGACAGTCAGCGCTTCCTCGAGATACAGCGTGAGTTCGCACGCTTTCACCGTCGCTGCCACGTGATCGCCGAGCATCTCGCCGAGCACGTCCAGACCGCCACAGGGCGCGAGCGCCCGGACGGCGCGAACGTCTCGTGGCGGCTGCTGCGAGAGCTGTGGGGCGATGAGAACCGCGGGCTGACCGGTTGGGAGAGCGATGGTGGCGCGCCACCGGAAGTCACCTTCAAACCGCAGCCCACCGGCGGCGCGTTTGCGGCCCTGCTGGGACTCGCAGGCACAGGGCTCACGGGTGAGTTCGGGGCAGGAGCGACCGATCCGGCCTGGCGTGAGCTGCGGGGGCCGCTCGGCGCATTCGGGCACTCGCGCAACCGCTTCAACGCCCCGGTGAGCACCGTGATCCCGTCGATGAACCTGAGCTTGACCGCCGAGCAGGAGCGATTCGCGACGGTGCGAAACGGGTTCGCGATGCGCAACAGCGACGGCGAGCGCCTGCTCGGCGCGCAGCCGTTCACCGTTCGCTGGCAGGGTGCGCTGCTGGTCGAGCAGACGGGGGAGTACCGGTTCGAGGCCGGTGGACCCACGGGCCGCGGGCGGTCTCCCGACTTCGAGGCCGCGGAGGGCCAACGCTGGCTCGTGACGCTGCGTCGAGGTCAGCGTACGTGGTCCGTCCTCAACCACTGCTGGCACGCCGAGAGCGCTCCGGGGCACAGCTCGGAGCCGCTTCGGCTGCGGCGCGGCGTGTACGAGATCGAGGTCTCACTCGAACAGCCCGAGCCCACCTTCTCCCGAGAGGAAGACGTGTGCCCGCGCCACACCGGATTCGAGATCAAGTACCGCGGGCCTGACAGCGACGACGAGCTCGTGCAGATCCCATTCGAGCGGCTGTTCCAACTCTCGGGGGACGAAACGCTCGACGCGGGCACCAAGCTCGGGCCGGCCGCCACCCGGTTCCTGCGCAATCAGAGCGCAAGCAGCCTGCGCGACATCCGCCGTACCTACCAGCGCGCGTTCAAGGCGGTCCTGCTGGCGCACCTTTTCGAGCTCTCCGCGGAGCCGCTCAGAGACGACCCCGAGTCGGAGCTCGGCTTCATGCTCGAACACCCCGACAGGTTCGCGGGACGCTGCTACTACCGCACGGGACCGAGCTCGTTCGCCACGCACCAGGCGTGGTTCGACCCGAATCTGCTGCCGGTCGCCGATCCCGACGACCCGCCGGCTGCTTCGGAGGACCAGCGCGTGGCGCCAAGCGCCAAGCGCCAAGCGGCGCTGTTCGATATCTGGGAGCGGCTGTTCGACTACGACACGCTTCGTCGCGAGACCCGTGACACGCGTGAGCGCTCGGCATGGCGTCTGTTCTACGAAGCCGCGGAGGGGCAGCCCGACAATCCCGCTCAGCTGCTGCGTCGCCTCGGCGTCGACATCCTCCATGCGCCCCTGCTGGAAACGTACTTCGAGCTCCCGAATCCATACACGATCTCGGTCGGGGATCTGGACGCCGAGCCGTGGGCCGTGCGCGTCTGGCAGGGCGAGAAGTGGCTGCGGGCGCTCGAACGGCGGTTCCTCGTGAGGTCGATCGGAGAAGCGGCCCCTGCCGGCTGGGCCGCGGACGACCCCGGCCTGGGCTCGCCGTCCGGCAATGAGAACCTGACGCTGTTCGTCCAGAACGGGTGCTTCGAAAACGGGGAGCCGCAACGCTACGAGAACGTCGCGGAGCTCGACGACGGGTTGCGCCGGCGGGCGCGCCACGCGCTCGTCGCATACCTGTGTGGCATGGATCGCGTCACGCTCCCGTTCGCTCCCGGACAGTTCGCACGGAGCGACAGGGACCTCGGCGACCTGCTGCTGCAGGATGTCGAGGCTGGCATCCCCGGGCGGGCCAGTCGAATCGACGACGCGGTCAGCGCGGTCCAGGCGTTCGTCCAACGTGCCCGCCTCGGGCTCGAGCCCAGCTTCACCGTCACCCCCGAGTTCGTATCGATGTGGGATGGCAGGTTTGCGGACTTCCACATCTGGGAGTGCTGCAAGCGGCGCGAGGTTTACCGGGAGAACTGGATCGACTGGGACGAGCTGCGCGCGGCGCGCCAGGTGGAGGCGTTCCAGCTCCTGGAGCGCCAGCTGCGCGAGGCGACGCTCACCGTGGCTGTACCCGGTGGGCTCGATTGGTGGCCGGCTACGGCGCTGCCGGCGCACCCCTGCCTCGAGCTCCTGCAGGCGCGCCAGCCGTCTCGCCTGCGGTTGCTCGAACAGCAGCCCGAGAACCTGGAGCTGATGGGCACGCCCGAGTCGCAGGCCACGCCGACCTGGCTGGCGCCGGTTGCCACGCCGCTGCAGGGCGCGCCGAGCGAAACGTCCCCGCGCCAGCCGCAGCTGGATGAGCGGTCCGACACGGGCGACGCGCAGCAGCCGGCGACGGCCGCCGCCCCCTCCAGCAGCGCGACGCCTGCGGAGGCCGAGCTCGAACTGCTCCCCCTGTGGATCCAGGCGGCCGTCCGTCTCGGTGCCCGCTTCGTGCGCGTCGCGGCCGCGGGCGAGCCTCCCGCATCGAAGCCGTTTGCTCCGTGCGGCGGCGACGAGCAATGTTGCGCTGAGTGCGGCGGGGCGCACCGACCGCTGATCGACGAGTACTACTTCTGGCTCGTCGATGCACGGCACTTCGAAGCGGTGACGCAGGAAGCGGAAGTCGGCGCCACCACGCCGGAGCAGACCTCGGATTGGGATCGTCCCGCGCAGCTGGCGACGCTGCTCAGCTGGCCGTCCGAGCCGATGGTGCACCTGTTCTGGAGCCGTCTGCACAACGGCGAGTTTCAGCCGCCGCGTCGCTCCAGCGAAGGGCTGGCGATCGACCCATCCGCGGGCGAGCTGCCGCAGCTCGAATACGAGGGGCGCAGCGGCGACTCGCTGCGCTTCCAGGTCGCAGGCGCCATCTCGCCGACCGGCTACACCGATCCAGAGCTTGCCGGCTTCCGCTATGACATCGCCCGCGACGAGGCGGTGTGCCTTCCACTCATAGCGCCACTTTCGGCTTCGAGCTTGGGCACCTTCCCCGGCGGGCTGGAGGCATATCCGTTCTTCGCGTACTTCTGCCCTGGGGCGCCCGTCATCCCCTTGTCGCCGTTCAGCGTCGCGGTGAGCGTAGCGGCGGCGCTTCGAGCCCGCTGCAGGTTCGAGGCTGCGCTGAAGTGGTACGCGCTCGCCTACGACCCTCTCCAGAGTGACGACACATGGGCGCTCTGCGAACGCGCTCAAGACGAACGCACGCAACGTGAACGCACGCCGGCCGCGCAGGACCTGTCGGTGGCCGGCGATGAGCCGGCTCCCGCCGTCCTCAGCACCGACGTGCCGGGAGACCGACAGCAGGGCGACCTGCCGTGTTGCACCGACGTGATCCCCGATGACGACGTCGCACGCCGGCGCGCGATCCTGCTGCATCACCTCGAGACGCTGCTGCAGTGGGGCGACGCGCTGCTGTGCCGACGTTCGCCGGAGGCCGCTCGTCAAGCCGACGTCATCTTCGCGGTGATCGAGCGTGTGCTCGGCCGGCGACCGGCGACGATCTTCGCCGCGGACACACCAGGGCCGGCGCCGACGGTCGCGGCGTTCCTCCCTCGCCCTGCCGGTTTGAACCCGAGGCTGATGGCGCTGTACGACCGCAGCGCCGACCGCGTGCAGTTGATCCACAACCGTGAGAACGGACACCGACGGCGCGACGGGCTGGCGAACGTCGAGATGCCCTACTTCGGCGAGGATACTCAGCGTGAAGGCTGGATCTGCAGCGACTGCGGCTGCTGCGACTGTGAATGCGGCTCGTGCTGCGATGCCTACCGGTTCACCTTCCGCGTGCAGAAGGCGATCGAGCTCGCCGCCGAAGTGCGGGCGTTCGGGTCGGAGCTGCTGGGCGCCTTTGAGAAGCGCGATGCCGAATATCTGGCGTCGCTGCACGCGACACATGAGCGCCAGATGCTCGAACTCGGTCTGGAAGTGCGCAAGGACCAGTGGCGCGACGCGGACTGGCAGGTGCAGGCGCTGCAGAAGACCAAGGCGGGCGCCCAGGCCAGGCTGCGCTACTACCAGGGGCTGATCACCAACGGGCTGAACGGAGGTGAGATCGGATACGAGGCGCTGACCGCCGTGTCGATCGCCTCGCGTGCGGCCGGAAACATCTCTGAGGCGATCGCCCAGGTGATGGGTGTGGTTCCAGACATGTGGGTCGGAGTGGCCGGGATCGCCGGAACGCCGGTCGAGCTCGACCAGCTGCCCGTCGGCAGCAAGCTCGGCAGCGACTTCTCCACCGCGGCACGGATCTTGAACGCCCTCGCCGAGATCGCAGGCTCGAGCGGCGCGCTGAGCCTCACCGAGGGCGGCTGGGATCGCCGCGAAGCGGAATGGCGTCTGCAGGCTGAAGTGATCGGAATCGAGATCGAGCAGATTGAACGCCAGCTGCTCGGCGCCGAACGCCGTCGCGACGTGGCGCTGTGCGAGCTCAACAACCAGCAGCGTCAGATCGAGCACTCGATCGAGGTGCAGGACTTCCTGCGCGACAAGTTCACCAACCACGAGCTGTACCTGTTCCTCGCGCAGGAGACCTCCGCCCTGTATCGCCAGTCCTACGACCTCGCGCTGGCGACGGCGGGTCGTGCCGAGCGTGCATTCAACTATGAGCGTGGCTTCACCGCGCGCAGGTTTCTGCCGGATGCCGACTGGGATGACCTGCACGAGGGCCTGATGGCCGGTGAGCGACTGCAGGTCGCCCTGCGTCGCATGGAGAAGGCATATCTCGACGAGAACTGCCGCGAATACGAGCTCAGCAAGCACGTCTCGCTTCGTATGGGCATGCCTGCCGCATTCCTTCGGCTGCAGGCAACCGGCCGTTGCGAGGTCGAGCTGCCAGAGTGGATGTTCGACCTCGACTACCCCGGCCACTACATGCGGCGGATCAAGAGCGTCACGCTCTCGATTCCGTGCGTCGCCGGACCGTATACGGGCGTGCATTGCCGCCTGACGCTGCTGAGCTCGCAGACGCGTGTCGACCCACGGCTGGGGAGCGCGCCGCACCGCTGCTGTGAGGAGCCGTGCGACTGCCGCGAGGGCGACAGCTGCTGCTGCTGTGAGTCGCGCTCCAACCCTTACGACCCGCTGCCGAGCGATCCTCGCGTGGCGAGGTCGTATGCCGCGAGCGAGGCGATCGCCACCTCCAGCGGCCAAAACGACTCCGGCTTGTTCGAGCTGAGTTTCCACGACGAGCGCTACCTGCCCTTCGAGTTCGCCGGTGCCGTCAGCCGGTGGCGTATCGAGCTGCCGCGGGAGACCAACTACTTCGACTTCGAGACGCTCACGGATGTCGTGCTGCACGTCAACTACACGGCACGCGAGGGGGGAGACGCGCTGCGCCGTGCTGCCGGTGAGAGCGCTCGCTGCCGGCTGCCGGGGGACGGGCTGCGGCTGATCGACGCACGCCGCGACCTTCCCGACGCCTGGTACACGCTGACCGCGCCGCGCGAGGACCCGCACGCGTCCCGATACCTGCCGCTGTGTTTGAACGCCGCGATGTTTCCGTTCGTCCCGACCCGTCGCACGCGCTGGGTCGACGGTCTGCAACTCCTGTTCGCCGCTCCAGGCGCCGAGCCAAGCACGAACCACTTGGTGCGGTTTCACCCCGGCGCACACGAGCACGAGCGCGAGCACGATTGTGGATGCGGCGCGATCGATGTCGAGTGTGTCGCCAGCGACGAGTACCCGGGGCTGTACTGGGGAGTGGTCGATCTGCGTGGCCGGCGTCTCGGCCCGCTGGAGATCGAGCGCGCCGTCGAGCTCGGCTCGCTGGAGTTCCCCGCTGGGATCGGCGAGATCTGCGAGGTCAAGCTCGTCGCCGTGTACTGCGCGGACGTGTGGCCGAGGTGTGGGGAGCCGGAGCACGGTTGCCGGTGCGGCTGCTCGTCGGGCCCATGCCACTGAGCGAGTCAGGCGGCTTCGGCGACCTCCACGACTCCCCGATGGGGGCCGCCCCCTCGCCGCAGGGTCAGCCGAGCGCGCACGGCGCCGGCGGGGGACCCCCGGCCGCGCCGCCGTCTGCGCTGGCACCGCTGTCGCTGCCCAAGGCGGGTGGCGCCATGCGTGGTCTCAGCGAGAAGCTCGCGGTCAATGCCGTCAACGGCACTGCCAGCCTGAGCGTCCCCCTGCCGCTGAGTCACGGTCGCGGCGGCTTCACGCCCGAGCTGAATCTGGACTATGACTCCGGGGCGGGCAATGGCCCCTTCGGGATGGGCTGGAGGCTTGACCTGCCTGCGATCACCCGGCGGACCGATCTGGGCCTGCCGCAATACCGCGACGCGGACGAGTCGGACATCTTCGTGCTCGCCGGCAGCGAGGACCTGGTGCCGGTGCTGGACGACACGGGTAGACGTCTGACGATCCACCGCACAATGCACGGCGTCGATTACGAAGTCCTTCCGTACCGACCGCGGATCGAGGGCCTGTACGCGCAGATCGAGCGTTGGACAGCGCCCGCGACCGGGATCAGCCACTGGCGCACGATCTCCAGCGACAACGTCACAACGCTGTTCGGCCTCGACGAGGGCAGCACGATCGCCTCGTGCGAGGATCCGCGGCAGATCTACTCCTACTTGATCTGCCGCCGATATGACGGCAGGGGCAACCTTGCGGTGTACACCTACGTCGCCGAGGACGGCGACGGCGTGGACCGGGCCAGTCCGCACGAGGCCAATCGGCCGGAAGCGAGCCGGCGCCAGCAGCGATATCTGAAGTCCGTCCGCTACGGCAACGTCGACCCCTGCTTCGCGGACTTCTCGCCGAGAGGCTGCGAGCCGGAGCAGCCGGGCTCCGCGGGCTGGCACTTCGAGTTGGTGCTCGACTACGGCGAGCACCAGCCAGAGGCGCCGGTGCCTGGCGAGCAGGGCGGCTGGCCGGTTCGCCCCGACCCGTTCTCGAACTACCGTCCCGGCTTCGAGGTTCGCACGTACCGGCGCTGCCGGCGTGCTTTGATGTTCCATCACTTTGCCGACGAGCCGGACGTCGGGCGCGACTGCCTGGTTCGTGCGCTCGAGCTTCGCTACTCGGACGAGTACTCCCAGCCCGATCCGACGGCCCCGATGTACACGCTGCTCAGCTCGATCACGGAGGTCGGCTACCGGCGCGAGGGCGACGTCTACCGCCGCAAGGCGCTGCCGCCGCTCGAGCTCGAGTACAGCGCCGTCGAGCTGGACCCCACGGTCCGCGGGCTCGACTCCGAAAGCGCGACCAACCTGCCCGAGGGCCTGGACTCCACGCGCTATCGATGGATCGACCTCGACTCGGAGGGATTGCCGGGGGTTCTGGGGAGCGAGGGAGACGCGTGGCGCTTCAAGCGGAACACCAGCCCGCTCACGGGTGCGCCACGAGCTGACGGGACGCAGCCGCGCAGCACAGCGCGGCTGGGTCCGCTCGAGTCCGTAACCCAGCTGCCCTCGACATACCGATCCGCCGCCGTGCAGCTGCTCGACCTCGCGGGCAGCGGCACTTACGACCTGGTCTCGTTCGGCGGTGACATGCCCGGCTACTTCGCCCGCGGGCCGCGCGGAGGCTGGGAGCCGTTCAAGCCGTTCCCCTCGCTCCCGAACGTCAACTGGTCAGACCCGCGGATCAGGTTCGTTGACGTGACCGGCAACGGCCGCGCGGACCTGCTGGTGGGAGAGGAGAACGTGTGGCTCGTCTACCCGTCGCTCGGCGAAGAAGGCTACGGCCCAGCTCTGCGGGCACGATCGCCCTGGGACGAAGAACTGGGACCGCGCATCGTGTTCGCGGACGGCACCGAGACGCTGCACCTCGCCGACTTCACCGGAGACGGCCTGAGTGACATCGTGCGTGTCCGCAACGGCGAGATCTGCTACTGGCCGAACCTCGGCTACGGGCGCTTCGGGGCGAAGGTGACGATGGATCGCGCTCCACGGTTTGCCGATGCCGAGCGGTTCGATCCGAGCCGCGTCCACCTCGCCGACATCGACGGCTCCGGCACCAGCGACGTGGTCTACGTGGGCGACGAGGGGGTGTTGGTCAGCTTCAACCAGTCGGGCAACGCCTGGTCGCAGACGAGCAGGATCGCGGTCTTCCCGACCGCCGACGAGCTCAGCACGGTTCAGGTGATCGACCTGCTGGGCAACGGAACCGCCTGCCTGGTGTGGTCCTCGCCGCTTCCCTCGCAGAGTCACTCGCCGCTGCGCTACATCGACTTGATGAGCGGCGTCAAGCCGCATCTGCTGATCCGCACCCGCAACAACCTTGGCGCCGAGACCAAGCTCCACTACGCGCCCTCGACGCGGTTCTTCCTCGAAGACCGCGCGGCGGGCATCCCGTGGGTGACAAAACTGCCGTTCCCGGTGCAGGTGGTCGAGCGGGTCGAGACCTACGACTGGATCGGGCGCAGCCGCTTCGTCAGCCGCTATGCCTACCACCACGGCTACTACGACGGGCTCGAACGGGAGTTCCGTGGGTTCGGCATGGTCGAGGAGTGGGACACCGAAGACCATCGCGCGAGCACGAGCATCCCCGAGGTCGAGAACTGGGATGCGGCGTCATGGTCTCCGCCGGTGCACACCAAGACCTGGTTTCACACCGGCGCGTTCGTCGAAGCGACGGCTCTGTCGCGACAGTTCGCGCGCGAGTACTGGCTCGAGCCGCTGCCAGGCGGACACAAGCATGCGCCCGGGCATGAGCGGATGACGCTGCCTGAGCCGGCGATCGACTCACGGCTTGCGGCGGCGGCGCTGCGCGAAGCACACCGCGCCCTGAAGGGACACATGCTCCGCCGCGAGGTCTACGCCGAGGACGGCAGTCCGCGGTCCGCGGTCCCGTGCACGGTGAGCGAGCAGACCTATGCCGTCCGCTGCATCCAGCCGATCGGCAACCGCCACGCGATCTTCTCCGCGACCACGCGCGAGAGCGTCGTGTTCGAGTACGACCGGGTGGCCTGTGACCCGCGGGTCACGCACGAGGTGATGCTCGAGGTCGACGAGTTCGACAATCAGCTGCGGTCGGTGGCGATCGCTTACCCGAGGCGCGACGTGCACCGGGATGCCGAGACCGGCGTCTCCTCACAGTTCCAGGGCATGCTGGCGTGCGACCAGGCGAGGCTGCACGTGCTCGGTACCGAGCACCGTTACACGGCCTCCGCGTTCAGCGAGGACGCACGTCGCACGCCGCAGCTATGTGAGACGATCGCCGCGGATCTGACCGGCCTGCGCCCTGCCGCCGGCCCGGGGGGCGTCACGCGCCTGTTCGGCTTCGCGCAGCTCGATGCCTATTGGGCCGAGGTCTGCAACGGCGCGCACGATGTCCCCTTCGAGGTGATCTCGAGCGCCGACGTCAACGGCACGCCACAGCCGCGGGGGCTGAGCACACGCCGGATTCTCGAGCACGTGCGGACGGTCTTTCGCCGCGACGACCTCAACGGGCTGCTTGCGCTCGGGCGGGTGGAGCCGCTGGCGCTGCCCGGCGAGACACTCCGGCTCGCCTTCACGCCAAGCCTGCTGCAGAGCGTATTCGGCGAACGCGTGGGCGCAGCGGAGCTCTCCGAAAGCGGCTATGTCGCGGTGGCCGGCCACACCGGCTGGTGGCTGCCGTCCGATCGCGTCTTCTATTCGCCCGGTGACGACGATACGCCGGTGAGCGAGCTGGCGGACGCTCGGCGGCATTTCTTCACTGCGCGGCGCGAGGTCGACGCGTTCGGGGCGGTGAGGCGCACCGACCTCGACGCGTATGACCTGCTGTCGGTCCGCGCCGTCGACGCCGTCGGCAACGTCCAGCGCGCCGTCAACGACTACCGCGTCCTCGAGCCCTCCGAGGTCGTCGACCCGAACGAGAACCGGGCCCAGGTGGCGTTCGACTGTCTCGGGCACGTGGTGGGAAGCGCGGTGATGGGCAAGCTCGACGAGCATCTCGGAGACTCGCTCGACGGCTTCGTAGCCGACCTCGACGACGCCACCGTCGCGGCGCATCTCGCCGCGCCGCTACAGGATCCGCTGGCGATCCTCCAGAACGCCTCGGCGCGGATGGTCTACGACCTCGATGCCTTCCTGCGCACTCGTGACACGCCCGCGCCCGCCGCGCCCGTCGTCTACACGCTCGAGCGCGAAACCCACGTCTCCGAACTCGCATCCGGCCAGACCACGCAGTTTCGCCACGGGTTCATGTACTCCGATGGTTTTGGTCGCGAGATCCAGAGCAAGGCGCAGGCAGAGCCGGGGCCGCTGGGCGACGGCAGGTCGCGCAGCGAGGAGCGCTGGGTCGGGTCGGGGTGGACGATCTTCGACAACAAGGGCCGTCCTGTCAGGCGCTACGACCCCTTCTTCACAGCCACACACGAGTTCGAGTTCTCCGTTCGGGCGGGGGTGAGCTCCGTCACCTTCTACGACGCCGTCGGCCGAAGGGTGGCGGTGCTTCATCCCGACGAAACCTGGGAGAAGACGGTCTTCGGGCCGTGGCGTGAGGAGCGCTGGGACCGCAACGACACCACGCTGATCGCCGATCCACGAGCCGATCCGGACGTCGGCGACCAGTTCCGGCGTCTGCTCGGAGACGCTCCCGGAGCGTTCGTGTCGTGGTACGACAGGCGCATCGGGGGGACCTTCGGCGGCACGCCCGACGATCGCGCGGCCGCACAGGACGCCGCGCGCAAGGCGGCAGCTCATGCTGCGACGCCCGATGTCGAGCACTTCGAAGCGCGCGGGCACACGTGCCTCGCCGTCAAGGACCTCGGGGTCGCCGGTCGTCAACCGACGCGCACGGTGCTCGACGCCGAGGGCGCAGCGCTTGCGACGATCGACGCGCGCGCACGTCGCGCGGTCGAGTACCTGGTGCGAGACCTGCAGCCGAACGGCGAGACGCGTTATCTCAGCGGGCGCGATCTCGCCGGCCGCGAGCTGTTCCACAATCAGATGGACGGCGGTGAGCGGCGCATGTTGCCCGACGTCGTCGGCCATCCGATCCGCTCCTGGGATGCGCGCGGGTACGCCGTCTGGGTCCGCTACGACGCGCTGCGGCGGCCAACCCATCGCTACGTCAGCCTCGACGGCGGACCGGCGGCGCTCGCATCGCGCACCGTCTACGGCGAGGGCATGCCGGACCTCAACCTGTGCGGGGAGATGTTTCGCCACTATGACCAGTCCGGCGTCTCCGGCAACGAGCGCTGTGACTTCAAGGGCAACCTCGTCGATCGCTCGCGCCAGCTCGCGCGCAGCTACCGCGAGGATCCGGACTGGTCGCCGCTCGGTGACGAGACCGACCCGGAGCGACTCGATGCGGCTGCGGCGCCGCTGCTGGAGCCCGAGGACCGGTTCACCGCCCACGCGTTGCACGACGCATTCAACCGGCCCACCCAGGTCATCACGCCGCATCTTCAGGATGCGCGCGCGAACGTCGTGCGGGCGTCTTACAACAAGGCAGGCCTGGTCGATACCGTCGACGTGTGGGAGCAGGCGGAGAGCATCCCCGCCGGGCTGCTGGAACCGGCGACCGCCGATCTGCACGCCGTCACCCGCAGCGACTATAACGCGCTTGGCCAGCGGACGCTGGTCGTGCACGGCAACGGCACGGTGATCGAGCGCCGCTACGACCCGCAGACGTTCCGCCTCACGGGCTTGAGAAGCCTCCGGCCACGTCGATTCGCCGCGGAGGAGCGCGTCGTGCAGGATCTGCTCTACAACTACGACCCGGTCGGCAACATCACCCGTGTCCGCGACTACGCAGACATGCACGACGTCGTCTTCTTCCGCAACAGGCGAGTCGAACCGTCGTGCGACTACACCGTCGACGCCGGGTACAGGCTGACGCGAGCCACCGGGCGCGAGCACCTCGGCCAGACCGGCGGAGCGCTGTCAGCGCCGGCCCAGGTCACAGGCGACGACGCGGCTCGCATGCGCCTGCCCCAGCCCGGCGACGGCAACGCGATGGGCACCTACGTGGAGTCCTACGAATACGACCTTGTCGGCAATCTGCTGAAGATGGTCCACCAGGTCTCCTCAGGCGCGTGGACGCGAGCGTATGCCTACGAGGAGCCCTCGGCCGTCGACCCGACGCAGGCGAGCAACCGCTTGTCGGCGACCAGTCTGCCCGGAGATTCGCCCGACGGGCCTTACGGCGCGCGCTACGAGTACGACGCGCACGCGAACACGACACGGATGCCGCACCTCTCGGCAATGACGTGGGACGAGCAGAACCAGCTGCGCTCGACCGCGCGGCAGGTCGTCGGCGCGGGCGTCCCGGAGACGACGTTTTACACCTATGACGCGGGCGGGCAGCGGATCCGCAAGGTCACCGACCGCCAGTCGAGGCACGGACCGGGGATGCGGCGCAGGGAACGCATCTACCTCGGGGCCTTCGAGCTCTACCGGGAGTTCGGACCCGACGGCAAGACCGTCAAGCTCGCCCGCGAGTCGTTGTTCATCACCGCTGCGCGGCGTTCGATCGCGTTGCTCGAACGGCGCGTCGCGGGGCACGACCGTAGCCCCGGGCGCCTGGTCCGATACCAGTACACCAACCAGCTGTCGAGTGCCACGCTCGAGCTGGACGGCGGCTCGGCGATCATCTCCTACGAGGAGTACATGCCGTGGGGCTCCACGTCCTACCAGGCTGTGCGAAGGCAGACGGACGTCCCGAAGCGCTACCGGTTCACCGGGAAGGAGCGCGACGAGGAGAGCGGGCTCTACTACCACGGCGCTCGCTACTACGCGCCGTGGCTCGGACGCTGGATCAGCCCGGATCCGGAGGGTCTCGTCGACGGTCCGAACCTCTTTGCGTACGCGCACGAGAACCCGACCACCGTGATCGACCCGACTGGAACCGCCGGCCTGGTGATCGGCGGCGTGGTGCTCACCTGGGAGGCCATCACCTGGCTTGGGGCGGGGGCGATAGTGGTGGGCGGCACCGGCGTGCTGGCCTCGGATCCGAAGTTCCGCGAGGGGGTGCGCGAGCGGCTCCAGCCCCAGGAGTTCAGCTCTGAGCCATGGCCGATCCCGGTCCCCGCCCCGCCCATCCCGATTCCGGTCCCGGCCCCACCGAAGGCGCCACCCGAGCCGCTTCCAGCCCCTCCGCCCCCGATCCCGGTGCCTGTCCCCGTTGACCCGCTGCCGGTGCCTCGGCCGGTGCCGCCGGTGCCGGTGCCGCGGCCGCGCTCGGGGCCGAAGAAGGCACCCGATCAGCGCCCCGACCGCGATCGCCGACCGCATAAGCGGCCACGTCCGGATACGCCGGCCGACCCGATCCCTGACACCAAGCGCCGTCGCAGGAACGATCCGCAGCTGCGCTATGTCACCTATCGAAAGCGCAACCCGAGGACGGGCAAGGTCTACGTAGGGCACTCGATGGGCTACGGTGATCCTCAGGCGATCGTCGCCGCGCGTGACCGCAATCACCACATGACCCAGCACGGCTTTGGGCCGGCGCGGCTGGACCAATGGCTGGATGCGACGCGACCGTTTGCCAACCGGCACCAGGATCCGGCCTATCAGGCGATCCGGGGGCGGGAGCAGCAGTTGATCGACGCGTATGGCGGAGCGATCAGCGACCACCACGGAAACGCGAACGCGACGGGGTCCGGCAATCCCATCCGCGGGGTCTCGAGGGCCAATCCTCGCGGGAGGATCTACCATAACGCCGCGACGGCGGCGTTCGGGCAGCGAGCGCCCTACACGGGCTACTAGAAACGAGCACAGACGTGGCAGCCGCGAAATGGCAACCTGGGGCAGTGATCCGCCGCACGCTCAGCGATGGGTACACCTACTATGGACGGCTGCTCGAGTTCCCATGGGCGGCGTTCTACGACGCTCGCACGCAGGAACCCCTGGAGGAGTCCGTGGAGATCGTCGCGCATCGGCCGCTGTTCACGGTCGCTGCGCACAAGAGCCTGATCGAGGATGGCGGTTGGGAGGTGATCGGAGAGCTGCCGCTCGAGGAATCGCTGCGGCCGCCAAAGGAACAGTTCATCCAGGACGATCTCGATCCCGGTGACTGCCGGATCATCGACGATCAGGGCAACAGCCGCGACGCCACCCCCGCGGAATGCGAGGGACTCGAAGCAGCCGCGGTGTGGGAGCCCGAGCACCTGGCCGACCGGCTGATCGACCACTATGCCGGCCGCCCGAATATATGGGTCGAGGACCTGAAGCTCATTCGCGAGACCTGAGCGTCCCAAGAGCAGCGCCACGGCTAGCAGCACGAACAGCGGCCCGGCGCTCACGTCGGTCGCGCTTTCGACCCAGCCCGGCCCGCCCGGCGGCGAGCACCACCGCGATGGTGCGGCGGGCTCCTAGTACGGGTGGCGGCGCGAGCCGGCGATGCCGCTTGTCACGTCCGCGAGCGTGCGCTCGGGCGCTCCGCGCCGGCGACGATGCCGGTTCTGCGCTGCGAGCATCTGCTCGATGTCGCCCAACTCGAGCTCGACTTCGCGCTCGGGCGAGCGTGTGGGCTTCCAGTCGAGCAGCTCCGCGTAGCCGTCCTGGTGGAGGTGGCCCGCGAGCAGCGCCAGCGCGAGCAGCAGCAGTGGCACGCCCAGCACCATCGACAGGAAGTACACCTGGTCCATCGCTCAGGCTCCCTCCGGCGCGGGGCGCATCGGGGGGGTCGCGCGCGGTGCCCGCCGGCTTGCCGGCTTGGCGCGCGCGTCGCGCTCCCCGGCGTCGGTGTTAGCGGCCGCGCGCTGCTTGCGCGTGGCCCCGCCCGCGACGGCGGCGCGCCGCTCGCCCGCGGCTTCGCGCGCGGCCGCGCCGGCCTCGCTGCCGAGCCCGTCGATCGCGGCCTGCACGGTGGTCAGGCGCCGCACGAGCATCGTGCGCACCTGCTCGAGCTCGCCGGCGTCGAGCAGCGTCGGCCCGCGGCCGGTGTGGGCGGCGTCACGCGCAGGTGCGACGCCGGGGTGTTTGGCTTCGATCTCGCCGAGCGTGCGCTCGAGCGAGGCGATCTGCGCGCGCAGCGCGCGCCGGCGCTCGGCCGCGTCGTCGGCGGGCGCCGGGGCGAGGCTGCTCGGGTCGGCGACGGCGGCCGGCGAGACGTACAGCGCGGCGGCGACCTCGCGCGGGTCGACGCCGGTCTCGTGCGCTTCGCGCGCGGCGTCGGCTGCGATGGCGGTGACGGCGGCGAGCTGCGGCGGCGCGGCTGCGACGAACGTGCCGCTGCCCTGCTGGCTGTCGATCAGGCCCTCCTGCTCGAGCCGCTGGTAGACGGCGCGCGCGGTGTTGACGTTGATGCCGGTCGCCTCGGCGACCTCGCGCAGGCCGGGCAGGCGCTGTCCGGGCTGGAAGCGCCCGTCGCGAATACGTGAGCGCAGTGCCCATGCGAGCTGCACGCCGATCGGGATCTCGGCGTCGCGGTCGACGCTGATGTCCAGGGCGGAGGGCTCGCCGGCGTCTTGGCTCATGCCGTCAACTGTAGAGCCAGCCGACCACGTTGCATAGTGTACTGGTGAACTAGTACACTAGAGAAATGCGGCGAGGTGGTGGTGCGATCTCGGCTCTTCCCAAGCGGGCGGTTGCTCCCGTACAGAACGTGCTCGAAGAGTTCGGCGACATGATGCTGCTGACCGGCCGCACGGTCACAGCGACGGTGCGCCCGCCGTATCCGTATGGCGGTGAGCTGATCAACCAGTTCCTGTTCGTGCTGCGGCTGGTGTGGCTGCCGCTGCTGGTCTCCACGGTGGCGATCGACTACGGCGCGCCGGGGCTGCAGGCGGCGAACTTCCTGACGCTGTTCGGCGCGATCGACCGCCTGGGAGGTTTCTTCGTGGTGGAGGTGGTGCGTGAAATCGGCCCGCTGATCACAGCGATCGTGGTGGCGGGGGTGGGAGGCACGGCGATCACGGCGGACCTGGGCGCGCGCAAGGTGCGCGAGGAGCTCGACGCGCTGCAGGTGCTGGGGGTGGACCCAGTGAAGAACCTGGTGGTGCCGCGTTTCCTGTCGCTGATGCTGGTGACGGGGCTGTTCAACATCTATGCGGTCCTGTTCGGGCTGTTCGGTGGCCTGCTGGCGGAGATCGAGAGCGGTGGCTCGCTGGGGCCATTCTGGAACAGCCTGTTTGCGAACGCGAACGTCACCGACCTGTGGGGCTCGGTGCTCAAGACCACGATCTTCGGCGCGATCATCGCGATCGTCTGCTGTCACAAAGGCATGACCGCCTCGGGCGGCGCGGAGGGCGTGGGCCGCGCGGTCAACGAGGCGGTGGTCGTGTCGTTCCTGGCGTTTGGCGCGTTCGACTACGTGTTCACGCAGACGCTGCTGGCCACGCATCCGCAGATCCTGGTGATCAAGTAGTGGAGGAACTGCTGGCACTGCCGCGCGAATGGCTCGCGTCCGCGGGCGAGATCGGCGGCTTCATGGGCGAGGTGCTGCGCGACGTGGCCAGCTTGCGCGTGCTCAAGTTCTTCGGCGAGGCGCTGCGCCAGTCGGGCATTCTGATCGTCGGCTCGACGGGGGTGATATGGGGCTTGGCGTTCATCAACGGCCTCGGCCCGTGCGGGATTCAGGCGGCGTACTTCACCGTGTCGACCGGCGCGCCGGCGTACTCGGGTGTGTTCGCCGCGTGGTGCGACCTGCGCGAGGCGGTGCCGCTCGTGTTCGGCTACATGATGTCCGCGAAGGTCGGCACCGGCATCGTCGCTGAGCTGGGCGCGATGCGCATCTCCGAGGAGATCGACGCGCTCGAGGTGATGGGCGTCAACTCGATGACGTTCCTGTGCGCGACGCGCCTGCTGGCGGCATGGCTGGTGCTGCCGTTCATGTACATCGGTTCGATCGGCGTGGCGTTTCTGGCCTCCTACATAGCGATCGTGCACCAGGTGGGGTATGTCTCCTCGGGCGGCTACCTGCTGATCTTCTGGCAGTTCCAGAATCCCGGCGACTACCTGTTCAGCGTGATCAAGGGCATGACGATGGCGACCGCGATCGTGCTCGTCGGCTGCTACTACGGCTACAACGCGAGCGGCGGTCCGGTGGGCGTCGGGCAGGCGACGGCGAAGTCGATGGCTCTGAACCTGGTGCTCGTGAACGTGATCGACGCGCTCGGGACCCAGATCTTTTGGGGCACGAACGCGCGCGCCCCGATCGGCGGTTGACTGGAGCGCGAATCGGCCGCGCCGTCTGCCGGGGGTGGCGCGCGGGGTGTGCGTCGGTGCGGGTGCGGTCGGCAGTTAGCCTGAAGTATCGACGCGTCGGCCACCACAGAGATCGTGCCCGGCCTTGTGCGTTGGAGCGCGCCGCACCCCGAGTGGAAATCGGACGCGGAGCCTGGCAGCTCGAGCGACTGGGAGCAGATGGTCGGCTCGGTGCTTTACGAAACGCCGGCGGGCGTGGTCGTGTTGATCGACCCGCTACTCCCGATGGTGGAGCGCGAGCTGTTTCTGCACTGGCTCGACGAGCGCGTCGCGGGACGGCAGGTGAGCATCCTCACGACGATCCGATGGCACCGCCGCGACCGCGAGGAGCTCGCGGAGCGCTACCGCGAGAACAGCACGCGCGTGTGGAACTACTTGCCTGCAGGTGTGGAGCAGCGGCGGCTGTACCGTGCCGGCGAGACGCTGCTCTGGCTGCCCGGTGTGGCCACGCTCGTCTCCGGCGATCGGCTGATCGGAGACGGAGCGGGTGGCGTGCAGGTGTGCCCGCAGAGCTGGCTCGCCGAGGTGCCCGCGAACCGTGCGGAAGTCGCCGGGCTGCTGCGGGAGCTGCTGGTGTTGCCGATCGAACGGGTCCTCGTCTCCCACGGCGAGCCGGTGCTGAGCGACGGGCATAGGGCGCTCGAGCGGGCGATCGCGGAGGCCGAAGCCGGTTGACATGGAGCGGCCGGTCGCGCTGCGGGCGGCCCGCGACCTGTCGGCGGCGGCCCTCGCACTGCCGCGCGAGCGTGGGAGCTGGCCGGCCGCTCAGCGCTCGATCACGAGCTTCGTCCAGCCGCGCTCGAGCAGCGCGTCCGCCGCGTCGGCCCAGTCCACGACCTTGGTGGTGACCAGCTCGGGGCGCAGGGCGCCGGAGGCGGCGAGCTCGAGCACGTGCGGCATCGCCGTGCGCGCGTTGGCGCGACCGGTCTTGAACGTGATGCCCTTCGTGTACATCTCCAGCAGCGGTAGCGGCGGCTGCTCGCCGAAGTAGATCGCGGTGCTCGTGCAGATGCCGTCGGGCGCGGTTGAGCGCAGCGCGAGCGCGAGGCCGTCGGGGTCGGCGCTCGCGTCGACCGTGATCGCGTACGGGCCGACGCGCTTGGGCATCTGCGCGAGCGTCTGCGCGCCGAGCTTCGCTGCCGTCGCGCGTCGCGACTCGCTCGCGTCGACGTACAGCACCGACTCCGAGCCGAGCGCGACCGCGAGCCCCGCCGCGTACAGGCCGATCGAGCCGGGGCCGGCGCCGCCGACGACGAGCACGTCCGCGCCCGGCTGCTCGGCGAGCGCCGGCGCGACCGCGCGCCACGCGTCGCCGATGTTGTCCGACGCGCTCGCGACCGCCGCTGGCTCGAGGCCGGACGGCACCGGCACGAGCATGTGCTCGGCGTAGGGCACGCACACGACGTCGGAGAGGAACCCGCCCCACCGCTCGACCGCGGGGCCGAAGCCGTAGCTCGACATGAACGCGACGCCGGTGCAGTTCGACGTGCGGCCCTGCCGGCACGCGTCGCACTCGCCGCAGGAGATCTGGAAGGGCACGCTGACGAGCTGGCCGGGCGCGAACGAGCCGACGGCGTCGCCGACGTCGAGCACCTCCGCGACGCACTCGTGCCCGATCGCGAACGGCGGCGCAAACGGCGATGCGCCTTCGACGATCAGCGCGTCCAGGTCGCACGTCGCGACCGCCTTCGGGCGCACCAGCGCGGCGCCGTCGGAGCTCAGCCGCGGCTCCGGGGCGTCCCGCCATTCGAGCGCGTTGGGACCCGTGTACGTGAGCTGCTGCATGGCGTCGACCCCTCTCTATAAGTAGACCGGTCGTTATAATAAGGGAATGGCCGACGAGCGGCACACCGAAGGCGCGCGAAGCGATCGGCAGGCGCGCGGCAAAGGGGGCTCCTCGCGCACGCGCGGCCCAAGCCCGTCCTCGCGCGACGCGTTCATCGACACCACCGCGCAGCTGCTGCGCCGGCGGGGCTACACGGGCACCGGGCTGAACGAGATCGTCGCGCGCAGCGGCGCGCCCAAGGGGTCCCTGTACTTCCACTTCCCGGGAGGCAAGGAGCAGCTTGCGCTCGCCGCGATGCAGCGCGCGGGCGAGCAGCTGCGCGACGCGATCGCGGCGACCCTAGCTTCGAGCGACGATCTCGGCGAGGCGCTCGCACGCTTGCTCGACGCGCTCGCCGCCGGCCTCGAGCGCTCCGGCTACCGCGATGGCTGTCCGATCGCCACGGTCGCGCTGGAGCTGGCGAGCGACTCCGAGGTCATGCGCACCGGCGCCTGCGCCGCGTTCGACTCGTGGCTCGAGCCGCTCGAGCGGCGGCTGGCCGTGGAGGGCCTAGCCGCGCCGGCCGCCAGGCAGCGCGCGCTGCACGTGCTCAGCGCGATCGAGGGAGCGCTGGTCCTTGCCCGCGCCACGCGCGATCTCGCCCCGCTGGAGGCCGTGCGCGAAGAGCTGCGCGCGCTCTCCTTCTGACCTTCAGCCGCCCGACGGCTCGGTGGGCGCGGCTGCCCGCCGGTGGGGGCGCCGCGGCCCCGCTCAGTCCAGCGGCGTCGTGTACGCGCCGCTGAGGCCGCCGTCGATCAGGAACGTCGAGGCGGTCACGAAGCTCGACTCGTCGCTGGCGAGGAACAGCGCGCCGTGGGCGATCTCCTCGGCGCGCGCGAAGCGGCCCATCGGCACGTGCACGAGCCGGCGCGCCGCCTTCTCGGGGTCCTTCGCGAACAGCTCTTGCAGCAGCGGCGTGTCGACCGGGCCGGGGCACAGCGCGTTGACGCGCACGCCGCGGCGCGCGAACTCGACGCCGAGCTCGCGCGAGAGCGCGAGCACGCCGCCCTTGGAGGCGGTGTAGGAGATCTGCGAGGTGGCGGCGCCCATCACCGCGACGAACGACGCCGTGTTGATCACCGAGCCGCGCGACGGGCCGTCGTTCTCGAGCAGGTGCGGGATGCCGTGCTTGCAGCACAGGAACACGCTGCGCAGGTTCACGCTCTGCACGCGCTCCCACGCCTCGAGCGTCGTCTCGAGCACCGAGCCGTCGTCGTTCGGGGAGATGCCCGCGTTGTTGAACAGCACGTCGATGCGTCCGTAGCGCTCGCGCACACGTCTGCGAAGGCGTCGCGCACCTGCTGCTCGTCGGTCACGTCCACCTGCAGCGCGAGCTCGCCCGGCGAGTCCGGCTGCAGGTCGACGCCCACGACCGTCGCGCCCTCGCGCTGGAAGAGCTCGACCGTGGCCGCGCCGATGCCGCCGCTGGCGCCGGTCACCACGCACACGCGTCCTGCGAGCCTGCCCGTCGCGCTCATCATCCCTCCGTCGCGTAGTAGATCGTCTTCACCTCGGTGTAGGCCTCCAGCGCGTGCGGTCCCAGCTCGCGCCCGTAGCCCGACTGCTTGAAGCCGCCGAACGGCGTGCTCACGCGCACCGACGTGTTCGCGTTGATCGACAGCACCCCGGTCTCGATCGCGCGCGCGACCCGCAGTGCGCGCGCGCCGTCGCGCGTCCAGATCGACCCCGACAGGCCGTAGATCGTGTCGTTGGCCAGGCGGATCGCGTCGGCCTCGTCCGTGAACGAGATCACCGCCGCGATCGGGCCGAACACCTCCTCCTGGGCGACGCGGTCGCTCGGCTTCACGGGGGCGAGCACCGTCGGCGCGAACCAGAAGCCGGGGCCCTCCGGCGCGCTGCCGCGGAACGCGATCGGCGCCTGCCCGTCCAGGAACGAGGCGACCGTCTCGCGCTGGCCGGCGGAGATCAGCGGGCCCATCTGCGTGGCCTCGTCGAGCGGGTCGCCGACGCGCAGCGCCTTGACGTGCGCCTCCAGCAGCTCGAGGAAGCGCTCGACGGCACGTCCTCCTGCACGAGGATGCGCGAGCGCGCGCAGCAGTCCTGGCCGGCGTTGCCGAACACCGCCAGCGGCGCCGCCGCCGCGGCCGCCTCCAGGTCGGCGTCGGCGAACACGACGTTCGCCGACTTGCCGCCCAGCTCGAGCGTCACGCGCTTGATCGTCGCCGCCGCACCCGCCGCGATCGAGCGCCCGACCTCGGTCGAGCCGGTGAACGCGATCTTCGCCACGTCGGGGTGCTCGACCAGGCGCTGCCCGCACGTGCTGCCCGGGCCCGACGACGACGTTGACGACGCCCTCCGGGAGGCCCGCCTCGCGCGCCAGCTCGCGCGAAGCGCAGCGCGCGTCAGCGGCGTCAGCTCGGCGGGCTTCAGCACGACCGTGTTGCCCGCCGCGAGCGCCGGCGCGAGCTTCCACGCGGCGATCGTCAGCGGGAAGTTCCACGGCGTGATCAGCCCGACGACACCGAGCGGCTCGCGCACCGTGAACGCCTGTCCGCCCGCCACCGGGATCGTGTCGCCGAGCAGCCGCTCGGGCGCGCCCGCGTAGTAGCGGAACGTGTCCACGACCATGCCCATCTCGCCGCGCGCGTCCGCGATCGCCTTGCCGGCGTTGCGCGCCTCCAGCAGCGCCAGCTCCTCGCGGTGCTCGGCGAGCACGTCGGCGAGCGCGTACAGCAGCCGCGCGCGCTCGCCCGGGGCGAGCGCGCGCCACGCCGGCAGCGCCGCCTTCGCGCGCGCGACCGCCTCGTCGACCTCCTCGACGCCCGCGCGCGCGACCTCCGCGAGCACCGCCTCGGTGGCGGGCTCGAGGACCGCCAGCCGCTCGCTCACGCGCTCAGCCCGTCCGGCGCTGGCGGAGCCGTCGGCGGATCCCAGCATCGGAGCGATACAGCCTGTCCGCCGCCTACGGGGCCTGCGCGATGTCCGGCAGCGCGACTGTCGGAGTCGAGCTCGTCGATCGTGCGGACCGGGCCCTTGAACGTCTTTTTCGCCGACACCGCGAACCAGATCGTCACCGCGAGCATCACGCCGATCGTCACGAGCGGGGCGTAGTTGACGGCCGACCAGTTGAAGCCTTTCTTGAAGAACACGCCTTCGGGCGCGAACGGCAGGCAGAAGATGACCACGCAGATCGCCACCCAGACTGAACGCGATCGGGTTCATCCATTTGTATTTGTCGCCCAAGCGTCCACGGCCCCGGCTTGAACTCCGATCGCCCATCCGCCAGCGCAGGTACACCGGGATCGTGTAGGCGATGTAGAGGCCGATCACCGAGATCGAGGTGACCGCGAGGAACGCCACGGGCGTGCCCAGGTGGTTCGGGAAGTACGCCGGGATCGTCACGATCATCGCGAACAGGCACACGAACACCACCGCCCACGTGGGCGTGCGGTTCTTGCCCAGGCGGCGCCACAGGTTGTGGCCGGGGACCGCGCCGTCGCGCGAGAACGCGAACGTCATGCGCGAGGCGCTCGTCACGCACGCCATGCCGCAGAAGAGCTGACCGACGGTCGAGATCAGGATGACCGCCTTGGCGCCAGCCGTGCTCAGCGCGGTCGTGAAGATCGCCAGCGCCGGGAAGCCCGCTTTGCAGCAGTTCCGGTTCCTTGCGTCTTCTGGATCGCGAACGTGATCGCCAGCAGCACGATCCAGCCGACCACCGCCGAGTAGAAGACCGATCGCCATACGCCTTTCGGCGCCGACTCGGCGGCGCCGTGGGTCTCCTCGGAGACGTGCGCCGAGGCGTCGTAGCCGGTGATCGTGTACATCGTCAGCAGGAAGCCCGAGCGGCAGCACGTAGAACCAGTACATGTGCGCCGCTGAAGCCAGATTCGTTGGCGCGGTGGCCGAACACGTAGGAGAGGCTCGCGTGGTGGCTCGGGACGAGCGATCAGGATCACGACGATCACTGCGACGCCGATCAGGTGCCACCACACCGAGATGCCGTTGAAGATCGACACGAGGTGGCTGCGAGAAGACGTTGATCAGGCCGTGCGATGATCAGCGATCATCGCGAACAGCGCGAAGTTGACATGGGCGCGAGTAGTGGACGTCCGTTGCCGCCGCGGCCTTGGCGAAGTTGAAGATGAAGTGGACGTTGTAGAGGCCGAGCAGGTTCATCAGGAACGTCGCGCACACGTAGTCCACCGAGGCGACCACCGCGACCAGGCCGATCAGGTTGAACCAGCCGGTGAACCAGCCCCAGCCGGCGCCGCCGAGCTTCGAGGCCCAGTAGTAGATGCCGCCCGCCGTCGGCATCGCCGAGGCGAGCTCGGACATCGAGAAGGCGACCATCAGGATCAGCACGCTGATCAGCGGCCACATGATCGAGATCGCGATCGGGCCGCCGTTCTTGAACGCCTGGCCGTACGTCGTGAAGCAGCCCGCGAGCACCGAGATGATCGAGAACGAGATCGCGAAGTTCGAGAACCCGCTCCAGCCGCGCTTCAGCTCCTGTTTGTAGCCGAGCTCGGCGAGCCGCTGCTCGTCTGCGCTCAAAGTCCCCGTCGTGGTGCTCATCGGCTGCCCCCTTGAGAGAGAAAAGGTTTGGTCGTCCGTCCTTCAATCGTGACAATACGCTCGATCGCGGACGGAAGTCAAGTGCAGTTGGCGCAAATCGCGACGCTCGGAACAGACAGATGGCCAACTGCTTGTTCGTGCGCTGGCGCGCCGGGCTGCCCGCGTCGCTGCGGCCACGCGGCGGGGAGCTCGCCCGTCGCTCAGGCGTCCGGCAGCAGGCCCGCGAGGATGTGCTCGGTGCCCTGCAGGTGCTCGGCCATCGCGCGCACCGCGCGCATCGCGTCGCGCTCGCGCACCGCGGCCAGCAGCCGCCGGTGCTGCGCGTTGGAGGAGGACGAGCACCTGAGGCGGGTGCGCGATGTAGGCGATCAGGTCGGTCATCGCGCCCTGCACCTCGGTCATCGCGCGCACCAGCTGCGCCGAGCGCGTCGCCTCGGCCAGGCCCACGTGCAGGCGCACGTCCGCCTGGCGGTAGGCCGCGAAGTCCTCGAGCGTCGTCCTCGAGCGTCGCCGCGAGCTCGTCGAGCGCGTCGAGGTCGGCGCGCTCGGCGCGCTCGGCCGCGAGCACCGCCACGCCCAGCTCGACCGCGAGGCGCTGGTCGCACGTCTCGCGCCACAGCGCGAGCATCTGCGGCGAGGGCGGGTCGCTCGGCGGCAGCGGGTCGGACACGAACGTGCCGCCGCCGCGCCCGCGCGTGGCGAACACGTGACCGCTCTGGGCGAGCGCCGTCAGCGCCTGGCGCAGCGTCGAGCGCGCGATCCCCAGCCGCGCGCACAGCTCGCGCTCGGCCGGCAGCCGCGAGCCCGGGCGCGAGCAGCCCGAGCTTGATCGCCGTGCCGAGCCGCTCGACCGTCTCCTCGAACGCGGTCTGCGAGCGCACCGGCGCGAACACCGCGTCGGGCAGCGCCAGCCGCCGCCGGCGGCCTCACGATCCTCTCCGGCGCTCGCCATCTCCGCGCGCTCCTACGCGTTCACAGTCGCTCGAATCCCCGTACGCGCTCCCAGTCGGTGACCGCCGACTGGAACGCCTCGAGCTCGACGTCCGCCGCGTTGAGGTAGTGCGCGACGACGTCCTCGCCGAACGCCGCGCGCGCGACGTCGCTGGCGGCGAACAGCTCGCGCGCGTGCGCGCAGCGTCGCCGGCAGCGCGCGGGCGCTCGCGCGCCGCATAGGCGTTGCCCTCGAGCGCCGGCTCGAGCTCCAGGCCCGCGTCGATCCCGTGCAGCCCCGAGGCGATGATCGCGCTCAGCGCGAGATATGGGTTCAGGTCGGCGCCGCCGACGCGGTTCTCGAAGCGCAGCGACGGACCGTGGCCGACGACGCGCAGCGAGCACGTGCGGTTGTCGTGGCCCCACGCGACCGTCGTCGGCGCGAAGCTGCCGGCGGCGTAGCGCTTGTAGGAGTTGACGTGCGGCGCCAGCAGCAGCGTCAGCTCGCGCAGGCACGCGAGCTGGCCCGCGAGGAAGGAGTGGAACAGCGCCTCGTCGCGAGCGAACAGCGGGCCCTTGCTCGTCGGCCAGCGAGAAGTGGATGTGACACGAGTTGCCCTCGCGCTGGTCGAACTTGGCCATGAACGTGATCGCCATCGCCCTCCTGCGCCGCGATCTCCTTCGCGCCGTTCTTGTAGATCGAGTGCTCGTCGGCGGTGCGCAGCGCGTCGGCGTAGTGGAAGTTGATCTCGTGCTGGCCGAAGTTGCACTCGCCCTTGGAGTCCTCCACGACCATCCCCGCCGCGACCATGCTGTTGCGGATGCGGCGGATCAGCGGCTCCACGCGCGCGGTGCCCAGCAGCGAGTAGTCGACGTTGTAGAGGTTTGCCGGGCGACAGCTCGCGGTAGCCCTTGTGCCACGCCTGCTCGTAGGTGTCCTGGAAGACCAGGAACTCGAGCTCGGTGCCCGCGTTGGCGCTCCAGCCGCGCTCGGCCAGGCGCGCGAGCTGGCGGCGCAGGATCTGGCGCGGCGAGGCGACCACGTCCGAGCCGTCCGGCCAGGCCACGTCGGCCAGGCACACGACCGTTCCCTCCTGCCACGGCACCGGGCGCAGCGTCGCGAGGTCCGGCTTCAGCACCATGTCGCCGTAGCCGCGCTCCCAGCGAGGACATCGCGTAGCCGTCGACCGTGCGCATCTCCACGTCCACCGCCAGCAGGTAGTTGCAGCTCTCCGCGCCGTGCTCCGCGACCTCCGCGAGGAAGTGCGTCGCCGTCAGGCGCTTGCCCTGCAGGCGCCCCTGCATGTCGGTCATCGCCAGCAGCACCGTGTCGACGCTGCCGTCGCGCGACCGCCTCTGTGAGCTCGTCGAGCGTCACGATCGTGAAGGTACTGGAGTTGAACCTCTAGCGCACGGAAACGCGCGCGTCGGTGCGTAGCATGCGTGCGATGCCGCCGCAGCATCACACGGGCGATCAGCACAACGGCGGCGGCGGCGACGCGAGCGCCCCCAGCCCCGACGCCCCGTTGGTGAAGCTCGACGAGCGCCAGCTCGCCGTCCTGCGCCGCGTCGGGCGTGAGTGGGGCCAGGTCTGCGGCAACCCGGAGGTGTGGCGGCGCGCACTGCCCGTCGATCCGAGCGCGGCCAGCTACCCGGCCCCCAGGGATATCCACCCGACGCGCTTCGGGCGCTTCGTGTCGGTGCAGAGCGCGTCGCCGCCCGAGGTGCAGGCCACCAAGGAGGACGAGGCGCAGCCGTCGCCCGGGGGGCGTCTTCTATACCGGGCGCGACGCGCGCTGCTCGGCCCACCGCTGCGCAGCACCGCGATCGCGCGCGAGCGCATGCGCAAGCTCGTGGCGCTGCCGGTGCTCTCCGCCGACGCGCTCTCCTCGGTCGCCTACGGCCCCGAAGCGATGCTCGCGGTGCTCGTGCTCGCCGGCAGCGGCGGCCTGGGCTACTCGCTGCCGATCGCCGCCGTGATCGCCTTCCTGATGCTCGCCGTGGGCGCGTCCTACCGCCAGACGATCCGCGCCTATCCGCACGGCGGCGGCTCCTACATCGTCGCCACCGACAACCTCGGGCGCACGCCCGGGCTCATCGCCGCCGCCGGCCTGATGACCGACTACATCCTGACGGTCGCCGTGTCCGTCGCATCGGGCCTCGAAGCCGTCACCTCGGCGATCCCGTCGCTCAGCTCCGACGCGGTCGCGATCGGCATCGGCGTGATCGTCGTGCTGCTCGCCGGCAACCTCCGCGGCGTGCGCCAGGCCGGCGCGCTGTTCGCGGCGCCCACCTACCTGTTCATCCTCGCGATGTTCGTGCTCGTCGCCGTCGGGCTCGTCGACTCCGCGGGACACGGCTTCCGCGCCACGCCGCGGCCCGCGCAGCACGCGACGGAGGCGCTCGGCGTGCTGCTCGTCCTGCGCGCGTTCGCCTCCGGCTCGACCGCGATGACCGGGATTGAGGCGATCTCCAACGCCGTGCCGGTTTTCAAGCCGACCGAGTGGCTGGGCGCGCGCACGACGCTGACGTGGATGGTGGGGCTGCTGATCGCGCTGTTCGCAGGCACGATCGCGATGGTCCAGCTCGACGGGATCGTGCCCGGCGCCCACGAAACGGTGCTCTCGCAGCTCGCCCACCGCAGCTTCGGCTCGGGCTTCATGTACCCCGTCACGCAGGCCTCTACGGCCGCGATCCTGCTGCTCGCGGCCAACACCGCCTACAACGACTTCCCGCGCGTGCTGTTCCTGCTCGCGCGGGACTTCCAGGCGCCGCGGCTGTTCCTGCGGATGGGCGACCGCCTCGCGTTCAGCAACGGCATCGTGCTGCTGTCGCTCGTCGCCGCCGCGATCTTCGCGGCGTTCGGCGGCGAGACCGGCACGCTGATACCGCTATACGCGGTCGGCGTGTTCCTCGCCTTCACGCTCTCCCAGACGGGGATGATCATGCACTGGTGGCGCGGGCGCGAGCCGGGCTGGCGGCGCAGCCTCATGTTCAACGCCACCGGCGCGCTGCTCTCTGGGATCGTGTTCGTCACGGCGGGGATCACGAAGTTCACCGCCGGCGCCTGGGTCTCGCTGCTGGTCGTCGGCCTGTTCGTCGCGACCGCCACCAGCATCCGTCGCCACTACGCCGCCGTCGCCAAGGCGATCGCGCTGCACCCCCACACGGTCGAGGTGCCCGGTCGCGCGATCGTGCCGAGCGTCCGCGCCGGCGGCGCGTCGGTCACGCTGGCGGCCGAGGCCATCGCCTCGGGCGAGCCCGATGGCGTGAAGCGCGAGCGCGCGGGGGAGGCCAGGCGGGACGAGGAGACCGAGGAGACCCCCGAGCAGATCCGCCACCTCGTGCTCGTCGCCGTCGCCTCCCTGGATCTCTCCAGCATGCGCGCGCTGGCCTACGCCGCGTCGCTACAGCAGCCGGTGCTCGCGCTGCACGTCAGCCCGAGCGATGAGGAGGCCGAGCGCTTCGGCTCCTACTGGCGCACGTGGGGCGATCACCTGCCGCTCGAGGTCGTCGTCTCGCCCTATCGCGCGATCGTCGCGCCGATGGTCAACTACATCGAGTCGCTGCACCGCCAGAGCCCCGAGCTGACGCTGACCGTGATCCTGCCGGAGATCGTCGTGCGCCACCGCTGGCAGCGCATCCTGCACAACGGCACCGCGCCGCGGCTGCGCCGCGCTCTGCGGCCACTGCCCAAGATCGTCGTCACGACCGTCCCGTTTCACCTGCCTCGCGAGCGCTTCGCGCCAGGACGCGCCGCGGAGGTGCCCTCGACGCCGAAGTGATCCGGCGTGCGCCCGTGCGGCTGGCGCGGGGCATCGCGGACCGGAGCGGCTGGGATCGCCCGTCGCAGCGGGTGCTTGGCGGCGAGCTCGACCTGCTCGCCGTGATGGGAGATCTCCAGCGGCTCGCCCTCCAGCAGCGAGTAGACGGCCTGGCGGCGGCGCACCTCCACGTGCAGGCTACGTCCGGCGAACGACAGACGGAATGCCAGCCGCGTGAGCGCCGTCGGCAGCCGCGGCGCGAAGCTCAGCGCGCCGTCGTGGTCGCGCATGCCGCCGAGGCCCGCGACCGCCGCGATCCAGGTGCCGGCCAGCGAGGCGATGTGCAGCCCGTCGCGCGTGTTGTGCTCGAGGTCGTCGAGGTCCATGAGCGCCGCCTCGCCGAGGTAGTCGTAGGCGAGCTCGAGGTGGCCGACCTCGGCCGCGAGCACCGCCTGCGTGCACGCCGACAGCGAGGAGTCGCGCACGGTCAGCTGCTCGTAGTAGGCGAAGTTGCGGGCCTTCTGCTCGTCGCTGAAGGCATCGCCGCGCAGGTGCATCGCGAGCACCAGGTCGGCCTGCTTGACGACCTGCTTGCGGTACAGGTCGAAGTACGGGAAGTGCAGCAGCAGCGGGTACTGCTCCGCGCCCGTCGCCGCGAAGTCCCACACCGCGTGCTCGGTGAACGCCTCGGCCTGCGAGTGGACTTCGAGCGCGTCGTCGTACGGGATCAGCATCGCCTTCGCCGCGTCGCGCCAGCTCGCGCTCTCCTCTGGATCGGCGCCCAGCTCGGCGCCGTGCTCGGGGTCGCGCTCGACTGCGTCCGCGGCCGCGCGCAGGTTGCGCTGCGCCATCAGGTTCGTGTACACGTTGTTGTCGGCGACCGCGCTGTACTCGTCTGGCCCGGTGACGCCGTCGATGCGAAAGCCCCCGTGTTCGTCGTGGTGTCCGAGCGAGCGCCACAGCCGCGCGGTTTCCACGAGCAGCTCCAGCCCGACCTCCCGCGCGAACGCGTCGTCGCCGCTCGCGGCGTGGTAGCGCACGACCGCGTCGGCGATGTCCGCGTTGATGTGAAAGGCCGCGGTTCCCGCCGGCCAGTAGCCCGAGCACTCCGGCCCGCTGATCGTGCGCCACGGGAACGCCGCGCCCGCCAGCCCCAGCTCTCGCGCGCGCGCCCGCGCGTGCTCCAGCGTTCGGTGGCGCCAGCGCAGCGCGTCAGCGGCCGCCTGCGGCGCCGTGTACGTGAGCACCGGCAGCACGAACGTCTCGGTGTCCCAGAAGGTGTGCCCGTCGTATCCGGGGCCGGTCAGTCCCTTCGCCGCGATCGCGCGCTGCTCGCCGCGCGCGCCCGCCTGCAGCACGTGGAACAGCCCGAAGCGCACCGCCTGCTGCAGCGTCGTCGTCGCCGTCGATCTCGACGTCCGCGCGCTCCCAGAAGCGATCGAGGAAGGCGCGCTGCTCGTCGAGCAGTCCCTGCCAGCCGGTCCTGCGCGCGCCCGCCAGCGCCGCCCCGACCTGGTCGCGCAGCGCCGCCACGGTGCGCTCCGCCGACCAGCCGTACGCGAGCAGCTTGACGATCCGCAGCTTCTGACCCGGCTCGAGCTCGCAGGCGACGGCCAGGCGCGCGATGTCCGGATGGGTCTCGAGCGTCGCCTCATAGCCTGGCGGCGCCTCGATCGTGTGGTCCATCGCGGCGGCCATCGTCAGGTCGCTGACCGCGGTCGAATGCGCGAGGATCGCGCGCTGCTGTTCGCCGTCGACGAGCTCGGAGCGCAGCAGCGAGCCGTGCGCGGAGCCGGCGCGCGGGTCGTCGTCGGGGTCGGGCAGCGGCTCGTTGGCGACGAGCTCGGACTGCACGACCACCGCGAGGCGCTCCTGCAGCGGCTCGACCTCGTAGAGGATCGCGGCGACCGCGCGCTGCGCGAAGGACACGAGCCGCGTCGTGCGCACGCGCACCGCGTGCCCCGTCGGCGAGACCCACTCGACGCTGCGGCTGAGCGTGCCGGCGCGCAGGTCCAGCAGCCGCTCGTGGCTGCGCAGCTCGCCGTAGCGGATGTCGAGCGGCTCGTCGTCGACGAGCAGCCGCATGAGCTTGCCGTTGGTGACGTTGAGCACCGTCTCTGAGACCTGCGGCTGGCCGTACGCCGGCTCCGCGGACTCCAGCGGGCGCACCTCGCAGAACCCGCCGAGGTAGGTGCCGGGAAGCCCGAACGGCTCGCCCTCGTCGAGGTTGCCGCGCAGGCCGATGTGTCCGTTGCCGAGCGCGAACACGGACTCAGTCTGCGCGAGGTGCGCGCGCTCGAGGCGCGTCTCGCGCACCGCCCACGGCTCGGCCGGGAAGGCCGACTGGCGGATCATCGAGCACACGGGATGCTCGTTTCCGGCGAGCCGCCGCGCACGCCGATCACGGCGCTCCGAGCAGCTCGGCCAGATCGTCGACCACGACGTCCGCTCCGTGCTCGCGCAGCGCCTGCGCCTGGCCGACGCGGTCGACGCCGACCACGCAGCCGAAGTTGCCGTCGCGGCCCGCCTGCACGCCCGCGAGCGCGTCCTCGAACACGGCGGCTGCCGCCGGCTCGACGCCGAGCGCCTTCGCGCCCGCCAGGAACGTGTCCGGCGCGGGCTTGCCGTGCAGATGCTCGCGACCGGCCTGCACGCCGTCGACGACCGCTTCGAACAGGTCCGCGATGCCGGCGGCCGCGAGCACGTCGTGGGCGTTGGCGCTGGAGGACACGACCGCGCGCGGGAGGCCCGCGTCGCGGACGGCGTGCACGTAGCGCACCGATCCCTCATACGGCTCGCACGCCGTCCTTGCGGATCATCGCGAGCACGATCTCGTTCTTGCGGTTGGCGATGCCGTGCACCGTAGCCGCATCGGGCGGGTCGTCTCCCGCGCCCTCGGGGAGCTCGATGTGGCGCGAGGCGAGGAACGAGCGCACCCCGTCCTCGCGCGGCTTGCCGTCGACGTACTCGTCGTAGTCGCCGACCTCGTCGAAGGCGACGAACTCCCCATCGCCCGCGTCCGCGCGCTCGCGCAGGAAGCGCGTCGAACATCTGCTTCCACGCGGCCGCGTGCACCTTCGCGGTCTGCGTCAGGACGCCGTCGAGGTCGAACAGGCATGCGCGCACGCCGTCGGGCAGGCCGAGCATCGCCTCATGCCTCCGGGTGGGCGCGGGGCGGCAGGCCGATCACGTTCGCTCTCGGTCTCAGGCCGGCGTTCCGGCGGACAGGCCGACGAGCTCGGCGCTGCGCTCCCACAGGCCCTCGGCGAGCGCCGGGTCCTGCGCCTGCGCGCTCGGCTCGGTCACCTTCTCGTCCTGCACGTAGGCGCCGGTGAGCTCCGCCGCCTGCGCGGACGTCGCGAGCCACACGAGCGAGCGCGCGCCACGCTCGGGCGAGCGGAAGAACGGCGCGCCGAGCGTCGTCAGCACCTTCCAGATGCCGTTCTCGTTCTTGCCGAAGCCCGTGCGCACGACGCCCGGGTGAAAGCAGTTGGCGTGCAGCTCGGGGGCGCGCCTCGCGAGCTCGCGTGTGAAGAGGATGTTGCAGAGCTTCGAGGTGCCGTATACGCGCATCGCCGCAAATCCGTTGCGCGACTGCAGGTCATCCAGGTCCAGGCGCCCCGACTCGTGCGCGTCCGAGGCGGTCGTCACGACGCGTCCGCCGCTCAGGCGCTCGCGCAGCAGGTTCGTGAGCAGGAACGGCGCCAGGTGGTTGAGCGCGAACGTGCGCTCGAACCCCTCGGCGGTCTCCAAGCGCTGACTGAACAGCGCGCCGGCGTTGTTGGCGAGCACGTCGATGTGCTCGTAGTTGGTCGAAACCTCCTCCGCGAGCGCGCGCACCTCGGACATCAACAGCAGATCGGCGACGTGCTCGTGGACCGGCGCGCCCGTGCCGGCCGCGCGCGCCTGCGCTGCGACGGCCTCGACGCGCTCGGGCTCGCGGCCGACGAGCGCCAGCTCGACCCCCTGGCGCGCCAGCGCGACAGCCGCCGCCTGGCCGATACCGCGCGTGGCGCCCGTGAGCAGGACCAAGGTCACGCGCAGACTCTACAGCGATCCGTGTGACGATTTTGCGACACCGGCGCTCTCGGTGCCGCGCATCTGGAATGATCGCGAAGTGTGGCGCGCGCCGAACTGGAGGGGCGGGCGCCGCGCACTGCCTGGGCTCGGGGGCGCGGCCTCGATCGGGTGGCTGCTTACTCAACGCGTACAAAGGAGAACACGTGTTCACAAGAGCACTTCGTGTGAGGCTCGTCCCCGTCTGTCTGGGGCTCGGCTTCGCAATTGCCATGGTTGGCGCTGCAAGTGCGTCCGCTGCAACGCTCTACGTCTCGAATGCCGCACCCGTCGTCGGCGGCGGGCGCAGCTGCGCCCAGCCCGACTACAGCAGCATCCAGGCCGCGATCACGATCGGCGGGCCGGGGGCGAAGATCAGCGTCTGCCCCGGGACCTACACCGAACAGCTCACGATCACCGGCCCGCTGAAGCTGAGCGCCGCTGACGGCCCGGGCACCGCCACGGTCGCGATGCCCGCCATACCCGCGGTCTCGACCACGAAATGCGACAAACTCGGCATTGAACCACAGATGGACGAGGTTTCCATCTGCACCTCCGGGACCGTCAGCATCACGGGCCTCAGCATCGACGCGGTCGTGCCGCTTGAAACGTGCGCCGACGGCCTGTACGGCATCTTCGTCGGCGACGGCGGCACGCTCGACGCGACCGACGTGACCGTCGACGGCGCGAGCACGAGCGTGAACGAAGACAAGGGCTGCCAGCACGGCGTCGCGATCGAGGTCGGGCTGATCAGCAAACCCCTTGGGGTCGGCAATGCCGTGCTCAAGGACGTGACGGTCTACGGCTACGAGAAGAACGGCCCCACGGTCAGCGAAGTCGGCTCGACGCTGAGCGTGACCGGCTCGACCGTCACCGGCGAAGGACCGAGCCCTTACATCGCCCAGAACGGCATCCAGGTCGCCTTCGGCGGCGAGGGCACGATCAAGTCCTCGACGGTCTCCGGCAACGAGTGCAGCCTGCCGGGCACCTGCAGCTCGTCGAACCTCGAAAGCCAGGCCACGGGCGTGCTGTTCTACGAAGCGACTCCAGGCTCGAGCGTCTCGAAATCGACGCTCGAGGAAAACGACATCGGCGCCTACTACGACTCGACGAGCGCGACACAGCCGCCCTCGCCGGAAGTCACGTTCACGAAGGACGTGCTGACGAGCAATCGCTACGAGGGCTTCCTGCTCGAACAGGGCAAGGCGCTGCTCAGCAAAGACACGATCAACGGCAGCGGCGACGTCGGTATCGAGCTCGTGCAGTACGAAGGACAGACGCTCGCATCGCAGTCGAGCGCCGTCAGCACGAAGGTCGAGGACCAGACGGAAGCCGGAATCAGGGTGCTATCCGACAACAAGCCGGGCGACATCAAAGGCAGCTTCGAATTCGCCAAAGGCACCTTCAGCGGCGACGCGACCGTGCTCGACAACGAGAGCAGCGACTTCGAAGTCGTGTTCTAGGCGGTCGCCTGGGAAGCCGGGCACACGAGAGCCGGGGGTCCCGCGGAGCCGGGGCCCCCGGGCCGGCGGGTTGGCATGGGAGGCGCGGCGGGGCCGCGCCTCCCATGCCAGCTGCCATCCTGTCTGGGGAGATGCCCGACTCAAAGACCGCGGGCGACCCCGGCTCCTTCGCTCAGCAGCCGCTCGCGCTGACGGTGGGCTGCCGCTTCGGGTTGGCCTCGAGCCAGCCCGCGGCGACGATCATGCAGGTGGCTCCGCGCCCGCAGCCGGGCCTTGAGATAAGCAGTGAGCGCTGGGAGACCTACGCGGGCCACCACGGCTATGTCGATCACTACGGCAATCGCTGCGAGCGCTTCACGCTCGCGAGCGGCGAGTCGCGGATCGCCTACGCGGCACAGGTGATCCTGTGGGCACCGGCCGATCGCATCGAGCCCGACGTTCCGGAGACGCCGGTCGGCCTGCTCCCGGACGAGGTTCTCTCGTTCGTGATGCCGAGCCGCTTCTGCCTGCCCGACGAGCTCGGCCACGAGGCGTGGCAGCGCTTTGGCGCGCTTACGCCCGGGTGGGGGCGCGTGCAGGCGATCGTCGACTACGTACACGGCTACCTGGAGTTCGTCCCCGGCGCCTCGAACCCGTGGACGACGGCCGCCGACGCCTACCGCGCCGGGCAGGGGGTCTGCCGCGACTTCGCGCACCTGGCGATCACGTTCGCGCGCGCGCTGAACATCCCCGCCCGCTACGTCTTCGGCTACATCCCCGACGTCGACGGCCCGCTGCCCCCAGGGGAGGCGATGGACTTCGCGGCCTGGTTCGAGGTCTACCTCGACGGCCGCTGGCACACCTTCGACGCGCGCAACAACCGGCCACGCCTGGGGCGCGTGGTCGTGGGTCGCGGCCGCGACGCGGTCGACGTCGCGTTGACGACGTCGTTCGGGCCGTTGACGCTCACGGACTTCGAGGTGACGGCCGAGCGAGCTCGACCGTAGTCTCACGAACATTCGAATTCGCGGGGCTCAAGCGCCGGCCAGCGTGGCCGGCTACCAGGGCACCGGGCCGTCGCGGCTGACGAACGTGGCGGTCGGGCCGTCCGGCCCGATCGTCGCCATGCGCACGATCGCGTCGGTGCCCTCGGCCACGGTCTGGGTTCCCCGGTTGCCGTTGAGATCGGTCGCGGTGTAGCCCGGGTCGACCGAGTTGATGCGCATCGCCGGGAACGCCTTGGCGTACTGCGTCGTGAGCATGTTCAACGCGGCCTTCGAGGAGAAGTACGCCGGGACGATCAGGCTCGAGTACTGCGAGTCCGGGTCGGCGCTGTAGGTGAGCGAGCCGAGGCCGCTCGAGACGTTGACGACGACGGGCGAGGCGGAGCGCTCGAGCAGCGCCAGGAACGCGTGCAACATGCGCACGACGCCGAGCACGTTGACGTCGTAAACCGCGAGGACGTGCGCGGCCGTCAGCTCGCGCGCCGACATGCGCTCGCCGACGACCGCGGCGATGCCGGCGTTGTTGACGAGCACGTCGAGCACCCCGCCGCTGGCGTCCGCGACCGTGCGCGCGGCGGCCTGCACCGACTCATCGTCGGTCACGTCGAGGACGAGCGGCCGCGCTCCGAGCTCCTCGGCGGCGGCGCGGCCGCGCTCTGGGTCCCTAGCGGCAGCCCAGACGTCGTGGCCTTGCGCGATCAGGCGACGGGCTGCCTCGTGGCCTAGGCCCTTGTTCGCGCCGGTGATGAGGATGCTCGACATGCGCTCATTCTCCCGTTGTCGTCAAGCTCCCGCGTATGATCCACGCGATCGGCGTGTCCGCGTTGGCGGCGGTGGCACCACAGCACCTTCCGGGCGTCCTACGCTCGCTCGAGCCGGCCCTCGATCATTACGGGTATCTCACGGTGGGTGGGCTCGTGCTGCTGGAGGACTTCGGCGTGCCCGTGCCCGGCGAGACGATCCTGGTTCTCGGCGCCGTCTACGCCGGTACCGGTCGCCTGAGCCCGTTCGTGGTCGCGCTGGTGGGGTTCCTCGGGGCCGTGCTCGGTGACAACATCGGGTTCGCGATCGGTCACTTCGGAGGCCGTCCTCTGATCGAGCGCTACGGCCGCTACCTGCTGATCACGCCCAAGCGGCTCGACGCGGGAACGGGCTTCTTCGACAGGCACGGCGCGAAGATCGTGATCGCGGCGCGGTTCGTCGAGGGGTTGCGCCAGGCGAACGGGATCCTCGCCGGCATCTCGGCGATGCACTGGGCGCGGTTCCTTGCCTACAACGTCATCGGCGCGGCCCTGTGGGTCGCTCTGTGGACGAGCGTCGGCTACTTCTCCGGCAGCCACATCGACACCGTCTACATGGCCGCGACGCGGTACGAGGCCTATTTCGCGATAGCCGCCGGAGCGCTCCTGATTCTCTTCGTCGCGCGACGGCTCAACCGCGCCAGGAAGCGCTGAGCCGATCGACGACTCACCGTCACAGCGCGAGCCGGACCTCGGCAGCGCTGCGCGATGCCCCGACCGAGGCGGCGACGACCAGTGCGATGCCGAGCAGCGCGCGGAGGCCGAGCTGCTGGCCGAGCACGACGAACCCGGCGAGCGCCGCGACCGCTGGCTCGAGGCTCATCAGCACTCCGAAGGTCGCCGGCGCGATGCGCCGGAGTGCCTCGAGCTCGAACGTGTAGGGGATCACCGACGAGAGGATGCCGACGCTCGAGCCGAGCGCGAGCGACGCCGGTTCGAGCATGTGCCCGCTGTCGGCGACGCCGACCGGGAGCGCCGCCAGGGCCGCCACGCACATCGCGAGCGTGAGCCCCGTCGAGCCCTCGAACGCTCGCCCGAGCCGAGCGTTGAGCACGATGTACGTGCCCCAGAACCCGCCCGCGATGAGCGCGAGGGCGATGCCGAGGCCGTTGAGCCCGTGTACGGCGCCGCGCGTCAGCGCGAGGATGCCCGCGAGCGCGAGCACGACCCAGAGGCGGTCGATCCGCCGTCGAGAGCCGGCCACCGCGACCGCCAGCGGCCCCACGAACTCGAAGGTCACTGCGATTCCCAGCGGGATCCTGGAGAGCGCCTCGTAGAAGCTTAGGTTCATCGCGGCAAGCACGACCCCGAAGGCGCCCGCGAGCGCCAGCTCGCGCGGCGTGCGCCCGCGCAGCCGCGGACGCCACAGCAACAGCAGGATCAGCGCCGCCGAGGCAAGGCGCAGGAAGACCGTGCCTCCCGCTCCGAGCCGCTCGAACAGGGTCGCGGCCAGTGCCGAGCCGAACTGCACCGAGGCGATCGCGCCGACCACGAGGCCCCCGGAGGGGGCGCGGGCGAGTCGGCCGGCGGGGCTCGCCGACGTGACGCCATCGACCATCGGCGTCGATGCTACCTGTGTGGACCGGCTCGCCGGAGGGCGGCGCCGCGTGTCGGAGCACTTCCACCCGTCACGAGCGTCACCAGGCCCGCGACGAGCATCAGCAGGCCGAAGCTGAGCAGTGTCGCGGTGGTGCCGAGCGCGGCATGCAGCGGTCCGGCGAGGGCCGAGCCGATGGCGATTGCGGCGAGGTTGAGGCTTGAGACCGTCGTGAAGATCTGTCCCCGCAGGTGCGCCGGCGCGAGGCTCTGGCGCACGCCGATCAGGGCCACGAGGCTCGGCCCCTCCAGCGCGCCTGTGAGGGTGATCAGCAACAGGGCGCCCGCGAGCCCGCCTGCGAGCGGCCACAGCGCCACCGATACGCTCATCGCGATGAACGAGCCGGCGATCAGCGATCCCGTTGCCAGCCGCAGCGCCCGCTCGCGAAAGACGAACGCGCTGAGCATCGAGCCGAGCGAGATCGCCGCCCACATGTAGCCGGCCGCAGCCGCGCCCGCGTGTACACGCACGGCGTAGGCGGGAAAGCCGACGTTCAGGGTTCCCCAGCCGGCGACATAGAGAGTGCTCACAACGACGTTCCAGCGCAGCGCCGCGATCCGCAGCAGGCTGCGCGTGCCGTCGGCCACCGCGCTCAGCAGTCGCTGCGCGGCCTGCCCGGTGTGCGCGGGTCGCAGCTCGAATGTCCTGTCGCCGGCGATCAGCACGGCCAGCAGTGCGCCGGCGCCGAGCTGGACCTCCAGCGCAACCGCGGGGCCGGCCGCTCCCGAGATCACGCCCGCGAGCGCGGGGCCGAGTATGAACGCCGTGTTGATGCTCGTGGCCTCGAAGGTGTTGGCGACGCTCAGGAGCTCAGCTCCGGCCACCTCCGGGAGCACGCTCGAGAAGGCCCCTGAGGACAGCGGCGAGGTGAGGCCGTAGAAGACGGCGATCAGCGGCAGCACCCAGTCCGGGCAGTGTCCGGCCAGGATTAGCAGCGCGACGAGCGCCGCGATCGTCAGCAGCCGATCCAGCACGAGCAGCCGGCGGCGGCTGGCGGTCACGTCCAGCCATGCCCCCAGGAACGGACCGGTCAGTGCGCCGGGCAGCGTGGCCGCCGCCACCGTGACACCGGCAAGCACGAGGCTGCCAGTTCGCTGCAGCACCAGCAGCACCCCCGCGACGTTGAACATCGTGCCCGTGGCGCGGGACGCGGCCACGACCAGGAAGAACCTCGCATAGCCAGGCCGGCGCAGCAGGCGGGCGATGTCCGATCCGGGCACCGCGCCATGGTCGCATCTGGTCCGAGTCACTCATTGGCGAGCTCGGAAACGCCAGCGCCTGAGCCCGACGGGGGCGGTCGTCAGCGGCAGCGTTTGCGCTACACCCCGCGGCCGGTGAAGCGCACCACCACGTAGCCCCCGCCGGCGTTGCTGTTGAGGCGGTATTCGCCGCTGTCGGACCCGACGGAGGTGGGGCGGAAGGCGACCTTCACGTGTACGCGCGTACGCGGGTCCAGGGTGATGCCCTCGGGCAGCGGCACGGAGGCGGCGAAGTCGCCGGACGGTTCGATCGCACGGCTGATCGTCAGCGGCACCGTGCCGGTGTTGGCGACGTCGAATGTGAGCGTCTTCGAGCGCCCGACACTGACCGCGCCCGCATCGAGCGTGCGCGAGCTGACCGTCAGGTGCGCCGCGCCCGTGAGGGCATTACCGGCGACCGGGATCGTGGTGGCATGTCCGTCGATGTCGAGCGTCAGGTGGGTGCGGTAGTCGCCGGCGCGCGCTGGATCGAACAGCACGGACACGGTTACCGCGCGGCGTGGCGCGAGCACGGTGCCGGGTGCGGGCAGCCCGCTCACCGCGAACGGGCCGCTCGGCAGTCGGTAGCCGGTGAGCGTCTCCGGGTGCTCCCACGAGTTGGCGAACGTGACGCTCAGGGTCTTTCCGCCCGCGCGCGTCTCGATCGTGCGAAACGCGAGCGGTGGTGCGGACAGCACGAGCCCTCGCGCCGTGCCGTAGCCGCTGATGGCGATGTCCAGTGTGCCGGCGCTCGTGTGGATGCGCAGGTCTCCGACCACCGGTCCCGCATGTGCGGGCTTGAAGATGACGCGCACGTGCAGCGTCGCTCCGGCGGCGATGGCGGTCCCGAGCGGCGGCTGCTCGACCGTGATCACACCCCTGGCGAGCGAGGTGTTGCCGGACGGCGGGATCCGATGCGGGCCCGCCGTCAGCGAGCGTGACGCGGCTCGAGCGGATGTTTCACCTTCGCCTTCTGCTTCTTCGCCTTCTTCCGGTTCGGCCACGGGTGCGCCGGCGCTTGCCCCGCCCTGTTCCCCGGAGGTGCTGACCGGGCCGGTGACGGTGATAGGGCGGTTGGCCGTGATCGTCACGCTGGAGCTCTCGCTGGATCCGACCGGCACCGCGCCCAGTTCGACCGGGGCGGCCTGTGCGGGCGCCGCGCCGGCGGGGCCGAAGGCGAGCAGACGTCCGTTACGCGTGCCCACGTACACGCGCCCTTCGGCGGCGGTGGGCACGGCGAACTTGGAGGCCGCGCCGATCGAATGCGAGTAGAGCAGCGGCAGCGTTTCGCCGCTGGGCGTTGCCGAGTAGGCGCGCAGCTGGCCGCGGGTCCCGCTCGAGCCGCTGGAGTACTCGACCCACACGACCGCGCTGCCCGTGCTCGTGCCGTTGCTGGTGACGAGCGGCGAACCGGAGGTGTAGCCGAAGGATTCGGAGCTGGTCGCGACGGAGCTGAGCGCCGGCTGGCCTTTGCCGTTTAGCCCATAGCTGAGTGCGCGCAGGAAGCCGCCGCCGGCGCTCTCCAGCACGTACACCCAGCCGCCCTGGCCGCCGTAGGCGGCGGGGTGACCCCACACGCCGCCGAACGGGCCGACAGTCTGCAGCACCGCGTCCGATTCGCCCGCGCCCTGGCGGTAGCCGCCCATGTTGTCGGCGTTGATCAGGAAGATGCGCCCGTCCTTGCCGACCTGCACGACCAGATGCGGGATCGCTTTGGTGCCGAAGTATTCGGTGGGCAGCGCGATCGGGCCGCCGGAGCCGAGGTCTTCGTCGTTCTGGTCGAGCGTCGGCGCGTTGCTGGGCGCGAAGAACTGGGAGGGGGTGAGCTTCTCCGTGCGCGCCGACCGTCAGCCCGATCACCGACTCCGACAGCGTCGCCGGCGGTTCATCGGACGCCGCGGGGGTGGGGCGAGACGCCGTTGCCGGTGGCGAGGATGATCCGCCCGGGGATGTCCGAGACGAGGCCGCCGCCGCTCTGCCAGATGCCGGCCTGCGAGTCTTTCGTCGGTGCCCACGCCGGACTCATCGCTCCACATCGTCGTGATCGCGCCGCTGGTGGCGTTGACGCCGACGACGATGCCGCGGTACGGGGTGATGTCGCAGTCGGAGGCGAACGCGATGTAGACGACGCCGTTCAGCAGCAGCAGCCCGGGGCGCTGCGCCTCGTAGCTTTCGTTGAACGGCACTCCCGGCGTGTTGGCCGGGGTGCCGGTGATCTGGCACCGGGAAGCCCGGCCGCTCTTCGCCGGTGCTCGCGGAGATCGCCTGCAGGTACCAGTGCGCGCCGGCGAGCCCTTTGCCGGTCTGCAGTCGCGTCGTCATGTACACGGTGCCGGTCGATCGGGTCGATCACCGGCGTGGAGGTCGAGCCGATGTACGGCTTCAGGTCCGAGCAGCCGATCGTGGCGGCTTTGAAGGGGATGCCGAACGATCGCGTCCACTCGATCGCCCCGGTGCGTTGCGTTGATCCCGTATGCGTAGGCGCGCTCGGTGGTGACGATGACGGTGCCGTCGAACACGAGCGGCTGTGCGTAGATGGCGCCCGCGAGCTTGGTCGCGAACAGCTCGCCGAAGCTCGCCGACTGGATCGCGGAGGGGCTGAGCGCCGGCTCGTTGGCGTCCCAGTCGTCGCGCAGGTTGCCGTAGGCGGCGGTCGTGACAGCGTTCGTCCCGCTCGCCTGTGCCGCGGCGAGCCCACCGGCGAGCCCCAACACCGCCTGCGCGAGCGCGCACATCGTCACCGCCGCAATCATCCTGCGCATGGCTGCTCCCCGGTTAAGGCCGAGGGGCGGCAAAGCGCTGCCTCATCCCCCGACGAGTCTTCGAATCTGCGCTTGACAATAACGGCTGGGCGTCGGCGAGTCATCGCTGCGCGGTCGGTCGACCGCCGACAGCGGGCGCCGCTCTCAGGGCTCGTGTGGTGTCAGGTGGCGTTGGGCGTCCGCGAGCGCCGCGGCCAGGCTGTGAGCGCCGACGATGATCGGCCGTCCGTCGTGCCGAGGATCGATCTCGAGCACCACCTGCTCGTCTCGGAGCAGCGTCAGTCCGAGGCGTTCGTCGCCCTGCCAGAACTCGACGACGCCGCGATCGGCTGCCTCCGGGCCAAGTAGGACGACGCGGACCTCATGCACGAGCATGAAGAGTACGCCTCCGAGTGACGTGTAGACGACGGTGCGCTGTGAGCCCGGCGTGCCCCGGTCCCTCTAGGCGCGAGATTTCGCGGTCGTGTGGTGCATCAGGTCTCGTGTGGTTCGAGCTCCGTCCGCCAGCCGACGCGCGCGCGTGCTCGATGCCGGAAGGACCGTCAAGGAGCGGTCGCTGCCAGTTCGCTGCCATGCCGAGCGCCGAGCGGCCATCGATGGCTATGGAGGGCGCCCGAGGGTCGTCGTCGCTCAGGTTGCGACCGCGGCAGCGGCCACTTCGTGGCCGGCGAGGACCATCAGCCACAGGTAGAGGACGTCGTTCTCGAGCTCCGGCAGCGAGCTGACGCGATCCTCGCGGATGTACTGGGTCGTGAGCTCGACCGCGCCGACCACGATCGCGCGCGCCACGACATCCGGGACGGTCGGCAGCCCGGGCTGCTCGCGCCCTTGCTCGTTCGGCGACGGTCTCGGTACAGGCGCGCGAAGCTCTCGCAGGGTCTGTTCGCGGTGCGCCAGCGCCTCGTTGCCGGCGGCCATGACCTCGACTGTGCACGACGCGTGCCGCGTCGGGGCGCTCGCTCCAGAATTTCAGGTAGGCGCGCACGCCGTCGCGTATTCCCTCGACGTAGCTCGGCTGGCTGGTTCCGGCGGCGACCATCTGGTCCACCAGTTCGCGTGTTGTCGCGTCGTAGGCGGCGAGAAAGCACGGCTTCCTTGTTGGCGAACTGCTCGTAGAAGGTGTCGCGCGAGACGCGCGCGCCGCGGGTGATGTCGCCGATCGTCGTCGATCCGTAGCCCTTCGTCCCGACCGCGGCGATCATCGCCGCCAGGATGCGCTCGCGCTGATGGTTCTCGACCTGCTCGCGAGAGAGGCGGTGCGGCCCGCGTGGGAGCCGCTCGGTGCCAGCTTGCGCAGTGGTGGACATGCTGGTACATTACTCGAGAGTGGAGGACTCGACGGTCCACCAATACCCGGTGGACGCACATCGACGGAGGGATGGGGAGCGATGAGGACGCACATATGCCGGGGGCGATTCGTGGTCGGCGCCGACGGCCGCGTCGGGGGGAGACGGTTTGTGAGAAACCGAATGCTTGCGGCGCTCGCGGTGGTTGCGGCCGGGATGTGCCTCCCGGCTTCCGCCGCAGCGTCCTACAGCGTGTCCTTGACGCGAACCACGGGCGGCGTCGCGAACGTCTCCGGCGAAGACTTTGCCGACGTCGGATTCGGGATCGGCTACGCACAGGCGCAGGACGGGATCTGTCTGCTCGCCGAAACGTTCCTGACGGTCGAGGGCGAACGCTCTGCGTTCCTCGGCCCAGAAGGGGTCTTCAAGAACGAATCCGAGGGGGGTCTGCAGTTCACGAACCTCAACTCGGACATCTACTGGACCTCGATCAAGCACGATCACACGGTCCAGAAGCTGCTGAAGCTCCCCTACCCGCAGGGCCCCTCGACGGAAGGCTTCGAAGCGGTGAAGGGCTACGCCGCTGGCTATGACTCCTACCTCAAGAAGATCGGCGGGGCGAGCGGTGTCACGAACCCCGCCTGCAAAGGTGCGGCGTGGGTCAGGCCGATCAAGCCGATCGACGTGTGGCTCCGCATCTACCAGGTCGACGACCTCGCTGGCAACTCTGCCCTCGGTCCGTACGCCGAGGCGAATCCGGAGTACGGTCCGCCCGCTGACGCGTCCGCGGATTCGGCGAAGGGGCAGGGCGTGCGGACGGCGTCGATCGGGAGCATCTCGATCGGGCAGTTCGCGCCGGTCGTGCACAGCAACCTGATGGGCTCCAACGGGCTCGCCGTCGGTGGCGAAGACGCCTCCAACGGAGGCGGCGTCGTGCTCGCCAACCCGCATTTTCCGTGGCATGGCGCGGAACGCTTCTGGGAGATGAACGTCGAAATCCCCGGCCAGTACCACGCGATCGGTGCGGGAATCTGGGGGTTGCCCGGGATCAACATCGGTCACAACCAGGACGTCGCGTGGACGCACACCGTCTCGACGAACACGACGGTCACGTTCTGGTACCTGCAGGGCTACGGAGCGACCAAGTACATCTACAAGGGCAAAAAGCTGGCGTTGAAGACGCGCAAAGTGACGGTCGAGGCTCTGGAACACGGCGAACTGGTGCCACGCACCCGCACCCTCTACTACAGCGACTATGGGCCGGTGATCTGGGAGCACGGTCTGCCGATCGCGGTCGATGACGCCAATGCCAACAACCTCCGGGGTGTCAACCAGTGGCTCGCGATCAGCAAAGCCGAAAACGCGTCTCAGGTGATCGAATCCGAGCGTGCCATCCAGGGCGTGCCGTGGGTGAACACGATCGGTGCCGACGACGAGGGCAACGCGTTCTACACGGAGATCGTCGTGGCCTCGAGCCTGACGAAGGCCTTCCTTGCACTCGAACTGCAACCTCGAGCCAGGGTCACTCACCGGTCCGTTCTCGGGCAACGGTGAATGCGAACTGCCCGAAAGCCCGGGTGCGCTCGTGCCGGGCATCCTTGCGGGCAGCGACGAGCCGTCACTGATCCGCAAGGACTATGTCGAGAACTCGAACAACTCGTTCTGGCTCGCGAACGCGAACAGCCCGCTCACCGGGTTCTCGCCCGCACTCGGCGGCGAAGAAGAAAACCCGGGCATGCGCGCTCAGACGGGGATCGACATGGTCGCCCAGCGCATGGGCACGTACAACAGCGGCGTCCCGACCGACGGGATCTCGCCGACGCCCGGATTCACCGCCGAAACGCTCCAGGACTCATGGACTAAGTTCCGCTCGCTCCCAGCTGAACGGGCCCTCCCGGGTCTGCGCGAAGTCTGCGAGAACGCGGTGAGCGAAGACGGCGGCATGATCGACGGCGTCGACGTCATCGAAGCGTGCCCGGTCCTCGATGGCTACGGCGCGACCGCCACGCTCGACGACAAGGGTGGCTGGCTGTTCCAAGAATGGTTCGAACACGCACCCAACGGCCAGGCCGACTTCTGGGTCCACCCCTGGACGGCGACCGAACCGGTCTACACCCCCAACACGCTCAACACCTCGCTGCAGGCGAGCAAGGAAGCGCTCGCGACAGCGGTGAGCTCGATGGAGACACGCGGGATCCCGCTCGACGCCAGCATCGGCGAAGTGCAGCGTGCACCACAGGCCGGCGCGGCTTCGCTGCCTGGCTGCTTGGAGGGGGACGGCTGCTACGCGGCCATCGGAGCGTCCTTCCCGACGCCCACCTCGAAACAGGCTGAAGTGACAGGCGGCACGAGCATCGTGATGTTCACGGAACTGCAGGCCGGCCACGAACCGCTGTCGAAAGCCTTGTTGGCCTACTCGCAGTCGGAAGACCCGACGTCTCCCTACTACGAAGACCAGACCCAGCGGTTCTCCAAAAACGAATGGATCACGCTGCCATGGACGCCGGCCTCGGTCGCCGAAGACGCGATCGCTCCGACGCTTCACCTGAAGTAGACGCATAGACGGGAGCGCCGCGGGAGCAGATCGTGCCGCTCCCGCGGCGCGCCGCACTTCACCTCTACGAAAATTGACGCCCCAGTGGGTTGGGGCGGTATCCCCCGACTCGTACGCGAGATCGGGCCCGCCATGACCAAGGTGCTCGTGCTGACCTGTCGTCGCTTCACAGCGGAGGAAGCCCGTGGCCTCGGCTTCGTCTACCGGGTGGTCGGTGAGCAGTCCTCGACGAGGCCATCGAGGAGTTGGTAGCTCAACTCGTTGAGAAGTCCGCGCTCACGCTCGCAGCGACCAATCTCGCGGTGGATGCCACCAGTCGTGCGATTGCGTCAACTGCACCCTCTGGGGCGGTTTGGGTCCGGATACTTTCCTTCCTCGCCCGAGTGGACTCGAACCACCACGGGAAAACTCCTCACAAGGCTCTCAACCTTATTCGCCCATGCCATATACGTCCGCCCGCGTCCAGATCGTCCGTTCTGTGCGGGTTTGCGGACACATCGGAGACATCGGAAACATCGGACAAAATGACTTGTGTCAGAGATGTGTCACGGACAAGCTCGCAAACCCATGCCCCAAGGTGCCGTTCGGATCGTGCCTCACAGTACGTGGCCGTCCTGACGACTCTCTGACCCGTCGGGTGCCGGGTTGCGGCTCGCTTCGCTCAACCGATCATCCGGCTGGCCCAGCGGTCGTTGTGTGCGCGTACACCAAATAGCCTTGCGAGCGCCGCAAGCGGCGGCAGCATCACGTTCTGCACCCAGATGGGCGGGGTCGTCGCTCTGCTCTCGTGACGGAAATGCCAGATCGTCGCTCCGAGCTGGAGCGGGTTCTTCGGTGCTCCCCGCGGGGTGGTCTTGCCTTCGGCGGCAAGTCCCGCGAATGCCTCGTGCATCTCCCTGGTTTTGAGGGCTGGGCGGAGTTCGACGATGCCGCTGACCTCGGTCGATCCGCGGTTCTCCTCGGAATGGCGGGTCCCGGCCGGCACGATGATCGTCTCGCCCGGACCGAGATCGCGGGTCTCGCCGTCGACGACGAAGTGGGCTTGGCCCGCCGTGATGTTGAAGCGCTCCTCCTGGAGCGGGTGGATGTGCTCGGTGATCGCGCCGCCCGGCTTGCTGCGCCAGCTGAAGCGCACGACATCCTCATCCTCCCCCTGGGGCTGAGCGATGAACTGGATCGTCTCGCCGGTGGCGGAGTTGACAAGGGCCCGGTAGATCTCCGTCGTCCTCACGCTCCCGCAGGCGCCGGAATCGGGTCGGCCGGAGGCTCCGAGACGCCGCTCTCAGCGGGATCCGCTGGGGGCGTGTACGTGCCCTCGATGTTGATCTGAGGAAGCCGACTCTCGAGCCAGCCCGGGAGGCTCCATGTGATCGGGCCGATCAGCTCCAGCGAGGCCGGCAGGAGCATGCATCGTACGACGAGGGCATCGAGAAAGACCGCGATAGCCAGTGCGAAGCCGAACTCCTTGAGTGTCCGCTCGTCGCCGAGCACGAAGGACAGGAAGACGCAGACCATGATGGCCGCCGCGGCGGTGATCACCCGGCCGGTGAGGCTGACCCCCTCGGCCACGGCGACGGAGGAGTCCCTGCGCAGAAGCCACTGCTCACGGATTCGGGAGACGAGAAAGACCTCGTAGTCCATCGAGAGCCCGAAGACGACGGCGAACATGATCACCGGCACCCAGGCCTCGATCGGTCCCTTCTGCACTCCGAGCAGGCCTCCAAGCCATCCCCACTGAAAGACGGCGACGGTGACACCCAGCGCTGCACCGACGGTAAGCAGGTTGAGGATCGCGGCCTGCACGGGGATGACGATTGACCGGAAGACGAGCAGCAGCAGCAATGCCGAGAGCAGGATCACGAGGCCGAAGAACAGCGGCAGCTTGTTTGCGAGGTAGTTCGAGAAGTCGATTGAGCCGGCGGTGAACCCGCCTACAAGGATGGCGGAGCCCGTGCTGCGCTCCAGCGGAGGCAGCACGGTGTGGCGGAGGTGGTTGACGAGTTCGTTGGTCGCCAGCGCCTGGGGCGCCGAGCTCGGATAGGCCTGCAAGACGGCCACGGTGGCGGACGGCGAGATCCGCGGCTGGGTGACGGCAACGACGCCCGGCGTTGCGGCGACGTCGGCCCTGAGGGTCGACAGCGCCGTGGCCTGCTCGTGCCTTGAGAGCTCGGCCACGAGGAGCAGTGGCCCGTTGAATCCCTGTCCGAATCCCTGGGCGAGGAGGTCGAATGCGTGCCGTGAGCTCAGGCTGCTCGGGTTGTTACCGGCATCGCTTTCGTCCAGCCTCAGCGCGAGAACCGGTGTCACGAGGGCGACCATCACAGCCAGCGAGACGATCGCGAGCGGCCAGGGGTGCCTTTGCACGGTCCCGCTCCACCGGCGCCACGCCGAATGCTCGGAAGCTGCGGCGCCGGGGGCTGGCTCTGCGCTGTCGCGCGTAGCGGGACGTGAGCGTTTGAACCGCCCACTACGCGAATCGCTGGAGCGCACGAGGCGAGGGCCGAAGCGAGCGAGCAGCGCAGGCAGCAATGTCAGCGACGCCAGGAGTGTGAGAAGCACGGCGATTACCGCGGCAATCGCGAGGCCATACATGAACGCGACGCCCGTCGCGAACATCCCCAGCAGGGCGATCATCACGGTCGAGCCGGCGAGGATGATCGCGCGGCCGGATGTGTCCATGGCCTCGAGGACGGATTGCTCGACGTCGCCGATCGCTAGGTAGCTCTCCCGGAAACGGGTGACGATGAAGAGCGCATAGTCGATCCCGACGCCCAGCCCGATCATCAGCGCGAGGTCGGGTGAGATGTTCGACATGTTGGTGACGTGTGTGGCGATGCCGATCAGCGCGACGCCCGTAAGCAGGCCAAGCCCGGCTGTGATCAGCGGCAGCCCTGCGGCGGCGAGCGACCCGAACGTCAGCAGCAGGATGAGTAGCGCCGCGATGACCCCGACTCCGGTGGCCGGGCCGACGCTGAACCCCTCTGCCTGCTGGACCACCTGGCCGCCGGCGGCTACCTGGAGGCCGGCCACGTGGACGGCTTTGACGTCGGCCAGCAACGGCTTCCCGGTGTTGTTCGACAGTAGGTTGGCCTGCTTGTCGTAGTTGACGGTCGCGAACGCGGTCATCCGGTTGGCGGAGACTTGGACGGCTCCCGCCGCGGAGTAGGGGCTGACGATGCCGGCGACGTGGGGGAGCGCCGTGACGCGCTGGAGCAGCGGTCCGATCGCCGCTCGGACTTCGGGCGAGTCGATGGTCCCGTGTGCCGTGTGGAAGACGATCGTGTCCACGTCGCCGCTCTGGGCCGGGAACTCTCGTTTGAGCAGTTCCCTGGCCCGTTGGGACTCGGTGCCGGGGATGCCGAATACGCTTGAGTAGCTCGGCCCGATGGCGTGGGAGAGGACGCTCGCCAAGACCGCGACGGCAAGCCAACCGACGATGACACGGCGGCGGTGAGTCATGCACCAGCGGGCAAGCCCCCGCATCACTGCCTGCTTCCTGAGGGTAGGAATCGAGCGACACCGGTCGCGTGACCACGATCGCCTGGGACTGCAAGGACTCTACGCTCAATCTGCAAACTTGCGATCGCGTCAAGCATGAGCCACCACCTCGCGGACGTCGATGTCCTCCAGTGTGACCCCGTCAGGAACGGCTACCCTCGCCAGCTCGCTCATGCCGTTGGCTGCCTCTTCGGTCTCGAAGATGAACATCGACAGTGCGGTGTTCTCCTTTGTGGTCCAGTAGCCGGCGATGAATCCCGGCGCCTGCGAGACCCTGGGCACCAGCTGCTCGTGCAGGGCCTTCTCGGCTGCCTCGGGGTCGTTGATCGTGAGCTTGACGATGACGGCGTGCATTGGGTTCCTCTTTCTTTTGGTTGGTGATGGCCGTCGTGAAGGGCGGTCGCGGGAGGGGGACGGCTCGGCGTTCAGGCGACGGTGACGGCACCGGCCAGTCGGGAGGCGGACTCGGGATCGTGGGAGGGGAGGTAGATCGTGGGGTATTTCGCGCAGTGATCGAGGATCGTCTTGAGCGTCGCGATATGGACCTTGGCGCTCGGTGCGACCGCGTCGGCTCGCAGCGAGCGCAGCTGCTCGAGCGTGTCTGTCGCGTCCCCGGCGAGCATCACGTGGCGATCTGCGTCATCGATGCAGATGACCGAAACGTGGCCCGGGGTGTGTCCGGGCGTCTCGACGGCAACGATCCTCCCGTCATCGCTCAGCCGACGGCTGCGCTCGAATGCGCCGAAGGGGCCGTCGTCGAGCGCGAACCCCTCAGGCGCGAACCCGGGGGGCAGGGGCTGGTGGAGAACGCGGCGCATCAGACGCGAGAAGGGGGCAGCGACGTAGCGCAGCTCCACCTCGTTGTTCAGCACACGCTCGCGCACGTGGACGAGACCGTCGATGTGGTCGCCGTGGGCGTGCGTGAGGACGACCTCCGAGACATCCTCGAGGCTCAAGCCTGCGGCGGCCATGGCGGCGGGGAGTTCCTGCTCGCGTGTCACGCTCATGCGCGCGAACACCACGTCCTGTGCGGCGGCGGTCTCGCCGGTGTCGACGAGCCGCAGGATCCCGTCGTGCTCAATTGCCCAGCAGTAGATCGGCAGCGGCTCTGACCACTCGCTCGGCATGAACAGGCCCAGCTGCCGACGGGGGCCACGGCCCGGGTGCAGGAAGCTCTGCTTGACCTGCACGGTGCCTGTCTGGATCGCATGAATCTTCATCTCGTTTTGTCCTTTGTGTTGGTTGGTCATTTCCTTGGAGCCTTCGTGGCGCTTGGCGGGGTGGGCGCGAAGCCGCGCATGATCAGCTCCACGACGTTGGTGGCCAGGCGCGCATCGATCGGTCCACCCGTGATCATCAGGCGATAGAAGAGAGGGCCGCCAAGGACATCGAGTGCAAGTTCCACGTCGAGATCGCCACGCAGGTCACCCCGGCCGACGCCGCGCTCGAAGACCTCGCGTAGCACTGCTCGCCGTCCGGTCAGAAAGCGGTCGCGAGCGATCTCGGCGAACTTCGGGTTGCGGCTCATCTCATCAACGACCGTTGGCATCAACCCGGCGGCGAGCGAGTTGCTGTAGAGCGCGACCGCCTCGTTCATGAGCGCGAGCAGATCGCCGCGGGTCGACCCGGTGTCCGGCACGGCGATCTCACTGACCAGCCCACCAACGGCATCGGTCACGAGCTCATCCTTCGAGCGGTAGCGCCTGTAGATCGTGGCCTTGCCGACCCCGGCCCGGGTCGCGACATCACTCATCCGCAGCGCCTGCACGCCCTGCTCGGCCATCAGCTCAAGCGTCGCCGCACGAATCGCCTGGTCAGCCCTGGCCTCACGCGGCCGCCCAACCGCCCGGCTGCCGGGCCGAGCATCAGACGTCGCGCTCATGTGCCTGTGGTCCGAGGGTCAGCAGCCTGAGCAGTGGCGACGGCGCGGTCAGGGGCGTTGCAGTGAACAAGTGGGGCCTCCTTACTTGGGCGGTATTTCAGAACTGAGACGTTCCGTAATCGGACGATAGCATAGTTTCGGAACTATGGCGTCTCGATATCGTCCGAAAGGCCGCTGGGTCTTGTGCTCCCTCTCGCATCGATCGGCCACTCCGCCATCGGCTCGGGCGGCGCTGGCCAGCGCTCACAGAGCGCGGCACTGACCGGCAACGATCAGGTGGTCATGCCCTGGGGTGGCGGTGGGGTCGACTCCACGGTGCTTGCGTCCAGTGGCGTGCAGCCGGCTGGTGGCCAGTCGGTCGCGAACACGCATGTGACGAGCGAGCCGGTATGTGCGGCGCCGGGGCTATGAGGCCGGCCCATCCCTCGCGCCAGATCTGCTCACCAGCCTGTTGATAGGCAGGCCATGTGTTCCGGCTTGGTCACGACCTGTGTCTCATCGACCCGTACGCGATCACAAACAGATCACAAGCAACCAAGCCACATCATTTGCAGCTATTTCTTATGCGCCCGAGTGGACTCGAACCACCACCCCGTTTACACAGGACAAGGCCCTCAACCTTGCGCGTCTACCAATTCCGCCACGGGCGCAGGGGGGCGAGTATAGCCCGGGGTAGCGCTCGCCGCAGACGGTTGCGCGGCGCCCAGGCTTGCATCCGTCCACAGCCGTCGCTACTGTACGAACACATGTTCGTCGCAGGTCGCAATCCACTCCGACAGGGAGGCATCCAGATATGGATCTGACCAAGCGCCAGCAGGAGATCTTCGACTTCATCCGCAAGTACTCCGCCAAGTACGGCTATCCGCCGACGGTGCGCGACATCGGCAAAGCGGTCGGGCTCGCCTCGTCTTCGACGGTGCATGCCCATCTGGCGAACCTCGAGAAGATCGGCCTGCTCCGGCGCGACCCGTCGAAGCCGCGTGCGATCGAGCTGCTCGACCGGGCTGTGGGCACTGCGGTCGACAGCGTCCGTGGGATCGTGCGGGCCGAAGGGCTGCCGCTGCTGGGCTCGGTTGCCGCGGGGCAGCCGATGCTCGCGGAGGAGAACATCGAGGACTACGTGTCGGTGCCGGATATCGCGGGTGGGGAGGACGGCGAATATCTGCTGCGGATCCGGGGTGACTCGATGAAGGAAGCGGGGATCCTCGAGGGCGACTACGTCGTCGTGCACCCGCAGGACACGGCGAGCGACGGCGAGGTGGTCGTCGCGCTCCTCGGCGAGGAGGCGACCGTCAAGCGCTTCTTCCGCGAGCCTGACCACATTCGCCTGCAGCCCGAGAACGATGCGATGGAACCGATCCGCAGCAAAGAGGTCAAGGTCCTCGGACGCGTCGTGGGACTGCTCAGACGGGTCTGACCACCGCGCCGACGACTACGGAGGTGTCCGAGCCTGCGCGCACAACGTCGCCCGCGTCTTCACAGCGCCATCGCGAACCGCTAGGTTGGCTGGGCAGGTCAGGCAGCCGCGGAGGCGATTCGCCTTCGAGGAAAGTCCGGACATCAAAGGGTAGGGTGGTCGAGATATCGACCCGGGGAAACCCGCGGGAAAGTGCCACAGAAACAAACCGCCTACGTCCGCCGTCCCACGTGAACGGCGGGCCGGCAAGGGTGAAATGGTGCGGTAAGAGCGCACCAGCGTCGCGGTGACGCGATGGCTGGGCAAACCCCACCCGATGCAAGGCCAAACAGGACCGCTTGCAGGTGACCCGCCGAGGTCCAGGTAGGCCGCTCAGATGGATGGCTGCTCAACGACAGGATCCGGCTTATCGATCTGCTACGGAAAGCCCCCGCTTGCGGGGGCTTTCTATTTGAGGGATCAGGCGCACCGTCCAAGCCCGTCGCTCGGGCAGCGCAGCTACAGCTGTGCCGAGCCTACACTCGAGGTCATGGAGCATGACGCTCGATAGCCGGCTGCGACGACGTGCCCTTTGCGTGTGCCTCGCCGCCCTCGCGGCGGGCATGCTCGCGGGAGCGGCGTCAGCTCGCGCAGGCACCCAATACATCGACGGCATCTCCGACCAGAGCCTTCCCGCCTGGGACGGCTCGTTCGACGACAGCTCCTTCGCGCGCTTCTTCCGCGCCACATGGCTCGGCCAGATCTCGTTCGCCCGCTACGTGCTCCAGTGGAACGCCATGGGCGAAGCGAGCCGCGGCCCGAACGCACACGGCGACTACCGCGAACGCTTCGAAGCGTGGCTTCGGGACGTCCGCAGCCTCGGCGTCACCCCGGTCATCGCGCTGACCAGCTACACGCGCGCGTATCCCGGCTCCGCCGACGAATACGAGCAGGGCCTCGAAGTCGTCCTCGATGACGCCGCCCAGTCCGACAGCCCGATCGGCTACGTCGAGGCGTGGAACGAGCCGAACAACCAAGGCGGCGAGACCGCCGTCAAAGCGGGTGAGATCGCGAACTGGGCGAACTCGATCTGCGAACGGCGCAGCTGCCAGGTGATTGCGGGGGACTTCGAAGACAGCCCCTCCGCGGTCGCCTACGAGCAGGCATATGTCTCAGCCCTGAGCTTCTCTCCCGATGTCTGGGGCATCCACCCCTACCACTCGGTGAAGGCGCACAGTGACGCGACCGTTCTCGAAATCGAGCGAGCGCTCCCGGACGGTGGCAGGGGGGCACAGATGTGGTTCACGGAGATCGCGGCCTACTACTGCGCCGATGGGGACATGCGCGGCGAAGCGCAGCAGGCGAGCGACGCGTCGTATCTGGTCAATCGCCTGATCCCGGCGGTCGCGCCGACGCACGTCTTCTACTACGGCTTCTTGGCCGGCGACCACGCGCAGCTCTCGTGCGCTGGGCCCGGCGACTTCGACAGCGAGCTCTACAGCGCCGCCCACGCCGCGCGCAAGGCTGCGGGCATTCTGCTCGCAGGCTCGTCCCCGCCGGCGCTCGTATTCAGCTCGAAGCTGAGCAGCGAGCTGCTCGCGCTCGCGCCGAGCGGGAACTGAAGGCGGACGGCCCCGCGCCCGGCGTGGCTCGGCGAGGCCCCTACACCCGCAGGTGCGGGTACTCGGCTGCCACGAGCGCGCGGTAGCGCGCATAGATCGGTTTGGTGATCGGGATCAGCTCGAGCGCAGCGCGCAGATCGCCGCTGGTCTTGATGTGGCGTCTGGCGATCGCATAGGCGAAGTTCTCGCGACCCTGGAAGTAGCGGTTCGCCGTCTGCGAGGACATCGTCATGCGCACCCGCGGCGTCCAGTCGACTTCCGCATCCCAAGTCCACCAGAGGTTCGCCCGCTCGCCCGCCCGGCCGGCCCTGACGTTCAACACGAGCTGCATGTCGTCGAACTCGAACCGACGCGGCACGTCCGCGGTACGCAGCCTGGGCCCGATCTCCGGATCCTCGCTCATCAGAGCCAGGACACGATCCATCACCTCACGGAACTCCTCCGGCGATGCGAACGGGCTTGCCATCGTCGCCTGTTTATACCCGCCCATCCAGGGCGGGGCTCTTCGAGAACGCTAGAAGCGCAGCTGCTTGCGGGCGCTCTCGACGAGCGTGCCACTGCGTTTGAGCTCGCCGAGCGCGGCCTGCATCGCGTCGAGCTCGCAGTCGACCTTGTCCGGCCACGGCTTCGGCGGGTGGTCATCGAGCGTCTTCAGGCCGTTGCCGGTGATGATCGCCACGACAGTGTCGTCGGGCGCGAAGCGTCCGGCTGCCGCCAGTTTCTCGAGCACCGCGATCGTGGTGCCGCCGGCCGGCTCGGTCAACAGCCCCTCGGTCGCAGCCAGCAGGTCGATGCCGGCGAAGATCTCCGGATCACTGGCGAAGCCGCCCGTGCCGCCGCGTTTCAGCACAGCGTCGATCACCAGGTAGCCGTCGCCCGGGTTGCCGATCGCCAGCGAGTGCGCCGCTGTCTCCGGCTTCACCGCGTGGATCTCGGCCTCCTCGGCGAGGATCGCGGTCGCGATCGGGTTGCAGCCGCTCGGCTGGGCGATGTGGATACGCGTGGCGTCGGTCTCGGAGAGCTCGAGCAGCTGCAGCTCGATGAGGCCCTTGTGCAGGCGCGAGGAGAGCGTGCCGCCGGCGGCCGCGGTGACGATGTGATCGGGCGCCTGCCAATCGAGCTGCTCGACGATCTCGAACGCCGCGGTCTTCGCGCCCTCCGCGTAGAACGGGCGCAGCGTGATGTTGGCGAAGTCCATGCCGGTTCTTTCGGCGAGTTCGCGGCAGCGCTTGTTGGCTTCGTCGTAGTTGCCCTCCACCTGGCAGACCTTCGCGCCGAGCGCCATGCACGCCCGCGCCTTGGTGTTCTCGAGCGCGTTCGGGTAGAAGATGTAGGCGTCGACGCCCGCCTTCGCCGCGAAAGACGCGACCGCGGTGCCGACGTTGCCCGTCGACACGCAGCCCATCTCGGTGCCGCCGCGCTCGAGCAGCCGCGCGACCGACATCGAGACCACGCGGTCCTTGTAGGACAGGCTCGGGCGGTTGCTCGAGTCGTCCTTCAGATACAGGTTGCTCAGCCCCAGCTCCGCGCCGAGGCGGTCGGCGCGGATCAAGGGGGTGTAGCCGGAGTGCTGTCCCACGCGCGCCTGCGCCGAGGCGTCGACGATCGGCAGCAGCTCCTCGAAGTGCCAGATGTTCTGCGGGCGCTCCGCGCTCGGCACGTCCCTGAAATGGCGCGCCGCCAGCTCGTAGTCGTAGACGACGTCGAGTCCCTTGCCGCAGTCGGGGCAGGCGAAGACCGGCTGCTCGAGCGGGTAGCTGTGCCCGCAGCGGTGGCACACGAGCGCCGTCGCGCACGAGCGGGTGCGCTGCCGGGAGGGGCTCTCTACGGTCTGTGTGGTCATGCGGCTATCTCGAACGATACGCCCGGCCACGGCGTCTGTGCCGCGTGCTCATCGTGACCCAGCGCGATCCACAGCTCCTCGGCCAGATGCGGCGCCAGCGGCCCGAGCGTCTGGGCGAGCACGCTGAGCGCCGCGACGAGCGCGTCGAGGTTGGCTGCGCTCAGCTCGCTGTCGCGGGCGAGCACGCGCTTCTCGAAGTCCTTGATGCGGTCGAACAGGCGCATAACGTTGCGCACGGCACTGTGCATCTCGAGGCTCTCCATGTCCTTCGTGATCCGCGCCACCCCGGCCTCGCACCACTGCGACAGTTTGAGCCGCAGGTGCTCGGTCGTGTCTCTGATCTGCTCGCCGTCGTCCGCTGGCGCTGCCGTTCCGGCGTGCTCCGCGTCGACGGTCCTCTGCAGCGCGATCTTCGCATGCGCGTACTCCCACACCTGCGCGAGGAACCGGCTGCAGCGCAGCACCGCGGAGTCGCTCCAGTTCAGCGACTTCTGCGGGCTCGCCGCGTAGAGCACGGCCAGCCGCACCGTGTCGGCGCCGTAGCGCGCGAGCAGATCGTCGGGGTCGACGACATTGCCGAGATGCTTGCTCATCTTGCGGCCGTCGGCGGTGACCATCTCGTGAAACAGGCAGCCCGCGAACGGCTCGCCGTCGCTGAGGAACTCGAGTGGCCCGATGTCGCGCAGCGCCTTCGTGACGATCCGCTGGTCGAACACGAAGTTGCCGCTGTCCGAGCCTGCGACGAGCCGCTCCGACGGCAGCCAGTGGCGCAGGTCTGGCAGGGCGAAGATCTCCTCCAGCGAGTCCTCGCGCGACTCGCTCGGCACGCACGCCGGCACCCACAGCCACAGCGCGTCGAAGTGGCAGTCGAGCGTGTCGGTCTCGCGGCGTGCAGGGCCGCCGCAGGATGGACAGGTCGTGTTGACGAACTCCTCCAGCTCCGCCAGCGGGTTGCCGGTGCCCGTCGGGCGCAGGTCCAGCGGCAGCACAACCGGGAGTTGGTCCTGCGGCACGGGCACGGTGCCACATCCGTCGCAATAGACGATCGGGATCGGCGTGCCCCATGAGCGCTGGCGTGAGATCACCCAGTCGAACGCCTTATAGCGGACCGCGGGGCGGTGCGCCGGCGCGCTGTCGGGGCTGTCGGCGGCCGTCCCATTCGTGTGCGCGACGTGCTCGGCGTCGTCCGCCCTCCCGGCGTCCGCGCCGTCCGCGAGCTCGTAGCCGAGCCGGCGCGCGATCACCTCGTCCGTGCGGTCGCGCGAGGGGACGCCGAGGGCGACCGTCGGCCCGAAGCGAGAGTCGACGAGAGGGGAGACGAGCACCGGCAGCTCGGTTCCGTCCGCGGCGAGCACCACGCGGCCGGTGTCGATCACGGGGATCGTCTCCGCCTCGCGCGAGCCGCGCTCCCAGCCACCCGAGCGCAACTGCTCGAGCTGCTCGTGCACGGCGGGCTCCGACGCCCAAGCGTCGGCGTCCGGGTGGCGCGCGGACATCACCACGAAGCGCGCCTGCGCGAGCGCGTCCGCGTGCGGGGTGAAGACCGTCAGCTGCGCGCCGTCGGGGCTCTTCAGGTCGAGCTCGACGCCGTCGACGCGCCCGAGCACGATCTCCTGCGAGGACAGCGCGACGTCGTCCCAGATGCCGCTCGCCGCCAGATCGGCCAGGCGGCTGTCGTTCTCGGGCACGTAGGTGCTGATGCGCAGGTACCACTGCGGCAGCTGGATCAGGCGCACGGGCCCATGGCAGCGCCAGCACGTGCCGCCGGCCTCCACCTGGATCGAGGCGAGCGTCGTCTGGCAGTTATCGCACCAGTCGACGTTGCCCGTGCCGCGGTAGATCAGGCCCGCCTCCAACAGCTGCAGGAACAGCCACTGCGACCAGCGGTACATGACCGCGTCCGAGCTCAGGAACGAGCGCTCCCAGTCGAAGGAGAAGCCGAGCCGCTGCAGCTGCCCGGTCATGTGCTCGGCGCAGCGATGCACCCAGTCGCTCGGCGGCTCGCCGCCGGCGATCGCGCCCAGCTCCGCGGGCAGGCCGAACGCGTCGAAGCCGAATGCGAACAGGACCGCGTCGCCGCGCGCGCGGCGGAAGCGCGCGTAGGCGTCCCCGATCGAGTAGCTGCGCACGTGCCCGATGTGGATGTTGCCCGAGGTGAACGGCGCCGACGGCTTGATGTAGATGTGCGCCTGATCGTCGATCAGCGGCGGCGTCCTGAAGGCGTCGCGATCGCGCCAGGCGGCCTGGCGGCGCGCCTCGATCAGCTCGGGCTCGTAGCGTGCGTGGACGGCGTCGCTCATGTCGTTCGAGCATATCCAAGGGCATCGGCGCCCGGGAGGCGATTGCTATGCTCAACCGCAGTTGATCCGCATCGCCCACAAGCCCCTGATGGCGCCCCGCCGGAGCCCCTCCGACGTCGCCGGGCGCGGGGTGCTGTGGCCCGTCTCGCGTGACGGGACGTCCGCGACGAATGCGAGGATGCAGCAATGGAGATAGAGATCGGGCGCGGCAAGAAAGGCCGGCGCGCATATGGATTCGACGACATCGCGATTGTTCCTTCCAGGCGCACCCGTGACCCCGACGACATCGACATCTCCTGGAAGCTCGGTCCCTACCAGTTCGAGCTGCCGATGCTGGCCTCGGCGATGGACGGCGTCGTCTCGCCCGAGACCGCCGGCATCGTCGGGCATCTGGGCGGCCTCGCGGTCCTGAACCTCGAGGGGATCTTCACGCGCTACGAGGATGCCGACGAGCAGCTCGAGCGGATCTCCGAGCTGCCGAAGGATCTCGCCACGCGCGAGATGCAGGAGATCTACCGCGAGCCGGTCAAGCCAGAGCTGATCGCGCAGCGGATCGCCGAGATCAAGGCACAGAAGGTCGTCGTGGCGGCGTCGCTGACGCCGCAGCGAGTGCTCGACTACCTCGAGATCGCGCTCGAGGCCGGCCTCGACGTGCTCGTGATCCAGGGCACGGTCGTCTCCGGCGAACACGTCTCGACGGTGTCCGAGCCGCTGAACCTGAAGGAGTTCATCCCGAGCCTCGACGTGCCGGTCGTGGTTGGCGGCTGCGCCTCCTACCACACGGGCCTGCACCTGATGCGCACTGGCGCGGCCGGCGTGCTCGTCGGCGTCGGGCCCGGCGCCGCGTGCACGACGCGCGGCGTGCTTGGGATCGGCGTGCCGCAGGCGACGGCGATCGCCGACGTGGCGCATGCGCGCTCGACGCACATGCTCGAGACGGGCGACTACTGCCAGGTGATCGCCGACGGCGGCATGCGCAACGGCGGCGACGTCTCCAAGGCGATCGCGCTCGGCGCGGACGCCGTGATGATCGGCTCGCCGCTTGCGCGCGCCTACGAGGCGCCGGGTCGTGGCTTTCACTGGGGCATGGCGACGTTCCATCCGACGCTTCCCCGCGGCGCGCGGGTGGCGACGGCGCAGAACGGCACGCTCGAGGAGATCCTCGTCGGGCCGGCACGCGAGAACGACGGCACCTTCAACCTGTTCGGCGGGCTGCGCACGTCGATGGCGACGTGCGGCCACAAGGATCTCGCGGAGTTCAACCGCGCCGAGGTCGTCGTGGCGCCGTCGCTGCAGACAGAGGGCAAGGCGCTGCAGCGCGACCAGGGTGTCGGCATGGGCGCGACCAACGGGAAGGCAGCCGCCCTCGTAAATGACTGACGAGCCGCCCCTGCCTTCGTTCGGCGGCGTCCTCGATCGCTCGTGTGCGGAGCACACTTCGCTCACTGCGTCCTTGCCGGCCTCGCCAGGAGCAGCTCGTACCGCTGTGTTGACCGCTCCACCGAAGCCTGCGTCCGTGCCCACGGCAGTGCAGGAGATCGTGGTGCTCGACTACGGCGGGCAGTACTCGCAGCTGATCGCGCGCAGGGTGCGCGACTGCGGCGTCTTCAGCGAGCTCCTGCCCCACCACGTGCCGCTGGAGGAGATCGCGGCGCGCAAACCGCGCGGGATCATCCTCTCGGGCGGCCCCGCGTCGGTGTACGCGGACGGAGCGCCGCCGCTTGACCTCGGGCTGCTTGAGCTCGGCGTGCCGGTGCTGGGCATCTGCTACGGGATGCAGTTGCTCGTGCACACGCTCGGCGGGCGCGTGGAGCAGGCGGAGGTGGGCGAGTTCGGCCGCTCCGACCTGCACGTGTCAGAGCCCGGAGTGCTGCTGGCGGGGATGCCGCGCGAGCAGACGTGCTGGATGTCGCATCGCGACACCGTGTTCGAGCCGCCGCCCGGGTTCACGGCGCTCGCGTCCTCGAGCAGCTCGCCGGTTGCCGCCGTGGAAAGCGCCGAGCGCGGCATCTACGGCATCCAGTTCCATCCCGAGGTCGTGCACACCCCGTACGGCCAGGAGATCCTGACGCGCTTTCTCACCGACATGTGCGGCTGCGAGCTGACCTGGTCGGCGGCGTCGATCGTCGACGAACAGGTGCGGCGCATCCGCGAGCAGGTGGGGGAGGGCAGCGTCATCTGCGGCCTGTCGGGAGGCGTGGACTCATCCGTGGCGGCGCTGCTCGTGCACCGCGCCGTCGGCGAGCAGCTGACGTGCGTTTTCGTCGACCACGGCCTGATGCGCAAGGACGAGGGCGAGCAGGTCGTGAAGACCTTCCGCGACACCTTCAAGGTGCCGCTCGTGGCCGTCGACGCCGAGACGCGCTTCCTCGACAAGCTCAAGGGCGTGACCGAGCCGGAGGCCAAGCGCAAGGCGATCGGCGCCGAGTTCATCAGGGTCTTCGAGGAGGAGGCCGGGAAGCTCGCCGATTTGGATGGAGATCCCGCCCACCCCGCACCCGCCGCGCGCTTCCTCGTGCAGGGAACGCTGTACTCGGACGTGATCGAGTCCGGCGGCGGCACCGGCGCAGCGACGATCAAGTCTCACCACAACGTCGGCGGCCTGCCGGACGATCTGCAGTTCGAGCTGGTCGAGCCGCTGCGCGCGCTGTTCAAGGACGAGGTGCGCGCCGTCGGAGCCGAGCTGGGCCTGCCCGAGCGCCTCGTCTGGCGCCAGCCGTTCCCGGGCCCCGGCCTCGCGATCCGCGTCGTCGGCGGCGAAGCGACGAAAGAGCGCCTCGACGTGCTGCGCGAGGCCGACCACATCCTGCAGGAGGAGATCCGCAAGGCCGGCCTCTACCGCGAGCTGTGGCAGTCCTTCTGCGTGCTCCCGGACGTGCGCACCGTCGGAGTTCAGGGAGACGAGCGCACGTACGGCTACGTCGTGGTCGTGCGCGCGGTCACCAGCGACGATGCGATGACGGCCGACTGGGCGCGGCTTCCCTACGACCTGCTGGAGACGATCGCCTCGCGCATGATCAACGAGCTGCGCGAGGTCAACCGCGTGGTTCTCGACATCACGTCGAAGCCGCCCGGCACGATCGAGTGGGAGTAACCAGCGCTTTACGCCGCGACTTGAGTTCAGGCGTTAGCTATGATGACCCTCCGCCGCGCTGACGCGTGGCCTTTTTCACGCCATGGCCCCCTCCGCAAAGACATACGTAGCGAAGCCGACCGATCGCGAGCGCAACTGGCTGATCGTCGACGCCAACGGCAAGACGCTGGGACGCCTGGCGACTCAGATCGCGGACGTGCTGCGCGGCAAGCGCAAGCCCGAGTACACACCGCACATCGACACGGGCGACTTCGTGGTCGTCGTCAACGCCGAGAAGATCCATGTCAGCGGCAACAAGCGCCAGGACAAGCGCTACTACCGCCACTCCGGATATCCCGGCGGGCTGCGCTCGAGGACGTTCGAGGAGATGCTGGCCAAGCGGCCCGAGGACATCATCAGGCTCGCGGTCAAGGGCATGATGCCGCGCAACCGCCTCGCCCGCAAGCAGATCACGAAGCTCAAGATCTACGCGGGCCCTGAGCACCCGCACGTCGCGCAGAAACCGCAACCCCTGGAGATCGAGGCCTGATGGCAGACGACGAGCAGCCGGACGGCGCTGACGCGCTTCAGCCGGACCCCGAGGCTCCGGTAGCGCAGGACGCCACCGCCGGCGTGGAGGCGCAGGACGCAGTCGAGACGGCTCCGGCCGAGCAGGCAGCCGAGCCGGTGGCCGAGGCTTCGGACGCAGCATCCGAGGCGCCCGCTCACGAGGAGCCGCAGGCAGGCGCGGCCAGCGAGGAGCTCGAGGAGGACGAGGACGAAGAGGAGCCCGCCCCGCGCGAGAAGCCCGCGGTGCCGGGCGCGCACCTCGAAGTCGACATCGTCCCCGAGGGCGTCGACCCGCTGGGCCGCGGCGACAGCTACCAGGACTCCTACGCGGTCGACCCGTACGCGCTCGACGAGGACGCCGAGGAGGCATCCTCCGAGGAGGACGAGCAGGACGAGGTGCTCGCCGAGCCGATCTCCACGGCCGCGATCGACCTCGCCTCCGGCGCGCGCTACCGCGCGACCGGCAAGCGCAAGTCGGCGATCGCACGCGTGACGCTGCGCCCCGGCACCGGCAGCTACGTGGTCAACGGACGCACGCTCGAGCAGCACTTCCCGAGGCTGACGCTTCAGCGCAACATCCGCCAGCCGCTGGAGACAGTCGGCTATCAGGACCGTATGGACGTGGTCGCGCGGCTGCACGGCGGCGGCATCTCCGCACAGGCGGGCGCACTGCGCCACGGCGTCTCCCGCGCGCTCTTGGAGGCCGACCCGAACCTGCGCGGCGAGCTCAAGCGCCGTGGCTTCCTGACGCGCGACTCGCGCGCCAAGGAGCGCAAGAAGGCCGGCCTCAAGAAGGCGCGCAAGCGTCCGCAGTTCTCCAAGCGCTAGCGCCGGCGCGCTAGATGCCCAGCCACCTCGCATGACCCGCGCGCTGTTCGGGACGGACGGCGTTCGCGGCGTCGCCGGCGAGTTCCTGACCGCGGAGCTCGCGCTCGCGCTCGGGAGCGCGGCCACCCGCAACACCGGGGTCGAGCGCCCGCAGGTGCTGATCGTGCGCGATACGCGCGAGTCCGGAGAGATGCTGCAGGCGGCGATCGCCGCCGGCGTCAGCGCCGCAGGCGGCGATGCGCTGCTCGGCGGCGTGCTGCCGACACCGGCGGCGCCGCTGTTGATCAACCGCTACGGCTTCGACCTGGCGGTCGTGATCTCCGCCTCGCACAACCCATACCGCGACAACGGCATCAAGTTCTTCGCCGGCGACGGCTACAAGCTCTCGGACGAGTCCGAGCTCGCGATCGAGCGCGAGCTCGAAAGCGCCCGCGAGACACGCGCCGATGCCACCGCGATCGGGCGCATCCGCGAGCTGCGCGGCGCGCCCGAGGACTATCTGCGCGAGCTGCACGTGCGCTTCCGCGAGCTGGACCTGAGCGGCGTGGACGTGCTGCTCGACTGCGCCAACGGTGCCACCTACGAGGTGGCGCCGGAGATCTTCAGGCGCCTCGGCGCGAGCGTGACCGTGATCGCCGACTCCCCGGACGGCCGCAACATCAACGACGGCTGCGGCTCCACGCACCTCGACGTGATCGCTCGTGCGGTGGTCGCGGGCGGGCACGCGCTGGGGTTCGCGTTCGATGGCGACGGCGACCGCGTGCTGGCGGTGGACCGCCGCGGCGAGGTCGTCGACGGCGACGAGCTGATGGCGCTCGCGACGCTGCATCTGCGCGCGAGCGGGCGCCTCAGCGGCGACGGGGTGGCGGTGACGGTGATGACCAACTACGGCTTCCACGCGGCGATGGAGCGCGCGGGCGTCACCGTCGCCGTCACGCAGGTCGGCGACCGCTACGTGCTCGAGGAGCTGCGCGCGCGCGGCTGGATGCTCGGCGGCGAGCAGTCGGGGCACATCATCGACATGGGCTTCAACCGCACCGGCGACGGCATCGCGAGCGCGCTGTTGACGCTCGAGGCACTCGCCGGACGCGACCTCGGCGAGCGCGACGCGATGTCCAAGCTGCCGCAGCGGCTCGTCAACGTGCGCGTGCGCGACCGCGGGGCGTTGGCGCACGCGCAGGAGGTAGGCGCGGCCGTGCACGCCGCCGAGCAGGAGCTCGCCGGGCGCGGACGCGTGCTCGTGCGCCCCAGCGGCACCGAGCCGCTCGTGCGCGTGATGGTCGAGGCTCCCACCGAAGACGAGGCCGAAGAGGTGTGCGGTCGCCTGGTCGCGCTCGTCGAGCGCGAGCTCGGCTGACCGGCTCAGCTACCACTAGCATCGCTCTCACCGATGGCCAACCTGCCGCCATGGCTCCTCCCGCTGCCCGACGCCGAGGCGATGCGCGCCATCGACAGCTGGGCGATCGAGCAGCAGGGGGTCCCCGGGCTCGAGCTGATGGAGCGCGCGGGCGCCGGCGTGGCGCGCGCGCTCGAGCGCCTCGCGCCAGATGGGCCCGTCACGGTCGTGTGTGGCAAGGGCAACAACGGCGGCGACGGGCTCGTGGTGGCGCGCCTGCTGCGCCAGTCAGGCCGTCCGGTGACGGTCGTGTGCGCGGCGTCGCCGCAGGAGCTCGCGGGCGACGCGCGCGCGAACCTCGACGCGCTCCCGGGGGAGTCGCCGCGGCGACTCGACGGAGAGCTATGGGCGTCGTCGTCGGGAGCGAGCGGCGAGTCTGCCGCGGTACCGGTGGGCGATGTGTTCGGTCCGGGTGTGACGATCGTCGACGCGCTGCTCGGCACCGGCTTCCAGGGCAAGCCACGCGGCGCGGCCGCGGAGGCGCTCGCGGCCGTCAACGCGTCGGGCGCGCAGGTCGTGAGCGTCGACGTGCCAAGCGGCGTCGATGCTTCCACCGGCGTCGTGCGCGGCGCCGCGGTGCGCGCGACGCTGACGGTCACCTTTCACGCCGCCAAGCCAGGCCTTTGGATCAGCCCCGGCAAGGCCCACGCGGGCGAGGTGCACACGATCGACATCGGCATCCCGCGCGGCGCGCCCGGCGGCGCCCGCGTCGGCCTGATCACCCCGGAGGTGCTCGAGCAGCTGCCGCGCAGGGGCGCGCGCTCGACCAAGTTCAGCTCCGGTCATGTGCTCGTCGCGGGCGGCTCGCGCGGGCTCAGCGGTGCGCCGCGGATGGCCGCCGAAGCCAGCATGCGGGCGGGCGCCGGGTACGTGACGGCCTGCGTGCCGGCCTCGCTGCAGGACATTCTCGCGTCTGCTGGTACTCCGGAGCTGATGACGCGCGGGTTGCCCGACGACGACGGCGCGCTGAGCGTCGAGGGGGTCGGCGAGGTGCTCGAGGCGAGCGCGCGCGGCGGCGCGCTCGCGCTGGGGCCCGGGCTCGGGAGGCGGCCGGGCGCGTTCGCGTTCGCGCGTTCGCTCGCCGCCGAAGCGGACGTTCCGATGGTGCTCGACGCCGACGGCCTGAACGCTCATGCCGGCCGGCTCTCCGAGCTTGCCGCGAGGCGCTCCGCGACGGTGCTCACGCCGCACGCGGGCGAGCTGGGCCGGCTGCTCGAGCTCGACAGCGCCGAGATCGAGCGCGAGCGCCTGCATCACGTTCGCGTCGCGGCGGAGCAAGCCGGCGCGGTGGTCGTGCTGAAGGGCGACGATACGCTCGTCGCCGCGCCCGATGGGACCGTCGCGGTCAACCCGGGCGCCAGCCCGGCGCTAGCCACGGCGGGCACCGGCGACGTGCTCACGGGCGTGATCGCGGCGCTGCTCGCGCAAGGACTCGATGCCTTTGCGGCGGCCAGTGCCGGCGTGTGGCTGCACGCGCAGGCGGGCAGGCAGGCGGCCAGTCGCCTCGGCGGCGCCGAGGGCGTGATCGCCACAGACGTGATCGCGTCGCTTCCCGGCGCGCGTGTGCACGCGGAGCAGGAGGTGGGGTGAGCGTGCGCAGAGCCCAGGCCGCCGTGAACGTCGCCGCGATCGCACGCAACTGCGCGCGTTTGCGCACACAGCTCCAGCACGGCGCCGCGCTGTGCGCGGTCGTCAAGGCCGACGGCTACGGCCACGGCGCGGTGCAGAGCGCTCGCGCTGCGCTCGCCGGTGGCGCCACCTGGCTGGCGGTGGCCGACGCGTGCGAGGCGCGCGAACTGCGCGAGGCGGGTCTGCGCGACGTGCGTGTGCTCGTGATGGGCGCGCTCAGCCCGCAGGAGCTGCGCGAGGCGCTCGCGGCGGACGCCGACGTGGTCGTGTGGAAAGAGTGCTACCTAGAGGCCGTCGCCGCAGCCGGCGGCGGCCGCGTGCACGTGAAGTTCGACTCGGGCATGGGACGGCTCGGCACGCGCGACCCGATCGAGGCATCGCGCGTCGCGGCAGCGGCGCGGGAGATGCCCGGCGTGCACCTGGCCGGGGCGATGACGCACTTCGCGACGGCGGACGAGCTCAAGGACGACGGCTTCTTCGCGGGCCAGCTGGCCGCGTTCACGCGCTGGGCGCGCACGATCAAGGAGCGCCAGCCAGAGATCCTCGTGCACGCTGCCAACAGCGCCGCGACGATGCGCGACGTGGAGGCGCAGTTCGACATGGTGCGCTGCGGGATCGCGATCTACGGCATGGACCCGTTCGGCCGCGACCCGGCGGCGCGCGCGCTCGAGCCCGCGCTCGAGCTGAGCTCCTACGTCGCCGAGGCGAAGCTGTGCCGCGCCGGGGAGAGCGCCGGCTATGGGCGCCAGTTCGTGGCGGATGGCGACACCTACATCGGCGTGCTGCCGATCGGCTACGGCGACGGCTGGCGGCGCGGGCTGTCGAACAACGCCGACGTGCTCATCGGTGGGCATCGCCACCCGCTGGTGGGCACCATCAGCATGGACAGCGTCACCGTCGACCTCGGTCCCGAGGGCGGGCCCGAGCGGCTGCGCGGCGAGCGCGCGATCCTGATCGGGATCCAGGGCAGCGAGCGCATCACCGCCGAGGAGGTCGCGCGGCGCCTGGAGACGATCAACTACGAGATCACCTGCGCGCTGACGCCGCGCGTGCCGCGCGTCTATCACCGCGACGGCGTGCCGCTGGACGCGGACGCGCGCCGCGCAGGCGCGCAGCCGGCGGACGCCGCATCGGGATGAGCCTCGGCCTAGAGGCGGCGCGCGGCGCGCTCGCGGGCACACGCGCGTGGCTGGTCGGAGGCGCGGTGCGCGACGAGCTGCTCGGGCGCGAGACCGCGGACCTCGACATCGTCGTCGACGGCGACCCGGCGCTGGCGGCGCGCGCGGTCGCGCGCGTTGCGCCGCGCGCCGCGTGCTTCGCGCTGTCGGAGGAGTTCGGCTCCTGGCGGGTGGTCGCGCGCAAAGGCGCGTGGCAGCTCGACGTCGAGCCGCTGCGCGGCGGCACGATCGAGGCGGACCTCGCGCTGCGCGACTTCACGATCAACGCGATCGCGCGGCCGCTCGCCGGCGGAGCTCCGATCGATCCCCTCGGCGGCGCCGCCGACCTGCGCGCCCGGCGCCTGCGCAAGGCCGCGCCGGACGCGTTTGCCGCGGACCCGCTGCGGGTGCTGCGGCTGGTGCGCCTCGCGCTCGAGCTCGAGCTCGAGGCAGACGCTGAGACCCTGCACGACGCAGAGACCCACGCACGGGGCCTGGGTCGCGTCTCGCCCGAGCGGGTGTTCGCGGAGCTGCGGCGGATCGTCGCCGCGCGCGAGGTGCGCCGAGGCCTCGAGATGATGAGCGCGCTGGGGGCCACCGCGGCCGTGCTGCCCGAGCTCGACGCGCTGCGCGGCGTGCAGCAGAGCCGCTTCCACCATCTCGACGTCCGTGGGCACACGCTCGAGGTGCTCGACCGCGTCGTCGAGCTCACGACCGGCGGCTACGGCGCGAGCGGCGACTTCGAGGCGCTCCTCGGCGAGCGGCGTCCCGAGGTCGAGGCGCTGCTCGCCGAGCCGCTCGCGGACGAGCTGACCCGCGGTGACGCGCTACGGTGGGGAGCGCTGCTGCACGACGCGGCCAAGCCGCTGACGCGCGAGGTCCGTCCCGAGGACGGGCGCGTCACGTTCATCGGCCACGATGTGCGCGGGGCCGAGCTCGCGCGCGCCGTGCTCGGGCGTCTGCGCACCAGCGAGCGTCTGCGCGCGCACGTCGCCGCGCTCGTGCGCCAGCACCTGCGCCTCGGCTTTCTCGTGCACGAGCCCCAGCCGCTCGCGCGCAGAACCGTGTTCGCGTACCTGCGCGCTTGCTCGCCCGTCGAGGTCGACGTCACGCTGCTGTCGGCTGCCGACAGGCTGGCCACCCGCGGCGACCGCGCGCAGGAGGCCATCCAGGCGCACCTGGCCGTCGCCCGCGGCATGCTCGGCGACGGCCTGCGTTGGCGCGCCGAGGGCCCGCCACCACCGCTGCTGCGGGGCGACGAGCTCGCGCGCGAGCTCGGCATCGCCACCGGTCCCCGTGTCGGCGAGCTGCTCGAGGGGCTCGCCGCCGCGCAGTACGCGGGCGAGCTGGACAGCCGCGAGCGCGCGCTCGAATACGCCCGCCGGCTCGCGCAAGGCTAGGATCTGCGCCGAATGGCCGACGCGGACTGCATCTTCTGCAAGATCGTCGCGGGTGAGATACCCGCGTCGATCGTCGCCGAAGACGAGCGCACGATCGCGTTCATGGATATCGCGCCGGCCACGCGCGGTCACGCGCTCGTGATCCCGCGCGCCCACAGCAGCGACCTGCTGAGCATCGGCGACCAGGACCTCGCCGCGGTGGCACTCGCCGCGCAGCGCCTGGCGCGGCGCATGAGCGAGCGGCTCGGCGCCGAGGGCGTAAACCTCCTGAACTCGTGCGGGCGCACCGCCTGGCAGACGGTCTTCCACTTCCACCTGCACGTGATCCCCCGCTACGCCGACGATCCGTTGAAGCTCCCGTGGGTGCCCGTCGCCGGCGATCAGGTCGATATCCAGGCCGCCGCGCAGGAACTGTCGGCGCCGTAGAGAAATGGTAAGAGCGAGACTTAGACCGGACGGGCGTGTTGAATTGGCACACATGAGGCGAATATCCATAGCCGTGCTTGCGAGCGTCCTGCTCGCGCTCGCGCTGCCCGCTGTCGCGCCGGCGACGCTCACCGAAGTCGGCGTGATCCCCACGACGACGCCCGCCACCGTGCCCAGCTGCCCCGCCAGCCAGTGCCTGGCGGTCAGCCGCACCACCGGCTTCCAGGTCAAGGTGGGCACCGAACGCAACATCCTGAGCGCACCGCGCGCCGGGACGATCGTCGCGTGGACGATCACGCTCGGCAACCCGAACGCGACGCAGATCAAGTACTTCGAAACCAACGAGGGCGGCCCCGCGGAAGCGGGTATCGCGATCCTCGCGCCGCAGCGCAAGCCGAACCTGACGTACAAGCTCATCGCGCAGAGCCCGCTCGTCAAGCTGACGCCCTACTTCGGCAAGACCGCGCAATTCCCGCTCGAAACCACGATCCCGATCAAAAAGGGCTACGTGGTCGCGCTGACCGTGCCCACGTGGGCGCCGGCGCTCGCGCTCGGGTTCGGCAACGACACCTCGTGGCGGGCCAGCCGCCCCAAGAGCGGGTGCAAGACCACCAGCGCACAGACCGCTCAGAGCGAAATCGGCACCGCGGTTCAGTACTTCTGCCTCTACCAGACAGCGCGCCTGACCTACAGCGCCACGCTGATCTCCACGCCGTAGGACTTACGGCGCCGAGGCGCCGCCCGTGGGGCTGGCGGGCGTAGCTGGTTCTTCGGTTTTGGTGGCTTCGCTGGAGGCCGGTTTTTCGGTTTCGGCCGATGCGCCGCCCGGAGGCTCCAGACGTCGCCGGTTCGCTCGCCCCGCTGGAAGCGGATTCGCTGCTTTCGCCTGAAGCCGATTCGCCGCTGGAGGACGTTTCGCTGGCCTTGGTCGTCGTCGTCTTGGTGCTCGTCGTCGACGTCGATGCGGCTTTGGCCGCCGCCGCTTCCGCGCTCGTGTCCGTCGGCGGCGTGATTTCAGGGGTGCTCTTCGGGGCCGCGTCCGAGACGCTGGTGCCGCCGCATGCGCTCAGTGTCAGCCCGCACAGCAAGATCGCGCATGCCGCGAGCGCGACGCGGGTGCTCACAACGGGCCCATGCGCCTGCCGCACGTGGGACAGTCGTTGAGATCCTTCTGGGAGTGCTGGTCGCACCACGGGCAGAAGCGCAGGGTCTCCACAGCCCACGGCAGGCGCGAGCTGGAGGGTGCGAGCGGCAGCACCTTGCCGACGGCCTCGAGCGCTTCGCCGGACTCGCGGTCGATGTAGATCTCCCCGGGCTCCGCCTCGATCACGACCTCGCGCCCCGACGGGCTGCGCATCCGATACCGCTGTTTCGCGCTCACGCCCCCAACTTTACCTGAGGCGGTGGGGGAGAGATCTCCACGCGGATAGGCTGCCCGTCCGTGCGCCTGCTGATCTTCCACGGCTACCTGCTCGACGGGACCGGATCGAACGTCTACAACGCGCGGCTCGCGGCGGCGCTGGTGCGCCTCGGCCATGACGTGCACCTGCTCAGCCAGGACCGTCATCCCGAGCGCCAGCCGTTCGTGGATGCCGTCGGGGACTGGGACAGCGGAGCGCTGCGCGTGCGCGAGCTGCAGCGCCCGCGCGACGGCGGCGGGCGCTGCACCGTCTACCGCCCCGATATCGGCGGCCTGCTGCCGGTGTACGTCGCCGACCGCTACGAGGGCATCGAAGCGCGCACGTTCGCGCAGTGCAGCGATCTCGAGGTAGCGCGCTACGTCGCCGCGAACGTCGCCGCCGTCGCGGAGGTGTCGGCATTGACCCGCGCGCAGCTGGCGCTCGCCAACCATCTCGTGATGGGCCCCGTGATCCTCGCGCGAGCGCTCGCCGGCGCGATCCCCTACGCGGTCAAGATCCACGGCAGCGCGCTCGAGTACACGGTCAAGCCGCAGCCCGAGCGCTTCCTCGAGGCGGCCCGCGAGGGCCTCGCCGCTGCCGCCGCGGTGCTCGTCGGCTCTGCGCACACGGCTCACAGCCTGTGGCGCGCGCTCGGCGACCCCGAGCTCGAGCGGCGCACGCGCCTGGGCCCGCCGGGCGTCGATGTCGAGCGCTTCGGCCCGCGCGAGCCGCAGGCCGCAGCGGCGGGCCTGCGCGCACTCGCGGCACGGATGAGCGCGCGCGGGGACGATGGCGGCGGTGCGGGTCTCGGGGCCTCGGCGGGTGAGGCCGGGAGTGGCGGTGACGCTGTGCCTGGCGCAACTGCGCCGGATGCTGAGGCGGGCACGTTTGCGCGCGACGAGCTCGCCGCCGCCCACGCGCTGGGACGCCTCGATCCGCAGCGCGACGTGCTCGTCGCGTTCGTCGGCAAGCTGATCGTCAGCAAGGGCGTCGACCTGCTCGTGGCCGCGTGGCCGCTCGTGCTCGAGCGCGTTCCGCAGGCGCGGCTCGTGGTCGTCGGCTTCGGCGCCTACCGCGAAGGGCTCGAGCGGCTGTGTTCGACCCTGAGCGAGGGCGATCTGGAGGCCGCGCGCGCGGTCGCGCGCGCCGGACGAGCGCTCGAGAGCGAGTCGGAGAGCCCGCACCCGCTGCGGCATCTGCTCGCGTTCATCGACGGCCTCTCGGGCGCCGAGCGCGAGCGCTACCTGGATGCCGCACGGCGGCTCGACGAGCAGCTGGTGCTGACCGGACGCCTCGACCACGAGGAGCTGGCAGAGCTGCTGCCGGCATGCGAGGCCGTGGTCGTCCCAAGCACCTTCCCGGAGGCCTTCGGGATGGTCGCCGCCGAGGCGGCAGCGTGCGGCGCGCTGCCGATCAGCGCTGCCCATTCGGGCCTAGCCGAGGTCAGCACGGTCCTCGCGCGCGCCGTCCCCGGGCCGGCACGCGACTGGCTGTCGTTCGCGGTCGACGACCACGCGGTCACGGCACTCGCGAATGCTCTCATCGGGTGGCTGGGAGCTGACGAGCAGCTGCGTGAGCGCACGCGCGCCGGGCTGGTCGCGACGGTGCGCGAGCGCTGGTCCTGGGAGGGCGTGGCACGCGGCGTGATCGCCGCCGCCGAGGGCGATCTGGACGCTCTAGCGCTGCCGTGAGATCCCGCGTGTGGCCGATGCGGCGAGATCGTGCGTGGCAATAGTTTGCTACAATCGTTGCAAGTGCTTGCAGCGACAGTTCGAGCAGCTTGACCGGGCGCCGCAGGCGGTGCAGCGGACCAAGAAGGCATCTGAGCGAGGAGCGGAGCGAGGACATGCAAGTTAGCGACGGCATGACGGAGACGGTTCTCACGGTCGGACCCAGCCACACGCTGCGCGCGGTGTCGCGCCTGATGGCCGAGCGCCGGGTGGGCGCGGCCGTCGTGATGGACCCCGACAGCACCGGCCCCGGGATCATCACCGAGCGCGACGTGCTGCTGTCGGTCGGTGCCGGGGAGGACCCGGACGGCGAGTCGGTCGCCGATCACCTCACTCGCGATGTCGTCTTCGCTGCACCCGACTGGTCGCTCGAGGAGGCCGCCGCGGCGATGGTGCGCGGCGGCTTTCGCCATCTGATCGTCCTCGAAGGTGGAGAGACGGTCGGCATCCTCTCGGTGCGCGACGTGGTGCGCTGCTGGACAGACGATGGGGCGATCTGTCCGGTGCCGAGCAGGGTGGCCGTGGGGTAAAGGGGGTGGTGGCACGCCCGCTTTGGGGAGCGGGCCTGCCACCGCCACGGCAGCGGGCCGTCGACCGGCGCGGACCGGCGTCCTCGGTCGCTCGCGTGCTAGCGCACGCCACGCTCCCTGCGTCCTTGGTCCGCTTGATCCACGGCCCGCTGCGCGGGGTCTTGCGTCTCGCGGATCTGCGTTCTTGGTCCGCTTGATCCACGACCCGCTGCGGGGTCGAGCCGCGTTAGTGTTCGTCGAGCGGGAGTTCGCTTGTTTCGCGGATCGTGTCTTTGATCCACATCGCGATGCACACGACGGTGAGGATCCCGCCGACGACGGTGAACTCGATGAACGTCGTCACGCCGACGAGCGTCAGCGTGATGCCGACAGCGGTCAGCATCGGCAGGATGCTGGGCCCCGGCAGGTGGATCTCCTCGCCGACCGGCGGGAGCTCGGGGTCGAGCGGGCTCACGAGACGAAGGCCGCGGCCACGACGAACGTGAGGCCGAACATGAACATGCAGATCGCGCTCACGATCAGCGCCGTGCGGATGTTCTTGTTTGCCAGGCGTCGAGTCATCATCGGAAAAGCAATACCTCCTGCGGCTGTCCCGGCCGCGATCGAAACGTCGCCGTCCAGCGTCGGATCTTACAGATGCTTGTCCGCGACCATCGCGCAGAACATCAGCGCCAGGTATGCCAGCGAGTACAGGTACAGCCGCAGCGCCGAGCGCCGGTCCGCGCGCCTGTAGAGGAGCACCGCGCCCACGATGAAGCCGAGGCCCAGCAGCATCGAGGCGATCAGGTAGAAGACGCCGAAGCCGCCCGCGCAGAACGGCAGCTGCGTGACCGCATACAGCAGCACCGAGTACAGCAGGATCTGTCGGCGGGTCTCGGCCTCGCCGCGCACGACCGGCAGCATCGGCACGTTCACCTTGCCGTACTCATCCTTCATCAGCAGCGACAGCGCCCAGAAGTGCGGCGGCGTCCAGAAGAACACGATGAAGAACAGCATCACGGCGAGGCCGCTGACCGAGCCCGTGACCGCCGCCCAGCCGACCAGCGGTGGCACCGCGCCGGCGGCGCCGCCGATCACGATGTTCTGCGGCGTGCGGCGCTTCAGCCAGACCGTGTACACGAACACGTAGCCGAGGAAGCCCGAGAAGGACAGCGCCGCGGCGAGCGGGTTGACGAGCAGCGAGAGCTCGAGCAGCGACAGGCACGCGAGCGCGCAGCCGAACATCAGCGCAGCGCGCGGCGCGATCCGCCCGGCGGGGATGGGCCTGTTGGCGGTGCGCGTCATGCGGGCGTCGATGTCGCGGTCGAACCAGTGGTTGACCGCGCCCGCGCCGCCGGCCGACAGGTAGCCGCCGAGGCACGTGAGCGCGACGAGCGCCACCGACGGGTCGCCGGCCACGTACATCGTCGCGATCGTCGTCAACAGCAGTAGCGACTGGACCTTCGGCTTCGTCAGCTCCAGGTAGTCGCTCGCGAGCTGGAGCGTGCGCGAAGACCGCGTGCCGGTCGCGAGGCCAAGCGTCGGCTGCTCGATCGCGGGCGCCCCGCCAGTGGGAGGCGCGACGCTCACTACAGGCCGACCTGCGTCGCTCCCGCTGGGACCGTCGCCGCGCCTGTCGCGTCAGCGCCAGAGCTGCGCCGTTGCACCTCGTTGCGGATGTCCTTCATCGGCTCGAACGACCGCACCAGCGGCACCACGTCGAAGTTGTTGACGGGCGGCGGCGAGCTCGTGAACCACTCGAGCGTGTTCGCCTTCCACGGATCAGGCCCCGATGCAACCCCCACCTTCAAGCTCCTCCACACGTTCACGACGGTCACAAGCACCCCCGCGGCCAGAATAAACGAGCCGACCGTAGAGATCAGGTTGTACAGCTCGAGATGGCCGACGTTGTCGTACTCGTACACGCGTCGCGGCATCCCGTCCATCCCGATCACGTGCTGGATCAGGAACGTCACGACGACGCCGACGAACATCAGCACGAAGCTGAGCTTGCCGAGTCCTTCGCTCATCATGCGCCCGGTGATCTTCGGGAACCAGTAGTAGATCGCGGCGAAGATCGGGAACACGGCGCCGCCCACGAGCACGAAGTGGATGTGCGCGACCACGAAGTAGGTTTCGTTGAGCTGCCAGTCGACGGGGAAGATCGCGAGGAACACGCCGGAGATGCCGCCGATCAGGAACAGGCCGAGGAAGCCCGCGCAGAACAGCAGCGGCGTCGTGAATTCGATCGTGCCGCGCCACAGCGTCGCGATCCAGTTGAGCATCTTCACGCCCGTCGGGATCGCGATCAGGAACGAGCTGAGCATCACGAACACGAGGATCGCCTCGGGGATCGGCGTCGTGAACATGTGGTGCGCCCACGTCAGGAAGCCGAGGAACGCGATCGCGACCGTCGAGGCGGCGATCGCCTTGTAGCCGAAGATCGGCTTGCGCGCGAACACCGGCAGGATCTCCGAGACGATGCCGAACCCAGGCAGCACCATGATGTAGACCTCCGGGTGCCCGAAGAACCAGAACAGGTTCTGCCACAGCAGCGGCGAGCCGCCCTGCGTCGGGTCGAAGAAGTGCGTGCCGAAGTGGCGGTCGGTGAGCAGCATCGTGACCGCGGCAGCGATCACCGGCAGCGCGAAGATCAGCAGCACCGAGTAGGTCAGCATCGCCCACACGAACAGCGGCAGCCGGCCCCAGCTCATGCCGCGCGCGCGCATGTTCGCGACCGTCGCGTAGAAGTTGATCGCGCCCACGAGCGAGGAGATGCCCGTCAGGTGGATCAGGTAGATCCACGCGTCCTGCCCGCCGCCCGGCGAGTACAGGGCGTTCGACAGCGGCGGGTAGCTCGTCCAGCCGGCTTCCGGCGGGTGCCAGAAGATCGATGCGTAGAAGACGATGCCGCCGGCGAGCAGCAGCCAGAAGGACAGCGCGTTCAGGCGCGGGAAGGCCATGTCGCGCGCGCCGATCATCAGCGGCAGGAAGTAGTTCGCCAGGCCCGCCATCATCGGCACGACGAACAGGAAGATCATCGTCGTCCCGTGCATCGTGAACAGCTGGTTGTAGATTTCCGGCGTGACCAGCGTGTTGTTCGGCGCGCCCAGCTGCAGGCGGATCATCAGCGCCTCGGTGCCGCCGAGGATGAAGAACACGAACGTCAGGACCATGTACATGATCCCGATCTTCTTGTGATCGGTCGTCGTTATCCAGCTCGTCCAGCCGCTCGTCTCGGCGCTCCACGCGATGTGCGCTGATCTGGGGGATCGGGGCTGCGTAGGTGGCCATGTCTTCCGCTGGTCTCCTCGATGTCCTAGGGGTTCTCGACCGCTCCGGCGCCGGTCTGCGCGCTCAGTTTCGCGCGCGCGTTCGCCGCTTCGGCGTTGGCCGTCGCGATCAGCTCCTTCTGGTGTGCCAGCCACGCTTCGAACTGCGCCGGCGGCAGGCCTTGACGGTGGCGATCATGCGCGCGTGGCCGCGTCCGCACAGGAACGCGCACTGCCCGCGGAAGATGCCGGGCTTTTCGATCTTGAACCAGGTGTAGTTGTGGTAGCCGGGCACGACCTGGAACTTGCCGCCGAGTTCCGGCACCCACCAGGAGTGCACCACGTCCGCGGAGACGATGTCGAGGGTGACGGTCGTGTTCGTCGGCACGACCAGTTCCTCGTAGGAGTAGGGCGCGCCGAGGCCGTCCGGTTCGTTCGCGCCCGGGTAGACGAACTGCCAGATGTACTGACGGCCGATCACCGTGATGTTCAGCGCTTTGCCGTTCGGCGGCAGCTTGCGCGAGGTGCTCGCGTAGATCAGGTTGTTCTGTTCGCCCAGCTGCACGCCGCCCGGCCCCGAGTTCGGCGGGTTCTGGATCGAGGAGAGCTTCGCGAACGTGAGCACCGCGAGCGCCAGCAGGATCACGGCCGCCGCCGTCGTCCAGCCGATCTCCAGGCGCGTGTTGCCGTGGATCTGCGCCGCCACCGCGCCCTTGCGCTTGCGGAACTTGATCAGCGCGTAGACGAGCGCGCCCTCGACCGCGATGAAGATCACGAGCGCGATGTACAGCGTGATCTTGTAGAGGCTGTCGATCTCGTTCGCGTTCGGCGACGCGCCTGACGCGGGCGTGAAGAAGGCGAGGGTTGCGGGGAGCAGATGGCCCAAGGCGGCGGGGATTCTATTCAGGCCCGGGCGGGACGCGCTTGATGACGTTTGCCACGAGGCCTCTAGCTGCCCGAGAAACGGGCCGGACGCTTCTCCAGGAACGCGATCGCGCCCTCCAGGAAGTCCTCGCTGTCCGCCATCTCCTGCTGGATCCGCGCCTCCAGCTCGAGCTGCTCGTCCATGCGCGAGTACAGCCAGTTGTTCAGCTGGCGCTTGGTGCCCGCGTAGGAGCGCGTCGGCCCGGCGGCCAGGCGCGCCGCGAGCGCCTGCGCCTCCTCGGCCAGCCGCTCGTCGGCGACGACGCGGTTGATCAGGCCCCACTCGAGCGCCTGCGCGGCGCCGAGCGCGCTCGCCCAGCATCGACATCTCGCGTCGCGCGCGCCATGCCCACGCGCGTGGGCACGAACAGCGACGAGCCGCCGTCGGGGACCAGCCCGATGTTGACGAACGCGAGCAGGAAGTAGGCGCTCTCGCCCGCGAGGATCAGGTCGCAGCACAGCGCCAGCGAGCAGCCGATCCCGACCGCGGGGCCGTTGACGGCGGCGATCACCGGCTTGGGCATCTCGCGGATCGCGTGCATGATCGGGTGGTAGCGCTCGGTCAGCGTCTTGTAGACGTCCGGGCGCCCCTCCGGCGTCGTGTCGCCCGCCGCTGACGTCGCTTCAGGTCCGCGCCCGAGGAGAAGGCGCGCCCGGCGCCGGTGATCACGACCGCGCGCACCGCGTCGTCCGCCGCGGTCGCCGCGCAGCGCGGCGAGCAGGTCGGCGCCGAACTGGGCGTTCCACGCGTTCAGCGCCTCCGGCCGGTTCAGCTCGATCGTGGCGACGCCGTCGGCGACGCGTACGTTGACTGTCTCGGAGCTCGCGCATAGCTCGCTCGCTCATCGCTCTCCCTTGGCTCGATCTCGCGTTGATCCTATGGTGTGGGGGATGACACGTCCCGTGATCGGCATCTGCACCGGCGCTCGAGCGGGCGCGATGGAGCGTCTGGGACCAGCCGGCCGCGCTGCTGCCGCTGGCTTACGTCGAGGCCGTGCAGCGGGCCGGGGGGATGGTGGTGATGCTCCCGCCAGACCCAGCACCTGGCGGACGATCCACAGCAGGCGCTCGAGCTGATCGACGGGCTGATCCTGGCCGGCGGCGCCGACATCGACCCCGCCTCATACGAGGCGCAGGCGCACCCCGAGACCGTCGACACGGTTCCCGAGCGCGACGCGTTCGAGATCGCGCTCGCGCGCGCCGCGATCGAGCGCGACATGCCCGTGCTCGGCATCTGCCGCGGCATGCAGCTGATCAACGTCGCCTGCGGCGGCACGCTCGTGCAGCATCTGCCCGAGCGCTTCGGCCACGAAGAGCACCGGCGCGTGCTCGGCTCCTTCGACGGCGCCGAGCACGACGTGATCCTCACCGAGGGCTCGCTCGCGGCGCGCGCGGCCGGCGAGCTCGTGCACATGACCAAGTCCCATCACCACCAGGGCGTCGAGCGCCTCGGCGAGGGGCTCATCGTCAGCGGCGTCTCGACGCTCGACGAGCTGCCCGAGGCGATCGAGCGGGGCGGCCGTCCGATCGTCGCTTCGTGCTCGGCGTGCAGTGGCACCCCGAGGCCGATGTCGCGAGCTCGGTCGTCGGCGCGCTCGTCGACGCGGCCGCGACGCGTCGGCGCGCGAGCGCTGGCTCGAGCGAGTACGGCTCGCGCAGCCGCGGTCGCGTCCCGCGGCGCGCGCGGGCGCCGGCGGCACGGCGCCATATACTCCCCGCCCTGTGCGGCTGTCGAAGGCGATCAGAGCAACCGCCTGGGGGATGGTGGTGGCCGGAGTCGCGGCGCCGCTCGTGCGCAAGCGCGTCAGCGCGCCACCGCTGCTCGTCGCAGACGCGTCGCCTTCTGCGCGCCGCTCGGGCTGTGCGTCGCCGTGCGCCGCTCGCGCGGGCGCGACGTCGCCGTGTGCGCGCTGCAGATGTGGGCCTACCTGGCCGCCTACAAGTCACCGCACGACGACCCCGAGCACCAGCGTGCGCGCGTTCACGTCGACTACCCGATCGACGTCGACCGCGTGCTCGGCCTCGGCGAGCTGCCCAGCGTGCGCCTGCAGCGCTCGCTCGCGGGCAGCGGCGCGAGCGCGGCGGACTGGACCGCGCTCGACCGCGTGCTCGTGTGGGCGCACTGGAGCTGGTTCCTCGTGCCGCACGGCTCGCTCGCCTACATCCTCGTGCGCCATCGCGAGCGCTTTCCACGCGCCGCGCGTGATGACCTACGCGGTGTTCGACCTCGGCGCGAGCGTCTACTGGTTGGCCCCCACCGCGCCGCCCTGGTATGCCGCCGAGCTGGCGTCGCGAGCGCGACGGACAGGCGCCCGCCGTGCGGCGCATGATGGTCGAGTACGGCGAGCTGTTCTGGAGAGACGGCTGGGGCTCGCTCTACAGTGTGTTCGGAGGTAATCCACTGGCCGCGATGCCCTCTTTGCACTTCGCCACATCCGTGATGGCCGCGCTCCTGCTCGCCGAGGTGGGGCCGGTGGCGGGCGCGCTCGGGTGCGGCTATGCGGCGACGCTCGGCTTCGCGCTCGTGTACCTGGGCGAGCACTACGTGGTGGACCTGCTCGCCGGAGCGGCGCTGACGGGCGCCGTGCGCCGGCTCGGGCCGCGCGCGGGGCCGGCGTTCGCGCGCATCGGGCGCGCGGTCGCGGCCCTGGAGGAGATGGCACACGAGACGGCGTGAGGGGAAGGGGGTGAGCACGATCAGCACGGAGTGCGATGAGCGACGCGAGGCTGTGGGGAAGGTGGAGGAGGTCGAGGAGCCGGCCTCGCTGCGGCCGGCGGGCACCGGCGAGGAGGAGATGCCGCGCGTGCTGCTCACGCGGCGCCAGATCGTCGCGTTCGCCGCGTTCGTGCTGCTTCGGCGTCGGCTTCCTGTACTTCGTGCTGCCCAAGCTCACCGGCGTCGGCAAGACCGTGCACCACATCGAGGGCGGCGACAAGTGGTGGATCGCCGTCGGCGTCGTGCTCGAGGCGCTGTCGTTCGCCGGCTACGTGGTGCTCTTCCGCTCCGTGTTCGTGCGCGCCGGCGACTCGCCCACGCGCATCGGCTGGCGCGAGAGCTACGAGATCACGATGGCCGGGCTCGTCGCCACGCGGCTGTTCGCCGCCGCCGGCGCCGGCGGCGTCGCGCTGACCGCCTGGGCGCTGCGCCGCTCGGGTATGGCGCCGCGGCTGGTGGCCTGCCGGATGGTCGCGTTCATGGTGCTGCTGTACGTCGATCTACGCCGGCTCGCTGCTGCTCGACGGCGTCGGCCTCGGGGTCGGCCTGTTCCCCGGCGGCGGCTCGTTCGCGATCACGATCGTGCCCGCGATCGTCGCCGCGATCCTGTTCGCGCGTCGCCGGCGCGATGGCGCTGCTGCCCGGCGACCTCGAGCGGCGCCTCGATCGATGGGCGTCCGGCTCGGGCCGCTTCGCGCACTGGATCGCTCGCGCCGTGACCGTGCCTGCGCTCGCCGCCAGCGGCGTGCGCACCGCGATCGAGCTGATCCGCACGCGCGACCGCGGCCTGCTGGGCGCGCTCGCATGGTGGGGCTTCGACATCGCGGTGCTGTGGGCGATGTTCCACGCCTTCGGCTCGCCGCCGCCGTTCACGGTCATCTGGATGGCCTACTTCGTCGGCATGCTCGGCAACCTGCTGCCGCTCCCCGGCGGCCTCGGGGGCGTCGAGGGCGGCATGATCGGCGCGTTCGCCGCGTTCGGCGTCGACTTCAACCTGGCCGTGCTCGCCGTGCTCTCCTACCGCGCGATCTCCTTCTGGCTGCCGACGCTCCCGGGGGTCGTCGCCTACTTCCAGCTGCGCCGCACCGTCGCGCGCTGGCGCGACGAGCAGGGCGCGCTGCCGAGCGGCGCGTCGCTGACCGGATCCAGCGCCCCCGCGAGTGCGCTGCAGGGCTCCTAAGACGTGCGCTGGGACGGAGCGCGAGGCGGGGCACGAGGCGTGCCAAAGCCCTCACCGGGGCGCGCTCCGATTGCTATACTTTACAAAGTAAAGCGACTCCGAGAGGGTCGTGCCGGAAGGAAAGAGGAGACCAGATGAGCGACGTCGCATCGTCATCGAAGGTGGAGAACGTGATCATCGTCGGCAGCGGCCCGGCCGGCTACACGGCCGCGCTGTACACGGCGCGCGCGAACCTCAACCCGCTCGTGATCGAGGGCTTCGCGTGGGGCGGCCTGCTCCAGCAGACGACCGACGTCGAGAACTACCCCGGCTTCCCCGACGGCGTGATGGGCCCCGAGATGATGCAGAAGTTCCGCGACCAGGCCGAGCGCTTCGGCGCGCGGCTCGTCACCGATCAGGCCGACCGCGTCGAGCTCGCGAGCGAGCCCGGCGGGGTGCACAGCGTGTGGGTCGGCGACGTCGAGCACCGCGCGCGCACCGTCGTGCTCGCGATGGGCGCCGAGCACAAGAAGCTCGGCGTGATCGGCGAGGAGGAGCTCTCCGGCCGCGGCGTCAGCTACTGCGCCACCTGCGACGCCGCCTTCTTCCGCGACTCGCAGACGATCATCGTTGGCGGCGGCGACTCCGCGATGGAGGAGGCGATCTTCCTGTCGAAGTTCGCCGACAAGGTCACCGTCGTGAACCGTCGCGACGAGTTCCGCGCCTCGAAGATCATGCTCGAGCGCGCCCGCGCTCAGTCGAACATCGAGTTCGTCACGCCCTACACCGTCAAGGAGTTCGTCGCCGGCGAGAACGGCACGCTCGGCCATGCGACGCTGACGCACGCCGAGACCGGCGAGGAGCGCGAGATCCCCGTCTCCGGCGTGTTCATCGCCGTCGGTCACGAGCCGCAGTCCGCGCTCGTGCGCGGACAGGTCGACGTCGACGAGAACGGCTACGTCGTCACCGAGGGCAAGCTCCACGCGCACGAAGCTGCCCCGGCGTGTTCGCCGCCGGCGACCTCGTCGACCACACCTACCGCCAGGCGATCACCGCCGCCGGCTCCGGCTGTCAGGCCGCGCTCGACGCCGAGTGGTACCTGCGCGACACGCCCGGGATCCCGATCCCGCAGGGCATGCCGCTCGGCGACCCCGCCGAAGCGCAGTGGGCACCCGCCGCCGAGCCCGCGTAGAGGCGACCCTGCCGAAGCGCAGCGGGCACCCGCCCGCCGAGCCCGCGTAGAGGCGACGCCGCGCGCAACGCCTGCCGCGAGCGCCGCGCGGCACGTGAACTTGCGGATCTGGCATCTCGTGGTTCAGGATCGGCGCAAAATTGCCGACTCCTCTCCTGAACGTCCCCACGAGAGGAGCAGAACGCCGATGGCCGCGCCCACCACCGAGAAGTGTCGCCTCGTCACCCGCAGTGACTTCGACGGGCTGGTCTGCGCTGCCCTGTTGAAAGAGCTCGAGGTCCTCGACGAGATCAAGTTCGTCCACCCCAAGGACATGCAGGACGGGCTGCTCGAGATCACCGAGCGCGACATCACGACCAACCTTCCCTACGTCCCTGGTGTGCGCCTCGCGTTCGACCACCACGAGAGCGAGACGCTGCGCCTCGAGCAGAGCCCCGAGAACCACATCATCCTCCCGGGCGCGCTCTCCGCGGCGCGCGTCGTCTACGACTACTTCGGCGGCGCCGAGCGCTTCAGCCTCGTCGACGAGCCGCTGATGGAGGCCGTCGACAAGGCCGACAGCGCGCTGTTCTCGCTCGAGGAGATCAGGACGCCGAGCGGCTGGATCCTGCTCAGCTTCCTGATGGACCCGCGCACCGGCCTCGGCCGCTTCCGCGACTTCCGCATCTCCAACTACGAGCTGATGATGGAGCTGATCGACGCCTGCCTGCACTCGAGCGTCGAGGAGATCCTCGAGATGCCCGACGTCGCCGAGCGCGTAGCGCTCTACCGCGAGCACGCGCTGGACGCGCAGGCGCAGCTGCTCGACTGCTCGACCGTCCACGAGAACCTCGTCGTCGTCGACCTGCGCGACGAGGACGTGATCCACCCGACCAACCGCTTCATGGTCTACGCGCTGCACCCCCGCTGCAACATCTCCGTCCACGTCCTGTGGGGACTGGAAAAGCAGAACACGGTGCTGGCGATGGGCAAGTCGATCGTCGACCGCTCGAGCAGGACCGACATCGGCGCGCTGATGCTCTCCTACGGAGGTGGCGGCCACGAGGCGGCCGGCACGTGCCAGGTCGCCAACGAGGACGCCGAGCACGTGCTCGGCGAGCTGATCGAGCGCGTCAACGCCGACGGGTAGGCGAGGGCCGAGGGCACGCGGCACCAGGCCGCGCGGCGATGTCCGCGCGGCCGAAGTGGCTCGGCCGTCGGCCTCAGTCGCCGGCGTCGAAGAAGCCCGCGCCCGCGGCGCCGCCGAGGCGCCCGGCCGCGACCAGGCGGCGCAGCGCCGGCGCCGGGCGGTAGCGCTCCTCGCGGTACTCCTCGTACAGCGCGTCGAGCACCGCTAGCACGTGCTCGAGGCCGATCGCGTCCGCCCACTCCAGCGGGCCGCGCGGGTGGCTCAGGCCGAGCACCATGCCCAGTGTCGATGTCGCGCGGCGCTGCCGACGCCTTCGCCGAGCGCGAACGCGGACTCGTTGATCACCTGGCAGACGATCCTGCCGAGCACCAGCCCCGGCGCGTCGCCCACCCACGCCACGTGCTTGCCGAGCGCGTGCGAAGAAGCGCTCGGCGCGCGCCGCCGCGACCGGCGAGGAGCTCTCGCTGCGCGTCAGCTCGACGAGCCCCGCGCTCGGCGAGCGGCGGCAGGACGTGAAAGCCGACCGCGCTGCCGCCCGGGTCGAGCGCGCCCAGCGAGCCCCGCGCGCACAGCAGCACGCGCGCGCCGCCCTGGGGCTGCGTGCGCGTGCCGCGGCGGTCCGGCCCGCCGCCCGGCACGGCTCCGGCCCCCGATCCCGCAGCCGGGGCGGCGTCGCAGTCGATCACGAGCGCCGGCAGCACGCCGCCGGTCGGCGCGTGCGGCGAGCGCACCTCATAGCCCGCCGCGCTCGCCGCCTCGCGCAGCTCGCTCCGCGAGCACGCCCTCGCCCGCGATCACCACGACGCCCTCGCCCGCGCCCGGCGCGCCCGGCGCCGGCGGCTCGGGGTCCTCGGGCCGGTGCCCGCCGTCGCCGCCGTAGTCGTAGTAGCCGCGGCCGCTCTTGCGTCCGTGCAGCCCGGCGGCGACGTAGCGCGCCGTGATCGTCGACGGCCGCCAGCGCGGCTCGCCGAAGCTCTGCTCGTAGAAGCTCTTGGAGATCTCGAAGCCCGTGTCCACGCCCACGAGGTCCATCAGCTCGAACGGACCCATGCGAAAGCCGCCCTCCATCCGGCAGATGCGGTCGATCGTCTCGACGTCTGCAGAGCTGCTCCTGCAGCAGCCGCAGCGCCTCCAGGCCGAACGGCCGGTTGCAGCGGTTGACGAGGAAGCCCGGCCCGTCGCTTGGCGCGGATCACCGTCTTGCCCATCGCCTCGCCGGTCGCCTGCGCGAGCGCCAGCGCGCGCCGGCGAGGACTGCTCGCCGGCGACGACCTCCAGCAGGCGCATCACCGGTGCCGGGTTGAAGAAGTGCATGCCCACCACGCGCTCGGGGTGGCTCGCGCGCCGCCGCGATCGCGGTCACGAGCAGCGAGGAGGTGTTGCGTCGCCAGCACGCACTCGCGCGCTCACGATCTCCGACAGCCGTCGCGTACATCTCGTGCTTGAGCTCCAGGCGCTCGGGCACCGCCTCGATCACCAGCTCGCAGTCGCGCGAGCGCCTCCAGCTCCTCGACCGGCTGCAGGCGCTCGGAGGCCGCGGCCGCGTCCTCCTCGCGCTCAGCCGCCCTTCGCGCAGCTTCTTTGCGCAGCCCGTCCGCGCACCGCTCGAGGCCCCGCGTGCGAGCGCCTCCGGGATCGGGTCGTGCAGCAGCGTGCGCGCGCCCGAGCGGCCGCCAGCTGCGCGATGCCGGCGCCCATCGTCCCGGCGCCCAGCACGCCGATGACGCTCGCCGGCCGACCCGCGAGCCGGCGGAGCCGGCGGAGCCGGCCTCATCTATCTGCTGTTCGGATGCCTGGTCGGACATGCGGATTCGCCTCGATCGAGCTCAGGCGGGCACGAGCGCGTTGACGCCCGTCATCGCGCGACCGATGATCAGTTTCTGGATCTGCGAGGTGCCCTCGTAGAGCGTCGTCACGCGCGCGTCGCGGAAGTAGCGCTCGACCGGGTGGTCGTCGACGTAGCCCGCGCCGCCGTGCACCTGGATCGCGAGGTTCGCGCACTCGAGCGACGCCTCGGTCGCGTGCAGCTTGGCGATCGAGGTCTCGAGCGTGTTCGGCCGGCCCTTGTCCTTGAGGAAGCCCGCGCGCCACACGAGCATCCGCGAGGCGTCCGTCTTCAGCACCATGTCCGCGATCATCGCCTGCACCAGCTGGAAGCTCGCGATCGGGCGGCCGAACTGCTCGCGCTCCTTCGCGTACTTCACCGACTCCTCCACGCACCCCTGGCAGATGCCCACGCAGCCCGCCGCCACCGAGTAGCGCCCCGAGTCGAGGTTGGACATCGCGATTTTGAAGCCGTCGCCGACGTTGCCCAGCAGCTGATCGTCTGAGACCTCCACGTCTTCGAGGGCGATCGACGCAGTGTCGGAGGCGTGCAGGCCCATCTTGTGCTCGATCGTCTGCGGTGTGAAGCCCGGCTGGTCGGTGTCCACCATGAAGCACGCGATGCCCTTGTAGCCGAGCGCGGGATCCGTCTGCGCGAAGATCAGCGCCACCTTCGCGTAGCTCGCCATCGAGATCCACATCTTCGCGCCGTTGATCACCCAGCCGGAGTCCGTCTTCTTCGCGCGCGTCTTCTGGTTGGCAGCGTCCGAGCCCGTGTCCGGCTCGGTCAGGCCGAAGCAGCCCAGCCACTCGCCCGAGCACAGCTTCGGCAGGTACTCGTGCTTCTGCTCCTCGGTGCCGAACTTGAGGATGCCCGAGCACACCAGCGAGGTCTGCACCGAGATGACCGTGCGGATCGACGAGTCCGCCGCGCCCGATCTCCTCGACGACCAGGCCGTAGCGACAGGTAGTCGAGGCCCGCGCCGCCATACTGCTCGGGGACGATCGCGCCGAGGTAGCCCTGGTCGGCGATCTTCTTGACCATCTCCAGGTCGAAGTGGTGGTTGCGCGCGTTTTCGCGCGACTGCACCACGATCTCCTTGTCGGTGAACTCGCGCGCCGTCTCCTTGATCAGGCGCTGCTCGTCGGTCAGGTCGAAGTCCATCCTGCTCCTATCCGGTCGTGCGGGTTTTGAACGTGGGGCCGGTACGTGTGTCTGCTTGCGCGGGCCGTATAACCATCGCTATACGGTCTGCGTCTTCGGTGTCCTCCACGGCGCATGGATGCGCCGCTCGATCTCCTCGGCGATGCCCTCGATCGGCAGGCGCTCCTGCGCCAGCGAGTCGCGGTCGCGCAGCGTGACCGTGCCGGTCCTCGAGGCTCTGATGGTCGATCGTAAGGCAGAAGCGGCGTACCGATCTCGTCCTGGCGGCGATAGCGCTTGCCGATCGCGCCGCCGTCGTCGTACTCGGCCTGCACGCGCGCCGCGCAGCGCGTCGTGCACCTCGCGCGCGAGCTCCGGCTGGCCGTCCTTGCTCACCAGCGGCAGCACCGCCGCCTTCACCGGCGCCAGGCGCGGGTGCAGGCGCAGCACCGTGCGCGTCTCGCCCTCGCCCGTGCCCTCGCGCTCGACCAGTTCCTCGTCGTAGGCGTCCACCAGGAACGCGAGCGTCGCGCGGTCCGCGCCCGCGGCCGGCTCGATCACGTGCGGCACGTAGCGCTCGCCCGTCGCCTGGTCGAAGTACTCGAGCTTCTCGCCCGAGAACTCCGCGTGCTGGGTCAGGTCGAAGTCGCCGCGGTTGGCGATCCCCTCGAGCTCCGACCAGCCGATCGGGAACAGGTATTCGACGTCGCTCGTGCCCGAGGAGTAGTGCGAGAGCTCGTCGCTGGTCGTGCGCGCGCAGGCGCAGGTGGTCGGGGCGGATGCCGAGCTCGATGTACCAGCGCTCGCGCTCTGCGAGCCAGTGCTCGAACCACTGCTGCGCCTCGGCCGGCGGCACGAAGAACTCCATCTCCATCTGCTCGAACTCGCGCGTGCGGAAGATGAAGTTGCCGGGCGTGATCTCGTTGCGGAACGACTTGCCCACCTGCGCGATCCCGAACGGCGGTTTCTTGCGCGAGAACTGCAGCACGTTCTTGAAGTTGATGAAGATGCCCTGCGCGGTCTCCGGGCGCAGGTAGGCGGTCGCGCCCGACTCCTTGACCGGGCCGATCGTCGTCTCGAACATCAGGTTGAAGTCGCGCGCCTCGGTCAGGTCGCACTCGTCGGTTTCGCCCGGGTGCTTCGACGGTTTGCGCCCGCACGCGAGCTCCGCGAGGTGGTCGGCGCGGAAGCGCTGCCCGCACGTGCTTGCAGTCGACGAGCGGGTCGGTGAAGCCCGCGAGGTGGCCCGAGGCCTCCCACACGCGCGGGTGCTGCAGGATCGCCGAGTCGATCGCGACGATGTCGTCGCGCTCCTGCAGCATCGCCCGCCACCACTCGTTCTTGACGTTCGTCTTCAGCAGCACGCCGTAGTGGCCGTAGTCGTACGTCGAGCCGACGCCGCCGTAGATCTCCGAGGAGGGGAACACGAAGCCGCGCCGCTTGCACAGCGCGACGATCTTCTCCATCGTCACGACATCGGCTTCTGTGGGATGGCTCGGTCATCGCGGGCAGCGGATGGTAGTCGAGCCTAAGCGGCCGCGCGCCCGGCTGACGCCGCGAACGCGGTCAGTGGGGCGGCTCTAAGATGGCGCGCCGTGGCGCGCATCCTGATCGTCGGCAGGCGGCTGCCGGGGCCGGCGGCTGGCCGCAGGCGATGGTGGGGGAGGGCCACGCCGTGCGCATCACCACCCGCAGCGAGGCCGGGCGCGCGGCGATCGAGGCGACCGGCGCCGAGTGCTGGATCGGCACGCCTGACCGCCTCGCGACGCTGCGCGGCGCGCTCGAGAACGTGACGATCGTCTGCTGGCTGCTCGGCACCGCCGACGGATCGCCCGAGGAGCTGCGCGCGCTGCACAGCTCGCGCCTGGAGTTCTTCCTCACGCAGGCGATCGACACGACCGTGCGCGGCTTCGTGTATGAGGCGCGCGGCGACGGGCGCCGTCGCGCCGATGCTCGCGGGCGGCGAGGCGATCGTGCGCGTGCTCGCCGAGCGCAACGCGATCCCCGCCGCGTTCCTGACCGCGGATCCGCACGACGGCGAGGCCTGGCTCACCGAAGCTCGCGCGACGATCGCCTCGCTGCTTTCGCGCGCATGATTGTTCACCGGGGTCAAGTCTGCGGGGCTTGTAACCGATGCTGCAAGCGCGATGGCCGGCAACCGCTCCCGATATGGGCTGCATGGTGTCGGCGTTCGGCGCGGTCGTGCTGATCGTGTCCGTGTTCCTGCCCTGGTATGAGCGTCACGGTGCGCGGGATGCACGTCGAGCATCGGGCGCCGCGGCAGCGACCTCACGTGCGGCTCGCGCTCGTAACCGCGCCACCGGCGCGCTGGCACGAGGTCAGACATCCTGCTGCTCGTGCTCGCCGCGCTCGCGATCCTCGACGCGCTGCGTGCCGCTCGCGCGCGGCGACGGGCAGGTGCCTGGCGGCGCCGGCGGCGCGGTCGTGCTGCTGGGGGCGCTCGCGGCCGCGTTGCGTGCTCTACCGCATGCTCGCGCCGCCCGGACCGTCGCTGGGGGTCACGGAGCTGTCGCTGCGCGAGGGCGCATGGCTCGCGCTGCTCGGCTCGCTCGCGATCGCAGTCGGGGGGATGTGGCCGCGGAGCATCGACATCATGGCGCCGGCTTCGGCGCCGCGCCCCGCGCCCGGCGGGCTCTCAGGCCTGCGCGGTTGAGCGCCGTCGCTCGCGCTAGTAAAGCCGGCGCCCGCGCGATCCGATGATCTACCAGCACCATGGCTGCTGATCGATCCCCCATCGGCTGGCTGGTATCGGCGTTCGGCGCGATCGTGCTGATCGTGTCGGTGTTCCTGCCTTGGTACGCATTGGGCCTCTCCTCACGTGGCATCGCCTACATGCAGCAGCTGCAGAACGAAGACGTCCAGCGCTACGGCAACGCCGCGCTGCAGGGCGAGCTCGGCAGCATGCAGACGCACATGCAGGCGCTCGCCGGCAAGCAGCTCGTGACGATCACCGCGCATCAGGCGTTCAGCACGATCAGCGTCGTACTGCTGGTCTGCGGCGGGCTCGGGGTCCTAATCGCCTTGCTGCCGCTCGCCCGCGAGATCTCATCCGACTTCGATGGCACGGCACCTTGGCTCGCGCTGCTCGGCGTGATTGCCGCCGCCTGCGTGCTCTACCGCATGGCCGTTCGCCCGAGCGAAAACGCTGAGATCACGCTGTCGCTGCGCGAGGGCGCCTGGCTGGCGCTGCTCGGCTCTCTCGCCCTCGTCGCCGGCGGTCTGTGGCCGCGTCGTCTGCGCTCCGCGCCGGCGTCCGACGCGGAGCTCGAGGACGCCTGGTCGGGGCTCTCCGGCTGGACGCCCGAAGCCTGAGCGTCCGAGGGCTGCGACCCGGGGAGCGGGCCCTCGGGGCGCTATCCTGGTATGAAACCTCAGAAAGCTGATCAAGATTTATTAGAAGGCGGCTTCGACCGGGCCTGATCCAGGCGGTCAGCCGCCACGAAAGGAGCAACACCCATGACGCTGCAACTCGGCGACGAGGCCCCCGACTTCGAGGCCGACACCACAGAGGGACGCATCAAATTCCACGACTGGATCGGCGACTCGTGGGCGGTGCTGTTCTCGCACCCGAAGGACTTCACGCCCGTGTGCACCACCGAGCTCGGCTACATGGCCAAAGCCAAGCCCGACTTCGACTCGCGCAACGTCAAGATCATCGGCCTGTCGGTCGACGCGCTCGACAACCACGAGGCGTGGGCCAAGGACATCGAGGACACCCAGGGCACCGCCCCCAACTACCCGATCATCAGCGACAGCGACTTCAACGTGTCGAAGCTCTACGGCATGCTGCCCGCGAGCACCTCCGGCGACCCGCTCACGCGCACGCCCGCCGATAACCAGACCGTGCGCAACGTGTTCGTGATCGGGCCCGACAAGAAGGTCAAGCTGATCCTCGTCTACCCGATGACCACCGGGCGCAACTTCGACGAGGTGCTGCGCGTGATCGACTCGCTGCAGCTGACCGCCAAGCACAAGGTCGCGACGCCCGTCAACTGGCAGCAGGGCGAGAAGGTGATCATCGCCGGCTCGGTCTCCAACGACCAGGCCAAAGAGATCTACCCGGAGGGTTGGGAGGAGCCGCGGCCTTACATCCGGCTCGTGCCTCAGCCGAGCTAAGAGGCGTGCGGTCGGTCCGCTAGGCCAGCGAGAGCTGGCCGGCGGGCCCGGCGCTCAGTCGCTCGAGCAGGTGCTCGAGGATGCGCGCGGTAGCGCCCCAGATGACGTGCTCGTCGACGACGTAGGCGTCGGTCTCGAAGGTGATGCCGCGGCGTTCCATGCTCGGTCTTCGTGCGGCCCGCGCGGAGCGCGTCGAGCGGGCAGCTCCAGCACCGCGTCGACCTCTCTCGGCGATAGCCTGCCAGGCGACGCCCGCGGGGATCTGGCCGACGAACGGGTGGATCACGTAGTTGGTGACGAACGTCGAGGTGGGCGGGCAGCTCGCCCAGCAGGTCGACCTGCTCGCGCGGTAGGCCGATCTCCTCCTCGGCCTCGCGCAGCGCCGTGGTCGTGCAGGTCTGCGTCCTCGGCGTCCTTGCGGCCGCCCGGGAACGAGATCTCGCCGGCGTGGCGGCGCAGGTCCGCGCGCCGCTGCGTCAGCACCACGTGGGGCTCGCGCGACTCGCCGGCGAGGAACAGCGGCACGAGCACGGCCGCCGCGACCGGCTCCGCTGGCCGGCGGCCGGTTCGAGCCGGCCTGCGAGGAGGAGTCAGGCGGCCAGGTGAACGCGCTCAATGCGCTCCTGGAACATGACCTCGCCGTCGAGCGCGCGGTGCACGGGGCACTTCGCGGCGATCACGCGCAGGCGCTCCACCTGCTCCTCGGGGAGGTCGTCCGGCAGGCGCATCACGAGCTGGAACTTCGTCGGGCAGCCGCGCTCGGCGGGGCTGTACTCGACGTCGACCTCGACGTGGCCGATGTCCCAGCCCTTGCGCGCCGCGTACATCTCCATCGTGATCGCCGTGCACGACGCGAGGCTCACGGCGAGCAGCTCCTGGGGGTCGGGACCGGTGTCGTCGCCGCCGGCCGTCGTGCGGCTCGTCCACCGTCATCTGGTGGTCGCGCACCTGCACCGTGTGCCTGAACGTGCTGCCATCGCGTCGCGCGGTGGCCTTCATCCTTGTCAGCCCTGGCGTTTGACCCATTTCGATCCCTTCGATTGGCTGCTTCTCTGTGGTCAGTTTCATGATACTCGCGCGCGCCCGGCCTACGCCAGCGGGTTGAACAGCAGCCCGGTGAGCAGCTTGGGGAAGAAGTACGTCGACTTCGGCGGCATGTTCTCGCCCGCGGCCGCGACGTCGCGCACCTGCTCGACCGGCGTCGGGCGCATCAGGAAGGCCGCGTCGTACTCGCCGGAGCGCACCATCGCGAGCGCCTCGGCCGTGTCGCGCGCGTAGAACAGGCCGTTGAAGTGCGCGATGTCATCGTCGCTGTAGCCCGAGCGCGTTCTTCAGCACCAGCGTCTCCAGCACGCCCGTGTCCAGATGGCGGTAGGCCTCGGAGTGCCCCGGCAGCGCCGCGTCGGCGATCGCCTGGTCCTTGAGCGTCAGGCGCAGCGCGCGCCCGTCGCGGCCGTCGATGTAGCCGAGCTCGCAGCGGCCCTTCGCCCGGCGGGCGGCGCGATCTCCTCGACTCGGCACCTCGGCGATCTCGAAGTCGCGCTCGAGCGCCTGCGCCAGCGCCTCGCGGCGCGCCTCGTCGAGGCCGCCGAACGAGGCGGTGCGTGGGGAACACCGTCAGCCCGGGATCCTCCAGCGCGACCAGGCACATGAGGATGTAGCGGTGCTCGCCCTCGCCGCCGACCTCCTCGGCGTACGCGCTGCATCGTCTCGTAGCGGTGGTGGCCGTCGGCGATCAGCAGCTCGGCGTCCGCGTGGCCGCCTGCACCGCGGCGATCGCCGTCGGGTCGGACACGCGCCACAGGCGGTGGACCGTGCCGTCGGCGTCGGTGACCTCGCGCCCACGGCGGCTGCCCGGTCGCCGGCGCGAGCGCCTCCCAGGCGGCGCCCGCGGGGTCGGAGTAGAGCGAGAAGATCGGCGAGATGTTCGCGCGCGTCGCGCGCGTCAGGCGCAGCCGGTCCTCCTTCGGGCCCGGGTGCGTGCGCTCGTGCGGGCGCACGCGCCCCGGCGCCGTAGTCCTCGATCCGCACCCGGCAGAAGAAGCCGCGGCGCGTGCGCGCGACGCCGTCCGGACCCGTGTAGTCCTGCGTGTGCGCCCACAGCGCCGGCTCCGCGTCGCGCACCAGCGCGCCCTGCAGCTGCCAGCTCTCGAACAGCTCGCCCGCCGCCGCGTACGGGTCGCGATCGCCCTCCGGCTCGCCCCCGCGTGCGGCAGGTCCACGGCCACCACGTTGAACGGCGAGCGCGCGATCAGCTCCGCGCGCTGGGACGCGTCGATCACGTCGTAGGGCGGGGCGACGACGTCGGCGAGCGGACCGACCACGGACGGTGTCGTAGTGGAGCGCGCGCAGGGGTTGGACGTCGGCCATGGCGGGGCGGAGGGTAGCAGTGGGGGCGGTGGGGGGGTTGACGTTCTCCTTCAGGTGGCGAAAACCGCGCGCATGTCCCGCATCAGAGGGGGCGCCGAGTCCGTCCGCAGGGGACGCGGTTCCGTCCGCCGCAAATGAGAACATATGTTCGTATGACGCATGCGGGATATCTCCGAGAGAAGGCGCGCTCGATGCGCATCGAGCGCCAGCTCACGATCGATGAGCTGGCGGAGCGGCTGGCGCTGTCGCGCAGCACGATCTACTACTGGGTGCGTGATCTGCCGATCCCGGGGTCGGGGTCCGGTGGGGGGTGGCCGGAAGGTGCGCAACGCAAGGGCGCCGTCGCGATGCAGCGGAAGTACAGGCTGTTGCGGGAGGCGGCGTACGAGCAGGGGACGCGGGAATACGAGCAGCTCGCGGTCGATCCGACGTTCCGTGACTTCGTGTGCCTCTACATCGCGGAGGGATACAAGCGGGATCGGAACATCGTGTCGATCGCCAACTCCGATCCGGCGGTCGTCAAGCTGGCGACCTGGTGGATGCGGCGCTTGTCTGAGAAGCCGCCCTCCTTCTGGATCCAGTACCACGCCGATCAGGATCTGAACGAGCTGCGCGAGTTCTGGGCCGGGGAGCTCGGGGCTGAGCCGGGGTCGATACGTATGCAACGCAAGTCCAACAGCAACCAGCTCGCAGGTCGCACGTGGCGTTCACGACACGGCGTTCTCACGGTGCGCATCTGCGAGACACGGTTTCGGTCGACTCTTCAGGCGTGGATGGACCAGCTGCGCGCTGAGTGGCAGTAGACTCGGAGCAGGACTTCGGGGCGTAGCGAAGCCTGGTATCGCGCTCGGTCTGGGGCCGAGAGACCGCTGGTTCGAATCCGGCCGCCCCGATATGACAGTTGTCTGTGGAGAAGTGCGAATGGGCGCGTCGAAGCGAACAGGCAAGATCTCGCTGATGCCATACGGACGTGCCGCAGGGGTCTTTGCGGCTCAGGCGCTGCTTGCGGGTGAGCCTTAGCGTCCCTGTAGCCACGCCTCGACCTTGGAGATGCGAGAGCCGTTCATCCCCGCCTGTGTGTAGGCGCGGTCGAGGCTGACGCCGGTCTGAAGGGATACACCCTTGCCACCTCCAATCAGGGCGCCGTCGAGATGTATACGAGATGCTCAGGCCCGAACTTTGGTGGTCGAGATGGCGCATGCCTGCACGAGCCGGCTGCGAGGCCCTAGAGGCGCGGGCGAGCTATCGCCTCGATGATCCGCCAAACGCTGCTAGTCGGGTTTCCCGGTGGGTCCGTTCCGTCGCCGTCGTGTTTCAGATCGAGCAGCACGGCGCGTGTCTTGGCTACTGGAAAACGCGTTGCGAGCAGCTCCTGCGCGGCCTGATCAAGGTCCTTACCGCAGTCCAGATGTGTTTTCGCTTGGGTCTGTGCTGTATGGCGGTCGATGTATGCGGTGTGGTCGACAAAATGAAGGAGAAACCACAGCTCAATGCAGGGGTTTGAGACCGCGAGACTTATGTCCCGAACAGCCGCGAGAGCGATGGCCTCCTGCAAGTGTGGGTGCTCGTCAACGTCGAACACGCACCAGACTTCGTCATGTGCGCGCCCACGACCTTTGCGCTCGGCACGCTCGTTTGCCGCCTTCGTCTCGGCTGCGCGCTTAACGAGTGCGGCTGGCGTTCCGTGAAACTCGTGGATCTCGACGTTGACTGAGCCACGAAAGCGGCGATGCCAATACTTCAGGTAAGTCTCCTCCGTTACTGCGCCCTCGGTGAAGACAAGCAGTTCACGTCGTGCCGGCCGGGCCGCAACCGTGCGCCGTGGCCTGGGCATTAGTCGTTGGCGTTGCCAACTGGTTCAGCGATTCGCTCAAGGCGGCGGCGTGAGAAAATCGGCGTCCCTCCGTAACGGCCTGCAAGATAGCGACGTGCGATCGCCTCTTCCCGACGTGGCGCAAGATCAACCAGAGGATACAGGCGGGTGCTCCCATCGTTGTCCTTCTCGGTAAACCAGATCTGGTCTCGACCAAGCGGACGTTTCCCCGAATCACCCATCAATGTCACCTCATGGGAGCTGAAAATCAACTGCGCGCGGCGCGGATTGCTCTGCGGGGACTGGAACAGATCTACGAGCAGCGCGGCCAGAGCTGGGTGAAGGCTCGCCTCAAGCTCATCGGCGAGCAGGACTGAACCCTCACGCAGCGTTTCGACAACCAATCCAATCATCCCGAACCAAATCATCGTGCCCCAAGACTCCTCCCCCACGGCCAGCTCGAACTCGTTCTCACCGGCACGATGTTCGAGGCGGACCTCGAAGTCATTGAACTCCAAGGCCTCAAGATCTTCATCTGGATCCTCGCCGCGGAAGATGTCGAGCACCCGGTCGAGTTTCTCTTTGAACGCGGGATCCAACTCCCGGCGTGTTACACCGGTGATCCCCAGGTCCGCCTCCCGGAGCAGTCCGAGAATCTGCTGGCGATGCGTATCATGCTCGAGAAGCTCGGCTGTAAGTGCCTGCCTGGCACCACGCGTACGAACGTCTGCGTATTGCAAGTTGCGCTGGAACCATTCGTAAAGCGGCATGAATAGCGGATGGTTGGTAGCTGCTGCCGTCGAGAGGAAGAGCGCATTCGAGCGCAGGATCTCTTCCGTCGCGCGGCCTTTACTGCGCTGCTGGGTGCCGAGCTGGATCTCATCACCCTCTCGCTCCAGCAGAAGGACTGGCCGTCCGCGCGGATAGCTCCGTGCCCACTCCCTAACGACACTTCTGGCGTCGATTTGGAAGCCGTAGACGTGACGCACGCCATCTAGAACGAGATCAACTTCATAGGTGGATCTGGCGGACTCCCTGTCCTCCCCGAGCAAGAACGGTTTCGTCGGCAGCTTCCAGCCGGGCTTGCCTGCCCGGAAGGACTGGAGCACGAACATGCGCATATCCGCCATCGCCATCAGTAGATTCGACTTGCCTGACGCGTTCGCGCCGAACACGCCCGTCGCCGGCATTACAGCGATAGGCCGCCCACCGTCACGCCAGCGAAGCTCTCGTGGCACTCCTGGCTCCGCCAGCCTCGTAGCGAGCAACGACAGCTCGATCGAGCCGCGGAACGACCGGACATTCTCCGCGCGAAACGCGATCAGCATTGAGGGACCTTGACCCCCGTCCGTACCCTCCATGTCCGACATCACGGTGGAAGTATTGCGAAAAAGACGCGCGGAAGCAATCAAGGGCTGTCGTACCGCTCGCTGTCGAACGGATATGCGGAAAGGCATTGTTTTAGGCGGCAACAGTGGAGCATTGGGCAGTTTATATACATATTCGCGCAAAAAAATTGCGCAAAATACAGTTTGATGCTATCATACGGGAGGAAGGTCGTCGAAGTCATAGACGGCGGCGGCAGAAACAACAAGACAGGAAGGACACGGCATGGCGTCAGTGGATGCCACGTCCAAGAACAAGATCACAGTCACCGTCGTCGTTTCGGGTGCCCCGCAGACGGTCGCGATCAATACCCACGAGAGGGTTGAGCACCTCATGAGAGAGGCGCTCAAAGAGGCCGGGATTAGACACCCCGACCTCAGCGAATGGGCACTACGCAAGCAGGAGGGCGGGGACCCTATCCCGCCCCAGGAGAAGATCGAGGCCGCGGGCATCGCCGACGGCTCGACTCTCTTCCTGGACCCCGACGAGGGCGGCGGCGGCGAGGCCGCCGCCCCGCCGGACCGAGGGACCACGCCATTGGCGCCCGTCCTTGTGGACCCGGCAATCTCCAAGGCGAAGCTCGCCCGCGAGCTCGAACAGTGGCACGCCAACGTCGAGGTCTACAACGAGCGCGGGTGCATCTTGCTCGACTCCGGCGACCTCTACGCCGAAGTCGCCTTCACGACTCGTCTGCCGATCGGGGCACAGCAGGACCTCACTGCGATACCTCTCGCCGTCCGCTTCGACTTCGAGAACTACGACCTCTGGCCGCCGTCTGTGAAGCTGATCGACCCAGTCACCCGTCGCTGGCTTGAAGCCCCGCGCCTGGCCGCCGTTGACTTCGCCCACCGCGATCGTGACGGCGATGCCCAGAACGCCTTCATCGGCGGGCACCCCGACACCGGCCGGGTGTTTCTGTGCAAGCGAGGCGTACGCGAGTACCACAGCCATCCCGAGCACTCCGGCGATGACTGGCTGCTCTACCGCGGCAAGGGGATCGGCACGCTCGGCCAGCTCTGTGAGGTCCTCTGGCGCCTGACCACGAGGACCGTCACCGGCATGCAGTTCGTCGCCCGGCGTGTCCAGGTGGACCAACTCACAGCGGTCACCCAAGCCTTCGAGCTCCGGCAGGAGAACGTCGATGAGCTAGCCGCCCAGATGCGCACCCAGATAGCGCCCGTCCAGTTCCCGCCGGAGATCCAGGCACAGTTGCAGGCGGCCGCTGCGCAGGCTCAGCGATGAGCGCCGCATCCCTCGCGTCGGCGAGGCGCTTCCTATTGCCCCTCAGTCTCGCCGAAGGCTGCCTCGACGCGATCCGTTCAAAGGGACGTCGCGGCGATGAGCTGTTCGTCGCGCTGAGCGCCATCATCGACGAGCAGGGCGCCGTTGTCTTCAGTCGTGGCGTGATTCCCCGCCAGACCGCGCATACGACTCCCGAGGGCTTGCTCGTGACGATTGACGGCGAGGCGATCTTCAACCTGAACCGCGACTGCTACGAGCACGGCGAGCTGCTCGCGGGGCAGATCCACGGTCATCCGGGCCGCGCGTACCACAGCGGCGCCGACGACACGCTCGCACTCGTCCGCCTCCCGGGAGGGCTCAGCATCGTTGTCCCCGACTTCGCCGCCGGCCGTGCGGATCCGCGGCGCTGGTCGGTGCACCGACTCTCCGGGGACGGGGAATGGGCGCCGGTCGGTTCCAGCGCGACCCTGGAGCTGAGATGACCCTCCCAGCGTTCCTCAGCCGGATACACAACGCTGCCGGTCCGCTGCTGGGCGGCATCGCCGCGTCGGAGTTCGGTGAGCGCATACGGGCCGCCTCGGTGACGATCGAGATCGACGAGACACAGGCCGTCGACCCAGGCCATCGTGCCGGCTATCTGCTGGCCGTGAACCTCGGAACACGTCTGTACCCCCGCCTGAGCCTCGACGCTCCGGCCGGCCTCGCCGAGGAAGGCGAATCCCTTGCTCGCGCGATCAACCCAGGCTGCGAGTTTGGTGCGGCGCCGCTCGACAGCCTGATTCTTTCCTGGCGCGGTGGGGAGCCGACTGCGAACCGAGTGACGCTCGCCGCCGAGGGCTGGAACCTCTGGATCGACGCCACGGCCTCCGGTTCGTCGGCTGCGCCACCTGCGGCGATGGCCGCCGCGGCGCTCGGTATGGGCGAGCTGTTCCGCGCCCTGTTCAGCGACCGCCTGGAGCACGGGCGCACCGAGCCCGCGCCGATGTCTTTGAACCTGATCACGCTCGGGGAGCCGCTCGAAACGCCGCCTCTGCCCGACACGATTGAACTCGGCCCGGTCCATCTCGCTGGCTGTGGCGCGATCGGGCAGGCTCTTGCCGCCACGCTCAAGGAGCTCCCCGTCAAGGGCACCCTCTACGCGGTTGACCACGATCAGCTCGATACAGGCAACCTGCAGCGTTATCTCCTGAGCACCGCCGTGGACATCGGCGCCGCGAAGCCAGCCCTGATCGAGCGCGCATTCGCTGGTCATCCGCTCGCTGTCGAGCGGATACCGACCCGCTGGGGCGCCGACGAGCGCACCGTGCCGGGGTGCGAGACGGTGCTCTCAGCGCTCGACAGTAAGCAGGGTCGGATCGAGTTGCAGGCAGGCCTGCCCCGGGAGATCTTCAATGCCTGGACCCAGCCGCAGGACATCGGGGTCTCGCGCCACCAAGCCTTTGGCAGCGACCCCTGCCTGGCGTGTCTGGGATGGCCGAGGAGGGCCCGCCCCAGCGAAAGCCAGCTCATCGCCAGTGCGCTCGGCGAGCACGAGTTGCGGGTGCTTCATTATCTCATCACCGCCATCCCAGTCGGCCGGTCGCTGCCGGCCGCCAGCATTCAGGCTACGGGCCGTCTCGGGCTGCCCGATGACGCGGCGACGTGGGCGGAGCGCTCGTTGCTGGAGGATCTGATCGAGCGCTACGGGCTCCCCCGGGAGGAGTTCGAGGCATTCCAGGAGCTGCCGATCCGCGCCCTCTACCGCGACGCAGTGTGCGCCGGGATGCTGCTCGAGCACGTCGGTGCCGACCGTGAGGGTGGGGTGTCGGTCCCGCTCGCCCACCAGTCTGCGCTCGCTGGCATTATGCTCGCGACTTGGTTGCTCATCGACCGCGTCCCGTCGCTCCGATCGCTGCGGCCCGCAGCAACCCAGGCTCGCTATGACGTTCTCCGTGGCGGAGTTCAGGTGTGGCCGCGTCAACGTGGGCTCCAGCCACAGTGTCTGTGCTCGGATCCAGATTTTCAGTCAGTCTTCAAAGGTCTTTGATGGTCCGGCAGACCGTAACTGCCTGACGCTGAGGATCGCGTGTCAGGATTCAGCCTAGAGAGCGGCGAGAGCAGCCTCGATCCTTTGGGGCTGAGTTCACTGAACCGTGCTCTCGCTGTCAGCATTGTTGACCTAGGCCGTGCAGAGTTTTTGAGCAAGTGTCCCGCACGCAGGGATCTTTTATGCGTGCGTGTATGACTCAGAACCTTCTTGCTGGTGAGCCGTAGCGCTCCCGGAGCCAGGCCTCGACCTCGAAGACGCGGTAGCGGTTCATGCCACCGGCATGTGGGTGCGGGACGCCCGAGGGTCTGCGGAAGTTTCGATCCAGAGGTCATACGTGGGCGAGTCATTCGGTAACGGGTTATAGCCAGCGCTTATCACCCCGTAGGTAATCGCTATTTGACGTTCGACGCCTTGTTGGGATCCTTCCTCGGAGGAAATCTCACTAACCCACCCAACTTTATGCCCTTTACTTGGAGGAGCCATGGCCACCATCACATCGCAGGCACCGTCGATCCAGCCCGGCTCACCCGAGCTCGACGAGCTCTTGGACCGCATCGCGACCGGCGCCGAGACGCGCGAGCGCGAGCTCACGCCCCCATTCGAGGTCATTAGCTGGATCAAGGAGGCGGGTCTCGGGAGGCTGCGGATACCCGTAGAGGAGGGCGGCGGCGGCGCCAGCGTACGCGAGCTCTTCGACACGCTGATCGCGCTTGCCGAGGCAGACTCGAACGTCGCGCACATCCTCCGGACCCACTTCTGGTTCGTCGAGCAGCAGCTCACAACAGCCGATCCGGAGGCCCGCGCGCGAGGGATCGCGCTGCTGAGCTCCGGCGCCATCGTCGGCAACGGGTTCAGCGAGCAGAGCAAGCTCCCTGTCGGGCTGTACTTCGAGACGGCCTTCACCCCCGATGCTGACGGTGGCTACCGGCTCAACGGGGCGAAGTACTACTCGACGGGGACCCTGTACTCCGACTACACGCAGATCTGGGCGTCCGCGCCCGACGGGCGGATCGCCGGCGCGGTGATTCCCATCGACCGCGAGGGCGTTACGATCGAGGACGACTGGGACGGCTTCGGCCAGCGCCTCACCGGCACGGGGACAACCCGCCTCGAGAATGTGCGCGTCGCCGAGGATGAGTACTTCGATCTCGGTGAGCCCGACGGCGAGCAGCCCCCCAGCTACCACGGGGCATTCCTGCAGCTCTACCTCCAGGGCGTCACCGCCGGCGTCCTCGCGAGCGTTCGCAACGACGCGGTCGCCTGGCTCAAACGCCGCTCGCGCAACTTCAGTCACGCCACACCGCCGCAGGCGCCGACGGAGGATCGTCAGGTCCTGCAGGTGGTGGGTGAGATCGCGGCGGATGCGTTCGCCGCGAGGGCGATCGTCCTGATCGCCGCCGAGAAGATCCAGGATGCGTTCGACTCGATCGAGGACGGCGCGCCCACCGTCGAGGCGGCCGCCGCCGCGCAGCTTGCCGCCGCGGAGGCGAAGGTCGCCGTCGACAGCTTCTCCTACGCGACCGCCGCGAAGCTGTTCGACGTCGGTGGCGCCTCGGCGACCCAGTCGCTTCACAACCTCGACCGCCACTGGCGCAACGTTCGCACGATCTCCACCCACAACCCCACCTTCCTGAAGGCATCGGCGATCGGCGACCACATCGTCAACGGCGCCGCCTTCCCAGCCAACGCCTACTTCTGATAATCGGACCGAGCAAAGGAGCTCTGAAGCCATGTCTTCCGTTGGGCTGTTGTTCGTCGGCGCGGTCCTGTTCCTGAACGGGCTGCTCTTCCTCGGCAAGGCCGACGCCAAGGGCGTGGCCGTCTTCAACCTGTTCGTGGGGACCCTGCAGACCGCGATCCCCTTCTACCTGATCGCCACCGCCAAGGGACCTGAAGAAATCCTCGGCGCCGCGGGGATCTTCCTGTTCGGCTTCACCTACCTCTATGTGGGCATCGTCAACCTCGCGGGCCTCAACAGCGGCGGCATCGGCTGGTACTCGCTGTGGGTCGCCGTCATGGCAACCGGCTTCGGGTTGACGAACATCCTCCGGTTCCACGACACGCCCACCGGATTGCTGTGGCTGCAATGGGCGGTTTTGTGGGGGCTGTTCTGGGTGGTGCTCGCGCTCGGAGTCGAGCGGCTGACGGCTCTGGCGGGCTGGCTGACGCTGATCCTGTCGGTCACCACCTGCTCGATTCCCGGTTTCCTGCTCCTGTTGGGCGAATGGGGCAGGGTCCCGACCTGGGCGGTCCTCGCGTCGATCGCCGTCATCGCCGTCGTCCTCACCCCGGTTGCGCTGCGTCCTTCTCCCGCAGTGAGCTCGTCGCGCATCCCGGCGGGCGACGGTGACGGCATCCCCGTGACCAGCTGAAGCGCCCCCCCGGACGGCGCGTGTGGCTACTCGGACTCGCAAACGCGCTCGGGCCCAACGGATACACGTTGGGCCCGAGCTGTGTGCTAAGCGGCGGGTTCGGTAACGGGCGTGACGCCGGCGTGGACTACACCGCCGAAAGCGTGAACTACTCGTGGCGGCAGCGCGCCCGCGGCGCGCGCGGCCGCCGACGACCGACCTACGGGGCCGGCATCGTCACGGCAGACCACGCTGCGAGCTCGACCATCGCCTCTCCCGAGCTCGTTGTGACGTGCGCGCTCACGCTCTCTCCCGAGAAGTTGATCGCCACGAGCGTCGCGGCATCCGACGTCGTGAGGACGTAGGCGAGCACCTGCGCGGCCGGCTCCGCTTCGGCGATCGCCAGCGAGCCGGTCGCGAGCGCCGGGTTGGCGAGTCGCGCTTCGATCAGCGCCCGGTAGAACGGTTCGAGCCCATCCGGGTCGCTCGCCCAATCGAGCGGCTGGGTCTGCTGGTAGGGCTCGTAGGCGGCGCCGATCTCCTCGCCGGTGTATATGCACGGGATCCCCGGCAGCGTCAGCAGCAGCGCGCTGGCCGCGCGCGTCAGCTCGGGGCCGTAGCGGGTGATGAAGCGCTTGCCACATTTCAGAGCCGGTGGCCGTGAGCGTGTTCTCCCCGGGGCCGAGCGGCACCACAGCGGTGAAGCCGTCAGATACCGGGGCGGTCGCGAGCGGCTGGCCGTCGAGGCTCAACTGCGCATCCGCAGGCGTTCCTTCCACATCGATCGACAGCGCCCAGACATCCGCCGGCGCCGGCCACAGCGTCGGCAGTTGCACCCTGCGGGCGGCCGCGATCGCAGGCTCGAGCGCGGCCGCGGCGGCGCCCGCCAGCACACCGACGCCGGCCGCGAGCAATCTGCGACGTGTCAGGCGCGGGCTCCCGAATGGGCTCATCCGACGATCCTCACGCGCCCAGCGCGAACAGCGGCCAGCGGCCGGGTACGCCCTTGAGCTCGTGAAAGCCGCGGTCCTCGAACGCGAACGGGCCGCCGACGACGGTCCCGAACACGGTGCCCGAGACGAGCACCTCGCCGGCGGCGGCGAGGCCGCTGACGCGCGAGGCGATGTGGACGGCCATGCCGCCGACGTCCTCGCCGATCAGCTCGCACTCGCCGGTGTGCATGCCGATGCGGACCTCGACGCCGAGCTCGCGTGCGGCGCGCGTGATCGCCAGCGCGCAGCGCAGCGCGCGCGACGGCGGCCCGTCGAACGTCGCCAGGAAGCCGTCGCCGACGGTCTTGACCTCGCGGCCGTCGAAGCGCGCGAGCTCGCGCGCGCACCTGCTCGTCGTGATGGGCGAGCAGATCGCGCCAGCGGCCGTCGCCGAGCTCGCCGCGCGCGCGGTGGCATCGACGATGTCGGTGAACATCACCGTCAGCAGCGCCCGCGCGAGTTCGCCCGCCGCTGCGCACGCCGGTGAGGAACTCCTCGATCTCCTCGACGATCGCGTCGCTGTCGCCGACGAACGGGAGCGAGTCGATGCCCTCGAGCTCGACGTAGCGGGCGCCCGGGATGTGCTCGGCGAGGTAGCGCGAGTGGCGCACGTCCCACACGAGCTCCTGGGGGCGGTGCATGACCAGCGTCGGCACGCGGATGCGCGGCAAGCACGTCGCGCACGTCGAGGTCGACCCTCGCGCTCGAGATGATGCGCGCCTCGCCGGGGCTCGCGGCCAGGCGCTGCATGCGCGCGAACCAGGCCACCAGCGCCGGGTCCTCGGCCATCGACGGCGCAAGCTCGGCCACCGCGCCGCTGTCGACCTCGCCCCAGGCGTCGACGTGCGCTCGCTCAGCGCGGCGCGCTCCTCGCTGGTCATCGCCCAGTCGTAGTCCGGCGCCCACGAGGTGCGCGCGACCGATGCGTACATGATCAGCGCGCCCACCCGCTCGGGGTGCTCGGCGGCCAGCAGCGCGCCCACCAGCCCGCCCTGTGCGTAGGTGATCAGCGCGGCGCGTTCGCTGCCGGCCGCGTCGAGCACGGCGAGCGCGTCGCGCGCCTCCTGCTCGAGCGTGTAGGTCTCGAGCACGCGCTCGGAGAGGCCGGTGCCGCGGCGTGTCGAACAGGATCAGCCGGCTGAACGTCGTCAGCCGCTCCAGGAAGCGGCGGTTGGCAGGCGCCTCCCACAGCTGCTCGATCTGGGTGAGTCCAGCCCGGCGAGGAACAGCAGGTCGAGCGGGCCGTCGCCGACGACCTGGTAGGCGATGCTCGCATCGCCGCTGCGCGCGTAGCGCGTGGTGGGCGCCATCACTCGTCTTCGATCAGCGTGCGAAACGGCGCCGAGGGCTCGACGCTCGCGCCGGCGGCGTGCACGCGATCGGACAGCCACAGGTCGGAGGTGACGACGCGGATCGCTCCCGGCTGCGTCGTCCGCCACCAGCAGCCGCACGATCTCATCGTCGGCCGAGTCGCGGCGCGGGCGCGGCGCGTGGGCGACCTCGATCACCGTCGAGCGGATCGGCGGCGAGGGCGGCTGCTCGAACACGACCGTCACGTCCGCGCCGCTGCTCGCGGCCCAGCGCTCGAGCATGTCCACGAGCTTGACCATCGCCGCGTGGCGATCCTTCCACCACGCGTCCGGTCGCGTGCCGATCACGTTCATCCCGTCCACGAGCCAGCGCACCAGCGCTCAAGCCTAAAGACTTGGTCGCCTGCGAGCGCTGTGCAGCGCCTCGATGAGCCTCCCGCTCCCGCCGGGGTGCGTGCGCGACGGCGGTGTTCCTGCTGGAGTTCGGCCTCTCCGTGCGGCTCGAGGGCATCCAGACCGGCGACATCGTCGAGGTCGACCACCGTGGCCGGCGCTTTCACGCGCTCGTCACGGGAGCCTCGCTCCGGCGGTCTGGCGATCCAGCCGACCGACCGGCGCGTCAACTACTACACCTGCCGCAGCCGCGAGGTCGTCGGCCATTGGGCCAAACACGGCAGGCCGCGCCACACGAGCGAACCGCTGAGGCCGTCTCCGCGCCAGCTCGAGATGGATCTAGAGCCTGGTGAGGACGGCCCGCGGCGCGCGTGAGCCTTGGGCCGGCGCGCCGCGCGTCACGCGCCTCAGCCGGGCCCCCGTTCTCGGCTGACAGCGTTGGCAGCGGATGTTCCGTCGCAGGGAGATAGGGTCTCGGACATGAGCGACCGCGTGCTCATCCTCTCCTGGGAGTACCCGCCCGTGATCGAGGGCGGCCTGGCGCGGCACGTGCGCAAGCTCGCCGAGGCGCTCGTGCGCCAGGGCGTATGCGTCGACGTGCTCACGCGTGGGGTCGGCGACGGAAGCGGAGCTCGAGCGTCCGCGCGTGCGAGGACAGCGGCGGCGTGAGCGTCCATCGCGTACGCGAGCCGAGCTGGCCGCGCGACCTCGATCGCTTCGTCGCGTGGGTCGAGCAGATGAACGAGGACATGCTCGCCGCCGGCGAGGCGCTCGCGCAGGAGCACTCCTACGACCTGATCCACGGTCACGACTGGCTCGTCGGCAAGGCCGCCGCCGCGCTCGCCGACCGGCTCGAGGTCCCGTACGTGACGACGATCCACGCCACCGAGCACGGTCGCCACCAGGGCTGGGTCGAGAAGCCGCCGCAGTCGCACATCCACGCGGTCGAGCGCTGGATGGCCCGCCGCGCGGACGCGCGTGATCGTCTGCTCCTACTACATGCGCGGCCACGTCGCCGACATCTTCGACATCGACGAGCGGACGCGTGGCGGTGATCCCCAACGGCGTCGATCCGAGCGAACTGCGGCCCACGGGCGACCTGCAGGCGCTGCGCAGCGAGTTCGCTGCGCCGCACGAGAAGCTCGTGCTGCTCGTCGGGCGGCTGGTCTACGAGAAGGGCTTCCAGCTGGCGCTCGACGCGCTGCCGAACGTGATCGCGCCAGGTCGGCAACGTGCGCTTCCTCGTGGCCGGCAGCGGTACCCACGAGGAGGAGCTGAGGAGCCAGGCGGAGCGGCTCGGGCTCTCCGAGCACGGGACGTTCCTCGGCTGGATCGGCGACGACGTGCTGCACTCGCTCTACCGCATCGCCGACCTGTGCGTGGTGCCGTCGATCTACGAGCCGTTCGGGCTGGTGGCGCTCGAGGCGATGGCCTCGGGCTGTCCGTGCATCGTCGCCGACACGGGCGGCCTGCGCGAGGTGGTGCCGGTCGGCGAGCGCGTCGGGCTGCGCTTCAACGGCGGCGACGCCGAGCATCTCGGCGTGATGATCGAACGCCTGCTCGTCGACGAGGCGCTGCGCGACCGGCTCGTGACGGAGGCCTCCGAGCACGTGCTGCGCTTCGACTGGGACGACATCGCGCAGCGCACGCGCGGCATCTACGATGGCCTGCAGGAGCTCACGCCGCGCGAGGAGGTGGGGAGAGGATGACGCAGATGCTCGAGGGGATGATGCAGAACGACTTTCCGCTGACCCTCAATCACATCCGTCGCAGGATGCGATCGTGCAACCTGGGCGCCGAGCTCGTGACGCTGACCGCCGACGGCTCGGTGCGGCGCGCGACACACACGGAGCTGAGCGATCGCATCGATCGACTCGCGCGCGCGTTGCGCATGCTCGGCATACGGCAGGGGGATCGCGTGGGAACGTTCGCGTGGAACAACCAGCGCCACTTCGAGCTGTACTTCGCGGTGCCGTGCACGGGCGCGGTGCTGCACACGCTCAACATCCGCCTGTTCGAGGAGCAGCTGACCTACATCGTCAACCACGCCGAGGATCGCGTGATCTTCGTCGACGAGTCGCTCGTGGCGGTGCTGGCGAAGCTCGCGCCGACATTCGAGACGGTCGAGCGCTACGTCGTGATGGGCGACGGCGAGCTCGAGCCTCCGAGCTCGATCAGCTGCCGAACGCAGTGCGCTACGAGGAGCTGCTCGACGAAGTCGACGCGGATGCCCCGTTCGAGTACCCGGAGCTCGACGAGCGCCAGGCGGCGGCGCTCTGCTACACGAGCGGCACCACCGGCAACCCCAAGGGCGTGCTGTACTCGCACCGCTCGATCAGCCTGCACTCCTCGGCGACGCTGATGACCGACGCCAACGGCCTGTCGCGCGCGGACCGCGTGCTCGCGGTGGTGCCGATGTTCCACGCGAACGCGTGGGGCCTGCCCTATGGGGCGGCGCTCGCGGGAGCCGACCTGATCCTGCCCGACCGTTTCCTCGCGGCCGAGCATCTCGCGAAGCTGATCGCCGCTGAGCGCCCGACGCAGATGGGCTGCGTGCCGACGATCTTCGCCGATCTGCTGCGCTACGCCGACGAGCACCCCGAGGTCGACCTGTCATCGCTGACGAACGCGGCGTGCGGCGGCTCGGCGGTGCCGCGGCAGCTGATGAAGGACTTCGAAGAGCGCCACGACGTGCGCATCTTCCAGGCGTGGGGGATGACCGAGACGAGCCCGGTCGCGACGTACTGCGCGCCCGCGCGAGGGCGACCACGACGACGCCTACTGGGACGAACGCGCGAAGCAGGGCCGGCCGCTGCCGTGGGTCGAGCTGCGCCTCGTCGACGACGACGGCCGCGGAGGTGCCCTGGGATGGCGAGCTCCACCGGCGAGATCGAGGTGCGCGGGCCGTGGATCGCCTCCGGCTACTTCCGCGACGAGTCCGGCGATGAGAAGTTCGACGCCGGCTGGCTGCGCACGGGCGACATCGCGGCGGTCGACGAGCAGGGCTTCGTGCAGATCACCGACCGCTCCAAGGACGTGATCAAGTCCGGCGGGGAGTGGATCTCCTCGGTGGAGCTGGAGAACGAGCTGATGTCGCATCCGGATGTGGTCGAGGCGGCGGTGATCGCCAAGCCCGACGAGCGCTGGGCCGAGCGGCCGCTGTGCTGCGTGGTGCTGCGCGAGCAGGCGGCGGCTGGCGCGCCGGAGCTGGTCGAGCACCTGCGCGACAAGGTCGCGAAGTGGTGGCTGCCGGACGAGTTCGCGTTCGTCGCGGAGATCCCGAAGACGAGCGTTGGCAAGTTCGACAAGAAGGTGCTGCGCGGCCGCCTCGCGGAGGGCACGCTCGAGGGACGCACGCGCGTCCCGTGAGCAGCGGCGGCGCTCGCCGCGCCGCCATGAGCGCCCACAGCCCTACGGCGGCGCCGCGATAGCTGATAGACCTTGGACGATGACAGGCAGGCGAGGGCCTGCAAACGGCGAACCAAAGACGATGCCCTTGCGACAGAGAACCGACAGGACAAGTACGGAAGCGAGCCCTGAAGCGGGGCGCTCACCAGACCATCAATGGGAGGTTGGCATGACTCGGACCGGTGTCATGGCCTCGAGCAGGCCACGGACAGTAGAAACAGCAACCAGCGGGAAGGGCTCGTTCGGCAGCTTGCGCGGGCGCTCGATCGCTCTGGCGGTGGTGGCGGCATTGGCGTTGGCGCTTGCGCCCGCCGCGGCGCTGGCGGCGGAACCCACGTCTAGCTACACGACGACCACGCCCAAGCCGACGACCACCACGACCACGCCCAGCAGCGGCGCGCTGCCCTCGAAAGAATCTGAAAAACCGGCGTCGACCACGCCGGCGAGCGAACCGGCGGCGTCGAGCACCGCCACCACGCCGAAAGCGAGCACGCTCCCCTTCACGGGCTTCGATCTGCGCTGGGACATCGGCTTCGGCCTGCTCCTGGTGGTGGCGGGTGCCTCGATCGTCGCCGTGCAGCGCCGCCAGCGCCGCAGCGACGGGCGCTGAGCGGTACCCGCAGAGCATTGGCCGCAGCAGCCACCGGAGCGTAGGCTCCGGCGGCTGCTGATCGCCGCGGCCACCCAGCGAGGCTGCCGATGGCGCCTGGAGCGCCAACGGCCGGCTGATGGAGCGAGGATTTAGATGAGCCCGCGGATGCTGAGGTCGGCCCAGCTGCTCGCTTCGCGATAGATCTGCTCGATGTTGGGGTGACGGTGGATCAGCTCCGCGGCGGCGTCGAAGTCACCGCGCATGTAGGCCATCATCTCGGTGAGCAGCTGGCCGAGCTCGCCGCTGCCGTGCAGCAGCGCGGCGGCGACGTCCTCGCGGAACGGAAGCTGCGCGATCACGTCCTGCATCGGCGCGTCGGCGAGCGCGTCGGCGACCGAGAACAGGCCGACCGTGAAGTACGAGTCCCCTGCGGGCCCCTCGCCGGCGCCGGACAGCAGCTGGCACATGTGCGCTCGCACGAGCGCAGTCACGAGCAGCACGTCGGGGACGTCGCGGGCGCTCGCGAGCGCTGCCATCAGCGCGAAGCGCCGGACGGTCACCGCGCCGAGCCAGGCGAGGCCCTCCTGCACGGAGGCAACGCGCCGAGGCAGGGCGACGTACGCCGAGTTGGCGTAGCGCAGCAGGCGCATGCTCAGGCCGACGTCGCGCGTGATGATGCGATGCAGCTCATCGAAGTCCTCGGTCGCGCTCAGGTCGGCCATGGCGCCTAGCGCGGTCAGCCCCTTGGAAGGCAGCCGCTGCTGGCGCACGCGGGAGGGCTTGGCAAAGAAGTAGCCCTGGAAGCCGTGGAACCCGAGCTCGCGGCAGCGCTCGAATTCCTCGTAGGTCTCGACCTTCTCGGCGATCAGGGTGAGCGCCGGGGTGCGAGCCTTCAGGCGTGCGACGAGCTGCTCGAGGTCAAGGCCTGTGTGCTCGAGCACGTCGACCTTGACGTAGCGCGCGTAGCTCAGCAGCCGCTCGGTCTCGGGGGTTAGGCTGAAGTGGTCGAGAGCGATCGCGAAGTCATGGTCGACGAGCTCCCCGAGCACCTCGAGCAGCGGCTCGTCGATGACCTGACCCTCGATCAGCTCGAGCACAACCTGGCGGGCGGGCAGCGGCAGCGGGCGGACGCTGAGAAGAAAGTCGCGCGAGACGTTCAGGAACGCGAGGCGCTCGCCGACGAGGTCGAACAGGCCGACGTCGAGCAGGCCGTCGAGAATCACAGTCGCCGTCGCCTCGCGGTCGTCGAGAACCTCCGCGCTCGTTGCCTGCGGTGCGCGGAAGAGCAGCTCGTAGCCGATCAGGCTGGCGTCGCCGTCGAGGATCGGCTGGCGCGCGACGCGCACCGCCGCTGCCGGCTCGCCGGCAGACGGCTCTGCGACCACCGGCGCGGAGCCGGCGCAGCCGGACGCCTTCGCGTCCCGTTCGATCGTAGCGACCCTCACGCTAACTTCTCGGACCGCCGCCCGCAGAGCTTGAGCGTCGCGGCGGGTGCTGTGCGAGCCTTGAGCGTCGCGGCCGGTGCTGCGCGGGCTGGTCCGTGCATGCCGGGTCCTGGCGCGTCTTGCGATGCATCTTCTAGGACACTTCTCAAACCCCTCATCAAGCCTTCAAGCGGTCTTCGACAATCTGCCTGATGGCCCGATCGTGCCGACTGCTCAGGAGGCGGCCACGCTTGAGCCGGTCATGCGGCGGCTCGGTAATGGCGTCGTGCAGCGGGCCGTCGTCAAGGTGCTGGCTGCATCTGGCGTGCCGATGCGGCTATCTGCCATCTGTGCCGCGGTTGAGGCCACGCTTGGGTGCGTGGTGTCCAAGGAGTCCGTGAGCTGGTGCCTGCGTACCGGCTGCGGCGGTGCTGAGCCACGATTTGAGCGAGCATCGTACGGCTGCTACCGGCTGGTGCGACCTTAGCCAGTCTACGTCAGACGAGAGGGGTCAGTCAATCAGGCGGCAGGACGACAGGCACGCCGGCGCGGACGCCCCGCGCCCCGGCTGATGCCTACAGTCTGGCACGGCCCAGCAGCTCCGAGGCCGAGATGCCAAGCTTGGCGGTGATCTTGAGCAGGGTGTCTAGGGTCAGGTTGAACTCACCGCGCTCGATGGCGCCCATGTAGGAGCGATCGAGGCCAGCGGCCAGCGCAAATGCTTCTTGCGTATAGCCCTGCGCTGTGCGGGCCTCGCGGATGGCGCGGCCTATGGCTTGGTTGACGGCGGTCTTCTGCGGCGGCATCGGTCTGTAGCTTGGCGGAATGGTGCGAGCTATTCCACCGAGTATCCTTCCACGGGGTAGACCTAGCGGCCTCGATTGAGCGCGCGGAACGCACTGGCGCTATTGCTTGGCAATGTTCTGCTTGCATACCGCGCGCCCGAAGCTAAGGCTATCGCCCACTGCCTAGAGCTTGGCGCGCTTGAACAGCTCGGCGGCGGGCACGCCCAGACCGGCGGCGATGGTCATGATCGTGTCCACGGTGATGTTGAACTCGCCGCGCTCGATTGCGCCGTAGTAGCTGCGGTCAATCGTGGCATGGAGCGCAAAGGATTCCTGCGTGTAGCCCTTCTGTTTGCGCACGGCCCGGATGGCTTTGCCGAGCGCCTGATTGGCGGCGGACTTCTTGGGCGGCATGGGAGCATCGTGTCTTATTGACGCGCGCTATTCCACCGTATAGACTTCCACCGCGTATAGTTCTCATTCCAAGGCCAGGATCGAACTCAATGGCTCGACCGGGCGCCGCGTATAGACAAGGGAGACGCCCTCGCCCCGATGCAGAACACAGAGTATTTGGTCGTCTTGGAGATTGTGGGGCGTGTCCGTGGTCGCGAGCGGGAGCGCATGTACCGGGCGCTCCGCCGTCCGCCCGCTGACGTTGATGCGGCCGTCGCGAGCCTCGAACAGGCCGGCATCGTCGCGGTCAAAGGCGCGCGCATCCATGCCTCATCGGCACTCAAGCGACTCGACCAGCTGGGACTGATCGGCGTCTGAGGCTGTGCCGCTGCGAATCATGACGGCTGCTGAGCTGAAGGCACTACGTCATCTCGAAGTCGCCGAGCAGACCCTAAGCGCTGCCGTAGTGGCACGCGATGCGGCACACGAATGGCTCGAAGTCGTCACACGCCGGGAATGTCGCCGGGAGCGAGTCAAAGCGTCCACTCAGCATCTACGGCTGATCGTCGGGGCGAGGCGATGAGCGCTCCAAGCTCGGCTCTTGGGCAACGACACCGCAACCGACAAGGAGGCCACGCCGTGCCAACGTACGCTCGAACAATCGGTCTGGCGCTCTGCGCCGCTCCCATAAGGGCCAGATTGTGCCTACTCGGTACTTCCGGCCTCAGCCGGCGAGCGCCGATGTACGCCGCCCTGATCCTGGGCCTGGCAGCCGCCTTCGCTGGGTCGCTGTCCAGCGCAACTGCCGCCCCCGCGCTACACAGCCCGCAGTGGCTACGCAAGCACTGCCCGATCATGGTCTGGGTGAGCCTGTTTTCCCCAAGCGGTTGGTCTGCTCAACAGAGGGCCGGCGTCTCACTCCGAGGCAAACGAACAGAAATCTCCGTCAACGGCGTCGGAAAGTTCGCCGTCAGGTACACCTGGCATCTCAACAGACAGGATCAGTTCTGCGGCATCGTTGGTGCCTGGCCTGGTCCGCCACGGCCCAAGTTCGTGAGCTTGACGCCGACTGCACAGACGACCCATAGCGGTGAATACCTAGACCGCAGTGTGGAGCATCTGTACGGCACTCATCTTGAGGAGTTTTTCGTTTACGCTCGGCGTAGGGGCGACAACGCGGGCGTCTCGGCGAATACGCTTGCTACTACCGGCGCAGGACTCTACGAATCAACGCTCGGGGCAGTCCCGCACGGTCGCACCACTCATGCTGCGTGCAGCCGTTTAGATGCTGAAAGCACCTGCGATACTGGCTGCAACCCGCTCGCAACCTTCCGCTAGAACACTGGCCGGCATAGAAGGGCTTGCAGGTTGCTGCTGCCGGGCCGTCCAAAGCCAGTCGTGCCATCGTGCGACCTGTTCAGGTGCTCGCTCACAGACCATCGCTGTCCGAAACTCAAAATCATCTACCGCATCTTTATAAGGGACAAGAAGACGGCCGAGATCAGGCAGGCTAAATGGCAAGATATAACGCACCGTGAGTATCCCCGCGAGTAGTTCGTAATTCGATGTAATGTCCCCGGCACGAGAAGTCGTCATCGAGCGCTGCTCTATGTCGGCTCGTATTTCTTCATGATTGCGGTCTGCCATCAGCGTATACCACAGCGCGGCTCGCTCAATGCGCAGGTTGTGGCGCACCGGCCGTTGCCACGCCTGGTGTAGGCGATTCGCAGCGCCGGAGGCCAACATTTGTGTTAGCCCATAAAAGTTTTCGCTGCCAGATGGATCACCTCCCATCTCGGTATCGGCCATCGGCCCTGATGCGGCATATCATATGTTCGGATATTATAACCTTTACTTATGTCTTTTGGCAAGCATTGGGCTGGTCATGGTGAAATATGAATCGGCCAGCTCTCTGAGCGACTTACCATCGAGGATGGGGTCACGCTCGTCAAACTCATAGTAGGTAGCGAGGGCCTTGTGCGCACCCAAAAGGGCTCGCCCGCTTACGTCCGTTTGCAGTACAGAGTGGCTGCCGAGCATAGCCGCATATGCACCGCTCGCGCTCGTGATATGCGCGATATCTCGGTCCGGTGCATTTTTGAGCCATTCATGCCATCGCTTGTAGCACCGTGCACCGTGCGCAAGCAGTGGTTTATCGAGTCTATTAAAAAGCTCAGAGCGGTCGCCTTCCAAAGTCGCTACAGGGAGCGCCTTTGTTATCTCGCTAACTCCGCGCGGACGAAATCTGAGCGCCCCGGCCCAGTTTTCTAGCGCCTGCTGCGTTTTGTTGCTCACCGTGGATGGCGCAAGGCAAGAGTAGTGACTCACGATCGCCCGCAGTCTCAGTAGGCGTTCCACAACATCCAGCGGAAGGCCGTCTCGCGCCAGTAGCCATGCACGAGCTTCCTCCATGCTGCCGAACGGGGCAAGATCCTCGTCGCTTAGATCGCTGGGCGGCGGGTCACCTTCTACCTCCGCGCGCGAATAGGGCACCCCGTCGTATACGAAGGCCACGTAGGCATTGAAGAGGTAGTTTGTGGTCAGGTGATGACCGAAGCGACTAGTATGCGTCGCTGCGCTGATTGCCTCGTCGTAGGCTCGTGCAAATAGCGTCGTGAGTCCCGCGTAGTGCAGGATCGCCGCGTTGAGAGCTTGATTTGTTCGGCTGATCGCTCGGTAGTCAACGAAGGGCTTGCCGGGCGGGCGGGCCGTACGCCCGTCGTCGTGGGACCGGACGTGTTCGGTCAGCCGAGTTGACTGGCTTAGGCCGAACGCGATTCGCTGGAGGATAGGTTTGCGACGGCTATCCCACCTGGACGGCAGGATGCCCTCTTGGTCCTCAAGGCGTTCCTTCCTTTCACCGACGTTCTTTCCTTGGTAGCTGTCGGAGACCGCGAACATCGCGCGCGCAATTAGACGATCTTCGGGATCGCGTATCGCCTCGATCTCCGCCCGGATGGCTGTGCTTGCGCTCTCCGCAAGCTCCGTCTCAGTGGCGTCATCGCCTGCCACTCGGACGACGCCAGCCGAGGTCAATAGGGACGGCCGACCGATCAGGCCGTCGGGATCCAACGGAGCCTTCTGCTTTCCGATCCGTTCCAACTCCAAGAGAAGCTCTCTGTAGGCAGTTTCAGCCACGCCTGAAAATCCTCTGGTTTTTGTCAAATAATCTGTGGTTGCTTTCCTGGGGCGAGGTTCTTAGCCTCAATGACATTCGTCGAAGCCCGTGAAGCCATGTGCGCTTCGTGCCAGCGATGTCAGCCGACAGCCTACTCAGCTACAGGCTGCGATCCAAAGGAGATTGCCATGTCCTCAGTCCCTTTCTTGCGCGCGGTCCATGCACCCCGTGATTCCGTCTGGACTGAAAAGCCTGAGCCTGATGTTTGGTGGGGCGAGGGTGGCATTGATGCGCCGATCTGGCCGAAGCCCTATGGCGAGCGACTACCCAAGCAGCGACAGCTACCCCAGCGAGACGATGCCGTATGAGGCATCCCTGCGCCGAGCATATGGCGAGCTGCGACCACTGCTCTATCTGCGAGGCTGGCGTCTGCTGCGGCTCCGTATCGGCTGCCCAGCGCATCCAGCTCGAAGCGGAATACCGCCGACCGTATTCCGGCCTTGCGTCGGCGATCGTCTGCGAGGCCGGGACGGCGCCGATGCTGCGGGATCTGGTGAGCCGCGATGCTGAGCGCCGCCAGGGCGGCCTCTTGCTTCCAACCCCGCGATCACTTCTGCCGCCGGTTCTGGCTGATCCGAACCGTCTATCCGACTCCCGAAAGGAGGCCACGCATGTCGTTGTTTCCCGTACCGCTCGATGAGGATTCGAGCGGACTCTCAATCCGCCAGCTCGATAGGGCCAGGCGCGCCCAGGCCGGTAGCGAGCTGGAAGTCTTCCGCTACGGCCTCGGCGTCCGGGCCGCAGCGCAGATTGACCAACTCGACAGTCAGGCCGTGGCGGATGCGTCGCGGGCTGCCTTTGAAGAGGAGGCCGATCTACTCGACTACGGCCTGGCGCGTGCCGGACAGTCGGCCGCAAAGGCGGCGCTGGTGGCTCGGCACGTCGAGCGAATCGCCACCATCAACGACCGCCGGATCACCCGGCGCTTTGGCGGGTGATGCCTGATGCTCCTGGCAACCGTCTTCATTTTGGCGATTTGTTTCCTCAGCGGCGCGGTCGGCGGGCTGGTGAGTTGGTGGCTCATGGAGCGCACCAACACTGCAAACGTACCCGTGCATCAGTCGGTGGTGGGCTTCGACGCAGACCTGGACGGACAGATAGGCGAGGCCGCGTCACAGTGGGCGGCGGCGCACCGGCAGCCGGCCGCTGCGCCACTACTGGCTCGCAAACTTCGATTGACATATGCCCTCAATGAGCGGCGGCGCAATCGTCGGCGGTGGTCACCATGAGCGTGCTTGCTTGGCTACTCGTCGCGCTCGTAGTTATAGGACTAGTAGCGGTGCGATACAGCCGGCGAGATCGGCGCATGGCACCAGACGCGCATCTCTACAGGGCGATGGTCGGACTGCACCGTATCCGATGCCGTTTCGACATGGCACAACTCAAGAACGAGCTACGCCGTGATGCGGCCGATGCTCGGCGAGCGCTCCGAGCCGAGCTGAACAAGCGCGATGGTGAGCCTGATGCATGACGACCACAAGCTCATCGAACGCGTCATCGTCGGCCTGGTGGCCGGCGCCATCAGCATTGACATTCTGGCCGCTGTGCTGCCGCGTGTCATTCCATATCTCATCATCCTGGCAGTGGTCTACATCATCGTGCGGGTCGTCCTATTTCACACACGGGACTGGTGAATAGTAGGGGTGAATCCTCTTGTGGTAGCGGTAGTCGTGTCGGTGTTGTGAAATGCACAAGAGGTATTGACTGAAACGCCAAATCATTATTCAATAGTCATTCTCCCGGTACAGCCATAAGCGGTACACGGTGCGGTTGAGGTGACGGGTTTACCCGTCGAGTAGAGATTAGCCCCTAGCGGGGGGTGTGGTCCTCTCTATGCCAAAAAGCCGGCCCGGCAGGGAGAGGAAGGAGGTTCACTATGAGTAGAACCTATCATCACGGCGAACGCCATATCCGAGTGCGGGGTGTACGCCGGCCAACTGACTTGCGCCGACTGGCGCGAGCCTTGATCGAGCTGGAGTATCAACAAGCGCAAGCCGAAGCGGAGGCCGAAGTCGAGCATCAGCAGCAAGCAAAGGCCAGGCGCGCAAAGCGGCGAGACGGTGGCGGGACAGCCGGCACTGAGCGGGGTTCGGCATGAGGTCGCCCTCATTGACTTGGTATCAACTACGGTGGCCGCGTGAGGTCGAACCTGACCAGCTGACACAGGTGTTCCGGCTGCTGGCGACGGCGGGCGGTAGCCCGGTGGTCATCGAGGCGGTGGGATCGGCCGGCCTGGTTGAGCATCGCTTGGCGTTGCCAGCAAGTCGGGCTGAGAGCATGGTTGACCAGCTCCGCGCCGCGATCCCCGGTTTGAGTGTCGAGACAGTCTCGACGCGTCCGGCAATAGCTGTGACGCGCGCCGTGGAGCTGCGCTTGTCAACGAAGCGCCGGCCGCTCCAGACTGACGACCTGGCCGGCGTCAGTCGGGCCGTGCTGACAGCGCTGGCGCATGTGGGCCGGGATGAGCGGCTGAGCATGCAGTGGGTGCTTGGTCGGACGCTGCCGCCTATGGCCGTGCCGAACCATTTGGAGAGCGTGGGCCGGGAGTGGTGGCTGGGAGCGCTGCTCGTCGCTCCATTCTCTCCACCGCAACCGACCGACGTTGAGGTGCGTAACGCTTGGCGTGCCAAGCAGGCCGAGCCGGGCTGGCAGGCCGTCGGGCGAATCGGCGTCAGTGCAAAGTCCGCAGATCGCGAACGGCAGCTCTTGCGACAGGTAGTCGGGGCGCTGCAAAGCGCCGAAGCGCCGGGCGTTCGCTTTCAGGTGCGTGCGACCAGTTCCCGGCGGATGCTGGCGGCGTCGGCGAGCTGGTGGCGGCCGCTCAGGTTGAACGCGAGCGAGCTCGCGGCCGTCTCGGCCTGGCCGGTCGGGCTGACCGGCGAGTTGCCGGTGAGCATGATCCCTAGCCGCTTGGTGGCTCCGTCGTCTGCCGTCCCCAGCGCCGGGCGGGTTATTGGGCGGGCGACGTTTCCGGGCCGGGAGCGTGACCTGGCGCTGACACCCACCGATTCGCTGCGGCATCTGCACGCGCTCGGGCCGACCGGCTCGGGTAAGTCCACGCTGCTACTGAACCTCATCACGCAGGACATAGCGGCTGGGCGGGCAGTGGTGGTCATCGAACCGAAAGGCGACCTGATCGCCGACGTACTCGAGCGCATCCCGTCTGAACGTATCCCGGATGTTGTGTTGCTCGATCCGACCGACACGGAGCGGCCGGTGGGCCTGAATCCGCTCGCTCTCAATGGACGCTCGCCCGAGCTGGTGGCCGATCAAGTGCTGGGGCTATTGCACTCGTTGTACGCCGCGCATTGGGGGCCGAGGACGCATGACATTCTCAGCGCGTCTCTGCTGACGCTGGCCCGAACACCGGGCATGAGCTTGGCGGCGCTGCCGCTGCTACTGACGGATGCCGGTTTCCGGCGACGGGTGGTGGCGGGGGTGGATGATCCGATCGGCTTGGCGCCGTTCTGGAGCGCCTATGAGGCGTGGAGTGAGGCCGAGCGCGCGGCGGCCATCGCGCCGGTTATGAACAAGCTGCGTCCGTTGCTGCTCAGGCCGGAACTGCGGGCGATCATCGGGCAAACCCAAGGCAGCTTCGAGCTGCGGCGGGTCTTCACGGAGCGCAAGATTCTGCTCGTCAGTCTCAGTAAGGGACTGCTGGGGCCGGAGACGGCGGCGCTGCTGGGGAGCCTGGTGGTCTCGCAGCTCTGGCAAGCCGTGCTCGGCCGGGCGGCCATTGCGCCGGAGCGGCGTCATCCGGTGCTCGTCTACGTTGACGAGTTTCAGGACTATCTGCACCTGCCGCTCGACCTAGCGGACGCCTTGGCTCAGGCGCGGGGTTTGGGCGTCGGCTTCGCGCTGGCCCATCAGTATCTGCACCAGCTCGACCCGGCGATGCGCTCGGCGGTGCTGGCTAACGCTCAGTCGCGGGTGGCCTTCCGGCTGCCGGGCGAGGACGCGCGGATGCTCGCGGCCGACAGTACGCTCAAGCCGGAGGACTTCCAGAGCCTCGGTGCCTTTCAGTGTTATGCGCAGTTGGTCGCTCAGGCGGCCGTGCAGCCGTGGTGCAGCGCGAGCACGGTGCTACCCGACCAGCCGCTCAGCGAGCCGGCAGTAGTGCGGGTGGCCTCGCGTGCCGCCTACGGTGTCAATCGGGCTGAGATCGAGGCCGAGCTGCATGGTCTGTTCTTTGGTCGCCATTCCGCCGCTGACGACCTGGCGCCCCGGCGGCGCAGTAGCGGGGGCACGGTATGAGTGCCCGTCGCATCGCCCGTCGTGTCGCGTTGACGGTATGGCGTTGTAACCCCTGTGTTGGCGCTGTAAGCGCTGGAACTTTGGCGACGAAAGTCTTTCACTATCTGTATCAGTCTTTCTCGCTCCCGCGCGGCGGGCGGCAAGCAGGCGCTCGACTGTCAACAGGGGTGAGGCTGGGCCTGGGGCGCGGGGGTGCCCGTCGTGTCGGGTGGTGGGGGCATGCGGCCGCAACACCTCTCCTTACTACTACTTTGGTCACGAAAGGAATACACGGAGGTATCGAGTGAGGGGGTCGGTAACAGCGCGCCGCTATGTCTCGGCGAGGGGGGTCGCGCAGATCCGCGAACGGCTATCCGAGCGCGACCTGGCAATCATCCGTCAGGTGGCCGAGCTGCGGCTGATGAGCGCCCGGCAGATTCAGGAGATCCACTTCCCTGACGTTGAGCATGAGAATGACGCGGCGGCGATGCGTGCCCGTCAGCGGGTGCTGGGGCGTCTTTGCCGTGACCGCCTGCTGATCTCGCTGGAGCGCCGGATCGGCGGTATCCGTGCGGGTTCGGCCGGCCTGGTCCTGGCGCTGGGGCCAGTTGGTCAGCGGGTGCTCACGGATGACGGGCGGCGACGACGTTCCTACGAACCGACGCTGCGCTTCGTGGATCACACGCTCGCCATAGCGCAGCTCATCGTAGACCTGAGCGTGGCCGCGCGGCGAGGGTGGCTCGACATGCTGGACGCTCAGGCCGAGCCGCAAAGCTGGCGGCAATTTTCAGGGCTGGGCGGGCGGCGCGTGCTGCGGCCTGATGCGTTCCTTGCGCTCGGCGTGGGCGAGTACGAGCTGCGTTGGTTCGTCGAGGTAGACCGCAGTAGTGAGAGCCTGCCGGTGGTGCTGCGCAAGTGTCGGCTCTATGCCGACTATTACCAATCCGGCACGGAGCAAGCCGGTGGCGGTGTCTTTCCCCGCGTTTGCTGGGTCGTGCCGGATGAGAAACGAGCCGAGCGGCTGCGGGCTGCCATCACCCGTGATCGGCAGTTGCCGGGGCAGTTGTTTGTGGTGACAATCGGCGAGCAGGTCGTGGCGACTCTCTCAGCAAGGGTGGATGACCGAAAGGAGGTGCAGGCATGAATATGGAATTAGACCCAGAAAATAAGGTGAAAATGGCACTAATCGGGTGGCAATGTGTGAGTGGTGTGGTAGAATTAACAGCACTATTCGTCACATGCTCGCAGGAGCGCAAAGGGGGTAGCCGATGACGGTAAGCGACAAACCTGACAATGTAGAGGGGGCGCCGGCTGTGGTCTATGTCCGGGTATCGCCCGGCAAGGGGCAGGCGGCCAAGGTGGATGAGCCGGACGGCTACTCGATCCCGGCGCAGTTGGAGGCGTGCAAGCGCAAGGCCGCGAGCCTGAGCGCAGCGGTCATTGAAGCGTTCATCGAGCGCAGCGAGTCGGCCAAGACGGCTGATCGGCCGGAACTCCAGCGGCTGCTCCAGTTCGTGAAGGACAACCGCGTCAAGTACGTCATCGTCCACAAGGTTGATCGCCTGGCGCGCAACCGAGCCGATGATGTGGCGATCAATCTGGCGCTCAAGGCGGCCGGGGCCGAGCTGGTGAGCGTCAGCGAGAACATTGACCAGACGCCCTCGGGCCTACTGCTGCACGGCATCATGTCCTCGATCGCCGAGTTCTACAGCCGCAACTTGGCGACGGAGGTCATCAAGGGCTGCGTCCAGAAGGCCAAGCAAGGCGGCACGCCCGGCAAGGCGCCGGTCGGCTACCTGAACGTGCGGCAGGTCGTCAATGGTCTGGAGGGCCGCACGGTCGAGGTTGATCCCGTGCGGGGGCCGCTGATGGCTTGGGCGTTCGATGCGTACGCGACCGGCGACTGGACGATCCGGCGTCTGCTGGCCGAGTTGACCTACCGGGGCCTGACGACGGTGCCCGGCCCACGCTCGCCATCCCGGCCGCTGCGCACCTCGCACCTCCATACGTTGCTCAGGCATCCCTACTACGTCGGGATCGTCCGCTACCAGGGGGTGCTCTATCCCGGCAAGCATGAGGCGCTGGTGGATCACGCGACCTGGCAGCGGGTGCAGGAGATGCTGACGGCCAAGCATCTGTCCGGCGAAAAGCACCGCGAGCATCCGCACTATCTCAAGGGCAGCATCTTCTGTGGGCAGTGCGGCAGTCGCTTGATCGTCTGCCACGCCAAAGGCCGGGGCGGGACGTACCCCTACTACATCTGTAGCGGGCGGCAGGAGAAGCGCACCGACTGCCAGCAGCGGGCCATCCGCATCGAGCGGGCCGAGGCGGCCGTCGCCGACTACTACGCGGGCGTGCAGCTCAAGGGCGATGAGCTGGTCGCGGTGCGGGCCTTCCTCGAAGAAGAACTATCCAAGCTGCGGCTCGATACGGAGCGCGAACGTCGGGCGCAGGAGCGGCGGCTGGTCGGTCTTCGGGGCGAGCAAAAGAAGCTGTTGGAGGCCCACTACGCCAACGCCATCCCGCTCGACTTGCTCAGGAGCGAGCAAGAACGCCTGACGCGCGAGATCGAGGCCGCCGAGAGCCGTCTGGCCGAGGTCGAGGGCGACTTTCGGAAGGCCGAGAGCAACCTACAGCGGGCGCTGACGCGGGCCGGTGACTGCGCGGCGGCCTACCGGGAGGCATCGGGGCGGCTCCGGCGGCAGTTCAACCTGGCGTTCTTCAAGCGGCTGGAGGTTGACGACGACTGCAACGTGCGTGGCGAGCTGGCCGAGCCGTTCGACGCCCTACTTGGAGACGATCTGCGCCGAGCTGCGGCCGTGAAGGCCAACGAAGAACTACAGGACGCGGTCGAGGACGCCATCCGCCGGAGGGCCACTGAGGGCGTCGTCATCACAAACGAACAGCGCCTGCGCGGGCCAGCACGGCCCCTCGCAGGCGCGGGATCAGGGGCACGCCTTTCGAGGCGTGGTGGTTTTAGTCCGACAAGTTTGGTGCGGATGAGAGGACTCGAACCTCCACCGGGTTGCCCCGACACGGACCTGAACCGTGCGCGTCTACCAATTCCGCCACATCCGCGTGGGGGATGCGAAGATATCGCAGAGCGTCGGCACAGGCCGCATCGCGTTCCTCGGCAGCCCTTCGTCCGCGCCGGGGGACCGGGGACGAACGCCCGCGCACGCTTTGCTAGCCTCGGACCCGACCGATTTCGCGCCGCTATCGTCCAGGGGACTAGGACGCCGCCCTCTCATGGCGGAAACCCGGGTTCGAATCCCGGTAGCGGTACTTGATTCGCCCCGTGTTTACGGGGCGTTTCGCGTTCTCAGGGGGGGCTGACTGGAAGGATGACGGACAGTGCCCGCGGCGAGCGCTGGGCCAAGCGTCTCGCATTCGCACCTGCTGTCCGAGGCCTGCACGCTGTCGGCGCGGCCGGCAGAAGGGCCCGGGAGGGGCTGGAGACGGCGCTTAGATGCCGCCCGCCGGCCCTCGTCCGGTTGCGCCTGCGGCACGTCTGGCAGTGACGAGACGGCTTGGTGTCCTGCGACAAGGCTAATGTTTGCTCCGAAGTTAGATATTTTCTGGATAATGGACTCCGCTGGGATTGTCGGGAGACGAGTTCCGGCTGGGCGGTCCGGGGTCAACCCCGGTTGAATCTATGGAAGGACATTCGAATCAGCGGGAAAAAAGTCGGAGACGCGCCTCGACTTAACGGTCTAGACCCGTGAATCTCTTGTATGTGCTAGGCGAGCTACTGCCTGCTGGCATGCGGAGTCTCACGGGTGCGAATGGCTCGAGCGAATTTGACTGTTCACTATTACTGGCGAAATAGACGACTAACGGGGTAGACATGACTGTTATGTACAAAGCTCGCACCGCGACACCGCGGTTGCGCCCGGGGCCTGGAGGTTTGCCGCGCGGCCAGGTGACGCAGATTCAGCGCAGCCGGATGCTCGCGGCAGCGGTCGAGGCGGTCGAGGAGGTGGGCTACGCGCGCATGACCGTCGCTCAGGTGATTGGTCGCGCCAGGGTTTCGCGCAAGACCTTCTATGACGTCTTCACGGATCGCGAGGACTGCTTCCTGGCGGCATTCGAACAGGCGCTCGGACAAGCTCGCCTGATGGCGAAAGAGGCCTTTGAGTCGGAGTCCAACTGGCGTGACGGCATACGCGCCGCGCTCGCCAAGCTGCTGATATTCATGGACGAAGAGCCCGGTCTCGCAAAGCTGTGCATCGTGGAGGCGCTAGGTGCGGGCGAGCGCGTGCTGGATCGACGCGCGAAGGTGCTCGACGAACTCGCTGAGGTGATCGATCGAGGTCGGTCGGCCACCAATGCGACCCGCGAACCGCCGGAGGTGACGGCCGAAGGGGTTGTCGGCGCGATATTCGCAGTGCTGCACACGCGCGTGCTCGAACACGATAAGGAGCGCCTCACGAATCTCCTGGGGTCGCTGATGAGCATGATCGTGCTCCCGTACCTGGGTGCGCGGGCCGCGGGCCGCGAGCTGAGCAGGCCGCCGCTGGAGATCCCGAACGAGCCGCGCACGCGCAACTCGGCCCGGCACAAGGACCCGCTCGAAGGGCTCAACATGCGCCTTACGTATCGCACCGTGCGGGTGCTGATGGTGATCGCGGAGCGTCCCGGGGCGAGCAACCGCGAGATCGCGGAAGGCTCAGGGATCGTCGACCAGGGCCAGATCTCCAAGCTGCTGAATCGACTCGCGCGCCTGAAGCTGGTGGAGAACCTGGGGGAGGGGCAGGAGAAGGGCGCCGCCAACGCGTGGCATCTCACTGCGCGTGGCGCACAGGTGGAGCGAGCGACGAGGCCGCGCTGAGCACCTAGACAGAGACATCTGACGCAGAATCGCGTCCCGTCGGACGTGGGGGCTGAGGCACCCTGGGAGGACTGCCGCCGGGGCGAGAGGCACTGTCGCGAATCGCGCCGCCCGTCGGAGAAGCAGGCAGGTGCTTCGCTTCCTGCTGTGGCGGCTGCTGGGCGTGCTCGCGGTGTTCGCGGGCCTCGCGTTGATCGCATGGTTCACCCACGGCGGGCCGGGAGCGGTGTTGCGCGGCCATGGCAGTGCCGGTGCCTTGCACCCGATCGTGCTCGCGGGGACGCTCGCGCACGCGGCCGGCGAGGCCTGGGGGTGGACGCCCGTGCTTGGGAGGGAGCCGGCGAAGATGGCGATCGCGCTGGCGCTCGCGTCGGCGTGTCTGGTCGCGATCGCGCGAGCGCAGGCTCGCCGGCGACGTCGCTACGTACGTCTGCGGGTTGCGGCCTATCGCGGTGACCACGCCCCCATCGACGCCGTCGTCGCGATGTATGAGGTGCTGCACAAGCGCCTGCTACAGCGCTGGTGGCGACGGCTGGCGCTCGGACAGCCGTCGCTGTCGCTGGAGGTGCATCACACGGGTGGCGGTGTTGGCTCAGCATGGCTGGCGGTCACCTGCATCGAGGGGCACGAGCGGATCGTCGAGGCGTCTCTGCAGGCCGCCTATCCGAACTGCAGGCTCGCGCGGACTCGATCAGCGCGTCGGCGCGCCGCCGACGATCGTGCGCCTGAAGAAGCATCACGAGTTCATCAGGCGGGTCAAGTCGATCGAGGGCTTCGAGCGTCGATTCGAGCCACCGATCGACAAGCTGATGACGGTCATGGCGGCGTGCGGCGAGCCGGCGTTCGTGCAACTCGCGGTGACGCCGACGCCGGCGTCCTTCGAAGCGCTCGCCAAGCATCTGTACAAGCGCCGTGAGGCGCGGCTGTCGCGCGAGCGCCGGGAGCACCTGTTCGTACGGGATCGCTCGATGGTCGAGGACGCGGAGCTGCGAGGTGGCCTGCAGGTGCAGCACAAGCCGCTGTTCTTCGTCGAGTCTGCGCGTGATCGCCGCGCGACGCGCGACCTGCGAGACGATCGCGTCCGAGCTGCGCGCCGAAGCGGCCGAGAACCGGCTCGTCGAGCGGGGAACCGCGGTGCGCCACGGCGTGCTTGGCCTGTACAGCCGTCGCGTACAGCGGGGAGAGGGCAATCCGCTGCCGTCGTTTCGAAAGGGCGTGTTCTCATCGACCGAGCTCGCCGCCATCTGGCAGCTGCCGTCCATCGACTACCTGACGGTTCCGTTCGCGCGCACAGGTCTTCCGCTCGCGCCGGCGCCCCCGGCGATCCTGCGCCCGAGGCAAGGCGGCGTGCTTCGCGATGCGCTGGGGCCGGTGTCGATCCACGAGCAGCTGCGCAGGCAGAACGTCGCCGTGCCGGGAACGGTCGAGCAGGGCAAGTCCAGCTTCCTGGTGGCCACCGTCGCCGAGGATCTCCGCCGCGAGCGCTGCGCCGTGATCGTGCTCGATCCCAAGGGTGACGCGGCGGACGCGGCAGTCAGCGTCGTGCCCGAGCAGCGCGCTTGCACCCTCCTCGACCTCTCCCACCCGACTTGCGGCTTCAACCCGCTGGCCGTGGACGCGCCCGCGGATGTGATCGCCGACTATGTCGTCGCGGCGCTGAAGAATCTTTTCACTGATGCAGATATCCGCGCGTCTTCGGATCGCTACCTGCGCAACGCGATCATCGCCGTGCTCGCGTATGACCGCGACTCGACGCTCTGGGACGCGGCGCGGTTGCTGTCGGTGGGGGAGGAGGGATACGCGTACCGCAGCAGCGTGGGCACGCGCGTGCGGGCGCTACCCGAGTTCAAGGAGATATCCGAGTTCTTCACGGCGGAGCTGACCGCGCAGCTGGCGGACGCCCGCAGCACGACGACCGCGAAGCTCGACGCACCGGTCAACAAGCTGGCGCGGCTGCTCAACTCCGCTTCGATCAAGCGCGTGCTCCTCAACGAGTCGCTGCGCGTCGACTTCGATCGCGTGATCGCCGGCGAAGAGGTGCTGGTCGTCAAGGGCGCGCTTGGGGCCATGGGGGCGGGGAACACCTCCGTGCTGATGCAGCTGCTGGTCGGCATGCTCGACGCCGCGCTCGCGCGCCAGCAGGATCTCGTTCCCGCCGAGCGCAGGGTCGCGGTCGCGTTGAAGGTCGACGAGGCGCCGCTTGTGATCAACCGTGGCTTCGCGGAAACGATGGCGCTCAAGCGCTCGGCCGGTCTGGAGACGGTCGCGTGCTGGCAGACCGATGCGCAATGGACGGAGCGCGAGGTGCGCGATCAGCTCGACGCGCTGTTCGCGCACCGTGTGTACTTCGCGACCGCCTCGGCGCGTGATGCGCGCGATGCGGTGGCGCTGACCATGACCGAGTTCTCGGACACCGTGCGCCCGGGCGTCGAGCGGCTATCGAGCCTCGGCCGTCCGGACGTCCGTCTGCATCTGCCCAAGCACCATGCGATCGCGAGCTGGCTGACCCCCGACGGGCGCCAGTCGCCGTTCGTCGCGCAGACGCTGCCGTTGGTCGTGGATCGTGAGCGCCTCGCGTTCCACGCAGGCCCGCCAGCAGGCGCGCGGCGCCCGTCATCTCGACGATTTGCGCCAGCCGCATTGGGAGCGCCACCAGCACGGCGATGCCACCACCGCCACGAGCTCGAGCCGCGCGAGCTCCTCGAACACCGCGTCTGCGCCGTCAGGCTCGATGGGGGTCGAGGTGGCCTCGGGCGAGGCGCCGCCCGTGGCGCCATGGCCCGAAACTCCATCGGTTCCCGTCGAGAGCTACCGCGAGCTGGTCGAGCTCGACGGCGCGCACAGCGTTCGCTGGGCCAAGCAGATCGAGTCACCGCGCGCACTCGAGCCCGATCGGCTCGACCTGGAGATGCTCGAGCTGATCGCTTCGATGCGCCACGTCCTCACAAGCCAACTGCACCGGCGCTTCAACAGTGGCCGGGCGGCGACGACCACGCAGCGGCGGCTGAAGCGCCTTTCCGATGCCGGTCTCGTGGAGCGCTTCCAGTTCCATCGTCGCGACGGCGGTGGGATTCCAATGTGCTACGTGATCTCAGCGGCGGGGTTGCGGACGCTCGTAGAGCACGATCGACGCTCTGCGGCCGGCGGCGACGCATCGGCGCCCGGAGAGAGCAGCGCCGCGTCGGCGCGCGCCATCGCGGGCGCACGCGCGGATGAGAGCCGGTTGCGCCAGGCCCGCCACGATGTCCACGTTGCCGGCTGGGCCTTGGCTCTCGTCGCGGTTGTCGACCATGAGTGCTTCGCGTTGCGCGGGCCCGAGCAGGCCGTGCTCTCGCCTCCGGCCCGGCAATCCAGCGACGGGCGGGTTGCGATCGCGCCTGCGGATCTGCGTCTGCCCGGCGGCCGCACGCCGCACGAGTTCGTGCGCGCCGACGCCACCGGCCGCGTGAGCGAGGTCGACCGCTTCGAGACGGTGCGCCCGGACGCGATCGTCGAGGTCGGTGCGCTGGGGCATGGCGCTGCGGCGTGCGATGCGATCGTCGAGCTCGACGATCGCATGGCCGCCGGCACTGCCGCGGCCGTGCGCAAGCTCGAGCGCTACGACCATTTCCTCGCGGGCTGGTCGCTGCATACCCGGCGCTACGGCCTGCGCGGGGGCGTCTCGCCCGTCGTCGTGTTCGTGTGCCGCGATCGAGCCAGGGCACGCGAGTGCGCCAGGCGCGCCGACTCAGTGCTGCGAGCCTGCCGCGCGTATCCCGGCGAGTACCCGCGTGATTGGGAGTACCCGAGCAGGGAACGAACCCTGTTCGTCGCCGAGCGCGACATCCACGAGGGCTCCTCCGGCGCCTACGGCGTTCCCCGCCTGCCGCCACACGTTCGCGTGGGCGCCGCTCACGGCGATCCCGCCGCGGGCGGTGCGATCGTGGAGCGGCGCGAGCTTCTCGATTCCGCGCGGCCGGGCGCTTAGATCCCGCGCGACCTGGCGCTTAAATGCAAAAGGGCTCACAAGGAGCCCAACTTGGGAGTTTGGATGGGGGCGCTCCGGACGAAGCGCCCCCATGCCGATATCGGCGCCGGCCTGTCTAGAAGACGAGGTCGTCCTCGTCGACGCCGACGCCTACGCCGACGAGCTCGCGGGCCGCGTCGGCGTCCTCGTCGCCCTCCGGCTGCTCGCCGTCGCCGGCCAGCTGACCGCGCTCGCCTGGGCTGTCGAGGAACTGGACTGTGTCGGCCACGATGCTCACCGCCTGGCGGCGCTCGTGCTCGGCGGTCTCCCACTCGCGCCACTCCAGGCGGCCGTCGATCGCGACACGGCTGCCGCGATGCATGTAGCGGCTGACGCTCTCGCCATGAGCGCCGAAGACGCTCACGTCGAAGTAGTTGGGACGCTCGATCAGCTCTCCGTCGGAGTCCTTGCGGCTCGAGTTGCACGCTATGCGCAACCCGCAGACGCTCGTTCCCGATGGGAGTGCGCGCAGCTCGGGGTCACGGGTGAGGCGTCCGACGAGGACCACACGGTTGATTGCGAAGTAGGACATCGATAGGTCTCCATTGCTTGATGGTTGACCCCCCACACGCAAGCTACGCGTCGCTTGGGACGGTACTCGCGGCCGGGATCCGACCGCGCTCTTCAGCGGTTGGAGTCCGTGTCGCGAGCGTCGAGAGCGTCGAGCGCGTCGAGCCCGAGCATCGTGATTCGCCCATCTGCGCGAGCGCGCGCGATCGCTCGCGCGAGCGGACGCTGCACCTCCGGTGCCGCGAGGTAGAGCGTGCCCGCAACACAGCGACAGCGCGCCCACGCCCGGCAGATCTCCAGAAGCCGCTGCGGAGCCTTGATCGTCAGCTCGACCTCGACTGCGACCGGCGGCTCCTGGGGCGAGCAGCGAGCCCACAGCACGACATCGGGCCGGTGTAGCAGCGCAGATCCGCTGGGTCCGTCGCCGAGCGTTGCGCTCGCCAACGGTACGCCGGCCTCGCGCTCGTCGCGGCGCAGCTCGCGCTCGCTCATCACATCGTGGTCGGGATAGGCCCGCTCCAGGGCCGCCGCGACATGGGCGCACTCGATTGCGTGCGGGGCGCCGGAGACGCTCACGCGCGCAGGCTCGAGTCCGCGCACCCCGCTCGCGCGCAGCCCCTCGCGCGTGACCGTGTACAGCGCAGGCGCGTCGGCGAGTACGCGGTGGCCGCGGAGCAGCCCGGCCCGCTCGGCCGCGCGCAGCCGTCCACGTGCCGAGGCCAGCGTCCAACCGCCGTGCTGCGCGAGCGCCGGCGCTGTGGCGAGACCGAAGCGCGTCGTCCAGCGAACGATCGCGAGCTGCTCTGGTGAATGTGCGTTGCTTGTAGTTGACATCGAGTTGTTCCTTTCGGTTGTTGGTCGAGAGTTGTGGTCGTCAACGTCGTCCTGCCGGCGCGAAGATGCGCGCCACGCGCGCGCTCGCGCCGTCGCCGAGCACCAGCACGGCCGCCCAGCCGCGTCCAAGGCTCATCACCCGGCGCGGCTCGAGCACTGGCTCGCGACTTCTCACACGTGTCGTCGAGCCTTCGCTGTGCTGCGATACGCGCCACGCGCCACGGGTGCCCGCGACGCTCGAGATCAGCTCGGCCGAGTCGGGCACCACCTGTCGGTGAGCGATCAGGACAGACAGGTTCCCGAGCACCTGCTCGAGCAGACGCTCATGCCCTGGGAGCCTGAGGTCTGAGAGCTCCTGCGTCCCCAGCAGCAGGCTGAACCCAGCCGATCGTGCGCGACCGAACAGCCTCACGACCTGATCGGCGGCGATCGCGGAGAACTCGTCGATCACGACCAGCGTCGGTACCGGCTTACACTGGAGCGCCGCGACGGTCGTCTGCAGATCCTGGACGATCGCCGCGCCGAGCATCCCGCTGAGCAGCGGTCGACTGTCGGACTCGAGGCTGAAGTACACCACCGAGCGTCGGCTCGCGGCGCTCAGCAGGTCGAGCCTTTGCTCGCACTTCGTGTCCGGGTCCAGCCACGGTCCGACGTCTGACTCCGCCAGGATCGCCAGCCGATCGCGCACGCCCGCGAGGTCGCTGCGCTGGCGCGCCGAGAGCGAGTCGAGGTAGGCGAACGTGACGCGGGCGTCGTCCTGGGGCAGTCCGCGCGCGAGCAGCTCCAGGCGCTCGGGCTCGAGCAGCTCGACGATCGCCCGCAGGCTGGCCTCCGTGCCGGTGGCGTGGAGCGCCCGCACGGCGTGCCCCAGGTAGCGCTGCGCCTGGCGCAGGTAGTGCGGCTCGGTGAAGCGCTCGCCGGCGAGCGCCTTGTCTGCGATCTCGCTCGCGCTGCCGTGCGCGAACGGGTTGTAGACGGCGTTGCCGTCGGGGGTCCATTCGACGAACGGGCGCCCCGCGAGCGTCGCCGCGCGGCGCAGTTGTTCGCGCATGCCGCCATCGCCCTTGGGGTCGATGACGATCGCGCCCTGCCCCCGCTCGATCGCGTTTTTCGCGATCCATGTTTGGGTGACCGTCTTGCCGGAGCCGGTCGCTCCGACGACGAGTGTGTGGGCCCCGCCGCCGGGTCCGCCGAATGGGATCGACACGGCGTGCCGGCTCTCGTCGACGCCCAGCGCGAGCGCGTCACTGCGCTGCGAGCGCGCCGCGCCCAGGCGCTCGCATGTGCGCGCAACCGCCGCCCACGCCAGTGAGCGCAGGAGCTCCAGCGGGTGATTGCGGTGCGCGGCGATCTCCGCAAGATCCGAGCCGGCTTCGACGTCTTCTCGATGCCAACGTCGACCGCGTATCGTCGCGAGCAGGGTCGCGACCGCCAATGTGAGCGCCGCGCCGCCGAGCTCGGGTCGGGCGAGCACGCAGACCCCCAGTCCGGCGCTGGCCCAACTCCAGCGCAGATGGCGAGCGCGCATCGTCCTTGCCAAGAGCACTCCCAGGATCAGGCCGACGGCGAGGTGGGTGCTCGTGGATAGGACCCAGTGCAGGAATTCATCCACGGTCGCTTGTGGTTGGACCGCGTTTTCGGGGAACGCTTCAGAGGGCATTTGAGCCACTCCCTTCCCGGGCTGCCGATATGGCAGGCCCGCTCGGACCGGCGCCAGCCGGTCATTGCTGGTTAACGACCGATGGCGAGCCCGAAGGCCCGCCATCGCGGTGCTGCTTGTTCCCCGGGCTAGGAGTGCCCGGTGACTGCTGTGCCTGCCGGGCCTTTCAGCCCGTCAGAGATCTCGCCGCCGCGCCGTCTCGGACGCGGCCGCTCAGGCTCGTGAGTAGTCGTCTGTGACACGCACGATGTCGCGCTCGTCCGACGGCGAGGCCGCATCGCTGTGCTGCCAGATCTCGGCGACCACGCCCCACGCGTCCAGTCCGATCAGGCGATGGCGCTCGCCCAGTTCGAGCCGCAGAGTCTCGCCTGCGCTGTAACGGCGCATTGGCCCTTCCTCGTCGCCCATGCTGCGGCTGACGCCCACCGGCCCCTCGACGATCCGCCATACCTCGCTGCGCTTTCGGTGGTATTGCCACGACAGGCGTCTGCCTGGCGCGACCAGCAGAATCTTCGGGCTCAGCATCGAAGGCGCGCCGATGCTCTCGAGCCCCGCGTCTGGGAAGTAGACGTGTGCGAACGCCTCGATGTCGGCGGGCGAGATCAGCAGGAATCCGCCCCAAGGTCGGGCCAGATCCTCACCGACGACGGTCAGCCCGGCGGCGGCTTGCGAGGCTCTCGCCCGCGATACGGCGGCGCTCATCTCGGCGGGCATCTTCATCCTCGGCGCGTGAGCCTAGCGGGCGTCACCGCAGCCGGTAGCCGACGCCCCAGACGCTGATCACCCACCGTCGGGCGTCGTCGGGCGCGAGCTTGCGGCGAAGTCTGCTCGCATGGCTCTCAAGCGTTCGCGTCGAGCCGTCGGACCGGTAGCCCCATACCGATCGCAGCAGCTCGGGCTTGGCGAACACACGCTCCGGCTCTCGCGCCAGGTGCACGAGCAGCTCGAACTCCATCCGGCGAAGGCACACGTCTCTGCCGTCGACGGTGACGGTGTGGGCACGCGTGTCGATCACGAGCACGCCGACCTCGATCAACCCTGCGCTGCTGGGGGCGCTCGCGCTGCGGCGCAGGATCGCCCGCAGGCGAGCTCGCAGCTCGACATAGGTGGCTGGTCTCGCCAGGAAGTCGTCAGCGCCTGCTTCGAATGCCCGCAGCATGTCCAGCTCCCGCCCGCGACTGCCCACGACGATGGCCGGGAGCGAGCCGTCCCACGGCGTGTCGGGCTCCCGGGCAAGCCGGATCTCCCGAAGCAGCTCCAGCGCGCCGGGCGGCGAGTCCAGCCGGCCGAGCACCGCCAGACGCGGCGAGCTGAGGCGCGCGAGAGCCCGGGCGTGCTCGGCGCTGCGTGCCAGCTCGACGTCGAAGCCATCCGCGAGCAACTGCTCGGTGATCACCCGGCCGAGATGCCGGTCCGACTCGACCACGAGGATCGGCGCGGCGTCACGGCTGCTCACGGCTCGACCTCACGTGGACTGATCCCCAGCCCGCTGCGCGCGATCAAGCCGAGCACGTCGCTGTGGATCCATGGGGTCGGCGTACCGTGTCCGCCCTCGGGCGCCAGCCCGATGCGCCGTGCCAGCCAGCTGGTCTCGCCGCTTTCGTTGCCCTTGCGGTCGCGCTTGACGCGACCGCAGCGAATCGCGATCTCGCTCATGCTCAGCTGCTGGAGCCGGACGCTCGCGAGCACCACCTCCCGCAGCCTTCGATTGAGCACGATCGGGCTCTCCTGCATGCGCGTGAGCTCGGCGCGCAGCACCGTCGTCGAGACCTCGCTGCACTCGCCGTGCGCGGCGAGCGCTCGCGAGGTGAGCGCGTACAGCGGCTCGTAGCTCTCCAGTGCGGCGATAGCCTCGCGCAAGCTCACCGGCTCGTGCTCGATCTCCTGGTCATGAGCGTGCCGACACCAGCGCAGCTCGGGGATCGACATGTCGCTGCGCACGCGCTCGAGCGTGTACACGCGCCCGCATCGATCGAGGGGCGGGGCGGCCACCGCGGTGGATCGGGTCTGCTCGCTGGTTTCGCTCCGGCCGGCAAATGGCGCGAACAGCGTGTCCTCGGCGCTCACGGGCCTGCAGCGGCAGTCGCGAGTCGCGGTGTCCTCGAGGTAGTGCTCGCAGATCAGGGTTGCGTTCGTCGCCGGCTCGTCGGCGGCTAGGTGGGCGACGAGGCGCGCGTCGCCGTGGGTCATGCGGTCGCGATCGACGACGAGCGTCGTTCCCGCCAAGCCGGGGCAGGCGATCACCTCGCGAAGCCCACCGCAGCCGTCGGAATACCCGCCTAGCGGCTGCTGGTCGCGACCAGGTCGCTCGCGTCCGCGGTTCACGCGTTTGCGCCGAACGCGGGCGGTCGCCTCGAGACGGGTGCCTGCGCGGTGTGCGGCTGAAGGGGCGTCGGGTGTGGGTGTCATGGCTGTCTCCTGCCGATCGTGGCTGCGGCCCGGACCTGCGCCGGGGTTCGGTTCGGCGGGCTTCTAGGAGCAGCGAGAGCAGCCGTCAAGTGGCGCGGACCGGCGTCAGGCAGCCGTGGAGCGCAGCCCGAGAACCCCTATAGGGGTTCTCGGAGGCAGCTGGAGACGAGCGGCGCGCAGAGGCGAAGTTGGCGCGAACGCGCATGTCGCGGAGGGAGCCGAGGTGGGCCGAGGTCGGTCGAGGTGTCTGTTCGATCCGGTCGCGGATCGCTCGGTTCGGGAGGGCGCAGGAGCTGGGTCTGCTCGTTTGCCTGCCAACGCGGGGCATTTGGCTGGCTGTGAACTGCTGAACGGCTCAGGGAAAGGGGAGTGGGGAGGCGTGAGAGTAGCGCGCGAGCGCGAGGTGCGACGGTGCAGGTGCCCGCCGGCCGATCCTCGCATGCCGTCGCCCTCGTGGAGACCGGAGGATTTGGCTCTGTGATGCGCAACTGCGGGAGCTTGAAGTGCAGTTGCGTGCCCTTGAACGGCGTGGGCGACTGCCGTCGGCGGGGTCGACGGGCGGTGGCGACTGCATGGGGAACGGGCGAGACTGCGTTCTTCGGCTGGCGACTGCGCGGGCGCCAACGCGCCAGCTCGCGTGCTGCGCGTAAACTGCCCCGCCGCAACGTCGCCACCAGCCCAGCCCACGCGAGGAGTCTTCCCGGATGCCAGTCAACAAGCAAGCGATCGGCAAGACCTACGAGCCCGTCGTGTACGCGGTGGGCCGGGAGAAGATCAGGGAGTACGCGCGCGCGGTGGGCGAGACCAACCCGGTGCATCTCGACGTGGAGGCGGCGCGCGCGGCGGGCTACGCGGATCGTCGTGGCGCCGCCGATGTTCGCGGTCGTCTACAGCGCGCCGGCGGTCGGGCCGCCGATCTTCGATCCCGAGATCGAGCTCAACTTCGCGATGATGGTCCACGGCGGCCAGGAGTTCGTGTGGGGTCCGCCGGTGCGTCGCCGGCGATGAGATCACCACGACGGCGAGCGTCAAGGACATCTCCGAAGACGACGGGCGCGGCTACTACGTGTTCGAGTCGATCTCGACCAACCAGCGCGGCGAGCAGGTCTGCCGCGGAACGTGGACCAACATCGTGCGAGGAGTGTGAGCGGCAGATGGCGGAGCTTCGAGCAGGCGAGCAGATCCCCGAGGTGCGGGTCACGCCCGACAAGTACCTGACGGTGCGCTACGCCGGCGCGTCCGGCGACTTCAACCCGATCCACGTCGACGAGGAGTTCGCCCGCGCGGTCGGGCTGCCGGGACGCATCCTGCACGGTCTGTGGACGATGGCGCAGGTGGCGCGCGCGCAGACCGAGGCAGCCGGCGGCCCCGAGCATCTCAAGCGCCTGTCGGTCCAGTTCCGCGGGATGGGCGTGCCCGAGCAGGAGGTCGTGGTCACCGGCACGGTGCGCGAGGTCGGTCGACGGGCGTGCGCTGATCGACACCGTCGCCGAGCAGGCCGGCAAGCAGATCATCCGCAACGCGGAGGCCGAGCTCGAGCTCTAGCGGCGTCGCGCCGGCTGTAGGCGCCAGCACGGCGCCTACAATCACAATCATGCTGAGCCCGCGCCAGGAGCGGATTCTGTGCAAGGTCGTCGACGACTACCTGCGGACGCGGGCAGCCGGTAGCCTCGCGCTCGATCGCCGCCGACGCGCGATCTCGACTGCGGGCCCTCGACCGTGCGCAACGAACTCGCGCTGCTCGAGGAGTACGGCCTGCTCGCGCACCCCCACGTCTCGGCCGGCCGCGTGCCCACCGACGCGGGTCACCGCTACGTCGTCGATCGCATGCTCAGCTCCGAGCATGCAGCCGCCAGCGCGCCGCAGCGGCTCGAGCTGTCGCTGATCCGCCGCGAGGTGGACGAGGCGATGCGCACGACGACCGAGACGCTCTCGCAGATGACGAACCTGCTCGCGGTCGTCTCCGCGCCGTCGATGAACGCGGCGACTATCCGCCACGTCGAGGTGCTGGCGCTGCAGCCGCAGGTCGTGCTGGTCGTGATCATCACCTCCGCCGGGAACGTGTCGAAGATGTTCGCGACGTTCGAGCGCCCGGTCGACCCGGGTCTCGTGGCGCTGGGCGGGCGAGTACCTGAACGAGCGGCTCGTCGGCCTCGGCCTCGGCGCCCGCATGTTGCAGCAGCGCCTCGTCGACCCGAGCCTCTCGTCTACCGAGCTGGCGTTCCTGGCGCGCTTCGCGCCGGCGTTCGGCGAGCTTGCCAGCGAGGGCGAGGACTCGCTGTTCGTGGAGGGGACCGCGCGCCTGTTCGAGGCCGGCCAGATCGAGGACAGGACGCGCGTCAACGAGCTCATCGATCTGCTCGAGCGACGCGTGGCGCTGCTGAGCGTGCTGCGCGCGGCACTGGCCGAGCCGGGCGTGTACGTGCGCATCGGCCACGAGAACGAGCTCCCCGCGATGCACTCGCTGGCGCTCGTCGCCACCGGCTACGGGGTCGCGCAGCGCAAGCTCGGGACCGTGTCGGTGATCGGGCCGGTGCGCATGGACTACGCGGGCGCGATCGCGACGGTGCGCGAGGCCGCGCACGAGCTGTCGCGCTTCGTCGAAGACGCCTACGCCGAGAACTGACCGGACCTACATGCCCCGCGATCCCTACGAGGTGCTCGGCGTCGCCCGCGACGCCTCCGCGCAGGAGATCAAGAAGGCCTTTCGCCAGCTCGCGCGGGAGCTGCACCCGGACGTCAACGCCCACGACCCCGACGCCGAGGAGAAGTTCAAGGAGGCGGCCGAGGCCAACGAGATCCTCTCGGACCCGGAGCGGCGCGCGACCTATGACCGCTACGGCCACGAGGGGCTCCGCTCCGGCGGCTACGCCCCCAACTTCGACGGCTTCGGCTCGATCAGCGACCTCTTCAACGCGTTCTTCGGCGGCGCGTCCGGCGACAGGGCGGGCCCGCGCCAGGGCGGCGACGTCGCGGTCGCGATCGAGCTCGACCTGCTCGAAGCCGCCAACGGAGCCACGGTCGAGGTCTCGCTACGAGGCGGTCGACCGCTGCGAGCACTGTCACGGCAACGGCGCCGAGCCGGGCACGCCGATCGAGACGTGCGAGCGCTGCGGCGGCGCCGGGCAGCTGCAGGCGGTCACGCGCACGCCGTTCGGGCAGATGGTGCGCACGATGGTCTGCGACGAGTGCCACGGCGACGGGCGCGTGCCCGAGCAGCCCTGCGCGGAGTGCCGCGGCCGCGGGCGCGTGACGGCGAGGCGCACGCTCGAGGTGGAGGTGCCGGCCGGGATCGCCGACGGGCAGCGCATCCGGCTCGGCGGCCACGGCCACGCCGGCGAGGCGGGCGCGCCGGCCGGCGACCTGTACGTGCTCGTGCGCGTGCGCGACGACGAGCGCTTCGTGCGCGAGGGCGACGACCTGATCACCGCGCTCGACGTGGCCGCGCCGCTGGCGGCGCTCGGCGGCACGCTCGAGGTGCCCACGCTCGAAGGCCACGCCTCGATCGAGCTTCCCGCCGGCACCCAGCCGGGCGAGGTGCTCACGTTGCGCGGCGCAGGGATGCCGGCGCTGCGACGCGGCCGGCGCGGCGATCTGCGCGTGGTCGTCAACGTCGTCGTGCCGCGCCGCCTGAGCGCCGAGCAGCGCGAGCTGATGGAGCGCCTGAACGACAGCCTCAGCGAGGAGAACCTGCGCTCGCAGGAGTCGGTGTTCGCCAAGCTGCGCCGCGCGCTCGGCAGCCAGGCCGCGTGATCAGGCTCGCCGTCCGCGTCTGCCGGCGCGCAGGCCGAGCTGGTGCTGGCCGAGCTCCTGGAGCTCGCGCCCGCCGGCGTGGAGGAGGTGCGCGGCGAGGAGGGGACGGTCGAGTACGCGGTCTACGGAGCGCCGGGTGAGCTGCCGCAGCTGCCCGACCTGCACGCCGTCGCGGGCGACGCGCTCGTCGAGATCTCCACCAGCGAGATCGCCGACGACTGGGAGGAGCGCTGGAAGCAGTTCCATCGGCCCGTGCTGATCGAGGCGCCGCCGCAAGCCGTCGCCGGGCGGCAAGCCGCTCCCGCCCTGCACGTGCGCCCGCCGTGGGAGGCGCCGAGCGCACCCGACGCGGCCGCTGTCCGCGAGATCGTGATCGACCCCGGGCAGGCGTTCGGCACCGGCGCCCACGCGAGCACGCGCCTGTGCCTGGAGCTGCTGCTGGAGCTGGCTGCGAGCGAGCCGGCCCGGCCGGCCGCTGCTCGACGTCGGCACCGGCTCGGGCGTGCTCGCGATCGCGGCCGCCGTGCTCGGGTTTCGCCCCGTGCTCGGGCCTCGACCACGAGCAGGAGAGCGTCGCAGGCGACCCGCGAGAACGCGCTCGTCAACGGCGTCGAGCTCGAGGTTCGGCGCTTCGACCTGCGCCGCGAGGCGCTGCCGTGGCTCGATGGTGCCGAGCGCGAGACCAGCCGACGGTCGTGCTCGCCAACCTGCTGCGCCCGCTGCTGCTCGAGCTCGCCGCGCACGATGCTCGGCGCCGCCCGCCCACCTGATCGCGGGCGGCCTGCTGCGAGCGGAGGTCGACGAGGTCGCGGGCGCGTTCGCCGAGCGCCTCGGGCTGCGCGAGCGCGAGCGGCGCGCCAGCGGCGAGTGGGCGGCCGTGTGGCTGAGCGGCCGGCTGATCCAGGCGCCGTCGGGGAGCTCGGTGGCCGCGCGCACGATCGAGCGGTAGACGAGGTCGATCGCGGGGCGCACGCCGTCCTCGTCGGCCAGCAGCGCGCTCGCCGCGCTCAGCGCCGCGCCGATCGTCTCGAGCGCCTCGCCGACCGCCCCCGGGATCGGGGTCGCGGCAGGCGGCGATCGCCATGTCGAGCATCGCCCGCGCCTGCTCGATCGCGCCGCGCGAACAGGGCCGGACCGACGAGGCTCGCGTAGCCGTACACGCGCGCCAGGCGCCCCGACAGCGTGATCGTGGGTCCGCGCCGCGACGGGGCTCGACCGCCGGCAGCTCCGCCGCCGTCGAGCAGCGCCGCCATCGTGCCGCCGAGCACCGCCTTCGTGGTCGGCCTCGTCGAGCCCCGCCTGGCGGCGCCACGCGCAGCGCCATGTACAGCGTGGTCGCGGGCAGGCCGTAGGGCGGGTCGGAGGCGAACACGATCCGCTCGGCGGGCACGCGCGCGAACAGCTCGATCACGTCGAGCGGGAAGAAGCAGGAGATGTCGTAGAGCACGCCCGGATGGTCGGCCAGGCGCGAGGTGAGGATGCCCTGGTCGCAGATCGCGCCGTGCGCCAGGATCAGGACCGCGCCCGGATGGCGCAGCGCGAGGTCGACGAGCCCGTCGGCGAGCGGCGGCAGGCCGCGACCGGCGTGGATCAGGATCGGCACGCTGCGCCTCTTCGGCCAGCGCGAAGACGCTCGTCCATCTCGCGCGCCGTCGAACACGAAGTCCTGGGCGCGCGGGTGCAGCTTGATGCCGCGCGCGCCCGCTGCCAGGCAGCGTTCGCACTCGGCGAGCGGCGTCTTCGGCGGGGTCCAGGCGGCAGAACGGGCACGAGCCTGCCCTCGCTTTCGCGCGGCCCACGCGAGCACGCGGTCGTTGGGCACGCTGTAGGAGGGCTTGCGCTCGGGGTCGTGCAGCGGGAACACGCACGCGCGGCGCGCGTCCGCGCGGCGTCGAGCTGGCCGCAGCAGCTGCTCGAGCGTCAGCGAGCGCCCGTCCTCGTCGAGGCCGAGGTGGGTGTGGGCGTCGATCACTTCGGCCTCCGCGGGGCGCAGGCGCTGCACCTCGGCGAGGAACGGGGCGAGCGCGTGCTGCGTAGAGGGAGTCGTTCACGGCGCTGCACCCTATTCTGTCGCGCATGGCCTGGCAGGTCGTGATCGCGGGCGGCGGCTTCGGGGGCTTCTACGCAGCGCGCGCGCTCGAGCGCCTGCTGCCCGCCGCAGAGCGCGCGCGTGACGCTCGTCAACGACGCCAACTTCATGCTCTACACGCCGCTGCTGCCCGGGCGCGGCCGGAGCGACGCTCGACCCGCGCCACGTGGTCGTCCCGCTGCGCTCGCAGCTGCGGCGCACCGACCTCGTGATCGGCGCAGGTGACCGGCGCGGACCCCGACGCGCGCACGCTCGGCGTCAAGCGCATCGACGGCGAGCAGCTCGAGCTCGGCTACGACCAGCTCGATCGTCGCGCTCGGCTCGGTCTCGCGCACGCTGCCCGATCCCGGGCCTCGGCCGAGCATGCGATCGGGCTTGAAGTCGCTGTCGGACGCGACCGCGCTGCGCAACCAGGTGCTCAACTGCCTGGACATCGCCGAGTCGCTCGAGGATCCGGCGCTGCGCGCCGAGTATCTCGGGTTCGTCTTCGTCGGCGCCGGCTACGCGGGCGTCGAGGGGCTCGCCGAGCTGCAGGACTTCGCCGCGCAGGCGATCGAGCTGTATCCGCGCTGCGCGCGCACAGGGGATGCGCTGGGTGCTGGTCGAGGCCCGGGAGCGGATCATGCAGGAGGTGCCCGCGAGCCTCTCCGAGTTCGCCGAACGCGAGCTGCGCGGGCGCGGCATCGAGGTGCGCACGGACACGACCCTGCGCGAGCTGAGCGCGACGCGCGGCGACGCTCTCGGACGGCGAGACGATCCCGGCGCGGACGCGTCGTGTGGACCGCCGGGGTCAAGCCCAGCCCGGTGATCGCCAGGCTCGGGCTGCCGCTCGACGGCGACGGGCGCATCGTCGGTGGACGCGACCATGCGCGTCGACGATCGCGCGCTGCCGGCGCCGCGCTCGGCCGACAGACAGCCGGCATGTCTGGGCGATCGGCGACTGCGCCGCGGTCCCCGACGCCTCCAGCGCCCGGGCAGCTCGTGTCCGCCGACCGCCCAGCACGCGATCCGCCAGGGCCGGCTCGTGGCCCGCAACGTCGCCGCGACGCTCGCGGGCGCCGCAGCCGCGGCCGTTTCGCTACCGCACCAAAGGCGTGGTCGCCGAGCTCGGCGACAACCAGGCCGTCGCGATCACGCTCGGCATCCGCTGGCGCGGCCTGCCCGCGTGGCTGATCGCGCGCACCTATCACCTGCTGCTGATGCCGGGCCTCGGACGCAGGCTGCGGCTGCTGGTCGACTGGAACGTCGCGCTGCTGTTCGGTCGTGACGCATCCTCGCCCGGGCGCCTGGGCAGCCCGACGCCGCTCGAGCACGACTGAAGCTCGGCGCTCTGGAGCCGAGAAGTTGATCGCGCCATCGTCAGACCGGCGTATCCTGATCTGACTGATGGCGATACTCGAGCAGATCAAGGCCGATCTCGCAGGGCGCGATGCGCGCGGGCGAGAAAGAGCGCGTGGGCGCGCTGCGGCTCGTGCTCTCCGAGCTGCAGAAGGCCGCCAAGGAGGGCGGCGAGCGACGAGCTCGCGGTGCTGCGCCGCGAGCGCAAGCGCCGCGCTCGAGGCCGCCGGCGCCTATCGCGAGGCGGGCGCGAGGATCTCGCCGGCGGCGAGGAGGCCGAGGCGGAGCTGATCGGCGCCTACCTGCCGGCGGAGCTCTCCGAGGAGGAGCTGGCGGCGATCGTCGAGCAGGCCGTGCGCGAGAGCGGCGCCGCCTCGGCCAAGGACATGGGCATGGCGATGAAGCAGGCGATGGCGGCGGTCGACGGTCGCGCCGACGGCAAGCGCGTCTCCGGGCTCGTGCGAGCGGCGCTGCAGGGATGAGGACGCAGATCGAGCTCTCCAACGACGTCGCGGCCGAGCTGGCGGGCAGCCAGGACGCGGTGCTGCGCGCGCTCGAGGCGCATCTCGACTGCAAGGTCTTCCTGCGCGGCAACCTGCTGACGTTCGACGGCGAGGAGAGCGAGACGCAGCGCCGGCGAGCGCGTCGTGCGCGAGCTCGCGGAGCTGATCGCGCGCGGCCACCAGATCGGCCCCGGCACGATCACCGCGGTGACGGGCGCGCTCGGACGCGCACGAATCGCCCGCGCGCGTGCTCGAGGACGTCGTCTGGCGCCACCGCGGGCTGCGCGTCGCGCCGAAGACGGTCAACCAGAAGCGCTACGTCGACTCGGTCCGCGAGAACACGATCACCTTCGGCGTCGGGCCGGCGGGCACGGGCAAGACGTTCCTGGCGGTCGCGATGGCCGCCGCGGCGCTCTCGCGACACGAGGTCAACCGCATCATCCTCACGCGCCCGGCGGTCGAGGCGGGCGAGCGGCTGGGCTTCCTGCCGGGCGACCTGATGGCGAAGGTCGATCCCTATCTGCGCCCGCTGTTCGACGCGCTGCACGACATGCTCGACCCCGAGAAGGTCTCCCAGCACATCGAGCGCGGCGTGATCGAGATCGCGCCGCTGGCGTTCATGCGCGGGCGCACGCTGAACGACTCGTTCGTGATCCTCGACGAGGCGCAGAACACGACGCCCGAGCAGATGAAGATGTTCCTCACGCGCCTGGGCTTCGGCTCGCAGGATGGTCGTCACGGGCGACGTCACGCAGGTGGACCTGCCGCGCGAGCAGCAGTCCGGGCCTGATCGTCGGTGGGCGAGGTGCTCGAGCGCGGTCGAGGGGATCGAGTTCGTGCGCTTCGGCGGCGAGGACGTCGTGCGCCACAAGCTCGTGCAGCGGATCGTCGAGGCCTACGACGTGCACTCCGCATCGCCGCGAGCGCTCCCGCGCAGGCAGAGATCGGCGCGCGTCCGGCGGTTCGCAGCGCCTGATCCACGATGATCGAGGTCGAGGTGCTCGGCGCGGGGCTCGCCCCGCGGTCGCCGTCACCGCGCCGAGGTGCGGCGCCTGTGCGCGCTGGCGGCCGCGCCGCTGGGTGTCGACCGACGGGCACGTGGCGATCGAGTTCGTCGACGCCGCGCGGATCGCGCGAGCTGAACGGCGAGCACCGCGGCAAACGCGGCACCGACCGACGTGCTGTCGTTCCCGATCGACGGCGTCGAGCCGCTCGACGGCGGCGGCTGCACGCGCGAGCTCGGCGACGTCGTGATCTGCCCCGAGCACACGGTCGATCTGCGCGAGGCGATCGTCCACGGGATGCTGCACCTGCTGGGCATGGACCACGAGACCGACGACGGCGAGATGCTCGCGCTCCAGCGCGAGCTGCTCGCGGGAGCCGGCGGGTGACTCGCGGCGGCTTCGTGGCGCTCGCGGGCCGGCCCAACGTCGGCAAGTCGACGTTCGTCAACGCGGTCGTCGGCGAGAAGGTGGCGATCGTCTCCGACCGCCCGCAGACGACCCGGCGGGCGATCCGCGGCGTTCACCAGCAGCGGCGACTGCCAGCTCGTGCTGGTCGACCTGCCGGGCGTGCAGCGCCCGCGCGACGCGCTCACCGCGCGCATGGCCAGACGCGTGCAGCAGGAGCTCGACGGGCTCGGACGCGGTGCTGCTGATGCTCAACGGCGAGCAGGGCGTGGGCCCCGGCGATCGCTTCATCGCGCAGGACGCTGGCGAGGCGCAGGCTGCCGGTGACGATCGCCGTCAACAAGGTCGACGGCTCGCGCGCGCGCCGCTGATGGCGGTGCTCGCGGAGGCCGCCGAGCTGGAGCTCGAGCGCCGAGGTGTTCCCGATCTCCGCGCGCAGCGGCGCGGGCGTGAAGGAGCTGGTCGAGCACCTCGGCGGCGCTGATGCCCGAGGGGCCGTTCATGTTCGCGCCGGACGCAGCAGCCGATCAGTCGCTGCGAGCTGCTGCTGGCGGAGCTGATCCGCGAGGCCGTCATCAGGCGCACCTTCCAGGAGCTGCCGCACGCGGTCGAGGTGGTGGTCGAGGAGGTCGAGCGCCCGCGCGAGGGGCTCGTGCGCGTGCGGGCGCTGATCTGGGTCGAGAGCGAGTCGCAGAAGGGGATCCTGATCGGCGCGCACGGGCGCATGATCAAGGCGATCGGCACCGCCGCGCGGCGCGAGCTGCGAGCGCGAGCTCGGCGCCCAGGTCCACCTCGAGCTGTCGGTGCGGGTGCGGCGCGACTGGCGCGCCGACGAGGGTCTGCTCGACCGGCTGGGCATCACCTGACGCCTGACTGTCCGCTACCTGTTTTCGAGGGGCGCGCACGCGATCTCTCACCGATATTTCCCGCCGGTCTGATTGATTCGGCCTTTGGAACGTGCTCAGCCACGTTTTGGGATAACTTCTGCGCTGAATCGGCCTTGGTGGGAGGGGAAGGATGTCAGCGAAGTACGCGATATTGGGGCTGGTGATCGAGCGTCCCGGATACGGTTACCAGTTGGCACAGCGTCTTGAGGAGCGTTTCGGCTCCTCGAGCTTCGCGCCGTCCGGCGTCTATTCGGCGCTGGATCAGTTGAGCCGCGACGACTTCGTCCGGGCCGCGGGTGAGATGGGACCGGGGCCTGCGCGGCGCTCGGCGCCGCGGATGATCTACGAGGCCACGGATCAGGGCGTCAGTCACTTCGAAGCATGGATACTCGGTTCCTCGCCGACGCCGCCGCTGCGCGACGAGTTGCATATGAAGATCGCGCTGTGTCGGCCCGATAACCTGCCGCGGCTGATCGATCTCGTGTACGGCCAGGAGCTGGCTTGCGTGGGACGCCTGCATGAACTCACGCAGAGCTGTGAGCGTGAACGCATTGCCGGCAGTCGCGAGGACTGGCCAAGGCTGATGCGCACGCTCGCCAAGGATGCCGAGATCGCGTTGTGGAAGGCGAGGATCCAGTGGCTGCAAAACGCGCGTGAGCTGCTGGCAGGGCTCGTCGAGCAGTCAGAGCATCTATATGACGAAGGCGCGTTGCTGACGGACAGCTGTACTACAGCGCGTAGATAAATAGTCAGAGTTGAATATTCAACTCGGCCTTTGCGCGCGGCGTTCGCCACGGCATCATTGGCTCACTAGATGGCTATTAGGAACACGAGCGCACCGATCACCATCGAGCTCTCGAAGTCGCAGGTCGACAAGGTCATCCGTGCGGCGGGCCAGGGGGGGACGATGTCAGTCCTCCTGACTGCGCTGAAAGATCCGAGCTGGACGCTTACGCTCGATTCCGGTGAGTGGGTCCAGCCTGCGCAGATGGAGGATCGGCGGCTGTCGCGGTCACTGCTCGCGGGGCTGCTGGTGCTCTCGTGCTTCCCCGCCGACGGTGGCTATCTGGGAATTGCCGAATTGGCGCGGACGCTGGGTATGAACACGAGCACCACCCACCGATACGTAACGACGCTGCTCGCCGTTGGCCTGCTCGAGCGCGACTCGAGCACGCGCCGCTACAAGCTCGCCGCCGTCTGAGGCTGGCCGCGAGCAGGCGGCGCTCACGCTCCGCGCGCGAGCCGCGTCGCGATCGCGCCCACGTCCGCCAGGTCCAGCTTTGCCCCCCACACGAACGGGATGCCGACGACGTCGAAGCTGCGCCGGCGCAGCCGCGCAAGCTGGTTGTGCTGGAAGCGCGCCCGGTCGTGAACGGCGCGCGCGGCACGCGCGGCCGACGCGCTCACGGCGCGCAGATCCTCGCCCGGGGGCGCGGCACCGTGCTCGCGGCCGTGAGCGTCGCCGGCGGGGCTGCTGCGGCCGACGCCGTCCTCGAGCATCGCGATCTCGCGCATCTCCTCGGCGCGTGAAGCGTCGTGGCAGAAGCGCGTTGACGATGACCGTCTGCAGGTCGCGACCGAGCCGGGCCCGCAGGCCGTCCTGCAGCTCGAGCGCCTCGGTGACGGCCATCTCCGTGGCGAGCGCCACCGCCAGATAGGCCGAGTGCGCCGGGCTCTCCAGCAGCTCCTGCAGCTGTCGTGTCTGGCCTGCGATCGGGCCGACGCGTGCGATCGCGCCGAAGGTGTGCGGCGAGCCGAGCATCCCCAGCGCGTGACCGGTCGCCGGCGCGTCGAGCACGACCAGGTCGTAGCCGCGCGAGCGCGCGCCGCGAGCGCCGCCGCGCGTGAGCTGCCAGATCTTGACCATCGTGACGAGCTCCTTCGCGCCTGGCGCGGCGGCGGCGAAGTACTGGAAGGTGCCGCTGGAGGCGAGCACGCGGCCGGAGACACGCCCGCCGAGCGCCTGCAGCCACTCGAGCAGCGCGCGGTCGGGGTCGATCGAGATGCTCGACAGCCGCTCCTGCAGCACGCGTCTCGACACCCGGCTGCGGTCGGGCGATCCCGAACAGCTGCGGCAGGCGGCTCTCCTCGCCGACCTCGACGACGATCGTCGCGCCGTCCGTCGCGCGCCGCCAGCAGGCCGAGCGCCGCGGCGATCGTCGTCTTGCCCACGCCACCCTTGCCGGTGACCACGAGCAGCTTGCGGTCGAGCACCGATTGCATCGCCGGCGCAGTGTGGCTGAAAAGCCGATGGCGGGCGGCGGGACCTACAATCGTGCGGATGAGCGATGTCCGACGCCAGAGCCGATCGACGAGCAGGTCGCCTACGACGGCGACGGCCTCGTGCCGTGCGTCGTGCAGGACTGGAGCACCGGCGAGGTGCTCACGCTGGCGTACATGAACGAGCAGGCGCTGGCGCGCACGCGCGACGAGCGGCGAGCTGCACCTGTGGAGCCGCTCGCGCGGCGAGCAGTGGCACAAGGGCGCCACGAGCGGCAACGTGCAGGCGGTGCGCGCGCTGCGCCTCGACTGCGACGGCGACACGCTGCTGGCGCTCGTCGAGCCGGCCGGTCCGGCCTGCCACACCGGCGAGCGCACGTGCTTTCACCGTGGCGAGCTCGAGCCGGGCGCGCCGTACGAGACGCTCCCCGCGCTCGAGCGCACGCTGGCCGAGCGTGCGCGCGAGCGGCCAGCGGGCTCCTACACGGTCGAGCTGCTCGACGACCCGCCGCGGATCGGCGAGAAGGTGATGGAGGAGGCCGAGGAGGTGGCGCGCGCCGCCCGCGAGGAGTCCGACGAGCGCGTCGACGAAGAGGCCGCCGACGTGCTCTACCACCTGCTCGTGCTGCTGCACAGCCGCGGACGCTCGCTCGCCGACGCCGAGCGGGTGCTCGATGGCCGTCGCTCCTAGCGCCGCCGGACGCGGTCGCGGCGAGCGTCGCGCCGAGCCTCGAGCAGGCACGCGAGCTCGCGCGCACGCACAACCTGATCCCGCTGCGCCTCAGCTTCATCGAGGACTGCGAGACGCCGGTCTCGGCGTTCCTGAAGCTGCGCGCGCTGGCGCCGGGCGAGCCGGCGTTCCTGCTCGAGTCCGCCGACCAGGGCCAGCGCGTCGGGCGCTGGTCGTTCATCGGCTTCCGGCCGCGCGCGGTGCTGCGCTGGTCGCTGGCCGACGGCGGCGACCCCTACGCGCTGGCGGCCGAGCGCGTCGCGCGCTTCGAGCAGGCGCCGATCGAGGGCACGGCGGGAGCCCCCGTTCACCGGCGGCGCCGTGGGCTTCTTCGGCTACGACCTCGTGCGCACGGTCGAGCCGCTCGGCGAGCCCCGGGCGGGCCGGACCGATCCGCTCGGGCTGCCCGACATGGCGCTGATGCTCTCCGACGCGCTCGTCGTCTTCGACCATCTCAAGCACACGGTCACGATCCTCGCCAACGCCGATCTGCAGGCGGAGCCCGACATCGAGCGCGCCTACGAGCAGGCCGCGCGCACGATCGCCGAGGTGCGCGGCGCGCTCGCCGGCCCGGTCCCGCGCGGACGCCGGCGGACGCACGCCCCGGCCAGCGCGAGCTGCCCGACCTTCGAGTCGAACATGCCGCGCGAGCAGTTCGAAGCGATGGTCGCGCGCATCGTCGAGTACATCTACGCCGGCGACGCCTTCCAGGTCGTGCCCTCCCAGCGCTGGTCGGCGCGCGGTGCCGGTCGAGGCGTTCTCGATCTACCGCGGCCTGCGCGCGGTCAACCCGAGCCCCTACATGTACTTCCTGGACTTCGGCGACTTCCAGGTCGCCGGCGCGAGCCCCGAGCCGCTGCTGACGGTCAGCGGACGCCACGTCAGCACGAAGCCGATCGCCGGAACCCGCCCGCGCGGCGCGAGCCCCGAGGAGGACCGCCGGATCGCCGCAGGAGCTGCTGGCCGACGAGAAGGAGCGCGCCGAGCACGTGATGCTCGTCGATCTCGGGCGCAACGACCTCGGCCGCGTGTGCGAGTACGGCAGCGTGGTCGTCGACGAGCTGATGGAGATCGAGTCCTACAGCCACGTCATGCACATCGTCTCCTCGGTGTCGGGCACGCTGCGCGAGGACGTCGGGGCGATGGACGCGCTGCGCTCGGTGCTGCCGGCGGGCACGCTCTCGGGCGCGCCGAAGGTGCGGGCGATGCAGATCATCGACGAGCTCGAGCCGGTCAAGCGCGGCGGCTACGGCGGCGCGATCGGCTACCTCAGCTACGCGCGGCGACCTCGACACCGCGATCCACATCCGCACGGTCGTCGTCAAGGACGGCGTCGCCCACGTGCAGGCCGGCGGCGGCACGGTCGCCGACGCCAAGCCCGAGTACGAGTACGAGGAGTCGGTCGCCAAGTCCACGGCCGTGATGCGCGCGATCGAGCTGGCCTGCGAACAGCCGGACTGGTCGTGAGCGGCATGAAGGTCCTCGTCCTCGACAACTACGACTCGTTCACCTACAACCTCGTCCAGTACCTGGGCGAGCTGGGGGCGGAGGTGCGACACGGTGCGCAACGACCGCGCGAGCGTGGAGGAGCTGCTCGAGCGGCGGCTATCGAGCGCTGCGTGGTCTCGCCGGGGCCGTGCACGCCCGAGCAGGCCGGCATCACGCTCGAGGTCGTGCGGCGGATGCCCGAGGCGGGGATCCCGACGCTCGGCGTGTGCCTCGGCCACCAGGCGCTCGCGCAGGCGTTCGGCGGGCGCGTGAAGCTGCACGCGCCGGTGCACGGCAAGGCGACGAGCGATCGAGCACGACGGGCGCACGATCTTCCGCGGCCTGTCCTCGCCGCTGACGGTCGGGCGCTACCACTCGCTGGTGGTCGACCCGGAGCTGCCCGACTGCCTGGAGGAGTCCGCGCGCGGCGGCGGCGTGCTGATGGGGCTGCGCCACCGCGAGCTGCCGGCCGAGGGCGTCCAGTTCCACCCCGAGTCGGTCCTCACCGAGCAGGGCCGGGAGCTGCTCGCGAACTTCCTCGAGCGCGCTCGCCGATGCCGCAACGGCGGCCAACGTGACCCGACCACGGCGATCGACGCGCTCGCCTCGCGGCCAGGACCTGAGCGCGGAGCAGACCGCGGAGGTGCTCGCCGAGATCATGCACGGCGAGGTCTCCGAGATCGCAGATCGCGGGCTTCCTGATCGCGCTGCGGACCAAGGGCGAGACGGTCGAGGAGCTGGCCGGGCTGGCGCGCACGATGCGCGCGCTCGCCGCGCACGTGCCGAGCGAGCGCGACGGACCTGCTCGACACGGCCGGCACGGGCGGCGGGCGCAGCACGCTTCAACGTCTCCACCACCGCGGCGCTGATCGCCGCCGGCGCCGGCTGCGCGGTCGCCAAGCACGGCAACCGCTCGGCCACCAGCCGCTCCGGCTCGGCCGACCTGCTCGAGGCGCTCGGCGCTCGCATCGACCTCGCGCCCGGAGGCCGTCGCGGCCTGCATCGACGAGGCCGGCTTCGGCTTCATGTTCGCGCCCGCCCACCACCAGGCGACGCGCTTCGTGGTCCCCGTCCGCCGCGAGCTGGCGGTGCGCACGATCTTCAACCTGCTCGGGCCGCTGACCAACCCGGCCGGCGCTCGCCGCCAGCTGATCGGCGTCTCCGACGCGCGCTTCCTGGAGACGATGGCGGGCGCGCTGGCGCAGGCTCGGCGTCGATCGCGCGCTGGTCGTCGCCGGCGAGGACGGCCTCGACGAGGTCTCCGCGAGCGCCGCCGACGAAGGTGGTCGAGGTCAACGGCGAGGAGATCACGCACTACGTGCTCACGCCCGCAGGAGGTCGGCATCGACGTCGCTCCGGACGCGGACGCCGCGCGAGGTCCGGCGGTGGCACGCCGCAGGAGAACGCGCAGGTCACGCGCGCGATCCTCGACGCGAGCGGCGGCCGCGACGGCGCGCGCCGCCGGCGAGGACGCTCGCGCTGATCAACGCCGGCGCCGCGATCTACGCGGCCGGGCGGCGCGGACACGATCGCCGAGGGCGTCGAGGCCGCGCGCGCGGCGCTCGCCGAGGGCGCGCGCCGCGCGAGCGCTGGAGCGCTATGTCGCGGCCAGCCGCGCGCACGCGCCGGCCGAGGCGGCTACGGTGAGCCACGCGCGCGCAGCGACCGTGCTCGAGCGGATCCTCGCGCGAGACGCGCGCGGAGGTCGAGCGGCGCAAGCGCGAGCAGCCGCTCGACGGAGCCTCGCTCGACGGTGCTCGCCAGCGGCGCGCGCGGGCGCCGGCACGCGCGCTTCCGCGATGCCCTCGACGCGGCAAGGGCATCGGCGTGATCGCGGAGTTCAAGCGCCGCTCGCCGTCGGCGGGCGCGCTGCGCGAGCGCCCCGACCTGGCCGAGATCGTCGCGCGCCTACGAGCGCGGCGGCGCGGTCGCCGTGTCGGTGCTCACCGAGGGCCCGAACTTCGACGGCGCGCTCGAGGATCTGCGCGCGGCGCGCGCGGCCTGCGAGCTGCCGCTGCTGCGCAAGGACTTCATCGTCGACCCCTACCAGCTGCACGAGGCGCGCGCGGCGGGCGCCGACGCGGTGCTGCTGATCGTGGCCGCGCTGGCGCAGCGAGAGCTCGCCTCGCTGCACGAGCGGCGCGCGTGCGCTCGGTCTGGACGTGCTGGTGGAGGTCCACGATCGCGACGAGCTGCGCGTCGCGCTGGCGATCGGGGCGGAGATCGTCGGGATCAACAACCGCGACCTGCGCGACTTCAGCGTCGACGTGGAGCGCACGGAGCGGCTGCTGGACGACGTGCCGCGCGGCGTGACCGTGGTCTCGGAGTCGGGGATCGCGCAGCGCCGAGCAGCTGCGCAGGCTGAGCGAGCGCGGCGTGCAGGCGGTGCTGGTGGGGGAGTCGCTGATGCGCTCGGCCGATCCGGCGGCGGCGCTGAGGACGTTGCTCGGGCAGGCCGCGAGCGTCGACGCGACATCGGCCCGAGATCGGCGCCTGGCATAATTTAGGCAGCCGCGCGCGAAGCTTTAGATGGCGTTGATCGCCGCCGATCATCCTCTCTGGCAATGAAACGTCTGTTCGTGATCCCGTTCGTCGTCCGCCCTCCTCGGCGGCGGCGTGGTCGTCGCCGTGGTCGCCGCGGCCGGCGGCCTCGGCGAAAACACGAAGACGGTCGTCACGACCGTCGAAGCGGCACGTCCGGCGGCGCCGTCGAACGCCTCGCAGCGCAGTAGCGGGCTGACGCCGCACGAAGTCTACGTGCGCGATGCACCCGGCGTGGCGTTCGTGACCTCCACGGTCGTGCAGAAATCCGAACTCGCCGTTCAATCTGTTCGGCGAACAGAGCGAGCGCCAGGGCACGGCGACCGGCTCGGGCATCGTGATCGACGCGAACGGCACGATCCTGACCAACTACCACGTGATCGAGAACGCGGTCAAGGTCACGGTCAGCTTCGAAAAAGGCAAGACCGTCGAAGCGCAGGTCGTCGGCAAGGACCCCTCCAACGACCTCGCGATCCTGCACATCTCGACGGACGGCCTGACGCTGCACCCGCTGCGCGCTCGGCGACTCGAGCGCCGTGCAGGTGGGCGACCCGGTGTACGCGATCGGCAACCCGTTCGACCTCGAACGCACGCTTACGACCGGCGTGATCTCGGCGCTGCAGCGACAGATCACGGCTCCGAACGGCTTCACGATCGACAACGTGCTGCAGACCGACGCGCCGATCAACCCCGGCAACTCGGGCGGCCCGCTGCTCAACGCGCAAGGCCAGGTGATCGGCATCAACTCGCAGATCGAGACCGGCGGCAGCGGCGACGGCAGCGTCGGCATCGGCTTCGCGGTTCCGATCAACACTGCCAAGTCCGAGATCGCCCAGCTCGAGAAGGGCGGCACGGTGCGCGGTGCCTACCTCGGCCTGACCTCGCTGACGATCGACGGTTCGCTCTCGGCGCTGAACCTGCCGGTCAAGGCGGGCGCGCTCGTGCAGAGCGTCGCAGAAGGGCACCGCGGCCGAAAAGGCGGGCATCCGCGGCGGCTCGGTGAGCACGACGACCGAAAACGGCCAGGTCGCGGTCGGTGGCGACATCATCGTCAAGATCGACGGCAAAGCGGTGGCCAGCTCCGAAGATCTCGCCAACGACATCGAGGAAAAGAAACCCGGTGAGACGGTCACGATCGAACTGTGGCGCGCCAAGGGCAGCGGCAAGTACGAACAGAAAACCGTGACCGTCACCCTCGGCCAGCGGCCGAACTCGGTCGAAAACCAGAGCACGCCCGAAGGCTGAGCACCGCCAGCGCGCGGCCCGTCGCTACCGTGGGGTACATGTCGGACGCCCCTCGCGTGAAGATCTGCGGCATCACCAACCTGCCCGACGCCGAGCTGGCCGTCGAGCTGGGAGCGTGGGCGCTCGGCATGATCTTCTACGAGGGCTCTCCCCGCCACTGCTCGCCGCTCGCAGGCGCAGGAGATCGCAGCGCGGCTGCGCCGTCGCGTGGAGCTGTGCGGAGTGTTCGTGAACGCGCCGCTAGAGCGGATCGTGCGCGACAGCGAGGAGCTCGGGCTGAGCCTCGTGCAGCTGCACGGCGACGAGGGTCCCTCGTTCTGCGCCGAGGTGGCACGCCGTACGGGAGCACGCGTGATCAAGGCAGCGCAGGTGTCTGGGTCGGGGGACGTGCGCGACCTCGAGCGCTTCCACGTGGACTTCCACCTGCTCGACGCGCGCGCGAAGGCCGTCGAGCGTCAGGGAATGCGCGGCGGTACGGGGGAGACGTTCGACTGGGAGCTCGTGCGCGAGCGCCGCTCACAGGTTCCGCTGATCCTGAGCGGCGGGCTGACCGATGAGAACGTCGCCGAGGCGATCGCGGTCGTGAGCCCGTTCGCGGTGGACACCGCGAGCGGCACCGAGGCGGCGCCCGGCCACAAGGACCCAGAGCGGCTGCGGGCGTTCTTCCAGGCGCTCGAGCAGCCGCGCGCCGAGCACGCGACGGTCGGACGGCCGGCGTGAGCGCGCAGGCGGGCGAGCTCGAGCTCGAGCATCGCTTTGGCCCCTACGGCGGCCAGTTCGTGCCGGAGACGCTGATGCCGGCGCTGGCGGAGCTCGAGCAGGCGTGGCTGGCTGCGCGCGCGGATCCTGCCTACCGCGCGGAGCTGGAGGGGCTGCTGCGCGACTTCGGCGGGCGCCCGACGCCGCTGTATCGCGCCCGCCGGCTGTCCGAGCGGCTGCGGCGGACGGTGTACCTGAAGCGCGAGGATCTCAACCACACGGGCTCGCACAAGCTCAACAACGCGCTCGGCCAGGCGCTGCTGGCCAAGCGCATGGGCAAGCAGCAGGATCATCGCCGAGACGGGTGCGGGCCAGCACGGAGTGGCAACGGCGACCGTGTGCGCGCTGCTGGACCTCGAGTGCGTCGTCTACATGGGCGTCGAGGACACGCGCAGGCAGCGGCCGAACGTGCAGCGGATGGAGTTGCTGGGGGCGCGCGTGGAGCCGGTCGACGCGGGTGCGAAGACGTTGAAGGAGGCGACCTCTGCGGCGATCCGCGACTGGGTCACGAACGTGCAGAGCACGCACTACGTGATCGGCTCGGTCGTCGGTCCGGCGCCGTATCCGGCGCTGGTGCGCGACCTGCAGCGCGTGATCGGCGACGAGGCGCGCGCGCAGATGCTCGAGCGCGAGGGCCGGCTGCCGGCACGGGTGGTGGCGTGCGTGGGCGGCGGCTCGAACGCGATCGGGATCTTCGCCGCGTTCATCCCCGACGAGCAGGTCGAGCTCGTCGGCGTCGAGGCCGGCGGCGAGGGCATCGAGACGAGCCGCCACGGCGCGCCGCTGACCGTGGGCGGACGTCCCGGGATCCTGCACGGCTCGCGCTCGGCGGTGATGCAGGACGAGGAGGGGCAGATCGTGCAGGCGCACTCGATCTCGGCCGGGCTCGACTACCCCGGCGCGGGTCCGCAGCACGCGCATCTGCGCGACAGCGGTCGCGCGCGCTACGTGGCCGTGACCGGACGCGCAGGCGCTCGCGGCGTTCCGGGAGCTGGCGCGCCTGGAGGGCATCATCCCGGCGCTCGAGACGGCGCACGCGCTCGCGTGGGTGCTCGCACAGGACGACGGCAAGCTCGATCTCGTCTGCCTGTCCGGGCGCGGCGACAAGGACCTCGCGGAGGTCCTGGAGGCCACCGGCGCGACCTCTGTCACGGGTGAGGCGTGAGCACCGTCGAGACCACCGGCGTCGAGCGCATCGCGCACGCGTTCGCGCACACGGGCAAGCGCGCGGCGCTGATGCCGTACGTGATGGGCGGCTTTCCGACGCTCGAGGACTCGCTGCGGATCGGCGAGGCGTGCGTGCGTGCGGGAGCCGACCTGATCGAGCTCGGCGTGCCCTACTCGGATCCGCTGGCGGACGGTCCGGTGATCCATGCCGCGGGCACGCAGGCGCTGGCCCGGGGCGCGAGCCTGTCGGGGGTGCTCGAGGTCGCGCGCGCGCTGTCGGCGCGCGTTCCGGTGGCGTTGATGTGCTACGCGAACATGGTCTTCGCGCCGGGCGTCGGCGCGTTCGTCGAGCGCCTGGCACGGACGGGTGCGTGCGGGCTGATCGTGCCCGACCTGCCGCTGGGCGAGGGCCCGGAGGTGCGCGAGGCGTGCGACGAGCACGGCCTCGCGCTGGTCCCGCTGGTGGCGCCGACGACGACGCCCGAGCGCATGGCCGAGATCGGCGCGCAGGCTCGAGGCTTTCTGTACACGGTGTCCGTCGTGGGCACGACGGGCGAGCGGCGCGCGCTGGGCGACGACCTCGCGCAGATCGTCGCGCGCGCGAAGGCGAGCACGCGGGTGCCGGTCGCGATCGGCTTCGGCATCGCGACCGCCGAGCAGGCCGGTCAGGCCGCGGATGCGGGCGCCGATGGCGTGATCGTGGGCACGCGCCTGGTGCGCGCGGCGGGTGAGGCGGAGGACCCCGCGGCGGCTGTGGGGGCGGTCGTGGGCGAACTCGCGGCGGGTCTCGCCGCGGCGCGGTAGGATTCGCGCCACATGGGATTCATCCTCACCGTCACCGCCGGCTTGGTCGTGTGGATCGTGCTGTGGGCGATCGGGCTCAAGGGCTTCGACGCGTTCCTGCTGGCCGCAGTGATCATCCTCGTCGGGCACGTCGGTGAAGATCCTCTCCGGCTATCTGCCCGGCCGCCGCAGCTAGCGTTCCCGTGCTCGCGCGCTGGCTGGGCCTGCTCGCTCTCGGCGGGGTGCTGTTGGGGTTGGCCGGGTGCGGCGACGTGGCCGTCTCGGACGTCGCGGAAGCGACGGGCGGGCAGCTGACGGTCTACTCGAGCCTGCCGCTGCAGGGTCGCTCGGCGGCGATCTCCGAACAGATCGTGGACGGCGAGAAGCTCGCGCTGCACGACGCCGACGCACGCGCGGGCCGGTTCAAGATCGACTACGACTCGCTCGACGACTCGTCCCCGACGAGCGGCGAATGGAACCCGGGCGTCACCGCGACCGACGCCAAGGTGGCCGCGCAGGACACGAGCACGATCGCCTACCTGGGCGACTTCGACTCGGGTGCGACGGCGGTGTCGCTGCCGTTCATGAACGGGGCGGGCATCCTGCAGGTCAGCCCGGGCAGCCCGTATGTCGGGCTGACGTCGTCGCTTCGACGCCGGCCAGGACGAGCCGGCGCGCTTCTACCCGAGCGGCAAGCGCACGTTCGTGCGCCTGCAGCCCGGCGACGTCGCGCAGGCGGAAGCGCAGGTTCAGCTGATGCGCTCGCTGGGCGTGCGCAAGCTGTATGTGCTCGACGATCAGGACCCGTTCGAGGAACCGCTCGCGAGCATCGTGGCCGACTATGCCGAACGCGCCGGCATCACGGTCGCCGCTCACGACAGCCTCTCGACGGTCGCTGGAGCGGTGTTCACCGGCGAGGTCGAAAAGATCGTGGAAAGCCATGCGCAGGCCGTGTTCCTCGCGGGCGGCGAAGGCGCGGGCACGCCGGCGCTGTGGCAGCGACCTCTACCGCGCCGAGCCGAGCCTGCTGCTGCTCGGGTCGAGCGGGATGGCGGATGCATCGTTCACGTCGCAGATCGGCGCGGCTGGCGCCAACACGTACCTGACGACGCCCGTGCTGCCCACCCGCCTTTACCCGCCGAGCGCCCAGCGGGTGCTGAGCGACTACCGCGCGACGTTCGGAGCCGAAGGCGGGACCTACGCGCTGTATGGATACGAGGCGATGACGCGTCGTGCTCGACGCGATCCGGAGCTCGGGCGCTCGTGGCGACGACCGCCAGACCGTGATCGACCGCGTCTTCGCGACGAGGGACCGCAACTCGGTGCTGGGCCGCTACTCGGTCGAACCGGACGGCGAAACGACGCTGTCGCAGTACGGCGTCGACCGCGTCAGCGACGGCCGTCCGGTGTTCCTGCGCGCAATCACCGTCAGCCAGCCGGCACAGTAGCGCCCGAAAACGGCTTCCTAACCGTCGGCCTGCAGGCCGACGACGAGCCGGAAGCGGTCGATGCCGCCGCCGAGCTTCGCCTCCGCCGCCGGCGAGCGTGGTGGCTGAGCGCAGGTAGGGGACGAGCTTGGAGATCGACGGGTCTTCGCTGAGCCCGATGCCTTCGAGCAGCGTGAGGAAGGTCGGGAAGCTCGACGATCATGCTCGGTTGGGTGCCTTCGCCGAGAGCGGCCGCGGCGGCGGTGCGCGGCGCGGCGGCGGCGAGCGTGCTCGACGGGTCGAGCGCGGCGGCCACGGATGCTTCGCCGATGCCGAGCACGAACTTGGTCTGCCCGGCGGCGTCGCGTCCGTCGGCGATGTCGAGCACGACCGGCAACCCGCTGACGCGCGCTCCCACAGCGGCTTCGGTCCCGGGAATCGAAGCGGAGGAGATCGACGCGCCCGCCTTGCGCAGCTGCGCGGCGAGCTCGGCGACCGCGGCGCGGGAGGCGGCGGGGCGCTTGGAGGCGATCACGACCGCGCCCTTCAGTTCGAGCAGGTTGGCGCCGCTCGCGAAGATCCCGGCGGAGCCCATCCAGCTGGCGAAGTCGCGCCGCGCCTGCGCCGTGTTGGCGCCGAGCACCCGCAGCGGCGCGATCAGCCCGCCGACGAGGCCGCTGATGCTGAGACCGGCGGTGCTTTCGGGCGCACCGCCGCCGAGCGTGCTCCCGAGCGAGGTGAGTCCCTGCAGCTCCTGGGTGTCCTCTCCGAGCGTTGCGCCGACGTGGCCGAGGCCGATCGCTAGCCACGATTCCCCGGGCAGTTCGCCGAGCGCTTGCGCGCCTTCGGGGTCGGCCGCGAGCAGCCCGCCGGCAACGCCCGCGCCGCCCGCGGCGAGCGTGTCGGCGTCGAGGCTCAGCGAGCTGGCGGAGGGTACGAGCGAGACGTTCGCTTCGTGCGCGCCCGCGAGGCCGCGCAAGCAGGCCGGCGAGCCCTTCCTGGGTGGAGCGACTGCGCGAAGCCGGCGGGGTTGGCGTAGATGTGCGCGAGCGCGTCGGGCGGCGCGGCGGCGAGCAGCTTGGCGTAGCCGCTGGAGTGCACCAGCGAGCCGGCGCCGCGGGTGGCTGTCGATCACGCCGTGCAGGCCGGATTCGCTGCCGATGACCGCGAAGCGGTCGACGAGCCCGAAGGCGACGCCGCCGGCGCTGACCTCGTAGGCGACGCCGTCGATAGCTGGTCGTGTGTGCGCCGGCCTTGGCGGCCTGCGCGCTCAGGAACGCGCTCGCCTTGGCGCTGTCGCTGGTGTCCAGCACGATCGCGCCCTGGACGCCGCTTGAGCCGAACGGGAACTGGCTCGAGCCGGAGCCGCCGAGCAGTCCCTGCGCGAGCAGCGATGGCAGCGCGCTGCTCGACGCCAGCGAGGTGAGGAAGACGCCTGCTTGGGGGCCGAGCCATGGCGCCACGTCGCGAGCGAAGCTCAGCTGCGGCGGAGCCGGGCGTCTGCGAGCGCTCCGAGCAGTCGCAGGTAGGGGTCGGCCTGGTGGGTGAGCGCCTTGCCGGCTGCGAGCGCGTCGGCCTTCTCGGTGCCGGTGGGGCGCACGATCGCGCCGGCGTACAGCGGCCGCCGAGGCGGGCACCGCGTCGGCCGGGTCGTCGCTGGTGCCGCCGGGGCTGCTCGAGCCGCACCCGGCGAGGGCGGCGCCGACGCACACGAGCAGCGCTGCGCAGGCGAGCCTCACGCGCGGGCACCCGCGGTGCGCGGCGCTACCCGGCGGGTGGCCGGTAGCGGGCGCGGAGAGGTGGCGGAGGCTTCGGGCAAGGCGCGGTCCTTTCGGCGTTCAACTGGGCTGAGGCGAGGCGATCGTAGCGCCGCGGGCGGACTCAGGCGCAGGCGCAGATAGGCAACTGCTGTTGCAGCTCGCGCGCCTGCAGCCCGTGTTGCAGCTTTCCGCGGCCGCGGCATGCGGCCGGAGCCGCCGCGGAAAGCCACTGTTAGCAGGGCTTTTCCGAGGTTGAGCTGCGGCAGGACGGGTAAGTGGGAGAAGATGTGCAGATGGGGTTGCATTGTGGGAGGAAGTGGGTTATCTTCGCGCGCAGCGAGCCGGGGTGGAGGGGCTCCTCCCACTCCTCCACCTCGGCTCGGTATACAAGCTTCGGAGCTCTCACTTGGTCCCCTTTCGCGGCACCTTCGACCATACGCTCGACGCGAAGAACCGCCTCACCGTGCCCGGCTCGCTACCGCGCGGCGCTGGCCGAGGGCGTGGTGCTGGCGATGCCCGTGGACCTGAAGCCGTGCGTCGGCGTGTGGCGCCCGGAGGAGTACGAGACGCTACACGCGGCGCGCGCTCGCCGAGCTGCCGCCGCTGTCGCCGCGGCTGACCGAGCTCGAGCGCTTCTTCTACGGCAGCTCGCACGACGCCGAGCTGGACGCGGCGGGGCGCATCATGATCCCGAGCTTCCTCGGCGAGCACGCGGAGCTGGCCAAGGAGGTCGTCGTCGTCGGCGTCGGCGATCGCCTGGAGCTGTGGGACGAAGGGCGCGTGGAACGAACATCGATCGACGCTGCTGAGCGGCGTCGCGGAGGTCACCGCGCGTGTCGACGACGCTGCTTGAGGCGATGCCGCGAGCGGATCGCGGCGGTGACTGCCGCAGCGAGCGCGAGGTCGCCTGCCGGAGCTCGCCAAGCGCCGTCGCGGCGGCGGCGCGGGTTCCCGCTCCCCGAGCGCGTCGCGCAGGCGGGTCCGCCGGGCGGCCCGCGGGCGCAGCGGGCGCGGGCGCGGCGTCGCACACGCCGGTGCTCGCGAGCGAGCTGCTCGAGCTGCTCGACCCGCAGCCCGGGCCAGACGCGCGATCGACTGCACCTTCGGCGACGGCGGGCACGCGCGCCTGGTCGCCGAGCGCCTGGGCGCGTCGGGGACGCTCGTGGCGATCGACCGCGACCCGCTGGCCGAGGAGCGCTTCGCGGCGCTGGCGGCCGAGACGGCCTGCTCGCTGCGCTTCATCCGCTCGGGCTACGCCGAGGCGCTCGAGCTGCTCGCGCGCGAGGGCGTGCGCGCGGACATGGTGTACTTCGACCTCGGCATGTCCTCGATGCAGGTGGACACGCGCGAGCGCGGCTTCTCCTACTCCTACGACGCGCCGCTGGACATGCGCATGGACCCCGCGCAGGAGCTGAGCGCGCGCGAGATCGTCGCCGAGTGGGACGAGCGCCGTCTGGCGCACGCGCTGCGCGACTTCGGCGAGGAGCGCCACGCCGGCGCGATCGCGCGCGCGATCGTGCGCCGGCGCGAGCAGGCGCCGATCGAGACCACGCTGGAGCTGGTCGAGACGATCAACTCGGCGATGCCCGCGCCGGCGCGCTTCGCCGGCGGGCATCCCGCCAAGCGCTCCTTCCAGGCGCTGCGCATCGCCGTCAACGACGAGCTCGGGCAGCTCGACCGCGCGCTGCCGCTCGCGTGGGCGCTGCTGCGCGAGGGCGGCGTGCTGGCCGGCATCTCCTTCCACTCGCTCGAGGACCGCCGTGTCAAGCGCTTCCTCGCCGAGCGCGCGCGCGGCTGCATCTGCCCGCCCGACCTGCCGGTGTGCGCGTGCGGGCGCGAGCCCGAGGCGGCGCTGCTCGACGCGCCGCTCGATCGTGCCCTCCGCGGATGAGATCGCGCACAACCCGCGCGCCGCCTCCGCGCGCCTGCGCGCCGCCAGGAAGCTGCTCAGACGACGGGGAGGCGAACGCGTGACGCCGCCCGCCGCCGCCGCCGCGGTCCGCCGCGCGCGGGCCGCCGCGCCGCCGCGCCCGCGCGGCCGCCGCCGCGGCCGCGGCGTGTCTCCGGACCCGTCCGCCGCGCCGCGTCGTCCGGCCCCGCTCGCCCCGTCGCGCCAGCCCGCGAACCGGTCGGCGCCCGCCGCGGCGCCGTCGGAGCGCGGCCTCGTGCTCGGCCTGCTCGACGCGCTCGGCAACGTCGCTGGCCACCGGCTGCTCGATCGGCTGATCCGCAGGGCGCATCTGGATCGCGGTGATCGCGTTCGCGCTGATCGGGATCGTGACGCTGCAGCTCGTGGCTGCTGAAGCTGAACGCGGGCATCGGCCGCACGCTCGAGCGCGAGGCGCAGCTGCAGCGCGAGAACGCGACGCTGAGCATCGAAGACTCCGAACTGACGGCGCGGCGAACGCGTCGAGGCGCAGGCGGCGCGTCTGGGCATGCAGCTGCGTGCCGGTCGGCTGCGCTGCGCTTCCTGACGTCCCATCCGCGCCGCGGACGTCGCGCGCGCGGCGGCCGCGCTCGATACGCCGGTGCACGCCACCAGCACCAGCACCAGCGACGAGCACCGGCTCCGGAACCGCGACGGACACCGGCTCGGGCGAAGCGTCTACGACGGCGAGCACGCCGCCGGGAACTCCCACGAGCGCTGAAACGGCCGCTGCGAACGCAGAACAGACGCAGAGCGCCGGCGCAGACCGCCGAGTACGCGAAGCGTGCCGCGGCCGGTGCAGCGGGCGCGGCGCCGTCGACACAGGCTGCGACGAGCCCCACGCGGCGAAGCTGCCCACGCACCCGAATCGGCGACGCCCGCGTCCGCGCCGGCGAGCGCCGGCGGGCGGCACGGAACCGACGGGCGCGGGCTAGGCGCGTGGCCGTCGTCCAGCGCCGCATCGGGCGTGATCTTCGGGCTGTTCTTCGTGCTGCTGGTGCTGGCCGCCGGGCGCACGGTCTACCTCGGCGTTGTGCGCGGCGCGTCGCTGCGCAAGGCGGCGAGCGACCAGCAGCTGACCTACGAAACCGTGACGGCGCCGCGCGGCGCGATCACCGACCGCAACGGCGTCGATCTGGCGGTCTCCGAACCGGCGCAGGACATCTCGGCCGACCCCTACCTGCTGATCACGACCCGCTGGACGCGGCGCAGAAGCTCGCGCCGCTGCTCGGCAGAGCGCAGTCGAGCGTGCTGACGAAGCTCTCCGAGCGCACCGGCTTCGTCTATCTGGCGCGGCGCGCTCGCCGGCGCAGGCGCAGGCGCGAGGCGCGTGCTCGGCCCTGAAAGATCCCCGGCGTCACGGGCACGCCGGTGATGCGCCGCGTGTACCCGCGCGGGACGCTGGCGGCGCAGGTGCTCGGCGTCGTCGGCACCGAAGGCAGGCGGGCTCGCGGGCCTCGAGTACTCGCGCAACGCGCGCTCGCGGGCCGCGCCGGGCAGCGGCGCGTCGTCAGCGACGCGATCGGCCAGCCGGTGTCGATCAGCGAAACCGCACCGGGAGTCGCCGGGCAAGTCGCTGACGCTGACGCTCGACGCGAACATCCAGCAGCGCACCGAAGACGTGCTGGGGGCGGTCGCGCGCGTGTTCGCCCCGAAAGACGCGACCGCGATCGTGATGGACCCGCGCAGCGGCGCGATCCTGGCGCTCGCGAACTGGCCGCAGGTGAACGCCAACGATCCGAGCCGTCTCGCCGCAGCGCTGCCGAAGCGATGGAGGATCGCGCGGTGGGCTTCGACTACGAACCGGGCTCGACGTTCAAGGTGGTGACGGTGTCGGGCGCGCTGCAAGCGGGGCTGATCACGCCGAGCACGCCGTTCAACATCCCCGACCAGATCCAGGTCGCCGACCGCACGATCCACGACGACACCGAACACCCCGAAGAAACGCTCACGACCGCGCAGATCCTGGCGCGCTCGAGCAACGTCGGCGCGATCAAGATCGGCGCGCTCGAGGGGGCGCCGCGCTTCAACGAATGGGTGCACCGCTTCGGCTTCGGCGCGCCCACCGGCGTCGACCTTCCGGGCGAGGAAACAGGGCGTGACGCTGCCGCTCGACGCAATACTCGGGCTCCTCGATGGGCAACCTGCCGATCGGGCAGGGCGAGCTGGTGACGCCGATGCAGATGGCGAGCGCGTACGCGGCGATCGCCAACGGCGGCATCCTGCGCCCGCCGCACATCGTGCAGCGCGGTCGGCGGGCCGCGCGCAGCCCGAGCCGGCCGGTCATCGCGTGATCATCTCGACGCGACCGCGGCGGAGCTGCGGCGACATGCTCGAAGGGCGTGCTCGGCCCGGAAGGCACCGCCAGCGAGGTCTCGATCCCCGGCTACCAGCTCGCGGGCAAGACCGGCACGGCGAGCAAGATCGACCCGGCCACGGGCGAATACTCGAAGAGCGCGTACGTCGCGTCGTTCATCGGCTTCGCGCCGGCCGCCGACCCGAAGCTGCTGTGCGCGGTGGTCGTCGACGAACCGCCAGTCGGGCTCGATCTTCGGCGGCACGGTCGCCGCGCCGGCGTTCGGCGCAGATCATGAGCTTCGCGCTGCCGTACCTGGGCATCGCGCCGGGCTAGGCAGGCTCCGGCGGGGCCGGAAACTAGACTCAACCGCATGCCGAGCTGGCGATCGAGCGATGAGGCTCGACGAGCTTGACGCGCGTTGATCGCCGCGGAGCTCCGGCGGGCGAGGCGGCCGGCGTGGAGATCACGGGCCTCGCCTACGACAGCCGCGCGGTCGCGCCGGGCGACCTGTTCTTCTGCGTGAGCGGCTTTCGCAGCGACGGGCACGACTTCGCCGCCGCAGGCGGTCGCGCGCGGGCGCGGCGGCGCTCGTGCGTCGAGCGCCCGCTCGGCCTGGGCGTGCCGGAGGTGCGTGGTGCGCGTCGGCGCGCGCGGCGATGGCGCCGGCTGGCGGCGCGCTTCTACGGCGACCCGGCGCGCGAGCTGCGCGTCGTCGGCGTGACGGGCACGAACGGCAAGACGACGACCGCGTACCTGGTGCGCGCGCTGCTGGAGGCGGGCGGGCGTGCAGTGCGGCCTGCTGGGCACGGTCAAGTCGGTGATCGGCGGCGAGCGAGCGCCCGGTCGCGCGCACGACCCCGGAGGCGATCGACCTGCAGGCGGATCTGCGCGCGATGCTCGACGGCGGCGACCGCGCGTGCGCGATCGAGGTCTCCTCGCACGCGCTGGAGCTGGGGCGCGCCGACGCGATCCCGTTCGCGGCGGCGATCTTCACGAACCTGACGCAGGACCACCTCGACTTCCACGCGGACATGGAGGACTACTTCCAGGCCAAGCGGCGGCTGTTCGTGTCCGCCGACGGCGAGTCGCCGCCGGCGTGAGCGTGCGTCAACGTCGGCGATCCGTACGGACGGCGGCTGGCGGCGGAGGTGGCGGGCGCGCGCACGTTCGCGGTGGACGCGCCGGCCGACTACAGCGCGACGGACCTGCGCTGCGGCTTCGACGGCTGCCGCTTCACGCTGCGCACGCCCGGCGGGCGAGCGCGAGGTCGTCGCTGCCGATGCCGGGGCGCTTCAACGTCGCCAACGCGCTCGGCGCGCTCGCGGCGGTGCACGCGCTCGGCGTGCGAGCTCGACGTGCTGGTCGCGGCGCTCGAGCGCGGCGTGCGCGTGCCCGGCCGCTTCGAGCCGGTCGACGAGGGCCAGGAGTTCGCGGTGCTCGTCGACTACGCCCACACGCCCGACTCGCTCGAGAACGTGCTGCGCGCGGCGCGCGAGCTGCTCGAGCCCGGCGCGCCCGCTGGCGGGCCCGGGCGAGCGGGTCGCGTGATCTGCGTGTTCGGCGCCGGCGGCGACCGCGACCGCGGCAAGCGGCCGCTGATGGGCGAGATCGCCGCGCGGCTGGCCGACGTCGTGATCGTGACCTCCGACAACCCGCGCTCGGAGGACCCGGAGCGGATCATCGAGGAGATCATGGATGGCGCGCGGTGGCCGTCGGCGAGGTGGGAGCGTGCGCGGGCGCGAGCGTGGACGGCGGGTACGGCTCACGCCGACGTGCGCTCGTTCGCCGATCGGCGCGCCGGCGATCGCGCGACGGCGATCGCGCGATCGGGCGCGCGCCGGGCGACGTGGTCGTGATCGCCGGCAAGGGCCACGAGCAGGGCCAGGAGTTCGCGGGCGGGCGCAAGCTGCCGTTCGACGACGTGGCGGTCGCGCGCGAGGCGCTGCGAAGCGCTGCCGGCCGGCGGGGGCGCGATGAGGGACTGGGACGCGCGCCACCTCGCGGCGGCGGCGGGCGCGACGCTGGTGCGTGCGCCATCGGGCGCGCTCGCGCCGGGTGGGGCCGGACGGCCGGGGCCCGCGCGCGCGAGCATCGACTCGCGCACGCTGGCGCCGGGCGAGCTGTTCGTGGGCCTGCGCGGCGAGCGCGCGGATGGCGGCGCGCATGCCGCGCAGGCGCTCGAGGCGGGCGCCTGGGGCGTGCTGGTGGCGCCCGAGCACGCGCGCGCGGCGCGTCGCCGGCGCGCCAGCCGGCGGCGCGGTGCTCGCGCACCCCGATCCGCTGCGCGGGCCTGCAGGCGCTCGCGCGTGCGTGGCGGCGCGAGCTCGCGCGCGCGCGGCGCGATGGTCGTGGCGATCACCGGCTCGACCGGCAAGACCTCGACGAAGGACATCCTCGCGGCGCTGCTCGGGCCAGCGGCTGCGCGTGGCGGCGAGCCCGCAGAACCTCAACACCGAGATCGGGCTGCCGCTGGCGCTGCTGGCGGCGCCGGCGGACACGCGAGCGTGCTGGTGCTCGAGATGGCGATGCGCGGTGCGGGGCAGATCGCCGAGCTGACCGCGATCGCCGAGCCGGACGTCGGCGTGATCGTCAACGTCGGGCCCGGCGCACCTCGAGCTGCTCGGCTCGCTCGAGGCGATCGCGGCGGCCAAGGCGGAGCTGATCGCGGGGCTGGCGCGCGGGTGCGAGCGTCGGTCGTGCCCGCGGGCGAGCCGCTGCTCGCGCCGCACCTGCGCGCGGACCTGCCACGATCACCTTCGGCGAGGGCGGCGACGTGTCGCTGGCTCGAGCGCCGCGCGGACGGCGCGGTGCGTGATCGCGCACGGCGGCGAGCGAGATCGAGCTGTGGCCGTCGTTCGCGCAGGCGCACAACCTCAGCAACCTGCTCGCCGCGGTGGCGGCCGCGCGGGCGCTCGGGGTACACGCCGCGGGGCCGCGCTCGAGGTGCGCTTCTCGGCGATGCGCGGGCGAGCGCGATCGCGCTGCCGGGCGGCGTGGTGCGCGATCGACGACTGCTACAACGCCAACCCGATGTCCATGCGCGCGGCGATCGACGACCTCGCCGAGACGGCGCCGCGGGCGTCGCGTGGCGGTGCTCGGCGACATGCTCGAGCTGGGGCCGGAGGCGCCGCGCCTGCACCGCGAGATCGGCGCGCACGCGGGCGCGCGCGGCGTCGAGCTGCTCGTGACGGTCGGGCCGCTGGCGGCTGAGATGCGGCCGAGCGTTCGCCGGGCGAGAGCCACGCGGTGGCCGACGCGCAGGCCGCCGCGCGAGCTGCTGCGCGGGGCTGCTGCGCGACGGCGACACGGTGCTCGTGAAGGGCTCGCGCGGCGTCGGCCTCGAGCGGGTGCTGCGAGCGCTTGCGCGCAGGCGCACGCGGCCGGAGCGCGGCGCGGCGGCGATGCGGCCACGCCGGCGTGCTGGCGCCGGCGCGCGGTCGCCGCGGAGCAGCGCTGAATGGGCCGGATTCTCTTCGGCGGCACGGCCGCGCTGCTGATCTGCATCTTCCTCAGCCCCAAGTTCATCGAGTTCCTGCGCAAGCGCGAGTTCGGCCAGCAGATCCGCGAGGACGGCCCCGAGGGGCACCACCAGAAGGCGGGCACGCCGACGATGGGCGGGATGATCATCTTCCTCGCGGTCGTCGGTCGCGTTCCTGATCCTGACCGACTACGAATGGCGCTCGGTGGGGGTGTTCGGCGCGGCGATCGCGTGCGCGCTGCTGGGCTTCGCCGACGACTACACGAAGCTCGTCAGGCGCCGCTCGCTGGGGCTGCGCGCGCGCACGAAGCTGGGCGTGACGATCGCGATCTCGCTGGCGCTGTGGTTCGTGGCGCACGCACGAGGCGCACCTGCCGCCGACGCTGCGAGCTGCGCTTCGTCGACTACCACATCGACCTCGGCCCGCTGTATCCGCTGCTGATCTACCTGGTGGTCGCCGGCACGACGAGCGCGGTCAACCTGACCGACGGCCTCGACGGCCTCGCCGCGGGCTGCGCGGCGATCGTGCTGCTGGCCTACATCGGCATCACGTTCCTCGCCGGCGACTTCGACATGGCGATGCTCGCCGGCTGCCTGGTGGGCGCGTGCATCGGCTTTCTGTGGTTCAACGCGTTCCCGGCGACGATCTTCATGGGCGACACCGGCTCGCTCGGGCTCGGCGGCGCGATCGCGGGCCTGGCGGTGATGACGAAGACCGAGGTGCTGCTGATCCTGATCGGCGGCATCTTCGTGATCGAGGCGCTGTCGGTGGTGATCCAGGTGATCTCCTTCCAGACGACGCGCAAGCGCGTGTTCCTGATGGCGCCGATCCACCACCACTTCGAGCTGAAGGCGTGGTCTGAGACGAAGATCATCCTGCGCTTCTGGATCGTCGCCTCGATCTGCGGCGCGATCGGCTTCACGATCTACCGCCAGAGCCGGGCGTCTAGGTGCGTCTGCGGATCGACCGGGAGGCTTCCGCGGCGGGTGTCGAAGTGAGCATGGATGCCAGCAGCGCGCAGCACGGCGGCGCGTCCACCCGGCCGGGCCGCCGAGCGCGCGGCGCGCGCAAGCGCGGCAGCGCGGGCGCGGCCGCAGCGGCCGGCCAGTCGCTCGAGCACCGCATCCTGCTGACGGCGACGATGTGCCTGCTGGCGTTCGGGCGCGGTGATGGTCTACAGCGCCTCCTCGGCGACCACGCTGCTGCAGGGCGGCGGCTACGGCAGCGGCTACCTGATCAAGTTCGTCGTCTACGGCGCGATCGGCCTGGTGCTGATGCGCGTGCTGGCGCGCGACGGGGTCGCGAAAGTGCACGCGATCACGGCGCCGCTGCTGGTCGTCTCGTTCGTGCTCGTGCTCGCCGTGCACATCCCGCACGTCGGCGTGAGCGTCAACGGCGCGCGCCGCTGGATCGGGCCGGGCCAGCTTCCAGTTCCAGCCCTCCGAGCTGATGAAGCTCGCGCTCGTGCTGTACTCGGCGACGCTGCTGGCCAAGCGCCCGCGGCGCGTGCACGACCTGCGCGAGCTGGCCAAGCCGCTGCTGCTGGTGGTGGGCGCGGCGTGCCTGCTCGTGTTCACCGCAGCCGGACCTGGGCACGGCGATGGTGATCGCGTTCACGGTCGGCGCGATGCTCGATCGCGGCCGGGATCCCGCTGCGCAAGCTCGGCGTGATCGCCGGCGCGGTGCTCGGCGCTGGTGCTGCTCTACGCGCTCGTGCGCCCGTACGCGCGGGCGCGGCTGACGTCGTTCCTGGATCCGTGGGCGCACGCCTCCTCGAGCGGCTTCCAGGCGGTGCAGGGGCAGATCGCGATCGGCTCGGGCGGGCTGTTCGGCGTCGGCCCGGGCCAGTCGGTGCAGAAGATCTTCTACCTGCCGGAGGCGCCGACGGACTTCATCCTCGCGGTGATCGCCGAGGAGCTCGGCGTGATCGGCGTGTTCGCGCTGCTGTTCCTGTACGGCCTGATCGCCTACGCCGGCCTGCGCGCGGCGAAGGCGGCGCGCAGCCTCTACAGCGCGCTGATCGCCGTCGGCGTGACCTCGCTGATCGTCTCGCAGGCGATGCTCAACGCGTTCGCGGTGCTCGGCCTCGCGCCGCTGACGGGCGTGCCGCTGCCGTTCGTCTCCTACGGCTCGAGCAGCCTGATCGTGATGCTCGCGGCGATGGGCCTGCTGCTGAACGTCGCCGCCGGCGCGACCGGCCACGTGCGCGCGGTGTCCCGGACGCCAGACGCGGGCGCTCCGGCGACGCGCGGGCGCGCGAACCGGCACGATGGGGCGATGAGCGGAGCGCCGAGGAGGATCGTGATCGCCGCCGGCGGGACCGCCGGGCACGTGGTGCCGGCGCTCGCGGTGGCGGACGCGCTGCGGGCTGAGGGCGCCGAGGTCGCGTTCATCGGCGGCGAGCGCGCCGAGGCGCAGCTGGTGCCGGCGGCGGGCTTCCAGCTGCACACGATCGCGGTCGAGGGCCTGCAGCCGCTCGAACCCGCTGCGCGCGCTGCGCGCGCTGTGCGCTCGCGGCGGCGGCGCTGCCGCGCGCGCGGGCGCTGCTGCGCGCGCTCGCGCCGGACGCGGTGATGGGCGGCGGCGGCTACGTCGCGGGCCCGGTGGGCGTGGCCGCGCTGAGCCTGCGCATCCCGCTGGTGCTGACCGAGGCCGACAGCCATCTCGGCCTGACCAACCGGCTGCTCGCGCCGTTCGCGCGGCGCGTGTGCCTGGCGTTCCCGCTCGCCGGGCCGCGACGGGCGCCCGCTACCGCGTCACGGGCCGCCCGGTGCCGCCGCCGGCGCGCGACCGCGACGCCGCGCGCGAGCGCTTCGGGATCGGCGCCGAGGAGACCTGCGTGCTCGTGTTCGGCGGCTCGCTGGGCGCGCGCTCGATCAACCTGGCGGCGCGTCGAGGCGTTCGCGGGCGCGCCGTTCCACGTGCTGCACGTCAGCGGCACGCGCGACCACGCGCGAGCTGGCGGCGCGCCAGCTGCCGGCGGACTACGACCTGCGCGAGTACCTCGACGCTCGCGCGACTTCGCGGAGGCGCTCGCGGCCGCCGACCTCGTGGTCGCGCGCGCCGGCGGCTCGGTGTTCGAGATCGCCGCGCACGGCCTGCCCGCGATCCTCGTGCCCTACCCGCACGCCGCCGGCGACCACCAGAGCGCGAACGCGCGCTGGATGGCCGAGGCGGGCGCGGCGATCGTGATCGCCGACGGCGAGCTGACCGGCGCGCGCCTGGGCGGCGAGGTGGCGGCGCTGCTGGCCGACCGCGCGCGCCTGGCGCGATGGCGGCGGCCGCGCGCGGCGCTCGCCCGCCCCGACGCCGCGCGCGAGGTCGCCGAGCGAGCTGCTCGCGGGCGGCGCGCGCGATGAGCGCGCGACGGCGCGGCCCGTGGAGCGGGCGGCGCCTGCACTTCGTGGGCGTCGGCGGCGCCGGCATGAGCGGCTACGCGCGCGCCGCGCACGCGCTGGGCGCCGAGGTCAGCGGCTCCGACGGCGCCGAGCGGCCCGTACCTGGAGCGCCTGGCGGCCGACGGCGTGCTCGCGGCGCAGCGTCGGGCACCGCGCCGAGAACGTGCCCGGCGGGCGAGGGCGTGGAGCTCGTCTACTCCTCGGCGGTGCCGGCGAGGACAACGTCGAGCGGCGCGCGGCGCGCGAGCGCGGCATCCCGGAGCGCCCGCGCGCGGAGCTGCTGGGCGAGCTGACGCGCGCTGCGGCGCACGATCGCGGTGGCGGGCACGCACGGCAAGACGACGACGGCGTCGATGGTCGTGCACGCGCTGCGCGCGCGCCGGGCATGGAGCCGGGCTGGCTCGTGGGGGCGCCGATCGGCGGCGGGCTCGCGAACGCGCAGTGGGGCGCGGGCGAGTGGCTGGTGGTCGAGGCCGACGAGTCGGATCGCTCGATGCTCGAGCCTGAGCGTGGAGATCGCGCTGCTCGACGAACGTCGAGCTCGACCACCACGCGACGCTTCGCGCTCGCTGGCGCGAGCTGCGCGAGCGTCTTCCGCGAGTTCCTGGCACGGCGCGCACCGCGGCCGTCGTGTGGGATCGCGCCCGAGCTGCTCGCGCTGCGCGAGCGGGCCGCGGTCGTCGCCTACGACGTGCGCGAGCCTCGAGCTCGACGGCCGGGCGGCTCGCGCTTCGACTGGCGCGGGCACGAGGTGCGCGCTGCGCGGTCCCGGGCGCGCACAACGCGCTCAACGCCGCCGGCGCGCTCGAGGCCGCGCGCCTCGCCGGCGCCGACGCCGGCGCGCGCGATCGCGGGCGCTCGCCGGCTTCGCGCGGCGCCGGCCGGCGCTTTCAGCTGCTCGGCGCGAGCGCCGGGCGGCGCGCTGGTGTACGACGACTACGCCCACCACCCGACCGAGATCGCGGCGACGCTGCGGCGCGGCGCGCACGCTCGCGCACCGGCGGCTGGTGGCGGTGTTCCAGCCGCACCTGTACTCGCGCACGGCGCTGCTGGCGCGCGAGTTCGGCGCGGCGCTGGCGCTGGCCGACGTGGTGGTCGTGCTCGACGTGTACCCGGCGCGCGAGCGCGCCGAGGATCATCCCGGGCGTGAGCGGGCTGCTGATCGCCGAGGCGAGCCGCCGACGCGGCCGCGGGCAGGCCGGTGTACTGGCTGCCGACGCTTCGCCGACGCCGAGCGCGGTGCTGCGCGGGCATGCTGCGCGAGGGCGACCTGTGCGTGGTGATGGGCGCCGGCGACGTGGACGTCGCTGGGGCGCGCGCTGGTGGCGCGCGGTCGGTGAGCGCAGCCCGAGCCGCCCGCGGGCGTGCAGCGCGACTTCCCGCTCGCGCGCCTGACGACGGTGCGCACGGGCGGCGCGGCGGAGTTCTTCGCGCGCGCGGGCAGCGAGGCGCGAGCTGCTCGAGCTGCTCGCGTGGGCCGCGCGACGGCGGCGTGCCGGTGAGCGTCGTCGGCTCCGGCTCGAACCTGCTGGTCGCCGACGAGGGCGTGCGCGGGCCTCGTCGCTCAAGCTCGACCGCGAGCTCGGCGAGCATCTCGCTCGACGGCCGCGCGATTGCTGTGCGGCGGCGGCGCGCGCCTGCCGGCGGTGGCGGCGCGCGCGGCGCGCGCGGGCCTGTCGGGGATCGAGTTCGGCGTGAACATCCCGGGCACGGTCGGCGGCGCGGTGCGGATGAACGCCAACGCCTACGGCGGCGAGCTGGGCGAGGTGCTCGAGTGGGTCGAGATCGCGACCGCCGCGGGCGTGCGAGCGCCGCGCGCCGCGCGAGCTCGGGCTTCGGCTACCGCAGCTCGAGCCTTGCGCGACGGCGAGATCGTCGCGCGCGCCGGCCTGCTGCTGCGCGCCGGCGGACGCCGGATGCGGTCAAGGCGACGCTCGCGGAGATGCGCCGCCGCCGCCACGAGGCCCAGCCGCAGGGCATCAAGACGTTCGGCTCGACGTTCAAGAACCCCGAGGACCCGCGCGCGCGAGGGGCGCAGCGCCGGGCTGCTGCTAGCCGAGGCCGGCTGCAACGGCCTGGCGGTCGGCGGCGCGCGCTTCGCGCCCAAGCACGCGAACTTCATCGAGAACACGGGCGACGGCGACGCACCGCGGACGTGGTCGCGGTGATGGCCGAGGGCCGCCGGCGCGTGCTCGAGCGCTTCGGCGTCGAGCTCGAGCCGGAGGTGCAGACGCTCGGCGACGTTCGCTTCCCGTGGCGTGCGGTAGGGGTTCCCGGCCAGAGGTCGAAGACCTCGTGAATGGAGCCGCTCGCTCGCCGCCGCGCCCGCCGCCTCGCCGTGCCGCTAGGCCCGGCGCGCGGTCGCGGAGCGTCGGCGGCGACGCATTCTGCGGCTCGGCGTGCTGCGCCCGCTCGCCGCCGCTCGCTGACCTCTTGCGCGTCTGGGCTCGCGCTCGTCTTGCGCAGGCGGCGGCTGCGCATCGCGCTGCTCGCGGTCGTGATCGCGACTGCCGCTGCTCGGCGGCGGCTGGCTGTGGCTGCGCAACTCCCCGTTCGTGTCGGTTCAGCAGGTGCAGCATCAGCGGCGTCCACGGCCCGGAGGCGCAGGCGATCGAAGGCGGCGCTGATCGGCGGCCGCCCACGGCATGAGCACGCTCGACGTCAGCGTCGGCGCGCTGCAGGCCGCGGTCGCGCCGCTTCGCGTGGTGCGCGCGGTGCGCGCCGTGCCGCAGCTTCCCGCACGGGCTGCGCATCGAGGTCGTCGAGCAGCTGCCGGTGGCGGCGCTCGACGGTCGGCGGGCGTGCGCACGGCTGTGGCGGCCGACGGCGTCGTGCTCGGGCCGGCGCTGCTCGTCGAGCTCGCTGCCGAGCGTCAGCGGCTACACGCTGCCGGCGCCCGGCGAGCGCGTCCACGGTGCCGGCCTGCTCGCGGCGCTGACCGTGCTCGGCGCCGCGCCCGCGCCGCTTGGCGGGCACGTCGAACGCGTGTTCACCGGGGCCGAGGGTCTGACGGTGGCGATGCGCAACGGCCTGCTCGTGTACTTCGGCGACGCCACCCGCCCGCACGCGAAGTGGCTGTCGCTGGCGCGCGTGCTCGCCGACTCGAGCTCCGCCGGAGCCTCCTACGTCGACGTGCGGCTGCCCGGCCGGCCCGCCGCGGGGTTCCCGGCGGGCGTGCGCCCGCCGGATGCGAGCGAAGCGACGGGCACGAGCTCAGGCGAATCGCTCGCGGGCAACGAATCGACGGTCGCCTCGCTCGCCGCCGGCCTCAGCACCGGCACCGCGCGCGGGGCATCCCGACTGGTGCCGAACCGCCGGGTGCCTCGAGCACGGGCGCCTCCGCGCAGTCCGCCGACGGGACGGAAGCGGGCGTCGGCTCGGCGGGCGAAGCGGGCTCGGGCGAAACGCGGCGCGACGAGCGAAACCGGCAGCCCTCAGACTGGGCGTCCCCTCGGGCGGCTGATAGTCTCAACCTCAACCTGAGCCTTAAGCTAGGGTGAGCGGCGATTCTCAGGCAGTGGTCGAGAGTCGGCCGATCTGCAACGATTGTTGCGAGACTCGCCGTCGTCGTTGACAGGGCGAAGTTCCCTGCATAACGTGCACAACCCGGCGGTTCGGCGAACCAGTATGCTGCGAACCCTAAATTCCTACTGAAGGCTTCGGACAGAACCATCATGGAGAGCAGCGGACAGCTATCTGGCGGTCATCAAGGTCGTGGGCGTCGGCGGCGGCGGCACCAACGCGGTCAGCCGCATGGTCGACGCGGGGCTGCGCGGCGTCGAGTTCATCGCCGCCAACACCGACGCCCAGGCGCTCGCGATGTGCGACGCCGACATCAAGCTGAACATCGGCCACGAGTCCACCAAGGGCCTCGGCGCCGGCGCCAACCCCGACGTCGGCCTCGCCGCCGCGTCGGAGTCGCGCGACGACATCAAGGAGGCGCTGAAGGGCGCCGACATGGTGTTCGTGACCGCCGGCGAGGGCGGCGGCACCGGCACCGGCGCGGCGCCCGTGATCGCCGAGATCGCCAAGAACGAGATCGGCGCGCTGACCGTCGGCGTCGTCACGCGCCCGTTCGACTTCGAGGGCACCCAGCGCGGCCGCCAGGCGATCGAGGGCATCGAGCGCCTGCGCGAGGTCGTCGACACGCTGATCGTGATCCCCAACGAGAAGCTGCTCGCGGTCGTCGAGCGGCGCACCTCGATGCTCGACGCGTTCCGCGAGGCCGACAACGTGCTGCGCCAGGGCGTCCAGGGCATCACCGACCTGATCACGATCCCCGGCCTGATCAACCTCGACTTCGCCGACGTGCGCACGATCATGCAGGACGCCGGCTCGGCGCTGATGGGCATCGGCACCGCCAGCGGCGAGAGCCGCTGCGCCGACGCCGCCCGCGCGGCGATCTCCTCGCCGCTGCTGGAAGAGTCGGTCGACGGCGCCACCGGCATCCTGCTGAACATCACCGGCGGCAAGGACCTCGGCCTGTTCGAGGTCAACGACGCCGCCGAGATCATCCAGAACGCGGCCGACCCGAACGCCAACATCATCTTCGGCGCGGTGATCGACGAGAGCATGTCCGACGAGGTGCGCGTGACCGTGATCGGCACCGGCTTCGACCATCGCGTCGGGGTCGGCCGGCCCCGCGCCGCGAGCGGGACGCGCGACGCCCGGGCGCCCCGACCGCGGCCCGCGCATCTCCGATCGCCAGCGCTCCACGCTGGAGATCTCCGACGACGACATCGACGTCCCGCCGTTCCTGCGGTGATCTGGTCCCGGGTGGGCGCAGCAGCGGCGCTTGCGGCGGTGCTGCTGGCGCTCTCGCCGTCCGCCGCATTCGCGCATGTGAGCCGCGGCGACGCGACCGCCACGCGGGGTTATCTGCAGGCGGAGTTGGCGCAGACGCGCGCCGAAATCGCAGGTTTCCCCGCCGCGATCACTGGCGTCGAAGCGCTGCGTGGACGGTTGGCGGCCGAATGTCCGGGCGTGCTCGCACACGAGCCGACCTCGCCTCCGGGCGAAAAGTCAAACGCATCGGTGACGCAAATCGAAGAAGAGGGGGAAGCCGCCGTGTTCGGGGCGGCAGAACAGACCGAATCCGTGCATCGCCGCGGCTTTGCCCGTGCCGTCTCTCGCCTGCGATGGGGCAATAGCGTTCTGACTCGACTCATCCACTCCGCCGCTGCCGCGGCGCTCGCGCAGACGACGGTACCGCCCCCGGATCTCTGTGCCGATCTCAGGACCTGGGTCGCCAGCGGCTACGAGAGCGTCTCCCCGGCGACCGAAGCCTACGTAAGAAGCGAGTCGCTTCTCACAGGCGAGACGCGGGGCGCCGCGGCGGCGATCGCCCGCAAGCTCGCCCCGTACGAGAACCGATCCGACAAGAAGATCGTGCGGCAGATCGCCAGCCTCGAAAAGAAGGCCGTGGGGACGGCCACGCCTGAGCTCCTCGCGGCGCTCGCGAAGGTCGGCGAAGTGCTGCACGGGGCCCCGGCGACGCCCGCTGCCTAGCGACTTGGGATCTGACGCTAGCCTGGGCGTCATGTCCTCGACGGCTCCGCCGACCCTGCGCCGCACGCCCCTGTTCGAGCGCCACGTCAGCGGCCGGCGCCAAGCTCGTCGACTTCGCCGGCTGGGAGATGCCCGTCCAATACGAGGGCGTCATCGCCAGGAGCACCTGGCGGTGCGCCAGGCGTGCGGGATCTTCGACGTCTCGCACATGGGCGAGATCGAGACCAGCGGCCCGCGGGCGCTCGCGCTGCTGCAGCGCCTGCTCTCCAACGACGTCGCGCAAGCTGCCGATCGGCGGCGCGCAGTACCGGTGCTGTGCCGCGAGGACGGCGGCGTGCTCGACGACCTCTTCACCTACCGCCTGGACGCCGAGCGCTACCTGACCGTCACCAACGCCGCCAACCACGAGCGCGACCTCGCGTGGTTCGACGCCCACGCCGCTGAGGTCTCCGACGTGCGACGTGAGCGACGCGGCTCGAGGACTGGGCGATGCTCGCCGTGCAGGGGCCGCTCGCGCGCGAGATCGTGCAGGCGATCTCCGACTCGCCGCTGCCCGCCGCGCATGAGCGCCGCGCCGCGGCGCCTGGCGGGCGCCGAGGCGCTCGTGTGCGGCACCGGCTACACCGGCGAGGACGGCGTCGAGCTGCTGCTGCGCGCCCGAGGACGCGCCCGGCGCTGTGGGATGAGATCGTGCGCCGCGGCGCCATGCCCGCCGGGCTCGGCGCGCGCGACACGCTGCGCCTGGAGGTCTGCTTCCACCTCTACGGCAACGATCTGAGCGTCGAGCGCGGGCCGATCGAGGCGGGGCTTGGCTGGTGCTGCAAGGAGGACACCGGCTTCATCGGCTCCGAGGCCGTGCGCGCCGTGCGCGCAGCGCGGACCGGCCGAGAAGCTCGTCGCGTTCGTGCTCGACGGGCCCGGGATCGCGCGCCAGGGCAACCCGGTGGTCGGCGGCGGCGTGGTCACCAGCGGCACGCTCTCGCCGTGCCTGCAGACGGGCATCGGCATGGCCTACGTGCCGGCCGCGCGCGCCGCGACGCGGCACCCGTCTGGAGATCGACGTTCGTGGCAAGATGCGCCCCGCCGTGGTCAAGGACAAGCCGCTCTACAGAAAGGGCTCGTGAATGGCGCAGGCCAGCTATCCCGCGGATCTGCTGTACCACCCCGAACACGACTGGGCGCGCATCGACGACGCGGATCCCGACGCACGCGACGCTCGGGATCACCTGGTACGCGCAGGACGCGCTCGGCGAGGTCGTGTTCTTCGAGCCGCCCGCCGTCGGCACGACGCTGCGCCAAGGACGCGCCCTACACCGAGGTCGAGTCGGTCAAGGCCGTCTCCGACGTCATCGCGCCGCTCTCCGGCGAGATCGTCGAGGTCAACGAGGCGCTCGCCGAGAACCCGGCGATGATCAACGAGGACCCCTACGGCGAGGGCTGGCTCGTCAAGGTGCGCCTGACCGACCCCGCCGAGCGCGAGGCGCTGCTGGACGCCGCGTCCTACATGCGCCACGCTGGCTGGCTAGGCTGGCCCTTAGTTGAGTCGCTACACCGCCATCACCGCCGCAGGATCTCGACGCGATGCTCGCCGCGATCGGCGTCGGCTCGCTGCAGGAGATCTTCGACCGCCAGATCCCCGAGGCGGTGCGCCTCGGGCGCGAGCTCGACCTGCCCGACGGGCTGCCCGAGCAGGACGTCTACGAGCACCTGCGCGCGCTCGCCGCGCGCAACACGAGCGCCGAGGACGAGCTGAGCTTCCTCGGCGCGGGCATGTACGACCACTACGTGCCCGCGCTGATCGACATGCTGACCGAGCGCTCGGAGTTCCTGACCCCCTACACGCCCTACCAGCCCGAGATCTCCCAGGGCGGGCTGCAGGTGATGTTCGAGTACCAGACCGCGATCTCCGAGCTGACCGGCGCTGCCGGTCGTCCAACGCCTCCGTCTACGAGGGGCCCTCGGCGGTCGCCGCCGCCGGCTACCTGGCGAAGCTGCACAACGGCGCGGCGCGGCTCGTCGTCGAGCGCCGGGCCTGCACCCGCACTCGCTCGCAGACGCTGCGCACCAACGCGCACGGCTACGGCATGGAGGTCGTCGAGGTGCCGCTGCGCGACGGCGTCACCGACCCCGACGCGTGGGCGCACGCGATCGACGCCGACACCGAGCGCCGCGATCTTCGCCCAGCCCAACTTCTACGGCGCCGTCGAGGACGCCGCCGCGCTCAGCGCCGCCGCCAAGGCAGCCGCGGGTGCCGATGGCAAGGGCGCAGGCGCCGGTCGTGATCGCGCAGGTCGACCCGATCACGCTCGGCATCCTCGCGCCGCCGGGCGAGTGCGGCGTCGACGTCGCCGTCGGCGAGGGCCAGCCGCTCGGCAACCGCCTGGACTTCGGCGGCCCATCCTTCGGCCTGTTCGCCGCGCGCGAGGAGTACCTGCGGCGCATGCCCGGGCGCATCGCCGGCGAGACCGTCGACGTCGACGGCCGCCGCGGCTTCGTGCTCACGCTGCAGACGCGCGAGCAGCACATCCGCCGCGAGAAGGCCACCTCCAACATCTGCACCGCGCAGGCGCTGAACGCGCTCGCCGGCGTCGTCTACCTCAGCTGGCTCGGGCGCCGCGGGATCGTCGAGCTCGGCGAGCTGCTGCTCGCCCGCACCCACTACGCGCGCGAGCGCTCGCCGCGATCGACGGCGTCGAGAAGCTCCACGAGCAGCCCGTGATCCGCGAGTTCGCGCTGCGCCTGGACGCGGACGTCGCCGCGGTCGGCGCCGCTGCGCGCGCGCAGGGCGTCAACCCGGGCGTCGACCTGCACGCGCTCAGCGGGCGCGAGGAGGATCGCGGCGGGCTGCTCGTCGCGATCACCGAGCGGCGCACGCGCGCCGACATCGACCGGCTCGCCGAGGTGCTGGGCGCGGCCGTCGCCGCCGAGCGTCGGCGGCATCGTGCCGCGATGAGCAGCGCATCGACGACGACGGCCGCATGCGACTCTCGGCAGGATGGCGCACCATGAGCCCGATCGACGACGCTCACTGCACGCGGACCCCGGCATCGAAGCGCACCATCCGCAGCCGCACCCTGCGGCGCTGGCGCGACGCCGCTGCAGCGCGACGCCGCGAGGACGATCTTCCAGAAGGGCGCGCCCGGGCGCCGCGCGTTCATGTGCCCGGAGCTCGACGTGCCGCGCGTCGGACTCTCGAGAGCTGCTGCCGGCGCGCTTTCGCCGCGCACGAGCCGCCGCGGCTGCCCGAGGTCTCCGAGCCCGAGATCGTGCGCCACTACGTCGGCATCTCCAAGCGCAACTTCGACCTCGACTCCGGCTTCTACCCGCTCGGCTCGTGCACGATGAAGCACAACCCGCGCCTGCACGAGCGCGCCGCGGCGCTGCCCGGCCACGCGCGGCTGCACCCGCTGCAGGACCCCGAGCGCGCGCAGGGCGCGCTCGAGCTGATGTGGAACCTGCAGGGCGCGCTCGCCGAGATCTCGGGCCTGCCGCACGTCTCGCTGCAGCCCTCCGCCGGCTCCCACGGCGAGCTCGCCGGCGTGCTGCTGACGCGCGCCTACCACGAGGACCGCGGCGAGGCGCGCCACAAGGTGCTCACGCCCGACACCGCCCACGGCACCAACCCCGCGACCGTGACGATGGCCGGCCTGGAGGTCGTCAAGGTCGCGACCAACGCCGACGGCGGCGTCGACATCGACGACCTGCGCGCGAAGGCCGACCGCGACGTCGCCTGCCTGATGCTCACCAACCCCAACACGCTCGGCCTGTTCGACCCGAACATCGCCGAGATCGCCGAGATCGTGCACGGGGTCGGGGCGACGCTCTACTACGACGGCGCCAACCTCAACGCCGTGATGGGCCTCTCGCGCCCCGGCGACATGGGCTTCGACATCGTGCACTTCAACCTGCACAAGTCCTTCACCCAGCCCCACGGCGGCGGCGGCCCCGGCTCCGGGCCGATCGCCGTCTCCGAGCGCGTCGCGCCGTTCCTGCCGGTGCCGGTGGTCGTCGCGGCGCGACGACGGCAGCGTTCGACCTCGACTACGACGCGGCCGCAAGTCGATCGGCCGCCTGCGCGGCTTCCACGGCAACTACGGCTGCTTCGTGCGCTCCTACGCCTACATCTGCTCGCTCGGCGGCGACGGCCTGCAAGGACGCCTCCGAGACGGCGGTGCTGAACGCCAACTACCTGCTCGCGCGCCTGCGCGAGCACGGCGTCGCCGAGTACCTGCCGCTCGCCTACGGCGAGCTGTGCATGCACGAGTTCGTGCTCTCCGGCGGGCCGATGAAGCGCGCGCTGCAGATCAAGACGCTCGACCTCGCCAAGCGCCTGCTCGACTTCGGCTTTCACCCGCCGACCGTGTACTTCCCGCTGCTGGTCGACGAGGCGCTGATGGTCGAGCCGACCGAGACCGAGACCAAGGAGACGCTCGACGCGTTCGCCGACGCGATCGCCGCGATCCTGCGCGGAGGCCGCCGAGGATCCCGAGATCGCGCGCGGCGCGCCCTACACGCACGCCGGTGCGCCGCCTCGACGAGGTCGCCGCGGCGAAGCAGCCCCGTGATCCGCAGGCGCTCGGCTGATGGCGATCGAGCAGCGCAAACTCGGCGCACCGGCGTCAACGTCAGCCCGCTGTGCCTCGGCGCGATGATGTTCGGCGCGTGGGGCAACACCGACCACGACGACTCGATCGCGCATCATCCACCGCGCGCTCGACGCGGGCATCAACTTCATCGACACCGCCGACGTGTACTCGCGCGGGGAGTCCGAGGAGATCGTCGGCAAGGCGCTCGCCGACGGCCGGCGCGACTCGGTGGTGCTCGCGACCAAGGTCCACGGCAAGATGCACGACGACGATCCGAACCAGTTCGGCAACTCGCGCCGCTGGATCGTCAAAGAGGTCGAGAACAGCCTGCGGCGGCTGAAAACCGACTGGATCGACCTCTACCAGATCCATCGTCCCGAGCCGGACACCGACATCGACGAGACGCTCGGCGCGCTCACCGACCTCGTGCACGCCGGCAAGGTCCGCTGCATCGGCAGCTCGACCTTCCCCGCCCACCAGATCGTCGAGGCGCAGTGGGTCGCCGAGCAGCGCGGGCGCGAGCGCTTCGCGCTGCGAGCAGCCGCCCTACTCGATGCTGATCCGCCGGATCGAGGCCGACGTGCTGCCCGTGTGCGAGCAGTACGGCATCGGCGTGATCCCGTGGAGCCCGCTCGCCGGCGGCTGGCTGTCGGGGCGCTACCGCAAGGGCGGCGACTCGCCCGGCGACAGCCGCCGCGCGCAGATGCTCCCGTCGCGCTACGACATGTCGATCCCCGGCAACCAGGCGCAAGCTCGAGGCGGCGCAGGCGCTCGGCGAGCTGGCCGACGAGGCCGGCATCTCGCTGATCGAGATGGCGCTCGCGTTCGTCACGAGCCACCCCGCGGTGACCGCGGCGATCATCGGCCCGCGCACGATGGAGCAGCTCGAGAGCCAGCTGCCGGCGCTCGAGGCGCACGCTGAGCGCCGACGTGCTCGACCGCATCGACGAGATCGTCCCGCCGGGGACGAACGTCAACCCGGCCGACACGCGGCTGGGACGCCGCCGTGGCTCACCGACAGCTCGCTGCGGCGCCGCTGACGCGCGCCGCGGCCGGCCGCCGAGCGGACGCCGATCGGCCGATGCGCATCTTCTCCGGCATCCAGCCGACCGGGCGCAAGCACCTCGGCAACTACATCGGCGCGATCGCCCAGTACGTCTCGAGCCAGGAGCGCGGCGAGGGCATCTTCTGCATCGTCGACCTGCACGCGATCACCGTCGCCTACGACCCGGCCGAGCTGCGCGAGCGCCTGTACGACACGACCGCGATCCTGCTCGCCGCGGGCCTCGACCCGCAGCGCTGCATCCTCTTCCGCCAGAGCGACGTGCCCGAGCACACCGAGCTGACGTGGCTGCTGTGCAGCGTCACCGAGCTCGGGCGCCTGCAGCGGATGCACCAGTTCCGCGACAAGTCGCTCGCGCAGCGCGAGCTCGTCTCCGCCGGGCTGCTGCTCTACCCGGTGCTGCAGGCCGCCGACGTGCTCGCCTACCGCGCCGACGAGGTGCCCGTCGGCGAGGACCAGCGCGAGCACCTCGAGCTGATGCGCGACGTCGCGCGGCGCTTCAACGCGCGCTTCGGCGACGGCGAGGAGGTGCTGGTCGTGCCCGAGCACCGCATCCCCGCAGGTCGGCGCGCGGATCATGGACCTGCAGGACCCGACGCGCAAGATGTCCACGACGGGCGGCAGCGAGCAGGGCACCGTGTACGTGCTCGACGAGCCCGACGGCGATCGAGAAGAAGCTCAAGAGCGCGGTCACCGACTCCGGCAGCGAGGTGCGCCGCGCGCCCGAGAAGCCCGGCGTCAGCAACCTGATCGAAATCCTCGCCGCGGTGCGCGGCGTCGACCCGGCGGCGGTCGAAGCCGAGTTCGCGCAGGCGCGCTACGGCGAGCTCAAGGCGGCGGTCGCGGCCGCCGTGGTCGACTACCTGGCGCCGGTGCGCGAGCGCTACGCAGCAGCTGCGCGCCGACGAGGCGCGCGCTCGAGGCGATCCTCGCGCGACGGCGCCGCGCGCGCGCAGCGCGATCGCCGCTGCGACGCTCGCGGACGTGCGCGAGCGGATGGGCGTCGGGGCGCCGCGCAGGGCCGCGCGTGAGCCGCTGGCCCGTCGGCGCCGCCCGCTACGGTGCGCGGATGAGCACCCGGCAGAGCAGCGCCGCAGATGACGACCCTCGCCGCGCTCGAGCTCGACCTCGACGTCTTCAGCGGCCCGTTCGACCTGCTGCTGACGCTCGTGCTGCGCGAAGAGGTCGACCTGCTCGAGCTGCAGCTCGCCGAGGTCGTGCTCGCCTACCTCGACCACCTCGAGCAGCGCGGCGAGCTCGACCTCGAGACCGCGACCGAGTTCATCGTGCTGATCGCGGCGCTGCTGGAGCTGAAGTCGCGGCTGATGCTGAGCGGCGACGAGCGAGGAGCTGCTCGACATCGAGCCCGAGCAGGCCGCCGAGGAGCTGCTCGCGCGGATGCTCGACGCCCGCCGCTACCGCGCCGCCGCCGCGCACCTCGGCGAGCTGCTCGCGCGCCGAGCACGGCGTGCGCTTCCGCGCGGCGCCGCTGCCGCCGAGCCTGCGCCGCGCGATCGTGCACGCCGCCGACGGCTCGCAGGACCCCGAGGCTGCTCGGCGCGGCGATCGGGCGGCTGCTGCTGATGCCGCCGACGATCAACGTGCGCCACATCGCCGTGCCCCGCGTCACGCGTCGCCGAGCGCCTCGCGCACCTGCGCGGCCTGCTGCGGCGCGGCAGCTTCAGCTTCGAGGAGGCGGTGCGCGGCGCCGACCGCATGACCGTCGCCGTGACGCTGTTCGCGCTGCTCGAGCTCTACAAGCGCGGCGAGGCGGACTGGGAGCAGCAGGAGAGCTTCGGCGAGATCGCGATCCGCGCCCGGCGCACGGGCACCTGTCGAGGCGCACGCGCCGCCGCTCGCGCTCAGCGCTCGCGGGGCGTAGGGTTCGCGCCGTGAGCGACGTCGAGGAGATCACGGCGGTGGAGCGAGCCTCTCGAGGCGGTGGCCGAGGAGCTGCCGTCGCTCGCGCGGACCGTCGAGGCGCTGCTGTTCCTGTCCACCGACCCGCTCAGCGCCGGCAGAGCTGGCCGACGCCGCCGAGGCGGGCGAGGGCGCGGTGCTCGCCGCGCTCGCGGTGCTCGGCGAGCAGTACGCGCCCGGGCGGCGCGGGATCACGCTGCGCGAGCTCGGCGGCGGCTGGACGCTCGCCAGCGACCCCGACAGCCGAGGATGCCGCACGGCGCCTGTTCAGCCGCCCGCGCGCCGCCACGCTCACCCCCGCGCAGGCCGAGACGCTCGCGATCGTCGCCTACCTGCAGCCGATGTCGCGCCCGGAGATCACGCGCATCCGCGGCGTCAGCGCCGACTCGGCCAGCCGCCACGCTGCTCGACCGCGGCCTGATCGAGGAGGCCGGCCACTCGCAGTTCGGCGCCGTGCTCTACCGCACGACCACCCAGTTCCTGAAGCTGTTCGGGCTGCGCAGCCTCGAGGAGCTGCCCGACGTCGCCCGCTGGGACCCGACCCCCGAGGAGCAGGCCGAGCTGCGCGAGCGTCTGCTGCGCGCGGGCGAGGCGCGCGCGGGCGGCGCCTGAGCGCGCCCGCGCCCTCCGCGAGCGCGGCGGGTTCTCGTCGAAGAGCAGAGCAGTGCGCGCGAGCGGCGCGATAGCTACCCCGCCTGCGCCGCCAGCTGACCGCACGCGGCCGCGATGTCGCGCCCGCGGGTGAGGCGCACGGTGGCGGGCACTCCGCGCGACTCGAGCGCGGCCGCGGAAGGCGGCGATCGACTCGCGGCTGGAGCCGTCGAAGGGAGCGCCGTCGCCGGAGTCCGTGGGGTTGTAGGGGATCAGGTTGACCTTGAAGATCGGCGCCGCGTCCGCGCGCGCCGCCCGCAACAGCGCTCGCGAGCGCGAGCGCCTGCTCGTAGCGGTCGTTGACGCCCGCGAGCATCACGTACTCGACGAACACGCGCCTGCGCTTGCGCGCGTAGAACGCGCGGCAGGCCTCGATCACGTCGCGCAGCGGGTAGCGCTCGTTGACCGGCATCAGCTCCGAGCGCAGCGCTTCGTCGGCGGCGTGCAGCGACAGCGCCAGGCGCAGCGGCATCTCGCTCTCCGCCAGTCGTTCGATCCCCGGGATCCAGCCGACGGTCGAGATCGTCGTGCGCCGGTGCGTGATGCCGACGTCCGGCAGGCGCTCGCACGCGGCGAGCACGTTGTCGAGGTTCAGCATCGGCTCGCCCATGCCCATGAACACGCAGTGGTCGATCGCTTCGATGCGCCGGAAGTGCAGCGCCTGGTCGAGGATCTCCGACGCGCTCAGGTTGCGCGCGAACCTCATCGCGCCGGTGGCGCAGAACGTGCACGTCAGCGGACAGCCCGACTGCGAGGAGACGCAGATCGAGCGGCGGCCGTCGCCGCCTCCAGGGGGTTTCGATAGCGCATCAGCACCGCCTCGAGCGGCCTGCCGTCGGCGGTGTCGAACAGCGCCTTGACGGTCCCGTCGCGCGAGTGGGCCTCCTCGCGCAGGCTGAGGCGTCGAGAACGGCAGCTCGCGCGCGAGCGCCTCGCGCAGCTCGCCCGGGAGGTTCGTCATCTGCTCGTAGCCGCTCGCGCCGCGCGCGGCCCACGCCCACACCTGGCCGGCGCGAAAGCGCGGCTCGCCGCGGGCGGCGAGCGTCTGATCGAGGAGTTCGAGGTCCATGGTCGAGCGGCCGCCGGCGGGGAGGACGGACGGTACTCATCCTATGGTTGCAGCAGATGAGCCCCGTCCCGGTTCTCCGCGCGTGCGCCTAGCCAAGTACCTCGCCCACGCGGGCGTCGCCTCGCGGCGCTCCGCCGAGGCGCTGATCGCCGCCGGGCGCGTGAGCGTCGGTGGCGAGGTCGTCACCGACCCCGCCCGCGACGTCGACGAGCACAGCGGCGTGGCGCTCGACGGACAGGCGCTCGCCGGGGCCGAGCCGCGCGTGCTCTACGCGCTCAACAAGCCCGTCGGCGTCGTCTCGACTGCACGCGACACGCACGGCCGCCGCACCGTCGTCGAGCTGGTGCCCGCGGGCGGGCTGCGCCTGTACCCGGTCGGGCGCCTCGACGTCGACAGCTCAGCGGTCTGATCCTGCTGACCAACGACGGCGAGCTCGCCAACCGGCTGACGCACCCGCGCTTCGAGGTGCCGAAGACCTATCGCGCGCGGCTCGGCGGCGATCGCCGATCGCCGAGGATGCGCTGCGCGCCCTGCGCGCGGGCGTGCTGCTCGAGGACGGCGCGACCGCGCCCGCGCGCGTGCGCCGCCTCGGCGGGCGCAGCCGAGGTGATCGAGCTGACGATCCACGAGGGGCGCAACCGCCAGGTGCGGCGGATGTGCGAGGCCGTCGGACATCCGTGCTCGAGCTCGCAGCGCACGCGCTTCGGACCGCTGGCGCTCGACGGCCTCGCGCCGGGTGCCCACCGCCGCGCTCGGCGACGCCGAGATCGAGCGTCTGCGCGCGCCGCGCTCTGACACAATCGCGCGCCATGCGACTGTTCGCCCTGCGCGGCGCCATCAGCGTCGAGCGCAACGACGCCCAGGACATCCTCGACGCGACGACCGAGCTGATGCGCGAGATCATGCAGCGCAACGCGCTCGAGCCGGAGAACGTCGTCAGCTGCATCTTCACGGCCACCGAGGACCTCAACGCCGAGTTCCCCGCGGTCGCCGCGCGCGCTCTCGGCTTCGACCGCGTGCCGCTGCTGTGCGCCCAGGAGATCCCGGTGCCGCGCTCGATGCCGCGCGTGATCAGGGTGCTGATCCACTACTACGCCGCGGAGGACCACGTGCCCGCGCACGTGTACCTGGGCGACGCGCGCGCGCTGCGCGCCGACCTGCACGCTGCACAGTAGTCCGGCCGGCGCGGAGCGCCGTCACGGACGGAACATCAATCGCCCGGCCGGCGCGGAGCGCCGTCACGGACGAACCCGACACAATGCGTCGATGACGATCGAGTTCTCACAGCGCATCGCGCGCATCCCCGCCTATCCGGCCGCGGGCGGCTACGCGCAGCAGGAGCCGCTCGTGCGCCTCGCCAGCAACGAGTCGCCGTACCCGCCGCTGCCGGCCGTGCGCGAGGCGATCGAGCGCGAGCTCGGCGACGCTCAACCGCTACCCCGACCCGTCCAACTCGCTGCTGCGCCGGCGCCTCAGCGACCGCTACGAAGTGCCCGCGTCGCGGATCGCGATCGGCAACGGCTCGTGCGACATCCTGCTCGCTGCCGGCGAGGCGCTGCTGGAGCCCGGCGCCGAGCTCGTCTACGCCTGGCCGTCCTTCTCCGTCTATCCCGCACCTCGCGGCCGCCTCGGGCGCGCGTGCGATAACGGTCGCGCTCGACGAGCACGAGCGCCACGACCTGTCGGCGATGCTGCGCGAGATCACCGTCGCCACGCGGCTGGTGCTCGTCTGCAACCCCAACAACCCCACGAGCACGGCGGTCCGGCTGGCGGACATCGCCGGCTTCCTCGACGAGGTCCCGCCGCACGTGTGCGTGATCCTCGACGAGGCCTACTGCGAGTTCAACCTGCTCGAGGACCCCGACGCGTCGCTCGCGCTGCTGGCCGAGCACCCCAACCTCGTGCTGCTGCGCACCTTCTCGAAGGTGCACGGTCTGTGCGGGCTGCGCGTCGGCTTCGCGCTGTGCGGCTCGGAGGAGCTGCCGCGCGCGCTCGACCAGGTGCGCCAGCCGTTCTTCTGCAACGCGCTCGCGCAGGCCGCCGCGGTCGAGGCGCTCGCGCACCAGGACGCCGTCGAAGATCGCGTGACCGCACCGTCGCCGAGCGCATCTCCGTCGAGGAGCGCCTGCGCGCGCTCGGCATCGAGCCCGCTGACTCGCAGGCGAACTTCTGCTGGTTCGCGCTCGGCGAGGACCGCGACGAGCAGGCGATCATGCGCGGCCTGCAGGAGCGCGGCGTGCTCGTGCGCGGCGGCAGCGCGCTCGGCAGCGCCGTGCCTGCGCTGCGCGTCACCTACGGGCTGCCCGAGGAGAACGCGCGCTTCCTCGACGCGCTCGCCGAGGTGCTCGCGCCGGCCCCGACGCGCTGAGGGCTGCGCCCGGCGCGATCCGCGTCGCGCCGGTGCCGGCAGTTCGCGCTCGTTTCGGCCGAGCGTCTCCCACCCCTCGACGGCGAGCCGCGCGTCTGCTACAAAGCATCGAGACAGTCATGACCGCGCTGGTTCGCATACACGCTTCAGCACGCGCCCTCAGCGCGCGGTCATCCTCGTGCGCGTATCGCACCTGGCGATTTATCTAGGCGCTTCGGCCGGCACCTGCCCGTGAGCGGGTGCCCCACGGCCGCACCGGGTTCCGCCAGCGGACCGAGCGCCACCCACAGGGCGTCCCACGTGCCTTCTCACGGCTAATCGAGAGGTGAGCTCGCGGCGCGCCTCTACCATGCCCAGGTGTTAGTGAAAGGATGAGTCGATGATGATTGTCATGAAGGAGACCGCCACCGAGGACGAGGTCGAGGCGGTCGTCGCCAAGATCGAGCGAGCCGGAGCGCGCGCCCACCGCAGCTCAGGAGCGCGAGTCACCGTGATCGGCGCGATCGGCGACGTCGAGCAGGACGCCAGCGTCGCGAGCCTCGGCCTCGAGGGCCAGCCCGGCGTGGACCGCGTGGTGCCGATCCTCAAGCCGTACAAGCTCGCCTCCGCCCAGATCACCCACGGCGAGCGCAGCGTGCTCGATATCGACGGGCGCAAGGTCGGCGGCGGGCACTTCGCGATGATCGCCGGACCGTGCACCGTCGAGTCGCGCGAGCAGATGATGCAGACCGCTCGCGTCGTGCGCGATGCCGGCGCGACGCTGCTTCGCGGCGGCGCGTACAAGCCGCGCACGTCTCCGTACGCGTTCCAGGGTCTCGGCCAGGAGGGCCTGCGGCTGCTCGCCGAGGCGAAGGCCGAGACGGGCCTGCCGATCGTCACCGAGCTGATGGACATCTCAGACCTCGACGCCGTGCTCGAGGTCGCCGACGTGATCCAGATCGGCGCGCGCAACATGCAGAACTACCCGCTGCTCGCCGAGGTCGGACGCTCGGGGCGCCCGGCGTTGCTCAAGCGCGGGCTCTCGGCGACGCTCGACGAGCTGCTGATGGCCGCCGAGTACATCCTCAAGGAAGGCAACCCCAACGTGATGCTGTGCGAGCGCGGCATCCGCACGTTCGAGACCGCGTACCGCTTCACGCTCGACCTGATGGCGGTTCCCGTGCTGAAGGAGCTCTCGCACCTGCCGGTGATCGTCGACCCCAGCCACGCCGCCGGTCGACGCGACCTCGTGACGCCGCTGTCGCTCGCCGCCGCCGCGGTGGGTGCCGACGGCATCATCGTCGAGGTGCACCCGAACCCGGACGAGGCGATCTGCGACGGGCCGCAGGCGCTGCGGGCGGAGGAGTTCGCCGCGTACGCGCACGCGGTCGAACAGGCGGCCGCGCTCGCGGGCAAGGCGCTCGCAGGGAGGGAGCCGGCTCTTGCCTGAGCTACCCGGTGCCCAGCTGCGACCGGCCGACTACGTCCGCGACGTGCGGATCGAAAGGGTCGTGCCGCTGCTCGCGCCCGATGCGCTGCTCGAGCAGCTGCCCCTGAGCCGCGAGCAGGCGGACGTCGTGATCTGTGGCCGCCGCGAGGTCGGCGCCGTCCTGGATGGGGCCGACGTCCGGCTGCTCGCCGTCGTCGGGCCGTGCAGCGTGCACGATCCCGACGCGACGCTCGAGTACGCGGCGCTGCTCGCGCAGCTCGCCCGCGATTTGAGCGGCGAGCTGCTGATCGCGATGCGCGTCTACTTCGAGAAGCCACGGACCACAACGGGCTGGAAGGGGCTGATCAACGACCCGCATCTCGACGGCTCGGGCGACGTCAACGCCGGACTGCACCTCGCGCGGCGTGTGCTGCTCGGCGTGCTCGACACCGGCCTTCCCGTCGGCTGCGAGTTCCTCGACCCGATCACGCCGCAGTACATCTGCAGACGCCGTCTCGTGGGGGGCGATCGGCGCGCGCACGACCGAGAGCCAGATCCACCGCCAGCTCGGTTCGGGGCTGTCGATGCCGGTCGGCTTCAAGAACCGCACCGATGGCAACGTGCAGGTGGCCGCGGACGCCGTCCGCGCCGCGGCCGAGCCACACGCGTTCGCCGGCATCGATCCGAATGGCGCGCCGGCGATCCTGTACACGCGCGGCAACTCTGACTGTCACATCATCCTGCGTGGTGGAAAAGGCCGGCCCAACTACGAAGCCTCGAGCGTCGCGGCGGCGTTGGAGCTACTCGACGGCGCGGGCCTGCCGACGCGCGTGATGATCGACCTCAGCCACGACAACAGCGACAAGGACCCTGAACGCCAGCCGCATGTGGCAGCCGACGTCGGCGGCCAGATCGCGAGCGGTAACGACGCCATCGTCGGCGTGATGCTCGAGTCGTTTCTCGTCGCCGGCCGCCAGGACCTGCGGTCTGGCGCCGAGGTGCGCTACGGCCAGTCGATCACCGACGGATGTATCGGCTGGGAGACGACAGTCGAGGTGCTGGAGGGGTTGGCAGAGTCCGTACGCGCTCGCAGCGTCGCCCGAGCGCAGACGGCGCAGCCCTGAGCGGATGCGGGTCGCGGTCCTCGGCGTCGGGCTGATCGGCGGCTCGATCGGACTGGCGGCGCGCACGCGCGCGGGCGCGATCGTGCGCGGCTACGACCCCGACTCCGACGTGCGCGCCCTAGCCCTCGCCCTGGGGGCGATCGACGAACAGGCCGATGACATCGCCGCCGCGGTCGCCGGCGCCGACGTGGTGTTCGCCGCGGCGCCCGTGGGTGCGCTTGCCGAGACGGTGCGACTTGCCCTGGAAGCTGCCGGCCCCGACTGCGTCGTCAGCGACGTCGGCTCGACCAAGCGCGAGCTGGCCGCGGGCGATGATCGATGCGCGCTTCGTCGGCGGCCACCCGCTGGCGGGTGCCGAGACGGCCGGCGTCGAGCACGCGCGCGCGGATCTGTTCGACGGCGCGACCTGGTATCTGACGCCGGCCAAAGGCAGCACGACCGGGGTCCTCTACGAGCGTCTGCACCGGCTGCTCAGCCGCTTCGGCGCGCGGCCGTCGGCGATCGACGCCGAGACCCACGACCGCCTGATGGCGGGCGTGTCGCATCTGCCGCATGTGCTCGCCAACCTGCTCGTCGTGCAGGCGCGCAGCATGCTCGGCGAGGAGTCCGAGCGGCTGCCGGCGGTCGGGCCGAGCTTCCGCGACGCGACCCGCGTCGCCGGCGCCAACAGCGCGATCTGGACCGACATCTACATGTCAAACCGCGACGCGCTGAGCGCCGGCATCGACGTTCTCAGCCGACGCCTGCAGGAGGTGCGAGGCTGGCTGGAGTCGGGCGATGCGAGCGCGATCGGCGCCTGGAACGAGCGGGCGCGCGCGGCCCGCGAGGCGCTGCTGGGCGCGGGCCTCGTCGGCGGCGGTGTCGGTGAGTCGGTGCTCGAGCTGCGCGCCTCGGTCCCCAACCGACCCGGGGTGATCGCCGAGATCGCGCTCGCGCTCGGCGGCGCGGGCGTCAACATCCTCGACATGGTGCTCTCGCCGTCAGCCGACAGCAGCCAGGGGGTCGTGGCGCTGTGGATCGCGGGCGAGCAGCATGCACGCCGGGCCGCGGAGCTGATCGCCGACCTCGGCTTCCCGGTCGTGCAAGCATGAGGGCCAGCTGATGAACATGCGCTTCGAGCCCGCACGCGGACTCTCCGGCGAGGTGCGCGCGCCGGCCGACAAGTCGATCTCCCATCGCGCCGCGCTGCTCGGCGCGATGGCCTCCGAGCCGGTGCGCATCGAGCGCTATCTTCACGCCGCCGACACGACCTCGACGCTCGACGCGGTGCGCGCTCTCGGCGCGCTCGTCGAGATACACGGCGACGATCTCGTGGTGCGCGGCACCGGTCTGCGCGAGGCGTGCGAGCCGCCCGGCCCGATCGACGTCGGCAACGCCGGCACGCTGCTGCGGCTGCTGCCGGGCTGGCTGGCCGCGCAGGAGGGCTGCTCGTTCACGCTCGACGGCGATGAGTCGATTCGTCGCCGTCCTGTGGACCGGATCGCGCGGCCGCTGCGCCAGATGGGCGCCCAGCTCGAGGCCCGCGACGATCGCTTCGCGCCGCTGCATATCCACGGCACGCGCCTGCGCGCGATCTCCTACGAGCTGGACGTCGCCAGCGCTCAGGTCAAGTCGTGCGTGCTGCTCGCCGCGCTTATGGCCGACGGCGCGACGACCGTCGGCGAGCCCGCGCGCAGCCGCGACCACACCGAGCGGATGCTGCTGCGCGCCGGCGTCGCGATCCATCGCAACGGCCTGCGCGTGACGGTCGTGAACACCGATGAGCTGCTGCTGGACAGCGTCAAAGTGCCCGGCGACCCGAGCTCCGCCGCCTTCCTCGTCGACCGCCGGCGTGCTCGTCCCCGGCTCGCGCCTGTTGATCGGGGACGTCGGCGTCAACTGGACGCGCACCGGCTTCCTGCGCATCGTGCGGCGCATGCGCGGCATCGTGCTCGGCGATCTCGAGAGCGAGGGCGGCGAGCTCGAGGCCGAGGAGCCCGTGAGCGACCTCGACGTCGCCCACGGGTCGCTCGAGGGCACGGTCGTCGAGCCGGACGAGGTGCCGCTGGCGATCGACGAGCTGCCGTTGGTCGCGCTGCTCGGCTGCTTCGCCGAGGGCGAGACCGTCGTACGCGGCGCGCAGGAGCTGCGCGTGAAGGAGTCCGACCGCATCGCCGGGGTCGTCGACGGCCTGCGCGGCCTCGGCGCCGATATCGAGGCGACCGACGACGGCTTCGCCGTGCGCGGCACCGGTGGGCTGCGCGGAGGAAGCATCGACGCGCTCGGCGATCACCGTCTGGCGATGATGGGCGCGGTGGCGGGCCTCGCCTCGCGCGAGGGAGTGGAGGTCATCGGGATGGACGCCGCCGCGGTGTCCTACCCAGGTTTCGTCAGCGACCTGGAGCGCCTGTGCTCGTAGCGGAGCGCCGCGCCGGAGCGACGCCTTGCTCGTAGCGATCGACGGTCCCGCCGGCGCCGGCAAGTCGACCGTCGCTCGCGCGCTGGCGCGCGAGCTCGGCTTCACCTATCTGGACAGCGGCGCGATGTACCGCTGTGTGGCGCGGCGCTGGCTTTGGGAACCACAGCGCGAGCCGGCGGAACATGCGCGGGAGGCACAGATTCAGCTTCTGGGAACGCCCGACGGCCAGGCCGGCCAGGTCCTGCTGGATGGCCGCGACGTCAGCCACGCGATCCGTGCCCCCGAGGTCTCCGAGGCGGCGTCGCGGGTCGCTGCCGACCCCGGCGTACGCGAGGCGCTTGTCGCCAAGCAGCGCGAGCTGATCGCGCGCGGCGACTGGGTGGCTGAGGGGCGCGACATCGGCACGGTCGTCGCGCCCGACGCGGAGCTGAAGGTGTTCCTGACCGCCGATCCGCGCGAGCGCGCGCGCCGCCGCGCCGCCGAGCTGGGCGCCGACGTCGAGACGATCCTCGCCGAGCAGCTGATGCGCGACGAGCGCGACAGCACCCGCGATCACAGCCCGCTGGAAGCGGCTCCCGACGCGGTAATGCTCGACACGAGCGGCCTCGACGTGGAGCAGGTGGTGGCGCGGATCGCCGCGCTGGCCCGCAGCCGCCTTTGACGGGGAAGTCACCCTGCTGCGGTTATACTCGCGGTATGACTCGGCCTGATGCGACGTACAAGATGGGTCCGAAGGGCCAGGTCGTGATCCCCAAGCGGATCCGCGATCGCCTGCACCTGCAGCCAGGCGACAAGTTGGTGGTGCATGAGGCGGAGGACGAAGTGCGTATCCGCAAGGCCGTCGCGGGTACGACAGAGCGCAGGGCGATCGTCGCAAGCCTGCGTGGCGCTCTGGCGGGGGGACCGAGCCTAACGGCCGGACTCGAGGCGGAGCGCCGTCTGGAACGGGAGCGTGAGGATGTCGAGATCCCGGGAATGGGGCATTGACCGTCGTCCTCGACGCGTGGGCTGTGATGGCCCTGTATGAGGATCATCCGTGTGTCGGTGAGGTCGAAGCGGCCATCGATACGGCTGAATCCGTCATCTCCGCGATCAACCTCGGCGAGGTGCTCTACAAGTTGGAGCGTGACCATGGAAGGGAGCGGGCGATGACGCTGGTCGATCGGGTGCGGGCAGTGACGACGGTCGAGGATCCGGACTGGGATCTCGTGGTTCGCGCCGCGGGCGTCAAGGCGGCAGGGGGACTGTCGTATGCGGACTCGTTCTGCGTTGCCACCGCTCAGCGCCATGGTGCTCCGCTCTACACCGGCGACCCTGAGATCCTGGCCTTGCAGGATCTCGTCGAGCTCGTGGACCTGCGTCCGGGGGCGAGCCTGTGAAGGTCGCCGTCGTCGGCTATCCGAACGTGGGCAAGTCCTCGCTGATCAACCGCCTCACGGGCACCCGCGAGGCGGTCGTGCACGAGCGCCCCGGGGTCACGCGCGACCGCAAGGAGCTCGACTGCGAGTGGAACGGGCGCCGCTTCACGCTGATCGACACCGGCGGCGTCGACTTCGAGGACGAGGATCCGCTCGCGGGCTCGATCCGCGAGCAGGCGCGCGCCGGGATCGCCGAAGCGCAGGTCGCGGTGCTCGTCGTCGACGCGCGCGCCGGCGTGCGGCCGGGCGACGAGGAGATGGCCGACCTGCTGCGCCGCGCACCGGTGCCCGACGATCGTCGCCGCCAACAAGTGCGACGGCGTCGCCGACCTGCCGCTCGCGGCGGACTTCCATCGCCTCGGCCTCGGCGAGCCGCTGGCCGTCTCCGCGGCACAGGGGCTCGGCTCCGGCGACCTGCTCGACGCGATCGTCGCGCTGCTGCCGGCAGGCGACTCAGAGCCCGAGGACGACACCGTGCGGCTGGCGGTGATCGGGCGGCCGAACGTCGGCAAGTCCTCGCTCGTCAACCGCTTCCTCGGCGAGGAGCGCGTGATCGTCTCCGACGTCGCGGGCACCACGCGCGACGCGATCGACACGCCGCTGATGGTCGGCGAGCGCAAGCTGATCCTCGTCGATACCGCCGGCATTCGCCGCCAGGCGAAGGTCGCGGACTCGGTCGAGTACTACACCGCGCTGCGCTCGCGGCGCGCCGCCGAGCGCGCGGACGTCGCGCTCGTCGTGTGCGACGCAGGCGACGGCGTCACCGCACAGGACCTGCGCATCGCCGAGCTCGCGATGAAGACGGGGTGCGCGACCGCGATCGTGCTCAACAAGTGGGACATGCAGGAACGCGGCCCGGACGCGGAGGGAGTGGGGGTCGATCTCGAGCACGAGCGCGCGCGTGTGGCCGAAAAGCTGCGTCTGCGCCCGCGCGTGCTCACCGTGAGCGCCAAGACCGGCCGTCACGTGGCGCGGCTCTTGAACGAGGCGATCACGCTCGGCGATCGCATCAGCGGGCGCATCCCCACCCCCGAGCTCAACCGCTTCCTGGCGGAGACGGTGCAGGCGCGCCAGCCGCCGGTGGGCACGCGCCGGGGCGGTGGCGGGCACCGCCTGAAGCTGATCTACATGGCGCAGATCGGCGAGCGCCCGCCGCGCTTTGCGATCCAGGTCAACTCGCGCACGCGCGTCACCCGCGACTACGCCTACTTCCTCGAGAACCGCCTGCGCGCGCGCTACGGGATGGACGGCGTGCCGCTGATCATCGACTTCGTCGAGCGCGGCCAGCGTGGCCGTGCTCGCGCCGCATAGACTTCTGCGACTTCCCATCAACGCGCGGCCGGCGAGCGCCCATGCGGCGGCCCTGATCTTCCGGAGCTGATCCCAAAAGACATGACTGAGCTAACCGAGAACGAGTTCCTCTTCACCTCCGAGTCGGTCACGGAGGGCCACCCCGACAAGATCGCCGACCAGATCTCCGACGGCGTGCTCGACGCCGTCCTCGCCGACGAACCGTACGGGCGCGTCGCGTGCGAGACGCTCGTCAACACCGGCCTCGTCGTGGTTTCCGGCGAGATCTCGACCGAGACCTACGTCGACATCCAGGAGATCGCGCGCGAGACGATCCGCAAGATCGGCTACACCGACGCCGACCTCGGCTTCTCGGCTGACTCGTGCGCGGTGCTCAACGCGATCGACAAGCAGTCGCCCGACATCGCGCAGGGCGTCGACAAGGCCTACGAGGCCCGCACCGACGCAGGCGACGACGACGAGCTCGATGTCGCCGGCGCCGGCGATCAGGGAATGATGTTCGGCTACGCGACCAACGAGACAGACACGCTGATGCCGCTCCCGATCTCGCTCGCGCACCGCCTCGCCGAACGCCTGGCCGCGGTTCGCAAGGCCGGCACGCTCGACTACCTGCGCCCCGACGGCAAGACCCAGGTCAGCGTGCGCTACCAGGACGGCAAGCCGGTCGAGATCGAAAAGCTCCTGATCTCCACCCAGCACCGCGCGGGCGCCGAGGCGCTGATTCCCGACGATCTCTGGGAGCACGTCGTCGAGCCGATCCTCCCGAGAGACCTCTACGACGCGACCAAGCTGCGGCGGAACTTCCTCGTCAACCCGACCGGACGCTTCGTGATCGGCGGGCCGGTCGGCGACTGCGGGCTGACCGGGCGCAAGATCATCGTCGACACCTACGGCGGCATGGCCCGTCACGGCGGCGGCGCGTTCTCCGGCAAGGACCCGTCGAAGGTCGACCGCTCGGCCGCCTACGCCTCGCGCTGGGTCGCCAAGAACATCGTCGCCGCCGGCCTTGCCGACCGTGCCGAAGTGCAGGTCGCATACGCGATCGGGGTCGCCCACCCGGTGTCGGTGATGGTCGAGACGTTCGGCACCGAGAAAGAGGGCCTCAGCCGTGCGCGGATCGCGCGCGCCGTCGACGAGGTCTTCGACCTGCGCCCGGGAGCCTTCCGCGAGGAGCTCGAGCTGCACCGCCCGATCTACCAGAAGACCGCCGCCTACGGCCACTTCGGCCGCGACGACCACGACTTCACGTGGGAGCGCACAGACAAGGCCGCCGCGCTGCGCGCGGCCGTCGGTCTCTGAGCAGCCCGGCGCCGCCTGCCGGTCCTCTAGGGTCAGGCGGTGTCGAACGCCGCACAACTCGAGGACCGCGTGGAGCCGGCGGCAGCGTCCTCGGTCATCGTCAAGGTCGAGCCGATGACGACGGCCCGCGCGCTGCGCGGGCCGTTCGACTACCGGCTTCCTGAGCAGATCAGCGCCGTCGTCGGCTCGATGCTCGTCGTGCCGTTCGGCCGCCGCCAGGTGCTGGGCGTGGTCGTCGGCGTGTCGGACAGCAGCGATGTTGCCGAGGAGAAGCTGCTGGAGCCCGTGCGCGCGCTCGACGAAGGCCCGCCCGCCCTGCCCGAGGAGCTCGTGGGGCTCGCGGAATGGATCGCCGCCGAGTACTGCTCGACGATCTCCCGCGCCCTCGGGCTCGTGCTGCCGCCGGGAGCAGCACGCCGGCTCAGCGGGCGCAAGCGTCGCGCCGTCGCGCGCCCGCAGCACGTGCCCGTCGGCGCCCGCAGCCCGCGCACGCCCGAGCTCACGCGCGAACAGGAGGCGGCGCTCGCGCCGCTGCTGGATGCCCTGCGGGAGCGTCGCGCCGAGCAGCGGCTGCTGCGCGGGGTGACGGGCTCGGGCAAGACCGAGGTCTATCTGCGTGCCGCCGCAGGCGGCGCTCGAGCAGGGTCGCGGCGCGATCGTGCTGGTGCCGGAGATCGCCCTGACGCCGCAGATCGTCGGGCGCTTCGTCGAACGCTTCGGCGACACCGTCGCCGTGCTGCACTCGCGCCTGACCCCGGGTCAGCGCTACGCGGAGTGGCGGCGCCTGCGCGACGGCGAGGCGCGCGTGTGCGTGGGACCGCGCTCGGCGGTGTTCGCGCCGATCGAGCAGCTCGGCCTGATCGTCGTCGACGAGGAGCACGACGCCTCCTACAAGCACGAGGGCGACCCCCGCTACGACGCGCGCGACGTCGCCGCCGAGCGGGCGCGGCATTGCGGCGCGGTGCTGCTGCTCGGGAGCGCCACGCCGCGTCCGGAGAGCGTTCAGCGGCTGCCCGCCGACGTCCTCGCGCGGCGGGTGGACGGCCGCCCGCTGCCCGCGGTGCGCGTTCTGGACATGCGCGCGGACCAGGTCGAGGTCGGTCCCCAGGGGCTGCACCCGCTCACCGCCCAGGCACTCGCCGACGTGCGAGCGGCGCGCGGCAAGGCGATCGTGCTGCTCAACCGTCGCGGCTGGTCGAACTTCCTCTCGTGCCGCTCGTGCGGGCGCGTGTGGAGCTGCCCCGACTGCGACGTCGCGCTCGTGCTGCACCGCGCCGGGGGCTACCTCGCTTGCCACCACTGCGGGCATCGCGAGACGGTGCCCGCGCGCTGCTGCGACTGCTCGTCGAGCTCGGTCGCGCGCCACGGCGCGGGCACCGAGCGCCTTGCGCACGAGCTCGGGCGCGTGCTCGACGACGGCGGCTTTCCGGTGTTCCGCCTGGACGCGGACGCCGTCGGCGAGGACGACAGCGTCGGCTCGATCCTGCGTCGCTTCGAGGCTGCCGACTGCGGCGTGCTGATCGGGACGCAGATGGTCGCCAAGGGCCATGACTTCCCCGACGTCAGCCTCGCCGTCGTGCTCGACGCCGACGCCACGCTGCGCTTCCCCGACTTCCGCGCCGAGGAGCGCACGTTCGCGCTGATCGCGCAGCTGGCCGGCCGCGCCGGCCGGGGCGGGGAGGGACGCGTGCTCGTGCAGACGATCGCGCCGGAGGCGCGCTCCATCGTGCACGCGGCGCGTCACGACAGCGACGGCTTCATCGCCGGCGAGCTCGAGCGCCGCCGTGCGCTGCGCTACCCGCCGTTCTCCCACCTGATCAGGGTCGTGTGCTCCGCCGAGGGCTCCCAGCAGGCCCGGGCGGCCGCCGGCGCGGTGCGCGAGGCGCTGGCCGAGGAGCTCCCGGTCGCGGCGCCGAATGTCCACCGCAGGCTCCTCGATTCGGGGGCCGCCGATTCGGCGTATGCCGACGTGCTCGGACCGGCGGCGCTGTTTCGCCTGCGCGGTCGCGAGCGCTTCGTCGTGATGGTGAAGGCCGGCGAGCGGCGGGCGGCGGTGCGCGCTGTCGGCGAGGCTGTGCGGCGGGCGGCCGGATCGCGCGTGCACACCGGGGTGAGCTTCAGCGTCGATGTCGACCCGCAGTAGCATGCGCAGATGCACCGCGATGTTCGACATCTGCCGCAACGCTCGCGCCTGCTGGGCGCGCTTGCGAGCATGCTCCTGCTCGCAGCCGCGCTTGCGCCGGGGGCGCACGCCGCCGAAGCGTACGGCGGGATCCAAGGCAAGGTCACCGACTTCTCCTCCCACGATCCGGTGGCGGGGCTGGAGGTCTGCGCGATCGTCAGCAACTTCGAACTGCTCGGCGAAGAAGAAGACGAATGGGAACACGCCGAAGGCTGCGCCGCGACCGGCTCCGGCGGTGAATATGCGATCTCGGGGCTGCGCGCGGGGAGCTACTACGTCGCGTTCTTCGCGCTGCCCGAAACCAAGCTCGATTACGTCGCCGAGCTCTATAAGGACGCGTTCGAATTCACTGCCGGGACCACGGTCCCGGTAAGGGCCGAAAAGACGACCGCGGGTATCGACGCGGAACTCACCCTTGGCGCGGAAATATCCGGCAAGGTGACTGACGCGGCGACCGGCGCACCCATCAGCGCAGCTGAGGTGTGCGCGTTCAGGACGAACGCAAAAGGCGTCTCGGAAGTCGTGTCGTGTGGGCTCAGCGAAACCGACGGCGAATACACGATCCGCGGTTTGCCGAGCGGAAGCTACAAGCTTGCGTTCGTCGCCGGCGGCTTCGAACCCGGGTATTTCAACGGCAGGTCCGCCCTGGCGGAAGCCGAAACGATCTCGGTGCTCGCGCCGAAGCTCACCCCGGGAGTCGACGACGCGCTGAAGCCCGGGGCCAACTCGACCTCCGGTCTCGGTCCCTCGGGGGCAGCCACGACCGGATCCAAGCTCCCGGTGCCGCTCACCGGCTCCTCCGCGCTGTCGCGGGCGATCCTGTCGCTTCTCGGCACGCGCATCGCGGTCACGGCCACCGGCGACGCGCTCGTGAAGGTAGCTTGCGCGGGCCCCGAAACCTGTCGCGCGAAACTGACGCTGAGAGTGAGGCGCACCGTCATCGTCAAAGGCAGGCGCGTGACGCGCGCCGTCTCGATCGGGACGAGCACGGTGCTGTCGATCGCCGTCGACAAGACTCAGACAGTGCGCATCAAGCTCGACGCGTCGGCGCGCGCATTGCTGCGCGAGCACAGGCTGCGCGGAGTCGAGCTGGCGCTCGTGACCCCCGGGCACGCACGAGACGAGAGCGTGGCGCTCGTCGAGCGCAAACAGTGAGAGCTGGCCCCGAGCGCTTGTAAGTGGATTCGCGCATCTGGTATGGTCGCGCCGGCTCGGGGCACCGATCACATGGAGGTGAGGTGGTGAAGATCAGATCAGCTCTTCAGCTGATGGGCGCGATGCGGCTTTGGGAGGGGGACGTGAGGATGGGGAATGTGTGCGCCCGAGGTATGTGGCTACGAACGTACGTCTCGCTCGCGGCACTCATGTGCTGTCTGGTGGGCGCCTCCGTCGCGTCGGCGAGGTCAGGGCTCTCCTCGACGGTGACCCGTTACGCAAAGGTCGGCCGGGTGTGTTCGGCGCCGAAGCCGGGCGACGCAGCGTGCTTCGCGTTGGTGCGCATCCCCGTGTCCTCGGCGGCGGCCGACGAGCCTGGCGTCAAGGCCTACAAGACGGCTGCCGGAGCGCTCGAATCGGGCCCGGCCGGCGGTCTGACGCCCGCGGAGCTGGCCGGCGCCTACGGATATGAGCCCACGGCGGGCGGGTCGGGCCAGACGATCGCGATCGTAGATGCCTACGACGACCCGAGCATCGGAGCCGACCTCGCCGCGTTCGATGCCCAATACGGGATCGCCGCGTGCACGAAAGCCAACGGCTGTTTCACCAAGGTCTCGCAGACGGGCAGCACCACGTCCCTGCCGCCGGCGGACACGACGGGATGGTCGGTCGAGATATCGCTCGACGTCGAGGTGGCGCACTCGAGCTGCCCCAAATGCAAGATCCTGCTCGTCGAGGCCAAGAGCGCGAGCTTCCAGAACCTCTCGACCGCCGTGAAAGAGGCGACCGCGCTCGGAGCTACTGAGGTCTCGAACTCCTATGGCGGCCCGGAGAGCGCGCTCGGCACGACCGAAAAGGAAGCGTATGACCACCCTGGTGCGGTGATCGCGGCGGCGACGGGCGACAACGGCTACTACGACTGGACCGAGGCCAATGAAGGCAAGCGCTTGGACGAACTCCCTGAACGGCCGAACATGCCCGCGTCGATTCCCTCGGTGGTCGCGGTGGGCGGCACCACGCTCGAACTCAACAGCGCCGGCAGACGGGAAAACGAGACGGTGTGGGACGGGGATGGCCCATTCAACGAAAGCTTCTTCGAATACGGGCTCGCCGAAGGAGCGACGGGCGGTGGATGCAGCACGCTGTTCACCGCCGAGCCCTGGCAGCAGCACACCCCCGGCTTCGCCGCGACGGGCTGTGGCAGCAAACGCCTCGCAGCGGACGTATCTGCCGACGCGAACCCCTATACCGGCTTTGATATCTACGATAGCTACGAATGCGGTGAAGCGTGCACGAAGTTCAAACGCGGCCGAGACTGGGTGACGATCGGAGGCACCTCGCTTTCGACGCCGCTGATCAGCTCGCTCTACGCGCTCGCGGGCGGCGGCGACGGCGTCAGCTACCCGTCGCTGACGCTCTACGGGCATCTCGGCGACTCAGCGGACCTGTACGACGTCACCGAAGGCGGCAACGGCTTCTGCGACTACGGCGGGCTGGCATGCGGAGCGAATGAACATTACGGCGTGGAGATCGACTGCGAAGGCACCACGGCGTGCAACGCCGGCCCCGGCTTCGACGGGCCCTCGGGCGTCGGCACGCCCAAGTCACTGAGCCTGTTCGAACCATTGCTGCCAAGCGCGCGGATCACGCCGCCGGGCGCGCCCAAGGTCAGCCTACCTGCGAGCTTCAGCGGCCTTTCGTCCAGTGACCCCTATCCGGGCGGCGCGATCTCCAGCTACTCCTGGAGCTGGGGTGACGGTACGCCGACGGGTGCCGGCGCTGAAGCGACCCACACCTACATCGAAACGGGCGAATACACGGTAGCGCTGACTGTCACCGACAATTACGGCTTGCGAAGCACTCCGGTTGTGGCCGTGGTCAAAGTCGTGGCGCGGACCCAGCAGGAACTGGAAGAAGAAGCAAAGAAGCATGAAGAAGAAGTGAAAGAACATGAAGAAGCTGAAGCAAAGAAGCATGAAGAAGAAGTGAAAAAACAGCACGAAGAAGCTGAAGCTAAGAAGCATGAAGAAGAAGTGAACAAACAGCACGAAGAAGCTGAAGCTAAGAAGCATGAAGAAGAAGTGAACAAACAGCACGAAGAAGCGGAAGCAAAGAAGCACGAAGAAAAAGTGAAGGAGCAGCACGAAGAAGAAACGGCTGCGAAGAAAGCCGAAGAAGAAGCGGCTGCGAAGAGGAAAGCCGGAGAAGAAGCCGCTGCCACGAGGAAAGCCGGAGAAGAAGCGGCCGCGGAAAGGAAAGCCGGAGAAGAAGCCGCTGCCACGAGGAAAGCCGGAGAAGAAGCGGCCGCGAAGAAGAAAGCCGAAGAAGAAGCGTCGGCGAAATCCGCCGGCCAGGGGGTCAACGGCTTTCATAGCAGCCTTGCCCCGCCGGTCCCCGACGCCCAGCTCGTAGGCGCCTCGCTGCAGGTGAGCGCGGCGGACACCGTGACCCTGAAGATCAGCTGCCCGGCGGGGGAGAGCAGTTGCTCGGGCATCGTCACGCTGCGTACGCTCACCGCCGTGATCGCCGGCGCCGGGCACGCCGGGAAGCAGAAGCCGGCCGTGGTGACGCTTGCCACGGGGTCGTTCTCGGTCGCGGGCGGCGCCGTGCGCACGGTGACGCTCCGCCTGTCGGGGAAGGCGCGCGTGCTGCTCGCACGGGTTCACACGCTCCGCGCCCGCGCCACGCTGCTCGCGCACGATCTCCAGGGCGCCAGCCACACCACGAACACGATCGTGTCGCTGCGCGCGCCCGAGCCGCACCGCAAAGGCTGAGCCGCGCCTCGGGCGATCCGCGCGCGGCGCCCGAGGCTCATAAACTCAGTCTGACAATGGCCGCCGAAGACCGTAAGGACACCTCGATCGAGCTGCCGACGCCGAGCTCCGAGGAGGACGACGTCGAGGTCGCGCGCGCTCCCACCGAGCTCGATGAGGAGACACGCGCGCGTCGGGACGCGGCGCTGAGATACGTGCGCAAGCTCGGCGATCCCGTACTGCGCTCGACGGCCGTACCCGTCGAGCGCTTCGACGATGAGCTGCGCCTGGAGGTGCAGCGCATGGGCGAGCTCATGCACGACGCGCTCGGAGTCGGGCTCGCCGCCACCCAGCTCGGCGTGCTGCACCGCGTGCTCGTCTACAAAGCCTACGTCGAGGATCCCGTCACAGCGCTCGTCAACCCGGAGATCGAGTGGATGAGCGAGGAGCTCGAGCCAGGCGACGAGGGCTGCCTGAGCCTGCCGGGTGTGCACGTCGAGGTCGAGCGTCACGCGCGGCGTGCTCGTGCGCGGCCGCGACCAGGCCGGCGATGAGCTCGAGATCGAGGCCGAGGGCTTCGAGGCGCGCGTGATCCAGCACGAGATCGATCACCTCGACGGCGTGCTGATCCTCGACCGCATCTCCCGCGAGGCGCGCAAGGAGGCGATGCGCGCGATGCGCGAAGCCGCGGACGATCGCGCGGCGGACGCCGCCTAGCGCGCTCGGCGAGACCGGCAAGTTGAGCACCGTCTTCATCGGCACCTCCGAGTTCGCGGCCGCGGTGCTCGAACGCCTCGCGCGCAGCGACGCCCACCGCCCCGCGCTCGCGATCACGCGTCCGGACCGTCCCAGCGGTCGCGGACGGCGGCTCACATCGCCGCCCGTCGGCGTCAGCGCGCGCGCCTTGGAGATCCCCCTCGAGCAGCCACAGAACGTCAACGACGCCGACGCCAGGGCGCTGATCTCGCTGGCGCTCGACTCAGGCGCCGCCGTTGAGGCTGCCCCGAGCGGCTCGGGCGCTGGCTCCTCCGGCACCGTCATCGTGTGCGCCTTCGGTGCGCTTATCAAGGAGCCGCTGCTCTCCGAGCACGAGCTGCTCAACGTGCATCCCTCGCTGCTGCCGCGCTGGCGCGGCGCGGCGCCCGATCGAGCGGGCGATCATGGCCGGCGACGAGCAGACCGGCGTTTCGATTATGCGCCTGACCGCCGGCCTCGACAGCGGTCCCGTGTGCCTGGCGCGGCGTCGAGCCGATCCGCGCGGATGACAGCTACGGCTCGCTCGCCGAGCGGCTGCAGGCGCTGGGCGGCGAGCTGCTCGTGCGCGCGCTCGACGAGTCGCCGCCGTTCGTCGAGCAGCCGCAGGACGGCGTCACCTACGCCGAGAAGATCGGTCCCGAGGACCGCCTGCTCGACCCCGCGTGGCCCGCGGTCGCGCTCGAGCGCGTCGTGCGCGCGCTGCATCCGCACGTCGGCGCGCGCGTCGCGCTCGCAGACGGCAGCCTGCTCGGCGTGCACCGCGCGGCGCTGCGCGACGATGATGCCGCCCGGTCGGGGCGGCGGGCATCATCGCGCGCGACGGCCGGCTGCTGCTCGACTGCAGCCCGGGCGTGCTCGAGCTGCTCGACGTGCAGCCGCCGGGCGGGCGCGCGATGGACGCCGCCGCCTACCTGCGCGGTCACGGCGCGCGCCGGGCCGCCGGTAGTCGGTGGCGTACGCCGGCGGCGCGATGCCCGCGCGCAGCCTCGGGTCGGGCTCGGGCTGTGCGCGGTGCTCGTAAGCGGGATCACGCCCGCCCATGTCGCCAGCGCGTAGTCCTCCTCGTCGTCGACCGGCCCGCCGACGCGGACCTTCGCCGAGGCCTCGTCGATCGCCAGCGCCAGCACCGACGTCGCCTTCAGCTCGTTCTCCGTGGGGCCGCGCACGTCATCCCAGCGACCCGGCACGATGTGCTCGACGACCGCGCGCAGCGCCGCGCGCTTCTCCTCCGGGTCCGCCACGATCGTGGCCTGCCCGATCAGCATCGCCGAGCGGTAGTTGGCCGAATGGTGCATCGCCGCGCGCGCCAGCACCAGCCCGTCGATCAGCGACACCGTCAGGCATGCCGGCGCGCCTGTGGCGAGCGCGCGCAGCGTGCGGCTCGCGCTCGAGCCGTGGCAGTAGACGATGTCGCCGCAGCGCGCGTGCAGCGTCGGGATCACGAACGGCTGGCCGTCCTCGACGATCCCGAGATGCGCGATCAGCGCCTCGTCGAGGATCGCATCGATCAGCTCGCGCTCGTAGCTGCCGCGCTCGCGCTTGCGCCGCAGCCGGACGCGCTCGGACGGAGGTGGGGCGGGGGTGCTCGCGTGCGGCTGCTGTCGGGTCACTGCGCATCCTCTCCATCAAATTAATAAATCTGTAATAGTACAGATTCATGACTGATCTGAAACAGTATCGAATCACGGCGGCGAGCGCCGCGGAGCTCGTCGACGGCATCGAGGCCGGTGTCGCCAGCGGCGCGCTCGCTCCCGGCCAGCGGCTGCCGTCCGTGCGGCGGCTCGCGGCAGAGGTCGGGCTCAGCCCGGTGACCGTCGCCGCGGGTCTCGCCGAGCTGCGCCGGCGCGGCGTCGTGCTTACCGAGCCGCGCCGCGGCACGCGCATCGGCTCCGGGCCGCCGATCGGCTCTGTGCGCGCGTCGCTGCCCGTGCCGCCCGGCGCGCGCGACCTCTCGGGCGGCAACCCCGACCCCGCGCTGCTACCCGATCTCGACCGTGCCGTGCGGCGATCGCCGTTGCCCGCGCGTCTCTACGGCGAGCGCCAGGCGCTGCCCGCGCTGCTCGAGCTCGCGCGCGAGCAGCTGCACGCAGACGGCGTCCCCGCCGAGGACGTGTGCGTGCTCAGCGGCGCCATGGACGCGATCGAGCGTGTGCTCGGCGCGCACCTGCGACCGGGCGACCGCGTAGCGGTCGAGAACCCCGGCTACGCCGCGCTGTACGACCTGCTGCGCGCGCAGGGCCTCGCGCTCGAGCCCGTAGTCGTCGACGACCGCGGAATGCTCGCAGCCGAGCTCGAGGGGGCGCTCGCGCGCGGCGCCGTCGCCGTGGTCATCACGCCGCGCGGGCAGAACCCCACCGGCGCCGCGCTCGACTCCGACCGCGCACGCGAGCTCGGCGCCGTGCTGGAGCAGTTCCCCGACACGCTGCTGATCGAAGACGACCACCTCGGGCCCGTCGCCGGCTGCCGTCTGCACACCGTCTCCTCGCAAGGGACCCGTCCCAGGCGCTGGGCGACCACGCGCTCGGTCGCCAAGGCGCTCGGGCCGGACCTGCGCCTCGCCGTGCTCGCCGGCGACGTGCAGACGATCGCCCGCGTGCGAGGGCCGCCAGCAGTGCGGGCCCGGCTGGGTCAGCCACATCCTGCAGTCGCTCGTGCTCGGCCTCTGGAGCGATCCCGACGTGCACGCGCTCGTCGCGCGCGCGAGCGCCACCTACGCGCGGCGGCGCAAACGACTGCTCGGCGCCCTCGAGCGCGAGGGCGTCACCGCGCACGGCGCCTCCGGGCTGAACGTCTGGATCCCCGTGCACGAGGAAGCCGGCACCGTCGGCGCGCTGCTGCAACGCGGCTGGGTGTTGGCGCCCGGCGCGTCCTACCGGCTCGCCGGCGGCCCGCGCGGCATCCGCGTCACGACCGCCACGCTCACCGGGGCCGAGGCCACGCGCCTGGCGCGCGATGTCGCCGAGGTGCTCGCCCCGGCGCTCGCCGGGCGCAGCGGATAGCCATCATGCCCACCGTGCCCTCCGCGCCAATCGCCACCGCGGCCCCCGCCCGCCGCTGCGCCTACACCGTCCTGCGGCGCGTGTTCGAGCAGGGTGCCTACGCCGACCGCGCGCTCACCGCCGAGGCCGCCGCGCTCGACGCGCGCGACCGTGCGCTCGCGATGCGCCTCGGCCTACGGCGCCGTCCAGCGCAAGGGCACGCTCGACCACCTGATCGGGCAGCTTGCCGAGCGTCCCGCGGCGACGCTCGACGCGCCGCTGCTCGCCGCGCTGCGGCTCGGCCTCTACGAGCTGCTGTACATGCGCGGCGCGCCCGACTACGCCGTCGTCGGCGACGCCGTCGAGCTCGCCAAGGCGCACGCCCGCGCCGGCCACGGGCTCGTCAACGCCGTGCTGCGCCGCGCCGCGCGCGAAGGATCCGACGCGCTGCTCGCGCCGCTCGGCGACGACACGCCCGAGCAGGCCGCCGTCAAGCACTCCCACCCCGAGTGGATCGCGCGCCTGTGGTGGCAGTCGCTCGGCGCCGATGACGCGCGCGCGCTGATGGCCGCCGACAACGAGCCGCTCGAGGTCGCGCTGCGCGCCAACACGCTCGTCACCGACGCCGATGCGCTCGCCGCGGAGCTGCCCGTGCGCACGCACCCCGACCCCGACATCCCCGAGGCGCTCGTGCTCGAGCAGCCGTTCGACGTGCACGGCTCGGAGCTGTGGCGCGCCGGCGCGTTCCACGCGCAGTCGCGCGCCGCCATGCTCGTCGCGCGCACGCTCGACCCCCAGCCCGGCGAGCGGGTGCTCGATCTGTGCGCCGCCCCCGGCGGCAAGAGCACGCACCTGGCCGCGCTCATGCAAGGCCAGGGGGAGGTGCACGCGGTCGAGCGCAACGCTCGCCGCGCCGGCGGCCTCGTGCGCACCGCGCAGCGCCTGCACGCCGACGGCACGGTCGTGGTCGAGGTCTCAGACGCCGAGCGCTTCTCGCGCAACGGCCGCGATCCGGAGCTCGCGCCATTCGACCGTGTGCTCGTCGACCCGCCCTGCTCCGGGCTCGGCACGCTGCAGGCGCGCGCCGACCTGCGCTGGCGCGTCACGCCCGCGGCGATCGCCGAGCTGGCTCGCGTGCAGGCCGAGATTCTCGCCGCCGGAGCCGGCGCCCTCCGTCCGGGTGGCGTGCTTGTCTACTCTACTTGCACCATCTCCGCCGATGAGAACGAGCGTCTGATCGCCGCCTTCCTGGACTCCCACGCCGACTTCGGCCTCGACGACGTCGCGGTGACGCTCCCGCACCGCGACCGCACGGCCGGCTTCTTCATCGCGCGGCTGCGCAAGGGCTGACTGAGCGATGGCAGACGAGCCGCACATGCCGGCCAAGAGCGCGATCGACCTCGGACCGCAGTGCCCGAACTGCGGCGAGCCGTGGCTGCGCCCCACCAACCTGCCGGGGCGCTACCGCTGCGTGTACTGCCTGCACCGCTTCGAGCTGACCTCCGTGTGCCCCAACTGCGGCGAGCACTCGACGATCGTGCGCATGTCCTCGACCGCGATCCTCAAGTGCAACAACTGCGGCGACTCCATGCTGCAGGCCGTATGAGCGAGCTCGCCGGCGCTGGATCGGCGCCCTCGCGATCACGCGAGCTGCTGCGCGGCGTGCACGTCGCGCCGTCGATCCTCTCCGCCGACTTCGGGCGCCTGCGCGAGCAGGTGCGCGAAGTGCTCGACGCAGGCGCGCGCGTGATCCACGTGCGACGTCATGGACGGGCACTTCGTGCCGCCGATCACGCGTCGGGCCGCTGTCGTCGCGGCGCTCGCCGACAGCGTCCACGAGGCCGGCGGCGATGCTCGAGGTGCACCTGATGATCGAGCGCCCCGAGCGCCACGTCGCGCGAGTTCGTCAAGGCCGGCGCGCGACTCGATCACGTTCCACGCCGAGGCCACCCCGCACGTCGCCTACACCGCCAACCTGATCCGCGAGATGCGGCGCGTGCGTCGGCCTCGCGATCAACCCCGGGACCGCCGTCGGCGCGCTCGCCGAGGTCGACCGACGCGCATCGATCTCGCGCTGTGCATGACCGTCAACCCCGGCTGGGGCGGACAGCCGTTCATCGCGCACTCGCTCGAGAAGCTCCCGCGCGTGCGCGCGCTCGTCGGCGCCGACGTCGCCGTCGAGGTCGACGGCGGCATCGAGCCGCACACGGCGCCCGCGTGCCGCGAGGCCGGCGCGAACCTGTTCGTCGCCGGCTCGGCGATCTTCTCGGCGCCAGAGCCCGGCGAGGCCTACCGAGCGATCGCGCGCGTCCGTCGACGCCGCTGACCGCCGGCGCGGACCGAGCCTGACCCGACCCGCCGGCCGCCGTGCCTCGACGGTAGAGCAGCGCCAGCGCCAGCGCCAGCAGGGCGGTCGCGCCCGCGTAGCCGATCTCGGCGCGCAGCAGCTGTTCGCCGACCGGCGGCGCTCAGCATCCACACCAGGAACGCGCACCGCCGCGCACAGCCCAGCAGCCGCGCCGCCGCCCGCGCGCGGTCGCGCGCCAGCGCCGCCTGGTTGAGCGCGCCCGAGGTCAGGTGCAGGCCCATGCCGATCCCGATCAGCGCCAGGCCGAAGCGGTTGTAGCTGAACGCTTGCCCGAAGAACACGTGGCGCAGCACGAACGGGCCGAGCACCAGCAGGCCGAGCGCCACCGCCGCCGCGAAGCGCCGCGATCGCGAGGATCGTCACGCGGATCGCGCGCGCGAACGCCTCGTGGCCCGTCCGTCGCCTCCAGCCCCGTCAGGTGCGGCAGCAGCGAGGTCTGGATCGCCTGGAACAGCTGCAGCGGCGCGCGCGCGATCAGCAGCACGTTGAACACGATCGCCCGCCAGCGCGCCGTTGTGCGAGGTCGCATCGACCGTCAGCACCGCCGCGTTCAGCAGCGTCTGCTCGGAGAGCATGATGCCCGACACCCACACCGCGAAGCCGCCGCCGCGGCGCAGCGAGAGGTCGTCGTGCGCCGCCGTCTCCTGCACGCCCTCGGTGCCCGGCCCGGCGAGCGCCGCGTCGGCCTCGTCGACTGTGATCAGCGTCCCGCCCGCGGGCGTCCGTCCGCGGCGCATGCGCCAACGTCCGCCGTCGCCCGACGCCGCCTCGCGGCGCTCCTAGGCGCGCGTCGCGACGAACGCGGCGCGGCACCGACCACCAGCGACACGAACGGCGCCGCCGCGATGCCCAAGCGCGACGGCCGTCTGCCCGCTCGCGATGCCGAGCGCGACCGCGAGCGCGAAGCAGACGCGCGAAGTCGACTCCATCAGCACGAGCCCGCCGAACAGCCCGAAGCACTGGTGCCCGGCCAGCCAGCCGCGCGCGAAGTAGCTCGCCGCGTAGGCGAGCGTGCCCGCCACGAGCACGTCGTAGAGCGCCTGCTGGCGCTCGAAGACGTGGTCGACCAGCTCGTTCGTGCAGCGCCAGCGCGACCGACCAGGAACGTCAACGCGAAGCCCGCCTGGATCAGCATCGGCACGCGCAGCGGGTGCTCCGCGTGCCCGCGCGCGCGGCGTTCGGCGATCGTGCGCGAGAGCAGCTGTTCGATCGGCCGGTAGATCACCGAGATGATCACGAACATCACCGACCACAGCACGTCGATGCGCTTCGCCGATTCTTCGCCGAGCACGTGGCTGGCGATCGAGAAGTAGGCGAACGTCAGCAGCCCGGTGGAGGCGATGCCGATCGACAGGATGCGCGCGCCGCGCCGTAGGAGCGCGGTCCGGCGCCGGCGTGCGTCGGGCCGGACGCGGTGCTAGAGGCGGACAAGCAACATCGTCCAGGGGAACGGCGAGCGCACCTCGACGACCTCGCCGTGGCGCGAGAGCAGCCCCACGAACGACCGCCTGCGACCAGTGGTTGAGGTGACCCGGCGTGTTGCCGAGCGCCGACCAGTAGGCGCCGCGCGCCATGTTCAGCATCCGCCACAGCGGCTCGCGCGGCACCGACACGAGCAGGTGGCGCTCGCGCGCAGCGCGCCATCTCGCTGAGCGTGTGCTCCGGGTCGGGCACGTGCTCGAGCACCTCGATCGCGCTCGCGAGGTCGAACTCGTCGTCGGCGAACGGCAGGTTCGGCCGCCTCCATCACGCGGTACTCGAGGTTCGGCGCCTGGCGCTCGGCCCAGCCGGCCTGGATCGACTCCTCCTCGAGGTCGATGCCCGACGACGCGCGCCGTCGCCGCAGCCGCTGCGCCCAGCGCTGCACGAGCACGCCCTCGCCGCAGCCGACGTCGAGCAGCGAGCTCGGCGCGGCCAGCTCGAACAGCTCGTCCAGGTCGCGCTCGAAGCCGCGCCATCAGGCGCCGCACGACCGGGTTGCTCGAGCCGTACTTGTCGTAGGTGTTGCCGGTGACGACGCCGTCCTCGGAGACCGTCACGCCGCTCACAGCCGCACCGCCTCGCCGCGCTGCGCTCGCGAGGCGCTCGCCGGCCGCGCCTCGGGCTCCGCCGCGGTCGAGCGCGTCGCCGCGCAGCTCCGGGCCGCCCGGCGCGCCGCTTCGTAGTGCGAGGGCTCGACGCCGAGCTGCAGCTCGATCCGGCGCACGCGCTCGAAGGTGCGCTGCGTCATCACGCGCTGGGCGGCGAGCAGGTCGCCGATCACGCCCAGCGCCCACAGCACGACGGCCGCGATGAACAGCACCGCGCCGAGGATCAGCGACTGCACGTGGCCCTTGCCGTTGCCTTCCGCGTAGGCGACGACGAAGCGGATCCACACCGCCGACCGCGGCGAGGCCGATCACCAGCGCGAGGCTCCAGAACACGCGCAGCGGCTCGTACTGCGCGTAGATGCGGAAGATCGAGATCGCGTTGCGTCGCACGTAGGCGCCCATCGACGGGAACAGGCGCGACTCGCGCGTCTTCGGGTTGGTGCGCACGGGCACGTGGTCGACCGCCACCAGCAGCTTGCCGGCCTGGATGATCGTCTCGAGCGTGTAGGTGAACTTCGAGACGACCATCATCTGGATCGCGGCCTCGCGGTTGTAGGCGCGGAAGCCCGAGGTCGTGTCCGGCACCGAGGTCGAGGAGGCCTGGCGCACGACCCACGAGCCGAGCCGCTGCAGCGTCTTCTTCAGCGGCGAGAAGTGCTCGATGCCGCCGACCTCGCGGTCGCCGATCGACCATGTCCGCGCGCCCGTCGAGGATCGGCGCGCACGAGCCTGGCGATGTCCGGGCCGTAGTACTGGTTGTCGGCGTCGGTGTTCACGATCACGTCGGCGCCGAGCTTCAGCGCCGTGTCGATGCCCGCCTGGAAGCCGGCCGCCAGGCCCTTGTTGTTGGTCAGGCGCACGAGATGGTCGACGCCGTGCGCGCGCGCGACCGTCGACCGTCGCGATCGGTCGAGCCGTCGTCGATCACGAGCCACTCGACCGCGTCGAAGCCGTCGAGCTCGCGCGGCAGGTCGGCGAGCGTCTGCGGCAGCTGCTCCGCCTCGTTGAAGCAGGGGATCTGGATGATGAGCTTCATCGTGCGGGCGATTGCCTAGACTTGGCCTCCCGGCAGTATCCCAAAGCGCAGGTCACGGTCTTGGCGCCGCGCGTCGAGCGCGCCCACCCGGCGCCGGTGCCGCCTACGGGCCGACAGGCTAGATGGAGAGCGCGACGCTCACCCGGCAGCGCACCGGGCTCGATCCGGCTGGCGCGGCTGCGCGCCGTGCCCGCCGGCGACGTGGGCGCGGATCGGCTTCGCGGCGCTGTGCGTCGGCGCGCTGATCGGTTACTTCGCCTTCCCCACCTACCCGACCTACGACTCCTTCTACGCGCTGCTGTGGGGCCGCGACCTGCTGCACCTGCACCTGCCCGACTTCCGGGTCTACCGCGGCCCCACCGAGCACCCGCTGGCGATCGCCTTCGGGATGCTCTGCTCGATCTTCGGCCAGGGCGGCGCGCGGCTGATGGTGCTCGGCTCGATCGCGCTCGTTCGTGGCCGCCGTCGCCGGCATCTACCGGCTCGGCGCGCCTGTGCTTCGGGCCGGTCGTGGGGCTCGTCGCCGCGCTGCTGCTGCTGAGCCGCTTCTTCGTCGAGAACCTCGCCGCCCAGGGCTACCTCGACATCTCCTACGTCGCGCTGATCGTGTGGGCGATCGTGCTCGAGGTCGAACGCCCGCGCCGCGGCACGCCGGTGTTCGCTGACTGCTCGCCGCCGCCGGCCTGCTGCGCCCCGACGCGTGGGTGCTCAGCGGCGCCTACTGGCTGTGGTGCTCTTGGCCGCGCGCGACGAACCGCACCGCGCGCTGCGCGTACCTGCGCGCTGCCGCGATCGCCCCGCGTGCTGTGGGCGGCGCTCGACGCGCTCGTCACCGGCAACCCGCTGTACTCGCTGACGCGCGACCGCCGGGCTCGCCGCGGAACTCGAACGCACGCAGGGCTTCACCGAGCGTGCTCGGCTCGCTGTGGAGCTACGGCGTGCGCATCGACAAGCTGCCGGTGGTGCTCGGCGGCCTCGTCGGGCATCGCGCTCGCGGTCTGGCTGGCGCCCCGGCGCGCGCTCGTGCCGCTCGCCGGCGCTCGCTGCTGCTGCCGGCGTGTACGTCGCCGAGGGCGCGGTCGGCGCGTCGGTCGTCGACCGCTACCTGATCGGCGCGGCCGACGCTGCTGCTGCCGTTCTGCGCGGTCACCGTCGGCGGCTGGGCGATGCTCGAGCCGGGCTCGTGGCTGCGCCGCGCGTGGATCGCTCGCGGCGCTCGTGCTCGTCGCTCTACGGAGGCGCGTCGGCGGCCAACACGCTGAGCCTCTCGAGCCTGCGCACCGACGCTCGCCTAGCACGAGGACTTCCACGAGGGCCTCGCGGCGGCGCTGCAGAGTCCCGGCGTGAAGGCCGAGCTGCGCCGCTGCCCGCTGCTGTCGCTGCCCAACAACAAGCTGATCCCCGACGCCCGCTGGATCCTCGACAGCGTCGGGCAGCACGACATCGTCGCTCGCAGCCAGGCGCGCGCCGACGTCGAGCACGGCGACGCACGCGCTCGAGGACCGGATCGAGCGCGGCAGCGTCGCGGTGTACCCGCTCGGCAGCGCCGTGTTCGTCGAGGCGATCGTCGACTCGGCGATGACCCCGCGCGACCAGGTCCCGCTGACGGGCTTCCGGCGCATCTACACGAGCCGCTACTACGCGGTGTATGCCAACTGCTGAGCAGCTCGCCCACGCCGCCCACGCCGGCTGCGGGACGGAGCCTCGGCGTCGCCCCGATCGCGCGGGGGCGTGGGCGTGGGCGGGGCTCGCCGTCGTGCTGCTCGCCGGGCTCGGGCTGCGCCTGTGGGGCGTCGCGCAGGGGCTGCCGTACGCCTACAACACCGACGAGGCCGACCACTTCGTGCCGCACGCGATCGAGATGTTCCAGCACGGCACGCTCAACCCGCACTACTTCGCCAACCCGCCCGCGCTACACGTACCTGCTGCACTTCCTGTTCGCGGTCGTGGTACGGCGGCGCCGCCGGCGGCGGTGCACGCGTTCGCGCTGCACCCCCAGGCCGTCTACACGCTCGCGCGCGTCGCCGCCGCGCTGCTCGGCACGGTCGCGCTGTGGCTGCTGTACGCGACCGGCGCGCGCCTGCTTCGGCCGCGCCGTCGGCCTGCTCGCGGCGGCGATCGAGGCGGTCGCGTTCCTGCCCGTCTTCTACGCGCACCTGGCGCTCAACGACGTGCCCACGCTCGCGCCCGCTGACGCTGTCGCTGCTCGGGACCGCCGGCGTGCTGCGCAAAGGCCGCGTCCGCGACTACCTGCTCGCCGGCGTCGGGCTCGGGCTCGCCTGCGCCACCAAGTACACCGCCGGGATCGTGATCCTGCCGCTGCTCGCGGCGATCGCTGCACGCTCCTGGACGGCGGGCCGACGGGCCGCGGCAGGCGCGGCGCCGCGCGCTCGCCGGGCTCGCGTGCGCGTCGTGCCGCGCTTGCGGCGTTCGTGCTCGCCAACCCCTACTCGCTGCTCGACTACACGAGCTTCCACGCCGAACTCGTCCACCAGTCGACGCTCTCCGCCGAATCGCAGGGCAAGCTGGGCGCGCCCAAGCGACGGCGGGCTCATCTACTACCTGTGGTCGCTCACCTGGGGGCTCGGCTGGGTGCCCGCGCTCGCCGCGCTCGGCGGGGCGCTCACGGTCTGGCGACTCGAGCGCCGGCTCGGCTGGCTGCTCGTGCCCGCGCCGCCTGCTGTTCCTCGCGTTCATGGGCCTGCAGGGCCGCTACTTCGGGCGCTGGCTGCTGCCGATCTTCCCGATCCTGTGCCTGCTCGCGGCGTGCTTCGCGTCGCGCAGCTCGTCGGCTGGGCGCGGGCGGGCCCTGTCAGGCGCCAGCGCCGCGGGTCGCGCTCGCGGCGCTGCTCGTGGCCGCGCTGCTCGCCCAGGGCCTCGTCTACAGCGTCCACTCCGGCCTCGTGCTCTCGCGCGCCGACACGCGCAACCTGACGCGCGCCTGGATGCTCGCGCACATCCCCGCGGGCGCGACGATCGTCGTCGAGCCGGTCGCGCCCGACGAATGGGCGCAGCGAAGCGATCCCCGGGACCGCGACCGCGCGCAACCCCTACCGCTGGATCAAGTACCCCGTCGCTGCTCTCGCGGATCGACGCTCGCCGGCGCGCTCACGCCCGCGCACCGCCGAAAGTCGGGCATCGAGAACTACGAGCGCACGCTCGCACCCGGCGCTGATCGGCTACTACGAGCGCAACGGCTACTGCTGGGTGATCAGCGGCTCGACCGAGTCCGGGCGCGCGTTCGCCGACCGCACGGCCGTGCCCGCAGGCGATCGCCTACTACCGCGCGCTCGCGCGCGACGGCGACAGTCGTCTACCGCGCCTCGCCCTACGGGCGCGGACCGGGTGCGCGGGTCCGTTCCGTTCAACTTCGACTGGAGCTTCGACTACTACCCGCTCGCCTACGCGCGGCCGGGGCCGCAGATGACGATCTACCGGCTGCACGGCGGTCGCTGCCGCGCCGCGTGAGCCGGATCGGCGCCACCGCGCGGGTTATCCTGGATCGTGGGATGCCCAGCTGCACCGACACCGACAAGCTGCACCTCGGCGCGCGCGATCGAGCTCGCGCGCAACGGCGCCGGGGCGGTCAAGCCGAACCCGGTCGTCGGCGCCGTGGTCGCGCGCGACGGCGAGATCCTCGGCGAGGGCTGGCACCAGCGAATACGGCGGCGCGCACGCGGAGGTCAACGCGATCGAGGCGTGCGGCCTGGCGGACCTCGACCGGGGCGACGCTGTACGTGTCGCTCGAGCCCTGCTGCCACGAGGGCAAGACGCCGCCGTGCACCGACGCGATCCTGCAGGCGGGCATCGGGCGCGTCGTGGTCGCCTCCGACGACCCCACCGAGAAGGCCTCCGGGCGCGGCCTGGGAATCCTGCGCGACGAGGGCGTCGAGGTGGTGATCGCCGACGGCGAGCTCGCCGCGCAGCGCGCGGCTGCTCAACCAGGCGTTCCGCAAGCACGCCCGCGTCGGGCGCCCGTGGGTGCTGTTCAAGTCGGCGATGACGCTCGACGGCAAGGTCGCCACGCGCACCGGCGACTCGAAGTGGATCAGCGGCGAGGACAGCCGCGAGCTCGCGCATCGCTGGCGCGCGTCGGTCGACGCGGTCGTCGTCGGGATCGGCACGGCGCTCGCCGACGACCCGCAGCTGACGGCGCGCCCGGACGGCACGCCGGCCGAGCCCGGTGCGCAGCCGCGGCGCGTCGTGTTCGACTCGCTCGCGCGGCTGCCGCCCAGCTCGCAGCTGGTCGCGGCCGCCGCCGAGATCCCGCTGACGATCGTCGTCTCGCGCGCGGCCGCGCGCGCCGACACCGACGCGCTCGAAGCCGCCGGCGTGCAGGTGCTCGTGGCGACCGGCGAAAACGAGCCCGCGCGCGTGCGCTCCGGCACTCGACCAGCTGGGGGCGCTCGGCGTCGCCTCGGTGCTGCTCGAGGGCGGCCCGCATCTCGCGGGCGCGTTCCTCGACGCCGGCGAGATCGACGAAATCCGGCTGTTCCTCGCGCCGCTGCTGCTCGGCGGCAGCGCGGCGCGCGACCCGCTCGAGGGCGAAGGCGTCGAGCGCATCTCCGAGGCGCTGCGCGCGCTCAGCTTCGACTGCGAGCGCGATCGGCGAGGACCTGCTTGATCTCGGCACGCCTGCGCGAGTGGTGAGCGTGCGTCGACGGGGATTGATGTTCACGGGCCTGATCGGCGAGCGTGGACGGCGCTCGAGCAGGACGGCGCGACGGCGCGGGCGCGACGCTGACGATCCGCAGCCGGCCTCGCGGGCGAGCTCAGCGAGGGCGACTCGATCGCCGTCAACGGCGTGTGCCTGACAGCGACCGCGGTCGGCGACGAGGGCTTCAGCGCGCAGGCGATGATCGAGACGCTCGAGCGCTCCTCGCTCGGCGCGCTGCGCGCCGGCGCGCCCGTCAACCTCGAGCTGGCGCTGCGCGCCGGCGACCGCCTCGGCGGCCACGTCGTGCAGGGCCACGTCGACGGGATCGGCTACCGTGCGCAGCGTGCGCGAGGAGGGCTTCGCGCGTGTGCTCGAGATCGACGTCGATCCGGCGCTCGCGCGCTATCTCGTCGAGAAGGGCTCGGTCGCGGTCGACGGCGTGAGCCTGACCGTCAGCGCGCTCGGCGAGCACGGCTTCTCGGTCTCGCTGATCCCCGAGACGCTCGAGCGCACGAACCTCGGCCAGGTCCGCGAGGGCCAGGTCGTGAACATCGAGGTCGACATCCTCGCCAAGCACGTCGAGCGACTGATGGAGGCCCGAGCATGAGCCCGACATCGCACAGCCACGCCGTTCGCGACGATCGAGCAGGCGATCGAGGACATCCGCGAGGGCAAGATGGTCGTCGTCTGCGACGACGAGGACCGCGAGAACGAGGGCGATCTGACGATGGCCGCGCAGTTCGCCACGCCCGAGGCGATCAACTTCATGGCCAAGGAGGGCCGCGGCCTGATCTGCCTGTCGCTGACCGCCGAGCGCTGCGACGAGCTCGGGCTCGACCTGATGGCCGCCAAGAACGAGTCGCCGTTCGAAACGCCGTTCACGGTCTCGGTCGAGGCGCGCGAGGGCGTCACCACCGGCATCTCCGCGCACGACCGCGCGCACACGATCCAGGTCGCGATCGATCCGGAGAGCCGCCCGCGCGACCTCGTGCAGCCCGGCCACGTGTTCCCGCTCAAGAGCCGCGCCGGCGGCGTGCTCGAGCGCGCCGGGCAGACCGAGGCCGCCGTCGATCTCGCGCGCCTGGCCGGACTGAACCCGGCGGGCGTGATCTGCGAGGTGATGAACGACGACGGCACGATGGCGCGCGTGCCCGACCTCGTCGACTACTGCGCGCGCCACGGCCTGAGCATGATCACGGTCGCCGATCTGATCGCCTACCGCCGCCGCCACGACAAGCTCGTCGAACGCGTCGTCGCCACGCGGCTGCCGACCGACGTTCGGCGACTTCGAGGCCGTCGGCTACCGCTCGCTGGTCGACGACAAGCACCACGTCGCGCTCGTCAAGGGCGAGGTCGCCGGCCAGGCGGACGTGCTCGTGCGCGTGCACTCGGAGTGCCTCACCGGCGACGTCTTCCACTCGCTGCGCTGCGACTGCGGCGAGCAGCTCGAATCGGCGCTGTCGATGATCGAGCGCGAGGGCCAGGGCGTGCTGCTGTACCTCTCCCAGGAGGGGCGCGGGATCGGCCTGCTGAACAAGCTGCGCGCCTACCGCCTGCAGGAGGACGGCCTCGACACGGTCGAGGCCAACGAGCGCCTCGGGCTGCCCGGCGGACCTGCGCGACTACGGCATCGGCGCGCAGATCCTCGTGGACCTCGGCCTCAGCTCGATCCGCATCCTCACCAACAACCCCAAGAAGATCAGGGGCCTGGAGGGCTACGGCCTGTCGGTCAGCGCCCAGATCCCGATCGAGCACGCGCCCAACGAGCACAACGAGGCGTACCTGCGCACCAAGGCCGAGCGCATGGGTCACACCCTGCACCACCAGGGCCTGAACCTCGACGCGGAGCTGCTGCACGGAGAGCGCCGCGCGCGCGAGCGCCGCAAGCGATGAGCGCACCGGCCGGGCCCTTCGCGATCGTCGTCGCGCGCTTCTACGAGGAGCTCGCCGAGCGGCTGATCGCCGGCGCGCGCGCGGCTTCGCGCGAGCACGGCGTCACGCGACGTCGAGGTGTTCGACGTGCCCGGCGCCTTCGAGCTGCCGCTGGCCGCCAGCTACGCCGCCGCGAGCGGCCGCTTCGCGGGCGTCGCGTGCCTCGGCGCGGTGATCCGCGGCGAGACCGACCACTACGACTTCGTCTGCGCCGAGGCCGCCCGCGGCATCATGCGCGTGCAGCTCGACACCGGCGTGCCGTGCGCGTTCGGCGTGCTCACCTGCGAGACGATGGAGCAGGCGCTCGCGCGCGCCGGCGGCGACAAGCGCGACCAGGGCCGCCACGCCGCCGAGGCGGTGCTGCGCGATGGCGGCGCTGCGGGACGAGCTCGCCCTCCCCGCGCAAGCGCAGGCGCAGGCGAGCAGCTAGACTGCTGGCCGATGGCCAAGGTGTGTCACAGCTGCGGCAAGGGTCCGGCGTTCGGGCAGAGCCGCAGCCACTCGATGGTCGCGACCAAGCGGCGCTTCGACCCGAACCTGCAGAAGGTGCGGATCCTCGTCGGCAAGGCGCCCCGGCGCGTGTACGTCTGCACCCGCTGCCTGAAAGCCGGCAAGGTCACGAAGGCGCTCTGAGCGCGCACGAGCTGCGCGTCCGGTCGTCCGGCGAGCGGCCGTGCGCGAAGCTGATAGACCTGTCGCCGTGACCGACACCAATCTGGTCCGCTTCCGCGCTGCTGTCGCGGGAGCGCTCGCGCATCTGGAATCGCGCCGCCAGGAGGTCAACGACCTCAACGTGTTCCCCGTCGCCGACGGCGACACCGGCGACAACATGGCGCTGACGCTGCGCGCGGTGCTCGCCGAGCTCGACCGCCTGCAGGGCAGCCGACGAGCACGCGCACGATCGACGAGATCGGGCGCGAGGAGATCGTGCAGTCGGTCGCGCGCGCGGCGCTGCTCGGGCGCGCGCGGCAACTCCGGCGTGATCCTCTCGCAGCTGATCCGCGGCGCCGCCGAGGAGCTCGTCGCCGGCCCGGCCAGCTGATCGACGCGACGCTGATCGGCGCGGCGCTCGCGAACGCCGCCGACCGCGCGTACTCCTCGGTGCGCGACCCCGCCGAGGGAACGATCCTGACGGTCGCGCGCGAGATGGCGCACAAGATCGTCGCGGACCTCGCCCACGGACCCGAGACCCCGCGCCTGGACCCGGCGACCGAGCCGCGCGAGCAGGACGAGGCGATCGCCGCCGCGCTCGAGCGCGCGGTGCGCGGCCGGCGAGGACATCGGTCAAGCGCGGTCCCGAGCTGCTCGCGGCGCTGCGCGAGGCCGGCGTCGTCGACGCCGGCGGCTACGGCCTGACGATCATCTTCGCCGGCGTCGTCGCCGCGCTGCGCGGCGAGGAGCCGCCGCCGCTGGATCACTACGCGCCGGCGCGCATCACCCACCCCGAGCACAGCTCGAGCACCTACCGCTTCTGCACGAACTTCGCCGTCACCGGCAGCGGCCTGAGCCCGACGCGCTTCATCGCGCGCGCTCGAGGAGCTCGGCGACTCGGTGCTCGTCGTCGGCGACGCGACGCACGCTGAAGGTGCACCTGCACACCGACGAGCCCGAGCGCGCGACCGCCGTGTTCGCCGACGCGGGCGAGGTCTCGCACCTGGACGTCGCCGACATGCGCGCGCAGGTGGCCGAGCGCGACGGGCGCCTCGGCGACGGCGACGCCGGCCGGCGCCGCGAGCATCGCCGCGGCGCCGGCCGCGCAGCGGCCTCGCCGGCCGCCGAGCTGCGCTGCGCTGCGGCCGTGGCGGTCGTCAGCGGCGAGGGGCTGCGCGAGCTGTTCGACGAGCTCGGCGTGCACACGATCGACGGCGGCCCGACGCTCAACCCGTCGACCTACGACCTGCTCGCGGGCATCCACGAGGTGCCGGCCGAGGAGGTCGTGCTGCTGACCAACAGCGCCGAACGTGATCATGGCCGCCGAGCACGCCGCGCGGCTGTCGGACAAGCAGGTGCTCGTCGCGCCCACCACCAGCCAGCAGGCCGGCCTCGCCGCGGCGGTCGCGCTCGCGCCGGACCGCTCGGTCGAGGAGAACGCGCAGGCGCTCAGCGAGGCGCTCGCGCGGGTGCGCACCGGCGCCGTCGCGCCGGCCGCGCGCGACGACGCCCAGGGGCGCTTCCAGCGCGGCGACGCCGTCGGCTTCGTGCGAGGACGAGGTGCTCGCCTGGGGCGAGCCGCGCGAGACGCTCGCAGGCGGTGCTGCGCGCGCTCGCGACGGCGCGGCGACGGCGAGGGCCCGCCCGAGCTGATCAGCGTGCTCGACGGGCGAGGAGGCGCCGCTCGGCGCTCGGCGAGATCGAGGGGATGGTCAACGGCGGCGTCGAGCTCGAGCTGCGCCACGGCGGCCAGCCCGCCTACTGGTGGCTGCTGGCGGCCGAGTAGCGCACGGCGCTGCGCGGCCGTTACGACCGCCGCGGCGATCATGATGGGCGCGCGCATGCCGGCGACCACGCACCGATACGCCGCAGCCGGCGCGCCGCTGAGCGCCGGAGCGCACGAGCGCCCGCGCGGCGCGCGCGTTCGCCTCGACGCGAGCGCTCGGCCGCGAGCGAGCTGCTCGGCGCGCCCGTGCGCTGGCCGCGGCCCTCGCGCCTGCAGCGCGCCGCTGCGAGCTGCCCGGGCAAGAAGATGGCCGGCGGGCCTGCGGGCGCTCGGCCTGGAGACCGTCGGCGACCTGCTCGAGCACCTGCCGAGCGACAGCCGCGAGGCGCGCACGGTGGCGGCGCTGCGCGCCGGCGAGCAGGCGACCGTGGCGGTGCAGGTGCGCGCGATCGCCGCGCGCCCGGTGCGCCGCCGCGGCATGCGCCCGCTGGTCGAGGCGACCGTGTTCGACGCCACCGGGACGATGCGCGCGACGTTCTTCAACCAGCCGTGGCTGGTCGAGCGCTATCCGCCGGGCACGCGCCTGCTGCTGCACGGCAAGGCCGACGGGCGCGGCGGCTTCCGCGTCTCCCACCACGCGCTCGGCGCCGGACGCCGGCAGCGAGCCGCCGACGGGCCCGGCGAGGGCGACGCGGTCGCGCACTACCCGGCCGCGGAGGGCGTCACCTCGACGCAGATCCTCACGCTCGTGCAGCGGCGCGCGCGGCGCGCTCGGCGACGTCGCCGAGGCGCTGCTCGGCGGCCACGCGCGTGCGCGAGCGGCTGCCCGACCGCGCCGAGCGCGCTCGCGGCGATGCACTTCCCGCGCGGCCGCGGCGACGCCGAGGCGGGCCGCCGGCGGCTGGCCTTCGAGGAGCTGCTGCTGACGCAGCTCGTGTTCCTGCGCCGCCGCGCGCGCGCAGGCGCGGCGCGCGGCGCGCCGCGCGCTCGACCGAGCGAGCCGGCGCTGAGCGCGCGCTGGCTCGCGCGCGGGCTGCCGTTCGCGCTGACCGGCGACCAGCGCGCGGCGATCGAGGCGATCGCGGCGGACCTCGCGCGCGCCGCGCCGATGCAGCGGCTGCTGATGGGGGAGGTCGGCAGCGGCAAGACGGTGGTCGCGCTGTACGCGATGCTGCGCGCGGTCGAGCACGGCCACCAGGCGGCGCTGATGGCGCCGACCGAGACGCTCGCCGAGCAGCACTTCGCGACGATCCAGCGGCTGCTCGGCGCCGAGCCGGTGACGCGCGGCGCTGCTCGACCGGCTCGACGCCCGGCGCGCCGGCGCGCGGACATCCTCGGCAAGCTCGCGAGCGGCGAGCTGTCGCTGGTCGTCGGCACGCACGCGCTGATCGAGCCCGACGTGCGCTTCGCGCGCGCTCGCGGTGGCCGTGATCGACGAGCAGCACCGCTTCGGCGTGCGCCAGCGCGCGGCGCTGCGAGGCGAGGCGATCCGGCCGGCGCCCGCGCCGCACATCGCTGCACATGACCGCCACGCCGATCCCGCGCACGCTCGCGCTGGCGCGCTACGGCGACCTCGACACGAGCGCGCTGCGCGAGCTGCCGCGCGGGCGCCAGCCGATCGAGACGCGCCTGGTCGCCGGCGAGCGCGAGCGCGCGCGGGCCTACGAGCAGCTGCGCGAGCGAGCTGCGCGCCGGGCCGCCAGGCGTACGTCGTCTGCCCGCTGGTCGACGAGGCCGAGCCGCCGCGAGCGCGGCGCGGGCGCGCGGCCGGCGCCGAGCCGGCGAGTCGGCCTGCGCGCGGCGACCGCCGAGCTCGAGCGCCTGCGCGAGGGCGAGCTGCGCGGGCTACGAGCTCGCGCTGCTGCACGGCGGCATGCGCCCGCGCGAGAAGCAGGAGGCGATGGCCGCGTTCGCCTCGGGCGAGGCCGACGTGCTCGTCGCGACGACCGTGATCGAGGTCGGGATCGACGTGCCCAACGCGACCGTGATGCTGATCGAGAACGCCGAGCGCTTCGGGATCTCCCAGCTGCACCAGCTGCGCGGGCGCGTCGGGTCGCGGCGAGCACCGCTCGCGCTGCCTGCTCGTCGGCCCGCGCGGCGGCTCGGCGCGGCTGCGCGCGCTCGCGCGCGCACGCCGACGGCTTCCGCCTGGCCGAGATCGACCTGCGACTGCGCAAGGAGGGCGAGCTGATCGGCACGCGCCAGTCCGGGCTCGGGCAGTTCCGCGTCGCGCGCCTGCCCGAGGACGCGCAGCTGCTCGAGCGCGCGCGCGCGCGCGCCGAGGCGATCGTCGCCGGCGACCCCGAGCTGCGCGCGCCCGAGCACGCGCTGCTCGGCGTCGCGCTGCGAGCGCGCGCTCGGCGGCGAGGCGCTCCGCGCCGATCACCGCTGACGGCGCTCGCGCCGATCCTCGCCGCGCGTTACGGTTCGCGCATGCGGGTGATCGCCGGGACGCCTCGGCGGGCAGGCGCCTGCAGGCGCCGCGCGGGCAGCGCGACGCGGCCGACCTCCGACCGCGTCCGCGAGGCGCTGTTCTCGATGCTCGGCGACGTCGACGGCGCTGCGCGTGCTCGACCTGTTCGCGGGCACCGGCGCGCTCGGCATCGAGGCGCTCTCGCGGGGCGCCGCAGCGGGCCGTGTTCGTCGAGCGCGACGCGCGGCGCGGTGAGGGTCCTGCGCGCGAATCTGGCGGCGCTCGGGCATCGCGCCGGAGCGCGCCGAGGTGCGCCGCGCGGACGCGCTCGCGGCGCTGCGGAGCGCACGCGAGCGCAAAGAGACATACGATCTCGTCTTCATCGACCCTCCCTACGGCCAGGCGCGCGACTGGGGCCGCGAGCTCGTCGGCGATCCTGCCGCCGCTGCTCGCGCCCGGGGCGCGCGTCGTCGTCGAGAGCGACCGGCGCGCGCCGCTCGAGCTCGAGCCTGCGAGGTCGAGCGGCGAACGGCGCTACGGCGACACTTCGATCACAATCCACCGCCACCAATGACCCAACCAGCGAAATCGATCGCCGTCTGCCCGGGCTCCTACGACCCGATCACCAACGGCCACCTCGACGTGATCCGCCGCGCCGCCGAGCCTGTACGACGAGGTCGTCGTGGCGGTCGTCAACCGCTCGGTGCGCAAGAGCAGCGCGCTGTTCGGGATCGAGGAGCGCGTCGGGCTTCATCGAGCGCGCGCTCGCCGACCTGCGACGAGCGTGCGCGTCGAGCCGTTCTCGACGCTCGTCGTCGACTTCGCCAGGAGCATCGGCGCGAAGGCGATCGTCAAGGGGCTGCGCGCGATCTCGGACTTCGAGTACGAGCTGGAGATGAACCAGCTCAACCGCCGCCAGGACCCGGAGATCGAGTCGGTCTACCTGATGGCCAGCCCGCAGTACAGTTTCCTGTCATCGAGCGGCGTCAAGGAGCTCGCCACGTTCGGCGGGCAGGATCGACGATCTCGTCCCCGACGAGGTGGCCCGGCGCTTGCAGGAAGAGCTGAGACGCTGACGAAATGACCGCGACGCGGCGAGCACGATGCCTGCCGCGAGCCGTGACCGCTGTAGCCTGATGGATGTCCTCGTACTCATAGACAAGCTCGACGACTTGGTGCACAACGCCAAGACCGATCCCGCTGACCGACTCGGTGCGGGTCGACAAGGAGGAGATCTACGACATCCTCGACCAGATGCGCGCGACGATCCCCGAGGAGATCAAGCAGGCGCGCTGGATCGTCAAGGAGCGCCAGGAGATGCTCGCCGAGGCCAAGAAGGAGGCCGAGCGGATCATCAAGGACGCGCGCGAGCGCCAGGAGCGGCTGGTCGGCGAGGAGGAGGTCACCAAGCAGGCCGAGCGCGCCGCCGAGGACATCGTCGAGGACGCCCGCGCGCGCGAGCGCGAGATCCGGCTCGGCGCCGAGGACTACGCCGACGAGATCCTCAACACGCTCGAGGTCAACCTGTCGAAGTTCATCGCCGCCGTGCAGCGCGGCCGCGAGCGCCTGCAGGGCAAGGACGAGCCGGCCGAAGTCAGCTAGGCGAGCGCCGCGCGCGCTCGCCGCTGGCGCGCGCGCTCGGCGAGCGTCTTCGGGTAGGGTCAGACCGTGGACGCGCACCGCGCGGCCATGTACAAGCTGCAGGTCGCGCAGGACGCTGCTCGGACACGGGCATGTTCGCGCCGACGCGCCCGGACCGGGCGCTGCGCTCGCTCGCGGCGCTGCGCCGCTGGGGTCCGACGCCGGCGGCCGCCTACACGGGCGCGGCGGTCCGCTACCCCGACCGCGCGGCGATCGTCGACGAGCGCGGAACGCTCACCTTCGCGGAGGTGCACGCGCGCACCAACGCGCTCGCGCGCGAGCTGCGCGAGGCGCGGGCGTCGGCGAAGGCGACGGCGTGGCGATCATGTGCCGCAACCACCGCGGCTTCATCGAGGCGACGGTCGCGTGCTCGAAGCTCGGCGCCGAGCGCGCTGTACCTGAACACCGCGTTCGCCGGGCCCGCAGATCACCGACGTGCTCGCGCGCGAGGACCCGGTGGCGGTGATCTACGACGAGGAGTTCGCCGAGCTGGTGCGCGACGGCGCGCGCCGGCCGCAGAGCGCTTCATCGCGTGGCGCGAGCCGGGCGCCGAGCGCTCGGCTGACCCGCCGCTCGAGGAGCTGATCGCGCGCGGCGACGACGTCCGATCTGCAGCCGCCGGCCGAGCAAGGGCCGCGTCGTGATCCTGACCTCGGGCACGACCGGCACGCCGAAGGGCGCCGCGCGCAAGCAGCCCGACTCGCTCGAGCCGGTCGCGGCGCTGTTCTCGAAGATCCCGCTGCGCGCGCGCGAGACGACGGTGATCGCCGCGCCGATGTTCCACTCGTGGGGCTTCGCCCACTTCACGCTCGGCGCTGCCGCTGGCCTCGACGCTCGTGCTGCGGCGCAAGTTCGACCCCGAGGAGACGCTGCGGGCGGTCGCCCAGCACCGCGCGAGCGCGCTCGTGGTCGTGCCGGTGATGCTGCAGCGGATCCTCGAGCTGGGCGCCGAGACGATCGCCCGCTACGACATGAGCTGCGCTGCGGGTGATCGCGCGTCAGCGGCTCGGCGCTGCCGGGCGAGCTGGCGACGCGCGCGATGGACACCTTCGGCGACGTGCTCTACAACCTGTACGGCTCGACCGAGGTCGCGTGGGCGACGATCGCCACGCCCGAGGATCTGCGCGCGGCGCCCGGCACCGCCGGGCAGGCCGCCGCTCGGCACGGTCGTGAAGCTGCTCGACGAGGACGGCCGCGAGGTGCCGCCGGGGCGACGGCGGGCGGATCTTCGTCGCCAACGAGATGATGTTCGACGGCTACACCGGCGGCGGCGGCAAGGAGATCGTGCGCGGGCCTGATGAGCACCGGCGACGTCGGCCGCTTCGACGCCGGCGGGCGGCTGTTCGTCGACGGCCGCGACGACGAAATGATCGTCAGCGGCGGCGAGAACGTGTTCCCGCGCGAGGTCGAGGACCTGCTCGCCGACCACGCCGAGATCGAGGAGGTCGCCGTCGTCGGCGTCGCCGACGAGGAGTTCGGCCAGCGGCTGAAGGCGTTCGTCGTGCCGCGCGACGGCGCCGAGCTGACCGAGCGAGGCGGTCAAGGCCTACGTCAAGCGAGAACCTCGCCCGCTACAAGGTGCCGCGCGAGGTCGTGTTCCTCGACGAGCTGCCGCGCAACGCGACCGGCAAGGTCCTCAAGCGCGAGCTGCGACGCAGCTCGCGTAGCGCTCGCGCGGCGCGGCTCGCTAGCCTGAGGGGCATGGCCGCGGAGACCCACGACTTCGACCTCGCGGGCCTGCGCCTGAGCGCCGGCGAGGGCCGGCGCCTGGCGCTGCGACGTGCCGATCGAGCCGCTGCAGCTCGGCAGCGAGCGCTACGCGCGCCGAGCCCGCGCGCGGTGCCGGTGCGAGCTGAGCGTCTCGCGCATGATGCGGCGGCGGCTACGCGCTGCGCCTGCGCTTCGCGCGCGGCGCGTCGCGGGCCCGTGCATGCGCTGCCTGAAGCACGGCCGCGCCCGCGCGTCGAGGTCGAGGCGCGCGAGGTCGACCGGCCCGGCGGCGGCGAGGAGCTCGACAGCCCCTACGTGCGACGACGAGACGCTCGACCTGCGCCGGCTGGGCGCGCGACGCGTTCGCGCTGGCGATGCCCGCGCAAGGTGCTCTGCCGCGAGGACTGCGCGGGCCTGTGCCCGGTGTGCGCGGCCGACCTCAACGAGGCCGGTCCCGAGCACCACCACGAGCGCGCGCCCGACCCGCGCTGGGCGAAGCTGCGCGAGCTGAAGCTCGAGTAGCGCGCGCGCCTGGCGCGGCTGGTAGCCTTCTGCGCGCCGATGGCCGTCCCCAAGAAAAAGCAGTCGCACAGCCGCACCGCCAAGCGGCGCGCGCAGCACAAGATCGGCACGCCCGCGCGTGAACGCGTGCCCGCAGTGCCACAGCCCGCGCCGGCCGCACCGGGTGTGCCCGGTGTGCGGCACCTACGCGGGCCGCGAGATCGTGGCGCCGGGCGCGCACGATCACGATCACGATCACGACCACGACTAGCGGGCAGTGACGCCAGGGGCCTCGTCCTCGCCGCCACGCCCGCGCCGAGGCGCGACGCGCGGCCGGTGGTCGCGGTCGACTGCAACGGCGCCGATCTCGGGCCGGCCGAGGTCGCGGCCGGCGCGGCGCTCGCGGCCGCGCAGGGCGCGCGCGTGCTCCTGTTCGGGCCCGCCGGCCGAGCTCGGCGAGCCGCCGCGCGGGCGTCGAGATCGTCGACGCGCCGGTCTCGATCGCCAAGGCGCCGGACCCGGTGCGCGCCGGCGCGCACGACGCCCGAGGCCTCGATCGTGCAGGCCGCGCAGGGCGGTCGCCGAGGGCCGCGCGCAGGCGCTCGTGTGCGCCGGCGGCGACCGGCGCGGCGCTGGCGGCCGGGCACGTTCAACATCAAGCGCGCGCGCGGCATCTACCGCCCGGCGCTCGCGATCCCGCTGCCGGTCCCCGAGCAGGCCGGTGACGCTGCTCGACGTCGGCGCGAACGCCGAGGCGCGGCGCGAGCACCTCGTGCAGTTCGCGTTCATGGGCGCCGCGCTCGCGCGCGACGGTGCTCGGCGTGCGAGCGCCCGCGCGTCGGGCTGCTGTCCAACGGCGAGGAGGCCGGGCGCGGCAGCGCGCTCGTGCTCGAGGCCCACGCCGAGCTGCGCGAGCGCGCGGCGCGGGCATGCGAGGCCTTCGAGTTCGTCGGCAACGTCGAGGGCGGCGACGTCGTCGAGCGGCGCGGCCGACGTGATCGTGACCGACGGCTTCACCGGCAACATCGCGCTGAAGCTGATGGAGGGCGTCTCGCAGACGATGCTCGGCGCGATCCGCGACGCGGCGATGTCCTCGCCGCGCGGCGAAGCTCGGCGGCGCTGCTGCTGCGCGGCGGCGCTCGGCGGCTTTCGCGAGCGAGATCGATCCCGAGGCCAGCGGCGGCGCCTACCTGCTCGGGCTGCGCCGCCTCGGCGTCGTCCCGCACGGGCGCTTCACGCGCGCGGCTTCGCGCAGGCGATCCTGCGCGCCGAGCGCGGCGCGCGCGAGGACATCGTCGGGCAGACGCACCGCGCGCTCGAGCAGGCCGGCGCGCTGCGAGCGCGCGCCCGATGTCCGCGCCGGCCGCTAGCCTGCCGCGCACGGCCGCATGAGCCGGCGCAGGCCGCGATGACCCGCGAGCAGGTCTTCGACGCTGATCCGGCCCACCTCGCCGACGAGCTCGACGTCGATCCCGAGCGCGATCGTCGAGAGCACGCGCTTCAAGGAGGATCTCGAGGCCGACTCGCTCGACCTGTACACGCTCGTGCAGGAGCTCGAGGACACCTACGGCGTGCAGCATGTCCGACGAGCAGGCGGCGCAGATCCTGACGGTCGGCGCGGCCGTCGACTTCGTGCTCGCCCACGACGGGACCGCCGATGCGGAGCGATGATGCTGCTCGGCCGAGCTGCTCGACGAGCTGCCCGAGGATCTCGCGCGCCAGGTGTTCACGCACGCCTCCTGGAGCGAGCGCCGCAGCGACTCCTACACGCGGCTGGCGTTCCTCGGCGACAGCGTGCTGGCGCTGGCGGTGACCGCGCACCTGTATCCGCGCCTGGAGGCCGAGCGCTTCGGCGCCGGGCGGCTCACGAAGATCCGCGCGCAGGCGGTCTCCGGGGTCGTCCTGCCGGGCGGTCGCCGAGCGGCTGGCGCTGCCGGAGCGGCTGCGCGCGGCGGCGCCCGCCGGGCGTGCGCGAGAGCGCGGCGGCGCTGGTCGAGACCGAGCGCGTGCTGGCGTCGGTGATCGAGGCGGTGATCGGCGCCTGCTACCTGCACGCCGGCTACGAGCGCACGGCGGAGGCGGTCGTCGAGGCGTTCGCGCCGGAGATCGAGGAGGCGCTGGAGAACCCGGTCGACTTCAAGTCGGCGCTGCAGGAGCTGCTCGCGCGGCGCGGCGCGGAGGTCAGCTACGAGGTCACGGGCGAGGACGGGCCGCCGCACGAGCGCACCTACACGGTGGCCGCGCGGGTCGACGGGCGCGAGCTCGGCAGCGGCAGCGGCAGCGCAGCAAGAAGCACGCCGAGCAGGAGGCCGCGCGCGTGGCCGTCGAGCGGCTGGCGGCCGAGCTGAGCGACGCGAGGGGCCGCCGCATGCGCCTGAAGTCGCTCACGCTGAAGGGCTTCAAGTCGTTCCCCGACCGCACGCGCCTGGACTTCGGGCCGGGCGTGAGCGTCGTCGTCGGCCCCAACGGCTCGGGCAAGTCGAACGTCACCGACGCGGTGCTGTGGGCGATGGGCGAGCAGTCGCCGCTGGCGGTCCGCGGCCAGTCGATGCAGGACGTGATCTTCGGCGGCGGCCGCGGCGTGCAGGCGCGCAGCGCGGCCGAGGTCGAGATCGTGCTCGACAACTCCGACGGCACGGTCGATCTGCCGCTGAGCGAGATCTCGATCGTGCGCCGCCTGGACCGCACCGGCGAGGGCGAGTACCGGCTCAACGGCGCCCGCTGCCGCCTGACCGACGTGATCGAGGTGCTCTCCGACACGGGCCTCGGCAAGGAGACGCACTCGGTCATCTCGCAGGGGCGGGTCGAGGCGATCGTGACCTCCAAGCCGCGCGACCGGCGGCTGCTGATCGAGGAGGCGGCCGGGCTCGGCAAGCACCGCAAGCGCCGCCGCCGCGCGCAGCTGAAGCTCGAGCGCACGCAGGAGAACCTCGACCGCGCGCTCGACGTCGAGCGCGAGGCGCGCACCCGGCTGCGACCGCTCAAGCGCCAGGCCGAAGCGGCCGAGCTGCACGAGCGCCTCGAGCGCCAGATCCTGCGAGGCGCGCTGGAGCTGGCGCGCGACGACGCTGCGCGCGCGCCGCGCTGCGAGCTCGACGGGCGCCGAGGCGCGCGTCGGCGCAGGCGCGCGCGGCGCGCGAGCGAGATCGAGGCGCGAGCTGCAGGAGACGATCGACCGGCGCGGCGCGGCCGAGCGCGCGCTGGCCGAGCGCGCCGAGCGCCACGACGCGCTCTCGCGGCCGCGTCTACGACGCGCGCTCGGCGCGCGAGCGCGCTGGCGCTGCGCGCCGAGCAGGTCGGCGCGAGCGCGCAGGCGCTCGCGCGCGCGGATCGAGCGCAGCGAGCTCGAGCTGCAGGCGCCTCGCGAGCGCGAGCGCGCGAGGCGGCGAGCGCCGGAGGCCGCGCGCCGAGCGCGAGCGCATCGCGCGCGCTCGAGGCCGAGCTCGCGGAGATCGAGGCGCAGCCGCGAGCAGGAGATCGAGCGCGAGCTCGCCGAGCTGAGCGCGACGCCGCGAGCAGCAGCGCGCGCTCGTCGAGCGGACGCGCGGCTCGAGGCGGCCGCCGCGCGCGCGGCGCGCGAGCGCGCCGACGCAGCAGGCCGAGCAGGCGCGCGAGCGCGCTGCGCGCGGCCGAGCGCGCGGTCGCAGGACGCGCGCCGCGAGGCCGCGCGCGTCGGCGCGGAGCTGGCCGCCGCCAACCAGTTCCTGCGCGGCCACGCGCGCGTCGGCGGCGCCGAGGCCGGCGCGCCGCGAAGGCGCTCAGCGAGGAGCTGCGCGTCGCAGGACGGCTACGAGCTGGCGCTGGCGGCCGCGCTCGGCGGACGCCTGGACGCGGCGCTGGTGGAGGACGTCGCCGGGCGCGCAGGCGCTGCTCGACCGCGCCGGCCCCGACGGCGGCACGGCGCTGCTGGCCGAGCTGCCGGCACGGCGGCGCGCTGCCGCGGGCGTCGGCGGCGCGCGTGCAGCCGCCGGTCGCCGGGCGCGCGCGGCTGCTCGAGCTGCTCAGCGGGCCGCCGCGCGGTGCTCGAGCTGGCGCGGGCGGCTGCTCGCCGACGCGTGGGTGGTCGAGCGCCTCGAGGATCTGCCCGACGGACTTCGCCGGCATCGCCGCCACGCGCCAGGGGCGCGTGTGGTTCGCCGCCTGGGGCGAGGTGCGCCAGCTGCAGCGAGGGCGGCAGCGAGCGGGTGCTCGCGCGCCGCAACGAACGCGACCGGCTGATCGCCGCAGGCCGAGCGGGCGGCGCAGGCCGAGCACGCCGCGCGCGGCGCGCGGCGAGCAGGCGCTCGAGCAGGCTGCGCGCCGCCGACGAGGCGCGCGCGAGCGCCGAGCGCGCGCTGCGCGAGGCCGAGCGCCAGCACGCCGAGGCGGGCGAGGCAGCGCCGGCGCAGCGAGTGGCTGATCGAGCAGCGCCGCGCGGCGCCCGCGCAGGGCGCGCTGGCGGTCCGCGAGCGCCGAGCTCGAGGGCGAGCTGGCGGCCGAGCGCCGGCAGGCCGAGCGGCGTCGCGCGCGAGCGCGTCGAGCGCGCTCGCGCGGATCGAGCGCCTGCGCGCCCAGCGCGCCGCCGACACGGCGCTCGCGCCGCGCGCCGCAGCGTCTGGCGCGCGCGCTCGCAGCGCGCCGGCGAGGCGGTCGCAGGCGCGCGTCGCCGACGCTCGAGCAGGAGCTCGCGGCCGATCGCGCGGCCGGCGAGGCAGATGGCCGGCGAGCTGCGCGCCTGCGCCGCCGCGGAGGCGGAGATCCAGGCGGCGCTGCGCGCGCCGGGCGAGGCCGTGACCGAGGCCGAGGTCGCCGCGCAGCGGTCTGCGCGACCAGCGCCGGCGAGGCCGAGCTGGAGCTGGCCGGCGTCGCCGAGCGGCTGGGCCTGACCGGCGAGGAGCCCGCCGCCGAGCCGCACGCCGAGCCGCTGGGCGAGGAGGAGATCGCGGCGCTGCGCGCGCGCGTGGAGCGGCTGACGCGCCGGCGCGAGCAGCTCGGGCCGGTCAACCCGCTCGCCCAGGAGGAGTACGCGGAGGCGCTCGCGCACGTCGAGGAGCTCGAGAGCCAGCGCAGCGATCTCGAGACCGCGCTGCGCGAGCTGCGCGCGGTGATCCGCGACACCGACCGCCAGATCGAGGAGACCTTCGAGGAGACCTTCACGGCCGCCGCGCGCAACTTCGAGGAGCTCGTCGGCGACGTGTTCCCCGGCGGCACCGGGCGCCTGCGGCTCGTCGAGGACGAGCAGGGCCCCAGGCCGGTGCTCGGCGGCCAGCCGCTGCCGGCGGCGAGGACGCCGAGGCGACGAGGCGGCTGCCGAGGCCGAGAGCGAGGCCGAGGCGCGCGGCGCCGAGGAGGAGCAGCTCCCGGGCGTCGAGATCGAGATCACGCCCGGCGGGCAAGTCGACCAAGCGCCTGACGCTGCTCTCCGGCGGCGAGAAGTCGATGACGGCGCTCGCGTTCCTGTTCGCGGTGTTCCTCGCGCGCCCGTGCCCGTTCTACATCCTCGACGAGGTCGAGGCCGCGCTCGACGACCTCAACCTCGACCGCTTCCTGACGCTGCTGCGCCGCTACTGCCGGCCGCGCCCAGTTCATCGTGATCACGCACCAGAAGCGCACGATGGAGGCCGCCGACTGGCTGTACGGCGTGTCGATGGGCCAGGACGGGGTCTCGAAGGTGCTCTCGCGGCGCCTGCCCTCCGAACAGAGCAGGCCGAGGGGTCCGACGCGGTGGCGAGCTAGTGCCGGTCGCCGAGGTCGCCTGAGAGCCGCTGCTATCGTCGCGCGCCCCGTGGCCCGCGACTGGAGCGATCTGTTCATCACCGCGCGAGAGCGATCGCGCGGCCGGCGCGCAGGCTGACGGGGCAGCCGAGCGCGAGCAACGCACGGCGCGGCGGCGCTGTTCCGCCGCCTGCGCGAGAGCATGGCCAAGACGCGCCAGGCGCTCGGCTCGGAGATCCAGGCGACGCTGTTCGGGGTGCTCGACGAGCAGACCTGGGAACGCCTCGAGGAGGCGCTGATCATGGCCGACGTCGGCGCGCGCACCACGGCCGTCGGTCGTGGCGACGCTCGAGACGGAGGCCAGCGCGGGCAAGCTCGAGGGCGGCGAGGCGCTGAGCGAGCGGCTGATCGAGCTGCTCGCGCGAGACCGCCACGGTGGGAGACGGGCGCATCGACATCCGCGCCGCAGCCGACCGTGATCATGGCCGTGGGCGTCAACGGGACCGGCAAGACGACGACGATCGGCAAGCTCGCCTGGCACCTGCGCGAGCGAGCTCGGGCGCAGCGTGCTGCTCGGCGGCGGCCGACACGTTCCGGGCCGCCGCCGGCGAGCAGCTCGAAGGCTGGGCGCGAGCGCGCGGGCTGCGAGATCGTCACCGGCGCCGACGGCTCGGACCCCGGCGCGGTCGCCTTCGAGGCGGTCGCGCAGGCGCGCGCGCGGGGCATCGACGTGGTGATCGTCGACACCGCCGGACGCCTGCACACCCAGGACGACCTGATGGGCGAGCTCGCCAAGGTGCGGCGCGTGATCGCCCGCCAGCTCGAGGGCGCGCCGCACGAGACGCTGCTGACGCTCGACGCGACCACCGGCCAGAACGGGCTGCGCCAGGCGCGAGCTGTTCGCCGCAGGCCGCGGAGGTCAGCGGCGTGGTGCTGACGAAGCTCGACGGCACCGCGCGCGGCGGCATCGCGCTGGCGATCGCGCGCGAGCTCGAGCTGCCGGTGAAGCTGATCGGCGTGGGCGAGTCGGTCGAGGACCTGCGCCCGTTCGACCCGAGGACTTCGCGCGCGCGCTGATCGCCGCGAGTGACGGCTCGCGAAGCCTCGCAGCGACCCCAGCTGCGCGAGCCGCGATGGGTAACCTGAGCGTATGGACTGGATCCTGTGGGTGGTTGCGGCCTGCGTCCTCGGCGTCGGCGAGATGCACACGGGCGGCTTCTACCTGCTGCCGTTCGCGGTCGGCGCCGGCGCTCGCCGCGGTCGTGAGCGTGCTCGGCGTCGGGCTGCCGCTGGTACTGCTCGTGTTCGTGCTCGCCTCCGCGCTCGCGTTCGGCGGCGCTGCGCCCGGTCGCGCGTCGCCACCGCCGGCTGCCGCCCGCGATCCGCACCGGCGCGGCCGCGCTCGTCGGCCACCGCGCGATGGTGCTCGAGCGGATCGCCAACGACGAGGGCGTCGGCTGCGTGAAGATCGACGGCGGCGAGGTGTGGACCGCGCGCAGCTACGACGAAGACGAGGTGATCGACGCCGGCGAGCGCGTCGAGGTGGTCGAGATCAGGGGCGCCACAGCGCTCGTGATGCACTGAGCAAGGAACCCGTCATGGCCGCTCTCATCGTCGTCATCGTGATCGTGCGTGTTCGCGCTGGTCGTGGCCGCGCGCACGATCCGCGTCATCCCGCAGGCGCGCGCGGGGGTGGTCGAGCGGCTCGGCCGCTACAGCCGCACGCTCGAGCCGGGCCTGACGATCGTCACGCCGTTCATCGATCGCGTGCGACCGCTGGTCGACCTGCGCGAGCAGGTCGTGAACTTCTCGCCGCAGTCGGTGATCACCGAAGACAACGTCGTCGTGGGGATCGAGACGGTGCTGTACTTCACGATCACCGACCCGCGCTCGGCGACCTACGAGATCGCCAACCCGCTGCAGGCGATCGAGCAGCTGACGGTGACGACGCTGCGCAACGTGATCGGCGGTCTCACGCTGGAGGCGACGCTGACCGCGCGCGAGAACGTCAACACCGAGCTGCGCACCGTGCTCGACGAGGCGACCGGCAAGTGGGGGATCAGGATCAACCGCGTCGAGATCAAGTCGGTCGACCCGCCGCCGGACATCAGGACGGCGATGGAGAAGCAGATGCGCGCCGAGCGCGACCGCCGCGCGGCGATCCTCACCGCCGAAGGCGAGAAGCAGGCGCAGATCCTCACCGCCGAGGGCGCCAAGCAGGCGGCGGTGCTGACCGCCGAGGGCGAGCGCCAGGCGGCGATCCTGCGCGCCGAGGGCGAAGCCAAGGCGATCGACACCGTCTTCAAAGCGATCCACGAGGGCAAACCGGACCGCGAGCTGCTGAGCTACGAATACCTGCAGATGCTGCCGCAGCTGGCCGAAGGCGACTCCAACAAGGTGTTCGTGGTGCCGTCCGAGTTCGCCGAGGCGTTCGGCGGCATCGGCGAGGCGCTGAAGGGCCGCGTCGACGGCGGCCCGCCGGCGCCGCCCGCCCGCGTGCGCCCGCCGGCCCACGAGGACTAGCGAGACCGCCTCGCCTCCCCGCGCGCCGGCGTGAGCCGAGCGCGCGGGCTGCGAGAATCAAGGCCGATGTTCGACTCGCTCGCCGAGAAGCTCCAGGGGACGCTCGCGGACGTCCGCCAGCGCGGCACGCTGACCGAGCAGGACGTCGACGCGGCGATGCGCGAGATCCGCCTCGCGCTGCTGGAGGCGGACGTCAACTTCAAGGTCGTCAGGCAGTTCACCGCGCAGCTGAAGGAGCGCTGCCTGGGGGCGGACGTGATCGGCGGGCTGAACCCCGGCCAGCAGGTCGTCAAGATCGTCGCCGAGGAGCTGACCGCGCTGATGGGCGGCGCGACGCGCCGGGACTCGAGCTTCTCGCCGCGCCCGCCGACGGTGATCCTGATGGCCGGCCTGCAGGGCTCGGGCAAGACGACCGCGACGGCCAAGCTCGCGCGCTACCTGCGCGAGGAGCACTCCTCCTCGGTGGCGGTGGCCGCCTGCGACGTGTACCGCCCGGCGGCCGTCGAGCAGCTCGTGAAGGTCGGCGCGCAGGCCGGCGCCGACGGTGTACGAGCAGGGCACCGACCGCGACCCCGTCGAGATCGCCACGTGGGCGCTGCGAGCGCGCCCGCGAGCGACGGCAAGGACGTGCTGATCGTCGACACCAGCGGGCGCCTGCACGTCGACGAGGAGCTGATGGCCGAGCTCGTGCGGATCCGCGACGCGGTCAAGCCGGACGACGTGCTGCTGGTCGTCGACGCGATGACCGGCCAGGACGCGGTCAACGTCGCCGAGCAGCTTCGCCGAGGCCGTGCAGTTCGACGGCGTCGTGATGAGCAAGCTCGACGGCGACGCCCGCGGCGGCGCGGCGCTGTCGGTCAGGGCGGTCACCGGCAAGCCGATCCTGTTCGCCTCCACCGGCGAGAAGCTCGAGCAGTTCGAGCGCTTCCACCCCGACCGCATGGCGCAGCGGATCCTCGGCATGGGCGACGTGATGAGCCTGATCGAGAAGGCCGAGCGGCAGTTCGACGAGGCCGACGCGCTCGCGCTCGAGCGCAAGCTGCGCCGCAACGAGTTCGGCCTCGACGACTTCCTCGACCAGCTGAAGATGATCCGCAAAATGGGCCCGCTGACGAGCATGCTCGGGATGATCCCCGGGTTCGCCGGCGCATCAGCTGCAGAACATGAAGGTCGACGAGCGCGAGCTCGACCGGATCCAGGCGATCATCCTGTCGATGACGCCCGAGGAGCGCCGCCGCCCCGAGCTGATCAAGGGCTCGCGCCGGCTGCGCATCGCGCGCGGCTCGGGCACCAACGTCCAGCAGGTCAACCAGCTCGTCAAGCAGTTCGGCCAGATGCGCAAGGTCATGCGCCAGGTCGGGCGCGGCAAGATGCCGGACATCGGCGCGCTGATGCGGCGGCGCGCGCTGAGACCGTCTAAGCTCTGCGGCTCGCAGCGTTTGTGTCAATCAACGCAGAGAGGAACAACGTGTCGGTAAGGCTCAGGCTCACGCGAGTGGGCGGCAAGAAGGACCCGATCTGGCGCGTCGTCGTCGCCGACCAGCGCTCCCCGCGCGACGGCCGCGTGATCGAGACGATCGGCCACTACAACGCGCAGACGGACCCCTCGACGATCGTGATCGACGAGGAGCGCGCGCGCAGCTGGCTGGCGCGCGGCGCGCAGCCGTCGGACACGGTGCGCAAGCTGCTGCGCATCCAGGGCATCAGCCAAGCCCTAGCCGAGTAGGCTGGTAGCGCGATGGCCACGAGCGAGAACCCCAAGCGGCTGCTCGAGTACCTCGCCGAAGGGCTCGTCGACGACCCCGAGGCGGTCGCGGTCGAGCAGTTCGAGGAGGACGACGGCACGGTCGTGCTCGAGCTGTGCGTCGGCGCGGACGACTACGGCAGGGTGATCGGCCGCGGCGGGCGCACCGCGCACGCGCTGCGCACCGTCGTCAAAGCCGCGGCCGCCGGCGAGGGCAGCCACGTGCTCGTCGACATCGTCGATTGACGCGCGAGGCGGACGAGCCGAGCACGCCTGCGCCCGACGACGCCGCCGAGGGTCTGCAGGCCGGTCGTGTGGGCCGGGCGCACGGGCTCGACGGCAGCTTCTACGTGACGCGTCCACGCCCGCGGCTGCTCGGCGTTGGCGTCGCCGTGACCGTCGGCGGGAACGACGCGACGATCGTGCGCCGCGCCGGCACCGAGCAGCGGCCGATCGTGCGCCTGGAGGGCGTCGAGGATCGCGTCGCGGCGGAGGCGCTGCGCGGCACGGAGCATCGCCGTGCGGGATGCCGACGCGCCGGCCCTCGGCGAGGGCGAATGGTGGGCGCACGAACTGGAGGGATGCGCGGTCGTGGACGGCGAGCGCGAGCTCGGCACCGTCAGCCGGCTGCTCGAGCTGCCCTCGTGCGAGGCGCTCGAGGTGAGCGCAGTCGACGGCGGCGAGGTCGCTGCTCGTGCCGATGGTCAGAGACGCGATCCGCCGGGTCGAGCCGGCGAGCGGGCGCATCGAGGTCAACCTCGAGTTCCTCGACGTCGTCGACAGGGCGCGCGACGTCGGGGGCAGGGGCGCGACGCCGCGGTTGGCGGACGCGCCGGAGGCCCCCGGGCGGGGCGCGCAGGATGGGGGCGCCGGCCCGTGAAGATCGACGTCTTCACGCTGTTCCCGGAGTGGTTCGAGTGGTTCACCTCGCAGCGCCACGTCGGCAACGTGCTGGCGGCGGGCTCGAGGCTCGAGTGCGTGAACCCGCGCGAGCACACGCCGCTGAGCGGCGGCCAGGTCGACGACACGCCGTTCGGCGGCGGCGCCGGGATGGTGCTGCGGGTGGACGTGCTCGACAGCGCACTGCGCGCCCACTACGGCGTCGACCCGGTGCAGCTGCGCACGCGAACGACGCGTGATCGCGCTAGCGCCCGGCGGGCGGCTGCTCGACGAGGAGCTCGTACAGGAGCTCGCCGGCGAGCCGGCGCTGACGTTGCTGTGCGGCCGCTACGAGGGCTTCGACGAGCGCATCCTCGAGCACTTCGCGAGCGACGTCGTCTCGATCGGCCGCTACGTGCTGAGCGGCGGCGAGCTCGCGGCGATGGTCCTGTGCGACGCGGTCCTGCGCAAGCTGCCCGGAGCGCTCGGGCACGAGCGCTCCGCGGTCGAGGAGTCCTTCAGCGCCGCGCTCGAGGGCAACCCGGAGTACCCGCACTACACGCGGCCGGCGGAGTACCGCGGCTGGCGCGTGCCCGACGTGCTGCTGTCCGGTCACCACGAGCAGATCGAGAGCTGGCGCCGGGAGCGCAGTCGCGAGCGCGGCGCGGGCCTGTCCGGGTCGGATCGGTGACAGCTCCTGCTCACGTTGTGCGGCGCCTGTGGGCCGGCTGTCCGCTACCATTGCTGCTCGCGCCGGCTGAGAGCCGTCTCGGGGCGTCCCCCGGGCCATTCAAGGCGCCCCTCCCTTTACTGTCATGAGCAGCGTCATCGAAACCATCGAGCGCGCGCAGCTGCGCCGCGTCCCCGACTTCGCGCCGGGCGACCGCGTCAAGGTCCACTTCCAGGTGATCGAGGGCACCCGCCGCCGCGTGCAGGTCTTCGAGGGCGTCGTGATCAAGCGCCAGGGTCATGGCGTGCGCGAGACGTTCACGGTGCGCAAGCAGTCCTTCGGCGTCGGCGTCGAGCGCATGTTCCCGCTGCACTCGCCGAAGATCGAGCGAATCGAGCTGGCGGCGCGCGGCGACGTGCGCCGCGCCAAGCTCTACTACCTGCGCGACCGGGTCGGCAAGCGCGCCCGCGTGCGCGAGCGCCGCTACACGGGTCCCGAGGAGGTCGTCGAGCCGGGTCTGTTGGAAGAGGCGGTGTCGGCCGAGGTGACCGACGCCGAGGGCGTAACCGCGGAGGAGGCGGTCGCCGGTGTCGTCGAGCAGGAGGCGCAGGGCAGCGAGCACACGGATGGGACTATCGAGGGGGGTGGCCAGGAGCAGGCGGACGCACCCGATCAGGGATCGGACAGCGTCGACGCCGATGGCAGCGCGCCCGTTGCGGAGGCTGCAGCGGACGGCGATGCCACCGATACCCCCTCCGATGCCGGCGACGCCGCGGAAGGCGTCACAGCCGGCGATGACCCGGCGTGAGCCCAGGCGCTAAGACCGGCGGGCGCCAGAGCTTCAGCCTGCGGTCCGGCGGCAAGCGCCAGGATGCGGACGGCGCGGCCGACGGTGCGCTGGGCGCGCCGGCCGGGAGCAAAGGCTCAAAATCGACGCTGGCCTCGATCATCGAGCTCGTCGTGATCATCGTCGTCGCGCTGGGGCTGGCGCTCGGCATCCAGGCGTTCATCGTCAAGCCCTATCGCATCCCGAGCGGCTCGATGGAGCCGACTCTGTCGATCGGCCAGCGCGTGCTGGTGAATCGCATCGGCATGGACTTCGGCGAACCCCACGTCGGCGAGATCGCCGTGTTCCATCCGCCTGAGGGCGCCGAGCAGGAGGAGTGCGGCCCCTCACCGCACGTGATCAGACTGGGCGCAGCGGCGTGCTCGGAACCGGTGCTGCAGGAGGAATCGGGAACGAACTTCATCAAGCGCATCGTCGCCGGGCCCGGCGACGAGATCTACGTCAAGGAAGGCCACGTCTTTCGCAAGGCCGCCGGCACCTCGACTTTCGTCCGCGAGAAGGACTCCTACATCCGTGAATGCGGCGTGAGCCCGGAGTGCAACTTCCCGACGCCGATCAAGATTCCCGCCGGTCACTGGTTCATGATGGGGGACAACCGTGGCGAATCCGACGACAGCAGGTTCTGGGGACCCGTCCCCACCGGTTGGATCATCGGAGAGGCCTTCGCCACCTACTGGCCCCCTGACCGCATCGGCATCTTCTAGCGGGAGCGCCCTGGGCGCAGACGTGGCCGCGCCTCGACCCAGCTCAGGCTCCTCCGCCCGCGCACGGCGCCGCGCGCGGCGAGCGGGCAGCGGCAGGCGGCTGTTCGCGTTCGACCGTCGCCTCGGCGTCCGCCTCGTCGCGGGCGCCGACGAGGCCGGACGCGGCTGTCTCGCCGGGCCGCTGGTCGCGGCCGGCGTGCTGTTCGACTACGACGCGCTCACAACCCGCGAGCTGCGCGCGCTGGGGGCGCTCAACGACTCCAAGCAGCACAGCGCCGAGGCGCGCGAGGAGCTCTACCCGCTCGTGATGCGCAGCGCCGCGCGAGTCGTCGTCGTGTCGCGGTGCGTGCGCGGGATCGACTCCCGCGGACTGCACAAGACGAATCTCGCGGCCCTGCGCGACGCGGTGCGCGGCGTCACCGCTGGGATCACGCCGGGCGAGGTGCTGTGCCTGGTCGACGGCTTCGCGGTTGCCGAGTTCGAGCATCCGCAGCGCGCGATCGTCGACGGCGATGCCACGAGCGCGGCGATCGCGGCGGCGTCGATCGTCGCCAAGGTCACCCGCGACCGCTTCATGCACCGCGCCGACGCGCGGCACCCCGGGTGGGGCTTCGCCGAGCACGTCGGCTACTCCACGCCCGTCGCACCGCGAGGCGATCCTGCGTCAGGGCGTCTCGCCGCTGCACCGGATGTCGTTCCAGTCGCTGGCCTATCAGCAGCTCGCGCTGTAACGCGTCGGCGCTCGAGCGACACGCGACGCTCCAACGGGTGCGATGCGCCGGAGATCCATGGTGGACCGCGGCCATCACCACGCGGCCTCGACGTGGTCGAGGCGCAGCAGACGGCCGCGCTGGTCGACGATCACCCCGACCGCGTCGAAGCGGATCGTGCGCGCCCTCGGTCGCTCGTGGCGCTCGTCGCTGAGCCATGCTCGCGCGAGTCGCCGCAGGCGTGCGCGCTGGCGCGGGCGCAGCCACGGCAGCGGCTCCTGCTCGGGCCGGATAGCCTGCCCGCCGAATCCGGCCCTGCGGGTCTTCACCTCGACGAACATAAGTCATCCTCTAGGCATACAATGGAGGTCCGCATGATTCTCGACGGCTACATACGCGTGTCACAGGCACGCGGCCGCGAAGGCGATACGTTCATCAGCCCGACCGTTCAGCGAGACGCAATCCTGCATTGGGCTGCCGGGCGCGGGGTCGAGATCGCCGCTTGGCACGAAGACCTCGACCAGTCCGGCGGGAAGCTGACGCGTCCAGGGCTTGACGCAATGCTCGGACGCATCGCCGCTGGGAAGACCGGCGGTCTAGCAGTGGCCCATCTTGACCGGCTCTCGCGAGCTGGCGTCGCCGATGCCCTTCGTCTGGTGGAAAGCGTTCACGAGGTAGGCGCAAAGATCGCCGTGGTGGACCTCGGCATCGATCCCACCACGCCAGTCGGCGAGTTTTCAATGACGCTGATGCTCGCTCTGGCCCGCATGCAACGCCGGCAGCTAACCGCCATGTGGGACACATCCCGCAAGCGCGCGATCGGTCGCGGCGTCCACTTCCGAGCGCCCTTCGGATACGTAAAGCCCGGCAAGGGGCAGCCGATCGTCCCCGACCCCATAACCGCACCGCTCGTCAAGCGTGCCTTCGAGATGCGGGCCGCCGGCGAATCGTGGCCCCGCATCGCCGCACACCTCAATGCGAGTCATCCGCCTAACAGGGCCGCGATGTGGACGCACTCCACGGTTGGCCAGGTCATCCGCAACCGCGCCTATCTGGGTGAGGCTTCACACGGAGAGCACGTACAGCCTGGAGCACACCCGGCGCTCGTAAGCGCAGAACTATGGGACGCCGCCAATGCCGTACGCGGTCGATACCCAGGCCGAGGCAACAGCGAGGGCACGCTCTTGGCCGGCATCATCCGCTGCGCAGGATGCCGCCGAGCGATGAGCAGCGGCGTGACCCAGAGCGGCGGACGCACGGAGCGCCTACTCACCTACCGCTGCCGCCGCAACAGCGGCGCCGGCCGATGTACGGCTGGCTGCGCGATCAAGCGCGAGCTAGTCGAGTCCTATATAGAGCGAGCCTTCCTTGAGCGCTACGTCGATGTTGGCGTCCAAGGCGTCACGGACACCGCGGATCTAGAGGACGCCCAGCGTGCCGTCGACGACGCGGAAGCAGAACTCGTCACATTCCGCGACAACGAGCGGCTACAGGACATGCTCGCCGCGCTGGGCGACAGTTCCTTTGAGGACGGGGTCACCGCTCGCGTCGATCGTGTGCTTGCAGCACGCCACCGCCTCCAGAATGCACGCGCCTCCGCGGTCGGCTTCGAGATGCCCGACGGGGACATTTACTCAACGCTCACGATCCCCGAGCGACGCCGGCTACTACGCGTAGGTATCGGAGCCGTATTTGTTCGGCAATCGACGATTCGAGGGGGTCGCTACACGACCCCCGACGTATCAGAGCGGGTGCTGATCCTCTGGCCGGGAGAAGAGCCGGACCACCTTCCCGGCCGCCACCTCATGGACGCTGCGATCGTCCCGTTCAACTGGTAGCCAACGGGTGCCCGGGTGGCGCTCCGCCATTATCTCCGCGAGTGTCTTGGCTAGATCGCTCGATGCCCTCCTGTGAGCGACACCAGCAGGCCAGGCCCATCGGATCGGCTCGCCCTGGCGTGCAGATTGCTCGCCGCCTCTGCTGACAAACGTGCCTCGATGGCGTTCGCGCACGACCCGCGCGAACTCAGCCGTCGCCGCCTCGCTTGGCGCGGCCGGAGCCCGGAATACGTTCCGGGCATGTTTTGTCGCGGCCATCTACCGCTGCTCCGACAGCCGCGCCGGCTCGGGACACGCTCGGCGCATGCAGCCTAGATCTCGCTGACGTGCGCGTTCGCGCCAACTTTGCGCGTTTCCTTGCCTGCTCGGCCGTTGGTGTGTAGGGTCGGCTGGTCAAAGCCACATGGTGGCCCCGGCGACAGCGCTAACTGTCCCGGGGCCGTGGCACGGAAAGGAGGATGTCCTTCCCATGCGCTGTCAGCGTAGTAGTGCGTCGCCATCTCGGCGGCGTGGTGATGAGATCCAGTTTCTGGTGCTCGCGTTGTTGTTGGACCCGGAGTGTCCGGGGCCGTGGTCGGTGGATGAGCTGGCTCGCGAGGTTGGCTGCGAGTTGAGCGTGCCCGGCGCGGTCGCGCGACTGCATGCGGCGGGCCTTGCGCATTTGTGCGGCGGGTTCGTGTTCGCGACTCGCGCGGCGAGCCGCTTCGGCCAGCTCCTGCGCGAGTGACGAGGGCTCGGTAGCGGAAAGGCACGACGACGATGTAAATAGTGCCCCCGCGCCGCTGAGACGGCCGGGGGCGTGGCACCGAGAGGCGTTAGCTCCCGGCGCAAGGCGCAGCGTATCCCGATGGGGGTGGGCTGGGTCTTGCGTGCCGTTGGCTGTCTCTCGGGGCCTCCGATCCGTTTGGAGGAACCGAGAATGAGCACCATCACTATCCCTGGCGTGTTGATCGAAGCAATACGAGAGGGCGCCTACGCCGTCAGCCGTGACGTCGCGGAAGCAATCGACCACGGCGAGGACCTCCGCGTCTGCCGTGAGCGGCTCGCCGGCGTCTGCCGGCTCCTTGAAGCTGTTGGCTGGACACGCGCCGACCCGTCGACCGACACGGATGTCGATCTCGACGTGCATGCGGCGACGCTGCGGCCGCTGGCCGTGATCATGCTGCCGCTGTTGCGCGACGCGGCCGGCGAGCGCGACGTGCACGAGGCGATGCACGGACTCGCTGCGGAGCTGTCCGACGTGCCGCCGTCGCTCCAGGTCCCTGTTGATGTTGTTGTGCTTCTGCGGAGCGTGTTGTACGCCGAGGTGGGGGTGGCGGCGGAGTATCTCGCTGGAGATTGCGCGCTGAAGGTTCCCGAGGATGTCGAGGGGAGGCTCGCGTGGTTCGATCGCGTACGCGGGCTGCAGGACATGGTCGGCTGGAGTGAGCCCGAGCACGAGCAGGCGCTCGTGCTCGACTTTGGCCTGTGTGGGCAGACGGTCCGCGACGTGCTGCAGGGCGACCTCGAGATCGAGCGGGAATTCACGGCCACCGACGATCCAGCCCAACGCGAGCGCGCGAGCGACGAAGCGGCCGTGATCGAGCGGTTCCTCGCCGAACTGGACGGCAGCCGCTGACGGTCATGGTTGCCCGGTGGCTGTGCCTACGCCGGGCCGGCCCGTCAACCCCCGTTCCGGGGGTCGCGGCCTACGGCCGCTTGACTGGCCGGCCCGGCTCCGGCATCGATCACTCAGGTCGGCAAGGCCGACCATGCCTCAACCGGGAGGCACGCCTTCGTGGGGGCGGTTCAGTCCTCGTAGCGGACTCCGGGCCGGGCGACGGGCCGGAGGGCCGAACGTCCAAGTGAAGAGATCAACCATAGGAGGCATCTGATGTCAGCCGCAGGACAGACGCCGGCAGGCGAGCAGAGCAAGCCAGTCGATGAGCATCGTTTGGGTGTTGAGGTGGCCGTCGAGCCGGACGAGCCGGGTGGCCGTGTCGACGGGAGCGCCGTCCGGCTGGTGCGGGTCGTGCTAACCGAGAACGGGCCAGTCACGCGCGAAGACGGAACGACCTACCATCGCCCTGATGTCGTCTGCCCAATGCGCCCTGGGGATGCGCGCGAGCTTGCTGGAAGGCTGGCGGAGGCTGCGACGCGCGCCGAACATGGCTCGACTCGACAGCGAACGATCAGGGTGGGGCTTCTCGTAGTCGCGTTCAGAGCTGCAAAAACCAGGCAGATATGACGACTCTCCAGCACATCGAACGAGCAGCACGCCGTCGTCGCAGCGGGAATCCCCTAGTCGAGGATCTGCGTCTGGCACAAGGGCAGGAGATCGGACGCACGATCGAGGCGACGCGCATCCCGGTTAGCGAGATGGCCGCGTAGCCGGCCCCAGCGGGGGGCTAGTTGGTCCGGCGGGGGTTGCGCTTGGAGCTCGGTGGTGGTTTGCGCTCGTTGGGGATCGGTAGGCCGTCGATGAGATCGTCGAGCTTCACGCCGAGCGCATCGGCCAGGATGACCATAGTCATCAGTCGTGGCTCGGTTTCGGCGCCCTCGATCCGGCCGATCTCGGTGCGGTGCAGATCGGATTTCTTGCAGAGCTCGGTCTGCGATATCCCGCGTTCGTCGCGCACGCGGCGCACCTGAGCCGCGAACCGTTCGAGAAAGGCTGTTCGCTCTGCTTGGTACTCCTCCATCGTGCTCAGCGCCATCGCGCAGGCACTCTTATGTATGGCAGCCAAAAACTCGACCGGCTACTGTCTGCCAGACACTTAGCGGGCAGCTAGTTGTCTGCCCACTGGCCGGCCGGACGCCGTGCGATCGATCCTCGGTCCCCGGATTCGCTATCGGACTCCACTGCAGATGCGGAGTCTGGCGGGGCGCCCCGTCCTTTCGGGCCGGGGCGCCTGGTTTGGTTCTTGACCTCGCACCCCCAACGTCGGGGTCACGAGGTCAAGAACCAAACCAGGAAAGAGGATAGAGGGACGGGGTTAGAGAAGACAGAGATTGAAACCAGAACGGGGAATCAAGAGAAATTACACGGAGAAAGACCAGAAAGAAAGGGAAGGTGGTGGCGGGGGCGCGAGAGCCGACATGGCGAGGCGACAGGAAAGAGCAGAGGCGTGGACGGAGAGAAGGAGAGCGCAGCACGGCTGATGATCGGAGCTGCCAGGCTAAGAGGGCAGACCGAGTTCAGAAAGCGTTGCTTACGCGATTCTGTCCAGAGCGTCCTCGACGTCGTCGCGTAGTAGATGCCACCTAGCGAGGACAAGCCGCCTGTCTATCGGCTCCAGCAGCTTTTTCGTCGCGTCGGGAACGCGCGTGCCGGTACGCAGATTTGCCTCCTTGACTTGCGAGTTCTCCGCACACGCGGTCACGACCTCATCCGCCATCTCTTGCGTCCAAGCATCCCTGGGTATGCGCGCCAGCAGCGTGAACGCTTCACGCGTGTTGTCATAGCTACGGCTGGCCGAGAAACGCCGCACGACCGATGGCACCATGCGGTCGCGGGTCTCGGGACGCTCAGCGAGGACGCGAAACACGCTCCTCGCTGCCGTCATTGGCGTCGCGTGTTCATTGAGCTTTACGCCTTGGACCTCGCTCAAGAACCCGTGAGGATCGTCGGGACGAATGAGTGGGACAACGAGCACTGAGCGAGCAAGGAGGAAGCCGACCTCCTGGTCGCACCATTGGCTCGCGCGGAAGTCCGGCGATAGTACGGCGACCGCCGCATGGCAAGTGAGCAGGGCGGACTCGATCACGCGCATCCATCTCTCAGATGGCTTGATGTCGCTATGGGCGACGAAGGACTCGATCAGATAACGCCCCAGATACTTCTTCATGTCAGCGGCAAAGGCGGCGTTCGGGTGCGTGTGGCTGATGAAGAGGCGCACAGTGTCCTCGCCCTCCCAAGGGCCAGGACCGATGCTGGTCGGCGAGCTCGACCCACTGGCGGCGCCATCACCAGGGTCGAGGTAGCGCTCCAGTTCAACACGAGCTGCATCCGTGCCGCTGTTCTCTACGTGGTAGAGCGCAAACCCGTACTGATCGGGGGTCTCCACGTCATCGCTTGTAAAACCAAATTGACGCAACACGAGCCTCATCTCGTCCCAAGACATACCGTCGTCCGACAGGCCCCTGGCGAGCTTCTTAAGCAGCGGGATACGTTCGGCCGGCTTCATGCCCTAATGCTTATCGGATGGTGCGGCGATCTCTCAAACATCGGAACGATACGAGTCGAACGGCCAATGGAGGCACGCGCCTAGCCAACGGCGGCCGTCGCCCCTTAAGTGCGGGGTTGCCGGTCTGGGAGGTGCTGGGCTGGAGAGCAATCGTGCTGAACTGGTGGCCGCGGTGAGGGTGGGGAACCGCCGGACGGGCATCGGGCGATACACCGGCCCGACCTCGCGGCGATCTCCCCGGACCGACGGATCGGCCGCAGCTAAAGCTGATATGGACGGGCGTGGCTAAGGCGAGATTTGTGCGGTGCGCTGGCTCAAGAAGTCGAGGAACCGGCGGATTAGCTCATCGGCGTTGGTGGGCTCGTAGAGCTCTCGCACGGCACGGTGTGGCTTGGAGTGTCCTGTCGCGACGGCGGCAAGCGATGCTGCACGGTAGGTATCGACGGCTCCGGTGCCGGCGGATTCGAGCGTGTGAACCTCGAAGTCAACCTGGGGGGCGCCGAGCTTGCCCTCCAGCAGCAGCTGCATGATGTTGGCCTCGTAGAGGGGCTGGTATAGCCGGTCGCTGCGGAGGCTCTTCTTCATGGCGATCGCGAGGATGATCTCGCCAGCGGCGATGTGTCCTTCCAGATGCTTGTGAAGCAACCGGAGCGTTACTTGCGATGCGTGCCCAAGATCGGGTAGCGGGGTTGTGAACTCGGGCGCGAGCCGGGCCTCTTGGGGCAGAACGACGACGATCACGTCCGGTGTTGAGGTCGGTAGAAGCAGATCGTGCTTCGCCAGGTCTTTGCGGACGGCCTCGATGGCGGCGTGGTCGGCTGGGGTTAGTAGCTTGACCCAGTCATAGCGGCGCGGCAGAGTCGCAACGGCCACTTGGCGGGCAAGGCTGGGTTGGATCTGTGGGCGGGCGAACCGTGGGCTTAGTGTCCAGGGCTCCCCCGCCATGTAGCGGTTCCAGTAGGCGGCGACGTTGTGGAGGATCGCGGCCTCTACCTCTTGGAAGATGTCTCCTGCGACCTTCGCGGTTTGATTGCTCGAGACCTCGAACATCTGCCCGTACATCTGCGTCCCGTAATCGACCGCGTTCTCTAGTGGCCTGCCGAGCAGCTTCGGGAACGGAAGGCGGTTGATCCCGCCCGGCGCGAAGCCGGGGACGAAGTCCGGGAAGGTATAGGCGAGCATGTTTGCCTGGGCGAGCCGGAACTTGGTTGGACGCCCGCGAACCGGGTCATCGCGCCGGTCCTCGATAGGTACGAGCGTGGGATCTAGCGTTGTAGACTTACCGGGGTCAAAGGCGAATGGCACAGGCTCACACCTCGTCTTCGTCGTCGTCCGGGTCCTCTGAGCCGTCTGCGTAGGCGATCAGGTCCGACGGGTTGAGATTCAGCCCCCGGGCAAGCCGCTCGACAGTGTCCAGGGTCGGGCCGCTCTTGGGCGAAAAGTTCCTCTCGACCTTTAGGACTGTCGAACGATGGACGCCTGCTTGTGCTGCCAGGCCCTCTTGGCTTAGGTCACGGCGTTCGCGCATGAGCTTGATGACCTCGCCAAGTCTCCGGGAAAGCTCGGTCATTACCAGTGGCAGCCTAGACGAGACTAGGCTCCCAAATTGCGGATAGTTTGCTGGCAGAAAATTATCTACCAGAAAGATTGCTACAGTCTTCCGTGCCGGTCCCTACTGTCGCTCCGGCTTGGGCTCGGCACCACACATGGCATCTAAAGACGACGACATTTCCTATCGCGCGGTTAGCCTGTTCTCGGGCTGCGGAGGATTCTGCGAGGGCACAAGCCTCGCCGGCTTCGAGGTCGTCGCTGCGGTTGAGATGGATAGATTCGCCGCCGAGACCTACCGCCACAACTTTCCCGGTGTGGCACTCTTCGAGGGCGATATCAAGGATTTCCGGCGCCCAAACGCGCCGGCCTGGAACGCCGAGAAGGACCGCTTCTCTGCAGTTGACCCGGCAAACATTGACTTCGTATTCGGCGGACCGCCTTGTCAGGGCTACTCGCAGATCGGCCCGCGGGACATCGACGACCCGCGCAACGCTCTCTACGGCCAGTTCGTCCGTGTACTCCGGGACCTCCGCCCGCGGGTATTCGTCATGGAGAACGTCCCCAACATGCTCATGCTGCGCAAAGGATTGTTCAAGACGCGCGCTCTCGCGGCCTTCAAGCGCGCGGGTTATGCCAACTGCGGAGTCCGGGTGCTCCACGCAACCGACTTCGGCGTCCCTCAACTCCGGAAGCGGGCCGTCTTCTTCGGCGTGCGGGACGACCTAGATTTTGAGTTCGACGCTGGCCTCTGGCTTGAGCGCTCCGCGGAAGCGCTGCACCAGCCCCATGCAACAGTCTGGGAGGCGATCGGCGATCTCCCGAAGAAGGTCTCAGCCGACGACGCCGCACTGCCTTACCCGGTGCCAGGTGCAAGCAGCGCGATTGCTTCCGAGATGCGTCTGGACGCCGTTGGCGCCTACTACACCGCCGCAGACAAGCTCGCTCGTGCTGGGGGCTCCGCGCTACTCCACAACCATCACACCAAGGAGATCCAGCAGCGCAGGCAGGAACTGATCGCGCTCCTGGATCCCGGCATGAAGGGCGACTCGCTGCCGAAGGACGTATGGGATGGTCTTCGTCCCGAGAAGTGGCGCCGCCTACACCCAGACAAGCCGGCCTACACAATCCTCGCCCAGATGCACCGGGATCTATCCGAGTGGGTGCACCCCAAGTACGAGCGGTGGATCACGGTGCGCGAGGCCGCCCGCCTCCAGAGCTTCCACGATGGCTTCGTCTTCAAGAGCAGCGAGTGGCAAATGCTCAAGCAGATCGGCAACGCCGTGCCTCCACTCCTGGGCCGGGCGATCGCGCTCAGCGCAATGAATGCGCTGCGTCATGTCGACGGGGAAGACCTCCCGCTCTTGGAGAGGCGCGACGGTCAGCTCGTCTTCCCCGAACTCGCCGCCGCGTAAAGCTCCGCAAGACGCGAACCAATCAGCTGTGCGGCGATAGCCGGGTCTTCGTGTTCCCAGACCCGGAGCACAGTCCAACCGGCGCGCGTAAGAGCATCGGTCTGGCGCACATCACGCTCCTGGTTAAGCGCGATCTTCGGGCGCCAGTAATGCTCGTTGCGCAACGTCACGCGTACCCCGTGGACCGGGCAGCCATGCCACCAGCAGCCATCAACAAAAACGGCAAGCCGGGCACGCGTAAAGACCACATCCGGCCGGATCAGCCGCGGATAGCTATCAACCCGCAACGGGAAATCGACGCGAAACCGCAAGCCCTCGCTGTGCAGCGCCGAACGCACCCTCCGCTCGGGCTTAGTGTCTTTACGCCGGATCGCTTTTAGGTTCGGGGTCCGGTCCGAGGGGCCGGGCGGCGGCGGAAGCTTGGGCACTCGCCGCAAAGACTAGATGCAGCAGCGCCTTTAGTTGCCGTGTCCCTTCGCTGAAGACTTGAGTGCGACCGCTGTTTAAGCGCCAAAGGGACTGATACCCAAAATTACGCCCCGGCTTTTATACAGCTGTCCAAGCATTTTTTTTTAGTCCGAGAGGCCCTCATGCTCGCGTAAGACGCAGCTGCGGAAGCAGCAGTGCTCACGGCTGTCAGCCACGCCGCTAGATCTTGCGTGTTGACCGAGGCAAGCACAGAATGTAAGGGTAGTCGATCCCTCCCAGAAGGCCGCCGTCATAGTCGTGGTGGCTGCTCCGCGTACACGGCGGCACCGAGGGGTGCGCGTCCTGGTGGCGGGGCTGGACGCTTGTGGGGTCGCTCGACGGAAGCAAGATCCGGGGTTACGCCCTCGCTCCCGACCGGCCCCGCTCGACCCTGATCCGGTCTTGGCTCGTGGGAGGCCGTCATGCCTGGTCTCGATTTGGGAGGGGGGTCTCTGGTCGCCTGTGATCGACATGCCTTGAGAAGGGTTGTTGTCGATCGTCGTTAGGAGGCGTGATGCAGACCGAGAAGGATCAGGAAATCGTCGGTTGGGTCGGCCGTGTCGGCGCGGCCGGCGCCGACCAAGTGATGAGCCGCTTCGGGATGGGCCGCAGCTGGGCATACGCCCGCCTGAGCCGCCTCGTGGCGGATGGCCTGCTGGAGCAGAAGACGCTGCTGTACCGGCAGCCGGGATTGTATGTCGCGACCGCGGAAGGGCTGCGCTGGTGCGGGCTACAGCCGCTCGGCATCTACCGGGTCGGCCCCGGTGGCTTCCAGCACGCCCAACAGGTCGCGACGGCAGCGGTCGGCCTGCAAACGGGCTTGCCGGCGTGGGAGGTCTTGAGCGAGCGCGAGATCCGTGCTGCTGAGAGCGATCGTGGCGAGCTGGTCGCGTCGGTGAGGGTGGGGGAGCTGCCGAGTGGGCGCCCTGCTCTACACCGTCCCGACCTGGCGGCCATCTCTCCGGAGGGACGGGTGGTCGCGGTCGAGGTCGAGCTGTCGGTGAAGGCGCCGCAGCGGCTCGCCCGGATCTGCCGCGGCTTCGCCAGAGCACGCCATCTCGACCGCACCTACTACCTCGCCGCGCCAGCCGCCGCGCGCGCCGTCAGCCGTGCGGTCGCCGAGACACGCGCGGAAGACCGCATCACGGTCCTAGCGCTGGGGGATGTCGCCGGGCTGGTCGTGGCAGAGCGCGAGGAGGATCGCTATGTCTGCCATTGAGCACGTCTTGAAGCTGCTGGCGATCGGGGCTGTCGCGACCGTGTTCGCGGGTTACGCGCTCGCGCGGGTATTGCGTCGACGCGGCCTGCGGTGGACCTGGGCGTCCCTCGGGCTCCCGGTGGGGTTGCTGTTCTCCGGCGGCAGCCCGTTGGTGTTCTGGCCGATCTTCTGGGCGTGCGCGCTTGCATGTGCGATCGGCGCGCACTGGCACCACATCGACCTCGACCACGGCGCCGACCACGCCGAAAACGCCCAAAGCCGCATCGGGGTCATTGCGGCGGTCCGTCGGTGGGGTCAGCGACGGGACATCGAGCGTGATGGCTGGATCAGGGACGGCCGGCTGATCGTCGGTCGCGACGTGCAAGGGTTGGCGGTGTCGATCCCGGCCGGCGACACGTCCGGGTCGCATACGCTGGTTGTTGGTGCGACCGGGTCGGGGAAGACGGTCAGCGAGGCATGGATCGCCGGCAGGCTGATCGAACAAGGCCACGGCGCGGTCGTGGTCGACCCAAAGGCCGACCCGATGCTCCGCAACGAGCTCGCCGCCACGGCCGCACGCCGGGGCACGAGGTTTCTCGAATGGACTCCGGATGGGCCGCTCGCGTACAACCCCTACGCGACTGGGACGGACACGGAGATCGCGGACAAGGCGCTCTCGGGCGAGGAGTTCACCGAGCCGCACTATCTGCGCCAGGCCCAGCGCTACATCGGGCACGCCGTCAGGGTCATGCACGCCGCTGGCGTCCTGGTGACACCGGTGTCGTTGATGGCGCACATGGACCCCCGCCAGCTCGAGGTCACCGCCCGCAACGCTCCCGAAGCGCTCGCCAGAGACGCGGAGATGTATCTGGACTCGCTGAGTGACCGCCAGCGGCGCGACCTCGCAGGGGTGCGGGATCGCCTGTCGATCCTCGCCGAGTCAGACGTCCGGGAGTGGCTCGACCCGCTCACGGACAACCTGCTCGACGTCCACCAGGCGGTCCAGGAGCAGGCGGTCGTGTATTTCCGGCTGGACGCGGACCGCAGGCCGCTGCTCGCCGGCATGTTGGCGGCCGCGATCGTCAGCGACCTCGTCACGCTCGTCGCCCGCCTCCAGGCGCACCCGTTGCCGACGGTCGTGATGATCGACGAGTTCTCAGCCATCGCGGCCGAGCAGGTCGCAAGGCTGTTCGGCCGCGCACGCTCGGCAGGCATCAGCTTGATCCTCGGCACCCAGGAGCTTGCCGACCTCAAGAACACGGGGGATGGGGCGCTACGGGAGCAGACGCTCGGGAACGTCGAGACGGTCGTCGCGCACCGCCAGAACGTCCCGGAGTCTGCCGAGCTGATCGCCGCGATGGCAGGCACCCGGCCCGCATGGGTCACGACCCAGCAAACCGACGAAGGACTCATCGGCAACAGCCCCACCGGACGCGGCACCCGCAGACGCGGCTACGAGTTCCAGATCCACCCCAGCCACATCAAGCAACTACCCACCGGGCACGCCACCGTCATCACACCCGGCACCAGCAAGCCCACAACCGCCCTCATCCACCACCCGCGCGAGGCCAACTGATGCCTCTACCGAGGCTCTAGTTTCAGAGGCACGAGGCAGAGTGATGTGCTTCGACGGTCGGGGCCCTACGCGGGAACGATTCCACCGGTTTTGCTGCGACAGACCCGGCGGGGACCTTGGCTGGTTTGGATCGTCACAGGAGTTCCGCCGACCGTTCGGCAGTTGTCTTCGAAGCGTCGAAGCCGGACGAGCGCTTCGTGGCGCTGTCGTCGTTTCCTAGCTTGCGCGCGGCGAGCTTCTTCGATGCCGTCGCGAAGATGTGTGCGCCGGGCCTGTTCGCATTGACGCTGGGTCGCTCCTGGGAACGTGCCAGTGGTCGTCAGTTCTTCTTGGCCGTAGCTTATGACGGTTACCGTGTAGCTGAGGACGAGGTTGGGGGTGGCGCAGGAAGGCCAGCGCACAAATTCTTCCACTTTCTCGGTGGGGCCAGGCGCGATCTGTCCGTTTTCTTCGATGAGGATGCTTTCTCCCTGTGGTTCTTCATCAAGGATCGTTTTGCCGTGTGTGCTCACCACGACGTGGACTCGCCAGAAGTCCGGGGCCAAGATATGCAGGATCGTCGTTCCGGGGTAATCCGGTTCGGTCAGTTCCGGTCTTGGCTTTGTGGTGACTTCGAGCTTAGGAGGCCCTTGTTCTTCGGCAGCAGCCGCAGAAGCCACTGGCATTATGAGCATCCCTGCCACCGCCAACACAACCATCCATAGCTGTCGCATAGCCACGAACGCTACATGATTCCGAGGCTATGAACAAGACCGTCTAAACGAGTTGCGCGCCACGGGTGAGCGGCTGTGCCTCGAAGGCGCCCACCCGATTAAGCGGAGGACGAGAGCGTCACGTGTTTGCGACGGCGGCGTCTGGCGTCGGCTCCGGCTCATCGACCAGTAGGGATCGCGTAAGATCGCTCTTGCCCTCATCCGTTTTTCGCGTATGGGTAAGTATTACAAGCGGTTGCGGCGAGAACAGCCCCGAGCCGTTCGCCAATGCCTCCCGTATGCGAGCGCGCCAGTAGGCGGGCTCGATACCAAGAACGGCGCGGCACCGAACGGGCAGGTATTCGGTGTTGCCGTTCTCAAGATACCGTTGCACGATCTTCTGGACCCCAACGTCGTGACAGCCTTGCAGGGCGATCCACTCCAATGGCTCGGGCCGTCTCGTTACGTGGAGTTCGCCATCCTCGGAGGAACGCTCGTAGACGGTCCAGAAGAACTCGCCCGAATATAGCCATCTGTCTTCTTGCGTCATCAACAGTGACCCAAAGCCTCCACGTGGGTCGCGCGTCGCCCAATAGACGCCGGATACGACGCCGTGCTCAGAACGCCCGACGAACGACCACCGCTTCGCATAATCGCTGCAGTACAGACGCCACATCGTTCCCGTTAGGTCTGCTCGGTGGTGGCGCAGCTCAAGCAGCTCGACCGAACGAGCTGGCTTCTTTCGCTCCGTGTCCCCGACCTCATATGTGACTTGGAGCCAATAGCCGGCGACCTCGCCGGTTCGCTCGCGTTGCCGCCGCATGCGCGCGACGATGCCGGCTACCAGCGCCGTGGCAGTGAGACTGGAGAGAATCCCCCAAAGGAACCCCACGGAGGTGGAGTCTACCCGCGTCCGTGCTTGTGCCTACTCCGCCGGTACGGCGCATTGCGGTCGTGGAGGGTCGAGCGCAGCAGGGCGACGATCTCTGTCTTGACTTGGCCGCCGACCCACTGTCGAGCGGAGATTGTGGGTCGTACTCGATCATGAGCTGGATCGCATCGGAGGCCTCGTCGCCATCGAGGCCCGCAACGAGTTTGCTTGAGCGGCTCCGCCGCGCGGGGCCGACTGCGCCGCGCGAATGCCGTATCTCAATGCGCCTGACAGCGCGTCCATGAGAGCGCGCAGGCGCTAAAGCGCTGTCTTCGGGTGCCTGGGTTGAAGTGGTGGGGGGTCTCTGGACGCTTGCGATCGACATCTCTTCGGAAGGGCCGTCGTCGATCGCTAGGAGGCGTGATGTTGGCATGGACAGGCGCAGAAATCGTCGTATGGATCGGCTCACGGTCGTGGGCGCCCGAGCGCGTCATGGCTCCAGCCCTGGTGGCAGAGGAGCGCGGTGTGTGCGGGGTGGTCGGCCGTTGTAGCTCCGTGCTCCGTTGCGGTCAAGGTCGGGCCTTCGGCCTGGCCCCTGCGGGGCCACGCGTATCGCGGCAGCGTGGGCACGCGCGTGCGGGCGCTGCCCGAGTTCAAGCTGCGACGTGAGTTCGCGGCTGACCTTGCACGCCTTCACGAACTCGGCGCTTCGTAGCCCAGACGTCTTCGCTAGACAGGACCGCGGGCGTACGCAACGCGATCCTTGGCATGCTGCGATGTCCGGAAGCGACGGTACTATCGGGTATCCATAAACGCGATCACGCGTCCGTCGAACACGATCAGGTCGATCTCGCCATACCGGGTGCGCACGTTGCGGGCGAGCGTGGTGAAGCCGAGCCGGGTGAGGTGCTCGGCCGCGAGATCCTCGCCGAGGCGGCCGACTGTGCGGCGCGGGTCCGCGTGCTCGCGCCGCGGCGAGGGCGGTGGGCCCGCGCTGTGCGGGCGACTCGCGCCTGGCGGCGTGGTTGGGCTCGGTGCTGGCCTTCGGCTGGGCTGATCGCTTGACATGATCGGCACGCTAGGTCCCTCGATGTGACGCGAGGGCGTCCTTTGTGCCGACTCAGCGCACGCGCTGTGTCAAGAGTGTGATCTCGCAGTGTCTGCCGCTGAATGCTGACCTGATTCGGCCTTGATCGGGCTGGGAGCTGGTGCGGCGATCGGCTAAGCCCGAATCGCGTGCTGCGTATATGGAGCCGACTGGCGGACGCTCGCGGGCCGGCGCACACGCGGGCGGCGCTCACGGGCGGGCTGCTCGCGCTCGGCGTGCTCTGCGTCGGTGATCGCCCACGCGAGCCGCTGGACGAGCTGCGCGGTGGCGTGGCCGGTGCTCAGATGGACCGAGTGCACGTGCTCTTCGAGCAGCACCGCGGTCTCGTCGGTCAGCTCGGACGACACGGGGTCGGTTGTGACGATGATTCTGGGCATGTGGTTCCCCTGTTGGGTAGGCGCTGGACTAATCCTCATGAAGTACATCAAAAATATCGGGAATATCAAGGGGCAATCTAGGGGCAACGGTCGCTGGTGTGGCGAACCTCGCGCCGAGCGCGGCGCTCGCGTAGCCTGCCCGTGATGAGCGAGGACACGGCGAGCAGCGAGCAGGCAGCCGCGCACGGCGACGGCGAGCGGAACGCGGACGGCGTTCCCGGTCGAGAGCCCGAGCACGGCGGGCCGCGCTCGCTGGACGGCGTCTCGAGCTTCATGGGACTTCGCTGGGAGGACGCGCAGACGGTGCGCATGCGCGTCAGGCCCGAGCTGATCAACGGCGGCGGGCTGCTGTCGGGCGTGGCGACGTACGCGATGGTCGATTACTGCATGGGCTCGACGCTGTGGGTGCAGACGGCCGAGGACGAGCGCATCGCGACGATCTCGATCTCGATCAACTATGTCCAGACGGCGACCGAGGGGGAGCTCGTGTGCACGACGACGCTCGACCGGCGCAACCGGACTGTCGGGATCATGAAATCGGAGGTGCGCCACGAGGACGGCCGGCTGCTGGTCACCGCCGTGGGGATCTACTCGATCCGCGTTCCGCGCGAGCTGCGGACGTAGGCATGCCGCGTCGAGCCGTGCGCATGCCCATGCCGCGCCCATCGGGCTGAGGAGCGTGACCAGAGTGACGCCGACCGTCCTCACGATCGCCGGCTCGGACTCGGGCGGCGGCGCCGGCATCCAGGCCGACCTGAAGGCGTTCGCGCGCTGCGGCGTGCACGGCACGAGCGCGATTACGGCGATCACCGCCCAGAATACGGTCGCGGTCACCGCCGTGCACGCGGTGCCGCCGGAGATCGTGCTCGCGCAGGTGCGCGCGGTGCTGTCGGACATCGGCGTCGACGCGGTCAAGGTCGGCATGCTCGGCACCGCCGAGGTCACGCTCGCGGTCGCGGCCGCGCTCGACGAGCTGCCCGCGGGCACGCCGGTGGTCGTCGACCCGGTGATGGTCGCCGAGTCGGGGGCCACGCTGCTGAGCGCCGATGCGCGACGAGCGCTGATCGAGGAGATCCTGCCGCGTGCGAGCGTGCTCACGCCGAACCTGCCCGAGGCGCGCGTTCTCGCCGGCCGCGACGAGGTGCCCGCGGACGCGGAGCCCAGCCTGGCAGTGAGCGAGGAACGCATGGATCGCGACGAGGACGCGGAAGCGGAGTCGCTCGCGCGCGCCGTGCTGGCGCTCGGGCCGCGGGCGGTTGTGCTCACCGGCGGGCATCGCACGCGCGCGGTCGACCTGTTCGTGGCACGCGACGGCGACGAGCGCGCGATCGAGATCGAGGGTGCGCGTCACGCCGACGGCTCCGCGCACGGCTCCGGCTGCACGCACTCCTCCGTGCTAGCCGCTCAGCTGGCGCTCGGACACACGCCGCTGCAGGCCGCGCGCATCGCGCGCGAGCTGGCGGCGGCGGCGGTCTGCGGCGGTCTGCGCGAAATCGGCGCGGGCTCGGGGCCGGTCGACATCCTGGGTCTCGAGCGTCTGCGCGGAAGCTGACGTTCGACGTCCGCGCGTTTGCCATAATCGGAGGACGATGAAGCTGCCGCGTATGAAGTCGGGTCGTCGATGAAGCTCTTGCGTATGAAGCCGGGGCACGGCGAGATTGTTCTGGCAGAGGGCGACGTCGCGGTGCCGGAGCAGGAGCGGGAGCTGATCGAGGCATTCCGCCGCGAGCTCGACGCGGGCATGTGGGCGGCGGTGCCGACGCAGGCGCCCGGCGGCCGCCGCGAGGCGGAGCTCGTGAAGAGCTTCGACGAGGTGCCGCGCGACGCCGAGCGCGTGATCTTCTTTCCGCGGGCTGCCGGCGGCGCACCAGCGGCGACGCGCTAGCCGGCCGTGGGGCTCGCGCTCGACACCGCGGCGGTCGTGCTCGTCGTGTTGTTGTGGGAGCTCGCACGCCCGACGCTGGAGCGCGCGCTGAGGCACGGCCGCGAGCTGTGGGCGGCGCATAGGCGCGGGCGCGCGCCCGAGGGCTATGACCCGGGACGCGAACGCCGTGCCGAGCAGCGGGCGCGCGCGCTGCTGCGCTCGTGTGTGAGCGAGCGCGACTGGGCGATGTACCGCGATCTCGGCTTCCTGCGCGTGTGGGGCGGGCTCGGCGGTCGCGTACGCGGCGCGGGCGCCGCGTACGCCTACCTGATCTATCCGCACAAGCCGATCGTCGCGTACGTGCCGCAGACGGGCGAGCTGCTGAACGAGTACTGCGTCGCGTTTCCCGACTACTCCAAGCCGTATGGCAGCTCGCGGCTGCCGGACTCCGATGACGTGCTCGCGAAGTGGATGGCGCTGAGCGCCGACGAGCGGCGGCTTGTCGGCGAGGCGAACATGCACCTGCCGGGCCGCCAGGTCGACCCCGATCGGGTGCGCCGCGACATCGCGCGCCTGCGCCGCTGGGAGCAGCAGCTCGAACGTGAGTCGATCCACCCCGGCAGGCGCGACCGGGCACAGGGGCAGGACCCGGATAACATCCGCGCCGCGTGAGCACCCCCGACTCCTTCGACGTCAAGCACCGCAGCCGCGCCCTCACCGAGGGGCCGGAGCGCGCGGCCGCGCGCTCCTACCTGCACGGGATCGGCTACTCGGCGGAGGATCTCGCGAAGCCGATCGTCGGCGTCGCACACTCGTGGATCGAGACGATGCCGTGCAACTTCAACAACCGCGTGCTCGCGGCAAAGGTCAAGGAGGGCATCCGCGCGGCGGGCGGGACGCCGATGGAGCTGAACACGATCGCGATCTCCGACGGCATCACGATGGGCACCGCGGGCATGCGCGCGTCGCTCGTCTCGCGCGAGCTGATCGCCGACTCGATCGAGCTGGTCGCCTCGGCCCACGCGTTCGACGCGCTGGTCACGATCTCGCGGCTGCGACAAGACGATCCCGGGGACGGTGATGGCGCTCGCGCGCCTGAACATCCCCGGCCTGATGCTCTACGGCGGCTCGATCCGCCCGGGCCACTACAAGGGCGCAGGAGGTGACGATCCAGCAGGTGTTCGAGGCGGTCGGCGCAGTTCGCCGCGGGCAAGATCACCGAGGAGGAGCTGCACGAGCTGGAGGAGGCGGCCTCGCCGGGCGCGGGCGCGTGCGGCGGGCAGTTCACGGCGAACACGATGGCGATGGCGTTCGAGGCGCTCGGCATCTCGCCGGCGGGCTCGGCGATGGTGCCGGCCGAGGACGGGCGCAAGCTCGAGGTGGCCACGCAGTGCGGCGAACTGGTGATGGACGTGCTGCGCCGCGGCCAGCGCCCGAGCGACGTGATCACCAAGCCGGCGCTCGAAAACGCGATCGCGGCGGTCGCGACGAGCGGCGGCTCGACCAACGGCGTGCTGCACCTGCTGGCGGTCGCCCGCGAAATGGGCGTGCCGCTTGCGATCGACGAGTTCGACGGCGATCTCCGAGCGCACGCCGCTGCTGTGCGACCTGCAGCCGGGCGGGCAGTACGTGGCGACGGACCTGTACGAGGCGGGCGGCGTGCCGCTGGTGCTCAAGCGGCTGCACGAGGCGGGCGTCCTCAACGCGGACGCGCCCACGGTCACCGGCAGGACGATCGGCGAGCACGCCGCCGAGGCGGTGGAGACGGACGGCCAGCGCGTCGTGCGCCCGCTTTCGGATCCGATCAAAGCCGACGGGCGGCTTCGCGATCCTGCGCGGCAACGTCGCGCCCGACGGCTGCGTGGTGAAGCTCGCCGGCCACGAGCGGCGCAAAGCACATCGGGCCCGCGCGCGTGTTCGACGGCGAGGAGGCGGCGATGGCGGCGGTGCTCGCGCACGAGCTGAAGGCCGGCGACGTCGTCGTGATCCGCGGCGAGGGACCGGCGGGCGGCCCCGGCATGCGCGAGATGCTCGCGGTCACGGCGGCGATCGTGGGCGAGGGGCTCGGCGAAGACGGTCGCGCTGATCACCGACGGGCGCTTCTCCGGCGCGACGCACGGCTTCATGGTCGCCCACGTCGCGCCCGAGGCCGTCCGCGGCGGCCCGATCGCCGCGATCGCGGGACGGCGACGAGATCACGATCGACGTCGACACCGCGGCGGCTCGACGTGGCGCTCTCCGACGAGGAGATCGCGGCGCGCGTCAGCGCCTACCGCCAGCCGCCGCGAGCGGACGAGCACGTCGACATCGCGATCCAGAAGTACGCGAAGCTGGTTGGTAGCGCCGCCGAAGGCGCTGTCGCTCTCTAGGAAGTCCTAGCGGCTCGAGGATCTACTCCGCGAGGAAGTCCTCGAGCAGCGCGTTGAACGCGGCGGGGCGCTCGAGCATCGCCATGTGGCCGGTGTCCTCGAAGATGACCTTGCGCGAGTCGGGGATCAGCTCGCTCGAACACGTCGGCGTCGCGCACGGTGATGAGCCGGTCGCCGTCGCCCCACACGATCAGCGTCGGGCACGCGATCTCGGGCAGGCGCTCGCGGATGTCGTAGTCGAGGATCGACTGCAAGCGCCTGCAGGAAGCCGGGCTTGCCGGCGCCGCGCAGCTGCTCGGCGGCGAGCGCCGCCGGCAGGCGGCCGGGGTGGCGCGTGACGACGTACAGGAGCGCCTCGCGCAGACGCGCACGTCGCGCGACGGTGTCGGATTTGGAGGCGATCCAGGCGCCGGTGCCGGCGAGCATCGTCTCCATGCGGCGCAGCGAGGGCAGCGCACGCGCGGTGGCGCGGGTTGGCGGTCGTGGAGATGCCGGCGGCGGAGATCAGCACGAGCCGCTCGACGCGCTGCGGGAACGCGATCGCGAGCTCGGCGGAGATGAAGCCGCCCATCGAGTTGCCGACGACTGCCGCCGCGTCGATCCCGAGCTCGCCGAGCAGGCCGTCGAGCAGGCGCGCGTAGCCGGAGATCGTGATCTCCGTCCGTCGCCGGGCATCGGCGAGTAGCCGAAGCCGGGCAGGTCGAGCGTGACGACGCGGTGCTCGCGGGCGAGCACGGGCAGCTGCTCGAGCCAGTTCGGCCCAGCAGCCGGACAGCCCGTGGACGAAGACGAGCGGCTGGCTCTCGGATTCCCGCGCGGAGCTCGTCTCGGGGCCGAGCTCGATCGTGTTGACCGGCTGCCCGTCGACCGTCGATCCAGCGCTGGTGCGCGCGCCAGTCGACGTCCAGCCACGGCGAGCGTCCGACCGGCCCGTACGCGGCCGCCTCGCCGCCGGGAATGCGGGTCGAGCGTCTCGATACGGCGAATCGACGCTCACGCGTCTGACTGTACTCCAGGCAGGCAGAGCACCCGTGGCGCCGAAGTAATGCCACGACGATGAGCGTCACAACGCAAGAGGCGGACGCTCGATCGCGGAGCACGAGCCGGCTGCGCCGGCATGTGGGCTGCGGCGACCGCGCTGCTGGACGAGGATCTGCGCCGCCGCGACGCGGCCGCGCGCACGCGCCGCGCGTACGCGGTCGATGTGCGGCCAGTTCGCGCGCTGGGCGATCGTGCGCGGGCTCGCGCCGCAGCGAGGTCGGGCCGAAGGCCGTGCGCCGCTACGTCGCGCACCTCTCCGAGCGCTCACCAGGCGGGACCGCGCCGCGCCGAGCACCTCCGCGCGCAAGCTGGCGGCGCTGCGCGCGCTGTTCGCGAGCCAGCGCGAGCATGGGCGGATCGCCCAGAACCCGGCCGACCTGGTCTCGACGCCGCGCCGCGGCTGCGCATCTGCCGCGCGTGCTGAGCGCGCGCGAGGCCGGCGCGCGCTGCTCGACGGCGATCCCTGCGACCGCCGGCGCGGCCGCTGGAGCTGCGCGACCGCGCGATGTTCGAGCTCGCCTACTCGTGCGGGCTGCGCGCCGAGGAGCTCGTCTCGCTGAGCGGCGCCGACGTCGACCACGACGGCGAGCAGCTGCGGGTGGAGGGCAAGGGGCGCAAGACGCGCTTCGTGCCCGTCGGCGAGCCGGCGCTGGCCGCGGTCGGGCCTACGTCGAGCTGGCCGCACGGACTTGCAGAACGGCCGTGGGCGCCGCTCGCGCGCCCCGCGGCGGCGATCCGCGCGGAAGGCGGAGCTGGGCGAGCTGGACGCGCTGTTCCTGAGCAAGACCGGCCGGCCGCTCGGCACGAGCGACGTGCGCCGCCGGCTGCGCACGTGGACATCGCGCGTCGGCGTCGGCGAGGGCGCCTCGCCGCACGCGCTGCGCCACAGCTTCGCGACGCACCTGCTCGACGGCGGCGCGGACCTGCGCAGCATCCAGGAGCTGCTCGGGCACGCGAGCGTGTCGAGCACCCAGATTTACACTCGGGTAGAGTCCGCCAGGCTTAGAAGCGCCTATGCGCGCAGTCACCCTCGGGCCTGAGATGCCACGCCCTGGGGAGAAGGAACCCTGGAGACGAACGTCAAACCGATCGAGCTGCGCGAACTGTGGCGGCGCTACAAGACCGACGGCGACGCCGCGTTCGCGAGCGGCTGGTCGTCGCCTACTCGCCGCTGGTCAAGTACGTCGCCGGGCGCACCGCCGCGGGGCTGCCGCCGCACGTCGAGGAGGCCGACCTGATCTCCTACGGCCTCGTCGGCCTGATCTCGGCGATCGAGCGCTTCGACCTCTCGCGCGACATCAAGTTCGAGACGTACGCGATCATGCGCATCAAGGGCGCGATCATCGACGAGCTGCGCTCGCTCGACTGGGTGCCGCGCAGCGTGCGCGCCCGCGCGCGCGAGGTCGAGCGCGCGAACGCCAAGCTCGAGCACACGCTGCAGCGCGCGCCCACCGACCAGGAGCTGGCGGACGAGCTGGGCATCACGCGTCGACGAACTGAACGACTCGCTGCTGGCGATCTCGCACTCCTCGATCGTCGCGCTCGACGAGCTGTGGAGCGTGTCGGACTCCAGCGGCGACCAGGTCTCGCTGATGGACACGATCGAGGACCCCGGCGCGCCCGACCCGGCGCAGGCGCTCGACGTCGGCGACCTGAAGGACCGCATCGCCGACTCGATCGCCAAGCTGCCCGAGCGCGAGAAGCTCGTGATCGCGCTCTACTACTACGAGAACCTGACCCTGCGCGAGATCGGCGAGGTGCTCGGCGTGACCGAGTCGCGCGTCTCGCAGATGCACACCAAGGCCGTGCTGCGCCTGCGCTCGCGGATGCAGGAGGAGTCCTTCGACGACTGCTAGCTGACCGCGAGCGCCCGGCGCTGGCGCAGTCACGCTGGCGCCGGCGGGGACGGCGTTATCGTGGCTAGTACCCAGCCAGAAGGAGATACCCATGCACGCGCCGCAGCGGATCGGATTCGCAACGTCGCCCTCGTCGGCCACCGAGGGTCGGGCAAGACGTCGCTGCACGAGGCGCTGCTGTTCGAGGCGGGGGTGACCAGCCGGCTCGGCTCGGTTCCCGATCGGCACGCACCGTCTCGGACTCCGATCCCGACGAGCAGGCGCGGCAGATGTCGATCTCGACGACGCTCAGCTCGTTCGAGTGGCAGCGAGCGCAAGATCAACCTGCTCGACACGCCCGGCGAGCCGAGCTTCGTGGCCGACGCGCTCGGCGCGCTGCGCGTGTGCGAGTCGGCGGTGTTCGTCGTCAACGCGGTGATGGGCGTCGAGGTCTCCACCAGCCGCCTGTGGGCGCGGGCCGCCGAGCTGGACATCGCGCGGATGCTGTTCGTGAACATGCTCGACCGCGAGCGCGCCGACTTCTTCCGCACGCTCGAGCAGCTCAAGGCGGCGTTCGGCCCGCACGTCGTCGCGACCGAGATCCCGATCGGCTCCGAGCACGAGCTCGAGGGCGTGATCGACCTGGTCGACATGAAGGCGCTTCCGCCAGGACTCCGCCGAGCGCGGCGCGCTGGAGCGAGATCCCGATCCCCGACGCGCAGGCCGAGCTGCGCGCAGGAGTACCGCGAGAAGCTGATGGACGAGGTCTGCGAGGTCTCCGACGCGCTGATGGAGCGCTACCTCGGAGGGCGAGGAGATCTCCCACGAGGAGATCGTCGACGCGCTCAAGGAGGGCACCAACCACGGCAAGATCTTCCCCGTCGTGTGCGGCGTGGCCACGCGCAACCTCGGCACCACGCGCCTGCTCGACGCGATCGTCGAGGACCTGCCCTCGCCGGTCAAGCACGGCTCGCTGACGGTGGGCGAGGTCGAGCTCGAGCCCGAGCGAGGACGGCGAGCTGTTCGCGTACGTCTTCAAGACGCGCGCCGACCCGTTCGCGGGGCGCATCAACCTGCTGCGCGTCTACCAGGGCGTGCTGCGCGCCGACAGCCAGGTGCTGAACACGCGCGCGCACGTCAAGGAGCGGATCGGCCAGCTCGTCGTGTTCGCCGGCAAGGAGGTGCGAGCACGTGCAGGAGTTCGGGCCCGGCGACATCGGCGCGGTCGCCAAGCTCAAGGAGACGCGCGCCGGCGACTGGCTGGCGGCGCGCGACGAGCCGATCGAGATGCCGCGCCTGAAGCTGCCCGCGCCGGTGATGGCGTTCGCGGTCGAGCCCAAGAGCAGGGGCGACGAGGACAAGGTGCTCGCCTCGCTGCGGCGCCTGCAGGAGGAGGACCCGACGATCGACCTGCACCGCGACCAGCAGACCGGCGAGCAGATCGTCGCCGGGCTCTCGCAGGTGCACGTCGAGGTGATCGTCGACCGGCTGCGCGAGCGCTTCGGCGTCGAGGTCACGCTGAAGCCGCCGCGCGTGCCCTACCAGGAGACGATCCGCGGCCGCGCCGCGCGCGCACGGCCGCCACAAGAAGCAGTCGGGCGGGCGCGGCCAGTTCGGCGACTGCCACATCGAGATCGAGCCGCTGGGCGACGCCGCGCACCCGACGGGCTTCGAGTTCGTCGACAGCATCAAGGGCGGCGTGATCCCGAGCTCGTTCATCCCGGCGGTCGAGAAGGGCGTGCGCGAGGCGATGGAGCGCGGGCGTGCTCGCCGGCTACCCGGTCAAGGGCGTGCGCGTGCGGCTGTTCGACGGCTCCTACCACTCCGTCGACTCCTCGGAGATCGCCTTCAAGCTGGCCGGCATGCAGGCGATGAAGCAGGCGCTCGAGCAGGCCGACCCGGTGCTGCTCGAGCCGATCATGCTCGTCACGCTGTCGGTGCCCGAGGCGCACGTGGGCGACGTGATCGGCGACCTCAACAGCCGCCGCGGGCGCCCGCAGGGGATGGAGCCGGTCGGCGCGATGACCGAGATCAAGGCCGAGGTGCCGATGGCGGAGATGCTCACCTACGCGCCCGACCTGCGCTCGATCACGCGGCGGCCAGGGCGACTACACGCTCGAGTTCCTGCGCTACGAGGAGGTCCCCGGCCATCTCGCGCAGAAGGTCGTCGACGCAGGCCGGCGCTCGAGCGCGCGGCCGTCCACGCGTGAGGCCGACCGGCGGTCGCGCCGTGCGGGCGCGGGCGGCTACCGATACCCTGGTGGGCCGATGGCAACCCGCACGATCGTCACCTCCCAGCCCGATGTCGCCTGCGACGTGTGCGAGCGCCGGCTGCTGCGCGGCGAGCAGCCCGACGTGTTCCTCGGCCGCCGGCCGGCGGCGGATCGTGTGCGAGCTGTGCGCGCCGCGCGCCGCGCACGAGGGCTGGCTGCGCGAGAGCGACGAGCCAGTCGGTGAGCGCTGCCGCCGATGCGCCCGCGGCGCGGGCGCAGCCTGTTCGAGCGCCTGCGCCAGGTGCGAGGCCGCCCGGCGCAGCGCGCCGACGCCGCCGTCGCGGCGGCCGCAGGAGCGGCGAGCGCGGCCGAGCGAGCTGTCCGAGCCCTACGACCAGGCTGCGCGCGGAGCCGCGCCGCGCGACGGCAGCCTCCGACGGCGCCGCGCGGCCGTCGCACACGGCCGGCCCGCGCAGCCGGTCGCGCACGCCGCCGCCGGCGCGCCCGTCGCGCAGCTCGAAGCCGCCGACGGCTCGGGCGCCGCAGGCGCCGGTCGCGACGCTCGAGCAGCGCCCGAGCGCCTCGGCGTACGTCGAGCAGGCGGTCGAGGTGTTCAACGCGAGCGAGTATCCCGCGCCGCGTCGCCGGCGTCGCCCGCTCGCTGGGCGCGCCCGGCGGTGAGCGTGCCGCTCGGCCGAGCATCTCGAGCAGCGTCGTCTCGATCGTCGTCGCCTGGGAGCTGTGCTGGTATCGCTACGAGGTCGACCTCAGCGAGCCGGACGCCGAGGCGCGGGTGCTCGCGCAGGGGACCGAGCTCGCCGAGCTCGCAGCGCGAGGACCGCGTCGCCAACGCCGCCGCCGCCGAGTCGGGCATGCTGGTGCTCGAGGCGCGTAGGCGCTGACGGCACCGTGTGACGATTCGGCTGCGTCGCTTGCGCATTCGGCGCTCGGGGAGTAAGATCGGACGCGATGATCTACTGCGTGGTACCCAGGCCGCTCGCCGATGAGCTGTATCCGAAGCTCGTCGAGCACTACAGCGACGACGAGAACGTCACCGTGATCGTCGACCGGCGCAAGTTCGACCGGCGAGCGCGCTACGCCGCCGCGGGCGTCAGCCGCCGAGGACGACGACGCTCAGCGGCGCATCGTGCGCGACCGTCGCCGCGCGCGCGTGCCGGCGACTGCTCGCTCGCCGCTCGCGCGCGCCTGCCTGAGCGGCACGGTCCGCTGCCGGCGCACTCGACGGTCCGCTCCGCGGCAGCGAGGGCTTCGTCCCCGCCGCACTGCATAATCCCGCCGCGATGAAGCTGATCGTTCACGTCGACGGCGGCGCCCGCGGCAACCCCGGCCCGGCGGCCGCGGCGTGCGTCATCAGCTCGCCCGCCGGCGAGGTGCTCGACGAGCACGCCGCAGCTGCTCGGCAGGGCCACGAACAACGTCGCCGAGTACCGAGCCCTGCTGCTCGGCCTCGCACGCGCGCGAGCAGCTGGGCGCCACCGAGGTCGAGGTGGTCGGCGACTCCGAGCTGATCGCCAAGCAGGTCCAGGGCCTCTACAAGGTCAAGCACGCCGCGATGCGCCCGCTGCACCTGCGAGGCGATGGAGGCGCTCAGCGACTTCGAGCGCTGGTCGATCCGCACCGTGCCGCGAGCGCAGAACGCCGACGCCGACGCGCTGGTCAACGCGGCGCTGGACCAGGCCGCGAGCCGGCGTTAGCGTCTAGCCCCGCGATGGACCCCAAGCTCCTCGAGGATCTCAAGGACTGGCTGCGCATCCCCTCGGTGTCCACTGGCGGGGGCGACCCAGCCGACCTGGAGCGTGCGGCCGCCTGGGTGATCGATCGGGTTCGCGAGGCCGGCGGAGAGGGCGAGCTGGTCCGCCTCGGCGATGCCAACCCGCTGGCCGCGGGTGAGCTGAGGGCGAGCCTCCCGCATGCCCCGACGATCATCATCTACGGCCATTACGACGTCCAGGGGCCCGGCCCGGCTGAGCTGTGGCGCTCGCCACCCTTCGAGCCGATCGTTCGCGACGGCCGGCTCTACGGCAGGGGCGCCTGCGACGACAAGGGCAACTTCCTGCCGCTGCTGCATGTGGCCTGCGCCATGGCCCGTGTCGGTGAGCTTCCCGTGAACGTGAGGGTGCTCGTCGAGGGGGAAGAGGAGATGGGCGGAGGCGCGGTGACCGAGTGGGTGCGCCAGGATCCGCGCGGTGCGGATGCGGCGATCGTCTTCGACTCCGGCATGCCCGATCCGCAGACGCCCGCCGTGACCGTCGGGCTTCGCGGCGCGGTGATGATGCGGGTCACCGTGAGGACGGCTGAGCGCAACCTCCACTCCGGTATCTACGGCGGCAGCGTCCTGAATGCGCTGCACGTCCTCGCCGTGGTTCTCGCCCAGGTCCTGCCCGGACCGGATGGGCGAGTGCGCGAGGAGCTGCGTGAGGGGATCACCCCTCCATCGCCGCTGGAGATCGGCTCCTGGAAGCGCCTGCCCGACGGGGAGGAGCTGATCGTCCAGGCCGGCGGCAGGCCCGTGCTCCCGGGGGCCGGCGCGGAGTACTACCTGCGAAACGGCGCCGATGCCTCGCTGGACGTCAACGAGATCAGCGGCGGCGAGCCGCGAACCGTCGTACCCGCTGAGGCTCACGCTACCCTCTCGCTGCGCCTCGCTCCCGGCCAAGACTCCGAGCACATGCATGAGGTCCTGCTCGGCCTGCTGCGCTCAGCCCTGCCCGACGGAGCCGAGCTGGAAGTCACCGACGGTCACCTCGCCGCCCCGACGTTGTTCGCACCGGAGGAGCCCGCCCTCGTCCTCGCCGCCGAGGCGCTGCGCCGCGCCTGCGGCGCCGAGCCTGTCTTCATGCGCTCGGGCGGCAGCATTCCCATCGTCGCCGAGATGGCCGCGCGCGGCTATCCGGTGATCGTCAGCGGCTTCGCTCTGCCCGAGGACCAGATCCACGCCCCCGACGAGTCCTACGCGCTGCGCAGCCTCGAATGGGGAGAGCTGGCGGCGCGCGAGCTCTACGTCTCCCTGGCTGGGCTCCCCGCCAAGGGCTGACTCAGCGCAGCGGCTGCGCCGATTTCGCGATCGCGAGCATCTGCGAGTTCGACAATTCCTCGAGCAGCGTGTTCGTGACCCAGTACAGCACGTTGCCCTGAGCGCCAGCCGATGACGTGGATGTGCGAGCCGTCGTTGACGAACTCGTACGTGCGCCCGTCGATGAGCTGCGTGCGCGCATGCGCGAACAGCGGCGGGTTCAGCCAGTCGGTGCCCTCGAAGTCGTAGTAGCCGCCGATCGCGTTCTGCTGCCAGACGATCACGTAGGCGTGGTGGCGGATGCCCTGCTGGTCTTTGAGCGTGTACGCGCGCACCTGCTGCTGTTCGGCCGGCCCGGTCTGCAGCGACGGGTACAGGACCGGGAAGGGGACTTCCGAGCGCGGCTTTGACGAGCTTCGCTCTCGCCGGTCGAGGAGGTGGGGTACAGGCTGATCGCCGCCGGGTCGAAGCCGCGAGGAGCTGCGTGGCTCGAGTGGTGGTGGTGGCTTGAGCTGTGCGTCGCGGGCCGTGTCGACGCCGGCAGCTGCAGCTGTTCGTGTCCGTGCAGGAACTTCTGCGAGGGTTTCCTTCTCCAGTTCCGGGGTCGAGGTCACGTAGGAGCCGCCGTTCCGAACTGCGCGTTGACGTCCGAGGCCAGGAACTTCACCTGGCGCAGCGGCTTGGTCTGCGAGAACGCGATCAGCTTCGAGAGCAGCGATCAGCTCTTCGGCGGAGCGCGGGGAAGGTGGACGCTGATCGCATGCCCGACCGCCTTGGCGACGTTGTCGATCTGGCCGAGCTCGTTGGCGGGGTCGATCTGCTCGCGCAGGTCGCGCAGGAAGTCCTGCTGGCGCGCGACGCGCACGAAGTCGGAGTCGGTGTGGCGGTAGCGCACGTAGTCGAGCGCGTTTTCGTAGCAGAGCTTCTGGTAGCCCGGCTGCAGGTTGATGCTCGTGTAGTCCGTTTCGGTCGAGCCGACGTTCTCGTTGTAGTAGCGGTGGTCGACGTTCACGTACGCACAGCCGAGCGTGTCCACGACTTTGATGAAGCCGGCGAAGTTGACGTCGATGATGCCGTTGAGCTTGTCAGTTCGGGGAAGACTTCGCGCTCGATCGTTTCGGCCGCCAGCACGCTCGCGCCGTTGGCGCCCCCGAGCTTGCTGCCGATCGTGTACGCGGCGTTGATCTTTTCGTTGCGCGTAGACCTCGCCGTGCGGGGTCGTGATGTTGACCATCAGATCGCGCGGGATCGACAGCACCGAGGTCTGGCCCTGTTCGGGGTCGAAGCGCACGAGCAGGATCGTGTCGCTGTGCGGGCGGGTCGTCGCGGTCGTCGACGTTCTTGGAGCCTGCGCGCCGGTCCGAGCCGAGGATCAGGAACGTCTGCGGGCCGCCGTCGTATTCGGGCGTGATCAGCGCCCTTGGGCGCGTTGATGTGGCTGAGCGTGCGGGAACACCTCGTCGGCGAGCGTCGTGATCTTGTTCAGCGCCACGGTCGCCGTCGCCGCGCCGCTCAGCGCGACGATCAGCACGCCGGCGATCAGGAAGCGCTTCCACATGCCCCACCACAGCGACGGTGGGCGCTCGTCATCCATGATGTGTCGCGAAGTGGCAGCTCATAGGGCCTGAGGTCGGGCGCCCGCCTCCCCGGCCGGCGCACGGTGCGACGCGCTCCAGCCGCAAGGGTAGCGGGCGGATCGGAGCGAGCGTAGCGGTCGGACGGCGCAGCGCCGCTTCATGGGTACGCTCGGGCGGGTGCTCAGCCCGCGCAACCGAGAGCTGCTGGGCCTCGTGCCCTCCGCGCTGCTGGTGACGGCCGGCTTCACGGCGATCTTCATCCAGACGCAGAGCAGCTCGCCGGGGGCGTCCACCAACCTCACGCTCAACCACGCCTCGAGCGTGTCGCTGACCTACGGCGCCCTGTTCCTCGGGCTGTGCCTCGCCGCGCACCTCGTGATCCGCTTCGCGCTGCCCGAACGCGGACCCGTACCTGTTCCCGCTGGTCGCGGTGCTCGCGAGCGTCGGGATCGTGATGGTCTACCGCATCGAACCGACGCTCGCGCGCCAGCAGGCGCAGTGGATGGTGCTCGGGCTGGTGCTGTTCGCGGCGACGATCCTCGCGCTGCGCAAGCGCGGCGTGGGCGTGCTCGAGCGCTATCGCTACACGATCGCGCGCGGTCGGCATCGGCATGACCGTGCTGCCGCGACTGCCCGGGATCGGCGAGCAGGTCAACGGCGCCTACCTCGACATCCACGTCGGCAGCGTCTCCTTCCAGCCGGCCGAGCTCGCGCAAGGTCGCGATCGTGATCTTCCTCGCCAGCTACCTGCGCGACAACCGCCAGATCCTCGTCACCGCGGGGCGGCGCGTGCTCGGGCGTGACGATCCCGCCGATGAAGCAGTTCGGGCCGATGCTGATCGTGTGGGGGGCGGCGATGGCGACGCTGCTGCTCACGCGCGAGCTCGGCACCTCGCTGATGTTCTACGGCGCGTTCCTGGCGCTGCTGTACGTCGCCACCGGGCGCCTCTCCTTCCCGCTGATCGGCGTCGTCCTGTTCGCCGCTCGGCGCCTGGTACCTCGCCGGCCACGTCAGCCACGTGCAGGCGCGCGTGCTCGCCTGGGAACACCCCTTCAACCCAGCGCTCTACCACCGCGCAGTCGGGCGGCAGCTACCAGCTCGCGCAGTCGCTGTTCGCGCAGGCCGACGGCGGCCTGCTCGGCACCGGCTTCGACCGCTCGCTGCTGCGCGTCGGCCCACACGGCGCCTCGATCCTGCCGGTCCCCGAAAGCGACATGATCTACGCGGTCATCGTCAACGAGCTCGGCCTCGTGGGCGCCGCGGCGCTGCTGCTGCGTCTACCTGCTGTTCGTCGCGCGCGGGCTGAAGACCGCGGTGCTCGCGCGCGACTCGTTCTCCAAGCTGCTCGCGACCGGGCTCTCGTTCGTGGTCGCGATGCAGGTGTTCGTGATCGTCGGCGGCGTCACGCGCGTGATCCCGCTGACCGGCGTGACGCTGCCGTTCGTCGCCTACGGCGGCTCCTCGGTGGTGATGAACTTCGTGCTCGTCGCGCTGCTGCTCGTGATCTCCGACCGCGCGCGGCGCCCGTACGTGGCGCCCGCGCGCAGCTGACCGCACGGCGCGTCACGCGCGCAGGTGAGCCCGCAGCGCCGTCGAAGACCGTGGCGATGCTGAGCTCGACCACACGGATGCGACGCCGCGCCTGTTCCTCGACCGCTCGAGCGGCCGCCCGCGGACGCGGGCGCGGCCTCGTCGATGCGCGCGCGCTCAGCGAGGGCTTCTGCTCGCCGGCGGGGCTGCACCGACGCCCGTGGCTCGAGCGCCTGCGCCGCGCGCTGCGAGGGCGGCCTGTTCGTGCTGCACTTCCAGCCGATCGTCTCGCTGCAGCGACGGCCACGTGTCCCACCACGAGGCGCTGCTGCGCCTCGCCGACGAGCCCGACGGGCGCCTCGTCGCGCCCGGGCGCTTCCTGCCCGCGGCCGAGCGCTACGGGCTGATCCGCGACATCGACCGGATGGTGCTCGACGAGGTCGTCGCGCTGCTGGCCGGCGAGCGCGGCGACGAGCGGCGCGCGCATCGCCGTCAACCTCTCCGCGCTGTCGGTCACCGACGCGCACGATGCTCGCGTACCTCGAGCGTCGCCTGCACTGGCACGGGGTGGATCCCGTCGCAGCTCGTGATCGAGATCACCGAGACGGCCGCGATCTCCGACATGGACAGCGCCCGCGCTCTTCTGCGCCGGCGTGCTCGCGCTCGGCTGCGAGGTCGCGCTCGACGACTTCGGCGCCGGCTTCGGCTCCTTCCAGTACCTCAAGCACCTGCCGTTCAGCTACCTGAAGATCGACGGCGACTTCATCCGCCGCCTGCCCGTCTCGCGCACCGACCAGCTCGTCGTGAGGGCGCTCGCGGGCGTCGTGCGCGGCATGGGCAGCGCAGACGATCGCCGAGTTCGTCGGCGACGAGACGACGATCGAGATGCTGCGCAGCTACGGCGTGGACTACGCCCAGGGCTTCGCGGTGGGGCGGCCTCAGCCGCGGCTCGTCGCCTACTCCGGCTGAGGGAACTGCGCGCGCATCGCGGCATCCCACGCGCGATCGCTCAGCAGCCGCCGCGTCGTCAACAGCACCTTCGCCGACGGCGTGATCGTGATCCGCGCCGGGGGCCGGCGGCGCGTGATCGCGCGCTCGATCACCTTCGCCACGCGCTCCGGTCCCGCGCCGAAGTGGCGCATCGGGCCCTCGTAGGCGCCAGCGGTGACCGCGCCGACGGTGGCGTTGAAGCGGGCGTAGGGGTCTCCGTCCCGGTCCTCGCCTGACGCGTTGCCGTTGGCGCCGGCCTCGTCGTTGCCGGTGTCAGCGCCGGCACCGGCGGGCGAGCCGTCGCCGGGACCGCTCACATCGGCCATGCTGGCGGTCGCCGCGTGGCCGAACTCGGTCGTGATCAGCCCGGGCTCGAGCAGGACCACGTCGATACCGAAGCCGCGCAGCTCGAAGCGCAGTGCGTCTGAGATCGCCTCGAGCGCGTACTTGGTCGCGTGGTAACAGCCGCCGCCGGGGAACGTCAGGCGCCCGCCCATCGAGCCGAGGTTGACGATCTTGCCCCAGCGCTGCGCGCGCATCCGCGGCAGCACGAGCTGTGTGAGCCGCACGAGCCCGAAGCACGTTCGTCTCGAACTGGCGTCGCACCGCGTCCATCGGCACCGTCTCGATCGCGCCGCTCTGGCTGTAGCCGGCGTTGTTGACCAGCACTCCGACGGCGCCCTCGGCCTGCTCGACGGTCGCGACGGCAGCGCGCATCGAGTCCTCGTCGGTGACGTCGAGCGCCAGCGTGCGGCAGCCCGCGTCGGCCAGCTCCGCGAGCGTCTCGGGCCGGCGCGCCGTCGCGTACACGGTCCAGCCCGAGCGCGCCAGGCGCAGCGCGCTCGCGCGGCCGATGCCGGAGGAGCAGCCGGTCACCAGCACCGCCTTCGAGGACTCGGCCATGCGCGCAGCATAAGCGCTGCGCGCGAGGTAGGCTCCCGTGCATGACCACTATCTCCGCAGACACCCTGCCCGACGCGCTCGGCGCCCCGGCGCGCGAGTTCATCTCCCAGTCGCATCGCCTGCTGATCGGCGCCGAGCGCCCCGACGGCGGCCGACGGGCGCACGTTCGCGACGCTCGACCCCGCCACCGGGCGCGAGATCGCCGAGGTCGCCCACGGCGGCGCCGAGGACGTCGCGCGCGCGGTGGCCGCCGCGCGCGAGGCGTTCGCCGACGGCCCGTGGGCGATCGATGCCCGCGGCCGGGCGCGAGCGGCTGATGCACGCGCTCGCCGACGCGATCGAGGCGCACGCCGAGGAGCTCGCGCAGATCGAGTCGCTCGACAACGGCAAGCCCGTCGGGCTCGCGCAGTACGTGGACGTCGCACGGCGCCGTCGGCGCACCTGCGCTACTTCGCCGGCTGGCCGACGAAGATCGAGGGCGGCGTGCTGCCCGTGACCGCGCCCGAACATGCACTGCTACACGCGCCGCGAGCCGGTCGGCGTGTGCGCGCAGATCATCCCGTGGAACTTCCCGCTGCTGATGGCCGCGTGGAAGCTCGGCCCGGCGCTCGCCGCCGGCTGCACGATCGTGCTCAAGCCGGCCGAGCAGACGCCGCTGAGCGCGCTGCGCCTCGGCGAGCTCGCGCTCGAGGTCGGCTTCCCGCCGGGCGTGCTCAACGTGCTCACCGGCGACGGCGGCACCGGCGCGGCGCTCGTCGAGCACCCCGACATCGACAAGATCGCCTTCACCGGCTCGACCGCGGTCGGGCGCGAGATCGGCGCCAAGGCCGGCCGCGCGCTCAAGCGCGTGACGCTCGAGCTCGGCGGCAAGTCGCCGAACATCATCCTGCCCGACGCCGACATCGACGCCGCCGTCAAGGGCTCCTTCCAGGCGATCTACTTCAACTCCGGGCAGGCCTGCAACGCCGGCTCGCGCCTGTTCGTGCCGGCGGAGCGCTTCGACGAGGTCATGAGCGCGCTCGCCGACGCGCGCGCAGCGGCCGCGCAGCTCGGGCCCGGGCCTGGACTCCGGCACGCAGCTCGGGCCGCTCGTCTCCGCCGAGCAGCACGAGCGCGTGCTGGGCTACATCGACGTCGGGCCGCGCGGAGGGCGCCGAGGTGCTCGCCGGCGGCGAGGCCGCGCTGAGCGACAGCGGCGGCTACTTCGTCGCGCCGACGCTGTTCAGCACCACCTCCGACGAGCTGCGGATCTCCCGCGAGGAGATCTTCGGGCCGGTGCTCGTCGCCTCGCCGTACGACACGCTCGAGGAGGTCGCCGAGCGCGCCAACGACGAGCGAGTACGGCCTCGCCGCCGGCGTGTGGACGCGCGACGTCTCGCAGCGCCCACCGCCTCGCCGCGATGCTGCGCGCGGGCATGGTCTACATCAACACCTGGGGCGTCGTCGACCCGTCCGCGCCGTTCGGCGGCTTCAAGGCCTCGGGCATCGGCCGCGAGCACGGCCACGACGGTCTCGACGCCTACCTGGAGACCAAGACCGTGTGGACGGCGTTGTGAGCCTCGCCGCTTCGTGAGCGTCGCCGCGCAGAGCGAGCGTCGGCGCTGCCCGCGTCCGCTCCGAGCGGTGGGCGCCGGCGCTCGCCACGCTGCTGCGCGCTGCTGCTCGTCGCCGCCACCGCCGAGATCGTCCTCGACGGCGCCGCCGGGCACTCGCCGCTGATCCCCAAATCGCCGCAGATCGCCGGCTGGCTGGCGGGCATCGGCGAGCGCCTCGGCTACCGCGTCTTCCTGATCGCGCTGCTCGTCTGCGGCCGCGCGCCTACGCGCGGCCTGCTCGCGCTCGCCCGCCGCGATCGGCGCGACCGCGCGCGGATCTCCAAACGCTGGCGCGATCGTGCTGATCGCGGCGCTGCAGCTGATCGTGTTCGTCGGCCCGATCCTGCTCTCGACCGACGTCTTCAGCTACATCGCCTACGCGCGCATGGGCGTCGAGCACGGCCTCAACCCCTACCTGCACGGCCCCGTCGCGATCGTCGGCGACCCGGTCTTCCACTACGTCGGCCACGACTGGGTGCACGTCGCGACCGCCTACGGCCCGCTCTACACGCTGCTGTCCTATCCGCTCGCGCCGCTCGGCGTGGTCGGGCGCGCTGTGGGGGATGAAGCTCGAGGCGCTGCTCGCGAGCGCCGGCACGCTCGCGCTCATCTGGCGCTGCGCGCGCGCGCGCGGCTTCGACCCGGTCGCGCGCGATGCTCGTCGTCGGCGCCAACCCGCTGTACGTGATCTACGGGCTCGGCGGCGCCCACAACGACCTGATCATGATGCTCGCGATGATGGTCGCGGTCAGCCTCACGGTGCTCGGCACGCCGCAGCGCCGGCCGCGAAGCGGGGCGGCGGCGCGTGGTCGTGCCGGGCGCGCTGTGAAGGCGACCGTCGCCGTGCTGCTGCCGTTCATGATCGTCTCGCGCCGGCGCCTGGCGCCGATCCTCGGCGCCGCTCGCCGCGCTCGTGCTCGGCGCGCTGATCGGCTACGCCGCGTTCGGCGTCCACGGCATCGACGTCGTCGCGGCGCTGAACCGCGACGCCGCGTTCGTCTCCACCGACAGCTTCGCCACCGAGATCGCCCACCTGTTCGGCAAGCCCGGCGTGTTCCCGGTCGACCACGACCTGCTCAAGGCCGGCGCTCGTGCTGATCGTCGCTGCACCTGCTGTGGCGCACGTGGCGCGGCTACGACTGGGTCGCGGCCTCCGGCTGGACGCTGCTGGCGATCTCGGTCACGAGCACCTGGCTGCTGGCGTGGTACATCCTGTGGCCGCTGCCGCTCGCGGTCGATCACGCCGCGACCGGCGCCTGCTGGCCGCCACGCTCGTCGTGCAGGCGCTGTTCGTCGCTCCACCAGATCTCGCCGCTGCTGGCGCCGGTGCAATGAGCGGCGCGCGGCAGCGATGCGGCGATCGTCGCCGAGGAGCGCGGCTGGCAGCGCCTGCCGCGCGCGGCTGCGCCCGCGCGACCGTCGAGCTGACGGGCAGCGGGCAGCTGCGGCTGATCGAGACGCACGCTGCTGGTGCTCGTCGGCGTGCGTGCTCGCGATGGCCACGATCAACGACGTCGCCCGCCAGACCGACATCAACCATCGCCTGATCGCCGACCTGCGCACCTGGCGCGCACTACACCGGCCACGACTACCACAACATCTCGGTCGATCAGGAACTGCTCGGCGCCGACGAGCCAGCGCGAGGTGGTGTGCGGCAACACCAGCCCCGGGCGCGCCGAAGAGCCAAGACGCAGATCTGCCTGACGATCTGGGGCCCGGTCGGTGGACGGCACGGCGCACGGTGCACGGCGGCTGGTACCTGCCGCGCGCACGTCGAAGACGACGCGCGCGCGAGCGCTACGGCTGCTTCGGCGCCGGCGGCGCGCGGGATCGTGCCCGCGGTGAGCGCCGCCGCCGCAGCCGGCGGCGCGCGGCGCCGGCAGCGAGCGCGCGCGGCCGCCGCCGAGCTCGCCGCGCTGGTGGCCGCTGGCCGCGCTGACGCTGCTCGCCGCGGCGCTGCGCCTCTCGACGCTCGACCTGCAGAGCTTCTGGTACGACGAGGCGTTCACGCCCGTCCACGTCCTGCACCCGAGCCTGTGGGCGACGCTGCGCTCGGTCGTCCACACCGAGAACACGCCGCCGCTGTGGTACCTGCTCGCGTGGGCCGACTCGCGCGTGCTCGGGCACCGGCGAGGTCGCGCTGCGCCTGCCGTCGGCGCTCGCCGGGATCGCGACCGTGCCGGTCGCCTGGGCGATCGGCCGCGAGCTCGCCGGCCGCGCGCGCGGCGATCGCTGTGCGCGGCGCTCGTCGCCGTCAACCCGCTGTTCGTGTGGTACTCGCAGGAGGCGCGCGCGTACGCGCTGTTCGTGCTGACTGGCGGCGCTCGCGATGCTCTGCTTCCTGCGCGCCGAGCGCGAGCCCACGCCGCGCGCGCATGGCGGCGTTCGCGCTGAGCGGCGTCGCTGGCGCTGCTGAGCGCACTACTTCGCCGTGTTCCTGCTGATCCCGATGGTGCTGTGGCTGCTGCGCGAGCGGCGCACGCGGCGCGCGGCGCTGCCGGCGATCGCGCGTGCTCGCGCTCGTCGGCGCTGGCGCTGCTGCCGCTGATCTCCGCCCAGGGCGGCCACGGCACGCAGTGGATCGGGCGCTGGCCGCTGTCCGAACGGCTCGCAGGCGATCCCGCAGTACTACCTCACCGGCTACTCCGGCGCGCCGCTCGGCCACGGCGTCGAGCTGCTCGTCGCGCTGCCGATCCTCGCGGGCGTCGGGCTCGGGCTGTGGCGCATGCTCGAGCCGCGCCGCGCGAGGCGCGCGAGCGACGCGAGCGGCGCGGCGCTGCTGGCTGCCGCTCGCTGGCGGCGTGCGGCGTCCTGATCCCGATCGTGCTCGTCGCCTTCGGCGCCGACTACCTGGCGCCGCGCAACCTCGTCGCGGCGATGATCCCGCGTCACGGCGCTGATCGCCGTGGTCGTCGACGTGGCCCGGCGCGACCGGCCGCGCGGCGCCCGGCGCTCGCGGTCGCGACGCGATCGCGCTGGCGTTCCTCGCGATCACGATCGACGTCGACCTCAGCCCGCGCCTGCAGCGCGGCAACTGGCGCGACCTCGCCACGGCGCTCGCGCGGCGCGCCGCGCGACGCGCGCGATCACGACCGTCGAGCTGGGCTCGGCGCCGCTCGAGTACTACCTGCCGGGGCTGCACAACCTGCGCCGCGGGCAGCTACGGTGCTCGTGCAGCGAGATCGACGAGACCGGCTACGCGCCGCTGCGCGCCTCGGCCGGCGAGCCGCCCGCGCCCGGGCTTTCGCCTGCTGGCGCGCGCTGGACATCGACGGGCTGATCGTCTACCGCTTCGTCTCGCCGGTCGCCGCGGCCGGTCACCGAGGCGACGCTGCGCCGCCACGTGATCACGCTCGCGCACCCCGAGGTGCTCGTGCCCGCCGGCGCTCAGCGTGTCATCTTGATGGGTGCGAATGCGAGCCTGCATGCGCAGCTGTCGTCTCGGATCAAAAAGATCTAGGTTTCGCGCATGCCGCAGTTGACCATGGAGGCTCACAGCGAGGCGCAGGTGGCGCTGGAGCGCGCCCGCGAGCACCTGCTGTCCCTGCAGGACGAGCGCGGGCTGGTGGCGCGGGCGAGCTGCAGACGAACGTCACGATGGACGCCGAGGACATGCTCCTGCGCGAGTTCCTCGGCATCCGCCGGCGCCGACGAGACCGAGCGCTCGGCGGCGTGGATCCGCTCCCAGCAGCGCGCCGACGGCACCTGGGCGAACTTCCACGGCGGCCCGGGCGAGCTGTCGACGACGATCGAGGCCTACTGGGCGCTGCGCCTCGCCGGCGACTCGCCCGAGGACGCGCACATGCGCGCCGCCGCCGAGTTCGTCCGCGCGCGAGGGCGGCCTCGAGCGCGCGCGCGTGTTCACGCACCTGTGGCTGGCGCTGTTCGGGCTGTGGTCGTGGGATCGGGTGCCGGCGCTGCCGCCGGAGATCGTCCTGCTGCCCTCGTCGGTGCCGCTGAACGTCTACGACTTCGCCTGCTGGGCGCGCCAGACGATCGTCGCGCTGTCGCTCGTCAAAGCCCACCGGCCGGTGCGCCCGCTGCCGTTCGACCTGGACGAGCTGCGCGCGCCCGGAGCGCCGGCCGGGCGTCCGCTGCGCGCCCAGGCGCAGCTGTCGCGCCGCCGTGCTGGCTGCTCGCGCCTGGATCGGCTGCTGCGCGCCTACGAGCGCCGGCCGCTCGCGCCGCTGCGCCGGCTCGCGCTCGCCCGCGCCGAGCGCTGGATCGTGCGCCGCCAGGAGGCCGACGGCTCGTGGGGCGGCATCCAGCCGCCGTGGGTCTACTCGCTGATGGCGCTGCACCTCGCGCGGCTACCCGCTCGAGCACCCCGTGATGCAGGCGCGGCCTGGAGGGGCTCGAACGCTTCATGGTCGAGGACCGCGACGATCGCGCCGCGGCGTCGGCGCGCCGGCCGGCGCGAGCCGGCGCCTGGAAGCGTGCCAGTCGCCGGTGTGGGACACGGCGCTCGCGATGGTCGCGCTCAGCGACGCCGGGCTCGCGGACGATCACCCGGCGATGCGTCGCGGCCGCCGAGTGGCTGCTCGGCGAGGAGGTCACGGCGCGCGGGCGACTGGTCGGTGCGCCGGCCCGGAGCTCGCGCCCGGCGGCTGGGCGTTCGAGTTCGCCAACGTCAACTACCCCGACGTCGACGACACCGCCGAGGTCGTGCTCGCGCTCGCGCGCGCTGCGCCGGGCGCGCAGCCGCTGCGCGCGCCGATCGACGGCGCGATCGCGGCGGGCGCTGCGGCTGGGTCGAGGGGATGCAGAGCTCCGACGGCGGCTGGGGCGCGTTCGACGCCGACAACACGCGCGCGCTCGTGCGCGAGCTGCCGTTCCTGGACTTCGGCGAGGTGATCGACGAGCCGAGCGCCGACGTGACCGCGCACACGCTCGAGATGCTCGGCGTCGCTCGGGCTCGGCGAGACGCCCGCCGGCGCGCCGCGGCGTGCGCTGGCTGCTCGAGCACCAGGAGGCCGACGGCTCGTGGTTCGGGCGCTGGGGCATCAACCACGTCTACGGCACCGGCGCCGCCGTGCCCGGCGCTGATCGCCGCCGGGGTCGCGCCGTCGCACCCGTGCATCCGCCGGGCGGTCGCATGGCTGGAGAGCCACCAGAACGAAGACGGCGGCTGGGGCGAGGACCCGCGCTCCTACGACGACCCCGCGTGGATCGGCCGCGGCCCGAGCACCGCCTCGCAGACGGCCTGGGCGCTGCTCGCGCTGCACGCCGCCGGCGAGCGCTCGCCGGCGCTCGCGCGCGGCGTGCGCGTGGCTCGTGGCGACCCAGCGCGCGGACGGCAGCTGGGACGAGCCGCAGTACACCGGCACCGGCTTCCCGTCCGACTACTACATCAACTACCACCTCTACCGGCTCACGTTCCCGATCATGGCGCTCGGGCGCTGCCTGGCGAGCGAGCGCACGAGGACGCCCGAGCGGACGCGCGCGGCGAGCGCGCCAGCGGGCCGAGCGGCAGGGGTGACGCTGATCAGCCGACGCGCCCGACCGACGCCCCCGCCGCGGAGGCGGTGATGGCGCGCGCGCGCGACGGAGAACTTCCCGGTCGCCAGCCGCCTGCTGCCGCGGCGCGCGCGCGCGCACCTGCTCGCGATCTACGGCTTCGCGCGGCTCGTCGACGAGCTCGGCGACTGCGGCGTCGCGCGGCGACCGCCTGGCGGCGCTCGACTGGCTCGAGGCGGAGCTCGACCGGGCGTTCCGCGGCGAGGCCGAGCACCCGCTGCTCGTGCGCCTGGCAGCCGACGCTGCGCGAATGCGCGCTCGCCGCGCGAGCCGTTCGCGCGCCTGATCGAGGCCAACCGCGTCGACCAGCGCGTCAGCCGCTACGAGACCTGGGAGCAGCTGCGCGGCTACTGCGCGCTGTCGGCCGACCCCGTCGGCGAGCTCGTGCTCGGCGTGTTCGGCCTCGCCGACGCCCGAGCGGATCGCGCTGTCGGACTCGATCTGCACGGCGCTGCAGCTCACCGAGCACTGCCAGGACGTCGCCGAGGACCTGCGCGCGCGGGCCGCGTGTACCTGCCGCCGAGGACCTCGCGCCGCTTCGGCTGCGCGCGAGGCGGACCTCGCGGGCGCGCACGCGCAGCGGCCCGCTGCGCGCGGTGCTCGCCTTCGAGGTCGCGCGCGCGCGCGGGCTGCTCGCGCGACGGCGCGCCGCTGATCGGCGAGCTGCGCGGCACGGCCGCGGCTCGCGGTCGCCGCGTTCGTCGCCGGCGGGCGCGCCGCGCTCGACGCGATCGAGCGCGCCGGCTACGACGTGCTCGCCGGGCCGCCGCGCGCGGGCGCGCGCGGCGGCTGCTGCGCTCGTGCGACGCTGCGCGCGGACGCTGCGCGGTCGCGCGGCGAGGCGCGCGCCGTGAGCGCGCAGCGGAGCTCGCCGAGGCCTACCGCCACTGCGAAGCGGTCACGCGCGCGCAGGCCGCCAACTTCTACTACGGGATCCGCCTGCTGCCCGCCGAGCGCCGCCGCGCGATGTGCGCGGTGTACGCGTTCGCGCGCCGCGTCGACGACATCGGCGACGGCACGCTCGCGCCGCGAGGAGAAGCTGCGCCTGCTCGACGCCGGAGGCGCGGCGCGCTCGCGGCGCAGCGCGCCGGGCAGCCGCGCGGCGCTGGCGGCCGGCGGATCCGGTGATGGTCGCGCTCGCGGACGCGCAGCGCGCGCTTTGCGACTGCCGCCGGGCGCGCTCGGCGAGCTGATCGAGGGCGTGCGCATGGACGTCGCGGGCACCACGCTACGAGAGCTTCGACGAGCTCGTCGTCTACTGCCGCCGCGTCGCCGGCGCGATCGGGCGCGTGTGCCTCGCGATCTTCGGGCTGCGCGAGGACGCCGGCCGCCGAGCGGGCGCGCGCCGAGCGGCTCGCCGACGACCTCGGCGTGGCGCTGCAGCTGACGAACATCCTGCGCGACGTGCGCGAGGACGCCGCACGAACGGTCGCGTGTACCTGCCCGGCGAGGACCTGCGGCGCTTCGGCTGTCGCGCGGCGAGCGCGAACTCGGCGCCGCGCACGCTGGCCGCGCTCGCGCGCAGCCGATGCGCCGGCGACGCGCCGGCGAGCTCGAGCGGCTGTCGCGCGCTGGTGCGCTTCGAGGCCGAGCGCGCGCGCGAGTGGTTCGAGCGCGGCATCGCAGCTGACGCGGCTGCTCGACCGGCGCAGCGCCGCGTGCGTGCTGGCGATGGCCGGCATCTACCGGCGGCTGCTCGAGCGCATCGACGCCCACCCCGAGGAGGCTGCGCAGCGGCGCCTGTCGCTGCCCGCGCACGAGAAGGCGTGGGTCGCGGCGCGCGGCCTGCTCGGGGTCGGCGCGTGAGCGCGAGCGTCCGCGGGCGCCGGCGTGCGTGATCGTCGGCGGCGGCCTCGCCGGCATCACCGCGGCGCTCGACTGCGCCGCGGCGGGCGCGAGCGTGACGCTCGTGGAGGTCAGGCGCCGGCTCGGCGGCGCGGCCTACTCGTTCGAGCGCGACGGCCTGCAGCTGGACAACGGCCAGCACGTCTTCCTGCGCTGCTGCAGCGCCTACCGCGCGCTGCTCGCGCGGCTCGGCAGCGAGCGGCTGACGTCGGTCCAGCCGCGCCTGGAGATCCCCGTGCTGAAGCCCGGTCACGCGCCGGTGCTGCTGCGCCGCGGCTCGCTGCCCGCGCCCGCTGCACCTCGCGGGCGCGCTCGCCCGCTACCCGCACCTGACGCTGCGCGAGCGCCTCGGCGCGGCCCGCGCGGCGCTCGCGCTGATGCGCCTCGATCCCGACGAGCGCAGCGCTCGACGCGCAGACGTTCGGCGCGTGGCTCGCCCGCCACGGCCAGGGCCCGCGCGCGGTCGCGCGCGCTGTGGGACCTGATCGCGCTGCCGACGCTCAACCTGCCGGCCGCCGAGGCGTCGCTGGCGCTGGGCGCGTTCGTGTTCCGCACGGGGCTGCTGTCGGGCGCCGACGCCGGCGACATCGGCTTCCACGACGCGCACGCTCGCGCGAGACGATCGGCGAGCCCGGCCGCGCGCGCGCTGCGCGACGCGGGCGTCGAGGTGCGGCTCGGCTGGCGCGCCGAGCGGCTTGCGCCAGACCGCGGGCGGGTTCGAGGTGCACGGCCGCGGCGGCCGCGGCGACGCGGCGAGGGCTGCGGGCTGAGCGCCGAGGCGACCGTGATCGCCGTGCCGCACACGCGCGCCGCGACGCTGCTCGAGCCGCTGCTAGGCGCGCCCGCGCGAGCGCTGGCGCGGCCTCGGCAGCTCGCCGATCGTCAACCTGCACGTCGTCTATGACCGGCAGGTGCTGCGAGCAGCCGTTCGCGGCCGGCGTCGGCACGCCGGTGCAGTACGTGTTCGATCGCAGCCGCGCCGCCGGCGCGCCCGCCGGCTGCCAGTATCTGGCCGTGTCGCTGTCGGGCGCCGAGCGCGAGATGGGCATGAGCGTGGATGCGCTGCGCGAGCGCTACCTGCCGGCGCTGCGGCGAGCTGTTCCCGCGCGCGCGCGAGGCCAAGGTCGAGCGCTTCCTCGCCACGCGCGAGCACGCCGCCACGTTCCGCGCCGCGCCCGGCGTCGCGCGCTGCGCCCGGGCCCGCGCGACGGCCGTTCCCGGGCCTCGTGCTCGCCGGCGCGTGGACGGCGACCGGCTGGCCGGCGACGCTCGAGGGCGCCGTGCTGAGCGGCCACGCGGCGGCCGCAGAGGCGCTGCGCACGCTCGGTCGGCGCGGCGCCGCGCGGCGCTGCGGGCGTCGACGGGGCGCCTCCGGGGCGCTGGCGCGATGAGCGAGCTGCTCGTCGCCGCGCCGCTGCGGATCGAGGCCGCGCTGATCTCCTCGGCGGCCCGGCGCGCGCGTGGTGCGCAAGACGGGCATGGGCCCGAAGCGCGCGAAGGCCGCCGCGGGCGAGCTCACAGGCGCCGCCGCCGGCGCGAGCGCGATGCTCGTGCTCGGCTTCTGCGGCGGCCTCGACGCGAGCTCGGTGCCGGGCGAAGTGATCGTCGCCGAGGAGGTCTACGCGGCGCAAGACGAAGGACACGCCGAGGAGCGCGTGCGCTGCGACCTGCATCCTCAGCTCGTGCAGCAGCTGACCGGCCGCGGCTTGAAGGTGCGCAGCGGCGATGTCGTGTGCGTCTCGCGCCTCGCGCTCGGGCGAGCGGCGCGCCGAGCTGCACGCGGGCGGAGCGATCGCGGTGGACATGGAGTCGGTGTGGCTCGCAGCCGGTGCGGCCGAGCGCCCGTTCGGAGTCGTGCGCGTCGTGCTCGACAGCCCCGAGCACGAGCTGCTGCGCCTGCGGGCCGCCGCCGGCGCGCTGCGAGCCGCGCTCGCGCTGCGCCGTGTGGCGGGCGCCCTTCACGAGTGGGCCCCGGCGGTCTAAGGTAGGCGCGATGGCCGCACGAATCAGGCAGAGCACGCGCATGGGGTGGTACCTCGTGCGCCAGCGGCTCGCCAAACGCGACAAGTTCCCGCTGATCGTGGAGCTCGAGCCGCTGTTCCAGTGCAACCTGGCGTGCTCGGGCTGCGGCAAGATCCAGCACCCCGAGCACGAGCTGCGCCGGCGGATGCCCGTCGAGCAGGCGATCGCAGCGATCGAGGAGAGCGGCGCGCCGATGGTCTCGATCGCCGGCGGCGAGCCGCTGATCCACCCCGAGATCCACCTGATCGCGGCCGAGCTGCTCAAGCGCAAGAAGTTCGTCTACCTCTGCACCAACGCGCTGCTGCTGGAGAAGAAGCTCGAGAACTTCAAGCCGAGCCCGTACTTCTCCTGGGCGGTCCACATGGACGGCCTGCGCGAGCGCCACGACGCCTCGGTCGAGCGCGAGGGCGTCTTCGACAAGGCCGTCGCGGCGATCAAGGCGGCCAAGGCGGCCGGCTTTCAGCGTGACGACCAACACGACCTTCTTCACGCACGACTCGCCCAAGACCGTGCGCGAGGTGCTCGACTTCCTCAACGACGACCTGCGAGGTCGACGAGATGATGATCTCGCCCGCCTACGCCTACGAGAAAGCGCCCGACCAGGAGCACTTCCTCGGCGTGCAGCAGACGCGCAAGCTGTTCAGCGAGGCGTTCGCCGACGGCCGGCGCAAGAAGTGGCGGCTGAACCACAGCCCGCTGTTCCTCGACTTCCTCGAGGGCAAGGCGGAATTCGACTGCACCGCGTGGGGCATCCCCAGCTACTCGCTGTTCGGCTGGCAGCGTCCCTGCTACCTGATGGCCGACGGCTACACGACGACCTACAAAGAGCTGCTCGAGACGACCGACTGGAGCAAGTACGGCCGCGGCAAGGACCCGCGCTGCGAGAACTGCATGGCCCACTGCGGCTACGAGCCGACGGCGGTGCTGAAGACGACGAGCTCGCTGCGCCAGTCGCTGCGTGCGTTCGCCGGCTAGGACTCGCTCTCGAGCTCGGCCTCGGAGCTCGCACCGCTCCTGCGGATGTCCTGCCAGGACACGCCCTCCTTGAGCAGCGCGGGCACGCCCAGTATCAGCGCCGTTACGACCTCGACGGCCTGCAGGATGATCCCGTAGGCGAGACCCTGCCCGGCGCCGACGCCGTAGGCGGCGAGCACCACCAGGCACGCCGCCTGGAAGACGCCCACGTTCGACGGCGTCGCCGGCAGGATCGCTGCTGAGGTTGACGGCCAGCAGGATCGCCGCTGCGGCGACGGCGCCGGCCTGGGCGTCGAGCCCCAGCGCGAGGATCACCATGTAGCACGCCAGCCACTGCAGCGCCCACGCCAGCAGCTGGAAGGCGATGGCTGTGGACCCGTAGCGGGGGCGCGCGAACACCACGAGACCCTGGCGCGCCAGTACCAGCAGCCGCCCGATCGTGTTTGCCGCGCGCTCCACGCGCGGCCAGCGCGAGCGCCGTCCGAGCGCCAGCAGCCGCGGCCCGGCGAGCACCAGCACGCACAGCGCCAGCGGGATCGCGAGCGCCGTCGCGATCGCCGCGACGTGCCCGCTTGGCAGCGGCACGCTGGTGAACGTGACCACCAGCAGGATCGCGAGCGCGATCAGGTTGATCAGCGTCTGCGAGAACACCGTCCCGGCGACGACCGGCAGCAGCCGGCTCGTGCGCCCGTCGAGCCGGCGCGAGAGCACGAGCACGCGCGAGGGCTCGCCGATCCGCCCGGGCAGGACCGCCGAGGCCATCACGCCGATCATCGTCGCGCGCACTACCGGCCCCCACGGCATCGGCGTGTCGGGCAGCGCCGCGCGCAGCGTCTGGTGCCAGGAGACCGCGCGCATCAGCATCGCCAGCGACATCAGCACGAGCGCCAGCGCGATCCACCCGGGAGAGGCGGTCACGAGCGCGTGCCCGACGCGCTGGAGTTCCAGGCGCGAGAGCGCGAACACGACCAGCGCGGCGAGCGCGATCACCGCGAGCACGATGCCCACGCGCCTGAGCACGGGCCCGCGCGATCGGAGGGGAACGTTCTCCGGTGCACCCATTCAGGCGGGGTCTAGCAGGTCGCGGTTTCGCTCGCCGGTTCTGGCACCCGCCGCCGCAATGCGCCATGCGCCATGCAGGATCTGGCGTCTGTGCTCGGTATGCTGCCCGCGCAGCGATGAGGCCCGCTCCATAACCGCGGCTTTCGGGCCGCTGATGGCTTCTACGTCACCGTCACTCGAACGTCAGTGAGGGCGAGTCGTGGAACGCGATCGCGCACAGCAGGGCCAGCCACAGCAGAGCCAGCCGCAGCGAAGGCTCGAGCGCGCGCTGAGCGCGCTGCCGCTCGACCGCCAGGAGCTCGCGGCGATCTTCGCCGGCGGGTTCGTCGGCGCGATCGCGCGCGCTGCGCTCGAGCAGAGCCTCACGGCCCGGGCCGGAGCGTGGCCGTGGGCGACGTTCATCGTGAACATGCTCGGCGCGGCGCTGCTCGGCTACTTCGTCACGCGCCTGCAGGAGCGCCTGCCGCCGTCGCTGTACCAGCGCGCGTTTCTCGCCACCGGCATCTGCGGGGCGCTGACGACGTTCTCAACGGTCATGGTCGAGCTCGCGAAGATGCTCGAAGGCGGGTACGTGGCGCTGGCCGGCGCGTATGCCGCCACGAGCCTCGCCGGCGGCTTCGCGGCGGTCTTCCTGTCGACCAAGCTGGTGCGCCGCGCGAGGCTCGCGCGATGAGCTTCGTGCTCCTGTGGCTCGCCGTCGGTGTGCTCGGCGGCTTGGGCGCGATCGCGCGCTTCCTGCTCGACGGGCTCGTCTCCACCGCCAGCGGCGCGCGCTTCCCGCTCGGGACGCTGCTCGTCAACCTCTCCGGCGCGCTCGTGCTCGGCCTGCTCGTGGGGCTCGCGCTGAGCGGCAACGCCTACCTGCTCGCCGGGACCGCCGTGATCGGCTCCTACACGACGTTCTCGACGTGGATGCTCGAGTCCCACCGCCTCGCCGAGGACGGCCGGCGCTGGCTGTTGTGGGTGAACATCGGCCTCAGCCTTGTGCTGGGCGTCGGCGCGGCGGCGCTCGGGCGGCTGCTGGGGGCCGGCTGATGCTCGAGGACGGGCTGCGATTGACGGCTTACATAGGCGAGCGCGACCGCGCCGGCGGGCGACTGCTCGCGGACGCGTTGATGGACGCGTTCGAGCGCCACGGCGTGAGGACCAGCGTGTTGCTGCGCGGCATCGAGGGCTTCGGCATCAAGCACCGACTGCAGAGCGAGCGGCTGCTGACGCTCTCCGAAGACCTGCCGTTGCTCGCGATCGCGCTCGACACCGAGGCGCGCATCGAGCCGCTGCTCGAGGAGGTGCGCGCGCTCAGCCGGCACGGGGTGATCACGCTCGAGCGGGCGCGGCTGTTGAGCGCATCGGCAGACGCGGGGTCGCCGGCGCTCGATCGCGACGCGCTCGGCCCGGACGCGATCAAGCTCACGATCTACATCGGACGCCAGGAGCAGGTCGCCGGCTGCGCGGCGCACCTCGCCGTCGTCGACTGCCTGCGCCGACACGGGGTCGCCGGCGCGAGCGTGCTGCTCGGCCTCGACGGAACCGCTCACGGTGTGCGTCAGCGCGCGCGCTTCTTCGGCCGTAACGCGCGCGTGCCCGTGATGATCCAGAGCGTTGGCGAGAATGCGAGCGTCGCGTCCGCGCTCGAGGAGGTCGCGGGGATGCTGAGCGATCCGGCGATGACGCTCGAGCGCGTGCGCGTGTGCAAGCGCGACGGCGTGCTGCTCGCCGAGCCGCTGCGCCCGCCCGCCGTCGATGACGCCGGTCTTGCCTACTGGCAGAAGCTCGTCGTCTACGCGAGCGAGCAGAGCAGCTACGAGGGGCAGCCGCTGCACAGCGCGCTGGTCCGTCGCCTGCGTCGTGAGGGCGCCGCCGGGGCGACCGCGCTGCGCGGGCAGTGGGGCTACCACGGCGAGCATGAGCCGCACGGCGAAGCCTTCTGGTCGCTGCGTCGCCACGTGCCCGTGCTGACGCTGCTGCTCGACACGCCCGCGGACATGGAGCGCTGGTTCGAGATCGTCGATCAGATGACCGCGCAGACGGGCCTCGTCACGAGCGAGATCGTGCCGGCGTTGCGGGCGGCCGGGCCTGGCATCGCGTATGGAGGGCTGAAACTGGCGGCGCGGCATGGGCGCTCGCCGGGGTGAGGGCGAGGCTCAGCGAATGACCTGCGTCTGCGTCTTTCCGCAGACCGTGCATTTGCGTTCGAGGACGTAGTCTTTGGGGCTGCCTTTGCCCCAGGCGCGCTCCCACTCGCCCCAGATGTGCTTGTGCCAAAGGCGCATCCGCTCATTATCGCGGGGGCACCGGCGCACACATCTCGGTACAGGCGAGAACGCGTCTACGCTGTCCGGTAGCCAACGGAGAGATAGGAGCGAGCATGAAAGCCACTTGGAACGGCGCGACGCTGGCCGAGAGCGGGGACACGGTGGTCGTCGAGAGCAACCACTACTTCCCGCCCGACAGCATCAACGCGGAGTACTTCACCGACAGCAACACCCACACGATCTGCCCCTGGAAGGGCACGGCGAGCTACAAGACGATCGAGGTCGACGGCAAGAGCAACCCGGACGCGGCGTGGTTCTACCCGGAGCCCAAGGATGCGGCCGCAGAGATCAAGAACCGCTTCGCGTTCTGGAACGGCGTCACGGTGGAGCAGTAGCCCGCCGCAACCGCCACAGCAGGTAGAGCACCACCGCCACGTTCACGATGACCGCGCCGACCTTCAGCAGCGTGGCGCTTTTCGTCAGCTCCCAGATCTCGGGGATGAACAGCAGCGAGGTCGCGACGACCGTCAGCCACTCGCCCCAGGGGCGGCGCTTGAACAGGCCGTAGGCCTCGACGCCCTCGAGAATGCCGTAGCCGATCGCGGCGAGGCCGAAGATCAGATCCTGGTCGGCGTGGATCTTCTTGACGTCTTCGATGATCCGCTGGACCCAGTTTTCCTTGGGGTCGAGCCCGAGGTGCTGCGCGAAGTGGGAGATGTCGCTGGCCCAGTTGGCGTGCGGGTTGCTGACGAGCGCGATGCCCACCCCGAGCAGCACGATCGCGCGGAACGCGCGCTCGGCGGCGATCCACGGCAGCAGGCGATCATGGCGCGCGCTGGCTTCCTCCCGCTGCTTGTTCGGCCGATCGGTGCGCTGTCGCATCTGCAAAGCTTCCCGATCTCAGCGGCTGGAGGCGTTATGGATGGTCGGGGTGGCCAGGAGGGCGGGTACCGAGTGGTGGGCCGCAGGGCTCGCGTGCTGCGAGCGGGGACGCTGATGGTGCTCGCGCTCGCCGGCACAGGGACGGGCGCGGACGCGGCGGACGCGAGCACTGGCATGGCGCGGACGGCCGCGACGCTCCGCGTCGGCACGCAGACGCTGAAGCTCTGCGAGAGATCGCCGCGCGCGTACTGCGGCACGCTGTCGGTACCGCTCGACTACTCCACGCCGAAGGGCCCGCAGATCTCGATCGCCTATCGCTTCTACCCGGCTACGGAACCGCCCGGCGGTCAGGCTTCCGGCACGGTGGTACCGGTCGAGGGCGGCCCGGGATACCCGTCGATCGGCTCGGTCGCCTACGAAAGTGGCGGCTCTCCGGCCGGCTACAGCACGATGTACGGGCCGCTGCTGGCGCGCTGGAACATGCTCGCCGTCGACAATCGCGGCACCGGCGAATCGACGCCGCTCAACTGCCCCGCGCTCCAGGACTTCTCAGGCGAAAGCGGCAGCGAAGCCTTCCAGCAGACGGCGGCGACGTGCGCCGCGGCGCTGAACCACCGCTGGACGTACGGCGACGGCAGCTGGGTACACGCGTCGGACCTGTTCAACTCGGCGCCCGCGGCGGAGGATCTCGCGGCGGTGATCGCTGAGCTGGGGCTCGGCAAGGTGGACCTCTACGGCGACTCCTACGGCTCGTTCTTCGCGCAGGTGTTCGCGTCACGCTTCCCGCAGTTGGTGCGCAGCGTGGTGCTCGACTCAACGTATGAAACCGTCGGCCTCGACCCCTGGTATCGCAGTACGATCGACTCGATGCCGGCAGCGTTCGGCACCGCGTGCAGCCGCTCGCCGGCGTGCGAGAGCGCCGCCGCCGGTCCGTCCTGGCCGCGCATCGTCGCGCTCGCCGAAAGCCTCGACGCGCACCCGATCTCGGGGGTCGTCCCAGGGCCGCAGGGGACATCCGAAAAGGTGAGCATGGGAGCGACCGGGCTGGTCAACTTGATCAGCGATGCGGCCGAGGACACGAACGTCTACCGCGAGCTCGACGCCGCCGCCCGCGCGCTGCTCGACGCCGGCGACCCGGCGCCGCTGCTGCGCCTGTACGCGCAGCGTCTGGCCGTCGATGAGGCGTACTTCGGCGAACCCGTCCGCGAATACTCCGTCGAGCTGTACCTAGCGACGTCGTGCCTGGACTACCCGCAGCTGTTCGACATGGCCGCGAGCCCGAGCCTGCGCTCCCGGGAACTGGCGGCTGCAGAGGCCACGCTGCCGGCGTCGACGTTCAGCCCGTTCAGCACCGCGCAGTGGCTCGCGCAGGACGAGAACACCGAGGCCTACACAGCCTGCCTGGACTGGCCGAGCCCGACAATCGCACAGCCGCCGACTTCGGGCAGCCTGCCGCTGTTTCCCAGCTCGCTGCCGGTGCTCGTGCTCGGCGGCGAGCTCGACACGTGGACGCCCGCCGCCGGCGTTCCCAGGGTGCTCGAAGAGATCGGCGGTCACGCGCGCTTCGTCGAGCTCGCCAACTCGACGCACGTGGTGGGGGAGGGGGACACGCTCTGCGGCTCGACGCTCGTCCAGGAGTTCGTCGCCGATCCCGCGGCCCTCGACTCGCTCGACGCGGCGTGCGTGCCCGCGGTCCCGCCGATCCACACGGTTGGCGTGTACGCCGCGCAGCTCTCCGAAGAACCGCCCCTCATGGCATTGCCCGGGGCCGACGCGCCGAGCGTCGAGCTGCGGCTGGCGGCTGCGGCGGTCACGACCGCCGGTGACGCGATCGCCCGCTACCAGGCGATCGAAGCCAAGCACGACCGTGGCCTCGAGGGCGGGTCGGTGACTGTGAGCAGGCACGGCACGCTGCTGAGCCTGCACGACGATCGCCTCGTGCCCGAAGTCGCCGTCAGCGGCACGATCGAGCTCACGCCGGCGCCCGACGCCGAAGACGGCCAGTCGGTGCTCGCGACTCTGACCGCGAAGATGCCGGGCGTCGGCAAGGGCTCCTTCACCGCGACGTGGACGACCGCCGGCGCGGGCGCGCAGGCGCAGCTCGTGGGTGCCGTCGCCGGCGAGCCGGTGGCGGGCAGCATGCCGGCTCCCTGATCGGATCGCGGGCCTCGAGCAACGAGCTGCGAGATCAGCCGTCGTGCGCCGGCGGGAAGACGGCCGCCCACTCCTCGTGCTCGACGCGCAGCCCGTTGCAGACGTACGCGATCACGTGATACCAGCCGGCGGTCACGATCAGCTCGAGGATCTGCGGCTCGTCGAAGTGCGACGCGAGCGATCGCCACAGCTCATCGGAGATCGCGCTCGTCTCGTGCAGCTCGTCGGCGAGGCGCACCACGGCCGCCTGTGCGGGCTCCCAGCACTCATCGCTCCAGTGGCCGTGGACGGTCGCGTACAGCTGCTCGTCGCTGAGGCCGAGCGGCGTGCCGAAGGCGACTGCGTGCACGCCCCACTCGTACTGCGCGCCGGTCAGCGCGCACGTGCGATGGATCATCACCTCGCGCAGCGCCGGCGCGACGGTCGCGGCGGCGCCGAGGATCCCCGCGCCGAGCGGTCGCATGCGGCTCATCAGCTCTTCGTGCACGACGAGCGTGCGGAACAGGCGCAGCGGCTCGGCATCGCTCGCCGGCGGCATCCACTTGGCGAGCATCGCCGCGACGTCGGACGCGTAAGGCGGCTGCAGCGGTGCGATCCGCGGGGCCTCGTCGGAGATCTCGCGCATGGTCTGGTCGGTCATCTCGATAGACTCCAATCGATCGTGCTTCGATTTTCACAGCGCAGCTCGAGAGCCTATCGCACTTGCTTTTGTTTTCGAAGCGAGAGTGGATGAGCGAGCTGCCGCGGCCCGGGCGCGCGTCGCGCGGCTCCGAGAGCGGCCGGCCGATCATGGCGCTGCTCGACCTGCTGGGGCGCCGCTGGTCGCTGCGCGTGATCTGGGAGCTGCGCGACGGTCCGCTCGTGTTCCGCGCGCTGCAGAAGCGCTGCGCCGGCATGTCCTCGAGCGTGCTCAACCAGCGCCTGCGCGAGCTGCGCGCCGCGGGGATCCTCGACGCGGGCGACGAGGGCTACCGGCTTACCGATGAGGGCCTGCGCCTGCTCGACGCCTACGTGCCGTTGCAGGCCTGGGCCGAGCGCTGGGCCGCGCGCGAGCGCGCGTAGGCGGCGAGCGCCGGTCCGGATCAGGCCTCGATCATCAACGTCACCGGGCCGTCGTTGACGAGTTCGACCTGCATGTTCGCGCCGAACACGCCGCGCTTGGCGCCGGCGTGCTCGCAGAAGTGCTCGTACAGCGGCTCGGCCTGCTCGCCGGGGGCAGCGGCGACGAAGCTCGGGCGGTTGCCGCGCCGCGCATCGCCGTAGAGCGTGAACTGGCTCACGCACAGGATCTCGCGCTCCCCGAGCGCCTCGTTCATGTGGCCGGCGGCGTCCGCGAAGATGCGCAGCGCACGCACCTTCGCGGCCAGGCGCTCGGCCTTCGCCTCATTGTCGTCGTGAGCGATGCCCAGCAGTACGAGCAGCCCCGGCCCGACCTCCGCGATCAGGCGCTCATCGACACGCACGGCCGCCCGGCTGACCCTTTGCACGAGCGCTCGCATCTGGCCGCCGATTATCGCAGCGGCAGGTCTTCGAGCGCGGCTTTCTCGTCCAGATTCCTGCCTGCAAACTGCAGGTTTTCACGTGATCCTTCGAAAGCAGTCGCATGCGCGCGCGACGCCGACCTTCGCTCCTGCGCAGGCGCCTGAGCCTGACCCAGCAGGTCGCCCTGCTGAGCCTCGTGCCGATGATCGTGCTCGGCTTCATCCTCGCGCGCGTGCTGCAGGCGCAGATCGTCTCGCGCACGCTCGCCGACGAGAGCGAGGCGGCGCGCATCATCGCGCACATCGGGATCCAGCCGCACCTCTCCCGACATGACCTGCGCTACGGCCTGACGCTGGCAGGCGTGCGCGCGCTCGACCAGCAGCTGAGTGCGCGCTCGGTCACGCAGGATCTCGCGCGCATCAAGATCTGGAACTCGCGCGACGAGGTCATCTACTCGGACGATCACGGCCTGATCGGGCGCACGCTCGAGCCGAGCGATGACCTCGAGAACGCGCTCGAGGGCAAACCGAACAGCGCCGACGTCGTAACTCCGCGCCTGCACACCGAGACGGCCAGCGAGGTCGGGCTCGGCGAACTCGTCGAGGTCTACGTGCCGCTGCGCTTCGCGGCCTCCGGCCCGCCGGAAGGCGCCTTCGAGATCTACCTGAGCTACAAGCCGATAGCGGCAGCGATCGCCAGCGACAAGCGCATGATCGCGCTGGTGGTGGCGATCGGCCTGGGGCTCTTGTGGCTGGTTCTGTTCCGCATCGTCGCGCAGGCATCGCACAGGCTCTCGCGCCAGACACGCGAGAACTACCGCCTCGCCCACTACGACCCGCTCACCGGCCTGCCGAACCGCACGCTGTTCATCCGCGGCGTGGCACGAACGGTGCGCCGCGAGTCCTCGCAGCCCGACACGGTCGCGGTGTTGCTGATCGACCTCGATCGCTTCACCGAGATCAACAACACGCTCGGCCACGCCAACGGCGACCGGGTGCTGCGCGAGGTCGCCGGCCGGCTCAGCTCGACGTTCTCCGAGAACGCGCAGCTCGCACGCCTCGGTGCCGACGAGTTCGCGATCCTGTGCCAGGGCACGGATGGCGAGCAGGGCGCGCGGGCGGCCGCCGCCGCCGTGCAGGCGAGCCTCGAGCCGCCGGTCGTGATCGACGGCGTAGCGCTGAACGTCGAAGCGAGCATCGGCATCGCGGTCATGGACGATCCGTCCGCCGGGCCCGATCTGCTGCTCCAGCGCGCCGACACGGCGCTTGCGCGGGCGCGCTCGCGCGCCAGCAGGATCCACGTGCACTCGCCCGCGTGCGACTACTTCGACGCGAACCGGCTGATCCTGCTCGGCGAGGCGCGCACGGCGCTCGAGCGCGGCGAGTTCGTCCTGCACTATCAGCCGAAGGTCGACCTCGAACGCCGGCGCATCACCGGCGTGGAGGCGCTCGTGCGCTGGAACCACCCCGAGCGCGGCCTGCTCGGCCCGCACGAGTTCATCCCCCAGATCGAGCCGACCGCGCTCGTGGGCCCGTTCACGCTGCACGTCGTCGAGCAGGCGCTCGTGCAGATGCTCGCCTGGCGCCGGCGCGGGATCGACCTCGAGATGTCGGTCAACCTGTCGGCGCGCAACCTGCTCGACCCCGAGCTGCCCGAGCAGATCGCGGCGCTGCTGCGCCGGCACGGCATCCCGCCGCAGCGGCTCACGGTCGAGGTCACCGAGAGCGCCGCACTGGTCGACCCGGAGCGCGCGGTCGCAAGCCTGCAGGCGCTCAGGGCCGCTGGCGTCGGCGTCTCGATCGACGACTTCGGCACCGGCAACGCGTCGATCGAGTACCTCGCGACACTGCCCGCGAGCGAGCTCAAGATCGACCGCTCGTTCATCACCGACATGCTCGAGGACTCGCGCGCCGAGGCGATCGTGCGCTCGACGATCGACCTCGCGCGCAACCTCGGCTTGACGGTCGTAGCGGAGGGCATCGAGACAGACGCCGTGATGGAGCACCTCGCCGCGCTCGGCGCCCAGACCGGCCAGGGCTATGTGATCTCGAGGCCGCTGCCCGCTGAGGAGCTGACCTCGAAGCTGGGTCAGGCGTTTGGCATCCTCGCCGTCGAGGAGCCTGCCGCCGTCGAGGACGCCGAGCCCTACGCCGCCGCGGCGCCGGCGCCCGGCGCGCCCGCCGTGGCCTGAGACGCTGAGGTCGCGGCTCGAGCCGCACCTGTGCGCGGTCGTATGTGTCGCGTGAGCTCGCCGAGCGTGACAATCGGCGCTGGCGCGAGCACCTGGTGAGAGCCGTCGTCGAACACGATCACGCCGCCGTGGGGGAGCCAGCCGGGTGCCGCGCGCGGACCGCTGAGGACCGCTGCCTTCGCCCTGACCTCGGCCTCGAGCGCCGTGGGCGCGAGCGCGGTCGCCTGCACGACGCCGGTGAACGCCGGCCTGCCGCTCGCGGGGTCGAGCAGGTGGTGCGCGGGCGCGCCGTCGCTTGCGATCCAGCTGCGCCGGCCGATGCCGCTCGTGGCGACGCCCGTTCGCGCGCGCTCGAACGTGTGCAGCGTGCTGGCATCGAACGGGCTCTGCACCCTGATCGGGCGCACTGTTTCCGCGGCGCCGCCGACGAGCAGGTCACCGGCGCAGTTGATCGCGAAGCTCGCGTGCGTCTGGAGCATCTCGCCGAGCACGTCCGCGAACAGGCCCTTCGCGAGGCCTCCGCTGTCCAGCGCCAGCCCCGGCGGGCGCCTCACGGTGCCCGCCGCGAGATCCACCTCGAGCTCGCGCCAACGCTGGGCAGCCGCGGCCGCTGCCGGCCGGCGGGCAGGAGCGAGCGAGAGAGCCGTGGCGAGCGCCACCGAGTCCGGCAGATCCCGCTCGTAGCCCGCGCGCTCGATCTCATGCAGCAGCGTCGCGTCTACGAGCCCGCCGCTGAGCGACCCGGCTTCGCGCACGGCCAGCGCGAAGCGCGCCATTAGCGGGCTCACCGCCACAGTCTCGCGGGGATCGCGGTTCAAGCGCGAGAGCTCGCTGTCTGCCAGGAAGCGGGAGAAGCGCCCGTGCCAGCCGAGCAGCGTGCGACGGACGAGCGCGACGGCGTCGGCCGGCGATCCCGCATCCCCCGAGCCGGTCACGAGCGCGCCGCAGCGAGCGCCGAAGCAGTCGAAGTGCTCGCTGATCTCGCCGTCGGCGCTCATGACTGCGAGGTCGTGACAGCGGAGGCGCCGGAGCTCGATTCTTCGCTGCCGCTAGAGGATTCGGTTTCGGTCGAGCTCGATTCGCCGGAGGCTCCTTCGCTGCCGCTCGAGCTGCCTGATTCGCTCGAGGACGAGTTCGCTGCGCCCGATGAAGCCGATTCACCGCTGACGGTGCTGGTCGCGGCGGCTTCCCGCTTGGCTTGGTTGGCGACGAGCGCGGGGTCGTGTCCGGAGGCGAGCTGCACGTAGATGGCGAGGAAGGCGACGCTGAAGAGCGTCAAAGCCAGGGCGGCCACGGATCGCCGGATGCGGCGCGCGCGCCGGCTCATGGCTTCGCGCTTGGCTCGCGCCAGCGCTCTGGCGTCAAGCCGCTCGGCGGTGCGGGCCGACGTCCTCATTGTGCGACCCGCGCCTTGGTGACGGGGGCAGGGTCCGTCGCCGCACGAGCGGGAGCCGAGTCAAGCAGGCGCATGAGCAGCAGCAGCATCGCGGGGACGACCGCGAGCGCGATCATCGCCAGGAACCACGTCTGTCCCGCGTCGGTGCCCTCGCCGAGCGAGTGCGCGAGGCCGAGGATCCAGGCGAGCGCGGCGAAGCGATGCAGCCGGCGCCAGCGCTGCACGCCGATGCGAGCCCGCGCGTAGTAGGAGAGCCCGAGCACGAGCAGCGCCCAGAAGGCGACGATCCCCATGCTGGTCCAGAGGGTCTTGTAGCCGCTTAGGAACGGGATCGCGATGTCGCCGAGACTCGGATGCAGATAGCTGTCGCCGAGCAGCGTGAGACCGTGGAGCACGATCGCCGCGAGCGTCGCCAGCGACAGCGCCTCATGAGTGACGCGCAGCTCTTGCCGGTGCCCCTTGACGAAGCGTCCGCCGATCAGCAGACCGGCGCAGACGCCTAGGCTCGACAGCAGCAGCGCGGCGATGCCCGCCGCACGACTGGTCATCCAGGACAGGTGCGGGCCCACGGCGGTCGCGAGGATGTTGGAGCTGGTCGTGTTCATGACTGGTATCGCACACGATCGCGACCAGCGCTGAAGTGCCGCTAACCGCTGGGTAAGCTCACGCTAAGAGGGGGATGACAGGATGCTTAGGAGCGCCACGGCCGCTGGCGGCGACGCGCGCGACCAGCGTGCCCTAGCATCGGTGAGCATGAGGGTGGGCGCTGTGCAGCGGATCTCGGGGGCGACATTGGTGGTGATCGCTGCGTCGCTGCTGGCGGCGCTGATCTCACTCGGGCTGCTCAGCGGCGCCGCGCGGGCGCAAGGCGCCTGGTGGAAGCCGCCGCAGCACCTGACGTGGTACTGGCAGCTGCAGGGAACGGTCAACAACGACGAGCCTGTCGCCGCGTACGACATCGACGGCTTCGAAAACGGCGCCGCCGAGGTTGCGACGCTGCACGGGCAGGGCAAGCACGTGATCTGTTACATCGACGTCGGCACGGCGGAGGACTGGCGCCCCGACTACTCGCAGTTCCCGAAATCGGTCCTGGGGCACTCCAACGGCTGGCCGGGGGAGCGCTGGCTGGACATTCGCCAGCTGAGCGTGCTCGAGCCGATCATGACCGCGCGCTTTCAGATGTGCAGGGAAAAGGGTTTCGACGCGGTCGAGCCGGACAACATCGAAGGCTACGCGAACAAGACCGGATTCCCGCTGAGCGCCGCCGAGCAGCTGACCTACAACGAGTGGGTCGCTGAGGAGGTGCACTCGCTGGGGATGGCGGTGCTGCAGAAGAACGACAGCGAACAGACGAGCGAACTGCTGGCGTACTTCGACGGCGCGCTCAGCGAGCAGTGCAACCAGTACAAGGAATGCGCGAACTTCCAGCCATACCTGGCCGCGGGCGAGCCGGTGCTCAACGCCGAGTACAAGCTGAAGACGAGCAAGTTCTGCGCGGCCGACGAAGCGGCCGGCATCATGGGCGCGCGCTACAACCTCGCGCTCAACGGCAAGCGCTTCGAACCCTGCTTCTGAGCAGCGCTACGCGCGCTGCAGGCGCAGGTCGAATTCCATCGTCGCTTTGCCCGTCACCGAGACGAAGCCGCCGACGCTCGGCGCGGTCATACCGAACTCGCTCCAGGGGAACGTGAGCGAGCCGGCGGCCTGCAGCGTCGACCCCGACAGCCTGAATTCGACTGGGAGCGTCTCGCGCCTGGAGGTGCCGTGGATATCGAAGGCGCCGGTCACCGATACGTGGACGATCTTGCCGGAGCTCGCGCTCGCGGGCAGCGTGACCGGCTGTGAGAGCAAGAACGTGGCGGTCGGGTAGCGACTGCTTTCCAGCCCGATTTCGTGGATTTTTTCATCGCGCATCGATCTGTCGCTTTTGAGCGTGTTGACGGCGGCGTCGAACGAGGCGGCGGTGATGGTGACGACGCCCTTGGACTTCGTCAGGGTCGCCGCGCCAGTGACCTCGGAGGTGCGCCCGACGGCGTCGCTCTGGGCAGGGAGGAACGCGAGCTTCTCGCGTACGCGGTAGCCGACCTGTGAGCCGCTCGCGATGCTCCATTGCCCGGCGGCCTGTCCCCCCGAGCTCGCTGGGCTCGTCTGTGTGCTCGTCGGGGGGCTCGTGCTGCTCGCCGCCGGCGTGGCGCTCAGCTTGAACGGCTTGGGTGAGGACGTGGGAAAGATCACGAAATAGATGAGCAGAAACGCGATCACGACCAGCGCGACGCCGCCACCGCCGACGATCAGGGCAGCGCGTTTGCGGTGCTCGCGGGCAGGTAGCTTGACCATCGTCGTCAGATCCTACGGTCCGCCCGGGAACGAGAACGACGCGATCCAGAGCCGCTCGAGGAACCTTTCCCTTCCGGCCCGGGGGCCTTCCGGTTCGGGTGGCGCGGCCTCACACCTCAGTGGCCTCGCTCTTGACGGCTCGGAATCGCGTCTCCGAACAAGCTAGACGTGTCTCCGACTGATTGCAAGAGCCCCGCCGGCGGGCTCCCCGCACCTTGCGAGGAAATCATCTCGCCGGTCCTGACCACGGCTGGCACGAGCGCCCTGCGCACGCTCATCACGCCATGCCAGCTACGGGCGATGAAGCCGGCGAACAGGGCCACGTACAGCCCGCCCCAGTACACGAAGGGAATCAGCATCGTCAGGCGCGGCATGGTGCCGTTGCGCAGCGCGAACACGAGCGTGAACACGACCGTCAGCAGCACGCTGGTCTGTGGCAGCGTGTGCCCCCAGTGCCAGCGCGGGTCGTTGTGCTTGCGCGTGACCTTGTATACGGGCTTGCGGTTGGGGCCGCCGAGCAACGCCTGCACCGAGGCCTTGATGAACACCGGCGCCATGCCGCTCCAGATGATGCGTACGCGCCACAGCTCGCGCACCGGGTTGCGCTGGCGGCGGCGGCGGTCGTTGTACGGGCGATTGATCGCGAGCAGCCACGCCTCGGTCGCGAGCACGATCGGGAGCATGTGCACGAGGAAGCTCTGCCCGCTGGCGCTGAACGGCAGGTAGCCGAGCAGCGCGCCGATGATGCTCGGCACATACACGAGCACGGTGAATGACTGCAGGTAGTAACACAGCAGCTCGTAGAACTGTGCGCGCTGGCGCAAGCTCAGGCCGCGCAGATCGCCCCAGATCATCAGCCGCACGGTGTCGATCGCCCAGGTGCCGCGCTGCTTGTAGACGTTCGGCACGTCCTCGGGCGAGTGCTGACCCATCGCGCCGACGATCGGCAGGTAGCAGCTGTGCCAGCCGCGCCGCAGCGCCTCCACGCCCGACTGCAGGTCCTCGACGAGGTTCCAGGTCGGGAACAGCCCGATCTGCTCGAGCGCACGGCGGCGCCAGACGACGCCCGAGCCGCACGGGAAGGTGGCGTTGGCGGCGTTGCGCGAGAGCATCTGGCCGCGATAGAACATCGCCTCGCGATTGTTGAACGGATCGCCGGCGCTGACCTGCGTTTCCTTGATCGTCTGCACGTACGCGAGGCGCTCGTCGTGCTCGAGCTGGCCGACGACCTCCCGCAGGAAGGCGTTCGAGCCGAGCTCGTCGTCGCAGTCGCGTGTCTCGACGTATGCCAGCTCAGGGTGCTCGGCGAGCAGCATCTGCACTGCGGAGTTCAGGTTTCCCGCCTTGGCCGCGCCGTCGCGACCCGGTGCGAAGCGCGGCGGCGGCGAGTGGTAGCGCACTGGCCAGGGACCGAGAGCCTCGGCAAGCGCAGGATCGTGGCCGTCGTCGCTGACGACGATCACCATCCGCTCGCGCGGCCAGTCCTGCTCGAGCACCGAGGCGACCGTGCACAGCACCATCGCGACGGGCTCTCCGCAGCAGGGGATGATGATCCCCACCGGCGGCTCCATCCCCGCTGGCAACGGCCGGCGCTCGGGCACCGCACGCCACCAGTGGTTGAAGATGCTCAGGAGCGTGGTGGCGAGCGTGAACAGGCTGGCGGCCAGGAACGGCCACGACAGCCACGGCAGCTGACGGTTGAGCGACGTGAGCAGCCACGGCAGGTAGATCGCCGCGGCGACCAGGTAGACGACGCCCGCGCAGCGCAGCAGCCAGTGACGGCTGATCGGCGGGTAGTCATCGCCGAACGCGCGCGCCGCCCTGGCCATGGGGCTGGAGGGCGCGATGGCGCCGGGCAGGCTGGCGGGCGCTGTGGCGCTGGCTTGCACGCCAGATGCCGCGGCGTCGACGCCCGGCCTATCTGCGGGGTGGACCGACACCAGTCTGCATCGGCATTCGAGACAGGGCTACTTGAAGGTCGCGTGGGCGCTTGCTCGCGGCCGCGTAGGTCGAACGACGTCATGGTGGGGCCGTCGCACAGCCGATTCTCACCGCCGTGGCCCCGTATACGATCCACTGCGTACGATCCGTTACAAACGATGTATACGATATACAGCAGACAATGCACTGCTAACGATGGGTAGCTGACGATGGACAGTGGAAGGCATGGACCTAGACGTGCATGGCGTGCGATGTTCTCCGGGTGCCGCGGCACCTTGCGCCCGACCCCGCCCTCGCTGCCGTTCTGCGGCGCCTACGCGTGGAGCGGGGCGCCACTCAGGAAGCACTCGCGTACCGTTCTGGGATCACGACCGGTTCACTTGCGCGCATCGAGCTCGCGCAGGCGAGCCCCGCATGGGCGACCGTGTGCCAGATAGCGGACGCGCTCGAGGTCAGCCTCGTAGAGCTGGCCGCCGCCGTCGAAGCGGCTTAGGCCGACGGGGCTGCTGATCACCTCGGGCATCGCTGGCATGGTCGCGGCCGTGCGTGTGGCTCACCGCCGCGAGGATCCCGCTCTTTGGCTTCGAGCTGCTCGCAGCTGCGGGCGCGCTCGTGACGAGTGCCCCGATCGACCAGCAGACGTCCTCGCCCGCCACGGCGGCGACGAGTTCGCGCTGCTGCTGCCCGGCACCGACCACGCGGGTGCGGATGCCGTGCTCGCGCGCCTATGTGGCTCCGGGGATGCCGTCGGCTGGTCGGTGGGCGTCAGCGAGTGGTGGGGCGGGGAGGACTTGGACGCTGCGCTCGTGCGCGCCGACAAGCGTCTATACGAGACCAAGCACCGCTGAGGAGAGAGCCCGCTCCAAGCACGATTGAGGCGCGAGCCCCCAGTGGGCTGGAGCCGCTAGGCGAGAGTCCGGCTTGCCGCCCACTGCTGCAGGAAGGCCTCGGTGTCGACCGCCTCGAGCGGCCGCGCGAACAGGAAGCCCTGGCCGCTGTCGCAGCGCTCGCCCTGCAGCAGCGACAGCTCGTGCGGCTGCTCGATGCCCTCGGCGAGCGTCTCGATCGAGAGCGCCTTGCCGAGCTGCACGAGCGTTTGCAGGATCGTCTCGCCCTCTTGGTTGTGGGCCATCTGCGCGATGAACGAGCGGTCGATCTTCAGCGCGTCGACGGGGAAGTGCTGCAGGTGGGCCATCGAGGAGTAGCCGGTGCCGAAATCGTCGATCGCGATCCGCACGCCGAGGTCCTTGACGGCGGCCAGGCGCAACGCGGTCTGCTCGGCGTCGCGCATCAACGCGGTCTCGGTGATCTCGATCGTCAGCGAGCCCGCATCGAGCCCAGTCTCCATCAGCGTGCGCTCGACATCGGTGATGAACTCGTCGGTGTCGAGCTGGCGGGCGGAGACGTTGACGGCGATCCCGATCGGGTAGCCGGCGTCGCGCCAGCGCACACCCTGGCGGCATGCTTCGAGCAGGACCCACTTGCCGATCGGCACGATCAGCCCCGTCTCCTCGAGCAGCGGGATGAACGTGTCTGGCTGCACGATCGCGCGTGTGGGGCTGTTCCAGCGAATCAGCGCCTCCATGCCGGTGGCGTTCATATCCTGGAGGCTGAAGGTGGGCTGGTAGACGAGGAAGAACTCGTCTTTCTCGAGCGCCACGCGCAGATCCATCTCGAGCTCCATGCGTGTCTGCACGGCCGTCTGCATGCCGGACTGGAACTGCGTGTAGCGGTGGCGTCCGTCCCACTTGGACTGGTACATCGCGATGTCGGCGTCGCGCAGCAGTTCCTCTGCTGTGGCGCGATCGCCGGAGGCGATGCCGATGCTTGCGGTCACCTTCAGAGGCTGAGGGGCCCCGGCGAGATTGAACGGCAGGTCGAGCGCCCCGAGCAGACGCTCCGCGATCAGCTCAGGGCCCGACGCAAGCGAGAGCTCTCCGGCGACGACGACGAACTCGTCGCCGCCGAGGCGCCCGACCGCGTCGGCCTCGCGCACGACCGCCGTGAGCCGCGCGGCGACTGCGCGCAGCAGATCGTCGCCGGTCCCATGGCCCAGCGAGTCGTTGATCGCCTTGAAGTTGTCGAGATCGATGAACAGCGCCGCGACCGGCGTCTGCTCGCGGCGGGCGCGGATCAGCATCTGCTCGACGCGGTCGAGGATCAGCGTCCTGTTCGGGAGGTTCGTCAGACCGTCGTGCGTGGCGAGGAACGCGAGCTCGCGCTGGCGGCGGGTGAGCTGCTCGTCGCCGCGCCTTCGCTCTGACTCGAAGGACTCGCACATCCGCACAAGCGTCACGTCGAAGCTGCGCTGCAGCATCGCGAGCGCCTGCGCCCGCACCGACGGCGCCGTGTCCAGCTCCTCTGCGCAGTTACCCAGAACCTCGCCGGCCGCATCGCGCCAGCGCAGGCAGCGCTTGGTCACCTCATTCAGCGGCGCTGCGCGCTGTGAGGCGAGCTGCGCGAAGATCTGCCAGGACTCCTGTCCGACCTCGCGCGCTACCTCTGCGCTCTCGCCGGCCATCCAGCGAGCGACGGCGATCGTCGAGACGGTGCCGACGCGCTCGAAGCGCTCCTCGACCATCGTCTGCAAGCGGCATTGCGATTCGGTGGTGCGCGCCAGCATCAGGCGCACCACATCCTCGGTGCGCGCGTTCAGCGCCTCTCCCAGGCGGCGGAGCTCATCAACGGCTGCGACAGGCGGCTCGGTCGGCATCAATCGAGCGCATCGGCACCGGTCTGTAGCGGCTTAACACCTTGATTTGAGGTAAATCTGATGTCTATAAAGTTCATTCGACCCTCGTCGTTCGAATGGGTGACAGCATCCCGTTCGATGCACCTGTCGCTGTCGTGATGGCCTGCCCGCTGCCACCACGCACCCGGCGCTTTAGCTCGCGTGACGGTCTGCTGGCTCCGCCGCCGAGACTGCGCTCAATGGGCCACCTCCCAGACCTCGCCGCCGCGCGCTCCCGCTGCAGTCGCGACTTTCGACCACAGGACCGTCACGCCGCTCACGTCGAGGCCCTTGTAGCGCCCGGGTACCGCTGCGAGCGCAGCCCGTGCGGCCTTCTGGCGGGTGTTGGCGGACAGTGGCAAAGCGGCCCGGGCTTGCTTCGGGCAGCTGCTCGTCACTCGGGCGAGCTTCGACGCGTCCGCGCCCGGCGCCGCGGAGAGCCCCAGTGCGACCGCGAGCAAGGCGGCTGCAAACCACATCTGCTCGATCATACTTCGGCCCGCGTCGAGCTCTCCGGACTCACGCGAGGCCCTCGGCGCGCCGGCTCAAGCTGCGGCGTGGCGCCGGGCCTCGAGCCGCGCGGCGACTCGCGGGCTGACGTAGCGCTCGCCGCATGCCGCCGCGCGAATCGCCGGTGCAAGCTCCGTGTCGGCGAGCTCCTTGGACACGAACCCCATCGCGCCGGCGCTCAGCGCGTGGTGGGCGAATGCGGGCTCGTCCTGCATCGTCAAGCTCACGATCATCGTCTTCGGGGCGCGCTCGCGCAGCCTCCCGATCGCTTCGATGCCCGTGTGGTGGTCTTGCATTCCCAGATCGAGCACGAGCACATCCGGCCGGCATGTCTGAAGTTGGCGCTCGACTGACCGGAGGTCATCGGCTTCGCCGACGACCTCGACTTCCGCCTCGTCGTCGAGCAGCCCCCGCATGCTGCGACGCACCGACGGGTGGTCATCGGCGAGCAATACGCGGATGGGTGAAGGAGCCGACGGGCCGCCGTTGTCATCGTCGGTGGCCAAGGCCAAATGCAGATGCGAATCCATTCGATGCAGGCTAGGGTCGACCACGATGCCCGCCATCCGTGTTGAGCGGCAGCGTCGCGTGGCAAAGCACCCACTGTGTCGCGTAGTCCTCGATCGCACCGGCTCGGGTCCCTTCTCGAGGGTCTCCGCGGCTTGTGCGTCACAGCTCGAACGCGGTACGACCTCCACAGTCGAGGAGGTCCTGCAGCAGCTCTCGCCCGTCGCCGATGACCGGGCCACCGTGGGCGAGCAGCAGATGGTCGAAGTCGAGCTCGCCGAGCAGCCGCGCGCACGACGCCAACAGGCCGCGCTTGGTCGCGGGAGGATCGTCCATGAGCGAATCGGGAACGAAGCCGAGTGGCCCCTCCTGCCCGTGGGCGCCGCCGCGCACGATGCCGTCGGCGATCACGAGCGCACGCTGATCGCGCAGGTGCAGAGCGGTGTCATCGGGGCAGATCGCGCCCATCTCGCACGCGATGACGCCGCCGGGAAGCTCATCGCCGACGTCGAAGCCCTCGACGACCTCGCCGTGTGCGAACTCGTGCAGCCCCGCGCGATTGCAGTGAACGGTGCAGCCGAAGCGCTCGACGAAGCGACCCGACTGGCGGTAGTGGTGGCGATTGGAAAGCAAGATCGCCGCCGGCGTCACGGTGCGCCCGGCGAACCATTCGAGGCCCTCGTCGGGCGGGATGAGCGGATCGAAGAGGATGCCCGACCCGTCAAGCCAATAGGAGGAGACCTCCGCGTGGATCTTCGGGTGGCGGGCCGTCCAGTGGAAGACTCCGGGCAGCACCTCGTGCACAGCGGTCACACTACCGTCGCTGCGAAGTCGTTCGCCCTGCACTTCCCGGAGCGCTGACCGCGACAAGCAGAAGCCCGGCGGCGATCAGCGCGGTCGCGAGTGCCTGCTGGATGCCCATCTGGTCGTGGAACGCGAGGACGCCGATCAGCCCGCCGACGAGCGCCTCGACGTTCAAGAACGCGCCTGCGAGCTCATGGGGCACGCGGGCCTGGCCCCAGGCGTAGAGCGCAAACGGCAGCAGCGAGCCGACAATCACGAGGCCGAGCAGTGCGAGCAGGATCGAGCCCGAGATGTGAGGCGCCGGCTCACCCACGAGGGCGACCGGTGCGAGCACGATCGATGCCGCGCCCATCTGCACGGCGGTGACGGCAAGCGCGTCGCGCCCGGCGAGCAGCGACGGCTGGGCGACGATGTAGACCGAGAAGCAGACACCCGCGAGCAGCACGAGCCCGTCGCCGGCAAGGCTCGCGTGGCCGCCGCCGCTGGTGAACAGCCCCGCACCGCCGACCGCGCCGAGCAGGCCGAGCGTGCCGAGCGCGGAGGGCCGCCGGCAGCCGCGAGCGATCGCGATGAGCACCACGAGCACCGGCACGATCCCGCCGAGAACGGCCGCGTGACTGAGGCTCGTCCGCTCGACGCCCTCGCACTGGGCCAGCACGACGGCGCCGTATCCGAGCACGCCCCACCAGGCGATCCGCCACGACAGGGCCGCCCGCAGGCTTCCGGGACGGGCGATGACAGCGAGCACGCTCGCCGCGCATCCGAAGCGGATGCTCACGAGTGCCGCGGGGGCGATGCCTCGCAGCGCCACCGCGGACAGGGGCAGCGTGAGGCCCCACGTGCTCCCGGCGAGCACGAGCGCCATGAGCGCGCGTGGACGCTCGGAGATCGCGTTGATGCGTTGCATTGACGAACATCGTGTTGTCGAGATGCGGAAATACCGGCGCGGATCTCACAGGATGTCCATTTCTTGCAATATAGTTTCGTCAGATGGCAGATTCCATTGACGATATTGACCGCGCGCTGATCCGCGAGCTGCAGCAGGACGCAGACCGCACGAACGTCGAGCTCGCGCGCGTCGTGGGGCTGTCGCCGGCGGCGACGCTGCACCGCGTCAGGCGCCTGAAGGACGACGGCATCATCGCGGGGGTTCACGCCCGTGTGGACCCCGCGGCTGCCGGCTTCCCGATCCAGGTCCACGTCGAGGTGACGCTGGGCGCGCACACGCTCGCCGCAGACAACCGCTTTCGCAAGCTCGTGCGGGAGACCCCGCAGATCATCTCCGGTGAGCTCGTGGCCGGCGAGACCGACGCGATCCTCCACGTCGTCGCACGCGACATCGGCGAGCTGCAGTCGGTGATCCTCGCGCTGTCGCTGAAGGGAGGGGCGCAGCGGGTCGTGACACTGCTGCACCTCGAGCAGCTGAAGGTGCCGAGCGCGCTTCCTTACGGCGCCGGTTGACGACCCCGGTCGGATGGGAAGGGGCTTAGCCCGGCTGGCACGGGAGACCCGTTTGCGGGGATCCGGGTGCGCGACAATCGGCCGCACGATCGGCATTTACCGGCCACACGAGAGCTGTCACTGAGCTGGTCCCATCGCTTCAAATCGGGATGTCGGCAGCGATCTTCGTCCCAGCTTCGGCGGGGCTTGTCGCCGAGAAGCTGCCGCCGAGCGCCTCGACTCGGTCTCGAAGCCCAATGAGCCCCGTGCCGAGATCCGGATTGGCGGCCCCGCAGCCGTCATCCTGAATCGAGATCGCGAGTGCTCCCTCGTCGATCTCGGCGCGGACTTGTACCGCTGAAGCGTTTGCATGCTTGGCCACGTTGGCTAGCGCCTCGGACACCACGTAGTAGGCGGCGACCTCGACCGATTCGTCGAGCCGCCCCTGAACGCTCAGCTGGAGATCGACTGGGACGCTCGAACGCCGTGCCAATGCTCGGAGCGCCGGGGCCAACCCGCCCTCAGACAGAATCGCCGGGTGTATTCCTTGCGAGAGCTCTCGCACGTCATCAAGGGCATCGGTGAGCTCCTGGCCTACCCGGGACAACTGCTCGCTAGCCCCTTCCGGGTCGGTCGACAGGATTATCTGAGCGCTCCGTAGCCCAAGTGCGAGGGAGACGAGGCGCTGCTGAACCCCGTCGTGCAGATCACGCCCCACGCGGCGGCGGGCCTGATCGGTCGCGGCGACGATCCGCAGCCGCGAAGCGGCGAGATCCTTTCGTGCCTCGACGTTCGCGATGGCAGTCGCCACGAGCTCAGTGAACTTGCTAACCCGTTCCTCGGTGTCCGGCGGCAAGGGCTCGGGCTCCAGCGAGTTGACCGCGATTGCACCCCACGGCCTCCCGTTCACGATCACAGGGCACGAGATCGTCGAGGTGATCCCGAGCTGCCTGACGATCGCCGCAATCTCTCCGGACGCGCCCTGCTGGTCGTCCATCCTCGCCGGACGGCCCGTTTCGAAGACGAGCGCGGCAGTGTTGTCGCCAACGATCGGCAACCGCCGGCCGACTTGCTCTCGCATGTCCGGTATGCCCCAAGCCGAGAGCACCAGCAGCGTTCCGTCCTCGTCGAAGCGCAGCACCGCAGACGAGCTGACGCTGAGCAACGTCCCGAGCTCTTCGGCGACAGCTGCGAAGACGGTCTCTGCCGGCGACTCGCGAGCGACGAGCTCTGCGACTCGCCGCAACGCTGCCTGCTCTTCGGCCAGACGCTCTACCTCCGCTCGTGTCTCGACATTCGCGATCGACGTTGCGACGAGCTCGGCGAACCGCTCGATTCGCTCCTCGGTCTCAGGAGGCAGAGGGTCGGGTTGGACCGAGCCAACCAACAACGCGCCCCACAATCGACCGGCGACGGTAATCGGTGCGCCTACCGCACACTGCATCCCTTCCCGTCGCAGCAGTGAACCGAGCTCTCCCTTGGCGTTCACATAGTCCTCGAGGCGCGACGGCTGTCCGGTCTCGAAGATTCGCGCGGTGATCGTGTTGCCCTCGAAGCTCAACCGCCGACCAACCGGGATGCCCGCCTGGAGCGGCCCCCACGAGGCAACGAACGTCGCGGTCATGTCGTCTTCGAAGCGCAACATCTTCGCCCCTTCGACGTTCGTGAGCTTGCCCAGCTCCTCCGCCACGGTCGCGAACACGTCGTTCGCGGCCGCCCCTCGGGCGATCAGCTCTGCGACCCGCCGCAGAGCACCTTGCTCCGCGGCTAGCTGACGCAGGTCCTCGTACGTTTGAGCGTTCCCGATCGCGGTCGCGACCAGCTCCGTGAAGTGACCGAGGCGAGCCTCCGTGTCCGGCGCCAGGGGGTCGGGTCCCTTTGAATGCACGAACAGCGCACCCCAAACGGTCCCTTTCACGACGACTGGACTCCCGACTGAGGGAACGAACCCCCATGTGATCGCGGACGATCTCGGCGATGGGACCGCTTGCCTGCCCCCACGCATCTTCGCGGGTTGGACGGCCCGTCCGCAGGATGGTCCGGGCGACCCTGTCTCCGGTCAGCGGCCACCTGCCAGAGACATCTTGGTGAGACCCCTCAGCAGACCAGACGGCAACGGCCACGATCGTTTCGTCGGCTTCATAGCGGATCATCCCCGCGAGATCGGAGCCAAGCAAGGCGCCGGCACCCTCCGTCACAGCGGCAAACAACTCATCCGGAGGGATGTCTTGAGCCACCAGCGTCGCCGCGCGTCGCAGCAACGCCTGCTCCTCGGCGAACCAGTTCGCATCACCCCCCGAAGCTATGGTCACATGCCGCATCCCATCAGCGGTTACCCGGCGCTCTCTAGCTTAGCCCGATCGGTCAAGGAACAGACGGCGGCCCGCTGTGACACCCTTGTGCCGGGAGCATGAGCGAGTCACGGGTGATACTTGTAGACGATGACGTTCTTCTACGTGAAGGCCTAGCGAGTCTGCTGGAGCGCTCGGGTTTGAACGTCGTGTGCCAAGTCGGCGACGGCTCGGAACTGCTCGGGCTCGTCAGCGAACACCAGCCGGATCTCGTGATCGTGGACATCAAGATGCCTCCGACCCACACCACCGAGGGGCTGGTCGCGGCACAGGCAATCCGCGAAGCGTTCCCACACATAGGGATACTCGTCCTCTCGGCCCACGTCGAGGTCGAGCACGCGCTCGAGCTGCTCGCTGCAGGCAGCGGCATCGGCTACCTGCTGAAGAGCAGGGTTACGAGGATCGAGCAGTTTCTCGAGACCCTCGATCGAATCGCCGGTGGCGAGTATGTGGTGGATCCGCGGCTCGTCAGCGAGCTCGTGCGAGCCCGGCGGGTCGAGGATCCCCTCGCCGAGCTCAGCTCCCGCGAGCGCGAGGTCCTCTCACTGATGGCCGAGGGCCGGTCCAACGCTGGGATCGCCCACATACTGTGGGTGACCGAGGGAACGGTCGAGAAGCACGTCAACAGCATCCTGCGCAAGCTGCGGCTATCGGAGTCGGGCGAGGATCATCGCCGCGTGCTTGCCGTCATCAAGTTCCTCGACTCTGCCGCAGGACCCGGTCAGTCGGCGATGTCAAGCACGTCGTAGATAGCTCTCGCCGACAGTCATCGCTCGAGTTGAAGCTAGGCGCAGTCCTCGGCTCGCAATCCCCCGCAAAGCGGGGCCGGTGGGCGCTAGCTGGAAGAGCGGGATTCAGGGGAGTGGGAGGGACAGTTGCCGGGTGGCGGTGCAGACAAACGCGACTGCGTAGGAGACGATCGGCGAGGCCGTTACACAACGAATGGAGGCTCCGGTGGGAATCGTCAGCGTAGGACGGGAGAACTCGGCGGCGATCGATCTCTACTACGAGGACCAGGGTCGTGGCGGTCCTGTCGTGTTGCTCGCCGGGTGGCCGTTTGACGCTCGGTCGTGGGAGCCCCAACTGCACCCGATGATCGAAGCCGGGAATCGCGTGATCGCCTATGACCGGCGCGGGTTCGGTCGCTCCTCGCGGCCGATCGGGGGCTACACCTTCGACACGCTGGCGAGCGATCTTGACGCGGTCCTCAGCGACTTGGACCTGCACGACGTGACGCTCGTCGGTTTCTCACTTGGAACGGGCGAGCTTGCCCGTTACATCGGCGTCTACGGTACCGAGCGCCTGAGGAGTTGCGTCTTCATCGAGAGCCTGGCCCCGTCGTTCGTCAAGTCCGACGAGAACCCCAACGGCGTCGATGAGGCGGGAGTCGCGGGTGTCCAGCAGGCGATTCTCGACGACCGGCCGGCCTGGCTGACCGGGATGCTCAACGATTTCCTCAACCTCGACGAGCTCCGCGGCAACCGAGTCAGCGACGACACGGTTCGTAGCATGTGGGCCGCTGGAATCGACGCGTCTCCCTGGGCTACCTGGGCCTGCGTCCCGACGTGGCTCGAGACTTTCGCTGAGGACATCAAGCGGATCGATGTCCCCACGCTCATTCTGCACGGAGCGGCCGATCGCATCCTCTCAGTTGAGGGTCAAGGCCGGCGTCTTCATGCGGCGCTCCCTGATGCGCGCTACGTCGAGATCGATGGGGGGCCTCACGTCATGGGGATCACCCACGCGGCGGAGGTCAACCGGGAGCTGCTCGCGTTCATCGGAGAGCCCGCCAGAAGCGTCGCCTGACGACGATCCCCAACGGCGTACCGGCAGTACTCCTCGCCCGGACTCAACGGCGCGAGGGAAGTGTCGGCAGTTCAGCAATCACAAAGGAGGCCATTGATGTCTGTTCAGTCTCAAATCGTGCTCGAGCCGTCCGCCCAGGGGATTGTCGACGCGACCTCGATTCCGCCTTTCCTGTACGAACTCGAGCCAGCGGCGGCGCGTAAAGTGCTCGATGATCTACAAGCCGCGCCGATCGAGAAGCTCCCCATCGAGGAAGAGTGGATCACGGTGCCGGCGGCGGTGGGAGATGCCCGCGTGCGCATTCTCAAGCCGGTCGACTGCTCCGGTCCGTTGCCCGTCATCGTCTACATGCATGGCGGCGGCTGGATCCTGGGCAACGCCGCCACCCATGACCGTCTGGTGCGTGAGCTCGCGGTCGGGGCCAGAGCGGCGCTGCTGTTCGTCGAGTATCCCAACTCGCCCGAGGCGAAATACCCCGTCGCGATCGAGCAGGGCTATGCGACCGCGCAATGGGCTATCCGTGAGGGTGCGACCAAGGGTCTCGATGCCACCCGCATGGCTGTTGCAGGCGAGTCGGTCGGCGGCGACATGGCCGCTGCGCTCACGCTTATGGCAAAGCAGCGCGGTGACGTGAGCTTCGTGCAGACGTCGATGTACTACCCGGTCACCGATGCTGCAATGGACACCGCCTCCTACGACGAGTTCGAGGAGGGCTATTACCTGACCAGAAAGGCGATGGAGTGGTTCTGGGACGCCTACACGACCGATCCCGCCGAGCGGGCGGAGATCACCGCGTCCCCCAACCAGGCCACGACCGAGCAGCTGGAAGGGCTGCCGCCGACGCTTCTGCTCGTCGATGAAGTCGATCCACTTCGCGATGAGGGCGAGGCCTATGCCGCCAAACTACGCGCCGCAGGCGTTCTGGTCACGACCGTGCGATACGACGGCGTGGTCCACGACTTCATGCTTCTCAACGCGATGAGCGAGTCGCGGGCCACGCGCGCTGCGATCCAGCAGGCCGTCGATCACCTGCGGGCCGCGCTCGGGACAGCCTAGGAGCAAGGCGTCCGGCCGTGTGCGCGCGTCGTGTTGGTTTGCTCGCGCGGCCGGACGTCGCCTTGTGATTGCCAGGGCGATGCACCCGTCACAACAGGAGATGCTGACCCAGTCTGCGTTCGCGCTTCGAGAGCGGCCTTCGCCTCAAGAGCTCGGAGCGCGAGCGCAGCGATGGCGTCCATTTCGCTCCTACGGCGCCGCTCTCCTCTGGGCCCACGGCCGCGATCTCGGATTGACCGCAGCGGCAGCCTCATGACCACAACAGATAGGAGGAAGCGATGACTGGCGGCACCGTTCCCGGGGATGCCCTCGCGGGGTCTCTCAAGCGCACTGAGCTCCAGCGCGCCGACTCGTCGGTCCCAGGGCGAGAGATCGTGCAAGTGCTGACGGAGATACCACCGGGAGTCGAATCAGGGTGGCACATGCATCCCGGCGAGGAGGTCGGCTACATCCTTGCCGGGACCGTCGAGATGGAGATCGAGGGGCATCCGACCCTCACCTTGAACGCCGGTGATCCGTTCCTGATGCCGCCACGCACGCCGCACAACGCGACCGACCTCGGGCCCGCCACCGGCCAGATGTTGTCGACCTACTTCGTCGAGAGCGACGAACCTCTCGCCACCTTCACTCGCGGAACGACTTCACCGTAACGCCCACAGAAAGGCAGGCCATGCAACTCGTCGCTACCACAGATGCCGTCGGATCTGTCTGGAAACAGCCCCGGGGCGCTGGGCTAGTGCGCACTCAGACGGACGCTTCGTCATGACCACGATCGACGGGCGAGCGAACGGCGAGACCGACCGGGGCGGTCGCACGAGCTACACGTTGACCGGGAAGCTTGCCAATGAGTTCGCCGGAGCATTCGCGTTGATGTTCGCCATCGGCGAGGCGGGCAACCCCGCCAATCGCCTGGCCAGCGGACTGACCCCGGTCGCGGCCGGCCTCACGTTGACGATCCTCGTCTACGTGGGTGGCCCCATCTCCGGAGGACACTACAACCCGGCGGTGAGTACGGCCGTGTACCTGTGCAGAAGGCTGAAGGCCAGCGAATACGGGGCCTACGTTCTCGCACAAGTCTCAGGGGCAGCGCTCGCGGGGCTGCTCGTGCTCGCCCTCGACGGCCATCTGGGCCCGGGCGCAACCGGGAGCACCGACAAGATGCTGATCGCCGAGGCGATCTTCACATTCGCGTTGACGTATGTCGTGCTGAGTGTCACAGCCGTTGAACCCGCGGAAAGCAGGTCCTACTCCGGCCTAGCCGTAGGTTCAGTGGTCCTGGTCGGCGGCATATCAGTCGGCTGGGTGTCCGGTGGCGCCTTCAACCCAGCAGTCGCCCTCGGTGCCACGATCGTTGGTGAGTTCACGTGGTCGCACCTATGGATCTAAGCCGCCGCGGATCTGGCCGGAGGCGTGCTCGCCGCCAGAGCCTTCCTCGCCCTCCAAGCCGAAGATCGCCCCGCTCAGATGACCGTGCGCCTAGCCAGCCGCGATCCCGGCGCTTCCTCATAGACCCACCATGCACGTCGACGTCGATCAGACCCCTGACCAGCCCTCCGTACAACGTGGTGGACCAGCCTGCCCGCAGGTTGACGTCGAGACCGCAATTCATCATGGGTCCAAAGGCCGCTCGCCGATTTCGGTCACAGTGGAGTGATGGCTCACCTCCTAAGCGTCAACGTAGGGCGCCCTCAGCCCGTGAACACAGGCCGGCGAACCGTGACCACCGCGATTTGGAAGGCACCGGTCGCCGGTCGGGTACAAGTTCGCGGGATCAACGTCCAGGGCGATGACCAGGCTGACCGCTCGGTTCACGGCGGCCCTGACAAGGCGGTCTATGCATACGCGCACGAGGAGACGCTCGTCTGGCAACACGAGCTGGGGAAGGACCTCGGGCCGGCACCCTTCGGGGAGAACCTCACGACCGAAGGCATCGACGTGTCTGGAGCGCTGATCGGCGAGCGCTGGCGTATCGGAACGACGCTGCTGGAGGTCGTCCAGCCACGGCTGCCGTGCTTCAAGCTCGGTCTCCGCATCGGCGACGCGGCTTTCGTGCGACGGTTCGCCGAAGCGTCCCGCCCAGGTGCCTATCTGCGCATCCTCGAGGAGGGCGAGTTGGGAGCCGGAGATCGGATCGACGTCGACGCCGCGAGCCTGCCCGATCACGGCGTCACGATGCGAATGGTCTCAGACGCGATCCTGCTTGACCCGAGCCTGATCCCGCAGGTGCTCGAAGCGCCACAGCTGCTCGCATCGCTGCGAGATTGGATGACCGACAGAGCCGGCTAGGACCGCACACGCAAAGGCGGGGCGCAGGAGCGTCGCGTCCTGAGGCGACATGGCAGCGGTTCGGTGAAGGTTGGCGCGGTACGTCAGCGACCGACTATGGGTGCTGTGGTGCTTGCGCGGAGACGGGAGGGGTGTTGTCGGCCCAGTTTTGGAGGAACGTCTCGGTGGCGGCCACGTCGAGGGGCCGGGCGAACAGGAAGCCCTGTCCGCTGTCGCAGTCCTCGTCTCTGAGTAGCGAGAGCTCGTGCTGCTGCTCGATGCCCTCGGCGAGGGTCTCAATCGAGAGGGACTTGCCCAGCTGCACGAGGGTATGGATGAGTGTCTCGCCCTCCTGGTTGTGTGCCAGCCCGGTGATGAAAGACCGGTCGATCTTCAGCGCGTCGACCTGGAAGCGTTGGAGGTGCGCGAGGGATGAGTAGCCGGTGCCGAAGTCGTCGATCGCTATGCGTACGCCGAGCTGCTTTACCTGGGCGAGCCGGCGGGCGGTTTCCTCGATGTTGCGCATGAGCGTCGTCTCGGTGATCTCGATCGTCAGCGCCTGCGGGTCAAGGCCGCTGTCACAGAGTGCGCCTTCGATGTCGGTTAGGATCTGGTCGCTGTCGAGCTGGCGTGCGGAGACGTTGACGGCCATCGCGATCGGATACCCCGCCTGCCGCCATGTGGCGCCCTGAGCGCAGGCCTCTCGCAGGACCCACTTGCCGACGTCCGTGATCAGCCCTGTGTCCTCGAGCAGGGGGATGAAGTCGTTGGGTTGAACGACGCCGCGCAGCGGGTGGCGCCAGCGGATCAGGGCCTCTACTCCGGTAGGCCGCATGTCTCTGAGGTCGAATGTGGGCTGGTAGGCGAGGAAGAACTCGTCCTTCTCGAGAGCTTCGCGGAGGTCCATCTCCAGTTCCATGCGGTTCTGCATGGTGTCCTGCATGCCGGTCTCGAACACGGCATAACCGTTCTTGCCGTCCCACTTCGCGCGATACATCGCGATGTCGGCCTCGCGCAGGAGCTCCTCGGCCGAAGCTCCGTCTCCGTCGGCCGAGGCTCCATCTGCGGCCGCGATCCCGATGCTGGCGGCGACGGTCACACGAGTCTGCTTGTCCGCCCCGAGCCTGAACGGCTGGGCGAGCGCGTCGAGCAGGCGCTCGGCGATCAGCTCGGGGCCCGCTGCCAGCGATAGCGCCTCGGCGATCACGACGAACTCGTCCCCACCGAGGCGCCCCAGCGCGTCGATGTCGCGTACCACCCCCTCTAGCCTCGCGGCGACCGCCCGCAGCAGTTCATCGCCAACCGAGTGACCGAGCGTGTCGTTGATGCTCTTGAAGTTGTCCAGGTCGACGAACAGCGCCGCCACCGGCGTTTGGCTGCGACGCGAGCGCGCAAGCATCTGCTCGATGCGATCGAGGATCAACGTTCGGTTTGGCAGGCCCGTCAGCGGGTCGTGCGTGGCAAGGAACGCGAGCTCCTCCCCGCGCCGCGTGAGCTCCTCGTCATTTCGCCGGCGCTCAGCCTCATAGCACTCGCCCATCTGCACAAGGCTGAACTCGAGACTCAGCTGCAGTATGTTCACGGCTTCCGCGAGCGCCTCGGGCGAGACGTCCATCTGCGTCGCGCTCTCGCGCAGCATCTCAAGCATCGAGTCGCGCCAGAGCAAACAGCGCCTGATCACCTCGTTCAGTGCCGCCGCGCGATGCGCCGCCAGCTCGCCGAAGATCTCCCACGTTTCCCGGCCGGCCTCCCGAACCACCGCCAGGCTCTCCCCGGCCATCCATCCCGCGACCGCGATCGTGGAGCTCCTGCTGATCCGTTCGAAGCTGCCCTGAACCAGCACGTCGACCTCATGGCCCGGACCCGTGGTTCGCGCGACCGTCAGGCTGAGCACATCCTCGGCCCGCGCCTTCAACGCCTCGCCGAGACGGCGCAGACCCTCGTCCGGCTGCTGCACCGAAGCGGACGACGGCACCGGGACCAGTATCTCATCCTTCCCCGAGCTCAAGCGCTGAACTGTCATGTCAAGTCAACAGATCGACCATCAGCGCCAGTTCCATAAGTCCGACTTCCCCCAAGTGGACGTCCACGCGACGACCTAGCGTTCCCTGCTGAGCTGGTCCCCGGCCTACGGGGACGGGCCGACGAAGTGAGCGAGCACGGCTTCGCTGAAATGGCTTTGCTCGATGTGGGTCGCGGAGCGCGAACCGGCGCCTACGGAAGCCCCCCTTGGGACCCGCCACGCCCCCTCGGGATCCGTGGGGAAATCAAGACGCCCGTCCAATAGCCCCGGCAGACTCAAAATCGCTTGGTTAGGCGTATTTCGGTGATGCCGGAGGAGGGACTCGAACCCCCGACACGCGGATTATGATTCCGCTGCTCTAACCAGCTGAGCTACTCCGGCCCGGATGGCGCAGGAGTTTAGCCGCAGGGCGCGCGAGGACCGCCGACGCTAGCCTCGTGGCGCGATGAGTCCACCGATCCTGCTCGCGGTGCCGAACGTTTCGGAGGGGCGAGACGAGGACACGCTCGCCGCGATCGCCACGGCGTTCACGGGCGAGGCTCCGGACGGACCGCGCGTACTCGACATCCACTCAGACCCGGACCACCACCGCTCGGTGTTCACGATCGCGGGGCGCGCAGACGAGCTCGTGGACGCGCTGCTGCGCGGCGCGCGCGTAGCCGTCGAGCGGATCGACGTGGTTACCCGCGCGGATCGCGGCGCGGCCGAGGCCGGCCAGCATCCGCACGTGGGGGCGCTCGACGTCGCGCCGATCGTCTACCTCGAGCCGCGCGATCGTGGCGCCGCGTGCGCGCAAGCGCTCGTGCTCGGCGACCGCATCGGCGAGGAGCTGCACGTGCCGGTGTTCGTCTACGGCGAGCTGTCCGGGACTGAGCCGTCTGGCGCGAGGACCCGCGCGCAACTGCGTCGCGGCGGCGTCGAGGGGCTGGCGGCGCGCATGGTGGCGGGCGAGCACCGCCTGGCTCCAGACTTCGGGCCGCCGCGAATGCACGCAAGCGCGGGCGCGACGCTCGTCGCCGCCCGCCCGCCGCTCGTGGCGTTCAACCTGCAGCTCGCCGCGGGCACGAGCTTCGAGGACGCCCGACGTCTCGCCGAGCTGATCCGCGAAGGCGGCGAGCACGGGCTGCCGGGCGTGCGCGCGATCGCCGTCGCGCTCGACTGCGGCGTCGCGCAGGTCTCGATGAACGTGGAGCGCCCGTTGGAGGTCCCGTTGGCCGTGATCGTCGACGCCGTTAGCGCGCACGCAGAGGTGGCATCCGCCGAGCTCGTCGGGCTCGCGCCCGCGGCCGCGTTCGACGGCTTCCCGCCCGAGCTTCCGATGCCGGGCTTCGATCCCGCTCGCCACTTGATCGAGAACGCACTAGGCTGCTGAGTCATGGCACAGACACGACGCAAGCGCCAGACCAAGCACCGAGGCAACGCCGCCGGCGCGATCGAGTCGCGCGGGCGCACGGGGCGTAAGCCGACGCCCGGGGAGAAGAGGGCGACGCGGCGCTGCTCGCGCGCGAGAAGGAGCGAAAGCTCGACAAACGCGACCAGCCGCCGACCTGGCGCGGAGCGTTCGTCAAGGCGATGCTCGCCGCGGTCGCGCTGGTGCTGATCGTGACCGTGCTGCTGCACCAGTCGACCAAGCAGGCGTTCCCGCTGTTCCCGATCGTGCTCGTCTTCTACACGCTCGTCAGCTACTACACCGACAAGTGGGTCTACGATCGCCGCCAGCGCAAGAAGGCCAAGCAGGGCGGTGGTGGAAGGGCGCCGTCGCGATGAGCGCCCTGGACGTGCGGGCGTTCACCGTCGGGCTGGTTCAGGAGAACTCCTACATCGTGCGCGCCATCGGCCGACACCGACCGCGCCGTGTTCGTCGACCCCGGCGATGAGCCCGAGCGCCTGCTCGCGGCCGTCGACGCGCTCGGGGTGCAGATCGAGGCGATCCTCATCACGCACTGCCACTTCGATCACATCGGCGCGGTCGCGCCCGTGGCGCGCGCGACCGGCGCCCCCGTGTACTGCCCGCAGCATCGAGCGCCCGCTGCTCGCGGACATCATGCAGCTGGGTGCCGCCCGGGTTCGGGCCGTTCGAGAGCTACGAGCCCGAGCACACCGTCGCCGGCGGCGAGCACCTGAGCCTCGCCGGCCTCGAGCTCGACGTGATCTTCACGCCCGGGCACAGCCCCGGGCACGTGACCTACGCAGTCCAATCGCCCGCGCACCCTGCGCTGCTCTCCGGGGACGTGCTCTTCCAGGGGTCCGTCGGCCGCGTCGACCTTCCCGGCGGCGACTGGGCCACGCTCGAGCGCTCGATCGGCACGCTGCTCGCTGCTTACCCCGCGGAGACCGTGGTCTATCCGGGGCACATGGGCGTCACGACGCTCGGACGCGAGCTCGCGAGCAACCCGTTCCTCAGCGAGCTGCGCGAGCGCGTGCCGGGCACCGCGACCGCCGACTCGCCGGCAGCCTGACGTTGAGCCGACGCGAAGATCAAAGCGCCGCGCGGCACCTTCGACGTGCTCGGCGAGCAGGCCTCGCGCGCGCAGCGCGCTGGAGGCGCGCGCCCGCTCGATCCTCGAGGGCGCCGGCTACGAGCGCATCGAGACGCCCGTGTTCGAGGCCACCGAGCTGTTCGCGCGCGGCGTCGGCGAGTCCACCGACATCGTGCGCAAGGAGATGTTCACGTTCGAGGACGCAGGCTGGGCGCTCGCTGACGCTGCGGCCCGAGGGCACCGCGCCCGTGTGCCGAGCCTACGTCGAGCACGGCATGCACAAGCGCCGCCAGCCCGTGAAGCTCTGGTACCTGTCGAGCTTCTTTCGCCACGAGCGCGCGCAGGCGGGCCGCTACCGGCAGTTCTGGCAGGTCGGCGTCGAGGCGATCGGCTCGGAGGATCCGGCCGTGGACGCCGAGACGATCACGCTGCTGGCCACGTTGCTGGCCGAGCTCGACGTGCGCGAGCTCGGCTGCGCCTCTCGAGCCTCGGCAGCCTCGACAGCAGGCGCGAGTACCGCGAGCGCCTGCAGGGCTACCTGCGCGAGCACGAAGCGAGCCTCTCAGAGGACGTCAGGAGCAGGATCGAGCTGAACCCGCTGCGGGCGTTCGACTCCGATCACCCCGGGACACAGAGCGTGATGCGCGACGCGCCGCTGCTGCGCGAGCACCTGAGCATCGAGGACGCCGAGCACTTCGCGCACGTGCGCGAGCTGCTCGACGTCGCCGGCGTCGCCTACGAGCTCGATCCCACGCTCGTGCGCGGCCTGGACTACTACACGCGAACCGTCTTCGAGTTCACATCCGACGCACTCGGCGCGCAGAGCGGCGTCGGGGGCGGGGGACGCTACGACGGCCTCGTCGAGCAGCTCGGCGGGCCGGCGACGCCCGGCGTCGGCTGGGCCGCCGGGATCGAGCGGATCATGCTCGCCGGCGACGGTCTCGGCGCGGGCCGCGGCAGCGCCGCGCACGCGCCGGCGCCGCTCGAGCTGTTCGTCGCGCTCGACGGCACGCGCTCGGATCTGCGTGCCGAGGCCTTCGGCCTGCTGAGCCAGGCGCGCTCCGCGGGCCTCTCGGCCCAGATGGATCTCGCCGGGCGCTCGCTCAAAGGCCAGCTCGGACACGCCGATGCGCTCGGTGCCCGCTACGTCGCGATCGTCGGCGACGCGCACAGCGTCCTGAAGGACATGCAGGGCGGCGGCCAGCAGGAGCTCGCGACGGACATGGTCGTGCACGCACGTGCTGCGCGGCCACCACGCGATCTGATCATCACCTCACGGCGCGGTAGCCCAGGTAGAAGTGGAGCGCTGCCGGAGTGTAGGCGCGACGCACCCGCGAACCGCGACCGCCCGTCGACTCAGAGCGGGTGCGCCTTGGCCCGCGCCAGCAACAGCGAGAGCAGTTCCTGCTCGGTCGTGGCGGGCACCGGCTGGGTGGCGCTCATAGCCGTCATTGCGACCTCCGCCCGTCCGACAGAAAAGCCCAGCACGTCCACGTAGATCGGCACCGAGACTTCGCTGAAGGTGAGATCCAGGCTCGCGACGATGCGGATGCCAAGCGTCGCGCTCGTACCTGCGGCCTGCACAGGAAGCTTCGAGACCGACACTCGGCCCCAGCGCGCGTTGGCGATCGACTTGTCGTCCAGGTTGCGGGTCAGGGCGCGCGCGGCACACTTACGCAGGGTCGGTGACGCCAGCAGCGCGAACTGCCGCGCGACGGCCCGTTCGTCGCTCAGGATCGCCACCGAGGAGGTGATCTGTTCGACTTCGAGTTCCTGCCCGCGCCGCAGCTTCGGCGAGGACGCTTCGGTGATCGTGTGCGGATGACCCCACCCGACGAGTCGCTCGCAGGCGCCGCCTTCGCGGCGTTCGCTCGCGTCGGCGGTGGCCGTGCGCTTCTTTTCGACCGAGGCTTCGGGGATGTCGCCCGCGCTCAGGTTGACCGCATGCGCAAAGGCCAGCGCCTGGGCGCGCGACGGTGTCCCGGTCGCGGCTGGGGTCTCGGCGGCCGACCCGCTGGCGCTCACCGTCACACGCGAGACGCCCTGCGCCGCGCGGCCGGCAGTGCTCGTCGCGTGTTCCTGCCCGCCGCCGCACGCGCACGGCAGGGCGCACGCGCCGGCGGCGAGAAGCGTCCCGCACGAGCGTCGCGCCTTCATGCAGGGCCTATCGGCACGCCTGCGGTCAGCCTGGAATCGCGCCGGAGGCGGAGGATCGACCGTCCAAGGCGATATGCGCCGTTCAACTTCTCTTGCGGATATGCCGAAGCTGGGGGGGATGGCGCAGCTCTCCCGTCCATTTCAGATCGCGCTCGTAGGTGTCTGCCTGCTTGCCGGCGTCTCGTTCTTCCTCCTGCACGGGCGCTCGACCAGCACGAGCGGCTCCGGCTCGACACCCGCGGTGACGGCCAGTACGCCGACTGCGGCCAAGCCGACCACGGCCACCGCAAGCGGCTCCGCGAGCGTCGTGGCAAAGGCCAAGGCGGCTGCCAAGAGCGGCCACATCTATCACGGTTCCGTGCCCGGCCTGGAAGGCCTCACGCGCGACATCGCCCGAGCCCACGGGGCCGTCGCCGCCATTGGCGCGAGCCCTTCGAGCACCACGTCCTCCGCCGCCAGCCACACCAGCGCATCGGCGCCAGCCTCGACTTCGAGCTCCGGCGCCGCGAACAAGACGACCTCGTCTGCCACCGCGCAGCACTCATCGACGTCCGCTGCTGCCGCCACCCCGGTCAAGCAGCAGCCGATCAAGGCGCAGAGCGGCGCCGGTCGCACCCCCGCACGGCAGGTTCTTGTCGAACGGGCTCTCGGTGAAGGCAAGATCGCCGTGATCCTGTTCTGGAACCCGAAGGGCGCAGACGACGCGATCGTCGATGACGAACTGAGGCTGCTCGAGGCCGTTCACCATCTGATCAGGCCGTTGGCTCACACCCCGCAGCTGCGTCGCGCGCTCGCGGCATCGGGCCTCGAACTGGAAAAGCGCTTCGCCGCGTTCGCGTCGCCTGCCAGCCAGGTCGCCTCCTATGGCTCGATCACCCGCGGCATCCAGGTCTACGTGACGCCGACGCTGCTGATCGTCAACAAGCGCGGGCAAGCGACCGTGCTCACAGGCCTGCAGGACGCTTTCTCGATCGAACAGGCGATCGACGAAGCCCGCAACTCCTAGCCCCTACACTCGCTCGGGTGAGCGTCGCAGCCGCATCGTCCCCGGCATCGTCCCGGGAAGGGGAAGGGGAGCGACTGATCGCCCATCTCGAACGCCCGCTCGGACGCGGTCATTCCCCGGAGGACGGCTTCACCGGCGCGGCCGGCGGCGCCGCGTGCGGCGATCTTGATCCGCATCTCGCTCGCGCTCGACCACAGCAGTCCCGACGGCTGCATCAGCGACGCCGGCTTCGACGCCAGCGGCTGCGGCGCCACGCTCGCCGCCGGCAGCGCCGCCGTCAGCCTGTTGCGCGGCGCGCCGCTGCTCGCCGCCGCGCGCATCGGCGCCGCGCGAGATCGCCGCGGAGCTCGGCGGGCTCAGCGCCGCCAAGCGCCACGCCGCCGAGCTCGCGGCCGACGCGCTGCACCGCGCGCTGGGCGCCGCCGCACGCGCCAACGCGCACGCTCAGCGCGAGTGCCGCCCGCACGCTCGTGGCGATGAGCGGCGGCGTCGACAGCGCCGTCGCCGCGCTGCTCATCAGCGAGCACGGCGGCGAGGCGGTCGGGGTGACGCTCGAGCTGTGGTCTGACCCGCAGAACGACGGCGAGCTCAGCTGCTGCTCGGCGCAGGCCGTGCGCGGCGCGCGCGAGCTCGCGCACGAGCTCGGGATGGCGCACCTGTCGATCGACCTGCGCGCCGAGTTCCGCGCCGGCGTCGTCGACGGCTGGCTCTCCGATCACGCCGCGGGCTCACGCCGAACCCGTGCGTGCGCTGCAACGGCAACGTGCGACTCGACGCGATGCTCGAGCTCGCCGAGCCGGCTCGGCGTCGGAGACGCTCGCCACCGGCCACTACGCGCGCGTCGATCGACGCGCCGCCGGCGCCGCTGCTGCGCATCGCGGTCGACCGGGCGCAAGGACCAGAGCTACGTGCTCTCCGCGCTCGCGCCCGGCTCGCTCGCGCGCTGCGCTTCCCGCTCGGCGAGCATGCACAAGCACGCAGGTGCGCGAGCTCGCCGCGCGCGCCGGCCTGCGCGGTCGCGCGCAAGCGCGACTCCCAGGACCTGTGCTTCCTCGCGGGCACGCGCCACGGCGCGTTCCTCGAGCGTCACGGCGGGCTCGGCGACGCGGCCCGGCGCCGATCGTCGATCTCGACGGGCGAGTGCTCGGCGAGCACGCCGGCGCCCATCGCTACACCGTCGGCCAGCGCCACGGCCTCGGCATCTCCGCGCCCGAGCCGCTGTACGTGCTCGCGACCGACGCTGCACGCCAACACCGTCACGGTCGGGCCGCGCGCAGCAGCTGCTCGCGCGCGAGGCTGAGCGTGCGCGAGGCGCACGCTGCATCGCGACGGCGGCTGCGTCGACGGCGTGCGCGTGCGCGCGCACGGGCGGCGCTTCGCGTGCCGCCTGCGCCGGCGAGCCCGCCGGCCGGGCGCCACGCAGAGCCTCGCGATCGAGCTGGACGAGCCCGCCGAGCGCACCGCCCCGGGCCAGATCGCGTGCCTGTACGCCGGCGAGTGGTCGTCGGCTACGGCACGATCCGCGTGACGCTAGGTGCGCGGCCCGTGCCGTGCGCTCGCTCGCCTAAGATCCGACGCAGCATGACCTCCGACGAGATCCGCGAGCGCTACCTGAGCTTCTTCGAGGAGCGCGGGCACCGGCGCATCCCCTCGGCCTCGCTGGTGCCCTCCGCGCACGACCCCTCGGCGCTGCTCACGGTCGCCGGCATGCATCCGCTGAAGCCGTACTTCCTCGGGCAGGAGACGCCGCCCGCGCCGCGCCTGACGAGCTGCCAGAAGGTCTTTCGCACGGTCGACATCGACAACGTCGGCAACACCGCGCGCCACCTCACGTTCTTCGAGATGCTCGGCAACTTCTCGTTCGGCGACTACTTCAAGCGCGAGGCGATCGCCTTCGCGTGGGAGCTCTCGCGCGAGGTCTTCGGCTTCGCCGAGGAGGACATCTGGGTGACGGTGTTCGAAGGCGACGACGGCCTCGGGCTCGGCCCCGACGAGGAGGCGATCGAGCTGCTGGCAGCGAGCTCGGCGTGCCGCGCGAGCGGATCGTGCGCGTGCCCGCGCTCGGAGAACTTCTGGCAGGCCGGCCCGACCGGTCCGTGCGGCCCGTGCTCGGAGCTCTACATCGACCGCGGCGTCGAGCACGGGTCGCCCGAGGATCTCCCCGGCGGCGAGAACGAGCGCTTCCTGGAGTACTGGAACCTCGTCTTCATGCAGTACGACCAGGAGCCCGCGCCAGACGAGCGCCGGCTCGGTCGCTGAAGCCGCTGCCCGCGAGCAACATCGACACCGGCCTCGGGCTCAACCGCATGGCCGCGATCCTGCAGGACAAGCAGTCGGTGTTCGAGACCGACCAGTTCCGGCCGCTGATCGAGCTCGGCGAGGAGCTCTCGGGCACGCGCTACGGCGCGGACTTCGACAGCGACCGCGCGCTGCGGATCCTCGCCGACCACGCCCGCGCGATGACCTTCCTGACGGCCGACGGCGTCGTGCCCTCCAACGAGGATCGCGGCTACGTGCTGCGCCGCGTGATGCGCCGCGCGATCCAGCAGGGGCTGCGCGCTGGAGCTCGCGCCCGGGCTTCCTCACGCGCTACTCCGCAGCGCGTGCGCGAGGTGATGGGCGGCGCCTACCCCGAGCTGCGCGAGCAGGCGCGAGGCGACCGACATGTGGCTCGCCGCCGAGGAGGAGAGCTTCGGGCGCACGCTCGCGCAGGGCATGGAGATGCTGCAGCGAGCAGATCGAGCAGGCGCGCGCCGCCGGGCGCTCGTCCGTGCCGGCGCGCGAGGTCTTCCGCCTGCACGACACCTACGGCTTCCCGTACGAGATGACGCGCGAGCTGCTCGCCGAAGCGGGCCTGTCGATCGAGGGCGACTTCGACGAGCTGATGGAGGAGCAACGCGAGCGCGGCCGGGGTGGCGCGGCGCGCGCCGGCGGCGGGGCAGCGCGCGGTGGCGCCGGTGCGATCGGCTCGCTGGACGGACGGCGCTCCGACGCGCTTCACCGGCTACGAGACCGAGGAGCAGCCCACGACCGTCGTCGCCGTCCGCCCGCTCGACGAGGGCGCCGACGGCGGCAACGGCAGACGGCTCCGGCGCCGAGCGGCTGCTGGTCAAGCTCGCCGAGTCGCCGTTCTACGCCGCCGGCGGCGGCCAGGTCTCCGACGTCGGCACGATCGAATGCGAGCACGGCGACTGCCGCGCGCGCGTGCGAGGACGTCCTGCGCCTCGGCGAGGACCGCGTGCCCGAGGTGGTCGTCGAGGCCGGCGACGCTCGAGGTCGGCGAGCACGTGCTCGCGCGCGTCGATCACCTCGCGCGGCACACCACCGAGTGCAACCACACCGCCACGCACCTGCTGCAGGCGGCGCTGCGCGAGCGCGTCGGCAGCCACGTGCGCCAGGCCGGCTCCTACGTCGGCCCGGACAAGCTGCGCTTCGACTTCAGCCACGGCCAGGCGCTGAGCGCCGAGGAGCTGCGCGACGTCGAGGACCGCGTCAACGAGTGGATCGCCCGCAACGACCCCGTGCACGCGATCACGACCACGCTCGACGAGGCCAAGCGGCTCGGCGCGATGGCGCTGTTCGGCGAGAAGTACGGCGAGGTCGTGCGCATGGTCGAGATCGGCGAGGGCGAGTACTCGCGCGAGCTGTGCGGCGGCACGCACGTTCGCTCCACCGCCGAGATCGGCGCGTTTCGCATCCTGCACGAGACCTCGAGCTCCGCCAACGTGCGGCGCATCGAGGCCGTCACCGGCCCGGCGGCGGTCGAGCTGCTGCGCGACCACGACCGTCTGCTGCGGGACATCGCCGCCGCAGCTGCGCACGCGCCCCGAGGACGCGCCCGCGGCCGTCGAGACGCTCGCTCGCGAGCGCAAGCGCCTCGAGAAGGAGCTCAAGGAGCGGCGGCGGCGCCAAGCGGTGCCGCGGGCGCGACTCGATGTCGAGTCGCTGGCAGCCGCGCGCGCGAGATCGGCGGCGCGAGCGTGCTCGCCGCGCGCCGTCGAGGTCGCCCGACGCCAAGGCGCTGCTCGACGTCGTCGATCGGCTGAAGGGCCGTCTGCCCGGATGCCGCGATCCTGCTCGGCACGGCCGCCGACGGACGCGTGCATCTCGTCGCGAGCGTCGCCCCCGAGCTGGTCGCGCGCGGGCGTGAAGGCCGGTGCGATCGTCAAGAGCGCCGCCGAGGTCGTCGGCGGCGGGGGCGGCGGACGCGACACGCTCGCGCAGGCCGGCGGGCGCGACCCCGAGCGCGCTCGGCGAGGCGCATCGACGCCGGCGCGCGCGGCGATCGAGGCCGCCCTCGGCGGCTGAGCGCTGATGCGGGTGCTCGCGCTCGACTACGGAAGCGCGCGCTGCGGCTGCGCGCTGAGCGATCCCACCGGCACGATCGTCACACCCGTCGAGGCAGTCGCGCGCCCTGCCAGCAAGCGCGGCTTCGCGCAACTGCGCGAGCTCGTGCGCGAGCGCGAGGTCGAGCGCGTCGTCGTCGGGCTGCCGCTGTCGCTCGCCGGCGGCGACACCGAGCAGACGCGCGAGACCCGCGCCTTCGCGGGCGAGCTCTCGCGACGCCTCGGCGACGGCGTCCCGGTGGAGATGCACGACGAGCGCTTCACCACGCGCCTCGCGCAGCGGATGGAGGCTCCGGCGCGGCCTTCAAGACGAGCGAGGACTCGCGCGCCGCCGCACACCTGCTCGAGAGCTGGCTCGCCACGCAGATCGCGTTAGGGTTCCTCGTCCTTGTCTCGCGGCGATCGATCACGACCAGGGCGCGAACGCACCGCGGCCGAACGCGAGCGCGACCGTCTCGAGCGCGCGCGCCGGCGCTCTGGCGCCAACTGTCCCCTGCCCGCGTCGCCGGAGGAGGGGCCGCCGCCGGCATCCACGGAGTCAACACCCTCCGAGCCACCGCCGCTCGAGCTCTCGCCTGCGGCGCTCGAGCCGCCGCCGGAGTCGCCTCGGCTCGAACCGCCATCGCCGCCCGTCGAGTCACCGTTGGTCGAGTCCTCGCCGTCGCTGCTGATCGAGCCATCGTTGATCGAGCCCTCGCCGTCGCTGCCGATCGAGTCGTCGCTGATCGAGCCATCGCCCATCGAGTCCGAGCTGCCGCCGCTCGAGCTCTCCTCGTCGTCCGAGCCGATGCCCCCGCCTGTCGAGCTGCCCGCGCCAGCGGCGCCGCTCGCGGGCGCCGCGTCACCCCCGCGTCGGCGCTCGCTGGCGTCGCGGCTGGCGGCGCTGCTCGCGCTCGCGGCCGTGATCGCAGCGGTGGTCGCCCTGCTGCACGCGCACGACTCGAAATCGGTCTCGCCACCGCCACCGCCGCCCGTCGTCAAGGTGCTGATCCCCGAGGGCAAGACGCGCGCTGCAGATCGCCCAGATCGCCGCCGCCGACGGGCTGAAGGGCAGCTACCGCGTCGCCTCCCGGCGCTCGCCGCTGCTCAACCCGCGCCGCTTACGGCGCTCCGAGCGGCACGCCCGACCTCGAAGGCTTCCTGTTCCCCGCGACCTACGACATGGACCCCGGCGTGCCCGTCGACGCGCCTCGTGGAGGAGCAGCTGGTCGCCTTCCGCGAAAACTTCGGCGCGAGCGAGATCGCGCGCGCTCGGGCGCTGCACGTGACGCCCTACCAGCTGCTGATCGTCGCCTCGATGGTCGAGCGCGAGGCGCAGATCCCCGGCGACCGGCCGAAGATCGCCGCCGTCATCTACAACCGCCTGCGCAGCGGGCATGCCGCTCGGGATCGACGCGACGCATCTACTACGCGGTCGAGCTGGCGAGCGGCATCGCCACCTACACGCAAGAACTCACCGAAGCGCAGCTGCACATCGACTCCCCCTACAACACGCGCACCCACGTCGGCCTGCCGCCGACGCCGATCTCGAACCCCGGCGTGGCGTCGATCGAAGCCGCCGCGCACCCCGCGCACGTCTCCTACCTCTACTACGTCGCCGGCGCGGACGGCTGCGGCGAGCAGGTGTTCTCGAACACGCTCGCGCAGTTCGAAGCCAACGCCGCCGCCTACAAGGCGGCGGTCGCGCGCAACGGCGGGCACCCGCCGACCTGCAAGCACAAGTGATGCCCCGCCTCGGCGTCCTCGGCTGGCCGGTCGCGCACAGCCGCTCGCCGGCGATGCACAACGCGGCGCTCGCCGCGCTCGGCATGCGACGAGCTGGCGCTACCAGCGCCTGCCGGTGCCGCCGGCGCTGTTCGCAGAGACCGTGCGCGCGCTCGGAGCCGCCGGGCTTCCTCGGCGCGAACGTGACGATCCCACACAAGCACGCGGCGCTCGCGCTCGCCGACGGCAGCCAGCGCAGGCGGCGCGCGAGATCGGCGCCGCCAACACGCTCACGTTCGCCGCCGACGGCACGATCGCGGCCGAGAACACCGACGCCCCCGGTCTGATCGCTGCGCTCGGCGCCTGACCGACTGCCCGCGGCATCCGCGCGCGCTCGTGCTCGGCGCCGGCGGCAGCGCGCGCGCGGTCGTGTGGGCGCTGCGCGAGGCCGGCGCGAGCGAGGTGTCCGTCTGGAACCGCACGCCCGAGCGCGCCGCAGACGCTCGCGCGGGAGCTCGGCGTGCGAGCGACGTCGGCGCCCGAGGCCGGCCGATCTGCTCGTCAACTGCACCTCCGTCGGCCTGCAGGCGGGCGATGGCGTACGAACGCTCGGCCACTCAGGCTGAGGCGCTCAACCAACTCGGATTGACGTTCGATCAGGTCGGTGAGTACTCATATGTCGTCGACCTGGTCTATCGCTCCGGATCCACGCCGCTGCTCGCGGCCGCACAGGCCCATGGCGCGCGCACCGTCGACGGGCTCGAGGTGCTCGTCGCACAGGGCGCGCTCAGCTTCGAGCTCTGGACCGGGCGCACGGCGCCGCTCGAGGTCATGCGCACGCGCTGCACGCGAGGACGCAGCAGGACATCCAGCGCGTCGCTGACGGGAGGCTCGCGCGATGAGCGAGCTCCCGCAGCAGCCGGACCCGACCTGCACGCGATCTTCGGGATCGACGGCGACTCCGACCAGGACGGCGGCGAGCACGACGATCTCGGTCGAGCGCGCCGGCCGCGGAGAGGTCGAGCTCGAGCTCGACGACCGGGCGCTGCCCGGGGTCAGCGAGCACCTCGAGCTGGCGAACGATCTGCAGGTCGAGCTCGACCCGCGCGAGGACCCGGCGGGGACGTCGGTCTGGGTCGATCGAGGGCCCAGACCCGGACGCCGGCTCCGTCGTGCATGACGCGCCCGGCGAGAGTGCTGCACGAACGACGTCGGCCGAGGGCTACACGGGCATCACCAAACCCTCGCGCCGCGGCTCCTCGCAGCGCTTCCTCACCGACGTGATCGTCGACATGGGCCTTGCCACGCGCCGGCAGGTCGACGATGCGCTGGAGAGCTCGCGCATCTCGGGCACGACGCCCGAGCGCGTGCTGCTCGAGAGCGGCGCGCTCACGCCAGGACGGCGCTCGCACGCGCGCTCGCCGAGCGCTACGGGCTCGACCACCTCGACCTCGGCGTCTTCCAGGTCGACATGGCCGCGGCCAACCTCGTCAGCACGACCGTCGCCAAGCGCTACCAGGCGGTGCCGGTCGCGTTCGCCGACAAGCGCACGCTGCTGGTCGCGATGGCCGACCCGTCGAACGTGCTCGCGGTCGACGACATCGCGATCATGACCGGCTACGAGATCCGCGTCGCGGTCGCGCCGCCGGACGACATCGCCGCGCTGATCTCGCGCCTGGACCGGCTCGAAGACGTCGTCGGCGAGGCCGCCGAAGTGCTCGAGGACGGCGACGACGGCGCCGAGGTCGTCGCGCTGCACGAGACCTCCGACGACGCGCCGGTCGATCAAGCTCGTCAACCAGATCGTCGGGCAGGCCGTCGAGCGCGGCGCCTCCGACATCCACCTCGCGCCCGACGGCCGCGAGCTGCGCGTGCGCTTCCGCGTCGACGGCGTGCTGCAGGACATCACCACCGTGCCGCGGCGCATGGCCGCCGGCGTCGATCTCGCGCATCAAGATCATGGCCGAGCTGAACATCGCCGAGAAGCGCCTGCCCCAGGATGGGCGCGTCGGGCTCGTCGTCGACGGCCGCCACGTCGACCTGCGCGTCGTGACGCTGCCGAGCGTCCACGGCGAGGGCGTCGTGATGCGCGTCCTCGACAAGGCATCGGTCGTCGTCGAGCTCGACAAGCTCGGCATGGCCGACGCCGAGCGCGAGCGCTTCGAACGCGCCTGCCGCGAGACGCACGGCGCGGTGCTCGTCACCGGCCCGACCGGCTCGGGCAAGTCGACGACGCTCTACGCGGCGCTGCAGCTGCTCAACACGCCCGAGAAGAACATCATCACGGTCGAGGACCCGGTCGAGTACGAAATGGACGGGCTCACCCAGGTGCAGGTCTCGACCAAGGTCGGGCCTGACGTTCGCCGACGGGCCTGCGCGCGATGGTGCGCGCCGACCCCGACGTGATCATGGTCGGCGAGATCCGCGACCGCGAGACCGCGCAGATCGCGGTCGAGTCGGCGCTGACCGGGCACCTGGTGCTCTCCACGCTGCACACCAACGACGCGCCGTCGGCGATCACGCAGGCTGATCGAGATGGGCGTCGAGCCGTTCCTCGTCGCCTCGGCGCTCGACTGCGTCGTCGCCCAGCGCCTGGCGCGCATGCTGTGCCCGAGCTGCAAGCGGCGCACGATCATCCCGGCGAAGGCGCTGCAGCGAGAACGGCTACAAGCGCGCGCATGGAGCTCGAGGCCTACGAGCCGGTCGGCTGCCGGCGCTGCGGCGGCAGCGGCTACCGCGGGCGCGTCGGGCTCTACGAGGTGATGAAGATGTCGCCGCGAGATCCAGACGCTGGCGCTCGAACGCAGCCCCGCGGAGGCGATCCGCGACGTCGCCGTCAGCCAGGGGATGACGCGCCTGCGCGACGACGGTCTGCAGAAGGTCCGGCAGGGTCGCACCTCGATCGCCGAGATCGCGCGCGTCATCGGCAGCGAACTGAGCTCGTACGTTCGTCCGCCGGCGCGTCGGCGCTGGAGCGCGTCTCTAATGGACTGGCCGCGATCTGTCGATGGGCGGACCCATGGACATCGATTTCGCAGACCTGCTGATGGAGGTCGTCAACCGCCGCGCCTCCGACCTGCACCTGAGCTCGGGAGCGCACCCCACCGTTCGCGTGCGCGGGCGCCTCACGCCGCTGGAGGAGTACCCGAAGCTGTTCGCCCAGCGACACGCGCGAGATCGTCTACTCGATCCTCACCGGCGACCAGCGCCAGCGCCTGGAGACCGACTGGCAGCTCGACTTCGCCTACTCGATCCCCGGCCACGCGCGCTTCCGTGTCAACGCCTACTACCAGCGCGGCGCGATCGGCGCCGCCTTCCGCCTGATCCCCTTCGGCCTCAGCTCGATCGACGAGCTCGGCCTGCCCGCGGCGGTGCACGAGTTCACGCGCCGCCCGCGCGGCTTCGTGCTCGTCACCGGCCCCACCGGCTCCGGCAAGTCCACCTCGCTCGCGGCGATGATCGACGCGATCAACTCCACGCGCGAGGAGCACATCATGACGATCGAGGATCCGATCGAGTTCCTGCACGGGCACAAGAAGTGCATCGTCAACCAGCGCGAGCTGGGCTCCGACGCGCAGAGCTTCTGCGATGGCCCTGACGCGCCGCCCTGCGCCAGGACCCCGACGTGATCCTCGTCGGCGAGATGCGCGACCTGGAGACGATCTCGACCGCGCTGACCGCGGCCGAGACCGGCCACCTCGTGTTCGCGACGCTCCACACCCAGGACGCCGCGCAGACGATCGACCGCATCATCGACGTCTTCCCCGCCCACCAGCAGGGGCAGGTGCGCGTGCAGCTGTCGGTCGCGCTCGCAGGGGATCATGACCCAGCAGCTGCTGCCCAACGCCGACGGCTCCGGGACGCGTCGTCGCGTGCGAGGTGCTCGTGCCGAACCCCGCGATCCGCAACCTGATCCGCGAGGGCAAGACCCACCAGATCTACTCGGTGCTGCAGACCGGCTCCGCGCAGGGCATGCAGACGATGGACACGGCGCTGGCGACGCTCGTGCGCCAGGGCAAGATCACCCAGAAGCTCGCCGAACAGCGCTCCTCGACTCCCGACGAGCTCCGGCGCCTGATGGGCGCGCCTTCGCTGGCGGCCGCCTGAGCATCACAGCATGAGCACCTACGTCTTCAAGGCCATCGATCTCGCCGGCGGCAAAGCCCGCGGCGAGGTCGAGGCCGAGTCCAAGCAGGCGGTCTCAGATCAGCTCAAGCAGCGCGGGCTGATCGTCCTCGACATCGCCGACAAGCACTCCTCGAAGAACATCGAGATCGGCTTCTAAGCGCGTGAAGCCGACCGAGCTCGCGATCTTCGCGCGCCAGCTCTCGACGATGATCTCATCCGGCATGAGCATCCTGCGCGCCATGTACGTGCTCGAGGAGCAGACCGAGAGCAAGTACCTGAAAGAAACGATCGTCGCGGTCCGCAAGGACGTCGAGGCGGGGCTCTCGCTGAGCGATTCGATGGCGCGCCACCCGAAGGTCTTCAGCCAGCTGTTCGTCGCGATGACGCAGGCCGGCGAGACCGGCGGTGTGCTCGAGGACTCGCTCGTGCGCGTCGCCGACCAGCTGCAGAAAGACGCCGCCCTGCAGGCGCCAGGTGAAATCGGCGATGATCTATCCGGCACTCGTCGATCGACGTTCGCGATCGGCGTGATGATGGCGCTCGTCGCGTTCCTCGTGCCCGTGTTCGACGGCGTGTTCAAGGAATTCGGCGGCGAACTGCCGAAGCTGACGCAGGTCTCCGTGCTCATGTCGAAGGCCGTCACGCAGCTACTGGTGGGCGATGTTCGGCGGCACCGCGATCGTGATCGTCGCGTTCGTGAAGTGGAAGAAGACACCTTGGGGCAGGCGGCAGTGGGACCACTTCCGCCTGCACGTGCCGATGAAGATCGGCACGATCGTCCAGGAGGTGTCGGTAGCGCGCTGGTCGCGCACGCTCGCGTCGCTCACCCGCGCCGGCGTGCCGCTGCTGCAGGCGCTCGAGATCACCGGCCGCACCGGCGGCAACATCGCCGTGCGAGGAAGCGATGGACGGCGTGATCGCGTCCGTCAAGCGCGGCGGCACGATCGCCGCGCCGCTCGCGCAGGCGCCGATCTTCCCCTCGATGGTCACGCACATGGTCGGCGTCGGCGAGGAAACCGGCGCGCTCGACGAGATGCTCGACCGCATCGCCGAGTTCTACGAGGAACAGGTCGAAGCGGCGGTCAAGTCGCTGATGTCGATCCTCGAGCCGATCCTGATCATCGTGATCGGCGCGATGGTCGGGTTCATCGTCATCTCGATGTACCTGCCGCTGTTCGAAGTGTACAACCAAATAGAATAATTCGGTCAGGCGCTACGGTCGATCTGCACTCGGCGGCCTTTGTCGGTTTGGTGGACTGAGAGGGAGACTTGGCCGTTCAGGAGATCCAGGAGCTCGGCTCCCACGAGCTCTCGGCGCCAGCCTCGGAGCGTTCGCACGTCGGCCTCGGGGGCGTTGGTGCGGGCGGCGGCGACGATCGCCTGCAGGTCGGCGCGGGCGGCCAGTAGCTCGTAGGCGAGGCCGGCCTCGCGTGCTCTCGCTCGCAGGAGCGCCTCGCCCAGGGCGATCAGCGGCGCGTCGTCGGGCTTGGGGGCAGGTGGGCGTGCGAGCTCGGGCGGCGGGTCGGGCGGGCGCTCGCGGCCGCGGCGGACCGCATCGAGGAGATCCTCGGCGCGCCTTCCGGCGCTCGAGCCGACGCCACGGATGCGCTCCAGCTCCGCGCGCGAGGACGGCTTGCGCTTGGCGATCTCCATCAGCGTGGCGTCGCCCAGCACGCTCTGCACCGGGCGATCGTGGCGCTCGGCGGTGCGCTCGCGCCAGCTGCACGAGCTCGCGTGCGATCGATCGCGCGGACGCGTTCAGGGTGGCGATCCGCGGCAGGCGTGCGAACACGGACTCGAGCTCGCGCTCGTCGCTCGAGCGGGCGAGCGGCTCGCACTCCTCGCGCGCCCACTGCAGCCGGCCCAGATCCTCGAGGCGGCGCTCGAGCTCGCTGGCGAGCTCGAGCAGGTGCACGACGTCCTCGCGCGCGTAGGCGAGCTGCTCGGGCGAGAGCGGGCGCTGCGTCCCAGCGCGTGAAGCTCGCGCGTCTTGGCCACGCGCAGCCCGAGCACCTCTGCGAGCAGCGAGTCGTATGAGCACCTGCGCCCCCAGCCCCGCGAAGCCGGCCGCGATCTGCGTGTCGAACACGTTGGTCACCTCGGTCTGCAGGCATCTGCGCACCAGCGCGATGTCCTGGCGCCCGGCGTGCACGACGATCTCGACCGCCGGATCGGCGAGCACCTGCGCCAGCGCCGAGCCGTCGAAGCCCTCGCGCAGCGGGTCGACCACCAGGATGCGCTCGTCCGCTTCTTCGTGGTCCCGTTCCCCCTGCGGGGACGATGCCGGGATCGCGAGCTGCACCAGGCACAGCAGCGTGCGGTAGCGGCCCTCGCCCATGAACTCAGTGTCCAGCGCCAGCCTGCCCGCGGCGCGCGCGCCATCGGCGAGCGCTTGCAGACGCTCGCGCTCGTGAGGCCGCGCTCACGGCCGCGCTCCGGGCAGCAGATACAGCAGGCCGCCGTGTGTCAGGCCTGCCTGGCGCGAGACGTCGGTTCCGTGCGCGCGCACCCACTTCACAGGGGCCGAGCACGCCGGGTTCACCGACGAGGCCATGCGCGTGCAGAACGTGTTCAGGAACGCGTAGCGCACCTGTCCTTCGGCGATCAGCCGCTGCAGCTTGTGCGACCGAGGTGAACACGCGCGCGTCATAGGTTGTCAGGACGAGCACCGGACGCGCGTCCTGAGACGATCAGCGAGCCGATCGCGGTGGCCGACTCGGCCGCCACCTCGTAGCGCGCGCCGTCCTGGTGGGCCGCAGGTAGGCGCTCAGCGGACGCTGCTGGCTCGCCCGGCAGCTCGCCGACGCAGGCCCGCGTCGCTCACGCGGTTGGCGATCGCCGTGAAGTCGGCCTTCAGCGGCATCGCGAGCACCGCCACGAGCGCCAGCGCCATCGCGCCCGCCGGCGCCAGCAGCGAGCGCAGCCGCGCGGGTATCCGCACGACTCGCGCAAGCACCGCGCACGCGCTCGCGCCGAGCGCCGCGGCAAGCGTCACCCACCAATCCGGCGGGTGCCCGTAGAGCAGGCGCTCGGTGTAGTACACGACGATCGCGAGCGTCACCACCAGCAGCGTTACGCGCAGGCTCGCCGCCCTTCGCTGCGCCTGCGCCTGCGCCGCGGGCGAGGCAGGATCGCTCGTGCCGTCGAGCGTCCACGCGACGCCGATCCCGAGCATCGCCGCGACCGCCGGCGTGAAGCCTTCGACGTAGCGCGGGTGCAGGCGGGTCATGTGGCTGAACAGCACGATGCCCGCGAGCATCCACAGCCCCAGCCCGCCGGCGGACGCCCGGCGCATGCGCGTGCGCAGCTCCGCCTGCCTCGTCGTCGGGCGCTCGCGCGCCGGCGCGCAGCCCGGAGGCCAGCGCGGGCACTCCCAGCAGCAGCGCGACCAGCAGCTCCAGGCCGAGGCGCTCGCCCGACAGCGGTCCGACGCGCGCGAGCAGGCGCGTGGGGGAGGGCGGGACGATCGGGATGTGGTCGCGCTCCTCCTGCGTGGCCACCGGGTAGCGGTGGCCCGGCTCGTAGACGGTCGCCCCCGGTTCCGGCGATTTGCCGCCGAGCCGGTCGCTGCCGTTGAAGACGAACGCGGCGTTCCAGGCGCTGCCGTTGGTCGAGCCGATCGCGTACGGCCGGTCGTGCGCGGGGAACAGCAGCGTGGCGGTCAGCCACGACAGCGCCACCGCCACGTACACGGCGCCGGCGGCTGCCAACCGCAGCAGGCGCCGCGGCCGCGAGCCCGGCAGCCCCAGGTACGCGAACGCGGCGATCGCCGGCAGCGCCACCAGCGACTCCAGCAGCTTCACGTCGAACGCCACGCCGAGCGCCGCCGCCCCTGCGAGCAGCCACGCCCATGCGCCCTGTCTCGGCCGCGCGCACGATCGCGCCGCAGCGCGAGCACCAGCGTCAGCATCATCACCGCGTCCATCGTGTCGCTGCGCGCCGTGATCACCTCGATCGGCAGCACCGCGATCGCTGCTGCCGCGGCGATGCCAGCGGGGGCGCTCCACATGCGCCGCACGACCACATACAGCAGCGGCACCGACGCGATTCCGGCGAGCGCCTCGGGCAGCTTCAGCGTGGTCGAGCTGAAGCCCAGCAGCTTCACGCTGAGCACCTGCAGCCACAGGTCGACCGGCGGCTTGTCGATCGAGACGCTGCCGCCGGGCTCGAACGCGCCGAAGAAGAAGTTGTGCCACGAGAGCCCCATGCTGCGCACGGCCGCGTCGTAGAACGGGTCGGGCGGAACCTGGCCGATGTGCAGCAAGCGCAGCACCGCCGCTGCCGGCGTGATCGCCGCCACGAGGGCCCACTCCGCGCTACGTCCTCGTGCTCTCACGCGCGGAACGCTAGTCTCATCGGCTCGTGGCGAGCGACGACGAGCGACAACGAGGGTCAGGCACCGGCGTCCCATGGGCCGCGGGAGTGTATGGCCTGCCGCGGCAGCGGCCAGGTGATCTCCAACCTCGGTGGCACGCCCAGCGAAGCTCGCGTGCCCGTGGTGCGCAGGTGGCGGCGTACGCCTCACAGACGTCGACGCGCAGGCGCGGTGGCTCGATCGGGGAGCCGATGTCGCCGCCGCCCCCGAGCCCGAGCCCGCGGCCTAGACAGCCTCGGCCCTCGCGCCGGCTCCGGCCGACGCCCGCTCCGGCCGACGTTCGCGAGCGCGCTCGCGGCGAGGCCGCGCGGTGCGTCTGCTCATCCGTCCAACCGCCCGTGCACCTGTAAAGGTCGTCCGCGGGAGGGTCGATGCAGCCGCTGACAAAGCCAGTACCGAGGTGCCAAGGCAGAGCATCCCCCGTGGTGCGTAGCAAAGCCGGCGGCCCTCACAAGGGGGACGCATCGCCGCTTGAGGCGATTACCGCGGGCTGGCGCCCAAATCGGAATCCTAGGAGGATTCATGTTGAACTCACTACGCCAGCGCACCGGCGATGAGGGTGGTTTTACCCTCATCGAACTTCTGGTCGTGATCCTGATCATCGGTATTCTCGCGGCGATCGCGATTCCGGCGTTCCTCAGCCAGAAGAGCAAGGCCTATGACTCCTCGGCCAAGACTGTTGCGCAGACCGCGCAGACGGCGATCGAGACCTACGCGACCGAACACGGTGGTGAATACACCGGCGCGACGAGGGCGGAACTGAACAAGATCGAGCCTTCGTTGAACATCGCCAACAGCAAAGAAGCGGAACTGCTGGAAACCACGGTTGGAAAAGAAACGTACACGGTGACCGCCAAGGCCGCCAACACGGGCGACGAATTCGCCGTCAAGCGCCTGGCGACCGGCGAAGTGGAACACCTGTGCACTAGCGCCAAAAAAGAATGCCCGGGCAAGACCGCGAGCTCGACGAGCTGGTAGGCGAGGAGGTCTGAGCTGAGGCTCGGATCCGCTCTGGCAGTCAGTTGGGGGCGGCCCTAGGGCCGCCCCCAAGTCGTTTTATCCCTGTCCGGTTTGTGTCCGTGCCTGTTCACAGATGGCTAAAGCGGCGTGCGGTTCGTGCCGATACCGTCGCTGTGGGAAACCTGCTAAAGCCAGCCTCGGCTTGCCCCGCGAAACGCCGCGGGCTTCGCGGATGCGTCGATGAGGGCGGTTTTACCCTCATCGAACTTCTGGTCGTGATCCTGATCATCGGTATTCTCGCGGCGATCGCGATTCCGGCGTTCCTCAGCCAGAAGAGCAAGGCCTATGACTCCTCGGCCAAGACTGTTGCGCAGACCGCGCAGACGGCGATCGAGACCTACGCGACCGAACACGGTGGTGAATACACCGGCGCGACGAGGGCGGAACTGAACAAGATCGAGCCTTCGTTGAACATCGCCAACAGCAAAGAAGCGGAACTGAAGGAAACCACGGTCGCGAAAGAATCGTACACGGTGACCGCCAAGGCCGCCAACACGGGCGACGAATTCGCCGTCAAGCGCCTGGCGACCGGCGAAGTGGAACACCTGTGCACTAGCGCCAAAAAAGAATGCCCGGGCAAGACCGCGAGCTCGACGAGCTGGTAGCTCAAGCGCACCCTCGCAGCGGTCGATCAGTACTCCCATGGAGGCCACCTTCGCAGGCGTTCTCGGCGCCGTCTTCGGCTCGTTCCTGAACGTCGTCGTCTACCGCCTGCCGCGGCACGAGTCGCTCGTGACGCCCGCGTCGCACTGCACCAACTGCGGGACGCCTGTCAAGCCCTACGACAACATCCCGGTCCTTTCATGGCTACTGCTGCGCGGGCACTGCCGCGGCTGCGGAGCGCCGATCTCGGCGCGCTACCCACTCGTCGAGGCGCTCACCGCCGCGCTGTGCGCGGGCGCGGTGCTCACACACACCACCGCGAGCGGGATCGCCTTGAGCGTGGCGCTGATCCTGCTGGTCGTTCCAGCCGCCTTCATCGACCTCGAGCATCGCATCATCCCGAACCGGATCACGGGCTTTGGCGCGGTGCTCGCGCTCGCGATCGGGCTTGCGCTCGATCCTGGCGGGGAGCCCGGACGGCTGATCAGCGCCGCTGCGGCCGGTGGCTTCCTATTGATAGCCGCGCTCGCCTATCCCGGAGGCATGGGCATGGGCGACGTCAAGCTTGCCGGCATGATGGGGCTCTTCCTCGGCGCGGCCGTCGCGCCGGCGCTGCTGATCGCGCTGGTGAGCGGGGTCGGCTTGGGGGTCGTCGTGATCGCCCGCAAGGGCGCTCAGGCGGGCCGCAAGACAGCGGTGCCGTTTGGCCCGTTCCTCGCGCTCGGAGCGCTGCTCGCGGTTTTCGTGGGGCACCCGCTCGTCGATGTCTACGTCAATCACTTCCTTCACTAAAGCGCCGCCGACTTGGCGCCGATACCGCAGATGCCGGTCATCCGCAAGCCGTTCGCAGCGCCACGACACACATGCGAATCCCCTCCCGAATCCCATCGCTCCCCACGAAGCTCTCGTTGAACCTCGGCCGTCGCTCGGTTGAGACCTCGTGGGCCTCGACATCCAGCCGGGCTTCGTCGCGGCCGTCCAGGCGCGCGTCAACGGGTCGATCCGCGCCGAGCGCGCCGTGACGCTGCCGCTGCCGGCCGATTCGGTGCGCGACGGCGAAGTGATGGACGAGGACGCGCTCAGCGACACGCTGCGCGAGCTGTTCAACGAGAGCGGGCTGAGCAAGCGCGTTCGCGTCGGCGTCGCCAACCAGCGCACAGTGCTGCGCACGCTCGAGCTGCCGCCCGTCACGGATCAGAAGGAACTCGCGGCCGCGGTCAACTTCCAGGCGCAGGACCAGGTGCCGATGCCGCTCAACAACGCGGTCATGGACTTCCATCCGCTCGGCATCGTCGACACCCCCGCCGGCCCGCGTCAGCGCGTAGTGCTCGTCGCCGCTCAGCGCGACATGATCGAACGACTGCTCGGCGCGGTACGCCGTGCCGGCCTGAGCGCCGAAGGAGTCGACCTGTCGGCGTTCGCGCTGATCCGCTCGCTCTACCGTCCAGACCCCGAGCAGACCGGGCGCGTGCTCTATCTCAACGTCGACGGGCTCACGAATCTTGCGATCGCGGAGGGGCCGATCTGCCGCTTCACCCGAGTCGTCGGCAGCGGGCTCGAGGGCATGGCCAGCGAGCTCGCCGAGCGGCGCAGCATCGCCCTCGCGGACGCGCGCGCGCTGCTCGCGGCGGTCGACCTCAGCGGTCCCCCGCCGAGCGAGGCCGAGCACACGGCGCAGCACCAGCAGGACGAGCAGCTTGCCGGCGACGAGCACGTCTCGCCAGAGGGAGAGCCGCTCAGCGGCGAGGACGCCGACGCGAGCGAGCGGGACATGAGCTACGAGGAACTGGCAGACGCCGAGGGAGCCACCGCGGGGCAGGGGCCCCAGTCGGACACGGACCTGTGGGCGGTCCTCGAGAACGGCATCCGCGAGATCTCCGGCGAGGTCCGCAACTCGCTCGACTTCCATCGCTCGCAGGACGGCGGCGGCGAGGTCTCGCACGTCGTGATGAGCGGCAGCGCCCAGGACATCCCCGGCTTCGCCGAGGCGCTCGCGCGCTCACTCGGCGTGGAAGTCCGCAGCGGGCAGATCGCGCTTCCCGAAGAGGGCTTTGCAGCGAGCGTCTCCCCACACCGGCTCGCGATCGCGACCGGGCTCGCCGCCGCGGAGGCTCCGCAATGAGAGCCGTAAACCTGATCCCCGTCGAGCAGCGAAGCGGCCAGCCCGTCGGAGCCGGGCGCTCGCAGGGCGGCGCCTACGCGGTCCTCGTCGTCGTCGGCGGTCTCGCGCTGATGGCCTACCTCTACGGCGAGGCGCGTCACCAGATCTCCAGCCGCGGCGCGCAGGCCACCGCGCTCACGAACGCAGGCTCACCAGACGCAGGCGGCTGCTGAAAAGCTCGCACCGTACGCGAGCTTCATCGCGATGCGCGAACAGCGCACGCAAGCCGTCGACTCGCTCGTGGACTCGCGCTTCGACTGGGCCCATGTCCTGCACGAATTCGGTCGCGTGATGCCGCCAGCGACCTCTATCTCCTCGCTCAGCGGCACCGTCGGGAGCACCGGCTCGACGCCTGTCTCACCGAGCCCGACCAGCACCACGTCGAGCAGCACCACGTCGGGCAGCAGCTCCAGCACCGCCGCCGCGAGCTCGAGCGTCGCCTCCGCGACTCCAGCCGGCAGCGTGCCGACGTTCGCCCTCACCGGCTGCGCGATCAACCAGCCGTCCGTGGCGCTGATGCTCGAGCGCCTGCATCTGATCGACGGCGTCCAGGAAGTCACGCTGCAGAGCTCCAGCGCCAGCTCCTCCGGCTCGGGCGGGACCGGGTCCTCCGGCCAGTGCCCGTCCCACGACGTGAGCTTCACGGCGACGGTCAACTTCGATCCGCTGCCGAGCACCTCCGCGGTCGCCGCGGCGACGAGGACCGTCTCGGACTCGACGAGCTCCGGTGCGAAAGCGAGCACGAAATGACCGGGCGCGATCGCACCGTCCTCATCGTCGTCGTCGTCGCAGCGATTCTCGGTGCGGCGTGGGTCCTGGTCGTCTCGCCTGAGCGCACGAAAGCCGGCCAGCTCAACACCCAGGTCGCTGAAGCACAGGCCGAACTGGCGAGCGCCGAAGGCAAGGTCTCGAGCGCCCGCGCCGCGCAGTCGCAGTATGCGTCCGCCTACGCATCGCTCGTCGACCTCGGCAAAGCGGTGCCGCCGAGCCAGGAAGTGCCGGCGCTGATCGACCAGCTGACGCGGGCCTCAGACCAGAAGAACGTCGACTTCTCCTCGATCACGGACAGCGGCAGCAGCGCCTCGAGCGCCGCCAGCTCGGCGGGCGCCGCAAGCGCTTCGAGCGCTGCCGCTGCGGCCGGCTTCACCCAGCTGCCCTTCTCGTTCGTGTTCGAAGGCAGCTACGTCGACCTCGAACGCCTCTTCAACCAGTTGACGGCGTTCGCCGACTTCAACAGCACGGGCGATCTCCGGATCAGCGGCCGCCTGCTGACGATCCAGAGCGTCAGGCTCTCGCCGGAGAACACCTCCAGCGAAACCCGCCACGGCGCCGGCGAGCTGACCGGCTCGGTCACGGCGACCGCATATGTGCTGCCCGCAAGCCAGGGTCTCACCGGCGCCACCAGCCCCACCGGCGCCTCCGCGAGTCCCGCGTCGAGCGCGGCGCCCGCCAGCTCGGCGACATCACCCGCGATCGTGAGGGTCAACCCATGAGCGACTTCCTGGGCTCAGTCAAGGCGGACCTGCTCGATAGGCGCCTGCTGCCGATCGTCGCGCTCGTAGTGCTCGGGCTCGTGGCGGCGATCGCCTACACGGTGCTCGGCGGCAGCTCGTCCACGTCCACGTCCACGCCCACGGCGGCGGTCTCGACTGGCTCTGCCACCGCGCCAGCGGGTCTGGCGGTCAGCCAGAGCACATCCGAAAAGGCGGTCGCCGAGACGACCGGCGGCGCCAGCCAGCAGCGCCGCGGCGCCGCGCGCAACCCGTTCACCCCGCTCCCGGAACCGAAGGCAAAGACGCAGGTCGCATCCTCGAGCAGCTCCAGCTCGTCCTCGTCGACGACGAGCAGCTCCTCGAGCAGCGGCTCGGGGTCGCAGGGATCCGGCGGCTCGAGCCCGTCGACGCCGTCCAAACCGTCGACGCCGGCGAAGCCTAAGACCATCTACCACGTCTCCGTGCAGTTCGGCGAACTGCCCGCGGGGGTAACCGTGCAAACGGCTCAGCTGAAGGCCTTCGAAGACCTCAAGCTGCTGACACCGCTGCCCTCCGCCCAGCAGCCGCTGATCGTCTTCAGAGGCGTGACGTCAGCTGGCAAGAGCGCGACCTTCACGATCGTCGGCGAAGACATCCTGCACGGCCAGGCCAAGTGCCTGCCCAGCGCGTCGCAATGCGAAGCGATCGACCTGAAGCCGGGGCAGAGCGAGCAGATCGAATACATCTCGGCCACGGGACAGGCGGTGCTCGACGAACTGCGGATCGTGAGCATCGTCTCCGCCCAGGCGTCAGCCGCGGCCTTCAAGAGCGCCCTGCGCGGCGAGTCCGTCACAGGTCGCAAGCTGCTCGAGCACGCCGGGCTCGTCGCGATCCCGGACCTGCACTACTCACCGCAGGCAGGCGTGCTCGTGTTCGCCCGGCACCCGGCGTTCGCCGCCCGCGCGCGCGCCGCCGCGCGCCGACGCCACGGCCGCTGAGCCGCCAGCAAATAAGCTTGGAGCCGTGGAGCTCCGTCTGATAACCGCCGGCGAGTCGCACGGCCCCGGCCTGACGTGCATCGTCGAGGGCATGCCCGCGGGCCTCGAGCTCGCGAGCGAGGACCTCAACCGCGACATGGCGCGCCGCCAGCTCGGCCATGGACGCGGCGGGCGCATGAAGATCGAGCGCGACAGCGCCGAGGTCACCGGCGGCGTGCGCCACGGGCGCACGCTCGGGGGACCGATCGCGCTGCAGGTCGCCAATCGCGACTACGCCAACTGGGAAGAGCGCATGAACCCGTGGCCGGTCGACGAGAACACGGCCGAGGTGCACCTGCCGCGTCCGGGGCACGCAGACCTGGTGGGCGCGCAGAAGTACAAGCACTCGGATGTGCGCAACATTCTCGAGCGCGCCTCCGCGCGCGAGACCGCGGCGCGCGTCGCCGGCGGCGGCGTCTGCAAGGCGTTCCTGCGCGCGCTCGGAGTGAGCGTGCGCTCGCACGTCGTCCAGATCGCCTCCGTGCACGCGCCCGAGCGCGAGCGAGCGCTCGCCGACGCGGATTTCGCGCACGTCGACGACTCGCCGGTGCGCTGCCTGGACGCGGAGGCGTCCAAGGCGATGGTGCGCGAGATCGACACGCTGCGCAAGGCAAACGAGTCGCTCGGCGGCGTATTCGAGGTGCAGGCGTTCGGGCTCGTGCCGGGCCTCGGCTCGCACATCTCCTGGGAGGAGCGGCTGGACGGGCGCCTGGCGATGGCGATCTGCTCGATCCAGGCGATCAAGGGCGCGTCGATCGGCGACGCCTTCGCGATCGCGGGGGTGCCCGGCTCACAGGCCCACGACGAGATCTTCTTCTCCGAGGAGCGCGGCTACTATCGCGAGACCAACCACGCTGGCGGCCTCGAGGGCGGCATGACCAACGGCCTGCCGCTGATCGTGCGCGGCGCGATGAAGCCGCTGCCGACGCTGACCAAGCCGCTGCGCTCCGTCGACACCGAGACACACGAGCCGGCGCAGGCGCTGCGCGAGCGCACCGACTCCTGCACCGTGCCCGCCGCCGGCGTCGTTGCGGAGGCGATGGTCGCGCTCGTGCTCGCGGACGCGTACCGGCGCAAGTTCGGCGGCGATCACATCGACGATGTGCTGACCGCGGTCCGCGCCTACACAGACCGCATCGGATGGCATTCGTCCTGATCGGCTTCATGGGCGCCGGCAAGTCGACCGCCGCGGGCGAACTAGCCGACGCGCTCGGCGCGAGCGCGTTCGACAGCGACGCGCTGCTCGAGGAGCGCTTCGGGCATCCGGTGGCGCGCGAGTTCGAGTTGCGCGGCGAGGCGGCGTTCCGCGCCGCCGAGGAGGAGCTGGTGTGCGGGCTGCTGGCCGATGCGGCGCCCGGCGACGTGGTCGCGCTGGGCGGCGGCAGCGTGCTGTCCGAGCGCACGCGGAGGGCGCTGGCCGATCACGTGACGGTGCTGCTCGACGTCGACCCGCAGACCGCCTGGGAGCGCGTCGGTCGAGGAGCCGAGGATTCACGCGCTCGCCCGCTGGCCGGCGACCGAGACGCGTTCCTCGATCTCTACGCGACGCGAGCACCGCTCTACGAGCAGCTCGCCGATGCAACGCTCGCCAACCTGCCGAGCGGCGGCGCCGCGCGGAGCGCCAGCTCGCTGCGCGCGCTCTCAGCCGCACCGCTCGGGACGCGCATGCTGTGGGCCAGCGCTGCCTCGGGCGAGTACCCGGTGCTGGTCGGTCGCGGCCTGTTGGGCGGGCTCGACGCTCCCCAGCTCGATCGGATCTGGCCGCTGGAGCGCTCGCGCTCGCGCTCCTTCTGCGTGAGCGACGAGACCGTGGGCCGACTGTACGGCGAGCGGCTCGGGCCGATCGCGGGGGCCGTGTCGATCGCACCCGGCGAGCAGCAGAAGACGCTCGCGAGCGCCGAGCGCATCTGGCAGGCGCTCGTGGGCGCGGGCATCACTCGCGCCGATCATGTCGTGGCGCTCGGCGGCGGCGTCGTCGGGGACCTCGCCGGCTTCTGCGCCGCCACCTACCAGCGCGGCGTACCGGTCGTGCAGGTCCCGACGACGCTCGTCGCACAGGTCGACTCCGCCTACGGCGGCAAGACAGGCGTGGATCTGCCCGAGGCCAAGAACTACGTCGGCGCCTATCACCAGCCGGCCGGCGTGCTCGTCGACCCGGATACGCTCGACACGCTGGCGGCGGCGGAGCTGGCCGCGGGCTGGGTCGAGGTGCTCAAGACCGCGCTGATCGCGGGCGGCTGGCTGTGGGATGCGGTCGCCGACGGCGGCGAGGTCGACGAGCGCGTGATCCTCGCGTGCGCGCGCACGAAGCTCGCGGCGGTCGCCGCCGACGAGCGCGACTCCGGACGCCGCCAGGTGCTGAACCTCGGGCACACCGTCGGTCACGCGATCGAGACCGCCAGCGGCTATGCCCGCTATCGCCACGGCGAGGCGGTCGGGATCGGCCTGTTGGCGGCGCTGCGGCTGTCGGGCCAGGACGAGCTGCGCGAGCGCGTGCGCCTCTTGCTCGCCGACCGCGGCTTGCCGATCGGCTTCAGCGGCGTGTCCGTCCAGGACGTGATCGCGGCGACGCGCCGCGACAAGAAGCGCCTCGGCGCGAATGTCCCGTTCGTGCTCGTGCGCGCGCCCGGCGATGTCGAGTTCGGCTGCGAGGTCGCGCCCGAGGAGCTCGCGGCGGCGGTCGAGGAGCTCGCGCTGTGACCGATGCACGGGAGCACGCGGATGCGGGCAAGCTGATCGCGGTGGTGCACGGCGTCAACCTGGATCAGCTGGGACGCCGCGACCCGCTGCTGTATGGCACGCTGACGCTCGAGCAGCTCGAGCGCAAGATCGAGCAGGACGCCCGCACGCTGGGACTGAACACGCGCTTCTTCCACACCAACCACGAAGGCGAGCTGATCGAGCACCTGCACTCTTTGAGGAGGGCCCCGCCCGCCCCGCCCACCCAAGCCGACGCGATCCTGCTGAACCCGGGCGCCTGGGGCCACTACGCGTGGGCGATCCGCGACGCGCTCGAGATCGCGGCGCTGCCGGCGATCGAGGTCCACCTCTCCGACGTGCACAGTCGCGAGCCGTGGCGGCGAGTGTCGGTGCTCGGCGAGCTGTGCTTCGCGAGCATCTCCGGGCGCGGCGCGGATGGTTATCGCGACGCGCTCGAGCTGCTGCGCGACAAGCTGGGCGGGGGTGGCGAGTGAGCGTCGCCGGCTGGGATCCGGACGCCGCACGCGTGGCGCGGCTGGCGCGCGAGCTGGACGAGCTCGAGCTCGACGCGCTGCTCGTCGACTCGCTCGTGAGCGTGCGCTACCTGACCGGCTTCACCGGCAGCAACGGGCTCGTGCTGGCGGTGGCCGAGGCCAGCCGTGCGAAGCTCGGATCGCACCGCTTCCTCAGCGACTTCCGCTACGCGACCCAGTCGGCCGCGCAGGTGCCCGACGCGTTCTCGCGCGAGATCGTCGCCGAAGAGTCTGCTCGCGGCGCTCGCCGGCTCGCTCGAGGACGCGAGCGGCCGGCTCGGCTTCGACGACGCGAACGTCACCGTCAAACGCCACGCCGCAGCTCGCGGAGCTGCTTGGGTCGGGATGGGAGCTCATCCCCAGCGCCGGCGCCGTCGAGCGGCTGCGCGCCGTCAAGGACGAGGGCGAGATCGCACGCATCCGGGCGGCCAGCGAGCTCGCGGACGAGGCGCTGCGCGGGGATCCTCGAAGAGGGCCTCGTCGGGCGCTCTGAGCAGGAGGTTGCGCTCGAGCTCGAGCTGCGCATGCGCCGCCTCGGCGCGCAGGCGCCGAGCTTCCCGTCGATAGTCGCGGCAGGCGCCCACGGCGCGCTGCCGCACGGGCAGCCGCGCGCCGAGCCGATCCCCCGCGACGTGCTCGTGACGATCGATTGGGGCGCCTTGCACGAGGGCTACTGCTCGGACTGCACGCGCACCTTCGCGACCGGCGAGGGCATCTCCGCGCGGGCGCGCGAGATCTACGAGCTCGTGCTGCGCGCCCAGGAACAGGGTCTCGAAGCCGTTCTTCCGGGGTCGAGCGGCCGCGAGGTGGACGCCGTCGCGCGCGCGGTGATCGAGGCGGCCGGCGAGGGCGAGCACTTCGGTCACGGCCTCGGGCACGGCGTCGGCTTGGAGATCCACGAGGGACCGCGCCTGTCGCGAACCGCGGGCGAGGAGCCGCTACGCGCCGGCAACGTCGTCACGGTCGAGCCCGGCGTGTACCTGCCGGGACTGCTCGGCGTGCGGATCGAGGACCTCGTGGTCGTGCGCGATGGCGCTCAGGAGGTCCTGACGAGCCTGCCCAAGGAGCTCACCGTCGTCTCCTGAGCGCGCGCGGCGTCATCTGCCGCCACTCGCGACGCGCGCCCCTGGCGTGCGGGAGCGAACAGCTGCATCGCGAGCCAAGCCGCCAGCGGCAGCGTCCAGGCGAGAAACACGGCCGACGCGACGTCCGCGGAGGCGTGATCGGGCAGCCACTGGAAGCTGATCCACACGAGCGCGGATGCGCTGAGCGCGAGCAGCGGCGGGTTGCGGCCTGGTCGTCCGACCTCCCAGACGAGCAGCGCGAGCACGAACGGCAGCGTGTAGTAGCTGGTGTCCCACGTGTCCAGCAGACAGCGCGCGAGCAGCACGAGCGCGAGCGCCAGCAGCGCCTGCTGGCGGGTGAGCGCGGTGCGGCGCGCGCCGCGCAGCCACAGCGATAGGGCGAGCAGCGCGCCCGTGGCCAGAACCAGCGGGTGGCTGATCGTGCCCGTCCATTCCGGCCCGATGCGGTAGCCGCGCTTCGGCGCCCCGAGCGTCCCGTGCACGAGCGCGCCATGGTGACCGAGGAACCACCACACCTGCCACGGCTGGAAGATCGAGTCAGCCGCCCGCGAGCCGATCGTGCGCGTGCTCGCGACGAAGCCGCCCGAGGACACGAGCACGAGCGGCAGCAGGATCACGCCGGCCGTGATGCAGGCACTGGCCGCGCACCGCGCCCGGCGCCCGGGCGCCACGGCGAGCAGCACCGGTCCGGCGGCGAGCAGCGCCCACTCCTTGTTGGCGATCGCGAGGCCGAGCAGCGCTCCGGCCAGCAGCGAGCTGCCGCTGCTCGATGAGCGCGCGGCGACGAGTACCGCAGTGAGACACAGGCACGCGCCGAGGATCTCCTCCGGGTGGCCGACTTCCAGCGCGAGCAGCGTGATCGGGTTCGCCACGCATACGCCGAGCGCGACCGCGCGCGCGAGCGTCGAGCGGCCGTCGGCGCGCATGCGCGCGGTCAGCCACACGCCGAGCACGGCCGCTGCGAGCAGGCACGGCAGCGCGACCATCCTGTAGACCGCGAGCGTGCCGCCGCCCCACAGCCCCGGCACGAGCGCGAACGGCGCGCGCTCGATCAGCGAGCCGCCGTAGGCGGGGGCGAGCCGCAGGAAGCTCACGAGATGTCCCTGCACGAGTGCTTCGTAGGCGGGGCGCACCTCGCCGTCGTAGTCGTTCCACGCGAACCCGTACAGGCCGAGCCATGCGATCGCCGCGGTGCCGGCGCACGCGAGCGACGCACACAGGGCGTTCTCGCGCAGGCGCTGGCGCATATGTCGGCATCGGCGTGTCCCGGGGCTAGCTTGAGTGCCTCATGGGGAGTATGTTCGGCGCAGGAGGAACGTTCGCCCACACCAACGGCTCAGGAGGTATCGATTCACATGCCCTCGCTTCTCGACCTGACCAGCCAGGGGGATGTCGCCACCATCTCCGACGAGTCGAAGCTGTCGTCGGTGACGCTGATGACGCCGCAGCAGCTGTACGAGCTGTGGGAGCGCCAGAACTGGCAGTCGCACACGATCGACCTGACCCAGGATCGTCGCGACTGGGGGGAGATGGACGCGGAGCTGCGCCAGCAGCTGGCGTGGAACCTTTCGTCGTTCTTCATCGGCGAGGAGCGCGTGACGACACAGTTCTCGGGCCTCGTGATGGCGTATGAGAGCCAGGGCGAGGAGGCGTTCCTGACCACGCAGCAGGTCGACGAGGCACGCCACGCGCAGCACTTCAACCGCTTCTACGAGCAGGTTCTCGGCATCGACGGCAGCTTCGAGGATCGCCTGCGGCGCGCCCGTGAGGATCTCAACCCGGCGTTCATCGAGATGTTCGACGGCGTGCTCGTCGACTGGGGCAGGCGCCTGATCGAGAACCCGCGCGACATCGAGGCGAAGGTCGACTTCGTGACGCTTTACCACATGATCATCGAGGGCACGCTCGCGCTCACGGGCCAGTGGTTCCTGACCGACTTCATGGAGCGCAAGCAGATCCTGCCGGGCTGGGTGGAGGGCTTCAAGCTGATCTCCCAGGACGAGCATCGCCACGTCGCCTACGGCACGTGGTTCCTGCGCGAGAAGGCCAGCGACCCCGCGCTCAGGCAGCGCATCGCCTCGCGCATCGCCGAGCTGATCCCACTTGCCGCCGCCGTGCTCGTGCCGCCCGGCGCAAGACCCGGAGAGCTACGCGATCCTCGACTACACGATGGAGGAAACCAACGCGTTCGCGTTCAACGCCCTGCACCGGCGCCTGAAGGTGATCGGGATCGACGTGGGGAGCCTGGCGGCGACTGCGGCCTAGTCGCATTCATAGAGTTCTGTCGACGTCGCGGTCGGGCGTTGCCCGTGTGACTCTTCGGGCTTGCAGTGACCGGTGATCCAGGCGATGCGCCGGTCATCGCTGATGACCGGCACGAGGAAGGCTCGTACTTCTCCCGCGTCTATCAGATGCCGTATGTCGGCAAGCGATGGGTCGGGCGCGCCGCCCTGGTAGCCCCCGATCGGGAGGACCTCATCGCCAGTGGCGAGGATGAACGGCGCCGCGAGTATCGACGAGTCGGTTGCCAGGGCGATCGGCGTGCCGTAGCGCGCAGAGAGCTGTTCCATGGCCTGCTCGGAGCTCATCTGCGAATGGCGTGCGGAAGCTCGCGAGGAAGTGGCGGACGCGGGCTCATAAGGGGCGGCGAATGGCCCGAGGCCGCGGACCACCATGAGCACGGAGGCGACGCCCGGAAGCACGAGCGCGCATGCCAGCGTCAGAGTGACACGGCTCGTGGGCGACCTGAGAATGGCGGCATGACGCGCGCCCAGCAACGCTCCCGCTCCGGCCGCCCCGACGACTACGGCCACGGGAATCAGCCAGCTCGGCACGTCGGTCCCCCCGTGGAGAAGGTAGATGCCGTAGCTCACCGAGCACAGAATCGCGGCGGCCAGCCCGGCCCTCGCCGCCAGCTGGCTGCGCGCTCTCGCCGACAGCGCCGCGCCGGCGCCGCACAATGCCCCGGTAGCGGGGGAGAGCGCGGCGACGTAGTATGAGTTCGGGTAGCCGCCCGCACTGAAGAACCCCGCCATGGTCAGCAGCCAGGTTCCCCACAGGACGACGGCGGCCCGGAGCGGGTCGCGCCGGCCGACGCTCCGGACAGCCACCAGCACCCAGGCTGCGGCTATCAGCGCGGCCGGCAGTAGCCATCCGTCATCGCGTCCGAAGAGCCCACCGAGCAGCCGGTGCCAGCTGGGCCTCAGCTTGTGTGTGGGAGCCGCGTTCGCTTCAGAGATCTTTACGAGAAATGCGGCCGGATGGCCGGCTCCAGCAAAGACATTGCGTCGTTCGAGCCGGCTGAACCCGTTGTATTCAAATGTCTGGCTGTAGATCGAGTCGTTCTGAGTGCCGTCCACATAGGGACGCGCGTGGGAGGGGACGAGCGAGACCACCGTCATCCAGCTCAAAGACACCGCAACAGTCACGAGTCCCGCGAGGGCGAGGTGCGAGACTCGGACCCGGATGTGAGCGGGCGCCGCAAGTAGGTACGCCGCGGCCAGCGCGGGGAGCACCAGCCAAGCGACCAGCATCTTGGCTTGGAAGGCCAATCCCACCCATACTCCCGCCAGCAGCAGGGTGCGAAGCCTGCCCGAGAGCAGTGCCGAGGAGGTGGCGTCCGCCGCCAGCACCAACAGCATGATCAGAAGGGAGTCCGCTACGTTGCCGCGGTTCAACGCGACGGTGACCGGACTGCTCGCGAGCACCGCCGCCGCCGCGATGCCGGCGAGCGGGCCAGCCAGGCGACGCACCGCGCGGTAGAGCACGAGGACGGTGACCACGCCCTCGATCACCTGCGGCAGCACGATCGCCCACACGTGAAATCCGACGATCCGCAAAAGCAGCGCCTGCGGCCACAGCGACCCCGGCAGCTTGTCGATGGAAACCGTTCCAGCGGGGTCGAACGCGCCGAAGAAGAAATCGTGCCAGCTCGTGGACATGCTTCGCGCCGCCGCGCCGTAGTAATCCTCCAACGCTGCGCCGTTCATCCCCCACGCATAGGCCAGTCCGGCTACCGCGGCGACTGCGATCAGCGTGGGGCGCGCCCAAGCCGGCTGGTCGGACGGCGAACGCCACACGCGTTCGAGGGTGGCCGGCGCTCGATCCCCTAGCCAGGTGCTCGATCGCCGAGCCCACCCACGCATTGGCGGATCCTATTCCTCGAACTACTCGGTGGCTGGCTCCTGGCTGCTGCCGAGAATCGCGAGCAGGTCGCCGACTCGCTGATTGCGGGCGAGCGCGTCGGGGAGCGGGAGGTCGGTGTGGACGAGGTAGGTGTTGCGTCGACCGATGCGGTTGCGGGTGATGTAGCCGGCGTCGGCCAGCTCGGTGACGATGCGATGAGTGGCTCGTTCGGTGATGCCGATGCGCTCGCTGACGTCGCGCAGTCGCACGCCTGGCTCTTCGGCGAGGCAGATGAGAACCTGGGCGTGGTTGGTGAGAAAGGCCCACCGCGGCAGTCGCGCCAGCGTCATGGGTAAAGACTACTAACTCTAGATATCAGTTTCATGTTATGGTGATCACATAGCGGCGTGTGCCTCTTGGGCGGTCCGCGAGCAATCGAAATGAGGCGAGCCGTGTCCAGCATTGCCGTGGTCGGTGGGCTCCAGAGATATGCGAGGTATGAGCTTGCCGCCCTCGCTTATCGTCGACTCTCCTGCTGATCGCAGAATCGGCCGCGCAGCCGGCGGGCAGCCGGCGCGACGGCGCGCGGACGGGAAGAGATTGCGGGTGGCGATGCTCGCTCCGCCTTGGATCTCGGTGCCCCCTCCGGGCTATGGGGGAGTGGAGGCCGTGGTGAGCGTGTTGAGCGAGGCGCTCGTCAGGCGCGGCAACGAGGTGACCCTGTTCTGTGCCCCGGGGTCGACATCGACGGCGCGGGTGGTCACGCTGCTGGAGAAAGCTCATCCCGACGAGATCGAGCGCTCGCTGTTCGAGGTCGATCACGTGGCGCGGGCGTTCGCCGAGATCGACCGAGCCCATGGAGCGCTGCGATTCGACGTGGTGCACGATCACTGTGGATTCACAGCGCTCGGCATGGCTGACCGGCTGGACACCCCGCTGGTGCACACGCTGCACGGCCAGTTCACGGATGCCACGGCGGCTTTTTACACGCGGCACGAGTCGAAGGCGACGCTCGTGGCGATCAGTCGCGCGCAGCGTGCGAAGGCGCCGCCGTCGATGCGCGGGGTGGCGGTGATCCCGAACCCGATCGACGTGCAGGGCTGGCCGATGCAGGAGCGCAAGGAGGACTACGTGCTGTGGGTCGGGCGGATGACCGCCGAGAAGGGGCCGCATCGTGCGATCGCCGCAGCATGCGCAGCCGGCGTGCCGCTGGTGCTCGCTGGTGTGATCCAGCCCGGCCAGCAGTCCTTCTTCGACCGCGAGGTCGCACCCCACATCGATGGCGATCGCGTGAGGTTCCTCGGCGAGGTCGGTGGCGCGCTCAAGCTCTCGCTGTTCGCCGGCGCGCGGGCGCTTTTGATGCCGATCCGATGGGAGGAGCCGTTTGGGATGGTGATGGTCGAGGCGCTCGCGTGCGGCACGCCGGTCATCGCGTTTCCCGCGGGCGCGGCGAGCGAGCTGGTGATCGACGGGCGCACGGGCTTCCTCGTGCGCGACGAGACGGCGATGGCGGCCGCCATCGGCCGCCTTGGAAGCATCGCCGCGAGCGACTGCCGCGCGTGGGTCTCAGAGCACTGCGACATCGACGTCGTCGCTGCGGCTTATGAGTCGGCGTATCGCGCGGCCGCATGTCGGCGAGAACAGGCGATCGCCTTTGTCTGAGCGCACCGTCAGCGTTCTCGATGGCAGCACCTTCGTGGTCAGCGACCGCCTTGGCGATATTCGCGGGGAAGACGGTCGCGAGGATGGGTTCTTCTGTAACGACACGCGCTTCCTGTCGCGCTGGGTGCTGACGGTCGACGACGCGCCATTTGAGGTGCTCGGGCTGGACCAGGCCGAGCATTTCGCGGCGCGGTTCTTCCTGACGCCCCGCGTCGGCCCTGAGGAAGCGGCGCCATGCTCGGTCATGCGCCGCCGCCTGGTCGACCACGTGTGGATGGAGGAGCTGTCGGTCATCAACCACCGCCACGAGCGCAGCACGATCCGCGTCGCGATGGAGCTGGACACGGACTTCGCTGACATGTTCGAGGTCAAGGACAACTCGGTCAAAGCGCGGGAGATCGCGTTCCGAGGCGACGCCGGCTCGCTCACGCTCTCCTACAGGCGGGGCGGCTTCTGCCGCTCGGTGACGGTCGCTTCGAGCGCGCGCGCGGCGATCACCCGTGGGGGATTCGCCTACTCGGTGACGCTCGCTCCGGGTGAGGCATGGTCGACCACGCTGACGATCACTCCGTCCGCGCAGCAGCGCACCGCGGTGTTCGCGCAGCGCGCTGCGCGCGGCAGCCTGGATGCGATGAGCGCCTCCAAATCGGCCGAGCTCGAGGGGTGGCTCGCTCGCGCTCCCGCCTTTGCCGCGAGCGATCCGGCGTTGATGCGCACGTATCACGCCAGCCTCAGCGACCTCGGGGCGCTGCGACTGCCGCCCGATATCAGCGAGGGCGCGACGCTGCCGGCGGCGGGACTGCCCTGGTTCATGGCGTTGTTCGGTCGCGACAGCATCATCACCAGCTTCCAGGTGCTGCCATACCTGCCTGAGCTCGCAGCCACCACGCTGCGGGTGCTCGCGGCCGCCCAAGCCCACGATCGGGATGACTTCCACGAACGCGAGCCCGGGAAGATCATGCACGAGCTGCGCTTCGGCGAGCTGACCGACAGCGGCGCTCGACCTCACTCCCCGTATTTCGGATCGGCGGATGCGACGCCGCTGTTCCTCATCCTGTTGGACGAGTACCACCGCTGGAGCGGCGACGACGAGCTGGTGCGATCGCTCGAGCCGAGCGCGCGCGCGGCGCTCGCCTGGATCAGGGACAGCGGCGACGCCGACGGCGATGGCTACGTCGAGTACTCGAGGAGAAACCTCGCAAGCGGCCTCATCAACCAATGCTGGAAGGACAGCTGGGACGCGATCCAGTTCGCCGACGGCACGCTTCCCGAGGGACCGATCGCGACCTGCGAGATCCAGGGCTACGTCTACGACGCGCTGCTGCGAACTGCGCGCCTGGCCCGGGAGGTATGGGCCGACTCGAACCTGGGCGAGCAGCTCGAGCGCCAGGCGAGCGACCTGCGCGCAGGCTTTCGCCGCGACTTCTGGATGCCGGAGCGAGGCTGCCACGCGGTGGCGCTCGATGGCGAGAAGCGCCAGATCGACAGCGTGACATCGAACATCGGGCACCTGCTGTGGTCCGGCTTGCTCGACGACATCGAGGCGGCCGCCACCGCGCACCGGCTGCTGGCGAGCGAGCTGTACTCCGGTTGGGGCGTGAGGACGCTCGGCGATCGCGAGGCTGGATACAACCCCCTCGGCTATCACACCGGCACCGTATGGCCGCACGAGAACTCGCTCATCGCAGCGGGCCTCGCGCGCTACGGCCACCACGAGCAGGCGGCGACGATCGCCGCCGCGATGCTCTCCGCGGCGCCGCACTTCGAGCATCGCCTACCGGAGGTCTTCGCCGGCTACCCCGCAGCGGTCACGTCCGTGCCCGTCGCGTACCCGACCGCCTCGCGCCCTCAAGCCTGGGCGGCCGGCACGCCGCTGCAGCTGCTCACCACGCTCCTGGACCTACAGCCCGGCTTCGCTAACACGAATCGCGAGCTGCCACACGACCTTGGTCACATCTCACTGCAACCGAGCGGAAGATAGGAAACGACATGAATACGACGCCAACAGACGAAACGGATGCCATAGCTGTGCTGGTCAAGCGCCTGGCCCGACCCCATCCATCAGGCGGCACGGTGATCGATCGTCCCGTGATTCTCGCCGAGGGCACACACTCCAGAGCGATCCTCGCCTGGATCGCCGACCACGGCGGCACTCCCGACTCGACGCTCGCACACCCGCAGAGCAAGGGCGTGCACAGCCGCAGCCCGGTGGCCGGGACCGAGCGCCAGGCCGCGCAGACACGGCGCTACATCCTGCCGGCGCACGCGTTCAGCTGACGCGCAGCGCCGGCAAGATCAGCTGCAAAAGAGTCGCAGGTCACGTCGTACGCGGCGAGGTGCGACCGTGCAGCCGGTGTCTGCGGTGCCGAGATCTCGCACCCGCCAATGCCCATGCTTCAGCTCCAGGACGGCCAATGCCCGATCGCCATGCTTCGAGCACGGGAAGATCCTCGCGCGTGCCCACGGTCCGGCGGTCGAAATGACGATCTCGTGCACGTGAAAACAGTGGACGGCCCCCGTAGCTGAGGACGCGTGCAGGGCATGTGAGATCGAATCGGCCTCGCTTCGCGTCGGGGCTCGACTTGCGCTAGCCGTGGCCGTGAGGGCGACCAGCGCCACTGTCAGGACCGGCACCGCTGCGGCTACACACGACCTCGTTCGCCCAGCCTTGATCGTCATCGGCTTGCCTCCTCATGGCATTGGTTTCAATGCTCGAGGATGGCGATCGACCTGAATCTGCCAATCCGCCGTGTCCCGCCTTTTGAGACAGGGAGACTACGGATAGCAGAGACCACGCGACTCCCGGCCGGGCGCCAGCGGTTCAGGCATCGCTACCTGACAGCACACGTCTGACGGGATTCAGACTACGAGTCGTACAGGTTCGAAGGCCAGCACTTCGGCGAGCACGTCGTAGTGGCGGTCGATGTGGAGCACGGCGGCTTGGTGCTGCTGGGCGCAAGCCGCAATGAGTAGATCGGGGATGGGAAGGCGGTGGCGGCCTTTCTGCCCGAGCTCTCGGTGTGCCGTCACAGCGGTGAGGATTGTCTCGGCGTTGACGCTCAGATCGCGGAAGACCGAGAGGCTGTCCTCGATTTTTGTGTAGTCGTCCGGGCTTCTGGCGCTGTAGAGCACCTCAAGGCGCACGACGGCACACACGCAGATCTCTCCGAGCTCGAGGGCCTCCGGGGTGGCTCGCTCCAACGCTGACTTGTCAGCGAGTAGCAGCCCGCCTAGGTCCATGCCTGGTCGTCCCTGATCGCACCCCAATCAACCGTGCGTTGCAAATTTGTGAGCGCTGCCCGCTGTCGCTCCCTGCGATCGTTCTCCTCGGCTTCGGCTTGATCCAGGCGCAGCGAATCATGGCCTGCTTGCGCCAAACGCAACAGCAGCTCCTTGCGATCTCTCACCCCCGGCCATCGACGCTGGGCATCGTCTAGTAGGGCGCTGATGGAGCCAGTGTCCGTGATCGTGTAGCGGGGTCTGGTCGTTGGCATCCAGCCAGTGTAGCACCGATCTGCCAGGTGCCGCACCGGCTGGCGGCTCCGGTCATCATCGAAGCCAGGCCTGGGGCCTGCCCTGTCGGAACGGGCTGTCCCCCGCCGCTGTGATTCAGATCTTCACGGGTGCGGCGGGGTAGGAGATTCGTCACTCGCGTCTCTCGTCGCGCTCTACCAATCGTCCGGGCCTCCTCTCGTGTTGGCATGCGATTAGCATGCTACAATGCGATTCGCATGTCTTCGATGATCCAGATTCGCAACGTGCCTGACGCGCTGCATCGCGAGCTGAAGATCAGGGCAGCTCAGACGGGCATGACGCTCTCCGACTATCTGCTCGCGGAGCTTCAGGCCTTGGCTGTGCGACCTACGATGCGGGAGTGGCTTGCGCGTAGCGAAGCCTGGGCGCCGGTTGAGACCAGCGAACCGCCTGCAGTCGTGATTCGTGCTGAGCGTGAGCGCACCGCTGCGTGATCGTTGCCGACGCGAGCGCGATGGTGGAGGTGCTCCTCGCGATGCCACGCGCCGGCGAGGTGCGCACGGCACTTGCGGAGCACTCCGAGTTGCACGTGCCCGAGCACTTCAATGTTGAGGCGCTCTCGGCGCTGCGGCGCTACGCGATTCGCGGCGAGCTCACCCAGTTGCGGGCTGCGGAGGCGCTGGCTGCTCTACGTGATCTGCGGGCACTCGGCTATCCCGTGATCGAGCTCGCCGCCGAGATATGGGAGCTGCGCGACACGCTGACTGCGTATGACGCCGCGTACCTGGCCCTCGCTCGCCGACTGGATGTCGGGTTGGTCACGCTCGACGGTGGTCTGGCAGCGGCTGCGGCTAAAGAGGGACGTCTGGCGCTATCGTGATCCGGCCGCGCGATCCGGGCGCGATAAAGCTCGCGTGGCCGCAACCACATTGATATTTGGCTCTAGAAAGACTGATTCGCCCTGATAAGCACAAATCAATTCAAAAACGTGTGCAGAAGGTATTACTCATGGTGCGAGGCGGCTTAGGCCGCGAACCTGCTCGAAGGCAGAGTCGGTGCTCGCGATCAGGCTGCACGCTGCCACCAGCGCGTGGGCGGCATGAAAGGCGTCTCGGGGGCTGAGCCCGGGTTTTGCCATGAGCCCCTGCGCTCGGGCAACGACCGCCTGATCGGTAGGCCATAGCTCCAGGGACAGCGACTCGACCGCCCTCCAGGTCGCCGTTAGGCGGCGTGCGACCGCACGCATCGTCAGCTGCGGCTCGGCGCGGTATCTGGAGAGAGGATCCTCCACGCCATCGTCTCGCAGCCAGGCGAGGATAAGTCTGTAGGCGAGCTCATCGAGGACGAGCGCGCTGATGACTCCGCCGTCGCTCGCGACCTCGGCCATAACCGATCGCCGCCAGGTTTCGATCGGGCCTGGCGCACTCGCGGGCTTCGACCGGAGATGCGTATAGATGAAGTTCGTGTCGAGGTAGCAGCGACTCACAGCGGTCGTCTCGCCCGCTCCAAGGCCGTGTCGAACACGTCTGGCTGGCCGCCCGTGAGGATCTCCTCCAGCTCACCGGATTGGGCCTGACCGGCGGCTCCCGCTGCGGCGAGCCATGCGTGTGCCGGGTCTGGTTCGCTCGTCCACAGGGCGCCCGGTGTGACGTCCAGCGTGGAGGACAGGCGTGCGATCGTGTCGAGGTCCACGCGCGTGGCGCGCCCGGCGATGATGTTGCGGACGGTCTTCTCATCGAGGCCCGCGGCTTTGGCCAGTCGGCGTGTGTTGAATCCGCGCTGCTCGGCCAACTCCCCGACTCTCCACGCAAGGCTACTCATGCGGACGATAATACCAGGACGGGAGGATGCTCCCGAGGCATGGGTTTTCCGGAGACTCTTACCACAGCACGCGTAACCGTCCGCGCAGCGTGAGATGCTGACTAGTCCCATGCGGTCCCTTTCGCGTCGTCTGCCATCGCCCAACTGCGTCCTGATCACGGGTGCTGGTTGGTCCTACGCAGCCGGATTGCCGCTGGCGAACGAACTCTTTGATCCTGCTGACGTGCCTCCGCGCGATTGGTCAGACAGGGCGGTTATAGACGCATACGAACATTGGCGTCGAGAGAATCTCGGGCATCCGGCCGAGCAGTTCATCGCATGCGCTTACGAGGGTCACGCAAAGTTCATGGAAGCACCGCTGTGCCCGAAGCCGTCCCCATCGCGCACGGGACAACTGGAACTCGCCCTCGATCTGGAGGACGAGCAGTCGCATGAGCGCAGAGTGGGCTGGAGCCAGGTCGCGGCGTACATCCAGCGCCGCTTGGCTGAGCCAGCTGCCAGAACTCGACTCTATCGGCACAATCCTTATCGACCTGCCCTGTTGCGACGCACGATCAGCCCGGCACAGGCTGACTTCTGGAACGCCCTGCTCGAGCGCACGACCGTCCGTGCCATCGTCACCCTGAACTACGACCTCACGATCGAGCAGACAGTTGGCATGGTGCCGAACCTCGTCGCCGGCTCGCCCGGCTTTCACTACGCTGGGATCGACGCCAAGGTGCGTCCGGTCAGGTCGCCGTATGCACGGGACCGCGGCGTCGACCCTACGCCAGCAGGCGTCATCCCTCTTGCGAAGCTTCACGGATCGCTGAATTGGAGTTTGAGCGCCGAGGGCATAGACGTTTTCGCCGACGTCCGGCCAGCATTCCGTGATTACGTCGGCGCGGCGATTCTGCCGCCGTTGCCCGAGAAGCACGTTCCGGGCTGGCTTTGGTCGGTCTGGGATCGCGCGGCCCAAGAGCTGCACGAAGCCGACGAATGGGTTGTGGTCGGCTACTCGCTTCCGCCGTACGACCACGAGATCAAAGCGATGTTGCAGGCATCTGCTAGTCGGGTCGCCAGTATTCGCATATATGACCCGTTTGCAGCGGACCTCGTTGACCGTTGGCACGCGATTGCCCCGGATGCATCGATCGAGATCTTTCCCGGCCTGGAGCCTGGCTTCTACGGTCGTGGCGCTGCCTCTGGCCGTCTCGGCCGCGACGAGCGTGAGTGGCGCCGGCGTCGGGCACTCCGCGACCCGCGGGTACGCTCGATGGTTCTACGAACCAAGCATGTGCCAGCTGCCACGTCGAGGCGCATTGCTGCGTGAGGATGCTCTTGCATTGGGCTCCGCCATCATGTCCGGGGCCAGCTATCTTGCAGGCTCAGTGCCCCAGCGAACGCTATTTGATCTCTGGAAACGTCTATGGCTATAAGCACAAACCAATTCAAAAACGGGAACCACATCGAGGTCGACGGGCACGATCTTCAAGATCCTCGAGTTCCAGCACGTCAAGCCCGGCAAGGGCGGGGCGTTCGTGCGCACGAAGCTGCGCCGCGCGTCCGACGGCAACGTGATCGACCGGACGTTCCGGCCGGGCGAGAAGTTCCGCCCGGTGCGCACGGAGTCGCGGAAGATGCAGTTCCTCTACGCGGACGGCACCGACGCGCACTTCATGGACACCGAGTCCTTCGAGCAGATCGCGGTCCCCGAGCCCGCGGTGCAGGACGCGCTGCGCTGGATCACGCCGAGCAGCGAGGTGGACGTGCTGTTCATCGACGGCGCAGCCGGCCGACGTGCAGCTGCCGAGCGCGGTCGACCTCGAGGTCACCCAGACCGATCCGGGCCTGCGCGGCGACACGGTCTCGGGCGGCGGCACCAAGCCGGCGACGCTCGAGACCGGCGCGGTCATCCAGGTGCCGCTGTTCGTCGAGCCGGGACAGCGCATCCGGGTGGACACGCGCTCCGGCGAATACGTCGCGCGCGCCTGAATGCGCCGCTCCGATCAGCGCCGCGCGGCGGTGATCGCGCTCTACCAGCACGACCTCACCGGCCGGCCGCTGGCGGAGACGCTGCCGCGCGAACGCCTCGCTGTTCGCGCGCGCGCTCGCGCACGCCGCGGCCGACCGGGCGGAGGAGCTCGACGAGGTGATCGACCGCCACGCGCACGGCTGGTCGGTGCAGCGGATCCAGCCGCTCGAGCGCAGCATCATGCGCGTCGCGCTGATCGAGATGCTGCACCCGGACGCGGCCCCGGCGGACGAGCCGATCCCGCCGGAGGGGGCGATCGAGGAGGCGGTCGAGAGCGCCAAGACGTTCTGCGGCGCGGACGCCCCGGGCTTCGTCAACGGGGTGCTGGCGGCAGTCTTGCGCGAGGTGCGCGAGAATGCGCGGATCCGATGAGCAGCGTCGAGCGTCTTGACGAGCTGATCGCGCGCCTGGAGCGCGCCGCCGAGCAGCTGCGCTCGGGCGAGCTCTCGGCGGACGCCGCCGCGACGATGGTCGAGGACTGCGCCGCGCTGGCGACCCAGGCGGCCGCCGAGCTCGAGCAGCTGACGCGCGCGGAGGTCTCCGCCCCGGCGCCCGGCCAGGACACGCTTCTATAGGTGTCCGCCCACCCGTCCCCCGAGCCCCGCCCGCTGATGCGCCGGAGCGCCGGCTACCCGGAGCACCTGCGCGAGGAGGTCGAGCGCTACCTGGCGCGGCATGCAGCTTCTCCGAGGAGCCGATCACGGCAGGGGCTGGAGGAGGCGATGCGCTACTCGCTGCTGGCCGGCGGCAAGCGCATCCGCCCGGTGCTCGCGCTCGCGACCGCGCGCGCGGTCGGGCTGGAGCAGCGCGAGGTGCTGCCGCTGGCGGGCGCGATCGAGCTGATCCACACCTACTCGCTGATCCACGACGACCTGCCGGCGATGGACGACGACGAGCTGCGCCGCGGCGCAGCCGACGTGCCACGTGAAGTTCGGCGAGGACGTCGCGATCCTGGCCGGCGACGGGCTGTACGCGGAGGCGTTCCGCCACCTGCTCACGCACCAGCGCTCGGCGCCCGAGCGGGTGCTGCGCGGCGGCCGCCGAGCTGGCGGCGGCGACGGGCGTGAACGGCATGGTCGGCGGGCAGTACGCGGATGTGAACGCCGCACGACGCCTCGCGGCCCGGCCGCGCTGCGGCGGCTGCACGAGCTGAAGACGGGCCGTCTGATCGGCGCGTCGGTGCTCTGCGTACTACTGTTGACGGGGATCGAAGATGGACCTGAGACGGCGCCGTTCCGCCGCTTCGCGGCGGAGCTCGGCGTGCTGTTCCAGATCGTCGACGACATACTCGACGTGACCGGCACCGACGATGCACTTGGAAAGCCACGAGGTAGCGATGAGCGTCACGGGAAGCGCACGTACGTGAGCGAGTTCGGGATCGAGCGCGCACGGGAGCTGGCGGCCGAGTCGCATCGGATGGCGCGCGCGGCGCTCGCCGAGGTCGCGCGCGCCGCGCGCGCCGGCGCCCCGACGCCACGGCCGAGCTCGAGGGCATCGCCGACTTCATCTACACGCGCACCTCATGAGCCTGCTCGAGCAGCATCGACGGCCCCGAGGACCTGCACGAGCTCTCCGAGCAGGAGCTCGCGCAGCTCGCGCAGGAGGTGCGCGAGCACATCATCGACACGGTCGGCGAGATCGGCGGGCACTTCGGCGCCAACCTCGGCACGTGCGAGCTGGCGGTCGCGCTGCACTCGCTGCTCGACTCCCCGCGCGACAAGATCCTCTGGGACGTCGGCCACCAGGCCTACCCGCACAAGGTCCTCACCGGCCGGCGCGATCAGCTCAGCACGATCCGCCAGTACGGCGGCCTCGCGCCGTTCTGCTCGATCGCCGAGTCCGAGCACGACATCATGGGCGCCGGCCACGCCTCGACCTCGATCGGCTACGCGGTCGGGATCAAGGAGGGGATGCGCCACCTCGACGCCGCCGAGCGACGGCAAGGTCGTGGCGGTGATCGGCGACGGCGCGATGACCGGCGGCGTCGCGTTCGAGGCGATCGGCCAGGCGGGCGGGCTCGGCACGCCGATCGTGGTCGTGCTCAACGACAACGGCATGTCGATCGCCCCGAACGTCGGCGCGCTGTCGCGCTACTTCAACCGCGTGCGCCTGAACCCGAAGCTGTGGCACGCGCGCGCCGGCGTCGAGGGCGGCCTGACGCGGCTGCCGGGCGGGATCGGCGCGGCGTTCGAGCGCCTCGGCCCGCACCTGAAGGAGTCGATCAAGGCGTTCTGGGCGCCCGGGCTGTGGTGGGAGGAGCTCGACTGGGCCTACATGGGCGTGATCGACGGCCACGACGTGCGCGCGCTGCGCGAGGCGCTGCGCGAGGCGCTCGCGGCCGCAGCGGCCGGTCGTCGTGCACATCGCGACGGTCAAGGGCAAGGGCTTCGCGCCCGCCGAGGACGGCGGCCTCGAGGGCATGGAGAAGTGGCACGCGGCCAAGCCGAAGTCGATCGTCAACGGCTCGCCGACCCGGCCGCGCCGACGGCAAGCGGCGCCGCGCGAGGATCGCGCAGGCGCCGCCGCCGCAGTACACGCAGGTCTTCGGCGAGGCGCTCGTGCGCGAATGCGAACGCGACGAGCGCGTCGTCGGCATCACCGCGGCGATGAACTCGGGCACCGGCCTGAGCATCCTGCAGAAGGCGATGCCCGAGCGCTACTTCGACGTCGGCATCGCCGAGCAGCAGGCGATCCTGTTCGCCGCCGGGCTGGCGCTCGAGGGCGTCAAGCCGGTGGCGGCGATCTACTCGACGTTCCTGCAGCGCGCCTACGACCAGATCGTGCACGACGTCTGCCTGCAGAAGCTGAACGTCGTGTTCGCGATGGACCGCGCGGGGCTGGTCGGCGACGACGGTCCCACCCACCACGGCGCGTTCGACATCGCCTACCTGCGCTGCCTGCCGAACATCGTGCTGATGGCGCCGCGCGACGAGGCGATGCTCGTGCACATGCTGCGCACGGCGCTCGAGTACGACGACGGCCCGATCGCGCTGCGCTACCCGCGCGGCGAGGGCACGGGCGTCGAGCTGCCCAGCGAGGCGCAAGGCGATCGCGATCGGCACCGGCGAGATCCTGCTGCGAGGCCGAGCACACGCCCGCGTCGGCGAGCGCCGGCGCGCGCGTCGCGCTGATCGGCTACGGCAGCGGCGTCGGCAAGGCGCTCGAGCGCCGCCGAGCTGCTGCGCCAGCACGAGATCGCCGTGACGGTCGCCGACGCGCGCTTCGCCAAGCCGATCGACGCGGGCCTGATGGCCCAGCTGGCGGCCGAGCACGACCTGCTCGTGACGGTCGAGGAGGGCGTGCTCGCGGGCGGCTTCGGCTCGGCCGTGTGGGAGACGCTCAACGAGGCCGGCGCGGCGCGGGCGGCGCCGGATCCTGCGGGTCGGCCTTCCCGACCGCTACGTCACGCACGGCAAGCCGGCGCTGCTGCACGAGGAGGTCGGCTTCACCGGCGAGCGCATCGCCGAGCGGGTGCCGCGGCGATCTCCGATCGCGGCGACGGCGGGAGCGCCCAGGGCAGCGGGCCTCTGCGGTGCTGGGCCGGCGATCGTCGGCGCCTGAGCGAGCGTCTGGCGCGCGCGCCGACATGGCAGAGAGCCGACGTGTGCGCGTGAGGTCGTTTCTTAAATGAAACGACCCGCCGGGGAGAGCGGGCCGTTTCGGGAGGAGGGATTCAGGAGAGTCGATGCTGCACTCTCGATCGCTATCGATGATGCCCGTCTCGCGAGCGCGTGTGTGTGATATCGATCACATAGCGTTCACGAGCTATGTCGAGCGCCGAGCGGGGAGCGCTCGTGCGCGTGCCGAAGTCGACGCGCCCGCGGCGCTGAGCGGGCTTGTGTGTAAGGGTTCCCGTGCGATGGGCAAGCGTCGTCTGGACACCCTGCTGGCCGAGCGCGGGCTGTTCCCCTCGCGCAGCCGCGCGGCGGCGTCGGTGATGGCCGGCGAGGTGCGCGTCGGCCCGGGCGATCGCCGTGCGTCCAAGCCGAGCGAGCTGGTCGACGTCGAGGAGCGCTTGAGCGTGCGGGCGCAGCCCGCAGTTCGTCTCGCGCGGCGGTATCAAGCTGGCAAACGCGCTCGACGCATCCGGTCTCGACGTCGAGGGCAGGCGCGCGCTCGACGTCGGCGCCTCGACCGGCGGCTTCACCGACTGCCTGCTGCAGCGCGGCGCGCGCGAGGTGATCGCGGTGGACGTCGGCTACGGGATCCTCGACTATCGCCTGCGAAGCGACGCGCGCGTGACGGTGACTCGAGCGCACGAATGCCCGCGCGCTGACGCCCGCGCTGCTCGCCCAGGCGCGATCGGAGGACGCGGGCGAGGAGCCGCCGGATCTGGCGACGGTCGATGTGTCGTTCATCTCGCTCGAGAAGGTGCTGCGGAGCCGTGCTCGGCTGTCTGGGGGCGGGCTATGACGTGCTCGCGCTGGTCAAGCCGCAGTTCGAGCTCGGCCGCGGGCGCGTCGGCAAGGGCGGTGTGGTGCGCGACGCCGAGGATCGCCGCGAGGCGCTGCTCGAGCGCCGGCGAGGCCGCGCTCGGCGCTCGGCGCCGCGGTGCGTCGGCTACCACTCCTCGGGGCTGCCCGGACCGAAGGGCAACCGCGAGACGTTCATGTGGCTTGCCGACCCCGCGGGCGCGCGCGGCTCGCGCGAGCCGGCGCACCTGGAGCAGCTGGCGCGCGAGGTCGAGCCGTGAGGGAGGCACGCGCAGGGAGATCACGGTGTTCACGCATCGCCGCGCCCGACGACACCGCGCGCGGCGCTCGAGCTGCTGGCCGAGCGCGCGGCGCAGGCCGGCGTGACGCTGCGCTTCGACGAGGAGGAGACGCGCAAGCACGACCTGACGGCCGGCCCCGGGGTGCTCGTGAACGCCGCCGGCAAGGACGACGTCGAGCTGTGCGTCGTGCTCGGCGGCGACGGCACGATCCTGCGCGCGCTGCAGCGCTACGCCGGCACCGGCGTGCCCGTGTTCGCGATCAACTTCGGCGAGATCGGCTTTCTGGCGACGGTCGAGCCCGAGGACATCGAGGACGGCATCGCGCCGCGCGCTGGACGGCGACTTCGAGCTGCTGCGCCTGCCCGCGATCGTGCTCGACGCTCCCGACGACAGGACGGAGGTCGCCCGGCAGACCGCGATCAACGACGTCGCGATCCACCGCAAGGTCGGCGAGCGCGTCGCCGAGCTCGCGTACGCGCTCGACGGCGAGGAGGCCGGCAGCGTGCGCTGCGACGGCCTCGTGGTCGCGACGCCCGCGGGATCGACCGGCTACAACCTCGCCAACGGCGGGCCCGTGATGGCGTGGGGGGTGGAGGGGTTCGTCGTGTCGTTCATCGCGCCCCACTCGATGACCGCGCGCGCGCTCGTGGTCGCGCCCGACGACCGGCTGACGATCCACAACCGCTCGCGCGAGCCGCTCGACGTCGCGGTCGACGGACGCCCGGCCGGCGAGATCCCGGCGGGCGGGAGGATCGAGGCGCGCTTCGTCAACGACGTCGGCACGATCGCCCAGCTGCCCGGCTCCTCGTTCTACCGGCGGCTGCGCGAGAAGTTCGGGCGCCTCGCCAGCTGAACACGGCCTGCTCAGGCGGCTTGCAAACCGACCGACGGGGCAGTCGTCAGCCGCTCGCCAGCTGACCGGCGGCCTGCTCAGGCGACCTGTGCGCGGTGCGCGACCACCGCTGCGTCCTCGGATGCGCCTGCGCGCTGCATCGAGGCGATGAACTGGTCCAGCTGCGCCCTCGAGAAGCGCCGCTGTCCGCCGGGCGTGCGGTAGCAGCTCGATGTGGCCGGCGTCCGTCCAGCGGCGCACGGTCGCTAGCGAGACGCCCACGTAGCGGGCTGCCTGCGAGCTGGTGAACACGAGCTGGCGCTCGTCGCGCGGTTGTGGGGGGGAGATGGACAGCGGCATCGTCGGCCTCGATCGGTAGGGGTCGCTGCATGTTTCGTCCGAAAGCGGCGAGAACTTGAGCGCCGCTGAGCTTTGTCGGCATTTGCGGCGCTGGACCTCCTTTTGCAAGCATTCGTGCACAGAGCTAGTTGGACTAGACGAATGCTTCTCGTTCCGTTACTATCCTGCGCAAACCTACTCAATGGTAGCCGGGCTGGGATGGCCTGGAACTGCGGAGCCGCTCCAACGGAGAAGGAGACAACATGTCACAGCCGCACGCGGGCTAGTCGCCCACAAATTAGACTTCGAGGGCGCCAGGCACCGTGTCTGGCGCCCTCAGTCGTTATTGGGCGGCTCGGCGCCGCTCCAGTCACGGGGCACGCTGTTGACGGCGCTCAGCCTCGTCGCAAGATGGCGAACCTGCTCGACGAGCTAGGCCTTGCTGTTCCGGAGCCCGAGCGAGGCTTCGGTTCGGCCATGTCGCGTACCCGACGATCGAATTCGAGCTCAGTCTCGAAGTTGGCGTCGTGGCCGAACATCGGGTCCTCGCGTTCGAGCAGGCCGATGAACGTCTCCACGAGCTCGCCGTCGAGCTGGCCATTGGTGGCTGCGTGACGCAGCTCGGTCATCGCTTCCTCGGCGCTCATCGCCGTGCGGTAGCTTTCGCGTGCGGTCATCGTGTGGTAGACGCAGCAGATCGCCAGGATCCGCGACTCGAGCGGGATCTCTTTGCCGATCAGCCCCGCCGGGTAGCCGCCGCCATCCACCCGCTCGTGGTGGTAGAGGATCGCGTCGGCGGCGGCTCCATAGCCGTCGAGGGCGCCGACCAGTTCCGCGCCGTCCTGCGGGTGGCGTTTGACGATCTCTTGGTCCTCGGGTCGTACGACGTCTGCGTGCAGGACGGTGTCCGGCCACGTGAACTTGCCGATGTCGTGAAGCAGCCCCGCGGTGCGGACGACTTCCTGCTCCTCCTCAGAACAGCCGATCTCCTTCGCCAGCGCCTCGCAGTAGCGAGCGACGGCTGACGCGTGCCGGCTCGTGGTGCGGTCGCGCATCTCCAGGGCTCGCACGAGCGTTCTGAGCACGCCCATCTGCAGCGAGACCAGGTGGATGGTTCGGGCCTGCAGCTGTTCGGCGCGCTGCTCGGAGCGCAGCAGCGCAACCGTCAAGTGCCGGAAGATCAAGAGCACAGGGATTGCGGCCAGGAGCGCAGGCAGTCCTGCGCTCCTGTACGCGAGCACTAGGAACGTTGCCACCACCCCGACGGCAAGCTCGCCTGGCAGCAGCGGGAGGAACAGTTCCTGCGCCAGCGGCGCCAGCGAGCGGCCGTCCCTGGTGTGCAGCTCCAGCGCGAACATGATGCAGTTGACAGCCAACAGGACGATCAGCGCGCCGAGCACGACCAGCCCGAACGTGATGCTTTGCGAAAGATGCTGGCTGTGCACGCCACTGACATTGCCTGCTATCGCGCGCACGATCATCCCGCCGGCGAAGGGAGCGACAGAGTACATCGCCATGTTGTTGAGCCATTGGGACAGTGGGCGACGGCCCTTGGCGCAGTGCATCACCATCGCGGCAACGCCACAGCCCGCAGCTGGTGCTGGTCCGAGTAGCCCCATCGCCAGCACCATTGCGCCCAAAGAAGCGCTGAGAATCCCATAGCGGGTTTCGACGCTGAACCACTCGCCGGCGAAGGCGATTGCGAGCAGCAGCACCACGAGCGTGAGCGGATGCCATTCGCCCTGTCCTACCCTCTGAACGCTCGCAAAGACCGTGCCGGCGAGCAACAGCAGGTCGGCTGTCCACCACATGACGCGGCGTGTGAGCTTGAGCGAAGACATTGTCTGGATCTGTCGTACTTTTCGACCGACCCGGCGTGGTACTTGAGGTGAGCGCTGATGTCCGTCTGTGCAGCGCGGCGCTACTCGGTGGCGGGCTCGTGTGGCAGTGGTGCCGGCACGGCTTGCGGGGCCCCGTCCGACGGCCCTGGTTGCGCCGCGACGTCAGCCGCCGGCGCCAGCCCCATCAGCGTCAATCGCACGAACCCGGCACTCGCCGCAGCTGTCCCCAAGCCGATGATCAGGAAGGCAGTGCGGGCGGAGCTGAGCGCGACGAGCGCGCCGCCGAGCAGCAGGCCGGCGGCGATGCACAGTGCCGACAGCGATTCGACTGCGCCCATCAGTCGCCCGTGCAGCGGCTGGGGCGTCATGCGCTGCACGAGGCTGATCAGCGCGGGCCACTCCAGCGTGTTGCCCAGTCCGCCAACGGCGGCCGCCACGCAGCCGAGCGCCAGCGACGGAGCGAGCGCGTAGCCGATGAAGGCAGCGCCGAGCGCGACGGTGCCCACGCTGAGGATGCCCCCGAGCGGACGGCGCTCGGCGCGGGCGAACACGATGCTTCCGAGAACCGCGCCCGCGCCCCATGCGGTCACAAGCAGACCGTAGCCGCGGTCGCCGGCGTGCAGCGTGGCCTTCGCGTAGATGACCTCGATCGGGCCGGCGGCCTGGATGAACAGCAGCGCGACGGCCTCCGTAACCAGCAGCGCTCGCAGCGAGGGCGCTTCGTTGATGTGCTGCCACGCGGCGTTCAGGCGCGCACGCACGGAGCTGCCGCCGGCCTCCTCGACGTGCGGGTGCATGTCGGTGAGCAGCGCGCCGCATACCAGGAATGAGCCGGCGTCGATTAGCAGCGCTGTGGGCGCGCCGAAGGCGGCGGCCACCACTCCGCCCAGCACGGGTCCGCCGACGAACGCTGCCGAGAACGCGATGTTGAGCGCGGCGTTGGCCTTGCGCTCTGCCTCCTGCACGCTTGCCGTTGCGCCCTGGCCTGCGTCTGTCGCATCCGTCGCGCGCGTCCCTAGCGATGTCGCGCTCATGGGCGCCCCGAGCACGTGCTCGCGTCCCGAGCGTGCGACCTCTGCGCGCAGCAGCGAGCTGGCGGCCAGCGCGGCGGTCCCGTCGAGCGCGGCCAAAAGCAGCAGCGCCGGCAGCCAGAAGTGCGACAGCAGCAGCGCGATCGCAGCCGTGGCGAGCGCCTCGAAGACGTACAGGCCACTCAGCTCGTGCCTGCGCTTCGACGCCTCCACGTGCGCTACCACAGCCGGCACCACGAACGCTGGCAGCGCCTGCCACGCGAGCAGCAGCCCGGCGACCGCGAGCGCGCTGTGCGTGTGGTCGTACACGGCCAGCGATAGCGCGACCAGGCCGATCCAGCTCCCGAGCCGGTTGGCGGTGTACGCGGTCAGTATCCGGCGCAGCCGCGGGAATGAGAGTGCCGATGACACGCGGCCACGCTACCGTCTCTCCGCGACGCGTTCGAGCACGCAACAGGCTCGATACATCCGCGGCCATTGCGTCGACACCCAAACGGATCGGTCCTGGCGACCCGCTACCGTCCATCGCGTGGAGGCTGGCACGCTAGGCGTGACGCGACCGATCGACGTCATCATCGCCGACGACCACGCGGTCGTGCGCGACGGCATCCGCGCGGTGCTGCAGCGCGAGGGCGGCGAGTTTCGCGTGGTCGCGGAAGCCGCCGACATCCCGTCGATGATCCGCCTGGTTCGCGAGCACAAGCCGGACCTGCTGACGCTCGATTTGACGATGCCCGGCGGCTCGAGCCTCGGGGCGCTGCCGTCGTGCTTCATCTCGCATCCGACGCTCGCGGTCGCGATCCTGACGATGCGCGAGGACCCCGAGTATGCGCGCCAGGCGCTCAGGGCAGGCGCGCGCAGCTACGTGCTCAAGGAGGCCGAGCCGGCTGAGCTGCTGCAGGCCTTCCGCCTCGCGGTCGCCGGCGGCAACTACCTGCACCCGCGCCTCGGCGCGCTGATGGCCACCGGCGAGGACGGCATCGCCGACGGCGTCGTTCTCTCAGAGCGCGAGCGCGAGGTTGTGCGGCTGATCGCCAACGGCTACACGAACCCGGAGATCGCCGAGCAGCTGAACGTCGCCGAGCGCACCGTCAAGACCTACCGTGCGCGTGCGATCGAGAAGCTCGGCTTCTCCTCGCGCGCGGAGATCACGGCGTACGTCCGCCGCACCGGCCTCGCGGACTGAGCGGGTCGATGGCCGGCGCGAGGCTGCGTCCTCGATCGCTCGTGTGCTTGAGCACACTTCGCTCACTGCGTCCTTGCCTCGCTTGACCCTCGACCCGCTCCACCGATCGGGTCGTTCGTGGTTCCGGCCGGCACATGTGCCGGCCGGCCGGGCCGTGCATGCACGGCCCGGTTCGGGGGCGCACATGTGCGACCCCGCCGGTCGCCGCATGCGGCGACCGGACCTGCCGCTCGCCGGCAAACGGAGGTACACTCGCGCGAAATTCGCCGCTCAGGCGGCTCGACCATGGGGGGAACCATGCGCATGAGAGGACTGCCGGCCGTCGCCGTGGCGTGCCTGTCCGTTTGCGTGCTCGCGCCCAGCGCGTCCGCAGAAGGCCCAAGGACGGCGCCGCCCGGCGCCGAAGCGGTCTTGCGATCGCTCGATTCCGCGGGAGGCGGGCTGCCCACACAGGCCCCAGTCGCTGAGGCGACCGGTATGCAGTACTACCGCCTGTACCTGGACCGCGGCTTCTTCGTCGGCGTCGTGGCGGTCAACCCGAGCACGCCCTACGAATGTCAGGTGCTGGGGCTTGCCCACTTCACGGGGACCTGCAGCATCGGGTCTGCGGCCTCGATCACCGTAGAGGCGCGCCTGGGGGGACTGGCGCTGGCGCTGTTCCTGTCGGGCGAACGCGTGGAAGAAGGAGCTGTCGCCTACCGTGGCACGGGCGAAGTCGGGCTGCAGGAAGAACTCACCTTCCCCGTCACCTTCGAACTGAGAAGGCTGCTGTAGGCACTGTCGAGCTGAGACTACGGAACACGGACCAAAGGGGGACGGACCGATGAGATCAGTCAAATGGGCGGCCGCGGCGACGATGCTGACGGCTGCGGTGGGCGGTGGGCTCGCGTGCACCGCGGGCGCCGACGCTCGGCCGCCATCGCCGGCGACGGCGGTGCAGGAAGTGGTGAATGCCACCCACCCGGGAGCGGCGAGCATCGCGCGCGCCGAGGAGATGGCGGTGAGCAACGGCGCCGGCGCCGGCTCACATATCTACCTGCTGTATCTCGAAGGCGGTTTCGTGGGTCCCCTCCTGGTGAACGGCTCGACCCATGCGTGCGTGGTGGTCGGCCTGCTCAGCTTCTGGGGAGACTGCACCGCCGAACCAAGCGGTTTCAGCGGCGAACTGGGCCTGTTCGGGAACCTGCCCTCGCTGATCTTCGAAGACCTCCAGCCTGGCAGCGGCCGCGTGGCCTACAGCGGCGAGGTGCGCCTCTTCGATGGTGAAGCAACGCCTGTGCTGCATGGCGAAATAGACAAGCTCTTCTAGCGGCGGCGACGGCGACAGTGACGGCGCACGCGAGCTCGCCGCCCAGCCCGACGTAAAGGCGCCGGCCCGGATGCGGCGGGGTGGCCGCCGTCTGCCTGTACGCTGGAACGATGGGAGCAAGCGTTCCAGCCGAGGGGTATCGCCTCAACGACATCTCGCCGCGCGCCTTCCAGCACCCGGCCGACCGCGCGGCCACCGCGGCGCTCGGATCAATCCCGTACCTCGACACCGTCGTTCGCAAGCTGATCGAGCTCGGCTACGAGCGCGCGCTGCGCCAGAGCTACCTCGGCTCCTCGGTGCGGCTCTCCGAAGAGCAGCTCGGCGACGTCTACCGCGAGCACGCGATCGCGTACGCGACGCTCGACATGGCCGAGGTGCCGGACCTCTACCTGACGCAGTTTCCCTCGCCGAACGCGCTCGCGATCGGCGCGCGGCGGCCGATCGTGGTCGTCCAGTCCGAGCTCGTGCGGCTGCTCGACGCGCCGCAGCGGCGCGCGGTGTTCGCGCACGAGGCCGCGCACATCCTCTCCGACCACCAGCTCTACCGCACCGCGCTCGCGATCCTCGTGCTGATGACGCGCAGCGCGCGCCTGCCGCTGCCGCTCGCGCCGGTGCGCTCCGCGCTGATGGAGTGGGGGCGCGCCACCGAGCTGAGCGCCGACCGCGCCGCCGCCCTCGTCACGCGCGACCCGCTCGTCGTGTGCCGCACGCTGATGTCGCTGGCCGCCGGCGCGATGGTCGATCAGCTCGACCTCGACCTGTTCATGCGCCAGGGGCTCGACTACAAGGAGAAGGGCTCCGGCCTCGAGCGCCTCACGAGGCTGATGCTCGACCTCGGCGTCACGCACCCGATGCCGGTCAAGCGCACGCACGAGCTGATGGCGTGGGTCCAGTCCGGCGAGTTCGACCGCATCGTCGGCGGCGAGTATGCGCGGCGAGGCGACCCCGTCGACGCGCGCGCGGACGGCAGCGAGGCCGTGACGTTCTACTCCGAGCGCATCCGCGACGGCTTTCGCGACGCGGGCGAGTCGATCAACTCCGTCGGCAAGCAGCTCGCCGGGTGGCTGCGCCGTGACGGAGGCGAGGACGAGGACGAGGCGGACCTCGACGCCGACGGCGGCCCCGACTAACGAGACGAGTCAGAGCTCGACGGCGCCGGCGGCGGTGGCGGGCCGTCCGGTCAGCGGCACCGTCAGGCGCATGATCGTGCCGCGCTCGGGTGCCGGCACCCATTCGAGCTCACCCCGCACCAGCTCGGCGCGCTCGCGCATGCCCGACATCCCGAAGCCGCCCTCGAGGCCGTCGCCGCGCGGGCCCAGACGCGAGCTGTCGGGCAGGCCCCGCCCGTCGTCTGTCACCGACGCCGTCAGCACGCCGTCGCGCTCGCTGACGCTGATCACCGCTTTCGTCGCCTGCGCATGGCGGCTGACGTTCGTCAGCGCCTCCTGCACGACCCGGTAGATCGTGCTCTCGAGCTCCGCGTCTAGCCGGCGGCTGCCGTTCTCCCCCCGCGCGGCATCAGCCTCGGAGTCCGAGCCGATTTGGATCTCGGTCTTGACCTCCAGACCGTCGATCGCCTGCGCGCGCCTCGCGAGCGCCTCGAGCGCGGCCGCCAGGCCGAGATCGTCGAGCGCCGCGGGGCGCAGCTCGGTGATCAGATGGCGCAGCCCGTCGATCTCCATGCCGAGCCCCTCCAGCGCGGTGTCGACCGCCGCGGCCAGCGATTGCCTGTCGTCCTGGTCGCGCGCGTTGGCGAGTTGCAGGCGCAGCGCGCCGATGCCCTGGATCGACTCGTCGTGGATCTCCCGCGCCCAGCGCGCGCGCTCGCGCTCGCGCGCCTCCATGCCGTAGCGGAGCCGTTCGATCTCCACCGAGCGCTCAGCCGAGAGCCGCTGCGACACGCTCGTGGCGAACGCCGCGAATTCCTGGCGGTCGGGATCGCGGAAGCCGCCGCGCTTGCGCAGCACGATCACCATGCCGCCGCCATGGCTCTCCATGCGAAGCGGCTCCACCAGCACCGCGTGCGCCTCCAGCCCGAGTTCGTACAGCCACGGCGCGTCCTGCGGGCGAGGACGTTCCAGCGAGACCGCTTCGCCCTGGCTGTAGAGCGCTCCCAGCGCGCTGTTGTTGACCGACACGATGTTGCGTCGCACGGTCACCTCGCCGGAGGACGCCGCCACGCGCAGCTCCCCGCGCTCCTCGATCACGATCAAAAGCGCGCTGGCGTCCAGCAGCCGCAGGCCGCGGTCGGCCATGAAGCGCAGCAGCCACAACTCAGATCCGGAGAGCACGGACGGGATTATGCGCTTCCCGCGGGTCCGAACGCGGGAGCGTCGCCGAGTCGGGCGCGCGCGCCCGCCTCGGCCGGCTGCTGCGGGAGCGGTGCCTGCGCAACGCTGTCCGCTGCGCCAGCGTGTGCGAGGTGCGTCGGGCCGTGGTCCCCGTTGATCGTCCGCAGCGCCGCGCGCGCGTGCGTCAGCAGCGCGTCCGCGCGCACGTCCGGGCGCCATGCGGCGAGGCCCACGGAGATCTCGCAGCGCCTGGCGCACACCGTCCGCTTCGACCTTGATCGTGCGCAGCGCGCTCGAGCGCGCGCCTGGCGACGATCTCTCCGCGCGGGCTGTCGGCGCCGGGCAGCACGATCAGCAGATCGCTACTGGCGGGCGCCGCCTCTCGACCGTCGTCCAGCCGCCCGATCCTGTCGAAGCTGCGCAGTTCGCGTCTGCAGCGCGTCCGCGACGTACGCGATCGTCTGCTCGCGTAGCTCCTCGCCGTGCTCGCTCGCCATCCGCTCGAGGTTCTCGATCCTCACGAGCAGACAGCTCAGGCCGGTTCCGTGGCGCTCCGCGCGGCTGATCTCCTCTTCCAGGCGCGCGTAAAGCGCCGCCGGCGCCAGGCATCCGGCCTCCTCTGCGGGGGGCCGATCGGAGCGCGGGTTGATGTCGCTGGCAGCCATGCCTGTAGCGGACGAGTGTACGCCGGTGTCGTGGTCCGTCCTTGACCGCTTCATGGGATTATTGCGGCCCGCGAGCGCCCCGGCAAGTGGCGGGCGCTCGCCGCGATCCCCTCCGGTGACGATGCCGTCCCCGGCCGCTGCTAGACCACGTGGCGTGCTGCAAGAGCTCCGTGTCGAGAATCTGCTGCTGATCGAGCAGGCGCAGCTGCGCCTGGCGCCAGGGCTGAACGTGCTCACCGGCGAGACCGGCGCCGGCAAGACCGTGCTCGCGCACGCGCTCGATCTGCTGCTGGGCGGGCGCGCGCGGCCGGGGATCGTACGCCCCGGAGCCGGCGAGGCTTACGTGGAGGGGATCTTCGACCTGCCGGAGGGCTTGCGCGAGCAGCTCGGCGAGCGCATCAGCGCCGACGCGCAGGAGCTCATGCTCGCGCGCCGCGTCGGCACCGACGGGCGCACGCGCGCCTACGTCGGCGGTCGCGCCGCGGCCGTATCCGACCTGCGCGAGCTCGGCGGCGTGCTGCTCGCGTTCTACGGCCAGCACGAGCACCGCAAGCTCACGCTGTCCGCGGCGCAGCTGGAGATCCTCGACAGCCTCTGCGCCGGCGATCACGCCGCGCGCCTGCGCGCATGCGCGGCGGCGTTCGCGCTGGTGCGCACGCTGGAGGAGCGCCAGGCAGCCCTGCTCGAGCTCTCCTCCCAGCGCGAGCGCGAGCTCGACCTGCTCGACTACGAGCTGGGCGAGATCGACGCGGTCGACCCTGACGAGCGCGAGCACGAGCAGTTGCTGCTCGCGCGCGAGCGCCTGCGCCGGCTCGACGCGCTGTGCGCGGCCGCGGGGGCCGGCGCCGACGCGCTCGCGCGGCGATGGCGGCGAGGCGCCGGGGGCGGCGCAGCTCGCCGCCGGCGCCGCGGGCGGGCTCGATGCGCTCGCGGGCGTCGATCCGGCGCTCGATGCGCTCGCCGAGCGCATGCGCGGCCTCGTCATCGAGTCCGAGGACCTCGCCGGCGAGCTGCGCGACTACTGCGAGCGAGCGGGCACGCAGGCGCTCGCGCTCTCGCGCCACGGAGACGATGCGCCCGACGCCCAGGGCACGGACGAAGGCGGCTTCGGCCGGCTCGGCTCGGACGTGTCCCTGGATGCGCTCGAAGAGCGCCTGGCCGCGATCGAGCGGCTCGCGCGCAAGCACGGCGGCAGCGTGCAGGCGGTGCTCGACTACGCCGTGCACGCACGCGCACGCCACGACGAGCTGGCGGGCGCGGAGGTGGCGCTCGCGCGAGATCGTCGAGCAGCTCGGCGACGCGCGCGCGGAGCTGGAGCGCCACGTGTCCTGCCGTGCGCCGCGCGCGCACGGCCGCCGCAACGGGCTTCGCGGGGGCGGTGCGCGAGCAGCTCGCGTCGCTGGCGATGGGCGAGGCGAGCTTCGAGGTGCTGCTCAGCGAGCGCGAGCCGGGCCCCTCGGGCGCCGACGCCGTCGAGTTCATGATCGCGCCCAACCCCGGGGTGCCGGCGGGCCCGCTGCGCGAGATCGCCTCCGGCGGAGAGCTCTCGCGCGTGATGCTCGCGATCATGAGCGTCGCCGGCGCCTCGCAGGCGGACGCGACGCTGGTCTTCGACGAGGTCGACGCGGGGATCGGCGGGCAGACCGCGCGCGCCGTCGGTGCGCGACTGCGCGAGCTCGGCGAGCGCCGGCAGGTGCTCTGCATCACTCACCTGCCGCAGATCGCCTCGCTCGGCGCGCGCCACTTCTCGATCGTCAAGGACACCCGCGCGGAGCCGACGCGCACCACCGTCGTGCAGCTCGGCGAGGGCGACGTCGTCGCCGAGCTCGTGCGCATGCTCGGCGCCGACACGGACGACATCGCTGCGCGGCGCCACGCGCGGATCTGCGCAAGCGCAGCCTGAGCGCCTGCAAATAGTGCGCTTTGCGCCCGCGGGCGTTACTCTCGCTCTTGGCGCAACGCGATCGCATCAGGAGCCAGCGGCTCGCAGCCCGCGGCACGCCGTCGCCGGCCCGGTGCGCCCGGGCAGGCGCACGAAGCTGCTCGTCAAGCATCTCGTGCGCGGCGACATCGCGCTTGATCGACCACCTCGACATCGACCGCGTCTCCGCCGAGGAGCTGATCGCCGCGGGTGCCGTCGCGGTGCTCAACTGCAAGCCCATCCTCCGGCGGCTCATATCCGAACCTCGGCCCGCAGCTGCTGGTCGAGGCGGGCATCGTGCTCGTCGACCTGCCCGACGACGCGCTGTTCGACGCGGTCTCCGACGGCGACCCGCTCGTGATCCGCACGGTCGGCCCGCCGGCGAGCCGCGCGGAGGTGCTGCGCAAGGGCGAGCTGCTCGCGCGGTCGGCGAGATGCTCGACCTCGAGCGCGTGTGCGCCGAAACCGAGGTCCGCCGCCGCGAGATCGGCGAGGCGCTCGAGCGCTTCGCGCACAACACGATCGAGCACATGCGCGAGGAGCGCGAGCTGCTCGCCGGCAGGATCCAGCTGCCGCGCTTCGCGACCGACTTCCGCGACCGCTCGACGCTCGTGGTCGTGCGCGGCGTCGGCCACCAGCGCGATCTGCGCGCGCTGCGCCCGTTCATCCGCGACATGCGCCCGCTGATCGTCGCCGTCGACGGCGGCGCCGACGCGCTGCTCGAGGCGGGGCTGACGCCGAGCATGATCGTCGGCGACATGGACTCGGCGGGCGAGGCCGCGCTGCGCTGCGGCGCGGAGCTCGTCGTGCACTCCTACCCCGACGGTCGCGCGCCCGGTCGCCATCGCCTGGAGGAGCTGGGCCTGCCGTTCAAGCTGGTGCCGGCGCCCGGCACCAGCCAGGACGTCGCGATGCTGATCGCCGCCGAGAAGGGCGCGCGCCTGATCGTCTCGGTCGGCTCGCAGTTCAACCTCGTCGAGTTCCTCGACCGCAACCGCAAGGGCATGTCCTCGACGTTCCTCACGCGGCTGCGCATCGGCGAGATCCTCGTCGACGCGAAGGGCGTCAGCCGCCTCTACCGGCCGCGTCCGGGCCTCACGCCGCTGCTGTTCGTGATCGCCGCCGGGCTGATCGCGATGGTCGCGGTCGTGTGGGATGACGCCGGCGCTGCGCGACGTCGCGGAACTGCTGTGGCTGAAGCTGCAGCTGCTGTTCGGCGCCGGCTGAGCGCAAGCCGCTGGGCGCCCCCATGTTCGACTATCGCTACCACGCGCTGTCCCTCGCCGCCGTCCTGTTCGCGCTGATGCTCGGCGTGCTGCTCGGCGTCGCGATCGGCGACTCCAACCTCGTCTCCTCGGCCAAGAACGGGATCGTCGCACAACCTCAACTCGGAAGTCAGCGCCTCGCGCCAGCAGGCCGGCCAGCTCCAGGAACAGCTGACGCAACGAGGAAGCGTTCGCCAACGGCCTGTACCCGCTCGCGGTGCACGAACTGCTCGCCGGCCGCACGATCGGGCTCGTGTTCCTCGGCGACTCCTCCGACCAGATCAACTCGCTCGTGCGCACCGCCGTCGCGCAGGCGGGCGGCAACGTCACGACCGTCATCGCCGTGCACGAGCCGCTCGACCTCGCAAGGCCTCGAACACGAGGCCGCCGGCACGCACTACGCGGCGCTCGGCAGCTCGACGGAACTGATCGAACGCTTCGGCGACCTGATCGGCCGCCAGCTCGTCAGCGGCGGGCCAGCTCGTCGACCGCGAGCTCATCAGCCGCGTGCGCGCCAGCCTGCTCAGCGCCTTCGACGGGCAGCTCGCGCGCCTGGAAGGGCTCGTCGTCGTGCGCGCCGAGCCGACCGGGCATGAGCGCCGACGCAGAGCGAAGCGAGCGCCGCGTTCGAGGCGGGCCTGCTCGCCGGCGTCGCCGCCGTGCGCGTGCCGGCCGTCGGCGTCGAGCTCAGCCAGCACCGAACCCGTCGCAGATCCCCTGGTACAGGGGCAAGGGCCTCTCCAGCGTCGACGATCTCGACAGCCTCGCCGGCCAGGCCGCGCTCGACTACGCGCTCGCCGGCGACAGCGGCAGCTTCGGCGTCAAGTCCACGGCCGACTCGCTGCTGCCGAGCGTCGCGACCGGCTCCTCGCCGCCCTGAGCCGCGTCCGCTCACGCTCGCTAGCTTCCAGGCATGCGCCAGCTGCCCTCGTTCTTGCGCTCGCATGCGCGGCGGTGCTCGCTCCGGCGCTGCTGCGAGCGCTCCGCGACGGCGGGCACGTACGCGCCAACTACCGCGGACCGCGCAGCTCCCGTTCCCGTTCGGCGTGCTGACGCTCGCAGCCGCGCCGATCGCGCTGATCCCGCTCATGCTGCGTGCAGCGGCTTGCGTCCACGCAGGTGCTGCCGACACCGAGATTCTGCCGATCGCCCTCTACGCACTCGGCGTGCTCGCGCTCGGTCTCGTCGACGATGCTTTCGGCAGGGCGGGCGCGGAGTCGAGGGCGGGCGCGAGTCGAGGGCGGCGACGGCAGCGGTGCGAGCGAGTGTGCCGGCCGGCGGTGCCACCGCGCGGCTGGCGCGGTCACGGCGCGGCGACGCTGCGGGGCGAGCTCTCGACGGGCGCGCTCAAGGCGGCCGGCTCGCTCGGCCTGGCGCTGCTGGCGATGAGCTACCTGGGCCTGTCTAACGGGCGCTGGCTGCTCGCCGCCGCCGTGCTCGTGCTCGCGACCAACGTCTTCAACCTGCTCGACCTGCGCCCCGGGCGCGCGACCAAGGCGTTCGTGCTGCTCGGCGCCGGGCTCGCGATCGGCTCGGCCGACCTGCGCCCGCTGTGGGCGCTCGGCCTGTTCGCCGCGCCGGCGCTCGTCGCCGGCGCGTACGACCTGCGCGAGCGGGCGATGCTCGGGGACACCGGCGCGAACCTGCTGGGGGCGCTCGCGGGCCTGTGGCTGGTGCTGACGCTGTCGGGCACCGGCCAGCTGGTGGCGCTCGCGCTGCTCGCCGCGATCACGCTGTACGGCGAGCTGCGCTCGATCTCCGACGCTCGTCGAACGGACTCCGGGGCTGCGCCGATCTAGACTCTTGGGGCAGGCCCACATGACCTTGCACCACTCCGACCGCCACGCACAGGCCGCCAAGCAAGACCCGGTTCATCTTCGTGACCGGCGGCGTCGTCTCCTCGCTCGGCAAGGGCATCGCCGCCGCCTCGATCGGCCGTCTGCTCGTCGCGCGCGGCCTCACCGTCGGGCTGCAGAAGTTCGACCCCTACATCAACGTCGACCCCGGCACGATGTCGCCCTACCAGCACGGCGAGGTGTTCGTCACCGAGGACGGCGCCGAGACCGACCTCGACCTCGGCCACTACGAGCGCTTCACCGACGCCAACACCAGCCACGCCTCCAACGTCACCGCGGGCGGCATCTACGACACCGTCATCCGCCGCGAGCGCCGCGGCGACTACCTCGGCGGCGACCGTGCAGGTGGTGCCGCACATCACCGACGAGATCAAGCAGCGGATCGCGCTGATCGCGCGAGTCCAGCGACGTCGACTTCGTGATCACCGAGATCGGCGGCACCGTCGGCGACATCGAGTCGCTGCCGTTCCTCGAGGCGATCCGCCAGTTCCCCGTGGACGTGGGGCGCCGGCGCTGCATGTTCATCCACCTCACGCTCGTCCCCTACATCGGCCACGCGGGCGAGCTGAAGACCAAGCCCACGCAGCACTCGGTCAACGAGCTGCGCCGCATCGGGATCGCGCCGGACATGCTCATGTGCCGCTCGGAGGGCTCGCTCTCGCAGCGAGATCCGCAAGAAGATCGCGCTGTTCGCGAGCCTGCCCGTCGAGGCGATCGTCTCCGCGCGCGACGTCGACAACATCTACAAGGTGCCGCTCACCTTCCGCGACCAGGGCGTCGACGACTTCATGCTCGAGCACTTCGGCCTGGAGGCGCCCGCGCCGGAGCTCGCGCGCTGGAAGGAGCCGATCGAGCGCGCCGCACGCGCCACGCGCACGCGTGCGCATCGCGCTCGTCGGCAAGTACGTGCAGCTCGAGGACGCCTACCTGTCGGTCTCCGAAGCGCTGCGCCACGCCGCCGCGCTGCAGGACGGCGCGCGTGCGAGATCGACTGGATCGACTCCGAGAGCCTCGAGGACGGCGACGAGCAGGAGATCGTCAGGCGCGCTCGAGCGACGCCGACGGCATCCTCATCCCCGGCGGCTTCGGCGGGCGCGGCATCGAGGGCAAGATCGCCGCCGCGCGGCTTCGCCCGCGAGCAGCGGATCCCGTACCTCGGCATCTGCCTCGGCATGCAGGTCGCGGTCGCCGAGTTCGCGCGCCACGTGGCCGGCATGGAGGGCGCCAACTCGACCGAGTTCGACATCGAGACGCCCTACCCGGTGATCGACCTGCTGCCCGAGCAGAAGGAGGTGGCCGACCTCGGCGGCACGATGCGCCTCGGCGCCGACCCGATCAAGCTGCACGCCGGACACGCCGCGCGCTGGAGATGTACGGCGAGGCGGTCATCTACGAGCGCCACCGCCACCGCTACGAGGTCAACAACCTGCTGCGCAAGCGCCTGCAGAGCGCGCGGGCCTGCGCGTCTCCGGCACCTCGCCCGACGAGCGCCTCGTCGAGGTGATCGAGCTCGACGAGCACCCGTTCTTCGTCGCCTCGCAGTTCCACCCCGAGTTCAAGTCGCGCCCCGAGCGCCCCGCGCCGCTGTTCCGCGACTTCGTCGCGGCCGCGCTGCGAGCGCGCCGACGGCGGCGATGACGCCGCAGAGAGCGCGCCGTCGTCCGCATCGCCGTGCGCCGCAGCGCGCCGGCGCTGTCGTGACCGCTCACGCGCGCGCGTCGAGCGTCAGCGAGCGCCGCCTTCGGGGACGACGCGAGCGCCGCTACCTGAGCGGCACCTTCGCCGAGCTGTGCCGGATCGAGAGCCCCTCCGGGCAGCGAGCGCGCCTGCGCCGAGCGCGTGATCGCCGAGCTGCGCGCGCTCGGCGTGGAGGTGCACGAGGACGACGCCGGCGCTCGGTCGCGGGCTCGGACTGCGGCAACCTGCTCGCCCGCGTCTCGCCGACTGGCCGCGGCGGCTCCGAGGAGAGCGCCAAGCCGGACGCTCGCTGCTGCTGTGCGCGCACCTCGACACGGTCCCGCTGCAGGCGCCCGTCGAGCCGGTGCTCGTCGACGGCAGCTGGGAGAACGCCAACGACGGCATCCTCGGCGCCGACAACAAGGCCGCCGTGGCCGTGCTGCTCGCGCTCGCGCGCCACGTGCGCCGCGAGGGCGCGCCCGTGGACCTGGAGCTGCTGTTCACGGTCGGCGAGGAGCGCGCGCTCGCCGGCGCGCGCGCGTTCGACGCCTCGCGCCTGCACAGCGACTTCGGTTACGTCTTCGACCACGCCTCGCCGATCGGCGAGGTGATCGTCGACTCGCCCACGCACTTCCGCATGCGAGGCGTCCTTCCGCGGCGCCGCCGCGCACGCGGGCATCCGCCCCGAGGACGGCCGCAGCGCGATCCTCGCCGCCGCGCGCGCGATCGCGTCGATGCCGCTCGGCCGTCTCGACGACGCAGACCACGGTCAACGTCGGCACGATCTCCGGCGGCACGCGCCATCAACGTCGTCCCCGAGCGCTGCACGCTGCTCGCCGAGGTGCGCGCGCTCGACGACCAGCGCGCCGAGGCGCGTCGTCGCGGAGATCGTCGACCGCCTGCACGAGGCCGCCAACCTCCCCGACTGCGACTGCGACGTGGACATCAGCGTGCAGCGCACCTTCTCCGGCTACCGCCTGCCCGCCAGCAGCCGGCCCGTGCGCGTCGCCGAGCAGGCGCTGCGCGCGTGCGGGCACGAGCCCGTGCGCATCGCAAGCGGCGGCGGCTCCGACGCCAACGCGCTGATCGCGCAGGGCTTCGCGACGGTCAACCTCGCGAACGGCACCGAGCGCAACCACGAGCCGGGCGAGCGCGTGAGCGCGGTCGCGCTCGAGGAGATGCTCGACGTGGCGCTCGCCCTGCTGGACGAGGCGGCGGCGCCTCGCGCCCAGCCGCGGCACGTGTAGCTTGCGCCGCCGATGCTGAAGCTCCGCCCCGCCATCGTCGTCGAGACCCGCTCGCCGCCGACGCCGCCGACGGCGGCTCCGCGGCGAGGACGGCGCCGCGCGACGAGCGCGCGGCGACGTCGACGGCGAGCAGCGGCTCGTCGTCGAGCTCGCCGACTCCGAGCCGGCCAGCTCCGGCAAGCGCCGCGAGGCGATCGCCGACGTCGGCGCTCGTCGGGCGCTCGCGAGGTCGGCGACGAGGTGATCGTCAACGTCCAGGCGCTCGACCTCGGGCTCGGCTCCGGCGGCTTCGACGTCGTCCACGTCAACCTCACCCGCGGCCTCGACGCGGGCGACGGCGGCTGGACGCCGCGCGCGCGCACGTGATGAAGCTCAACTACACGAGCCTGCAGCACGCCGTGGAGCCGGTCGAGGACGAGCCAGCTGCGAGCTGCCGCTGGAGCGCCCGGTGGCGGTGCTCGCGCTGCACGGCCAGCTCGCCGCGCGTCGCGTGGGCGTTCGCGCAGAGCGCGCCCGGGCGCGACGCTCGGCTACGTGCAGACCGAGGGCGGCGCGCTGCCGGGCGGGCACTCGCGCACCGTGCGCGACGCTGCGCGAGCGCGGGCTGCTCGGCGGGCCACCTGACCGCCGGCGCGGCCTTCGGCGGAGAGGGCGAGGCGATCACGACCGCCGGCGCGCTGCACCACGGCCTGCGCACGCTCGGCTGGGACGCCGCCGTGTGCGGACCCGGCCCCGGGATCGTCGGCTCGAGCTCGCCGCTCGGCCACGGCGGCATGGCGGCGCTCGACTCCGCCCACGTCGCGCTCGCGCTCGGCTGCCCGACGCTGCTCGTCGCGCGCATGTCCTCGGGCGACGAGCGCGAGCGCCACCGCGGCATCTCCCACCACACGCTCACCGTGCTCGACCTGCTGCTCGAGCCGGTCACCGTGGCGCTGCCCGCCGGGCATGCGCTCGCCGGTCGGCGCCGACCTGCGCGCCGGCCTCGGCGCGGTGTTCGGCGGCGCATGCCGAGCCGCGCCGACGCGAGCGCCCGCGCGCTCGGCGCTGCGACGTCGAGCGCCCGGTGCGCATCACCCGCCACGACTGGCGCCGCGCCAGCCGTCGACCTGCCCGCGTACGCCGCCAGCGGCCTGCCCGCCGAGACGATGGGCCGCGGGCTCGCCGAGGACCCGCTGTTCTTCGGCGCCGCGCTCGCCGGCGGCAGCGCGCTCGCGGAGCTCGCCGGTCAGCTCGTGCGGCCAAGCCGGCGGAGAGCTCCGTGAGCACGGCGGCACGGACGATGGCGGCGTCGTGAGCGGCGCCTTCGAGGCGCTCGGCGGCGAGACCGTCTACGAGCGGCCGCCTCGTCGACGTGCGCATCGAGCGCTTCCGCCACGCCGACGGCGAGGAGGTCACGCGCGAGATCGTGCGCCACCGCGGCGCCGTCGGCGATCGTCGCCCACGACGAGCAGCATGTGTGGCTCGTGCGCCAGCCGCGCGAGGCCGTCGACGAGCCGGACCTGCTCGAGATTCCCGGCCGGGCGCCTGGACGTCGAGGGCGAGGAGCCGCTCGCGGCCGCCCAGCGCGAGCTCGCCGAGGAGATCGGCCGCGGCGCGCGCAGCTGGGAGCCGATCCTCACCTACTACACGAGCGCCGGCTTCACCGACGAGCGGGTGCACCTGTTCCACGCGACGCGACCTGTACGAGCAGCAGCGCCGACAGCGGCGAGAACGAGCGCATCGAGATCGTGCCGCTGGCCGCTCGCGCGAGCTCGAGGACGCGATCGACGCAGTGCCGCGACGCGAAGACGCTGATCGGCCTGCTGTGGCTCGCGCGCCGGCTGAACGTCTGATTGCACCGCCAAGGAGCGCCTGCGCCGCGAGGCGAAGCTGCTGAGGGTGAGCTCCGCCAGCGCCGCACCGCGCCGACCGGCCGGGATCGAGCCGCTGCTGCTCGACTTCCTCGCCTACCTGGAGCTCGAGCGCGGGCTCTCGCGCAACACGCTGGAGGCCTATCGCACGCGACCTGCTGCAGTTCGGCGAGTTCCTCGACCGCCGCGGGCTGACGCGCGGCGCGGTCGGCCACGGCGACCTCGCGGCGTTCCTGTCGGAGCTCGCGCCGGAGCTGCGGAGCGCCCGCCGGTGGCGCCGAGCCACGCTCGCACGCAAGGTCGCGTGCCTGCGCTCCTTCTACCGCCACCTGCGCCGCGAGGGCGCGATCGAGCACGACCCCACCGCCGAGCTGCGCGGCCCGCGCAAGCCCCAGCGCCTGCCGCGCGTGCTCTCGCGCGAGCGAGGTCGCGCGGCTGCTCGCGCAGCCGCGCGGCACCGAGCCCGCTGGCGCTGCGCGACCGCGCGCTGCTCGAGCTGATGTACGCGTGCGGGCTGCGCGCCTCGGAGGCGATCGGGCTCGAGCTGGCGGACGTCGACCTCGAGGAGGGCCTGCTGTGCGCGCGCGGCAAGGGCTCCAAGGAGCGGCTCGTGCCGATCGGCCGCCAGGCCGTCGCGGCGCTGCGCGCCTACTGCGCGCACGCGGGCGTCCGCGCTGCTGGTCGGCGCAGCGCGCGCGCAGTCGCGGCTGTTCGTCAACCGCCGCGGCGGCGCGCTCACGCGCCAGGGCCTCTACAAGATCGTCCAGGGCCACGCCCGCAGCGCCGGGCTCGCAGGAGCGGATGAGCCCGCACACGCTGCGCCACACCTTCGCCACGCACCTGCTCGCCGGCGGCTGCGACCTGCGCTCGCTGCAGGAGATGCTCGGCCACGCCGACCTCGCGACCACGCAGGTCTACACGCACCTGTCGGCCGACCGGCTCAAGGACGCGTACTTCAGCGCGCATCCGCGGGCGTCCAGCACGCCGTAGGCGTGGACCCCGATGCGCACCAGCCAGGTCCACGCGGCGCGCGTTCGTGCTCGTGATCGACGCGTGCGGCGTCGGCGCGCTCCCCGACGCGGCCGACTACGGCGATGAGGGCACGAACACGCTCGCGCACCTCGCCGAGGCCGTCGGCGGCCTCGAGCTGCCGGTGCTCGGCGCGCTCGGCCTCGGCTCGATCATGCCCGTGCGCGGCGTGCCGCCGAGCGCGGATCCGGCGATCCACGGTCGCCTGCACCCGCTCGGGCCCGGGCAAGGACTCGATCAGCGGTCACTGGGAGCTGATGGGCGTCGTCGCCGAGCACGCGCTACCGACCTACCCGCACGGCTTCCCGCCCGAGGTCGCTTGCGCGGCTCGAGCAGGCGATGCGGGCACGCGCTGATCTGCAACCGGCCCGACAACGGCCTCGCCGCGATCGAGGAGTTCGGCGCGGAGCACCTGCGCACCGGCGCGCTGATCCTCTACACCTCGCAGGACTCGGTGCTGCAGCTCGCCGCGCACGTCGAGCGCGTGCCGGTCGACGAGCTCTACCGCGCGTGCGCGGCGGCGCGCGCGGCGATGAGCGGCGAGCACGCCGTCGGGCGGGTGATCGCGCGCCCCTTCGCCGGCGCGCAGGGCGCGTTCACGCGTACCGACGGGCGCCGCGACTTCGCGCTGCGGCCGCCCGCCCGCAGCTACCTGCAGGAGCTCCAGGACGCCGGCGTCGAGGTGCACGCGGTCGGCAAGATCGACGACCTGTTCGCCGGCGTCGGTGTCAGCGTCGCCACCCGGGCGCCACCAACGCGCGCGCGCTCGACGCCGTCGAGGGGCTGCTCGGCGACCTCGCGCGCGGGCTCGTGTTCGCGAACCTGATCGAGACCGACCAGATCTACGGCCACCGCAAGGACGCGCAGGGGTTCGCCGCCGCGCTGCGCGCCATCGACGCGCGCGTGGGGGAGATGCTCGTGCGCCTGCGCGCCGATGACCTGTTGATCGTGACCGCCGACCACGGCGTCGATCTCGCGCACGCCGGCACCGACCACACGCGCGAGTACGCGCCGCTGCTGGCCGTCAGCGGCGCGATGCTCGGGCGCGGCATCGGGATCGGCATCGGCGCCGGAGCCGGGGGCGCCAGGCGCGGCGGGACGCGCGGCGCTGCGCCGCCTACTCGCGGCAGGCGCCACGACGGCCCGCTCGCCGACGTCGGCGCCAGCGTGCTTCGCTGGCTGACCGGCGGCGAGGCGGACGGGCTTCCGGGCGAGGCGTTCATAAGCTAGAGGCGGATGCCAGAGCTACCAGAGGTCGAGACGATCAGACGCCAGCTCGCGCCGCTCGTGGAGGGACGCAGGCTGACCGAGATCGAGGTGCTCGACCCGCGCTGGTCGCGCCCGCTCGCGCCGGCCGAGCTCGAGGAGGCGCTGCGCGGCCGCCGCGTCGAGCGCCTCGGCCGCCGCGGCAAGTACCTGCTGTGGAGCTTCGACGGCGACGTGCACCTCGCGCAGCACCTGCGCATGACCGGCGCTGTGCTCTCGCAGCCCGACCCCGAGCCGGCGCACGTGCGCGTGCGCATCGAGCTCAGCCGCACGCGGCCCGCGCGCCCGAGCCAGCTCGCGATCGTCGACCCGCGCCGCTTCGGCACGGGCGAGCTGCTGCTGGGCTCGGATGCGCTCGAGGCGTTCTTCGCCGCGCGCCTCGGCCTCGAGCCGTTCGACGAGCGCTTCACCGCCGAGCACCTGCGCGCGCTCGCGCGAGGGCAGGACGGCGCCGATCAAGGCGTTCCTGCTCGACCAGCGCCGGATCGCGGGCGTCGGCAACATCTACGCGGACGAGGCGCTGTTCCGGGCGGGCGTGCACCCGCGCGCCCGGCGGGGCAGCTCTCGCGCCGAGCAGTACGAGCGTCTGCGCGAGAGCGTGATCGCGGCGCTCAGCGCCGGCATCGACGCGCGTGGAGCGACGCATCGACGACTTCCGCCACGTCGACGGCGTGCGAGGCTCCTTCCAGGACCAGTTCCTCGTGCACCTGCGCGAGGGCGAGCCGTGCGGGCGCTGCGGCGCGACGATCACGAAGATGGTCGTCGGCGGACGCGGGACCTACGTGTGCGAGACCTGCCAGCCGGCGTTCAGGCAGCGAGGAGCTCGTCCAGGCGGCCGCTCTCCGCGGCGGCCTGCACCTCGGTGAAGCCGCCGACGAGCACGCCGTCGACGATCACCTGCGGGAAGCTCAGCATGCCCGTCTCGCGCGCGAGCTCCGCGCGCCCGTCCGGGTCCCTGGACAGGTTGATCTCCGAGAACTCGACGCCGCGGGCCTTCAGCAGGCCCTTGACGCGGGCGCAGAACGAACACGGGTCCGTCGTGTAGACAGTCACCTTGCTCATTACTTCATAAAGTATAGCGGCAAACGAGTCGGGCTCGGATGGCTTCAACGGCGAGCCCGGAGCGAGTTCGTCCGCTCAGTGCTCATCCACGACGTAGCGCGTGGGTACGACGCGCTCGGTGCGCTTGGGCGGGCGCAGATACTTGCGCTCCTGACGCGGCGGCAGCTTCGGCAGCTTGCCCTCGTGCACGTGCTCGTAGGGGACGATCGAGAGCAGGTGGCTGATGAGGTTCAGGCGCGCCGTGCGCTTGTCGTCGGCCTCGACGACGTACCACGGGCTCTGCGTCGGTGTCGGTGTAGGCGAACATCCGGTCCTTGGCTTCGGCGTAGTCGACCCAGCGCGCGCGGGCCTGCAGGTCGGTGGGGCTGAACTTCCAGCGCTTGCGGGGATCGGACAGACGCTTCTCGAAGCGGCGCTCCTGCTCCTCGTCGCTGACCGACAGCCAGTACTTGACGAGCAGGATGCCGTCGTTCTGCAGGGCTTGCTCGAACAGCGGGCAGAAGCGCAGGAACTCTTCGTACTCGTCCTCCGTGCAGTAGCCCATCACGTGCTCGACGCCCGCGCGGTTGTACCAGCTGCGGTTGAACAGCACGATCTCGCCGGCGGCCGGCAGGTGAGCGACGTAGCGCTGGAAGAACCACTGCGTGCGCTCGCGCTCGCTGGGGGTGGGGAGGGCGACGACGCGGCAGGTGCGCGGGTTCAGGTAAGCGATGATGCGCTTGATCGCGCCGTCCTTGCCGGCGGTGTCGCGGCCCTCGAACAACACCACGAGGCGCTGGCCGCTGGCGACGACCCACTCCTGCAGGTACACGAGCTCCGTCTGCAGGCGCAGCAGCTCCTTCTCGTACTGCTTCTCGTTGAGCTCCTTCACGTGCGCCCAAGTTAGACGATGCGCGATACGTCGGGTGCGTAGATCACCATTAAGGGTTCATGTCCAGCCGTGCTGTGAAGACCGAAGCGGTCGTGCTGCGCTCGATGCGCTACGGCGAGGCCGACCGCATCCTGCACCTGTACACGCCGCACCGCGGTCGCGTGGGCGCGATCGCGAAGGGCGTGCGCCGCGCGCGCAGCCGCTTCGGCGGACGCCTCGAGCCGTTCTTCCGCCTGCACATCGAGCTGCACGAAGGGCGCGGCGAGCTGCTGACGGTGACGGGCGCGCAGACGATCGACGGCCACGCGCGCCTGCGCGGCGACGCGCGCGCGCTGGACGCTGCGGCGCGCGCGTGCGACGCGGTAGGGCGGCTGTTCGAGACCTCGGAGCCGCACCCCGGCGTGTTCAACCTGCTGTGCCGCCAGCTCGGCGCTGCTCGACGAGCAGGCCGGCGGACGCCGGCGGACGGGCGCGAGCCGGCGCGCGCGCGGGCGCGCTCGCGTTTCGCCTGAAGCTGCTGCTCGCGGCGGGCCTCGCGCCACAGCTCGGCGCGTGCGCCAACTGCGGCGAGCGCGAGCACCTCGTGGGCTTCTCCGGCGCGGCCGGCGGCGTCGTGTGCTCGGCGTGCGAGGCGGGCTCGTTCGCGCTCGGTGAGGACGCGTACGTGTTCATGACCGAGGCGCTCGGCCGCGCGCTGACGGAGGTCCCGCCGGCATCCGCGCCGGCGCTCGGGCAGGTCGAGCGGGCGATCGCGGCGACGCTCGAGCACCACGCGCACGTGCGGCTGATGCCCGCAGTGGGGCACGCCGTTTGATCTCGGTATCGTGGTGCGCCGTGGACGAGGGTTTGCCGATCTCCTACCAGGTGCTCGAGGACGGCGTGCCCGTGCTCGCCTCAGATGGCGTGCAGGTGGGAACGGTCGGCAGCGTGCTGAGCGCGCCTGAGGAGGACGTGTTCCACGGTCTGCTGATCAACACGTCCCATCACGGCATTCGCTTCCTCGAGGCTGACGCGATCGCTTCGATCCATGAACACGGAGTCGATCTGCGGATCGACTCCACCGCTGCCGACAGCCTGCCCGGACCCGAGCACAAGGCACCCGTGTACGGTGAGGATCCCGCGGAGCAGACGAAGTGGAGCCATCTACGGCGCAAGATCACCTTGCGCAAAGACTGGGACCACGAGCGCTGAGCGGCGCTCGCCGGGCTGTTCTGCCGGAAACTCCGCAGCTGCAGTCGCTGAGCCAGCCGCAGCCGCTGCCACAATCGGAGGATGAGCATCGCCACTGAGGCTGAGACGGTCGCGGCCGGCTTCGCGGAGCGCTGGGCGGAGCAGGAGGAGCTGCTGCTCTCGCCGCTCGCCGCGCGCTCCTACCCGGCGCTGCGAGCGCGCGCGGAGGAGGACTGCTCGCTGCGTACGCCGTTCCAGCGCGACCGCGACCGGATCGTCCACAGCAAGGCGTTCCGGCGGCTGACGCACAAGACGCAGGTGTTCGTGGCGCCGCGCGGCGACCACTACCGCACGCGGCTGACGCACACGCTCGAGGTGACGAGCATCTCGCGCACGGTGGCGCGCGCGCTGCGCCTGAACGAGGACCTGGTGGAGGCGATCGGCCTCGGCCACGACCTCGGGCCACCCGCCGTTCGGGCACATCGGCGAGGAGGTGCTCGACGGCTGCCTGAAAGAGCGCTTCGGGCGCGACTTCCGCCACTACGAGCACTCGCTGCGGATCGTCGATTGCCTGGAGCGCGACGGCGTGGGGCTGAACCTGACCGAGCAGGTGCGCGACGGGATCGCGCGCCACTCGAGCCGCACGCCGCCACCACAGACGCTCGAGGGCGCGATCGTGCGCGTGATCGACCGCGTCGCGTACATCAACCACGACATCGACGACGCGGTGCGCGCGGGGCTGCTGCAAGAGGGCGAGCTGCCGCGCGAGCCGATCGCGGTGCTGGGCGCGAGCGGCTCGGCGCGGATCGACGCGCTGGTGCACGACATGGTCGAGCACTCGCGAGCGTGCGGGGGAGATCGTGCAGGGCCCGCTGGCCGGTCCGGCGATGGCGGAGCTGCGCGAGTTCATGTTCGAGCGCGTGTACCTGGGGCCGGCGGTGCGCGCCGAGCACGAGAAGATCGCGGCGGTCGTGCGCAGGCTGTTCGAGCACTACGTCGAGCACCCCGAGCTGTTGCCGCGAGGTCCGGGCGAGGCGGTGCCGAGCGGCGAGGACGAGCTCGCGGAGCGGGTGACGGACTACCTGGCGGGGATGACCGACCGCTACTGCATCAGGGAGTACACCGAGCTGCAGGTGCCGCGGGCTTTCGCCCGCTAGCGTTGGGGCGTGGCGCTATACACCAACGACTCCAAGGACCGCGTACGCGAGGCGGTCGACTTCCTCGAGCTGGTATCGGCGCGCACGGAGCTGCGCCGCGCCGGCCCCGCGCGCTACGAGGGGCTGTGTCCCGTTCCACGACGAGCGCACGCCGTCGTTCGGGATCGACCCGACGCAGAAGGTGTACTACTGCTTCGGCTGCCAGGCATCGGGCGACGTGTTCACGTTCGTGCAGGAGACCGAGGGCGTGGACTTCAAAGGCGCGCTGGAGCTGCTCGCGGAACGCTACGGGGTGGAGCTGCAGCGCGAGGCGGAGGACCCGCGCGAGGCGGAGCGGCGCAGGCGCAGGGAGCGGCTGCTGGGAGCTGCTGAGCCGCACCGCGACCTACTACGAGCGCTACCTGTGGGAGTCCGAGGAGGCGGCGCGCGCGCGCGAGTACCTGCTCGGGCAGGGGGCTCGGCGAGGAGGTCGCTGCGGGAGTTCCGCGTCGGGTATGCGCCGAGCGCGTGGGACCGGGTGCTGCTGGCCTCGCGCCGCGGCGGCTTCTCCGAGCAGGAGCTATACGAGACGGGCCTCGCGCAGCGCTCGAAGGAGAACGGTCGCCTGTACGACCGCTTCCGCTCGCGCATCATGTTCCCGCTCGCCGACGTGCGCGGGCGGGTGCTGGGCTTCGGCGCGCGCGCGATGCGCGAGGAGCAGCGTCCGAAGTACCTGAACACGTCCGACAACGACGTCTACCACAAGGGCCTGCAGCTGTATGGCGCGGACCTGGCGCGCGCACATGCGACGAAGGCAGGCGAGGTGATCCTGTGCGAGGGCTACACGGACGTGATCGCGCTGCACCAGGCGGGCATCCGCAACGCGGTCGGCTTGATGGGCACGGCGCTGACGGGCGAGCAGGTCGGCGAGCTCGCGCGCATGGCGCAGACGGTGCTGCTCGCGCTGGACGCCGACAGCGCCGGGCAGGAGGCGATGCTGAAGGCGTTCCGCCTCGCGAGCAAACGCAAGCTCGAGCTGCGCGTGGTGACGCTGCCGGCGGGCGCGGACCCGGCGGAGCTGATCCAGCGCGACGGCGCGCGAGGCGATGCAGGCGGCTGGTGAAGGGCTCGATCTCGTTCGTGCGCTTTCGCGTGGAGCGCGTGCTCGCGAGCGGCGACCCATCGAACGCGGAAGGGCAGGACCGGATGATCGCGGAGCTGCGGCCGGTGTTCGCGGAGCTGCCGCCGAGCGCGCTGCGGATGGAGCTGACGCAGATCGTCGACAGCCGCATGGCGCTGCGCGACGGGCTCGCGGAGCAGCTGCTCGCGGCTGCGCCGGAGCGGGGAGCGGAGCGCGGGCGGGGGACCGAGCGCGGACGGGGAGCCGAGCGCGGAAGGGGGGTACCGGGCAACGGTGCGGACGGCGCCGGCGAGCCGACGCGAGCGCGTCAGCCCCGCGTCAGCGAGATGACCCGCCGCGAGGAGACCGAGCGGGCGTTCCTCGCGCTGTGCATCGCCTCTCCCGACGAGGGCGCGCTCGCGCTCGCGGGCCTCGACATCGACGAGCACTTCTCCAGCGGACTCCTGCGGCGCGCGGCGCGGCACCTGTGCGCGGGGGACCTGCGCGCGCCGATGAGCGAGGTCGCGGGCGCCGAGGAGCGCCTCGAGGACGACCCGCAGCTGAAGGGGCTGCTGGCGGAGCTCGTCGTGGAAGCGGGGCGCGAGCAGGCCGACGGCGCGATGCTCGAGGTCCAGCGCCTGCAGCTCGAGCTCGCGCGCGTCGACCGCCAGATCCAGCGCGCGCGCGGCCAGGACGGCGGCGACGTCAACGCGCTCGCGCGCCACAAGGCGGAGGTCAAACGGGACTTCGACAGGGCTTACGGGCAGGTGCTGGAGGAGACGGGGGATCGGGAGGGCTAGGAACGGCGCGGCGCGTGTTCTGTGGCTGAGAGGTCACAGAGTTGGCACACAAGGCACTGTTACGAACGGATGTTCGTGTGACAATGAGGTGCATGGATCGCGCCTCTTTGGAACAACTGCTCGGGCAAGGTCTGTCGCTCGCGGAGATCGGCAAGCGCTTCGGCCGGCATGAAGCGACCGTCAGCTACTGGGTCAAGAAACATGGGCTGGAGGCCGCGAACCGCGCGAAGCACGTGTCGCGAGGAGGCATCGCAAGGGAGGACTTGCAGGTCCTCGTCGAGGCCGGCAAGTCCATAGCGGAGATAGCTGAGGCGGCGGGCCGTAGCAAGGCGACGGTGCGGCACTGGCTCATTCGGTACGGGCTGGCGACACGCAACAGCCGCGGAAGGCGGTCGTCGTGCCAGGCAAAGGCGGCGAAGGCGGCTGGCCTCGCCACTGTGACGATGCGCTGCGCTCGCCACGGGGAGACCGACTTCTGGCTCGACGGGCGCGGCTACTACCGCTGCAAGCGATGCCGATCGGCGGCCGTGGCTCGAAGGCGGAGGAAGGTCAAGGCGATCCTGGTCGAGGAGGCGGGCGGCGCTTGCTGCATATGCGGATTCGACCGCAACATGCGCGCTCTGCACTTCCATCATCTCGATCCGTCGCAGAAGCGCCACGAGATCAACGCGAAGGGGGTCGCCATCGCTCTCGACAAGCTGCGGGTCGAGGCGCAGAAGTGCGTGCTTCTATGCTCTAATTGCCACGCTGAGGTCGAGGATGGGATGATGTCCATCCCGGAGGAGGCACTGGACAGAACGATCCTCCGTCCGGGGTAGCACAGAATACGGTCCGGGGTAACTCAATTGGCAGAGTGCGAAGCTGTTAACTTCGAAGTTGTGGGTTCGAGTCCCACCCCCGGAGCTTCGCTCAAAGATCAAGCACGATGTCGTCGTGTGGCTGTGAGCAGCAGATGAGTGCGCTCCCGTCGGCGGGTGGCTCGATTGGGTCCGGATCGTAGTCGAGGTCGCCGGCGATCAAGGTCGATTCGCAGCTGTGGCAGACGCCGGTTCGGCACGACCAGCGGACCGGCACGTCGCAGGCTTCGGCGAGCTCGAGGAGGCTGCCGAAGTCCTTGTTCCACGAAACCGAGAGGTTGCTGCGCGCAAACTGGATCGTTGGCCCGTCTCCGCTTGGGCCGGAAGGCGGGTGCGGAGCTCGGGTCGGTGTTGCTGCGATGCCGGGCGTCGACCCTTGTTCGGGTCCGAACGGCTCGGTGTGGATGCGCGAGGCATCGAGGCCGATCGACGCGAGGGCGGCGCTGACTTCGTTCATGAACCCCGTCGGACCGCATAGGTAGGCGTGCGCGTCTCGCGGCGGCTCGAGCTCTAGGAGTAGCGCCGGGGTGAGGCGTCCCGCCGTGTCGAAGTCGCGACCTTCCATGTCCTCGGCGCTTGGCTGGCTGTAGTAGATGCGGGTGCGCGCGTTGGGGAAACCTGCCAGGAGCGCCCGAGTCTCCGCGGCGAAGGAGTGCTCGTGGCCGTTGCGTGCACTGTGCAGCCACCAGATCTGCCGGGTGGAGTGCTGCTCGGCCAGCGCGTTCAGCATCGCTAGCACGGGAGTGGCACCGATGCCGGCGCTGATCAGGAGCACCGGATCGTCCGACTCGTCGAGAATGAACGTGCCGCGCGGCGCCGCGACGTCGAGCTCGTCTGCGACGGCAAGCCGATCGTGCAGATAGCCGCTGGCGGCGCCGTCGCGCTCGCGCTTCACCGCAATGCGGTAGTAGCCGGCGTCGGGTGGGCCCGACAGCGAGTAGTTGCGCAGCAGCGGCCTCGCCGCCTCGTCTGGCTGGATCCGCAGAGTGAGGTATTGCCCGGGGAGTGCAGCGGGCAGCGGCTTGCCGTCGGGGTCCTCGAAGCGCACGGAGATGACGGAGTCGCTCTCGTGCTCGACGGCCGTCACCTCGAGTCGACGGAAGCCCGTCCATGCCGGAGGCGGGCTTGACGTGCTCAGTCCCGCGTTGCCACTCCCGGCGTGTGCATCCAGCAAAGCGCGGAACGACGTCTGCCAGCCGACGCTGAGCGCGGGGATTCGCAGCGCGCGAAGCAGCTGCTGTCGTGGGTGGCCCGGGAGGTAGAGGAGCGCATCCATTTCGGCGACCGTCATTTCCTCGGGGCCCGTCGCGAGCTTGACGATCTCCTCGCCGGCCTGCACTTCCCCCTCCTCCAGAACGCGGAAGTAGAAGCCCGGACGGTGGTGGGAGACGAGTAGCGCGGGAATGCGCGGATCTTCCATTCGGATCCCGACGCGGTAACACGTCACGCGCGGCTGCGTGACCTCGAACGTCGCGCTGCCGATCCGGTAGCGGTCGCCGATGCACACCTCGTCGTCGCCGAGCCCTTCGATCGTGAAGTTCTCACCGAACTGCCCGTGGACGAAGTCGCCGCGCTCGAGCTGCTGTTCCCAGTGCCGGTAGGAGCCCAGCTGGTACACGAAGACAGCACGCTGCTCGCCACCGTGCCCGGCGAGGTCGCCCTGCCCATCGCCCTCGACGTTGAGCTTGCCCACCCGGCGAGGACCGCTCACCGCTTCCTTGAAGACACCCGTGAAGACCGTCTTCCCGTGCCAGGGCACGTCCTTGGGGAGGCCGACGTTCACCGATACCAGCCTGCCCGCTGGGTTGGTGGCTCGGTCAGGCTGTGCTTTCGGCGACTTCGAGCTCATGCTCCCGGTGTCACACTCGCTGCTCGCGCAACACGCTACCGGCCCGACTCGAACAGTGACTCGAGCATGAGGGTGGGCGGGACGCCGGAGCGCCCCGCCCATGCGCCGCGAGGTGGTGCAGACGGCGCTGCGTTACGGTCGCGGCCGCTGGCGGCGTTCGCGTGGCCTGTGGCCGAGCGGTGCACGTGCCTGGTGCCAGCGGTGGCTGCCGTGTAGGTGCTCGAGAAGCTTTGCCGGGAGCGGGTGTGCTGCCGCATCGTCTGCAGCACTGGGAGAAGCAGCGGGTCGGTCTCGATCCACCGTAGGGAGGTGCGACCGTCGCGAGCGCCTCCTGATCTACGTGGTTCAGGCCGGTCCGCGTGCCTGGGCCCATCTCCGAGCTCGCTTTCAAGTGCCATGGGCGCAGAATCGCGTCTTGGCCCTGCGCTCGCACCAGTCGGGCCACTGGCGAGGCCCCTGGTGTGAACCCTGGCGCCAGACCCGAGGAGGGCGTGAAGGTGCGCCAGTGACCCTGGCTTTCAGTCGCCGAGCGCCTCGAGTAGCCGCGCGGCGGCAGCCCCCGCGTCATGCTCCCGGCCCCACGCGGCAAGCTCATGCGCCCGCGCGCGAGTCGCCGGATCCGCGAGCGCCCGCTCGACGGCGAGCCGCAGCACGCGCGGCGTGACGAACCGCCGCGGCACGCGCACGCCGGCTCCCGTCCAGTCAAGGCGCGCGGCGTTCTCGTTCATGTCGCCGACAGCCGGGCAGGCGACGACGGCGCAGCCGCTCGACGAGCGCGCGCACGAGCGTGCCGTGCCCGACGTGGCAGACGACGAGGTCGCAGTGCGGCATCGTGCGCGAGTAGGAGACCCAGTCGACGACGCGGGCGTTGTCGGGCACCGGCAGCGAGCGCGGCGGCAGCCGGCGGTTGTACGTCGCGAGCACTCTCACGGGCAGGTCGGCGAGACCGCGCAGCGCGGCGCGCAGCAGCCTGTGCTCGGAGTCCTGGGCGGTGGAGGGGGCGATGAGCACGAGCGGCGCGTCGGGCGCGGCGCGGCCGCCGCCGTCCGGCAGCTCGACCTCGCGCGCGGGCGGCTCCCACATGAGGGGTCCGACGACGTGCACGTGCGCCGGCCATACGCGCGGGTACTCGAGCTGCGGGAACGTGGCGACGAGCGCCAGCTGGCGGCTGATGCCGCCGTGCACGTAGTCGAGCGGCGCCAGCCCGAGCCGCGCGCGGGTGTCGTTGAGCTCGACGCGTCCGAGCTCGAGCCCCTTCTCGACAGCCCCGTGGGCGCGGCGCCAGAACGCGCGCCCGACATCGGTGTGCGGCAGGCGCGCGCCGAGCGAGTAGATCGGGAAGTCGGGCTCGCCGTGCGGGTAGACGTGGGGGATCAGCGTCGCGCGCGGGCGGCCCTCGATCTCGGCGGCCAGCGCGGGCGCGAGCGTGAGGATGTCGGCGACGACGACATCGGGCTGTAGCTCGCGCACGAGCGGCACGGTGTCGACGGTGGCGTGCACGACGGCCTCGTAGAAGTCGAGCGGCTCCGGCCCGGAGGGAAAGACCGCGTACTCGGGTGCCGGCGCAAAGCTCATGCCCTCGGCCTCGACGTGCTCCTGCCAGCGCCGCCACGTCTGCAGCGTGACGTCGTGGCCGCGCGCGACGAGCGCGCGGCCGAGGGCGATCATCGGAAACGCGTGGCCGGGGTCGCCGAAGGCGCCCAGCAGCACCCGTTCGGGGTCACGTCTCCCGCGAGAGCGCCGCTGCCCTGCATGACGTGGCGCGCGTCAGGCGGCGAGCTCGGCGAGCAGCCGCAGCTGCTGCAGGCGCTCGGGGGCGGTGAACGCGGTGGGCGTGACGCCGAGCGTGCCGACGCCGGCGTCGCGGTAGACGGCGAGGCGCTCGCGGATCACATCGGGAGGGCCGCACAGCGAGACGGTGTCGATCAGCTGGTCGGGGATCGCGGCCATCGCCTCGTCGCGCTTGCCTTCGAGGTAGAGATCCTGGATCTGCTTGGCCTCGGCCTCGTAGCCGTAGCGCTGAACGAGCTGGTTGTAGAAGTTCTGCTTGCGCGAGCCCATGCCGCCGACGTACAGCGCGACGAACGGGCGCATCGTGTTGCGGCCGGCCTCGAGGTCGTCGGTGATGCAGAGGCTGACGGTGGGCGCGATGTCGAAGTCATCGAGCGATTTGCCGGAGCGCTCGGCGCCTTCCTGCAGCAGCGGTCGCAGCTCGGAGACGTGCTCCGGCGAGAACAGCGTGGGTATCCAGCCGTCGGCGATCTCGCCGGCGAGCGCCGTGTTCTTGGGGCCGATCGCAGCGAGGTAGATCGGGATGCGCTCCTGCACGGGGGAGATCGTCAGCTTCAGCGCCTTGCCCGGTCCGTCGGGGAGCGGCAGCTCGAGCGTCTCGCCGTGGAACTCGACGCGTTCGCGCGCGAGCGCCATGCGCACGACGGCGACGTACTCGCGCGTGCGCTGCAGCTGCTTGGCGAAGCGCTGCCCGTGCCAGCCCTCGGCGACCTGCGGCCCGGAGGAGCCGATGCCGCAGATCATGCGCCCGTTCGAGAGCTGGTCGATCGTGGCGGCGGTCATCGCGGTCATCGCGGGCGAGCGGCCGGGCATCTGGAAGATGCCGGCGCCGAGGCGGATCTTCGAGGTCTGCCCGGCGAGCCAGCCGAGCACGGTGGCGGTGTCCGAGCCGTACGCCTCGGCCGCCCACACGGAGTCGTAGCCCAGCTTCTCGGCCTCCTGGACGATGTTGAGCTGGTCCTCGGAGGTGAGGCCCATGCCCCAGTAGCCGATGTGCACGCCGAGCTTCATGTGCAAGTTTCCTTTCAGGGGAGGGAATCCGTTGCCGGCCGCGAAGGCGTGCCATACGCTTGGCGCGCACCGCCTCGGCATTGGCTGGATGGCCAAAGACGGCGGTGCACAGCCTATGCGAAACCGCCACCGCCACACGAGCAGCCCCGTCGAGCGCCTGCGTCTCGCGATCGACTGCCTGCCGGTCGGCACGCGCGAGGCGATGCTCGCGGGCGTGAGCGCGAACCCGCGGATCATCGCGGGCGCCTACGTGGATGGCGAAGGCGGCGTGTGTCCGATGCTCGCGGCGCATCGCGCCGGCGGGCGCACCGACCTGCTGTCGTTCGCGCGCTCGTGGGATCGCTTCACGCGCGCGACGCGCGGACCGCGCACCGCCACCGAGCGCGAGGTGCGGATCCTGATCGCGCAGCTGGAGGACAGCCTCGCCAGCGCCACCTGCGTGGAGCTGGACGTGGCCATCAAGGAGCACCGCGAGCTCGTGAGTCGCGCTCGTTTGCGCCCACGACGCCGGCTCCCGGATGCGGCGGACCCGACGGGCGAGATCGTCGCCAGGCGGCTGCGCTGGCCGTCGCGGTCGCGACGCCTCGCCGGTGCGGCTGTCTGACGCGCAGCTCGGGTACGCGTCTCCAGCGATCGTCTACAACGAGTCGCCGGGCCGCACGAACATGATCTCGGGCACGACGCACGCGGGGGAGACCTTCAGCAGGAAGCGCACGGACTCGGCGATGTCCTCGGCGCGGATCATGTCCTCGGCCGGGACGTGCTCCTTGACGAAGTCCGTCATCGGCGTGTCCACGAACGCGGGGCACAGCGCGGTGCGACTTGATGCCCTCGGCGCCGAGCTCCTTGTTCATCGCTTCGGTCCAGCCGACGACGCCGTGCTTGGTGGCGGAGTAGACCGACAGCCACGCCTCGCCGCGCTTGCCGGAGATCGAGGAGGTGTTGACGACGAGCGCGTTCTTGTGCTCGGCGGCGGCCTCCTTCAGCAGCGGCACGCACTCGCGGTAGAAGAGCACGATCGAGCGCAGGTTGATGTCGAGCTGCATGTCCAGCCGCTTGGTCTCGATATCGGCGACCGCCTGCGCCGACGCCGACGCCGGCGTTGTTGACGAGCACGTCCAGCGCGGCCGTAGCGCTCGCGGTGCGCGGCGACGACCTGCTTGATCTCCGTCTCATCGGAGACGTTCGCGGCGACAGCCGTGCACGTCGAAGCCCGTCGGCGGCGAGCCCGGCGACCGCCGCGTCGAGCTTCTCGGGTCGCCGCGCGGCCATCGTGACGCCATAGCCTTCCTCGCCGAGCACCCGCGCGATCGCGAGGCCGATGCCGCTGGACGCTCCGGTGACGATCGCTGCACGCTCTGCTGGCATCTGTGGTTCCCTCCCCGTGGTGGCCCGATTCGAGGCAGCCGCCCAAACGGCGCGGCAGCGCGCGGCAGCATCCCACATCTCGCCCGTGCTTTCCGCTGGTAGCGTCTGGGCGGCGCGTGCCGGCGCTCAGCCAAGCGCGTGGAGGGCCCGTAGCTCAGCTGGTTAGAGCTGTCGACTCATAATCGATAGGTCGCAGGTTCGAGTCCTGCCGGGCCCATAGCGAAGCGCCTGCAAATGGCGTAATTTGAGACCGGGGTGGCGGACCGATCAACGCCCGTGCTCTCCTGATGACGGCCCGGGTGCCACGCTAGAAGGCGTGGGCGGTTCCGAGCTAGCTCGCGTCAACCAATTTCCCGTGGCTCGGAAATGCCGCATTTTGGGGACCTTTGCGCGGCGTTTCGGGCAGCAAGCTGGGCCGCTCTTGTTTAGAGTCTCTTTATGCACGGCGCACAGGGCGTTAGCCGAGTGACCCTCTCGGGCGAGCGGCCATGAACGAAGACTCGAGCCATCTCACGTCGCATCGGGCGGCCCCCGCGAGCCTCGGGTCCGACATCTCTCTCTGTCCGATCGCGCCGGCTTCGCGAGCGCCCGCGTGCGGCCCCGCGCGACTCGCCGGCGCCGAGGGAAGCGCTCGCCAGTGAGTCCGCGTCGTCGCTCGCGCTCAGGCCGCCGTCTCGGCAAGCGCACGCGAATCGCGATGGTGCTCCTCGCCGCCGTGTTCGGTGCCCTGGTGTGGGCGTCGTTCGCGACCGGGACCCAGCCCTATGAAACCTACGAGGCCGCTGTCGCCGGGAACGAACCCGTGGCCCAGTTTCGCTTCGACGACGCGTCGGGATCGAAAACGGTTGAAGACTTTGTCGGATCGCACACCTACACAGCCACCAACAACGGCATAACCCTCGGCGAAGCAGGACCGTTCGGTGGTAGCAAATCGGGAGCGTTCGCCAAAAAAGCCTATGCTGCGCTTCCCTCTAGCCCGCTCAAAGAAGCGAGTGCTTTCACGGCCGAGGCATGGGTCGATTGGAAAGGCGGCAGCAAATACAACGAGCCCGTCTTCGAGTTCGGCTCGAGCGCCACCAGCGTCATGTACCTGACGCCCGCGTCGACCCTCAGCAGCCATGAAATGCTGTTCGAAATCGTCTCGGGCACCAGCAAAGCGCAGGTAGTCGCCAACGAGCTGACTTCGAAATCCTGGCAGTACATCGTCGTCACCGAGAGCGCCGGCACCCTCAGCCTGTACCTCGACGGTGTCGCTGTCGCGCACACCTCCAGCGTGACGCTCACGCCTGCCTCGCTCGGTACGACCTTCGGCAACTACCTCGGCGACTCCGTGATCGCGTCAGAACCGCTATTCGAAGGCTCGCTCAGCAATGTCGCGTTCTACCGCACGGCGCTCACGCCGGCACAGATCAGCGCACACTACAACGACGCAGAGTACCCCGTTAACGTCTCCGCGCCGACGATATCCGGTACCGCCAAGGAAGGCAGCACCCTGACCGCTGCGCCTGGAACCTGGACGGGCCTGACACCGGCCTACCTGTACCAGTGGCTGCGCTGCAACAGCGCGGGATCCGAATGTCGAGAGGACGGCAAACAGAGCGCCACCACAACCTACAAAGCCAGCTACGAAGACATCGGGCAAACGCTGCGTGTGGCTGTCACCGCCGAAAACAGCGCCGGTAGCGGCACGGCGACCTCGGCGCAGACCGCGGCCGTCGTGCCGGCCGCGCCCACGAACACCGCGCTTCCGACCATCTCGGGCACGGCAAAAGAGGGGCAGCTCCTATCGCTCGCAAAAGGAACGTGGGAAGGCACTCCACCGATCGCCTACGAATATCAGTGGCAGACTTGCAACTCGGCGGGCGAAGCGTGCATCAACATCGCCGGAGCCACGGAAGCAAGCTTCCGCATAACCAGCGCACAAGTAGAAAAGACCATCCGTGCGCTCGTGACCGCCAGCAATGTCGCTGGCAGCACCGGCGCCCAGACAAAAGCCACGGCCAAAGTCACCACCGGACCGCCGGTGAGCGTCACCGCGCCGACGATCTCAGGAAAAGCGGTCGAAGGCCAGACGCTGACCGCGAGCAAAGGCACCTGGGCCGGAACCCAGCCCATCGAAACCTACAAATATCAATGGGAAGTGTGCAACACCAAAAGCGAATGCTCCAACATCTCCAAAGCAACTGAAGACAGCTACAAACTGACGGGCGCGTATGTCACCGATACGATCAAGGTAAAGGTGACAGCGAAAAACTCCGTCGGCTCCGGCACCGCCACGTCTGAACCCACCGCGCCGGTCGCTTCGCCCCCCGTCAACACGGCGCTGCCCGTTATCTCTGGGGAAGCCAAGGACGGCAAGGTGCTGGAAGCGAGCACCGGCAGCTGGACCGGAACCCCGCCGCCCGAATACAGCTACCTGTGGAAGAGCTGCAACACCAAAGGCGAATGCAACGAAGCAGCGGGCAGCAGCTATCGGCTCGAACACAGCGACGTCGCGCGCACGGTCACCGTGACAGTGACGGCGAAAAACGCCGGGGGCTCGGCGAGCGCCACCTCCAAAGCAACTGAAGCGATCAAACCAAGCCCACCGCAGAACGCCGCCCTTCCCGCGATCACCGGGGAAGCCCGGGACGGCGAGAAACTCGAAGCGAGCAGCGGCACCTGGGCCGGCACGCCGCCACTCGAATACAGCTATGTGTGGAAGAGCTGCAACACAAAAGGCGAATGCAAAGAAGCGTCGGGCTCCACCTATCAGCTCGAACACAGCGACGTGTCCCACACGGTGACCGTGACCGTGACGGCGAAAAACGCCGCCGGTGTGGCGAGCGCCACCTCGAAAGCGACCGAAGCCGTCAGAGCGAGCCCGCCGGAAAGCACCGTGAGCCCGACGATCTCAGGCGAAGCCAAGGACGGTCAGACCCTTAGTGCGTCGACCGGCGCCTGGACCGGCACGCCGACTATCACCTACGCCTACAAGTGGGAGAGCTGCAACAGCAAACTCGAATGTAGCGAAGCCACGGGGTCCAGCTATCAACTCGGCCACGAAGACGTCGGGCGGACGGTCACGGTCACCGTCACCGGCGAAAACTCCGCCGGTGTGGCGAGCGCCACCTCGAAAGCGACCGAAGCCGTCAGAGCGAGCCCGCCGGAAAGCACCGTGAGCCCGACGATCTCAGGCGAAGCCAAGGACGGTCAGACCCTTAGTGCGTCGACCGGCGCCTGGACCGGCACGCCGAGGATCACCTACGCCTATCAATGGCAGCGCTGCAACAGCAAAGGCGAAAGCTGCACAACCAACATCCCCGCTGCGACGAGCTCGACGTACACAGCCGGACACGAAGACGTCGGAGCCACGGTGCGTGTGCTGGTCACGGCCAGCAACGCCGCCGGGTCCTCCTCTCACGCCTCGCTGCCGACCTCTGACATCGTCGCGCAAGCACCCACGAACACGGCCCTGCCATCCGTCGCCGGGGAAGCCAAGGCGGGCCAGACACTGACCGCCAGCGCCGGCGAATGGGCCGGCACGCCAGCGATCAGCTACAGCTATCAGTGGGAATCGTGCGACGTCCTCGGCGAAGGCTGTCTCCCTGCGGCCGGCGCGATCGCGACCAGCTACGCGCTCACAGGCGAAGACGTCGGTGCGACCGTGCGGGTTACCGTCACGGCCACAAACGCGGCCGGTCAGGCGAGCGCCGTCTCGGCCGTGACAGCGGTGGTCGCCGGCGACGCGCCGTCGAATACGCAGGCGCCGTCGCTCAGCGGGACGCCCGAAGAAGGTGCCACGCTCAGCGTCGAAGACGGGACATGGAGCGGCGCGACCCCGATCACCTTCAGTTACCAGTGGCAGCGATGCGAAGGCGCCGGGTTGGAAGCAGAAGGCTCTCGCGTCGGCGGAGAAGGCATCGCCGTGGATCGTCACGGCGATATCTGGGTCTCCGAGACCTACCGTGGGCGCCTCCAGGAGCTCAACGACGACGGAAGCTTGCTGAAAACGGTCGGGGAGCCCGGTAGCGGAACGGGACAGCTAGGAGAACCCGAGGGCCTGGCCATCGACCCTTCGGGAAACATATGGGTCGCCGACTGGTCCAACGACAAGATCGTGGAGTTCAACGAAGCCGGCGAATGGGTGCGCGACATCGGTTCGTCGGGCTCGGGAAATGGGCAGCTCAGCCTGCCTTACGGGATCGCAGCCGACGGTGAACACGTCTGGGTCGCGGAAGTGGGCAACAACCGGTTGCAGGAGTTCAGTGAGGACGGTAGCTACGTGGATCAGATCGACGGCGGACCATCCGGCGCCGGCTTCGAGCTGAGCTATCCGGTGGGCGTCGCGCTCTCGCACGGCGACGTTCTCGTGACGGACCCCGGCAACGACCGCGTGCTGAAGCTCTCGCAAACCGGCGAACTGCTGGCGAGCATCGCAAGCAGCGGGTCTGGGCCCGGCCAGGTCCAGGACCCTGGTGCGCTGACCGTTGACCCCGCGGGCGACATCTGGGTGCTGGACAGGGGGAACGACCGTGTCGAGGAGTTTGACGAACACGGCGAATTCCAGCGCCAGGCGCCCGATCAGGCCGGCGAGGAGAGCCTCCTCGGTGGCGGCACAGGACTAGCGCTGGATGAAGCCGGCGACGTTTGGCTCACCGACGGAAGCGGCGTTGCCGAGATCGCCCACGAAGCCGGCCAGTACCAACTGCGCTTGCGCTGTGACGACATCGAAGGCTCAACCGCGAGCACCTACACGGCGACGGCGTCGGACGTCGGCTTCGACCTGCGCGCGCAGGTCACCGCCAGCAATGCGGGGGGCGAAGCCACCGCCTACACAGAGATCACCACCGCGGTCACACAGGCCGCCGAACCAGAAGCACCGACTGCGATCATCGAACCGGCGATCAGCGGCGAAGCGCACCAGGGGAACACTCTGACAGCCGATCCTGGCACCTGGAGCGGCACACCGGCACCCACCTTCACCTATCAATGGCAGCGTTGCAATGCTGCCGGCGAAGCATGCGAAGCGATCCCAGGAGCCTCATCCCAGGAATACCAGCTCGTCAGCGCAGACGTCGGCTCAACGCTGCGTGTCGCGGTGACCGCCGCAAACCGCGCCGGCAGCGCGAACGCGACATCCGCACCGACGGAATCGGTAGAAGGGTCCGGTTCGGTCGAACCGCCGACCGAGGAAGCGCCGCCATCGGTCGCGGGGACTGCTGTCGAGGGCGAATTTTTGACCGCCACCCATGGGACCTGGGCCGGCACCGGCCCGATCTCATACGCCTACCAGTGGCTGAGCTGCGACGAGGCCGGAGCGCACTGCGCGCCGATAGCCTCGGCCACCGGAGCGAGCTATGTGCCTCGAAGGGCCGACGTCGCAGCCACGATCGAGGTCAGCGTCACCGCTACCAACACCGCCGGCTCGGCAACCAGTGACTCCGCGCCGACAGCCGCGGTCACCGTCGGGATCGTAGAAGAGGGTGGGTTCGGCGAAGTCGGCTTCCTGAGCGGGCAGATGAGCTACCCGACGGCGCTCGCGGTCAGCCCATCCGGCGAACTGTTCGTACTCGACAAAGGCAACGACCGCGTCGAGCAATTCGACCAACAAGGCGAATACATCGCGCAATTCGGCGTCGAAGGCGCCGGCAAAGGCGAACTGGACGCGCCGACCGGGATCGCCGCGGCTGCCAACGGCGACATCTGGGTGGCTCAAGCGGAGGACAAACGCATCGCCAGGTTCAACGAGAGCGGCGGCCTGATCAAGACGCTCAATCTCGATTTCAAGCCCGAAAGCATCGCCGTCGACGGCCACGGCGATCTTTGGATCGCGGAGGGCACGAGCCCCGACAGCGCCGGCGAACCCACCGATCAGGTGTCCGTTTACTCGGAAGACGGCGCATTCGTGCGCGGCGTCGGCACATCGGGGTCGGGCCCCGGGGAACTCAGAGAACCACGCTCGGTCGCGGCAGGGCCGGAAGGCACGATGTGGGTCGCCGACGAATCGCACCTCGGCCCCCAGGTTGTCGAGTTCCGCGAAAACGGAGAACCGGCCAGCGAGTGGGTCCCGCGCAACGCAAACGGGGAAGTGACCGGAGCGGTGGCGGTCGCCCTCGACGACGAAGGTCATGTTTGGGTCGCCGACGGGCATGGCGAGGTTTACGAGTACAGCCAGACCGGCGACTATCTCGGCAAATCCGCAGCCTCCTCGGAAGGGCCGACGGCCGAGTTCGCCTTTGGCAGCGGGCTCGCCACCGCCGCGGCTGGCGGCGTGTGGGCGACCGACCCCGAAAACGATCGTGTCGTGCGCATCGCGCGCGACACCGAGGCTGCGCCGACGAACACGATCCCCGCCTCGATCGGCGGCGTTCCCACCGAGCTCGAAAGCCTGCACGCGCGCCCCGGCGGATGGACCCAGATGCCGCTCGCCTACGATTATCAGTGGCAGCGCTGCGACGCCTCAGGAGGATCGTGCACGAACATCGGCGGCGCCACCGGATCGATCTACGTCCCGCACGAAGTCGACCTCGGCGGCACTCTGCGGTTGATTGTCACCGCGAGCGATCCGGGCGGCTCGGCCTCGAGCACCACCCCGGCCACAGCAGTCGTCAGGTCCGGCGAAGCCGCGCCGGAATGCACCGTCAGCTGGATCGGTCCGCCCTCGGGCGACTGGAGCGAAGCCGGCGACTGGTCCAGCGGCCACATTCCGACAGCCGAGGACGGGGCATGCATACCGGAAGGCGCCGACGTCGAAATCACCAGCGGCTCCCACCCGGTCAGGAGGCTCGAAGACGCCGGTGCGCTGACGATCCACGGGGGCACGCTCGAACTCAGCGACCCAGAACAGGAATCGAACGTCGGCGACATGACGCTCGAAGAAGGGACGCTTACCGGTCCCGGGCAGCTAACGGTCACGCACACCCTCTCCTGGGGCGCCGGCGGCGTCATGAGCGGCCAGGGCAAGACGACCATCGGACGCGAAGCAACCGCGGTGCTGCACTCTCGCGACTACTACGAATGCAGCACGCTCAGCATCGCGCAGCGCACGATCGTCAACGAAGGGACGGTCCGGATCCCAGGCGCATCGCGCCCGGCGTTCGTAGACAACCGGGGCGTCGAGCTCCACATGTCCGAAGGAGCGCGCTTCGAGAACGACAAGACCTTCTATCAGAACTCCTCGTGCGAATCGATCGCACCCGACCCGGCCGCCAAAGGGATCGAGCCGGAGTTCCTCAACCGAGGCCGCTTCCTGCGCACGATCGGAAGCAACACCTACATCAATGTGTACTTCAGCAACCAGGGGCAGGTCGAACTGACGCACGGCGCCTATGAGTTCCACGCGGGTGGGATACCGGGAGAAGTCGCCGCGGGCGAATGGCGGGACACGGCAGGCGGAGAAAACATCATCCTGTTCGACAGCAGGAGCTACCCCGATCCGGCGCCGTTCCTGCTTCGCCAAGGCGTACGACTCACCGAAGGCGTCGGCTTCTACACGAATCCGATCCGGATTCCGCTGCGCGGGCCCTCCGCCGAATCGTCCTCTCCCGCAAAGGTCGTCGGCCACACTGCGACGGGCGACACGCTCAGAGTAGAAAACGGCGAATGGTCCGGTGAAGCGCCACTGACCTACACCTACCAATGGCAGCTATGCAACGGGCTCGGCGGCGAATGCCACAATGTCGCGGGGGCGACGGCCTCGACATACACGATTCCCGAAGGGGATGGCGGCCAGGCGCTCCGCGTCCTGATCACCGGGCATAACTCGTTCGGCTCGGTGACCGCGCGGTCGCTGCCCTCGGGCGTGATCTTGGCGGCGACAGCACCGCGCAACGAAACGCCGCCGGTGCTCAGCGGGGCGGTGACGGCGGGCTCCAGCGTGCGCGTCTCGACCGGAACGTGGGCTGGCAGCGCGCCGCTGACCTACTCCTATCAGTGGGAATCGTGCAACATCGACGCCGAAGAATGCAGTCCCATCCTCGGTGGCGAAGCTTCCAGCTACGAAGTGACGCTGACGGACGTCGGACACGCGCTCCGCGCCGTCGTGACCGCGACCAATCCCGGCGGCAGCGCCAGCGTGAGCGTCGCCACGGGCGCGGCGCCGATCGCCAACCGCGTCTCCCCGGAGATCCTCGGCACGGCGCAGGCCGGCCGACGGCTGACAGCGCTTGACGGCGCTTGGGCCGGGCAGGCCCCAATCACCTACAGCCACCAATGGCTTGCGTGCGACGCAGGAGGTGGCGCATGCCAGGAAGTCGAAGGCGCCACCGGCTCGACGTTCAGCCCGAGCGACTCCCTTGTCGGCGAGACGCTCCGGGTTCGCGTCACCGCCGAAAACGACGAAGGCACCAACAGCGCCACGTCGGCCGCTACACAGACGGTAGCTCCCGCGGAAATCGTCAACACCGTCGAACCCAGCATCAGCGGGACGGCGACGCCAGGTCAGCGACTTCTGGCCAGGACCGGCAGTTGGAGCGGTCCGCCCGAACTCGCCTACACCTACCAGTGGCAGCGCTGCGGCCAGCCAGACGAATGCGAGGCGATCGGCGGCGCCACCGAATCCGAATACACCGTCCAGCACGACGACGAGGCAGACACCCTGCAGGTGACCGTGACGGCGTCGGGGGGCACAGCGAGCGCACAGGCGACCAGCCCCCAGACGGCGTCGGTCGTGGAAATGCGCCCGATCGACGTCACAGCGCCTTCCGTCAGCGGCCCAGCGAACGTCGGACAGACCCTGCTCGCGCAGCCTGGCAGCTGGAGCGGTGAGATGCTCACGTTCGCCTACCAGTGGGAGGAGTGCGAGCCGAGCGGCGCGGCATGTGTGCCACTGGCCGGCGAGACGTCCGACGAATACACAGTTGAAGGGGGGCTTGTCGGTAAGACGGTGCGCGTCATCGCGGCGGCGACGAACGGCCTGGGCTCTAGCGCGCTGGCGTCGGCGCCGACAGCGCCGGTCCGTCAGGCCTCGACCCTCACCAACTCCGTCTCGCCCGAAATCACCGGCGCCCCGCAGGTCGGTAGCGCCCTCGAATCAGATCCCGGCGACTGGTCCGGGGAAGGCCCGCTCCACTATGCCTACCAGTGGCAGCGCTGTGATCAATCCAACTGCGCTGACATCGCCGGTGCGGAGGACCCGAGCTATGTGCCTGAGTCTGCGGACACGGGCAAACGCCTTGACGTGCTCGTCACCGCCACCGACAAGAACGGCTCGTTCAGCATCTCCTCGCCAGAGACCCAGCCGGTCGCCGCCGCGGCGGCACCCGCAAGCGCCTCGGCGCCAACCATCGTAGGTCTCGCCGAAGAAGGCGAGACACTCCAGGCCGCAACAGGCGAATGGCTGTCAGAAACGACCCCTACATACACCTACCAGTGGGAACGATGTGACGAAACGGGCGCGAACTGCCTGGCCATCGTCGGCGCCGGCGCGAGCAGCTACACAGCCTCAGCGACGGACGTGGGCGAACTCCTGCGCGTAACCGTCACCGCCACCACCGCAGGTGGCAGCTCGAGCGCGTCGTCCTCAGCCACAAGCGTCGTGATAGCCAGCTTCGCGGATCTGCTGCCGCCGACGATCGCACCTCAACCGGGTCAAGAGCCCTCGTTGTCGGCAGACCCCGGCACATGGAGTGGCGGCGCCGGGACGACTTACAGCTACCAGTGGCGCCGGTGCGACGGCGAAGGCAACGCCTGCAGCGACATCGCGGGCGCGACCTCTAGGGTCTTGCTCGAGAGTGCGCAAGACACGGGCCCCGTGACCCTGCGGGTCGCGGTCACCGCCACGCACGGGTCGCGATCGATCAAGATCGAATCCGCTGCACATGCGCCGAGCACGCTCGGCCCGGGACCGTGGATCACCGGCGGCACGACGGTCGGCGACACGCTCACGGCCCAGACGATTCCCACCAAAGGCTCGCCGCCCACGTACACATACGCCTGGCAGCGCTGTGATTCCGACGGTAATAGCTGCTTGCCGATCGCGGGCGCAACCGAACAGACCTACACCATCCAGGCCGCGGATCTCGGCGCCTCGCTCGTGGTCGTCGTGCACAGCTCGCTCGAAGCCGAAGGCGATTCGCAGACGACGTCTCCGGTCTGGATCGGCATGCCCACGCTCCCAGCCGGACCTGTCACCGTCAGCCACGCAGGCGAATCTCTGGAGACCGGCGTCACGCTCACCGCAAACGTGCCCGCGGTCGACGGCAGCGAACCGATCTCGACCCTTTTCGAGTGGCAGCGCTGCAACGGCGAAGGCAGCGATTGCGTGGCCATCGACGACGCGAGCGGAGCCTCCTACACGACCGATGAAGCGGACCTCGGTTCGACCATCAAGCTCGTTGCGAGCTTTACGAACCTCTACGGGACGACCACCAGCAGCTCACCCGCGAGCTCTGCAGTGGCCCACGGCAAGCCCAACATCGTCGAAGCTCCGACGCTCATGTGGGCCGGGACTCTAGAACCCGGGCGGACGGTGAGCGCGGCTCACGGCCTCTGGAGCGGCGACGCTCCGATCAACTACGCCTACGCGTGGTCGCTGTGCGACCTCGAAGGCGCTAGCTGCAACCCGATAGAAGGCGCCCAATCAGCCACCTACACGGTCGCGGAAGGTGACGCTGGATACACGCTCGAGGTCACCGTCACAGCCACCAACGAATTCGGTGAAACGACCGCGACGGCCGGTGGGGCCGGCGATGAGATTCATACCGCGAGCGGGGTGCCCGCGAACGTCGAACCGCCGAGGATCGAAGGCGCTCCCCGGGAAGAACAGGCGATCGGCGCCTCAGCGGGCGTCTGGGCCAATGCTCCGATCGGCACGCACTACAGCTACCAGTGGTACAGCTGCCGAGAAGAACGGCCCACGCTCGAACCGACGCTCGGCGAATATCACGAAGGCCGTGCTTGCACCGTGATCGAAGGAGCCACCGCGGCCACGTTCACACCGCAGTCGGAAGACGTCGGTCAGGCTCTCATGGTCCAGGTAAGCGCGGAAAACACCACGGGACAGACAGGCAGCGCCTTCTCGGCGGTGAGCTCGACAGTGCTTCTCGGTCCACCCGTGAACGTCACCCTCCCCGCGATCGAAGGCGAAGCGGTCGCTGGTAACACGATCACGGCGAGCGCCGGAAGGTGGATCAACGGAAAAGCCTCCACAGCCGATTACCGCTGGCTGCGCTGCAACGGCGCGGGCGAAAGCTGCACCCCGATCCCCGGCGCGACGAGCCGCGAATACCAGATCCCGGCGGGCGCCAGCGGCACGCTGCGCATCGCAGTTACCGTGGCGGGCGAAGGCGGTCAGGCGACTGCCCGCTCAGCCGCAACCGCCACGATCGCGCTCGGCACACCGCCGAGCAGCTCGACGCCGCCCACGATCGAAGGCCGGGCGCAGGACGGCGCGACACTCACCGCGAGCCAGGGTACCTGGAGCGGAAGCGCTGAACTCGCGTACACCTACGCATGGCAGCGCTGCGACTCGAGCGGCGGTAGCTGCGTGGCGATCGCGGGCGCCGAAGAACCGTCCTTCACGCTGGGCCGCGCGGACGTCGGTCACACGATCCTGCTCGATGTGACGGCCGCGAACGGCGCCGGCCAGGAAACCGTCAGCAGCGAAGCGACGGCGATCGTCGCAGCCGCCGAAGCGCCGACCGAACTCATCGCTCCGGCGCTGTCGACATCCGCTGCGAGCGTTGGCATCGGACTGGTGCTCGAACAAGGCGCCTGGTCCGGCGACGTCGAAGTCGGCGATCAGTGGGAACGCTGCGACCCGACAAACCTGGAACCCGGAAGTGCACAGCCGACCTGCACGCAGATCCCGAACGCCACAGGTCCTCTGTACGCGCCCACGGTCGCCGACATCGGCTATCAGCTGCGCGTAACCGAAACCGCACTGAACGACGCCGGGACCGCGAGCGCGCACACCGCGATGAGCGCCGTGGTTGCGCCCGCGGTCGTACTCGAAGCCGAGCCTGGCTACAGCGGCCAACTCAGCGTCGGGCACACGGTCACCGTGACCGCCGACACCACCAGCATTCCCGAGCTGACGAGCACGACCGAATACGAATTCCTGCTCACATCAGGTGAAAGCGACACCGTCACGGTGCAGTCCGGCCCCAGTCCGAGCTACACGCCGGCAGGCAGCGATCTCGGCGACAAGCTCGAAGTCAGGATCGACACGAGGCTGTTCGCGCCGAGCAACGGAGAGACGGTCTACGAAAAGACGACGACGCTCGACATCGGGACCGTCAAGCGCGTGCTGAGCGCACGCACGGTGCCCACCATCAGCGGCGCGACGGTAGCAGGCGCGGTGCTCGAAGCTTCCCCCGGACGCTGGGAGGAACAGTCGCCGTCGACCAGCTACGCCTACCAGTGGCAGCTGTGCGACGACACCGGCCAGAGCTGCGAACCGATCGCGCCGAGCACGAAGGCTCAGCTCGTGCTGAGCAGCGCAATGGTCGGACACACGGTTCGTGTCGCTGTCAGCGCCCAGACCGAACACGCGCTCGGTACAGAGCTCTCAGAAGCAACCGCCTCCGTCTCACCCGCGAGCGCGCCCCGCGGCACGAGCGCACCGGTGATCACTGGCACCCCCCGGGCTGGCCTCACCCTTGCGGCGACACCGGGGACGTGGGAATCCGAAGAACCCATCCAATACCACTATCAATGGGAGGTCTGTCACGAACCTGAAACACCGTGTGCGCTGATCGCAGGCGCCGAGCAGTCCCATTACACGCTGAGCCCAGCCGAGATAGGAGGCATAGTCCAGGTACAGGTCAGAGCGACCTCGCAAGCTGGCGTCACGCTCGCGACCTCGACAGCCACCGAACCCGTCGACGTTGGCGTCGCCCCCACGAACACGGCACCTCCCACCGTCACCGTGATCGGGCCGGCTAGCTCAGAAGCGGTCCTCGCGGCCAGCAGCGGAACCTGGCAACACCTCGAACCTGCGGCCGAACGCAGCGAAGAAGAAGAGCAGACCGAAGCTCCCGAAGGGCTCGCCTACCAATGGGAACGCTGCGACGCCGGCGGCGCCGACTGCAAGCAGATCACGAACGCGACCGGGCCGGTCTATGACGCCAACGTCGCCGACATCGGCTCGCGCGACCGGGTCGCCGTGACAGGTTCGACCAGCGGCGGCGAACTACAGGTGCTCTCCGCGCTCGGACCTGTCATCACAGGGTCGAACGCCAGCGCTCGCAACTCGATCGCGTTCGTCGAAGGCGAACAACTGGACCTCGGCGAACCGGGCGCCGAAACGCAGCACACGATCCTGCGCTGCGCTCAGCTCGAAGCTGTGACCGGTGAATCCCACTGCGTGTTCGGACATCCCGCGATATCGCCCGACGGCCAAGTGGTAGCAGTCGAAGTGCGACCGCAATTCGCCGCGGCGGTCTGTCCGGGCACCAAAATCTGCCCTGAGCAGGACAACAGTCCACACGCCCACGTCGTGCTGGTCAACTACGACGGCAGCGAAGCCCGCACGCTTCCCGTCCAAGCCGGGCAGCCCACGTGGGAGCCGGACGACGCGAGCTTGCTCGTCACCCGCACGACATCCTCGGGCGGCGAACAGGACAGTCAGCTCGAACGCGTCGACCTCGACGAACCAAGCGCCCCGAGCGCGATCCCGCTGCCCGAGGGAGTGGACAGCGCGCAGTCACCCAGCGTCGCGCCCGACGGTGCGCAGATGGCCTTCATCGGACGCAGCCAAGCCACAGGGCGCTGGAGCGTCTACGTCGCCGAAGGAGAAGACGGCGTGCGAGCCATCCCCGTCGCGTTCTCGAACGTCGCCGACGTCGATGACCCGACCGTGATCGGCGAGGGCGAGAACGAGCAGGTCCTGTTCTCGGCGACTCCCACCAGCGGACAGCCGCCGCGAGGCTACGAATCCAGCCGCGCCCGAGTCCTCTACACAGGAGCGACGAGCGGCGGCGCAGCGAGCCCCGTCACAGAAGCAAATGTAGACATCAGCGCACCACGCCTCGAACCGGGCGGAGGAGCGGTGATCGCCACTCGCCGCACGCCCAATGCTCAGGGCACCGGTCTTCTCGCACACGCATGGCGTGTACCGCTGGGATCCGCGGGTACGGTCGCCGGCAGCGAAGCGCTCACCGATACCGGCGACGCGATCGAAGCCAGCCCGGCCGCTGCCTCCGTGACCTACACGACGGCCGCACAGCCAAGCGCCGCCCTACGAGCTGCGCGCGTCGTCGGCGACGCCAGCTTGGGTGGCAGAACGGGACCACCGCTCGAAATCGCGCCCGACGATCACAATCTAGCCCGGCTGTTCGAACCCGAAGTGTACGTCGACGAAAGCGACGGCTTCCTGCCGATCTCGGAGACCTGGATGCTGCGTCTCAGCAACATCGGCAGCAGAGGCTTCACGCGCAGCAAGCTTTGCGATCCGGAATGCACGAAGATCCCACTGAACACCCCGCTGGGACCGCTCGAAGGCGAAAATGCACGCATCGAATACCCCGGCAGTCAGTGGCCCGAAGAAACCGAAGCCACCACCGAAAACACGATTGAAGAATGGGGGTTCCCAGAATTGTGGCACGGCCTCTCTGCGGGTCAAAGCGAAGCTATCATCAAGTCAAGTGGCGAAGCGCAGCGCAGTCACCCGCACGTCTACTACGTGTTCACGCATCGGCACGGGCAGCTCACGATCGACTACTGGTACTACTACACGTACAACTACTTCAACGAAATGCCGAAATTCGGTGAAAACTGCCAGAGCAGATCAGATCCGTGTCCGCGCCGGATCCTCCACGATCTCCACGAGGGCGACTGGGAGAACATCCAAGTGGTGCTCAATCACACCGAACTCGGCTTCCGCGAATGGAAGGCGCTCGCATACGTCACCTCACGCCACACCAAAGACGTGGTGCTATCGCCTTCCGAAATCCACACGCGCGGAACACACCTGATGGTCGCCGCGGCCCACGGAGACCACGCTAACTACGCCATGTGTCGCAGGAACGCGCAAGGTAACTTCGAAGAAGGAGTGCCCGCCGACGCCAGCGCGCCCTACGTGCCTGGGCTCTTCGAAGTCAAAGATCATCTCTGTTCGGTGAAGTACGAACGCCCCTTCCTCGAACCGCACGCCGAACACAATGTGATCGCGATCGGGGGTGGCCGTACCTCGCCATTGGAGAACCTTGCGAGCAGCCAGAACATCGAGATGTTCTCATGCTGGCAGGGGACGTTCGGCGACACCGACGAAAGCGCGAGCTTTGGTTTCCTGGGCAGTCTCACCACCAAGTCGCCGGTCGCACCTCTACGTCAGCTCGACAAGGAACTCCAAGAGCACGGTGGGCGATTGTGCCCGCAGCGGCAGTTCGCGAGTTAGCGGACGACGGGTGCTGCCCTGCCTGGGTCGCCCAGATGTCCAAGCACGCGGAGGGCTCAGCGCGTTGCCTGTTATCGTCGAGTCGATGTCTCGGGCGCGTGGGGTATTGGCTTTGGCATGGAGCATGGCTTTGATGGTGTGCACGGTGGCGAGCGGCTGCGGCGGCGCGAGCAGCAAAGGCGCGGTTGAAATCACATCGCGCACCTGGTCGATCTTCGGCTCCACAGACCAGCGCTCGGCGCCACCGGACGGCCGGCTGGCGACCTGCAGCCCGTCCCCGGGCCTGCCTCAGCCCACGACACTGCTGATAGCCAGGATCGGCGTAGCGAACGCTGCGCCGAGTGACAGCTTCACATTGTCTGCGACCGCCACGGGCGGGTTGAAGATACTGCGGCCGCTGCATCCGCGGGTCGAGCGTTTCGTCTTGCGCCGGAGACCGGTGATGCTCGGGATCACCCTGGTGGGCCGCCCCGAAACCGCCGCCCCTAGTGGCACCGTCACGGCCGAGCTGACGAGCGGCGGACAGCGACTCACCAGCTTCGCCATCACGCTTGTGCCGATGGGGCGCTGCTGACGGAAGGGACCCGCTAGTCTGACTTATCCAGATGTCCACAACCATACGCCGGCGTCCCGCTGGAGATCGGACCTGCGAATGCGAGTAGCGCGGTCGTGCCACGCATTTTTCCTGGTTTTGACGTGCTTGATGCTCGGGTGTGCGGCTTTGGCGCTGCCCGCGGCAGCCGCCGCCTCTGTGACGTTCTCTGGTGTGTTGAAGACTGCCTCTGGTCAGCCGGTTCCGGGCGCTTTCGTCAAGCTGGAAAATGGAGGTAAGGAGAGCTCTGCGTATACCGCCGGTGACGGTTCGTTCGCGCTTGAAGCTACTGCCGGCGAAAACAGGTTGAGCGTGGAATCTGGTGAGGGTCAGGGGGCGAGCTTGCATTTGCCGGAATGGTTTGCGATCAGTACCGAGATCAGTTTGCAGCAGAGTGAGAGTCAGACGATAGTGCTGCCTGAATCGGTGGCGATTGCGGCTACGGTGCGGTCCGGTGGTAGTCCCGTGTCTGGGGTCAAAGTCTATGACCCGAGCGAGAATACTGCGAGGTCCTATGAACCGTTTCCGGGCAACACGGCTACGGTTACGGCGACCGCCAGTCGGGGCAAGACGGACGCCAGTGGTGAAGTTACGCTCTACACGTTTCCCACGGGCAAGGTCCCGCTCTACGCGATACTCGAAGAATCGAACAAAACACGTCGAGACTTCCAGGAAATCAACGCTACTGAAAACACGACGGTCGCCTTCACGCTTCCGCCTATTTCTGTGACGTTGTCTGGTGTGTTGAAGACTGCTTCTGGTCAGCCGGTTCCGGGCGCTTCGGTCGGGCTGGAGGGTGGTGGTGAGGGTAGCTCCACGTATACCGCCGCTGATGGCACGTTCTCGCTTGAAGGTACTGCCGGCGAAGATGAGTTGAGCTTGGGTCCTGCTGGGGGGCAGCCAGCGAGCTTGCATTTGCCGGAATGGTTTGCGATCAGTACCGAGATCAGTTTGCAGCAGAGTGAGAGTCAGACGATAGTGCTGCCTGAATCGGTGGCGATTGCGGCTACGGTGCGGTCCGGTGGTAGTCCCGTGTCTGGGGTCAAAGTCTATGACCCGAGCGAGAATACTGCGAGGTCCTATGAACCGTTTCCGGGCAACACGGCTACGGTTACGGCGACCGCCAGTCGGGGCAAGACGGACGCCAGTGGTGAAGTTACGCTCTACACGTTTCCCACGGGCAAGGTCCCGCTCTACGCGATACTCGAAGAATCGAACAAAACACGTCGAGACTTCCAGGAAATCAACGCTACTGAAAACACGACGGTCGCCTTCACGCTTCCGCCTATTTCTGTGACGTTGTCTGGTGTGTTGAAGACTGCTTCTGGTCAGCCGGTTCCGGGCGCTTCGGTCGGGCTGGAGGGTGGTGGTGAGGGTAGCTCCACGTATACCGCCGCTGATGGCACGTTCTCGCTTGAAGGTACTGCCGGCGAAGATGAGTTGAGCTTGGGTCCTGCTGGGGGGCAGCCAGCGAGCTTGCATTTGCCGGAATGGTTTGCGATCAGTACCGAGATCAGTTTGCAGCAGAGTGAGAGTCAGACGATAGTGCTGCCTGAATCGGTGGCGATTGCGGCTACGGTGCGGTCCGGTGGTAGTCCCGTATCTGGGGTCAAAGTCTATGACCCAAGCGAGAACCAGGCCAGGCCATATGAACCGTTTCCAGGCAATACGGCTACGGTTAGTGCGACCGCCAGCCGGGGCACGACGGACGCCAGTGGTGAAGTTACGCTTTACACGTTTCCGACGGGCAAGCTTGGGCTCTACGCGATGCTCGAAGAAGCAGGCGAAGTACGCCGAGCCTTCCAAGAACTCAGCGCTACCGCCAGCACCGCCGTCGCGTTCATACTGGGCTCAGCGCCCGTTGTCACAAGCGTGACTCCTGCGGCTGGGCTTGAAGCCGGGGGCGAGGAAGTTACGATCACGGGCACGGAACTCGAAGGGGCTTCCGCCGTGCGGTTCGGGACGAGCGACGCTGGCTTTCGCGTTATATCGAACACGTCGATCATTGCGACTGTGCCGGCGGGTAAGGGCACCGTGGACGTGACCGTGACGACGCAAAGCGGGGTCAGCGCGATCGATGCGGGGGATAGGTTCAGCTATGTCGCTCCGGGGGCGCCTCCGAGAGTCGCGAGCATCCGACCAAGGAGAGGGCCAGCAGGCGGAGGCACGGAAATTACGATCACGGGGAGGGGCTTTGTCGGGGTTACCGCGGTCGAGTTCGGAAAAGAGGAGGCGGCGAGCTACAAGGTTGACTCGGCGACGGAAATCACGGCAACGGCTCCTGCGGGCGAGCGCGGACGAGTGGATGTGAGAGTGGCGACGCCAAACGGGCTCAGCGCGAGATCATTTAGGGATCGCTTTACCTACGGGGCGCCACGGCTGATGATCGGTCCGCGTATCGGTCATGAATGATCACCGTGGGAGCAGAAAGCAGGAAAGCAGGATCAGAGAAGCCGGGGCCGCGCCAGGTACCTAAGCTTGTGCGCAGGAGGGGTTAGGCTGTCGCGGCGCGGGGCGTCGGTCCAGGATAGCGGCCTCGCGTTGACTGACCGCAAGCTACGAAGGGAGACGAGAGCTATGAAGACGATGACATGCCAGCAGCTGGGCGGACCATGTGATTTCCCCCATCGCGGCAACACCGCCAATGACGTGATCAAGGGGCAAGATCGTCACCTGAAGGAGATGGTTGCCGACGGCGATGACACCCACAAGGGTGCCTTGAGCGAGATGCAGGGCAGGTGGAAGAACCCCCTGGCGGGGATGGGGTGGTACAGGAAGACAAAGCGTGAGTTCGCTGCGCTTCCGGAAGACTGATGGGCTTGGCGAGAGCGGGGCTCGTAGCATCTCTGCGTGAGGGGCGGGGGCGTCTCATGTACCAAGACAGCGTATGTTGCGAGACATGTCAGACGGCGAGGCGGCGCATATGAGCTGGAGGAATCGCTTTGACCGGCCGGTGCGGTGTCGATCCGGGCACCTGTTTACGACGCTCTGGATACCGGGAGGCTCGCTGAAGGCGATCCGGCTCGGAGGCCGGCGCTTTCAGCGCTGTCCCGTCGGTCATCACTGGACGACCGTCACGCGCCTCGACCGGGCGACAGCCGCGCCCGCCGACCTCGAGAGGGCCGCGGGCGTGCACGACCTCCGCATTCCCTAGGTCAGGACGCGCTCGGCGACACGAGCGCAGGAGCCATGCGCGGCTTCGCGGCCCGTTCCCAAGCGCGCGCGAACCGCAGCATCTTCGCCTCCGCCAGCGGCGTGCCGAGCAACTCCAGCCCGACCGGCAGGCCGTCCGCGGTGAAGCCGACGGGCATCGTCAGCGCAGGCAGCCCGGCTTGCGCCCCGATTACCGTGTTCGTGGGAAACGTGAGGGCGCGGTACTTCTCGCCAGCCAGCTCCTCGCGCGTGGGCGGGATGACCTGCACTGTCGGGTAGATCAGGAAGTCGAGCTCGTGCGCGGCGACGACGTTCAGGATCTGCCGCCGGAAATGCTCCTGGTTCAGACGCCCCCTGATGCACTCAAGCTCCCCATCCTTGCCCTCTGCGCCACCGGCGATGTCATGGAAGAGGTCGTTGAGCGGGTGAAACCGACCGCTGTCATAGATCTCGATGAAGCTCGAGACGGGTGCGTCGGGGCGGTCGCCGAGGAAGTCGTTGAGGTCGACCTTCGACTGCACCGTGTAGAGCGAGGTCGCTGAGAGCCACTCGGACAGCTCGGAGATCGCGAGCCCCGCCTTGATCGATACGCCGAGGTCCTGGAGTTTGGAGATGGCTGCCCGGATCGCACGATTGACCGGCTCGGCATCCGGGTTCGCGTCGGAGCCGAACCCGTCCTCCAGTACGCCCAGTCGCCAACTCGTGATCGGCGACTCGACATCGAGCGCTCGCGCATAGCCTCCCTGCTGGCAGGCCGGCCAGGCGGCCACGGTGAAGGGATCGCCGGGGTCATAGCCGACGATGCCGTCGAGCAGTCGCGCGAGGTCCGCCACCGTCCGGGCGATCGGACCCGGGGTGTCCTGGAAGTGCACGAGCGGTGAGAAGCCGCGACGGCTGATCAGCCCGGTGGTGACGCGCAGGCCGAAGAGGTTGTTGAACGAGGCCGGGATGCGGATCGAGCCCCCCGTGTCCTCGCCGATGCCGACGAGCCCGAAGTTGGCGGTCACACCCGCAGCCGTACCAGCACTGGAACCCCCGGGCTCGCGAGCCGGGGCATATGGGTTCTTGGTGTGGTCGGTAACCGAGGAGAACGAGAACCATCCCGCCGCGAAGTCGCACATGGCGGTCTTGGCGAGGATCACCGCGCCCGCATCCTTGAGCTTCGCGATCAGCGTCGCGTCGGACTCGGGCACGTAGTCCTCGAACAGGATCGAGCCGAAGGTCGTGCGCAGGCCGGCCATCTCGGCCTGGTCCTTGACGAGCACAGGCACACCGTGGAGCGGCCCGAACAGCTCGCCGTTGACGGCGAGGAATCGGTCTCGAGCGGCTGCTTCCTCGCGCGCGAGCGGGTTCACCGTCACGACGGCCTGGATCTGGGCGCCGGCTCGGTCGTGCGCGTCGATCCTCGCGAGGTACCAGTCGACGAGCTCCACCGCGGTCAGTCGCCCCTCGCGCAGTGCGCTGTGGAACGCGTCGATGGTCAGCTCTTCCAGCTTCTTGTCGCGGTCGCTCAACGTGGAGTCCCGAGGCTACGCCGTCACGGCTGTGCGGCCGACGTCCGGCAGCGCCGCTCGGAGCTGCTTTCGCGAGCTGACGTCGAGCTTGGTGAACACCTTGCGCAGGTGCCACTCGACCGTGCGCGGGCTGATGAACAGCTCGGCGCCGATCTCCGGGTTCGTCCGCCCGTCGCTCGCAAGGCGGGCGATCTGCGCCTCTTGCGCGGTGAGCTCGTCACGCGTGTCCGGCGTGCGCTTGCGCGCCGTCTCGCCGGTGGCGAGCAGCTCGCGACGGGCGCGCTCGCAGAAGCCGCCGACACCCATCGCCTCGAACATGCCGTGGGCGGTGCGCAACTGCTCGCGTGCATCCAGTCGGCGATTCTCGCGGCGCAGCCACTCGCCGTAGAGCAGGTGGGCACGCGCGAGCTCCACGCGAACGCGGGTGCGACCGAGGCGCTCGATCGCCTCGCGATAGCGGGCCTCCGCCGCGTCGCCATCGCTCGTCAGCGCCTCCGCACGCGCTTGGATGCCGAGTGCCCAGTCTGTGGCGCCGGCGAGCGTCGTCTGCGACAGTCGCTGCGCGGCGGCGGCCGCGACCTCGCGCTTGTCGCTTCGCGCTGCCGCCTCGACGAGCTCCGACAGCGCCCAGGCCAGGACGCCCAGATCCTCGTACTCACATGCAGCCTGGGCTGCGGTCAAGGCCTCGGCGTAGCGGCCGAGTCCGTTGTAGAGCAGCGCGGCGAGGAAGTGGCTGATGCCGAGACCCATGCCCTCGCCACGGCTCAGCACATCCTCGATCGTCGACTCTATGAGCCTCGAGGCATCCGCCTCGCCGCCTCGCAGGGCGGCAAGCGCAACCGCGCCATAGGCCGCGAGCTTGGTTCCGATCGTGTCGCTGACCACGCGCGCCTCCGCTGCCAGCGTCGTTCCGTTGTCCAGTTCGCCCCAGAACGTATGCACGAAGATGCGCGAGCGCAGCGCGATCGGGAGCGCGGTGAGCGCGCCCGTCCGGCGTGTGATCCGGACATGTTGGGCGCACAGGACCTCCCAGCTCTCGTCGTCCCACAGGTCCTGGGCGACGCGTCCGATCAGCCACCCCCAGCGGAGCCTTTCCTCCGCGCATATGTCCGGGCTGCGGAAGGCACTGATGGCCTGCTTCAGAAGCGGCGTCGCGAACGCCCGGCCATCCGTGATCAGCAGTGCCAAGCCGTCGAGCAGGAGGTCGGATGCGCGCGGCGAGGATGGCGCCGGCGCGGCACGCGCTGCCTGTGCCACCTCCATCACGTTCGCGCCGCAGGACAGGCGACCGACGATCAGCGCGGCTGAGAAGGCTTCCAGGTAGGTCTCGCGGGCGAGCCCGATGTCGAGCGGCTCGAGCTGCTTGCCGGCTTTGAGCAGCATTGGCGGAGCGTCGTTGCCGCGTCTGGACGCAAACGCGATCTTCGCGCGCAGGAGTTCGATGCGGGCATGCTGCAGCTCGTCGAACGGCCCCGCCTGCGCCATATGAAGCAGAGCACGTGCGGCATCGGGTTCGCCCGCCTGCTGCTTGGCCTGCGCCGCAGCCAGGGCACGCCGTGCCCGTAGCGCCGGGTCGAGCGTAAGGCGTGTGGCCTCCTCGAGCAGCGCGGCCGCTGCTGCGAGGCCACCGCGCTCCTGTGCGCGATCGGCCGAGCGCTCGAGCTCGTTGGCCACGTCCTCGTCTGGTCCCACGGCGGCGTGTGCGCGATGCCAGGCTCGCCGGTCGGGATCGAGGTCCGCATCGGTGACCGCCGCGAGCGCTCCGTGTACCTCCTGCAGCTCTTGCACCTTGGCTGCCCGGCAGGCGGCTGAGCGCACCAGCGGATGGCGAAATCGCACCTGCGCGCCGATCTCGATCAAGCCGGCCGCCTCGGCTGCGCTCGCCGCGTCTGCGCCGATCTCGAGCTTGTCGGCCGCGCGCCACAACAGGGTCGCATCGCCGACTGGCTCGACCGCGGCCGTGAGCAGGAGGCGACGAGTGTCGGACGCAAGCGGCTCGAGGCGCCGCAGGAAGCCCTCTTCGATGCGGCTCGTCAGCGGCATCGTGTCGGGTAGCCCGATCCCGAATGCGAGCTCGGTCGGAGTCAGCCCGCGCGGCAGCTCCAGCAGCGCCAGCGGGTTGCCGTGCGTCTCGGCGATCAGCCGGTCGCGCACCTGCTCGTCCACCGGTCCGCTGATCACCGAGTCCAGCAGGGCGCCCGCATCTGAGCTGCCGAGGCCTCGCACCCTCATTTCGGGCAACCCCGTGAGCTCCCCAGCCTCGTAGGGCTCGCGCACCACGAATATCACCGCGACGCGCTCTGCCAGCAGCCGGCGCGCGACGAACGCGAGCGTCTGCGCGGAGACTCGATCGAGCCAATGCGCATCGTCCACGAGGCAGATGAGCGGCTTCTCCTCGGCGACGTCGGCAAGCAGGCTGAGCACCGCCAGCCCGATCAGGAACCGATCGGGTGGCTCCCCGGGGCTGAGGCCGAAGCTGGTGGCGAGCGCGTCGCGCTGCGGGCTCGGAAGACGCTCGATCCGATCCAGGAACGGCGCGCACAGCTGGTGCAGCCCGGCGAACGCGAGCTCGACCTCTGACTCGACGCCGGCCGCTCGCGCGACGCGGCAGCCCGACGCGCGCTCGAGCAGGTACTCCAGCAGCGATGTCTTGCCGACACCGGCCTCGCCGCGTATGACTAGGACCTGGCTCTCACCGGCCTGTGCGCCCGCCAACAGCCCGTCGAGCGCCTCGCACTCGACGTGCCGTCCACGCAGGCTTGACCCCCTGTCGCCAGCTGTCATGTAGACAGTAGAGACTACGGATGCCTTTGCGCCTTGGCAAGGAAGTCCTGCGGTGTCGGTTCCGCGCAACCCATCCGTATGCGCCGCTCCACGGGTAGCTGGCCACCGGGTTCGTGCTGGCCATCGCCTCGGTGAAACGCACGACCGCTCCGGATAGAGCCCCGGCGTCGCGGCGTGGCGCAGTGGCACACCAGGGAACCGACCAGGGCTCTCCACGGGCGCGATCGCTCGCCCGAGACGCGACCGTTGCCGAGTAGCCGATGCAGCCTCGAAGGCGTGGCGCTTCGCGTAACCCCGACAAGCAAGGAGCAACACCATGAGTACTCAGCCGTTCGAGCCGACCCCAGCCGGGGGGCGAGCGTGCCGTTCGACGATGACCCCGCTCGGCGCGATCGCTCGCGGACTCGTGGCCGGCGCGGTGGGCACGCTGGCGATGGACACGCTGTTGTTCGCTCGATATAAGCGCGGCGGCGGTGAAAGCTGTTTTGCCCCATGGGAGTTCTCCTCGGGTATCTCCAGTTGGGGCGATGCGCCGGCGCCGGCGCAGGTCGGCAAGCGTCTCGTGGAGGGCCTGTTCCAGCTCGAGCTTGCGCCCGAGCGCGCAGCGCTCGTCAACAACGTCACTCACTGGATGTTCGGCCTCTTCGGCTCCTTGCAGTACGGCATCCTCGCCGGCTCTCTCAGCCGTCCACGAATCGGCTATGGGCTGCCGTTCGGCGCGGGTCTGTGGGCGAGCGGCTATGTGATCTTGCCCGCCGCGAAGCTGTATGAGCCGATCTGGAAGTACGACGCCAAGACGCTGGCCAAGGATCTGAGCGCCCATCTCCTCTACGGAACCGTCACCGCGGCCGCCTTCGAGCTGCTTTCAACATCGAATGGAGGAACGGAATGAGCACTGTCGCGGATGTGATGGTGGCGACGTTGAAGGCGTCTGGCGTGCGCCGGGTGTACGGGCTGCCGGGAGACTCGTTGAATGGGTTCACCGACGCGCTGCGCAAGGATGGCGGGCTCGCATGGGAGCACGTTCGCCACGAGGAGGCAGCGGCGTTCGCGGCTGCCGGCGAGGCGGCCACGACCGGCCGACTGGCAGTCTGCGCGGCCAGTTGCGGCCCCGGGAACCTGCACCTGATCAACGGTCTGTTCGATGCCAACCGCAGCCGCGTGCCGGTGCTCGCGATCGCTGCGCACATACCACGGGAAGAGATCGGGGGAAGCTACTTCCAGGAGACTCATCCGCAGGAGCTGTTTCGCCAGTGCAGCGTCTACTCGGAGCTCGTCAGCATCCCCGAGCAGCTGCCGCGCGTGCTGGAGATCGCGATGCACTTCGCGCTCGGACGAAGCGGCGTCGCCGTGGTCGTGGTCCCCGGCGATGTCCTCCTGCATGACGCTCCGGGCAACACCCGGGCGGCGGCGATCCGGGCGAGCACAGCCGTCATCCGCCCCGCCCAGGAGGAGCTTGTCGCAGCCGCCGAGATCCTCAATGCGGCAGAGCGAGTGACGATCCTCGCCGGCGCCGGCTGTCAGGGAGCGCACGACGAGGTGATCGCGCTGGCCGGAATGTTGAAGGCGCCGGTGGTCCACTCGCTGCGGGGCAAGGAGTTCGTCGAGTACGACAATCCCTATGACGTGGGCATGACGGGCCTGTTGGGGTTCGCCTCGGGCTACCGCGCGATGGAGCACTGTGACGCGCTGCTGATGCTCGGCACGGACTTCCCCTATCGGGAATTCTACCCCGAGAATGCGAAGGTCGTGCAGGTCGACGTGCGCGGCGAGCACATCGGGCGCCGCGTCCCCGTCGACGTCGGTCTGCTCGGCACAGTCAAGGACACGGGCCCGGCTCTGCTGGCGCTTCTGAAGAACGGGCGCGACGCTACTCACCTGGCCCGCATGCGATCGCACTACCGCCGGACGCGCGAGCGGCTCGACGCGCTGGCTGATACCCACAGCGATCGTGGCCCGATCCACCCGCAGACCGTGGCCAAAGCAATCGACGGGCTTGCGGCCGAGGACGCGGTGTTCCTCCCCGACGTCGGTTCGCCCACGGTCTGGGCAGCGCGCTACCTGAGCATGAACGGGCGCAGGCGGCTGATCGGCTCGTTCAACCACGGGACGATGGCCAACGCGATGCCGCAGGCGATCGGCGTGCAGGCGTCTCACCCTGGACGTCAGGTGGTGACGCTCTCGGGCGACGGCGGCCTCGCGATGATGATGGGCGATCTCCTCACGCTTCGCCAGCAGCACCTGCCGGTGAAGGTGGTCGTGTTCAACAACGGGGCGTTGGCGTTCGTCGAGCTCGAGATGAAGGCCGTTGGCATCGTCACCTACGCCACCGATCTGGATAACCCGAGCTTTGCCGAGGTCGCACGCGCGATCGGTCTGCACGGTGTGCGAATCGAGCATCCAAGCGAGCTCGACGACGGCCTGCGGGCAGCTCTCGCGCACGATGGCCCGGCGGTGATCGAGGTGATGACGGCGCGCCAGGAGCTGTCGATCCCGCCCGGGATCACAGCGGCGCAAGCCAAGGGCTTCACGCTGTGGGCGACGCGCAGCGTCCTCTCCGGGCGCGCAGATGAGGTTCTCGAAGTGGCCAAGGCCAACATCCACGAGCTCGCCCTCGAGTGACTCGCGAGCTCGCGGCGCGCTGCCGCGGGGGCTTGCCGGCGTTCAGTGTCCGGCGCTCTGTCCGCCGTCGATGTGCAGGATCTCTCCGGTCACGAACGGCGCGGACTCGAGATATAGGACTCCGCCGACCACGTCCTGCACCTCACCCACGCGTCCGATCGGGTGCAGTGCGGCGAGAGAGGCGTAGGAGCTCTCGTCGTGTAGCTGCGTCTTGATCACACCGAGCGAGACCGCGTTCACCCGCAGGCCACGCGATGCGTACTCGATGGCGAGCGAGCGCGTGACCGCCGTGAGGCCGCCCTTGCTCAGCGCGGCAAGGGCCGCCGGCACCTCTGCGTTGGCCTGCTCTGCAAGCGTCGTCGAGACGTTGACCACATGACCGTGGCCCTGCTCCAGCATGTGCTTGACGACTCGCGTGGTGATGTGAAAGAAGCCGGCGACGTTGACCGCGAGCACGGCGTTGAAGTCCTCGACCGTGTACTCGGTAAAGGGCTTGCCGATGTAGATCCCGGCGTTGTTGATCAGCGTGTCGATCCGGTTGAAGCGCTCGAGCGTCTCGGTCACGATGCGCTCGGCGGTGTCGGGCGTCCCGATGTCGCCTGCAACGGTCAGGACGGAGGGATCCTCGGACGACTCGATCGAGAGAGACGTCGCGACCACGGCATACCCAAGCTCCCGGTAGGCCTTCACGAGGCCTGCGCCGATCCCCCGTGATGCCCCGGTCACGATCGCGACCTTCTCGTTCGCGTCACTCACGCGACGAGGTACGTGTCGTAGATCACACCGGTGGCCCCGCGAGCGGCGACGCCGATGAAGATGCCCTTGTTCAGCCAGTCGAGGTCGGGGGCCGCGGTCTCGATCCGCGTCGAGGCGCGGAAGGTGTATTCGCTGGCGTCGACGTCCTCTCCGCGAGCGAGCCGCGCCAGAACCTCGGCGCTGCCGTGGCGCACGCTTCGCGATTGGACGTAGAGCAGATCGCCGCCCTCGGTCTGCAGGGTGTAGCGGATATCGCCGAGCGCGGTGCCGTCCGCCAAGAGGATCTGCCAGTCGGCGCTGGCGCCCGGGAGCAGCTTGCCGCTGATCTCCGGGCCTGTGAACGTCCCGCCGCTCAGGGGGACGATGCGCCGGTGGCCTTGGGCCAGATCGCCGAGATCCAGTGGCTCTCCGAGCGTGGCCTCCAAGCGGTAGACGCGGTTCAGCTCAGGAGCCGGGAGCGGATTGGTCGCGGTGCTCATGACGCGTCGGCTCCGGCCGGCTCGCGCGCCGCCGCGATCTCGCCGCGGAGCGTCTTCAGCGCGGGGACATAGACCTCCGAGAACGTGGGGAACGGCTGGATCGTGTCGCGCAGCACCTCGAGCGGGACGCGTGCGCGGATCGCGAGCGTCGCCTGCTGCAGCCACTCGCCGGCCTCGGGGCCGAGCGCGTAGGCGCCGGTCAGGACTTTGCCGTCGCTGAGCAGCGTCAGAAAGCCGCCCGACTCTGCATAGGCGTGTGTGTAGGTGGCGGTCTTGGACAGATCTGAGAGTTGCGCGCTCGCACTGAAGCGATCCTCGGTCGCTCCGACCGCTGCGGCCTGCGGGTCGGTGTAGGTGACACGCGGCACCGCCTCATAGCTGGCCTCGCGTGCCTCGCCGAGGATGTTCGCGGCGACGACCTCGCCCTGGTACTTGCCGACGTGGGTCAACGGCCAGATACCGGTGACGTCGCCGATCGCCCACAGGCGCTCGCCCGCGCGCAGCTGCGAGTCGACCTTTATGCCATGGCTGTCGGCCTCGATGCCGACCGTCTCCAGGCCGAGCCCCTCGACGCGCGGGCGCCGGCCGGTGGCAACCAACAATCGCTCGCCGCGCAGCTCGCGGCCGTCCTCAAGCTCCAGGACATAGTCCGCGCCCTCGCGCCGCGCGGCGGTCGCGTTTGCGCCGAGGGCGAGCTCGATGCCGTCGCGGCGCAGCGCGTCGCCGAGCGCCTCGCCCAGCGGGGCGGGCTCGCGCGCGAGCACGTGGGCGGCGCCCTCGACCAGCGTCACTTCACCTCCGAGGCGCCGCACCGCCTGCGCCAGCTCGACGCCGGCCGGTCCCCCGCCCAGCACGAGCAGACTGCGCGGAACGGCCTTCATGCCGGTGGCCTCGTGTGTGCCCCAGACGCCCTCCAGCTCGCGCAGGCCCGGGATCGGCGGCACGTTCTGGTCGGCGCCGGTGGCCACGACGACGTGCGTGGCGGTGTGGCGTACGCCGTCGACCTCAACCACGCCCGTCCCGGCCAGTCGCCCGCTGCCGCGCAGCAGCTCGATGCCGGCGTTCGCCAGCCAGCGCTCCTGTCGCGCGTCGGAGTAGTTCGAGACCATGTAGTCGCGCCAGGCAAGCGCCGCCTCGACGTCGACCTCCGCGGTGGCTGCGGCGTCGCGTGCTCCCTGCACCGCTTCACCGGGCCGAAGCAGGCTCTTCGAGGGAATGCACGCCCAGTAGGAGCACTCGCCCCCGACGAGGTCGCGCTCGACGACGGCCACGCGCAGGCCGCCGTCGGCGAGGGCGCCGGCGCAGTGCTCACCCGGCGAGCCGCCGCCGAGGACGATCGCGTCGTAGTCGACACGGCTTGGCTTCACCGCCATAAGTCACTCGCCGCCATTCGCGGTCGCGCGCGCCGAGCGATGCGCGTCGAGATATCCGCCGCTCACCCAGTCGGCGATCAGCGACGCGTAGGAGCCGGCTGCTTCCTCCCACACGAAGTGTCCGGCGTCGAGGACCGCGAGCTTGCTGTCGGGTAGGCGCTCGTCCAGGAATTCGGCGTTGACGAGCGGGACGGCCCGGTCGTGCCGGCCCGCGATTATCAGAGTCGGCGTTGCGATCTCGGGAAGGAGCTGGGCGAGCTTCGGGAGCTCGTCGGGGTAGCTGCGCGCATAGCGCATCGACTCGACGAAGCGAGTGCCGTCGTAGGACCGCAGGTAGTCCTCGCGGATCTTGGCGGGCAGCACGAGACCGTCGATCGTGTCGAGCGTCGCGCTGACGATCGCGCGCGGGTCCATCGCGCGGAAGCGGTCGAGGTCGGGAGCGAGCACCCATTGCTCGAGCGCTCCTCCCAGCTGGATCGGGACGGCCGTCCCGCCGCTGCCGACAACCACGCTCGACAGCAGGCCGGGGCGTGAGGCCGCCGCGAACAGGGCGGCCGAAGTGCCGACGTCCGGTCCGACGAGATGCGGATTGCCCAGCTGGAACTCGTCGATCAGCCGTATGAGAAACTCGCCCATCGCGTGCGGGGACGTCAGCTCGTCGCCGCCTTCGGATCCGCCGAAGCCCGGCAGGTCGACGGCGAACAGGTGAAAGCGCTTGGCGAGCGACGGCCAGATCTGCGCGAACGCGTACACGCTCTCTGGCCATGGGCTCGTCAGCACGATCGACTGCTCGGCGGGGCCGCCGCTGTCGGCGTAGCGGATTCTGATTCCGTCGACGGTGCGGAAGCCGATCGATCTGCTTTCCCGGGTCGACGCGCTCGTCGTCTCGGCGAGGTCCTCGATGGCGGTCGGGCGGTCCTCGATGGCTCTTGTGTGTACGTGCATCTCTGCTCCCGCGGCTCGGAGGTGGATACGCACAGCCTGCTGCTTCGAGTCGTCTCTCGCGCCTGTGGGTTGCCCTGGTCGATGCCCTGGCTGGTTAGAGCAGGTGCGCGCGGGAACGCTCCGGGCGCAGCTTCATTGCTCGTCGGCCGCCGGCAATCGCGCGGCTAGACGCCGAGGTAGCCGAGGCTGGCGGTTATGAGCGTCTGGATTCCGGCTTCGAGCGTGGGGTGCATGACCGGCGCGAACTTGGAGCTGTGGTTGGTGGGGATGTCCTCGGCGACCCGTCCGGCCGCTTCGGCCCGCCGGTACGCGTCAGGGTCTGTTCCGCCGACGTACCAGAACACGGATGGAACGCCCCACTCGCTGCCGAAGGACCCGAAGTCCTCGCTCACGGACAGCGGATCGACGAGCTCGTGGACGCGGTCGGCGCCGAAGTAGTCGCGCAGCGATTCGGCGACGTGCTCGGTCTGCTGCGGATCGTTCTTGGTGAGCGCGAAGTGCTCGCCGTAGGTGATCTCGGGCGACTTCGGTGCGCCGGATGCGCTCGCCTCCGCATTGACGATGCGTTCGATTGACGCCAGCACCCGGGCGCGGACCGCTTCGTCGAAGGTCCTGACGTTGATCTTCAGCAGCGCGTCGTCGGGGATCACGTTGCCTCTGCTGCCGGCTTGCAGCGCGCCGATCGTGACGACGATCGGCTCCTCAGCCGCGGTCTCGCGTGAGACCACCGTCTGCAGGCGCAGCACGGCCGAGGCTGCCATGACGATGGGGTCGATGGTCGCCTCCGGCCACGCGCCGTGCCCGCCCCGGCCGATCATCCTCACCTGGATGTTGTCCTCCTCGGACTGCGTGACCCCCGGCCGGTAGCTGATCTCTCCGGCGGGCGGCGGCAGAACGTGCTGCCCGAGGATCACCTCGGGCTTGGGAAACCGCTCGAACAGCTTGTCGTCGATCATCGCCTGCGCCCCGGTGCCCGTCTCCTCAGCCGGCTGAAAGACCGCCACGAGCGTGCCTTTCCAGGCATCGGGCGCTTTGGCGAGCAGGCTCGTGGCACCCGCGAGCCATGTGACGTGCATGTCGTGGCCGCAGGCGTGCATGACCGGCACCTGCCTGGCGGAGGCGTCGGTCGCGGTTACGGTGCTGGCGTAGGGGAGCCCAGTGGCCTCCTTCACCGGGAGCGCGTCCATGTCGGCACGCAGCATCACGGTCGGCCCATCGCCATTTCGCAGGACCCCGACGACACCCGTGCCGCCGACGCCCGTGGTCACTTCATAGCCAGCCGCTTCGAGCTGCTCGGCTGCCTTTCCGGCGGTGCGATGCTCCTGCATCGAGAGCTCGGGATGTTCGTGAAGATCGCGGTAGAGATCTTCCAGCGGCTCGAGGATTTTCTCGAGTCCGTCCAGGACCTTGTCGGTGATCGGCGCGTGTGTTGTGCTCATCGTTGTCTCCTAAGCGTTCGTGGTCGTTGGAATGTCGCGCTTCACAGGGACCGTCGCGCCCGTGCACCCCACTGGTCGATCCCCCTGGGCCAGTGCAACGACCAGGGGTACACACGGGCGCGAGGGTGTGTTCTGGGCGCGATCGTGGTCGCTGACACCAACCGACTTCAAGGAGCCGATCATGAGCCAGTCCGCCGCCCCCAGCCAGCCCATTGACGAACTCGCGCTCGCTCGTGGCGCGATCACACGCGACGGCACCCGTGCGGTCTTCGGCCAGGTGATGGGCCTCGTCGCGCTGACGGTCGGATGCGCCGCGCTCGGCGCCTATCTCGGACGCGACCTCAGCGGCGGCGTCGGGATCGGATCGTTCATCGCCGCGTTTGCGTGCATCTTCGGCCTGAACTTCGCGACCGCGCGTGGCAACGAGCAGCTCGCCATCGGCCTGCTGTTCGCGCTCGGGCTGCTGCTCGGGCTGGCGGTCGCGCCGGTGCTCGCCGACTATGCACGGACGCAGCCCGCCTCGCTGTGGCAGGCCGCCGGGGCAACGGCGGCGTTCGTGGCCGCGCTCGGCGCTTATGGCTATGCCACGCGCCGCGACCTCTCCTCATGGGCGCGCACTCTGTTCTGGGCGCTGCTCGCCCTGATCGTGTTCGGGATCGTGGGTCTGTTCGTCTCGATCCCGAACGGCAACGTGATCTACGGCGTGCTCGGCCTCGTGATCTTCGGTGGCTTCACGATCTTCGACTTCAACCGCCTGCGCAGCACCGATATGGCCGGCTCGGTCCCGATCGCTGCGAGCATCTTCCTTGACATCTTCAATGTCTTCCTGCTGTTGCTCGAGCTCTTCGGCGGCGGCCGCGAGTGACGATCATGGTTGGAGAGACCGTGTGTCCTATGGCTGACAGAATGACGTCGGACGACATCGCCTGCGAAGTCCCAGTGCACCAGTTACTCGAAGGATTCTACCCTGAAGAGAGAAACACGCTTTTGCGCATACCTGGGGGTATGCAATCATCCTCCTGTAGCTATTCGTCGTAGCCGCGACGCGATTCGCTGTGCGTTTCACTGTGACTCGCGATGCGCCCGGCTGCGCTCCCGAGAAGAACAGGAGCTCGATATGTCATCTGGCAGACATCTCGCGCGCGCTGCGCGTGCGTTCCCCGGCCCGGCCTCTCGGCGTGCACTGCGTGTGTGCGGCATGGCGATCAGCGCGTTGGCGCTCTCCCTGCTGCTGGCGTCCTCTGCGCTCGCAAAATCACCAAAAGGTGCCTTTGCGGTGTTCGTGCAATGTCCAACAGCCACAGCCACCACCTGCTTCTACCTGTCGAGCACAGGCGGCGAACTTCGCCTGCACAAAGTCACCATTCCACTCACAAAAAGCGTGACCGTCCAAGGTGGGATCGAACGCAACAGCAAAACGGGCGCCGAAACGTTCATCGCGGCCTCCAACGGCGAAACGCTGTCGAAGACCGCGCAGACTCTCCCGGGAGGCCTGTCTGGCCTCTTCTCGTGCCGCGAAATAGGCAATCCGATCGAGAAAGCCACGTGTGAAGCTGTGTTCGAAAGCGGGCACACCGAAGTGAAAGTGATCCCGGAACTGGCCAAGCCGGCGAGCGAAATCGGGATCAGCAAACCGAACTTCCTCAAAGACGAAGGCGTCTCGCTGAAGTTGCCGGTAAAGATCAGGCTCGAAAATGCGTTCTTCGGCTCCGAATGCTACATCGGCTCCAGCGCCAGCCCGGTGGTGTGGCCGCTCACAACCGGTACCACCAAACCGTCAGAACCCAACAAACCGATCAAAGGCACCGCGGGCAAAGTCGAAGTGCTCGAAGGAGGCACGCTTGAAAAGGCGGTCGAAGCTTCGTTGGTCGAAAACGACTTCACAGCGCCCGGCGCAAGCGGCTGCGGCGGAATCTACTCATCCTTGATCGACCCGATCTTGGATGAAAAGTTCGGGCTGCCGGCGGCGGCTGGTACGAACACGGCGATTCTGAAGGGAACCGTTGAGTTTGCCACTGCTGAAGCGGTGGTGAAAAGCGAATAACCGCCTGTTGACGGTTGGGGGCACGGCGGCTGCGGCCGTGCCCCCAGCTGCATTCGGCGACCCGCCGGCGCAACCGGCTATGAACGCGCTCGAGCGACTCGCGCGCTAGGGTTATCGCGTGAAAGCGCCAGCCAGCCAGCCTCTCTCCGAGTCGCAGCTGGCGACGTTGCGCGATCACGGCGAGGAGCGCACGGCCGCGGTCGGGGACGTGCTCTTCCGCGTCGGCGACGCGCGCTACCCGTTCATCGCGATCGTCGAGGGCGAGGCCGCGATCCTGGACGCGTCGGGCAACGAGATCGTGCGCCACGGCGCGTCCAACTTCCTCGGCGAGCTGAACCTGATGTCCGGGCAGACCGTGTACCTCACGGCGCTGGTCACCGAGCCGATGCGCTACATCGCCGTCGATCGCGACGCGCTGCGCGCGCTGCTGTTCGACGACGCACCGCTGAGCGACCTGCTGCTCTCTAGCTTCATGGCCCGCCGCGAGGCGCTGCAGCGCCAGGAGGGCGTCGGCATCGAGATCCTCGGCCCGCGCGCATCGGAGCCGACGCGGCGCATGATCGAGTACGTGCAGCGCAATCGCCTCCCGTACACGTGGCGCGACCCGGCGAGCGACAAGCAGGCGGCGGCGCTGCTCGCGGCGCTCGACGGCGGCGAGATTCCGCTGGTGCGGCTACCGGGCGGCACCGACCTGCGCAACCCGAGCAGCGGCGAGGTCGCGCGCGGCCTCGGGATCGGGCTCGAGCTGGCGCCGCGCGAGGAGGTCGACCTGGTCGTGATCGGCGGCGGCCCGTCCGGGCTCGGGGCGGCCGTGTACGGCGCCTCGGAGGGCCTCGACACGCTCGTCGTCGAGGGCACGGCCCTCGGCGGGCAGGCCGGGACCTCGCGGCGGATCGAGAACTACCTCGGCTTCCCGGCCGGGATCAGCGGCTCGGAGCTGACGAGCCGCGCGGTCTCGCAGGCGCGCAAGTTCAGCGCGCGCACCGCCACGCCGTACCGCGCGGTCGCGCTCGAGCCCGGCAGCGAGCGCCATATCGTGCGCCTCGAAGGCGAGCACGAGGTATCGGCGCGCGCCGTCGTGCTCGCCACCGGCGCCGACTACCGGCGCCTGCCCGTCGACGGCCTCGACGAGTACGAGGGCGTCAGCGTGTTCTACGCCGCAGGACCGCCCGAGGCGCAGCGCTGCGGTGCGACGCGCGTCGGCGTGGTCGGCGGCGGCAACTCCGCCGCGCAGGCCGCCGTGTGGCTCGCGCGCGGCGGCGCGCTCGTGACGCTGCTGCACCGCCGCGCGAGCCTGAGCGAGACGATGTCCGACTACCTGCTGCTCGAGCTCGAGCGCTACGGCGTCGCCGTGCGCGATCGCAGTGAAGTGGCGCAGCTGCACGGCTCAGACGGCGAGCTCGAAGCAGTCACCTTGACCGACGGCACGCGTCTGGCGTTCTCCTTCCTGTTCCTGTTCCTCGGCGCCTCGCCGTGCACCGGGTGGCTCGACGACGTCGTCGCCCGCGACGAGCGCGGCTTCGTGCTCACGGGCGCCGCCGCCGGCGCCGAGGGGATCCTCGAGACGAGCGTCCCCGGGATCTACGCGGTCGGCGACGTGCGGTCGGGCTCGGTCAAGCGCTGCGCCACCGCCGTCGGCGAGGGCGCGATGGTCGTGCGCTTCGTGCACGAGCGCTTCACCGGCGTGCCGGCGTAACCGCGTCCGCGAGCCGCGCGGCCGAGCCCGTGCCGAGGGCGTGGATCTTCATGCGCTGCGCTCCGATCGTTGGCTGTCGAGTCGTTCCAGCGGCTGCACGTGCGAGACGAGACGTCCGTCCACGAGCGCGTGCACCGCCAGCCCGAGCGGCTCGTCGGCGACGGCGAATGGAATGTCCTCGCGAGCGCGCAGGTCCAGGCGCAGCGCCGAGTTCGTGCTCGGGCAGACGAGCAGTGGGCGCCCGGCGAACGCGGTCGTCATCGTCGTATGGACGTGTCCGCAGGCGATCGCGCGCACCTGCGGGTGCTCGCCCAGCAGCGCCTCGAGCGCGGCGCGATCATCGCCGGCCAACGCGATCGCGTCCATCACGCGCACGCCGGTCAGCACCGGCGGGTGATGCAGCGCCAGCAGCGTGGGGGCGTCGGGCTGCTCGGCGAGCACCTGGTCGAGCCAGTCGAGTTCCTCGCCCTCGAGCGAGCCGCGTTCCTCGCCGGGGCTCGTGCTGTCGCAGCCGACGAGGCGCAGCGGCCCGCAGCTCACGGCGAAGCGCACCGGCGCGCCGGCGGGCGCCGGGCTCGGCCCGAAGCGGGCGCGCAGCAGGTCGCGATCGTCGTGATTGCCTGGGATCGCGTGCAGCGGCACGCCGAGCGGCGCGAGCAGCTCGTGAGCTTGCTCGTAGGCGGCGCTCGAAGGCTCGTCGGCGAGATCGCCGCTCAACAGCACCGCGTCCGGGCGCGGCTCGAGCGCCGCCACCCGGTGCACCGCGTGTGCGAGGCGCTCGGCCGGCTCACGCCGATCCTCGTGCAGATGCAGATCGCTGAGCTGGACGAGCATCCCCGCCGCTCACCCCGCGCCCGCCGCTTTGCGGGCTCTGCGCGCGGCGAGTCGCTCGAGCCCTTCGAGCACGCTTACGGTGTGCGTCGGCGTGATGCGCGCGAGCGCGTCGACGAAGTGCGCGTCCGGTCCCACGAGGATCCGCGCCTTGCCGCGGTCGACCCCCGTGTGGATGATCTCCGCCGCCCGCTCCGGCGTCGTCCGCGCGCGCGACTCGAACGCCGCCGCGTGCTCCTCCTGCGTGCGTCCGTCGCGCACGTCCACGTGCATGTGCGCGCTGCGGATGATGTTCGTCTTCGTCCCCCCGGGGTGCACGACGATCGCGCGCACGCCGGTCCCTTTCAGCTCCTGTCGCAGCGAGTCGGTGAAACCGCGCACCGCGAACTTCGACGCGCAATACGCGGTCTGGTCGCGCGCGCCGACGAGGCCGAAGATGCTCGAGGTGTTGACGATCGCGCCGTCGCGCTGCTCGAGCAGGATCGGCAGGAACGCGCGCACGCCGTTGACGACGCCATCGAAGTTGATTGCGAACACGCGCTCGTCGTCCTCCAGCGATGTCTCAGCCAGCGGCGAGCCCATCGCGACCCCCGCGTTGTTGAAGACGGCGCCGATCGGCGCCGGCGACCACTCGCGGACCTCGGCCGCGAACGCGAGCTGACCCTCGCGGTCGCGCACGTCGAGCGTTCGCACGAGCGTCGGCCCGTCGAGCATTGCCGCCGTAGCCGCCAGCGCCTCGCCGTTCGCGTCGACGATCGCCAGCGGGCATCCGTGCGCGCCGAGCCGCTGCGCGAGGCTGCGTCCGATGCCGGATCCCGCGCCGGTGATGACCGCGGTGCGACCCGCGAGTGGGGTGGGGCTGTGTCGTGTGCTCATTCCGCCTTCCGTGGTCGAGATCCCGGGCGAGCCATCGTATATCTGTCCACCAACGCCGGCTCGCTCCGGTTTCTTCGTATAACGGCCCGATACGGGGGCCATGAAAGCCCCTTGGCGGTTCCCGATCTCGTTGGCAATGCTGCTCGCTCTCGCCGGTGGCGCTACCGCCGCAAGCGCTGAGGCCACCTCCTACGTCGCTCGCCAGGCCGACTCGGCGCACGTCTCGGTCGTCTTCTCCGTCTCCGGCTCGCGGATCTCCGCCAAGGATGTGGCGCTCACGTGCAGGAAGCCCGGTAGTGCGCTCGCAGGGCACGGATCGGGCGCGATCGCGGGCGGGCGCTTCGATGTGAAGGTCGGCTACGAGTACTACTCCGGCCGGCACGCCGGCAAGCCGGCGCATCTGTGGGCGACGCTCATCGGGGTGCTGCACGGCGCGAGGATCACCGGCGCGCTCTCCACATCCAGGCCGGGGCCGTGCAGCGGCGGCCATTTCACGGCAGCCGTCGCGAGCGCCGCGAGTGCGAGCCCGAGCACCGAAGCCACCGCCGAAGAGAACGAAGGCGAACGTTCGAGCGAGCCCGGTGCGCCGTTCGAGGAAAACGGCGACTACGAAGCCGCCTTCAACACCGAATGGGAAGCGAAAATCGAACAGGTCTGCCGCTTGCGCATGGAGAGCGGCGGCGAAGCAGGGCAGGCGGCGGCGACGTCCACCTGCGCAGACTTCCTGCCTCCCGAAGGGGTCGCCGCGCAGCAGGCTGAATAGTCCCGCGTGGCGGCGGGCGCGAGTCGTGCGCCGCATGTTCGGGAGTGCGACCACCGCGCGTTTCGCGGGATGCCATATCGTTCGCGCCGTGACCTCTGAAGACGGTGCTCGAAGGACGCGGGAAGTGCGTCCGGTTCGGGCTGGTGTGAGCGCGATCCTGCGCGCCGTGCCGCAGCTTCGGCCATACGTCGAGAAGCTGCTGTGGCGCGGCTTCTACGAGCTCGCCAGCCTGAGGGGCAACGAGGGCCGCACGACGCTGATGAACTACGGCTACGCGGCGTCCGAGGAGCTCGAGCCGGGGGCAGGCGAAGACCGCTTCGGCCTCGCGCTCTACGAGGCCGTCGCCGGCGCCGCGGACATCTCCGCCAAGCAGGTGCTGGAGGTCGGCTGCGGCCGGGGCGGGGGGGCGGCGTTCGTGTTCGAGCGCTTCGCGCCGAGCGCGATGACCGGCATGGATCTGGCGCGCACCGCGATCGAACGCTGCAGACGGCGCTACGGCAGACCCGGCTTGACATTCCTCACCGGCGACGCGCAGGAGCTCCCGTTCGCGGCGGAGTCCTTCGATGCGGTCGTCAACGTGGAGTCGTCGCACTGCTATCCGGACGTGGCGCGCTTCCTCGGCGAGGTGGTTCGCGTGCTGAGACCGGGCGGGCTGTTCCTGTTCACCGACTTTCGACCGCTCGTCACCTCGCCCACGTACCCGCAGGAGGATCTCCAGGCGCTCTACGGGCAGCTCGCCGACGCCGGGCTTCGGATTGTCGAAGAGGAGGACATCACCCCGGCGGTCCTGCGCGCGCTGTCGCTCGCGACGCCGGCGGTGCGCGCCCGCGTCGAGCGCCGCGTGCCGAGGCCGCTGCGCCGCTACGCGCTCGAGTTCTCCGCTGTCGAAGGCAGTGCGATCTTCGGCTCGTTCGCCGACGGCAGCCTCACGTACAGGCGGTTCGTGCTCGAAAAGGGCTGAGGCGGGCAGCGGCTGCGCGAGGTCTGAGGGGCGGGTGGCGCGGGTACGGGGCCGGGGCTTCATCCTTGACACCCCCGCTGGGCCGTGCTATCAAATGTCTTCGTAAGGTTCGTTGGGATTGGGCCGACTTGGGTCGGGCCCGGGCCCGAGGATTATGGACGATCAGGGGGGTCTGTCTTGTCCTGTCATGAAGGCGATGTCGCCCCGCCGCAGCTTTGGCGCGCACGGCGTCAGCGAGGTCTGAAACTGGTCGCAGGGATGCCTGTTCGGTGATCGCAAACGGCAAGGAAGCCACTCTGGTTGCGCCCGGGAGCTCGCGGATCTCCGCGACTCTCAGCGACGGCTCGCTCGAGCATGCCTCTCGCGGGACGCTCGGCGGCGTCCGTCCGCCCGTTGTGATCGTCAAACTCCCCGTCGTCGATGCGGCCGGAGCGCCGGCGCACCGCTGCGACGTGCGCCTCGTGCGCTCCGCGCGCAGGCCGAAAGACGAGGAGGGGTGGGACGTAGACGGCGGCGAGGTGACCGCCGTCGTGATCCTGCGCGACGTCACGCCATCGCGCGTCGTGCGCTGCGTGCGCGCCGCGACCCGTGGCGCCGGCTCGATCTCGACCGAGATCCTCGGCCAGCTGCTCCCGGTGGGCGACGCCATCAGGCGCGAGCCGAGCGAGCCGCAGCTGACCGATCGCGAATATAAGGTGCTGCGAATGCTCGCCGACGGTGAGAGCACGCGCGGAATCGCCGAGCAGCTGAGCTACTCGGAGCGGACGGTCAAGAACATCGTGCGCGACCTGCTCGTCAAGCTGAACTGCAAGACGCGAGCCCACGCGGTCGCGCTCGCTGTGCGGCAAGGGGTGATCTGAATCCCGTCGGCGGGCGCGCCGTGAGCCGCCGCGTTGCGGTCATCGGGCTTGACTGCGCGGAGCCGAAGCTCGTATTCGAGCGCTTCAAGGATGACCTGCCCAACCTGAGCCGCCTGATGGGCGAAGGCACGTGGGGGCCGCTGCTCAGCGTCGACCCGCCGATCACGGTGCCGGCGTGGAGCTGCATGACCAGCGGCCGCGATCCCGGTGAGCTCGGCATCTACGGCTTTCGCAACCGCGTCAAGCACGACTACCACTCGCTGGCGGTCGCCGACTCGAGCTCGGTGAAGGTCGATCGCGTGTGGGACCAGCTGTCGCGGGAGGGCAAGCACGTGATCGTCGTCGGCGTGCCGCAGACATCGCCGCCGGTGCCCGTCAACGGAGAGCTCGTCTCGTGCTTTTTGACCGCCGACACGCGCACCGACCCCTACACGTATCCCGCTGAGCTTCGCGCCGAGATCGAGTCGCTCGTCGGCTCCTACAAGGTCGACGTGCGCAGCTTCCGCAGCGACGAGCGCGACCGCATCCTCGCGGAGGTCTACGAGATGACCGAAAAGCGCTTCGCCGTCTGCCGGCAGCTGCTCGACACGCGGCCGTGGGACTTCTTCATGCTGGTCGAGATCGGGCTCGACCGCATGCACCACGCCTTCTGGAGCTACCTCGACCCGGAGCATCCGCGCCACGAGCCGGGCCACCGCTACAGCGACGCGATCCGCAACTACTACATCTACCTCGACGAAGAGATCGGCGAGCTGCTCGAGCGCTTCGACGACGAGGAGACGACGGTGATGGTCGTCTCCGACCACGGCGCGCGGCCGATGCAGGGCGCGATCTGCGTGAACGAGTGGCTTGTGCAGGAGGGCTACCTCGTGCTCGAGCAACAGCCCGACGGGCCGATCCCGTTCAGCGAGGCGAAGGTCGACTGGAGTCGGACGCGCGCGTGGGGCGAGGGCGGCTACTACTGCCGGCTGTGCGTCAACGTCGCCGGCCGCGAGCCCCAGGGCATCGTCGCGCCGGACGAGTACGAGCAGCTACTCGACGAGCTCGCGGACGGGCTGCGGCGGCTGCCGGGGCCCGACGGCGAGGACATCGGCACGCGCGTGTTTCGACCCGAGGAGCTGTGGCGCGAGCAGCGCGGGATCCCGCCCGACCTGATCGTCTACTTCGGCGACCTCGGCTGGCGCAGCAACGGCAGCCTCGGCCAGGGCCGGCACTGGACCTACGACAACGACACCGGTCCCGACGACGCCAACCACGACCGCAACGGGCTGTGCATCGTCACGGGACCCGGCGTGCCGGTGGGGCGGCGCGAGGATCTCCTGATCTACGACATCGCCCCGACGATCCTCGCGCAGTCCGGGCTTCCGGCGGATGAAACGATGCGCGGCCGCGTTCTGGCCGAGGTCGCGCCCGCTCTCTGACGGACAGGCTCTATGCCTGGCCGGCCTGCACCTCAGCCCGGCTGGCCTCGAGCATGTAGATGTTCGTTCCTTCGTGAGGCCATTCCTGGCTGAAGCTGATCCGACCGAAGCCGGCCGACTCGAGCATTCCGCGGATCCTCTCGACGCGGCCGTCATGGTCGTGGACCTCGACGATCAGCGCCTGGATCTTCTGCCAATCCTCGGCCGTGATGCCGAGCAGCACGGCGAGCTCGGCGCCCTCCACGTCCACCTTGAGCAGGTCGACTCGCTCGACACCCGACTGCTCGATGATCTCCGAGACCGTCGTCATCTCGCACGGGACCTCGACGACCTCGCGCCCCATCCACCAGCTGCCCGCCTTCAGCAGCGTGGCGGCCTTCGGCCGCAGCCAGCGCCGCAGCCGCGAGGAGCTGTGCTGCCAGCCGGCCGGCGGCTCCTTGAGGATGCCATCGATCAGTTCCTGCGAGTCGTTGACCGCTTCGCGCTGCAGCGATGACATCTGCGAGAGGCGCGGGCGAAAGTAGAGCGTCGTGCTGCCCGGCTGCTCGCCGACGGCGCAGCACTTGCACGTCACCGAGGCATCGGGGAACAGCTCGCGCACGTTGCGCTCCAGGAACTCGAACGATCGCGGCGCCGGCTCGCACGCGACGATACGGACGTCGGTTCCGTAGCGGCGAAGCAGCTCGAGCGAGAACAGGCCGATGTTGGCGCCGATGTCGAACACCGTTGAGCCGGGAGCGATCGCGAGGTCGAAGTCGAAGTACTCGCCGACCGAGTACTCGCCACGGCGCGCGTCGCTGCGCGAGGCCCCGTATACCGACAGCCCGTTCGAGAGCAGGTGACGCTGGTTTGCGTTGGCCACGCCCGCGACCTCAGCTCAGTGGCAAGCTCACCGTGGTGGCGTGCCCGCCGGCGTCGGTGAGCCTCACGGTCGTGGGGAGTTCGCCCGGCTCGTGGATCTTGGCCCTGTGCTCGAGCGTCTTGCCCTCGCGCAGCAGCGGACCGCGTACCGTGAGCGACACACTCGCCACTGCGCTCTTGAACGCGATCACGAGCTTGCCGCCCGAGAGGCGCGCGCTCTTGATCGAGGCGCCCGACAACGACAGGCCGTGGACGACTCGCTTCGTCGCGAACGCCTTGTGGCTGAAGGCGAGGCCTTCGGGCAGTTCGATCGACAGCGACTTCAGGTTCTCGGCTTTTCCGTGGCTTGCGTGGATGTGCAGCTTCGGCTTGCCGCTGTTGAGGCCACTCAGCGAGCCCGACGCCTTCGCCTTCGGGCTCGGCGGCGGGCAGTTCACGTTCGTCACGGGGCCGGTGATGTTCACCGACGGACCCCCGTCCTGGGGTGTGAGGGTCGCGCTGATCGTCGAGTGTTCTTCGCAGTTCGACACGAACGCCGGCCCCGCCGGCACGCCGAGGAACGTATAGGTGGTCGAGCTGAGCGGAAAGTCGGGCAGGTTCAGGAACGTGATCGTGTGTTCGCTCGTGTTGATCGGGCCGTTGACCGAGAACTGGAACGGCGGCGGGAACGACATCGTCACCGCGCCCGTGATCGGCGAGCTGAGGTTCCCCGAGGTGATCTGGCCGGCGAGCGTCAGCTCACCGGTGGACAGCTCGGATGATGCGAGCGTGGGAGAGCTCGCCACGACCGTTCCGACCGTGCACGTGGCGCCTTTGAAGCACGGCGCGAGCACTTTGTTGGTCTTCACGCCCGTGGGGTTGCCGAACTCGAAGCCGCTCGTCGCGGATTCCCCAGACACGTTCGGTTGCGTGAGCGTGATCGCGACGTCGGACCCTTCTTCGGCGTTCGGCACGCGGGTGACGGTCGCGGCGATTTTCGGCGCGTAGGGCAGCGTGCTGCAGCCGGTCACTTCCAGCGGCGCGCTCGCGGAGACGGAGTTGCCGCTGGCGCTGAACGTCGTCGCGCTGAGGTCCAAGAACAGCGGCGCGCCGCAGGCGGTAGGCATCCGCGGGCCACTGAGCTTGATTTCCACAGAGACGATCCCGAGGTTGTCGTGTTTTTCGGCGTTTAGGGTGGGGAGCGGCGGGAATTCGACCTTCAGCTCGTCAGCGGGTGAGGTGAGCAGCTTCACTGGTGCGACTTCAGTGGTCGTGCCGTTGTTCAGCGCGATCGCCGCCACGTCGCCGATCGTCGGCGGCGTCACGAGGTAGAGATCCGCCGTCGTCTGTTCGCCGTCGGCCGCGGAGAATTTGATGTAGCCGAGCGAGCAGGAGGGGCTCGGCGCGCTAGAGGCGAGGCATTTGCCTTCGTTCTGGCCGAGGTTCAGCAGGAAGCCGGGTGGGAAGGTGACCGCGATCGCCTTGGGCGCTTCTTTGAACGTGGCATCGAGCACCGTCGCGGTGGTCGAGCCAGCAGGCGCGCCGTTGCCCTGAGTGATGGCCAGGCTCGGAGCGATCGTCGCCGTCGCCGCGGCCGGCAGTATCGCCGCGGCGGCCGCCGCGAGCAGCCCGATCAGAGCAGTTCTGGTCAACATCAGTTCATGCCTCCGTGGTTTATCCATTGGTCAGTTCCAGTGCTGCGGGCTCGGCGAAACGCTCCATGTGTCGCTCGAACACGTCAACCGCGCAAGCGATTCCGTCTTCGTCGCGAATCTGTCGGCCGAGGGCGGCGGCGCGCTCGCGAAGCGAGCTGTTGGTGACCGCCTGCACGATCGCCTCCTGCAGGCGTTGCGCCGTGAGCCTGCGCCGCGCGATCGGCGCCGGCGCCGCTCCGAGGTCGTGCAGCGCTCGACCCCATGCCTTCTGGTCGATCATGTGCGGCACCACGACCGAGGGCAGGCCGGCCTTGAGGGCCGTCGCGACCGTACCCGCGCCGCCGTGGTGCACGACCGCCGAGCAGCGCTCGAACAGCCACTCGTGGCTGATCGCGTCGACGGCGAACACGCTCTCGGGAAGCTCTGCGTCGCCGAACCCAAACGCGCCGCGGAGCAGGACCCCGCGCTGCCCGGCTCCGCGCAGCGCCTGCACGGCGAGCTCGGTCATGCCCGTCGGATCGGCGTCGATCATGCTGCCGAAGCCGATGCATACGGGGGTGGGGCCTGCGGCGAGGAACTGCTCGAGGCCCGCGGGCGGCTCGGGATCGATGTCGCTGTCGAGAAACCAGTAGCCGGTGACGTGCGTCCACGGCCCCGAGCGAGTCAGCTTGGGGACGACCGCCGGGCTGAAGGCGTAGAGCTCGAGCGTCTGCTGCGCATCGAGCTGGCCGAGCGGCTCGCGCAGCGGCAGCGGGGGGAGCCCAGACTGGCGCCGCGCCGATGCCAGCATGCCGCGCATCACGAGCCACGCCGCCTGGCGCACGCCACGGGCCACCGGCCGGTGCGCCATGCGCGGGGGCGGGCACAGCCGCGCGCGCACGAGCTTCGCGCCGAGGTGCTCGGCGGCCTGCCAGCCGAGCAGCAGCGCGAGCTCGTTGGTCACGATCGCGTCAGCTCCCTCGCAGGCGGCGAGCGCATCGGCCAGCCGCTGCCCCGCGACCGAGCGCGCGTCCTTCACGAGCGCGACCACGGCCGGCATCTGGCGCGACCCGCGCTCGGCCACCCGCCGGTCCGCGGCGGTCCGGCCGCCGCGGCTGACGCGCCCCTCGGCGAGCGGGGCGAACTCGAGTCCGACGGAGCGCACCTGCTGCTCGAAGCCCGGGAAGGCGGCGACGCGCACATCGTGGCCGGCCGCGGCGAGGCCGAGTCCGAATCCGAGCAGTGGCTGGACATCGCCGCGGGACCCGACACAGAGCAGGGTGATCCGCATCATGCGCCTCCGGTCACGGTTCTCCGGCCGCTTCCCCGTAGAGGAGGTGCCGTTCGAGCCGGGCGGCGAGTGCGGACAGCTCGTCGGGGTGGGCGCCCGCGAGGCTCTGCAGCCGCTGCACGTCGCGCAGCGCCGTCGAGCGATCGCCCCGCGCCCATGCGGCCTGTGCGCCGTCGAGCAATTGCTGCGCCGCCGATACGGAAGCCGTTCGCGCCTTGCTTCCAGCGGCCGCGGCCCACGACCCGATCGCACCCTGCACAGAGCCGAACGTGGCCGCCGGCTCGGGTGTGGGCACGATCTGGATGTTCGAGGGGTCGGACTGCTGGCCGCCGGCGGTCTCGGCGATCACCTCGTATACGCGGTGTGCGCTGGTGTGCGCGACGAAGTACGAGCTGCTCGTCGTAGCGACCGGTTCGAATTCGCCTGGCAGCGAGAACGAGACCGGCACCGCGCCGGGGGTTTCGGGGCTGCTTACGATCGGCTGGGCGCCTTCGAACTGGAACGCGTCGTGGGTGAGCGAGGGCTCGGGCTGCATGTACAGCGTCAGTTTGGTCGTGCTCGCGGCCAGCACCTGGTAGCGCGCCGCGGAGGGCGATGGCTTCCAGGAGAGCAGCGTGCTCTTGCTGGCGCCCGTGCCCGCCGCCTCGGCGATCATCGCGCTCGGCGCCGACACCACCCCGTGCTGGTTGATGCCCGAGGAGCAGATCGATTCGTGATCGTCGACGACCGTCGTCCCGCCTGCCACGTTGGCGCTGCCGATGTACAGTTCTTCGCCGTCGGGGCCGTTGGCAGTGACGAAGTTGCGCGCGCCAAAGTTGTATTCGCCGACCCCGAACGCGTCGCGGGTCGCCGGGTACCAGTCTTCGCCGTCGCACGTCGCCCACACCTGATAGCCAGACGCGTCCGCGAGCAGATCCTCGGCCCAGCCTTTGCCTTTGTAGCCTTTGACCAGGTTGGCCCAGCTGTTCGTGCCCACGTAGAGTCCGCCGCCGAACACTCCCATGCGCCAGAAGTGGGCGTTGAAGGTGCTGTCGAAGCCGTCGTCGAGCCCGCTCGTCGGGTAGGCCGTCTGGCCGCTCGGCAGCTTGCGCGGGTTGCCGACCACGAGCGTCCACACGCCTTCCGGGTCGATCCGGATCAGCTCCGACTGCGGCAGCGTGTTCTGATACCAGCCGCTGGCGCCGACGTACAGCGCGTCGTGGAAGACGTGCATCGAGACCACGGAGGTGATCTCATCGCCGCGCCCGGCGCCGCCGGTGACGATCGGCACCCACGGCTGGCCTTCGCCGCTTGCCTCCCATACGGAGTAGCCCGCCTTCTCGCTGCCGCAGCCGACGTACAGGTCGCCGTGGAACTCCACGGCTTCGAACACGTTCAGGCTGGCGGGGGTCACCTGCACGAGGCCGGGGTGGCTGGACATCGCGTTGGTGATCTCGAACAGCGAGCCGTTGCCCGTCAGGTCCGGTGTCGCGGTCACGTACAGGTGGCCCTTCCACACGACCAGCGAGCGGAAGCCCTGCGGGTGGATGTTGCCTTCGGGGTAGTGGACGGTGACGACGGGCAGGTTCAGCGGCTGCCAGTGCTTGCCGTCGAAGCTGCGCAAGATCCGCGGCGGGTCTTTCGTGAGCAGCGGCGGGAGGTACTCATCGGCGCTGACGCCGGCCGCGAACAGCGCTTCTCTGCCGTTCTGCTTGTACGTGAGCATGCCGCGATAGGCGATGTCCTTGGAGACCGCGAGGTTCGGGTCTTTGGGGTTGTTCTCGGTCGGGGCGATGTACACGCGCTTCCACGTGTGGGTCTGCGGCGTGTACTGCCAGATGTTGGCGCGCAGGTCCATTTCGTAGGGGTTGGCCGGGCAGCGCACGTTCAGCGACGGGTTCGTCGAGTACTTCTGCTCGAGCGGCACGAAGAACTGGGTCGTCTCGTCTTCGACGCACAGCACGTCGCGTCCGGTGCCGACGTAGAGCTTGTGCTTGAACCATCCCATCGACCAGGAGAACGAGTTTTCTCGTTCGCCGAAGCCGTCTTTGGCGATGATGCTCACGCCGGTTTCGCCGGCGATGCTGGCCGTGCTCTCGGCGCCCATCGCCCCGAGCGCCACGGCGAGCACCAGTAGCACGCGCAGCGCCGTCGTCGCTTTTCTAGTGAGCCTCACGGTCGGGTTCCTTTCGAGCATCATCGGGATTCCTTTCCTCACAGCTGATTCCTTTCGGATCCAGACTCCATCGTCCCGTGGGTCGGGTCCTGCCGGCTTGGCGTATGTGCGTCGCCGAGTGGCTTGTTGCTGTATCCCCGCATCGCGAGGTGGTACGCGAAGCGGCCTGTGGGCAGCAGGTCGTCGAGAATGTAGGCGACGAGGTGCAGCGGCATCAGCACGCGTGCCGCGCGCGGCGCGTGCAGCGGCACCTGCAGCGCCATGATGCTGAGCGTGACGAGCTCCTGCAGCCCGACGCCGGTGCGGGCGACTCGATCGACCGTGAACTGCGGTTCGAGCAGCCCGCTGAGCTCGCCCGCGCTGAAGTGGCGGTGCTCTTCGTCGTCGGTCCCGACGACGCCCTCGAGCGCCGGCCAGGACGGGCGGCGGCGGCGCAGCGCCGCGTAGACGTTGACCCCGTCGAGTACCTGCGTGGGCCCGCTGTGGGGCACGCTGACGATGATCGTCCCGCCCGGGCGCAGCACGCGGTGCGCCTCGGCCAGCACGCGCTCGGGTGCAGCCACGTGCTCGATCACGTCGAGCAGCAGCACCGCGTCGGCGCTCGAGTCCGCGACCGGCAGCTCGCCGGCGTCCGCATCGATCATCGCCAGCCAGGGGAACTGGCGATGCGCGCGCGCGAGCAGGTCGGGATCGCGCTCGACCCCGACGATCACGCGCGCGCCGGGCCCCTTCGCGACGATCGCGGCCGAGCCGAAGCCGAAGGCGCAGCCGATGTCGAGCACGCGCAGGGCGTCGGCAGGCAGCCAGCGCCGCGCTCGTCCCCAGCGTCCGACGTAGGAGAGCAGTCGCGGCCGCCCGGCGGGAGCGGCGCTCGCGCGCGCGAACGGGTCGCGCGTCCCGTCGTGCGCGGCCGCTCCGTTCTCGGCCGCGGAGCCGTTCAGCGTCGCTGATCCGAGCGGGCTCACAGCGACACCCTTTGGGCGGGCTTCAGCCGGCTCGCGACGATGCCGCCGGATGCCAGCTGCTCGAGCAGCTCCGCGGCGCGCGACGGTCCGGGGGCGGCCGCCAGGAGTGCCGCGAGCCGCTGTGCCGCCGCGCGATAGGAGGGCTGCGTGAGCACTTCGCGCACGGCTGTGCGCAGCGCCTCGGCGCTGAGCCCGCGGGGCGAGACGCGGATGCCGGCGCCGGCCTCGCGCACACGGCGGGCGTTGTCCGGCTTGTCCCACGTGGTCGGCACGAGCACCATCGGCACGCCTGCCTCGGCGGCGGCGAGGATCGTCGACTTGCCGCCGAGCGTCACGAGCGCCGAGCAGCGCGGCAGCAGCTCGTCGTGGTTCAGCCAGCGGGCGACGTGGACGTTCGCGGGCAGCTCGCCGCCGCCGAGCACCAGCGCGTCGCGCTGCTCGCCGGTCGTGACGATCACCTCCACGGGCTCCTCGGCGAGCGCCGCGATCACGGCCCGCAGCAGGAACGGCTCGCCGGTCGACATCGTGCTCTCGGTGACGTGCACCCACGGCCGGCGCGTGGGGATCGCGTCGAGCCACTGCCGATCGCCCTCGTGCTCCGGGTAGCGGATGCAGTTGCCGAGGTAGTGAACGCTCGCGGGCAGGTCGTGGCGCTCGTAGTCGAGCTCGGGCACGTTGCCGACGAGGTACAGCGGCAGGCGCGCCGTGAAGCGGTTGACCGATTCGCCGAGCGGCGCCAGGCCGTGCTGCGCGCGCACGGCGTCGACGCGGCGGCGCATGCCGGTCGCCGACAGCTCCGTCAGGCGCGTCAGCGCGCCTGCCGCGAGTCTCCCCGGGGCGCTCCGTGCGGGCGCGAGCCCGTAGCCGAACGCGGGCGCGTCGGGCCCCGGGATCAGCGGTCCCATCAACGTCGTCGACAGCGCCACGGGGATCCGCTCGGCCTCCCACAGCACGAGCATCGGCCCCCACAGCGAGGGGTCGGTGGCGATCGTGTCCGGGTGCCAGCGCCCGAGGATCGCGCGCAGGTCGGCGATCTGGTCTGGAATCGTCTCTACCAGCCAGTCGCGCAGCAGCGGCAGCAGCCGCCCGCCGCCCGGGCGCCCGTGCTTGCCGCCGCCGTCGATCGCGTGCACCGTGCGCAGTACGCGCTGTTCGTCGAGGTGCTGGAACGCGAACAGCTCGAAGCCCTCCTGCTCGATCGGCGCGCGTGCCGCCTCGCCGCTGTAGAAGGCGACCTCGTGGCCGCGCTCGCGCAGCGCGCCGGCGATCCCCAGCTGCGGCAGCAGGTGGCCGGTGAACGGCCACACCGTGATCAGGAAGCGATGGCTCATGCGGCCCCCTCGGCGCTCGGCGCGGGTGAGCCCGCCTTGCGCCGGCGTTCGAGCCGGCGGATGTGCCCGCCGAAGTACAGCCGCTCGAACAGGCTCTGCGGCATGTGCCGGCGCAGCGAGATCACGATCGAGGCGCCGCGGCCGACGACGTAGCGCATGCGCGGCTGCTTGACGGTCAACGCCTCGACGATCACGCTCGCGACGTGCACGGGGCGGGTGGGCGAGCGCTCGACGATCTTGTCCGCGATCGCCTCGCTCTCCTGGAACAGGTCGTGGTAGGGGCTGCTCGGGTCATTGGCGCGCGCGGCGGTGCCGCGGTGGCGCGACCAGCGGGTCGTCTTGATCATGCCCGGCTCGACGATGACAGACTGGATCCCAAAAGGCGCAAGCTCTTGTGCGAGGCCCTCGCCGAGCCCCTCCTGCGCGAACTTCGTCGCGCAGTACATCGTCACGCCGAAGCCGACCACGCGCCCGCCGACGGACGTCACGGTGACGATCCGCCCGCAGCCCGCCTCGCGCATGTGCGGAAGCACCGCCTGGGTCACGGCGATCGTTCCCAGCACGTTCGTCTCGAACAGCTGGCGGATCTCATCCTCGGTGCAGTCCTCCGTCGCCCCGCGCAGCCCGACACCGCCGTTGTTGACGAGCGCGTAGATGCCGCCGCAGGTGGACACCACCGTCTCGACGGCCTCGGCGATGCTCGCCCGGTCGGTCAGGTCGAGGCGCATGACCTCGATCTCGACGCCGCGCTCGGTGGCCGCGGCCAGCAGCTCCTCGCGCTGGTCGGGGTTGCGGATCGTGGCGAACACGCGAAAGCCGGCGCTCGCGAGCTGCAGCGAGGTCTCAAGACCTATGCCCGTGCCGCTGCCTGTGACGATCACGGCGTCGCCCGGTCGCCCGGGCCTGCCCTTGTCGATCCCGTGCATCTACTCGCTCGCGATCTCGACTGGCTCGCCCTGCGGCAGCCGGGAGAGGATCTCCCGCGCCACGAGCTCAGGTTGCTCCATCGGCCCGAAGTGGCCCCATTCGGTCTTCGGCATCAGCACACAGTGCACGTTCGGCAGGGTTTCCTTGAGGTACTCGAACGTGTCGATGAAGGCCGAGTGCTCGGTGTAGATGAGCACCACCGGGGTCTCGATCGTGGCGACGCGGTCGAGCGTCAGCGAGCCGACCTGCCTGTAGTCCTCCGGCAGGCTCGTCTCGTCGATGAGCTTCAGCAGCGGCTTGGGGTTGCGCGGCAGCCCCTTGAGCGGCCCCCACTGCTTGGGCAGGTCGATGGTCGCCCTGATCATGTAGCGCATGTCCGAGCGCTTCTCGGGTGGAACCGGGTGGCCGGACTCCTCGAGCGCCCTCGCCCAGTATGCCCAGCCGACCCAGCCCTCCGGACGCCTGCTCTCCTCGAGCGCCGGCAGCGCGGCCTCGATCGCGATCACCTCACGCACGCGATCGGGGTGCGCCAGCGCGAGGTAGAGGGCGATGTCGGCGCCGTAGCTGTGCCCGGCGATCAGCGGCCGCTCGATCTCGAGTGCGTCGAGCAGCTCCAGCAGATCCTCCGCCATCGAGTCCAGCGAGTAGCCGGACGCGGGCGTGTCGCTGTGCCCGTGGCCGCGCAGGTCGTACGTGAGCACGCGGTAGTGCTCCGAGAGCTCTGGCACGATCTGCAGGTGCCACACCGCGAGGTTGCCGGTGAGGCCGTGCACCATCACCAGGTCGGGCCCTTCGCCGACCTGCTGATAGTGGATCGTGAGGCCGTTCTTCAGGGTCGCCTTCGGCATCAGCTGAGGAGCTCCGGGCTCATTCAACGTACCCCAGCGCGCGCAGACGCTCCATCAGCGCGGCCTGCTCCTCGGGCTCGAGCTCGACCTCGGCGTTGAGGCTCGCGATCGGCTCGGGCGCCGGGCCCGCGGGCGCGTGGCGCACCGGTCGGCGCTCGAGCTCGCCGGGCTCGAAGATCGACTCGGGCACGCTGCCGGCCATGTCGTCGGGCACCGGCAGGTCGAGCTGGTGCAAGAGCAGCGGCGCGACGTCGACGATCGACAGTTCCTCGACCGACGCGCCGGCGCGGATGCCGGGACCGGCCGCCATGAAGATGCCCTCCCAGCGGTGATGGCCGCGCGGCTCAGGGCGCCGGGCGACGGTCGTCTCGGACGGCAGGATCGACATCGTGCCGCCGTCGGCGAGCACGATCGAGATGTCGGGACCGAGCTCCTGGAACGGGCCCGAGAACGCCTGGTCGCGGGTCCACACCTCCTCGACGAGCGGCGCGTCGTCGCTCGGACGCCGGACGTCGTGCAGCGCTGTGGCGATGTCCTGGGCGATCTTCGCGCGGACGTCCTCTGGCATTGGGTCCTCGCTGCCGGGCAGGCGGTCGACGATGTTGATCCCCTGACTCGACGGCGTCGCAGCGTAAGCGACGGTGCGCGACCAGTCAAGAGCGTGCACGTGTCGTGTCATCTCGGCGAAACCGACATCCGTCTCGGAGCGGGCGCCGGGGTTGTCCTCGCTGGCCCAGGCGAGGTAGCCGTTCTGCTCCAGCCACGAGTTCATGTGGAACACGTCCTGGGTCGGGCCGAAGCCGTGGTCGGACGCCATCACCACGGTCGCATCGGGGCCGGCGCTGTGCGACGATCCCGGCGATCAGCCCGTCGAGCGAGCGGAAGTAGCTCCTCGCAGAGGTCGATCATCTGCTGCTCCCACTGGTTCGGCTGAGCGGGCCGGAAGGCGGGGTCGATGAAGCGCCAGCAAAGGTGCTGGAGCTTGTCGACGCCGTCGAACATGATCGCGATCAGGTCGGCCTGCTCGGTCTCCATCAGGTGGTGGAGGACCTCGGCCCAGTGGCGCTCGCGGCGGATGTGCAGTTCGACGAACTCGGCGTGCTCGTCCTCGGGGCAGCCGTCGATCGCCTTGATCTCGAGCTCCATGTCGAGCATCTCGCGCGGGTTGAAGCCTGGGAGCTGCTTCAGCCGGTCGAACAGCCCGGGCGGGTGGCAGCCAAGGCGCAGCTGGCGCCACGGCATCATCCCGCCTGGCACGACGGCGCCCTCGACGGGCGGCGGCGGGAACATCAGCGGGAAGTTGAGCGAGATCACGCGGTGCTGCTGGTCGCTGGCCAGCGTCCAGATCGTCTGGCTGCGGACCTCCTGGGAGGTGGCGAAGGAGAAGTACACGCTGCCCGGCTCTTCCTTCTGGAAGAAGTCGAAGATGCCGTGCTGGCCCGGATGCTTGCCGGTCACCAGCGACGTCCACGCCGGCGGCGTCAGCGGCGGCATGATCGAGCGCAGCACCGCGCGCGTACCGCGCCCCGAAAACTCGGCGAGGAACGGCATCACGCCGCTCTCCATGTATGGGTCGAGCACCGTGAACGTCGCGCCGTCGACGCCGATCAAGACCGTCGGTCCCATGTCACACCTCCAGGTGGGTCGCTTGACGGTGCTCGCATACGAATGTGGCGAGGTCCGTGACGGACAGGTCGCGCTGGTCCACCGGACGCTGTCCGATCTCGTCGAAGAACTGGGGGAACGGCAGGCGTCCGTAGCGCTGCTGCACCATCGTCGAGAGCACGACGATCTCGAGCGACTCGAGGCCGAGGTCGGCGACGAAGAGCGTGTCGGGGCCGATCTCGCCCTCGTACTCCCAGTCGCCCTGAGCCTCGCTCAGCAGCTCGAGGATTCCTTCCATCACCTGCGGGTCTCCTGTTGTCATTGCGCAGCCTCCAAGAGCTGGTCGTGGCCCGTCGGGCCGGGGTAGAAGGCGGTCGCGACGATGCGCTCGTCCTCGCGCCGCGTCCAAGCGACGAGTTGCTGGTCCGCAACGTCTACCAGCACCGCCTGGTTGACGGCGTCGATCGCGGACACGCGCGGCATGCCGGAGCCGCCGCCAAGGCCTGAGCCGAGCGCCTTGCCGGCCGCCTCTCTGGCGCACCACAGGCGCAGCAGCCACTCCTCCGCCGCGCCCGCCTCGAGACCGGCGAGCAGGCTCTGTTCGGTGTCGCTGAGCGCCGCCTGCGCGAAGCCCGGCGGCCGCGAGACCAGCGGCTCGAGGTCGATGCCGATGCCGCTGCCGGCGCCGAGCGGCGCCAGCGCGACGAGCGCCGCGGCGTGTCCGTGCGCGTGTGTCAGCGACACCACGGGCGTGAGCGCGAGCGTCTCGAGCCCCGGCGCGAGCACGACCGGGGCGCCGAGCTCGTCGGGGAGAATCTCGATCTCCGCAGGGCGCAGCTCGATGCCGTGCACCGTGAGCAACAGCTCCGCGACGCCCTCCTTGGCGGCGGTGCGCGCGGCGAGCCACTCGAGCTGCCGGCTCTCGGGCAGCGTCAGCGCGTCGAACAGCTCGCGCTCGCGGCGCGAGAGCACGCGGCCGGCCCACACCGGCTTCCACAGGGCGCGATCGGCCGGCAGCCGCGCGTCCAGGCGCCGGCATGTCGCGTACAGGCCCCGGTAGGGCGCGAGCGGCGCCGGCCACGGTGTCGACAGCGGCGTCAGCTGCGCCGGGTGCGCGAGCGCCGCGAACTGCGCGGGCACGCCGAAGCGCTTGTCGTCCCAGCCCTGCAGCCGCATCCAGCAGCGGCCGCTCGCGTCGAGCACGTCGATGTCCGAGCTGACCAGCTGATCGCCGATCGTCGTGATCGCGGCGGAGCAGGAGAGTCGTTCGCCGGCCGGTAGCGGCGGGCCGTATACATCGAGCGCCGCCATCCGGAACGGGAAGACGACGCGCGCCTCTTCGAACATCTCGGCGGCCCAGAAGCCGATCACCTGGCCGGCGGCGTCGAGTGCCACCGGGTCGAGCACGAAGCTCGGCTCTGGGTCATCGCGCAGCAGGCCTACCCGCGAAAGCACCTCGAGCCGCGCCTGCGCTCCTGCGGGCGCGACCAGCTCGAGCTCGCGCACGCCCTGCCACAGCGGTCCGTGGAACATCGCCTCCTCGTACAGCTGCTCCGGCGCGATACGCGAAGGCGCGCCGCCGTCCAGCGGGAAGGCGCGGCGCGCCGGCGCGGCCGGGTAGCCGTCCGCCAAGAGCACGGTCGCCTCCACGAGCGCATCGGCGGCGAGCTGCTCGTCGCTGAGGTCGCGCAGCTCGACGCGCACCCGCTCGCAGCCTGCCTCCGGCTCGAGCCGGGAGGCGCGCACCTCGAGCGTCTTGGGCGTCTCGCCGAATGCGAGCCAGCGGTGCGCGCGCAGGTCGCGGAGGCCCGTCACGACCAGCTGCGGCAGCAGGCAGGAAGCGGTCTCGGCGAGGATCTCGACGCTCATGGCGAGCGGCATCAGCGCAAGCGCGTGCAGCTCGGGATCGGTGCGCGAGACGCTGCGCCCGAGCGTATGGTCGAGCAGGTAGCGGTCCGCGGCCGGGTCGACGACCCGCTGCGCCACGAGCTCCGCTCCCGGCTCGCAGGAGACGATCGTCCCGACGAGCGGCCGCGAAGCCAGCTCGGCCGTGATCGGAGCGCTCGCACCGAGGTAGGCGCTCATGATCTGCTCGTTGGCGAGCAGGAAGTCCGACATCGTCCGCAGGTAGCCGTCGAGGGCGGCGGTCGCCGCGTCGTCGTCGATCGCGGCGAGCTGGCCCGTGGCTGGCATCGCGGTCGGCTCGGGCGATGTCGTCGGCTCAGACGGTGGGGCCGGCGCCACGAACGTGGACGGCGCCACGAACGCGGACGGTGCCGGTGCCGGCAGGGGCATCGCCGCCGGTACGTCGCGAGCGCTCGCGGGCCCCTTGGGAGCGGCGGCCTCGGGCAGGCGCAGGCGCTCGAGCGCCTCCTCGGAGAGCCTCAGCATCGGCCACCGCGTCGAGAGGGCGATCTCCAGGCTGGGGCCGGCGTCGGCCGGCGGGGCCGCACTCCGCCAGTCGATCTCGTGCACGTCGCGCTGGGCGTAGAGGTAGCCGAGGTCGAGCTCGACGTCGTGCACGGCGAGCATGCCGACGAGGTGGTTCAGCTGTGTCGTGCCGGTGCGGCGCATGACGTCGGGAGCGACGGCGCAGGCCGCGCGACCGCGCAGGATGTCCTGCATGAACGAGGTCATGTTCCCACGCGGGCCGACCTCGATGAAGATGCGCGCGCCGTCGTCGTGGAGCGCCTCGATCGTCTCGCGGAAGCGCACGGGCGCGGTCCAGTGCTCGACGAGCAGCTCGCGGATCGCGTCGGGGTCCGAGGGATACGGGCCGGCGGTCGTGCACGACCACAGCGGCGTCGTCGGGGCCTCGACCGGAAGCCCGGCGAAGATCGGACGCAGATCCTCCGCGAACGGCGCGAACAGCGGCGTGTGCACAGCGCGGTCGTAGGGGAGCACCTCGCACATGACGCCCTCCTCGACCGCGATCTCGCGTGCGCGGGCGGCCGCCTCGCCCTCGCCGACGAGCACGGCCTGGTGCGGGCAGTTGTCCATCGCCAGGTACAGCTCGCCGCCGGCCCGCTCGCCGATCCGCCGCGCGCTGTCGGCGTCGGTGCCGAGCGCGAGCAGCACCGCGGCCGGGACCTCGTGGCGCGCGTCGGCCTCGGTGTAGGACGCGTTCAGGCCGTGGCAGAAGGCGCCCAAGCGCTCGTCGGTCTCGACGTCGAGCGCGCCCGAGGCCATCGCCGCGGAGTGCTCGCCGCTGCAGTGGCCGAGCATCGCGTCGCAGCGCGGCACGAGCCGGCGCATGACCTCGTACACGGCTGCGTTCGCCGTCAGCACCGCCTCGACGGCGATGTCGAGCTTCATCAGGCGCGCCTCGGTGTACGCGCGCTCGTCCTCGGAGAACGCCGGGCGCGGGAACACCCAATCGCTCAGCAGATGCCCGCGCGGGTGCTCGGCGTAAATGCGGTCGATGCGGTCGAACACCGCGCGCGCCTCCTCGAACTGCAGGCACAGGTCGGACAGCATGTTCGGGTACTGCGCGCCCTCGCCGGGGAACACGTACACGATCTTGCCGTCGCGGCCGAGCGGCTCGGCTTCGTAGTAGATGCCCGATGTCGTCTTGATCCGCCGGCAGTCGGGCTCGCGCAGCTTCTCGATCGCCTGGCCGAGCTTCTTGCGCAGGTCCGCGAGCGAGGCCGCGACGATCGCCAGTCGCCGCGGCGCGGGTGTGGCGCCCAATTCGCGGCTGAGCGTGAACGCGAGGTCCGCGAGCACGAGCTCGCCGTCGCGCTCGACCGCCGCCAGCAGCTCTTCGGCGGCGTCGGCGAGCGCCTGCGGCGAGTCGCCCTCGAGGATGCAGACCTCGGTGTCCCACGGCGGTCGGTGTGCGACGCTGCCTGCCCCGTCGAATTCCTCGAGCACCGCGTGCGCGTTGATGCCGCCGAAGCCGAACGCGTTGATGCCGGCGCGCCGCGGCGTGCCGGCCGCCGTGGATCCACGGGCGCGTCTCGGTGTTGATGTAGAACGGCGAGCGCTCGAGCCCGAGCTCCGGGTTGGGCTCGTCGCAGGCGATCGTCGGCGGCAGCACGCGGTGGTGCAGCGCGAGCGCCGTCTTGATCAGCCCGGCGACGCCGGCCGCCGGGATCGTGTGGCCGATCATCGACTTGACCGTGCCGATCGCGCAGCGCGGCAGCTCGCCGTCGCGCTCGCCGAACACGCGCGTCAGCGCGTGCACCTCGGTCGCGTCGCCGACCGGCGTCCCGGTCCCGTGCGCCTCGATCAGCCCGATGCTGTCGGTCGCGACGCCGGCGGCCGCATAGGCGCGCTTGAGCGCGAGCTCCTCGCCCTCGATGCGCGGCGCCATCACGCTCATGCCGCGGCCGTCGCTGGAGACGCCGACGCCGCGGATGACCGCGTACACGCGGTCGCCGTCGCGCACCGCGTCCTCGGTGCGCTTCAGCACCACGGCGCCGATCCCCTCGCCCAGCAGCGTGCCGTCGGCGTCCTTGTCGAAGGCGCGCAGCTGCTCGCGGCGCGAGAGCGCGCCGAGCCGGCAGAACAGGTTCAGCGTCGCCACCGGCATCCACACCTGCGAGCCGCCGGCGAGCGCCAGGTCGCAGTCGCCCGAGAGCAGGTCGCGCACGGCGTGCTGCACCGCCACGAGCGAGGAGGCGCACGCGGCGTCGACGGTGTAGGCGGGACCCATCAGGTCGAGCCGGTTGGCGATCCGCCCGACGATGATGTTCGGGATCAGCCCCGGGACCGTCTCCGGTCCGAGCGGCGGCAGCACCCGCTGCAGCTCCTCGCGCAGTGCCTCGAGCTCGTCGTCGCGTGCGCTGCGGGTACAGCTGGTGGATCAGATCGAGCGTCTGGCCGATCGACGAGGCCGCGCTGCAGCGCGATCGCGTTGCCGCCGTTGAGGTAGGTGCCCTTGCCGAAGATCACGGCGGTGCGCTCGCGGACCTCCGTCGGGCAGCTCGGCCTCGCCGGCGTCCGCCAGCGCGTCGGTCGCCACCTGCAGCGCCAGCCACTGGTCGGGCTCGCCGCCGACGGCGACGGGCGGGATGCCGTGCGCGAGCGGGTCGAACTTCGCGAGCGCGCCCAGATAGCCGCCGCGTTTGCAGTAGGTGCGGTCGACGTCGGCGAAGTCGGGGTCGTAGTAGACGTCTGGGTCCCACGCCTCCGGCGGCGGGTCCGAGGTCGCGTCGAACCCGGCGAGGATGTTGCGCCAGTAGGCGTCGACGTCGCGCGCGCCCGGGAACAGGCACGCCATGCCGATGATCGCGACCCCCTGCTGGCGCTCGCCGGGCGCTGCCATCAGGCCTTCGCTCCCGCGAGCCGGTTGAGCGCCTGCGTGCCGACCCCGACGACGTCCTGCAGCAGCGCCAGCACGCGCCCGTCGGATCCGAAGAACCAGTGGTCGGCGTGGCACATCGGCGGAGTGCTCGTGGCGCGGATGCGCAGCTCGTGGCGCACCGGCTCGCCCTCGCCCGGCGTCGCGATGCGGATGTAGCGGCCGATCTCCGCGGGCAGCAGCGTCACCTCCCACTGCAGTCGCGCCCACAGCACCTGGATCTGCAGGGCGCTGTCGAGCATCACCGGATCGAGCAGCCATTGCATGCCCTCGGCGCCGGCGACGCATTGCGCCGCCTGCGACGGGCGCAGCATCGCGCTCGCGCCGCGCTCGTCCATGCCGTCGATCGCCGTGATCCCCTGGAACAGCGGCCCGTGGAACAGCAGGTCGCGATAGGCGTCCTCGAGCGCCAGCGGGAACGGCTTCAGCTCCGCGAGCGGCGCCGGGCGCGCGGCGAGGCCCGGTCGCGTGGGGTCGTGCAGGCCGGGCAGATCGCGGGCGCCGGCCGGGTCGCCGAGCTGCACGCGGGCGCGATAGTGGGGGCGGCCGCGCTCGAGCGGCCCGATCGTCACCGTCACCTCATCGCCGTCCTGTGGCGCGCTGTCGATGCGCACGCTCGCCGGCTGGTTGTCCTGCAGCGCGAGGCCGCTCAGCAGCCGGATCTCGCGCAGGTCGGAGACCGTCTGCCCCGGCGAGCCGATGAGCGCGGCCTGCGCCATCAGCTCCATCGCGACCGCGAACGGGAGCACCGGGCGCCCGTCGATGCGGTGATCGCCGAGATAGCGGTCGCGCTCCAAAGCGAACGTGTAGCGCGCCTCCCAGCCGCCGTCCTCGCGCGCCTGGCCTTCCTGCGTGCGGGCGAGCTCGCTCGCGCCGGAGAGCAGCACGAGCCCGTCCGTCTCGAGGGCGGCCCCGGCGACGGTTGGCTCGGGCGCCCTCGGCGCGATCTCGGCGACGCTTGGCGCGGGCGTGCCAGGCTCGGCGGCGCTCGCGCCGAGGCCGGCCTGCTCGCCCGCGAGCCCGGTGGCGGCGCCGATCACGATCTCGGCCTCGCCCTTGCTGCCGCGGCGCAGCTCCTCGTCGAGCATCCGCGCGCCCTCGTCGAGCTCGATCAGCGCGACGCCGCGGCGGGCGAACTCCTCCTCCAGCCACGAGGAGACCATGCCGGCCGCGCGCCACGGCCCCCAGTCGACCGAGACGACGCGCGCCGGCCACTCGCGGTCGAGCTCGTGCGCGAGCTTGCCGAGCACCTCGCTGGCGGCGGCGTAGTCGGCCTGGCCGCGGTTGCCGAAGCGCCCGGAGACGGAGCTGAAGAGGACGAGGAAACGTAGCGAGTCGCTGCGCAGCCGCTCCACGAGGGTCTGCGCGGCACCGGCCTTGGTGCTCATCACGCGCTCCATCGAGTCGCGTCGCTTGTCCTGGATCAGGCTGTCCTCGATCACGCCGGCACCGTGCACGACGCCGTCGATGCGCCCGTGGCGCTCGTAGACCGAGTCGATCAGCGCCCCGAACGCGCTGCGATCGGAGACGTCGCAGCTCAGGTACTCGACGCGCGCGCCCGCCGCGCGCAGGCGCTCGAGGTTCTCGCGCACCTCGCGAGCGTTGAGGATCCGCTGGCAGTCGCGCTCGACGAGCGCGGGCTTGAGCTCCAGCTGCTCGCGCTTGCGCCTTTCGATCATCGCCCGGCGCAGGTCCGCGAGCTCGCTCAGCGCCGCGGTCTCCGGGTCCTCGTCCTCGGACGGGGTGCGCCCGACGAGCACGAGCGTCGGGCGGTAGCGCTCGGCCAGGGTCAGCGCGACCCGCGCGGTGATGCCGCGCGCGCCGCCGGTCACTAGCAGTACGGACTGCTCGTCGAGCGCGTCGACGTCGGCGCGAGCGGCGAGCGGCGCCGGCACGGGCACCAGTTGCGTGCGCTCGCCGTCGCGGTAGCCGACCTCGACGAGCCCATCGGCCGCGTCGAGCTCGGCGAGCAGCTGCGCCGCCGCCTGCGCGGCGGCGGTGTCGGAGAGGTCGACGGCCTTGACGCGCACCGCGGGCCACTCCTGGGCGACGCTCTTGAGCAGGCCGTGGATCGCGCCGCTGTCGGGTGCTGTGGTGACGGAGCCCGCGCCCACGCCGAACGCGCCGCCGAGGGCGCTCGCGCCGAGGATCGCCGCCCCACCGGCCGCGGCGGCGGCCTCGAGGTCCCCGCGCAGCGCCTGGGCGAGCAGCAGCAGCGAGGTCAGCCCGCCGTACTCGGGCGCCGGCTTGCCGAGCGCCGCGAGGTGCACGAGCGCCTTCGTGCCGCCGTGCTCGCGCATGCCTTCGGCGAAGCGCACGGCCTCCTCGGCGTCCCGCGGCTGCTCGCCGCGCGCGACGCGCACGACCGTCTCGCCGCGGTCGGCGAGCGCGCCGGCAAGCGCCTCGCCGATGCCGCGCTCGTCCTCGACGATCACCACGGCGCCCGTGGGGGCCAGCGCGGCCGTTGCGGTGATCGCGGGAGCGCTCGTTGCCTGCACGACGAACCGGCCGATGCGCTCCTGCTCGGACGGTCCTTGATCAAAAGGGCGCTGTTCCCCCAGCGCATGCTGCTCGCCGGGTGGGCCGGCGGTCGCGTACGCCGCGGGACCGGCGATCGCCGCCTCGAGCGCGTCGATCACCGCGCTGAGCGTCTTTGACGCCGTCAGCTCCTCGACGTCGATCGCCTCGCGCTCGGCGGCCGGCAGGCTCTGAGTGAACGTGCCGGCGATCTCGACGCGCTTGATCGAGTCGATCCCGAGGTCTCCCTCGAGGTCGGCGTCGAGGCCGAGCATGTCGGCGGGGTAGCCCGTGCGCTCGCTCACGATCTCGAGCAGCCGCTCCTGGATCTGATCGCGGGTCAGCGTCGCGCCTGTGGCCGGGGCCGCCGCTGCTGCCGGTGCGGCTGCGACAGGCGCTGGTGCGGCTGCGACCGGTGCGGGCGCCGCTGCCACGGGCGCCGGTGCGGCCGCGACCGGCGCGGGGGAGACCACCGCGGGAGCGCTTGGCGCCGGCGGAGCGCCAATCGGCGCGGGCAGCGGCGAGGCGACCGGCAGCGCGGGCATCGCGCGGCGTGCCGGCGCGACCGTGGGACGTGCCACGGGCGCGCCCTGGGCGGCTCCGAGGTAGCCGAGCATGACCGAGCGCTGCGTCTCCAGGAACTGCTGCATCACCTGCTGGTGGTGCATGATCACGTCGGCGACGCGGTCGCCCGCGAGCGGCGCCCCGGAGATCGCGCCGACGCCCGGCTGCGGCACGGCGAGCTCGGTCGGTGGCTGGCGCTCGGGCAGCTGGAACTGCGCTTGCGTGGCGGCGGGCGCGTGAGGCGCTCCGCCGTTCGTGCTGGTGGTGGTCACGGCTGTCTGCTCCTCTGGATCGCTTGCTGAGATTGGCTGCGCAGGCTCGCTGATGGAGATTGGCGTTGCAGGCTCGCGCTGCGCGCCGGCGGGCCAGGCGCTGCCGCCGTCGACGAGCCAGGTGCCGGCCGGCACCTGCTTGTCAGCCGCGCCCGCGCGTCGATCGAGACGCCCGTCGAACAGGCGCTCGGCGCGCACGGGCACGCCCTCGGCCGCGAGCGCGGCGAGACAGTGCACGAGCGACAGCAGACCCGGCTGGCCCGAGCGATCCATCGGCACCGCGAGGTGCTCGCGCTCGCTGAGGATCCGGGGAACGAGCCCGGTGAGCACCGAGCGCGGGCCGACCTCGACGAAGATGCGCGCGCCGTCGTCGTACATCGCCTCGATCTCGCGCACGAACTCGACCGGGCGGCTGAGGTGCTCGGACAGCAGCCCCGCGATCGCGGCCGTGTCCCGGTCGTGCGCTGCGCCGCTCGTGTTCGAGTACACCGGTACGCGCGGCGCGGAGATCGTCGTCTGCGCGAGCTCCTCGGCGAAGCGCTGCTGGGCGCCGGCCACGTGGGGCGAGTGAAACGCGCACGCGACCGGCAGCATGCGCGCGCCGATCTCGCGCTCGCGGCACCACTCGAGCGCCGCCTCGACGTGCTCGCGCGGACCGGAGAGAACGGTCTGGCGCGGTGAGTTGAGGTTCGCGGCGACGACGCCGCCGCCCTCCAGCAGCGACGCGAGCTCCTCGGGCGGCGCGTCGACCGCGACCATCGCGCCGGCCTCTGCCTCGGCGGCCTGCTTCATGAAGCGCCCGCGCGCCTCGGAGACCGTCAGGAGCTGCTCGGCGTCGAGGCCGCCGGCGGCGGCGAGCGCGGCGAACTCGCCGTAGCTGTGCCCCGCCGTGAGCTCGGGCTCGACGCCGAGCTTCTCGAGCACGCTCGTGTAGGCGAGCTCGGTCGCGCCGAGCGCCGCCTGGGCGACGTGCGTATCGGTCAGCTCGGCCTGGCGGCGGTCCTTGTCCGCGGGTGTGAACGACGGTGGCGGGAACACGTAGCTGCTGAGCGGTCGTTCGTAGCGCTCGGCGAGCACGCGGTCGGCGAGCTCGAACTGCTCGCGGGCCTCGGGGAAGGCGATCGCGAGCTCGCGCCCCATGTCGACGGTCTGCGAGCCCTGGCCGGGGAACAGGAACGCCACGCGCCCGTCGGCGGCGAGCGGCTGCTCGGCGAAGTGGATCCCTTCGCGCTCGTGAATGCGTGCCGCGCCCGTGGCAAGCAGCTCCCGCGCTCGCGCGAGCTTGGCGCGCAGGTCGTCGAGCGACTCGGCCACGAGCGCCAGCGTCGAGGTGCCGCGCGGCTGCCTGCTCGACTTCAGCGCCAGCTGGTGGGCGAGCGTGTCGAGCTGCAGCTGATCGTCCGCGGCGAGCTTCGCCTCGAGCCCCTCGAGCGCCGCGCTGACCTCACTGCGCGACCCGTGCCACAGCAGCAGCTCGCCGGGCCAGCGGGTGACCGTCGCCTCGGGCCGCTCGAGGTAGCCGCCGACGTACTCCTCGAGCACGATGTGGAAGTCGGTGCCGCCGAAGCCGAAGGCGCTGACGCCGGCGCGGCGCGGATGCCTGGCGCCGCCGGTGAGCCACGGCCGCGCCTCGCTGTTGACGTAGAAGGGGCTCTGCGGGAAGTCGGCCTTCGGGTTCGGCTCGCTGACGCCGATCGTCGGCGGCAGCACGCGATGGTGAAGCGCGAGCGCTGCCTTGACGATTCCCGCGACGCCCGCCGTCGCCTTGGTGTGGCCGATCATCGACTTGACCGAGCCGACCGCGCACCACTGCCGGGTGTCGGAGTGTTCGCCGAAGACGGTGCTGAGCGCCTTGATCTCGGCACCGTCGCCGGCGACGGTGCCAGTGCCGTGCGCCTCCACCAGCTGCACGGTCGCCGGGGAGAAGCGCGCCTGCGCGTAGGCGCGGCGCAGGGCTCGCATCTGGCCCTCGGGCCGTGGCGCGGTGAGGCTGCGGTCGCGCCCGTCGCTGGCGGCGCCGACGCCGCGGATCACCGCGTAGATGCGATCGCCGTCGCGCTCGGCGTCGGCGAGGCGCTTGAGCACGACCGTCGCGAAGCCCTCGCTGATCGCGATCCCGTCGGCGCTCGCGTCGAACGGACGGCAGCGGCCGGTGGGCGACAGCGCGTGGGTCTTGGCGAAGCACAGGTACGCGAACGGGTTCTGGATCGCATCGACGCCGCCCGCCAGCACCATGTCGCTCGTGCCCATCTGCAGCTCGCGCGCGCCGAGGCCGATCGCGCTGAGCGACGAGGCGCAGGCGGCGTCGACGGTGTAGTTGGTGCCGCCGAAGTCCAGCCGGTTGGCGATGCGCCCGGACGCCACGTTCATCAACAGGCCGGCGAAGCTGTCCTCGGTCCACTCGGGCAGACGCTCGAACAGCTTCTCCTGCAGCTCCGGGTGGGCGTCTCCGAGCAGCGACGGGATCGCCGAGCGGACCGTGTAGCCGACCGACTTGTCGGCGCCGCCGCCGCCGGCTCCGAGGATCACCGAGGTGCGCTCGCGATCGAACGGCCGCGTCGCATAGCCCGCGTCGGCGAGCGCCGACTGCGCGCACAGCAGCGCGAGCAGCTGGAACGGCTCGATCGAGTCCAGCGACTTCGGCGGCAGCCCGAGCGCCATCGGGTCGAGTGCGACCGGGTCGATGAACCCGCCCCAGCGCGAGTACACCTTGTCGCGCGTGCTCGGCTCGGGATCGAACATGCGCCGCCAGTCCCAGCGCTCGGCCGGCACTTCGCCGATCGCGTCGACCTTGGCGAGGATGTTCGCCCACAGCGTCGCCACGTCGTGTGCGCCGGGAAGAATGCAGCCGAGCCCGACGATCGCGACGTCCGCGGGCGGCGGCGGCTCGGCGTCATGCGCCGGCTCGGGCGCGGGCAGGCTCGCGAGCAGATTGCTGCTGCCATCGGATATCTCGCTGTGGAGCTCGGCGACGGTCGTGACCCTGTCGTGCAGCGCCGCGATCTGGCCGATCATGTACATGCCGCGCTCCCACTGCTCGGAGGCGTCGACCGCGACCAGCTCGGAGCTCCCCTGCGGGGACGCTGCGCCGCGGTCGACTCCCTTGGAGGCGACGCGCAGGCGCCCGATGTTGAGCTGCTCGAGCTGGCCGCGCAGCTCCTCGGAGTCGATGCCGCTCTCGCGCAGGCGCCGGCGCTCGGCGGCGAACTGCTCGACGAACGGCGAGGGCAGGCAGCGGGTGGCGTGGCCGGGGCCGCTCTCGAGCAGGGCGGTATCGACGGCTTTGACCGCCGCGTCCTGGAACAGCGGCGTGATCGCGCCGGCCTCGGTCGCCTCGCGCGTGAACAGGTAGGAGGTGCCCATCAGCACGCCGATCTTGGCGCCGCGCTCGCTCGCGCCGGCCGCCGTCGCGGCCGCCATCGCGGCCGACCTCGCGTCGTGGATCCCGCCCGCGAGCAGCAGCTCGCAGTCGGAGGCGTCGTGCGGCAGCTCCTCGAGCAGCACGCGCATCATCGTGTCCCACAGCACGAAGCTCGTGCGCGGGCCGACATGGCCGCCGCACTCGCGCCCCTCGAACACGAAACGGCGGGCGCCGTCGCGCAGGTACAGCCGCAGCAGCTGCGGCGAGGGGACGTGCAGATAGGTCGCGATCCCTTCGGCTTCGAGCTCGCGCGCCTGGTCGGGGCGTCCGCCCGCGATCAGCGCGAACGGCGGCCGATGCTTGCGCACGACCTCGAGCTGCTCGGTGCGCAGCTCATGCGGGACGAAGCCGAGCACGCCGACGCCCCACGGCCGCTCGCCGAGCAGCTCCGCGGTGCGCGCCAGCAGCACGTCGGCGTCGGGGCCGCGCATCAGCGCGAGCGCGAGGAACGGCAGCGCGCCGCCCTCCGCGACCGCGTCAGCGAACTCCGCGGTGTCGCTGACGCGCGTCATCGGCCCTTGCACGATCGGATAGCGCGTGCCGTGCGACTGCGCGACGCCCGCGCCCTCGGCCAACGGGTTGCCGTGCGCGAGCGTCTCGCAGCTCGAAGCGATCGCCGCGTGCAGCGCGTCGAGCACGCCGGCGACGTTGCCGAAGCGCTCCGCCAGGTCCGCGGCGAAGGCGGCGTCCTGCCCGAGCGCCATCACGGCCTCCTCCGGGCTCGCGGCCACGTGTGCCTTGACGGTCGCACGCCATGCGTCGAGTGCCGCGGCGCTCGGCGCGAGCTCCAGCTCGGCGTCGTGCAGCAGCTGCACGCCGCGCAGGCCCGGGCGGCTGTAGGCGCGAAACGGTGCGCCGAGATCCGCGCCGAGCGTCGCCGTCTCGCTGCCGTCGAGGCCGGCGACGACCGTGCGCAGGCGCTCGGGCAGCGGCGACTCGCGTGCGAGCAGCAGCTGCGCGTCGAGCACCGCGCCGGCGGCGCCGGCGACGTACGCGGCCGCGACCGTGTGCACGCCGATGCCGCCGTGTACGTACACCGGCGTCTGCACGTTCGCGAGCAGCCGCTGCGCGAGCACGAAGGCCCCTTCGTCGCCGATCCAGCCGCTCGTCTCGTGGCCCTTGGCGATGATCGCGTCGGCGCGGGCGTCCTCCGCCGCGAGCGCCTCCTCGAGGCGGGTCGCGACTACATACACCTGCAGCCCGGCGCCGCGCGCGATAGCCGCGAGCTCGCTCAGCTGATCGACCGGCGCGTTTGCGAGCACAATTGCGTCGAGGCCGTCGAGCGAGGCGTCGAGGACCGTGTCGAGCAGCTCCCGGCTGTCGAGCAGCGCGCCGCAGCGGCCGTGCCCGAGCGCGCACAGCTTCGCCAGCTGCTCGAGCCCGGCATCGACGTCGACGGCGAGGTCGAGGCTTACGACGCCCAGCGCTCCGGCACGGCTGGCGGCGATCGGAACCGATGCGTCGGGCAGCCCTGTCGGGCACAAGACAATGAAATCGAACAAGCTGGGCCCCTCGTTCAGGCTCTCCATTCTGTTGGAGAAGCGTTCTAGAGCGCTACCGTTGCGGACCGCGGACTTTGCGGGCTTGCACTCGAGCAGTCAAGCCGTGACAGCCAATCTTGCCCAAAGGTGCAGATTGCATTGACCCCGCCGCGCGAGCAACTTTAGGCTACTCGGCTACTTTGCTGTCGCTGTCGCAACTGGACCCGCCTCTTCCACAGCAGCGACTCGAGTGGCTGTGCGATCCGAGGAGCCTGGAGCCTTTCGAGGCGCCATCGTCGGTCGGCGGGCGCGAGGTCGGCGTGTCCGCTGCCTGGGGCCGCGTCGCCGGGCGTCCGATCGTCTGCTACGCCCAGGACTCGGCGATCGCCGGCGGCTCCGTGGGGGTCGCCGAGGCGGAGGTGATCGTCGAGGCGCTCCGCCAGAGCCGCCTCGCGGGGGTCCCGGTGGTCGGCTTCGTCGAGTCCGGTGGCGCGCGCCTGCAGGAGGGCGCTGCGGCGCTCGGGGGCTTCGGGAGGATCTTCTCCGAGAACGTCGCGCTATCCGGTCGCGCGCCGCAGATCTCCGTGATCACGGGCACCTCTGCCGGCGGCGGCTGCTACTCGCCGGCGCTGACCGACTTCGTGATGATGACCGCCAAGGCGTCGATGTTCCTCACGGGCCCGCGGATCGTCGAGCTCGCGCTCGGCGAGACGGTGACCGCGGCCGCGCTGGGCGGCGCGGGCGTGCATGCGCGCAACGGCGTCTGCGACTTCGTGGCGGGCGACGACGAGAGCGCGATCGCGCTGCTGCGCGAGCTGCTCGGCTATCTGCCGCAGAACGCGTCCGAGGCGCTGCCCGTGGCGCCCGCCGAGCCGCCCACCGGCGAGGATCCAGCCGCCGTGCTGCCGGCCGCGCAGCCGTAGCTACTACGACGTCAGGGACGTGATCGGGCGCCTCGTCGACGGCGGTCGCTTCCGCGAGGTCTCCGAGCTCTGGGCGCGCAACATGGTCGTCGGCTTCGCCCGGCTCGAAGGGCACGCGGTCGGCGTGGTCGCCAACCAGGCTCGCTACCGCGGCGGGATCATAGACGTCGAAGCGTCTCGAAAGGGGGCAAAGTTCGTGCGCACCTGCGCCGACTTCGGCGTCCCGCTGCTCGTCCTGGTCGACACGCCGGGCTTCATGCCCGGCACCCGGCAGGAGACGGCCGGGGTGATCAGCCACGGCGCCGAGCTCGTGCGCGCGTTCGCGTCCACGCGCTCGCCGCGGGTCACGGTCATCCTGCGCAAGGCATTCGGCGGCGCGTTCATCACGATGAACTCCAAGGATCTCGGCGCGGACGCGTCGTTCTGCTGGCCGCAGGCGGAAGTCGGCATCATGAGCTCGCTGGCGGCCGTCGAGATCATCCACCGCCGGCGGCTGCTCGCGGCTGGTGCCGCCGCGCTCCGGGACCGGCTGATCCGCGGCTACACGGAGGAGAGCCTCTCGCCTGAGGCCGCGGTCGACTCAGGTGCGATCGACGCCGTGATCGACCCCACCGAAACTCGCCAGCGGGTGGCGTGTTCTCTACGGTTGCAAGGGGTCTCCGCCTCCGAGCGGGCCGGTCAAGACACGCAGGCGCCGGGCGAAGCTGTCGATCGCGACGGCGCCGGCGCACCCTTGCAGGCCGCGCGACCCGTCAACGCACTTCCCAGCTACCGACTCATAACCGCCCCGGAGGGACTACAGCCATGAAGCAGCTCCGCCGCGTCACCGCACTTGCACTGATCCTCGCAGCAACGCCCGCGACGCTTGCGATGGCGTCGGGGTCGCTGTCGGGCACCTACGTGACCACGGTCAAGTCGGCTGGCAGTCTCAACGGCACCTACCACATCACCTTCACCCCGGGCCACTTCAAGCTCGTGGCCCCGTACAACATCACCGGGCACGGCACCTACACGATCTCCGGCTCGAAGATCACGGTGCACGGACCGTCGAGCTCGTGCACGTCGGCCGGCGTCTACGAATACAAATTGACGAGCTCGTCGCTGACGTTCCGGAAGATCAAAGACTCGTGCCCGCGCGCCTCGATCCTCGACGCGCACGCGATGAAGAAGGTCTGACCTACTCGTACTGCAGGGCCTCGAGCACGTTCAGCCGCCCTGCCCGCCGCGCCGGGAAGACCGCGGCGAGCAGCCCCGCGGCGATCGCGGCGATCACGAACACGACGAGCGTGCCCACGGGGATCGTGAACGCGGGGTATTCGATCGCCTGCCCGACCATCAGCGCGAGCACGATCCCCACGGGGATGCCGAGCGCCGCGCCGATCAGCGCCGTGATCACGCTCTCGTGGCGGATCATGCGGCGCAGCTGACGGCGCGTCATGCCGACGGCGCGCAGCATCCCGAGCTCGCGCGTGCGCTCGAACACGGTCAGCACGAGCGTGTTGACGATGCCGAACAGGCTGACGATGATCGACAGCGACAGCAGCACGTAGAGCAGGTTCAGCAGCGTGTCGATGCCTTTCTCCTGGTTGCTCTTGAACTGGCTCTCCGTCTGGATCTTCGCGTCGGGGTAGCCGGCGAGCGCGCTTTCGAGTGAGTGCGTGTTCGCGGCGCTGGCGCCGCCGGCGATGTCGATGAACGTGTAGACGTTCTGCGGGCTCGCGTATTCGGCGTCGAAGCGCGTCGTCGAGATGGTCACTTCGCCGTAGGGCGCGCCGCCTTTCGGCGGCGCGTAGACGCCGAGCACATGCAGCTGCATTTCCGCGCCGGCCGGCGTTTCGACGGTGAGCGGGGAGCCGATATGCAGGTGGTGACTTTCCGCGTACTTCTTGGACACGAACGCGCCGTCTTCGCCGAGCTCGCCGGGCACCGCCTGCGATCCGTATTGCCACTTGATGCTGATGACCCGGCTGACGTCGGCGGAGACGCCGGTGAGGCCGACTTTCTTGCCGAACGCGCGGCCGGTGCCGGCGCGCACGCCGGCGACGACCTGCACGCCCGGCACGGTGCGCAGCGCTTCCTCGGAGGCCGTCGAGATCGGCGAGAAGTTGTTCGTGGCGGTGAGCGCGTAGTCGGCCCTGAAGAGCTCGTTGACCGAGCTCGAGAAGGTCGACTTCAGCCCGGCGGCGAGCACCGACACGAGCGTCACGAGCGCGAGCCCGATCATCAGCGCCGACGCCGTCGATGCGGTCCGCGTCGGGTTGCGCATCGCGTTGGCGCGCGCGAGCCTTCCGGCGGTGCCGCCGAGCTTCGTCGCCGGCCAGCCGAGCACGCCGGCGAGCGGGCGCACGAGCGTCTTTGCGAGCATCGCCACGCCGAGGAACAGCGCGAGCGCGCCGGCGCCGATCAAGACCAGCCGCTGGGTCGTGGACAGCGAGCTGACGAACAGGCCGACGAGCATCAGCGCGACGGCCGCCGCGATCGTCAGCAGCGCCACATAGGGCCCGAAGCGCGCGAAGCGCCCCGGCGGCAGCACGGCTCCCTCGCGCACGGCCGCGATTGGCGGCACGCGCGTCGCGCGGATCGCGGGCCGCAGCGCCGCGAGCACGGTGATCGCGACGCCGACGAGCAGCGAGACGACGATCGTGCGCGTCGCGAACACGGTTGCCGCGTGCGGCAAGTCGATGCCGAGCGAGACGAACAGGGCGTTCAGGCCCTTGGCGAGGCCGAGGCCGAGGAACAGGCCCACGATCGAGGCGAGCAGCCCGATCAGGAACGCTTCGAGCAGCACCGAGCGCAGCACCTGTCGCCGCGTCGCGCCGAGCGTGCGCAGTGTGGCGAGCTCGCGCGTGCGCTGCGCGATCGTGATCGACAGCGTGTTCGCGATCACGAATGCGCCCACGAACAGGGCGACGCCGGCGAACGCGAGCAGGAAGTCCTGGATGATCGAGAGGAAGCCGTTGGTGTCGGTCGTAGCCTTCTGGGCCTGTGCCGCGGCGGTGCGCACCTGCGCGGTGCGCGGCAGGATCGGCTTGATCTCCCGCACCAGCTGCGCGGGCGTGTAGCCGCTCTTGGCGGCGACCGAGATCGAATCGAGCTTGCCGACCTTGTCGAACAGCCGCTGTGCGATGGCGAAGTCGAAGATCGCCATCGTCGCGCCGCCGAGCGATTCGACACCGCCGATCTCGACGATGCCGGCGATGCGCATCTGCTGCTCGGCGCCGCGTGCGATCACGCCGATCGTCTCGCCGACGCTGTAGTGCTTCTGCTTGGCCGTGTTCTCGTCGATCGCGACCTCGTCCGGTCCCGACGGCCAGGTGCCGGCGACCAGCGAGAGCGGGTTGAAGCGCTGGTTGCCGTGCGGGTGGATGCTGAAGGCGAGGCCGGGGGCGCCGCCGGTCGCGATCACCTTGCCGTTGCGTCCGACGAGCTGCGCGTGATCGGAGACCGCGCCCTGGGCTTCAGCCACGCCCGGAAGGCCGCGCACTGAGGCGAGCAGCGATTCGGAGAACGACGGCGGCGCCGCGTTTTCGCCGCCTTCTTCGCCGCCGACGGCGCTCTTGCCGGTGATGATCCCGTCGGTGTGCTTGTAGACCGTCGTGAAGACGGTGCCGAAAGCGGATTTGATCGTGTCGGTGAGGATGTAGGTGCCGCTGATCATCGCGACGCCGAGGACGATCGCGACGGCGGTCAGCGCCGCTCGGAGCTTGCGCCCGGCGAGGCCCTTGAGCGCGACGCGGATCACGCCGTGATCTCGCCCATCACCGTCAGCACCTCCGCCTCGCTGGCGCCGCGCAGCTCCTTGACGATCTGCCCGTCGGCGATGAACAGGATGCGGTCCGCGATCGAGGCCGCGCGCGGATCGTGCGTGACCATGATCGTCGTCTGCCCGTAGGCGTCGACCGAGTCGCGCATCAGGTCGAGGATCTCCCGGCCGGTCCTCGAGTCGAGGTTGCCGGTCGGCTCGTCGGCGAGCAGGATCGTCGGCCGCGTGACGAGCGCGCGCGCGATCGCGACCCGCTGCTGCTCGCCGCCGGAGAGCTCGGAGGGGCGGTGGCTGCGGCGCTCGGAGAGGCCGACCTTCGCCATCAGCTCCGCCACCCACGCCTCGTCGGGCTTCTCACCGGCGATCGACAGCGGCAGCACGACGTTCTCCTCGGCGCTCAGCATCGGCAGCAGGTTGAAGAACTGGAAGATGAAGCCGATGTGCTCGCGGCGCAGCCGCGTCAGGTCGCCGTCGTCGAGCGCGCTGAGCTCCGTGCCGGCGATCGTGACGGTTCCCGAGGTCGGCTTGTCGAGCCCGGCGAGCAGGTGCATCAGCGTCGACTTGCCCGAGCCTGAGGGTCCCATCACCGCGACGAGTTCGCCAGCGCGCACCTCGAGATCGGCGCCGCGCAGCGCCTGCACTTCCGTCGCGCCTTCGCCGTAGCGGCGTGTGAGCGCATGGGCTGCGACCGGGACGCTTGCCGGTGCCCTCGCGGACGTGTCCTCGATCGTGGCCATCGACGGCCTCCAAGCTACCCGATGGCGCCTGGCGCCGCGTCGCAGGCGGTGGCGGATGAGGAGGCTGTCCGCGCGCTGCCATCCGTGTAGCGTTTGCGGCGATGCATGCGCCTGGTAGCGAGGCGGCGGGGTGGGAGCGGTTGTTCTGGCTCGTGTTCGAGCGAACCTCGAACCCGATCCTGCTGCTCGACGATCAGCGGCGGATCGTCGAGGTCAACGGTGCCGCGATCGCGCTCTTCGGCGGCGAGCGCGAGCAGCTGGTCGGGACCTCGATCGTCGACAGCATCCGGCCCGCGGAGCGCGAGCGAGCGGCGCGCGAGTGGGAGGCGTTTCTGCAGAGCGGCGAGTACACCGGCACGCGCGCGCTGATGCGCGCTGATTCCTCGGAGGTGCAGATCGACTTCGCCGCGCGGCTCGCGGTCGTGGGCGGACGCCGCCTGGCGGTCTACGTGGCTGCCGGCGACGACTCGTCCTACTCACCCTCGCCGGCCCTCGCCGGCGAGATGCCGCTGACCGAGCGCGAGCGCGAAGTCGTGACGCTGATCGCGCTCGGACACGAGACCGCCCAGATCGCGGCGGAGCTGCACATCTCGCCGGAGACCGTCCGCACGCACGTGCGCAACGCGATGGCGAGGCTCGGCGCGCACACGCGCGCGCAGCTCGTCGCGATCGTGCTGTGCACCGATCACGCCGTGCACAGCGGGTGCGTGCCGGAGTAGCTGGAGCGCGGTTCGCGGAGCCGGGCCGTCTGGGCCTGCGCGGAGTCCGCTTGCTGGAAATCACCCGGATGCGGTATTGACCGGCGCCCGCCGGCATCCGACGCTTCAGATATGAGATTCGCGCTTTCCGGGCGCGGGTGTTTCCGCGGCCGGCGGCGCCTGTGCGACGACATGCACCTGCTCGGGGCGCTGCTCGACAGCGTCGGCGTCGCGATCCTCGCCTGGGGCGGCGACGGCCGGCTGACGCACGCCAGCCGGCGCGCGAGCGAGCTGCTTGGCATCGAGTGCCCGCTCGGCGTCGACGCCGAGGAGGCGCTCCGGGCGCTGCAACCGCGCACCCCGTCCGGCATCCCCCTGGTGCGCGAGGATCTGCCGCCCGTGCGCGCGCTGCAGGGCGAAGCGGTCCGCGGTGTGGACGTGCTCGTGCGCGTCCGCGACGGCGAGCTGCTGCTGAGCGCGGCCGCTCGCCCGATCTACGACGAGCGCGGTCGGCGCCGAGGCGCGCTCGTGCTGCTGGAGGACGTCACCGAGCGCCGACGCGACGAAGCGCGACTGCGCCAAACGGCATAGCGGCCGAGCCGGCGATCGGCGCCGGCGCTGCCACTATGAGCGGTGTGCACGTCGATCAACGGGAGCGAGCGGGGGTATCCGGCGACGAGCTCGAGGTACCGGAGGAGCTGAGCCGGCGCCGGCTGCGCACGCGGTTGGCGCTGCTCGCCGTGGTGATCCTCGCGGTCGTCGCGCTCGTGACGCTGCTGCCTGGGCTCGACGGTCTGCGCTCGCGCCTGTCGCACGCGCAGCCGGGCTGGCTCGCGCTGGGCGTCGGGTTCAAGGTGCTCTCAGGGCTCGGCTACGTCGCGGCGTTTCGGATGATCTTCTGCCGGCGCATGAGCTGGCGTGTCAGCTACCAGGTCGGGATGTCCGAGCTCGGCGCCAACGCGCTGTTCCCGACGGGCGGCGCCGGTGGCCTCGCGCTCGGCGCGTGGGCCCTGAAACGGGGTGGCATGCCCGCCGCGGAGATCGCCAAGCGGACGGTGGCGTTCTTCCTCTCGACAAGCGTGCCGAACGTGCTCGGCGTGATCATCGTCGGCGTCGGCCTCGCGCTGCAGGTGCTCCCAGGCGAGACGAACCTGCTGCTGACGCTCGTTCCCGCGCTGGTGGCGGTGCTGGCGGTCGGCGGTGCGCTGCTCGTGGGACGCGCCGCCGCGAGCCTGCACGCGCGCCTGGAGCAGAGCGAAGCGGCCGAGAGCTCGAGGCGCAAGAGGGCGCTGCTGAAGACCCTGGTCGCCGTCGCAGACGGCGTCGGCGAGGCGGTCGCGCTGCTGCGGGAGGCCAACGCGTGGCTGATCGCGGGGCTCCTGGCCTACCTGCTCTTCGACCTGCTGCTGCTGTGGGCGACGTTCCACGCGTTCGGTCACTCGCCGCCGCTTGCGATCGTGTGGATCGCCTATCTGATCGGCGAGCTCGGCGGCCTGATCCCGGTGCCCGGCGGGATCGGCGGCATCGACGCCGGCCTCGTCGGCACGTTCGTCCTCTACGGCGTGTCGATCACGTCTGCCGCCTCGGCCGTGCTCGCCTACCGGGCGATCGCGCTGTGGGTGCCGGCGCTGCTCGGTGCCGCCGCCTTCGTCGTGCTGCGCCGGACGCTGCGCAACGAGTCCGATGCGATCTCCGTGTGCGCGCCGCAGACGGAGATGGAGGTGATCGGGCTCGGCCGCGTCGTCATCGCCTCGCCGAAGCGCTCCGGCGGGTGCTCGGCCTAGACGCTCCCACAGGAGGCGAGCGCCCGGCAGCGGGAGGCGGTCTCGCCGAAAGCGTGACTCGCGCCGGGACCGGCTCTCAGGAATCTCTCAGGCTCGCCACAGGGCGGTCTGAGCATGCGGCGCGATGGTGGTTGCAGTCAAGCAACCCTCCCCGAAAGGAGCCTCATGTCTTTCTCCGTAGCCATCGCAATCATCGTCCTCGCCGACGTCGCCCTGATCGCCGGGCTCGCGTTCGTGATGTCCCGCGCATCGCGGCTCACCCCGCACGTCTCCGCCGGCGCTACCTGGGCGGCCACCGCCGAGCCCGCGATCGTGGCTCCGATCGAGCTGCACTGGACGCACAGGCCCGAGGCTGCCCGCGTGGACCGTCGGCCGCAGGCGAGCGCCGCATGACGAGGCAAACCGTCTACAACCTCGCGTAATGCCTGACGACGCCCAGGGCCAGCGCGTGCTGGTCGTCGACGACGAGCCGAACATCGTCGAGCTGGTCACGATGGCGCTGCGCTACGAGGGCTTCGCGGTGGAGACGCGCGGCGAACGGTCACGAGGCGCTGGCGCGGTCGCGAGCTTCAAGCCGCACCTGATCGTGCTCGACGTGATGCTGCCGGACATGGAGGGCTTCGAGGTCGCCGACGGCTCGGCGCGCAGCGCGCGGGCGTGCCGATCGTCTTCCTGACCGCGCGCGACGCGACCGAGGACAAGGTCCGCGGCCTCACCGGCGGCGGCGACGACTACATGACCAAGCCGTTCAGCCTCGAGGAGCTGGTGGCGCGGATCAGGACGATCCTGCGGCGCACCGGCCAGGCGGCGCCGGAGTCGGCGCGGCTCGTGTTCGAGGACCTGGAGCTCGACGAGGAGTCGCGCGAGGTGACCCGCGCGGGCGAGCCGATCGAGCTGACGGCGACGGAATACAGGCTGCTGCGCTACCTGATGCTCAACCCGCGCCGGGTGCTGACGCGCGCGCAGCTGCTCGACCACGTGTGGAACTACGACTTCGGCGGCGACGGGCGCGTGCTCGAGACCTACATCAGCTACCTGCGCAAGAAGCTCGACGCGCACGGGCCGTCGCTGATCAAGACGGTGCGCGGCGTCGGCTACGCGCTGCAGGCGCCGCGCGGCTGATGGCGCTCGCTGCGCGCGCGGCTGCTGGCGAGCGTGCTCGTGCTCGCCGCGGCCGGGCTGGTGGCGCTCGCCGCTCGTCACCTACACCGAGCAGCGCTCGTTCCTGATCGGTCGCGTCGACCAGGAGGCGCGAGCGGCGCGGCCCGGCGATCTCGCAGGCGCTCGACGCGGGGTACGACGCCGGGCGCGCCGGGGACCGGCACGGCGGCGCGCCAGGTCCCGGGGCCGGCGGCCCGGCGGCGCGCGGGCCGACGCCTGAACCTGCCGCCGGGCACCTACGGCCAGCGCCGGGAGGCGTCGGGCATGGTGCTCGGACCACGTGTTCATCAGCTACGGCCAGGCGAACCCGCCGCGCGCCGCTGATCCCGGCGCGGGTGCCGCTGAGCACGGCTGTTCACGGTCGGCTCGGTCGGCTCGTCCGGGCTGCGCTACCGGGTGTACGCGAGCCGCGACGCCGAGGACGGCGCGCATCACGGTCGTGGCGGTGCCGCTGCGCGAAGTCGATCAGACGCTGCAGCCGCCTGCTGCTGGTCGAGGCGCTCGTGATCGCGGCGGTGCTCGCTGGCGCTGGCGATCACGGCGTCGTTCGTCGTGCGCCTGGGGCTGCGCCCGCTGGACCGCATGGAGGCGACGGCGGGCGCGATCGCCGCGCGGCGATCTGTCGCACCGCGTGAGCCCGGCGGCCACGCAGCACGGAGGTCGGGCGGCTGGGGCTCGCGCTGAACGCGATGCTCGACCGCCTCGAGCAGGCGTTCGCGGCGCGCGAGGCCAGCGAGGAGCGGCTGCGCCAGTTCCTGGCCGACGCCTCGCACGAGCTGCGCACGCCGCTGGCCTCGATCCGCGGCTACGCCGAGCTGTTCCGCATCGGGGCGACGCGCGACGAGCGAGGGCACGCGCACGGCGATGCGCCGCATCGAGGACGAGGCGAAGCGCATGGGCGTGCTCGTCGAGGACCTGCTGACGCTCGCGCGCCTGGACGAGGAGCCGGAGCTGAGGCGCGACGCCGGTCGACCTGGCGGAGCTCGCGCGCGACGTCGTCGCGGACGCCCGCGCGACCGCGCCGCGACCGGACGATCGACGCTCGACGCGCCCGCGTCGGCGCTCGTGTGGGGCGACTCGCACCAGCTGCACCAGGTGCTCGCGAACCTGATGCGCAACGCGCTCGTGCACACCCCCGCCGACACTGCGATCGAGGTATCGGTGCGCGAGGACGCGGGCGACGTGACGGTCAGCGTGCGCGACCACGGGCCGGGCCTGCCCGCCGGCTCGCACGAGCGCCTGTTCGAGCGCTTCTGGCGCGCCGAGGGCGGACGCGAGCGCGGCAAGGCCGGCGCCGGTCTGGGCCTGGCGATCGCGCGCGAGATCGTCGCCGCGCACCGCGGCACGATCGGCGCCGCGGACGCCGACGGCGGGGGAGCGGCATTCGTCGTGCGGCTGCCGAAGTCGGCGCCGCCCGCGACCCCGCCATCAAATTAATTCTTAATATTCTTGCGTTGTCTGTGGCGAGCCCGGCGCGAGCACGGGCGGCGCGCTCAGATAGACGGCGGGCGTGGAGGACAGCCCGATCGGGTTGCGCGTGAGCCGGATCGACTGGCCGTCTGCGCCGGGGAGCTCGACGATCGGATCGAGGCCGAGCGTCTCGGCGAGCGCGAACGCGCCGGCGATGTCGTTGACCTCGCCGGCGGGCACGCGCGCGGCGCTCAGCGCTCGCACCCAGTGCACGGCGGGCTCGGTGCGCAGGCGCGCCTCCAGGCGCTCGCGCAGCGCCTCGCGGTTGGCGACGCGGGCGCTGTTGGTGGCGAAGCGCGCGTCCTCGGCCAGCTCCGCGCAGCCAAGCACCTCGGTGAGCGCGCGGAACTGCCCGTCGGTGCCGACCGCGAGCACGAGGTCGCCATCGGCCGCCGCGAACAGGTCGTACGGGGCGACGCTCGGGTGCGCGTTGCCCATGCGCTGCGCGACGACGCCGGCGACGGTGTAGGCGGTGCCCTGGTTGACGAGCGCCGCGAGCAGGCACGAGAGCAGGTTCACCTCGACGCGCTGGCCCTCGCCGCTTTGCTCGCGGTGGCGCAGCGCCGCGAGGATGCCGACGCTCGCGAACAGCCCGCAGATGACGTCGACGAGCGCGACGCCGACCTTCTGCGGCTCGCCGTCGGCGCTGCCGGTGATGCTCATGAGGCCGCCGAGCGCCTGCACGAGCAGGTCGTAGCCGGGCAGCGCCGCCGCCTCGGGCGTGGCTGCGCCGAAGCCCGTGATCGAGCAGTACACGAGCGCCGGGCGCTCGGCGCGCAGCGCCTCGTAGCCGAGGCAGAGCTCGTCCATCAGGCCGGGGCGGAAGTTCTCGACGAGCACGTCCGCCGTCGACACCAGCTCCTTCGCGCGCTCGACGTCGCGCGCGTCGCGCAGGTCGAGCGCGACGCTGTGCTTGTTGCGGTTGACCGACTGGAAATAGGTGGCGACGCCGTTCGCGTCATACGGCGGCCCCCACGCGCGTGTGTCGTCGCCGACGCCGGGGCGCTCGACCTTGGTGACGCTCGCGCCGAGGTCAGCCAGCACCATCGTCGCGAGCGGCCCCGCCAGCACCCGCGAGAAGTCCACGATCCGCAGGTTCTCGAGCGCCTGTGCCATCGGCCTGCAAGCCTAGTCGCATGGGCGCGCCGCCCAGCTGGCGCGTCGAGCGGGGCGTGAGCGCGAGCGCGAGCATCACCGCGCCGAGCGCGCCGCCGACGCCGAGCACCGTGCGCGCGCCGAGCGCGCCGGCGAGCGGCCCCGCGACGAAGTAGCCGAGCGGGAGCAGCGCGAGCGAGCCCATCCAGTCATACGCGCTGACGCGCGAGAGCATGTTCGGCGGGATGTGCTGCGCGAGCGCCGTCTCCCACCAGATGATGAACAGCGAGAAGCCGAAGCCGGTCGTGAGCGCCATCACGACGACGAGCGCGAGCGGCGCGCCGAGCGCGACCACGACGTTGAGCGGCGACCAGCCGAGGACCATCAGCACGAGCCCCGTGAACAGCGGGTGCTCGGGGCGCCAGCGCGTGCCGACGAGCGCGCCCGCGACCGCGCCGACGCCGGCGAGCGTCTCGAGGATCCCGAACACGCCGACGCTGCCGTAAAGGCTGCGCGAGATCCCGGGCGCGAGCGAGTACCACAACGCGAACACGCACATGACGGTGCCGGTGAACGCGGCGATCGTCGCCCACACCCACGGGCGCGAGCGCACTTCCGACCAGCCGTCGCGCAGCGCCGCGAGCACGGTCTGCGACGCCTGCGCGGACTCGCCGCGCGCACGCGGATGCACGCGTGTGAGCAGCGCCGCGCTCAGCACGAACGTGGCGGCATCGAACGCGAACGTCTCGCCGGCGCCGACGCCCAGCACGAGCACGGTCGCGAGCGCCGGGCCGAGCATGAACGCGAGGTTCGCCATTGATTCGGTCAGCGCGCGCGCCTCCTGGATCAGCGGCTCGGGCACCGTCTGCGGGACGAGCCCGGTGTACGCCGGCTGGAAGAACGCCTGCGCCGCACCGAAACACGCCTCGATCGCGACCAGGGCCCAGATCGGCACGGCGCCGCCGAGGATCAGCGCGGCGAGGATCGCGTGCAGCGCCGCCCGCGTGAGGTCGGCGGCGATCATGATCTTCTGTCTCGGCAGCCGGTCTGCCCACACGCCGCCGAACAGCAGCAGCGCGACGAACGGCAGCGTCTGCCCACCGAGCACCAGCCCGAGGTCGGTCGCCGAGCCGGTCGTCTGCGTCACGTACAGCGCGATCGCGACGACCACGGCGCGGTCGCCGACCGTGCTCGCGGCCTGGCCCAGGAACAGATATCGGAAGTCTTTGTGGCGCAGAACGCGCCGGTACGCATTCATGAGAAATCCTCGACGGGTAGGCGCCCATGCATCCGCGGCTGGATCAGCCGAGTGGGCGCGAAACGGTGACGGCGCCGCTCAGGCGGCGCGGGGTTATCGAGTCACAGTCGGGAAATCGTCATCTCGTTGAGGCTAGCACGAGCCCGGAGCAGGGTCACACGCACGCGCCGGGGTTGTGGGCGTGGGCTCTGCGCGCGCCGTGCTTTGGACACACCGGGGCGACTGAGGCGACCTGCGAACCCCGCCGCAAATATGGACAGGCTGCTCGAACTTCTCAAGGAGCCGAATGCATTTTCCGTTCCGTGCCCGACACTCCGGTGGGCCGTATCGTCGGTATCTCGAGATGGCTGCTATCTTAACTCGAGATGGACGCGAGTGGCCCCAAGTCCTAGCGGAAAGGGACCGCCACAACCGAACAACGTAAGGATAGTCATGGCCATAACCATGCAGTTGGGCGGTATTCGCCGCCACGAGAGCCTCTTCACCTCCGTGATCCCGATCTCCTTGCTGATCGATCTCACGGTGCCCGGCATGGCCTTCGAGCCGAAGGAGGTGGCGGGTGAGGGTTACGATCATCTCGATGATCGCGTCGCGGAATTGATGCCGGCTCGCGGTACCATCCAGCGCGAATTCTTCCACCGTGCTATGCGCGCTGAACGGATCGTTGATCCGGATACGGGAGAAAAGCGATCAGAGCGTCGGCCGACGGGTTGGAGCCCGACGCGCAAGTACAAGAACGCGACGGGCGAGCTGCAGAAGTACGTAGAAGGTCCCTTCCTTAATACCCCGCCCCTTGAGGCGATTCTACCGGCGTTCACGATCTATTTTCCCGAGCAGCTTGTAGGGCAGGAGATAAAGGACTTCAACGCCCGCATGGGGGGCGAGTTCTACCTCTATACCCTAGACACGTCGATGAAGGCCATGGAGGCTGACGGGGAGTCTCGCCTCCTGGCCATCCGCAGGGCCCTATCCACCAACTCGAAGCTGTCTGGGACACGGCAGGAGAAGCTGCGCACCACCCTGATCACAGTAGATGTCATACACGGCGTGCCCGCGGTGGCCATGGGGCAGATGTTTGCCGACCTGAACGGCAAGGGCGTAACGCTCACCAAGAACGAAACGGAGGGCCTCAACATCAGGGATACGTGGACGAAGGCCACAAAGGACATCTTCAACGCGCTCAACGTCCCCCTGGTGACGACCGGTCGCCAGGTGACGGCGGCCAACCAGGCTGAGAACGAGCACTTGATCATCGGTCAGGCGGTAACGATGGTTCGTGGCCTCGGCCTCGGGTTCAGCAAGGCGGTCTCGGCCACCGCGCACGAGGACGTCATCAGGCAGCAGGAGGACTACGACCGGCTGGTGGAAGCTGGGGTGACGTGGTTCGGGCATGTTCTCGATTACTTCGAGGCGCCGATGTTGCCCGACGGTACCCGCGACGCGAGGGTGTTCACGGACCCGGATCTCGTGGTCCGAGCCGTCCCGGTGAAGGTGGCCCTCGGCGTGATGGGCAATCCATGGTTTGAGGTAAATCGACCCGCGCAGGCTAAGCACAAGAAGGCACTCGAGGAGATCGACTGGCGCGTTAGTACCGCATGGCAGGGTATCGCCGGCAAGGTCTCGCCCAAGGTCGAGACACGCAAGGCCGGAGGCAAGACGACACGTGTCACGGTCGAGGGTGAGTACAAACTCGCAGCCGCTGGCGCCAAAGAGATCGGCGCCGCGGCCGTCCGTGCGCTCACGAACCCGGACAGCGCCCCCGGACGTGCTGTTCGCGGGAAGCTGTCCGATCGCGCCGCCGAACCTAGGAAGGCAGCTGCCGTCGTCGAGTGAGGCTTAGGTTGGGCTGTCTCCGAACGCTCTCGACACTGCCAACTGGGGTACGCGGTTGCACCCGAGGATTGTCCGAGCCGAGGCGAGATCGGCGCTCGATCATGGCGCAACAGTAAGCGAGTGATTAGTAAGCAAGGTATACGACGACAGCAAAACGGTGCCCAAGGGGGGCAGCCCGATGTACTCAAAGTTGGTCGGGACAGGCATGGCGGCGAGTCTAGTTACGGGTGTGACGCTGCTCAACGCCACGGTTGGTGTCGCAGTAGTAGCCGCTGGGTTCGCACTTGCGGTCATCCTAATCGCGAGCGTCGCGAAGGTCGAATTCGAACAGAAGATGCTTGCCAAAGGTCGAGTGTGGACATTTCGGATCATTCGCCGAATTAAGAGCTGATCGGCCATCGATTTGTCTCGTGTAAGCGTGTCGTGTAAGCGCGGTCTGCAATCCGGCAAGCGGCTTTGTTTCCCGCCGGCTCCGACCTGAGGGGCGCAGTCGCGCGCCCTCGGTGGCTTATTGACAGCTGGTGGCCTCTACGAATCGGCAAATGACTAGTAGCCGCTACTTGCGTTGTCTAGCGACATCCGTTGGCGGGAGCACGCCGCGCAGAAGGAGGGGGAGCCCGTCAGTTTCGAGGCTGGTGGACGCGAGAGCGTCTAGTCCCCGACAGCAGCTGCCCGAGACGAGCTCTGGCGAGCCTCTGAATAGAGCGGCTCTGGGGCCATGTCGGCGCCGTTCGGCCACGTGACGGTGCCAGCCTCTGCGTCGACGGCTACGCGCGCGAAGTAGTCGGGATCGCGCAGCGGCTCGAAAACCCCTCGCCACTCCTGTCCCGTGAAGTCGACCTCGCCGACTGTGCCGTCGTCGAAGGTCAGGCGCAGTCGGTACTCACCGCTGACCTCGGCACCGATGACATCGTGCAGTTGCTCCACGAAAGCCATATTACGCCAGGGCATCGATCGGCTCCAACGGCTCGTCCCGTCGTGCACGCTCCCAGTTCGTTGTCAGCTCGGGCTCGTGCAGGATCGCCCACTCTGCGACCAGCGCGCGAGCGTGTCGCGGAAGCGAGCCTGCGATCACGACGCCAGCGAAGTCCACTGACGCGGTCTGGCCTGCATAGCGAGCGTGGAAGTGCGGGCGCGCGTGGGCGCCCTCATTCCAATACATCCATATCGTGATCCCGTAGAAGGCGCTAATCCTCGGCACACCGCCACCATGCGGTCGCCTTGGGACGAAACGTCCCACCGGCACTCTTGCGGCTGTGGCTCTGGGTTTCACACAGTCCGTAGCGCATCCGCCGGCGCGAGGCGCGCGGCGCGGATCGCGGGCAGGAGGCCCGCGATGGCACCAATCGCAAGCGCTGCGCCGAAGCCGCCGGCCCACGCGGAGACGGGTACTACGAACGCCCACCCCTTGGCGGCTGCGTACACAGCCGTGGCGAGCGCGCCGAGGCCGACACCCGCGGCGCCGCCTCCGATCGCGAGCAGGATCGCCTCGCATAGGAACTGGGTGCGGATCTGGCCCTTCGTGGCTCCGAGCGCGCGACGCAGGCCGATCTCCGAGCGGCGTTCGAGCACGGAGATGACCATGATGTTCGCGACGCCCACTGCGCCGACGAGCAGCGCGACCGCGCCGAGCCCCAGGAACAGGCCGTTGAGCGCGCTCTTGGCGTCCGCGCGCGCGACCAGCGTCGCCGACGGCTGGCTTACGTCGACTTCGTCGGGCGCTTCCGGGTCGGCCGTCTGTGCGAGCACCGCCTGCACCGCCGCCACCTGTTCATCCGCCGCGCGCACGTACACCGTGTTGGCATGGCCGTCCGCGCCCAGGTACCTCTTCGCCGCCGCGAAGCCGACGAGCACCGAGCCTTCGATTTCGGGCGTGAGTACCGCCGGGCCGAGGACGCCCGCGAGATAGAACCACTGATCGTCCACCCAGATCCGCTCGCCCGTGTACAGGTGGTCGACCCCCAGGCGCTGTGCCGCCGCGTCGCTCAGCACCGCGACGGGCTCGGTCGCGGTCGCCGCGTTCAGGAAGCTCCCCTCGACGATCTTCACCCCGAGCGTCCCCAGCAGGTTGGTGCTCGCCGACTGCACGCTCAGCGCGTTCGTGTCGAGCGTCGGGATCAGCGGCGTGCGGTACACGTTCGCGCTGACCTTTCCCGTCTCGGCGACGCTCGTCACCGGTTCGATGCGCGCGATCATCGCCGGCGCGGCGAGCGGCAGCTCCGCGCTCTTGCCCGTCAGGCCCTGGCCGTTCGTCACCGTCAGCAGGTTCGTGCCCAGCCGGTCGATCTGGCTCAGCAGACCCGCCTGGCTCGAGGACGAGAGCCCCAGCACCGCCACGATCGCCGCCACGCCGATCGCGATCCCCAGGGCGGACAGGCCCGCGCGCAGCCGCCGCGTGCGCAAGCCCACGCTCGCCACACGCGCGAGGTCCGAGGCGCGCAGCCGGCTGGGGGCGAGGCTCGAGCGCGGCCGGCTCGGGGCGAGGTCCGACGTGCCCGGCCGGCCCGGGATGGGGCTCGCCGCGCTCACACGCCTCACGGCCCTTCGTTGACGAGCGCAAACGCCGCCTTCACGCCTTCGACGCTCGCGACGACCACGTAGCCGCCCGCGCGATGGTTCGCGGTGAACGCCGGCGCCAGCGCGATGCCGCACGCGTTCGTCTTCACCTGCACCCGGCGCGGGTGCGTCACGCGTGAGCGGCGCGGCTCCGCGCCGGACGTGCCCGAGGAGGGCGGGCGTGAGGTGAGCATGCTGGCGCCGCCCGAGCGGATGGTGAAAGATCCGCTCGGGCCGCGGTTCGGCGCGGCAAAGGCCACGAGCGCATCCGGCACCGGCTCGCTCTTGGCGTCGGTGACCGTCACCGCAAACCTGATCGGGAAGCGCGCTCCCGCGGGCGTCGACTCGGTCGCGCCGACGCCGACGGTGAGCTTCGCGGGCTTGCCGGCGGGCTTCGCGGGTGCGGCGCCGGCGGACCCTGTGGCGTCGGAGGCGGTGCCGCACCCGCTCGGAGTGCCGCCTTCCACGTTCGTCAATGCGAACGAGACCGAGCCGTATGCGGAGCTCGCTGTCACCGTGTACCCGTCCGCGACATAGTTGGCGGTGAGCGTCGGCGCGCTCACCGCGCCCGACGCGTCGCTACCGACCGTGACCGTGTTCGATCCGCTGGCGGAGAACAGCCCGCTCGCGCCCGCCGCCGGCGCGGTGAACGTGACCGGGATGCCCGCGACGGCGGTGGTCACCGGGCAGCCGTCGGTGTTCGTGAACGCGACCTGCAGGTCGGCTTGAAAGGCATTGCCCAGCGTCGCGCTCTGGGGAGTGCCGGCCGTCAACGCGAGCGTGTTCGGTGGATTGGGCGAGGGGCAGCTCGCCGCGCCCGTGCTGCTCGGCGGCCCCGTTTCACCCGCGGCTGGACCTGCCCAGCACCCGAGCCCCGCAACGGCCGCGCCGACGCCTGCTCCAACCGCCAGCGACCTCCGCACCCGCGACGCGGCGTCTCGCCACCACGCCATCCAACTAATCAACATTCAAGGCCCCCTGTTCCGTCGCGGCCCTCGTGTCCGCCACAATCCGGCCGTCCAGCATCTGCACCTGGCGCGGCAGGCTCGCCGCCAGCTCGCGGTCGTGGGTGATCACTACGATCGTCGCGCCCTGTGCGTTCAGCGCTTCGAGCAGCTCCACGATCGCCGCACCCGCGGCGCTGTCGAGGTTGCCAGTCGGCTCGTCCGCGAGCACGATCGCCGGGCTCCCGACGAGCGCGCGCGCGATCGCCACCCGCTGGCGCTCGCCGCCGGAGAGCCTGCTCGGGCGAAAGCCCGCGCGGTCGGCGAGTCCCACCTGGGCGAGCGCCTCCGCCGCGCGCTCGCGCCGCTCCGCCGCTCCAGGCCCCGCGTACAACAGCCCGTCCGCGACGTTCTCGAGCGCTGTCGAGTGCTCCGCCAGGAAGAACTGCTGGAAGACGAAGCCGATGCTCCGCGCCCGCAGGCTCGCGAGCTCGCGGTCCGACAGCTCCGCCACATCCAGCCCCGTGATAGACACTACCCCCGAGCTCGGGCGCTCCAGCGTGCCGATCACGTGCAGCAGCGTCGTCTTGCCCGACCCCGACGGACCCACGATCGCCACCAGCTCGCCCGCGGCCACCGCGAAGCTTGCCTCGAGCAGCGCGTTTACCGGGGGATCGGAACCGTAGGCCTTGCTCACGTCTTGCAGCTCCAGCACAGCGCCGCTCATGTCGAGGGAACCACCACGCGCTGGCCCGCCGACACGCCCGAGCCGCTGACCTGAACGAGACCTTCCGCGTCGTCGAACAGCCCCAGCGTCACCGCCTCGAGATGGTGCGCGCCGCCTTCCGCCACCTCGAGCGCATAGCCCCCGCCCGCCAGCGCCAGCAGCGCGTCGACCGGCACCGCCAGCGCTTCGGGAACGCTCCGCGTCGTGATCGACACCGACACCGGCGCCTCGTCCAGGTGACCGATCGCCTGCGGTTCGCTCGGCGTCACGTCCACTTCGATCGTCGGCCCGCCTTCTTCACCGTTTTCGCCGCCGCCGCCGCCACCCGCCCCGCCTTCTTTGCTCGGCGATTTCGCGACCGTGCCCACGGAGCTGACCACCCCCGGCATCGTCTGCTGGTTCGGCAATGTGATCGAGACCCGATCGCCGACCTGCACGCTCGACTGCTGCGCCGCGCTCAGCGCGATCTTCACCTGTGGGCGCGTCGAGGTGACTGCCAGCACCGGTCCCGGCGTCACGTTTGCGCCGAGTTCGGGCATCACGCTCGTCACCCGCACGGGGCCCGGCTCGAACACCACCGAGCCGAGCGGCAGCTCGCGTGTGGTCGGCGAGCCGTACCGCAGCACCACCGGCCGATCGCTGATCGCGTAGAGGGTCTGTCCCTGCGCGATCACCTGGCCGACCGCCGGCAGCATCGTGAACGTCGAGCTCTGGCCGTAGTCCGCCACCGAGGCGCGCGCCGTCGAGGCGGACTCCTCGGCGCTCGCGAGTGCGGCCTGCGCCGAGGACACCGACGCCTGATCGCCCTGCAGCTTCATCGCCACGGCGCTCGAGCCCTGCTCGCCGCTCGCCAGCGCCTGCACGTCGCTCGCACACACGCTCGCGTCGCCACCGCTCGCGGGGGAGTTGCCGGTCTCCGCTTCGCCGCTCGGCGAGGAGGACCCGGCGGCTTGCGCGGCGTTGTCACCTTCGCAGTCGATCGCCTCCTTCTTCCGCGCCGCCGACACGGCCGCTCGCGTGTTCGCGAGCGATGTCGTGTCCGTCGCCAGTGAGGCTCGCGCCGTCGCGAGCATGCGTTCGTTGTTCGCGACCGCCTGCTCAGCCTGCTGCACAGCGGACGGCGGCGTGCCCGTCGGCACACGGATGTTCGCCGCTCCCGCGTAGCCCAGCGTCGCGTTCACCTGGGTCTGCGAGGACAGCGTCTCTCGCTTCACGGTCGTGAGCGACGTCTGGCTCGCGTCCTCGGAGGCGCCGCTCGGCTTGGGCCCGCCGCCGAACGGGTCGCTCACGGCGACCACGACGGCGACCGCCACCAGCACGAGCCCCAGGCCCGCCACGGCGGTTCGGCGTGGGTGCCCCCAGCTCACTAGTGATTACCGTGCAGGCCGCCCGGGATCAGGGCTTGGCACGCTACCTCGGCCGCGTGCGCCTGCGGCGATTGCAGGTTGATCCCCTTGTGCGAAACGTGCACGCCGCCGCCGGAGAACGTCGGGTCCGGGAAGTTCGGGATCCCGTGCGCGCGGATGCAAGCCGCGGCCTTCAGGTACTGCGACTGTTCCCGCGGGCTGATCTGGTGACCCGGGCCTCCACCTTCGCCGCCGGGGAGCAACTTCCGGCACGCCTGCTGCGCCGAGTTGAAGTGGGGATTGCCCGAGATCGACGGGTTGATCCCGATTGCCACCTTCACTTCGTTGCCGTTCGTCGTGACTTTCGGGTCGGGGAAGTTCGGCACCCCGTGTGCGCGCACGCACGCCGAGTATGCCACCGCCTGGCTGTCGGGCGAGGCCGAGCCGTTCTGGGAGCCGCTCGACGAGCTCGACGAGGAGCCGCCCGATGCGGCTGCGGAGCCGCTCGAGGGGGTGCTCGATCCGAGGTGCGCCACGGTCGGTGTTTTCGCGCCGCCACCGCAACCAGCGACGAGCAGCGCGAGCGCCGCGAGCCCGAACCCCGCAATCAGTCGTATCGCCTTCATCTCGTCGTCTCCTCGCGCTGGCTGGATGCTGCGTGCGAGGGTGTTCTACGAAACGGCCGGTTACACCACGGTGACCGCCGCTGTAACCGCGCTGTAACCGCGGATGCGCCACGCTGCGTGGTCCATGCGAGTGCTGCTGGTCGAGGATCACGCCGAGCTGGCCGACACGGTCGCCGTCGGTCTGCGCCGCGAGGGCATGGCCGTCGACGTCGCGCTCGACGGGCACGACGCGCTCGCGCACCTCGCGCTCACCGACTACGACGTGCTCGTGCTTGACCGCGACCTCCCCGGCGTGCACGGCGATCAGATCTGCCGCTCGCTCGTGGCCGAGGGGCGCGCGGGACGGATTCTGATGCTCACCGCCGCCGGCTCGATCGAAGAGCTGGTCGACGGGCTCAGCCTGGGAGCCGACGACTACCTGCCCAAGCCGTTCGCGTTCGCCGAGCTCGTCGCGCGGGTGCGGGCGCTCGGCCGGCGCTCGGGCGCCGCCGCGCCTGCTGCGCTCGTGCACGGCGACCTGCGCGTCGATCCAGCTAACCGCCTCGCCAGCCGCGACGGCCGGCGCCTGTCGCTCAGCCCCAAGGAGCTCGCGGTGCTCGAGTACCTGCTTGGCGCCGACGGCCGCGTCGTCTCCGCCGAGGAGCTGCTCGAACGCGTGTGGGATGAGAACGCCGACCCGTTCACCACGACCGTCAAGGTGACGATCAAGCGTCTGCGCACGAAGCTCGGCGAGCCGCCTTTGATCGAGACCGTGCCGCGCGGCGGCTACAGGATCTGAGTGCCGCCGTGAGCGCTCCCGACACACTCGAGGCCAAGGCCGCCGATCTGCGATCGCCCCGACGGCGGCTCGATCGGCTGCGGCCGCGCCTTCCGCGCTACACGATCCGCCTGCGTCTCGCCGTCCTCTACGGCGGCGTCTTCATGATCACCGGAACGCTGCTGCTCGCGCTCGTGTTTCTGACCGTGCGCTCCTCTACGCACAGCGAGGTCGTCTCCGCGCAGGGCGCGGCGGCCAGACTCGTGGAACCGCACGTCCACGTGACGTCGCCGGGGGGCACGGTGTCGGCGACGCCCGAAAGCCTGGGACAGGCACATCAGCTCGGCGCGCTCGCGGTCAACGTCAACAACAACGACCTGCACAAGCTGTTGGTCTTCTCGCTCGTCGGCCTCGCGATCATGGTGGCTGCGTCGATGGCTTTGGGATGGGCGATAGCCGGACGGGTGCTGCGCCCGCTGCAGGTGATCACCGCCGCGGCCCGCGAGCTGTCTGCGTCGACCCTGCACGAGCGCCTCGCGCTCGACGGCCCCAACGACGAGCTGCGCGAGCTCGGCGACACCTTCGACGAGCTGCTCGGGCGCCTCGAGTCCTCGTTCGAGTCCCAGCGCCAGTTCGTCGCCAACGCCTCGCACGAGCTGCGCACGCCGCTCACGCTCGAGCGCGCGATCCTCGAGGTGACGCTCGCCGACCCGGACGCCGGCGCCGCGTCGCTGCGCGCGGCCTGCGAGCGCGTGCTCGCGATCGGCGAGCAGCAGGAGCGCATGATCGACTCGCTGTTGACGCTCGCGCGCAGCGAGCGGGGTCTCGAGCGCCGCGAGCCCGTGCTGCTGGACGCGATCGCCGGCGAGGTGCTGGCCGACCGGCAAGAGCAGATCGGCCGCCGCGGCCTGAAGCTCGACGCCAAGCTCGACAGCGCCCCGATGACCGGCGACCCGCGCCTGATCGAGCGCCTCGTGGCGAACCTCCTCGACAACGCGATCGAGCACAACTCCTCCGGCGGGTGGATCACGGTCGCGACCGCCCTCGACGGCGACGAAGCGCTCGTGACGGTCGCCAACAGCGGGCCCGTGATCGCCTCCGCGGAGGTCGAGCGGCTGCTGCGGCCGTTCCAGCGGCTCGGCACCGAGCGCGTCGGCCACGGCGGCGGTCATGGCCTCGGGCTGTCGATCGTCGCCGCGATCGCCACTGCGCACGGGGCGAGCGTCAGCGTCCACCCGCGGCCCGGGGGAGGGCTGCGGGCCGAGGTCAGGTTCGCCGGCCGCACGCCGGACTGTTAGAGGAGCCGGCGTTACGGGAAACTCCAGAGAATGCGAGCGGTCGTCGTCCACGAGCCTGGCGGCCCCGAGGTGCTGCGGCTCGAGGAGCGCCCGATCCCGGAGCCGCGACCGGGGTGGGTGCTCGTCCGCATCCACGCCTTCGGCCTCAACCGCTCGGAGCTGATCACGCGCGCCGGCGGCTCGGGCGACGCAGTGGGTTTCCCGCGCGTGCTCGGCATCGAGTGCGCCGGCGAGGTCGTCGAGGCGCCGGGCTCGACGCTCCAACCCGGGCAGCAGGTGCTCGCGGCGATGGGAGGGATGGGCCGCGACTTCGACGGCGGCTACGAGCAGTACGCGCTCTTGCCCTTCGACCATGTGATCCCCGTGCAGAGCACCCTCGACTGGCCCGAGCTCGGCGCGATCCCCGAGAGCTTCGGAACGGCGTGGGGGACGCTCGCGCAGCTCGCGCTGCACGAGGGCCAGTCGCTGCTAGTGCAGGGAGGCAGCTCCTCGGTGGGGATGGCGGCGATCGCGATCGCCAAGGACCGCGGTCTGACGGTGCTCGCGACCACGCGCCAGGAGTCAAAGCGCGCTGCGCTGCAGGCCGCCGGCGCCGATTACGTGATCGTCGCCGACGGCGACGTCGCGCCGGCGGCGCGGGCGCTGTTCCCCAAGGGCGTGGACGCGCTGTGCGAGCTCGTCGGGCCGGGCGCGCTCGTCCAGGCTCTTCACGCCCTGGCGGATGGGGCGAGCGTCTGCCTCACGGGCTTCCTCGAGGGCGACTGGGAGACCGCGGTCGCCGAGGTCGAGGCCGAGCGCCTCGGCGTGCGCTTGAGCCGCTTCGGCAGCGACGCGATCGCCCGCGAGAGCTACGAGGGCGTCTACGCCGAGATCATCCGCGCGATCGAGGACGGCCGCTACGGCGTCAACCTCGACCGCGTCTTCTCGATCGAGGAGATCGCCGACGCCCACCGCTACATGGAAGCCAATCGCGCGGTCGGCAAGGTCGTCGTGCTGGCTCGGTAGGCGCCGCCCGCGCGCGCCGACAGCAGGCGATCGATCGCGGTCGTGACGCGGGCCGCCTGGGACTCGAGCGGCAGGCAGGCGTCCAGCGTGAGCACGTCCTCCGGCGCGAGCTCCTCGAGCGGCTGGAACGAACGGTAGAGCTCGGCCACGATCTCGGGGTCCGCGTCGGACACGCGCGCAGGGTCGTGCATCCGCTCTCGCGCCCGCTCCAGCGCGAGCTCGAGCGGCACCTCGCAGCGCACGACCAGGCGCGGCACGCCGGCGCGCACCAGCCGGCCGAGCAGCGTCGAGCGGTCCGCGCGCGACCTGCAGGTCGCGTCGACGATCACGCCGTCGCCGGCGTCGATCAGCTCGCGCGCGCGACCGGCGAGCAGCTCGTAGGTGCGATGCGTGAAGCGGTGGCCGTACAGCTCCGCGCCCGCGCGGTCGGTCGCGCTCAGGCCGGCGATCGACTTGCGGGTCGCGTCGGAGGCGAGCACCTGAAACCCCGAGCGACGCGCAAGCGCGCCCGCGAGCGTCGACTTGCCGCTCGCGGCGGGGCCGCAGACGACGATCGCGAGCGGCGCCCGCGCGCGCCAGCACAGGCACTCGGCGAGCGCCCACAGGTCGTGCGCCTGCGCGAGCAGTCGCGCGCGGTGCTCGCCATCGTGCTCGGACGCGCCGATCAGCGCCACCTTGACCCTCACCAGCGCCCGGTATGCGCCGTAGAAGCTGAGCAGTGCGCCTGAGCCCGCGTTCATGTCGCAGCCGCGGTATGCCGCGAGCAGCTCGGCGGCGGCCTCGGGTCGGCCGTGCGCCTCGAGGTCCATCGTCAGGAACGCCAGGTCGCAGGCGACGTCGATGCGACGAAGCGCCGGCGCGAACTCGATCCGATCGACGATGCGCACGCGCGGGATCGCGAGCACGTGCTCGCAGCGCAGGTCGCCGTGGACGTCGCGCACGAGGCCGTCCCGGCGGCGGCGCTCGAGCTCATCCTCATGCGTGCGCGCGAACATCTCGCCGAAGCTCTCGGCCAGGTCCAGCTCCAGCTCGGGCGAGCGGCTGGCGGCGCGCAGCTCGCGCAGGTTCTGCCGCCAGGCGTCGAGCGCCTCAGCGGCGCCGCCACCGGGAGCCGCCGGCGCCGAGCGATGGAACTCGGCCACGCGGCGCGCGACCGCATCGAGGTGCGCCGAGGTGAGCGACCGGGACGCGATCAGGCCCGCGAGCGTGTGCGCCTCGTCGAAGCGGCGCATCTCGACGGCATACTCGACCGGCCTGTCCGCCTCCTCCTTGTCGTCGTCCGCGAGCGCGAAGCCGTCCGCGGTCCTCACGATCGCTCGCACGCCCAGGTAGATACCGGGTGCGAGCTCCTGGTTGACGCGCACCTCCTCACAGCACGCGCTGTGCCTGCGCGCCAGCGTGCTGTAGTCGAGGAAACCGAGGTCGAGCGGCTTCTTGACCTTGAGCGCGCGCTCGCCGCCGACGAGCACCCACGAGGCATGGGTCTCGTGGACGACGACGGAGGTGTCACCGTCGAAGGCGGATTTGGCCAAGGCGGAGAGCAGCGCGGAGTCGATGACGCGGATGCTGGCAGCGCGGGCGCACCGCCATAACCGTGAAACCCCGCAAGGCATCGACGGGACCACACGCGAGGTTCGGTGGATAGACCACGATGATCTCGGCATCGAGAACGCTGCTCAGGCCCGACGCGGGCCGCGCGCGAGTCGCGGGCTGCGACATCGTCGAGGATGCCGCGCGGCTGCGCGCTGATCGGTCTCACCGGCCAGTTCGCCGCCGTCGACGAGCTCTTGAGCGGCCGCGAGAACCTCGAGCTGGTCGGCCTGTTCTATCGCCTCAGCCGCGCCGAGCGCCGCCGCCAGGCCCAGGACGTGCTTGAGCGCTTCTCGCTGACCGACGCCGCCGAGCATCTCGTCAAGACCTACTCCGGCGGCATGCGCCGGCGCCTGGACGTCGGCGCGAGCCTGATCGGAAGACCGCAAGTGCTGTTCCTCGACGAGCCGAGGATGCTCTTGCGAGTATCTAGCTGACCTGCCTATATTATCGCGCCCAGCGGCGTACCCGCGCGTTCGTGGATTGCGCCGGTCGGCGTTGCGTCGGCTGTGGTGGTGCGTTGCGGGTCGCGCTGTAGGACCCTTTCCTGGTGACGGGCGCGGAGCAGCCGGACGAGCGAGACGGGGATCAGGCAGGTGAACTTGACCGTGTTCCAGAACGCGAGCAGCACGATCAGATCGACCCAGCCCGGCCCGCCTTTGCGGACGACTTGGCCGTGGCCAGCATCAGCAGGCCGTAGAGGACGGCGGCGGCCATGCCGACGAGCGGTCCCCATTTGATGCCGGTGCGGGTATGCACGCGCCGGATGAGGATGTTGCTGGGCGCGAGGCGCCGGAACAGGTTGTGGAGGCGGGCGCTGATTGCCCAACTGGTTGCGAAGATCATGATGGTCTCCCTCTGCTCAGACGCCGAAGCGTCGATTACCGGCATGGCAGTCCGGAGAGAGATGGCGACCCTGACGCTGGGTCAGGGTGCGGCGCCCACGGGACGCGAGATGTTCACTGCCGCTGCTCAGGATAGAGCCGTTGGCGGGCGGATAGAACCGGCAAGCGCCCCACACTGCTGCGCGGAATCATACCAGTGGCAGCGCCGCTGCGACCCGACGGCCACCGGCGCTGCTGGTCGGTCACACCGTCGCGGGCGCGCGTGCGATCTGCATGGCGTGCCCGGCGCCGAGGAACGGTGTGAGGACGCCAGATGCTCGACGACTGGTGGCTCGCCGAGCAGGCCACGTGCTGAGGCGACTAGCTCCGTTGGCTGCTCCGCCTCTGCTGAGGGCGCACGCGGTCCAGCGGCTGGTTGGTCGGCCGGCGGTCCTTGGTCTCCAGCTCGTTGGCCCTGTGGGCGAGCTCGTGTAGTGCCAGCCCAAGGGCTCGTGCAACGCGGTCGGCGACGTCCCAGGTTGGGTTGGCTACGCCACGCTCGAGGCCGCGGATTGAGGTGGCGTCGAGGTTTGCGGCGTCTGCCAGGGCCTCCTGGGTCAGACCGACCTCCTCGCGGCGCAGGCGGATCGCTCGACCGAGGGCGATCTGCGGGTGTTGGCTGATGCGCACGCCTGAACCCTCGGCGGCGAGCCTTACGCTGCCCAGGGGACATGTTCCCGGTAGCATGTGGACTCTATGCCAAGGGACTACGCTTAGCAGCCTCGGACGGGGTAACGCTGATCCTGAGTGCTACTGACTATCGGATTGATCCAAGGCGTCTGCTGGGAACCTGAGCGTGGCGGCGCCCGATGAGTCGCAACGCGAACGGTCGTGCGAGATCAGTTGAGGATGTCCGTGACGGCTTGGTCAAGCGGCTGCGAGGACGCCAGCCGGAGATCGCGGCGTCCATCTTGGTCCATGTGCGTGCGCTGTATGGATCAACGGGGAATGAGGATACTGAGTACCAGGCGGGGCTGAGCGCGGCCGTCGCTGCCGTCGTGGACTATGCCCTGACAGGCATCGAACAGGGAGAGGAATGGTCTGGGCCTATTCCCTCGGCGGCGATTACACAGGCGCGTCGGGCGGCGCGCAACGGCGTCAACCTGGACACGCTGGTGCTCCGCTACATCGCCGGACATAGGCTGCTGGGGGAGTTCGTCATGGACGAGGCTGATCGCAGCGGCTATTCAGGTCACGATAACGCTCTGCGTCAGCTGCGCAGGACACAGGAGTCGCTGCTTGAGCGTCTCACGGCCGCGGTCGCTAGCGAGCACAGGCAGGAGGTCGAGCGGATGGGGCGCTCAACGGAGCAGTGTCGTCGGGAGCTCGTGCAGAAACTGCTCGACGGTGAGCCGATCGACACTGCTCAGCTCGACTATCACTTCGATGTCTGGCACCTTGGCATGATCGCAACCGGCACTGGAGCGGAGAAGGCCGTCCGTGGATTGGCGGATGGCCTTGGCCGCCAGCTCTTGCCCGTTTCATGTGGCGAAGGAACAGTGTGGGCATGGCTCGGCGGGGGCCGCAAGCTCGCGATCACAGACATCGAGCGCGTACTCGCTGCCAACGGGGTCGCGGGCGTTTCGCTTGCCATCGGCGAGCCGCGACGGCGAATCGACGGTTGGCGCCAGACGCACCGGGAAGCTCAGGCAGCGCTGTCGATCGCCTTGCGCATGCCGCCAGGGCTCACGCGATGCGCTGATGTCCCACTTGAGGCAGCGCTCCTGCAGAACCCAGTCCTGGCCAGGCTGCTGATAGAGACCCACCTCTCACCGCTCGACAGCCTGCGCATTGGCGGTCCGATAGCGCGCGAGACGTTGCGCGCCTACATCGCGTGCAACCACAACATCTCCTCAGCGGCTCACAAGCTGAAAGTGACCCGGCACACAGTTGAAAACCGCCTCCATCAGATCGAGCAGCTCTTCGATCGTCCGCTCCGCACGTGTCTGGTAAGCCTCGAACTGGCGCTGCGGCTGGAGGACCTCGGCTATCCCCCGGCGCCGACGCTCCACCGTCTGCCTGGTGACATGGACCACCAAGCGCGCGCCGAGACAGCGCTACGCGGCTGAGATTGGCCAATCTGCGCACTCCCGACAGGTGCAATTGGCCACATTGGCAAGACACAGAGGTGTTCAAGCTCGGTATTGATTCGGATAGCTAACTGCTGGTCGTGAGGTTGCTCCCATCGACCATGCTTCTACAAGCATTACCGATCAATCCAACATACGTTTAAAGCCTTGAAGTTTTGATCGAAGTCTGATCATGTGCCCGCCCAATCCGACCAAGCAGCGCCAACGACGCAAGTAAAGGGGAGAACGCATGAGGGTTCTGCAGTGGGGTTCAGTAAAGCGAGTCCAGCGAAGCGAGTGTATCCGAGGGCATCAAGCGAGCTGGTTCGCCGGCTTGGCGGTTCTCGCTGCTCTGCTGTCCTTCGCCCTACCCTCGGCGGCAAGCGCAGATCCCGGCCTCCTGCCTTGGGAACGGTCGACCAACACGGAAGGCGAACTCGCGAAAGCGGCTCAAAAAGCACCTAAACCGCTAGCACAGACGCCCTCCACAACCGAACCCTACAAAGTCTGCCTTGCCGCTAGCGGCAAGAACGTCGAATGTTTCTTGGTTGCTGATCCTACCGTCAAAACCGCGTCTGGATACGCGCTGGCCGAGGGGCCAGCCATTACGCCATTGAGTGGAGGCGGAGTGAAAGGCGGATGGGACCCGGAAAACCTACGGAAGGCGTACGGCGTCCTACCCTCGGGCGGCGAAGAACAGACCGTCGCGATCATTGAGGCATACGGCGATCCAACAGCTGAGTCAGACCTAGCGGTGTACCGGAAAGAATACAACAACGAAAAAACGCTCGAACCGTGTGAAGCCCACTGCTTCTACAAGATCAACCAGGAAGGCAAGGAAAAAGAATATCCCGAAGCCGTATCAGAAGCGGAAAAGAAAGAAGAAGCAGGATGGGGCACGGAGACCTCACTCGACATGGACATGGTGTCGGCCGCGTGTCCACACTGCCATATCCTGTTGGTAGAGGCTAAGCACTCAGAAATATCGGACCTCGCTGCGGCGGCCGAAGCCGCCGCCAAATGGGAAGAACCGGAAACGAAACGGAAAGTAACCGAGATCAGCAACAGCTACGGTGCGCCCGAGAACTCTCCAGAATGCGGAACAAATGGGTGCGAAAAATACCTCGGCGCGTACAATCCGGCCAAAATCCCGGTGACCGTCTCTGCCGGAGACTCTGGCTATGACAACGCATCGTGGCAAGCGCCGAACTTTCCAGCATCGTCGCCCAACGTCATCGCTGCGGGTGGCACCGACCTCTATACGACAGGAATCGGATCGCGTGGCTTCTCCGAACAGGTGTGGCCGTACAGTGGCAGCGGCTGCAGCCTGTTCTATGAAAAGCGAACTTGGCAGACCGATCTCGGATGTGGAAAAAAGCGGACCGACAACGACGTTGCAGCGGTCGCAGAAGGGGTTTCAATCTATAGTACGCCTGAGTTCAAAGGGTGGGAAAACGTTGGCGGCACGAGTGTAGATGCCCCGCTCATCGCGGGAATCGAGGCGCATGCGACTAAAGCAGTCCAAGAAGAGAAGGCCGAAGCCTTCTACAAGCACGCGCTGTACGACGTAACGTCGGGCTCGAACGCGCTTGAAATTGGGGAGTGGCGGTGCCCCGGTCTCTCTTATCTCTGTAAAGCCGAGGAAGGATATAACGCTCCCACTGGTTGGGGCGCCCCCGATGGACCGTTGGAAACTCCCGCCGGTTATCACGTCGAGGCGACACCGCTGGCTGCGAGCGCGACGACTAACAGTGCCACGCTCACCGGCTACGTCAACCCCGAAGGACACGAAAGCACCACTTATCATTTTGAATACGGCAAGACGACATCCTATGGTACGTCGGTTCCCTCGCCCAACGGCAGCGTGGAAAATGGGGTGGTGTGGCGATCGGTCAGCCAAACGCTCACAAAACTTGAACGAGAAACGACCTATCACTACCGGCTGGTCGCGACCAGTGCCAGCGGCGGAACCATCTACAGTGGGGATCATACATTTACGACCCAGGCTTGGACTGCAGAGAAACCACGTAGCTCAGAAAAATACTCTTCCTTCCTTGACGCGGTCTCGTGTACATCGCCGACGGCCTGCATGGCTACGGGAGGTCAGGCTACGCTGGTCGAGCGATTGAACGGCACCGAATGGACGACGCCCACCGTCCCCCTACCCGCAGGGGCGACAGAAGGTGACATGTGGGGGGTATCGTGCAGCACATCGACCTTCTGCGTCGCCGTAGGCGAATACCGCACGGAAGGCCCCTTGCCGCTCGCCGACCGCTGGAACGGCACGGAATGGACAGTCACAGCCACTCCCAAAACCTATCAGCGACTGTTTAGCACATCGTGCACGTCGTCGACCTTCTGCATGGCTGTCGGGGAAGGCCTCTCGGGCCCTGTCGCAGATCGTTGGAACGGCACGGAATGGGTGGCCACGACCGTTCCTGTACCCGAAAAAGCGGTTGAAACCGACCTATGGGGGGTGTCGTGCACTTCCTCAACATTTTGCATAGCTGTCGGTCAATATGACGGGCTCACGTTGGCGGAGCGCTGGAACGGCGAAGCATGGTCTATGCAGTCCTCGATTAAAAGCCCTAGCAAAGAAGGAAACAAACTATTGGATGTCTCCTGTACGTCGGCGACAGCCTGCACCGCTGTGGGTAGCTATCGGGAAGCTACGATAGACATATTGACGTTGGCAGAGCGCTGGAACGGAATCGAATGGTCTGTTCAGTCGACGCCAAGTGAGGACATCGAAAGCTATCAAAGCGTGCTGACCGGCGTGTCCTGTTATTCGGCTACACGGTGTGTCGCCGTAGGCGAAGGGGGGGCCTATTCGCCTGAAGTGGGAGGCAAAGATCTCGCTGAGGGCTGGAACGGCACGGAATGGTCGCTTGACGCGACGCTGACGCTCGAAGAACGAGGCTCGCTGTCGAACTTCGAAACCACCAGACTGTACGGAGTATCGTGTGTCACGACCCCGATTGCATGCACCGCGGTCGGCTGGCAGGCTTTTACGCCGAAGGAAAGTGGAAAGCCGGGTACCGTCACCCAAGCGGCAGGCTTCGCGCTGCCGAGTGCGGAAACCAAAGCGGCATCGAGCGTCACGGAAACCGGAGCTACTGTGAAGGCGACCGTAAACCCAGAGGCCAAGGCGACATCGTATTACTTTGAATATGGGAAAACGACGTCGTACGGGTCGAAAACGGCGGAAGCGAGCGCCGGCTCAGGCACAAGCAACGTGGAAGAGAGCAAAGCGCTTACTGGCCTCGCGCCAGAAACGACGTACCACTTCCGCGTAGTCGCGAGTAATAGCGACGGGACGACCGATGGCGGCGACGGCACATTCACGACGACTGCGAAGCCGGCCGTTGAAACGAAGAAAGCAACGGGTATCAGCGAAACCGGCGCTACGCTGAACGGTACGGTTAATCCCAAGGGCAGTGAAACGAAATACTACTTCGAATACGGGACAAAAGAAAAAGAACTCACCAAAACAACAGCGGAAGCGAGCGCTGGCTCGGGCACAGCCAGTGTTGAAGAGAGCAAAGGCATCACGGGTCTGACGGCGAGCACGACGTACTACTTCCGTATCGTCGCGAAAAACGGCGATGGGACGACCGACGGGGGCGAACTATCGTTCTCTACGACGGCCAAGCCGGTGGTGGAAACGAAGAAAGCGACAAGTATCGGTGAACTTGAAGCTACGCTGAACGGTACGGTTAATCCCAAGGGCAGTGAAACGAAATACTACTTCGAATACGGGACAAAAGAAAAAGAACTCACCAAAACAACAGCGGAAGCGAGCGCTGGTTCGGGCACAGCCAGTGTTGAAGAGAGCAAAGCCATCACGGGTCTGACGGCGAGCACGACGTACTACTTCCGTATCGTCGCGAAAAACGGCGATGGGACGACCGACGGCGGCGAACTATCGTTCTCTACGGTTGGCTGGTCGCTCGAGTCCACGCCCAACCCGTCGGGAGCGTTGGTGAGCGAGTTTTCTGGGGCTCCGTTTGCGGGAGGCACGCACGTATCGTGCTCCTCATCTACGGCTTGCACCGGCGTAGGGTTCTACACAACCAGCCTGGGTATTCCGAGCACGCTGGCGGAGCGCTGGAATGGGAGCGAATGGTCTGTCCAGACGACGCCGAATGTCAGCGGAGCTACAGAAAGCTACCTGCACGGCGTCTCGTGTTCGTCTTCGACATCGTGCACCGCCGTAGGGCACTACAAGAACAGCTCAGGCAAGAACGTCACCTTGGCGGAGCATTGGAATGGCACCGAATGGGCAATTCAGACCACGCCAAACCCGAGCGGAAAAGAAGAAGCATTCCTCGAAGACGTATCCTGCTCGTCGTCAACGGCGTGTATCGCTGTGGGGTTGGCGCAGGACAGCGGGAATAGCCAAGGGGCAGCCCTGTCAGAGCGTTGGAACGGCACCGAATGGTCTATCCAGGCGATGCCCAATCCCGAAGCGGAACACCCTCCGGAAGAAACCGTTGTCACGGAAATCAGAGGCATGTCGTGCTCCTCGTCGACCGCTTGCACGGCAGTAGGATGGTTCCATGAGAGCGCGAAAGGCTACAAGACGCTGGCGGAGCGTTGGAACGGCACTGGATGGTCTGTCCAGTCGACGCCTAATCCGAGTGAAGCAAAAGACCCTTGGCTTGGCGCCGTGTCCTGCACAACGTCGATGGCTTGTACCGCGGTAGGGGACTATTACAACAGCGCAGGTAGCAATGTCACTCTGGCAGAGCACTGGAACGGCACGGAATGGGCGATACAGGCGACGCCTAATCCCAGTGGTGCGACGGTAAATCTTCTTGGCGGGGTATCGTGCTCTTCCTCGACGGGCTGTATCGCGGTGGGGTATGACAAGAACAGCTCGGGCGCCTATGTCACCTCCGCGGAGCGTTGGAACGGCACCGAATGGCTGCTTCAGTCGACGCCGAACCCCAGCGGAGCGTCGGAAAGCGAACTCAGCGGGGTGTCCTGCTCGTCCGCTACGGTCTGCCAGGCAGTTGGTTACTACAAGAACAGCTCGGGCACCGAAGTAACCTTCGCGGAGCTATACGAATAGAGACACTGAATGGACTTGGGCGCTGCCGGAGGGCGATAGGTCCGGCAGCGCCCACGATGCGAGCGCAGTGGTCGAGCGAACCCCGGCCGGAGACGTGGTGGGGCCCCGTGTTCCGGGGGGGTAGCCCCGGCTTGACCGAGCTGTCAGTCGGTGTGGCCTTGTATCACCGGACTTGCGCGAGACCGGTCGCTGAGTTAAGCTGCTCAACAAGAGCGACTCGTAATGATGTGCCTCTGAATGGTACCGATGTGGTCATCTCGCAATCGAAAGGATCGCCGCTTTCTTGCCCGCGTGCGGGACCTATCTTCGTTCTGTGCGTGATCATCGCGGGTACACTGATGCTTGCGGGACCAGCGGTGGCCGCATCGACAGCTCCAACTATCAGCAAGCTGGAGCCGGCCTTCGGTCCGGGGGCCGGCGGGACGACGGTGACGATCACCGGCTCGGGCTTCGACGAAGTCACCGCGGTGAAGTTTGGCTCCAGCGCCGCGGCGAGCTTCAAGGTCGAATCTGAAACGACGATCACGGCCGTCTCTCCGCCCGGGAAAGGCACGGTCGAAGTGATCGTCGAAGCTCAAGGTGGCGTCAGCGCCAGCACGTTCGCCGCGATGTTTGACTATGCCCCGACCGTCACGAGCGTCACGCCCAGTCATGGGCCTCCGTCGGGCGGGACCGAGGTGACCATCACCGGCACGAACTTTACCGGGACGCCAGATGTGTACTTCGGCGCTAGTGCGTCCACAAACGTCAAACGCGTCTCCGACACGGAAATCGTCGCGCTCGCCCCGCCGTTCAGAGGTGGCAGGGATGACGCTGTAGGGGTGTTCGTCCTAACAGAAGGTGGATCTAACGAATACGAAGAATGCGACACCGAACGGGTGGACTTTGTTTACGAACCGACCATCGGCAAGGTCGAACCCAAGGCGGGTCCGGCCGCGGGCGGCACTGAAGTGACGATCGTTGGCGCTGCGTTCAAAGGGGCGATGTTCTTTAAAATCCCCCTATGCACGTTTGAGGTGCCAGTGGTGAAGACCGTCTGGTTCGGCTCGAAGGAAGCTACGAACGTCACAATCCTCGCGCAGGAAGAGATGACCGCAGTCGCTCCGCCAGGGACAGGAACGGTCAACGTGACCATAGAAAACGCAATGGGCACCAGCAGTCCCGTGACTTCGAGTACGCAGTTCACCTACGGCCCCACGGTATCCCAAGTCGAACCTGACCACAGCCCGGCTGCGGGCGGGACCCCGGTGACGATTATCGGCACGGGCTTCACAGGCGCCACGGCCGTTAGGTTCGGGTTCGCTAACGCAGCGAGCTTCAACGTCGAATCGGAAACTAAGATCACGGCGGTCTCATCGCCGGGTGCAGGCACAGTCGATGTGACCGCGAGCACCGCGGCGGGCACAAGCCCTACGGTTCTCGCCGATCAGCTCAGCTACGGCCCTGCGGTCACTGAGCTGGAACCCGATCGCGGTTCTGCGGGGGGCGGAACACCTGTAGCCATCACAGGCACTAGCTTCATCGGCGCGACCGCGGTCAAATTCGGGACGCCAAATGCCACTAGCTTTACGGTGAACTCCGCAGACTCGATCACGGCCATTTCTCCACCGGGTGCGGGCACCGTCAACGTGACCGTGAGCACCGCTGCGGGAACCAGTGCCGAAAATGTCGCCGACGAGTTCAGCTACGAGGCCGTTGCGCTCGAAGAAGCACCGCTCACGACCAGCGGCGCACCGGGAACATCAGGCCCGTCCGGCGGTGAAGCTCACGAAGGGTCGCTGGCCGGCACCGTGAGCAATGCGTTCGGGCTCGTAGGAATCGAGAGCTTCATGGGAAAGCTAAAGCTTACCGTGGACCTGCCCGGGCCGGGAACGCTCGAGATGGTCGCTGAGGATAATACGACACCATCACCCGATGTGAAGAGCCATGCGAAAAGCGGTCATGTGACAGTGCGCATTGCGCAACGCCTGTTGACGGTTAAAAAGGCGGGCAAGGTGGTTGTGGCGCTCGCACCTTCGGGCAAGGTGAAGCGGATGCTCGCCAGGCAAGGCAAGCTTAAGGCAATGGTCACGATCACATACACGCCGAAAGGCGGCGAGCCCAGATCAACTACGAGGATCGTCACCTTGAGATTGCAGCATTGACACCGCGGCTAAAGAGAATCGGCACGACCGTGCGTGGCAGACCCACGATTGCTGCGGGTCTCATTTGGCTTACGGGCGGGTGGTTCGTTTTGGCTTCCTCGGTGTCAGCAAACAATGTCTCGCCGCTGCCCGCGTCGGACTACACCGTTCGCTCGGTGTGTGCGGCGCCTGCTGCCGGGCGTGTGGGCTGTGTGGCGTTGCGACTGCTCCCGAGGACAGCGTCGGCACGTGCCGAGACGCATCCGCTGGGGGTCGCGCGCAGCGGCCCGATCGCGGCGGCCAGCGCTGCGGATGACACCGACGGCTTGGGTCCGTCTGACCTGCAGCGCGCGTACTTTCCGGGAGAACGACCCGACGCGCCTGCGGCTGAACCGCAGACGATCGCGCTGGTTGATGTTTACGACGATCTGGAAGCCGAAGCGGATCTGAAAGTGTATGACGAAGAATTCTCTCTTTCTGAATGTACCGTGGCGGACGGGTGTTTTGAGCAGGTCAACCAGAATGGCGAAACCGGGAGCCCGCCGTTTCCAAGCAGCGCGGCGGCGAGACGAGCGAAGGAAGCGCTCTGTGAAGACGGCACGGCGGAACCGGCGGTCAAGGAAGCGGCGTGCAAGGAGGTGGAAGAAGCCGACAGTTGGGCAGCCGAGGTCTCGATCGACATCGAGATCGCGCATGCGGTCTGCCAGAACTGTCACATCGCGCTGGTAGAGGCGAACGAACCTGAAGTGCCGAGTCTCGAAGCGGCGGAGAACACGGCGGCGCGCCCGCGGAGCGAAGGTGGCGTCGGCGCGAATGAGATCTCCAACTCGTGGGGCGGCCCCGAACCGCCGCTCGACGTCGAAGCGTTCAACCATCCCGGGATCGTGATCACCGCCGCCTCTCTGGATGATGGCTATCTCAACTGGGCCAGGAGCAAAGAGGAAGAAAGCGAAGGTGTGACGAGTGGCGTCAACTACCTTGCGGCGTCGCCGCATGTGGTGGCGGTGGGTGGCACGAGTTTGACGCTGAACGGTCCTGCTGAAGCTTGGGGTGAAGAGACGGTGTGGTATCGCAGCGGTGGCGGCTGCAGCCCGCTGTACGAAGCCCCGGCGTGGCAGCGGAACGTGCCCGATTGGTCGAGCGCGGGCTGCGGCTCGAAGCGCGCGGTGGCTGACGTGTCCGCGGACGCTAATCCCTATACCGGGGTCGCGATCTACGACTCTGTCCCGTATGTCCGCAAGGAGGGCGGCAAGCGGGTGACTGAAGTTTTCTACTGGACGCCCGCCGGTGGCACGAGCGTGGCGTCGCCGATCATCGCCGCGATGTTCGCGCTTGCCGGTGGGTCGCACGGCGTCGAATACCCTGCGCAGACGCTCTACTCCCATCTCGGTTCCGCCTCGCTGCACGACATCACCGAAGGCTCTAATGGGGAGTGCGGCGGCGAATACTCCTCTGGTTGCAGCGGTTCGATGAGTCCGTTGTCGCTGACCGATTGCGGTGAGGGTGTGTTGATCTGCAACGCCGCGCCGGGCTATGACGGTGCCAGCGGGGTGGGCACACCAAACGGAGTGCAGGCGTTCAAGCCGGCCCGCCAGCATACGCACGGCGCCGGTTCTCCCGAGGCGCCGCTGACCGAAGCGTGCGGTGGGCCGATCTTCGCGGACACTGGGCGTGTGTGTGGGACGCTGAACCCGCACGTCGGTGCGAAGGCCGGCTACTACTTCGCCTACAACAAGGGCGCCACTTGCACTGGAGGCAAGGAAACTTCCCTGCAGTCAGAAGTGCAGGGGCAAGCCATCCCGGTTTCCGGCGAACTGTTCGGACTCGAACCCGACACCCAATACAGCGCCTGCCTGATCGCCACGAACCCGTCGGGTGAAACCGAAGGGCCGGCGGTGACATTCACGACCGAACCGGCGGCGCCGAGGCCGCCGGATACGCGGGCTGCGATCGACGTCACGACCGACTCGGCGACGCTCGAGGGGATGCTGGGACCCCAACCGATCGCGACGAACTGGCACTTTGATTACGCGATCGCCGGGACGGGCTGTGACGGCAACGGGGCGAAAACGACCCCCGAAGCGCAGGACACGACCCTGGGCGAACCGGACGAAGTGTCCGCCCCGATCACCGGACTGGCTCCGGGCACCGAATACACGGCATGCCTCATCGCCGAGAACAGGATCGGCTCCACCACCGGCACGCAAGGCTGGTTCACCACCGAACCGATCCCGCCGACGGTCGAATCGGTCGCCGCCAAGGGCACGGGCACCGAAGCCAGCTTCGAAGCACAGGTCGACCCGAACGCGCCGCAGACGACGTGCGAAGTCCAGTACGGCACCTCTGAATCCTACGGGTCGAAGGTCCCGTGTAAGGAAGCTCTTGGGACCAGCGGGCACCGTACCTCCGCGAGCGCGCACGCCGCTGGTCTGGAACCAGACACGATCTACCACTACCAGGTCATCGTCGAAAATGAGGCCGGTAAGAGCCTGCCGAGCGAAGGCAAGGGAACGTTCAAGACACAGATGGTGACACCGGGTGTGACGGGTGAGTTCGTGTCGGAAGTGAGCACCACGACGGCTGTCCTCGCGGGCGCGCTCGATCCCGAAATGGCCAGGACCCGGTACTACCTCGAATACGGCGAAACCGAAGCCTACGGTCAGAGGACACCCGGCAGCGAAGTCGGTGCAAGTGCCGGCGAAGTTCAGGTCGGCCCGGAAACGATCACGGGTCTGAAGCCCGGCACGACCTATTACGTCCGCCTGCGGGCGGTGAATGCGTGGAATGAAGCGGTCGGCGAGGCCAAGACGTTCACGACACTGACGATCAGCAGCCCGATCGTCGCACCCCTGGTCCCGATCGTCATCCCGATAACACCTGTCACGATAACGCCTACCACCACGACGGCAACGCCCAACGCCTGCAGCGTGTCGCTTGCCAGCGCACGCATCACGGTGAAGGGGGCCTCCGAGGCGACGATCAAGCTGACAGGCACGGGCACTTGCAGCGGCAAGTTGACACTGACCGTCAAAACGAAGGGCAAGAAGGGTGGAAACCAGCGTCGATCGAGGACGACGACGATTGGGACGGCCACGTTCTCCATCCTGACGGGCAAGACCGTGAACGTCGAGCTCGGGCTCGATGCCGCTGGCCGCGCGCTGCTCGGCGCGGATCACGGGCGGTTGAGCGCCACGCTGACGGTTCTGAAGTCTTCCCCCGCCCCGTCGCAGACGCACAGCGAGGGCGTGCGGCTCGTACAGCAGAAGATCGTGAAGGCGAGGAAGGCGGCGAAGTAGCCCGACGACGATGGCGGCGTGGAGGGCGGCGCTCATTTACAAACCAGGATGTGCGCCATCGGGATCTCCTCTCTGGTGACGTTCGAGGGAGCGTGGGCGTGGGTACCCGTCCACGCCATGCTCGTAGGGCGCCGCGGCCTCCCGATCCGGTCGTGGCGCCCACGGCTTCGTAGCCGATCTCCGATCGGTGGCCGCAACTTATTCCCCCAGCCCACCCCGCGGGCGGCCCACCGGGCTTCCATGTCTTGGTGGCACTGCCGCCTTCTTGGCGCAGCGTGTGGGCGTAGCTGGCGAGCTGGGTGTGGAAGGCGAGCTCCTCGCGGCGTCGTTGATCTCTGCGCGTGACGGCGTCAACCGTGGAGGGATGCTGGGCTGGAGGGCTATCGGGCGAGGTCGAGGCCGGTGTCGATTCGCTGGTCTCGCGTGCGCTGGCGCGCGACGCCCTGGGTGGCGGCGGGTCGGGCTCGGCGGGCGGCGAGCGTGGCGCGCTGGTGGTCGAGGCGCTGGCCCTGGCTGCTCGGCGCCTGGCCGAGCGGGTCGGTTCCGCTGAGGCGGTAGCGGTCCCGATAGGCCGCGACGGTCCGGACCTGCTGTTGCCAGGCGGCACGTCGCGCCGGGTCGCTCGGCGTCGGGCCGAGACTCGCTACCCACGGCTGGTTCTGTTGGATGGCGTGTTCGGTGAGCGCGTCGGCGCGCTGTTCGATCAGGTCGCCGAGTTCGCTCGGCGTCCGGCGCATTTCGGCGGGCATGGGTCCGGTGGCTTGGGGGATGAGCCCGGCGAGGTAGCGGGGGCGACGGCGTGGTCGGGTGCCGCCGGCGCGTGCAGCGGTGAGCTTCGCCAGGCGGGCTTGAAGGACGGCGGCGGGGTCTTCGGCCCCGTCGAGCCCGCCGGCCACGGAAGGCGCATCGCTCGGCGCCTCGCATCCCGCGGCCGAGCGTCGCCGCCCTGCGCGACACCGGCGGCATCGCGCGGCGCAACCTGCTGCGCATCGTGCGCAACCCGCGGCTGCTCGTGATCTCCGCGGTGCAGCCCGCGCTGCTGCTCGTGCTGTTTCGCTATGTGCTCGGCGGCGCGATCCGCATCCCGGGCGTCAGCTATGTCGACTACATCGTGCCGGCGGTGTTCATCGAGGCGGTGATGATCGGCAGCATGGCGACCGCGATCGGGCTGGCGGACGATCTCGGCAGCGGCATCATCGATCGCTTTCGCAGCCTGCCGATGGCGCGCCCGGCCGTGCTCGCGGGGCGCACGCTCGCGGACCTCGCGCGCAGCGTGTTCTCGCTGGCGCTGATGGTCGGCCTGGGGCTGCTCGTAGGGTTCAGCTTCCACGGCAGCATCGGCGCGATCGTCGCCGGGCTGCTGCTCGTGATCCTGTTCGGCTACTGCTTCTCGTGGATCTACGCGGCGATCGGCCTGTTCACGAAGGACCCGGAAACCGCCCAGGTGGCCGGCATCCTGCCGTTCTTCATCCTCGTGTTCGCGAGCTCGGCGATCGTGCCGGTCGCGACCATGCCCGGCTGGCTGCAGCCGTTCGCGCGCCACCAGCCGGTGAGCGTCGCGATCAACGCCGTGCGCGCGCTGCTGCAGGGCGAACCGACCCACCATTGGGTGTGGCAGACGCTCGCCTGGTCGGGCGGCATCCTCGTGGTCTTCTTCGCGATCGCCGCGCGCCTGTATCGCAACGTCACGACCTGAGCGCCGGCGCCACGACGGCAGCGCCACTGCCCGAGCGTCGTCGCCCGGCGAGCACTGGGTAGGGTCCGCTCATGGGCGCCCCACCGCAGCCTCCAGCGCGCAGCGGCGACGGCGGCGGTCAGCTGGGGACGCTGGACGTAACGGCCTCGACGGTCGCCAACATCGGCCCCGGGATCGACTTCTACTTCGCCTTCGGGGTGATCGCCGTCACTGCGGGAGTGGCCGCGCCGCTGACGATCCTGATCGCGGGCGTCGCGGTCGTGCTGCTCGCGTTTACCGTCGCCGAGTTCACCAAGGCGGAGCCGTCCGCCGGCAGCTTCATCACCTACGTCGAGACCTCGCTCGGGGCGCGGGCGGGCGTCGTCACCTCGCTGCTGGTCGCGGTCGGCTACACGGTCGCGATCGCGGGGGTGTTCACGATGTCCGGCGGCATGGTCGCGCTGACCGTCGCGCACTACAGCTCGTGGCAGCCTCCGTGGGAGCCGATCACGCTCGTGCTGACCGTCGCCGCCGTGTGGCTGACAGCGCGCGGCGTCAAGCTCTCGACCACGGCGGTGGGGTTGGCGGTGCTCGCGCAGGTGGCGGTCATGCTGGCGGTGTGCGTGGTCGTGCTCATCGACCGGCGCGCGCACCTCTCGGCGATCCCGTTCTCCTGGTCGCACCTGAAAGGCGGCCTCGCCGGTCTCTCGGCAGGGTTTCCCCTCGCCCTCTACATGTTCATCGGGTGGGAGAACGGCTCCGCGCTCGCCGAGGAGAGCCGCGATCCGCGGCGCACGATCCCGAGGGCGCTGTACATCTCGATCGCGATCGGCGTCTTCCTGTTCGTGTTCTTCGCCTATGCCACGGTGACGGGCTTTCACTACGACGTGGCCTCCGTCGGGCGCTCGTCCGTGCCGTTCCTGAACGTCGCCGATCGCTATTTCGGCGGCGTGGCCGTTCTGGCCTGGGTAGCAGGCACGGTCTCCGTGCTTGCCACGCTCGTCGCGGGCGCGAACTCCCAGGCGCGGATGCTGTACGACGGCGGGCGATCCGGCCTTTTGCCGGCTGAGCTCGGTCATGCGCGCCCGCCCGGCGAGACGCCCGTGAACGCGTTGCTGACGATGGCCGTCTTCGGGCTCGGGATCATCGCCGTCTGGTGGGCCATCCACGCGATCGGGGTCGACCACGGATCGACGGATCCCGTGGGGCTCTATGCCGAGTGCTCGACGATGGGCACGATCGTGATCCTGTTCGTGTATCTCCTGACGACGCTCTCGCTGCCCGTGTTCATGTGGCGACGTCACCGGGGGTCGTTCTCGCCGATCCGCCACGTGGTCGTGCCGCTGCTGGGGGCGGTGACGCTGATCGTTCCGTTCGTGGAGTTGTGCAAGCCGGGGCAGCCGTCGCCGTACAGCGAATTCCCGTATGTCGCGCTGGCGGTCGTGGTGGTGGCGAGTGCGATCGCCTTCGTGACCGTGCGCCGGCACCCGGATACTGGGGCGGGGGAGGGCAGCGCATTGAACGAGCCCCGATCCTGAGTCGCGCGCTCCCGCGCGTGCCCAGCCTCGTGGTAGCTTGACGGCGGTGCCGCCTTCCAGCCGTTCCCGTTACCGAGCGCGATGGGTTCCGGTGGTGGCGCTGGCCTTCATCGTCATTGTGGTACTGGTCATCGCGGTGAGCGGCAGCTCCTCGCCGACTACTGGTCATGACGTCTCCTACCCGCAGTGCTCGGGTTCCTATCCGTCGAATCCGCTGTTCGGGATCGTCGGTGTCAATGGCGGGCTGGCGAACAAAGCAAACCCGTGTATCAGCGGCGAGCTGCACTGGGCCCGCGACGCGCCGGGTCAGAAGCGGCCGAAGCAGCCGGCGCTGTCGCTGTACATCGACACCGGTAACCCTGGCGGTCATCACGTTGCAGACTGGCCCAGGGTTGGCATCGCGCCGGCCTACGGTGCTTGTATCGGCCTGCTGACCAACGCCTGCTCGTACATCTACGGCGAGCGGCGTGCCGCCCACTCCTACCGGCTCGTCGCCGCGTTCGACCCGGTCGCGGCCAAGACCGCGCCATGGTGGCTGGACGTCGAGCTGATGGCGAGCTGGGCCGGGACCTACCAGCTCAACATCGCCGCGCTGCAGGGCTTCATCGCCGGCCTGAACACCGCCGGCGCGACCGGACCGATCGGGATCTATTCCACGAGTGCCCAGTGGAAGGAGATCACGGGGCTGACGGCGCAGACAACACCGACGGCCTTCAACGGCCAGCTACCCGACTGGGTAGCTGGAACCGACGCAACACTCACGCAGGCGCGGCAGAACTGCACGAGCGGTAGCTTCACCGGCGTGGCGCCGAACCTCGCGCAGTACCGGATCGGCCCGTTCGACGCCGACCTCCGCTGTACTGGCACACGCTGACCACATCCCTAACGCGCCCGACGTCAGAGCTCACGATCGCGTTGCCACGAGAGCGGAAGCGCTCAACGTCGCCACCGCCGGGCACGGCGCGGCTGCTTGTCCGGACCAGCGGTCTCGCAAGGCCCGCCTAAGACGCGTCCTCACATCCGTAAGCAGGCGTGAAGCATCGCTAGGGGCCGCGCGGGTCAGATCACTTTGGTGAGCAGGAGCGCAACGACCGTTACGATGATGCCACCGACAACAGTGATCTTCATCTCTTTGCTCCGCCACCAAGGTTCGTCTGGCTTGTGCGGATCACCGACGAGCGCGCCAGTCAGCGGGCTTGGCGCAAAAGACGCGTGTGGGAGTTCCGCCGCCAACGTCTCCAACGTACTCACCCCGGCTTCAGTCGCCTTGAGCTCGCGCGGAGCCCGGAACATCCACGGTCGAGGACCGATGAACACCTTCGAGGTCGCGGCTCGATCAAACGCCCGTGCCTCGTCAGACGTGGGATAGACAGACGAAAGCGCCTTCCTCGTAGCAGCGACCCACAGGCGGCGGTCCCGCTCCCATGTTTCATAGTTGGGCTTGTTGGCGTGCGCCCTCAACCTCGCCGACGTGACCAGCTCCTCGCCATCAGCGAGCTTTTCGGCCACGATAGTCTTAGCCTCCGCTGCCTTGATCACGGCCGTGTCCTCCGCGAGCGGCTCGGCTAGGACTTTCTTCGCCTCTTCAGGGCCGCCGTCGCCGGGCATCCTCGGACCTTAGCTCACCAGCAGAGCCGACGTGGGCTGCATCGTAGCGGCCCTTACGAAGCTGATCTGCGTGAAAGGCTGCGCGAAGACGCGGCGCTGATGGTCTCGCTCGAGGAACTGCGCGGGTTGGTGCTCGGGTGCTGGTGCGCGCCTCGCGTATGAGTGTCCCGTGGCTGACTGAGCCGCCGCGGCTCAGGCGCAGGGTGCGCTGGTAATGGTGATCGACTGGTCGCTCAGCCGCAGCTTCTGTCCAATCATGACCGCGACGACCTCGGCGGTTGGGACCGTCCGCAGCTGGTGCGCCTTGCCATCAGCGAGGTTCACGCCATTGCTGTCGGTCGAGATGTACGCACCCGTGATGCACTCACCGTTCTGAGTGGTCACGGACGCCTGCCGCAGGGTGATCGGCGGCCACACGATTGCAACCGCCACCATGCACAACACCAACAGCACGGCGCTGATCGCCAGCAGGACGCGGACTGGCTGGGTCGGCCAGTGCGCTTTGAGGGATGCGACAAATTTCGCCCCCGGCTTCGCAAACCAGCTCGTGGGGCTGCTCGACGCCAGGTTGTTCCCGAGCTTCTCGAGCCCTTTCGGTGCGTGGCCGCTGATGCACCTCACGGTGAGGACGACGACCAAGAACACGCTCCCCACGATCAGCGCGATCGGCAGACCGACGAGCAGATACCGCCGCGACGTGAACTCGTCGATCGCCTCGCCTGCAGGGACGCCTGTCCGGTACAGCTCGATGTAGAGCGCTAGCCCGCCGAGCACGTACACATATCCCGAGAGCGCCAGCAGCCCGGCCAGCGCTCCCACGACGTGTGTCGCGTCAAACTTCGAGTCTTTGATTTGGGTCGGCTGATCGGGCATGTCGAGCGCCATGTTCGCAACCGGTCCGGACCTGCCGCTGCTTGGGACGAGAGGGGAGCGTGCGGGTCGGGCTGCCGCTCACGCTCGGTCCTAGCGCATAGCGACACTTCGGACGATTGACGTGGCGCTGCAGGATATAGACCTCTGAGACGGAAAAGCGCCCCGTGCGACTGCACTCGGAGCGCCACGGAGATGTGCTGCGGGAGATGGGGCCACCCAGACTCGGGGAGATGGAAGCTGCTACCAGGCAACGGGCAACGACTGCGCCTCTCAATGAGAGGGCTAGGACCAGACCTCGATTTCTTTATCGCCGGGAGCATCGAGAGCCGGGTCAGCGCCCGGGGCCTGGAGCTGGTGGCCGTCTACAAGCGCTTTGAGCCGTGCGCGCTCGTTGGGTCGCAGCGCATAGGGTGGGTGTAGATGCGGAGGGTGAACTTGAGGTCGGTGTGGCCGAGGCGGCCATGACGGAGGCGGGGCCGGCGTGCGGGTGGCTTGAGGCGTCGGCGTTTGCCGGCGGCTGGGTTTGAGGGTATGTGCCCGTACTCGACGGCTATCACGAGGATCGCCTGGAGGATGTCGATGGTCTTGTTGATCGGGCTGGCCGATAGTGGCTTCAGGACGCGGTCGTGCTCGTCGCGTACAGATTTGCCGTTTTCGATCGCGGTGCGGCGTTGCTCTGCTTGCTGGACCTTGTAGCGGCGGTAGCCGTCGACGGCTTCGATGTCGATCTCGCGCAGGGTCCATCAAGAGAGAACAAGACTCCAAGCTTCGCATGTCTAAACTTTCGGCCGTGGAGATCCGCGCCCCCGATTTTGCCCGTGTGCTGCAGCAGCCTCGACGCCGAGTCCCGACGACGGCAGTGCTAGATAGGCGCTGGTCTGGATCGGCCATTATGGTGTAGCTTGGCGATGCCTCCGTGGCTGAAGACCATCTTGCAGATCCTCACGGGTATCCCGCTCGGATGCTATTTCGGCTGTGTCGCGGTAAGCCTGGCCATCGCGTTTTATCAGTGGGTGTTGGATCTGTGGATGAGGGCGAAGACGTTCGTCAGGCCTGCGCCGGCCCGAGAGCTTGATCCTATAGCTAAGGTCATCGACCCCACGTCCAAGGGCGAGTCGCCGGGCGTGGCCACAGCCATCCTGGCTGGCGTCGCCTTCGCGGTCGCGTGGCCCGCGACGTGGGCAATCGGACGTCATGGAAAAGAGATGAGCAAGTTGCAGTTCATCGGCTGGGCGTCCCTGCACCCGAGTGATCGTAGAATCGCGTTCTTTGATGCGGCCTTGATCACTTGTGTGGTCGTGTTCGCCAAGACAGGCCTGATCTGGAGCCTGTTCACAACCATCGCGGCTGTTACCGTCCTTGTAGGTACGGCGTGTCGTCACGCCTGGTATCTGCGTGGTGACCTTCCAGAGCGCCTGCGCAGGTCTATCTGGACACCGCTTAACACGGTCGCCAGGATTGCCGCCTGCGATGCGCTCACAATCCTATTCGCGGTCTCGATGCTCCTAGCTCAGCGTGATGGGATCAAACTCAGCTTTTCCGTTGTACGGGAAGCAGCGGCCGAACTGTTTACCCTCGGCCGGCTCGGCGCAGTGTTGCATGAGTCAGTCATACACATAATCATCGCCGCAGTTGGCTTGCTTTTTTATTCTGTCGTCTTGAAGACTACCCTCATACCCAAGCAGTACAGGCGCACCAGCGATGACTACCGACAGGTGGCACTAGCGCTCGTCCTCCTCGGCGATGCCGAGCGAGCGCGATCATGGATAGGAAAGGATAAGACGCCGACGGCTCGTTCGTTCGAGGTGCGCGCGGCAATCGGACTTGCATCTGGCCACTTTGCTCCAGCGCTAAGAGAGGTGGAGACTGCGCAGAGGATAAAGGGCTTGGACACCTCGGTGGAGACAACGCTAAGACAACTGTGGACAATATTCGAAATAGCAGCGACGCCAGACGAAGAGAAGACTATCTGGTTCCTAGAGCAGTGCCTCGAGTCAGACGTCTCCGACGTACTGCTGTATAACATAATCAAACGAAGCAGAGGGAGAAAGCTCACGAACGCAGAGAGCTTGGCAAAGTCCCTGAGCCCCCTGCTTAATGAGAGTTCGTATCCGCTCGCGCGCTCAGTGATCCTTGCTGGTGCTGGAGACAAGTCGACTGCCCGAAACGTCCTCCAGCACGCTACACCCGGCAGCGAGATCGAAGAGTTCGTTCGGCTCACGGCTATCGCCAGACTCGATTATCGTGATCCGCGGCTCAGCATTGAGCAACGGGAGGTCTGTCTTCACGCATGGCAAGAGCAAGCCCTGCCGCTTGCAGAAGAAATTGCCGAACACTCGTCCAGCATGTGGGCGGAGGTAGCAGGACGGGAGCTACTGTCGTTTGCCCGCAGTTTGAACGATAGCCCGCAGGTGAAAGACGCTATCAAAGCTGCAATTGTGCGCATGAACGAGCAGCTAAGCGACGACACGCTCTATAGATTGCTCGATCTTGGGGGGGCGCAACAGGCTTCCTCCATCAAGAGCCGTCTTTGGGCACGCGTAACCTCTTGATGTGCCCGCTGCGTAATGACCAGCGAAGCCCCGATAGCGCAGCACATCGGGCAAGTCAGCGCCGCAGTCGACCGCCAGGAGACCTCGGAAGCGGACATCACGATCAGGGGTGCCGAGCGGCGCTGGCCTCCAAAACGAGCGCGCGCTCAGCGCTCCAGCGCCACCGGCGTAACATGCTCGCGCAGCTCCTCGCGCGCGTCCGGGTGCGCGGCTTCGTCGATGATCAGCCGTGCCTGCGCCCGCGCGCTGCGCCCGAACAGGTGCGCGCAACCCTGCTCGGTCACGACCGCCGAATGCTGAAACGACGTCACCGGCTGGGTCAGCCGTGGCACGATCGTCGAGGTGTCGCTGCGCTCGTGCCATGAGCGCAGCGCGATCACGGCATGACCGCCGGGGGAGTGCAGGGCGCCGGAGACGAAGTCCGGCTGGCCGCCGAAGCCCGAGTAGAGGCGCCCGCCGATGTGGCTTGCGCCGGCCTGGTCTGAGAGGTCGAGCTGCAGCGCCGTGTTGACCGAGACCATCGCCGCGTGCTCGGCGATGCGCGCCGGGTCGTTGGTGACCTCCGTGCGCGTCATCCGCAAGCGCGGGTTGCCGTCGACCCAGCTGTAGAGCTCGGGCGAGCCGAACAGGAACGAGCAGATGATCGGTCGCCGCGGCTCCAGCGCGCCCGCGTGCTCGAGCGCCATCACGCCGTCGCTGATCATCTCCGACCAGATCGCGAGCTCCCGCCTGCGCTTGAGCGCGCGCAGCGTCGCGTCCGGCACCTGGCCGATGCCCATCTGCAGCGTCGCCCCGTCCGTGACGAGCTCCGCGACGAGCTCGGCGATGCGGTCGGTGTCGTCGTTGGCGGGCGCGATCGCGGGGGAGTGTAGGGGTTCGTCGACCTCGATCGCGAGATCGATCAGTCCTTCGTCGAGCTCTCCGTCGCCGAGCGTGTAGGGCATGCGGGGGTTCATCTGCGCGACGACGAGGCCGCCGCGCGCCCGGACCTGCTCGACGGCGGCCACGAGCACGTTGACCTCGATCCCGAGCGACACCCGGCCTGCGCGCGGCGTCGATGTGTGTAGCAGCACGACGTCGGGGCGGCGGATCGTCGCGAACAGGCGAGGCACGAGCGACAGGCGTATCGGCAGGTAGTCCAGGCGCTCGCCCGTATCGCGCATCCCGGGCCCCACGAAGGGGGTCTCGAGCACGACGCCGTCGCGCACCGGCAGCGGCGCCTGGGCCGCGAGCATGAACAGCCGGTAGCGCCCGCGCGAGCGCTCGAGCGAGTGCAGCAGGCGCCAGGGCGTAGCGAGGTTGCCGCTGGCGACCGCCCGCGGCTCGGGCGCTGGGAGCGACTCCAGTGCTTGCGCCAGTTGCTGCTCGGTGACGACCCGCATGCGCCTGAGCCTCTACGCCGCGGCTGGCACGGGCGCGCACACCCTGGCCGCGAGATCCACCAGGCGGCTCGAGTAGCCCCACTCGTTGTCGTACCAGGCGATCACCTTCACCTGCGTGCCGCTCGATCACGCTGCGTCAGCTGCGAGTCGAAGATCGATGAGAACGGCGACTGCACGATGTCGGTCGAGACGATCGGCTCCTCGCTGTAGGAGAGGATGCCGTGCAGCGAGCCCGTGTCGGCCGCGCCGCGGAACGCGCGTTGATCTCCTCCGCGCTCGTCGCTCGCTCTGCCTCGACTGTCAGGTCGACGATCGAGCCGGTGGGGGTCGGGCACGCGGATCGCGATCCCGTCCAGCCGTGCCCTCGAGCTCGGGGATCACCAGGCCGAGCGCCTTCGCGGCGCCCGTGGAGGTCGGCACGAGGTTCAGCGCGGCGGCGCGCGCGCGGCGCAGGTCCTTGTGCGGGCCGTCGAGCAGGTTCTGGTCGGCCGTGTAGGCGTGCATCGTCGTCATCTGCCCATGGCGGATGCCGACGGTCTCGTGCAGGACCTTCGCGACGGGCGCGAGGCAGTTGGTCGTGCACGACGCGTTGCTGATGATGTGGTGGCGCTCGGGGTCATAGACCTGCTCGAAGTTGACGCCGATCACGACCGTCGCGTCGATCGGCTCCGAGCCCTTGCGCGGGCGCCGAGATGATCACCTTGCGGGCGCCCGCCGTGAGGTGCTCGGCGGCGGCCGCGCGGGTGCGATAGCGCGCCGGTCGACTCGATCACGACGTCGACTTCCAGCTCGTGCCACGGCAGCTTCGACGGCCGACGGCTCGGCGAGCGCGCGAACCGGATGCCCGCCGACCAGAAGCTCGCCCGGGATCGACTCCACGGTGCCGGGGAAGGCCCCGTAGACCGAGTCGCGGCGCAGCAGCTGCGCGAGCGTAGCGGCGTCGGTGAGATCGTTGATCGCCACGAGCTCGAGGTCGGCGCTGCTGTTCGTGCGCGATCCGCAGGACGCTGCGACCGATGCGGCCGAAGCCGTTGATGGCGACTCGTATGGGCATGTCGATCTCTCCTGTTCGTCTTGTCTGAAGAAGTGGCCTGAAGCCAGGGGGGCCGACCTCAGACAAGAGGTACGTTACGTGCCGATCGAGGCTGCGTCATGGGTGCTCGACCACCTGTCTGGGTGGTGAGAACTACGGATAGTCGCTCGGCGTGCCTGCGTGATCCGCATGGCCCGTGAGAACTACTGACCGTGTTCAGGGGGGAGTGCGGTGGGCGCTGGAGCGCCGCGACGCTTGACTGTGTTCGAGGACGCGGAAGGTAGAGCTCCGCGTAGTGCAGCAGCGATTCGAGGAGCAGTGAGCCGATGAGCGTCAGCCACCGATGCCCCCGTCATGACGGACGAGCCGGTACGCCCGTTCGCGAGCCTGCGCCGAGGCAGACGTCGCCTACGCTGGCGGCAAGGGTGCCAACCTCGGGGAGCTCACCGCAGCCGGGCTGCCGGTGCCCGACGGCTTCGTCGTCGGCGCTCCCGCGTACGCCGCGTTCCTCGTGCAGACGGGCCTGCGCGAGCGCCTGGCCGAGCTGCTCGACGCCGTCGACGTGGAGGACACCGCGGCGCTGCAGGCCGCCAGCACCGTGGCCCGCGAGATGTTCGATCAGACCCCGATGCCCGAGCCGCTGGCGCACGCGATCCGCGAAAGCTACGAGCAGCTGGCTGCCGGATGAAGCGAGTGCGGGACGGCCGCGATCCCGGTCGCCGTGCGCTCCTCGGCCACGGCCGAGGACACCGCCGCGACGTCGTTCGCGGGGATGAACGAGACCTTCCTGAACATCCGCGGCGCCGACGCGGTGATCGACGCCGTGCGCCGCTGCTGGCGCTCGCTGTTCGGCGCGCGCACGATCTACTACCGCGGCGTCAACGGCTTCGCGCAGGCCGACATGGACATCGCCGTCGTCGTGCAGCGCCAGGTCGACTCGACGCGCGCCGGCGTGATGTTCACCGTCAACCCCGCCACCGGCGCAGCGCGACGAGCTCGTGATCGAGGGCTCGTTCGGCCTCGGCGAGGCGGTCGTCTCCGGCTCGGTCTCGCCCGACCGCTACGTCGTCGAGAAGGCCACGCTCGCGATCCGCCGCCGCGAGGTCCACCACAAGGAGCTCGTGATCGAGTACGCGCCCGACGGCGGCACGCGCCAGCGCGCGCTCTCCGAGGAGGAGGCGCTGCGCCCGGTGCTCAGCGACGAGGAGGTCGCTCGCCGTGGCCGAGCTCGGCCGGCGGATCGAGGAGCACTACGGCTTCCCGCAGGACACCGAGTGGGCGTTCGACCCCGACGGCGCGCTGTGGATGCTGCAGAGCCGCCCGATCACGACGCTGCACGAGGCCGCCGGCGCGGACGCTGCCGACGCCCGGCGGGTGCGAGCCCGAGCGAGCCCCAGCAGCGACGGTGCTGCTGCACGGGCTCGGCGCCGCGCCCGGCAGCGCCAGCGGCGCCGCGCGCGTGCTCGCCTCGCTCGACGACGCCGCCAGCCTGCACGACGGCGACGTGCTCGTCACGCACATGACCTCGCCCGACTGGCTGCCGCTGCTGCGCCGCGCCGCCGCGATCGTCACCGACTCCGGCGGCATGACCTGCCACGCCGCGATCGTCTCGCGCGAGCTCGGCATCCCGTGCGTCGTCGGCACCGGCGAAGCCACCCGCAAGCTGCGCGACGGTGAGATCGTCACGGTCGACGCCACCCGCGGCGTCGTTTACGAGGGCGCCCGTCCCGCCGCCCGCCCGGCGCCCGGCGAGCCCGCGGGGTGGTCCACGCTCCAGCGAGCGACCGGCGCGGCCGGCAACGGCCGAGTGCCGCCGATCCTCACCGCGCCGGTGACCGCCACGCAGATCCTCGTGAACCTCTCAGAGCCCTCGCAGGTGGAGCGGGTCAAGGACCTGCCAGTCGACGGGGTCGGCCTGCTGCGCGCGGAGATGATGGTGCTCGAGGCGCTCGCCGGCGATCATCCGCGCACGCTGCTCGAGGAGGGGCGCGGGGATGAGTTCGTCGCGCGCATGGCCGACGGCCTGACCACGTTCGCGGCCGGCTTCGCGCCGCGGCCGGTCACCTACCGCACGATCGACTTCCGCACCAACGAGTTCTCCGGGCTGCGCGGCGGCGAGCGCTTCGAGCCGCACGAGTCCAACCCGATGATCGGCTACCGCGGCGCGCTGCGCTACACGCGCGAGCCCGACGTGTTCGCGCTCGAGCTGGCCGCGCTGCGCCAGGTGTGGGACGCGGGGCTGCAGCAACCTGCACGTGATGCTGCCGTTCGTGCGCATCGACGCGCGAGCTGCGCGCGCTGCCGCGAGCTGATCGCCGAGTCGGGGCTGCTCGACCGTCCCGGCTTCGAGCTGTGGGTGATGGCCGAGGTGCCGTCGGTGCTGTTCAACCTCGCGCGAGTACGCCGCGCTCGGCGTCACCGGCATCTCGGTCGGCTCCAACGACCTCACGCAGCTGCTGCTCGGCGCCGACCGCGACAACGAGGTGCTGGCCGAGACCTTCGACGAGCGCGACCCCGCCGTCACCGCCTACCTGCGCGAGCTGATCCCGAGCGCCCGCCGGCTGGGGCTGCGCACCTCGATCTGCGGCCAGGCGCCCTCGGTGCACCCCGAGTACGCCGAGCTGCTGGTGCGCGCCGGCATCGACGCGATCTCCGTCAGCGTCGACGTCGTCGATCGCACGCGCCGGCTCGTGGCGGCCGCCGAGCAGCGTGTGCTGCTGGCCAGTGCGCGCGACGGCGATGCCGCGCGCGCCGGCGCCGCGAGCGCAGATCCGCGCCCCGCGCGCGCCGGGGGCTAGACGATGTTCGAGGTGCGCATCCACGGTCGCGGCGGCCAGGGCGTCGTCACGGCCGCCGAGCTGCTCTCGCTGGCGGCGTTCGACGAGGGCCGCTACGCGCAGGCGTTCCCGAGCTTCGGCTCGGAGCGCATGGGCGCGCCGGTGGTCGCGTTCTGCCGCATCGACGATCACGAGATCCGCACGCGCGAGCCGATCTCCGAGCCCGACGCGCTGATCGTCCAGGACCCGACGCTGCTGCACCAGGTCGACGTGTTCGGCGGCTGCAAGCCGGACGGCTACGTGCTGATCAACACGGCCAAGAGCTTCGACGAGCTCGGCCTCGGCGAGTTCGGCGCAGCGGCTTCCACCACGAGCGGCTGCTGACCGTGCCCGGCCTCGGAGCTCGCGCGCGAGCACATCGGGCGCGCCGGTCGCCAACGCCGCGCTGCTCGGCGGCTTCGCCGCGCTCACCGGCGTGATCTCGCTCGACGCCGGTCGAGCGCGCGATCCGCGAGCGCTTCGCCGGCGCGGTGGCAGAGGGCAACGTCGCGGCCGCGCGGTGCTGCGCACGCTGTGGGTCACAGACGAGCTGCTGGAGCTGCACGGTGCCTCGCCAGCTTGAGGGCTCACGCGCGGTCGCCGAGGCGGTCGCGCTGTGCCGCCCGGAGGTGATCTGCGCGTACCCGATCTCGCCGCAGACGCACATCGTCGAGAAGCTCTCGCAGCTCGTCAAGAGCGGCGAGCTCGCGCCCTGCGAGTTCGTCAACGTCGAGTCCGAGTTCGCCGCGATGTCCGTCGCGATCGGCGCCTCGGCGACCGGCGCGCGCGCCTACACCGCCACCGCCAGCCAGGGCCTGCTGTACATGGCCGAGGCGCTCTACAACGCCTCCGGGCTCGGGCTGCCGATCGTGATGACGCGTCGCCAACCGCGCGATCGGCGCGCCGATCAACATCTGGAACGACCACTCGCGACTCGATGTCCCAGCGCGACTCGCGGCTGGATCCAGCTGTACGCCGAGACCAACCAGGAGGCGCTCGACCTGCACGTCCAGGCGTTCCGCCTCGCCGAGGAGCTCTCGCTGCCGGTGATGGTGTGCATGGACGGCTTCATCCTCACGCACGCCGTCGAGCGCGTCGAGATGCCCGACGCAGGAGCAGGTCGACGCGTTCCTGCCGCCGTTCGAGCCGCGCCAGGTGCTCGACCCCGACGAGCCGGTCACGATCGGCGCGATGGTCGGCCCCGAGGCGTTCATGGAGGTCAAGTACCTCGCCCACGTCAAGCAGATGCAGGCGCTCGAGCTGATCCCCGAGATCGCCGCGGACTTCGAGGCCGCCTTCGGGCGCGACTCCGGCGGGCTGCTGCGCAGCTACCGCACCGAGGACGCCGAGACGATCGTCGTCGCGCTCGGCTCGGTGCTCGGCACGATCAAGGACACCGTCGACGAGCTGCGCGAGCAGGGCGTGCAAGATCGGCGTCGTCGGGATCACGTCGTTCCGGCCGTTCCCGCTGGAGGCGGTGCGCGCGGCGCTCGCAGGCGCGCACAGCGCGTGGTCGTGCTCGAGAAGGCGCTCGCGTCGGCATCGGCGGGATCGTCTCCGCGAACGTGCGCATCGCGCTCGCCGGCATCGAGCTGCACGGCTACACGGTGATCGCCGGCCTCGGCGGGCGGCCGATCACGAAGGCCTCGCTGCGCGGGCTGTTCGCCGACGCCGCGGCCGACGAGCTCGAGCCGCTGACGTTCCTCGACCTCGACTGGGACGTCGTCGAACGCGAGCTTGCGCGCATGCGCGCCTCGCGCGCGCTCGGGCCCGCACGCGGAGAACATGCTGCGCGACGTCGGCGCCGTGGCGGCGGGCCCGGTCTGAGGAGCGCAGCGGCATGAAGGCGCCCGCGATCCGCTTCTACCAGACCGGCAGCTTCGCGGTCGGCAACCGCCTGCTCGACCCCGAGCAGCGCTCGGTGCAGGCCGGCGACCGAGCGCACCAACTCGATCACCTGCGGGCCACCGCGCCTGCCAGGGCTGCGGCGAGGCGCTCGGCGCGCGCTACGCGCTCGACGCCGCGATGCGCGCCACCGACGGCCAGCTGATCGCCGCCAACGCGACCGGCTGCCTGGAGGTGTTCTCGACGCCCTACCCCGAGACCTCGTGGCAGATGCCGTGGATGCACTCGCTGTTCGGCAACGCGCCCGCGGTCGCGACCGGCATCGCCGCCGCGCTGCGCGTCAAGGGCCGCGAGGACGTGCGCGTCGTCGGCCAGGGCGGCGACGGCGGCACCGTCGACATCGGCATGGCGTGCCTGTCGGGGATGTTCGAGCGCAACGACGACGTGCTCTACATCTGTTACGACAACGAGGCCTACATGAACACCGGCGTGCAGCGCTCGGGCGCGACGCCGCCCGCCGCGCGCACCGCGACCACGCAGGCGGTCGGGCCGGAACCGGGCAACGTGTTCGGCCAGGGCAAGAACGTGCCGCTGATCGCGATGGCGCACGAGATCCCCTACGTCGCCACCGCGACGGTCGCCGACCTGCGCGACCTCGAGGCCAAGGTGGAGCGCGCGATGGCGATCCGCGGCGCGCGCTACCTGCACGTGCTCGTGACCTGCCCGCTCGGCTGGGGCAGCGCCTCCAAGGACACGATCCGGATCGCGCGCCTGGCGAAGGAGTCGGGCTCTTCCCCGTGTTCGAGGCGAGCGACGGCGAGGTCACCGGCGGTCTCCAAGATCCGCCGGCAGGTGCCCGTCGAGGAGTACCTGCGGCTGCAGAGGCGCTTCGCGCACCTGTTCAAGCCGGAGCCGCGGCCAGACGTGATCGCGCGCATCCAGGCGGGCGCCGACCGCAACATCCGACGCTTCGGGCTGCTCGGAGACGACGAGCCGGCGCCGATCCTCGCTGCCGCCGCGGCCGCCGTACCGCCGCGGCGCGAAGGGGGTCGTGATGGACAAGCCCTTCGCGATCACGCTCGACGTCGGCTCGAGCCTCGCCAACAAGACCGGCTCCTGGCGCGAGGAGCGCCCGGTGTACGTGCACCGCATGCCGCCGTGCAACCACGGCTGCCCCGCCGGCGAGAACATCCAGCAGTGGCTCTACCACGCCGAGGCCGGCGACTACGAGGCGGCGTGGCGCCAGCTCATGCAGGACAACCCGCTGCCCGCGGTGATGGGACGCGTCTGCTACCACCCGTGCGAGACCGCCTGCAACCGCGCGAGCTCGACGAGGCGGTCGGCATCAACTCCGTCGAGCGCTTCCTCGGCGACGAGGCGATCCAGCCAGGGCTGGAAGCTCGACCGCCGAGCCGAGCCGAGCGGCAAGCGCGTGCTGGTCGTCGGCGCCGGCCCGTCGGGGCTGTCGGCCGCCTACCACCTGGCGCGCCGCGGGCACGCGGTGACGATCCGCGACGCCGGGCCGATGTGCCGGCGGCATGATGCGCTTCGGCATCCCCAAGTACCGCCTGCCGCGCGACGTGCTCGACGCCGAGATGCAGCGGATCCTCGACCTCGGCGTCGACGCTCGAGCTCGAACAGCAAGGTCACGAACATCCTCGACGCGATGCGCGACGGCGGCTTCGACGCCGCCTTCCTGGCGGTCGGCGCGCACATCGGCAAACGCGCCTACATCCCGGCCGGCGAGGCCGCGCACATCCTCGACGCGGTCTCGCTGCTGCGCAGCATGGAGGGCGAGGAGCGCCCGCTGCTCGGGCGGCGCGTCGTCGTCTACGGCGGCGGCAACACCGCGATGGACGCCGCGCGCACCGCCAAGCGGCTCGGCGCGAGCGAGGCGATCGTCGTCTACCGGCGCACGCGCGAGCGCATGCCGGCGCACGACTTCGAGGTCGAGGAGGCGCTCGAGGAGGGCGTGATGATGAAGTGGCTCTCGACGATCAAGCACGCCGACGCGGGCAAGCTCGTGATCGAGCGGATGGAGCTCGACGAGAGCGGCTTCCCGCAGCCGACCGGCGAGACTCGAGGAGCTCGACGCCGACTCGCTCGTGCTCGCGCTCGGCCAGGAAGCCGACCTGTCGCTGCTCGACGGGGTGCCCGGCCTCGAGGTCGAGGACGGCGTCGTGAAGGTCGACGAGCGGATGATGACCGGCCATGCGGGGATCTTCGCCGGCGGCGACATGGTGCCCGCGGAGCGCACGGTCACCGTCGGCGTCGGCCACGGCAAGCAGGCCGCGCGCAACATCGACGCGTGGCTGCGCGGCGAGCAGTTCGTGCATGCGCACGAGTCACGAGCTGGCCGGCTTCGACATGCTCAACACCTGGTACTACGCCGACGCGCCCAAGACGGTCGCGCCGCAGCTCGACGCGGTCCGCCGGCAGTCGAGCTTCGACGAGGTCGCGCAGGGGCTCGACGAGACCAACGCGCTGTTCGAGGCGCGCCGCTGCCTGTCGTGCGGCAACTGCTTCGGGTGCGACAACTGCTACGGCGTGTGCCCTGACAACGCGGTGCTCAAGCTCGGACGAGGCCGACGGCTACGCGTTCGACCTCGACTACTGCAAGGGCTGCGGGATCTGCGTGCAGGAGTGTCCGTGCGGAGCGATCGAGATGATCGCCGAGACCATCTAACGCGCGCGGGGCAACACGAGCAGCGGGCAGCGCGCGTGTCGCTGCAGATACTCGGAGGTGCTGCCCAGCACCAGCCGCCGCACGGGCCCGTAGCCGCGCGAGCCGACGACGAGGATGTCCATTTCCTCGCCGAACCGCGCGAGCTCCTCGCCGGCGAGCCCGTACACGGCGCGTCCCTCCACGCCCGGCAGCTGCTGCATGCGGCTGCTCGCCTGCTGGAGCAGCACGTCGATGCTCTCGCCGAGCGCCGCCGGGACGATCCCCGTGTAGGCGACAGACGGCACCGAGACGACTTCCAGCGCATGAATCGTCGCACGCGTCCTCGTGGCCAGCACCTGCGCGGCGGCGAGCGCGGCGCGGCTCTCCGGCGAGTCGTTGTAGGCCACGCCGATCTTCGCCAACGGGGCGGGGTGCTCGCTGTAGCCGATCGGGGCGACCGCGACCGCGCACGCGGCGCCGTTGAGCGCGGCGCGCGTGTCATCGCCCAACATCGCGCGCCCGAGCGCGCCGCGGCTGCAGGAGCCGACCACGAGCAGGTCCGCGCCCATCCGATCGGCCTGCTCGTGCAGGCCGCGGCCGGGGCCGCTCGAGACGACGCTGATCAGGTCCGCATCGACGCCCGCCTGCGCGCGCTCCTGTTCGAGCAGCTCGTGGGACTCCCGGAGCTGCTCGGCCATCTCGCCGTGATGGACGTTGGCAAGCGTTAGCTTTCCCTCCGCGTCCAGCAGTTGTGCAGCGAGCGCGATCGCGTCACGGCCGTTCGGTCTGCCATCCACACCCACGAGCACGTTCTTGAACATCGCGTCGTCTCCTTGTCGGGATCGACTAGCAGGCTAGGTCGAGACGGGCCGAGCGGCATCCGGGCTCGCCACCGCGCGGACTGCGGCTTTCTACTGCCCGGAAGCGAGATCCGGCGAGGGTGTTAATCAGCTGAGCGCCGGGACCTGCTGGGTGATGCAGTGGATGTTGCCGCCGCCGAGCAGGATCTCGCGCGCAGGGACGCCGACGATCTCGCGCTCGGGGAAGCAGCCCTGCAGCACGACGCCTGCCTGCTCGTCGTGGCGCTCGTCGAGCAGCGGGTAGACGATCCGGCTCGTGGCTATGTAGAAGTTCGCGTAGGACGCCGCGAGGCGATCGCCGGCACGGCGCGGCAGGCTTCCCGGGACCGCGTCCACGCCCGCGGCCTCCTCCGCGGTGATCGTCACCGGGCCCGGCGAGGGCAGGCGGATCACCTCGAGGGAACGGCCCCGAGCGTCCGTTGCGGCTTCGAGGCGCTCCTGCGCGTCGCGTGAGATCGCGTGCTGCGGGTCGGCCTCGTCCTCGCAATAGGTGAGCAGTACGACGCCGGGCCGCGCGAAGCACGCGAGGTTGTCGACGTGGCCGTCGGTCTCGTCGTTGAAGACGCCATGGCCGAGCCAGATCACCTTCTCGGCGCCGAGATGATCGAACAGCACCCGCTCGATCTGCTCGCGCGAGAGCTCGGGGTTGCGGTTGGGGTTCAGCAGGCACTCTTCGGTCGCCATCACCGTGCCCTCGCCGTCGACGTGGATCGAGCCGCCCTCGAGCACGATCGGCGCGCGGTAGCGATCGGCGCCTTCGATCTCCAGGACCTTGTGAGCTACGCGATCGTCGCGGTCCCACGGGAAGTACAGGCCGCCGTCGAGGCCGCCCCAGGCGTTGAAGCGCCAGTCGATACCCCGGCGCCCGCCGCGCCCGTCGACGACGAACGTCGGGCCCATGTCGCGGATCCAGGCATCGTCTGTTGCGATCTCGACGACGCGGATCGACGGCGACAGCAGCGAGCGGCAGTGCTCGAACTGGGCGTCTGAGACGGCGACCGTCACCGGGTCCGAGGCGTTGATCGCCTCCGCGACGGCCGCGTATGCCTGCTGTGCGGGTTTCGCGCCCAGGCGCCAGTTGTCCGGGCGCTCCGGCCAGGCGACCCAGCAGCCCGAGTGCGGCTCGAACTCGCCCGGCATGCGGTAGCCGTCGGCGGCAGGCGTGGAGCTGAGGGTCGCGCTCACGAGCGACAGCCTAGAGTCATCTGAGATGGATGAGATCAGCCTGATCGTCCAGCCGTCGCTGCCCGCCTCGCCGGCGCGCAAGCTGACACCTGCGAGGGCGCCGCTGCGAATCGCCGCCGTTCAGGAGCGCTGGCATCCCGATGCGGACGCCCATGAAGCCGCCCTGGAGGCTGGGATCAGGCTTGCCGCCGGCGAGGGCGCGCAGCTCGTGTGCCTGCAGGAGCTGACGCTCAGCCGCTACTTCGCCACCGACCCGGGGGGTCCGCTCGCGACTGGGGTGCAGCCCGAGGAGCTCCCCGGCGGCGCGACCTACCGCTTCGCCGCGCGCATGGCGCGCGAGACGGGCGCTCACGTGCACGCCTCGCTGTACGAGCGCGCGGACGCCGAGGATGGGCTCGGCTTCAACACCGCGATCGTCGTGCGCCCGGACGGCGAGCTCGCAGCCCGCACTCGCAAGCTGCACATCCCGGTGACTGCCGGCTACCACGAGGATCGCTACTTCCGCCCCGGCCCCGGCGACGCGGACCCGTTTCCGCTGCTGGAGGTGGGGGAGGCGCAGCTCGGGCTGCCGACATGCTGGGATCAGTGGTTCCCGGAGGTCTCCCGCGCCTACAGCCTGGAGGGGGCGGACGTGCTCGTGTACCCGACCGCGATCGGCTCCGAGCCCGAGCACCCGGACTTCGACACGCAGCCGCTGTGGGAGAAGGTGATCGTCGGCAACGCGATCGCCAATGGCGTGTTCATGGTCGCCGTCAACCGCATCGGCTCCGAGCCGCCGCTGCGCTTCTACGGCTCCTCGTTCATCTGCGACCCGTACGGGCGCAAGCTCGTGCAGGCGCCGCGCGATGAGCCGGCCGTGCTCGTCGCCGACCTCGACCTCGATCAGCGACACGACTGGCTGGAGCTGTTCCCGTTCCTCGCCACCCGCCGTCCGGATGCCTACGCGGGTCTTGCCGAAGCGCGCAGCGCCCAGCGTCGCGGCTCTTTAACCCGCGCGCCACGTCCGTGGCGACTACTGACCAGGTCTCGCGGCTTGTGCGGATGGTTGGCGAGCGCGGCTGTGTGATCGTCGAATCACCAGCCCACACAACCGGAGGAGACGCGATGAAGGCCGCAGTCGTCCACAGCTTCGATCAGCCGCTGTCCCTAGAGGACGTCCCGACGCCAGAGCCCGGCTCCGAACAGGTGCTCGTGCGGATCGAGGCCTGCGGCCTGTGTCACACCGACATCCACGCCGCGCGCGGCGAGTGGCCGGTCAAGCCGACACCGCCGTTCATCCCCGGTCACGAGGGCGTCGGCATCATCGAGCGCATCGGCGCCGGCAACGCGCACGGCCTCGAGGAGGGCATGCGCGTCGCGCTGCCGTGGCTCGGCTACGCGTGCGGCGACTGCCGCTATTGCAACTCCGGCGCCGAGACGCTGTGCCTGTCGCAGATCAACACCGGCTACGGCATGAACGGCGGCTTCGCCGAGTACGCGCTCGGCTACGCCCGCCACGTCGTCAGGGTGCCCGACGACGTCGACCCGCTCGACGCCGCGCCGCTGACGTGCGCCGGCGTCACCACGTACAAGGCCGTGAAGGTCTCAGGCGCCAGCTCAGCCGGCCTCGTCGCCGTGTTCGGCGCCGGCGGTCTCGGCCATCTCGCGATCCAGTACGCGCGCGTCACGGGCGCGGCGGTCGTCGCCGTGGACATCAACGAGGAGCGCCTGAACACGGCGCGAGAGCTCGGCGCCGAGCACGTCGTGCACGTTGGCGAGGAAGACCCCGTCGCCGCGATCCAGGCGCTCGGCGGCGCCGACCAGGCGATCTCGACCGCGGTCAGCCCGTCCGCGTTCGAGCAGGCGTTCGGCTCGCTAGCGCGCGGGGGCACGCTCGTCTGCGTCGGGCTGCCCGCCAAGAACGAGATGCAGATCCCGATCTTCCAGACGGTGCTCGGCGGCCTCACCGTCAAGGGCTCGATCGTCGGCACCCACCACGACCTCGAGGAGGTCTTCGAGCTGCATCGCCGCGGGCGCACGCGCGTCGAGCGCGTCGAGCGCGAGCTGGAGGACGTCAACGACGCGATCGAGCAGGTGCTCGACGGCAGCGCGCCCGCCCCGCGCATGGTCTTCCGCATGGCCGACGACGTTCCCGCGCTTGCCGGCGGCCGCGAAAGCGCGGTCGCCACGGCCTGAGCCGCGCAAACGGCCCGGGCCATGCGGATGGCCTGGGCCATGCGCCATCCCGAAAAAATCTAAAAAGCATCCACGCCAGGAGGATTCAAATGGCCGTCGCAGTCGAAACCCCAACCGTCTTTGCCGCACCCGGCGAGCCCGGAAGCCTCGTCGATCTGAAGTCCCGCTATGACAACTTCATCGGCGGCGAGTGGGTTGCGCCGAGCGGCGGCGAGTATCGCGAGAACCTCACGCCCGCGACCGCGGAGCCGTTCTGCGAAGTCGCGCACTCGACGCCCGACGACGTCGAGCTCGCGCTCGACGCCGCGCATGCCGCCAAGGCCGGCTGGGGCAGCCAGTCACCGGCGCAGCGTGCGGCCGTGCTCGACGCGATCGCCGACGCGATGGAGGAGAACCTGCAGATGCTGGCGGTCGCCGAGAGCTGGGAGAACGGCAAGCCCGTGCGCGAGACGCTCGCCGCCGACATCCCGCTCGCGATCGACCACTTCCGCTACTTCGCCGGCGCCGTGCGGGCCGAGGAAGGCGCGATCTCCGAGATCGACGAGAAGACCTACGCCTACCACTTCCGCGAGCCGCTCGGCGTCGTCGGGCAGATCATCCCGTTCAACTTCCCGCTGCTGATGGCCGCCTGGAAGCTCGCGCCCGCGCTCGCCGGCGGCAACTGCACCGTCATCAAGCCCGCGAGCCCGACGCCATGGTCGCTTTTGAAGCTCGCCGAGGTGATCGAGGACGTCGTGCCGCCCGGCGTGCTGAACATCGTCAACGGCTCCGGCGCCGAGGTCGGCCGCGCGCTCGGCTCGAGCGAGCGCATCGCCAAGATCGCCTTCACCGGCGAGACCGTCACAGGGCGGCTGATCATGGGCTACGCCGCGCAGAACCTGATCCCCTCCACGACCGAGCTCGGCGGCAAGTCGCCGAACGTCTTCTTCGAGGACATCCTCGACGCCGACGACGCGCTGCTCGACAAGGCGATCGAGGGCCTCGTGCTGTACGCGTTCAACAAGGGCGAGGTCTGCACGTGCCCGTCGCGCGCGCTGATCCAGGAGTCGATCTACGACGAGTTCATGGGCCGCGCGCTCGAGCGCATCCGCGCGATCCGCCAGGGCGACCCGCTCGACCCCGCCACGCAGATCGGGCCGCAGGTCTCGCTGGCGCAGCTCGAGAAGATCGAAAGCTACGTCAAGATCGGCCTCGACGAGGGCGCCGAGCTGTTGATCGGCGGTCACGCCCCGAGCATGGAGGGCGAGCTCGAGGGCGGCTACTACTTCGAGCCGACCGTTCTCAAGGGCCATAACTCGATGCGCGTCTTCCAGGAGGAGATCTTCGGCCCGGTGCTCGCCGTGACGACCTTCAAGGACGAGGCCGAGGCCCTGGCAATCGCCAACGACACGATGTACGGCCTCGGCGCCGGCGTGTGGACGCGAGACGGCAGCCGCGCGTTCCGCATGGGCCGCGCGATCCAGGCCGGTCGCGTGTGGACCAACTGCTACCACCTGTACCCGGCAGGCGCCGCCTTCGGCGGATACAAGGCATCCGGCGTCGGACGCGAGAACCACCGCATGATGCTCGACCACTACACGCAGACCAAGTGCCTGCTCGTCAGCTACGACGCGCAGCCGCTCGGGTTCTTTTGAGATTCACCAGCCGAAGGTGAGCTATGAGCGCCACACTGCAATTCGACGAGGACGCCTCGCGTCGCGTAGAGAGGATCTACACGACGCCCGATGTCATCGAACAGCGCCAAACGATCCTGCGGGCACTCGCGCTCCAGCCCGGCGAGCGCGCGATCGACATCGGCTCGGGTCCTGGTCTACTCGCGTGCGAAATGGCCGGTGCCGTCGGCACCGGCGGGCGGATCTGCGGGGTGGACATCAGCGAGAACATGCTTGCCCTCGCCAGGGCGCGTACACCACTAGCCGGCAGCGGCCCGATCGAGTACCAAGAAGCTGGCGCGCACACGCTCCCCTATGCGGACGCGAGCTTCGACGTCGCAGTCTGCACACAGGTCTACGAGTACGTCGATGATGTTCCCGCCGCGCTGCGAGAGCTGGAGCGGGTGCTGCGCCCGGGAGGCCGGGCGCTCGTGCTCGACACCGACTGGGACTCGATCGTATGGGCTTCGAGCAACAACGAGCGCATGGACCGGGTGCTCGCCGCGTGGGAGGAGCACCTCGTTCACCCTCACCTGCCGCGTACGCTCACACGGCTGCTGCGCGACGCTGGACTGGAAGTCACCGACCGCCAAATCGTGCCGTTGTTCAACGCCGGCTATGACCCCAACACCTACAGCGCCGGAATGCTTGAGCTGATCGCCACGTTCGTACCCGATCGCAAAGGCGTGAGCGAGGCCGAAGCCACAGCATGGGCACAAGACCTAACCGAGCTCGGCCCCAACTACTTCCTCAGTCTCAACCGCTACCTTTTCCTGGCGCACAAGCCCACCTGACGACCGGGCAGGCAGCCGTCACCGAGGAGCAGGAGAATCGGGCAAGCGCTTCGTGACGTGATCGACCTGCACAGCCACATCCTGCCGGCGCTCGACGACGGCGCGCTGGACCTCACCGACAGCGTGGCGATGGCGCGCGAAGCCGAGCGCGATGGGATCGCGGTCGTGTGCGCCACGCCGCACATCCGCTCAGATCACGACGTGCGCATCGAGGAGCTGCCGCGGCGCGTCGCCGAGCTGCAGCGAGCGCTGGATGAGTCCGGAATCGCTGTGCGCGTGGCAGCCGGCGGCGAGGTCTCCCAGCTGCGGGCGGACGCCCTCAGCCCAGAGCACCTGCGCGCGCTCTCGCTCGACGGCGGCGGCTGGATCCTGCTCGAGCCAGCGCCGGGTCCGCTCGACGACGAGCTGCCGGGGCTCGTCGAGCGGCTTGCGGCACACGGCGCGCGGACGCTGCTCGCGCACCCCGAGCGCCATGCCGGCGCCGACTTCGTCGAGCGTCTGCGCGCGCTCGCGCAGCGCGGCTGCCTGATCCAGTGGACCGCGGAGTTCATCGCCCAGCGCGATTCGGGCGACCCCGAGGACTTCGTGCTGGGGCTCGCGCGCGACGGTCTCGTGCACGTGCTTGCCAGCGACGCGCACTCCTCGCATGGCGGGCGCCCGCTGCGTCTGAGCGCGGGCTTCGCGCGGCTGCGCGAGGTGTGCCCGGAGGAGCGCGTCGAGTGGATCGCGCGCACCGCGCCCGCGGCGATCCTCGGCGGCGAGCCGCTCGCGGCGCCCTGGTGAGCGTCATGCCGCCTCGGCGTCCGCCCATGGCTCGAGCGTGACCGCCGCGGCGAGCTGCTCGACGACCTCGCGCGACGCGTGCCCGACGCCACGTCTGAGGAAGTTCGCCGCGCCTGCCGCGGCGCCGATGACGACGGCTCGCTCGAAGCTCTCCCCGCGCGCCCACGTCGCCGCCAGGGCGCCCATCATCGCGTCGCCGCAGCCCTCGCGGAAGCCGTGCTCGAAGCGCGGCGGCGTCAGCCGCCAAGCCGAGTCCTCGTGCAGCACGAGCGCGGGCTGCTCGCCGCGGGTGACGATCACGCTGCGTGCGCCGCCGGCGCGCAGGCGCTCGGCGCCGGCGAGCAGCAGCTCGGGTGTGGAGACGGGGCCGCTGACGAACTCCGCGAGCTCCCAATCGTTGATCTTCACCAGGTCGGGCTCGCCCTCGAGCGCGCTGTCCAGACGTGGCGAGGACAGGTCGACGAGCGTGCGGGCGTGTCCCGAGCGCGCGTCCGCGACCAGATCGCGGTAGACCTCCAGCGGCAGCGATTCGCCCGGAAGCGGGTTGGTGACGACGAGCCAACCGCATGCGATCGCCTGCGCGCACGTCAGCGAGAACAGCTCGTCGAGCTCGTGGCGCGAGGGCGCGTCGCTGAGGCTCATCGAGACGAGCTCGCGTTCACCCGAGCGGCGGTCGGTGACATAGCAGCCGCTGGCACTCGCGCTGCGCACCAGGCGCGCACGCGCCCCCGTCGTCTTCTCGATCAGCGGCCGCAGCAGCTCGCCGGGCTCGCCGCCGAGCAGCCCGCACAGCACCGGCGCGGCGCCCATCTGCAACGCCATGCCCGCGACCCACACGCCCTGCCCGCCGGCATGGAAGTGGATGCTCTCGCGCGTCTCGCCCTCGCGCTCGAGCGTGACCGTTAGCAGCGGGTTGGGGGCGAACACCGTCACCTCTGGCGAGCTCATAGCGTCACTCCCGCCACGGTAGCGCCGGGAGCTTGATGCTGTGAGCGTGTGCCACGGTGTTCCGTCGTGGCCCGTCAGCGCAGCAGCATGCCGCCGTCGGCCACGATCTGCGACCCCGTCAGGTAGCTGGAGAGCTCGCTGGCGAGGAACAGCGCGACGCGCCCCATGTCGTCAGGCGTGCCCATCCGGTGCATCGGTATGCGCGCTTCGCTCTCGCGCATCACCTCAGGATCGACGGCGCCGCCGGTGGCGCCCGGCGTCGCGATCGCGCCGGGCGCGAGCGCGTTGACGGCGATGCCGTGCTCGGCGAGCTCGAGCGCGACGTTCTTGGTCAGGCCCCAGACGCCGTGCTTTGACGCGTCGTAGTGGGCGAGCCCGACCATCGAGGGGTGCAGCGCGTCGATCGAGCTGACGTTGATGATCTTGCCGCCGCGGCCCTGGGCGATCATCTGCCGCGCGGCGGCCTGCATCGTCGCGAACACGGCGAACAGGTTGACACGCAGCACGCGCTCGAACAGCGCGGGGTCCATCTCCAGGAACGGGGCGAACGGGTAGATGCCGGCGTTGTTGACGAGGATCTCGAGGCTGCCGAAGCGATCGATGGCGGCGGCGATCATCGCGTCGACATCCGCCTGGCGGCTGACGTCCGTCTGCACGGCGAGGGCGCTGCCGAGGCGCTGGCTGTTGAGCTGCTCTGCGACCTCGATGCCGTCGTCGAGGTCGAGGTCGGCGATCACGACGTTGGCGCCGGCCTCGTGCAGGCGCTCGACGATGCCGCGGCCGATGCCCATCGAGCCGCCGGTAACGATCGCGGTCTTGCCGCCGAGGTCGATGAGCTCGGCGATGCTTGGTGTGGTGAGGGTGGTTGGTGTGCTCATAGTCAGACGATCTCACCCGGCGTCCGCGCCGCCCTCCGGGCAAACCACCGCTCCCCCTCGGTAGATATCCCCGGGAACGTGGCTGCGCAACCCCGGGAAGGTTGGCGCGCACGCGGCGTCTGGCAAGGTCGAGGAGCAATCGAGCTCCCCGACCCAACCCCACCGACCGAACCCAGATTGCGAGGCAAGCGATGAAGCGAACCCACATCCTCCTGGCCGGCGTCCTGGCCGCGATCGCGAGCGGCACGGCCGTCGCGGACGCGCAGAGCACCGGCGCGGATGCGCACGCCAGCCGCTCCACCGAGGTGCTGCTGCGCCACACGAGCCTGGGCAGCATCCTGACGACGAGCTCGGGCTTCACGCTGTACGAGTTCACCCACGACCGCGGAAGCGTCGACAGCTGCGTCAAGATCCATGGCTGCGCGCAAGCGTGGCCGGCGCTCGAGACCAGCGGCCAGCCGAGCGCCGGGCCGGGCGTGAAGGCGTCGTTGCTTTCGAGCATTCGCATCGCCGGCGGTGCCAGGCAGGTCACCTACGCCGGGCACCCGCTGTACACCTACAGCGCAGACAGCCGCGGCGCGACCGACTACGTCGGCGTCAGCGCATTCGGCGGCTCCTGGTATGCGCTGAACGCCTCCGGCCATACCGTCAAGTAGCGGCCGCGGTCTGCCGATGCAGGGCTTGTGTCAGTGTCATTCGCGCGAGAGGCGACGATCGACCCGCTGCGAGCGGGCGCCGATCGCGCGGCTGAGGCCGCCCTGTACGAGCTGCCGGAGGCGCTCGTCATGGCCTTCGACCGCGAGCTGCGCTTCGTGCAGACCGCCGGCCAGGCGCTCGAGCGCCTCGGCGATCCCGAGCACCTGCGCGCGGGCGGATCGCTCGAGAGCGCGCTGCCCGCCGAGCTGTGGCGCACGCTCGAGCCGCTGCTGCGCTCGGCGCTCGAGGGCGAGACGCGCACACGCGAGCTGTGGACCGCCGGGCAGCGACACTGCGTGATGATCGACGTCGGGCCGCTGCGGGCCGGGGGGGCGGGCGACGAGCATCCCGGCGAGGTCCTCGGCGGCATCGCGGTGATGCTCGACATCACCGCGCGCAGACAGGCCGAGCTGCTCGCGCCGCGCCCGGAGTCGAGCTTCGAGGAACATCTCGAGCGCATCGAACGCAGCGCGATCGGGACCGGGCTGCTGGACGCGGACGGGCACTGGCTGCTGGCCAACCGCGCGCTGTGCGAGATCACCGGCTACACCGCCGAGGAGCTGATCGGCAAGCGCTTCGATGGGATCGTGCACCCCGACGACGTCCACAACGACACCGCGCAGCACCGGCGCCTGTCCGCGGGGGAGATCCCGGCGTTCAGCATCGAGGCGCGCTGCCTGGACGCCGCCGGCGAGACCGTCTCGACGATCGTGACGACGTCGCTCGTGCGCGATCGCGACGGCGCGCCGCTGCACTACGTCATACAGATGCAGGACGTCTCCGAGCGCCGGCGCCTGGAGGAGAACATGCGCGGCCTCGGCGATCACGACCCGCTGACCGGCCTGCGCAACCGCAGGCTGTTCGGCCACGACCTGAAACTGCAGGTCGCCCGCTGCCGGCGCTACGGCGAGATCGCCGGGCTGATGCTGGTCGACCTCGAGGCCTTCCACGTCGTCAACGAGCGCTATGGCGAGCAGGTGGGCGACGAAGCGCTCGAAGCGGTCGCGCGGGCGCTGTCGCGCAGGCTCCGCGAGACGGACCTGGTCGCGCGTCTCGGCACCGACCAGTTCGCGGTGCTGCTGCCGCACATCGACGAGGAGGGGCTCGCGGTCGTCGCCGCAGGGCTCAGACGCGTGGTCGCTGCCTGCGCGGTCGACGTCGGGGACAAGGTGGCGCATCTCGCCGCGAGCGTCGGCTTCACGCTCGTGGACGAGCACGTCGACAGCGCCGAGCATGCGCTGATGAAGGCCGATCGCGCGATGCGCGAGACGCGGCCGGCTCGCACCGACGCGGCCGGCTGAACGGGCTCGGACACGCGCCGGCACGGCTGAGGGCGTCCGCGCCCCCTCGCGGCGGGCAGCCCTCCGGCACCCTCCGGTGCGGTGAATACGCTCAGGGTATGCAGACAAACGAGCGTCTCGCGGTCATCGATCTCGGATCGAACTCCTTCCGGCTCGTCGTGTTCATGGCGGGCGAAGGCTGGTGGCGGCGGACGGACGAGATCTATGAGCCGGTGCGCATCGGCGAAGGGCTGATGGCGAGCGGCAGGCTGGGGGAGGAGCCGATGCGCCGCGCGCTTGCGACGCTCGACGTGTTCGACCACTTCTGCCGTGCCGCGGGCCTCGACGAGAGCTCCGTCGACGCCGTCGCGACGAGCGCGATCCGCGATGCCGAGAACGCGGCCGGGTTCCTGGGGCTCGCGCGCGAGCGGCTCGGCTTTCCGATCCGCGTGCTCAGCCGTGAGCAGGAGGCCCGCTACGGCTACCTGGCGGCGGTCAACTCGACGACGCTCGGCGACGGCAGCGTGCTCGACCTCGGCGGCGGCTCGATGCAGCTCGTGCGCGTGAAGGACAGGCTGATGGAGGACTCGGGCTCGTGGCAGATCGGCACGGTGCGCATGAGCGAGCGCTTCCTGCCGCCGAACGGCCCCGCCAAGCGCAAGCAGCTGGAGGAGCTGCGTGAGCACGTCGCCGCCGAGCTCGCGCAGGCGCCGTGGCTGGCGCCGGGCGGGCAGCCGGGCGGCGCGCACGCGAGCGGCGGCGGGCGCCTCGTGGGAATCGGCGGCACCGTGCGCAACCTCGCCGCGGCCGCGCAGCGCGCGGCGGGGCTGCCGTCCAACGGCGTCCAGGGGATGGTGATCGAGCGCGAGGCGCTGGAGACGCTCGTGCAGCGCCTGGCCGCACTGCCGGCGGCCGAGCGCGCGAGCGTGCCCGGCATCAAGCCGGCGCGCGCGGATCTGATCCTCGCCGGTGCGGTCGTCGTGCAGGGCGTGCTGCTGGCCGGCGGCTTCGACGCGCTGGAGACGACCGAGGCGGGGCTGCGCGAGGGCGTGTTCTTCGAGCGCTACCTGGCGGCGCGCGAGCAGCCGCTGCTCGAGGACGTGCGGCGCGCGAGCGTGCTCAACATGGCCGCGCAGTACCGCGCAAGTGGCGAGCACACCGAGCACGTGGCGGCGCTCGCGCTGGGCATGTTCGACGAGCTCGCGCGCCTCGGCCTGCACGAGGGAGATCCGCGCGAGCGCGAGCTGTTGTGGGCGGCGTGCATGCTGCACGACGTCGGCATGTCGATCGACTACGACGACCATCACAAGCACTCCCGCTACCTGATCCTCAACGGCGGCCTGCCGGGGTTCGCGCCGGTGGAGACAGCGATCGTCGCCCAGGCGGCGCGCTATCACCGCAAGGGCATGCCCGCGGCCGGTCCGATGGCACCGCTGTTCGGCGAGGGCGACATCGCGCGGCTGGATCGCTGCGCGACGCTGCTGCGCCTGGCGGAGGACCTAGAGCGCTCGCGCGACCAGCTCGTGCGCTCGACGAGCCTCGAGCTGCACGACGGCGAGGTCGAGCTGAGGTTGATCGCCGACGGCGAGTCGGCGGTGCCGCGCTGGGCCGCGGGGCGCGAGCGCGAGCTGTTCGCGCGCGCTTTCCACCGAGATCTGTCAGTCGCCGCCTGACGGCTGCTGGGCTTGGACCAGCTCGTCGATGAACGCGAGCTTGGCCTCGATCGCGCCGGTGAGCACGAACGGGTAGAGGTCGCGCGCGCCCATGCTGCGGCTGATCGCGTTGAGCGCGTAGGTGAGCGGGAGCCACGCCGCGAGCACGGCGTGCATGTCTTCGGGCTCGCCGGGGGGCCGGGAGTGCAGCGGCTGCGGGTCGACGGTGGCGATCGCGGGGCCGGCGACGCGCACGCCGTAGGCCGCCGCCGTCTGCACCGTGTCGCGGATGTGCAGGTAATGGGCGAAGGTCTCCGCCCAGTCCTCCCATGGGTGCATGGTGGCGTAGGCGCTGACGAAGCGCTGCTGCCAGCCGGCCGGCGCGCCGTGCTCGTAATAGCGGTCCATCGCCCCTTGGTAGTCCTCGCGCTCATCCCCGAACAGCTCGCGGCAGCGTTGCTCGGCCGCGGTGCCGGAGCCGAGCAGGATCGGCTGGTAGTAGTGGCCGATCTCGTGGCGCAGGTGCCCGAGCACGGTCCGGTAGGGCTCGTCGAGCTTGACGCGCATGCGCTCGCGGTGCGCGGGGTCGGTCTCGTCGAGGTCGAGCGTGATGACGCCGTCCGCGTGGCCGGTGGCGACGGGCGTGTGGGCGCTGGAGAGCAGCTCGAAGGCGAGGCCGCCGGGCTGCTCGCGCCAGCCGGCGATGGGCAGGCCGAGGTCGGCGAGCTCGAACAACAGCCGGCGCTTGGCGGCCTCGGCCGTGGCGAAGCCGCCGAGCCCGTCCGCGTCGGCGTCGTTGGGGCGGATGCGCGTGAGCGCGCAGCTCGCGCACAGCTCGCCGGCGCGGCGCACGACCCAGTTGCACGCGGCCAGCTGCGCGTTGGCGCAGCGCAGTGCCGGCTCGGGCCTACCATCGGGAGCGATCGCGACGATCGCCGTCGCCGCCGGGTCATAGCCGAGGTCGCTGCCGCAGTGCAGGCACTCGTGGCTCTCGAACGTGACGAGGTGCGCGCATACGGGGCAGGTGAAGGCGAGCATCCGATCGGGTGCGCGTCAGCCGGCGGCAGCGAGCGCGCGCTCGTCGCGAGCGCAGTCGAACAGCACGAGCCCGTAGGGGTAGCCGACGGGGCTGTGCCACACCCACGGGGCCAGCTCCTTGCAGGCGCGCAGGACCGCCTGCGTGGCGCGGTTGCCGCCGCGCAGCGAGTACTCGCCGCCAAGCAGCACGTAGCGCGCCTGCCCGCTTGAGACCAGGCGCGCGAGCTGCGGCCCGTCGACGGCGGGGTCGACGCCGCTGTAGCCGCCGAGCGCGCCGACGTCGAGCCCGAGCAGCATCAAGGGCGAGCCGGTGTCGGAGGCGACGGTCAACAGCGCCCAGCGCGAGCCGGGCCGGTGCGTGGCGACGTAGTCGAGCAGCGCGCGGTCGATCGCGAGGTCGTGCGCGTTCACCCCATATCCGCCGCTGCCGGCGAACGCTTTGGGGCCGGCGGCGGCGAACGTGCCCTCGACGGGCGCGAGCCACGTGGTGGCGGCGTACCTGGCGGGCACGATCAGCAGGAGCAGCAACACGAGCGCGACCGCGGGCGCGGCCAGCCGGCGCAGCGCGATCAGCGCCGCGAAGCCGACGGCGGTGCCGATCGCGAGCACGGGCACGAACGACGTCGCGTAGTGCTCGCGGTGCATCAACACGACCTCCACGAGCACCGTCGTGGCGAGCGCGCCGGCGGCGAGCGCGAGGCCCCACAGGCGGTGGCGCCCGCGCGCGAGCTCGACGAGCGCGGCCGCGCCGGCCCCGGCCATCGCGCCGGTTCCGGGTGCGAGCGCGGAGACGTAGTAGGGGTGCACGATGCCCTTGGAGAGGCTGAGCACGGCCGCCTCGACGAGGAACCAGCCGCCGAGCACGAGCGCGACCGCAAGCCGGGGGTCACGGCGGCTGAGCGCGAGCGAGGCGCTGAGCGATGCCGCCGGCGCGGGCGGTCGTGACGGGCGCTCCGTCGGCGCCTCGGCGTCTGCGTCGGAGGCCGCGCCCTGCGAAGGTGCTGCCTGCTGGCGCTCGTCGCGGCGGCGGTCGAGGAACGCGAGCGCGACGACGGCGAGCAGCGCGAGCAGCCCGAACAGCGCGAACGGCAGCAGCCAGCCGGCCTGGTCGCCGAGGCCCTTGCCGAACAGGCGCAGCAGCTTGGGTTCTTCGCCGAACGGGATCGGGTCCTTTTCCCTGCCGGTGACCTTGACCGCGGGCGCGGGCACGGCGGCCGGCGTGAGATGCACGGGCGTCGTGGGCGCTTCGGGCGGCGCCGGGTGGGCGCGGGCGGCGTCGTTGACGGCGCGCTGGCGGCTGGCGGGCACGAAGGCGCCGGGACGCACGCTGGTGCTGTTGGGGCCGCCGGTCTGGCCTTCGACGCGGCCGAGGCCGTTGTATTCGAACGTGAGGCCGATCTCGGTGTTGTTGGTGGAGCTGCCGACGTACGGGCGCTTGGAGGCGGGGGTGAGTTCGACGAACGCGATCCACGCGAAGGACACGACGAGCATCGCGAGCCCGGCGGCGAGGAGCTGCGCGATCCGCCGTCGCCATGAGCCGGGCGCGCAGACGAGGTAGCCGACGGCGATGGGAGGGACGACGAGATAGGCGGCGAGCGTCTTGGTGTTGAAGGCGAGCCCGACGACGACGCCGCAGGCGATCAGCGTGCGCCAGCGACCCGTCTCGCACGCGCGCAGGGCGAGCGCGCAGGCGATCAGCAGCAGCAGGATCAGGAGCGGGTCGACGCCGTTGTCGCGCGAGACGGCGACGAACGACGGGAACACGGCGAGCGCGAGCGCGCCGGCGAACGCGGCGGCGGCGCCGAGGCGCCGCGCGAGCACGATGTACAGCAGCGCGACGGTGAGCACGCCGGCGAGCGCCTCGGGCAGCAGCACGCTGAGGGGGGAGAAGCCGAAGAGCTTGGCGCTGGCGGCCTGCACCCACAGCGCGAGCGGCGGCTTGTCGACGGTGACGAGGCCGCCGGGGTCGAACGACACGAACACGAAGTTGTGCAGCGAGCGCAGCATCGAGGAGACGCCGGCCGAGTAGAAGAGGTTGGCGTAGCCGTTCTGGGCGAGCCGGTGCGTGTTCAGGATCGCGGACAGCGCGATCGCGACGGGCAGGCCTACGTGGCGCAGCAGCCGGCGCGGGTCGCCGTGGAGCGGGTGCCGCGACGTGTGCGGCTGGGCCGGGTGCGCGAGCGTCGAGGGACCGGTACCGGTGACGTGCTCGGACGTGGTCGCGCTCGCGTGTGCGGGGTCGCTCACCCGGGAAGGCTCTCCACGAGCCGCTCGAGGTCGCGCTCGTCGTTCCAGGCGCCGACGGACGCGCGCAGCCAGGGCCGGCCGGGGATGTTGCGCACGACGACGCCGCGCTCGGCGAGCAGCGTGCGCTCGCCCTCGGGGTCGGGGCTGTGGAAGGAGACGAGCGTGCTCGGCCCGCGCGGCGCGGCCTCGCGCCCGGCGTCGGCGAGCAGCTCGACGAGGCGCGCGGCGAGCGCGCGCGCGTGCTCGTGCACGGCGGCCCAGCCGGCGGTCTCGAGCACGCCGATGGCGGCGAGCGCGCAGGCGACGGTCTCGGCGCTCTGGGACATCGTGTCGAAGCGCCGCGCGTCCTCGTGCACGTGCGCGTCGAGTCCGTCGTTGGCGTCGGCGAGGTTGGCGTAGCCGCGACGCGAGACGGAGATGCGCTCGCGCAGCTCGGGGCTGACCCACAGCGAGCCGGTGCCGTCGGGTCCGCACAGCCACTTCTGCCCGGCGCCGGCGTAGGCGTCGCAGCCGAGCGCGTGCACGTCGACGGGGACGGCGCCGATGCCCTGGGCGCCGTCGAGCAGCACGGGCACGTCGAGCCGGCCGAGCTCGGCGGGCGCGAGCGAGCCGCTGACCCAGCCGACGTGCGAGCAGGCGACGAGCCTGGTGCGCGGGCCGACGGCGTTGGCGAGCTCGGCGAGCGGCGCTTCGCGGACCTCGACGCCGTGGAGATCGCGCGCGGCGGCGAGCGCGCCGAGCAGGCCTGGGTGCTCCTCGTCGCTCGTGAGGATCTCGTCGCCCGGACCGAAGTGGAGGCCGCCGATCACCTGCGCCATGCCCTCGCTGGTGCAGGTGGTGAGGGCGACGTCGTTGGTGTCGGCGTCGAGCGCGCGCGCATAGGCGGCGCGCAGCTCGCGGCCGAGCTCGGAGCGACGTTCGAAGTGCGCCGTCGCGCGCCCGTCGTGCAGCTCGCGCTCGAGCTCCTGCGCGGAGGCGCGCACGGCGGCGGCGGGCAGCGGCCCGTCGGTGCCGGCGTTGAGGTACGCGACGGCGCCAAGAACGGGAAACTCCTCGCGCAACCCCGGCAGGCTCACAAACCGCGAGAATACCCGCATGACAAGCGTCCCCGGCGAGCATCCGATGTGGGAGCCACCGCGCGAGCAGCTGCACGCGGTGGAGATGAAGCGCTTCATGGACTGGGCGGGCGAGCGCCGCGGCCGGCCGTTCGCGGACTACGACGAGCTGTGGCGCTGGTCGGTCGACGATCTGGAGGGATTCTGGGCGGACATCTGGGAGTTCTGCGACGTGCGCGCGGGCAAGACGTACGAGCGCGTGCTGGGCTCACACGAGATGCCGGGCACGCGCTGGTTCGAGGGCGCGGAGCTGAACTACGCGGAGAACGTGCTGGCGCACGGCGAGGGGCGCGAGCACGAGGTGGCGGTGCTGCACTGCTCGGAGCTGCGGGAGCTCGACGAGATCACGTGGGGCGAGCTGTCGGCGCGGGTGGCGGCGGCGGCGGGCGGCCTGCGCGCGCTGGGCGTCGAGCGCGGCGACCGCGTGGTCGCGTACATGCCGAACATCCCGGAGACGCTGATCGCACTGCTGGCAACGGCGAGCATCGGCGCGATCTGGTCGAGCGCGGCGCCGGAGTTCGGCGCGCGCAGCGTGATCGACCGCTTCGCGCAGATCGAGCCGAAGGTGCTGCTGGCGGTCGACGGCTACCGCCACGGCGGCAAGGACTTCGACCGCACAGCCGTCGTCGCGCGTATCCTCGAGGAGCTGCCGACGGTCGAGCACGTGGTGACGCTCGCCTACCTGGCCGGCGAGGACGTTTATGAGGCCGCCTCCGGCGGCGGCGGCGTTCGCAGCTCCATCACCTGGGATGAGCTGCTGTCGCTTGGCGAGGGCTCCGACCGATCGGAGATCGGCCAGCGTTTCGAGCAGCTCCCGTTCGATCACCCGCTGTGGGTGCTGTACTCGTCGGGCACGACGGGCCTGCCGAAGGCGATCGTGCAGGGACACGGCGGAATCCTGATCGAGCAGTGCAAGAAGCGCCTGCACCTGGATCTGCGCCGCGGGGACCGCATGTTCTGGTTCACGACCACGGGCTGGATGATGTGGAACTTCCTTGTCGGCTGCCTGCTGTCGGACGCGGCGATCGTGCTCTACGACGGCAGCCCGGCGCACCCGGATCTGGGCTTCCTGTGGCAGCTGGCGGAGCGCGCGGGGATCACGTGCATGGGGGTGAGCCCGGGCCTGCTGGCGAGCTGTGAGAAGGCGGGGATCGAGCCGGGGCGCGACTACGCCCTCGGCGCGCTGCGTGCGATCGGCGCGACGGGCTCTCCGATGTCGCCGGAGAGCTTTCGCTGGGTGTACGAGCACGTGAAGGGCGACGTGTGGCTGTTCTCGACGAGCGGCGGCACGGACGTGTGCACGGCGTTCGTGGCGGGCTGCCCGCTGCTGCCGGTGTACGAGGGCGAACTGCAGTGCCGCGCGCTGGGCTGCGCGGTGCAGGCGTGGGACGAGCGGGGCGAGAGCGTGGAGGACGGGGTGGGGGAGCTGGTGATCACCGAGCCGATGCCGTCGATGCCGCTGTTCCTGTGGGGCGACGAGGATGGCTCGCGTCTGCGCGAAAGCTATTTCGCGATGTATCCGGGGGTGTGGCGCCACGGCGACTGGATCCGCATCACGCCGCGCGGCGGCGCGGTGATCTCGGGGCGCTCGGACTCGACGATCAACCGCCAGGGCGTGCGCATGGGCACAGCGGAGATCTACCGGGCGACGCTGGGCGTGGAGGAGGTGCTGGACGCGCTGGTCGTGGACATCCCCAAGCCGGGGGCGGATGACGACTCGCAGAGCGAGCTGTGGATGGAGATGTTCGTGGTGCTGCGCGATGGCGTGACGCTGGACGAGGACCTGGCGGCGAAGATCAAGCGCCGCATCCGCGAGGACTGCTCGCCGCGGCACGTCCCGAACGAGATCCGCCAGATCGCGGAGGTGCCGCGGACGCTGTCGGGCAAGGTGCTGGAGGTGCCCGTGAAGCGCATCCTGATGGGCGTGGCGCCGGAGCAGGCGGCGAGCGTGGAGTCGCTCGCGAACCCGCGTTCGCTGGATTACTTTATGGAGCTGGCAGGCGAGATGGGCGCGACGTGAGCCGCGCTCCAGACGCGGGATAAGTCCGCCGTCCCGCCATGCTGGCCGTTCGTGTCAGCCGACCCACAGCGACGTGGCAAGACACGATTCCGATCGCTAGGATATCGCTCAATGAAACTCGGTGGCTATTCGGCCGTTCGGGCGAACAAGCTCGCGGTGGTCACGACGGCGGCGCGATTCCAGGCGCAATTGAGCGCTTCGTCTTGCGGGCGGTTCGGATAGTCTGCAGACATGTGTCTGCAAACACGTTCAAGGTGCACGAAATCGGTGACGGAGTCGGTTGAGCCGGTCGCGGAGGTGCAAGGCCGGCGTTACTCGCAGTCGTGGGATCGACCATGACGTCGCGACCGCGAGTGATCCGGCAGAGCCGGAAGATCACGTTTGGCCCCGATGAGTACGAGGCGAGCGAAGCGCTACGCGCGTTTGGCCGGAATCTGACCTTGCTGCGAGCCGAAGCCAGTCTCTCTCAACAGAAGCTGGCCGATCGCTGCTTCATGCGTCACGATCAGATATCGAGCTTCGAGATAGGTAAGCGAGTTCCCAACCTCCTGGCATTGCTCCTACTCGCACACGGATTGGGCGTGTCGATCGACAGCCTGACCGAAGGCTTGATGGCGCCTGTCCGTCGGGCCTCGGTCGCGCAGCTGCTCGAGTTGCTGGCTCGGCGACCTGGGATCAGCACGGACGTTGCTGCCGAGTCTTTGCAGCTGCCGTCTTGGTACGTAGAGGAACTCGTCCTCCACCTGCAGTCCGTCGGAGCGGTCGTTCGGGGGCGCAAGGGCCCCGCGTCTGGCCTCAAGCTGGCTCCCACCCATCCCGCAGAATGATGCGCACTTACCTGTGTGCTCGCCGTTGGGCTTCGTGTACTTGCGTGCAGTCCTACCGGGTCATGATGCGGGCGGGCGCGCGTGGTAGAGCCTTTGTCTGAAAGTCACGACATCACCGTGGTGGTGGGGGAGTTCGAGCCGCTCGGGGGCGTCGAGACGGCAGAGCTCGAGCGGATCGTCGCACGCCACCTACCGGTGCTCGCTACGCGAGGGCGGGGATTCGAGTATGAGCTGCTGGTTCGCCTCAAGGTCCGCCAGACGAGCTCTGGGGTTGCGGTGGTGCAGGACACGGAGCGGCCTGGCGTCGCGATGCTGCTTGCCGCCCGAGAGATCTCTCGCAGTCCTGACGCGGTCGAGATCTTGACCGCTGTCCGTCGAGCCCCACGCAGCTTGCACCTGGCGAGGGCTGATCGGAGTGACAAGGTCGCGCGAGTCGTGCCCGGCGAGACGCCCCTCACCGATCGTGAGACGACCGTACTGGAAGCCCTGAGCGAAGGGCTTACCAACCCGGAGATCGCGGACGCGTTGCATATCACTCCAAGAACCGTCCATAGTCATGTGCGTAAGATATTCCGCAAGCTCGGTATACACAATAGGCGCGAGCTGATCGGGATGCGAGTGCCAGAGAGGGACAACTGACGTCGGATGGACTGTTGTTGTTTGTCAGTGTGACCCTGCTGGCATACCACACAGGCGCTAAAAGATCCCCCATTGTGTGGGATAGGCAAAGCGTCTAAGCACCGTTACAGTCTGCCGCAACTATTCCGTAGGAGCGACTCCGCGACGTGCTGGGTGCTCGCGTATATGGGGGTCACCTATGCGACTGGCTGCGCGTCGGCTTGGGCTATGTTTGTTGTTTATCGCGGGTACGGCCTGCTGGTCGGCGAGTGCTTCGCAGGCCTTCTCTGAACCTGAGACGGCGGGTCAGTTGTCGCTGGCTGGCGGCCTTGTTGTGCCTGGTGTGCAGTTCTTGGATGAAGGTCAGCAGTTGCGTGCGCAACGGGAAGCAGCGCGGCTGAACCCGGTGGCGGTAGCCGAACGAATGGCCTCGCGCACGAGGTTCTCGGGCTTCAGCACTGCGGAGGCTGTAAACCTCGCTGGTGGGGTGTTTCAAAGGGCTATCGATGCGCTGGCGGGCGGGTTGCCGCACCTGTCGGGCGTTCGGGAGGTCAAGGGGTTTCCGACCGACTCGGCGGCGTCTGTGGTGCTGTCTGATGGGAGGCGCGGCGTGGTGGAATCGTTGGAGCCGATCGCTGTGAGCGATGGTGGTGGGCGGCGTGTTCCGATTGACTTGGCTTTGAGAGCGACGCCTGGGGGGTTTGCATCGGTGTCGCCGCTGGTCGGAGTCGAGCTCCCGAGGCGGGCAGGGGATGGCGTTCGGCTGTCCGGCAGCGGTGTTTCGTTGGTGCCGCTTGGAGGGGCGGGCGCTCCGGTGGGCGGGGCGGAGGGGGTCCTCGAGGGCGCGAGTGTCGTGTACGCAAACACGAACACCGACACCGATACGGTGTTGAAGCCTTCGACTTTTGGTTTTGAGGCCGATACGATCCTTCGCTCGGACGGAGGTCCTCGGCAGCTCGCGTACCGTGTGGTCCTGCCGGGAGGGTTGCGTCTTGTTCAGGGCGCTGGTGCTGGCGCGGTTGAGGTTCTCGATCGACGCGGCGTCGCTGTGGCTACAGTGCTGCCGGCGAGCGCGGTCGACGCTGCCGGGACGGCTGTCCCGGTGTCTATGAGTGTCTCTGGGGATGTGTTGACGCTTGCCGTTTCGGAGGGCGCGGGCTACCAGTTCCCGATCCTGGTAGACCCGTATGTCATCACCGACAAAGGGCTCACGCTGGAAGGAAGTGGCAAACCAACAAACTGGATTTACAAGCAGCACCCGGAAACTGGTTGGAAAGAGGAAGTTGGGACCGGGATCAAGATCTCGCGAACGACGAACTACACCAGCGGGGAATATGGCCGGATCGGCTACTCGGTGCCTGCGGAAGCGCATATCTATGAATTTGAAGCGGAAGTGTCTGGCGAAGTCGCCGCAAAAGCGCCCGTAGAAGCCAGCATGCAGATCATCAACCCAAAAGAAGAAGTAGAAACTGGTGCGGAAAAGAAATGGGTGGGCGAAAACCCTACGGGAACGTATACGATCACAGCGGCATGTCTGAAAAGTAGCTGCGGTGCATCGGACGAACGCGGCGCGGCGGGTAACTCTGCTTTGTACGGGGCGTGGACTACCGGAAGCGGTAGCTGTTGCTTCCATGTCTCGATCAGCAAAGCGGCCGTGTCGATCGCCCAGGAATTCAGCCCCAAAGTGTATGTTGATAAAGAATACGAATATGTCCTTGGCGGGCTAGCCAATGCGCTCTACGGGTCACATACGTGGCTTGGGCCGCACTCCAAATCGGGATTTGAACTGAAGCCGTCTGACCCTGGTATCGGGGTTAGCCGGTTCGTCGTCGAAGACACTGGCCATAATTGGGTAGAAACGTACGCGCCGCTCGAAAACAAAGGTTGTGGTGGGGTGGTCTGCCCGCAGCGGTATGAACACGTGTATGTGTATAACAGCAAAATGCCGGACGGCGAAGACGTCCTTGCCGGAAAAGTCGAAGATGCTATGGGGTTGAAAGGAGAAATCGAAGGAGCCCCCGTTATCAAAGTCGACGGCACACCCCCAACCGTGACGGTGACCGGCTTGAAAAGCGGCAGTGAATTCGGGGAAGGAGAGTACACGGTTGGTGCGGAAGCTACGGACGGGTCCGGCGCGGTCAAGAGTTCGGGGGTCGCGAGTGTGACGCTCGCGGTCGACGGCCGCCAGGTTGGCGCCTCGCTTGGGGAATGCTCGCCGGGGCCGTGCGCGGTCAAAGGGGAATGGGCGATCAATGGCGGTGAATTCGGTACGGGGGAACACACTGTTGTTGTCACGGCTAGGGATAGCGCGGGGAACGTCAAGGAAACCCCGTTTACGATCAAGGTGCATCATGCTACGCCTGTCGCGTTGGGTCCGGGGACGGTGGACCCGCAGTCTGGCGAGTTTGGCCTGCAGGCGAGCGATGTTTCGGTGTCGGCGCCGGGCGGGGCGTTGACGGTGGGGCGTAGTTATGGCTCGCGGCACTTGAAAGGGGGCGTGGAAGGGCCGCTCGGGCCGCAGTGGAGGCTGAATGTCGGCGGCCAGGAAAGCATCACGAGGGGCTTTGCCGGAACGGTTACGATCGCAGCGACACTGACTGCTTCAACGGGTGGGCTGGTCACGTTTACGGGCAAAGGCAAAGAATTTGTGTCGCCGTCGGGCGACTCCAATCTGACGTTGGTTGAAGAAACGAACGTGTCGGGCGAACCGACGGAATACGTGCTGAAGAACGCAGCTAGCGGCGCTGTCACGCACTTTACGCACACTGGCTCGAGCTTTGTCTTGTGGAAGCCGACGCTCCAGGAAGGGCCAGTAGCGTCCGAGACGATCCACTACATCTACCAGTCGGTGGAAGGGATCACGGAGCCGGTGTACGCGCTCGCGCCGGAACCCGCGGGTGTCACCACGTGTCTGCACCGCCTCGAAAGCAAAGAACCGCCGATCGCCGGCTGTAGGGTGTTGGCGTTCGAATACGCCCATGAAACGACCGCGAAAGAAGGCGAAAAGTCGAGCGACTGGGGGGCTTACAAGGGACGGCTGAAGGAAATCCTCTACGAGGCGTATAACTCGGCAACGAAAGAAATCAAACCGGTTCCGGTCGCGGAATACGCGTATGACGCGAGCGGGCGTCTGCGGGCAGAGTGGAACCCACAGGTCTCGCCGAAGCTTGAGACGAGCTATGGCTACGACAGCGAAGGGCATGTGACGGCGGTCAGCCCGGCGGGGCAGGAGCCTTGGCTGGTGCACTACGGCACGAGCCTCGTTGACTCGAACACGGGGCGGCTGCTGTCAGTCATCCGGCCGGCCGCCGCCAGCACGAGCGCACTGAAAACGGAGGACGAACAGTCGCTGCCAGCGAACACGAAAGCACCGACCCTGCCGGCCGGTGAACCGGAAATCGGCAAAAAGATCACGGTCTCGAGCGAAGGCACCTGGAGCGGTGAACCCGAGGCATACACCTACCAGTGGGAACGCTGCAACGAGGCTGACAAATACTGCATTCCGATCCCGGGAGCCGTGAATCAGAGCTACTATCCCGTGGTAGCGGACGAAGGGCGCGATCTTCAGGTCCAGGTCAAAGCACTAAACCCCGACGGTACGGGCGCCGTATCGAGCGCGCCGGTAATCGTCCGCGATGGCGGCAAACCGAACTCGCCGGCGCCCGAACCACCGTCTGTGGGGACGAGCTTGGTGTGGACCGTCGACTATCAGGTTCCGCTTTCTGGCGCGGAACTACAGACGCTGACGAAAGCCGAAACCTCGAAGTGGGGGCAGACGATAGATGTCCCGGAAGAAGGGACCGCGATCTTCCCCCCGGATGAGCCGATGGGATGGCCCGCCGACGCCTACAAGCGCGCCACGATCCAGTACATGGACAGCGACGGCAGGACCGTCAACATCGCGGCGCCGACGGGTGGCGTCTCAACGACGGAATACAACACCTACAACGACGTTGTGCGCACGCTCAGCGCGGATAACCGGGGGCTGGCGCTCAAAGAAACCTGCGAATCGGAAAAAAGCTGCAAATCAGCGGAACTCGCGAAGCTGCTGTCCACCGAAAACACCTACGAAGAAAGCGGCAGCGAACCCGGGACGCGGCTGCTCAGCAGCCTCGGGCCGCAGCACCCCGTCGAGCTGACAAACGGCAGCCAGGTCGAAGCCCGCGAGCACACCATCAACAGCTACAACGAAGGCGAACCCAAAACCGGTGGCCCCTATGACCTCGTGACCAAGACGACGCAGGGCGCGGTGGTCGCCGGAAAAGAAGAACCCGAATCGGTGCGCACGACCGTGATGTCCTACACCGGCCCCGGTAGCCAGGAACTCCTCGGCTGGAAACTTCGCAAACCGCTGTCTGTGACCACGGACCCGACGAGTGCCGACCCTACCGGCCTGAACCTTGTGCACACGACCGAATACGAACCAAACACAGGCGAGCCAGTCGAGACAAAGATGCCAGCGGCCGCCGGGAAAGACCGGAAGGTCCCGCCGAGCTACGCTGCGTCGTTCGGCGCGAAAGGCACCGGGGCGGGCCAGCTCGAAAAGCCGACGTATGACGCGATCGACGCCAAAGGCAACGTGTGGGTCACCGAGTACGCGAGCAACCGTATCTCCGAGTTCTCGCCCACGGGAGCGTTCATCGAGACGCTCGGGTGGGGCGTGAGCAACGGCGAACACAAGCTCCAGGCGTGCAAAAGCAGCTGCAAAGAAGGACTACAGGGCGCCGAAAAAGGCGAGCTCTATGACCCCACCGGGATTGCGATCGCGGGCGGCTCGATCTACGTCGTTGACTCCGGCAACGACCGCATCGAGGTCTACAACGAGGAAAAAAACGAAGCCGTCAACCAGTGGGGCGAAGCCGGCAGCACCGCCGGGAAGTTCAAAACGCCGTTGGCGATCGCCGTCAGCCCGTCCGGGAACATATGGGTCGGCGACTCGGTCAACCGACGGCTGCAAGAGTTCAAACCGGAAGGCAAATTCATCGAGGCTGTCGGCTGGGGCGTCATCAAAAACAGCGAAAGCAAATACCAGATCTGCACGAACGCAAGCGGCTGCGAAGCCGGCCTGAAAGGCGAAGGCGAAGGCCAGTTCGCGAGCACCTGGGGCATGACGTTCGCCGGCAGCACCCTGTACGTGACCGACACCGGCAACAACCGCGTAGAGGAGATCAACGAAAATAGCGAACCGGCCGGGCACTTCGGGACCGTCGGGACCGGCAACGGGCAGCTCGAATCCCCCGTCGGGATCGCGACCAGTCCCACCACCGGCAACCTGTACGTCACCGACACGGGCAACAACCGTATGCAGGTGTTCACGCCCTCCGGGGAATACCTCACGCAGTTCGCGTCCTTCGGGACAGGCAACGGACAGCTCGACTTCCCCGAGGGCGACGCGATCAACTCCTCCGGCGAAATCTACGTCGTCGATGACCTCAACCACCGCGTAGAGCGGTGGATACCGACGATCACGGGCAACGAAGAAGCCCACGACACAAAGACCATCTACTACACCGCGAAAGCAGAATCCGAAGTCGGCGCATGCCGAAACCACCCCGAATGGGCCGCGCTCCCATGCCAGATAGAGCCCGTCGCGCAGCCGGGCGGTGGCCTCCCCCAGCTCCCCATCACCACGATCACCTCCTACAACATCTGGGATGAGCCGCTCACAACCGTCGAAGAAGACGCAAAGACGCGGACAAAGACAGACAGCTACGACAGCGCGGGCCGCCTGAAAGCGACGACGGTCGAAAGCGGCGAAGGGACGGCGCTGCCAGAAGTCACCTACAGCTACACGGCAGAAGCGGGCGCTGAAACTGGGGCGCTCACGAAGCAGAGCACACCAGCGACTGGCAAGGCGATCACGAGCGTCTACAACACGCTCGGGCAGCTTACGAGCTACACCGACGCCGACGCGAACACCTCAAGCTATGAATACGACGTCGACGGGCGCATCCTGAAAACCAATGATGGCAAGGGCACCCAGACCTACACCTACAGCAAAACCACAGGGCTGCTGGAAGAACTCGTGGATTCCTCCCATGAAGGCATGAAGTTCAAGGCGGGCTATGACGTGGAAGGCAACATGCTGACCGAGGGCTACCCCAACGGCATGACCGCCTACTACACCTACAACCAGACCGGCACCCCGACAAGCCTCATCTACAAAAAGCTCACCGACTGCACTGAAGAAGAAAAAGAAAAATGCCAGTGGTTCAAGGACAGCATTGTTCCGTCGATCCACGGGCAATGGCTCACCCAGACCAGCAACCTCTCCAAGCAGCAATACGTCTACGACGCAGCCGGCCGTCTAACCCAGGTCCAGAACACTCCCGCGGGTAAAGGCTGCACCACCCGGATCTACGCCTACGACGAAGACAGCAACCGCATCAGTCTTACGACCCGCGAACCGAACCTCAAAAAAGAATGCACCACCACCGGGGGCACCGTCGAAAGCCATACCTACGACACCGCCGACCGCATCGCCGACACCGGCACCACCTACAACAACTTCGGAGACATCACGACCCTCCCCGAAGCCGACACCGAAGGCGGAGCACTCACGAACACCTACTACGTCGACGGACAAGCCGCGACGCAAACCCAGCAGGAACAGACGATGGGCGACAACCTCGACCCCGCCGGACGCACCCGCGAAACCGTCGGCACCGGCAAAAAAGTCTCCGACATCGTCTCCCACTACGCCGGCCCCAGCAATGAGCCGGCATGGACGACGAACACCAGCGGCGAAACGACCCGCAACATCCCCGGCATCAACGGGCAGCTCACCGCGATCCAGAACAATTCGGAACTGCCGATGATACAGTTGGCGAACCTCCACGGCGACCTCATCGGGACCGCATACCTCTCCGAAACAGCGACAGAAATGGCATCCAAGGCAGACACCAGCGAGTTCGGCGTCCCCACCACCACGCTCCCAGCCAAATACTCGTGGCTCGGCGCGATCGGGCTCCCGACGGAACTTCCGTCGGGGGTCACGACGATGGGCGTACGCTCCTACGTCCCCCAGATCGGGCGCTTCCTACAGCCAGACCCGATCTCCGGCGGCTCGGCCAACGCCTACTCCTATACCTTCCAAGACCCCGTCAACAGCACAGACCCGAGCGGCGAATACGCCTACGAAGCCGGCTACCTCAACGGCTTCGACGAAAAATGGGCAGCCGGAGCAGAAGGACGCGAAGCCACCCGCATCGCCGAACAACGCGCCGCCGAAGAAGCAGCCGCACGCGCCGCCGCCGAATACGCCGCCCAACAAGCAGCCTGGGCTGCGGAATGGGCAGCAGGCCCACAATACGGCGAAGAATGGGAAGAATGGGAAGAAGAAGGCGGATACGAATACGCCTCGGACCACCACGGCGGCTCGTCAGGCAACGAAGAAGCGCACGTCGAACCCGCTGTGCTCTACCAGCCACTTTCCAACGAGTCCGGCGAAGCCCCGGAAGCTGAATCGGGAGGCGCCGTGATGGTGCCCGTCCTCGGCCGCCCGCACTGTAAGTCATGCAAGAAACATCACAGGCCGGCACCGCGTCGTGGAGAAGGGCAAGAATGGTGCGAATTTGTTGGAGGGGCCATTGGTGGTTTCTTGGGCACGCCGGGAGGCTGGGGCGGTAGTGCGGCGGGTAGCGCGGCCGGAGCTGCGGCCGGTAAAAGGATCTGTAAAGAATGAACCCGCGCGATTGGAGGCTGGCGCCTTTGGCCGGTGTGCTACTGGTGCTCTTTTTTCACTTCGCTACGAACATTAGCTGGCAGGGTAGTGTTCTACGGGCGGCGGTTGGTCTTGGGGCGGGGCTCGTTGGGATCGGGATCAGGCGTACACCATCGCGCGACCCTTGATCAAGTGACTGAAGAAGAAGGCGAATATGTGGCGTACCAGCAGGGGGCCAAGCCGGAGCCGGAGAAGAGTCGGCTGTGCTGATCCGGCCGTTGGTGGAAGGTGCGGTTTGGACCCCTAGAATGCTTGCTGATGTCGGACAATCGGAGTAATATAGCCATTGCGAATGTCGGACAATCGGAGCAATATAGCCATTGCGAACTATTTGCCAACGCGTTGGACTCGGCGCCGGAGTGGTGTCGCTGAGGCGTATCGCGGCTCGCGTGAGCCTCGCGTCATGGTGCGGCCGTGGCAGCATCGGCCTTCGGGGCTTATCGCGCTGCCATCGAGTCAGATATGTCGTTTTCCCCGGGCGGTGAGCGCTATCGCCGTTGGGGTGTCGGCGTTTGTGCTGGGCTCGGTCGGGCTGTCTGCAGGCTCGGCATATGGCTATGTGTATAAAGCTCCGTATCTCTCCTGCTTCGACGAAACCTACGCCGATATGGCGACGTTGCGGGCATCGCTTGTTCCCGCGGAAGGCGCCGCTGTGCCCGTGGGCGCTCCCGTTACCTTTACGGGGAACGCCGGGGCGACGGTGACGTTTGCTGTGGCGAGTTCACCCGCGCTGCTGGCGACCCCGGATATCGACAGCGGTCTTGGATCTGCGCGGCCCGCACCGGGCGAAGGCTACTCGTTTACGTCGACCAAGACGAGCGACAAACCCGGAACTGTCTACTGGGACGCCTCTTTTTCGACTGCCGGCTTCAAGGAATGCGAAGGCCAGACACCAAAGATCGAAACGACGCAACCGCGTGCACTGACGGTGCTCGCGCCAGCTGTACCAGCAGTGTTGTCGCCCACGCTTCCGCCGCCAGTTGTGCAGGTCTCGCCAATACAGGTGAGCATTGGCTTGCTAGGCAACTTCCATCTCTCGCGCCCGACGCTGTTCTACCGTGTCCGCTGTAGTGCGCGCTGCTCTGGTGATACGTCCTACGAGGTCTATGTGGTGCGGCGCCACAACCGAGCCGTTCATGTGTCCAGACTAGATCTCAACTCGTACCCGGTGTCGATCGTCAGCGAAGCCGGTGGCGAGCAACAGATCACCGACGACTACGCTGGCCGCTCGCTGCGAATGTTGGAGAGAATCATCCACGCGGGCGATGCCGTGGAGCTCCGAATCAGCGTCAAGGTGACTAGTGCCTCGGGCGATCCGGCACAGGCGCGGCGCACCGTTCAGCTGAAAATATAGGTCGCTGCTACAGCCCGAGCGAGCGCCCGACGATCTCCTTCATGATCTCGTTGGTGCCGCCGTAGATACGCGTCACCCGTGCGTCCGCGAACGCGCGCGCGATCGGGTACTCGAGCATGTAGCCGTAGCCTCCGAACAGCTGCAGGCAACGGTCGACGACGCGGCCCTGCAGGTCGGTGCACCACCACTTGGCGGTCGCGGCATCCTCGGGTGTCAGCTCGCCGGCGTTGAGCGCCTGCGCGCACTGATCGACGAACGCGCGCGCGATCTGGGCTTCGCCGTGGAGCTCGGCGAGCGTGAAGCGCGAGCTCTGGAAGGAGCCGATCGACTGGCCGAAGGCCTTGCGCTCCTTCACGTATTCGAGCGTCCACCCGATCGCGGCCTCGGCGGCGGCGACGGCGGACGCGGCGATCGAGAGGCGCTCCTGGGGCAGGTTCGAGACCAGGTAGCGAAAGCCCTCGCCCTCCTGGCCGAGGAGGTTCTCGACGGGCACGCGCACGTCGGCAAACGACAGCTCGGCGGTGTCCTGCGCGTGCTGTCCGACCTTCTCGAGGTTGCGCCCGCGCTCGAAGCCGTCCATGCCGCGCTCCACGATCATCAGGCTGATTCCCTTGTGGCGCTGCGACGGATCGGTCTTCGCCGCGAGGATCGCGAGGTCGGCGTTGATGCCGTTGGTGATGAACGTCTTCGCGCCGTTGACGACGTAGTGATCGCCGTCGCGTATCGCGCTCGTGGACATCGCGGCGAGGTCGGAGCCGATCCCCGGCTCGGTCATCGCGAGCGCCGTGATCAGCTCGCCGGAGGCGATCCCGCCGAGCCAGCGCTCGCGTTGGGCCTCGTCGCAGTAGGTGAGGAAGTAGGGCAGGCAGATGTCGTTGTGCAGCGTTATTCCCAGGCCGAAGCTGCCGACGCCCGCGCGCTGGACCTCTTCACCGATAACGAGGTTCAGGCGGAAGTCCTCCGCGCCGGCGCCGCCGTAGGCCTCGGGCACGGCCATGCCGAGGAAGCCCCCCTTGCCCGCGAGCGCGAACACCTCCCTTGGGACGATCCCGTTGCGCTCCCATTCGCCGTAGCGGCCCTCGTCGCCGAGCACCTCGCGCGCGAGGAACGTGCGAAAGCTCGCGCGGAAGTCTTCGTGTACGTCCTCGTACAGGCTGCGTCTCATCCCGCGAGGACACTACCGGAGGTGCTGGAGGCTCCGGTCAAGCGGACATGGATGGTGCGCCGTCGGAGCGGATGGCAGCCCGAGCGACATTCTCGGCAAGGTTCCTTGACAAACATCCTTGACAAGATATCTTGTCACTAATGCGTGTCGCGCAGACGGCTCGGAAGCACGGCATCGCTGACGAGGACATTCTTCATGCCACCCGACACCGACGAGGAGATCCAGCGAGCCGCGAAGCTCGCCGAGGACTTCGACCCGTCCGGCGTCCCGATGGATGACACGACCGATCTGCGGGCGCTCGCAGAGGCCGTCGACAACGTGCGCACCGGCGAGGCTCGCGTTCGAGAGCTGGTTGCCCGCGCACGCGCCGATGGCAGGTCGTGGGGTGAGATAGGGATCGCGCTCGGCGTCTCACGTCAGGCAGCCCGCGAGCGGTTCGCGGAGAAGATCCGCGTCTAGCCACCGTTAGGGCGCCGAGTTCAGCATCGACCACCGGCCAGGGATTGACCCGAGGCCATTGCCGCACCGCGGCGCCCCGTTGCTTCAGGCGGCGGCCACGCCGGCGCCCGTGCGCGCCGCCTGTACCTCACCGCGGTAGTTGGGCTTGGCCAACAGCAGCTGCACGTCCTGGATGCGCCGCTCGCGGAAGCCGCCCTCGCAGTAGCAGAGGTAGAGCGCCCACAGGCGGCGGAAGCGCTCGTCGTAGCCGAGCTCCGACAGGCGCTCGGTGGCACCGAGGAAGCGCTCGCGCCAGCGCTCGAGCGTGGTCGCGTAGTGCGCGGTGATGTCCTCGAGGTGCACCTGCTGCAGATCGGTGACGCGAGCGAGCGAGCGCGCGATGATCTCCATCGAGGGCAGGCAGCCGCCGGGGAAGATGTAGGTGTTGATGAAGCTCTTGCCGGCCTTCTCCACGTGATAGGCGCGATCGTCGATCGTGATCGCCTGCAGCAGCATCGCGCCGTCGTCGGCGAGCAGCTCCGAGCAGCGGCGGAAGTACGTGGGGAAGTACTGCCAGCCGACGGCCTCGATCATCTCGATCGAGACGAGCTTGTCGTAGGTGCCCGTGAGCTCGCGGTAGTCCTCGAGCAGCACGCTCACGCGATCCTCTAGGCCCGCCTCGCGCACGCGCTCGCACGCGTAGGCGTGCTGCTCGCGCGAGATCGTCGTGGTCGTCACGCGGCAGCCGTAGTTCTCGGCCGCGTATACCGCGAGCCCGCCCCAGCCGGTGCCGATCTCCAGCAGGTGATCCTCGGGGCGCAGGTCCAGCTTCGCGCACACGCGCTCGAGCTTCGCGAGCGATGCTTCCTCGAGCGTCGCGTGCGGGCTCTCGAAGACCGCGCACGAGTACATCATCGTGCGGTCGAGGAACAGCGCGAACAGCTCGTTGCCGAGGTCGTAGTGCGCGGCGATGCGCCGGCGCGAGCGCCCTGGCGTGTTGCGCGCGAGCCAGCGCGCCCAGCGCTGGGCGGGGATCAGCACCGGCGCGAGGCGCCGGCGGAACGTGTCGAGCGCGCCGACGTTCAACGCGGCGATGCGCGTGAGCGCCACCAGGTCATCGCACTCCCAGAGCTCGTCCATGTAGGACTCGCACAGCCCGATGCTGCCGCGCAGGAGCTGACGGTAGAAGCGCGCCGAGCGCACGCGCACGAGAGCTCGCAACGGGCGCTCGGGGACGACCTCGCCGAAGCAAAGGCTCACGCCGTCCTCGACCAGCTCGATCTGGCCACCGCGGATGCGGCTCAGCAGCCGCAGCACGAGTCCCCGCGCGGCGCGGTCATAGCGGCGCCGCAGCCAGTGGGCCTGTTGGCGCTGCAGCGAAAGCGGCTTGCGGGCGACGATCTCGCGAGCGCTCATGTCGGTAGCGCCGCTTCGCGATCGGCGTGATCGAGCGCCGTGCTGGCAACGGCCGGTGCGCTGTGCGGGTGCGGGAAGTACTCGGCACCGCGCAGTCGCAGTCGCAGGGCGTGCCCGTAGATGCGGGCGAGGATGCGCATCGTCAGAAACGGATAGCGCGAGAGAGCGCGCGCGAGTTGGTGAGCGTCGAGCTCGCGGCGCTCGAGTGCGAGCGTCGCGTCGAACACGGGCTCGGTGCCGTGCCCATCCGCTCGCAGCGAGGCGATGTGCACGGCCAGCCGCGTGCCCGGCTCGGTCAGCCGCCAGTCGTAGGTGTGCTCCATGCCCATCAGCGGCGAGACGTGCAGAGCCTTCTCGAAACGGCCGCCGATCGTGCTCACGGTGCCGTGATCAGCGGCGCGCTCTACCGGCATCACGTAGGCGTGACGCTCGCCCCACGGCGTGTTGGTGACGTGTGCGACGACGGCCCGCACATGCTCGCCTGAGCGCTCGTAGCAGTAGTAGAAGCTCACCGGGTTGAAGCAGTGCCCGAAGCAGCGCAGGTGCGTCAGCAGTCGGATGGGCCCCTCGGGCGTCTCGCCGGTGTGCTCGGCGACGAGCTCGCGCACCGACTGCGCGAGCGGCACGCGCGCGTCGCCGAGGTAGTCGGCGCGGCGAAACCACGCGAGCGCGGGACGCCTCGCGGACCACAGCGCGTGCCCGTCGAAGCACTCAGGCAGCTCGTCGAGGTCGAGGTAAGCCATGAACATCCGGTAGCGCAGCTCGTCGCTGGGCGTGCCGTGGCGGCGGTGGCGCACGGTGCCCTCGTATAGGCAGCTGTTCACAGCCTCGCCCCGAACGGCGCGCATGCGTCGAGCGCGCTGCGCACGCCGTCCTCGTGAAAGCCCCAGCCCCAGTAGGCGCCGCAGTAGTGGGTGCGTCGCTCGAAGCCGCTGATCGTCGCGTGCCGCTGTTGTGCGGCGACGCCCGCGGGCGTGTACACGGGGTGGGCGTAGGAGATCGTGCGGATGATCTTCGCGGGGTCGATCGCCTCGGTGCGGTTGAGCGTCACGCAGAAGTCGCGATCGGCGCGCAGCCGTTGCAGGTGGTTCATGTAGTAGGTCACGGTGCTCACCGGCTTGGGCTCGCGCAGCAGGTGGAAGTTCCACGCGGCGCGCGCCCGGTGCCGGCGCGGCAGCAGGCTCGAGTCGGTGTGCAGCACCGCCTCGTTGCGCTGGTAGGGGATCGCTCCCAGCAGCTCGGCCTCCTGTCGTGAGGGGTCGCCGAGCATTCGCAGCGCCTGGTCGGAGTGCGTCGCGATCACCACCTGGTCAAAGCGCTCGCCGGCCGCGCCGTCGTGCGGGCCGCCGGCGATGATCTCCACGTGACCGGGGTGACGCGTGATCGAGCGCACCGGCGTACTCAGGCGCACGCGCTCGCGAAACGGCGCGAGCAGCGCCTCGACATAGCGCGCGGAGCCGCCGGCGATCGTCGACCAGCGCGGGCGGTCGCGGAAGCCGAGCATGCCGTGGTTGGCGAAGAACTCGGCCATGAAGCGCACGGGGAACGAGTGCATCTGGCGCGGGTCGGCTGACCACACGGCGGAGACCTGCGGCACGATCAGTCGCTCGACGAACGCGCGCGAGAAGCGGCGGCGCTCGAGGAACGCTTGCAGCGACTCCTCAATGTGCGGCTCGCCCGAGCTGGCCGCGCACGCCAGCAGGCCGCGCAGCTCCCGGTTGAAGCGCAGCAGCTCGAGGATCATCCGCTGAAAGCGCAAGCTGAGCAGATTGCGCGGCTGGCAGAACAGGCCGCCCGGTGTGCCGGCGTACTCGAAGTCTTCGTCCTCGCCCTTCACCGAGAAGCTCATGTGCGTTTGCTGCCGGGCGACGCCGAGCCGATCGAGTAGACGCGTGAAGTTGGGGTAGTTGCGGTCGTTCATGACGATGAACCCCGTGTCCACATCATGGCTCTCGTGCGCGGTGTCGACCCTGACGGTGTTCGCGTGCCCGCCCGCGTAGGCGTTCGCCTCATACACGACGATCTCGTGCTCGCGCTGCAGCAGGTGCGCGGCGACCAGCCCGGACACGCCCGCTCCGACCACGGCGATTCTCACGGCAGTTCCTCGGCGCTCGGCATGGGCTGAGCTTATGTACGTGCCACGCGCCGCGACGGATCACTATCGAGCCCGCGCCAAGTAATTGCGCGAACTGCGGATCGGCGTGAAGGACTGCGAAACGAAGACGTCGAACATAAGCGCCGATGAAGCGTGCGGGAACAAAGATCGCCGAGCCACCGCCGGCGAACGGGACGAGTGAGCACCAGAGCCTGTCCAAGTACATACAGGCGCGCTTCGACGAGTGCTCGCGCTCTCAGAAGGACGTGGCGCAGTACATCGTCGACCACCTCGACGAGGCCGCGTTCCAGACGGCCGAGGAGCTGGCGCGCCGCGCGAACACGTCGAGCTCGACCGTCGTGCGCTTCTCGCAGGCGCTCGGCTTCGAGGGCTTCCCCGAGCTGCAGGCTGCCGCGCGCGAGGAATACCGCCGCGTCAACGCCAAGGCGACCAAAGAAGGCGGCGCCGGTCCGTCCACACCGCTGTTCTCGCTCGACCAGAACGAGTTCGAGGCGGCGCTCGCGGCCGATCACATCAACGTCGAGGACACCGCCCGCAAGGTGTCCCGCAGCTCGGTAGAGGCGCTGATCGCCGCGATCGTCGGCGCCGAGAAGGTGCTCGTCGCGGGCACCGACCAGATGGCGTTCTTCGCCAGCTACCTGCGCCACCTGCTGATGCTGCTCGACCTGCGCGTCGACGTCGTCGCGAGCCCCTCGCAGGAGGCGCTCAGCCGCCTCGGGCGCATCGACGCGAACACGCTCGTGATCGGGCTCTCCGCCGGGCGCCCGCACCCGCTGGTCGTACGCGCGATGAAGCTCGCGCGCCACCGCCAGGCGCGCACCGCGGCGATCACCGACGCGACCCTGTCAGAGGTCGCCAAGCTCGCGCAGATCAAGCTCTACTACTCGTCGAACAGCCCCGCCTACGTGCGTTCGCACACGGCGCTGCTCAGCGTCATCCAGGCGCTGGCCTACGGGGTCTACGCGCAGGACACCGCGCAGTACGACGATCGCATCAAGGCGTTCCGGCTGAAGTAGGACGTCGCGCTGCGCGGCTCGCCCTCGTCGGCTTTCGCCGTCGATGACGACCGCTCCGCTCGACTGCATGTGTCGTCGAGAGCTCGATGCGGCCGCCGTTTGGACTGCCCAGGCCGAGGTCAGGCTACGGGCAGGGTGTGGCGGTGGCGGGGTGCGTGGGGCTGGGCGCGGATCGTGCGGCCGAGGCGGCGGACTCCGTCGCGCAGGCGCTCGGGCGTGATCGACGTGAACGACAGGCGCAGGTGGGTGGCGGTCGGTGGGCCGACCAGCATCGCGGGGCCGGGGATGTAGCTGACGCCGGCGGCGAGCGCGGCGCGGTATAGCTCCTGGTCGTCGCGCGGGTGCTCGAGCGTCACCCACACGTGGCCGCCGGCGCTCGGTCGCATGAAGGTGGCGATGCCGCGCAGCTCGGTGTCGAGGGCCTCGAGCAGGACGTCGCGGCGCGTCCGGTAGAGCTGGCGCGCGCGGGCGACCTGGGCCGGGTAGTGACCGGCGGCGAGGTAGGAGGCCGCGATCAGCTGCGGCAGGGTCGCGCAGTGCGCGTCGTCGTCTCGCTTCTCGGCGATCATGCGGTCGAGGACGGGGCCGCTGGCGGCGATCCAGCCGGCGCGCAGGCCCGGCGCGACCGTCTTCGAGAGCGAGTCGACGTAGATCACGTGCGCGGGGTCGTGCGCGCGCAGAGAGCCCGGGTCGACGCCGTCGTAGCGCAGGTCGGCGTACACGGCATCCTCGAGCACGAAGAAGCCGTGTCTGTTTGCGAGCTCGAGCAGGCGCGTGCGACGCTCGGCGCTGAGATCCCGGCCGGTCGGGTTGTGACCGCGCGGCTGCAGCGCCACGAGCTTCACCTCGTGGCCGCGCAGCAGCCGTTCGAGCGCGTCGACGTCGAAGCCGTGCTCGTCGACGCCGACGGGCATCACGGTGGCGCCTGTGGCGCGCAGTGCCTCGAGCATGCCCATGTACGTAGGTGACTCGCACGCCGCCACGTCGCCGGCTCGCAGGACGGCGCGCGCCGCCACGGTCAGCCCCTGCCGTCCGCCGGTCGTGATCAGGATGCCGTCGACGTCGTCCTCGAGCCCGCGCGCGCGGCCGAGCGTGGCGAGCTGCGCGCGCAGCTCGTCCGTGCCCTCGATCGGGCAGTACTCGAAGCTCTCGAGGGCCGCTCGCGCGAGCGTCTGCTCGGTCGCGATGGCGAGCTCGGCGACGGGTATCTGCTCGCTCGAGGGATAGCCAACCGACAGCGCGACAAGCCGTGGGCTTCCCGCGTGCTCGGCGGCCTCGCTGAGGATCCGGCCCGCGTAGCCGTCGCGGGGTGCGCCCAGCGCGTAGGTCTGCCAGGAGAGGTCGGCCGCATCGGTGGCGCTGCGTGCGGCCCCGCGCACGAACGTGCCGCGCCCGACGGCTGAGACGACGAGACCCTGCTCCTGCAAACGCCGATAGACACGGCCTGCGGTCAGCTGGTTGATCCCGGCGATCTCGGCGAGCTCGCGCGTCGTCGGGAGCTTCGCGCCCGCCTCCAGCTCGCCGCTTGCGATCGCGGCGGCGAAGACATCCGCGAGCTGTCGCGTCAGCGACGGCTTGGCGTCGCGGTCGACGGCCTGGAGACGATCGATCAGCGTCTCAGCCATCAGCTACGTCAAAGGCATATTGATCCACATTGCAATTGTAAGTCTACCGGATAGCGTCATATTGCACGACAAGCTATGTAGGAATGGGGTGGGTCAATGGCGAGAGACATGGTCAACATCGAGCTGATGCGCCAGCGCGAGGCCGAGCTCAAGCGCGGCGCCGAGCGCCGCGTCGCGCTTCAACCTCTCAGCAAGGCAGGGCCGCCGGCGCGCGCGCGACGCGTTGCCGTGAGACTCGTCGTGGTGGCGCTCGCGCGCCGTGTCCGCAGCCCGGATCTGGCCTGCGGTGCCGGGCGCGCTGGCCGCATCCGCCGCAGGCTGTCAAACTAGGGACCGTGCGCGACGAGGCGACATTCCGAGTCAAGACAGGCCTGGCCGAGATGCTCAAGGGCGGCGTGATCATGGACGTGGTCACGCCCGAGCAGGCGAAGGTCGCCGAGGACGCCGGCGCGGCCGCGGTGATGGCGCTCGAGCGCGTGCCCGCTGACATCCGTCGCGATGGCGGCGTCGCGCGCATGTCCGACCCGGAGATGATCGCCGGCATCCAGGAGGCGGTCAGCATCCCGGTGATGGCCAAGGCGCGCATCGGGCACTTCATGGAGGCGCGCGTGCTGGAGGCGCTCGAGGTCGACTACGTCGACGAGTCGGAGGTGCTCACGCCCGCCGACGAGGCCAACCACATCGACAAGTGGGACTTCAAGGTGCCGTTCGTCTGCGGCGCCACGAACCTCGGCGAGGCATTGCGCCGGATCGGCGAGGGCGCCGCGATGATCCGCTCCAAGGGCGAGGCGGGAACGGGCGACATCGTCGAGGCGGTACGCCACATGCGCCAGGTCGGCGGCGAAATCCGTCGCCTGACGATGCTCGGCGCCGATGAGCTCGCCGCCGCCGCCAAGGATCTCGCCGCGCCGCTGGACCTCGTCCGCGAGGTCGCGCTCGCCGGCCGGCTGCCGGTCGTCCTGTTCAGCGCCGGAGGCATCGCCACGCCGGCTGACGCCGCGCTGATGATGGCGCTGGGCGCCGAAGGGGTGTTCGTCGGCTCGGGCATCTTCAAGTCCGAGGACCCGCCCACGCGCGCGCGGGCGATCGTCGAGTCGACGACCCACTGGCAGGACGCCGAGCGCGTCGCGCACGCCTCGCGCGGGCTCGGCACCCCGATGGTCAGCCTCGAGACCTCGAAGCTCGAGGGCGAGCAACTACTGGCCCAACGCGGCTGGTAGCGGCCGGGTTGGACGACGCTCCGCTGATCGGCGTGCTTGCGCTGCAGGGCGGGTTCGAGGCGCACGAGCGGATGCTGGCGAAATTGGGTCCAAGCCCGCCTCGCACGCGTGAGGTGCGCACGCCGGCCGACCTCGATGGGCTCGACGGGCTCGTGATTCCCGGGGGGGAGTCGACGACGATGACGCTCGGCGTCGAGCGCGAGGGCCTGGCCGAGCCGCTGCGCGCGCTTGGGGCGGGTGGGGTTCCGATCCTGGGCTCGTGCGCCGGGCTGATCATGCTCGACCGCGATCATCTCGCGCTGATGGACATGCGCGCCGAGCGCAACGCGTTCGGCCGGCAGACGAAGAGCTTCGAGGCGGACGTCGAGGTGGATGGCCTCGACGGCGGTCCGCTGCGTGCGATCTTCATCCGCGCGCCGTGGATCGCCGAGCACGGGCCAGAGGTGCAGATCCTCGGCGAGGTGGATGGCCATGCGATCGCGGCGCGCCAGGGCAGCATGCTGGCCGTCGCCTTCCACGCCGAGCTCGGTCGCGACGAGCGTCTGCACAGGCTGTTCCTCGACCTGGTGCGCGCCGCGGCGGTGTAAGCGGTGCGTATCTCGCTTTCCGCCGATGAGCTGACAGGCGTCGCGGGCACGATCGCCGCTGAGCTCGAGCGACGCGGCCACGAGCCGCTGCTGCACGGCGCGCTGGCCGAGTCGGAGCGCTGCGATTGGGCTTGGGCGTCCGAGGCGGTGGCGCGCGACGTCGCAGCCGGTCGCGTCCAGCAGGGGATCGTGTGCTGTTGGACCGGCACCGGTGCGTCGATCGCCGCCAACAAGCTCGCCGGTGTGAGAGCGGCGCTGTGCCTGGACGCGGCCACCGCCGCCGGCGCGCGTCGCTGGAACGACGCCAACGTGCTCGCGCTGAGCCTGCGCGCCACCTCGCAGGCTGAGCTCGCCGAGATCCTTGATGCGTGGTTTGCGACGGAGCCCAGCACTGAGCTCGACGACCGCGCGAACGTCGAGCACATCGACGCGATCGCGCGCGCGGCGCGCACGGGTGCGCAGCCGCAGCTTTCGGTCAGGCGCGGGCGCGAGGCGGTCGAGTTCTACAAGCGCGCGTTCGACGCGGTCGAGATCTACCGCGTCGGCGGCGCCGACGAGCACGAGGCGGTCGTCTCGCAGCTGCTCGTCGGCGACAGCTTCGTGTGGGTCGCCGACGAGTCTCCCGATCACCTCAACTTCAGCCCCGAGACGCTGGGCGGCTCGACCACGCGCCTGGCGCTGGTCGTCGAGGACCCGGACGCGGCCGTCGCCAAAGCGCTCGCGGCCGGCGCCCGGGAGGTGCGGGCGCTCGCGGACGAGCACGGCTGGCGCCTCGGTCGGATCGAGGATCCATACGGCCACCACTGGGAGATCGGACGCCCGCTCTCGCAGTGGCCGCCTCACGGCCCTACCTGACGGCGATCGTCTCCGCGTCGGCGGCACTCGCCGTCAGCTCGATGCCGGCGTCGGCGAGCGCCGGCACGCCACCGTCGACGACGTGGATCACGTCCTGCGCGCCGTGGAGCTTGAGCAGGCTCGCGGCGGTGCCGGCGCGCATGCCGCCGGCGCAGATCACCGCGATCGGCCGCGTCGGGTCGACGCCTTCGGGGATGCCCGCGATGTCGTGCCACGGGGTGAACAGCGATCCCGGCACGTGGCCCGCGTCCCACTCGTGGCGCTCGCGCACGTCGAGCAGCTGCAGGTCGGGCTCCTTCGCCAGCCAGCCGCGCAGGTCCGCGGCGGCGACGCGATCGGTGTGCTCGGCCGGCTGGCGTTCCTGGCGCCAGTTGGTCATGCCGCCGGAGAGGAAGCCGGCGATGTTGCGCACGCCGACCGCCAGCGCGAGGCGGGCGGCGCGGCGGCCGTCCTCGTCGTCGCGGCCGATGAACACGATCTCGTGGTCGTGGTCGGCCAGCCACGCGAGCTTCGAGCCGAAGCCGGAGCTGAACGACGGTATGCAGATCGAGCCGTGGATGTGCACGTCGTCGAACTGCAGGTCGGTGCGCACGTCGACGAGCAGCGCGCCCTCGTCGCGCTTGAGCTGAACCTGGTGCGGGTAGAGCGCCGGCACCTCGACCCCACTGCGTCAACAGCGGGCCGCGGTTGAGCGCCACGATCCGCTCGAAGTTCGGCGGCTGTGGCCCGAGCCGGGCGAGCGCGTGCGCGCACGAACTCCTGCCTCGTCGGTGATCGCCAGCTCCGGGTTGTGGCGCTTCTCGAAACCGATCGTCGAGCAGATCTTCATGTCTCATCGCGGCGCCGCCGCACATCGAGCCGCCGAGATGCGACGGCCACAGCTCGCAATCGTCAGGCAGGCTGAGCAGCCGCTCGTGCACCGAGTGGAAGATCTGTCGCGCGCCGGCCGCGGCCTCGATCGCGAGGTCCGTGCGCGCGACGTCGCCGACGAACAGGCTGTCGCCGCTCAGCAGCGCCCACGGCTCGGGTCCGCGTGTGAGATCGATCAGCAGGAACGCCGTGTGCTCTGGGCGATGGCCGGGTGTGTGCAGCGCGCGCACGGTCAGCGAGCCGAGCTGGAGCTCCCAGCCATCCTCGAACGGCTCGTGCTCGTACTCTGGGGCAGCGGCACGGTGGATGTGGATGCGCGCGCCCGTCGCCGCGACCAGCCGACCGTGGCCGGAGACGTGGTCGGCGTGGTTGTGCGTCTCGAGCACGTGGGCGATGCGGACGCCGTGGTAGCGCGCGAGCTCGAGGTATTCGGCGATCTCGAAGCGCGGGTCCACGACCGCTGCGACGCCCGCGCGCTCGTCTCCGATCAGGTACGAGGCGCAGCCGAGGTCGTCGTGGGTTATTTGCCTGAACAGCATCGTTCGCTCGTGTCCCTCCAGAGAGCCCGGCTCACGCCGGTCCCGGCCGCTCGGCTGCCACGTTCGCGCAGCGCTCGCACACCTCCGGCGGGATCACGCCGAGGCGCATCAGCAGCGCGAACGCCTTGCATCCGAGGCACAGCCCGAACACCGACTCGAGCGTCGCCGCCACCACCAGCGCCCCCAGCAGCGCATACGCGGCGGTGTCGTCGCCGAACCCCAGCGCGAGCGCCGCTGCCGCCAGCGACAGCGTCGCGCCGATGCCCTGCGCGAAGCGCTTGGGCGGACCCGCGACGGGGCGTGGCGCGGCCGGCAGACGCGGCACGATCACGCGCGTCGCCAGCTGCCCGAGCGGGCTGAGCGTTGGGCCGCTCGCCACACGCGCGAGGAAGCCGTATGCGATCACCGCCGTCAGCCAGGGAAGCTGAAGCGCGATCGCGCTGACGCTGAGGATCACCACGCCACCGGCGACCACGCGGGCGGCCACCTCGTTGACCGGGTTCGGGAACGACAGCACGCCGCTCAGCAGCCGCCGGCCGCTCGCGGTGGCGTCGCTCGTCGTGCGCGATGTGTCTGCTGTCAGTGCCGGCATGCCGCTGCGCCACCCGTGGTTCCGGGTATCAGGAGTTTTCCCCACTTATTGGATCGACAATCTACGTTTTATGGTACCGCACGCGCAGTCGGCGACCGGGGCGGTGCGTGCAGATGCCGGTGGCGGTGGGCGCGGTGCTGTCTCCGATCACGCCCCCGTGAAGTGCACCACGCCGTCGCGCTCATCCTCGACGACGAGCCCGTCGCGCAGCAGTAGGTCGACGTGCCCCAGCACCTCCGAGAGCGTCAGGAACGCCTGCGTGACCGCGACGTTGCCCCATAGCTCCTGGGCGATCGCGTGGGCGGTGCGAGGCTGCGAGGAGATCAGGCCGAGCATCTTCTCGGCACGTCGCCGATGCAGGCGGAAGCGCTCGTCGATCAGCGAGACGTGATCGGTGATCGGCCGGCCGTGGCCGGGCAGCACGAGCCCGAGCTCCATCGCGCGCGTCTGCTCCAGGGACGCCATGTAGGTGATCAGCGCCTGCGGGCGCTGGCCGATCTCCGATCGGTCTGAGTAGTCCTCCTCGGCGTCGAGCGGGCTTGCGATCAGCGGGTTGGACGAGATGTGCGCGATCAGGTGGTCGGCCGCGAGCAGGATCGCGCGCTCCTGATCGAGGAAGACCGTGTCTGAGGGGCTGTGGCCGGGACGGTGCAGCACACGCAGCGTGCGGTCGCGGAGCTCGAGCGCCGAGCCGTCGCTCAGCGGCCGCGTGACCTCGACGGCGGAGCCCCACGCGCGAAAGCCGGCCGACACCGCGCGCAGAGCGGTCACGATTTCCGGCGGGATGCCGTGACGCAGCATCAGGCGTGAGGCGAAGCGGTCTTCGAGGTCGCTCTGGTGGCCGTAGCCGGCGAGGAACGGAGCGAGCTGCGAGAGCGCCGCGACCTCCGCCCCCGAGCGCCGCGCGAGGATCGAGGCCAGGCCGAAGTGGTCCATGTGCTGGTGGCTGATGACGAGCAGCTCGATGTCCTCGATCCTGTGCCCGCGCGCCGCCAGCGCCTGCTCGAGCTCGTCGAGCGCCTTCGCCGAGTTCGGGCCGGAGTCGACGAGCGTCAGCGGCGAGTCCTCGATCAGGTAGGCGTTGACGCGCCCGACCATGAACGGGGTGGGGATCGCGAGGCGGTGGATGCCGGCGTCGGCCGCGAGCGCGAGCGCCTCGCGCTCGGCGCGCTTCTGCGGGTCCTCGGCCTCGCTCACGCATCCCCGGAGGGGGAGCGAATCAGCGCGAGCACCTCGTCGCGCCGGCGCCGCATGTCCTCGGGTGAGACCAGCGACTCCAGGCACAGACGCAACAGCGGCTCCGTGTTCGACGGGCGCACGTTGAAGTGCCAGTCCTCGTAGTCGATCGAGATGCCGTCGAGGCGTTCCTGGCGCGCGTCGGCGTAGTGAGCCGCGAGCTCCTCCATCTTGCCGGCCGGGTCCGCCACCTCCGAGTTCACCTCGCCGGAGATGAAGTACTTCGCGTGATAGGGCGCGAGCAGCTCGGACATGCGCTTGCCGCGCGTGCACAGCAGCTCGAGCATCAGCAGCGCCGGGATCGTGCCGGAGTCGGCGCAGTAGAAGTCGCGGAAGTAGTAGTGCCCTGAGACCTCGCCGCCGAACAGCGAGCCCTCCTTGCGCATGCGCGTCTTGAAGAACGCGTGTCCGACGCGGTTCACATACGGCGTGCCGCCGGCCCGCGTGACGGTGTCGGGCACCGCGCGCGAGGCGCGCACGTCATAGAGGATCGCTTCGGGGTGTGCGGGATTCGATACTTTCGCCAGCAGCGACTCGGCGAGCAGCGCGGTGAGGAAGTCACCGTCGACGAACGCGCCGGTGTCGTCGATGAAGAAGCAGCGATCGGCATCGCCGTCCCACGCAATGCCCAGGTCAGCGCCGCTCGAGCGCACCTGCTCGATGATCAGCTGCCGGTTCTCCGGCAGCAGCGGGTTGGGCTCGTGGTCGGGGAAGTTGCCGTCCGGCGTCCAGTAGGTCTCGATCAGCTCGAGGTTCAAGGCCTCGAGCACGGGGCCGACCATCGGTCCCGCCATGCCGTTGCCGCCGTCGAGCACGACCTTCAACCGCCGCGGCGCCGAGCGGACGGCGTCCGCGTCGATGAAGCCGAGCGCCACGGCCTTGAACTCCTCGTAGAGATCCACCTCTTCCAGGGTGCCGCGCACCGTCGCACCGTCGGCGACGGCCGCGCTCTGGGCTTCGACCTCGCGGCGGATGTCCTGGATGCCCGAGTCGCCCGAGAGCGCCAGCGCGCCCTCGCGCAGCAGCTTCGCGCCGGTGTAGGGCTTCGGGTTGTGCGACGCGGTGCACATCAGCCCGCCGTCGAGCTCGCGCGAGCCGACGAGGAAGTACAGCATCTCGCTGCCCACCTGACCGGCGTCGATCACGCTCGCGCCTGCCGAGAGCAGGCCCTCGCGATAGCGCGCTGCGAGCTCCGGCGCGCTCAGGCGCATGTCGCGTCCGAGGCCGACCCGCAGCTCCTCCACGGGCTTGCCCGCGAGGCCGCCGAGCACGTGCGCGAAGGCGCGGCCGATCCGCTCCGCAAGATCGCCGTCGATCTCATCGCCGTAGAGGCCGCGGATGTCGTAGGCCTTGAAGATGTCTGGCGGGACTGCCGTCATGCGGGCTCGCATCCTAGAGCCGGACCGTGAGGTTCGGCGGTCACGGGTGGCTGGAGGCCACACGTTGCCATCAGAAACGCGGGGCTGGATGCCCCGCGAAGTATTCTTTTGACGATGTCAGGGCATTCCAAGTGGGCGAGCATCAAGCACAAGAAGGCGATCGTGGACTCGCGCAGGGGCGCGCAGTTCTCCAAGCTGACGCGCGCGATCACGGTCGCCGCGCGCGACGGCGGCGGTGACCCCGTCGGCAACCCGGCGCTCGATCTGGCGATCCGCAAGGCCAAGGAAGCGTCGATGCCGAAGGACAACATCGAACGCGCGATCACGAAGGGAACCGGCGAGGGCGGCGAGGCGGATGCGATCGAAAGCGTGCTCTACGAGGGCTACGGCCCGGGCGGCGTCGCGGTGCTGGTGGAGGCGCTGACGGAGAATCGCAATCGCACGGGCGCGGACGTCAGGCACGCGTTCTCCAAGCACGGTGGCAGCCTCGGCGAGCCTGGATCGGTCGCGTACCTGTTCGACAAGAAGGGCGCGATCGTGATCGACGCCGAGCGCTACTCCGAAGACGATCTGATGGTCGCGGTGGAGGCGGGCGCCGAGGACATCGGCACCGACGAAGGCGTGTTCGAGGTGATCACCGAGCCGGTCGACTTCGCGCCGGTGCGCCGCGCGCTAGAGGACGCGGGGATCGATATGGAGAGCGCCGAGATGATGTACCGCCCGTCGAGCGTCGTACCGATCGACGAGGCGCAGGCGGGCAAGCTGATGCGGTTGATCGAGGCGCTCGAAGACAACGACGATGTCAGCGCGGTGCACGCCAACTTCGACGTCGCCGCCGACGTGCTCGAGCGTGTCGCGGGCTGAGCGCCCGGCAGCGCTCGCCGAGCCCCCTGTGACGCGCCCACCGGTCGTGATCCTGTGCGGCGGGCGCGGCACGCGCCTGCAGGAGCACACACAGGCGATTCCCAAGCCGCTGGTGGAGATCGGCGGCATGCCGATCGTGTGGCATGTGATCCAGCTCTACGCGGCGCAGGGCTTTCGCCGCTTCCTGCTGGCCACCGGCTACCGCGGCGAGCTGATCGAGCGGTTCGCCGCGACGCAGGAGTGGCCTGCGGGCGTGAGCGTCGAATGCATCGACACCGGCGCGGAGACGCCCACCGGCGGTCGCGTCAAGCTGCTCGAGAATCACCTGGCTGGCGAAGAGCTGTTCTGCATGACCTACTCCGACGGGCTCGCGGATATCGACCTCGAAGCTCTGTTGAGCTTCCACTGCGAGCATGACGCACTTGCGAGCATGACGGTTGTGCGTCCGCAACTGCAGTTCGGGGTTACGGAGATCGCCGCGGACGGTCGCGTCACGGGCTTTCGCGAGAAGCCGACCTCTGAGCACTGGATCAACGGCGGATTCTTCTGCTTCTCGCGTCCCATGCTTGCCTACCTGGATACCGACAGCGTGCTCGAGCGCGAGCCGCTGGAACGTCTGGCCGCCGCAGGCGAGCTGCGCGCGCACCGGCACGAGGGCTTCTGGGAGTGCATGGACACCTACAAGGACGCCGTCGGGCTCAACGACCTGTGGGCCTCCGGCGAGGCGCCGTGGTCTCAGGCGGGCAGCCGCCGGGCGCGGTACAGCGCCACCGGCTCGCGAATCCCGCGCAGGCGCCGCTCGCCGGCGTAGGACCAGCCGTAGGACTTGCCTGCCGACTCGCGCACGTCGCGCTCGACGAGCACGCTGCCGGGCCTCGCGATCGAGGTGATGCGGCTGGCGAGGTTGACGGGTCGCCCGAACCAGTCGCCGGCGCGCGGCAGCGCCAGCCCGACAGCGGCGCCGGCGCGCAGCTGCGGGAAGTCCTCGCCCTCGGCGTCGGCGGCGTCGATCAGGTTGAGCGCCGCCTCCAGCAGCGGCTCGGGCTCCGGCGAGGTGAGCATCGCCGCGTCGCCGATCGTCTTGACGAGCTTGACGGGCGGCGCGGAGACCTCGCTCGATAGTGCTTCCAGGCGCGCCGCCAGGCGCCCGAGCTCGTCCGGCGGCACTTCCTCGCCGAGGCGCGTGAAGCCGACGAGGTCGGCAAAGCACACGGTCACCTCGCGCGAGCCGGGCAGGTGCCCGCCGGTGCGCTCCAGCTCGCTGACGACGGTGCTCTGCGTGGCGTGGCGCAGATGCAGCGCGAGCAGGTTGCCGACGAGCGGGTTGACGAGCGGGTAGAGGCCGGCCACCGACTCGGCGTAGCGCTGCGCGAGCTCGGGCTCGCTCATGCCGGGCTCGAGCACCAGCTTGAGCGGCAGCGCGCGCAGGCTTTCGGCGGCCTGCGAGAGTCCGCGGCCGAGCACGCGCAGCAGCTCGAGCAGGTCCTCGTCGGAGATGCCCGCGGCACGTGCCACATGCGTCATTCGCGCGCTCTCGAGCTCGGCCTCGCTGTAGACGGCCTCGTCGGGCTCGGGGATCGGCAGGCCCATCGCGCGCCTGCACACGACCAGGAAGTCCTCGTCGACGCCGCTCAGCTCGGCGACCTCGCGCGAGGTGTAGCGCTCGGACCCGACGATCACGCGGTCGGCGGGCAGGTACATGATCGTGCCGCTGGCCGTCCTGCTTCGCAGCTCCGACATCGACACGCCCTCGCCTGCCAGCTGCTCGAGCAGCGACAAGCGCTCGGAGCGGGCCGCTCCGTGCAGCCCGTCGAGCAGGCCCTCGGCGGCGAAGTCGACCATTCCCCGCAGCGTAGGGTAGGCAGGCGTCCGGCGGCTCGCGCAGAATCACAGGCCGTGATCGTCCTCGGCATAGATCCGGGCCTCGCCAACACCGGTTACGGCGTGGTCGAACGCCGCGGTGGCCGGCTGCTGGCCTTGGACGGAGGGGTTATCACGACGCGCGCGGAGCTGGCGGCCGAGCTGCGGTTGGCTGAGATCCACGCCGCCGTCGACGCTCTGCTCGACGAGCACGAGCCGTCCGCGGTCGCGCTGGAGCAGTTGTACTTCGGCCAGAACGTGCGCACGGCGTTCGCGGTCGGGCAGGCGCGGGGCGTGGTGCTGCTCGCGGCCGGTCAGCGCCGCCTGCCGTGCGCCAGCTACACGCCGCAGCAGGTCAAGGGCGCGGTCTGTGGCTCCGGGCGCGCGCAGAAGGACCAGGTGGCGCGCATGGTCCAGGCGCTCTTGGGGTTGCCCGAGGAGCCGCGGCCCGACCATGCGGCCGACGCGCTCGCGGTCGCCATCTGCCATGCCAATTGCGCGCCGCTGGCGCTGGCGCTCGCCGCCACCGGAACGTCGAGCAGCTCCCGCGAACGCGTCGAGGCGGGCGCATGATCGCGCTGCTGCGCGGCGAGGTGGCGGTGCGCCGCACCGATCACGTCGTGATCCTCAGCGGCAGCGTCGGCTACCGGGCGGCGGTCTCGGCGCAGACGCTCGCACACGTTCCCGCGGTGGGAGAGCAGGTGACCCTGCACACGCATCTGATCGTGCGCGACGACGCGCTTGCGCTCTATGGCTTCGCCTCCGAGCAGGAGCGCGACCTGTTCCTGATGCTGCTGTCGGTCCAGGCTGTCGGCCCGAAGGTGGCGTTGGCGGTGCTGTCGGGTGGCTCGCCGCGGGAGTTGATCGGCGCGCTCGCCGCCGGCGACGCCGCTCGCTTCCAGGCCGTGCCGGGCATCGGCAAGCGCACGGCGGAACGGATCATCGTCGAGCTGCGCGAGAAGGTCGGGGTCGATAACGACGTGATCGGAGCTCATCCGTCTGGGCGCACGCCGATCGTCGCCCGGCGCGGAGAGGCGCACACGCCGCGTGCGCTCGCCCGCGCCGGGCTGCTCGAGCTGGGGTACGAGCCGGCGGAGGCCGACGAGCTGCTGGCCGAGGCCGAGGGTGAGAGCGCGGAGCAGCTGATCGGGAACGCGCTGCGCGCCGCGCGCGCGAGCTGAGCCCATGAGCGACACGGGTACCCGTATCCAGACCCCGTACCTCGTCCCCGAGGACGAGCTCGATCGCTCGCTGCGGCCGCGGCGGCTGGAGGAGTTCGTCGGACAGCAGGCGCTGCGCGAACAGCTGACGGTGGCGATCGAGGCATGCGCAGCGCGCGGCGAGGCGCTCGACCACGTGCTGCTCGCGGGTCCGCCGGGCCTCGGCAAGACATCGCTTGCACAGATCGTGGCGGCCGAGCTGGAAGTCCCGTTCGTGCAGACGGCTGGACCGGCGCTCGAGCGCAAGGGAGACATAGCGGCGTTTCTGACGGCACTTGAGCCGCGCAGCGTGTTCTTCGTCGATGAGATCCACCGGCTCCCGCGCACGCTCGAGGAGACGTTCTACCCGGCGATGGAGGATCACCGGCTGCCGATCACCGTCGGGCAGGGGGCGGGCGCGCGCGTCGTGACGCTCGAGCTGCCGCCGTTCACACTCGTCGGAGCCACGACGCGCACCGGCCTGTTGACGACGCCGCTGCGCGACCGCTTCGGAATCCAGGCGCGCCTGGAACCCTACGCGCAGGACGAGCTCGCGATCATCGTGCGCCGCTCGGCGGGAATCCTCGAGATCGAGCTCGACGATGGTGGCGCGCTCGCGATCGCCGCTCGCAGCCGTGGCACGCCGCGCGTGGCCAACCGACTGCTCAAGCGCGTGCGCGACTTCGCCGAGGTGCGCATGGCGGGGGTCGTCACCGCACAGGCGGCACACGCGGCGCTGGAGATGCTGGAGGTCGACGCGCGCGGGCTCGATCGCCTCGACCGGGAGATCCTGAGCGCCATCTGCGAGAAGTTCGCCGGCGGTCCCGTCGGGCTCTCGACGCTCGCCGTCGCCGTGGGCGAGGAGCAGGACACGATCGAGGATGTCTATGAGCCCTACCTGCTGCAGGAGGGGCTCTTGAAGCGCACACCACGCGGCAGGATGGCGACCGCGGCCGCGTACGAGCACCTGGGGCTCCCCGTTCCGCAGCAACAAGCGCCGGCGATCTCGGCTGGAGCATCGCTGTTCTGAGAGACATCTGGCGCGTCCACGGGGCGGACTCCGGCAGGATGCCCTCGGCGCGGGCGCGATGGCCAGAGGTGTGCCTTCGCGGCGCGGCCCTGAGTAGTCTGTGTGCAGACACCATGACCCATCCATTCATCTGTCCAAACTGCGGCCATCGCACGAGCGAGCTCGACCGCAACATCGGCTTCACACGCCAGCCCAAGGGCTGCTCGAAGTGCGGCTTCGCGTTCTTGTTCGAACTGCTCGACGACTACTACCCGGCGCCGGACGCGGCGTTCTTCGTGTGCGACGGCGAGGGTCGGGTGATCGGCTGCGGCAGGAACTCCTTCGCGTTCACGGGCCTCGAGGAGGAAGAGGTGATCGGGCAGCGGGTCGAGCAGGTGCTCGGGCTGAGCTTCTCGAACGGGGACGATCCGGTGGCCACGGTGCTCGAGTGGGGCGTGCGGGCGCTCGGGGTGCCGGTGCGCGTCTCAGGCGAACGCGACGTGGCCGCAAGCGCGAAAGCGGACATGTTCCCGGCCTACGACGACGACGGCGGGCTGTTGCTGGTGCTCACCCCCGACAAGTAGTCTCCTACGAAGATGACCGATCGTCGACGCAACGCCCTCGTTCTTCTGATCGTCGCCGGCCTCGTGGCGGGGTCGCTCGCGGCGATCTTCGCCAAGAAGACGCTGCTCGGGCTCGAACTGAAGGGCGGCGTCGAGCTCGTCTACCAGGCGAAGCCCACGGCGCAGTCGAAAGTGACGACCGAATCGCTCGAACGCGCGATCGACATCATGCGCAAGCGCGTCGATCAGCTGGGCGTCGCCCAGCCCGAAATCCAGAGCTCGGGCGAAGACCAGATCGACGTTGGGCTGCCCGATGTCCAGAACGCCGAACGCGCACAGAACGAGGTCGGCAAGACCGCGCAGCTGCAGTTCTACGACTGGGAGCCGAACGTGATCGGCCCGAGCGGCGAACCGGCGCCGACCGAAGGGAGCGTCACGGGCGACTTGACCGGGCAGGGGGCCGGCGGCGCGGACTCCGGGCTACCCGAGTACCAGGCGGTCCTGCGGGCCGCCAAACGCAAGCCGGTCCTGCGCAAGAACGACACCACGTGGACGCCCGGGTGCACGGCCGCGCAGGCCCAGGGATGTCTCTACGGCAGCTGGTACCTGCTCGACACCGCCCACGAACGCGTCGTGCGCGGTCCTGAAGAAACCGAACACAACCTCAACACGGACCTGCCCGCGCAGCCGAAGGGCACGAAGCTGAAGGCCGTGCGCGTCAACCCCGGGACCGTGCTCGTGCAGGCCCACGCGGTCGAAAGCCAAGCCGGCAAGGTCGGGCAGGCCTCGCCCAACAGCTGGTACGTGATCAACGACAACCCGGTGCTGAACGGCGAACACATCACCAACCCGGTGCAGGGCAACGACGAAACGACCGGGCAGCCGAACGTCAGCTTCGGCTTCGACTCGCACGGCAAGACCGTCTTCGAACGGGTCACCAAGCAGATCGCCCACCGCGGCCAGGAAGCCCTGCTACCGGGCATCACCAAGGAAGAGGCGCTACAGCATTTCGCCGTCGTGCTCGACGGCCAGCTGATCACGGTGCCCTCGATCGACTTCACGAAGTACCCGGAAGGGATCGACGCCTCGACCGGATCCGAGATCTCGGGCGGCTTCACGATCACCTCCGCCCAGAACCTGGCCAACGAGCTGCAGTCGGGCGCGCTGCCCGTGCGGCTCGTCCTGATCTCGCGCTCGCAGGTCTCCGCGACGCTCGGCAAACAGGCGCTCAGCCAGGGCCTCATCGCGGGCCTCGCGGGGTTCCTGGTCGTGTGCCTGTTCCTGCTCGCCTTCTATCGCTTCCTCGGTGCGATCGCTGTCGGCGGCCTGGTCATCTACGGCGCCTACTTCTTCGCGCTCGTCAAGCTGATCCCGATCACGCTGACGCTGCCCGGGATCGCTGGCCTGATCCTCACGATCGGCGTGTGCGCGGACGCCAACATCGTGATCTTCGAGCGTGTCAAGGAGGAGATCCGCGGCGGCAGATCGATCGTCTCCGGCATCGCCACCGGCTACAAACACGGTTTCGCGGCGATCGTCGACGCCAACGTGGTGACGTTCATGACCGCCTTCATCCTGTTTGCGCTCGCGACCGCGGAAGTCAAGGGCTTCGCGTTCATGCTCGGCATCGGCACGCTCGTGTCGCTGTTCACCGCGGTGCTCGCCACGCAGGCCGCGCTCGGCGCCATGAGCCGCTCGCGGCTCGTCAGCCATCCCTCCGCGCTCGGCGCGTCGGGGAAACACAAAGGCTGGACGTTCGACTTCATGGGCGCCTCCAAGTGGTTCTTCTCGATGTCGGGCACGATCCTTTTGGTCGGCGCGCTGGCGATCGGCGGCAACGGCATCAACCTCGGCATCGACTTCACGTCCGGTACCCGCATCCAGACGGCGTTCATCAGGTCCGCGTCGCAGTCCGAAGTGGCGGAAGTCATGACCTCACAGGGCTTCCCGAACGCCGAGGTGCAGAAGTTCTCCAACAAGAGCATCGGCGGCGACGGCTACCAGATCTCGACCAAGACGCTGCAACCGCAGAAGCTCGACGCCGTCCAGCGGGCGCTCGACGCGAAGTTCGGCAACGGCCCGCTCCACCCGGGCACGAAGGACTTCTCCTCGACCTCGATCGGGCCGACGTTCGGGAAAACCGTCGCGAACGCGGCGATCATCGCGATCATCTCCTCGCTGCTCGTGATCTCGGCCTACATAGCGCTGCGCTTCGAGTGGAAGTACGCGGTGCCGGTGCTGATCGCGCTGATGCACGACCTGTTGATCACCGCGGGCGTGTACGCGCTCACCGGCAAGGAAGTCTCGACGGCGACGGTCGCCGCGCTCTTGACGATCCTCGGCTATTCGCTGTACGACACGATCATCGTGTTCGACCGAATACGCGAGAACGTCCCGCGCATGCCGCGTGCCGCGTTCTCGCAGATCGTCAACCGCTCGATGTCCGAGGTCGTCACGCGATCGCTGGCGACGAGCTTCTGCACGCTGCTGCCGGTTCTCGCGCTGCTGCTCTTCGGCGGCGACACGCTCAAGGACTTTGCGTTCGCGCTGATGATCGGCATCGCCTCCGGCGCGTACTCGTCGATCTTCATCGCCTCGCCGGTGTTGACGCATTGGAAGGAGCGCGAGCCGGGCTACCGCGCGCGCCGCGTGCGGATCGTGCGCGAACTCGGCGCTGTGCCGGCGTATGCGACGACTGCCGCGGGCGCGCCGGAGGATGTCGAGCCGGTGCAGAAGCGCAGGCGCACGCGCAGCGGGAGCCTGGTGGCACCCGAGGGACCCGGCCAGCAGCTCTCGCGCGACGAGTTCCAGGAGCTCGTGCGCGACCTGGGCGTCGAGGGCGAGCCCAACGGCGCGGGCAGCTCCGGCGCGGGCGCTCGCAAAAAAGGCGGTAGCGCCACCGTGGCACAGCCGGCGCCGCCGGCGCCGGCATCGTCCCCGCAGGGGGAGCGCGACCCGGCAGCGGACCTAACGCCCGAGGATCTGGTGCTCAAGGAAGAGCCGAAGCGCGAGAAGAGCAGGCGCTCGGGTACGCGCCGCAACAAACGACACGGCAGGGCGCGCTGATGGGGCTGCTCGCGTGGGTGATCATGGGTCTTGCGATCTGGCACTTCACGATCTTCATGCCCGACCGCTTCTGGGGCGGGATCGTGGGCGCGTTCGTCGGCTCGTTGATCGGCTCGATCGTCGTCGGGCTGATCATCTACAGCGTCAGGGTCTCGGCGCTGCGCGTCCCCGGGAAAAAGGCGACCGACATCGGCGTCGTGCTGTACGCGGTCCCGGGCGCGCTGATCGGCATCGCGCTGATCTATCTCGAGGGCATGCGCCGCGAACGCGCGGGGCGTCAGGCCGAGGCGCCCGCTCTATAGGCGCTGCTCCGCCCGCGGAGCAGCGACTCGTTCCGTCTTCGCCTGGCCGTAGTCTCGGGGGTGCAGCCCTGTCGCTTCGAGATCGCGGACTGTCCGCCGGCCGACGTGGAGCGGCTGCGGCATGAGCTGGGGTTGAGCGGCGTGCTCGCGCAGGTGCTCGTGCGCCGGGGCATGGCCGACCCCGCCGCCGCACACGCGTTCTTGGCCGCCGACGAGGAGCACCCGCCGGATGCATTCTCCGCGATCGGCGAGGCGGTCGCCGTGATCCTCAGTCACGTCGCAAGCGGCACGCGGATCACGATCCACGGCGACTACGACGTCGACGGCATCTGCTCGACGGCGGTGCTCGTGCGTACGCTGCGCGGCCTGGGGGCGGACGTCGACTCCTACCTGCCCGACCGCGCCGGCGACGGGTACGGGTTGAGCATGCAGACCGTGCGGCGGCTGGCGGCACGGGGGACACGGCTGCTGGTGACGGTCGATTGCGCGATCACGGCCGTCGAGGAGGTGGCCGAGGCGCGGACGCTCGGCATGGACGTGGTCGTCAGCGACCATCACGCGCCGCGTGCCGACGGCGGTCTCCCGCTGGCCCCGATCGTGCATCCGCGGCTGTGCGGCTATCCCTGCCCGGACCTGTGCGCGACCGCGGTCGCATACAAGCTGGCGCAGGCGCTGCTGATGGCCGCCGCGCGCGGCGAGGCGGCCGCGCGCAGCGAGGGCGTGCAGGCGCTCGGCGCACGCGCGAGAGAGATGCTGGCGCGGCGCACGCTCGAGCAGGACCTCGATCTCGTGGCGCTCGCGACGATCGCCGACGTCGTCGAGCTCCTCGGCGAGAACCGGACGCTGGTGCGGCGCGGGCTGCGCGCGCTGGCGAGCACCGCCAAGCCTGGCCTGCGCGCGCTGATGGCCGTCGCGCGCGTCGATCCGGCGAAGCTCGACGAGCGCTCGGTCGCGTTCGCTTTGGCGCCGCGCCTGAACGCCGCCGGGCGCCTGTATCGGGCGGACGCCGGACTGGAGCTGGTCCTCACCGAGGATCCGCTGCGCGCGGCTCAGATCGCTGAGGAGCTGGACAGCGCCAACCGCGAGCGCCGCGACGTCGAGATGCGCATCCGCTTTCAGGCCGAGACGCAGATGGCCGAATTGGGGGAGCGCGCCGCGTACGTGCTCGCGCACGATGACTGGCACGCCGGGGTGATCGGCATCGTCGCTTCGCGCCTGGTCGAGCGCAGCGGGCGCCCAGTGGTGCTGATCGCGCTGGATGGAGACACGGGCAAGGCATCCGGGCGCAGCGTCGAGGCGTTCGACCTGCTCGCGGGGCTGAGCGCCTGTGGCGAGCACCTGCTGCGCTACGGCGGGCATCGCGCCGCGGCGGGCCTCGAGATCGAGCGCGCGCGTGTGGCCGACTTCGCCGACGCCCTGTGCGCCCACGCCGAGCGCGTCCTCGACCCGCGGGAGCTCGTGGCGGTCGAGCGCGTGGACGCGGTCGTCGGCGGCGATGAGCTCGGCATGTCGCTGGCCGAGGAGCTGCGGGCGGTGGCGCCCTTCGGCCGCGGCAATCGGCCGGTAGCGCTGATGGTCGACGACGCGACGTTCACGGATGTCAGACCGATGGGCGAAGGCAAGCACGCGCGCTTCACGGTCGAGTCCCACGGCGCGCGAGCGCGCGCGGTGGCGTTCGGCTGCGGCGGGCGCCTGCCGAGCACAGATGAGGGGGGAGAGCTAAAGGCGACGTTCACGCTCGAGGTCAACGAGTGGAACGGTGTGAGCGAACCGCGGCTCGTGCTTCGCGAGGCGCAGGTGCTCGAGCAAGCCGACGTCGAGACGGAGCCGCTCGCGGAGGCTCACGAGGAAGCAGAGGAGCTCGTGCTGTTCGCGCTTTGACTCCGAAGAGCCTTCAATCCGGCGCGACAGTCCCCTACCCTTAGATCATGGCCATCGCCGAGGATCCCAAGCGCTCGAAGCCCGCAGGAGGAGGCGACGCCGCGGCCGTCAAGGACGTGGCCGACGTGGTCGCCAGCCTGCATGAGCAGCCGCTGACGCCAGTGGTGGCGCAGCAGGACGAGAGCGCCGCGGCGGCGCTCGGCCTGAGCCCTTCGGAGCGCCGTCTGCTGGGCGATCTGTTCGCGATCGTCTCCGAGCACGCGACCGACTCCTCGGTCGAGATCGACCGGGCTCGGGTTCGGGACGCGTTCGTGTTCGCGTGCGAGCACCACGCCGACCAGCGGCGCAAGTCCGGGGAGGACTTCATCGTGCACCCCGTTGGCGTGGCGCGCATCTGTGCGAGCATGCGCCTGGACACCGAGACGCTGTGCGCGGCGCTGCTGCACGACACCGTCGAGGACACCTCGGCGTCGATCGAGGAGGTGCGCGAGCGCTTCGGCGATGAGATCGCGGGCGTGGTCGACGGCGTCACCAAGCTGACGGGCATCACCTTCCAGTCGCGCGACGAGGCGCAGGCGAACAACTACCGCAAGATGATGGTCGCGATGGCCACCGACGTGCGGGTCATCCTGATCAAGCTCGCCGACCGCCTGCACAACATGCGCACGATCGAGGCGATGCCCAAGCAGAAGCAGATGGAGAAGGCGCGCGAGACGCTCGACATCTACGCGCCGCTGGCCCACCGCCTGGGGATTCACGCGATCAAGTGGGAGCTCGAGGACCTGGCGTTCGCGACGCTGCACCCGCGCAAGTACCAGGAGATCAAGAGCCTCGTCGCCCAGCAGCGCGAGGAGCGCGAGCGCTACGTCTCAGAGGCCGGCGAGTACCTGCAGAGCGAGCTCACGGCGGTCGGCATCGAGGCGCAGATCGCGGGTCGCGCCAAGCACTTCTACTCGATCTACTCGAAGATGACCAACAAGGGACGCGAGTTCAACGAGATCTACGACCTCACCGCGATGCGCGTGATCGTCGACTCGGTCAAGGACTGCTACGGCACCGTCGGCGTGATCCACTCGCTGTGGAAGCCGCTGCCGGGCCGCTTCAAGGACTTCATCGCGATGCCCAAGTTCAACATGTACCAGTCGCTGCACACGACCGTGATCGGCCCCGAGGGCCAGCCGTTGGAGATCCAGATCCGCACCCACGAGATGCACGAGATGGCCGAGTTCGGCGTCGCCGCGCACTGGGTCTACAAGGAGCCGGAGCCCGGCGGCGATCAGCGCTCCGGCTGGACGGTTGCCGGCGAGGACGCCAAGCTCAAGTGGCTGCGCTCGATGCTCGACTGGCAGAAGGACCTCTCCGACCCGCGCGAGTTCATGGAGACGCTGCGCACCGACCTGTTCGAGGAGGAGGTCTACGTCTTCACCCCCAAGGGCGAAGTCAAGTCGCTGGCCGCCGGCGCGACGCCGCTTGACTTCGCCTACGAGGTGCACACGGAGATCGGCCACCGCTGCGTCGGGGCGCGCGTCAACGGGAAAATCGTGCCGCTGCACTACGAGTTGCAGTCGGGCGACATCGTCGAGATCCTCACCGCCAAGCGCGAGCGCGGTCCCTCGCGCGACTGGCTGGCGACCGTCAAGACGACGCGCGCGCGCAACAAGATCAAGGCGTGGTTCAAGGCGGAGTCCCGCCAGGACACCGAGCACACCGGGCGCGAGCTGCTGCAGGAGCACCTGCGCAAACAAGGGCTGCCCGCGCAGAAGATCACGGGCTCGGCGCTGCTGGCGGACGTGATCAGGGAGGTTGGCTACCGCAAGGCCGACGACTTCTACATCGCGCTCGGCGCCGCCAAGGTCTCGCCGAAGCTCGTCGTCAACAAGGTCATGCAGCGCCTGAAGCAGGGCGAGGCCGCCGACGCCGACGCGACCGCCGCCGACCTCCTGCGCGTCGGGCGCGCGCGCCGGCGCCCGACGAAGTCCTCGAACCAGTACGGCATCCGCGTCGAAGGCGTGGATGACGTGATGCTGCGCCTGGCCAAGTGCTGCCGGCCGGTGCCGGGCGACGAGATCGTCGGCTACATCTCGCTCGGCCGCGGCATCACGATCCACCGCGAAGACTGCCCCAACGCGACGCTGCTGCGCAAGAGCCCCGAGCGCTTCACGAGCGTGTCATGGGAAGGCGACCAGTCGACGGGCTTCGTCGTGGAAATCCAGATCGACGCGTGGGACCGCCACCACCTGCTCGCCGACCTCTCGCGCGCGTTCTCCGAGTCCGGCGCGAACATCCTCGAAGCGCGCTGCCTGTCTATGCCGCCGATGGTCAAGAACCGCTTCGTGGTGGAGGTCGCCGACACGCACTCGCTCAAGAGCGCGATCACGCGCCTGCGCAACACCGAGTCGGTGTTCGACGCCTACCGGGTGACGCCGGGCGCCGCAGCGGCGTAGACATCTCGGCGTCAGCGCGTGCGCGAGCCACAGGATCTATGAGTATCGCTCCGTTCGCTGCCGAGCATCTCGACGAGGTGATGCGACTGTGCGAGATGGAGGGGTGGACTACGCTCACCGAGGATCCAGCTCGTGCGTTGCGTGCGTTCACTGCACCGGGCACGGTGACGCTCGTGGCGCTGGTGGACGGCGGCGAGGTCGCAGGCTTCGCGCAGATGCTCAGCGACGGCGCCGTCCAGGCATTCCTGTCGCGCCTGCTCGTTGCCGCGGGAAGGCGGCGCTCGGGAGTAGGACGACTGCTGCTGGAGCAGGCGCTCGCCGCATCTGGCGCGCTTCGCGCCGACCTCCTCGCCGCCGACGGCAGCGAAGAGTTCTACCGGTCGTTCCCGCACCGGCAGGGTGTCGGCTACCGGATCGCGCTCGAGGAGGGCGGCGAGGGGCTCGGGTCCTGGCCTGCGGCTGGCCAGCCGAATAGCCCGGCGTCGATTTAGCTAGGCGACGACGTTGAGCGCCTGCGGCATGATCGAGTAGCGCGCCTCGCTCACCTCGCCGAGGTAGTCGCCGTCGACCTGCAGTGGCAGCAGGCGCCCGTCGCTGCTGCTGACGATCAGCTCGTTCAGGTCTTTGAGCCCCGTCACGTGGCGGTTGCCGGTGACGCCCGTGCCGCCGGAGAGCGCGCGCCAGGCGATGAACGGCATCGACAGCGGCGTCGCGCGGTGCAGGACACCGCTGGCGAGCGCACCCGAGTCGAGCGCGGCGCCGTCGGCGATCTGCACTGGGCGGTTCTGGAAGTACGTGAAGGGCGAGCCGTTCTGGATGATCGCGGTGACGCCCTCGAGCGTCTCCCCGTGCGCTTGCACCTGCAGCCGTGGCGGGCTCACGAGATAGCGGCGCAGGAACGTGCTGACGGCGACCCATGTAAAGAAATACGGCCCGAGGCGCGCCTTCATCTTCGGGTTGGCGTCGACCCGCTCGACGACGCTCGCGTCGAGACCCAGCCCCGAGGCGAACGTGAAGCAGCGGCCGTTGACGACGCCGAGGTCGACCTTGCGCGGGCGCCAGTCGTCGGCCATCGCGAGCAGATGCTCGGTTGCGTCGACAACGTCGCCGGGGATGCCGAGCATCTTGCCGAACACGTTGGCCGAGCCGCCGGGCAGGCAGCACAGCGGGGTGGGGGAGCCGAGCAATCCGTTGGCGGCTTCGTTGACAGTGCCGTCGCCGCCGAAGGCGACGACCACGTCGTAGCCCTCGTGTGCGGCCTCGCGGCAGAGCTCGGTGGCGTGTCCGCGCGCCTCGGTGTCGACCGCGTCGACCTCGAAGCGTCCCTGCAGCGCATAGACGACGAGGTGGCGCAGGCGGTCGGAGACGGTCGTGGCGTACGGGTTGACGATGATCAGCATGCGCCGCTTGTTGGCGGGAGAGGCGAAGCGGAAAGGTGCTTCGCTGTCGGCAGCGCGCTGATCGTGCTCGGATGTGTAGGAACTCACCGTCACCGCCTACACCGGACGTTGGCGAGCGTTACCCGAGCGTAGAAGACCGCTCGCGCGATGGCTTGCGTTCGCCGATAGGGTTGCTAGACTTCCGAACCACAGATGGACACATCGAGAGGGGTGGAGGGCCTGGCCCTGCGAAACCCCGGCAACCACCGCCAATGTCACAGGCGGGAAGGTGCCAATTCCAGGTGATGTGTGGCCGGGCTCCGCGCCCTTCGCCACACGTGACAAGGCGAAGGTTAACGCGAAGGAGTCCCCAATGGCTGTCAGTCATCTTCAGTGCAAGGAGTGCAGGGCCGAGTATCCGCTCGAGGCCCTCTATGTATGCGAGCGTTGCTTCGGCCCGCTCGAGGTCGCCTACGATCACTCACGTCTGGTCACCGATGGCGACGTCGGCGAGCTGCGCCGGCGCATCCAGGGCGGGCCGCAGAACATCTGGCGTTACGCCGACTTCCTGCCGCTCGCGGGCGGGCCTCCGGGCCCGTCGGGCCGACTCGCCTCGCGCGTGGGCCTGCCGGCGGGCTGCACGCCGCTGATTCGCGCCGACAGGCTTGCCGAGCGCCTGGGCCTGCGCGAGGTGTGGGTCAAGAACGACGCGGCCAACCCGACGCACTCGTTCAAGGACCGCGTCGTCTCGGTCGCGGTCACGCGAGCACGCGAGCTCGGCTTCGAGACGATCGCGTGCGCCTCGACGGGCAACCTCGCCAACTCGGTCGCCGCCCACGGCGCGGCGCTGGGCCTCGAGTCCTACGTGTTCATCCCCGCCGACCTCGAGGAGCAGAAGATCCTCGCGACCGGCATCTACGGCACGCGGCTGGTGGGAGTCGAAGGCAACTACGACGACGTCAACCGCCTGTGCACGGAGCTGTGCGCGGAGCGCGACTGGGCGTTCGTGAACATCAACCTGCGCCCCTACTACGCCGAGGGCTCGAAGACGCTCGCGTTCGAGATCGCCGAGCAGCTCGGCTGGGAGCTCCCGGACCGCTGCATCGCGCCGGTTGCATCGGGATCGCTGTTCACGAAGATCGCAAGGGGCTTCCAGGAATGGACTGAGCTCGGTCTGTTGGACGGAGAGCTGCCGCGCATGAACGGCGCCCAGGCCGAGGGCTGCTCGCCGGTCGCGAGCGCGTTCGCGGAAGGCCACGAGGTCTGTCGGCCGGTGAAGCCGAACACGATCGCCAAGTCGCTGGCGATCGGCAACCCCGCCGACGGCCCCTACGCGCTGGAGCTGGCGCGGCGCACGGGCGGCTCGATCGACGCCGTCAGCGACGATGAGATCCGCGCGGGCATCAAGCTCTTGGCCGAGACGACCGGCGTCTTCACCGAGACCGCCGGTGGTGTCACGACCGCGGTGCTGGCGAAGCTCGCGGCGCGCGGCGACATCGACCCGGACGAGCGCGTCGTGCTGGTGATCACCGGCGAGGGCCTGAAGACGCTCGACGCTGTGCGCGGCTCGTTCGAGACGAGCACGATCGCGCCGACGCTGGAGGCCTTCGAGGCCGGTGTCGGCGATGCGGTGACGGTCTGATGAGCGTCGTCGTGAAGATCCCCACGCAGCTGCGGGCGGCCGCCGGCGGCGAAGCCGAGGCACAGGTGGATGGCGAGACCGTGCAGGAGGTGCTGGACGGCCTGTTCGAGCTGCACGAGGAGCTGCGCGTCCGCATCGCCGACGACGACGGCTCGCTGCGGCGCTTCGTCAACGTGTACCTCGCAGGCGAAGACATCCGCTTCCTCGATGGTTTGGCGACGCCCGTTGACGACGGCGCGGAGCTGACGATCCTGCCTGCGGTAGCCGGGGGTTAGGAAGGCGCCCGACCCGGTGCTCAGCGCGACGAGCTGTGCTGTACGACCGTGCTCGTCGTGCGTCCGGCGTGAGCCGCGGTCGCGGGCGTTGAGCCGCTGAAGCCGACGGTCGAGACGACGCCGGCGGCGCACATCGCGCCGATCGTCAGGCGGCGCATGCGGCGCGGTGTCAGCCAGGGGATGCTCTGGCTCTGCATCCACGTTCTGAAGCCGCTCGCGGCAGATGCGGCAGCCATCGCGCAACCAGCGCACATGCGTGCACAGTAGCGCCTACATGCGCTCGCTTGCACCGGCCGGCTGCTGTCGGTGGGCCGCCGCGGCGTCCACCTCCCGCATGCGTTCGCGCACGGCGGCGCGCGCCTGTAGACGCGCACGTAGCTCGCTGGCGCGGCCGGCGGCGACGGCGTGCGCCGCGCGCGCCTCGGTCAGCTCCAGCCCGTGAGCGCCGGCGTAGTCGAGCAGCTCCTGGCGCTCCCCGCTCTCGCGGGTGGTGCGCCGGAACAGCCAGTAGAACAGCCCGAGCGTGACGATCGACCCCTCGCCCACCATGATCGCGCCGGCGATGCTCTGATCGGCGAGCGGCGAGACGTGAAAGCGCGCGTCGCCCGCGAGGTAGTACGGGTAGAACACCGAGCCGGACCACAGGAAGATGTTTCCCAGCGCCGCGCCGGCGAGGCGCACGGCGAGGATGTAGATGAGCCTGGCGAGATTGCCGAACCAGCCCGGCCTCGGCAGCGGGCCGGCGAGGCACATCCACATATTGATGGCGAAGCCGAGCAGCATCGCGTGCTCGAGCACTTGGATGCCCGCGTGGCGCAGCGCCGCCTGGTAGAGGCTCGACAGATGCCAGCTGTACAGGTCGATCGCCCACAATGGGAAGGCGAGCGCCGGGTGCGAGAGCACGCGCAGACGGTCGAGCGCGCGGACGTGCAGAAGCGGCGCGAGCAGCGCCCCGGTGAGGCCGAGCACGACCAGCAGCGCGGCTATGTCGCCGATCAGCAGGCTCTCGATCGTGTGCACCCACAGCAACTGCTTGCTGGTGCTGCCGAGCGAGACGAGCGCGACGGCGATCACCGCGAAGCCGCCGTAGAAGCAAGCCTGACGCCAGGCCGGCACACGGTGATCGTCCGCCGCGAGCTTGTGCGCGCGGCGCGCGTACAGCAGGGCGATGATCGCCAGCGGGCCGAGCTGGAAGGCGTCGGAGGTGCCCGTCGAGAGGGCCAGCGGAGCGCTCAGCATGCAGCCTTCAGGGTACGCGAGCGCGCGTGGATCGGCGAGGCCGCGGGGCCCTCTTGCCTAGACTGCTCTCTCGCATGAGAGCCCCGTCTCGTCGCAGGCTGGCACAACTGCTCGGCGGGCTCGGGTTGGTGGCGCTCGTGGCGCCGGCGAGCGCCGAGGCGCACGGGATCGTCGGCAAGGCCGACCTGCCGATCCCCGTGTGGCTGTTCAGCTGGACCGCGGCGATCGTGCTGGTCGTCTCGTTCGTCGCGCTGTCGACGATGTGGACGCAGCCCCAGCTGCAAAAGCCGCGGCTGCGACGTCTGTTTCGCCTACCGCGCATGCTCGAATGGCTTGCCGGACTGTTCGGGGTTGCCGTCTTCGCGCTCGTCATCTACAGCGGCTTCGACGGCGCGCAGGTCACGCAGGCGAACTTCTCGGTGACGTTCATCTACGTCGTCTTCTGGGTCGGCACGCCGGTCGCGAGCGTGCTGTTCGGCGATGTGTTCCACGCGCTCAGCCCGTGGCGCACGTGCGCGCGCGCCTGCGCGATGCTCTTGCGGCTGGCGCGTCGCGGCCGTCCGGCGGCGCCGCTGCTGCGCTACCCGAAGTGGCTGGGGCTGTGGCCGGCGAGCGCCGGGATCGTCGGCTTCGCTTGGCTCGAGCTGATCTACGTCGAAAAAGACCGGCCGTCGATCCTCGCGGCGCTTTCGCTCGCCTACTTCCTGGCGATGCTCGCGGGGATGGCGCTGTTCGGGATCGAGGAGTGGAGCTCGCAGGCCGACGGCTTCGGCGTGTACTTCAACCTGCTCTCAAAGCTCTCCGCGCTCGTGCGCGGTGAGGACGGCGTCGTGTACCTGCGCCGACCGCTCAGCGGCGTCACGAACCTCGAGATCCGCTCTGGCACCGTCGCATTCATCTGCATCCAGATCGGCACGACCACGTTCGACGGCTTCTCCAACGGCGGTATCTGGCGCAACAACGAGCCGAGCCTGCAGAGCCTGTTCGAAGGCGTCGGCTTCAATCCCACCCCCGCGCAGGAGCTCGCCTACTCGGTCGGGCTGGTGTTCTGCATCCTCTTGATCAGCGCGGTCTACCGGACGGGGATCTTCGGTGTGCACAGGTCAGCGAGCGCTACGACCGCCCGACTCTGACGCGCACGTTCGCGCACTCGCTCGTCCCGATCGCCTTCGCTTACGTGCTCGCGCACTACTTCTCGCTGCTTCTGTGGCAGAGCCAGGCGATGGTCTACCTCGCGTCGGATCCGCTCGGCAACGGTGCGAACATCTTCGGGACCAGCGGCTATCAGATCGACTACCACGTCATCTCCTACGCGGCGATCTGGTACGTCCAGGTGGCGGCGCTCGTCAGCGGCCACGTCGGCGGCCTGGCGCTCGCGCACGACCGCGCGCTGGTGCTCTACAAGGACCCCGAAGAGGCGGTTCGCAGCCAGTACTGGATGCTCGCGGTGATGGTCGCGTTCACGAGCTTCGGGCTGTGGCTGCTCTCGGCGGTGGGGACATGAGCTGCTCCTCGCTTCGCTACGGTTCTCGGGCGATGGTCCGCCGTCCGCTGCTCCTGCTGCTGAGCGTCGTCTGTCTGACGACGGCCGCCTGCGCGAGCGTGGCCGACTCGACCTCGGCCACGCCGACGACCTCGATCGAGTCGCAGAATCCGATCAACGACCAGGGCTCGAGCTACGAGTACCGCTCGAACATCACCGCGATCACCCCCAGCGTGCCCGGGCTCAGCGTCGAAGTGCTCGAGTTCGCCGACCGACTGCTGCTGCGCAACCACACCGGCAAGACCGTCACGATCTACGGCTACGAAGGCGAACCGTATGCGCGCGTGCTCGCCAACGGCATCGCCGAGCAGAACGTGCGCGCGCCGGCGACCTACCTGAACACGAACTTCTACGCCGACGTCGTCGTGCCGTCGATCGCGAGCGCCGGCGCGCCGCCGAAGTGGGAAGTGGTCGACCGCACCGGCCAGTTCGAATGGCACGACCACCGCATCCACTGGATGTCGCCGGTGCCGCCGGCGACGGTCAAGAACAAGGGCAAGCGCACGCTGATCTTCGACTGGCGCGTGCCGATCATGGTCGGCACCACGAAGGGCGCGATCGACGGGCAGCTGTTCTGGACGCCGGAGAGCTCGAAGGCGCCGCTGGCCGTGATCATCCTCGGCGTCGCGATCATCGTCGCGGGGATCGCGTTCGTGCTGTTCGTGCGACGGCGGCGCGCCCACGCGGGGCTCGCGGGAGACGGGGTCGGCGCGGCGGGCGACGCCGGCGCACAGGCCGATGAGGCGTGGTGAGGGCGTGATAGATTTCCTCGACATGGTGCCGTTCGCATGCCTGATGCACTGGTACATCTCGATGATGTACGTCGTGCCGGTCGTTGCCGTCGGCGGCTGGGGTTGGCTGGAGCTCCAAGCGCATGGCGCGACGCAAGGCCGAAGGAAGATCCGGCAACGGCGGGCCTTCGGGTGGAGCCGCCGCCGGTGGCTCCGGCACGGCCACGCTCGCCTGAGACGCGCGTCCGCGCTCATCGCCGGTTCGCTCGGAGCGCTTTACTTCTGAATTTCTTCACGAGGGTTGAGGTCCCCGTGAAACGGGCACGATTAGCTGGTGAGATGACAACGCAAGCACCAGCCCGCCCCGTCGCCGATGGGATCACCGAGCGGTTCGACCCGATTGCGTGCGTCGACGAGCGCGCGCGCCACCGCGCCGTGTCCCTCGACCCGGTCGAGCCGGGACGCTACATCGAGATCCAGGGAGCCGATCAGACGCTTCTGATCCCGCTTCCGAGCGAGGTGACGCACATCGGCCGCGGGCTCTCCGCCGGCCTGCGCCTCGACGACGACCTCAGTATCGCGCCGCCACGCGATCCTCGTTCCGCGCTCGTCCGGGCGCGCGGATCCTCGACGACCGCAGCGCCAACGGCACGTTCGTGAACGGTCGGCGCGTCCAGCAGGCGGAGCTGCACGGCGGCGATGTGATCGTGCTCGGCCGCGTGATGCTGCGCTTCCTCGAGCTGTAGCGTCGTCCCGCGATTCAGCGGGCTCAGCGGCGACGGGTGCCAAGGCCGGTGTATGTTGAGCCGATGTCGCAGGGGGTGAGCGCCGCATCGTCCCCGGAAGGGGACGCCTTTCCGATCGAGCGTGCCGAGGTGCGCCCGGGCGTGGACATCGCCTACGTGCGCGCCGGTGTCGGCGGCTATCCACTGCTGCTGCTCCACGGCTGGCCTGAGACCAAGCGCATCTGGTGGCGCAACATCGCGCCGCTCGCGCAGGCAGGCTTCGAGGTGATCGTCCCGGACCTGCGCGGCTACGGCGACTCGGGGCTCGCCCCAGACGGGTTCTACGACCTCGCCGCGCACGCGCGCGACATGCACGCGCTCGTGCGCGACGTGCTCGGCCACGAGCGCTGCGCCGCCGTCGGCGGCGATCTCGGTGGCGGTGTGATCCAGGATCTGGGGCTGCGCTTCGCGGGTTTCGTCGAGCGTCAGGTGCTGTTCAACAGCGTGCTGCCGCTGCTCGGCGAGCGCTACGAGGCGGCCGGCATAACGCTCGCGCCGCGCGAGCTGCGTATGGCCGCCGACTACTTCCTGCGCCAGGGCCGCGAAGCCGAGGCGCTCGCCGCCGAGCTCGACACCCCAGAGCGTCGGCGTCGCTACGTCAGCGAGTTCTACGGCCATCGCTTCTGGGCGACGCCCGGCGGCTTCTCGCGCGAGCAGGTCGACTTCATGACCGAGCCGTTCGCCGACGCCGAGCGCCTGCGCGCCGGCTGGGGCAACTACGAGAGCGCGCTCGGCACGCGTCCATCCTCGGAGCCGCCGCGCTTCTTCGAGGTCTCAGACGTGCCGACGATCGCGCTCTACGGGGCCGACGACCACGTCATCTGGCGACAGTTCCCGCAGATGTGCGAAGTTGCCTTCAGCGAGCTCGTCGGCCCGTTCGTCGTGCAGCGGGCGGGGCACTTCCTGCAGTGGGAGCGTCCAGGCTTGCTCAACCGCACGGTCGAGTATTTCTTGCGCGATCTGCAGCGCGGCGGCTGAGCCGAGACCAGGCAGCGCACGCTGTCGGGGGGGTTGACAGCTGGTGGTAGGATCGTTCACTGAGGGAGGGAAGCGATTGCTCCGTGCGATCGTGCGGGGCAGACGAGGAGGCGGTCATGGAGCGGCATGGGGGTTCTCGGCAAGGGATTGTTGGCGGGCGTAGAGCGCTGCGTCTGTGGAGGCTCGCGCTCGGAGCGGCGCTTGGCTGCGCGCTGCTTGCGCTCGGCGCGGCGTCGGCGAGTGCCGCGGTCGCGGATTTCTCCGGCGGCGCCTACCAGATCCTTGCCCCGGGCGAGGAAGGCGGCATCATTCCGGGCCCGTTCTCCAGCGACCAGGCGGAAATGTACAACGCGCTGACCCACCTCGAAGGCAAGGTCTTTCAGCGCTCGCTCGAAAAGGACTACGTCTCCGAGAAGCTCCAGGAACCGGATCACGCGGGCGACACCGAGGAGTTCACCAGCAGGGCCGGCGTTGAAATCTGGCGCGACAGCCACGACATCCCGCACATCTTCGGCGCGACGCGCGGCGACGTGATGTACGGCTCCGGCTGGGTCGCCGCGCAGGATCGGGGGCTGCTCTTGCAGCTGGGCCTCGGCCCCGCCTACGTCGCGGCGATGAGCGTCCCCGGCCTGAGCGCGTTCGAACTGCTGCTCACCGACCGCTCGTTCAAGCCGAGCGCGCAGGCGATCGCCTGGGTGGGCGCGCAGAAGCAGTCGCTGATCGAAAAAGGCGCCGAAGGCGAACAGGTGCTGGCGGACCTCGAAGAATGGGCGGAAGGCATCAACGGCTACGAGCAGACGCTGCCGGAAGGCCAGCGACTGCCGACCGTCACTCTCTCCGACGCGATCGCGGGCTTTGCCTTCATCGGCTCGATCTTCGGCGACGGCGGCGGCGGCGAAGTCACGAACTCGAACTTCCTCGCGAACCTCGAGAAAAGGTTTGGGTCCACAGAAGGTCTGAAGATCTTCCGCGACCTGCGCGAGGTCAACGATCCCGAAGCGCCGACGACGGCGGCGAAACCGTTCCCGTATGACGGCGTGCCCAGCGGCCCGACGCCTGGAGCCATGGTGATCGACCCCGGCTCCGAGAGCGCGGCGGCCGCCGCGGACATGAGCGTCGCCAAGGCGTCGCATCGCAATGCCTCCAACTTCCTCCTGGTCGGCGCCAATCGCACCAAGACCGGGCATCCGGTCGCGGTGATGGGTCCGCAGCTCGGCTACTACTACCCCGAGATCGTCTTCCAGGCGCAGCTCAGCGGCCCGGGCATCAACGCCGAGGGGGTCGTCGCGCCGATCTCGCCGTACGTGTTCATCGGCCGCGGCAGCGACTTCGCCTGGAGCCTCACGAGCGCCGACAGCGAGAACACGCAGCAGTTCCTGTTGAAGCTCTGCAACCCGGAAAACGGTCCGGTCACACGCGAAACCGAATATTACGAATACGAAAACCAGTGCATTGCGATGACGACGTTCGACGCGGGCGAACTGGGCGCGAGCGGCAGCGAACCGGCACACGAGGTGTACTTCAAAGAATCCGTGTACGGGCCCGTCAGCGGCACCGTCACGGTCAAAGGCGCGCCGTACGCGGTCGCCAACGACCGCGCCGACCGCGGGCGCGAGCCGGCCGGTGAGCTCGCGTTCAGCCGACCTGGACTCCGAACGGGTGCACTCGCCCGAACAGTTCTTCGAAGCGGCCAACGAGCTCGAGCACGACGTTCAACATGGCCTACCTCGACAGCCAGAACATCGCCTACTTCTCGACCGGGCGCCTGCCGATCCCGGCGCCGGGCACCGACCCGAGCCTGCCGACGCTCGGCAACGGCGAATACAACTGGCGAGGCTTCCTCTCGCTCGCGCAGCACCCGCACGAAGTCAACCCCGAAAACGGCCTGCTGCTGAGCTGGAACAACAAGCCGGCGCCCGAATGGGGCGCCGCCTCGGGGACCTACTCCTACGGACCGGTACACCGCGTGCAGATGTTCAACGGCTTCAAGAAGAAAGGCATGACGGAGGCTCAAGGACGTCAAGATCATGAACCGCGCCGCGACGCAGGATCTGCGCGCGGTGAAGGTCTGGCCGATGATCGAGCAGGTGCTCGCCGGCGGTCCCGCGCCGAGCAAACTCGCCGAAGAAGTCGGCGAGCATCGTCAGCGAATGGATCGCGCGCGGCGCGAGCCTGTACGGCGAGAATCAGACCGAAGGAACCGGGTGCGGCGGTGATGGACGCGGCGTGGACGCCGATCGCCGAAGCGGTGCTCGGGCCGGTGCTCGGCGAAGCCTGACCTCGGAATTCGAGTCGATCGAAGGCACCGACAACCCGCGCAACTCCGCCGGCTCGTCCTTCGACGGGGGCTGGTATGGGTACGTGTACAAGGACCTGCGCGACGAGCTAGGGCTGAGCGTCGCCCAGCCCTACAGCCACAATTACTGCGGCAACGGCAGCCTCACGGCGTGCCGCGAATCGCTGTGGGCCGCGATTCAGGGCGCGGCGGAAGGGCTCGAGGCCGCGCAGGGCTCGAACCCGAGCATGTGGCGGGCCCCGACCGTCCACATCAAGTTCCCGCCCGACCCGCTGTACTCCGGGACGATGGCGTGGACCAACCGCTCCACCTTCCAGCAGGTGATCGAATTCACCGGCCACGAATAGGCGTAGACCGGTAGCGCTGCTTGCGGCTCAGCCCCGGCCCCGGTCCCGGGGCTAGCGCGGATCCTCCCGATCGAGGTTCCAGTGGCGCGAGGTCGAGCACAGCCATAGCCACGGGTCCTCGTCGGCCTGTGGGCGCGGCGAGAGGAAGAAGCGCGTGATCGTCCGCTGGCCGCCCTCGTGGTCGCCGTAGAGGATGTCGACGCTGATGCCGGTGCCAGCGAGGATCGCCTCCCGCAGCGGCGCATAAAGGGCATCGCTTGGGTCGCGCACCGCCGCCTGCCAGAAGCTGACGTCGCCGGCGGGCACATAGAGGTCGCGGTTCAGCCGGCGAAAGCCCTCGCTCGCGGTCTCGATCGGCGGCGGGATCTCTGTGGTCACGCGCTGTGTCCACAGATACCAGCCGTGCAGGACGGCCATCCCGGAGGCGACGTTGCGCAGCGGGATCGCGAGGTAGAGCTTGCCGTCGTGCTCCTGAACCGCGGCCAGCCCATCGCGCAGCACAAGCCAGTGGTCGTCGATGAAGCCGACCTTCTGCGGCGGGTCCTGCGGGCGCGCATTGAACAGCACCGGGCGCAGCCCGACGTTCAGCGCACGCTCGGAGACTCGTGCGGCACGGTTGGCCGAACGCGTCGAGGAGAAGGTCGCTATAGCGAGCACGAGCGTGCCTGCGGCGGTCGCAAGCGAGGCGATCGTGGCGGTGTCCATCGCGCCGCAGGCTACAGCGGCGGGGCGCTGTGCCGAGCGTCGGCGCCGGCGGAGGCGAGAGCGTGCTTCTGCGGCTGGGTCGCCTCCTCGCGCGGCCGTTCCGCGGGCGCGGTGTTGCTCGGGCCTCGCTGCGTGCGCGCAAACCACGCAAGCCCGGCGAGGCAGATGACGCTCGCGACGTAGAAGTTCAACCGCAGCCCGAAGATGTGGTGTGCGGGATCGACGCGCAGCAGCTCCTCGCCGATGCGCGCGAAGGAGTAGCCGGCGACATACAGCGCGAACAGCCCCGGCGGCTTGATGCTGCGACGCCGTCCCAGCCACACGAGCGCGCCCGCAAGCAGCAGGTTCCAGATCAGCTCGTAGAGGAACGTCGGCTGGAACGTCGCGTACTGGACGTAGGCGGCGGGCCGGTGCGCGGGCGAGATCTCCAGCGCCCAAGGCAGCTTGCTGGGGCCGCCGAACAGCTCCTGGTTGAAGTAGTTGCCGACGCGTCCGATCGCCTGCGCGACCAGCAGCCCGGGCGCGGCGGCGTCCAGGAACAGCGTCACGTTGGCGCCGCGACGGCGCAGCACCCAGATGCCCGCGAGTGTGCCGAACGCGATCCCGCCCCAGATTCCCAGACCGCCTTTCCAGATCGCGAACGGCCCCCACCAGTGCGGCGGCACTTCGCTCCAGCTGGTGGCGATGAAATACAGGCGCCCACCGATCACGCCGGCTGGAAAGCCCCACAGCGCCACGTCGTAGACGAGCGTGCGCTCGCCGCCGAGCGCCTGCCAGCGCCGCGCGGTGATCGCCACCGCCGCGAGCACGGCGACGACGTAGGCGAGCCCGTAGGCGTGCACGAACAGAGGCCCCACGTAGAAGCCGTTGTGGGGCGGGCTCGGCAGGAATCCGGTCGTCAGCGCGGCCATCGACGTCAGCTGCCCTCGGTGCGAGCCTCGGTTCCAGTGGCGCCCGGCTCCAAGCGACTGCAACGACGCACGCGCGTCCGCCACGGCAGCAGAACCTCTGTACGCCCGATCAGCTCCGGCTCCTGCTCCCACAGCCGATCGATGCTCGCGAGCACCTGCTCGCGCCGATCCGCGGACATCACCGCGAGGCTGCTGCGCGAGCTCGCGAGATCGCGCAGGCTCGCGCGGTCGACGAGCTGCTCGTGCGGGAACTCGCGATCCTCGATCTGCGCGTATTCCTCGCGCAGATCCTCCACCGCGGGCCAGTGCCCCGGGCGTTGGATCGCGGGCGGCCCGAGGATCTCGCGCACGCGCGCCACCCATGCCGGGGACGTGTCGAAGGCATTGCCGAGCAGGCCGAGCACGCCCGGCTGGCGCAAGACGCGTGCGATCTCCGCCCGCGCGAGACGCTCGTCGAACCAGTGAAAGGCGGAGCCGACCGTGACCGCGTCGACGCTCGCGTCGGCGAGCGGCAGCGCCTCGGCCGTGCCCGCGAGCGCCTGTGCGTCGGGCAGGGAGGACGTGAGGATCGCGCGCATCTCGGCGAGCGGCTCGACGGCGAGCACGCGGTGGCCTGCCGTGAGCAGCGCGCTCGTGAGCTTGCCCGTGCCGGCGCCGAGGTCGAGCACGTCGAGGGGCTCTTTGCCGAGCAGCCATTCGATCGCCTCACGCGGGTAGCTCGGACGGCCGCGGTCGTACTCGTCCGCCACGCGCGCGAACGAGCTCGCGCGTGGGCTCCTGCTCGCTTGCGAGACATCGTGGCGCTCGTGCGCGCTCATGCCGAGATGGCCGCCGCTGCGAGCCCGCGTCCGGCGTCCTGCATCTCGGCGAGGTCGCTCGCCTTGCGTATCGAGGCGAGGCCGAGCTGCTCGGCCTGGGCGGCCTCGAGCGCGACCGAGCCGGCAAGGACGTGCAACGGCACCCCCGCGCTCGCACAGCGCGCGGCGATCTCGCTGACGGCCTTGCCTTCGAGCGTCTGGGCATCGAGACGCCCCTCGCCGGTGATCACCGCCCGGGCTCGGCGCAAGCGCCCGTCGAAATCGATCGCGTCGAGCACCCACGCCGCGCCGGGCGCGATGCTCGCGCCGTAGCGCGCCCACAGGCCTCCGGCGAGCCCGCCGGCCGCGCCGCTCATCGGCACGCCGCGCGGGTCTCGCGGCAGCGCGGCGGCCTGCTCGTGCAGGCGCGCGGTGAGCCGCGACACGGCGCTCGCGTCGGCGCCCTTCTGCGGCGCGAACAGCTCGGCCGCGAGCTCGAAAGGCGTGCGGACGTCAGCGAGCACCGTCAGCTCCGCGCCGTGCAGGCCGCCCGCGGACTCGATTGCCTCGATCGCGCCGGCGCCGCCATCGGTGCTCGCCGAGCCGCCCGCGGCGACAGTCACGTGACGGGCGCCCGCGGCGACGGCGGCCGCGATCAGCTGTCCCGTGCCGAACGTAGATGCTGCCTCGGCGTCGCGTTCGCTGGGTGCGACGAGGCCATGGCCGGAGGCGCTCGCGACCTCGACGAGCGCCAGCGAGTCATCGTCGAGCCAGCCGAGCACGGCTGTGATCGGCCGTCCCAGCGGGTCGCTGACGTGCTCTTCGACGGTCCGCCCGCCGCGCGCGTCGAGCAGGGTGGCAAGCGTGCCCTCGCCGCCGTCGGCGACCGGGCAGATATCGAATGCGGCGTCCTCATCGACGCTGGCGATGCCGGCCGCGATCGCGAGTGCCACCTCGCGCGCGGCGTACGTGCCCTTGAAGCTGTCGGGGGCAATTAGCCAGTCGACGTCTCGCATTGCCAACAGATCAGTAGCAGCAAGAGCGCGACGGCGCGCCGGACGGCGCCGCTAAACTCGGATGAGATGGCCGACTCCGACGACGACCTGTTCGGCGCCGAGCACGTTCGCGTCTACCGCGAGACGGCGGGCGAGCGCGGCTACCACTGGCGCGGCACGACGATCCTGCTGCTCACCACGCATGGGCGCACGTCGGGAGAGCCGCGCACGACACCGCTGATCCACCGCACCGACGGCGAGCGCTGGATCGTGGTCGCGTCGAAGGGTGGCGCGCCGGCGAACCCGAGCTGGTACGAGAACCTGCTGGCCAATCCCGAGGCGACGATCGAGGTGCTCGATCAGACGGTGTCGGTGCTGGCGAGCACGGCCGAGGGAGAGGAGCGGGCGCGGCTGTGGTCGCTGATGGTCGAGGTCTGGCCCGCGTATGACGACTACCAGGCCAAGACCGACCGGCAGATCCCGGTCGTGGTGCTCACGCGCCGCTGAGTGCGGCTGTGCCGGGATCGCCCGACAGCGACGCGACCGCGCTCGAGCCGCTGCTGGACGAGCAGATCACCTGCTACAGCGCGCTCGCGCCCGCATACGAGCAGGGCGCGCTCACCGACGAGGGCGCCGACGAGCTCGAGGCCGCGCTCGAGGCGTTCGCGGCGAGCGGCGACGTGCTCGAGCTCGCGTGCGGCACCGGTGCGTGGACGGCGCAGCTCGCGCGCCACGCCGCGAGCCTCACCGCCCTCGACGCCTCGCCGGAGATGCTCGCCCGCGCGCGCCGCACGGTGGGGGAGAAGCCGGTGCGCTTCGTGCGCGGCGACATCTTCCAGTGGCGGCCGGACCGCCGCTACGACACGGTCGTGTTCGGCTTCTGGCTCTCACACGTGCCGCTCGAGCGCTTCGAGCGGTTCTGGTCGCTCGTTGGAGACTGCCTGGGGCCGAACGGCCGCGTGTTCTTCGCCGACGATGCCCACATAACGCCGGAGGAACGGATCGCTGGGGAACCAGGCCCGAGCGTCCGGCGACGTTTGCGGGACGGCAGCGAGCATCGCATCGTCAAGGTGGCGCACGCGCCCGAGCAGCTCGAAGCGCGGCTCGCGACGCTGGGCTGGCGCATTCGGGTGACAGCAACCTCGGGGCCGTTCTACTGGGGCGCGGGAGCGCTGGCGTAAAGCGGTAGCTACTCCAGCGAGCGCCTATAGTGGACGGTAGTTGCTCACACAACGAAGGGTCGTCATGGACGTTGAGATCTGGTCCGACATCGCGTGTCCGTGGTGCTACATCGGCAAGCGTCGTTTCGAGGCGGCGCTCGCCCAGTTCGAGCACCGGGACGCCGTGCGCGTGACCTGGCGAAGCTTCGAGCTCGACCCCGAGGCGCCCCAGGAGCGCACGGGTGACCGCGCCGAGCGGCTCGCGAAGAAGTACGGCATGACGATCGAGCGCGCGCGGGAAGCCGAGCGCCAGCTCACCGAGGTCGCTGCCGGTGAGGGTCTGGCGTTCCGCTTCGACCTCGCCCGCAGCGGCTCGACGTTCGACGGGCACCGCGTCGTCCACTTGGCCGGCGAGCACGGCCTGCCGGACGCGATGAAGGAGCGGTTGCTGCGCGGCTACTTCACAGAAGGCGAGCTCGTCGGCGATCACGAGACGTTGATCGCTGCGGCTGTCGAGGTGGGGCTCGCTGAGGATGAGGTTCGCGAGATGCTGGCGGGCGAGCGCTACGCGGCGGAGGTCCGCGACGATGAGCGCGCCGCCGGCGAGCTTGGGATCAGCGCGGTGCCGACGTTCGTCGTAGAACGCAAGCTAGGGGTGTCGGGCGCGCAGCCGCCCGAGGCGCTGCTCGAGCTGCTGCGTCAGGGCTGGGCGAAGCGCAGCCCGGAGCCTGCGCTCACCTGACTACCGTCGCACGGGCGGCGCCTCCCGCGCCGATCTTTCGGACTCGGTTCCCGTCACGGGAACTTTTCGGACCTCGGGCGACAATAGATGCTGATGGGCAGCCCATTCCCCGTCCGCGATGGCAGCTCCGACAGCGCCGCGATCGTGGACTCGCTCGAGCGCCCGGAGGGCTTCGCGACGATCTTCGACCGCCACTACGCAGCCGTGCACCGGTACCTGGCCCGGCGAGCCCGTGAGCAGGCCGACGACCTCGCGTCGATGACGTTCGTCGTCGCATTCGAGCGGCGGGGGAGCTTCCGCCGCGACAGCACGAGCGCGCTGCCGTGGCTGTTTGGGATCGCGACGAACCTCATGCACGAGCGTCATCGCATCGAACGACGTGAGCGGGGTGCGCTCTCTCTGCTCGGCAGCGAGTCGCCCGACGCTGTCGAGAGTCCTTGGCTGATGGGCGACAACGACGAGCACACGGAGCGACTGACGCGGGCGCTGGCCACGCTCGACGCGACGCAGCTGGACGTGCTCTTGCTGTATGCGTGGGAGGAGCTCTCCTACGAGGAGATCGCCGAAGCGCTGAGCGTCCCCCTCGGCACAGTCCGCTCCCGCCTTGCCCGCGCGCGAGCGCACCTCAGATCGCGGCTCGAGCTGAGGGGCGCCAACACCGACCCGACCCCGAGCGAGGAGCACAGATGATCGACGAGCTGGATCTACTGCGGCGTCATCGGGGCGAGCCGTCTGCGCCGAGCGAGCAGTCGTGGGCTGCGGCGAGGCGCTCGCTCGAGCGCGTAATGCATCGGAGGGAGGCTGTGCCGGGCGGCGCCGGTCCCCGAACGGGCATCCCGTCACGACGGCGCCTGCTCGTCGGTGCCGGGATCGCAGCAGCGCTCGCGGTGATCGCGATCGCTGTCGGAGCATCTGTGCGTTCGAGCTCGACGACCCAGCCGGCGCTCGCGGCGGGGCCGGTGCTCCAGCGGCTCGCGCGCATCGCCTCCGCACAGCCGTGGGCTTTCCCAGGACCGGGGCAGTATCTGTACACGACATCGCACTCGCTATCCGAGTCCGATACAGTGCTGCCCGGAGGGCTGGAGTGCAGGCTCATATTCGAGGAATATCGCCAGAACTGGATCGCGGCAAACGGAGAGGGGCTATTCCGCGAGACCGACGGGCCGGCGCACTACCTGTCAAATAGCGAACCCGCCGCGTGCAAGGCCGCGCCCGGGCAGCAGGCAGGCGAGAGCGACACCTGGGCCGCACCAGGTTGCCTGTCGATCGACCCGATACCGCTCCGCGGCCTTCCCCGAAGCCCGGCGAGGCTGCGAGCGCGCCTGTTGACCGGCAAGGTCGAGGGCGGACCGCCCGGTCCGGCGGAGGCGTTCACACAGGTCGGCGACCTGCTGCGCGAGACCGATGCGCCGCCGGCGCTGCGTGCGGCGCTGTACCGCGCGGCCGCCGGCCTGCCCGGTGTCAAATCGCTCGGCACGGTGACCGACAAGCTCGGACGCCGAGGGATCGGGCTCGCGTTCGACAAGGTCGGCATACGACACGAGCTGATCTTCTCCGCTAGAACGAGCGCGCTGCTCGCCGAACAGGAGGTGCTGATCGGGTCGCTGCGCGGACTCCACGCCGCCCGCGGGACCGTGCTCCAGTGGTCTGCCTACACCGCCGGCCAGGTCGTAGAGCGGCTGCCGGCGACGCCGCCGCGCGCGCTCACGCCGCCGTGTGTTCGCGGCGGCGCCACGGTGCTCTCGGTGCCGGGGCATCCCCAGGAAAGCGTTCTCGTGGGATCGTCGGCGCGGCCGGGCGTTCGCGGGCTGCGGTCTTTGGCGCGGTAGCGCGTTGTTCTGCAGTGCCGGGGTTGTTTGTGCATCGCGCCTGACCGGATATGGACTAAGGCTAGCTAGGCGATGCTACGATTGGGCGCATGACCCGCGTGGGAATGCACGAGGCCAAGACCCATCTCTCCAAGCTGGTAGAGCGCGCCGAGGCTGGCGAGGATGTGGTCATACAGCGCAACGGCAAGCCGGTGGTGCGCCTGGTCCCTGTTATCGAGGAGCCGCGTTCGCTGGCGTCGGTGCGCGGCGCCTGGCGCGGACGCGTGCGCATGGCCGACGACTTCGATGAGCTACCGGAGGACGTCGCCGAAGCATTCGGCGCTTGATGAGGCTACTCGTAGATACGCATGCGGCACTATGGCTGCTCGCGGAAGACAAGCGATTGAGTCCACGTGCCGACGCACTGCTCACCGACGCGGGCAACGAGGTACTGCTCAGCGCGGCGGTGGTGTGGGAGGTAGCGATCAAGCGATCACTCGGAAAGCTGGATGCACCTGATGGGTTTGCGAGGGAGCTATTGGACGGCGGGGCCGTTCCGCTGCCGATAAGCATCGATCACGCGAGCGCGGTCGGGTCGCTGCCCTGGCACCACCGTGACCCCTTCGATCGTTTGCTCGTAGCCCAGGCCACACTCGAGGATGCGGTGCTCATCTCGAACGACGAAAGAGTTAGCCCCTACCAAGTCGAGGTTGCCTGGTAGTTGAAGTAGTGGCCGACCGCGTTGAGCGCGAACCCGCTCATCCATACGCACTCGTGCTACGCGCCCGGGCCGATTCGAACGGCCGACCTCTCGCTCCGGAGGCGAGTTCGAGTGGTCGCACAGAACCACCGACGCGGTTTCGGCAGTGTTTATGCGGGATTCGCGGGGCGCGACAGGACTCGCAGGAACCCGCGGGGACTGCTATCTGGCACTAGCTGGCACTGGGAGCAGCGGAGGTGGGGCAAGTAAGCTAAGCGGGCTGTTCAAAGTCCTTCGTGAGGTTCCGCATCGTGGCCTCTGCCCGGGTCACCTGCTCATGGACCAGGCTGTAGAGCTGGGGAAGCATCGCGGCCGGATGGGGTCGGAACGCCGCGATCAAAGTTGTGGAGGGCCCCGAGCCCGCGATCTCTTCGACGGTCTTGCCGGTACTGTCCTTGACGATCAGCCGCGGGGTCTGGCCAAAAGCGGCGCCGAGAGCGGAGCCTAGACCTCCCGGAGGCCCCTCGATGGTGACCGTGCCGTGCTTGCGCTTTGCGATGAACGCCGACGCGTTCGTGTTGGCTTGCTCCCATTTGATGGTGCCGTCGGCCGTACCCGTAAGCAGGGCGTTGATCAAGGTTTCGCGCGGGTCGCTCATGGCGTCGTGGACAGCATCATGCCAGTCGCAACGCGGCGGCTGTGCATGCAGGCGTCCCCCATGTGGCGGAGGATGAATCTGCACGCCGCATCGGTTGCGACGTTTACGTCGGCGAGCTCCGTAAGGGCGCGCTCAACCAGGCCGAGCGAGATCGCGAGGTGTCGGTCAAGCTCCTCGTCGTAGATGTCCGCTGCTGTGAGAAGCCCCTGATACTCGGCCCCGACGCGCCGCCACTCTAGAATGGCTTCCTTCGCTGACTCGCGCTGGTCGGTTTCGCTCGCGGATCGCAGTAAGTTCTACCGGCTCGAGATCGGGCGCTCGCGAGAGGGCGATCGATCCGGCGATATGCCTCTCGTTTCGCCTGGAAGTTTCGGCCGCAGTGTTCGCGATGGATCGCACGCGGGCCAGCTGAACAAACGCCATCACCAGACCGACAGTCGTGACGATTAGCCCGCTGATGCCGAGCCAGTCGCCGAGGTTCAAGGAGTCGGATGCGACCACGGGCGGCGATTGTCGCACCGCGCCGGATCCCAAAACCGCTAAGGCTCGTGCGGCCTTGCAAAAGTTCGGCCGATGCCGGAAAGACCCTGCTGGGAGCCACTCAACGAGGGCGCGCTTGCCGTCCGCTATGACATCTATCCCTTTATTACGGTCGCTCTGGTGATCGTCTTTGCGAAGCCCGCCCCGGCAACGGTGGCGGGCTTCGGCCGACACGATGCTCCGCGCGCTCGAGCAATACCAGCAGAGCGGCGGTCGACTCACGCTCAATCAGGCCGCGGCGGACGTAACAGGCTTCGCTGCTCCCGATGCGTCGGCTTTCGCGGTGGCGCCCGATGGCGTGCACGCCGAGCGCTACCAGCTCGACCAGCAGGTCAGCGCATACCAGCGCGAGCACGACGTGGGTTACATGGCTGCCCTTGAACGGTCACGGGCGCGTCACTTGGTGCGTCGCGAGGTGTGGGTAGCACGGGCCGCGATGGCGAGCAGGGGCGCGCGTCGCTCGCGGACAGACAGCCGCGACGGGTAACTTCATGTGCGCGCTCCCTGTTGGCCACCGGGTTGTCTCATCCTGAAGTGTTGATCGGTGCAGTGGGAGACATGACATGCGTGTGGCTTACTGGCGCCACACGGCGTGCTAGGTCGTGTGAGGGGGTCGTGACCGACCGAAGATTGGGATTGATCGGATGAGAGTAAAGTGGTCGAGGAGACTCCGGCGGGAGATGACGCGGAGACTGACGCTGAGTGGGTTCAGGTCTGTGCTGGGTACCCAGATCACGTCGACATCGGGGTGCTCGGCGCGGAACTGTAGGTGTTGCCCCTTGTCGGGCTTGTCGGTGCCGGCGATCTCGAGACCTTTCAGATCGAGCCGAAGCTTGTGGACGAAGCCCACGGGCTGCGGGGGCGAGCTTGTTGTGATCTCGCATCGTTTGTCGGGCGTATCGTCATCGGCTTCGGCCCATGCGTCTGCCTGAAGTCGTTCCCATTCGGAGGCGTCTTCGGGGCTAGGGCCTGCCATCCGGGCGCGCTCGGCGGCAACCGCGAAGTCGGTATCTAGGAGAGGCGACGCCTCGAGCATCAGCTGGTCGAGAAACGCTTCTTCGTCCTCGATCTTGTCGTCTATGTCGCCGAGCAGCGAGGGTGTGTCTAGATGCACCGTTATATCTTCGAAACGGCTCACGGGGGAGGCGCCGTCCTTCCTCATAAAGATGGGAGAGATGAGTAGGTTTTGAGCATCGTCCGGCCTTGCGTGGTAGCGTATCAGTTTCAACCACCGTTAGGCCCACATCTGGAGCCGTACGGTAAGCGACAAAAAGCCCTGTAAATCCACTGGTTGACATTTGATTTGCGGGAGAAAAGCAAAGGACAAGATGGCACCATGCCCGATATGAAAGAGAGATCTCATGGGACGAAGGTTGCTGATAGTGGTCGTCGCGCTGGTCGCCCCGCTGGCGATTCTCGCCGAGGCAGCGCCAGCGCCGCCGACCGTACTCCTGCGCCGACGGCGTTCGAAGAAAGCGACTTATCCAGACGCTGTAACGACGGCTGAAAAGCTCTGCTACATCGTCGAACTAGATATGACGACGGCCGAGATCGCGGCTGCGACTGGATGCAGCATTCGAGCGATCGAGGATCGGCGCAGACGGCTCAATGACGAACCGGGTGCAAAGCGGTCTTCGAAAACGGATGATCGGATCGACGCGTTCTACAGCCTCGCGTCGATGCTTGAGATGAGGTACAAGATTCCACCGGAGAACGTGAGAGCGTTCTTCATTTACCGATCTAGCTATCTCGGAGAGCAGCGGCCAGCGATCCTGCTGGCCAGCGGCGAGTTCGAGCTGGTTCGTGAAGCAGCTATCGCCTACGCCACCAGCGAAACACCAGATGAGTTCCTCGACCGAGTAGGGCCGATAGCTCGAGTGCCGGATCCACTAGGAGCCTAAGACACTCAAAGCAGGCTGGGGCGGGCACGTGGTCAGTGTGCGCCTCAGCCTTCAATGGCTCCAAGGCTTCCGAGGCTAGTCGAGATGACGTCGACTCAAGACACCAGGGCGGGGGCTAGGCAGTGCGGCAGCGGGGCCGTCATGCAGGGGTGTGCACGTGGGCTCTACGGCCGTCAGCCACGGCGCTGCGGTGGTGCGTGGATCAGGACTCGGCGGACGGTCAACAGCGGCATGTCGTCGAGTGTGGCGCTCGGGTGGGTAGTCCATCGCTTGGCAGAACCCGTCGAAGCTGAGGTCGTCCTGCGGCCGGGCTGTCAAGGCCGACTGAGAATTGACCCTGTGGCGAGGCTGTCGCGCAAAGGTCGGCGTTTCGAGCCGGTCGCAGAAACCTCCGATTAGCAGGCGTTCTCCCGCAGCGCGCCCGGCAAGATTCGAACTTGCGACCTCTCGCTCCGGAGGCGAGCGCTCTATCCACTGAGCTACGGGCGCGAATTGCCTGCAAATCACGACTTTCCATCGTCCAATGGAGGCACTTCAGACTCTACAGTAGTCGCGCTGCTGCCATATTCAGCCCACAACTGGGCACGGCCCCCGGCAACCGGAGGACGCCTGGCGCGAGCAACTGGACCCACAAATCCGAGCTTTTGGATCACGGCCAGCCTCACGAACTTCGATCTGCGATCATCTCCACCAGTCGATCTAAGGGTGGGCGAAGGATGGGGACCCAATCGAGCATGCGGATACGCAAGGCATCTCCAGCAACCCTCGCTGCAACCGTGGCGCTCTTCTTTGCGCTCGGAGGCACGGCGAGCACCGCGCAACCTGTGGCGAGAGCCGCCTGTAGCCGCGACGTGTCGGCGGTCATCGGCGGCAAGCACACGTGCCTTGGCGCTGGCGAGTACTGCGCTACGCGGTATGAGCGCCAGTACGAACGCTATGGCTTCGAATGCAGTACCCGCTACAACCCGCCCAGGCTCCGGCGGAGGTAGCTCGAGCAGGAGTTGAGCGCCGCGTACCCCGCCGCGCCCCGCCGCCGCTACCGTTGCGCCCATGGATCTGTCGCTGTTCTTCGCCGGCACCGCCGGCTCGGTGCCGAGCGCCCGCCGCGGCCTGCCCGCGATGCTGATCCGCCGCGGCGGCGACCGGCTGCTGTTCGACTGCGGCGAAGGCACGCAGCGCCAGCTGCTGCGCTCGGTCGGGCTGCTCGACCTGGACAGCATCTTCATCACTCACTTCCACGCCGACCACTGGCTCGGGCTTGCCGGGGATGCTGAAGTCGTTTGCGCTGCGCGAACGCAGCGAGCCGCTGAGCGTCTACGGGCCGGTCGGGATGAAGGCGCTGATGGCGGAGATGCGCGTGATCTTCGGCCGCCTGCCGTACAGATGCGACATCGTCGAGCTCGAGCCGGCCGAGACGGTGCAGCGCGACGGCTACCTGATCGCGGCGATCCCCGTGCGCCACAAGGGCGAGTCGTCGTTCGGCTACGCGCTCGTCGAGGACGCGCGGCCGGGACATCTCGATCCGAAGCTCGCGCAGGAGCTGGGCGTCAAGCCGGGACCAGACTTCGGCCGGCTGCAGCGCGGCGAGACCGTGGACGGCGTCAAACCCGAGCAGGTCATGGGGCCGACGAGGGAGGGGCGCAAGGTCGTGATCTCCGGCGACACCGCGCCGTGCGAGGCGCTCGCGATCGCCGCGCACCAGGCGGACGTGCTCGTGCACGAGGCGACGTTCCTGCACGAGGAGGCAGAGCGCGCGCGCGTGACCCAGCACAGCACCGCGCGCCAGGCGGCAGAGCTAGCGCGTGACGCCGAGGTGCGGCTGCTCGCGCTCACGCACGTCTCCAGCCGCTACGCCGGCGGCGAGCTACGCGACGAGGCCCGCGCTGTGTTCGCCGCGACCGAGGCCGCCCGCGACTTCGACACGATCGACGTGCCGTTCCCCGAGCGCGGCGGCGCGACGCTCGAGCGCTGGTCCGAGCGTCTGGCACGCGAGCGCGCGCAGGCGGGGGCGCAGAACGCGCCCTCCGGGTCGGCCGGGTCCAAAGCGGCCGAGTCAGGGACGGCCGAGGCGTCTGAGCCTGCCGTGGAGCCGGCGTCGTCTCCACCTGCGGAGCCCGTCGCATCCCCCTGATACATTGCGCTTGCTCCTTTAACCCGGTCCCGTGAGGCCAGGAAGGAAACGATGTCAGCAGACGAGAAGGTCGTCCTCCACGAGGAGGAAGTCGGGCGGGCGCTCACGCGCATCGCGCACGAGATCCTCGAGCGCAACGCCGACCGGACCGGCGCCGGCGCTGGTCGGCATTCACCGTCGCGGCGCCTTCCTCGCGCACAGGCTGCACCCGCTGCTGGAGGACCTGCTCGGCGCCGAGGTGCCGCTCGGCGACCTCGACATCGGCTTCTACCGCGACGACGTCGCCACGCGCCCCGACGCGCCGGTGCTGCACGCCTCGCACATCGACTTCGACGTCACCGGGCTGACGGTCGTGATCGTCGACGACGTGCTGTTCACCGGGCGCACGGTACGCGCCGCGATCGAGGCGCTGTTCGCGTACGGGCGCCCGCAGCGCGTGCAGCTGGCGGTGCTCGTCGACCGCGGCCACCGCGAGCTGCCGATCCGCCCGGACTACGTCGGCAAGAACCTGCCCACGTCCAGCTCCGAGCACGTGTACGTGCGCCTGCGCGAGCTCGACGGCGTCGACGAGGTGGCAATCGCCCTGGAGCCGCATGGCGGCGCCGGATCGGCGTCCTCAGTCGCTCGCGTGCGAAGCACGCCACGCTCCCTGCGTCCTGGACCGGCTTGCCCTGCGACCCCAGGGGAGGCCGCCGCATGAACCATCTGATCTCGATCGAGGATCTCGAGCGCGCCGACATCGAGCGGATCGTCGCCCAGGCCGAGCGATTCGCCGAGGTTTCAGACCGCGAGATCAAGACGGTGCCGACGCTGCGCGGGCGGATGGTGCTGAACCTCTTCTACGAGTCCTCGACGCGCACGCGCAGCTCCTTCGAGCTGGCCGCCAAGCGCCTGTCGGCCGACGTCGTCAACTTCGCCGCGAGCGGCTCGAGCGTCGAGAAGGGCGAGTCGCTGAAGGACACGGTGCTGACGCTGAGCGCGCACAAGCCCGACGCGATCGTGCTGCGCACGCCGTGGGCGGGCGCCGCCGAGCTCGTCTCCCGCTGGTGCAGCGCCGCGATCGTCAACGCGGGCGACGGCAAGCACGAGCATCCGACGCAGGCGCTGCTCGACGTCTACACGCTGCGCCAGCGCCTCGGCGCGATCGACGGCTCCTCGATCTGGATCGTCGGCGACGTCGCGCACTCGCGCGTCGCGCGCTCGAACGTGCTCGCGTTCCAGCGCATGGGCGCGAAGGTCACGGTCGCCGGTCCGCCGACGCTGATCCCGCGCGGCATCGAGCAGCTCGGCTGCGAGGTGCGCTACACGCTCGACGAGCTGCACACCGCCGACATCGTCTACGCGCTGCGCATGCAGAACGAGCGCATGAGCGAGATGTGGGTGCCCTCGGTCCGCGAGTACGCCGCCTGGTACCAGATCAACGGCAGGCGCCTGTCGCCGCACCAGATCCTGATGCACCCCGGTCCCGTCAACCGCGGCGTCGAGCTCTCCGGCGAGGTCGTCGACTCGCCGCAGGCGGTGATCACCGCGCAGGTCGAAGCGGGCGTGGTCGTGCGCATGGCCGTGCTGTACGAGCTGCTCGCCGGCGCCAGAGAGCCGCGTCCCGTGGCCTCGATGGCTGGGAGCAGGGCGGCGTGAGCACCGCGGCGTCGCCCCCGCAGGGGGAGCCACTGATCGGCGGGCCCCAGCCGCCCGCCGATGTGCTGCTGCGCGACGTGCACGTGCTCGACCCTCGCGCCGGCATCGACGCGCGCCACGACGTGCGCGTGCGCGGCGGGCGCATCGTCGAGATCGCCGAGCCCGGCACGCTGGACGCCGGGACAGGCGCGTTGGATGCCGGCGCGGCGGCCGCGAGCGCCGAACGCGGCGCCAGCGGCGGCGGGCGAGCGGGCGAGGAGCTGGTCGACGGCGCCGGGCGGCTGCGCCTGCTGCCCGCGTTCTTCGACCCGCACGTGCACCTGCGCACACCCGGTCAGGAGCACAAGGAGGATCTCCACACCGGCACCCGCGCCGCCGCCGCCGGCGGCTTCGGCGCGGTGATCGCGATGCCGAACACCGATCCGGTGCTCGACTCCGCGCCGCTGCTGCGCTCGCTGCGCGACGCCGCCGCGCGCGAGGCGCGCGTGCCCGTCGGCTTCCTGCCCGCGATCACCAGAGGGCTCGCCGGCGAGCAGCTCACGGAGATGGCGGAGCTCAGGCAGGAGGGCGCGCTCGGGTTCACCGACGACGGCAAGCCCGTGCGCAGCGCCGGCATGCTGCGCAAGGCGCTGCAGTACCAGCGCCTGTGCGGCGGCGTGCTCGCGCTGCACGAGGAGGACCCGACGCTCTCACGCGGCGGCGCGATGCACGAGGGCGCCGTCAGCGCAGCGCTGGGCATCGCCGGGATACCGACGGTCGCCGAGTCGACGATGGTCGCGCGCGACGCCGCGCTCGCCGGCTACGAGGACGGCCGCGTGCACTTCCAGCACCTCTCGTGCGCCGCCTCCGTCGAGGCCGTCGCCGACGCCAAGGCGCGCGGCTGGAAGGTCAGCGCCGAGGTCTGCCCGCACCACCTGCTGCTGACCGAGCGAGGACGTGCGCGGCCTCGATACGAGCATGAAGATGCACCCGCCGCTCGCGACCGAGGCCGACCGCCTCGCGCTGATCGAGGGGCTGCGCGCCGGCACGATCGACTGCGTCGCCACCGACCACGCGCCGCACGCGCGCGACGAGAAGGAGGTGCCGTTCGAGCAGGCGCCGATGGGCACCACGGGCCTCGAGACTGCGTTCGCCGCGCTGTACACGCGGCCTCGTGCTGCCCGGCATCCTCGAGCTGGCGCTGCTGGTCGAGCGCATGACCGCCGGCGCCGCGCTGTTCGAGCTGGCGACGCCGACGATCGCCGTGGGGGAGCAGCGCGAACCTGACGCTCGTCGATCTCGACGCCGTGTGGGTCGCCGGCGAGCATGGCTGGGAGAGCCGCTCGGAGAACTGCTGCTTCGCCGGTCGCCAGCTGCAGGGCCGCGTGCTGATGACGCTCGCCGCCGGCGCGATCGCGCACCGCGACCGGGCGCTGGCGATGGTGAGCGTCTGATGGGCCTGCTCGTGCGCGACCGCGCCGCGCTCGTCGTCGTCGACGTGCAGGAGGGCTTTCGCCCGTATGCGTCCTTCGATGGTGTCGCGAGTGCCTGCGCGAAGCTCGTCGAGGCGTCGCGCATCCTCGGGCTTGCCGGCGCTCGTCAGCGAGCAGTACCCCAAAGGGCTCGGCCACACCGCACCCGAGCTCGGGCTGCAGGATGAGCCCGTGGATCGAGAAGACGGTGTTCTCCGCCGTGCGCGCCGAGGGCTTCGACCTGCGCGGCGCCGGGCAGGCGATCGTGTGCGGGATCGAGACGCACGTGTGCGTCAACCAGACGGTCCACGACCTGCTCGCCGACGGCATCGAGGTGCACGTGCCCGCCGACGCGGTCGGCTCGCGCAACGACATCGACTACGAGTGCGGGCTCGAGCGCATGGTGCAGGCGGGCGCTGTCGTCACGACCGTCGAGGCCGTGCTGTTCGAGCTGCTAGAGCGCGCCGGCACGCCGGAGTTCAAGGCAGTGCAGAAGTTGATTCTGTGACCGACGCGACCGCCTACATCCTGCTGGAGGACGGCACGCGCTTCGACGGCGAGGCGTGCGGCGCCGACGGCCACGCCGTCGGCGAGATCGTGTTCACGACCGGCATGTCCGGCTACCAGGAGTCGATGACCGACCCGTCGTTCGCTGGACAGCTGATCGCCTACACCTACCCGCACATCGGTAACTACGGCGTGAGCGCGCAGGCGATGGAGTCAGAGCGCGCGTGGGCGCGCGCGGCGATCATGCGCGAGGCGTGTAACCGCGAGGACGCGCCGACCGCCGAGCGCGGCTGGCTCGACTGGCTGGCGGACTGCGGCGTGCAGGCGATCAGCGGCGTCGACACGCGCACGCTCGTGATGCACATCCGCGAGGCCGGCGCGATGCGCGGCGGAGTGTTCCCCGCGTCGATGTCGGAGCACGAGGCGCGCGCGCTGATCGAGGCCGAGCCGTCGATGGCGGGTCAGGACCTCGCGAGGATCGTGACGCCCGAGGAAGTCAGCCGCCACGGCGACGGCGACGGGCCGCACATCGCCGTGATCGACACCGGCATCAAGGCTCTCGATGGTGCGCGAGCTCGTCGCGCGCGGCGCGCGCGTGACGCTCCATCCGTGCACGAGCAGCGCCGAGGAGCTGCTCGCGGAGAGCCCCGACGCGGTCTTCCTTTCGAACGGACCCGGCGACCCCGCCGCGCTGTCATATGTCGTCGACACGGTCCGCGCAGATCGTCGGCAAGAAGCCGGTGTGGGGCATCTGCCTCGGCCACCAGCTGCTGTGCCGCGCCGTCGGCCTGGAGACGTTCAAGCTGCCGTTCGGCCACCACGGCGCCAACCATCCGGTGCGCGACCTGCAGACCGGCCGCGTCGAGATCACCTCGCAGAACCACGGCTTCGCCGCGGTCGGCCCCGGCGGCGCGCGCACGATCGACAGCGACGAGCCCGTGCGCTGGGAGACCGACTTCGGCGACGCTCAGCTCTCGCACGTCAACCTGTACGACCGAACCGTCGAGGGCCTCGAGCTGCTCGACGTGCCCGGCGGCACCGTCCAATACCACCCCGAGGCGGGCCCCGGCCCGCACGACAGCCTGTACCTCTTCGACCGCTTCCTGGAGCGAATTGCCGCGGCGTGACGACATCCACAAGATCCTGATCCTCGGCTCCGGGCCGATCGTGATCGGGCAGGCGGCCGAGTTCGACTACTCCGGCGTGCAGGCGTGCAAGGTGCTGCGCGAGGAGGGCTATGAGGTCGTGCTCGTCAACTCCAACCCGGCGACGATCATGACCGACCCGGAGTTCGCCGACGCGACGTACATCGAGCCGCTGCTGCCGGGGCCGGTAGCGCAGGTGATCGAGCGCGAGCGCCCCGACGCGCTGCTGGGCACGCTGGGCGGGCAGACCGCTCTCAACTTGTCGAAGGCGCTCGCCGACGACGGCACGCTCGAGCGCTTCGGCGTCGAGCTGATCGGCGCCAACTACGAGGCGATCGCGTGCGCCGAGGACCGCGACCTGTTCCGCGAGACGATGGCCAAGGCCGGGCTGCGGATGCCCAAGAGCGCGATCGCGAGCGGCTGGGTCGCCGACGCGGCGACACACGGCACGGACGCGGCGGACACTGGCGGCGTCGCGGGCACGGGCCGGGTGGACATCGAGCGCGGGCTCGCCCAAGCGCGCGCGGCCCTGCCTCAGCTCGGCCTGCCGTGCATCGTGCGCCCTGCCTACACGCTCGGCGGGCGCGGCGGCGGTATCGCCTACACCGAGGCGGACTTCGAGCGGATCGTCGCTCAGGGCCTCGAGGCCTCGCCGATCGGGCAGGTGCTGCTCGACGAGTCGGTGATCGGCTGGGGCGAGTTCGAGCTGGAGGTGATGCGCGACAGCGCCGACAACGTCGTGATCGTGTGCTCGATCGAGAACGTCGACCCGATGGGCGTGCACACCGGCGACTCGGTCACCGTCGCGCCGCAGCAGACGCTCACCGACCACCTCTACCAGCAGCTGCGCGACCAGGCGATCGCCGTGATCCGCGCGGTGGGCGTCGAGACGGGTGGCTCCAACGTGCAGTTCGCGGTCAACGCCGACACCGACGAGATCCTCGTCATCGAGATGAACCCGCGCGTATCGCGCTCCAGTGCGCTCGCGTCCAAGGCGACCGGCTTCCCGATCGCCAAGATCGCCGCACGCCTGGCAGTCGGCTACCGGTTGGACGAGATCGACAACGACATCACCGGCGCCACGCCCGCGTGCTTCGAGCCGACGATCGACTACGTCGTCGTCAAGTGGCCGCGCTTCGCCTTCGAGAAGTTCCCCAGCACCGATCCCACGCTGACCACGCACATGAAGTCCGTGGGAGAGGCGATGGCGATCGGGCGCACGTTTCAGCAGGCCTTCGCCAAGGCGCTGCGCTCGCGCGAGCTCGACAAGACGCCGTCGCTCGCCGGCGTCTCCGACGAGCGCCTACTCGACAGCCTCGCTACGCCCGCAGCCGACCGCTACGAGACCGTGCTCGAGCTGCTGCGCAGGGGCACGAGCATCGAGGCGGTGCACGAGCGTACGCGCATCGACCGCTGGTTCCTCGACGAGCTGCGCCAGCTCGCGACAGAACCCGAAGCGCCGTTCGCCGGCGAGCGCTCGTTCCGCTCCGTCGACACGTGCGCCGCCGAGTTCCCCGCGCGCACGCCCTACTACTACTCCGGCTGGGATCGCAAGAGCGCCAGCGAGGTCAGCCGCGGCGAGCGTGAGTCCGTCGTGATCCTCGGCTCCGGGCCCAACCGCATCGGCCAGGGCATCGAGTTCGACTACTGCTGCGTGCACGCCGCCATGACCGTGCGCGCCTCCGGCCGCGACGCGGTGATGATCAACTGCAACCCCGAGACCGTCTCCACCGACTACGACACCTCCGACCGCCTGTACTTCGAGCCGCTCACGCTGCAGGACGTGCTCGCCGTCGTCGAGGTCGAGAAGCCGCTCGGTGTGATCGTGCAGTTCGGCGGGCAGACGCCGCTGAAGCTCGCCGCCGGGCTCGTCGACGCGGGCGTGCCGCTGCTCGGCACGAGCGTCGACGCGATCGACCTCGCCGAGGACCGCGCGCGCTTCGGCGCGCTGCTCGACCGCCTCGGCTACAAGGCGCCGCCGTACGCCACCGCGCACTCGCTGCAGGAGGCGCTCAAGTGCGCCGACATCGTCGGCTTCCCGCTGATCGTGCGCCCCTCCTACGTGCTCGGCGGCCGCGCGATGGAGATCGTCTACGCCCACGACGGCCTCGCCGACTACCTGCGCCGGGAGGTGGCGGGCGCCGGATCGGGGCACGACGCCATCCACGCTCAGAGCCCGGAGGGCTCTCCATCAATCTTTCTCGACCGCTTCCTCGAGGACGCCACCGAGGTCGACGTCGACGCGCTCTGCGACGGCCACGAGGTGTGGATCGGCGGCATCATGCAGCACGTCGAGGAGGCCGGCGTGCACTCCGGCGACAGCGCCTGCGTGCTGCCGCCGCACTCGCTCGGCGAGGAGATGCTCGAGCAGATCCGCACCGCCACGCGCGAGATCGCGCTCGCGCTCGGCGTCGTCGGGCTGCTCAACGTCCAGTACGCCGTCGCCGGCGGCGAGCTGTACGTGATCGAGGCCAACCCGCGCGCCTCGCGCACCGTGCCGTTCGTCTCCAAGGCGATCGGCCTGCCGCTCGCCAAGCTCGCCTGCCGCGTGATGCTCGGCGAGCGCATCGCCGAGCTCGGTCTGCCGCAGGAGCGCCAGGGCATCGGCTTCGGCGAGCACGTCTCGGTCAAGGAGGCCGTGCTGCCGTTCGACCGCTTCGAGGGCTCAGATGCGCTGCTCGGACCCGAGATGCGCTCCACGGGAGAGGTGATGGGCATCGCGCGCGATTTCCCCACCGCGTTCGCCAAGGCGCAGGCCGCCGCCGGCGTGCCGCTGCCGCAGGAGGGCACCGTCTTCATCACCGTCACCGACTCCGACAAGTCGGGCGCGTTCGCCGTCGCGCAGAGCCTGCACGAATGCGGCTTTCGCATCGTCGCCACGCGCGGCACCGCCGATGCGATCTCGCGCATGGGCGTGCCCGCGCAGGCGATCAACAAGATCGCCGAGGGCTCCCCGCACGTGCTCGACTGGATCGAGCGCGGCGACGTGCACCTCGTCGTCAACACCCCGACGGGTGTCGGCGCTCGCACCGACGGCTATGAGATCCGCCGCGCCGCCGTCGCCCACGGGATCCCCTGCCTCACCACGCTCGCCGCCGGCATCTCCGCCGCGCGCGCGATCGCGAGCGCCCACCGCAACGGCGCCCCCGAGGTTCTGTGCCTGCAGGAGCTGCACGGCATGAGCCGCACGCCCGACGGGGCTGGGGTGGCGTGAGCCAGGCTCCGTTCGGCCGGCGTCAGCTAACGGTCACGGGCAACGACGAGCTGGGTGCCTATCGCGTCCTGCGCGCCGCCGACCCGCCCGCCGAGGGGCGGGGAAATCAGGACGGCCCGTCCGCCGAGCCCGGCCAGTTCGCGATGCTCGCCGCCGTCGAGCGCTGGGGCGGGGGGGACGGGGACAGGCCGTACGTCCCGCGGGCCTTCTCCGTGGCGCGCGAGCGCGACGGCGAGTGGCACTTCCTGCTCGAGGACGTCGGCCCCGGCACGCGGCGGCTGTGCGAGCTGCGAGCGGGCGACGCTCTGTGGGCGCTCGGCCCGCTCGGGCGCGGCTTCAGCGCTCCGAGCGACGGACGCCGCGCCTTGCTCGTCGGCGGCGGCGTCGGCATCGCGCCGCTCGCGATCCTCCAGGACACGCTCGCTGGCGAGCTGACCGTTCTGCTCGGCTTCCGCGACGCGGCGCACGCCGAGGGCGCCGCGCTGCTGCAGGGCCCGCGCGTGGCAACCGACGACGGCTCCCGCGGCCACCACGGGCTCGTGACCGAGCTGCTCGCCGAGGAGCTCGAGCGCGACCCGCACGCGCTCGTCTACGCGTGCGGGCCGCCCGCGATGCTCGAGGGCGTGAGGGCCATGTGCGAGCAGCGCGCCACACCCGCGCAGCTCGCGCTCGAGGCCGGCATGGCGTGCGGCTTCGGCGCGTGCTTCGGCTGCGTCGTGCCGCGCCGCGGCGGCGGCTACCTGCGCGTGTGCGTCGACGGCCCCGTGGTCGACGCCGCCGAGCTCGAGCACGTGGACGAGCACGCCGGAGGGGCGGGCGGGGCTCGATGACCGTCGAGCTCTGCGGTCTCACACTCGCGCACCCGATCGTCAACGGCTCGGGCACGTTCGACGCGATCGCCGCACACCGCGTCTTCGGCGATCAGCTGCGCGAGCGCTTCCCCTTCGCCGCCTACGTCTCCAAGACGATCACGCTGCAGCCACGTGCCGGCAACCCGCCGCCGCGGCTGTGGGAGGCGTCCGCCGGCCTCGTCAACTCGATCGGGCTGCCCAACAAGGGGCTCGACGGCTACCTGCGCGAGGACCTGCCCGCGCTCGCCGAGCTCGGGATCGGCCGGGGCATCGACGGGCACGGGCCCGGCGTGCCGCTGATCACGAACGTCATGGGCTCGAGCGCCGAGGAGCTCTCGACGCTGCTGGAGGAGTGCAACGCGCACGCGCAGATCGCCGCGATCGAGCTCAACGTGTCGTGCCCCAACGTCGCGACCGGCCTCGACATCGGCGCCGACCCAGAGCAGCTCGAGCGGGTCGTGCGCGCGGTGCGCGGGCGCACCGACAAGCCGCTGATCGTCAAGCTCACCCCCAACACCGCCGACGTCGCCGCCTGCGCACAGGCCGCCGAGCACGGTGGCGCAGACGCCGTCTCGCTGATCAACACGCTGCGTGCCATGGCGCTCGCGCCGCGACGGGCGCCCGGCAGTGCCTCCCGCTGGCTGGGTGGCGGCAGCGGCGGTCTCTCCGGTCCCGCGATCCGCGCGGTCGCGCTCGCGCAGGTGTCCGCCGTCGCCGCCCGGGTAGCCATTCCGGTGATCGGAATGGGTGGCGTGCAGAACGCTCGCCACGCGCGCGATCTGCTCGACGTCGGTGCGACGCTCGTGGCGGTCGGGACGGAGAGCTTCCGCGACCCCACCGTGGCCGCAACGATCGCGTTGGAGCTTGCCGCGGACGTCTCCGGCGGGGACTGATCGGGGCCGCTCGAGGGCGCTCGCGGCGGCCGTCGAGCGACCGTCGCAGGCGTCGCGCCATACCGCCTGCTCGAAGGCCCGATACACACAAAAACCCCTGCAAACCCGCCGCGCGACCATCCACTAACCTCGATGTTCCTATACCTCAGCCTTAGGTTGAGGTGAATTGAATGATTTTTCTTGATCGCCGTCTCCGGGTGTGTAGACTCGCCGCCCATGACGCCGGCGACCGGAACGACGTCCGCGAACACCTCAACCGCCCCCGAGCGGTCGCTCAACCAGAGGATGGACGCGCTGGCGCGAGCCAACCAGATCCGCATCCAGCGGGCGCAGCTCAAGCGCGACCTCAAGTCCGGCCGGCGCTCGATCCACTCGCTGCTGCTCGAACCGCCAGAGTACGTCGAGACGGCCAAGGTCTTCGACATGCTGCTCGCCGTCCCCAAGTACGGCCGCGTCAAGGTCAACAAGATCCTCGCCCACTGCCGTATCGCCCCGCGCAAGACGATCGGCGGGCTCTCCGAGCGCCAGCGCAGCGAGCTCATCTCGTTGCTCCACCGTTAGATCGTTCCCACCGAGGCCATCACTAGGGTGCCGGCGGTGGCGCGCGTGTTCGTCATCACTGGGCCCTCCGGGGTCGGCAAGGGGACGCTGATCCGCGGGCTGATGGAGCGCCTGCCGGAGCTCGAGCTGTCGGTGTCGGCGACCACGCGCGCGCCGCGTCCGGGCGAGCACGACGGCGTCGACTACCACTTCCTCACGCGCGAGCGAGTTCGACCAGCGGGTCGCCGCCGGGGAGTTCGTCGAGCACGCCGACTACGCCGGGCGCAGCTACGGCACGCTGCGCTCCGAGCTCGAGGCGCGCGTGCGCGCGGGCGTGCCCGTCGTGCTCGAGATCGAGGTCCAGGGCGCGCGCCAGGTGCGCGCCGCGATGCCCGAGGCCGTGCAGGTGTTCATCGCGCCGCCGTCGCTGCCCGCGCTGCGCACGCGCCTGATCGGGCGCGGCACGGACGACCCCGAGGAGGTCGAGCGGCGCCTGCAGGTCGCCGAGCAGGAGCTCGCCGCGCAGCCCGAGTTCGCCCACGTCGTCGTCAACGACCGCCTCGAGGAGGCGCTCGACCGGCTCGCCGCGATCGTCGCCGAGCGAGCTCGACTGACGCAGCCGCGCCGGGCGAGCAGGGCTGCGCACGCCCGCGCGCACTACACTGAAGGCTCAACCACGAAAGGGCAAGCACAACCGTGATCTCCCCCCGCATCGACCGCCTGCTCGAGCAGGTCGACTCCAACTACGCCGGCGTGATCGTCGCCGCCAAGCGCGCGCGTCAGATCAACAGCTACTACCACAACCTCGGCGAGGGCACCTTCGACGAGTTCCCGCCGCCGATGGTCGACACCGTCTCGAAAAACTACCTCACGATCGCCCTCGAGGAGGTAGCAGCCGGGAAGATGAAGTACCACTACCGGTAGCCGCAACGCGCGGCGGCCAGCGCTTGCCAGGCCCGCCCGCGCGCTCTACAACCTGAGTCATGTCTCGAATCCTGCTCGGCGTCAGCGGCGGCATCGCCGCGTACAAGGCGCTCGAGCTCGTGCGCCTCGCGACCGCTGCCGGTCATGCGGTGCGCGTCGTGCAGACGCCCGCGAGCCAGCGCTTCGTCGGCGCGGCCTCGTTCGCTGCGCTGACCGGCGCGCCGGTGCTCGTCAGCGAGTTCGAGCGCGATCCCGCGCGCGGGGCGTTCCCCGACCAGCCGCCGCCCGCGCACGAGCCGCTCAGCCACCTCGAGCTCGTCGCCAACGCCGACGTCTACCTGATCGCGCCGGCGTCGGCCAACACGATCGCCAAGCTCGCCGGCGGGCTCGCCGACAACCTGCTGAGCAGCTGCGCGCTCGCGGCCACGTGCCCGCTCGTGATCGCCCCGGCGATGAACAACCACATGTACGAGCACGCCGCCACGCAGGCGAACCTGCGCACGCTGCGCGAGCGCGGCGTGCGTCATCGTCGAGCCGGACGTCGGGCGGCTGGCCTCCAAGGGCGAGGAGGGCGTCGGGCGCCTGGCCGAGCCCGCGCGGCTGCTCGCCGCGTGTGCGAGGCGCTGCTGAGGGCGCCCAGCGGCCGGCGGCCGCGAACGTGCCTGGCGAGGCATCCAGTGGGCGAGCGGGTCACGCGGGGCCACTGCGGGGGCTGAGCGTGCTCGTCACCGCCGGCGGCACGCGCGAGCCGATCGACAGCGTGCGCTTCGTCGGCAACAGCTCCTCGGGGCGCATGGGCTTCGCGCTCGCCGACGTCGCGCGCGCGCGCGGGGCCGCGGTGACGCTCGTGGCCGCCAACGTCGCGCTCGCCACGCCGCCGGGCGTCGCCCGCCGCGAGGTCGTCACCGCTGCCGAGCTCAAGCGACGCGTGCGAGCAGGAGTTCCCACGCTGCGACGTGCTGCTGATGGCCGCGGCCGTCGCGGACTTCACGCCCGCCGCGCCCGCGGACGGGAAGATCAAGAAGGTCGGGTCGCGAGCGCCTGGAGCTCGTGCTCGAGCCCACCGCCGACGTGCTCGCCGGCCTCGCCGCCGCAACGGCGCGACGGCCAGACGCTCGTCGGCTTCGCCGCCGAGCACGGCGAGCGGCGCGCTCGAGCACGCGCGCGCGCAAGCTCACCGGCAAGGGGCTCGACGCGCTCGTCGTCAACGACATCTCGCGCAGCGACATCGGCTTCGACGTCGACGCCAACGAGGTCACGATCCTGACGCCGCTCGACGGCGCGCGCGCGGCGAACGGCGGCTGAGCGCGACGCGATCCTCGAGCGTCACGTGCCGCGCGCCACCAAGGCGCACGTCGCCGAGGCGATCCTCGACGCGGTCGAAAGCCTGCGCGAGAGCCGATAGCAGCCGTTAAACTGCGATCGATGGAGAGCGTCTACGACCTCTATCAGCGAGGCTGTGAGCTGCTCGACCACGGCGATCACCAGGCCGCGATCGTGCCGCTCACGCAAGGCGCGCGACCTGGAGCCCGACAAGGCCTCGATCCGCGAGGCGCTCGGGCGCGCCCTGTTTCACGCACAGCGCTACGAGAGCGCCGCCGCGGAGTTCGAGGCGGTCGCCTCGAGGACGCCCACCAACGACTACGCGCTGTTCTGCCTGGGACGCTCGATGCAGCTGCTCGGACGCCATCGCGAGGCGTGCAAGCCGCTCGCGCTGGCCTGCTCGCTGGCGCCCGAGCGCGCCGACTACCGGCTCTACCGCGACCGCGCGCGTCGCGACGCCGCGCGCGCCTGAGGCGAGTATGTGTAGACGCGCCGACTGCTATCCTCGAACCACAGCTTTCGTACCGTCGCGCAGGCGTCGGCAGCAGGACCGAGAGTGGGCGCCCGCCCGCTTTTTTTGCGTAAGGAGCCAGTTGATGACCATGCTGCAGACAGAAATCGAGAGGCGTCTGGCCGACAGCGAGCCCGAGATCGAGGTGCTGCTCGCCGAGGTCGCCGGCGGACGCTGCCTGCGCGTGTTCATCGACCACCCCGACGGGGTCACGCTCGCGATGTGCGAGCGCGTGACGCTGCTGCTCGAACGATCTGCGCGAGCGCTACTCGCTGGAGGTCTCCTCGCCCGGCAGCGAGCGCCCGCTGACCAAGCCCGCGCACTTCCGGCGCTTCGTCGGGCGCCGCGCCCGCGTGCGCACGCGTCACCCCGGCCGATCGCGCAGCTCGACGGCGAACGAGCAGGCGGCACGCGCCCCGTGCGCAGCTTCACCGGCGAGCTCGTGGGCGCATCCGAGGAGGAGGTCACGCTGGCCGCCGACGGGGGCGTCATCGCGATCCCCTACTCGGAGATCCATCGTTCGAACCTGATCGAGGAGTAGGAGCCACAGCCCATGTCACGCGAAATCCTTGAGGCCATGCACGCGCTCGCGCGCGAGAAGGGCATCGAGCCCGAGAAGCTGATGATCGCGCTCGAGGACGCGCTGCTGTCCGCCTACAAGAAGCAGCCCGGCTCGGCCAAGTACGCGCGCGTGGAGATGGACCGCGAGACCGCCGACTTCCGCGTCATCGAACTGATCATCCCCGAGCGCCTGGAGGCGCACCTGATCGTCGAGACGATCGACGAGGAAACGACCGTCGATCCCGAGACCGGCGAGATGCGCGAACCGGAGGAACCGGAAATCGACCCGGCGAAGTTCGCCGAGTACCGCGACCAGATCGAGGAGCGCGACGTCACGCCCGACGACTTCGGGCGGATCGCCGCGCAGACCGCCAAGCAGGTGATCCTGCAGCGCATCCGCGAGGCCGAGCGCGACATGATGTACGAGGAGTACCGCGACCGCGTCGGCGAGCTGATCACCGGCATCGTGCAGCAGTCGGACTCGCGCTACACGCTCGTGCAGCTGCGCGAACGCGTCGAGGCGCTGCTGCCCAAGTCCGAGCAGGTCGACGGCGAGCGCTACGACCACTCGCAGCGCATCAAGGCCGTCATCAAGGAGGTCTCGCCCTCGACCAAGGGGCCCGCGATCATCGTCTCGCGCCGCGACCCCGAGCTGATCAAGAAGCTGTTCGAGCTCGAGGTCCCCGAGATCGCCGACGGCCTCGTCGAGATCGCCAACGTCGCGCGCGAGCCCGGCTACCGCTCGAAGATCGCCGTCATCTCCCACACCGACGGCGTCGACCCGGTCGGCGCCTGCGTCGGCCCGCGCGGCTCGCGCGTGCGCATGGTCGTCTCCGAGCTGCGCGGCGAGAAGATCGACATCATCCCCTTCAACGACGAGCCCGCGCGCTTCGTCGCCAAGGCGCTCTCGCCCGCGCGCGTGCGCGAGGTGCTCGTCGACGACGAGGCCAAGCAGGCGACCGTGATCGTGCCCGACGACCAGCTGTCGCTGGCGATCGGCCGCGAGGGCCAGAACGCGCGGCTCGCCGCGCGCCTGACCGGCTGGCGCGTGGACATCCGCTCGGAGACCGAGTTCGCCGCCGAGGAGGCCGAGCACGGCTACGAGGAGGAGGAGGTGCAGGGCCGCTGCGCCGCGATCCTCTCCAACGGCCGGCGCTGCCCCAACGCGTCGCTGCCCGGCTCGCGCTACTGCGGCCTGGAAAGCCACCAGGCGCTCGCCGGCATCGCCAGCGACAACGTCGGCGACCTGGCAGCGACGACCGTCGCCGACGAGGTCACGGCCGAGGCCGAGCTCGCCGTCGAGGATCAGGCGGCCGTGGAGCCGGCAGCCGCGGAGCAGGTGGCAGTCGCGGAGCAGGTCGTCTCCGAGGAGCTGACGGCCGCGGAGCCGGCGATGGCTGAGCCGGCGGCCGAGGAGCAGGCGACATAGACCGGCATGTGCCCCGGCGCCGCTGCGTCGGCTGCGGGCGGATCGCGCCGAAGTCCGAGCTGTTGCGCATCGCCGTCGCCGGCCGAGGCAGGCGCCGAGGGCGACGCGCGCCGCGCGCGATCGTCGATCACGCCGGCACGATGCCCGGCCGCGGCGCCTATCTCTGCCGCGGCGCGGAGTCGAGCGCGCCCGCGACCGTCGATGGCGCGTGCCTGCGAGCGCGCGCTGCGCCGCGGCGGGATCGCGCGCGCGCTGCGCTCGGCGGTGACGCGTCGACCCCAAGCTCGTAGAATCGGTAGCAGCTCGCATGAGCAAGAAGCGCGTACACGAGATCGCCAAGGAGCACGGGCTCTCGAGCAAGGAGCTGCTCGAGAAGCTGCAAGGCTGCCGGCATCGAGGCCAAGGCGGCGGCATCCTCGGTCGAGGAGGCCGCGGCGCTGAAGGCGCTCGGCGTCGGCTCGGCGAGCGCCAACGGCGCGGCTGCCAGCTCAGCACCCGCCAGCGCCGAGCCCGAGCGCGCCGCCGCGCCGGCCCAGCCGAAGCCGCCGCCCGCGGCCAGCCCGCGCTCGGCGCCAAGCGCGCGAGCCGCCCCGACGGCCACGACGCCCAAGCGCTCGCGCCGAGCGCGGCGCGCCGGCAGCCGCCGTCCAGCCGCCGCGCCGCAGGCTCCGCCCGCCGCCACGACGCCGTCAGGGCCGCGCCCGCGCGGCTGCGCCGACGGCTCCGCGGCAGCCGCGGCCGCCGCGGCGCGCCGCGAGCGCGTGCGCCCGACGCGCGACTCGCGCACGGGCGAGCGCACGCCCGGCGACATCGGCCCGGGCGGCCGCCGCCGCGTCGTGATCGACTCGCAGGCCTCGCGCCGCCAGCAGGGCGGCCCCTCCAACCAGCCCCAGCGCCGGCCGCGCCGCGGACGCCGCCGTCGCGGCACCTACGACGAGACGATCGCGCCGATCGACACCGCCGCGATGGAGGCCACCGACCTGATCCGCGTCAACTCCGGCTCGACCGTCAAGGACGTCGCCGAGTACCTCGGCGTGGCGGTGCCGGAGGTGATCAAGAAGCTGATGACGCTGGGCGAGATGGCGACGCTCACGCAGACGCTCTCCGACGACGCGATCCAGGTGCTCGCGGACGAGTTCGACAAGCAGATCGAGATCGTCCACGCCGCCGACGACGTCGAGGTCGAGCCCGTGTTCGAGGACGCCGAGGAGGACCTGATCGAGCGCCCGCCGGTGGTCACGATCATGGGCCACGTCGACCACGGCAAGACCTCGCTGCTGGACGCGATCCGCGAGACCGAGGTGGTCGCGGGCGAGGCCGGCGGCATCACCCAGCACATCGGCGCCTACCAGGTGCACCACGCCGGCAAGGAGATCACCTTCCTGGACACGCCCGGCCACGAGGCGTTCACGGCGATGCGCGCCCGCGGCGCGCGCGTCACCGACCTGGCGGTGATCGTGGTCGCCGCCGACGACGGCGTCAAGCCGCAGACCGAGGAGGCGATCGACCACGCCAAGGCGGCCGACGTGCCGATCATCGTCGCGGTCAACAAGATCGACAAGGAGGGCGCGCAGCCCGAGCGCGTGCGCACCGAGATGACCCAGCACGGCCTGCAGCCGTCGGAGTGGGGCGGCGAGATCGAGTTCGTCGACGTCAGCGCCAAGACCCACGAGGGCCTCGACACGCTGCTCGACACGATCCAGGTCGTCACCGACCTCGAGGAGCTGAAGGCCAACGCCGGCGCCGAGGCCTCGGGCACGGTGATCGAGTCCAAGCTCGACCCCGGGCGCGGCCCGGTCGTGACGATCCTGATCCAGCGCGGCACGCTGCGCGTCGGCGACGCGCTCGTCGCGGGCGCGCACTTCGGCCGCGTGCGCGCGATGCACGACTTCACCGGCGGCAAGCTGAAGCGCGCGATGCCCGGCCAGCCGGTCGAGGTGCTCGGCTTCGACGGCGTGCCCGAGGCCGGCGAGCTCGTGCGCGTGGTCGAGAACGAGCGCCGCGCGCGCCAGCTCGCGGGCGAGCGCGCCAACCGCCTGAAGACCGAGGCGCTCGCGCGGCGCTCCGGGCGCAAGGTCTCGCTCGAGGACGTCTTCAAGCTCGCCCAGGAGGGCACCGTCAAGGAGCTCGGCCTCGTCGTCAAGGCCGACGTCGCCGGCTCGCTGGAGGCGATCGAGGACGAGATCGCCAAGCTGCCCCAGCAGGAGGTCAAGGTCAACATCATCCACCGCGGCGTCGGCGGCATCAACGAGTCCGACGTGATGCTCGCCGTCGGCCTCCGACGGGCGTGATCCTCGCCTTCAACGTGCGCCCCGTCGGCGACGCGCGCCAGATCGCCGACCGCGAGGGCGTCGAGATCCGCTCCTACGCGGTCATCTACCGCGCGATCGAGGAGCTGCGCGCGGCGATGCAGGGCATGCTCGAGCCCGACGAGGTCGAGACCCCGCTCGGCCAGGCCGAGGTGCGCCAGCTGTTCAAAGCCTCGCGGATCGGCACGATCGCCGGCTCGTTCGTCACCGAGGGCAAGGTCACGCGCGGCGCGCGCGTGCGCGTCGTGCGCGAGGGCACCGTCATCTACGACACGACGATCGAGAGCCTGCGCCGCTTCAACGAGGACGCGCGCGAGGTCGCCAGCCGGCTTCGAGTGCGGCATCGTGCTCACGAACTTCCAGGACCTGCACGAGGGCGACGTGCTCGAGACCTACGAGACGCGGCAGGTCGAGCGCGAGCTGTCCGCCTGATCCGCGGTCTCGGCAGTGCTACTGTGCGGATCCAGACCCGCGGCCGCGCGTCGGCAGGGACCGAGCTCGGCGGGGAATTGGAGGGATAGGATGAGCACAGGACGGATGCGTCGGGTCGACGAGGCGATTCGGCAGGTGCTCGGCGATGCCGTGGCAGGGGACCTCAAGGACCCGCGAGTGGGATTCGTAACCGTGACCGATGTCAGGACCAGCCCAGACCTGCGCCATGCACGCGTGTACGTGAGCGTGCTCGGCGCGACGGCGGCGTCTCTGACGCGGCCGAGCGCGAGGCGACGCTCGACGGGCTGCGCAGCGCCCACGGCTTCCTGCAGGGGCGCGTCGCCGCGCGAGCTGCACCTCAAGCGCACGCCGACGCTCGAGTTCCTCTACGACGAGACGACCGACCGCGCGCTGCGCGTCGAGGAGCTGCTCGAGGAGATCGAGCGCTCGTGAGCGAGCTCCGCGGCCGCTCGACCAGACGCGCGAGCTGGTGCTCGCAGCGGCATCCGCGAGGACCAGCGCTTCGTGCTCGCCACCCACGAGAACCCCGACGGCGACGCGCTCGGCTCGCTGGTCGCGATGCAGGGGCTGCTGCAGCGCGCTCGGCAAGGACTCGCGTGATGTTCATCTCGCCCGACGATCTGCCGCTGCCGCGCGAGTACCGCTTCTTCCCGCTCGACGGGCTGATCCAGCAGCCGCCCGCGGACATCGCCGAGCGCACCGTCGTGTTCCTCGACTGCGGCAACATCGACCGCAACTCGGCGAGCGTGCTGCGCGACGGCGCGCACCTGCTGAACATCGACCACCACCACGACAACACGCGCTTCGGCACGCTCAACCACGTCGTCCCCGACGCCTCGTGCACGGCCGAGATCGTGTGGGATCTGATGCACGGGCTCGGCGTGCGCCCGACGCCGGCGGTCGCCGAGGCGCTGTACATCGGGCTGATCACCGACACCGGGCGCTTCATGTACGAGAACACGGGGCCGCGCGCGCACCTGATGGCCGCCGAGCTGATCGAAGCGGGCGTCGACGTCGCCGGCGTCTACCGCAGGCTGTACGAGGACGTGCCGCTCGGCAAGCTCGACGCTGCTCGCGCTCGCGCTCGGGCAGGTGCAGCGCTTCGACGCCGGCGAGCTGACGCTCGCGACGCTCAGCGCCGAGGACTTCGAGCGCGCCGACGCCGAGGAGAGCTACTCCGAGGGCATCATCGACCAGCTGCGGGCGCTCGCAGGGCACGAAGGTCGCGGTGCTCGTGCGCGAGCTCTCCAGCGGCGAGCGCAAGGGCCAGCACAAAGTCTCGCTGCGCGCCACCGACGACGACGTCGACGTGTCGATCATCGCCCGCGCCCAGGGCGGCGGCGGGCACCGTCGCGCGGCCGGCTTCTCGACGACGCTCGAGCCGGACGAGCTGATCGCGTTCCTGCGCGAGGCGATCGCCGCGCAGCTGCACCCGTCGTCCGACGGGCACGCGGCCGCCACGCTCGCCTGAGTCGCCGCGCGGCCGCGCGGATGACGCAGTGAGGGCCCGATGGACGGCGTGCTGCTGATCGACAAGCCGGCGGGGATCACCTCCCACGACGTGGTCGCCGCCGTGCGGCGCGCGCTGGGCGGCGTGCGCACCGGCCACGCCGGCACGCTCGACCCGTTCGCGACCGGGCTGCTGCTCGTGCTCGTCGGCCGGGCGACGAAGGCCCAGAGCAGCGCTGATGGAGCTGCCCAAGCGCTATGAGACGGTCGCGCGGCTCGGCGCGCTGCTCGAGCACCGGCGACACCGAGGGCGAGATCACGCGAGACCGGGCCGCCTGCCGCCCGAGATCCGCCGCTCGCTGCCAACCGGCGAGCTCCGCCAGCGCCCGCCGATGCACTCGGCGGTGAAGATCGGCGGCGAGCGCGCCTACAAGCGCGCCCGCCGCGGCGAGCGCTTCGAGATGCCCGAGCGGATCGTGACGGTGTCATCGCTTCGAGCAGCTGTGGCGCGACCCGCACGCGCCGCCCGGCCTGCCGCGCGGGCGAGCTGCCGCGCGCGGGCTTCGCGATCGAGTGCGGCTCCGGCACCTACGTGCGCTCGCTGATCGCCGACCTCGGCGACGCCTACTGCCTGGAGCTGCAGGCGCACCGCGATCGGGCCGTTCGACGTGCGCGACGCGGTCGCGCCGCCGCCGCGCGGCGAGCCGTGGCGCGAGCCGCCGCGTGATCGCGCTCGATCGGGCGCTCGACGCGCTCGCCAAATAGTCTGTGCGGCCGTGAAGGTCACTCGCCTGCCCGACGTGGAGCGCGCAGCCGCGCGCAGCGTCGCGGTCGGCACCTTCGACGGCGTGCACCTCGGCCATCGCGAGGTGATCACGGGCGCCGACAGCGTGCTCACGTTCGATCCGCATCCCGTGTCGGTGGTCGCGCCCCAGCACACGCCCAAGCTGCTGACGACGCTCGAGCGCAAGGCCGAGCTGATCGCCTCGCTCGGCGTGCGCGAGCTGATCGTGATCCCCTTCGACGCCGAGTTCGCCGCAGCGCTCCGCGCAGGCAGTTCATCGACGACGTGCTCGTCGGCGCGCTCGGCGCCCGCGCAGGTGTCGATCGGCGAGAACTTCCGCTTCGGCCACAAGGCGCAGGGCGACCCGCGGCTGCTGGCCGCCGACGAGCGCTTCGACACGATCGTGCACCCGCTGCTGGAGGTCGACGGCGAGATCGTCTCCTCCAGCCACATCCGCGGCCTCGTGCTCGCCGGCGAGGTGGCCGAGGCCGACCGTCTGCTGGGCGCGACGCTTCGAGCTGCGCGGCGAGGTCGTCCACGGCGACGCAGCGCGGCCGCGAGCTCGGCTTCCCGACCGCCAACCTCGTCCCCGACGAGGCGCTCGCGTGCCCCGGCCACGGCGTCTACGCGTGCGTCGCCGAGAGCGAGCTGTTCGGCACCCGCCCGCGGCGGTCAGCATCGGCGTGCGCCCCACGTTCAACACCGGCCGCGGCGAGCTGATCGAGGCCTACATCCTCGACTTCGACGGCGACCTCTACGGCAGCCAGCTGCGCCTGCGACTTCCTCGCGCGCCTGCGCGGCGAGCGGCGCTTCGAGGACCCCGCGGCGCTGATCGAGCAGATGCATCGCGACGTGCAGCGCACGCGCGAGATCGCCGCGTAGGCGCGACCGGGACGCCGGCGCGGCGGCGCGGCGGCGCCGTCTTGTGGCTGCGAGCGGGGTCGGCGGGCGCCGGATCGCCGGCTGGCGTCTGCTACGGTGCCTCGCCTATGGCAGCAATGACCATCAGAGCGCAAGCGCGAGCTCGCCGCCAAGTTCGGCTCCGGCGAGCAGCGACACGGGCAACACCAAGGTCCAGATCGCGCTGCTGACCGAGCGCATCAACCACCTCACCGAGCACCTGCGCGAGCAGGGCAAAGACCACCACTCGCGCCGCGGCCTGCTGATGCTCGTCGGGCGCAGGCGCCGCTTCCTGGACTACCTGCAGCGGCACGACCTCGAGGGCTACCGCGCGCTCATCAAAGAGCTCGGCCTGCGGAAGTAGACGCCGTGTCGGTGATCGCGCCCGGCACGCCCGCCCCGAGCTTCACGCTCGCGCGCGCCGACGGCGAGAGCTTCACCGAGCAGGATCTGCAGGGCCGCACGAGCGTGCTGGTCTTCTACCCGTTCGCGTTCAGCCCGGTGTGCACCGACCAGCTGCAGCTCTACGAGGAGCGTGCGCGGCGAGCTCGAACGAGCGCGGGGACGCGCTCTACGGCGTCTCCTGCGACTCGACCTGGGCGCAGAGCGCGTTCAAGGAGAAGCTCGGCGTCGGCAGCGAGCAGCTGTCGGACTTCGAGCCCAAGGGCGCCGCGTGCGCCGCCTTCGGCGTGCTGCACCCAGGCGGCTTCCCCGAGCGCGCGCTCGTGATCACCGGCCCCGACGGGGTCGTGCGCTGGAGCTATCCAGGCCGCCTCGCCCGGCGAGCTACCGGGCGTCGAGCTGCTGCGCGAGGGCCTCGCCGCGGCCGCCGTCGCCTAACGCGAAGATCGCGGCTCCTGGCGCAACCGCGCACCGAGGCCCGCGTGCGCGGTCCGCTAAGCTCCGTCCGTTCGGGAAAAGAGAAAAAGAGAAACGGACCGCCGACCGACGGGCGGAACAGGAAGGCAGTGAATATGAGTAGTGATGCCGTTACACGGGTCTCCGTGGAGATCGCCGGTAGCGAGATCTCGTTCGAGACCGGCAGGATGGCCAAGCAGGCCTCCGGCGCAGTGGTCGTCCGCCAGGGCGACACGATGGTCCTCTGCGACCGCCGTCGCGGGCGGCCTCGCGCGACGTCGACTTCCTGCCCGCTGACGGTGGACGTCGAGGAGCGCATGTACGCCGCCGGGAAAATCCCCGGCTCGTTCTTCAAGCGCGAGGGTCGCCCCGGCGAGAAGGGCACGCTGACCGCGCGCATGATCGACCGCCCGATCCGCCCGCTGTTCCCCAAGGACTGGCGCTACGACACGCAGCTGGTGGCGATCCCGCTCTCGATCGACCACGTCCACCCCTATGACATCCTCGCGATGAACGGCGCCTCCGCGGCGCTGATGATCTCCGACATCCCGCTGCCGACGCCCGTCGGCGCGGTGCGCATCGGCAAGATCGACGGCAACTTCGTCGTCAACCCCCCGAGGAGGACCTGCTGCGGCGGGGCCGAGGAGACGCTCGGATCTCGACCTGATCGTGGCCGGCACCGAGGAGGCGATCCTGATGGTCGAGGCGGGCGCCAACGAGATCCCCGAGGCGGAGATCCTCGACGCGCTCGACATCGCCCACGCGGAGATCAAGAAGCTGTGCGCGCTGCAGCGCGAGCTCGCCGCGAAGGTCGGCAAGGAGAAGAAAGTCTTCGCGCCGATCCAGGTCGACCCGGCAGCTGCTCGACGCAGATCCGCGCCTCGCACGGCGCGGCGCTCGACGCGGCCACGCAGGTCGAGGACAAGCTCGAGCGCCAGGACGCCACCAAGGCCGTCGAGGAGGCGATCCTCGAGCAGTACGCGCCCGCGCGCGCCCGAGGGCGCCTCCGAGGAGCAGCTGGTGGCCGCCAAGGAGCGCCGCGCCGCCGCGCAGCTGGCGTTCGACAAGCTCGAGAAGTCGATCATCCGCGAGCGCATCGCCGTGCACAAGAAGCGCCCCGACGGACGCGCGCGAGAACGAGATCCGCGACATCTCGATCGAAGTCGGCGTGACCCCGCGGACGCACGGCTCGGCGCTGTTCACGCGCGGTCAGACGCAGGCGCTGAGCGTCGTGGCGATGGGCACGCTCAAGGAGGAGATGCGCCTCGACACGCTCGGCCTGGAGACCAAAAAGTACTACTGGCACCACTACAACTTCCCGCCGTTCTCGGTCGGGGAGGCGGGCCGCATGGGCGGCGTCAAGCGCCGCGACATCGGCCACGGCGCGCTCGCCGAGCGCGCGCTCGCGCCGATGGTGCCCTCGATCGAGGAGTTCCCCTACTCGATCCGCGTGGTCTCGGACATCCTCGAGTCGAACGGCTCCTCCTCGATGGCCTCGGTGTGCGGCTCCTCGCTGTCGCTGATGGACGCCGGCGTGCCGATCAAGCGTCCCGTCGCCGGTATCGCGATGGGCCTGATCAAGGAGGGCGATGACTACATCGTGCTGACCGACATCGCCGGCGTCGAGGACCACCTCGGCGACATGGACTTCAAGGTCGCCGGCACCGAGCGCGGCATCACCGCGCTGCAGATGGACATCAAGATCACGGGCGTCACCTTCGACATCCTGCGCGACGCGCTCTCGCAGGCCAAAGAGGCGCGCACGTTCATCCTCGGCAAGATGGCCGACGTGATCAAGACGCCGCGCGAGCAGCTCTCGCAGTACGCGCCGCGCATCCAGACGATCCAGATCGACCCGTCGCAGATCGGCCTGCTGATCGGCAAGGGCGGCGAAACGATCCGCGGTCTCTCCGATGAGTTCGAATCGCAGATCGACGTCAACGACGACGGCCAGGTGCTGATCTACTCCGCCAACGGCGAGCTCGGCGACGCGCTCGTGGAGCGCGTGCGGATGATGATGAAGGAGGTCGAGGTCGGCGACGAGTACGTCGGCAAGGTCGTCAAGACGACGACCTTCGGCGCGTTCATCGAGCTCGCCAAGGGCACCGACGGGCTGCTGCACATCTCCAACGTCTCGCCCGGCCAGCGCGTCGACACCGTCGAGGACGTGCTCAACAAGGGCGACGAGGTCAACGTGCGCGTGGTCGAGGTCGACCGCGAGCGCGGCCGCATCGGCCTGCGCCTCACCGACGACCCGGACATCGCCGGCAAGTCCGTCGAGGAGCTCGCCGGCGTCGGCACCGGCGGCGGTCGGATCCGCGCGGCCGGCAACCGCGGACCGCGCGAGGGCGGGCGGCCGTCGCGAACGGCCGCGAGCGCTCGGACCGCGGCCGGCGCCGCGAGCGGCGAGCGCGGCTCCGGGCGTCCGCGCCACGGCGCGCGACTGACCGCAGAGCGCTCGAGCGTGAGCGACGAGCATCGGATAACCACGCTCGAGAATCGGCGTGCGGGTCGTCACCGAGCGCGTGCCCAGCGTGCGCTCGGTGGCGCTCGGCTTCTGGATCGCCACCGGCTCGGTCGCCGAGCACGACGAGCGAGGCGGGCATCTCGCACCTGCTCGAGCACATGCTGTTCCGCGGCACCGAGCGCTACGGCTCGCAGGAGATCGACCAGATCTTCGACGCGATGGGCGCGGAGATCAACGCCGGCACCGACAAGGAAGCCACCTCGCTGTACACGCGCGTGCTCGACCGCCATCTCGAGCACGCCTTCGACGTGATGAGCGAGATGATCTGGCAGCCGCGCTTCGGCGAGCTGGAGGCCGAGCGCGAGGTCGTGCTCGAGGAGATCGCGATGTACGAAGACGATCCCCAGGACCGCGTCTTCGACGTGCTCGGCAAGGCGATCTTCGGCTCGCACCCGCTCGGGCGAGCGGTGATCGGCACCGCCGAGGTCGTCGGCGCGGTCACGCGCGAGCAGCTCGCGGCGTTCCACGCCGAGCGCTACCGCCCCGACAGCATCGTGATCGCGGCCGCCGGGCTCGGTCGATCACGACGCGCTCGTGGCGATGGCCGCAGAACGCTCGCCCGACGCCGCCGAGCCCGGCGCTGGAGCGGTCGGCAACGGGCGTGCCTCGGCGACCGCGGAGCGAGCGCGGCGCAGCTGCGGCCGCGGACGTGCCCGACTTCACGCCGCGCGCGCACTTCCTGCAGAAAGACACCGAGCAGTACCACGTGTGCGTCGGCGGCGCCGGGATCGCGCGCGACGACGAGCGCCGCTTCGCGCTGCGCGTGCTCGAAGGCGTGCTCGGCGGCACCTCCTCCTCGCGGCTCTTCCAGGAGGTGCGCGAGCGCCGCGGGCTCGCCTACTCGGTCTTCTCCTTCTCCAACCTCTACGCCCACACGGGCGAGGTCGGTCTGTACGTGGGCACGCGCCCGGACAACGTCGGAGAGGCGCTCGCGGTCGTCGCCGCCGAGCTCGAGCGCTGCGTCGAGGGAGCCTGGTCCAGCGAGGAGGAGCTCGTGCGCTCGCGCGAGAACCTCAAGGGCCGCATCGTGCTCGGCATGGAGTCCACCGGAGCGCGCATGAGCCGCCTCGGGCGCCTCGGTCCTGAACGAGCTGCCGATCCTGTCCGTCGACGAGATGATCGAGCGGATCGACGCGGTCGAGCTCGACGCGGTGCGCGAGCTGGCCGGCGAGCTGTTCACGCCCGCGAGCCTGTCGGTCGCCGGCGTTGGACCCGTCGAGAGCGAGTTCCTCGCCGCGATCGAGCCGCTCGGCGCGCGGCTCGCGCCGGCGCGGCGCGATGATCAAGGTCGCCGTCGCCGGCGCCGCCGGGCGCATGGGCCAGACGGTGTGCGAGGCGGTCGCACGGCGCCGAGGACATGGAGCTGGTCGGGCGCGCCGACCCGCTGCTCGGCACGCACGCTCGCGGACGTGCTCGCGCGACGCGGAGGTCGTCGTCGACTTCACGCAGCCGGACACCGCGCTCGAGAACGCGCTCGCGTGCCTTGCGGCGGGCGTGCACGTGGTGATCGGCACCACCGGCTTCGATCCGGCGCCGCTCGAGCAGGCCGGCCGGGGTCGGAGGGTCGGCGAACGTGCTGATCGCCCCCAACTTCGCGATCGGGGCGCGTGCTGATGATGCGCTTCGCCGCCGAGGCCGCCCGGCACATGCACAAGGCCGAGATCATCGAGCTGCACCACGACGGCAAGCTCGACGCTCCCAGCGGCACAGCCGCGCGCACGGCCCAGCTGATGGCCGCAGCCAGCGGCGGCGAGCCGCCGCCGATCCACTCCGTGCGCCTGCCGGGTCTGGTCGCCCACCAGGAGGTGATCCTCGGCGACCTCGCCCAGACGCTCACGATCCGCCACGACACGATCGGCCGCGAGTCGTTCATGCCGGGGGTGCTGCTCGCCATCCGGCGCGTGGGCACGCTCGAGCACTCGCCGACGGTCGGTCTCGAGAGCCTGCTGTTCTGAATCCCCGTGGCGCGTGAGATACTGCAGGCCATGAGCATCACCGAGGGCACGCACGGGCTCGGCACGATCCTGACGGCGATCGTGACGCCGTTCGACGAGGATCTGCGGGTCAACGAGGAGGCGTTCGTCGCGCTGATGCGCCACCTCGCCGAGAACGGCTCGGACGGGTTCGTGGTCGCCGGGACCACGGGCGAGGCCTCGACGCTGACCGACGAGGAGCAGCTCGGGCTGATCGAGCTCGCCGTCGCCGAGCGCCCGCCGGCACGACGATCATCGCTGGCACCGGCACCAACGACACGCGCCACGCCGTGTACCTGACCGAGCGCGCGACGCGAGCTCGGCGTCGACGCGACGCTGTCCGTCACGCCCTACTACAACCGCCCGAGCCGCGCTCGGCCTCGTGCGCCACTACGAAGCGGTCGCCGCGGCCACCGACAAGCCGATGCTGCTCTACAACATCCCCGCGCGCACCGGCACGAACATGCCGCCGGACCTGCTCGCCGAGCTCGCGCAGATCGACCGGGATCGAGGGCGTCAAGCAGGCCAACGCCGACGAGCTCGCAGCCGATCGACGGCCTCGCGCTCTACGCGGGCGACGACGCGACGTTCGCGCGTACGCTGGACATCGGCGGCGCCGGCGGCATCATCGTCGCCAGCCACATCGTCGGCAACGAGATGCGCCGCATGGTCGACGAGCCCGAGCATCGCGCCGAGATCGACGCCTCGCTGCGGGACGTCTATGAGACGCTGTTCATGACCGCCAGCCCGACGTGCACGAAGGCGGCGCTGAACCTGCTCGGGCCACAACGTCGGTGGCCTGCGCCTGCCGCTGGTCGAGGCGACCGACGAGGAGACAGAGACGGTGCGCGCGATGCTCGAACGCCACGGCCTGCTCGACGAGCACGCCCGCGTGAGCTCGAACGCTGCGCGTCCTGCCCCTCGGCGGGCTGGGCGAGATAGGCAAGAACATGACCGTCGTCGAGTACGACGGCCGGATCGTCGTGGTCGACGTCGGGCCTGCGCTTCCCGACGCCGGAGATGGTCGGCATCGACCTCGTGCTGCCCGACTTCTCCTACCTGCGCGAGCGCGCCGCGACATCGAGGCGATCGTCGTCACCCACGGCCACGAGGACCATCTCGGGGCGCTGCCGTGGGTGCTGCGCGAGCTCGGCCCGAAGGCGCAGCCGCCGGTGTACGGCGGCGCGCTGACGATCGCGATGGCGCGCTCCAAGCTCGACGAGCACAAGCTGCGCGACGTCGAGCTCAACGAGGTCGAGCCGGGCGAGAGCTTCGAGCTCGGGCCGTTCTCGCTCGAGCTCGTGCACATGACCCACTCGATCCCCGACTCCAGCGCCGTCGCGCTCGGCACCGAGCTCGGCACCGTGCTGATCACCGGCGACTACAAGTTCGACCAGACGCCCGTCGACGGCCCGCCGGCGGACGTCTCGCGCCTGGCCGAGCTGGGGCGCGAGGGCGTGCTGCTGCTGTGCGGGGACTCGACGAACGTCGACCGCCGGGCTTCTCGCCGTCGGAGTCGGTCGTCGGGCCGCACCTGGAGGAGGTGTTCGCCCGCTGCGAGGGACGGATCGTGGTGACGAGCTTCGCCTCGAACATCCACCGCGTCCAGCAGGTCGTGGACGCGGCCTACGCGCTCGACCGCAAGGTCGCGCTGGTCGGGCGCTCGATGCGCAAGAACGTCGGCATCGGGCGCACGCTCGGGCACATCGAGATCCCCGACGGGATGCTCGTCGGGCCGCGCGAGATCGACGACTTCCCCGACGAGCGCGTCGTGATCATCTCGACCGGCTCGCAGGGCGAGCCGCTCTCGGCGCTGCGCCGGATGGCCTACCGCGACCATCCGCAGGTGGAGCTGAAGTCCGGCGACACGGTCGTCTTCTCGGCGACGCCCGTCCCGGGCAACGAGCGCGCCGTCAACGAGACGATCGACCGGCTCTACCACATCGGCTGCGACGTGATCACGCCGCGCGAGGCGCCCGTGCACGCCTCCGGCCACGGCTATGCCGAGGAGGTCAAGCTGATGCTCAACCTCGTCAAGCCGCGCTACGTGATGCCGTTCCACGGCGACTTCAAGCGGCTGCGGCTGCACGCGCAGCTGGCGGAGGCCGTCGGCGTGCCGCCGCGCGACATCTTCCAGGGCGACAACGGGCTGCCGCTGGAGATCGACGAGCGCGGCGCGCGCTTCGGCGCGCGCGAGCAGGCGGGCATGATCTTCGTCGACGGCGTCGAGATCGGCGAGATGGCCGACGTCGCGCTGCGCGACCGGCGCATGCTCTCGGCCGACGGCATCTTCATCGTGGTCGTCACGATCGCCGAGCAGGACGGCAGCTCGGTCGCCGACCCGGAGGTGATCTTCCGCGGCGTGCCGTTCCTCGACGAGGCCGACGAGCTGATCGAGGAGATCCGCGCTGACCGTCGAGCGCTCGCTGACGCCGCGCGGCAAGCGAGGAAATCCGCGAGGTCGACCTGCTGCAGCAGGTGCTGCACGACGACCTGGCGAAGCTAGTCTATGACCGTCTCAAGCGTCGACCGATGGTCCTGCCGGTCGTCGTCGAGGTCTGAGCGGGCGGGCATCGTCACGACGAAGCGCGCGCCCGTCGGGCCGAGTCGCGAAGGCTCGAGGGCGACCGATGCCGCCGTGGGAGACGGCGACGGCTTGGACGATCGCGAGGCCGAGGCCGAAGGAGCCGCCGCGGTCGCCGGCGCCGCGCACGAAGCGCTCGAACAGCGTCGGCGCGAGCTCGGGCGGGATGCCCGGGCCGTTGTCTTCGACCACGAGCTCGAACGTTGCCGTCATCCGTGAGCGTCGTCAGACGCGGATCGTCGTGCCGGGCGGCGTGTGGCGCAGCGCGTTCTCGAGCAGGTTGATCGTCAGCCGGTGCAGCTCGTCGCGCGCGCCCATGACCATCGCCGGATGGATGTCGAGCGTGATCTCGTGGGCGCCGCTGACCGGGCCGAGCTCGCCGGCCGCCTCGACGACGATCTGTGCGAGGTCGCATGGCTCGCGCGCGACCACGCGCGCCGCGTCGGTGCGCGCCAGCAGCAGCAGGTCGGCGACCAGCCGGCGCATTCGCTGCGAGGAGCGCAGCGCCGAGCGGGCCGCCTCGCCCTGATCGCCGCGCAGGGATTCCGCTAGCAGCTCGAGGTTCGCGAGCACGCTCGTCAGCGGCGTGCGCAGCTCGTGCGAGGCGTCGGCGACGAACTGGCGCTGGCGGGCGAGCATCGACTCGGTCTCGCCGCGCGCGGCGTCGAGCTCGCGCAGCATCCCCTCGAGCGTGCGCGCGAGTTCTGCGACCTCGTCGTCGGCCTGCGACTGCGGCATGCCGCGCGAGGGGTCGCGGGTGCGCGCGATCTCGGCGGCGGTCGAGGTCAGCACCGCGATCGGCGCCATCGCGCGGCGCGCGATCGCCATCCCGGCCGCGAGCGCCAGCAGGCTGCCGGCGAGCACGCCCAGCACCAGGAACAGCTCGACGCGCTTGACCGTCGCCTCGGTGGCCGCCACCTGGCGGCCGTACTGGACGATCACCTGCCCGATCGGCTGGCCCGTTTCGGTCAGGCGCACGACCGCCTCGCGGCTGATCACGCGGTAGCCGTTGACGGTGTGCGGCGTCGGGCGAGGGCAGGCCGAGCGCGGGCGCGCCGGCGGGTTCCTGCAGCGATCAGGCGCAGCCGCCAGGGAGAAGATCCTGATCTCGGCGTGGTCCGCCGGCGAGGCGAAGTCCTCGAGCGGTGTGCTGATCTTGAGCGGGTCGATGCTGATCCGCAGCTGCGAGGGCAGCTGGTTGGCGGTCTCGAGCACCTCGCGGTTGAAGTCGCTGCGGATGCGCTCGACGGTCAGCGAGCCGATCGCGAGCGCGAACGCGCACAGGATCACGAACGTCAAGCAGCGCCGAGACGCCCGCGAGGCGCACGCGGATCGGCAGCCGGTCGAAGCTCGCCGAGATGCGCTCGCCGACGGGGCGCAGCGGCGCGGGAAGCCTAGCTGCGGAGGACGTAGCCGGCTCCCCTGATCGTGTGCAGGAGGCGAGGCTCGCCCTCGGCCTCCAGCTTGCGGCGCAGGTTGGAGACGAACACCTCGATCGTGTTGGTGGTCGAGAACGGGTCATAGCCCCACACCTCGTCGAGCAGGCGCTGACGCGAGATCACGATGCGCTCGTTGCGCATCAGGTACTCGAGCAGCTCGAACTCGCGCTGGGTGAGCTCGATCGAGCGCTCGCCGCGAAGCACCTCGTGCGTGTCGACGTTCAGCGACAGGTCGCCGACGCGCAGCGGCGCCGATCCGCGCGGCGGCCGGCGGCGCAGCAGCGCGCGCATGCGCGCCAGCAGCTCCTGGCGCTCGAACGGCTTGACCAGATAGTCGTCGGCGCCCGCGTCGAGCCCCTCCACGCGCGACTCGAGCGCGTCGCGCGCGGTCAGGATCAGGATCGGGACGTCGTCGCCGGCGCGCAGCTCGCGCGCGACGTCGAGGCCGTCGAGCTTGGGCAGGCCGAGATCGAGGATCACGAGATCGGGAGCGAACGCGTGCCCCTGCTCGAGCGCCGCGTGGCCGTCGGCGGCGGTCCTCACCTCGTAGCCCTCCATGCGCAGGGAGCGCTGCAGGGCTTGGGCGATGTCCTCGTCGTCCTCGACCACGAGGACGCGCGGTGCGCGGGAGAAGTCGTTCATGGTCTTTATGTAAGTGGCCGCGTGTAAAGCAATGGTAAGGCTCCGATGCAGGTTCTGGGCGCGCCGGCGTCGAAGTTGCGCGAGATGGCCCCAGCCCGCAAGCGCGCGTCCGCGCGCACCGCTTCAGCACGGCGCCGTGCCCCCGCACGCTCGCGCGCGGCGCGTGGACAGCGCAACGGCTCCTCCGCGGGCCTCGGATCGCTGTTTGCCGGCGGGCTGCCGCGTCTGCCCGAGCTCGACCAGCGCCAGCGCGACGTCCTCGGCCTCGCGCTCGTGGCGGCGGGCGTGTTCATGGGCTTCGTCCTCTACGGCGGTTGGAACGGAGGTCACGCCGGCCACGGCGTAGCGGTGGCGCTCGGCTGGCTGCTCGGGCGCGCGCGGGTGCTCGCGCCCGCGACGCTCGTCGTCGGTGGCGGTGCGCTGCTGCTGCGCCCGGTGCTGCCGGCGCTGCGACCGCTGCGCACCGGCGCGCTGTGCATGTTCGCGGCGGTCACGCTCGCGCTCGCGGCCGGCATGCTCGGGCTCAGCTCCGCGCCGGCGAGCGGCGCGCCGGCATGGACCTCCGCGCACCTGCAGAGCCACGGCGGCGTCGCCGGCGAGGCGCTCTACCAGCTGACCCACCAGCTCGTCCAGGATGTGGGCGTCGACATCCTCGTCGTGTTCCTGCTGATCACCGGCGTGATCCTGCTGACGGGCGCGTCGATCGCGAGCGCGATCCGCGCGACCGGCAGCGGCGTCGTCGATACCACCCGCATGATGCGCAGGATGCGTGAGAGCGAGCGCGCGTCGACGCCGCGCGCCGCGCGCACGCGCGCGCCTGCACAGGAGTCGCTCGACGACGAGCTCGCGTCGCTGTCGCTGACACCCCCCGAACCCGACCCGCGCGAGCTGATCGTGCGCGCGACGCACGTCGAGGCGCCTCCGCACGACTGGGCCGACGAGCTCGAGCCGCCCGCCGTGGATGCCTTTGCGCAGGCGGACCCAGGCGCGGATGACGAGCCGAGCGAGGAGGAGGAGGAGGACGTCGTCGAGGAAGGTGCGGGCGATGAGGAGCAGATCGCCGGCGTCGCCCACGCGGACCCCGGTGAGCTGGGCCCTGAGCAGCTGACTCCGCAGGGCAGGCTCCGCGGCGCGGTCACCGACGACCCCGACTTCGTCTGGCAGCTGCCCGATGCGGCGGGTCTGCTGACGCGCTCGAGCGCCGAGCAGACGCGCCCGGACACGGCCGGACAGGCGCGGACCGCGACCAACCTGGTCGAGGCGCTCGGGCACTTCGGCGTGCAGGCCAAGGTGATCGGCACGGTCGCGGGCCCGCACATCACCCGCTACGAGCTGCGTCTGGCGCCCGGTACGAAGGTCGCGAAGGTCGCGCAGCTGAAGGACGATCTGGCCTACGCGCTGGCCGCGACCGACATCCGCATCCTCGCGCCGATCCCGGGCAAGCAGGCCGTCGGCGTCGAGGTGCCGAACGCCCACAGGCGCATCGTCAGACTCGGCGACGTCTACCAGGCGCCGCCGAAGGACTGGTCGCCGCTGACGGTGTGGCTCGGCAAGGACGTCGCCGGCAAGGCGATCGGCGCGGACCTCGCGAAGATGCCGCACATCCTCGTCGCGGGCACGACCGGCGCGGGCAAGTCGGGCGCGATCAACGCGATGCTCTCGAGCGTGCTGCTGCGCGCGACGCCGCACGAGGTGCGCCTCGTGCTGGTCGACCCCAAGCAGGTCGAGCTCAACCACTACGAGTCGATCCCGCACCTGCTGACGCCGGTGATCACGAGCCCGCGGATGGCCGCCAACGCGCTGCAGAACCTCGTCAAGGAGATGGAGCAGCGCTACGGGATCATGTCGCTCGCGCGCACGCGCAGCCTGATCGAGCTGAACAAGGCGCGTGCCAAGCGCGGCGAAGCGCCGTTGCCCTACATCCTGTGCGTGATCGACGAGCTCGCGGACCTGATGATGGTGGCGCCGGCAGACGTCGAGGACTCGATCATCCGCCTCGCGCAGAAGGCGCGCGCCGTCGGCATCCACCTGGTGCTCGCGACGCAGAGCCCGCGCGTGGACGTGATCACGGGCATGATCAAGGCGAACGTGCCCTCGCGGATCGCCTTCGCGGTCTCCTCGCAGACGGACTCGCGCGTGATCCTCGACCAGAACGGCGCCGAGTCGCTGCTGGGGCAGGGCGACATGCTCTTCAGCCCGGTCGGCTCATCGCGCCTGCAGCGCATCCAGGGCGCCTACATCGACGAGGCGCAGATCGCCAAGCTGACCGAGATGTGGCGCCGCCAGGGTGAGCCGGAACTGCGCGAGGAGCTGCTCGAGGAGGTCGAGCCAGAGGCCGGGGAGGGCTCCGACCGCGGCCCGGACGACCTCGACCCGGACGAGGATCCGCTGCTGACCGATGCGATCCGGCTCGTCGCGGAAATGCAGACGGCTTCCACATCGATGCTGCAGCGTCGCCTGCGTCTCGGCTACACGCGCGCGGGGCGCATGATCGACATGCTCGAGCGTCGCGGCGTGATCTCCGGCTACGAAGGCTCCAAGCCGCGACAGGTGCTGGTCACCGAGGCCGACCTGCCCCGGGTGCTCGCCGCGCTCGAATCGAAGGCCACAGAGTCGGCGACTGCCGTCAGCGACTAGCCTCTGCGCTGATGCCCGAGATCGGAGCAACGCTACGCGAGGCGCGTATGCGCGCCCGCATCGACGTGTCGGAGATCGAGGCCAAGACCAAGATCCGCGCGAAGTACCTGCGCGCGCTCGAGAACGAAGAGTGGGGCCTGCTTGCCTGGGCCGACGTTCGTGAAGAGCTTCCTGCGCACGTACGCGCAGGCACTCGAGCTCGACGACAAGGCGCTTGTCGAGGAGTACCGGCGCCACCACGAGCGCCCGAGCGAGGCGATGCTCGAGCCGATCGTCTCCACGCCGCAGAGCAAGCGCACGGGTAGCCGCGGGCGCCCCGGCTCGGGAGGGGGGCCCTCGCGCGGCTATGTGCTTGCGGTTGGCGCGATCGGCGTCGTGATCGTGGTGCTGATCGTCCTGCTGGTGGTCGGCGGCGGCTCATCCAACAAGGGCACCGGCACCTCGACGGATACCGCGACGACGAAAAGCGTCTCGACGGTCAAGCACGCTCACAAGGGAGCCGCCCTGCAAGGGCGCCCGGCCTCGACCGCACTCGTAGCCTTGTCGCTGCGAGCGTCCGCGCTGGTTTACGTATGCCTGATCGGCGACGACGGGCGCAAGGTGATCGCGGGGCAGGAGCTGGCGCCCGGAGAAAGCACGCACACGTTCCATGCCCGACGCTTTGAGATCACGCTCGGCAACAGCTCGGTGACGATGTTCATTGACGGCACGCCGCGGACGGTCGCGCCATCGAGCCAGGCGATCGGCTACTCGATCACCAAGGCCTACGGGCGTCGCCCGCTGACGGCAAGCCAACTGCCGACGTGCAAGTGAGCGCCAGCGTGCGCGCCGGCATCGTCGTGACCGGCACCGAGGTGCTGACCGGCCGCGTCAGCGACCGCAACGGGCCGTGGCTCGCGGAGCGGCTGCGCGAGGCGGGCGTCGATCTCGCCTACACGACGATCGTCGGCGACCGCCCCGAGGACATGCGCGCAGCGCTCGAGTTCATGGCCGCGCGCGAGATCGACGTGATCGTCACCAGCGGCGGCCTCGGACCGACCGCCGACGATCTCACGGCGGAGGTCGTGGGCGCCTTCCAGGACCGCGAGATGGTGCTCGACGAGGCGCTCTCGGAGCGGATCGCGCGGATCGTCGCGCCGCTGATGAAACGCTGGCCGAACATCGACCCCGAGGCGATCGCGCAGGCCAACCGCAAGCAGGCGACGATTCCTCGCGGGGCGAGCGTGCTCGAGCCGGTCGGTACGGCACCAGGGCTCGTCGTGCCGCCGGCGGCCGGCGCGCCGGCGTCCGCCGCGACCGTGGTCGTGCTGCCGGGCCCGCCGCGCGAGCTGCAGCCGATGTGGCGCCAGGCGCTCGAGAGCGAGGCGCTGCGCGCGGCGATCGCGGGTGCAACGGTGTATCGCCAACACACGCTGCGCCTGTTCGGGATCCCCGAGTCGGAGATAGCCGAGACGCTGCGGGTGGCCGAGCGCGAGGGCGTGCAGCTGGGCCGGCTCGAGGTCACGACCTGCCTGAAACGCGGCGAGGTGGAGATCGTCACCCGCTACGAGCCCGACGCGCAGGACGCCTACGACGCGTTCGTGCGGGTCGTCGAGGCGCGCCACGCGGACACGCTGTTCTCAAGCGACGGCAGCACCGTGGACGAACAGGTAGCGGCGCTGTTGAGAGGATCCCACCCGATCGACGGCTCGCGGCCGCAGCGCACGATCGCGACCGCGGAGTCGTGCACGGGCGGCCTGCTGGCGGCGCGGCTGACCGAGCTGCCGGGTGCCTCCGACTACTTCATCGGCGGCGTCGTCGCGTATTCCAACGAAGTCAAGATCTCCGAGGCGGCGGTGCCGCGCGAGCTGATCGAGGAGCACGGGGCGGTCTCCGCGGAGGTCGCACGGGCGCTCGCCGACGGCGCAAGGGGGCAGCTCGGGGCGGATGTGGGCGTTGGGATCACCGGCGTTGCCGGCCCGGGCGGCGGCACCGAGGAGAAGCCGGTGGGGCTCGTTTGGCTGAGCGTGACCACCGGCGCCGACCCACCCGGCGAGGCGCTCACGCGCTCGGTCAACCTGCCTGGAGGCAGGGCCGATGTGCGCGACCGCGCGACGACCGTGGCGCTGCACCTGGTGCGCCGCGCGCTGCTCGACTCCTGAATGAGAGGGCGAGGACGAGACAGCACCGACGGTGAGCGCTAGCATCGCGCTCGAGTCATGTCCAGGGGTGCCACAGCGAGGCTGTTCGTGGCGGTCGACCCACCTGCGCCGGCGTGCGATCGGCTGCTCGAGTGGGCCCGCGCCGCGGCCGCCTCGGCGCGGGCGGCGGGCAGCTCGCGCGGCTCGCTGCGCCTGCTGGACGCGCAGTCGCTGCATCTGACGCTGTGCTTTCTCGGCAGCCGCCCCGTGGAGGAGATCGACGCCTTGGCTGGAGCGCTCGCGCCCTGCATCGAGCGCGCATGCGAGCTGTCGGTCGGCGCTCCGCTGTGGCTGCCTCCGCGGCGCCCGCACGCGCTCGCGGTGGAGATCCACGACCGCGACGGGCAGCTGCAGCGCGTGTACGAGCGCGTCACCGAGGCCCTCTGCGAGGCGAGCGCCTGGCGGCCGGAGCGCCGACGCTTCCGAGCCCACATCACGCTCGCCCGCGTGCGCGGCGGGCCGCTTGGCTCACGCCGTCCCCGCGACGGCTCCGTCGACGTCGCCCCCGGCCGGTCGCGGCCGCGACGCGCGTCGCTCGAGCAGGCGCTGCCAGCCACGCCCCTGCTCAGCTTCGCCGCCGAGAGGGTCGTCCTGTATCGCTCGTGGCTTGCGTCCGACGGCGCCAGCTACGAGGCGCTGGCGAGCAGCGAGCTCGTCATGGCCGCGCGCTGATCCGGGCGCGGAGGTCAGCCTTCAGCTTCGCCTTCGCACGCGATGCTGCCGCTCACCGTCGCTTCGCAGGCTTCTTCGCCAGAGGTGGAGCTCGTCTCGCATTCGAGTTCTTCTTCTTCGCATTCGGCTTCGCCGGAGCCTCCTTCGCTTCCGGCTACGGCGGGGCAGAGCAGCATCTTGCCGTTGCGCGAGGCCGCCGGTGCGCCGCCGTCGACGCACTGCGGTTCTGAGCCGTCGCTGCAGCGGAAGCTGCCTTCGCTCAGGACGGGCGTGCTGCCGTCTTCGCAGGAGGCGGGAATGCGAGGCAGCACGCCGCCGCGCTTGTGGCGCTTCTTGGCGTGCTTGGTCTTGGAGGTGCTCTTGCTCTTGCCCTTGTGGGTGGCGCACGGGTGGGTCGTGCTCTTCGCCTTCTTGGCGTGAGCGGCGGAGCTCGAGCACGCGGCCTTGTGGGTCTGTGCGAGCGTCTCCGCGGGTCCTATCAGCGCGGTGACGAGTGCGACCAGCGCCAAGGCGACGGTCAGGGCCAGGGTGAGGCGGCGGATGCGGGGGCGGTTGGTCAAGAAGGTGAGAGGAGCGAAAGGGGGGCCAGACGGTTGTCTTATCGCCATGTCCGACTGGCGGCGAGAGCGGGGTTTCCGCAATTGGACGGATGCGCTGGCCGAAGGGCATCTTTCGGCGCGGGGAAGGCTCGCAAGCGTCAGCGGACGAAGGCCCGCAATACGAACAACTGTTCCGTCCGCAGCGACCTCTAGCTTCTTGACTCCCATTTCGACCGGAGGAGTTAGACCATGCCTGTGACCGACCAGGAGAAGGCTGCCAAGGCGCGCGACGCCGCCCTTCAGGGGGCGCTCACGCAGATCGAGCGCGAGTTCGGCAAGGGCACGGTCATGCGCATGGGCGACGAGGGCGCCCAGGTTCGCTGCGACGCGATCCCGACCGGAGCGCTGTCCCTCGATCTCGCGCTTGGGATCGGCGGCGTGCCTCGAGGCCGCATCGTGGAGGTGTTCGGTCCCGAGTCATCGGGCAAGACGACGATGATCTACCACGTGCTCGCGGAGGCGCAGAAGCTGGGAGGCGTGTGCGCCTTCATCGACGCCGAGCACGCGATGGACCCGCTCTACGCGAGAGAGATCGGCGTCGACATCGACGAGCTGCTCGTGTCCCAGCCCGACTATGGCGAGCAGGCGCTGGAGATCGCCGACATGCTCGTGCGCTCGGGCGCCGTGGACGTCGTGGCGATCGACTCGGTTGCGGCGCTCACCCCGAAGGTCGAGCTCGAAGGGCAGATGGGCGACCAGACTGTGGGCGCACAGGCGCGCATGATGTCCCAGGCGATGCGCAAGCTGGCCGGCAACCTGAACCGCACGCAGACGCTCTGCATCCTCACCAACCAGATCCGCGAAAAGGTCGGTGTGATGTTCGGCTCACCTGAGACGCAGCCGGGCGGTCGCGCGTTGAAGTTCTACGCATCCCAGCGCCTTGACATCAGGCGCATCGAGACGCTCAAGGACGGCACCGAGGCGGTCGGCAACCGCGTGCGCGTGAAGGTCGTCAAGAACAAGGTCGCCGCCCCGTTCCGCCAGGCCGAGTTCGACATCGAGTTCGGCAAGGGCATCTCCACCTCCGGTTGCCTGATCGACCTGGGCCTCGAGCACAACATCGTGTCCAAGTCCGGCTCGTTCTTCTCCTACGGCAGCGACCGGCTGGGCCAGGGCCGCGGCAACGCAAAGGCGCACCTGGATGAGAACCCGGCGGTGGCGAAAGAGATCGAAGACAAGATCTACGCAGCGCTCGGTCTCGGCAAAGACCTCGTGACGCCGATCGACCGCGACAAGGACGTCAAGCCGCCGATGGTGAGCGAACCCGCCGTAGCCGCCGCCTAGCGGGGTGCGACCCGCAGCAGCACCGTGCTGTCGGGCGGTACCTCGGCGCTGATCAAGCCGCCGGTGTAGCTCACGTCGTGCGTCCAGAGGTTGCGCAGGGCGTAGCTCGGCACTGAGGGCAGGCCGACAGCGCTCGCGCTGGTTTCGATCCTGATCCCACTGGAGCCGCGATTCAGCAGCGCGACCACGCGCGAGCCGTCGACCAGCGGCTTCACCCACACCTCGCCGTTGCCGGACGATGAGAGCAGCGTGGCCTGGACTCCGGCGGGGTCCTGGTCGACGGCGATCACTTCCGCGTTCAGCACCGCGGCGAGGCTGGCCGAGCTGATCTTCGTCAGATCGTCGCTGACCATCAACGGCGCCGCGAGCATCGCCCACATGCTGAATTGGCTGCGGAACTGGGCGGTCGACATGCCCTGGCCGGGGGCGAGGTAGTCCGGGTCGTTCCAGTGGCCTGGCCCAGCCGCCTGCGGCGCGGCGGCGTCGGCGTCGAGGTTGCGCAGCACGTCCGTGAACGGCACGTTGCCGGGGTAGCCGACATCCGTGTCGGTGCGCCAGCTGTTGCCGACGGTCGGGCCGAAGGTGTAGGAGGAGAACGCCGATTCATCCAGCGGAGGCGCGCCTTCACCGTACTGTTCTGGCTCCTGGAAGTTGCAGACCGACAGCAGCATCGGCCGGTGGCTGGAGTTCGCCTCGATCGCTTCGTGGAACGCGGAATACGCAGCCGCCGGGTTGAGGTGATATTCCGTGCCGCCGCAGAAGTCCACCTTGACCGCATCGAAGCCCCATGCCGCGAACGTGTCGACATCCTGCTGGTAGTGGCCGTAGCTGCCCTGTCGGGCGCCGCCGCAGCCGTTGGGGCCCGCGTCGGTGTAAAGGCCGACGTGGAAGCCGGCCGCGTGCAGAGTCCTCGTCAGCCACGCAAGTCCGTGCGGCCACTGCGCCCTGCTCACCGTGATTTCTCCGTCGGCGCTGCGGGTCCCGTGCCACCAGCCGACGTCCAGCCACAAGTAGCGGTAGCCACGCTGCTCCAGGCCGAGCGATTTCAGCTCGCTCGCCTCTCTCAGGATCGTCGACTCGCTGTAGCGCCCACCGAGCGCGAAGTACGTGTCCCAGCCCATGTACGGCGTAGCCGCGAGCACACCCGCAGCGGAGCTCGACGACGGCGCCGCGAATGCGAGCACGACAACGAGCAGAGCGGCGACGGCGCTCGATCGGCTAGCGGCGCCGCGATGCATGGCTCGAAGCTCGATGGGACGGCGCCGTCAGCGTCAGCGCCTGTTGCGAAAGCTGCGCTTCGATCACGCCGATCACGGTTCCGCTCACGCGCACCTCTGCCGTGAAGCGGCGAGCGGAGGTAAGCAGACGCCTGCCGCTCGCAGCAAGTGTGGCGGAGATCGCCGTATGCATCCCCGGCGCCACGCGTGCCCGGACCTCGGCGAGCGTGATCGTCCTCTGGCTCAGGGCGCCCGCGTGCCCGCGCGAGCGGCGCCTCGAACGGGCTGCGATCGCCACGACGCGGCCCCCGCTGAGCGTCTCGACCGCGGTCAGGCGCAGCGTCAGCTGGCAGTCGCCGCTGGCCTGGGCCGAGCAGGCGACCGGGACGCTCACCCTGCCGTTCCTGAAGCTCGCGCGACCGACGCTCGTCTCGCCCACCGAAACAGGCACGCCGCCAGTGGGAATCGTCACGAAGGCGCTCTTCGCGGTCGCGCTGCCGCCGCCGTCGGTGGCCGTGACCTCACATTGCAGGTGGTGACCGCTGTCCTGGCCTTTGACCGTGTAGGTCGATGCGATCGCCCCCTGGATTGGGATCTGATCGCGCAGCCACGCATACGTCAGCTGCGCCGCGGCGCCGGCCGGGAGGCCCGGGTGGCAGGTGAGGCGCTGTCCGTTCGCGGGTGTGCCTGAGATCGACGGGCTCGGATGCACGAGCGGGACCTGCGAGGAGATGGGCGTGGTAAACGACAGCACGGCTCCTGTCGCGGTTCCCTGCGGGCTCGACACGGTGAGGCGGTAGTGGTAGCTCGTGTTCGGCAAGAGCCCCGCGAGCAGCGCCGAGACCGCTTGCGCGCCGCCGAGCGCGCTCGGCGGCGGCACGCAGGGGGCGGACTGCGCGTAGCCCGCTTCGCTCGTGCCGTATTCGAACGTGCACGCGCCGAGCGCCGCGTCGTTGGGATCGACGACTCCCGCGAGCGTTGCGCTCGAGCTCGTGACTTCGATCGCATTCTGTGTGCTGGCTTCCGGCGCCGGGACACGCGCGGCGAGCGCTCTACCCGTCTTGTCGAGCGCGATACACAGTCCGCCCTGCAGGCAGGAGATCGCCGCGAGCGGCTGCGTGTCGGCGCTCATGGTGCTCCATGTGGGAGTCGCGGCAGCGGGGTCATCGCTCGCGCGGGCCCCGCCACCGCCATCGACCGCTACGCACAGGCCGGAGGACGCGCAGGAGACGTCATCGAGGGGTTCGCCGTCGATCGGCGTCAGGCTCCACGTGGCAGCCGGGGCGAGCGGGTCGCCGCTTGCGAGCACCGCGCTGGCCAGGGGGTCGGCGCTCGCAAGCGCCGTGCCGGCCGCATCGACCGTGAGGCACCCATCCGCCGCCCAGCATGAGACCGCGAGGGGTTCCGCCGAATCGATGCGCTGTTCCGACCACGCCAGTGCTTCCCCGGTGGGGCTCGAGCTCGAGAGCGCATCGCCCTCGGCGTCGACCGCGACGCATAGCGTCGAGGAGGCGCACGACACGCCAATGAGCTCGTGGCCCGGGTGCATGCTCGTGATCGTCCACGTGCTCGCAAGCGGATTCGTGCTCGTGGCTACGTCGCCTTCCACGTCGACTGCCACGCACAGCGACACGCTTGGGCACGAGACCCCGGTGACGGCCTTGCCGCCATTGGGGATGCCAGCCGGCAGCGACCATGCGGCTGCTGCAGGGTCGGCGCTCGCAAATGCGTGCCCGTGTGCATCCACCGCGACGCAGACGCCGCTCGGCGCGCACGAGACGGAGCTCAGAGCCTCGCCGGGGTCCAGTTCCGTCCTCCTCCACGTCGGCTCGACGGCGGTGGGGTCGGACGTGCTGAACACGTTTCCGCTGCTGTCGATCGCCACGCACAGCGATTCCGAGACGCAAGAGACGCCGGTGGGCGTCCCTCCGGTCGCGTCGAACGTCCCCAGCTGCGACCAGTGGAATATCGGCGCCGACGCCGCCGACGAGGGCATGGCCGAGATGCCGAGCATGATCGCCAGCACAGACAACGGCGTTGTCTTGATCTTGCTCACCTTTCTGTCCTCATCTCGCTCCGATTCCGATTGATGCCGATTGGAGCGTCGCATCCTCTGTGGACGCAACCCCGCTTGCGGCCTGGGGTTGCGGTGCGCCACCGGCAGCGGCGGGTACGCTGTCGCGATGAAGCTCTACCACGTCACGACCTTCGGCTGTCAGATGAACGAGCACGACTCCGAGCGCATGAAGGGGATGCTCGAGTCGCTGGGCTACGCCGCCGCATCGGAGCGCAGCGAGGCCGACCTGATCCTGTTCAACACGTGCTCGATACGCGAGTCGGCCGACAGCCGCTTCATCGCTCACCTGGGCGAGGCAAAGCGGCTCAAGCGCGAGCGGCCCGGGTGCATCGTCGGCGTCGGCGGGTGCTGGGCGCAGTCGGTCAAGGATGAGGTGTTCGAGCGCTTCCCGTTCGTCGACGTGGCCTTCGGTCCGGGCCAGGTGCACAAGCTCGCAGAGTTCCTGACGAGCGATTCGCTCACCGCGCAAGGGTTCTTCGAGTTCGAGGGCTTCACCGGCCATCTGCCGGCGCGGCGCGAGCGCCAGTTTCAGGGCTGGGTGCAGATCAGCGTCGGCTGCAACTGCGCGTGCTCGTACTGCATCGTGCCCTCGACGCGCGGGCGCGAGGTCAGCCGTTCGCCGGATGAGCTCGTGGCGGAGGTTCGCGCGATGGCCGCCGACGGCGTCAAGGAGGTCACGCTGCTCGGACAGAACGTCAACTCCTACGGTCGCGACCTCAAGGCCGGCCCGGCGGCAAGCGGCGCGGGCGCAGGGCGAACCGGCTTCGCGGCGCTGCTCGCGCTGCTCGACGGGATCGACGGAATCGAGCGCATCCGCTACACGAGCCCGCACCCGAAGGACATGCGCGAAGACGTGATCCGCGCGCACGCCGAGCTCGCGAGCGTGTGCGAGCACATCCACCTGCCGCTGCAGTCGGGCTCCAGCCGCATGCTGAAGGCGATGCGACGCACGTACGACCGCGAGCGCTACCTGCAGCGGGTGGCGATGATTCGCGAGCACGTACCCGACGCGGCGCTCACGACCGACATCATCGTCGGCTTCCCGGGGGAGAGCGACGCCGACTTTCGCGAGACGCTCGACGTCGTCGAGGAGGTCGGCTACGACGCTGCCTTCACGTTCGTATTCTCGCCGCGTCGCGGCACCGAGGCCGCGGCGATCACAGAAGGGCTCGTGCCGCACCCCGTGAAGGTTGAGCGCATGCAGGAGCTGCTCGAGGCGGTGCAGCGGCGCGCACGCGAGCGCGCCCGGCGCTTCGTCGGGCGCACGCTCGAGGTGCTTGTCGAAGGCCCCTCGCGCACCGACCCCGAGCGTCTGCGAGGACGCACGCGCCACAACAAAGCCGTCAACTTCACAGGCCTCGCGGCTCCCGGCGAGCTGACCGACGTGGAGATCCTGAGCGCCACGAGCCAGACCCTCGCCGGCGAGGAGCGGTTGCTCGCCCGCGCCGGGTGAGACACGCAGGAGTCGACGAGTAGCCCGCTCGGCGCCCTTGGCTAGGCGGGCACGACGACGCGCGTGTCGCCCGCCACGCACACGCGGTCACGCCCATCGCGCTTGGCTTCATACATCGCCGCGTCGGCACGCGCGAACACGGCGCCGTAGTCGAACGGCTCGTCCCTGCTCGACGCGCACACCCCGAAGCTCATCGTGGCCGCCACGCCCGGGCCGTGGGGTGCGACGCCGACCGTCTCGCGCAGGAGCTCGGCAAGCTCGGCCGCGCCCTCGAGCTCGGCGCCCGGCAGCAGCACCAGGAACTCCTCGCCGCCGAGGCGATATGCGAGGTCGAACGCGCGCAGCTGCGTGCGCAGCAGGTGCGCGATGTCCTTGAGCACCTCGTCGCCGACCGAGTGCCCGTAGCGGTCGTTGATGAGCTTGAAACGGTCCACGTCACCCACGATCAGCCCGATCGGCTCGCCGGTGACGTAGGCCTGCTCGGTGAGCTCCCGCACGCGCGGGGTCAGCGCGTGACGGTTGAGCATGCCGGTCAGCTCGTCGATTACGGCGTCGCTGCGGTGTTGGATGTCCGATTGCATCAACGGCGTGGAGAGGATCGCCGCGCAGAGGATCAGCGCCGCCGGGATGATCACCAGCACAGGGTTCGCGTCCACGGTATGCGCGTCGACGCCGAGGCCGACGGCGAACGTGAGCGTCAGGCTGATGAGCACCCCGACGATCACGCCGCGCGTCGAGAAGCGGCTGCTCAGCGTCATCACCGGGATCGCCAGCAGCGATAGCGCGCACGCCCCGTAGCTGCCGCTGAGGGCGACCGCGACGGCAATCGTGAGCGCAGACGCAATCCATGCGCCGAACATCAGCAGCTCGGGCCGGACGAGCTTCGGCATCAATCTGTCGGTCACGGCGAAGCCGCCCATGATGCTGACGACGAACGCGAGCGGCCACCATCCCAGCCACGGGCCAGCGGCGAGGATCGCCACCGCCATGACCGCCGCCGCGCGACGGCGGACGGGTCGGATCCGCTGCTCCATCTCGAGCATCCGCTGGCGGTCGAAGTCGTCGCGGCACAGCCACGAGATCGGCGTCGCATCAGGCTCTGGGCGCACGGAGCTCATCGCTTCTGGCTCGGATCAGCCCATGAGCACGATGAGAGCGTCGGACGGGGGTGGACATACGTTAGGCGCGAACATAGGATCGCTGCAACCGAGGAGAGGCTCGATCACTCGTGAGGATTCACGCCGCCGTTCTGGAGGAGTTCGCCAAGCCGCTCGTGGTGCAGGAGGTGGAGCTGTCCGAGCCCGGGCCGCGCGAGGTGCTGGTGCGCCTGGAGGCGTGCGGCGTGTGCCACACCGACATGTACACCGCCTCCGGCGTCGACCCCTCCGGCTACGCGCCAACGGTGCTCGGACACGAGGGCGCCGGCGTCGTCGAGCGCTGCGGCGCCGACGTCACGCTCGTGCGCGAGGGCGACCACGTCGTGACGCTGTTCTCACCGCAGTGCGGCGAGTGCGCGCACTGCGTCAGCCCGCTGACGAACCTGTGTCTGGCGATCCGCGAGCAGCAGAACCTCGGGTACCTGCCGGACGGCACCACGCGCCTGTCGCGCGCCGGCGAGCCGCTGCGCCACTTCATGGGCACCTCGACGTTCGCCGAGTACACGGTGATGCCGGAGATCGCGCTGGCGCGCATCGATCGAGAGGCGCCGCTCGACCGCGCCTGCCTGTTCGCCTGCGGCCTGTCGACCGGGCTTGGAGCCGCGATCAAGACCGCGGCGGTCCGTGAGGGCACGACATGCGTCGTGTTCGGCGCCGGCATGGTCGGGCTAGGCGCCGTCGCGGGCGCGCGCCTGCAGCGCGCTGAGCGGATCGTGTGCGTCGACCTCTCGCCGGAGCGGCTCGAGCTCGCGCGCGGGCAGGGCGCAACCGACGTGCTCATCGGCGGGGAGGAGACGGTCGCGCAGATCCTCGAGATGACCGGAGGCTTCGGCGCCGACTACACGTTCGAGGCGACCGGCAGCGTAGCGGTCATGCGCCAGGCGCTCGAGGCCGCGCGCATGGGCTGGGGCCTGTGCACCGTCTGCGGTGTGGCCGGTCGCGGCGAGACGCTCGACGTCGTGCCGCGCCTGCTGATCACCGGGCGCCGCGTATGCGGCTCATCGTTCGGCGGCCTCAAGGGTCGCGAGGACGTGCCGGCGCTCGTCGCGCGCTATCTCGCCGGCGAGATCGATGTCGACCCGTTCATCTCCCATCGCCTGCCGCTCAGCGACATCAACCGCGGCTTCGAGCTGATGGAGGCGCAGGACGGCATCCGCACCGTGATCGAGCTGTGAGCCGCCGGCCGTAGGGAGGGCAGAGAGGCTCAGGCGAGCGCGGCCGTGCCGGCCGTGGGCAGCAGCGCGCCCGTCTCGCTCGCGTCGGGCGCCACCCGCTCGTTGTGCTCGGCGATGCACACGCGGTTGCGGCCGCTTCGCTTGGCCCGGTAGAGCGCCGCGTCTGCTTCGGCGAACACCGCGTTGTAGTCGAAGCGCTCTCTGCGCGCGGAGGCGCCGACTCCGAGGCTCGTCGTCACCACCAGATCCTCGCCGAGCGGGTTTGCGGCGATGCGCTCGCGTAGGCGCTCGGCGAGCTCGGCCGTGTGCTCGAGGTCGGAGCCGGGCACCAGGATCAGGAACTCCTCGCCGCCGAGGCGGTAGGCGAGATCGAACGCGCGCAGCTGCTTGCGCAGCAGGTAGGCGACTTCCTTGAGCACCATGTCGCCGACCGCATGCCCGTGCGTGTCGTTGACGCACTTGAAGCGGTCGAGGTCGGCGATGATCACGCCGATCGGCTCGCCCGTGACCGCCGACTGCTGCGCGAGCTCGTGTGTGCGCGCGCCGAGCGCCTTGCGGTTGAGCATACCCGTGAGCTGGTCGATCACGGCGTCGCTGCGGTGCTGGATGTCGGAGTGCATCAGCGGGGTCGAGAGCACCGCGACGCTCAGCACGAGCGCGAGCGGTGCGATCACGAGCTCCGGTGAGTTCAGCACGGTGTGCGCCGCTGTGCCGAAGCCGACCGTGAGCACGAGCGCGCTCGCGATCGCCACGCCCGCGACCACGCCGCGCGTAGAGAAGCGCGAGCTCAGCGTGATCACCGGGATCGCGAGCCACGAGAGCGCCACGACGCGCGCTCCGCCCTCGAGCGAGACGGCGCCCGCGATCGTCAGCTCGCTGCCGATCCACGCCGCGAACATCACGAGCTCGGGCCGTGCGACGCGCGTCAGGAAGTGATCGGCGGCGGCGAAGAACGCGGCGGAGGGGATCAGGAACAGCAGCGGCCACCAGCCGAGCCAAGGGCCGACCGCCACGATCGCCAAAGCCAGGATCGCGAGCGCCCGCTGCCGGCACGGACGCACGCGCTCCTCCATGTCGAGCATCCGCTCGCGGTCGGCGTCGTCGCGGCACAGCCACGACGAGCGGTTTGCGGCGTGCGTCGGATATGCAGGCTGGTCGGACTCCACGGGTAACCGCTCGGCTGCCGCGACCGCGACGATTACCCCTCTCGGACCCCGTGGACGGACGTTGATCACGGTAGAAATCCGCAAATTGCAGGAGTCTTGCAACGGCGCTTGCAGCCCCGGCTGTGGGGCTTCTCGATCGCCCCGATCGCGGGCAGGGGTCGCAGCGGACGGGGCCACTGAGACCCCGTCCACTCACGTCCGCGTCAGCGGCCGCTCGACCGTGCGATCACTGCGCCGTGGCGCCGGGAGGGCCGCCGGTGTAGCTCGAGCCGCTGCTCGCGCCCGAGCCCATGTTTGGGCACGGTTTGCCGCTGGGTGTGCCCGATTTCTGGCTCGGTGCGGGCGTTGTCGGCGTCGTCGGCGTAGTCGATTGGGTGCTCGCCGTGTTTGTCGAGGTGGTGCTCTGCGTCGTTGTCGCGGCGCCTGCGCTTGAGATGCCGGCGGCTGCGCCGCCTGTCGCGAGCGCTCCGGCGACCATCGTCGCGCCTAGCAGTCTGGAGATGGACATCGGATCGAACCTCCTGGGGTCGATTGGTGGGTGTGCAGTCATCGTGCGCGACCCCGCTAAGTCGCAGCGCAGGCTGGCGTAGGGGTTGTGTAAGCCAGCCGTGCGGCACCCATCGACCGCCTATGCGAACATATGTTCGTGCGCTGGAGCAACCTCACCCTCGACGGCGATGACCGAAGCCGGGGGATGCTCGCCGACGGCGAGCATCCCCGTTTCGGCCAGCGCCAGCTGCCCGGCTACCGCGATCCGGCGGCGGTGCGCCGATTCGATGTGCCCGAGGCGCTCGACATGCGCTTCTACGAGGTTCACGCCAAGTCGGTGCTCAACCGCGTCCCCTCGCAGTCGCGGATGCCGTTCGGCTGGACGATCAATCCGTACAGGGGCTGCTCTCATGCCTGCAATTTCTGTTTCGCTAGGCCGACACATACGTTTCTAGGCTTCAACCCTGGCCGCGACTTCGAGCGCGAGATCGTCGTGAAGGTCAACGCGCCCGAGGTGCTGCGCGTCGAGCTGGCGCGGCCGTCGTGGAATCGCGAGCACGTGGCGCTCGGCACGAACACCGACCCCTACCAGTGGGTCGAGGGGCGCTACCGCCTGATGCCGGGTATCTGGGAAGCGCTGCGCGACGCTGCCAATCCGTGCTCGGTGCTGACCAAGTCGCCGCTGCTGCTGCGCGATCTGTCGCTGATGCTCGAGATCGCGCGGCGCACCAGCTTCAGCGCGTGCCTGTCGATCCCGACGCTCGACGAGAAGGCGTGGCGGGCGACGGAGCCGCACACACCCAGCCCGCGTGCGCGCCTGGAGGCAGTCGCCGAGCTCAACCGTGCCGGTATTCCGACCGGCGTGCTGGTCGCGCCACTGATGCCCGGGATCAACGATGCGCCGCACCAGGTAGAGCCGCTGTTGGAGGCGGCGACGCGGGCCGGTGCGACCAGCATCGCCGGGGTAGCGCTGCACCTGCGCGGCGAGGTGCGCACCGTGTTCATGGACTGGTTGCGCTCCGAGCGTCCCGAGCTGGTCTCGCGCTACGAGGCTCTCTACCGGCGCCGTGCCTACGCGCCGTCCGAGGAACGCATGCGCCTCGCGCGGCTGGTTCGGCGCGGCGGGGCGCCGGGGGCGTTCTGGCGGCGAGGCTCGAGTGCCATCGAGGATGCCGGGAGCGCCGAGGATCTGTCGATCGCGGCCACGCACCAGGAGAGCCTGTTCTGAGAGCGAGGAGCCGCCGTTTGAAATCCGACTGGCGATAGCCGACAATCGGGGCTGTCCTTGCCCAGCCTGAGACTCGGATGTCAGCGGCGGTGGCGCGCCGGTCACGGAGGAATAGAGATGCGCTGGACGCGGATTCTGTCGGTTGTAATCATGTCGTTCATGCTCGCGGGCGGCGGGCAGGCATTCGCGTCGGAAGCGAAGATCACCAACTCCGGCGAAAACCTGCGCACGGGCTGGTATCCGGAAGCGTCCTCGATCACACCGCAGCTGGTGAGCGGCGGGACGTTCGGCCGGCTCTGGTCGACGCCCGTCGAAGGCCAGGTGTACGCGCAGCCGCTGCTCGCCGACGGAACGCTGCTCGTGGCGACCGAGAAGAACAAGGTCTATGGACTGAACCCGGCGACCGGCGCTCTGAAGTGGTCCAAGCCACTGAGCCTCGGCGAACCATGGAATCCCGCCGAAATCGGATGCGGCGATCTGTCGCCCGCCGTCGGCGTCACCGCCACTCCGGTCATCGATCCCGTCACAGGCATCGCGTACATGACGCACAAGACCTACGCCTCGGGCAAATCCGGAGCCGTCCGCTGGTACATGGACGCGATCGACGTGTCCACCGGCGAAGAGGAGCCCGGCTTCCCGGTCCTGCTCTCCGGCTCCGCGCAGAACGCTCCGGCACAGGCGTTCGAACCCAAGACCGAGCTGCAGCGCCCTGGGCTGCTGCTGCTCGAAGGCGTCGTCTACGCCGCCTTCGGCTCGGACTGCGACGACCCTCCCTACCAGGGCTGGGTGTTCGGCGTATCGACCGCCGGTGCCGTGCAGGCGCGCTGGACGTCGGAGGCGGAAGGCAGCGGCTCCGGCATCTGGCAGTCCGGAGCCGGCATCGCCTCCGATGGTCCCGGGACGATGCTCATCTCGACCGGAAACGGCGGCACGCCGGAAGCGCCGACGCTCGGGTCATCGCCGCCGGGCAACCTCGGTGAGTCGATCGTTCGGCTGCGGGTGCAGCCGAACGGCACGCTCGAGGCGACAGACTTCTTCGCCCCGTTCAACGCCGCCGAACTCAGCAGCTGGGACGCAGACTTCGCCTCCGGAGGCGTGACCGGGCTGCCCGACGAATACTTCGGCACGCCCGCGATCCCATCCCTTGCGGTAGCGGTCGGCAAGGACGGCTATGTCTACCTGCTCAATCGTGAAGATCTCGGCGGCATCGGCGAGGGAGCCGACGGCTCCGACGACGTCGTCCAGCGGATCGGCCCCTACGGCGGCGTGTGGTCGCGGCCGGGCGTCTGGCCTGGCGAAGGCGGCTGGGTCTACATTCCGACGGCGTCAGCCGGCACCAGCGCCGGCGGCTCCGCCGGCAACCTGCGCGTCTATCAATACGGTGTCTCCGGCACCGGCTCACCGACGCTCTCGCTACAGGGCACCTCCGCCGAAGCGTTCGGGTTCTCCTCGAGCGCCCCCGTGATCACCTCAGAAGGAACCACGCCCGGATCCGCGCTCGTGTGGGTGGTATGGGCCCCCAACGGCACGGGCGAAGGTGCCCAGCTACGAGCCTACGATCCCGTGCCCGTGGACGGCGAACCGGTGCTGCGCTGGAGCGCGCCGATCGGGACCTCCGCAAAGTTCGCGATTCCCGGCGTCGGCGCGGGTCGTCTCTACGTCGGCACCCGCGACGGGCACGTGCTCGCGTTCGGCTCGCCCGTGACCCCGGTGCTGAGCGGACCCGCCACGGTGTTCCCGGCGACGACCGTCGGCGAAAGCGCGCAGCGCACCGCGACGCTCACCGCGACCGAACCGCTGATCGTCTCGAGCCTCGCCTCGAGCTCGTCCCAGTTCGCGCTCGGCACGCCGTCGATCCCTCTGCCCGCGACGCTGACGGCCGGACAGACGCTCGAAGTGCCGATCACGTTCGCACCCACGAGCGCAGGCCCACTCGGCGCGACGATGACGGCAACCACGAGCACCGGGGAGACAGCGACGTTCTCGATGTCAGGCACGGGCGTCGAGCCGCGAGCCAAGCTCGAAGCTTCCCCGCCGGTCGTGACCTTCGGCGCCGCCGGCGTGGGCGAACACGTCTCTGCCGGCGCAACGTTCCGCAACGTCGGCGGCGCGCCGCTGAGGATCGAAGGGATACACCTGCCAGCCGCGCCGTTCGAAGTCAGCGGCGCGCCCGAAGTCGGCTCGACGATAGAACCCGGCCATGCGATCACGATCACCGTCGACTTCAGTCCAACCACGGTCGGCGCGTTCAACGACGAACTCGGCCTCGAAACGAGCGGCGGCGACGAAGCAGTCCGTCTCTCGGGCAGCGCGGGCCTGCCCGGCGTGCTGCAGATCACCAGCGAATCGAACGACGTCGGCCCAGTGCCGGTGGGAAGCAGCGCCACCGCCAACTTCACGGTCGCCAACACGGGCGGGACGACCATCACCGTCACCAAGTCTAAGCCGCCGAGCGGCGGGGTCTTCACCGCGACGACCTCGTTGCCGGAGGGCACCACGATCGCGCCGGGTGAAATCCTCACGGAGAAAGTTGTGTTCGCGCCAAGTGCCGTCGGTCCCGAAGAAGGGGACTGGGTGATCAACGGCTCAGGGAGCGACGTCGAACACAAAGTCCGCTTCAGCGGCGCCGGAGCCGCGGCCCCGGCGGTCGAAACGGATGGCGCGTCATCGGTGGCGCAGACGACCGCGACGTTGACTGCCAGCGTGAACCCCAACGGTGAGGCCGTCAGCGACTGCCACTTCGAATACGGCACGACGAGCTCATACGGGACCAGCGTCCCATGCGCGTCTTCTCCGGGGTCGGGCAGCACCCCTGTCTCCGTCCATGCGCCGATCGAAGCGTTGGCCGCGCACACGACTTATTACTTTCGAATCCTCGCCACCAATGACCTGGGCACGAGCTACGGAGCCGCGGAGAGCTTGACCACCGGGGCCGCGCCGCTCGCGGGCGAAACAGATGCGCCGCCGCCCCCGCCGAGCAGCCTCGGCTCAGGACTCTCGGGTGTCCTTCCGGACTTGGAAAGCCTCCTGGCGCCCGCGCTGCCCAACGTAGTGATCGGAAAGCTCACACTGACTGCGCGAGCCTCGGGGACGATCGCCATCAGGGTCGGCTGCCCCGAGGCCGTCGCGGACTGCGCCGGCGTTATCACGCTGCGAACGCTCACGGCGATTGTCACAGCGACACAAGCCAATGCCAAGGCGCACGGAGCGGTTCTCACTCTGGCTCGCGCCTCCTTCTCGCTCGCCGGCGGGCGGGCAACGACCGTGAGGCTGCGCCTCTCCTCCAGAGCGCGGGCGCTGCTCGCGCACATGCACGTGCTGCGGGCGACAGCAACGATCGTGGCTCACGACCGCGCGGACGCCACCGGCACGACGCGCGCGATCGTGACGATTCGCGTCGCGAACGCCGGGCGCGGAGCCAAAGGCTGACGCGCCTCTGGCTCCCCCACAGGGCGTGGAGCGCTACGCCGCGCGTGCGCTCGGGACGAGTCGCAGGCGGCTGGGGATGAAGGGGATCACGGCACGCTTGAGGTAGTCGGCGCTGCCTGCCACGAGCGCCTTGCGCACCACCACCGGCGGTAGCGGCGCGAAGCCGTACTGCTCGCGAATCGGGTCCGGGAGCAGGGCGATCGTCACGAAGTTGACGGTCTCCAGAAATGGGCGCGCGATCAGCGGCACCGGCGGCGCGAGCACGATCTGACGCGCGCGCCTGCGCGCCCACTCGGTCACGAGCAGCTCTTCGCCCGTGAGCATCCGCACGCGGTAGGCGTCGAGCTCATCGAGCGTCGCCGGCATGTCCTCACGCTTCAGGCCGAACAGCCTGCCGACGAGCTTGTAGTCCTCCCAGAAGGCCGCCTGCTCCGCTCGCGAGAGTGAGCGCACATAGCGCCCGTAGACCACCAGCGCCGAATCCACGAGCGTGAACAGCACCCACAGCAGCAGCTGCGGGTCATCCGCCCGGTAGGGCGTGCCGGCAGCGTAGGAGCCGATCCGCTCGGGCAGCCGGCCACGCACACGCCGGTGCATCGCGCGCACACGCCGGGTGACGCGGTCGGCGTCCGCACGCGACCCGAACGCGATCGTGTTCATCGTCTTCGCTGTGCGCGCGAGCCGCTCGTACGGCTCGTCCAAAGCGCTCGTGTGCGCGAGCAGCCCATGTACGGCAAGTGGATGCGCGGCCTGCATCAGCAGCGCCCGCTGGCCGGAGAGCGCGACCGCGCGCTCCCGGTAGACCCTGCGGAACATCGAGTGCTCATCGAAGTAGCCGCGCATGCTCTCCCGGAGAGGTTACGGTGCTGCATGCAGATCATCGCGCTGTTCGGGCCGACGGGCGTCGGTAAGACGGCTGTGGCTGTGGCCGTGGCCGAGCGGCTGCGCGCGCGCGGCGAGGATCCCGTGGCGGTGTCCGCCGACGCGCTGCAGGTATACGCGGGGCTGGAGACGCTCACCGGCGTGGCGAGCGCGTCCGAGCAGGCGCGCCTCGAGCACCGGCTCGTCTCCTTCCTGGCGCTCGACGCGACCTTCAGCGCCGGGCAGTACGCGCAGCTCGCGCACGCGCAGATCGACGAGCTGCTCGCCGCGGGTAGGCGCCCGATCGTCGTCGGCGGCACCGGCCTTTACCTGCGGGCGGCGCTCAGCGAGCTCGACCTGAGACCGCCGCCGCCCGCCGGCGTGCGCGAGCGCTGGACCGCTGAGCTCGAGCGCGTCGGCGCGCCCGCGCTGCACGGGGCCCTGCGCGAGCGCGCCGCCTGGGCAGCCGACGCAATCGATCAGAACGACCGCCAGCGGATCGTGCGCGCGCTAGAGCTGCTCGACCTCGGCGAGCTGCACCGGCCGGTGGCCGGCGGTGGCGGGGGAGACCACGAGGGGCACGCCCGCGCGGGCACGTCCGGACAGGACGAGCCCACCGAAGCGCCCTCGCAACTGTGGAGCGCCGAGCCGCGCCGGCCCACGCAGCTCGTGGGGCTGACGATGGAGCGCCAGGCGCTGTATGCGGCGATCGACGCGCGCGTCGAGGCGATGCTCGCGGCGGGCGCGCGTGAGGAGGTCCAGCGCGCGCACTCGAGCGGCGCATCCGAGACCGCGCGCAAGGCGCTCGGCTTCGACGAGCTGCTGGTCGGCGACGTCGAGGCGATGAAGCGGCGCACACGCAACTACGCCAAGCGCCAGCTCACGTGGATGCGCAAGCTCGAGGGCGTGCGGATCATCGACGCGACCGCGCGCGACGCGCGCTCGATCGCCGGCCAGATACTGGCCGAGGCGCCTGACCTTCACGCTAACGCCTGACTTAGACTCCGCCGCCTGATGGCACCCATCACATTCGAGAAGTGGCAGGCGCTCGGCAACGACTACCTGATCCTCGAGCGCGACACGCTGCCCTTCGAGCTCACGCCCGCGCGCGTGCGTGCGCTCTGCGCCGGGCACTTCGGCGTGTACGCCGACGGCGTGCTGCTGCTCTCAGCACCCGCGGACCCCGCGCACATCGCCGAGCTGCGCATCTTCAACCCCGACGGCTCGGAGGCCGAGCTGTCCGGCAACGGCGCGCGCGAGGCGATCATGTACCTGCGCCGTCGCGGCTGGACCGACCGCGACAGCTTCGCGATCCACACCGCCGCAGGCGTCATCCGCCCGCAGATCACCGGCATCGACACATGCACCGTCGACATGGGCCGCGCCAGCCTGCGCTCCCGGGACTTCCCCGACGGCCCCGAGGACGGCCGGGGCAGCGTCCTCGTCGATAGCCACATCTTCTCGTTCCGGCACGTGTCGATCGGCAATCCCCAGTGTGCGATTCACGTGGCGAGCGAGGATGAGCTGGCGGCGCTCCACCTGCCGGCGATCGGTCCCGCGATCGAACACGACGTGCGATTCCCAAATCGCACGAACGTGTCCTGGTACACCGAGCTCAGCGGTCTCGCTGGGCCGAGCGCAGGTGCGGCACATGCGCGCATTCGCGCGCGCATCTTCGAGCGCGGCGTGGGCGAGACGCTGTCCTCCGGCACCGGTGCCACGGGAGCCGCGGTCGCGCACGTGCTCGCGCGCAGGGAGGCCGAGGGCGAGGCGCCGGCAGCGCGCGCAGCCGACGTCGCGCGTGTGAGCGTGCTGCTCGACGGCGGCGAGCTCGACGTCGAGGTCGGGGACGACCTGCACATCAACTTGACAGGCTGGGCGCGGCCCGTGTTCACGGGCCAGCTCAGCGAGGACTTCGAAAAGGAGCTGCATGAGACCGAGTAAGCGATTGGAGCGGATCCCGCCGTACGCGTTCGCCCAGCTGGAGCGCAAGATCTCCGAAAAGCGCGCGGCGGGCGTCGACGTGATCAGCCTTGGCATCGGCGACCCCGACCGGCCCACGCCGCCGCTGATCGTCGAGGCGATGCAGGAGGCCGTCAGCGAGCCCGACACGCACCGGTACCCGACCAATCGCGGGCGCGAGGACTTCCGCGGCGCCGTGCGCGACTTCTACGAGCGGCGCTTCGACGTCAAGCTCGACCCCGCCAGCGAGATCATCCCCGCGCTCGGCGCAAAGGAGGCGATCTTCAACCTCAGCCTCGCGTTCCTCGACCCCGAGGACTACGCGCTCGCCGCCGACCCCGGCTACCCGGTCTACACCGGCGGGCCGTGGCTCGCCGGCGCCGAGCCGGTGCTGATGGCGCTCGAGCCCGAGCACGGCTTCGTCCCCGTCCTCGGCGCGATCGACGAGGACGTCGCGCGCCGCTCCAAGCTGATGTTCCTCAACTACCCCAACAACCCCACCGGCGCGGTCGTGCCCGAGGGGTTCTTCGCGCGCGTCGTCGAATTCGCGCGCGCCTACGAGATCCTCGTGGTGCACGACAACGCCTACTCGGAGATCGTCTTCGACGGCTACCACGCGCCGTCGTTCCTGCAGACGCCCGGCGCCAAGGACATCGGCATCGAGGTCTTCTCGCTGTCCAAGGGCTACAACATGACCGGCTGGCGCTGCGGCGTGCTGGTCGGAAACGCCGAGGCCCTGGAGACGTACTGGCGGCTGAAGACGAACATCGACTCGGGCATGTTCGAGGCGGTGCAGCTCGCGGGCATCGCGGCGCTCTCGCCCGACGCAGACACGGAGGTAGCCTCGATGAACGAGCTCTACCAGCGCCGGCGCGACCTCGTCTGCGACGCGCTGCACAAGATCGGCGTGAACGTGCGCCCGCCGCACAGCACGATCTACGTGTGGGCGCCCGTCCCCGAGGGCTTCGCGAGCTCGGAGGCCTACTGCGAGCACGTGCTCGAGCGCACCGGCGTCGTGCTCACGCCCGGCGCCGTCTACGGTCCCGCGGGCGAGGGCTGGTTCAGGATCTCGCTGACGACGCCCGACGAGCGGCTGCTCGAGGCGGTCGAGCGGCTGGGAACGCTCACCGATTGAGCTCGTCGAGGGCTCCGCGTCGAGCACGATCGCCGCGGCGTGCTCGACTGGAGCGCCTAGAATCAGACGCTGATGGATTCACGCCGTAACGGCACAGAGCCAACTCAGCGCGCCGCGCAGCGCGCCTTCTGCATTGCCGCGCTGCCGGATGGAGATGACCTGGCGGAGCTCGGCGAGCTGCTGCGCACCGCCGGCGTCGCGGTCGTCGGCGAGATGATCCAGCGCCGCGAACAGCCTCACCCCAACACCTACCTAGGCCCCGGCAAGGTCGCGGAAGCGAAGGCCGCCGCGGCGGCGAGCGACGCGAACGTGATCGCCTGCGACGACGAGCTCTCAGCGCGCCAGGAGCGCAACCTCGAGGAGGCGCTCGGGCTGCCCGTCGTCGACCGCACGACCGTGATCCTCGACATCTTCGCCTCGCACGCGAACAGCGCCGAGGGCAAGCTGCAGGTCGAGCTCGCGCAGCTCGAGTACAACCTCGCGCGCATGCGCGGCCTCTGGAGCCACCTCGAGCGCCTCGGCGGCGGCATCGGCACGAGAGGGCCGGGAGAGACGCAGATCGAGACCGACCGCCGGCTCGCGCGCGACCGCATCGCCGTGCTGCGCCGGCGCCTCGAGCACGTCAAGGGCACGCGCGCGGTGCAGCGCGCCGAGCGCGAGCGCGCGGCGCTGCCGACGATCGCGCTCGTCGGCTACACCAACGCCGGCAAGTCGACGCTCCTGAACGCGCTCACCGGCTCCGAGGTCGGCGTCCGCGACCGCCTCTTCCACACGCTCGACCCGACCACGCGCACGCTCAAGCTCGGCGGCCGCCAGCACCTGTTGACCGACACCGTCGGCTTCATCAGCAAGCTGCCGCACCAACTCGTCGACGCGTTCGGCGCGACGCTCGAGGAGACCAGCCGCGCGGAGCTGCTCGCGCACGTGCTCGACGCATCCGCCCCCGAGGCCCAGCTCGAGCTGATGAAGCGCTCCGTCGAGGGCACGCTCGAGCAGATCGGCGCCGGCGAGCGCCCGCGCCTGCTCGTGCTCAACAAGATCGACCTGCTCGACGACGAGGCGCGTGAGGAACTGCGCTTCCACCACCCGGACGCGGTGCTCGTCAGCGGCGTCACGGGGGAGGGGCTCGAGGAGCTGCGCGAGCGCCTCGAGCACGAGCTCGCGCACACGCTGCGCCCGCTCGACCTGCTCGTCCCATACGCCGACGGCGGCAGCCTCGCCGAGCTGCACGAGCTCGCCGGCGAGGTCAGCCGCGAGGACACCGCCGAGGGCGTGCGCGTGCACGCCCTCGTGCCCGCCCGGCTGGCCCAGCGCTTCGCGCGCTTCGTCGTCGCCCCGCAGCGCGCGTAGCGCTCACACGCCCGCCGCGCGGCGCGCGCTCAGGTGCGTCTGGCGCTCGATCCCGTCTTCCAGCGGGGCGAGCTCATCGATGTCGATGCCGAGGGCGCGCGCGATCAGCCAGTCGGCGAACCACACGTTCTTCGGCAGCAGCGGGCCGTGCAGGTAGGTGCCGATCGTGTTGTGAGTGCGCGCGCCCTCGACGCCGCTGCGCCCGTCGTTGCCGTAGCCCTTCAATACGCGTCCGAGCGAACTCTGGCCCGCGCCCAGGTGCGTGCGCCCGCCATGGTTCTCGAACCCCGCCAGCACGCGCCCGCCGCCGGAGGCGGCCCCCTCAAAAAGATCGTCGAGCTCGATCGCCACGTTGCCGATCAGGCGCGGCCCGTCCTCGCGCACCGTGCGCACGTCCAGCAGCCCCACGCCCGGGATCTCCTCATCGCCCAACGTGTAGGAGTGCCCGAGCAGCTGGTAGCCGCCGCACACGCCCAGCACCACCGCGCCGCGCGCAGCCGCCGCACGCAGCCCGTCGCGCTTGGTCTCGATCAGGTCCTCGGCGCACAGGCGCTGGTCGCGGTCCTGGCCGCCGCCGATGTAGAAGAGGTCGTGCGCGTCCCCGTCCAGGTGCTCGCCGAGGCCGCTCGCCGCAAGCTCGAAACCGATCCCGCGCCACGCGCAGCGACGCTCGAGCACGATCAGGTTGCCGCGGTCCGCATAGATGTTCATCAGGTCCGGGTACAGCGCGCACACCCGCAGCGGGCGGGGGAGACCCGACCGGCCGACGGCCTCGAGCTCAGGCACCGAACATCACCGCCACGCTCGCCGTGTGCTCCTCCGTCGCCGCGATCGCGCGCGTGCCCGACGCCGTCAGGCCCGCCTCGCGGCCCTCGCGCTCGAGCTGGCTCACGCTCAGCTGATCGAGCTCGATCACGTCGCGCACCCACTCAGGCCGCTCCTGCATCAAGCTCGCGTCGCCCGCTAGCACCGCGCGCTCGCGCTCGATGCGCACCACGCGGCGGCCCACCCGCACGCGCGTGGCGCGGCTGATGAAGCTGACGCCGTCCACGCGCACGATCTCAGGCGAGGGCCCGACGTCGCCCGCGTCGCAGTCGAACGGCTCGATCCCCGTCGCGATCGCGCACACGAGCACTCCGCCGGGCCGCAGGTGCGCGCGCGCATGGCGCAGGAACGCCACGCGACCGTCGGAGCCGCCTAGCAGCTGCACCGTCTGCATCGGCGCGATGCACAGCGCGAAGTCGCGGCGCTCGAGCTCGAACGTGCGCGCATCCGCGCACACCGTCACCACCGGCATGTCCGCCGCGCGCTCGCGCAACGCCGCGAGCAGCTCCGCGTCGAGGTCCAGAGCGGTCACGCTATGGCCCGCCCGCGCCAGCTCGAGCGCCACGCGGCCGCTGCCCGCGCCCACGTCCAGCACCGCTCCCGGCCGCCCGTGTTCGTCGCCGGCGCCGAGTGAGTCGTCGGCGAGCTCGCGCCAAAGCGCCATGTCGGCCGTGTAGCGACCGCACTCCAGGTCGTGCCACAGCACCGTGTGCCGGTCGCTCACGACCACGCGCTGCTCGCCTCCCCGCGCTCCACCAGCAGCTCGCGCAGCGCCAGCATCGCCGTGTACGTCGGCAGCGCGAAGCGGCGCGCTCGCCGCAGCGCCGGCGCCCCGATCGCCTTGACCCGCGGCCTCGGGATGCTCGTCGCGCTCGGGACGGTCGGCGGCCGCGGCGTGCAGCGCGTCCGCCAGGTCCTCGCGCACATCGATGCGCGCGGGGTCGATCCCCGCGTACTTCAGGCGCGCCGCCAGATCCGCCGCGCGCGTGCCGCTGCACGTCGCCCGGCGTACGCGGCCCGCCAAGAGCTCGAAGTCCGCGTCCCAGATCCACGACACGTCGCGCCCGTCCGCGATGTGGTCGTTGAGCACACCCAGGAGGTCGTGCTCGCCCGGCTCCAGCGCCAGCGTGCGCAGCACCTCGTTCGCGCCGGCCGGGTTCTTCACGAGCATGATGCGCAGCTCGCGCGTGCTCGCCAGCGAGCCGGCGCCGGGGGGCGGGGGCACCGACAGCGTCACCGTCTCCGCGCGGCCGAACGCCGCCCTCGTCGCCGCCAGGCCCGCGACGATCATCTCCAGCGGAACCTCCAGCGCCGTCGCGAGCGCCGCGGCCGCGAGCGCGTTGTAGACGTTGTAGAGGCCCGGGAGCGCCAGCGAAACCTCCGCCCGTCCCGCCGGCGTCTCGAGCGTGAAGCGTGCCGCGCGCACACCATCCAGGCGCACGTTCGTCGCCTTCACCGCCGGCGTGCGGTCGCGACTGCCCGCAGCTCGCGCAGTGGTAGTGGCCGAGGTGGCCCAGGTAGATCGCGTCGAACACGTACGGCGCGCCGCAGCGGCGGCAGTGCTTGGCGTCGGCCGCGTGCGCCATCCCCGCGAGCGCCAGCGAGTCGTCGTCCATGCCGAAGTAAAGGACGCCGTCGTGGTCTCGGCCGAGATCGGCGAGCAGCGGGTCATCGGCGTTCAGCACGAGCTTGCGCGCGCCCGCACCGTTTGCCGCCGTGCCCGTCTCGCCTGCGCGCAGCACCTCTTCCCAGCGCGCGGCGATCGTGTCGAGCTCGCCGTAGCGGTCGAGCTGGTCGCGGAACAGGTTGCCGAGCAGGATCGCGCGCGGGCGCAGCTCACGCGCGAGCTGCGCGAGCCACAGCTCGTCGACCTCGAACAGCCCCAGCTCGCCGGCGATCGCGCCGTGCGGGCGCGCCGCGTCGAGCAGCGTCGTCGCGATGCCACCCGCCATGTTCGCGCCAGCCTGGTTGTGCACGAGCGAGACGCCGGCGCGCTCGAGGATCCCGGCGGCCATCGCGGCCGTCGTCGTCTTGCCGTTCGTCGCCGAGATCAGCACGCTGCCGCGCTGCAGGCGCGCTCCCAGCTCGCCGATGGCGTCGGGCGCGAGGCGCATCAGCAGCTTGCCCGGCGCGCTCGTGCCGCCGCAGCCGCGCAGGCGCGAGATCGCCCTGACGCCGCGCGCGAGCGCGAGCTTGGCCGTGAGCGTGTCCGCCATCAGCCCTCCGAGAACGCCGAGCCGGCGTGCGCCGGCGTCAGCATCGCGATCGCCCCCGGCAGCGCGCCCACGCGCAGCGGCAGCTCGCCGATCGGGTCACCGTCCGCGTACATCGTGAACGGGCGGTCCGCGCTCAGTGCGATCTCGCGTGCGCGGAACACGTGCACGCAGGGCTCGCGCACGTGCGTGCCCTTGAACACCTTCGGCAGGATCCTCGTCAGGAACGCAAGCTTGCCGACGCTCTCGAGCACCACCACCTCCAGGAGGCCGTCGTCGAGCATCGCGTCCGGCGCCGCGCGCATACCGCCGCCGTACGTCTTCGAGTTGGCCGCGCCCACGGTGAAGGCCGTGAACGCGCGCCGCTCGCCCGGCGGGTCGAGCTCGATCTCAAAGCGCGCCGGGCGCCACGAGATCAGCGCGCCGAGCGCGCCATACACATAGACGAGGCCGCCCAGCCACGAAGGCGCTTCGTTTGCGATGCGGTTCGCGTCGCTGTCGAACCCAGCCGAGGCGATGCCGACGAACGCGCGCCCGCCGGCGCCCGCCGCGCCATCCTCCGACGGCTCGCCATCGGACACCACGCCGAGATCGACCGCGCGCACGTGTCCCGCAGCGATGATCGCGGCCGCCGCCTCGCGGTCGTCCGGGATCCCCAGCACGCGCGCCAGGTCGTTGCCGCGCCCGCCCGGGATCACGCCCAGCACCGCTCCCGGCAGCGATCGCAGCGCGTCAGCAAGCGCGCCGATCATGCCATCGCCGCTGAGCGCCACGACAGTCTCGCCATTGCCGGTCGCCTCCACAGCAAGTGCACGCGCGTGCTCGAGGTCGCGCGTGTCCACGCGCCGCACGGTCAAGCCCTGTGCGCGCAGCGCCCGCTCCGCCTCCGGCGCCAGGCGTCCGGCTCTGCCGCCGCCCGCGGCGGGGTTCACGACCAGGCAGACAGGCGCAGACACGGTGAGGCCAAGCCTAAGTGTCATGTGCAGCGGGCCAGCGCGGGAGCGCCGTCAGGAGGCGCCGGCGCGCGCGCGGTTGCGCCGTCGCCGCCCGATCATGCTGACCACCGCGAGCACCGCGATCACCACGAACAGACCCAGCAGGATCCCCGGCGCCAACCCCAGTCCTCCGAACGGCAGCGAGATCAGCTCGACCACCCCGAGACCGGCGGCCAGCAGCACGAGGATCAGCGCGATGATCAAGAGCACGCCGCGAACGCGCACGAGGATGCCCGCAGAGGAGGGAGGGACCAGCAGCCCCATCGCGCGCAGCGCGAACATCTGCCGACCGCTCGGCGGCACCTGGCCCAGACGCTCGACCGCGCTCTTCAGGTCACCCGCGCGACGTTCCGCCAACGCGAGCGAGGCGTCCGCCATGCGCCTGATCTGCATCCGCTCCTGCGGGCGCGCGGCGGCGATCGCCCGCTGGAAGTAGGCGCGCGCGGAATCCGCGTCGAAGCGCTCGGATGCGCGTGCGCCGAGGATCGCCATCGCGGCGGCCTTGTATTTGGTCTCCGCCTCGAGCTCCTCGTCCGAGCGCTGCTCGAGCGCCTGGATCGCCTCGAGGCCACCGCGCTGCTCCATCCGCACCTGGCGTTGTTTGGGGGCCATGACCGGCCATTCTATGCGCGCGTGCTCGCCGGCGCGGGAGCGGTCGCCCGAGCGCCGCCGCGTCAGACGCTGAGCGGCCCAGTCGATATGCTCGCGACGTGGGGAGCCGTTTCCGTCTGATGTCGCGAAGCCTGCGCGCGAGCTCGTGCGCGCTGCTGCTGGCTGCCCTGCTCGCGTGTGCGCACGCCCCGGCGGCGCCTGCCGCGGGGCTCGGCGGAAGCGGCGCGCTCAGCGAACTCACGAAAAGCTCGGAATCCGAAGAAGCGACGGAAACAACGACGACGGCCACGACCGCCTCCTCGGAACCCACGAACTCGAGCAGCCTGCTGTTCATAGGCGGCGGTGTCGCCTTGGTGCTGCTGATCGGGATCGTCTACGTGATCATGCGCGACGTGCGCAAAGTCGCGCCGGCCACCGACCGGCGAGCTGCTCGACAGCGCCTCCTCGCGCCGCTCCGAGGAGGCCATGCGCAGACGGCGCGCCAAAGCCAAGGCCGCGCGCCAGCAGCGCAAGCGCAACCGCTGAGCGGCAAGCCGCGGCGGCGCGACGTGTACGACGCTCGTCGGCGCCGCGCTCAGGGCAGGATGTGCAGCGGCGAGGTTCGCGTCCGCGGCGTGCCCTTGCGCACGCGCGGCGGCGAGGACGGCGAAGGCGAGCCGTGGGGGTCGCGGCGCGGCCTGGGCGGCCGCGGCGAGCGAGGATGGGGATCCATCGGGCCCGCCGGCAGGGCCTTGGAGCCGCCGTCCTCTTCGGAGGAGTCAGGTATGTCGGGGGCGACCGCCGCCGGGTCGTTGCGGAACGGCATCCACAACATCAGGCCCGCGAGCGGAATCTTCACGAGCGCAGCCAGAAACAGGATCCATACCCACAGCGGCATCTCCAGCCCGATGGTACTACTGCAATATGAAGTCGCGAAGGGTCATTGAGCTCGACACGCTCGCCGACGAGGTCGCCGGCTGCCGGCGCTGTCCGCGGCTGGTCGAGTGGCGCGAGCTCGTCGCCCGCGAGCGACGCGCCGCGTTCGCAGATCAGGAGTACTGGGGGCGCCCGCTGCCTGGCTTCGGGGACCCGTCGGCACGGGTGCTGCTGCTCGGCCTCGCACCGGCCGCGCACGGCGCGAACCGCACCGGGCGCGTGTTCACGGGCGACCGCTCCGGGGATTTCCTATTCGCGGCTCTGCACCGCACCGGCTTCGCCAACCAGCCGCTCTCGCGCAGCCGCGACGACGGCCTCGCGCTGAGCGACGCCTGGATCACCGCCGCCGTGCGCTGCGCGCCGCCGGCGAACCGCCCGACCCCCGACGAGCGCGACCGCTGCCTGCCGTGGAGTGTCGTCGAGCTGAGGCTGCTCGCCGACGTGCGCGTCGTGGTCTGCCTCGGCGCGTTCGCATGGGATGCGGCCCTGCGCCTGGCCGCTGCCGTCCGCGAGCCGCCGAGCCCGCCGCTTCGGCCACGTCCGCGCTTCGGTCACGGCGCCGAGCTCGCCCTCGAGCGCTACCAGCTGCTCGGCTGCTACCACCCGAGCCAGCAGAACACGTTCACCGGCAAGCTCACCGAGCCGATGATCGACGCCGTCCTGTTGCGCGCGCGAGAGCTCGCCGCCGGCGCGCCCGGCAACTCGCGCTAGCATCGATCGAGAGGATGAGAAACGCAGTCGCAGCGACGCTGGCAGTTGTGGTCGGGCTGGTGTTCGCGAACATGCTTGGGGTCGCCGCCGCGGAAGCGCCGACGACGAGCACGACCGCGCCCGTGCGCACCATCGCCGTCGCGGGCGTCGCCACCGTCCCGGTCGCGCAGGGCGCGAACCGCGCGACCGCGACGACGGCATATCGCGAAGCCATGGCCGCGGCGCTCGCCGACGGCCAGAGCAAGGCCGAATTCCTCGCGAGCAAGGCTGGGGTGACGCTCAGCGGCGTGCAGAGCATCGCCGAAGGCGGCGGCTCGATCGGTTGCACGGGCGCCGAAGAATCCGAATACGTCGAGTATCAGGGCGAACAGCCGGACTTCGGCTCGACCAGCGAGTCGGTCTCTCCGATCGAGGCGGCAGCCGCGCCCCGCCCTGCGGCGGTCCGCAAGCCAGCGGCCAAGCATCACAAGAAGAAGCACCCCACCGCCAAGAAGGCGAGCGTCGGCGGGTGCACGCTGAGCACGCAGGTCTCGCTCACCTACGCCATCAGCTGAGCACGCGCACTAACCTGGTGCTCATGCCGTACACGACCGCCGACGGGCGCCAGCAGCTGCTCGACACGATCGCCGAGGCAGCCGAGCAGGCTGGGGGCGGCGCTGTCCGCTCTGAGCGAGGCATACGAGCGCCTGGACGAGCACAACGCCGACGTCGTCGAGGACGCGCTGTTCAAGCCGGCGCAGAATGCCTACGGCCGCGCGCGACGTGCGCACGGGGCCTTCGCCGAGCGCCACGACCTGCCGCCACACACGTTCGCCGCTGCGATCGCAGGTGCCCCTTCGCACGGGGCCAAGGGCTTCATCGACAGCGCCGTGTCCGCGGTCGCAGACGCCGACAGGTTGCTCGCCACGCTCCAGGACTCGATGCTGCCGGTCGAGGTCGGCGACCAGGAGCTGCGCGCCGACCTCGAGCAGGTCCGCGCGCTGATCGGCGGCTTCGCAGCGCGCGCGCACGAGCTCGAGCGCACGCTCGGGCGCTAGGCGCGGCTGGCCGCTGCCGACGTACGGGCGCCTGCGAGAGCGCTGCGGTGCGGCTTGCGCAGCTACTCGACGGGCGTGCCGTTGGCGGTGAGCGTGACCTCGATGTTGCCGCGCGTCGCGTTCGAGTAGGGGCACACCTGATGCGCGGCGCGGACGAGGTCGACCGCCACGGCCGCGTCGGCGACCGACGGCAGCGTCACGGCGAGCCCGACCGATAGGAGGAACCCACCCTGGCCGTTCGGTGACAGCGAGACCTCGGAGTCGATCGCCGCGTCGCCCGTCTCGACCTTGGCGCGGCGCGCGACGACGCCGAGCGCGCCCTCGAAGCACGCGGCGTAGCCGACCGCGAACAGCTGCTCGGGGTTAGTGCCGCCGCCCTGACCGCCCATCTCAGGCGGCAGACGCAGATCGACCTCGAGGGCGCCGTCGCTGGTGGCGCCGTGTCCCGCGGCGCGTCCGCCCGTCACATGTGCCTTGGCCGTGTAGAGCTTGTCTGCCATCACATCCCTCTCGTCTCATCGGGTCCGGGTCGCATCGATCCTAGACGCTTGCCACGGGCGCGCCCGCGGCTCGGATCGATACAGGTGCTAGACCAGCACCCGTGAAACGACTGGGACCGGCGCTCGGCGAGCGCGACTTCGCGCTGCTGTGGCTGGCACTTCTCGGCATGGTGCTCAGCACGCAGATGCTCGAGGTCGCGATCGGCTGGCAGGTGTACACCAACCACCGCAGCGCGCTCTACCTCGGTCTGATCGGGCTCGCCGAGTTCATCCCCATGTTCGTGCTCGCGCTGCCGGCTGGGCAGCTCGCCGACCGGCTGCCGCGGCGGCTCGTGTTCTGCGTCTCGCTGCTGCTCAGCGCCGCGGTCGCCGGCGGTCTCGTCGGGCTGAGCGTCTCGCATGTCACGGCGGTGGCGCCGTTTCTCGCGCTCGCCTTCGGTGCGGGCGCTGCGGGCGCCGTCGGCACCCCGGCGGCGCGAGCGCTGCCGCCGACGCTCGTGCCGAGCTTGCTGTTGGAGAGCGCGATGACGCTGCGCTCGATCGCGATCCAGTTCGGGGCGGTCGCGGGGCCCGCGCTCGGCGGGCTGCTCTATCCGCTCTCCGCCGGGCTCGTGTACGGGGTCGCGGCGGCCATGTGCGTCGCGGCCGCCTGCTGCGTCGCGGCGATCGCGCACACCCCGGCCGCCGACGATGCGCCCGGGACCGGCGCCGCGCCAGGTCTTTCGAGCGTGCTCGGCGGGATCCGCTTCGTGCGCCACACGCAGGTGCTGTTCGGCGCGATCCTGCTCGACCTGCTCGCTGTGCTGTTCGGCGGTGCGGTCGCACTGCTGCCGCTGTTCGCGCGCTCGATCCTGCACGTGGGACCCGTCGGCCTCGGGGTGCTGCGCAGCGCCCCGTCGGTGGGCGCGCTGCTGGCGGCGGTGCTGCTCACGCGACGGCCGCTCGGCGGGGGAGCCGGGCGCAAGCTGCTGCTCGCGGTCGCCGTGTTCGGCGCGAGCATGGTCGTCTTTGGCTTGTCACGCTCGTTCGTGCTGTCGCTGGCGGCGCTCGCGCTCAGCGGCTTCGTCGACATGTTCTCCATGAACATTCGCTCGACGACCGTCGCGCTCGCGACGCCAGACCGGCTGCGCGGACGCGTGCTGGCCGTCGAGATGGTGTTCATCAGCGCCTCCAACCAGCTTGGCGCGTTCGAGTCGGGGCTCGCCGCGTTCGCGCTCGGCGCGGTTCCCGCGGTCGTCGCCGGCGGCGCGCTGACCGTCGTGATCGCGCTCTGCTGGAGCCGGCTGTTCCCGGCGCTCGCCGGCGTCGATCGCCTGCGCGACCTGCACCCGGCGCCGGTGCTCGAGGAGGATCTCGCTAGCGGAGTCTCCGCCTGAGACCGCGGCGCCGGGCTCAGTCCAGCTCCCAGACGCCCCGATCCTTGCCGCCGGCATGCTCGAGCTGCTCGAGGTCCAGGTCGGTGCAGCGGTCGTCGACCATCATCTGCAGCGCGCCGCCGATCGACCTTGCCCAGGCATGGCGCGCCGCGATCGCCTGACGCGGTTCGCCGTCGAACTGCTGCCACTCGAGCTCCACCAGCGGCGCGCGTGCCGCCGGCGCATCGCAGCGGCACCGGCGCTCCCTCGCCGTAGAGCGTGATCTGCGCCTGCCAGCCGCGGGGGCACAGCTCGCCCATGACCGCCAGCGTCTGCCACTGGTCGACGACGCGTTTGCGCTGCCTTTCGCGGCGGCGCAGATGCTTGAAGATGAGCACGCACGCGATCACCATCGCCGCGACTGCGAGCATGATCACGAGCGTTTCGAGCCACGGGGCGGAGTTGCTGCCCCAGCGGTAGCCCTCGACGATCCACTCACCTGCAGTCGTTGTCGCGCGCACTGTCACAGAAGCTCACCTGGTTCGCCTGTATGGATATTGACAGCGATGCAAACGGAAGCATGAGCCTGGATGCCGACGGCGTCGCGCGCCTTTACCAGGCCCACGCCGAGACGATGCTGGGGTTCTTCATGAGACGTGTCTACCAACCGGAGGCCGCGATGGATCTGGTCGCTGAGACGTTCGCGTGCGCGTTTAGAGACCGCGAGCGCTGCCGCGGATCCGGCGAGCGCGAGCAGGCCGCGTGGCTGTACGGCATCGCACGCCATCGCCTGATCGACTTCATGCGGCGCGGACGCGTCGAGCGCGCGGCGCTCGAGCGCCTCGGCTTCGAGCGCAGGCCGCTGACCGACGGCGAATACGAGCACGTCGAGGAGCTTGCGGGCCTCGCCGAGGTGCGCGAGCGCCTCGCCGCCGGGCTCGACGGCCTCGCTGGCGAGCAGCGCACGGCGCTGCAACTGCGGGTCGTCGAAGAGCGCAGCTATGCCGAGGTAGCGCGCACGATGGGCGTCAGCCAGCAGACGGCGCGAGCGCGCGTCAGCCGCGCGCTGCGTGCGATGCGCGCCGCGGCCGCGCCGGAGATCCTCGTGGAGAGCGACGAGCATGCCTGAGCGAGTCGGGCCGCCAGCAGACCTGCCGCTGCTGCGGGAGGTGGGGGAGGAGCTGCACCGGCTGTTCCTCTCCGAGGAGCGCGAGCACGCGCGCCGGTCGCCGCGCCGCGCCGGAGTGCGTTCGCGCGGGGCGCACCGGCCGTTGCGCGTGCTCGCCGTCCTTGTGATGGCGCTCGCGGCTGCAGCCGCAGTGGCGCTCGCCGCGGGCGGGCTGCTCTCGGGCACACCGGTGAAGCCGCCCTACCGTGCGCAGCCCAGCACGTTCGACGGGACTCCGATACCGGCGAGCGCACAGCTGCTCCCGCTGTCGGTGCCCGATCCGGGCGGCGGGCCGCCTTGGGGGCTGCGAACGCTCGCCACGACGCGCGGGCTCGGCTGCCTGCAGTACGGGCGTCTGTACGGCGGCGAGCTCGGCGTGCTCGGCCAGGACGGTGCCTTCGGCGACGACAACCGCTTTCACGTGCTCTCGCCGCTCGACGCCGTCTCCGGTGAGGACGCCTGTGGTCCGCTCGACGCCGACGGACACCTGTTCCTGGCCGTGCAGAGCCAGGCGATGCCCGCGAGCGCCGACCCCGAAGGGTGTCTCCCGCGCGTGGACCACGAACGCGGCGCGCGTGTCCCGGGCGGCATCGCTCTGTGCCCCTCAGCCGACGAGCGCGCGCTCTTCTACGGCGCCCTGGGGCCGGACGTCAAGAGCATCAGCTACTCGCTGCGCACACGTCGCGAGACGCCCCAGGAGCGCGGGCGCGCGCACGACTTCACGGTCATTGAGTACGCGTACGCGCGGGGCGGACCGACGGCCACGGTGGACACCGCGGGCGCGCAGGGTGCGTACCTGATCGTCGCGGACGCGCTACCCGACGCGCCGTCTGGGACGTTCGGCCCAGGCGCGCCCAATGGCTCCTCCACACTGCCATCTGGACTCTTCCAGCCGATTCGCGCGATCACCTACCGCGACGGATCCGTCTGTCACATCGGGGCCACACAGGATCGCGACAGCGATGGGCGGCCGTGCACGCCAACCGGGATGGTCTCGCCCGGCCGGCCCACGCCGGCCGAGGTGCGCTCGCCGGTGAGCGCACGGATTCTGTACGACCCTCGCGATCCGCCGCTGCGGCCCGAAGACGTGGTTCAGGTCAGCTTCCTCGCGCACGCGCCGATCGTGAATGCCGCCAACTTCTACGAGGTCGCGATGCGCGACCCGTGCCGTGGCGGCAGCTCCGGGAGCTCGACAGACGAAGATATCGTCGCGGGACGGCGAGTCACGCTCGAGCTCGGCATGAGCCTCGGGCCGCCCGGCTCAAAGCCGTGCCCAGGGCTCTACTCGGGCGAGGTCCTATACGCCGACCGATCCACCGACCATCCGTTTCAGGCAAACGGCGTCCTCGTCGGGCGCTTCGCGGTGCGGCTGCGCTAGCTGTAGTTCCTGAGTAGGTTGTCTGTTATAACGGACGACTATAAGTTATCGTGTGTATCCGGAGCGGAGCATGGAACTACTCGAGTGGGACGCAAGCACATACGACTCGCTGGAACTGCCGCACCGGCGGTGGGGGAGGGATGCACTCGCTCGGCTGCCGCTGCAGGGCGACGAGAGGGTTCTTGAGCTGGGCAGCGGCAGCGGCCGCGACAGCGAGCGCCTGCTCGAGGCGTTGCCGCAGGGGCTGCTCGTGGCAGTCGATGGCTCACGGCAGATGCTCGAGCAGTTGCGCGCGCGCCTGGGCAACGGCGGCGGCCGTCTCGAGGTGCTGCATCGCGACCTGCGCGAGCCGCTGCGCCTGGATGGCCCGTTCGACGCTGTCATGAGCGTCGCGACGCTCCATTGGCTGCCAGACCACCAACACGTCTTCGACGAGCTCGCGCGCGTCGTGCGCCCGGGCGGACGCGTCGTCATCGAGAGTGGCGGCCACGGCAACGTCGCCGGCTTCCTAAGAGCGCTTGGCGGGCTGGTCGACGAGGATGACTCGCGCTTCTGGAACTTCGCCACCATCCCTGAGACACGGGCGCGGTTGAGCCGAGCCGGCTTTGACGAGATCGCCGTGCGCCTGGTGCCAGACGAGGCGCGCTTCGAGGATCGCTTTCAGCTGGAGGCGTTCGTCGCAACCGTGATGCTCGCCGCGGAGCTGCGAGAGCTACCCGGTGACCGCGGTAAGGCGCTCGTGACAGATGTGTGCGACCGGCTACCAGAGCCGGCCATCGACTTTGTGCGACTGCAGATCGAGGCGAGGCGGAAGGTGCTGTAAGGCGGGGCGCCTGTCGTTAGGCATCGCGCTAGGTCCATTCGGCGGGTGTCTCGATTGCCGAGAGGGTAGCCGCCGGCGTGGCTGGAGGGAGGCCTTTTCATCTGCTGGTATACATAACATGGATTATCGGGCGTGGCGGGGTAGTAGGTCAGTTTGAATGATGGGAGCCGGAAGACGGCAGCCGAGATGAATTCTCGGTGACGCGACGCTTCGTCCCGAGCAACCCCGGCGAATATCACTTTACGCTGACAGCAGAACAGGGCGAAGGTCATCCCGTCTATCGGTTGAGCTCGATTCCCGAGGTATCGCTGACTGGCGCGCCCGTGTCAGGCGCAAAGATCCCCCTCGCCGTCAAACTGACCTGCTTGCTGTGTCTCAGCAGCCTCCGTCCCGCCGCCGTCAGGCTCAGTGTCAGTCTGCCGGTTCCCGGTGCCGTAAAGCTCAGTTTGCCTGCCGCCACCAACAGTGGCTTGACCTGGGCTGCCTTGGCTCCCTTTGGCACATAAGCCCACTGCACGGTCAGCGTGCCCGCCTCCAGAGCTTTGACGCTCAGGCTCAGCCCTCCACGCTTGAGCAGGGAGCCGATAGTGGCCGCCTTGTCGACGGGCACCAGCTCCTGCTTGAGCGATGCCACCAGATCACTGGTGCTGATCGTCGCTACTGGTGTCGTGGTACCCGAACCTGTCGAGCTGCCACCGCTGGATGAACCATTACCGCCTGCATCGTCACCATTGTCCGTAGCTAGCAGTTCTTCATGTTTGACCATAGGTTCTTCGCCATGTTTGGCCGGGGCTTCGCCAGACTGGACGTCGACCGTGTCGCCGTGCGACAGTGACCCGCGGTCGTTTTCGCTGCCGTCGTATATCGCCCGTATTGAGTGCTGGAACGGGTCGGAATAGGTTTCCTGGCAGGTCGCCGTAGCACTGCTAGCGCCCACCACCAGCGGTTGCGCTCCACAGTCTGTGCCGGAAAACGTCACGGTGCCCGTCGGCACCGGGCCGCCATGAGTCGGCGTCACGGTCGCCGTGTAGGTCACGGGTTCATCTTCATACGGCGTCGAGCTGGAGGCCGTCACCGTTGTCGTAGTCGTGTATCGCGCAGCTGCCGGCGGGCAGCCCGTACTGAGCGTGTCGAGGGCTTCGCTGGGTTCTCCCAGGAAAGTCAATTCGGCGTCCCACGTAAAGCTGCCCGGACAGGTGCTCGGCAACGTCAGGCTCCAGACTTCGCTGCCGCTGACTTCCCCGACCGTCCCAAGGTTGAGCCTCAAGTCCGTGATGCTCACGTCCGGGCTGCTCGGGGACTGTTTCATGATGGGGATTTCTTCGATAACCAAGTCTTTGCCATACGGCTGAATATCGCTCACGAAGTGGCCTTCAAAGACGTCTTCCAGCGACAATGGCGTGTGACCTTGCACCACGAAGTACAGGACGCCGCCGGGACCGAAGACGGTACGGACTTCGGCTTCCTCTTCTTTCGGTTCAGGAAGGTAGACGATCGCTCGGAGTGATCCCGCTTCCCCCGCAGATGACTCTTCGGGGCACTTGATGAGGCCGAACTCTTCGATTTCCGCCTTGTTGCAGGTCGGGAAGCCAGCACTGTCCAAGCCCACCCCTTCCGGCAGCCGCAGCGTTAGACCCGTCAGGGGCGCTACTTGCCCCTGGTATTCCGTGCCGCTGAAAAACAAGTCCGACGAGAGGCTGCCGCCTTCGCCCAAATGCGTGTCCAACGAGAAGCCGGCGCTAAAGCTGGAGTCCCGAGCACTGGCGGTGGCGGGCAGGAGGCCCAAGGCAGCCACGGCGAGCAGGATGGCGTAGATCCGTGTATTGGAGATGGGCCATCTTGCTGGTCTCGTGCTGCTAGTCATGTGCGCTCCTTTTGCGCCGGAAGAGGCGAAGAAAAAGCGGCACAGTATCAAAATATGGACGGCGCTTCGTAGCAGCACTGTCGGGTCGCTGGCTGCGACCTTCACGTGTATTTAATGCGACCTGGGCTTTTACTGGTGTTCTACTGTGAGGCACATGTCAATCCGACCCGCCCCCCGCAGCCTCGGCCACGTCTTCGACGACGTAGCCGAGGAATACGACCGGCATCGCCCCACCTACACAGACGCCCTCGTCGACCGAGCCTGCGAGGGCATCGCCCCCGCCGCCGAGGTGCTGGAGATCGGCTGCGGCACAGGCCAGCTCACGCGCAGCCTGCTGGCCCGCGGCCTACGGGTGACAGCCGTAGAGCCCGGCCAGCAACTGCTCGCGCGGGCTCGCGATCAGTTGCACGGCCTCGGCGAAGTGCAGTTCGTCAACGCGCGTCTAGAGGACGCCTCGCTGCCGCGTGCTCAGTTCTCGGCTGTCTTCTCGGCGTCGGCGATCCATTGGATCGATCCGGACGTGAGCTGGCGCAAGCTGGCGGACACGCTTGTGGACGGCGGGAGCCTTGCTCTGATCTCGTACTTCGGACTCAACGATCCCCACAGCGCCGAGGATCAGCAGGCGCTGCGCGCCGCCATCAGGACGATCGCGCCCGGGCTAGACGGCTTGCCCACCTACCGTGACCTCGACGACATCCTCGCCGGCGTTGCGGCCAGGCGCGAGAACGTCTCGGAGGTGTGGGCGTGGCTGGGGAGCTATGACCTCGCGCGCGGGTACGCGACAGACCTCTTCGACGACGCGCAGGTCCTCGCCGTGCCGAGACAGCTGGAGCACACCGCTGACGAGATCAACGCGCTGCTGGGCACCATGTCGTTCTGGGCAAGGCTGTCACCCGGCCAGCGCGATGCTCTCGTCGCCGAGAACCAAGCTCTCCATGAGCGACTCCGACGGCCGATCCGCTCGAGCGTGGTCGCATGCCTGGTCGTGGCACGGCGCCGGCCCCGCACCTAATCAGCGCGGAAGGCGACTGACCAGGCCCAGCTCAGCCGACAGCGTCAGCCCAGTCCCGCAACCGCCCCGCGAACTGCGGCGTCGCTGCGCTCACCTCGACAACCGCATCGGCCGGGACGTTCGCCTTCTGCGCGGCAGCCAGGATCGCGTCGGGCGACGGCGCCTCATACAGGCAGTAGGTGCGTCGCCGGTCGGCGCTCAGGAACGAGAACAGCCAGCGGACGCCCTCGTCGCTGTTGATGTCCTCGATCAGCTCGACGTCGGCGTCCGTGAGGTCGAGTTGATCGGCGAAGGTGCGCTCGATCACGTACAGGGCCATCGGCTGATCCTACCGGGGGATCCCCGATCACGGAGAGGCGAGCCCCTGCCGGTGCGCGTAGGACGCGGCCTCGGTGCGGTTGGCGCAATCGGTCTTGCGCAGGATGTTTCGGATGTGGTTGGCCGCGGTGTGCTCGCTGATCGTCAGCTCCTGGCCGATCTCGCGGTTGCTGAGCCCTCTGGCGACGAGCTTCAGGATCTGCGCCTCACGTGGCGAGAGGCCGCCCGGGAGAACATCCGAGGTGGACACGCCGAGCAGGCGGATCTTGCCGAGCAGCCCGTCCATGCCGATCCGCTCGGCCAAGCCGGCGGCCTCTGCGAGCAGGGCCTGCGCGTGGTCGCGAGCCCCGCGCCCGCGTCCGAGCAGAAAGCGCCCGTACTCGTACGCCGTGTGAGCCACCCAGGTCGACGCCCCCATCCGCTTGTTCTGCTCCATCGCCTGCTCGAAGTGCTCCTCGGCTCGCCCCGGCTCCCCCAGTATCGCGGCGAGCATGCCCAGGTAGCGATCGGCGGCTCCGTAGCAGGCGACCAGGTGACCGATCATCACGTTGGTTCCCGCGAGCGGCTCCAGCTCTGGGTAGACGATCGCCGCCATCCTCTCGTCGTCGACCGCTGCACAGGCGTCGGTGAGGTAGGTGAGCGTCGCCAGCCACAGCGATGCCTGGTAGCCGTCGATGCCCTCGGCGGCGAGCCTCGAGAGCTCACGCTTGGCCTCGCGTTCCATGCCCAGCTCGGCGAGCACCACGGCGAGCCCGGGGCGCCACGGGCCCTCGCGCTCGGCCCCTCCCGAGAGGATCCGGATCACGGGCGCGAGCTCGGCCAGGCGACCCTGCTCGCGGCGAATGCCGAACATCTGGATGCCGTGAGTGCCGGACGCATCGCGACCGGTCAGTAGCCGGGCCCAATCGTGCGAGCGGCCCGCCATCGCCTCGGCATCCGCGAGCTTCCCGTCGCAGAGCGCGATCGCCGAGCCGTAATGCTCGGCCACGTGGTGAATAAACGGCTGCGCTGTGTGCTCGGCCATCTCGCGCAGGACGTCCACCTCCGTGCGAGCGGAATCGAGGTCGGAGAGAGCCACGAAGGTCGGCGCGCGCCACGCCATCGCGTCCGCTTGCATCTCGGCGTCCCCCAGCTCTTGCCCCAGATCTCTCGCCTCGGTGAGCATCGAGAGGATCTCCTCCAGCGGGGTCGTGCCGCGCGCCCAGTAGGAGCCGACCAACACCTTGGCGAGCCCCGCGCGATCCTCGTATCGTCTTGCCAGCGCGATCGCGTTGTCGCGCACGAGCGCGCCACGCTCGCGCTCCCCCGCGAAGTTGAGCGCCCGCGAAAGTCCCGCCAGCAGGCCGATCCGCAGCTCCTCGCTGCTGTCATCAACCGTCGCAAGCGCCTCCTCGAGCAGCTCGATCGCATCGCGTCGTATGACCCCGGGGCGCCAGCACGCATCCTCGTAGCCGATCGCTGCGCGAGCGAGCAGCTCCCCGCTGTCCAGCGCGCGAGCGATCTCCGCCGCCGACACGAAAGCGTCCAGCGCATCGGTCGCCTTGCCCGCACGATGGCTGGCGGCGCCCAGCTCGAGCAGGGCGCCGGCGCGCTCAGGCTCGCCCTGGATGCCGATCTCGATTGCGGTTCGCAGCCGCATGGCGGCGTCGTCGAAGGCAAGCGCGGCACTAGCCGCGCGCGCGGCGCGCAGGTTGTAGTCGATCGCTCGCTCGGCGCCGCCGAACGGAGCGGCTGCGCCGAAGTGATGCGCGAGGTCTGCGAGTGCGCGGTCGGAGTCCGCGGCGGCGCTCTCGATCGCTTCCCCGACGCGGAGATGCAGTTCGGCTCGCCGAAGCCGCGAGAGTCGGTCGTAGAGCGCCCGTCGGACGATCTCGTGGGTGAAGCGGCATGCCAGTCGCTTCGTGTGGATCTCCTCGATCATGCCGCTGCCCACTGCCTCCTCGAGCGCGGCGAGAAGCTCGGGCTCGGCGATGCCGGCGGCGCGGCGGACCGGCTCGAGCTCGAACTCCGGCCCCGCGGCTGCCGCGAGCTCGAGCAGCTCGATGGTTCTCGGGCCGAGACGGGATAGCCGCTGGCTGACCACCTCGCGGACGCTTTCAGGCGTGCCGAACTCGGTAAGCGGTCGGGTTACCCTCACCTGTCCACCGGCGACGTCGACGATCCCCGTCTCCACCGCCGTACGCCAGAGCTCGCACACGAGGAAGGCATTGCCGGCGGTGAGGTCGTGGATCGTCGTTGCAAGCTCGTTCAGCTGGGGGTCGTCGGGGTTGGGGTCGCTTCCGGCGGCGCGGCTGACGAGGTCCGAGACCTCCGCCCCCGAGAGTCCCTCCAGGCGCATTCGCACGACGTCATCGGAGCGCCGTAGGTCGGCGAGCGTCTCCGAGAGCTCCGCGGGCACGTCGGCCTCGCTGTCGCGGAAGGTCGCGAGGATCAGCAGCCGCGCGCTCCAGGCAGAGCGCGCCAGGTGCCTGAGCAGCAGAAGCGTCGTCGGGTCCGCCCAATGCCCGTCCTCGAGCACCAGCAGTATCGGTCTTGTGTGGCTGACGTTCGCGAGCAGGTCAGCAACCGCCGTGTGCAGACGATGGCGCTCGGTATCGGCGTCGGCCTTCACCGGTTGCGCCAGCCCGCCGACCTGGACGGACAGGTCGGGCAGCAGCCGCGTCAGCTCGCCGCCGCCGGCGCCGAGCGCGGCACGCAGCTGCGCCTCGTCGGTCACCCGCACCAGGCGTTCGAGTGCCTCGACGAAAGGCCCGTATGGCGTCCGCACCACCGCGTCGCAGGCGCCGTAGAGGACGAGCACGCCTTCCATCGCGACCTGGGCGGCGAACTCGCGTGCCAGACGGCTCTTCCCGGCACCAGGCTCGCCCGCGAGCAGCGCGACGCGGCGCCTCTCCCCTTCGGCTCGCGGCATCAGCGTTCGGAGCTTCTCGAGCTCGGCCGCGCGGCCGACGAACGGGGACATCGAACTCAGGCGCAGTGGCTCCGGAACGTCCAGAATCTCTGCCTCCATGAAAACACAATAGTCAGTCTTGACCATGCCCACCGGGGATCGGCCGAGATACGAGTGTTCGAATTGGGTCAGCTCAGGTCATAACAGCCACATTCCAGCGCCATAGGCTCAGCCGCAACAACTCAGAGACTCCGACAGGGGGAACACATGAGCACCACCGACTCTTTGATGCAGACGGCCCGCAGTGGAATGCCCGGATTCCAGGGACGGCTCGTAGCCCCCGCGGACCCTGGCTACGACGAGGCGCGCAAGGTGTACAACGCGATGATCGACCGGCACCCTGCGCTGATCGCGAGCTGCACCGACTCCGGCGACGTCGCGAAGGTCGTCTCGTTCGCAGTCGACCACGACCTCTTGCTCGCCGTGCGCGGCGGCGCCCACAACGGCGGCGGGTTGGGAACGTGCGACGACGGCGTGGTTCTCGACCTCTCGGGCCTGAAGGGAATCTCGGTCGATCCCGGCGCTCGCACGGCGAGGGTCGGCGGTGGCTGCACCTGGGGCGAAGTCGATGCCGCAACCAACGAGCACGGCCTGGCGACACCGAGCGGGATCATCTCGACGACCGGCGTCGGTGGTCTCACGCTGGGTGGGGGTCTAGGGCACTTGACCCGCAAGTGCGGCCTCACGATCGACAACTTGCTCGAGGCCGAGGTCGTGCTCGCGAGTGGCGAGACGGTCCGCGCCGCCGCGGACGAGCACCCGGACCTCTACTGGGCGATCCGGGGCGGTGGCGGCAACTTCGGTGTCGTCACCTCGTTCCTCTTCCGGCTGCACGAGGTCTCGACGATCGTCGGCGGCCCGACCTTCTGGCCGGTCGAGCAGGGCGCCGAGGTGCTGGCCGCCTACCGGGACTTCCTGCCGAGTGCGCCGCGTGAGCTCAACGGCTTCTTCGCATTCGCATCGGTCCCGCCGGCGCCGCCGTTCCCCGAGGAGCTGCATCTCCGCAAGGTCTGTGGGGTCGTCTGGTGCTACGTCGGGGCTCCCGAGGACGCCGCCGAGGCGATGGCGCCGCTGCTCGACGCTGTGCCGGAGCCGTTGCTGCACGGCGTTCAGCCGATGCCCCTCCCCGCTCTCCAGGGCGCCTTCGACCCGGTCTATCCCGCCGGGGACCAGTGGTACTGGCGCGCCGATTTCGTCAAGGCGATCCCCGACGCTGCCGTCGAGGCGCACGCCAAGTTCGGCGCTGCGATGCCGACGTGGCAGTCGACGATGCACCTGTACCCGATCGACGGCGCTGCCCACGACGTCGGCTCGTCGGACACCGCATGGAACTACCGCGATGCGGTCTGGGGCTCGGTCTTCGCCGGTGTCGATCACGATCCCGCCAACGCTGATGTCATCCGCCGCTGGTGCGTCGACTACTTCGAGGCGCTTCACCCCTACTCGGCTGGTGGCGCTTACGTGAACATGATGATGGACGAGGGTGAGGAGCGGGTACGGGCGAGCTACGGCGGCAACTACGACCGGCTGGCGCAGATCAAGGGCATCTACGACCCGGACAACCGCTTCCGGGTGAACCAGAACATCCGTCCCGCGAGCTGACGCTCGGGCACACGCTGATCACCATGCCCCTCTACATGGACCGCCACGATCTGCAGGACGTGACCGCTGCCGACATCGCAGCAGCCCACATGCGCGATCTCGAGGTTCAGGAGGGATTCGGTGTCCGCTTCGTCACCTATTGGTTCGAACAGGGCGCCGAAAGCGGCTTTTGCCTGGTGGAGGCTCCCGACGAGGAGGCCGTTGAGGCAGCCCATCGGGCGGCACATGGGCTGCTTCCGTCGAACGTCATCGAGGTTGATCAGGCCGTCGTGCGCGGCTTCTTCGGTCGGCTCAATACCCATCCTCCTGGCGAGCCATACGTCGAGAGCGCCTTCCGGGCGATCCTCTTCACCGACATGGTCGACTCCACTCGTCTTACCCAGCAATTGGGAGACCGTGCAGCGATGAGGCTCCTACGGGTACACGACACAGTCGTGCGCGGGGTACTGGCACGCTTCGGCGGCAGCGAGGTCAAGCACACAGGCGACGGGATCATGGCTGCGTTCACCTCGTCCTTCCAGGCGGTCTCAGCTGCGATTCAGATTCAGCGGGCGCTACGGGAGCACGACGAACCGGTGCAGGGGCAGGTGCACGTGCGTGTCGGGGTGGCGGCTGGGGAGCCCGTCACCGAGCAGAACGACCTCTTTGGCGCGGCCGTGCAGCAGGCCGCGCGCTTGTGCGCCTGGGCTCGGCCCGATTGCATCGTTGTTTCGTCTGGAGTGCACGATCTCTGTCGCGGCAAGGGCATCCGCTTTTCCGACGGCGGCCCGATCGCCGTGAAGGGCTTCGACGAGCCGATCGAGCACTTCGAGGTCGAGTGGCGCGATTGAGCACGGGCGCTGCTCATGAGCTTCGCCGCGCGCCCAGCACAGTTTGGCCGTACGCGCCGCCCCTACCATCATGCACATGACGATCCAGCGGATGGACCACGTGGGCATCATCGTCGACGACCTCGAGGACGCGGTGGCGTTCTTCGCTGCGCTGGGGCTCGAGCTGCAGGGCGAGGCGCCGGTAGAGGGCGAATGGGTGGACCGCATCGTCGGGCTCGAAGGCGTCCGGGCGCAGATCGTCATGCTCCAGACCCCAGACGGCCACGGGCGAATCGAGCTGGCGAAGTTCCACGCGCCGTCGACCGACGGCGGCTACCAGCGTGCGCCGGCGAACGCGTTGGGTATACGCCATGTCACGTTCGCCGTCGACGACATCGATGGCGTCCTCGCTCGCCTCCGCGCCCGCGGCGCAGAGCTCGTCGGCGAGCTGGTGCGCTATCGGGACAGCTACCGGCTCTGCTACGTCCGAGGCCCCGAGGGCATCATCGTCGAGCTGGCGGAGCCGATTGGCTGATCGGTCGAACGCCGCAACAGCCGCAGGCGACAGCCGTGCTCAGCGGTCGTTCCAGCCGGCACCGGTCGCGGTGTACTCCTCGACCCGTGCCTGCAGCAGCGCCTTCAGAAGCTCGGTCGGCAGCACGCGACTGTAAGGGAGCTTGATGAAGCCCGCACCGGCCTCGTATCCAGTGGCCTCGACCGCCGCCTTCTGGGTGGCGAAGAACGGCGGCGGAAATCGCAGCGAGCAGTGGTTCTTGAAGTTCTGAAGCATCCACAGGCTCGTCTTCTCGCCGCGGACGTACACCGGCAGGTTCCACTTCAGTACCTCTCGCGCCTCCGGGTCGGCGTCGCGGCTCAGCTCCCTAAGTGCCTCGAGGTGCGGTCGCTGGACATCGCCTAGCTGGGCGAAGAAGTCATCGACGCTGGCCCGCTTCGGCATCGGCATGGCGTCAGCGTACCGGCCTCGGCGAGCAAGCGGCTCGGTAGGAATGCCGGGAGTCGGCCGGCGGACTCACGCGATGGCGTCGCCCTCACGCGGGTTGACGATCGGGGTCAGCCGCTCCTGGATCTGAGCGCGAAGATGCTCGTGCTGGGGCGGCAGCCGCAGCTGCTCTCCCAGGTGCTCCGGATCCTCGTCGACCGCGAAACCGGGTCCCGCCGTGGCGATCTCGAACAGCACGTGCCGCGGCTCGCGGAAATAGATCGACGTGAAGTATTCGCGGTCGAGCACGGGCGTGACGTGCTGCCCGGCTGCGTGGACGAGCTCGAGCCACGCGGGCTGGTCGGCGTCGGGGCAGGCCCACGCGATGTGGTGGACGCTTCCCGCCCCCTGCTGGCCGACGGCGGCCGGGGCGGGGTCGTAGGTCCAGCCGAACTGGCGCCGCCCGCCGTCGAGCCGGTATTCGCCGCCGCCTAGATCGGTGAAGCCCAGCACGGACGTAAGCAGCTCGTGCGGCTCCGCCAAGGCCTCCGCGGGCGCGTACGCCCTCGCCGCGTGGATGCCGGTGATCGCGTGCTCGGGCGGGATATCGGGGTATTGCGCCCGCAGCGGCGGGTCGGTGTGATCGGCGGCGACCAGGGCAAGAGCCAAGCCGTCAGGGTCATTGAAGCGCAGGCGCCCCTGCTCATGCACGGAGTCGTAGCCATGCGCGCGCAGGCGCTGCTCCCAGAACTCGAGTGCGTGCCCAGAGCCGACGGCCAGCTCGATCAGGTGGATCATCCCCGCGCCCGGCCGTCCGGGCGCGGAGTCCCGAAACTCGAACCAGGTGAGGATCGACCCCGGTGTGCCCTGCTCGTCGCCGAAGTACAGGTGGGAGGCGTCGGGGGCGTCGAAGTTGACGGTCTTCTTGACCAGTCTCAGGCCGAGTACGTCGGCGTAGAACTCGACGTTCCCTGGAGCGTCGGCCGTGATCATCGTGATGTGGTGGAGCCCGTCAAATCTCATGTCCAGCCTCTATAGACGAGTCTTGTCGGCGAGCCCGCCCTGAGCGCACGACCCTACTGAAAGTAGTGCCCCTCGTCGAGATCCGCGATCAGCCCGGGCTGGGCCGGCTGCCATCCGAGCAGCTCGCGCGTCAGCGCGCTTGACGCGGGGCTGTCGATCCCGAGGAAGCCGGCCAGCCACGTGAAGTGCTCGCCCGCATCCTCGGGCGAGATCGAGACCACGGGTACGTCGAGGTGCCGACCGATCACCTCGGAGATGTCGCGGATCGGCACGCCTTCGTCGGCGACCCCGTGCAGCGTCGAGCCCCCGGGCGCGTGCTCCACGGCAAGACGGAACAGGTGGGCGGAGTCGAGACGGTGCACAGCCGTCCAGCGGTTGGCTCCGTCGCCGATGTAGCCGGAGACGCCCTTCTCGCGCGCGATCTCGACCAGCGTTGCCATGAAGCCGTTGTCGCCGTCGCCGTGGTTGGTCGGCGCGAGGCGCACGATCGAGGAGCGCACGCCGCGGGAAGCGAGCGAGAGCGTCAGCTCCGCGGTTTCCCACCGCGTCAGCGGACCGCTCCCCCACTCCGCCGCCGGGCTGGAACCGTGACCGTCGTGCTCCGTCGCCAGGCGCCCCGGTGCAACCCCGAGTATTCCCGAGGCGATGACAAACGGCTTCTCAGAGCCCGCGAGCGCCTCGCCGAAGATTCTCGACGGCCCGGCGGTCGGCGTCTGCCGCACCTTGGAAATCTCCCGAGAACGCAAGTTCGTGCTTGAACGCGAGATGGATCACGCCATCTGACGCGTCAGCCGCGGCCTGCAGCTGGTCGAGGTCATCGAGGGTGCCGCGGAGCACCTCTGCCCCGGCGGCGGTGAGGGCGGCCGCTGAGGCATCCGAACGGGCGAGTCCGACCACCTCATGGCCGGACTCGAGGAGCTCGGGAACGACGGCGGAACCGATCCAGCCCGACGCGCCGGTGACGAGAATACGCATGAGCAACCTCCAGATAACGCTTGATGACAGTGACTGCCATCAGCGTAGCACCTCATGTCAGTCACTGTCGTAGGGTAGGATATCTGTATGGGTCGGTGGCAGCCAGATGCGCGCGGACGGCTCATGCAGGCGGCGTTCGCGCTCTACGGCGAGCGCGGGTTCGAGCAGACGACGGTGGCGGAGATCGCCGAGCGGGCGGGATTGACGGAGCGCACGTTCTTCCGCCACTTCGCCGACAAGCGCGAGGTTCTGTTCGCGGGCGCGCAGGAGCTGCAGGAGCTGCTCGTCAGCACAGTCGCCGACGCCCCCAGCTCGCTCGCGCCGATCAACGCAGCCGCCGCGGGGCTCGAGGCCATTGGCGCCTTCATCCAGGAGGGCGGCGATCTGGCGCGCCAGCGTCAGGCGATCATCGCTTCGAGCGCGGAGCTTCAAGAGCGCGAGCTGATCAAGCTCGCAGCGCTCGCGGCCGCGCTCGCCGATGCGCTGCGCGGGCGCGGCGTCGAGGATCCGGCCGCGAGCTTGACCGCCGAGGCGGGGATCGCCGTCTTCAGGGTCGCGTTCGAGCGCTACGTGGCCGAGGGCAATCAGCGGGACTTGCCGCGACTCATCCGCGAGTCCCTCGACGAGCTGCCGCGCTTGCTCGAGCCCTCGCTTCCCGTCTCGCGTTGAGCGTCTCCTTCACGGCGCGAAGTCACACGGCGGCAGTCAGTCTCGGATCAGCTGTGCAGGGCGTGTGCGACCCGCACCACCAGGATCACTACGAACGCCAGCCCGAGCACGCGCCGAAACCAGTTGACCCCGTGCGCGATCTCCTCGTACGCCCAGATCGTCAGCGCCAGATACGACACCGACGTGGCGTAGTCGTGCGCGGTGCCGCTCACGAGACTCGCGACCGCTCCGGCGACGAGCGCGACGGCGAGCGGCAGGTTCGGAAACTGCACGATCGGAAACCGTCGCGGGAAGCCGAGCTGCGCCAGACGCTTGAATCCGGCGGACAACGGCACCGCCGTAACGATACGTGGTGACGGCGCGAACGACTGACCGCGTTCAGCGAGCGCCCGCCTAACCTGAACCGATGCCCTCACCCACCTACGAGCTCGTCGAAGGCGAGCTGCACCATCACGGCGCCCTGAGCCACGCCCATCCGCACGCCGGACCACACGAGCACACCGACGATCACGCCCCCCACGCCCACTCCGACGATCATTCTCACCACCACGGCCACTCTCACGGCCTGATCGACGAGAGCATCAAGCGCTCGCGCGAGGGGGTTCGCACGGTCACGCTGGCGCTCGCGATCCTCGCCGCGACCGCCGCAGTGCAGGCGCTCGTGTTCGCGCTCACGGGAAGCCTCGCCCTGCTGGCAGACCTGATCCACAATGGCGGCGACGCGCTGACCGCGATCCCGCTCGGCATCGCGTTCGCCATGCGCTCCGAGCGCGCGGAGCGCATGGCGGGCCTGGCGGTCGTGGCGGCGATCTTCGTATCGGCGTGCGTCGCGGCGTATGAGGCGATCTCGCGCCTGATCCACCCTTCGACTCCCGATCATCTCGCGGTGCTGGCGCTCGCGGGCGTTGTCGGCTTCGCCGGCAACTGGCTCGCTGGCATGGTACGCACCCGCGCCGGGCGCCGGCTGGACAGCCCGGCGCTGATCGCGGACGGCGAGCACGCGCGCGTCGACGCGTATGTCTCGCTGGCTGTGATTGCCAGCGCCGCCGCGATCGCGGCGGGCGCGCCGATCCTCGATCCGATCATCGGCCTCGGCATGACGGCAGTGATCCTGCGCATCACGCTGGCGAGCTGGCAAACGGTGCGCGGGAAGCACCGGCACTAGCGTTGAGCGGACGGCCGGCGCGGCGGGTCTCCCCCGCCTCACACGCGTGTTACATCATCATCGGCGACGGCGGGATCCGCGGGCTGCCGTGGACCTCATCGATCCGCATCATCACTTCGTCGATATAGCACCACGACCAGAATTCACCCGGCTCGATCGAGCGGATGATCGGGTGGCCGTCGGCGTGCGCGTGGCCTCTGGCGTGACGGTTGGGCGAGTCATCGCAACATCCGACCTGCCCACACTCCAGGCAGATGCGCAGGTGCAGCCACTTGCCGCCGATGGCGAGGCATTCGGCGCAGCCGTCGACCGACTCCGGAAGCTCGGTGACCTTGACGTGATCCAGGTGCGTGCACGTCGGCATCGTCAGATCACGTTCTACCATCTCGCGCACGTGAGCGTCCACGTCATCAAACCGATCTCGCTGGAGCAGACGCGAGCGCTGCGTCAGGCGGTGCTCAGGGCACACGAATCGGTCGAGCAGATGGCCCTGACGGAGGTGCCCGACACGTTCGCGCTCGGGGCGTTCGACGGCGAGGATCTGGTCGCGGTCGGCATGGTCGCTCCGGACGGGGAGCCGGGTGGCTGGCGCATCCGCGGCATGGCGACGGCGCCCTCCGCGCGCGGCGGCGGCGCGGGGACAGCGGTGCTCGACGGGCTGCTCGAGCACGCGCTCGCGGCCGGCGCACGGCGCATCTGGTGCAACGCGCGCACCCCGGCGCGCTCGCTGTATGAGCGCGCGGGCCTGCGCGTCGTCTCCGAGGAGTTCGAGCTGCCGCAGATCGGTCCGCATGTGGTGATGGAGGTGCGCCCTCCGGAGCACTGAAGAGAAAGGACAGGATGCGCGGTCGCGCGCCCGGCCGCCGTCTTGAGCCGGCACCGCGCGACGCGCTCCCCCGGCCTCAAGATCCTCGTCGAAGCGTTCGATGATGTGGTATGGCAACACCTGCCTTGAACTATTATTTTGGTATGCCATAATCATTTTTCATGTCTACCAAGGATCAACTTCGCACACCTGCGGTGGAGGACTACTCGAAGGCGATCTTCGCCCTGGAATCGCGCAGCGAGGAGCCGGTTTCGACCAACGCGCTTGCCGAGCGCCTCGGCATCACCCCGGGCTCCGTCTCGGCGATGCTTAAGCGCCTCGATGAGCTGCAGCTGATCACCCACATCCCCTACCGGGGCGTGCGCCTGACCGAGGACGGGCGGCGCATCGCCCTGGAGGTGATCCGCCACCACCGCCTGCTCGAGAGCTATCTGGCGGAGGCGCTGGGCATGCCGTGGGATCGCGTGCACGCGGAGGCGGAGGTGCTCGAGCACGTGCTCTCGGAGGATCTCGAGGCGCTGATCGCCGCGAAGCTCGGGCACCCGACGGTCGATCCGCACGGCGATCCGATCCCGAGCGCGGACCTCGAGCTCGACGAGCCGGCGACCGACCGCATGGAGAGCCTCGAGCCGGGCGACGAGGGCCTGTTCGTGCGCGTGTCCGACTCCGACCCCGCGATGCTGCGCTACCTCGCCGAGCGCGGCATCTCGCCGGGCGACCGCTTTGCGATCCTCGAGCGCCAGCCGTTCGGCGGCCCGCTGTTCGTGCGCTTCCTCGATGCGGACACAGGCGGCGAGCGCGAGCACGCGATCGGCGGCCAGCTCGCCGCGGCGATGCGCGTCGAGCTCGAGCGCTCATCCGGAGAAGGCGTGTCGGCCGACGCCGAGGGAGCCGCGCGTTGAGCACGCCCGAGGTGACCGCGTCTGTCCTGCTGCGCCAGCCGCAGCCGACCGAGGAGGACACGGCGCGCTCGCACGACCGCTCGCGTGTGCACCATGCGCGCAGGCACAGCCGGCGCTGGCACCTGATGTGGCTGCTCGTCGGTCCGGGGATCCTCGCGATGCTCGGCGAGAACGACGGGCCGAGCATGATCGCCTACGCCTCCGACGGAGCCCAGTACGGCCTTGGCTTCTTCGTGCCGTTCATCCCGATCCTGTTTGCGATGGCGTACGTGTGCCAGGAGATGTGCATGCGCGTCGGCGCCGTCACGCACCGCGGCTACGGCGAGCTCGTGCTGCAGCGCTACGGGCGCGTGTGGGGCTGGTTCGGAGCGGGCGATTTGACGCTCACGAACCTCGTGACGCTGGTGGCCGAGTTCGTCGCGATTCGCGTCGGGCTCGCCTACTTCCACCTCGGCTCCGTCGTCGCTGTCGTGCTCGGCCTGGCGCTCGTCGTGTTCACGCTCAGCGGCGGGCGCTACTGGCGCTGGGAGCGAATCGTGCTCGGCCTCGCGGCGTTCAACGGCCTGTTCCTGCTCGCCGCGATCCTCGTCAAACCGCACGTCGGCTCGATCGCGGGCTCGTTCGACTTCACGCCGTTCCCGGGTGGCGGCTTCAACACGCTGCTGCTACTGCTCGCCTCCACGATCGGCGCGACCGTCACGCCGTGGATGATCTTCTTCCAGCAGAGCGCCTCCGCCGACAAGGGCATGACCCCCGCGGACGTCGCCCACGGCCGCTACGACACCGCGTTCGGCGCGGTGCTCGCCGCGATCTTCGGGATCGGCGCGCTCGTCGCCGGCGCCGCGCTGCTGCCGCACCACGGATCGGCGATCCAGGGCTTCGCCGGCGCCGGCTTCCCCGAGGCGCTCAAGCATGTCGCGGGCGGCGCCGCGGGGACCGTGTTCGCGCTCGGGCTGATCGAGGCGGGCGCGGTCGCGATCCTCACGATCTCGGCGAGCACCGCCTACGCGGCCGGCGAATGCATCGGCGCCTCGCACAGCTTCAACAGCTCACCGAAGGGTGCCGCCGTCTTCTACGCGGCGAACATCGGCGTCGCCCTGCTCGCCGCCGTCGTGATCCTGATCCCGGGCGCGCCGCTGCTGTCGATCGCGCTGAACGCCAACGTGCTCGCGACCGTGCTGCTGCCCGTGAGCCTCGTGCTGATGGTGATGCTCGCCAACGACAAGGGGCTGATGGGCCCGTGGGCGAACAAGCGCTCGACCAACGCGATCGGCATCGCGGTGATCGCATTCGTCGGGTGCTGCGGCGCCGCCTACGGCATCGACTCGTTCCTGCAGACCGTCCACGTGATCGGCTGATGAGCGCCGAGGGCCACGACACCGGCAGCCCGGCTACAGATCGGGCCGAGGACGAGATGCAGGCAGATCCGGGTGTCGCCACGATCGCCGAGGGCGAGCTGCAGGCCCAGGAGCGCGCGGAGGACGAGCTGATCATGCACCTCGAACGCGACCAGTTCGTCGCCGAGACCTCGCGCCCGGTCCCGCGCGCGCCGCTCAGTGCGCGTGTGAACGCCGCCCTATGGGCGCTGCGCGTGTTCGTCGTACTCGTCAGCGTGATGGTGATCTACACGTTCGTCTCGCAGCTCAATTGACGAGCAGCCGCACGATCGCGAACGTCCCGACGAGCAGGATCACGGCTCGCAGCGCCTGCGCCGGCAGCCGGCGGCCGTAGCGGGCGCCGAGCTGTGCGCCGGCGATCGATGTGCCCGCGATGATCGCGGCGGGGCCCCAGTCGACGTGCGCCGCGAACGCGAAGTACACGGCGGCCACGCCGTTGACGAGGCCGACGAGCACATTCTTGAGCGCGTTCGTGCGCTGCAGGCTCTGCGCGAGCGCCACACCGAGAATCCCCAGCAGCAGGATGCCCTGGGCGGCGCCGAAGTAGCCGCCATATACGCCGGTCAGGTAGACGGCGATCGGCACGAGCAGCGAGCCCTTGCGCTCGAGGTCGATGTCGCGCTTCGCCAGTGCTCGAGCCAGGCGCGGCTGCAGCAGCATCAGCACCAGCGCGATCGCGATGAAGACCGGCACGATCGCCTTGAAGGCGGCGGCCGGCAGAACGAGCAGCGCCACCGCGCCCGTGATACCGCCGGCGAGCGACATCGCGCCGAAGCGCAGCACCCGCGCGCGCTGACCGGCGAGCTCGCGCCGGTAGCCGACGGCACCCGAGACGTTGCCGAGCACGAGCCCGATCGTGTTCGACACGTTCGCTGTCACCGGCGCGTAGCCGAACGCGAGCAGCACCGGGAACGTGATCAGCGTGCCGCTGCCCACCAGGGTGTTGATCGCGCCCGCTCCCAGGCCGGCGAAGGCGACGGCCACGATTTCGCCGAAGCTCATCCCGTCTCAGCCCGGAGCGAGCTTTGGCTCTACCGTTCGTGCCATGGACGTCGAGAAGGCTATCCGCACGCGCCGCACGCACAAGGCGTTCACCGCGCAGGCGATCGAGCCAGCGGTGCTCGACGAGTTGTTCGAGCTCGCGAGCTGGGCGCCCAACCACCACCTGACGAGCCCGTGGCGCTTTCACGTGCTCGGCGAGGGCTCGCGCGAGCGGCTGATGGCGCTGGCCGAGTCCGAGCAGGCGGGTGCGGCCGCCAAGCTGCGGCGCGCGCCGACGCTCGTCGCGGTCGCAGCCGAGCAGAGCGGCGATCCGGCGCAGGACCGCGAGGATCTGCTCGCGACCGCCGTCGCCGCCTACCTGGTGCTGCTCGGCGCGCACGCGCGCGGCTACGCCGGCTACTGGCGCACGGTCCCGTTGCTCGATGACCCCTGTGCCCGCGAGATCCTCCGCCTGACCGCGACCGAGACGCCGGTCGGGCTGCTGTATCTCGGCCGTCCCGTCCAGGAGCAGCGGGTGCCCGAGCGCGCGCCCGTGTCAGAGGTGGTCAGCTACCTGGAGTGATGACCGCCGGTCGGCGCCGGACGCTACCTGGAGTCACACCCGCTGGTGTGCGCTGGGCGCTACTGTCAGCGTCTTGAAGGTCCTGCAAGAAGCCGCACGCACGCTGCACCCGCCGCGCGACGATCGTCACGGACCGCTGATGCCGATGTTCATCGCGCTGACGTTCGTCACCGGCGTGGTCGACGCCGCGAGCTATCTGGAGTTCGGGCACGTGTTCGTCGCGAACATGACCGGCAACATCGTGTTCCTCGGCTTCGCGCTCGCGGGCGCGAAGGGCGTCTCGGCGATCGCCTCGATGGTCGCGCTCGCCGTGTTCCTCGTGGGTGCGGCAGCCGGCGGGTGGCTTGGCGCGCGCAACGCCGAGCATCGCGGTCACGCGCTGCGCGCCGCGAGCGTCGCCCAGCTCGCGTTGATCGCGATTGCGCTGGGCGTCGTGCTCGCTATCGGAGAACCGCTGAGCAGCGCCGGCCGCTACGCGCTGCTCGTGCCGCTCGCGCTCGCGATGGGGGTTCAGAACGCAGTGGCGCAGCGGCTCGCGGTGCCCGAGCTGACGACGACGGTGCTGACGCGCACGCTGACCGGCATCGCATCCGAAGCGAGCTTCCTGGGCGGACCGGGCGCGAAATTCGGACGCCGGGGGCTCGCGGTCGCGGCGATGCTGCTCGGCGCGCTCACCGGCGGGCTGCTCGTGCTGCACGTTGCGATCGCCGGGGCGTTCGCCGTCGCGCTCGCGGTCGTGGTGGCGGTCGCCCTCGCCGCCCACGTGCTCTCGCGCACGCAGGCTCCCTGGATCCGCGCCTGAGCCGTCGCGAGCCCTGCGAGATCTCCTGCATGGACGCGCAAGTTCATGCGTTAGCCTGATCTGCGATGAAACGCTGGTCGATCGTCGCGCTGCTGATTGTGGCCGTGGCAGCCGTCGCGGTCGTGACGCTGGGCACCCGCGATCGCAGCGTCGGCAGCCTCATCGGCACGCGCGCGGCCGGGGACACAGCCGCCGCCTCGCCGTTGCCGCGAACGCAGCTCGCGGCCCTGCCCGCGCGGGCGATCGCAAACGGCACCGACCCGCTGGCGGTGACGCTGTCCGGGCCGGTCTCCCCCACCTCGCCGCCGCCGACGCTCGAGCCGAAGGTGGCAGGCACGTGGAGCATCGTCGGCGACTCCGAGGTGTTCACGCCCGTCTCCACGCTGCAGCCGTGCTCCAGCTACGTGCTGACCGTGTGGGCGCGCACCAGCTCGACCGGCCACACCCAGCTCGGTCGCAAACAGACGATCGGCCTGAAGGTCGCGTGTCCTTCACTCGCCGCCGCGCAGCAGGCGCTCGCGCGCCTGGGCTATCTCGGCGCGAAGTTCCGCCCGCGCTACGTCGTGCACATCGCCTCAGGCGCGGAGACGCGCCGGGAAGCGGCCGAACACGCCTTCCATCCGCCTCGCGGCGCGCTCGTGCCAGACCCGTCGAACGCACCGCCGGTGCAGTCGGGCAAGCTCGACGCGGTCACGCGCGGAGCGCTCGAGGTCTACCAGGCAGACCGCGGGCTGGAAGCGAGCGGCGAAGCGAACAGCGCCACATGGGCGTCGCTGCTGTACGACGAGACCAACGACCGCCGCGACCGCCAGCCGTACACGTGGGTGTCGGTGTCGGAGTCACTGCCAGAGACGCTCAGGGTGCACCGCGGCCACCGCGTCGTCTTCACCACCCCCGTCAACACCGGCGTGCCCGGCGCGGAAACCGAAACGGGGATCTTCCCGATCTACGCCCGCTACGTGTCGACGACGATGAGCGGCACCGACGTCGACGGCACCAAATACGACGTGCCCGACGTGCCGTGGGTCAACTACTTCAACGGCGGCGACGCCGTGCACGGCTACCCGCGCGCCTCGTATGGCTTTCCGCAGTCCAACGGCTGCGTCGAGCTGCCGATCGAAGCGGCGCACACGGTCTTCGGGATGCTCGCCATCGGCGACATCGTCACGGTCAGCGGCTGAAGCCCTACTTCACCGTCAGCGTGCCTTCCATGCCCGCCATGCGGTGCCCGGGCACGGAGCAGAAGAACTTGTAGGTGCCTGGTTTGAGGTCGAGCGTGAGCGCCTTCGAGGTGCCCTGGATCGTGGGCGTCGCGCCGACGATCTTCCCGGCGGAGGATTCGATCGTCATGTTGTGCCCGAGCGGCGACATGTTCGTGAAGTCGATCGACACCTTGCCGGCCTTGGCTTCCAGCGACTTCTTGTCGTAGCTGAGGGCGCCTTCGCGGTTGGCTTCGAGGGTCAAGGCGCCGCCGGCCGCGGCGCTCGAGCTCGCGGGCGTGCTCGTGGTGGTAGTTGTCGTGGCCGCCGTCGAGGCTGTCGTGCTCGGCGAGGGGGGCGGCGTGGTGGTGGCCGGAGTGCTCGCGGTCGTCCCGGTGGTGGTGGAGCTTCCGCAGCCCGCCAGCGCGAGCAGGCCGATCGCGACGGTCAGCGCTGAGAGGATGGGCTTGGCGTGCTTCTTTGCTCGGCCTTGCGCATGGGAGCTCACGAGTCAGGTCCTCCATCGATAGGGGTCATCGGCCGTATGGACGCCGCCGGCCGCGGATCCTTCCCGCGGACGTCGCCAACTCTACCCATCTGAATATCGGACTACGCCGTCTGTGCCTCCTGCTCGACGCCGTCGGCCTCCGTGCTCGCCGGCGCGGCCGGCAGCGGCGCCGAGGTTGCGGCCGCGCGCGCGGCCAGCGCGCCGATGGCGCCGGTGGCGAGCGCCGCGAGCGCCCAGCCGGAGCCGCTGCGCACGCGCCCGCGGGCTGCGTCGAGCGACAGCACGCCCGGGCCTGCCTCGACGAGCGCCAGCACCGCGGCGATCAGCACCACGTTGTACTCGTAGCCGCCTTTGGTCGCCCACGGTCCGTTCTTGATGTGCACTTTCTCGATCGCGGTGATCATCGTCGCCGTCAGCACCGACGCGGCCAGCGGCGTCTCGAGCCCGAGCGCGAGCAGCGCACCGCCGCCAGCCTCAGCTGCTCCAGCGGCGATCGCGTTGGCCTTGCCCGGGCGCATCCCCAGCGACTCGAAGCCCTGCGCGGTCGCCTCCAGGCCGTGGCCGTCGAACCAGCCGAACAGCTTCTGGGTCCCGTGCCCGACGAAGAAGCCCCCAACAGAAACTCGCAAAAGCAGTCGTCCGATGTTCATCTCAAAGCCCTTTCTCGGTTGCTCACGTTTATACGCCTCGGCCCGCGGCGCCGCATTCCGATCCGCAAATCGCCGCATGTGGGGCTTTCAATCCTCAACTCAGAGCTTGTCGATGGCGCGGTGTAGATCACGGCGGTCGATGACTCGTGCCACGAGGTAGTGCGCGTCGGCGTCGTCGGTGAGCTCGCGGTAGAGCACGCGGTGCTCACCGACGCGCAGGCGACGCCAAGGGGCATGTCCAGCCACTGGCTTGACGTCCAGGTTCGCGGCGTCTGCTCCCAGCGCTTGGAATGCCTGCTGCACCCGCTTGCGGGTCTGGCGGTCGAGGTTCTTCAGGTCCCGGATGGCGCGCGGAGCGAGCTTGATGTTGCTCAGAGGGTCCGTCATCTACGACGACCAAGCTTCTTGCGTGTCGGCGCTATTGCCCAGTGTCTTGCGCGTCGAGCTCCGCGAACACATCAGCAGCTGAGCGCGCCTTGCCGTCTGCATGTGCCTGATCGGCGGCGGCCATGTCCTCGGCGAAGCCCGGAACCTTCGAGAGAAGGTAGTCCTCGAGATCCTGGGCATCGATCGGCACCAGCGCAGCGATGGGCTCGCCGTGTCGTGTGACGAGGGCGGTGTGCTTGGAGTTGGCGACGTCAGCGACGACGCCACTTGTGTTGCGCTGGAGATCACGAATGCTAATAGTGCTCATCGGGTGCCCTTAGCCTTCCCAGAAGATGTCCGACAAGTATACGTAGATTATAGAGAGCGTCAAGTGGGTTTCGACGTTTCAGGGTCAGCAGCGCGAGTACGAAGGCTGCGTGACGCACTGGTGGAGGCTCGCTCGCGAAAGGCCGACACGGTGAAGTCGCATCCTGACTACCGGATCTAACGGGACTACGTGGCTATAGGCTCATCAGGCGTGTGGCCACAGTTCATCGCTAGCAACACGACCTCTTCGGGCGGTGCGTCGACCGCGGTTACGGTCGTCATATCCGTGCTCTCGTCCACCGTAGTTGGAGGGGCGATCACAGCGCTCATCGCTAAACGCAGCCAGCGCAGTCAACAATTTCGCGAGGCGCTACTCGTCGCCACTGGGATATTTGCTGACGCAGCCGTGCACGTCATCGACGCACTCAAGGACGTACGCCCGCCGTCGACTGAAAACCGACGCAATTATGGACTCCTGAGCAACCCGTCAGAGTGCTCCGCGCGTCTCGTCAACTGCGCTGACAAGATCCAGCAGGCGCGAGCCGCCACCGGCAGAATACGAATCCTCTGTGGCCCTGAATCGATGGAGGCCACCGCTGCGCAGAGCTTTTACTACCACTCGAATGAGGCCTACAAGGTTGCGAAGGCGTTTTGGGAGACACGTTCGAGCGGTGACGATGCCCTCGCAGGGCCCGATGTCTACATGGCGTTTCGAAAAGAGCGCACTGATACGTGGAAAGCCCTAGATGACCTGGGACGGGGAATCTCCAAACGGGTCGGCTGAATCTGAAACGGGCCTACCGAGCAGACACAGCGTTCGGCGAGTGGAGCCGGCATCCGGGCCGCGCGACGCGGCGGCTGTCGCCTACGGCGCCGCCGGCACGACCACGAGTGGCCCGTCCGCCTGCGGCAGCTCGCTCGTCTCGAACACGCTCTGCTCGAGGCGCTCGACGTGCGCGGAGCGCTCGAGGAACGCATCCGCGGTCTCCAGGAAGCTGACGCGCGGCGTGCGATAGTGCATCGGCACGACCCAGCGCGGGGACAGGCGCTCGACGATCGCCGCGGCCCCCTCGGCGCCGATCGTGGGGCCGCCGCCGACCGGCAGGATCAGCAGGTCGACCGCGCCGATCGCCGCCGCCTGCTCGGGGCGCAGCTCGCTCTGGCCGAAGTCGCCGAAGTGGCTGACGCGCAGGCCGTCCAGCTCGAACACGAAGATCGTGTTGGGCCCGCGGGCGGTGCCGGCCTGTTCGTCGTGCTCGGAGGCGATCCCCGTGACCGCGCCGAGGGGCGAGTCGTGCGTCCCGGCCGTCGAGCGCAGGACCGCCGGCTCGCCGCCGATCGCCTCGACGCCGTTGTGGTCGCCGTGCTCGTGCGTCACGAGCAGCAGGTCGGCCGTTACGTCCGCGAGCGGCGGATAGTCGAACTGCATGCCGTGGGCCGCCGCCATCCATGACATGTCCGCGAATGGGTCGATCGCGACTGACTGCTCGGCCGTGCTCAGGTGAAACGCCGACTGCCCGTACCACTCAACGCGCATGTTGCTCCTTTGCTCTCGTAGTTAGCACGAGCTCGCCCACTGGGGCCGGCTCGACGTAGTGGAACTTCCCTCCGCGCAGCAGCGAGGCGCCGGCCGCGACCAGGCAGGCGAGGATCGCGAACAGGAACGCCTCGTGCAGGCCCGTTCGAAACGGCCCGGAGATCAGGTGGGGGAAGAACGAGCGGCCGGCCAGCGCGGCATGGTTGGCGGCCGAGAGCGAGGCGAGCACGTGCGTGCCGAGCGAGGTGTTCGATCGGGTTGTAGCCGAGGAACGCCGCGAACAGCACCGACACCGGCGGCGTGTGCGCGGCGCTGTTCGCCGCGGCGGCCGAGACGCCGTGCGCCTCGAGGCCCGCGGACAGCGTGTGCGGCAGCGTCAGAGGCCAGCCCGAGGATCATCAGCGTGAAGAACACGCCGATCGAGAGCACCTGGGCGGAGTTCTGGAAGGTCTGGTTCATGCCGCCGCCGGCGCCGCGGTGCTGCGGCGGCAGGCTGTTCATCACCGCGGCGCGGTTCGGCGAGGCGAACATGCCCATCGAGACGCCGATCATCGCCAGCACGAGCGCGAACGGCCAGAAGGAGAAGTCGATCGGCAGCAGCGTCAGCAGGAAGAAGCTGAGCGCCGAGCCGAGCATCCCACCGGTCGCGAACCAGCGTGCGCCGAAGCGGTCGGAGAGGTAGCCCGAGGTAGGCCCGGCGACCAGCATTCCGAGCGTCAGCGGCAGCATGTAGATGCCCGCCCGCAGCGGCGTGTCGGTGAAGTTGACGCCGTGCAGGGGCAGCCAGATGCCCTGCAGCCAGATGATCAGCATGAACATCAGCCCGCCGCGGGCGATCGCCGAGAGGAACGTCGAGAGCGTCCCGAAGGTGAAGGCGCGGATGCGAAACAGCGGCAGACGGAACATCGGCTCGGCGACGCGGCTCTCGATCACCGCGAAGACGACCAGCGACGCGAGGCCCGCGCCGAGCAGCGCGAGCACGCGCGGGCTGCCCCAGCCGGTCGGCGTCGCTGCCGTAGGGGCGAATGCCGTAGGTGACCGAGACCATGATCAGGATCAGCCCGAGCGCGAAGGTGACGTTGCCCCACCAGTCCACACGCGCGCGTTTGGGCGTGCTGCGCTCCTCGAGCTTCAGGTAAGCCCACACGGTGCCGAACAGCCCGACCGGCACCGAGATCAGGAACACCAGCCGCCAGTCGATCGGCGCCAACAGGCCGCCGAGCACGAGCCCGACGAACATGCCGCTGACGCCGACGATGTTGTTGATGCCGAGCGCCATGCCGCGCTGGTTGGCGGGGAACGCGTCGGTGATGATCGCCGCCGAGTTCGCCAGCAGGAACGCCGCGCCGACGCCCTGCACGATGCGAAAGACGATCAGGTACATAGCGCCGGCGCGCCCGTTCAGCCAGTCGACGGTCAGCACCAGCGACGCGAGCGTGTAGATGACGAAGCCGAGGTTGTACATCCTCACGCGGCCGTACATGTCGCCCAGGCGCCCGAGGCTGACGATCAGCACGCTCGTCACGACGAGGAAGCCGAGGATCATCCACAGCAGGTAGAAGCTGTTGGCCGGCACGAGCGGATCGAGGTGGATGCCGCGGAAGATGTCGGGCATCGCGATCAGCGTGATCGAGCCGTCGAGCGTCGCCAGCAGCACGCCGAGCGTCACGTTCGAGAGCGCGATCCACTTGTAGCGGTCCGAGCCGCCCGGATCCGATCCAGCCTGCCCGCGCGCGCCTGCAATCGCGTTCGCTCGGGTACCCATGACGCCGGCCATCCATTAAATATATACAGGAAGACTGAGTAGTTTCCCTGTATTTCTCGATATATAGTCTGCGGCACGTGGCTGAGGGCGTCGACACCACCCGGCTCGCGAGCGAGCTGCGCATCGTGCTCGGGCAGCTGATGCGCCGCCTGCGCGCGGAGCATCGCTTCTCGCTGTCCCAGGGCGAGGTGCTCGGGCGCCTGGACCGCGAAGGCACGCGCTCGATCGGCGACCTGGCGCTCGCCGTGCGCGTGCGCCCGCAGTCGATGACGCAGACGATCTGCAGACCTCGAGGGCGACGGCCTGGTCGCCCGCTGTGCCGATCCCGCCGACGGTCGACGCACGCTCGTCGCGCTGACCGAGCAGGGCCGCGAGACGCTCGAAGCCGACCGCCGCAAGCGCGAGGGATGGCTCGCCAGCGCGCTCACCGAGGACCTGTCAGCCGAGGAGCAGCAGGTGCTCGCGCGGGCGATCGCGCTGCTGCGGCGCCTCACCGAGGACTGACCTCGCGGAGCCCAGGGGCCCCGCGAGGCTGCTTCGTGTCCCCGGCGAGTATCACCAGCCCGGCGAGGAGTAGCCGGGAGCCGTGGTGGTGGGCGTGCTCGTCGTCGGTGTGGTGCCCGCCGGCGCCGGAGCGCTCGCGGCCGGCTGCTTCGTGCTCGGGACGCCCGCGTCGCTCAGCACGTGCCAGGTTCCGCCGAAGCTCTTGAAGTTCTGTCCGTTGACCTCGCCGCTCGCGTGATCCTCGGCGAAGCGGTACAGCGGCAGGCCGTTGACGGTGACCTGCAGCATCCCATCGCTGCGGCGCAAGATCCCGAGGCGGCCGTGAACGCCGGCGGCCAGCTTCAGCTTGGTACTCGGAGAGGGCACCGTCAGCGGCGGCCAGAACTGCAGGCATTCGCTGCTCTTGCACAGCAGATGCTTGGCGGTCTCAGGGGTGAGGGCGTAGAGCGTGCGCGCCTGCGCGTTGACGAGCACCTGCTGATCCAGCTTCGCGTTCGACGCCGAGTCGACCGTCACCGCGCTCGAGGACGCGAACGCCATCGCGGCGAAGAAGGCACCGAGTGCGACCGCCGCCGTTGCCAGGCTGGCCCGCAGGATGCGCTGACGCTGCGGGCCCGCGGTTTTGCGTTGCGCTGAATCGGTCATCTTCCCGTTCCTTTCGCCGAATGGTGTCGAGTGCTTAGACCCCGGCGGGCGCGGCAACCTTCCGGATGCCGCGCCCGCCGCTGCTCAGTGCAGGAGACTCAGCGTGTTTTCGCCGTCGTCGACGTAGTACACGCCGGTGCCCCCGGGCGCGACGGCGAGCCCGAACAACGAGCCGGCGCCCGTCTTCGTGTCCGCTGTGCGGGCGAGGAGCTGCTTGCCGCTCGGCGTCGTCTCGACCATGTTGCCGTCACCGGCGTTGGTCGTGATGATGTCGCCGTTGGGCGCCAGTACGAGCCCCAGCGGTTCCTTGAGGTGACCTCCTTCGGTGACCGTGGTGCCGCCTGCGGGCGCCGCTGTGGTGCGGGTCAGCGCTTGCGGGATCGCGGTGATGCGGTTGGCGAGCGTGTCGGCCAGGTAGAGCGTTCCGTCAGACGCGAGCGCCAGGCCCGTCGGGCCGACGACCAGCGCTTCCGGTGAGTCCACCCAGGGGATCTTGTCCGCGATCACCTGTTCGCCGAGCACCTTCGGCGCCTCGCCGGGGCCGGATTGCAGGCGGATGCGCAGCACCGTGGAGTTGTCGATCGTGTGGATGCCCTTCTTGGCGCCACCGTTGAGGGCGTTTGAGACGAACAGCGTCGTCATCGAGCCCTCGCTGACCGCGGTCGAGTCCCACGGGCCCTGGATCTTGCTGCTCGTGATCGTCTCGATCGCCTTGCCGTCGCTGTCGAGCACGATCAGACAGCCGTACTTCGCGGTCGCCGACTTGCCGTTGGTGGTTGGCAGGCTGCCTACCACCACATAGCCACCTGGCAGCACGTTCAGCGCCGTCGTCAGGCCGACTCCTCCGGGGCAGCTGCCGGGGAGGGATTTAGCGTTCACCGTCGCGAATGGCGAGCGCTTGCCGGTGGTGGTCATCTGCTCGATCGTCGTGCCCGTGCCCTGATCGTTCGCCTTGTCGTTGAAGTTGCTCACGAGCAGCTCTCCGGCGTGCAGCCTGCCGACGCTGGTGGGGACGAACACGAGGCCGTAGGGGTTCACATCGCCGTTGACCGGTTCGGTCGAGCCGAGGGTCGTTGCGGTGCTGAATCGCGCGATGAACGCCGCGGTCGTGGCGGCGGCCACCGCGGCTGTCGGCGTCGTTGCCGTGGGGCTGGAGCTGCTGGTGGCGCCGCAGCCCGCGAGCGCTAGCGCCGCGACGGTGAAAGCCGCGAGTGAGGATCTGGGCACGGGAGTATCTCCTGTCGGTCAGGTGTCTGTGGGCGGATCTGTGGCGGTCGCGCGACGCCGGTGAGGCGGCGCTCCACCAGAGACTCCCGTCGCCGCGATTGCTTCCCGCCGTCTACGGCTCGGTGTGGACGACCACGTCGGCGATGCCGTCGATTCGCTGGCGCAGATCCTCCTCGAGCTCGCCGGCGAGCTGGTGCGCGTCGGTCAGCGACGCGGCCCCGTCGACGGCGAGCGTCAGGAACAGCACGCGCCCCGCGTCCGTCGCCAGCAGGCGCACCCGCTGCGGGTCGCTGCCGGTGCGCTCGCGGACGATGCGCTCGACCGTGAGCGTGATCTGCGCGTCGTCGCCGCCGTCCGGGGCGCGCGCTCTCAGCGGGCGCTCGAGCGGCTCGAGGTGCGTCTGCACGTCGCCGACCTCCGGCCGCGCGCGGATCGCCTGCTCGACGCGCGTGGCGACCTCGTGCGCCGTGCGCAGATCGAGCTCGGGCGGGAACTTCAGGTGCAGCGAGACGCTGCACGACCCGCGCTGCTCGAAGATCGTGATGTCGTGCGCCTCCTTCACGAGCGGCTCCGAGAGCGCGATCGCGAGCACCCGGTCGCGCAGGTCGAGGCCCTGCAGGCGCGGCTCCACGTGCACGACCACGTCGCTGCCCGGCAGCGCCTGCTCGAGCGCGCTCTCGACGAGGTCGGCGGTGCGGTGCCCCTCGACCACCGCCTGGCCCGGCGGCACGTTGACGACGACGTCGGCGAAGTAGCGCCCGGCGGACTCCCGCAGCCGCAGCCGGTCGAGCTCGACCTCCGCGCCGAGCGCCGCGATCGCGCGCTCGGCGAGCAGCTGTGCGTGCTCGGGCGCGCGATCCATCAGCACGTTCGCGTTCTCGCCGATCAGCCGCAGCGCGGTCACGAGCACGATCAGCGCGACCACCAGCGCCGCGAGCGAGTCGCCGTCGCCGAAGCCGGCGTGCACCGCCAGCAGGCCGACGAGCACCGCCACCGAGCCCGCCATGTCGGCGACGAAATGTGCGACGTTGGCCCGCAGCGTGGGGCTGTCGCTGTGCTGCTGAGCCGCGAGTGCGATGCTCATGCGCCCGACTTCCAGGACCAGCGCGACGCCGATCACCCCGAGCTCGTACCAATGCACGCGCGGCGCCGCGCCGGTGCCCGACAGGCGCGTGATCGCCTCGACGCTGACGAGCACGACGCCCCCGAGCAGGATCCCGGCCTCGCCCAGCGCGCCGAGGTTCTCCGCACGGCGGTGGCCGTAGGGATGCTCGCTGTCGGCCGGGCGGCCGCTCAGGTTGACCGCGAAGAACGTCAGCGCGGCCGCGATCACGTCGCCGCTTGACTCGATCCCGCTCGAGATCAGCCCCAGGCTGCCGCTCGCGAGCCCGACGCCGAGCTTCAGCACGACCAGCAGGCCTGCCGCGGCGAGCGATGCCAGCGTGCTGGCGCGCCGCGTGAGCACGCGGGTCTCACCCGTCTGCGACATGGACAGAGACTATGGGTCGGACTGGCGTCTGAGCCACGCGGCGTCGGGCGCCCGCGCCCGCAAACCGTAGGCCGCGGGTCCTATCGTGAGCTGATGGCGCACGACCATGGCGCGCACGCTCACGGCGTCGGGCGCGAGACCGATCGCCGGCGCCTGGCCGGCGCGCTGGCCCTGATCATCGCCCTGATGGCCGTCGAGCTGGCCTTCGGCGTGATCGCGCACTCGCTCGCGCTGCTCTCAGACGCCGGCCACATGCTCACCGACGCCGCCACGATCGGCTTCTCGCTGCTCGCGCTGCGCCTGGCCGCGCGCCCGCCCGGCGGCGCGCTGACGTTCGGCCTGAAGCGGGTCGAGATCGTCTCCGCCCTGGCCAGCGCCGTCACGCTGCTGATCCTGGCGGCGCTGATCGCATACGAGGCCGTGCGGCGCCTGTTCGCCCCGCCGCACGTGCACGCCGGGCTGGTGCTCGCGGTCGCGCTCGCCGGCGCCGTCGTCAACCTCGCGGCGGTGTGGAAGCTGTCGGGCGCCGATCGCCGCAGCCTCGGCGTCGAGGGCAGCTTCCAGCACATCCTCACCGACCTGTACGGGTTCCTCGGCACCGCGCTCGCCGCCGGCGTGATCCTCGCGAGCGGCTTCCAGCGCGCGGACCCGATCGCCTCGCTTTTGATCGCCGCGCTGATGACGCGCTCGGGTCTGTCGCTGGCAAAGGCCTCCGGGCGCGTGTTCCTGGAGGCGGCACCGGAGGGGCTCGATCCGCAGGAGATCGGGCGCGCGCTCGTCGCCCAGCCGCACGTCGTCGAGGTTCACGACCTGCACGTGTGGGAGGTCACGAGCGGCTTCCCGGCGCTCTCGGCGCACGTGCTCGTGGGCGCCGACAGCGACTGCCATGCCGCGCGGCGCCAGATCGAGGCGATGCTGCGCGAGCGCTTCGCGCTCGATCACACGACGCTGCAGGTCGATCACGTCACGAGCGAGCTGCTCGAGATCGCTCCCGTTCAGGCGCCCTGACCGCTCGGGCGCACTAGCACCTCGTTGATGCTCACGTTCGGCGGCTGGCCGATCGCGTAGAGCACCGCGCCGGCGATGTCCTCGGCGGACAGCGGCGTCACCCCGGCGAAGCGCTTGGCCATCTGCTCGAGCACCTCCGGGCGATTGTGGCCTGGCAGCTCCGTCGCCACGGCGCCCGGCTCGATCAACGTCACGCGCACGCCGATGGCGACGCCCTCCTGGCGCAGCGACTCCGAGAAGGCGCCGACGCCGAACTTCGTGAGGTTGTAGACACCCGAGCCCTGCCGCGCCACGCGTCCCGCCACCGAGCTGACGTTGACGATGTGCCCCGAGCCCTGCTCGCGCATCAGCCCCAGCGCCGCATGGGTGCAATAGAGCACGCCGAACACGTTCGCGTGGATCATCCGCCGCCACTCCTCCGTGGGGGCGCTCTCGATCGGGCCGAGCAGCATCACGCCGGCGTTGTTGACGAGCACGTCCAGGCGGCCGAGCTCCGCGTGCGCCCGCTCGACGAAGGCTCGCGCCCGATCCTCCTCGCCCACGTCCGTCTCCACCGCGATCGCGCTGCCGCCTTCGGCGACGATACGCTGCGCGAGTGCCTCGATGCGCTCAATGCGGCGCGCGGCGAGTGCCACGGCGGCCCCTGCACGGGCGCATGCAAGCACCGTTGCCTCGCCGATTCCCGAAGATGCGCCTGTCACGGCGACGACCTGCCCTGAGAGATCTATGCCCATGCGCCGAGCTTAGCCGCCCCGGCTCAGCGATCCGAGGGGTGCGGTCGATAACCAGGCTGCGCCGCGAACGCTCCTTTCGACCCGTTAGCGGGTTTTAGCAGGCGTTATGACGGGCACGGTACAAGTGATCCGTCGGGAAGGTAACCGCGCATAAAGCGTCGAACGAGCTAAGGACGTAGCTCGACCATAAAATGGTTGACAACGCAACTATCGAGTCGTATAATTCCGACTCCAAGCATCGGATTAGAAGGACGCACATGACAGACTCGCCCACAAACCCAACCCTCACACTAGAGCAAGAGCCCGAGGACCTCGTCGCCGAGACCGAGACCGAGGCCGAGCCGGTCGCCGCCCCCGAGCGGCTGGACAGCCCGATCGAGCGTCTCGACGTCAGCACCCCGGACACGTTCATCCCAGAGGCTGTCGACCAGCTGCTGGCCCACTCGCGACGCTACCCGCTGCTCACCCCGGCGCAGGAGATCGAACTCGCCAAGCGCATCGAGCGCGGCGACCTGCGACGCCAAGGAACTGCTCGTCAACTCCAACCTGCGCCTCGTCGCATCCAACGCCCGGCGCTACCAGAACCAGGGCCTGCCCCTCGGCGACCTCGTCCAGGAGGGCATGCTCGGCCTGATCCGCGCCAGCGAGAAGTTCGACTGGCGCAAGGGCTTCCGCTTCTCGACGTACGCCACGCTGTGGATCCGTCAGGCGATTCAGCGCGGCCTGGAGAACTCCGGCCGCACGATCCGCCTGCCCGTCCACGTCGCGCAGCGCTCCCGCAAGGTCGGGCGCGTAGAGCGCGAGCTGTCGGTGCGGCTCGGCCGCGAGCCGACGCTCGAGGAGCTCGCCGAGGAGACCGGACTACCGATCGACCAGGTTGAAGAGGTGCGCCACCAGCGTGCGGCGCTCGTCAGCCTCGACCAGCAGATCGGCGAGGACGGCGACACCGCTCTCGGCGACCTGCTCCCCTCGGACGCCGAGGTGCCCGAGGAGACCGCCTGGGAGAACGAGCGCGAGCGGATCGTGCACCGCGCGATCTGAGCAGCTGCCCGAAACCGAGCGCAAGGTGTTGACCCTGCGCTTCGGCACCGGCCGCGAGGAGCCCCAGACGCTGACCGCGATCGGCAAGCGGCTCGGGTTCTCCGCGGAGCGAGCCTCACAGCTCGAGCAGCGCGCGCTGAAGAAGCTCGCCGAGTCGCCTGAGCTCGCGGCTCTGCGCGAGGCCGCGTAGACACACCGACAAGCATCTGATTCGCGAAGCCCCGGGGCGGATATCCGACCCGGGGCTTTTGCGTTCTTGGGCGAGAATCCGCCACGAAAACCCGGTTTCGCGAGCGCCTTTCGCTAGGCTGCGCCGTGATACGACCGCGGTCCGCGCCGAAGCGGGCCAGAGCCACGGGGAGGTTCGAGCAACGTGTCCAAGTCTCTGTGGGAGCGCACCGTCGAGTTGACGATCGCGATCGGCGAACGGCTGCTGACGCCCGTCGAGCGCTTCATCGGCAAACGCTCGTTCGTCGGCGACGCGACGTTCTTCGCGACTCGAGCGCTTCCCGTGGGTGGAGCACATCGAGCAGAACTGGGAAGTGATCCGCGAGGAGGCCGAGCGGCTGCTGGAGGACCAGGCGGAGCTGCGCGAACTTCCAGGACATCTCCAAGGACCAGATCGAGATCACCGACGACGATCGCTGGAAGACGTTCTTCATCTACGGCTACGGCTTCGAGGCCAAGCTCGGCGTCGAGATGTGCCCCCGCACGGCGGCGCTGATGCGCGAGATCCCGGGCATGACGACGGCGATGATCTCGATCCTCTCCCCGCGCAAGCACATCCTCGACCACCGCGGCCCCTACAAGGGCGTGCTGCGCTACCACCTCGGGCTGATCGTGCCCGAGGACGCCGAGGCGTGCCGCATCCGCGTCGGCGACGACGTCCGCCACTGGGAAGCGGGCAGGAGCATGGTCTTCGACGACACCTTCAACCACGAGGTCTGGAACGACACCGACGAGACGCGCGTGGTGCTGTTCGTCGACGTGCTGCGGCCTCTCCCCTTCCCCGAGTCGCTGATCAACCGCGCGATCATCAAGGCGATCGGCTGCTCGCCGTTCGTGCTCGATGCCAAGCGCAATCAGGAGGCTTGGGAACGGCGGTATCTGGCGCGGCGCTCTCAGCGGTCTGCTGAGGCTGCGCCCACCGCGGGCTGAGCTCGCTTTGCCGAGGGCCCAGGCGCTCGAGAGGCCCAGCCCGGCCCCCTGCGGCAGGGTCAGCGCGTCTCGGGCTCTGCTTGCTCGTCACTGTGCGGGGCGAGCAGATAGGTGATCGTGGCAAGCCCGAAGACGGTGCCTGCATCGAGCATGATCGAAAGCAGCCCACTTGCCAGGATGCTCGCATTGTTCTCGAACCGGCTTTCACCCCCGAAGGTTTCCAGCTCCCGCACCATGAGGTAGATATGGAGCCCGACGATGCCGAGTCCGGCGCCGAGCAGACCGCAGATGGCGAAGAACGCGATCCCGCCAACGGGCCCGCTCGCCAGTTCGGGCAGCCATCGCGTGGCTGCGAATATGCCTCCCCCGAAGCACGCGAGGAATACGAGGGCCGGGACCAGCATGCGGCCATTCTCGTATCGCGTTCGGACAGGTTGACGCTCGACGCGATGCTCCCGCGCGGCGCTCAGACGTTCGACACGCTCAGCCCGGTGCCCTGCAGCAGTTCGTTGGCCTGAGTGTTGAGCGTCGTGAACTCCCCCGTCACGATCAGCACGCCCGAGGCAGATCATGACCGCGCCGCCGACGCCGATGATCACGGGGAAGTGGCGCTTGACGACACCGAGCGCGGTGGTCATTCGCTCGAACGCGAGCGCGATCAACAGGAACGGGATCGCGAGGCCCGCGGAGTAGAAGGCGAGCAGCAGCGCGCCGTGCGCGGCGGAGCTGGAGATCGCGGCCTGTGTGAGGATCGCGCCGAGCGTGATGCTCGTGCAGGGCGTCCACGCGATCGCGAAGGCGGCGCCGGCGACGAGCGGCCCGCCGCGGCCGGCGAGGCGCAGCAGCGACTCGGAGTGCCACTCGCGGTTGAGCATGCCGACGAACGGCGTGGCGAGGAACACGAGGCCCATCACGATGATCAGCACGCCGCCGATCTGCTCGAGCAGCGTGTTTGTGCGTGTTCAGCGAGGAGCCGATCACGGTCGCGCTCATTCCCAGCAGGATGAAGATCAGCGAGAAGCTCGCGATGAACAGGAGGCTCGGGACGAGCACGCGCCGGACGCCGACACCGCCCTTGAGGTCGGCGGGCGTGACGCCGATGACGGTCGACAGGTAGCCGGGGACGAGCGGCAGCACGCACGGCGAGAGGAACGACACGAGCCCGGCGGCCATCGCGAGCGGGATGCCGACGCCGCTGGCGGTGTCGGAGGAGGCGGCGAGGATCAGCTGGGCGTGGATCACGTCTGCACCTCTGACGCCGGATGGCGCGATCGCGTCGCGCAGCATCGCGACCTCGCGCTCGAGTTGCTCGACGCGCTCGTGCAGGTCGTCGAGCTCGCGCTGCCCGCTCGCGTCACCTGAGCGGGGCGCAGCGAGCGCCCCGTCGCTCATCGGACGGCCGCCGGGCTCTCTCCGCACCGCCGCGCGCGAGGGCCCGTCAGCGGCTGACTCGTAGGCGAGGCTCTGGTCATCGTCGTGTCCCTGCAGCAGCTGCGCGTAGCGCTCCTCCTTGTGCCCGGGGCGGCGCTCCAGGCGCACGACCAGCTCGCGCTCGATCAGCCGCTCGAGCGTGTCGTGGACCTCGCCGAGATCCACGAACGCGTGCATCCGCTCGGTGCGCTGCTTGAGCTCGCCCGGCGTCTGCGGCCCGCGGAGCATCAGCACGCAGATCACCGCCTGCTCGGCTGAGCTCATCGGCAGCGCGTCGGCGAGCAGATGGCGGTACTTTGCGGCGCGGCTACCGGCGCCGCTGGCCAGCCGCGTGTAGCCGCGGCGTTCGAGACGATGCAGCGCGTCGCGGATGACGGCGTCGTCGTACTCGACCACGGGGTCGCGGTTGGTCGACTGGTTGCACGCGAGCCGCAGCGCGTTCAGCGACAGCGGGTAGGCATCGGGTGTCGTGCGCTGCTTCTCGAGCAGGCAACCGAGCACACGCGTCTCCGCCGATGAGAGGTCCATTGTGAGAGCGTAAACCCTGAGCGCCAGAGGCCGGTCTCCTATGCCGTCTCCGGGTTTAACCGGAGCGCGTCTGTGCCAAACTTTCGAGATCGCGAGGATCAACCACAGCTTCACGATCGACAAGCCGGCGGAGCTCGCGCAGGCGATGTTCGTACGCGACATCGCGCCCGAACTCGCGAAAGACCGCGACTTTCAGATCGCCCACGAACGCCCGGGGCAGCTCGTCTTCAGCGACGGGATCGTGGCTTCAAGCGACGAAGCCTCGGTGCTCGAAGAAGGCACGCACGACGAAGAACCGTGGACACGGCTTCAGTCGCTGAGGACACCGCGGGCGGGCCGGTTCCTGCTGAGTCTAGATCGAGGGGGCGGCGAAGATCTCGCCGGTGTACTACCGCGCCACATAAAGGTCGACTTCACCCCCGAGGGCACCGGCACGTGCGTGCACGTGCACGGCCACGTCGAGCACGACGTCTGCCACGGTCTCGAGCTGCTGGGGACGCCGCGACACTGGCCGGAAATCGCAGATCAGCCTCACGACTGACCGCGTCGGCGGGCTTATACGCGGGCTTCAATCGCGGCGGCGTTGCGCGGCTCGGTAGCGGCGCGACGGTAAAGTCAGCGGCGTGAGCCATCAGCCCTTCGCCCAGGGACACGGTGGCGATGGCGGCCGACGGGCGCGGCGAAAAGACGCGCCGAAGCCGGGCCCGCGCCCCGAGGACGTACCCGACAAACACGTCTCGCTGCGCCGCATCGGCCGGCTGTTCATTCCCTACCGCGTGCGTCTCGGGCTGCTCCTGGGCCTGATCGTGCTCGGCTCGGTGCTCAGCGTCGCCTCGCCGTTCCTGCTGCGCGAAGCGATCAACAAGGGCATCATCGGCCACGACCTGACGCTGCTGTCGTGGCTCGTCGGCGGCATGATCGCGCTGGCGGTGATCAACGGCGTGATCAGCGTCGCGCAGACGTGGATCTCGAACCAGGTCGGCCAGCACGTGATGCACGACCTGCGCGCGGCGGTGTTCGCGCACCTGCAGCGCATGTCGCTCGCGTTCTTCACGCGCACGCGCTCGGGCGAGGTGCAGGCGCGGATCGCGTATGACATCGGCGGCATCGACGACGTCGTCACGAGCACCGCGACCTCGACCGTCTCGACGGTCGCGACGGTCTTGGCGACGGTCACGGCGATGTTCGCGCTGAGCTGGCAGCTGACGGTGTTCTCGCTGATCCTGCTGCCGTTCTTCGTGTGGCTGACGCGGCGCGTCGGAAACGAGCGCCGGCGCATCCAGTCGGTGCGCCAGAGTCGCCTGGCTGACATGTCGACGCTCGTCGAGGAGTCGCTGTCGGTGTCGGGGATCCTGCTCGGCAAGACGATGGGCCGCTCGCACGAGCTGGTCGATCGCTTCTCCGGGGAGTCGAGCGAGCTGGCGGACCTCGAGGTGCGCGCGCGCATGGCCGGGCGCTGGCGCATGGCGTCGGTGCAGATGGCGTTCGCGATCATGCCGGCCGCTGTCTACTGGTTCGCCGGCTACAGCATCGCCCACGGCCACGACGCGATCTCGATCGGCACGGTCGTCGCGTTCACGACGCTGCAGACGCGCCTGTTGTTCCCGATGCAGCAGCTGTTGTCGGTCGGCCTCGAAGTGCAGACCTCGCTGGCGCTGTTCGGGCGCATCTTCGAGTACCTCGACCTGCCGGTCGACATCGTCGAGCGCGCGGATGCGCGCACGCTGACGGACGTGCGCGGCGACGTCGAGCTCGACGACGTGTGGTTTCGCTACGACCAGGACGCGCCGTGGACGCTCGAGCAGATCAGCGCGGAGATCCCGGCGGGGACACGCACGGCGCTGGTCGGTGAGACGGGCTCGGGCAAGACGACGCTCGCGTATCTCGTCGCGCGGCTATACGAGCCCCAGCGCGGGCGCGTGAGCATCGACGGCGTCGACGTGCGCGACATGACGCTCACCTCGCTGGCGGCGACCGTCGGCCTCGTCTCGCAGGAGACCTACCTGTTCCATGCCTCGATCCGCGAGAACCTGCGCTTCGCCTGTCCTGACGCGAGCGACGAGGAGATCGAAGAGGCGGCGAAGGCGGCGCAGATCCACGAGCTGATCTCCTCGCTGCCGGAGGGCTACGACACGCCGGTGGGCGAGCGCGGCTACCGCTTCTCCGGTGGCGAGAAGCAGCGCATCGCGATCGCGCGCACGATCCTGCGCAACCCGCCCGTGCTGGTCCTCGACGAGGCGACCTCGGCGCTCGACACCGAGACCGAGCGCGCCGTGCAGCAGGCGCTCGACGAGCTCTCGCGCGGTCGCACGACGATCGCGATCGCCCACCGGCTCTCGACGATCAGGGACTCCGATCAGATCCTCGTACTCGACTCCGGGCGGATCGTCGAGCACGGCACCCACGAGGAGCTGCTCGAGCGCGGCGGGCGCTACGCGGCGCTGCTCAGCGGCGCCGAAGTCGCAGCCGACCCGTCCGCGCCGGCCCTTGGCTGACCTCGCGCTACGCGCGCCCGTGTCATCACGAGGCGGACCAACGCAGCTCGAAACCCTGGTATGGCAGCACCTCTCCGAGGAAGTTGAATTTCAGATCCTGCCCCTCGTGCAATGGCTGCCACGCGTTGGTGTCGATTTCATCGCTTCGATGGTGATTGACCTTTACCTCGCACACCTTCGCAGCTTTGCGCTTGTCCAAGATCGATACCGTGAAGTCCCGTGATACATGCTCGACTGTCCAAATGAGGCGATCGTCGAGCCTAAAATGTCCATATGTTTGGATCTCGAACTTGCGCTTGCGCCCGGGACAAAACCTGTACTTCTCTTTGAATTGTTCCTTGCCGTCAATCCGATCGACGAGCTTCTCGAGCGCAGGAGTCGGAAGCGTGTGTCCATCCACAACGATTCTCTCGAAGCCGCCATCGCTGCCAACGTCTGTGTAGATCCTGACCGGCAGCGACCGAGGGTAGGCCGAGTCCGATTCGAGCTCGAACTCGTGGGTGGCGTTCACGTGGATCTGTTCACCCTCCCTCTCGAGCCGAATATCGAGCCTCTGGTTCTTACGGGCGAGTGGACTGGGCCCGCGCAGAGCTTCGACCAGATCGCGAATCTTGACGCCAAGCACCTGCTTCGTGACCAGCCCGGCCACGAGCGCGCTGGCGAGCATCGCTCCGCCCACCGTGAGCCCGATGATGCCAACGATCACGACGAGGTGCTGGTAGACGCTGTGAGGATGACTGGCTGAGTTCACGTCGCCCCAGACGCCGAGAGTCAGCGCGAGGCCGCCGATGAGCAGGATGAGACTCCAGGATCGAACCTGGCTAAAGATCGCCCGCAAGCGCCTAGGCAAGATCGGCTATCCCTCGAAGTCTCCCACGCGGTGGGTCGCTGCCTGGATCAGCGACGGCTCCTCGAAGCGCCCCACGCGGTGGTCCGCGGCCTCGAGCAGCAACGTAGGGGAGAATTCGACGTATTTGGAGCGGTCGCCGTAGTTGGTGGTGACCCAATCCAGCTCGAGGACCTCTTCGGTGATCAGCTGCGGCTTGGCCCATAGCGTGCCCTTGAAGGGATAGAGCGTTCCTGGCGATACGTCGAACCTGGTCAGGTCGGCGAGATCTGCGAGTAGCGCCTGCTGCACCCCCAGCTCATTCTTGATGGCGCGAAGCGACAGGCGCCGACTCCCGCGCACGTGAGCCACGACGTAGTCGCCATCGCAGGCGAGCAGCAGGCTCTTGAGCTCACGTTCGAGCGGTACCCGCTTCGCCCGCGCCGCGCTCCTACAAGAGATGACTTCGCGGTCCAGGTCTTTCGGCGTGAGCGAGGACCCTGGATTCGACCATCGCCCGACGATCTCGTCGATCGACGAGGCAGCGGGGGGCACCAAGGCGAGATTCATGTTTGCGGGCATGTGGCAAGCCTACTAGACGGCTGCCTCGGAACAGTGGGGGTCAAGCCACGCGTCGCGCCGAGCTGGCAGAATACGCGGCGAGTTCCAATGCACGAACAGCACGATCTACCAGAATTGGCGGTGGGCGCGGGCAACCGGCCCGCGTGTGCGGTCCCGCGCTCGCAGGTTGCCAATGCCTAGCAAGAAGCTCCTGATGCTGACGACAGGTGGCACGATCGCCGGCAAGGTCGCGCGCTCCAACGCTGACCTCGGCGACGAAAGCGTGCTGATCGAGGCGCTTGAGCCGGCGATAGCGCGGCTGAAGAAAGACTGGAAGGTCGAGGCCGAACTCGAGCCGCATCCGATTGCCAGAGTCGACGGGTCTGACATCGTGCCCGAGCATTGGAAGCAGCTGATTACGTCGATCAAGGAGAACTACGAAACCTTCGACGGCTTCCTCGTCACGCATGGCACAAATACTATGGGCTATACGTGCGCTGCGCTGTCGTTCGCGCTCGACAACCTCAACAAGCCGGTTGTCGTGACGGGCTCGCAGGTGCCCTACGGCCTGCCCGGCTCCGACGCGCTGATCAACCTCGAGAACGCGCTGCGCGTGACGCTCCACCCACAAGTCCACATGCGCGGCGTGGTGTGCGTGTTTGGGAGCCACATCATCGCCGGCACGCGCGTGAAGAAGAGCACGGAGTTCGACCTCGACGCCTTCGCGCCGGTCTCGGGGTCAAGCCTCGGGCGCATTGGACGAACGATCGATTTCTACCAGGCGAACCTCACGCGCCATCAGGAATATCTCGAACGCAACGGCCTCGCGGTCGGGGAGCCAGACCTGATCGTCAAGCCGGACTTCGACACAGGGATTCTCTCGTTCACGGAGTTTCCGGGAATGTCCAACGAGGTGTTTCAGACGAGCTTGGAAGGGTTGATCGAGCGCCCTGACCCCATGATCCGCGCGGTGATGTTTCGCGCGTTCGGAGCGGGTGACGTGAGCACGCACCTGCGACCGTGCTTCGAATACCTCAAGCAAAAGGAAATACCCGTCGTCGTAAGCACTCAAGCACCGAGCGGGACCGCGAACTTCAGGGTCAATGGCCCGGGCAAGGAGCTAGGCGAAAAAGGGCTCGCGATCCCGGCGCACGACATGAGCATCGAGGCTGGTACGACAAAGCTGGCGTGGCTGCTCGCGCAGAAGCGAGCGTACGGGGAAATGGGCCACGCCATGGAAGAAGACCTGCACGGCGAGATCTCGCCGTTCCGCCGGGACGGCCTAGGCTGAGGGCCGCAACGATGACGGCTATGGAACCGTCGCGTCGATGTTCAAGCGCACGTAGTCGACGACCACGGGCTCGCCGAGCTTCGCGAGCACGTCGTCCATGAACGGCCCGCGCAGCGACTCGGGCAGCTGCTGCACGTGCGGGCCGAGCACGATCGTCGAGAGGAACGCGCGCGGGTCCTCGGGCTCGCGCGGCGCCGGCTCGAGCCAGCACTCGGCGGTGCTGAAGCCAGCGGCGAGGAGGCGCTCGCGCGTGAGGACCGGCCCCGCATAGTTCCAAGGCGGGCTCCAGTCGCGGAAGTGCTCGCGCGTAGGGCTCGTGCGCGAGCACCTCGTTCGCCTTGCCGCGCAGGATGTCGATGTTGCTCTCTCCCCCACACTGGGCGACGAGCCGCCCGCCGGGCGCGAGCGCTCGGCGCAGGCGCGCGAACAGCCCGTCGTGGTCGGCGATCCAGTGGAAGGTGGCGGTCGAGAGGATCGCGTCGACGGGCTCGCCGAGCTCCAGCTCGAGCAGGTCGCCGACACGCAGGTCAGCGTCCGGCCCGAGCCGCTCGCGGGCGGCGTCGATCATCGAGGGCGACTCGTCGATCGCGATCACGCGCCCGCGCGGGAGCCGCTCGATCAGCGCCTGCGTGATGCGCCCGGAGCCGCAGCCGGCGTCGAGCACGGTCTCATCGCCCCGCAGCTCGAGCCGTTCGAGCACGCCGAGCCCGAGCGCCTCCATCGTCGCTGAGATGCGGTCGTAGCTCGCTCCGTCCCACTCGCGTACTGGCATACTCGCGTACGTTATCACATACGTTTGTCGCCGCCGGCCTGCCCCGAACGGAGCTCCTCGCCGCCGTGTGCGCCGGCGTCCTTTGCGAGCTCTCCGATCACGCGCGAGAGCTGCCCTCCCTGCCACGCGATCGGCGAGGGGATCGGGTGCCCGGGGATCGGATGCCCGCCCACCCCGTCCTCGACGATGAGCTTGGCGCCGGGGATCGCCTCCGCGTAGCGTTCGGCGACGGCCAGCGGATGGCTCGGGTCGGCCTCGTCGCGGCTCCCGACGACCGTCGTCGGCGCGTTGATCTCGTGCAGCTGCTCGATGCTGTCGAACGGACGCGAGCGCGGCACGGCCTGCAGCGCGTCGGCGACGGCGTCCGGGTGCTCGTGCGCCGCCAGGCGCTGGCGCAACACGGTCTGCACGGTCGGGCGCAGCGACTCGGGCAGCGTGCTGAGGTCGTAGGCGGCGATGAAGCCCTCCACCCCGCCCTCGCGCAGCCCGCGCGCGAGGGCGTCCCAGCCTTCCAGCTCGGCGGCGCGTGCGAACGGGTTGGGCTTGACGTCGAACGCGGGCGTGATGATCGCGAGCGCCGCCACGCGCTCGGGGTGCGCGAGCGCGAAGCGCACGGCGGTGTGCGCGCCCATCGAGGCGCCGGCCAAGAGCGCGCGCTCGATGCCGCGCTCGTCGAGCACCGCGGCGAGGTCCCGTGCAAGGCGCTCGTAGCCGTAGTCGCCGGGATCGGATGCCGGCGTCGAGCGTCCGTGGCCGCGCGCGTCGTAGGCGATCACGCGGTGACCGGCGCGCTGCAGCGCTGTGGAGCCCATCACGACGTAGCGTCGCGTGGCGGTGAGGCCGTGGAGCAGCACGATCGGGACGCCGGTGCCGGAATCCTCGCCGGAGAGCGCTACGTCGTCGTCGAGGCGGACCGTGAGCTGTTGAGACGACATTGCCCATCGAATCTAGCGCTCCGGCCGGCGCTGCAGCTGCGCTCGAGGCGTCCCGCGCTGACCGTCTGCGCGAGCCCGACGAGCCAGCACGTGGGGCAGCCGCGCAGCGCGACGGCGCCTGGCACGACGAGCGTGAGCGCGAGCGGCGTGCCGCCGGCAGCCAGCGCGAAGGCTGCGCCGATCAGCATGAACCCGACGGCGCCGCGCGCGAGATGTCGGGCGACGCTCGGGCTGGCGAAGGGTCCGGCGTTGTTCTCAGACATGGTGCGATCCTCCGTTGCGGTCGTCTTTGCCCGGGCGCTCACACGGGCCTCTGAGATCTATACGCAGCGCCTCGCGTCCCCGATGCCTTGTTGCGCATTACCCGTATAAGAGGCGCGAGCCGACGAAAGGATTCGCGGACCGTGACCGGCTGCTGCTCAGGCGTATGCCGCGACGTGCGCGCGCAGCAGCTGCGCGGAGCGCTCGGGGCGCTCCCAGAAGAACAGGTGGCCGATGTCCTCGAGCAGCTCGATCCTGGCGCCGGGGATCAGCTCGGCGATCATGCGCCCGTTCTGCACGGGCAGCACCTGATCGACGGTGCCGTGGATGACCAGTGTTGGCAGCGCGATCTCGTGCAGGCGCGCGGAGGTGTCGTGCTCGATGCATGCCTGCGTCTGCGCGACGATCACCTCGAGCGAGACGCGGCGGCGCAGGCTGATCTCGAGAAAGCGTGCCCAGGCGTCGGGTCGTCGGCGAACGCGGGTGAGACGTTGGCCTCCCAGGAGGCGCGGATCATGCGCTCGTGGTCGCCGGAGGCGATCGCCTCGCCCAGCTCTTGATGACGTGCTCGGTGCTGGGGACGCTGCCGGGGCCGCCGCAGTAGGTGCAGCCGAGCGTCAGCGTGTCGATCCGCTGCGACTCGGCGAGCGCGAGCTCCTGGGCGATCATGCCGCCCATCGAGATGCCGAGCACGTGCGCGGAGTCGAGCTCGAGCGCGCGCAGCAGCCCGGCCGCGTCCTCGGCCATCTGGCGGATCGTGACCGGGCCGTCCAGGTGGGTGCTCGCGCCGACGCCGCGGTGGTCGTAGACGATCAGCTCGAAGTCGCCGCGCAGCTGCTCGAGGAATGGCTCGCCCCAGTGCGCATAGGTGCCGCTGCGGCCCATGATCATCAGCAGCGGCGGGCCGTCGCCGCTGCGCTCGTAGTCGAGCTCGACGTCCCCAACGTCGATGAGCGTCATCGCCGGCTCCCCGGCACGACCGGATCCTGCCTGCTCCCCGCCATCGGTCGATCCTACACGGGCAGGGCGAGCTGATCTACCGGCTCTCCCCCGCCGCTCGTGTCGCGCGCGGCTCCACGCGCCTCGCCGGCGTCTGCCGCGCCGGTCTCTCCGCGCGTTGGCGCCTGCAGGCCGGCGACGCGCACGCCGAGCAGCCGCACTGGCCGCGTGGGCGCGTACTCGCGCAGCAGCCGCAGCGCGACCTCGCTGACGAGCTGCGCGTCGCATGTGGGCTCGGCGACGGTGTGCGCGCGGGTGACCGTGGTCCAGTCGTCGAGGCGGATCTTGATGCCGATCGTGCGGCCTCGACGCCCGTGGGCGGCGAGGCCGGCGCACAGCTCCTCGGCCATCAGCGACGAGCTGCTCGCGCATCTGCGCGGCGTCGCTGACGTCGCGTGTCGAAGGTGCGCTCGCGCGACTCGGAGACGACCTTGCGCGCGGCGCCGATCTCGCCGTCGTGTTCGAAGCGCGCGCGGCGCCGGAGCTCGCGGCCGAGGTTCGGCCCGAAGCGCTCGACGAGCAGCTGCTCGGGGGCGGCGGCGAGCGCGGCGAGCGTCGCGCAGGCCCAGCTCGGCAAGGCGCGCGGCGGTCTTCGGCCCGATGCCGGGAACGAGCCCGGGCGGCGAGGCGGCGAAGCGCGCGCACGCCTGCTCGCGGCGTGAGCACGACGAAGCCGGCGGGCTTCTCGGCGTCGGAGGCGACCTTGGCCACGAGCTTGTTCGGGCCGATGCCGACCGAGCAGCGTCAGCTGCGTCTCCGACTTGATCTCGGCGAGCAGCCGGCGCATGGCGGCGCGCGGCGAGAACAGGCCGTCGAGGTCGAGGTAGGCCTCGTCGAGCCCGACGATCTCGACGCGCTCGACGTGCGCGCGCACGATCGTCCATCACCGTGCGGAGGCCTCGCGGTATGTCGCGAAGTCGGGCGGCAGGAACACCGCGTCCGGGCACAGTCGCCGCGCGCGCGACGCGGGCATCGCCGAGCCGACGCCGAAGCGCCGCGCCTCGTAGCTGGCGGTGGTGACGACCGCGCGCGGTCCGGTGCCGGAGACGACGACGGGCTTGCCGCGCAGCTCGGGGTGGCGGCGCAGCTCGATCGAGACGTAGAAGGCGTCGGCGTCGAGGTGCGCGACGCGCAGTTCGGAGTCGGCGTCGGACACGACAACCCAAACTAGCGTTCGATCCGGCGGGGGCGGACGAGACTTCATGTTGGCGACGCCAGGCCTCCAACGCACGACACCGTGAACGCCTATATTTGCATGCGTTGCGGCTGTTATCATGCGTTTTGCATGGGAACCATGGTTCAGATTCGTGATGTCCCTGACGACGTGCATCGCACGCTGAAGGCACGCGCGGCGATGTCCGGAGTCTCGCTGTCCGAGTATCTGCGTGGCGTGCTCTCGAGAGCGGTCGCCCGGCCGACACCGGCGGAGTTGGCGGCGCGGATCGAGGCTCGGGGGGCGGTCAGCCTCGGGGAGTCGACCGAGACCACGGTTCGCGACATCCGCGACCGCGGCGAGTGACCGTCGTCGACACCTCGGCGGTGGTCGACTTCCTGCTCGGGGTCGGCGCCGCGACCGAGGTAGAGGCTCTGATGAGTGGCGAGGGCGAGCTCGCGGCCCCCGACCTGATCGTCTTCGAGATCCTGGCAGTACTCAGGAGGCAGGCACACCGCGGCGAAGTGGCCGATGAGCGTGCGGCCGCTGCAATCAACGATCTGGGTGATCTGCCTCTGGAGCTGTTCCCGAGCCTGCCGCTGCGCCAGCGGGCTTGGTCCTTGCGCGGGAACCTGACGGCGGCCGACGGACTGTTCGTTGCCCTGGCAGAGCAGCTGGGCGAGCCGCTTGCCACCAAGGATGGCGGGCTGCGCGTTGAGGCGTCGAAGCATGCGGCCGTCGAGGTGCTTGCACTGGGAGTCGTTTGACCGCTGACGGAACGCGGCGCGCGGCGATCATTGATCGCGCGCTGCTCCTTCGTCAATGGCAGTCGTCGTTTCTTGGAGCTGCGCATGCAGCGCCTCGCGTCCGCGATGAAGGCGCGACTTCATGGCCGCGCGGCTGAGGCCGAGTGCGTCCGCGGTGGCGCCGCCCGACAGGCCCTGAACGTCGCGCAGGACGACGACCGCGCGCTGGTCCGGCGGCAAGGCGGAGATCGACGCGACGATGCGCTCCATCTCCATGCGCATGAGCGCCGCGTCTTCGGCGGATTGCTCGACCGTCGCGTCGGCGGCGTGCACGCGTAGGGACAGTCGCATCCGGCGCATGCACTCGCGACGTACGATCTGGAAGAGCCACGACGCGAGCGCAGCGGCGACGCGCAGCGTGCCGATCTTGCGGTAGAGCACGACGAGCGCCTCCTGCGCCGCATCTTCGGCGTCCTCGGGCGTCGAGCAGAGCGTGCGCGCGAAACGGCGGACGTGCGCGTGAGAGCCGGACACCAGCAGGGCGATCGCGCGCTCATCGCCCTGCTGGGCCGCCGTCACCACCCGCTCGCTCGGCCATGTCGAGCTGGAGGGAGTCATCGTGTCCACTGTGCCTTCATCGGCGAGCTCCCCGCGACCGGTGGGCCACCGCGGCTTCGTCCGGGCAGGGGACCTTCTCGCTGACGTCGACCGTCTCCGGCCGCGATGCTTCTCCGTCTTCGGCGAAGATGATTTCCTCTCGCGCCGGCCAGCCGCCGCTCGGGCACGTGTGGGGAAGCCGAGCGTAGTAGATGGTGTGACCGTGCGAGCGGTAGGCGGAGCCCGCTTGAAGATCGACCGACCGGACCGATACATACGGCGCGCCGGGCACGCTCGCGACGAGCGGCACGTTGAAGCTCATCTCCGGGCCGCTGCCGCCGCTGTCGCCGGCTTTGACGAGCCGCTCGGTCGAGAGGATTTCGAGCGAAACGGGCGTGTGCCCGTCCGCGAGGACGTAGGCGCCGCCACCGGGCCCGTAGAAGGTGTCCAGTTCGGCCTTCTCTTCGACGCGTTCGCCGCCGAAGGTGACGAACCCGATCGCGTTGCCGACAGGGCCGGCGGCAGAGCCCTTGGGGCATGCCGACGGTCCCAAGTCTTCGATCGTGCTCGCGTCGCATGTGGGAAAGCCATTCGGATGCAGCTGGACACCGAGCGGCAGGTACACGTTGACACCGATGAGCGGCGGCGGGGAGCCGAAGTATTCGTTGCCTTCGATCGTGATTTCGCCGTGCGCGGCGGTGCCGGCGCCGAGGATGTCGCCCGTGTGCGGGAAGCCCGGGATGGGCACCGCTTCCGCCTTGACCTTGACCGTCGGCACCGCGGATGCGACATCTGGCGCGACCAACGCCGCCAGGATCAGCGTGAGGGCAAATGTAAGGTCTCTTCGCATCTGTTCGTCTCCTCCTAGAGCACACCCCAGTTCCGCATGAGAAGCCGCAGACTGGGCACACATTGGATGTTGCTGATAGGAGGCGCGCGCGGCAAAAATGGATTCGCACGCGATGAGAGACACCCCATGCGACACTTGTCAAGCTGTGTTGCAGTAATCTGCCTGCCGAGGACATGGACCTGACGTTCAGCGACAGAGAGACGGCCTTCCGCGACGAGCTGCGGGCCTGGCTGGCGGACAACCAGCCGGGCGAGAAGCCGCCTGCTGACGCGGGCGACGACGCGCAGTTCGCGTACCGCCGCGAATGGCAGCGGCGCCTGTACGACGCGGGCTGGGCGGCGCCGGCGTGGCCGACTGAGTACGGCGGGCGCGGCGCGTCGCAGTCGGAGTCGGCGATCTACTTCGAAGAGCTGGGCCGGGCGCGGGTGCCGTTTGCGGCGAACACGCTGGGCCTGTTGCTGGGCGGCCCGACGCTGATGGTGTGGGGCACGCCGGAGCAGAAGGAGCGCTACCTGCCGCCGATCCTCTCAGGCGAGGAGATCTGGTGTCAGGGCTTCTCCGAGCCGGACGCGGGCTCTGACCTCGCGTCGCTGAAAACGAGAGCGGTGAAGGACGGCGACGAGTGGGTGGTGACGGGCCAGAAGGTGTGGACGAGCGGCGCGCAGTACGCGAAGTGGTGCATGCTGGTGGCGCGCACGGACGGCGAGGTGGCGAAGCACAAGGGCCTTTCGTACTTCCTGATGGACATGGAGCAGGACGCGGTGCAGGTGCGCCCGCTGCGCCAGATCACGGGCGAGGCTGAGTTCAACGAGCTGTTCATCGAGGAGGCGCGGATCCCGGACGCGAACCTGGTGGGCGGCGTGGGCAACGGCTGGAAGGTGGCGCTGACGACGCTGATGAACGAGCGCGCGGGCCTGGGCTTCGCGCTGCAGATCCGCCTGCGCCAGCTGCTCGACGACATCATCGCGGCGGCGGCCGAGAAGGGCCTCTTGGAGAACCCTCTGTATGCGGACAAGATCTCCGAGCTGCACGTGCGCTGCGAATCGATCCGCCTTTTGGCGTGGAAGGGCCTGACGGACGCGGAGCGCTACGGCCAGCCGGGCCCTGAGGGCTCGCTGGTGAAGTGGCTGTGGTCGGACACGAACCAGCGCGCGACGCAGCTGGCGGTGGACGTGATCGGCCCGGAGGCGCTGATCACGGGCACGAGCTGGAGCTACGAGCTTCTGCGCGCGCGGGGCAACACGATCGAGGGCGGCACGACCGAGGTGCTGAAGAACATCGTCGCCGAGCGCGTGCTCGGTCTCCCCCGCCTCAAGGTCGCCGCATGAACACGCATGGCTGCGCCGGATCGGCGTCCTCGGTCGCTCGCGTGCGCAGCACGCCACGCTCCCTGCGTCCTTGCCCGGCTTGCCCTGCGTGTCCATGGATGAGTTCTGATTTTTATGGGCTCCGGCCTTCGGCCTCCGCGGGCGGGATGGCGTAGTCGCATGGACTTCGGCCTGACAGACGATCAGCGCGACATTCAGCGCACGGCGCGCGACCTGCTGGCCGAGCGCGCGACGTTCGCGCGGGTGCGCGAGCACGCGGAGGCTCAGACGACCGACAAGGCTCTTTGGAACGAGCTGTGCGAGCTGGGCTGGCCGGGGATCGCGATCTCCGAGACCTACGGCGGCCAGGGCCTCGGCACGATCGAGCTGTCGATCCTGTGCGAGGAGCTCGGCCGCGTGATCGCGCCGGTGCCGTTCCTGGCGAGCGCGATGGCGGCGTGCGTGATCGAGCAGGCGGGCTCTGACGAGCAGCGCGAGCGCTGGCTACCGGGCCTCGCCTCGGGCGAGACGATCGGCGCGCTTTCGAGCGCGGTTGACGGCACATCTGAGCTGGTCGTGAGCGGTGCTGAGGCGGACGTGATCGTGCTCGTGGAAGAGGACGGGAGCGGCAGGCTGTTGACCCCGCAGGACGCGGAGGTGAGCAAGGTCGCGGTGATCGACCCGACGCGCTCGGCCGCGCGCGTGAGCGCCTCAGACGGCGCCGGCGAGGCGCTCGAGGACGGCTGCCCCGGCTTGGGCCGCGCGCTCGTCGCGGTGAGCTCGGAGCTCGTGGGCGTCTCGGAGCGATCGCTGGAGATGACGGTGGCGTACGTGAAGGACCGCAAGCAGTTCGGCGTCCCGGTGGGCGCCTACCAGGCCGTCTCGCACCGCTGTGCGCAGATGCTGCTGGACACGGAGAAGGCGCGCTCGACGACGGCGTTTGCGGCGTGGAGCGCGGACGCGAACCCGGACGGCCTCGCGGAGGCGGCGGCGATGGCGAAGGCGGCCGCGTCAGACGCCGGACGCGAGGTGACGGCGTCAGCGATCCAGGCGCACGGCGGCATCGGCTTTACGTGGGAGGCGGACGTGCACTGGCTGTTCAAGCGCGCGCAGATCGACGCGGTGCTGCTGGGCGGCGCCGGGCGCCACCGCGCGCGCGTCGCGGCGATCCTCTCCGAGCGCTTCGCCGCCTCGCCCGCCGCCTGAGGCTTTAGCGTCCCGGCACCCGGCTCGCCCGTGTCCGCAGGGACGGAGCGCCGCTGCGCTCAGGCGGCACCTGGGTCCGCCGGTGGATGTGCCGGCACGCCGACGCGACCGCCGGCGTGAGTGCTCGACCGATGGGGCGGCATCGCACCGCCGGCGAGTCGCTGCAGTTCCTCCTCGAAACGCTCGTGCGCCGGCGGCGGCTCGAGGCCGCTGGCGGGCGGCGGCGCGGACGGGCGGGTGGGCTCGGGCACGGCGGCGCGGGCGCGCGTCAGCAGTGATCCGGCCGACTGGGCGACCCGATAGGTGCCGGCGAGCATGTCGGTGACGGCCTCGTCGATGTCCTGCGCCAGCAGGTCGACGTCGGGCAGCGCCTGGCGGTCGGCGTAGATGCCGAAGCACGCCTGGTCGTGGATCGTGATCATGCCGACGGACACGGCGTGGTGGTCGGCGAGCGGCACCATCGGGTAGACGGCTTGCAGCGGGCAGCCGAGCATGTACATGGGGATGCTCGGGCCGGGGATGTTGGACACGACGAGGTTGAAAGCGCGGGGGCTGGCGATCAGGCGCGAGAGCGCCTGCTGCACGGTGGCGGGCGTGAGCGAGGCGGCCTTGAGCACGAGGTCCGAGCCCTCGGGCTCGCCGTCGCGCTTGCACCGGCTCATGCTGGCGTGCACCTGGTAGAGGCGCCCGAGCGGGTCGGGGTCGTTGCATGGCAGCTCGGCGAACGCGAAGGAAATGTGGTTGCCGAGGACATCCTCGTCGCTGCGCACGCTGACTGGGACCATCACCTTCAGCGCCGTCGGCTCCTCGCCACGGCGCAGCAGGTAGCTGCGGATGCCGCCGGCGACGGCGGCGAGGACGACGTCGTTGATGGTGGTGCCGTAGGCGCGCTTGATCGTGCGCAGCTCCTCGAGCGGGCGCTGCGCCCACGCCAGCCGGCGCAGCGCGGAGAGCTCACCGTTGAGCACGCTGGCGGGCGCGGGGCGCAGCAGCTCCTCGACGGCGCGGATCGCGCGCAGCGCGCCGTCGACGGTCTGACGCGCGGCGGGCACGGGCGAGCCGGCGGCGCGCAGCGGCCACTGCAGCATGTCGAGCTGCTGGCCGAGCAGGTCGCGCAGGCCGCGCGCGAGCACTCGCTCGTCTCCCGGCTCTGGGCGCCGGCGTCGTGCCTCGGGCTCCGGCGCGTACGCGGTCGGCTCGGGCGTCGGGTCGAGCAGCAGCGAGGCGAGCTCGACGGCGGCGAGGCCGTCGACCATGCAGTGGTGGGACTTGCCGACGATCGCCAGCCGCCGGTTGGCGGCGTCGTCGCAGATCCACATCTCCCACAGCGGGCGGTCGCGGCGCAGCGGTATGGACATGACTTCGTCGACGAGGTCGGCGAGCGAGCCGGGCGCCCAGTAGACGTGGCGCTCGATGGAGAAGGAGGGGTCCTCGATCCACTCGGGCGCGTTCACCCCGAGCGGCACCGCGGCGAGCTTCTGGCGGTAGCGCGGCGCGCGGTCAACGCGCTGCGCGATGTGCTCGCGCAGCTCCTCGAAGCTCGGCAGCCGCCCGTCGGCGGGGGGTGCGAACATCCCGACCCAGCCGACGTGCATGTGTGCGGTGGGGGTCTCCACCGCGAGGAACGACGCGTCGAGCGCCGACAGGCGTGGGCTGGTCATCCCGCGACCGCCACGTGGGGCCGGACGGGCGGCGCGGACACCGGGCGCCTGGGCGGCGGCTCCCGGTAGGCGATGGCGGTCGCGCGCGCTATGCGTCTGCGCCCCCATTCGGCTGCGAGCGCGAAGCGGATGAGCCGCTCGAAGTAGCTGCTCAGCGGCGTGGTCACGACCGGGCGGCCGCGCAGCGCGATGCGGGCGCGACGGTTGTCGAACCCGGCCCGCATCGCGAAGTAGGGGAAGAAGATCTCACTGCGCGCCAGCGCGCGGCGGCTGCGCTCGTCCGCCGCGGTGCGAACGAGCAGCGGGTGCACGACGCGGTGGTAGAGGGAGGGCTCGAGCAGGTGCGGCGCCGGGCGTTTGAAGAACGTGGTCGCGAGCTCGACGACCTCGGCGACACTGCTGACACTGGTGCCCGCCGTGAGGTGGAACGTCGTGCCCTCGGCCTCGCGGGACTGGCTGAGCGTGAAGATCGCGTCGGCTACGTAGTCGACGGGCACGACATCCACCGGGGCCTCGCCGCGCGCGGGGAGCGCGAAATACGCGCCGCGGGCAAACGCGCGCAGTGGCCAATAGAGCACGTTGAACGAAGATGTCCAACCACTGTGGCGCTCGCCGACGATGATGCTCGGGCGGAAGATCGTGATCGGCAGTCGCTCGTGCGCGCGGGCGATCAGGCACTCGGCCTCGAACTTGGACTGCTCGTAGGTGTTGTGAAACCGCTGGCCGACGTCGAGGTCGTCCTCGCTGAAGCACCCAGAGTGATCGCCGGCGACATAGGCGGTGGAGATGTAGGACACGCGCCGCAGCGTGCCGCGAGCCCGGCAGCGCTGGGCGAGCTCGAGCACGCGCTGCGTGCCGTCGACGTTGATCGCGCGCATCGATTGCAGCTCCTGATCGAAGGACACGGACGCGGCGCCGTGCACGATCTCGCTGACCTCTTCCGCGAGCCAGTCCAGTCCGCCGGGCACGCCGAGGCCGGCGCGCGTGATGTCCCCGCGCACGGCGACCACACGACCCCCATAGGGGTTTGCGGGGCCGAACAGGCCGAGCAGCGTCCGCCGCATGCGAGCCTCGGCGTCGCGATCGTCGACGCCGCGCACGAGGGCGTACACGCGACGGTCGGTGCGCTCGAGATAGCGCGCCATCAGCTCCATCCCGACGAACCCCGTCGCGCCGGTCAGAAAAACGGCATCGGTTGTGCGCTCCACAGCTCTCCCCAGGCTCGACACGACCGGTAGCTTGACGCACGGTCCGGCGGTAGGTTCTCGCGTGTCTACCCTCCACGCGTCGCGGGTTCTCGGAAGCTCCGCAGAAATCACTGCCGTGTCGTGGAGTGCCGCTAGGTTGTGGTCGTGTCGTTGTATGCGGCCTTCCTCCGCGGCATGAACGTCGGCGGCCACCGCCTCACCAACGACGAGCTGCGCGCGCACTTCACGAAGATGGAGTTCGCCGACGTCGCGACGTTCCGCGCGAGCGGCAACGTCGTGTTCGCCGGCAAGGCACAGCCGCCGGATGCGGTGAAGGACCGGATCGAGTCGGGGCTCGAGCAGCTGCTGGGCTACGCGGTCCCGACGTTCGTCCGTACCGCCGCTGAGGTGCAGGCGATCGCCGCCGCTGAGCCGTTCGATGCGGCGCGGCTGCAAGGCTCGGCAGGCAAGCTCCAGGTGGTGCTCTTGAGCGCCGCCCCCTCCCGCGAGGCCCAGGCGGATGCGCTGGCGCTGGCGGGCGACACCGACGGCCTCGTGTTCGACGGGCGCGAGGTCTACTGGCTGCCGAGCGGCGGCGTGCTCGACTCAGCGCTCGACATGACCTCGCTCGCGCGCGTGCTCGGGCAGACGACGATCCGCACGAAGGGCACGGTCGAGCTGATCGCCGCGAAGCACCTCGCCTGAGGGCGTCGTACGCAGCGGCTCGGGGACCGTCGGCAGCGCCCCACCCCGCGCGCTGGGGATAGGCTGCAAGGGACATCTACAGAGGAGTGGATCAAATGGTCGAGCCGTTGCCCCGGGGGCGCAATCCGTTCGACGACAGCGGCGTCGAACGCGGCGCCGACGGCATCGCGCGCTACGTCGATCGTCCGGCGTCTCTGGTGGCGATGCTGCGCGCGAGCGTCGAGCGCGACGCCGCGGCGACCGCCGTGCTGGAGGTCGGCGGCGGACGCTCCGTCAGCTACGGCGAGCTGTGGGAGCGAGCGGCACGCGTCGCCGGCGGCCTGCGCGCAGGCGGGCGTGCAGCGCGGCGATCGCGTCGCGATTGCGCCTGCCCAACGGCATCGACTGGGTGCTCGCGTTCTTCGGCGCGCAGCTGCTGGGCGCGGTGGTCGTGCCGGTCAACACGCGCTTCACCGACGAGGAGGTCGCCTACGTCGTCGCGGACTCGGGCGCACGTTACACGTTCGCGCCGGACGCGCCGCTGCCGGACGGCGAGCCGATCGCGGTCGAGGATCTCGCGCCGGAGGATCTCGCGGCGATCTTCTACACGAGCGGCACGACCGGCTTTCCGAAGGGCGCGATGACCACGCCACGCGAACTTCCTGACGAACAGCGAGAACGCGTTTCGCTGCCTGAACGATCGACCGCGCGGAGGGCCCGCAGCATCTCGACGCTGGTGTCGGTGCCGCTGTTCCACGTCACCGGCTGCAACAGCCAGCTGATCCCGATGCTCGAGCTCGGCGGCCGCGTCGAGATCCTCTCCGGCCCGCTCGACTTCGACGGCTTCTTCGAGGCGATCGGCGAGCACGGCGTCAACCAGCTCGTGTCGGTGCCGGCGATCTACCACGCGCTGATGCGCCACCCGCAGCTTCGCGCGAGCTCGACGTGAGCCACGTGCGCTGGGTCTCCTACGGCGGCGCGCCGATCGCCGAGAGCCTCGTGCACCAGATCAAGGAGGCGTTCCCGAACGCGCGCGTCGGCAACGGCTTCGGCCTGACGGAGACGTCCTCGCTGACGTCGCTTCCTGCCCCACGAGGAGGCCGCCGAGCACGCCGACTCGGTCGGCTTCGCGATGCCGGTCGTCGACCTCGCGCTGGACGAGCCCGATCCGAGTCGACCGGCGTCGGCGAGCTGCTCGTGCGCGGGCCGAACGTGGTGCAGGGCTACTGGAACAAGCCGCGAGGCCACCGCCGAGACGTTCGTCGACGGCTGGCTGCACACGGGCGACCTCGCGCGCATCGACGAGGACGGCCTGCTCTACATCGTCGATCGCAAGAAGGACATGATCAACCGCGGCGGCGAGAACGTGTACTCGATCGAGGTCGAAAACGTCGCTCGCCGGCGCTCCGGGCGTGGGCGAGGCGGCGGTGGTGGCGGTGCCCGACGACATGATGGGCGAGAAGGTCGGCGCGGTGATCGTGCCGCTCGCCGGCGGCGCAGCTCGACGTCGACGGCGGTCATCGCGCCACTGCCGCGCGCATCTCGCCGACTTCAAGGTTCCGCAGTACGTCGCCGCTGCGCGAGGAGCCGCTGCCGCGCAACCCGGGCGGCAAGCTGCTCAAGACGCAGCTGCGCGAGGAGACCGAGCTGGGGCGAGCCGCTTCGCTGAGCCGAGCACCGCCGAAGGAGAGAGCAGATGCCAAGCGTAGAGACGGTGCAGGGAGCGGTGGACGCGCGAGGAGCTGGGGCTGACGCTCGTGCACGAGCACGTGCGCTTTCGCGACGAGGCCGTCGCGGACGCAGTGGCCGGGACGCTACGACGAGCAGCTCGAGCTCGACGCGGCGCTCGAGGCGGTCGGCGCGGCCAAGGCCAGCGGCGTGCAGACGATCGTCGACCCGACGGCGATGTTCGGCGGGCGCGACGTGCGCTTCATGAAGCGCGTGGCCGACGCGAGCGGGCGTGCGGATCGTCGCGTGCACGGGCATCTACAGCTACGACTATCTCCCCCACTACTTCGAGAACCGCGACGTCGACGTGATGGCCGACCACTTCGTCGAGGACATCGAACGCGGCGTCCAGGGCACGGACATCAAGGCGGCGTTCCTGAAGTGCGCGGCCGACGCCGCCGGGCGTGACCGAGCACGTCGAGAAGATCCACCGCGCGGTCGCGCGCGCGAGCGTGCAGACCGGCGCGCCGATCATGGCCCACTCGATGCCGGCGGTCGGCACCGGTCCGCGCCAGGTCGAGATCTTCGAGGAGGAGGGCGTCGACCTCGGCGCGCGTGCAGATCGCCCACTGCGGCGACACCGACGACGTCGACTACATCGAGGGCCTGATCGACAAGGGCGTGTACGTCGGGCTCGACCGCTACGGCCTGGAGATGTATCTGCCGATCGACAAGCGCAACGCGACCGCCGCCGAGCTGCTGCGCCGCGGGCACGCCGAGCGGCTGATGATCTCCCAGGACTTCTGCGCGCACGATCGACTGGTTCCCGCCGGAGGCCGCGGAGGTCTTCGAAAGCCAGCGGCGCGATCCGCAACTGGTCGATGACGCTCGTCTTCGACGAGGTCGTGCCCGCGCTGCGCGAGCAGGGCGTGATGGACGACGCCGTCTTCCAGACGATCTTCATCGAGAACCCGCGGCGCTGGCTGACCGCCTGAGCCGGCCCGCGAGGCCGGCGCGGCGCGCTGCGCCGTTAGCGCCGGCGCGCGCAGCAGCTCGGGCCCCTCGTCCACGGCGTCGATGCCGGCCTTGTTGACCGCCGGGTTGGCGGCGCGCGCCGAGAGCCGCTCGGCCGGCAGCGCGCCGCACAGCGCGAGCGCTTCCTCGGCGCCGAGCGCCGGGTCGAGCCAGGCCTGCTGGGCGTCGCGGTCGGCGAGGATCACGGGCATGCGGTCGTGGATCGCCGCGGCGACGCGGTTGGGCGCCGGAGTCGCAGGTGAGCAGCGTGACGCTGTGCATCCACTCGCCCGTCGATCTTCGCGGGCGTCCACAGCGCGGCGAACGCGAACGGGATGCCGCCGTCGACCTGGAAGTAGAACGGCTGGCGGGGCTCGCTGCGCTTCTCCGGTTTCAGCCACTCGAAGTAGCCGTCGGCCAGCTGCAGCGCGCGCCGCGAGGCCTTCGGGATCAGGCCGCGGAAGGCGGGCTTGGAGGCGACGGTCTCGATCCGCGCGTTGATCATCTTGGCGCCGCCCTTGAGGTCCTTCGCCCAGGGCGGGATCAGCCCCCAGCGCAGCAGCTGCGCCTCGCGGCTCGCCCTTCGGCGCGACGATCGCGAGCACCTCTTCGGTCGGCGCGATGTTGAAGCGCCGCGTTCCGGCCTCGCTCGAGATCGGGACTCGGAAGCGGTCGTTCAGTTCTTCGGGACCGGCGGTGTTGGTGTAGCGCCCGCACATGCCCCGAGCATATGCAGTCGCGACGCGCTGCCGGGCTGCAGGCCGTCGCGCGGCGACGGCGTCGCGCCCATCATGGCGAACATACGTTCGCATGGTCAAGGCCCTACCGCCCGGTCCTCGAGCTCGAAGCCCATCTCGACCGCGGCGAGCTCGACTTCGCGATCGCGCTGCGCGAAGATGGCCGCGAGCGAGCGCGCGCGTCCGCTGGAGCTCGAGCTGACGCTGCGCTTCCTGCCGCTCGTGGCGGTGCAGCGGCCTGACGCGTTCGACGTGTGGACGCTGCGCTGGCTCGAGCGCTGGTGCGGCGAGCTGCGCGGCAGCGCGAGCATCGACGACGCGGTCGAGCTCGCGAGCGGCCTGGCGGAGATCCCGGTCGACCCCGACCGCGCGCTGCAGACGATCGCGGCGATCCGCGCGCGTCACGGACGCGCGTGAGCCTCGATCCGGTAGAGCACGTGTGGGGCCGTCGAATGGCCCTCGGGAAGCCCCGGGCAATCCTAGGCGGATGCTGTCACCCCGCGCCTTCGGTAGAGGGCCCGTCCGGCCCGCGACGCCTACGCCGCGAGCCGGACGGGGAGCAGCTTGAGCTGATTGATGAAGGGCGATTCGACGTACTGGACGCCGACCGCCGGCCCGTCGGCGAGCCGCATGCGCGGGTAGCGCTCGAGCGTCTCCTCGAGCATGATCCGCAGCTCCAGGCGGGCGAGCGCGGTGCCGAGGCAGAAGTGCCGGCCCCCGGCGCCGAAGGCCTGGTGCTCGGGTCTCGACGGACGTCGAAGTGGTCCGGGTCCTCGTAGCGCGCTCTCGTCGCGGTTGGACGAGACGTACCACATGCACGACCTTCTCGCCCTCGCGGATCTTCTGACCGTGCAGCTCGGTGTCGCATGTGGCGGTGCGGCGGAAGTGCGCGAACGCGGGGAACATGCGCAGCGACTCCTCGACCGCGCTCGGGATCAGCGAGGGGTCCTCGAGTCAGCGCCTGCATCTGCTCCGGGTCTTCCATCAGCGCGCGCATCGCCGAGCAGAAGGTCGCCTTGGTGCTGTCGTTGCCCGCCGCCATCAACAGGAAGAAGCCCATCACGATCTCGTGTTCCTCGAGTTTCTCGCCGTCGACCTCGGCGTGCACGAGCACGCTCGTCAGATCGTCGGTCGGGCGCTCGCGGCGCTCGGCGATCAGCTGCGCGCAGCGCTCGAAGATCTCGGGGATGTCTTTCTCCAGGACGCCGTCGATGCCGTCCGGGTTGATGTCCGGGTCGCCGGCCCCGAGCGTCGAGTTCATCAGCCGCGCCCACATCTCGTCGTCGCGCTCGTCGATGCCCATGAAGCTGCCGATCACGCGCGCGACCACCGGCTGCGCGACGTCGCTCACGAGGTCGCACGTCTCGCGATCCTCCAGACGGTCGAGCACCTTGACCACGATCGCGCGGATCGCCTCCTCGTGGGCGGCGATCCGCCTCGGCGTGAAGCCCGCCTGGAACAGCGCCTTGAGGCGATCGTGCTTGGGCGGGTCCATGCCGATGAACATCGCGCGCATGAGCTCGATCGGGAGCACGCCGGCCGCCGTTATCCCCTCGTTCTGAGGAGTAGGTGCGCCAGTCGCGGCTGACGGTGTGGATGTCCTCGGCGGTGGTCACCGACCAGAAGCCCGCCTCGTCGGGGAACTCTTCGAAGCTCTCGGTCCAGTGGATCGGACAGCCGCCGCGCAGCTGCTTGAACAGCTCGTGCGGCGGGCCGTCGAGCCAGTGCTCACGCTCGCCGTGAGTTCGATGCTCTCGAGATCGCTGCCAACCGTCGCCATCGAGTCTCCCTGGATAGTCGCCGCCTACACGGCGATGATACTGGCTGACCGGCCAGTAGTGTTGAGCTACATACGCGATTACCCGCAGTTTGCGAGGCGACGCTCAGCTCGCGCCATGTGCCGTGACCGCGGGCGTCACGCCCTCGCGCAGCGCGCGCCCGGCGAACAGCGAGCATGCTGTCGAGGTGAGCTTCGATCGTTTCGAGGTTGTGTTCCCCGGGGTAGATCGCGCCGGCTGCATCCGCGCCGGCCGTGCGCAGCGCCGCCGCGAACGGCAGATCCTCGTCGGGGTTGGCGATGTGATCCTGTTCGCCTCCGTAGACGAAGGCGTGCAGCCCCAGCCGCGCGATGATCGGCCGGTCGGCGTGCAGATGTGCCTTCGAGGCCGTTGAAGAAGCTGAGCCAGCTCTCGACCACGCCGAAGCGGTACGGGTTGGAGAGCGTGAGGTTCATCGCGCCGTATCCGCCCATCGAGTCGCCCACGACCGCGCGCGCGTCACGCGCCGGCACCGTCGGCAGCATCCGGTCGATCAGCTCCTGCACTTCCAGGACGTAGTTTTCGTAGCGGATCGAGCCCTGGTTGCGCCACAGTTGTTCGCGCCCGGTCCGCCCTGGACCATCACCGCGATCATCGGCGGGATCGCGTGGGCCGCGATCAGCCGATCGAGCCGTTCCTGCACGCCGATCCTGCAGGAATGCATGGTCTGCCTGGTCATCGCCGGGGAGCATGTACAGCACCGGGTAGTGGAGCGTGGTGCCGGCGTAGCCCGGAGGCAGGTAGACGAGGAACGAGCCTTCGCCGTGCAGGGCGGCGGAGGGGTAGTCGCTCCGCATCGATCGAGCTGCCTGCCGCGTCCTGGCTCACGGGCTCGAGCGTCGGCAGCGACTGCTCGGGTGAGATCGAGCTGACCGCGGGCGCTTCCTGCTCGACCGCGACGGCGACGCCGCCGGAGCCCACGAGTCCCGCGAGCGTCAGCTGCCTGCCCTGCGCGAGCGCGATGCACACGACCGCGAGCGCGCCGAGCAGAACGCCGGTGATCAGCCGGCGCGCCCGCGCACGGCCGGGCTGCGGGCAGCGTTCGCGCCCCCGTCCCGGCGAAGGCACGCTCCCGCCGAGGCGGGAGCGCGGGCACCCACGGCGGCGGCAGGAACTCGGCGGCCGCGCCGCCCTGGCCGGGCCAGCTCCAGTCGCCGAGGCTCTCGAGCCACACCTGCGTGCGCGATGCCTTCAAGGTCATTGCCATTCAGGAGATTCAATGAAGCACGCGGCTGAAATCCAACCCCTGCACGCGCACGCCCACCGTGCAGTCGAGCATGCAGATCTTCAGCTCGTGCTCCACACCTGCCCCACGCCGCCGAAGCCGAGCGCGTCCTTGGTCGCTTCGGTGAGATCGAATTCGCGTCCGGCGACATATGGGCCGCGATCCACCACCGGGACGCGCACCGTGCGATCGCCGTAGCGCAGCGTCACGAGCGTCCCGCACGGGAGCGTCTTGTTGGCCACGCCCATCGTGTAGCTCGTGAGCGCCCCGCCGCAAGCCATGGTGCCGCCGCCGCCATACCACGACGCCTCCGTCAGGCGATACACGTTCAGCCGCCCGAGCCGGCGGTGCGATGCAAGCCCGCCGGCGTCGCCGGCGAAGCGCAGCCGCACCCAGTCGCTGCCGATGCGCCGCGGCATGTAGCGCAGCCGGAAGCGGCCGTCGCGCGCCGGTGCGGGTGCGCGTCAGCGTCCGCCAGCCGTGCCGGCCGAGCTCCTGCAGCGCCACGAGCTGTCCAGACAGTCCGGCGCGAGTGCCTTCGAGCAGTGCGCCCGTGACGGTCGCACGATGGTCGGCGAGCACGTTCAGCTCGAAGCCGCGCACCTTCAGCGCGGTGTGAACCGGCGTCGGCACGGCTGCAGCCGAAGCGCTCGAGGCGATCCCGACCGGGACCAGTGGCGCCGCGGGCAGCGGCGTCGCAGGTGCGTACATACGTTGACTAACCTCCTTGCTAGCGCCTACGGGGTTAGCTGTCGGGCTCACGGCCGCCTGCCACGCGTAACGGACGCGTGTCAGCCGGGCGTTACGACCACATCAGCGGCCGATTCGCCCCATCCGGGTTCGCCTTTTTCGCGATCCGGCAGTGGTTCCCCCGCTCGCCTCCATCCACGGAGACGACTCGGCGAGTCGAACAATCGTTCGTAATCATAGCCCGTCTCGGGCATTCCTCTGTGAGCACCGACACACACCACGACACCGGCCGCGATCGGTCAAGCGTCGGAGAACCCCTGCAAATGGGCTTGAAATCGCTCGGCGCCAACAGCGTCTGGAGGGTCCGCCGCGGTGTCTCTCACAGGCTTTGGCGGCCGCGTCGAGCCGAGAGCGGCAGCGCTCGCCCGCTAATCCGTCGGCGGGTGCTCCTCACGAGTGGGAGCCGCCTGTTCGGCCAGCTTCGCCAGCTCGTCGTCGCTGATGGTGTCCGGCGCCGCGAGCACCTCGCGCGCCCGGGCGAGCTGCTCCGCCTCGACGTACACGTACCTGGCACCCGACGTTCCCCATTCAGGGCCGCCGATGCTCCGCTGCGACGTCGCCTGGATCCCGGCCTGCGCCAGCCGCTGGCATATGAGATCCGCCTCGATCGCGTTGGACGCGGTCGCCGCGACCTGCAGCGTGTGCTCGTGCTGGGGGTCCTCCGCAGTCATCACCGAACAGGGTAACTGCCTGCCGTCATTCATCCGACGGGGTGCCTTCTCTATTGCCGTTCACGCGTCCGCCGCGCCCACTCGTTGGAGCCGGACCCGCAGGGGGGTTCGGGGCCCGGCTCACAACGGCCCGGGAACCTACGGCCCTCGACGAGGCCCGTCAATGCCTCAAACGGGTGATACCCGGCTCTAAGCGCGATGCTCGGAGGTGCCGGCGTCGGCGTCCCGAGCCAGCTTCGTGGTGACCTCGTCGATCTGTTTCTGGCCGATCTTGCCGTCGTTCGGGACATCCGGGTGGTGGACGCGGCACAGCTTGTAGTGGCCGTGCTGGAAGCGCCCGATGCGATGGCAGCCGCCGACGTGGCATTCGAGATGTTTGTAGGCGCCGATCACGAACGCGATCAGCGTGATCGTGCCCGCGAGTTCGACCCAGCTGTCGGTGAAGACCTGCGGCTGGCTCCAGAACGTCAGCGCGAGCAGCATGCCGCTTCCGGGATGTGTCCTGTGGGCGTCTCGATCTCGGCAACCATCGAGCGGCGAGACTAGCGTGGCCGGCAGCGGAAAACGGCGCTCGCCCTCGTCTATTCGGCATGATCAAGCTGCTCGCATGCCACCAAACCTCGAGGAGCTCGCCATGTCGCTTGACGCAACGAAGATCGGAACTGTCGTGGCAGAACAGATGGAGGCGCTCGAAGGACGCTTCGGAGACGATTGCAGCATCGGCGACGTGTGCACGATCGTCGAGGTGCTCGGCCCGCACGGCTCCTCCGTCGCGGTGCGCCCCGGCGCCGACGTGCGCCCGCACGGGCTCATCGGGCTGCTGCGCATGGCCGAGCGCGTAGCCCTCGGCGAGGTCCACGGCGAGAGCTCGGACGCCGAGTGAGGCGCGTTTTTGCGCCAGGCCGTTGACGCGGGCTCTCCCAACAGCGACAATCGCCGCAGTGGCCAACCCCGACCGTCTGACAGCACTCGACTCGACGTTCCTGCATCTCGAGGACCACTCGACCGCGCACATGCACGTCGCCTCGGTGATGGTCTTCGAAGGCACCGCGCCGACGCTGCAGGAGCTCGTCGACCACGTCCTCAGCCGACTGCACCTGGTGCCGCGCTACCGCCAGCGCCTCGCGTACGTGCCGTTCGACCAGGGCCGCCCGGTGTGGGCCGACGACCCGCACTTCAACCCCTACTACCACATCCGCCACACCGCGCTGCCGAAGCCTGCCGACGACGCCGCGCTCAAGCGGCTCGCCGGGCGCCTGTTCTCCCAGCGCCTGGACCGCTCCAAGCCGCTGTGGGAGATCTGGCTCGTGCAGAGCATGTCCGGCGGGCGCTTCGCGCTGATCGCCAAGACCCACCACGCGCTCGTCGACGGCATCTCCGGCGTCGACATCACGACGGTCCTGTTCGACACCGCGCGCGAGCCGGCGCCCGACGGCGCCGGCCTCGCCCGTGGAGCGCGAAGCCGCTGCCCGGGCCGGCGAAGCTGCTCGGCGAGGCGCTGCTCGAGCGCTCGACCGTCCCCGCCGAGATGGCGCGCGGCGCGCGCGCTCTGCTGCGCGCGCCCGCGCAGGGCCGTCACCCAGCGTCAAGGACGGCCTCGCCAGCATCGGCGCGACGACGCTCGCCGGGCATCAACGCGCCGGCGCCGCCCAGCCCGTTCAACGTCGACATCGGCCCGCACCGCCGCTACACCTTCGTCGACGCCGACCTCGCGACGGTTCAAGGCGATCAAGGACTCGCTCGGCGGCACGCTCAACGACGTCGTGCTCGCCGCCGTCAGCCTCGCCCTCGGGCGCTACCTGCGCAGCCACGGCCACGACACCGAGGGCCTCGTGCTGAAGGCGATGGTGCCGGTGTCGGTGCGCACCAAGGCGCAGCGCGGCGCGCTCGGCAACCAGGTCGCCGCGATGTGGGCGCCGCTGCCGGTCGGCGTCGAGAACCCCGCGGAGTGCCTGCACAAGATCGCCGCCGCGATGGAGGACCTGAAGAAGTCCGGCCAGGCGGTCGGCGCGCAGGTGCTGACCAACCTCGCCGGCTTCGCGCCGCCCACGATCCTCAGCCAGGCCGCGCGCCTGCAGGCACGCCAGCCGTTCTTCAACCTCGTCGTCACGAACGTGCCCGGGCCGCAGTTCCCGCTGTACCTGCTCGGGCGGCGCCTGCGAGGTGCTCTACCCGGTCGTGCCGCTCGCCCAGCGCCAGGCGCTCGGGATCGCGGTCATGAGCTACGACGGCCACCTCGGCTTCGGGCTGCTCGGCGACTACGACGCGCTGCCGGATCTCGACGAGATCGCGCTCGACCTGAAATGGGCGATCGCCTCGCTCGCGCGCGCTGCCGGCGTCCGACCCTCCGCCGGCAAGGCCACGAGCAAGAGCAAGACCGCGCGCGCCAACGGCAACGGCCGCGCTCGCGCGAGCGCCAAGCACGCGGCCGCCGAGCGCGACGCCGTGAGCAAGCCCACCGGCGCCTGACACGGCGGGATCCCCGCCGATGACCCCTTCGAGCTAGCGGCCCACGCCGAGGGCGCGTCGCACCGACTCGCGCAGCAGCAGCCGGTAGGCGAGGTCGCTGGCGGCGAGCATCGTGATTATCAGCGCGCCCGGGTGGCGCAGCAGCGAGCGTAGACGGAGCACAGCGATCGCATCGGCAGGGCGACGGGGAGCACTTGAGAGCCGAATCCGCGCCTGCCGCCGGCTGCTCGCGGCGGGGCCGCGGATACGATCAGCCCGTGCGCCTCGCGCTCTGCCAGATGAACGCGACCGTCGGCGACATCGCCGGCAACGCGCGCGCGCATCCGCGACGGGCATGCGCGCGCGCCCGCGAGGCGGGCGCCGAGCTCGTGCTGTTCCCCGAGCTCGCGCTCACCGGCTACCCGCCGGAGGACCTGCTGCTGAAGGAGCACTTCCTCGCCGACGCCGCGCGCGCGCTGCGACGAGCTCGCCGCGCGAGGCGCGCGGGATCGTCGCGGTCGTCGGCTTCCCCGAGCGCGCCGAGGACGTCTACAACGCCGCCGCGGTGCTCGCCGACGGCGCGGTGCACGCGGTCTACCGCAAGGTCTACCTGCCCAACTACGGCGTCTTCGACGAGCAGCGCTACTTCCAGGCCGGGCCGCGGCGGCGCGGTGATCGACGCTCGGCGGCGCAGCGCGTCGGCGCTGACCGTCTGCGAGGACATCTGGGAGCCCGGCCCGCCGGCCAGCGAGGAGGCGCTCGCCGGGCGCGACGCTGATCGTCAACATCTCCGCCTCGCCCTACCACGCCGGCAAGGGCGCGCGAGCGCGAGCGGATGTTCGCGCAGCGCGCCCGCGACAACCTCGCCTGCGTCGCCTTCTGCGGGCTCGTCGGCGGCCAGGACGAGCTCGTCTTCGACGGGCACTCGTGCGTCGATCGACCACACCGGCGCGCACGATCGCCCGCGCCGCCCAGTTCCGCGAGGAGCTGCTCGTCTGCGACGTCGACCTCGACGCCGCCGCCGCCGCGCGCCTGCGCGACCCGCAGCCACCGCCCGGCCGCGCGGCGCAGCGAGCGCTCGCCGAGGTGCTGCCGGCGCTCGCGCCGGCGCCGTCGCCGCCGCCGCGAGCGGCGCCGCGCGCCGGCGGCCGACTGGCCGAGCCGCTCGAGCCCGTCGAGGCCGAGGTCTACGCGCGCGCTGACGCTCGGCCTGCGCGACTACGTCGCACAAGAACGGCTTCGCAGCACGTCGTGCTCGGCCTCTCCGGCGGGATCGACTCCGCGCTCGTCGCCTGCCTCGCCGTCGACGCGCTCGGCCCGGAGCGCGTCAGCGCCGCGATCATGCCCTCGCCCTACTCCTCCGCCGACACCCAGGACGACGCGCGCGCGCTCGCCGCGCGCGCTCGGCGTGCGCGCCCACGAGCTGCCGATCGAGCCGCGTCATGCACGCCTACGAGCAGGCGCTCGCGGCCGACGTTCGCCGGGCGCGAGCCCGACCTCACCGAGGAGAACCTGCAGGCGCGCATCCGCGGCAACCTGCTGATGGCGCTCTCGAACAAGTTCGGCTGGCTCGTGCTCGACGACCGGCAACAAGTCGGAGATGTCGGTCGGCTACACCACGCTCTACGGCGACCTCGCCGGCGGCTTCGCGGTCATCAAGGACGTGCCCAAGACGCTCGTCTACCGGCTCTGCGCGTGGCGCAACTCGCCCGCCGGCGCCGTCGCGCGGCGCCGAGCGGGCGCGCGAGCCGGCCGCGAGCCCGATCCCCGCTCTCGATCATCGAGCGCGCGCCGTCGGCCGAGCTGCGCCCCGACCAGCGCGACGAGGACTCGCTGCCCCCCTACGCGGTGCTCGACCGCGATCCTCGAGGGCTACGTCGAGCTCGACCGCAGCCGCGAGCAGCTGATCGCGCAGGGCCTGCCCGACGCCGACGTCGAGCGCACGATCCGCGCTCGTCGACCTCGCCGAGTACAAGCGCCGCCAGGCGCCCCCGGGCATCAAGATCACCCCGCGCGCGTTCGGGCGCGACCGGCGCATGCCGATCACCAACCGCTACCGCGGCTAGCGCCGCGCCGTGCCGCTCGCTACGCCGCGAGCGTTCGACCGCGCGCGCGCTGAGCGCCGCCTGCGCCGCCGCGGTGTGCGCTCGCGCTGCTGTGCGCGTGCGGCGAGCACGCTGCAGGACCAGCCGATCCCGCACAACATCCTCGAGGGCCTGATCGTGGCCCCGTTTCCCGTGTACTGGCTCGGCGGCTCCTTCGACGGCCTGGCGATCACCGAAGCCACGCACGACCCGAGCGGCGCCTTCAGCGTCCAGTACGGCAACTGCCTGGCCGGCGGGCAGGGCACCTGCGTGCCGCCGCTGCGGATCGTCACCTCGCCCGACAACAGCTTCCTGCCGGGCGGCTCCACGCCGAGCCGCACGACGCACATCAGGGGCGTGCGCGCGCGCGTCGCCCAGGCGGGCCGGACGATCGATCCTCGCCACCGGCGGCGTCGTCGTCGACATCTACGCCGACCAGCGCGCGGCTCGCCGCGCGCCGCCGCGCGCACGATCGTGCCGATCAACGCGCTCGGCGCGCCCGGGGCGCCGCTGCCCGCGACGCTGCCGAACACCGGCTTCGGCGAGACGCCGCTGCCCTCGCAGCTGCCCGCGCCGCTGCGCCCGCTGCGGCTAGCGTGCCGGGAGAGCCGCTCGCCGGCGGCCCTGCGCCGTCCGGCAGCGGGCGCACGGCGATCGTCATGCGCGTCACCGCGCACGTGCGATCGGCGTCGTCGCTGAAGCGCACGTCCCACACCCACGTGGTGCGGCCGCGGTGCATGCGCGTGGCGAGCGCGTGCACGATGCCCTCGGTGATCGGGCGCAGGAAGCTCGTGTTGTTGGACAGGCCCATCGCCATGCTCGCCCTGCTCGTAGCACCGCCAGCGCGGTCGCCAGCGAGGCCATCGACTCGGCCATCGACGCGTACACGCCGCCGTGGATCAGGCCCGCCGGCTGCTTGAGCTCGTCGCGCACCGTCACCCGGGCGCGCACCTCGGTGTCCGAGCACGACAGCAGCTCCAGGCCGTAGAGGCGGTCGAAGCCCACGCATCGCCGCGTTGATCTGCTCGCTGCGTCCGGTGTGGCCATCCCGGCGCCACGATAGCCTACGATCGCTCCGCCACGGCGCCGTCAGGCCACGCATCCGCGGTGCCAGGCGTTCACACACCATGAGCAGATTGGACGAGCTCCCACCCGACCAGCGCGCGGCGCTGTCCCTGCTGCTGCGCCAGCGCAAGAGCTACGCCGAGGTCGCGACGCTGCTCGGCATCGCCGAGCGGGCCGTGCACGACCGCGCGCACGCCGCGCTGGCGGTGCTCGCCCCGCGCCGCGCGCGCGAGCTCCGCCCGAGCAGCGCCAGGAGGTCGGCGACTACCTGCTCGGCCAGCAGCCGGGCGTCGCCGAGCGCCTGCAGACGCGCACGCTACCTGAGCAGCTCCGAGCCGGCGCGGTCCTGGGCGCGCCGAGGTCGCCGCGCAGCTCGCGCCGCTGACCGGCGCCGACCTGCCCGAGATCCCGGCGCCCGCGGCGAGCGCCGCCGCCCGCCGCCGCGAAGCCCGCTCCACAGCGTGCGGGCGACCTCTCCGTCCGCCGCTGCGGCGAGCGCGCGCCCAGCCGCGAGCGCGCAGGACTCCAGCGCCGCCCACGCTGCCGAGCTCGCGCGTCGGCGGCGCGCTGCTGCTCGCGGCGATCGTCGCCGTCGTCGTCGTGGCGGTCGTCCTGCTGACGGGCGGCTCGGGCTCGAGCAACACCGGGCGCCAGCGCGAGCACGACCGCGAAAACGTCGAGCACCGCGACCAACAGCCGGCCCGACGATCGACGCAGCTGCACGATCACGCTCAGCCGAGCCGGTCACCGCAGCAGCACGTCGGGCGTCGTGTAGGTGCTCTCCGAAGGCTCCAAGCGCGCGTTCTTCATCGACGCCCAGCACATCTGCCCGCGACCAAGGGCTTCTTCTACGCGGTCTGGCTGTACAACTCTCCCACCAGCGCGCTAGCCGCTCAGCAAGAGCCCGCCGGTGGGCTCCAGCCACAGCCTCGCGGGCGGCGCCGCTGCTGCCGAGCAACGCGGGCGACTACCGCGAACTGCTGCTCACCCGCGAGACCAGCGCGCACCCGACGCATCCGGGGCCGGTGCGTGCTGCGCGGGCCGTTCAGCCTGCATGAGCGGTCGCGACCGCGCCTCAGCACGGCAGCAGCTTGCCCGGGGTTCATGATCCCGGCGGGGTCGAGCTCGCCTTCAGCGCCCGCAGCGCCGCCACGCCCCCGCCGCCGATCTCCCGCGCCATCCACGGCGCGTGGTCGCGACCGACGCGCGTGATGGTGGGTGATCGTGCCGCCGCCCGCCACGATCGCCTCGCTGGCGGCCTGCTTGACCGCGCGCCACTGCCCGATCTCATCGCCCTCGCGCTGGCGCGCGAGCAGCGTGAAGTACAGCGACGCGCCGGTCTCATACACGTGCGAGACGTGGCACATCACGCAGCGCCCGGCGTGCCCCGCCGCCGTCGCAGCGCAGCCGCGATCGCCCGCACTGACCGCGCGGTGCAGGCCGGCGACGTTCGACCACTGCGTCGCGGTCTCGAGCGTCTCGACCATCACGCCGTGCGTGAGCAGCTCGTCGCGCAGGTAGGGCGCCGCGAAGCGGCCCTTCAGCCAGGCCTCGCCGGGCGAGCGCCCGACGGCGAGCCCGCCGTCGCCTGGCGCACGAGCGCGAGCGCGCGCCGGCGCCGGCACGCGAGCTCCTCGCCGTCGCCCTCGAAGCCGAGGATCGCGAGGCAGCCGCCGCCGTAGCCGCGCAGCCGCAGGTAGGCGCGGCCGAGGCGGCCCTTCAGCCCGCCGCCGCCCGCCAGCGCGAGCGACATGCGCGTCTCCTGCTCGTCCGACAGGCGCGCGACGTCCGGCAGCGCGTGCTCGCGCGCGAGCGCGCCGCAGCGCCTCCACGCCGGCGGCGAAGCTCTCGAAGAACACGCCCTCGTAGATGCGCTCGCGCGGCGCCGGGCGCACGCGCAGCGCGAGCTCGCTGATCACGCCGAGCGTGCCCTCCGAGCCGACCAGCAGCTGGCGCAGCCCCGGCCCGGCGGCGCTCGCGGGGATCGCCGGCAGCGCGATCTCGCCCGTCGGGCGCCGCCAGGCGCAGGCCCGAGCACCATCTTCTCGATCGCGCCGTAGCCGGTGGAGGCCTGCCCGGCCGAGCGCGTGGCCGCGCAGCCGCCGAGCGAGACGTACTCGAAGGACTGCGGGAAGTGCCCGAGCGTGAGCCCGTGCGCGGCGAGCTGGCGCTCGAGCGCCGGCGCGCGCATGCCGCCCTGCACGCGTGACCGTCGCCGACTCGCGCGTCGAGCTCGAGCACGTCCGCCATGCGGCCCATGTCGAGCGCGACCACGCCGCCGTGCTCGCCGCGCAGCGGCGCGACGCCGCCGACGACGCTCGTGCCGCCGCCGAACGGCACGACCGCGAGCGAGCTGCGCGCGCACAGCTCGAGCAGCGCGCGCAGCTGCTCGTGCGCGCGCCGGGTAGACGACCGCGTCGGGCGCGCCCTCGGGCTCGCCCGCGCGCAGGCGCACGAGGTCGGGGTAGCCCTTGCCGGCGGCGTGCAGCACGCGCTCGGCGTGCTCGTCGCGGACGTCGCTCGGCGCCGACGATCGTCGCGCAGCGCGCGCGAGCGCCGCGGGCCAGACCGCGGACGCCGGCAGGCGCACGCTGGCCGAGCGCGACCGGCGGGCGCGGGCGCTCGGCGACGCCCGACCGTCTCGCGCAGGAAGTCGAGCGCGTGCGCGGGCAGGCCCGGACGGCGTGGGCGGGATCGCCCCACCCCCACCAGCGCATCGCGCGCGCGGCTCGCGGCGCGGCTCAGCCACTGATCCGCTCCAGCCCGTCGAGCGCCTCGCTCGAGCGTCGCCGCGGCGGCGCGGCGCACCAGAGGCCGCCGAAGCGCGGCGAAGAAGCCGGTGAGCGCCTGGCGCAGCTCGATCGTCACCTCCGTGGCGCAGCTCGATCGTGACGCTCCGTCTGCGCGCCGCGCGGGCACGAGCGCGCACCTCCGTCTCGGCCGAGCTGCAGCACGCGCGCGAACGGGGTGCCCTCGCACCCGCTGCTCCCACGTGAGCGTGTGCGCGCCTCGTCGCGGCGACCACGTCGAAGTCCGCGCGCACGAGTTTGCCCTTGCGCGTGCGTCATCACCTCGGTGAACGCGTCCTCCCGTCGACGTCCTCCACGCGCGTCACGCGCGGCCACCAGCGCGGCAGGTGGTGGGGGTCGCGCGATCAGCTCCCACAGCTCCTGCCGCGGGCGCTGCGATCGTGCGGCTGCGACGCGCGGTGGGCACGAGCGCCAGCCTAGGACTCGTAGGCTGAGCAGCGCGTGGACGTCGCGCGCCGGCCAGGCGCTCGCGGCCGTTCAGGAAGGCGAGCTCGATCAGGAAGCCGCAGCCGACGACCTCGCCGCCGAGCTGCTCGACCAGGTCGCACAGCGCCGCCGCGGTGCCGCCGGTCGCGAGCAGGTCGTCGTGCACGAGCACGCGCTCGCCGGCCGCGACCGCGTCGGTGTGCAGCTCGAGCTGCCCGGCGCCGTACTCCAGCAGGTACTCGGCGCTGACCGTCTCGTAGGGGAGCTTGCCGGGCTTGCGCGCGAGCACGAAGCCGGCGCCGAGCTCGAGCGCGAGCGCGGGCCCGAGCAGGAAGCCGCGCGCCTCGGCTGCGACCACGCAGTCGACCTGCAGCGGGCGCGCGTACTCGGCGAGCGCCCGCACCGCCTCCGCGAGCGCGTCGGCGTCGGCCATCAGCGGCGTGATGTCCTTGAAGCGGATCCCCGGCTTGGGGAAGTCGGGGATGTCGCGGATCAGCGAGCGCAGCATGGGCCGGCGCGTCGGGCGTCGATCAGCGGACGATCTTGCGCAGGTCGCGGATCAGCAGCAGGTGCTTGAGGTGGGTCGCGACCGCGGCGAGGTTCTCGAGCGCCTCGACCGCCTCCTTGCGCCGCTCGGGGTTGCGCGAGCGCAGCGCCGGCGCGAGGATCTGCTGCAGCAGGTTGGCCTCGCGGTCGGCGGAGGAGCGGAACACGCGCAGGTTGCGCCCGCCGACGCCGTAGCGCGCGAGCTCGGCGACGGCGCGCGATGATCTCGCGCTCGGTCTCGTCGAAGTAGCGCACGCCGCCGCGCATCTCGCCCTTGACCACGCCGTACTCTTCGAGCTCGCGCACGAGCTTGGCCTCGGCCTTGGTCTCCTCGAGCACGTCGTCGAGCGAGTACAGCGCGCCGGTGGCCTCGCGCACGCTGACGCTCGGACGCCACGCGCGCGCGCCCTCGCGCGCCGACGCGCCCGGCAGCCGGCGGCTGCGGCCTCGCCGCGCGCGCCCGGCGGCGAGCTCCTGGCGGATCACGCGCAGCGGCAGGAACTCGTCGCGCTGCATGCGCAGGATCGTGCGCAGGCGCGCGACGTCGCCCTGGGTGTAGAGGCGGTAGCCGCCGGGCGTGCGCCGCGGCGTCAGCAGCTTCTGGTCCTCCAGGTAGCGGATCTTGGAGATCGAGATGTCGGGGAACTCCTGCGCGAGCGCCTTGCAGACCGCGCCGATCGTCAGCGACTTCTGGCGCTTGCGCCGACCTCCGCGCGCCGCGCCGTCGCCGGGCTCGTCGCTCGCGAGCTCGAGCTCGAGCGCGTCCGGCGTGCATCCGTGGGTGTCGCGTGGGCGGCCATCAGCGCGCGTGGAAGGTCAGCTTGTACTTGCCGATCTGCACCTCGTCGCCCTCCTCCAGGCGGTGGGACTCGATCCGCGAGCGGTTGACGTAGGTGCCGTTGAGCGAGCCGCAGTCGTCGAGGTACCAGTGCTCGCCGCGGCGGATCAGCAGCGCGTGGTCGCGCGAGACGGTGACGTCGTCGAGGAACACCTCGCGAGTCGGGGCGGCGGCCGATGCTCATGCGCTCGCCGTCGACCGGGAAGCTCTCCCCCACGCGCCCGCCGCCGGCGCGGATCACGAGCGCCGGCCCGTGCGCGGTGACCTCGTCGAGCTCGACCGGCACGAGCTCGCCGGTCTCGTCGATGCGGTAGGTGGCGGTGATCGGATCCCCGCCGCCGCGCCGGCGCTCTCGGCGCGCGGCAGCAGCGCGCCGCAGCGCTGGCAGTAGTTGGCGCCCTCGCCGTTGACGAAGCCGCACTCGGTGCAGTGCAGGGCCATCGAGCGTCCGTCCTACTCGCTCGGCGTGCTCGGTCGCGGCGCGGCCGGCGAGGATGTCGGTGAGCCTGCTGGACGTCCTCGCCGGTGATCGTGATGTCGCCGCCCTCGTGCTTGTGGCGCAGGCGGTTGACGAGCTCGGCGCGCAGGATGTCGATCTTGCCGTGCAGGATGCGCCGCTTGTAGGAGATCTCGGTCTCCTCCTCGGTCAGCTGGCGGATGACGTCTTTGAGTTCGACGTCCGTCAGCGAGCCAAGGTCGGGGAACGTCTCGTCCATCGTGGCCTCTTCTCCTCTCGCGGCTCGCGCCGGGCTACGCAGGTCTGAAAGACGCCGGCGCGCGCCGGCCAGGGAGCGCCAGTATAGCCCAAAAGGTCAGGCTGAGCTTGAGACTATGGGAGCGGTGAATGCTGGCTTGCGCCGCGCAGCTGCAGCAGGCCCGTGCGCGCATACAGGGCGCTGGCGAGGAGCGCCAGCGCGAGGCCGACGTACAGCAGCACCTCGCCGACGCCGCCAAGCCCCGCCATCGCGAAGAAGAACGAGCCCATCACCGGCGCCACCGCGAGCCGCCCGGGCCAGTTGATGCGCAGCTCGCACGCCGTGCGCGAGGCCGTAGCGCCCGATCGCGAGCATCGAGAGCTCGCGCGCCGCCAGCACCGCGAGCGCCCAGCGCGGCAGCAGCTCGAAGCGCCAGGACACGACCACGCCGGAGATCACGAGCAGGCGGTCGGTGACCGGGTCCATCAGCGCGCCCAGGCGGCTGTACTGGCCGGTGACGCGCGCGGCGATGCCGTCGGCGTAGTCGCCCCAGCCGATCACCGCGAACAGCGCCGCCTCGGGCGCGCCGACGCCGTCGCTGCTGGAGAGCGCGACGATCAGGAACACGGGGATCAGCGCGAGGCGCACGAAGCCGATCGCGTTGGGGATCGTCCACGGCCGCAGCGGCTGGCCGGCCTGCGTCTGCGGCGGCGGCGGGCCGGAGCGGTCGAGGCCGAGCAGTCGCCGCACGGTCAGGCGCGGTGCCGCGTCCTCTAGGGGAGGCTCTGCCACAGCTCGTCCACCGCGCGCAGCAGCTCCGCGGGCTCGCTCGCCGAGCGCGCAGCGCCGGGCGCCGCGGCGCGCCGCGGCGCAGCTGCACCTCGATCTCGCCGGACTCCAGCGAGCGGCGCCCGACGGTCAGCCGCAGCGGGCAGCCGAGCAGCTCGGCGTCGGCGAACTTCTCGCCGGGACCGAGGTCGCGGTCGTCGTAGAGGACCTCCACCCCGCCCGCGCTGAGCGTCTCGTACAGCGCGTCGGCGGCGTCGCGCTCGGGCGTGCCGGGCTTGCCGAGCGCGACCAGGTGCACGGCGAACGGCGCGAGCGCGCGCGGCCAGGAGATGCCGTGCTCGTCGGCGAACTGCTCGACCGCGGCCGCCACGATGCGCGCCGGGCCGATCCCGTAGGAGGCCATCCACACGGGCAGCTCGGCGCCGGTCTCGTCGAGGTAGCGCGCGCCGAGCGGCTCGGAGTAGCGGGTGCCGAGCTTGAAGATGTTGCCGACCTCGATCGCCGGTTCGCGCGTCAGCGCTTCGCCCGCGCGGAAGTACTCCTCGCCGACCTTCTCGACCTCGGCGCTCGAGGCGGCGACCTCGACGTTGGCGGCGTAGCCCTCGCCCGAGCACGATCTCGTCCTCGCCGGCCGCGCACGGCGCCATGTACTCGTGCGCGCCGACGCCGCCCATCATCCCGACGTCGCCCTCGACGCGGTAGAAGCGCAGCCCGGTGCGCTCCATGATGCGGTCGTAGGCGCCGACGTGCAGCGCGTAGCTCTGCTCCAGGCCCGCCTGGTCGCGGTCGAAGCTGTAGGAGTCCTTCATGATGAACTCGCGCGTGCGCAGCACGCCCGCGCGCGGGCGCGGCTCGTCGCGCTCCTTGACCTGGAAGTGGTAGACGATCAGCGGCAGGTCGCGGTAGGAGCGCACGATCTGGGCGATGTGGAAGGTGACCGCCTCCTCGTGGGTCATCGCGAGCACCAGCTCCGAGCCCTTGCGGTCGGTCAGCTTGAACAGCTCCTCGATGTCGAGACGCCCGGTCTTGCGCCACAGCTCGGCCGGCTGCAGCACCGGCATCAGCATCTCCTGCGCGCCGATCGCGTCCATCTCCTCGCGGATGATCTGCACCACGCGCTGGTGCACGCGCCAGCCGGCCGGCAGCCACGTCCACATGCCCGCGCCCATCTGGCGGATCAGACCGGCGCGGACCATCAGCTTGTGCGAGATCGCCTCCGCGTCGGCCGGCGGCTGCTTCTCGGTCGGCAGGAGGTATTCGGAGAGGCGGGTCATGGGAACGGCAGCCTAATCCATGCCGCGGCCCGGCCCGGCCAACGCGCGTCGGCCGGGCCGGGGTGCGCCGTTCGCGTCAGCCTTCGAACGCGTACGCGGCCGACTGCACCGCGAGCGTCCTCACGAGGTTGCCGATCGCGATGTTGACGTCATACAGGTGCAGGCCCCAATCGGGCCCAAGCGCTTCCTGCACGTATTCGTTCGGGTCGACGGCGGCGCCGACGGGGTTCACCTGCAGCCAGCTGGCGCCGTTTTCGTCGTGGCACTGAGCGCGTGTACTCGCCAGGCGCCGCGACCCACGGCGTCGAGCCGGTGGGCGTCTGCGAGTACAGCCCGAGCGATCCCGGGAACGGCGTCGTCGAGGCATACGGCAGCAGCGGTCCCGCTTCGCCGCTCTGCGCGAGCAGCGCCGGGTTCACGCACAGCACCTGCATGCCTTCGTCTTCGACGCCGGCGCCCAGCAGCGGGCTGTCGGGGCGGCCGAAGAAGGCGCCTTCGGGCGGTTCTTTGAGAAACGTCGAGTAGGCGATCACGCAGTGCGTCTGATCGGCCGCCTGGCAGGCTGGGACGTTCTGGAAGGTGCCGCCGACGAGCTTGCCTTCGGGCACGAGCACGTTGCCGCCCATCAGATCCGCCGAGACGAGCTGGCGGCGCAGCGTCGGGCTCGGGTCGATCTCTTCCTTGATCAGCTGCTCGAGCATCAGCGAGCCCTGCGAGTGCCCGATCAGCACGAAGCCGCGGCCGTTGTTGAACTTCGTCATGTATTCGTGCGAACGCTTCGACGCACGCCCGATGTAGGCGGTGAGGTCGGCCATGCGGGCGTGATCGGGTCGCCGCTGTTGATCGCCGCGAGCGTCAGCTGCGGGTACATCGGCGCGTACACCTTGCAGTCCTGCGAGAAGCGCGAGGCCTGCTCGATCGCGATCTGCGTCTCCTGCGGTTCGATTTCCAGGTTCGCGTTTTCGCTCGCCTGTTCGCTGACCGTCGGGTACACGTAGAAGCAGTCGATCGGCGGTTTGCTTGTCGATCTGTGGCTTCTTCGACGCTCGCTGTCGCCGTTAGTCTGCACGACCGTCGTCGTCAGCTGCGTCCGTGCACGGGTCGGTGAGCGTGCCCCGGCTTGCACAGCCAGACGGTCTTCGCCGGCTTGGCCTGAGCCGCACCAGCCATCGTCCCCAGTACCGCGAGCGCGGCCGCGCACGCGAGCGCAAGCAGCCGCGTTCGCCGTCTGACCGCAGCGGGTCGAGCCAGCCCTCCGTCCGTGTCTCATCCCTCTCTCCTCCTGCTCGTGCGGCCGCGCGCCGTGCGGCTGTGCCGCGTTTACGGCGAGATTCTAGACACGACGGCCGACAAGACGCAAATCCCTACGGCTCGCTGGACGCCGAGCAGCGCCGCCTCGACCTCGCGCAGGCGCTCGGTGTCGCCGCGGATGCCCGACGATCGCGTCGTTGTAGAGGAACGCCTCGCCGAGCCGCACGATCGCGTAGGCGAGCACGTCCGGCGGCGACCGTCGGCACGAAGTGGCCGGCCTGCACCTCGGCGTCGATCAGGCGCTCGATCGCGCGCGACGACGCGCGGCTGCACGATGCCCGGCGCTCGAGGTGAGGATCCGCAGCGCGCGCTCCTGCTCCTGGGCGAGCAGCACGCGCATCCCGCGCGTGGCGGCGAGCTCGCGGTTGAAGCGGTCGAAGCGTCTCGAGCAGCGCGCGCGCGCCGTGGCCGCGCGACGCGCGCGCGGATCGCCGCCAGGCGCTGCTCGGCGAGCGCGGCGAGCACCTCGCCGAGCAGCAGCTCGCGCGTCCGAAACCAGCGATGCATCGTCGCCCGCGCGAGGCCGAGCTCGCGCGCGATCGCCTGCACGTCCACGCGCTCGCCGGCGAGGAAGCGCTCGGTGCGCGAGCGCCAGCGCGGCCTCGCGCGTGGCGGCGGCTGGCGGCCGGGACGGCCGGTGACGGCACCGGGGTCATGCGCTAGAGCCTATGACCGGCACTGGCCAGCGAGTGATGAGCCCCGCTGCGGCGCCATCAGCGAGCGGCCTCGAGCAACGGCGATCGTCGCCTTTGATAGAACAGCGAGCGACCGACCGAACTTCGACGCAGACCCGACAAGGAGCCCCCGACATGGCCTACACCGTCCCGCCGCTCCCCTACGCCTACGACGCGCTCGAGCCGCACATCGACAAGGCGACGATGGAAGTCCACCACGACAAGCACCACCAGGCCTACGTGGACAAGGTCAACGCCGCGCTGGAGGGCACCGCGCTGGCGGACGCGCCGATCGAGGACGTGCTCAGCGACCTCGGCAGCCGTGCCCGAGGACAAGCGCGGCGCCGTCAAAAACAACGGCGGCGGCCACTACAACCACACGCTCTTCTGGGAGAGCATGAGCCCGGACGGCGGCGGCGAGCCCGGCGGCGACGCTCGGCGAGGCGATCGACTCGGCGTTCGGCTCGTTCGCGGACTTCCAGGCCAAGCTGAAGGAAACCGGCGTCAACCAGTTCGGCTCGGGCTGGTCGTGGCTCGTGCACGACGGCTCGGGCCTGGCGGTCGTGGGCACGCGCCAACCAGGACAACCCGATCTCCGCCGGCAAGACGCCGCTGCTGGGCGTGGACGTGTGGGAGCACGCCTACTACCTGAAGTACCAGAACCGCCGCCCCGACTACATCGACGCGTGGTGGAACGTCGTCGACTGGGCGAAGGTCGCCGAGCGCTTCGCGGCGGCGTCGGCTGAGCAGCTCGAGTGACGCGCATGCGCGCGGTGCCGCGCTGCGCGTCCGGGTAGCATGCGGCGCCCGACGATGGCGGCGTCTCAGCTGCGGCTGAAGCGCCGCCCGGCGACGGGCGAGACGGCCTCGTCGAGCGCGACGGCGTGCGCGCGCGCCGGCCGCTCGCGAGCATCGACTCGAGCACCGCGCCGGCGCTCTCGTCGCTCTCGGCCGCGGCGGCCTCCAGCGCGGCGATCCGCTCGGGCGTCATCGCGGTGTCGTCCTCGTTCTCGGCCAGCCACGCGCGCGCCTCCGCGGCGGCGCGCTCGTCGCGCTGGACGCGTCTTGCCGGCGGCGTAGTAGCGGTCGATCTCCTTGAACAGCTCGTCGACGAGCTGCTCGGTGGGCACCTTCTTCAGCGGCTCGCCCTTGGAGTAGATCATGCCCATGTCCTTGGCGCCGGTGATGCCGAAGTCGGCGTGGCGGGCCTCGCCGATGCCGTTGACGGCGCAGCCGAGCACCGACACCTCGATCGGGTCCTCGTAGGCTTCCAGGCGCCGCTCGACCTCGGCGACGACGGTGTCCATGTCGAACTGCAGCCGCCCGCAGGTCGGGCAGGCGATCAGGTCGGGGCCGCGCTCGCGCAGCTTCAGCGCCTTGAGGATCTCCCAGGCGACCTTGACCTCCTCCTCGGCGTGGAAGGTCGACAGCGAGATCCGGATCGTGTCGCCGATGCCGTCGGCGAGCAGCGTGCCGAGGCCGACGGCGGACTTCAGCGAGCCCGACCACTTGGTGCCGGCCTCGGTCACGCCGAGGTGCAGCGGGTAGGGGATGCGCTCGGCGAGCAGGCGGTTGGAGGCGATCGTGTTCGGCACCGAGGTCGACTTCATCGAGACCTTGAAGTTCGTCGAAGTCGAGGCGCTCCATCAGCTCGCACGGTCTCGATCGCGGCGGTGACGAGCGCCTCGACCGGGTTGTCGTACTCGAGCTGGCGCAGGTGCTTGGGCAGCGAGCCGGAGTTGACGCCGACGCGCAGCGGCGTGCCGCGCTGCTTGGCCAGCGCGATCACCTCGGCGACCTTCTCGGGGCCGCCGATGTTGCCGGGGTTCAGCCGCACGCAGTGCGCGCCCGCTTCGATCGCCTTCAGCGCGAGCGTGTGGTTGAAGTGGATGTCGGCGATCACCGGGATCGGCGACTGCGCGACGATCGTCTTCAGCGCCTCGGCGTCCTGCTCGCGCGGCACCGCCACGCGCACGATGTCCGCGCCGGCGTCCGCGACCGTGCGGATCTGCTCCATCGTCGCCGCGCAGGTTGGCGGTCTCGGTCTTGGTCATCGTCTGCACGGCGACGGGCGCGCCGCCGCCGATCGGGCACCGCGCCCACGTGGATCTGCCGCTTCGAGGCCATAGGCTGATTCTACGATGCCCGACGTCTACGCCACCGCGCGCGGGCCGCTGGCGCGCCTCGCCGCGCCGCTCGCGGCGCGCGCCCGCGCCCGCCGCCACGCGCGCTTCTTCGCGCTCACGCGCCTGCCGCCGGGCGCGCGCGTGCTCGACGTCGGCTGCGGCGCGCTCGGCCTGCGCGCGCTCGAGCCCGAGCTCGACATCACCGGCGTGGACCTCGCTCGAGCGCCCCGACTACCCGGGCCCGTTCGTGCGCGCCGACGCCGCCGACGGGCTGCCGTTCGCCGACGACGAGTTCGACCTCGTGTACTGCTCGAGCGTGATCGAGCACGTCCCGCCCGCGCGCCGCGCGGCGTTCGCGCGGAGCTCCGCCGCGTGGGGCGCGGCTGGTTCGTGCAGACGCCCGGCGCTGCTCGTTCCCGATCGAGCCGCATTCGCTGCTGCCGGGCGCGCACTGGCTGCCGCGCGCGCGCTGCGCAGGCTCTACTGGCGCCTCGGCGCGCAGCCGGCGGCTGGGAGGAGATCTCGCTGCTGCGCCGCGCGCGAGCTGGAGGCGCTGTTCGGCCCCGCGCGCGCGGAGCGCGTCGGCCCGCTCGTCAAGAGCTGGGTGTGCGTGCGCGCGCCTGCGAGCTGAGGCCGGCATGCAGCCGGCGTGGGCGCGCTGACGCGGCCGGCGCCGCGTCAGCCGCCGAGGCGGCTGATGTCGTTGCTGACGCCGTTGATCACCAGGAACAGCAGCAGCACGATCCCCACCGAGCTGAAGCGGTACATCGCCACCAGCGAGATGCGCCGGCCGCGCACCTTCTCGGCGACCGACCACAGCACGTGCCCGCCGTCGAGCGGCAGGAACGGGAACAGGTTGATGACGGCGAGGATCAGCGAGATGAAGCCGAGGAACACGAGCGCGTAGCCGGCGCCCGGCGACGACCGTTTCGTGCGCGATCTCGGTGATGCCGACGATGCTTGAGACCTGCTGGCGGACCTTCGAGCTCGGTGAGCGCCTGGCCGAAGCCGTGATCGTCTGCGTGGTGACGTGCCACATCTCGCTGCACGGCGACGCCGGCGGCGGCGAGCACGCCGAACGGTTTCGCGCGCGACGCCGAAGTCGAAGCCGATCAGCATCCGCCCGAGCTGCCTTGTTGTAGCGCGGGTAGATCGACAGCGTCAGCGTCGCGCCCGCCGCGGCGGACCGTGAGCTGCACCGGCGTGGCCGCACGGCAGCCGTTGACCGGGCGTGCCCGCGCAGCGGTGCGCGTCGATCGGCCTTGATCGTCGAGTCGACGCGTCGCGCGGCGCCCGTCGACCGCGAGGATCTGATCGCCGGGGCGCAGCAGCGCCGTGCGGCCGGCGTCGCCCGTCTCGATCGCCCCGACCGTGGTGCTCGGCACGCAGCGTCTGGATCGACGGGTCGAGGTTGCCGAGCGTCGTAGGCGCCGTTGAGGCTGCCGCGAGACGAGCATCGCCCAGAACAGCACGAAGGCGATCAGCGATGTTGACGCCGGGCCCGGCGAGGATCACCACGATCCGCTTCCACGGCGCCTGGTTGTAGTAGGCGCGCCGCGCGACCTCCGGCTCGAGGTCCCCGATCTCTTCGGGGTTCATGCCGGTGATCTTCACGTAGCCGCCCAGCGGGATCGCGCCGATCGCGTACTCGGTCTCGCCCCGGCGCACGCTGAACAGCGTCGGCGGGAAGAACAGCGAGAAGCGCTCCACGCGCATGCCGACGGCCTTGGCCGCGGTGAAGTGCCCGAGCTCGTGCAGCACGATCAGCAGCGATGATGCCGAGGAGCGTCAGGACCCAGCTCATGGCCTCAGTGTGGCAGGCCGCTCGCCGGTCCCGCCGGTTGCAGGCCGGTTGCGCCGAGCGCCGCACCGGCGTGGCGCTCAGGCGAGCGCCGCGACCGCCTCGCCGGCGACCGCCCGCGCTCGCCGGTCGGCCTCGTACAGCGACTCGAACGAGCGCACCGGCTCGCGCGCCGAGCTCGCGTCGAGCGTCCGCTCGATCACCGTCGGGGATCTCGCAGGAAGCGCAGGCGACCCTCGAGGAAGGCGTGCACGGCGATCTCGTTGGCGGCGTTCAGCACGCACGGCGCGGTGCCGCCCTCGCGCGCGGCCTCGCGCGCCAGGCGCAGGCACGGGAACGCGTCGAGGTCGACCGGCCTCGAAGCGTGAGCTCGCCGACCGCCGCGAGGTCGAGCGGCGCGATCGGCAGCGCGCACGCTCTCGCCGCCGTGCAGCGCGTAGGAGATCGCGATGCGCATGTCCGGCGGGCCGAGGTGCGCGAGCATCGCGCCGTCGGCGAGCTGCACGAGCCCGTGGACGAGCGACTGCGGGTGCACGACCACGTCGATCCGCTCGTACGGGCGTGCCGAACAGGTGGTGGGCCTCCATCAGCTCGAGGCCCTTGTTCATCAGCGTGGCCGAGTCGATCGTGATCTTGCCGCCCATCGCCCACGTCGGGTGCGCGAGCGCCTGCTCGACGGTCACGTCCTGCGAGCTGCGTCGCGCGTGCGCCCGCGGAACGGGCCGCCGCTGGCGGTGATCGTGAGGCGCTCGACCGCGCCCGGCGGCTGGCCGGCGAGCAGCTGGTGCAGCGCGGTGTGCTCGGAGTCGACCGGCACGATCCGCGCGCCGGTGGCCTCGGCGAGCGCGGTCACGAGCTCGCCGCCGACGACCAGCGACTCCTTGTTGGCGAGCGCCAGGTCGATGCCCTCGCCGAGCGTCGCCACCGTCGGCCCGAGGCCGGCCGAGCCGACGAGCGCGTTCAGCACGAGGTCGGCGCCCGACTCGACGACCAGCCGCACGAGCCCCTCGGCGCCGCCCAGCACCTCGCCCGTCGGTCCACGCCTCGCGACGCGCGCGCCGCGGCGTGCCTCGTCGGCGAGCGCGATCCGCGTGACGCCGTGCGCGCGCGCCTGCTCGAGGAGCGCCTCCCAGGAGCGCTCCGCGGAGAGGCCCGACGAGCTCGAGCTCGTCGCTGCGCGCGCACACGTCGAGCGCCTGCGTGCCGATCGAGCCGGTCGAGCCGAGGATCAGGAGGCGCTTACGCGTGGACATAGGCCGCCCAGATGTAGTAGCCGACGACCGCGGTGAACAGCACCGCGTCGAGGCGGTCGAGCGCGCCGCCGTGCGCGCCGAACAGGCCGCCGGAGTCCTTGGTGCCGGCCTCGCGCTTGACGAACGACTCGAACAGGTCGCCGACGGGCGCGACGAGCGCGACGCCGAGGCCGAGCACGAGCGCGTGCGTGCCCGGCAGCCATTCCTGGTAGCGCCCGGCGATCCACACGCCCAGCACCGCGCACAGCATGCCCGATCGACGAGGCCCTCGACGGTCTTGTTCGGCGAGATCGCGGGCGCCAGCGGGCGGCGGCCGAACATGCGCCCGCCGAGGTAGGCGCCGGTGTCGCCGAGGAAGGTGCCGACGAGCACGTCGATCACGATGCCCAGCCCGTGCGGCAGGCCGCGCAGCAGCACGGCGTGGGCGAGCGCGAAGCCGATCCAGTAGATCCCGAGCAGCGTCACCGCGATCGCCGCCGACGCGTCGGCCGCGGCTGCAGCAGCGTCAGCCCGAACAGCAGCGGCAGCGCGGCGACGGCGACGAGCAGCACCTGGAACTGGTCGCCGTAGAGCGCCGCGGCGAGCAGCCCCGCGAGCGCGAGCAAGCCGGCGAGGCGCACCGGGCTGCGCGCGCGCGTACATCGCCGTAGAGCTCGTGCATGCAGACGCGCGCCGAGCACGAACAGCCCGAGCGCGAACACGAGGCCGCCTTCGATCACGAGGAACAGCGCGACCGCGATCGCGGGGATCGCGACGAGCACGCGCGCGCCCAGGTCCGAGCGCGGCTCGCGCGCTGCCGCTGCGGCTGCGCGAAGCGCGGCGCCTGGCGCCGCGACGGCGCCGGCGCTCGGATCCGGCGGACGCGCGGCGCGCGCGCCGTGAGGCGTGTGCGGCCCGCTCGCCATCAGCCGCCGCTCATCGCCCGCCGAAGCGCCGCCGGCGCTCGGCGTACTCGGCCAGCGACTGCTCGAGCGCCTCGCGCGTGAAGTCGGGCCACAGCTCGTCGCGGAAGACGAGCTCGGAGTAGGCCGACTGCCACAGCAGGTAGTTGGACAGGCGCCGCTCGCCGCTGGTGCGGATGATCAGGTCGGGGTCGTGCATCTCCGGCGCGTACAGGCAGCGCGCGGAACTCCTCCTCGGTGCTCGCCCGTGGAAGCGCCGCGCGGCGTCGAGGATCTCGGCGCGCCCGCCGTAGTTGAAGGCGACGAACATCGTGATCGTGGTGTTGGCGCGCGGTCAGCTCTTCGGCCCAGCGCATCTGCTCGACGAGCCGCTCGCCGACGCCCTCGCGGCGGCCGATGAAGCGCATGCGCACGCCTTCCTGCGTGCAGCTCGGGCGTCTCGCCGGCGATCCGCCGCGAGAACATCTCCATCAGGCCCTGCACCTCCTCGGCCGGGCGCGACCAGTTCTCGGTCGAGAACGAGTACACGGTGAACTCCTCGACGCCGAGCTCGGCCGCGTCGCGCAGGCGCGCCTTGACCGTGTCGGCGCCGGCGCTGTGACCGTCGTTGACCGGCAGCCCGCGCGCGCGCGCCCAGCGGCCGTTGCCGTCGGTGATGATCGCCACGTAGCGCGCCGCGGGCCTCGTGCCGAGCGGCGGTCCGGGCGCGCTCGCCGACGCCCGTTCCCCGGCGGCGCCATCAGACTGCGAGGATCTCCTCTTCCTTGGCCTTGAGCACGCCGTCGAGCTCGCCGATGCGCCCGTCGGTCAGCTTCTGCAGCTCGACCTCGGCGCGGTGCTCGTCGTCGGAGGACGCTTCGCCCTCGGCCTTCAGCTCGCGCAGGTGCTGCATCGTGTCGCGGCGCACGTTGCGGATCGCCACGCGCCCCTCCTCGGCGAGGTTGCGCACGACCTTGACGAGCTCGCGGCGGCGCTCTTCGGTGAGCTCGGGCACGACCAGGCGCACGACGTTGCCGTCGTTGGACGGGCGTCAGGCCGACGTCGGACTCGTTGATCGCCTTCTCGATCGCCTTGATCGAGGACTTGTCGTAGGGCTGCACGGTGAGCAGCCGCGCTTCGGGCGCGGAGATCGTGGCGAGCTGGTTCAGCGGGGTCATCGCGCCGTAGTAGTCGACGACGACGCGGTCCAGCAGCGACGGGCTGGCGCGACCGGTGCGCACCGTCGAGAACTCGTGCTGGGCGGACTCGACCGATTTGCCCATCCGCTCGCCGCGCGTCCTCGAGCAGTTCGTCGATCAGGTTCTCAGCGGCCATCGCCCTCTCCTCCGGCTGTCGATACGAGCGTGCCCACGCGCTCGCCGGAGATTATCCGCGCGAGGCTGGTCTCGTCGTCCATGTTGAACACGTTGAGCGGCATGCCGTTCTCCATGCACAGCGCGAGCGCCGTCGAGTCCATCACCCGCAGGCGCCGCTCGATCGCCTCCATGTGCGTGATCTCGGGGATGAACTCGGCGCTCGGGTCGAGCGCCGGGTCGGCCGTGTAGACGCCCTCGACGCCGTTCTTGGCCATCAGGATGATCTCGGCGTGGATCTCGGCCGCGCGCAGCGCGGCGGCGGTGTCGGTCGTGAAGAACGGGTTGCCGGTGCCGGCCGCGAAGATCACCACGCGGCCCTTCTCCAGGTGGCGCATCGCGCGCCGGCGGATGTAGGGCTCGGCGACCTCGGAGATGCCGAGCGCCGACTGCACGCGCGTGTTCGTGCCGATCTTCTCCAGCGCGTCCTGCAGCGGCAGCGCGTTCAGCACGGTCGCGAGCATCCCCATGTAGTCGGCGGTCGCGCGGTCCATCCCCGCGGCGGCGCCCTTCATGCCGCGGTAGATGTTGCCGGCGCCGACCACGATCGCGACCTCCACGCCCTGGTCGCGCACGGCGCGCCACCTGGCGCGCGACCGCCGGCCACGCGCTCGGGGTCGGTGCCGTAGTCGAGCTCGCCCATCAGCGCCTCGCCGGAGAGCTTCAGCAGGATGCGTTTGAAGGCAGGGGCCATCGCCGGGCAGCCTATCCGCTCACCCCGCCTACCAGGAGGCCGTGGACCAAGCGGGACGCGGACGCAGGGAGCGTGGCGTGCTATGCACGCGAGCGACCGAGGCACAGTCCCGCGCAGCGTCCACGGCCTACTGGCCTACGGCGAAGCGCACGAAGCGGCGGATGACGACGTTCTCGCCGGTCGTCGCGGTGAGCTCGTCGCGCAGCTGCTGGACCGTCTTGCCCTCGAACTTGGGGTTGTGCATCTCCTGCTCGAGCAGCACGATCGTCGCGCAGCCACGAGTCGAGCTTGCCCGCGACGATCTTCTCGCGCACGTTCTCCGGCTTGTCGGCCGCCTCCTGCTCGTAGATGCGCGCCTCGGCCTCGCGCTGCTCGGCGGGCACGTCCTCGCGGCTGACGTAGTTGACGGTCGGCGTCGCCGCGATCTGCATCGCGACCTCGCGCGCGAAGCCGACGAAGTCGTCGTTCTTGGCGACGAAGTCGGTGTTGCAGTCGACCTCGATCAGCACGCCCGACCTTCGCGCCGGCGTGCACGTAGGCCTGCACCGTGCCCTCGGTGGCGGCGCGCTCGCCGAGGTCCTGGATCTTCTTGCCCTGCTTGACGCGCAGGATCTCGATCGCCTTCTCGATGTCGCCCTGCGGCCTCGGTGAGCGCCTTCTTGCAGTCCATCATCCCCGCGCCCGTGCGCTCGCGCAGGGCCTTCACGTCCTTGGCGCGATCTCGACCGTGCTCATGATGCGCTCGCCTCCGCTGTCGTCGTCGCACTGGCCTCGGTGCGCTCGCCGGCGCCTCCGCCTGCGGCGGCTCGGCGCGGCCGCCGTCTCGGCTGCGGGCTCGCCGCCGGCTCGGGCTCCGGCGTCGGCTCGGCGGGCGCCTGCGTCGGGCTCCGCGGCTGCCGGCTCGGGCTCGCCGGCGCGGGCTCCGCGGCTGCCGGCTCGGGCTCGGCTGGCCGCGGGCTCCGCGGCGCGGCTCAGGTGCGGGCTCTGCCGCCGGCGGCTCGGCTCCGCGGCCGCGGGCGCCTCGGCGGCGGCGGCTGCGGCCTGTAGCTCGGCTGCCGGTGCCGCGGGCGCGGCCTCCGCGGGCGCGCCGCGGTCGCGGCCGGCGCGGCGGCCTCGGCCGCAGGCGCGGCGGCTGGCTGCTGCGGCTGCCGCCTGCGCTGCCGCGGCGGCGGCCTCGCGCGGCGGCCTCGCGCTCGGCTGCCTCTTTCTTGGCCTGCTCCTCGGCCTCGCGCTTGGCCTGTTCCTCGGCCTCGCGCTTGGCGCGCGCCTCGGCCTCGAGGCGGGCGCGTCTCCTCGGCTTCCTTGCGCGCGCGCTCCTCCTCGGCGCGGAAGACGCGAGTGGCCCTCGGAGACGACCTGGCCGATCGCCTGGGTGATCAGCGCGCAGGAGCGGATCGCGTCGTCGTTGCCGGGGATCACGAAGTCGATGCCGTCGGGGTCGCAGTTGGTGTCGACCAGGCCGATGATCGGGATGCGCAGGCGCTGCGCCTCTTTGACCGCGATCACCTCGGTTTTGAGGTCGATCACGAACATCGCGTCGGGCACGCGCTGCATGTTCTTGACGCCGCCGAGGTTCGCGCGCAGCTTCGCGAGGTCGGCCTGCGCGGCCATCCGCTCGCGCGTCGGCAGCAGCGCCAGCTGGCCCTCGGCCTCGTAGCGTTCGAGGTCGTGCAGGCGGCGGATGCGCTGGTTGATCGTCTGGAAGTTCGTCAGCAGGCCGCCGAGCCAGCGGTGGTTGACGTACGGCATGTCGGCCGCCTCGGCGACGTCGCTGATCGTGTCGCGCGCCTGCTTCTTGGTGCCGACGAACAGCACCGTGCCGCCGCGGTGGGCGAGCGTCGCCGGCGAACTCCTGCGCCTGCGCCAGCAGCGCCTGCGGTCTTGAGCAGGTCGATGATGTAGATGCCGCCGCGCTCGCCGATAGATGAAGCGGCGCATCTTGGGGTTCCAGCGGCGCGTCTGGTGGCCGAAGTGAACGCCGGCCTCCAGCAGCTCCGCGATGCCTACGTCAGCCACGGGCTACTCCCTTTGTTGAGTGCGATTGGTTGCCGCGCGGAGGGAGCGGACCCGGAGCTCGCGACCTGTCGGCCATGACTCCGGGCAGGGCCGCGATCCGTGGCCGCGCGGGTCGAGGATTCTTGATTTGACGCTCAGGATACCCGTTCGGCGCGCTCCAGCGCGGCCTGCAGGTCGGCGGGCAGCGGCGAGTGCACCTCGACGCGCTCGCCGCGTGAAGCGGATGCGCGAAGGCGAGGCGGGTGGCGTGCAGGAACTGGCGCTCCAGGCCGAGCAGCCCGGCGGTCCCGTACTCGGGGTCGCCGCACACCGGAGTGGCCGATCGCCTGCAGGTGCACGCGGATCTGGTGGGTGCGCCCGGTCTCCAGGCGCAGGCGCAGCAGCGAGGTGTCCGCGCAGCGCGCGCTCGAGCGTGAAGTGGGTGCGCGCCTCGCGCGGCGCCGGCGCCGCCGACGGCCATGCGCGTGCGCACGCGCGGGTCGCGCCCGATCGGCGCCTCGATCGTGCCGGAGCGGGCGGGCGGGCGCCCCTCGACGAGCGCCAGGTATTCGCGCTCGATCTGGCGCTCGCGCGAGCGCCGACTGCAGCGCGCGGTGGGCCTCCTGCGTGCGCGCGACGACGAGCAGCCCGGAGGTGTCGCGGTCGAGGCGGTGCACGATTCCGCGGCGCTCGGGGTCGCCTTGTCCTCGCCCTCAGCTCGCCTTCGTCGGCGAGCAGCGGCGCAAGCAGCTGCGAGAGCGTGTCCTCGCGATGCCCGCGCGCCGGGTGCACGACGACGCCGGCGCCTTGTCGACGACGAGCAGGTGCTCGTCCTGGAAGGCGATCGTGAACGGCGCCCGGGCCGGCTCGCCGCGTCATCGCGTCGCCGGCGCGCGCGCGATCGACGAGCAGGAACAGGATCGAGGATGCCCGAGCGTGATCGACGCGTCGGCGAGGTTGAACGGCGGCCAGCCGAGCGGCAGCTTGATGAAGTCGGTGACCGAGCCGTCGCGCACGCGGTCGAGGATGTTGCCGAGCGCGCCGCCGAGCGAGCATGCCCGTCGGCAGCCAGATCAGCGGCCGCGTGGCGTGCGGCGCGAAGTAGACGAGCAGCGCGGCGAGCGCGAGCGCGATCAGGATCGTGACGGCGACGTGGTTGCCGGGCAGGAAGCCGAAGGCGACGCCGTGGTTGCGGGTGTCGACGAGCTGCACGCCCGGCAGGAAGCGGCGTTCTTCGCCGCGCACGATCGAGTGTTCGACGGCGTGCTTGCTGAGCTGGTCGGCGGCCACGACGCACGCGAGCACACGAGCGCCGCGCGCAGCCATGCGCAGGCATTCGGCACGTCGCAGCGGGCTCAGCCGTGGATGATGCCCTGGACGACGACGCTGTTGACGATCTCCAGCGTGATGATCGCCAGCGATCGGGCTGAAGTCGAAGCCGCCGAAGCGCGGGGACACGCGGCGGAAGATGCGCAGGAACGGCTCGCACGACGTCGCGCAGGAAGCCGAGCACGCGCGTCGGTCGTGCGCGAGTACGGCGGGCGCAGGCCGGCCGCGAACAGCAGCTGCATGACGATGTAGACGATGATCAGCAGCGTGTAGACGTAGATCAGCGTCGAGAGGAAGCCGGCCACGTCGGTGCGGGCGCTGGCGACGATCATCGCGAGCCTCCGTCAAGCACCGCGTCGAGCGCGTCGCTGAATGCGCGCCGATGCCGCCGCGCTCGAGCGCGTCGAGCGCCGCGCGCGGTCACGCCGCCCGGCGAGGAGACCTCGCGGCGGACCGCGATCGTGTCGTAGTCGCGGCGGCGCAGCAGCTCCGCGGTGCCCGCGAGCGTCTGCACGACGAGCTGGGCGCCCTGCGCGGCGGGAATGCCGCGGCGCACGCCCGCGTCGACCTGCGCCTCGGCGACGAGCGCGACGTAGGCCGGCGCGCAGGACATCAGGCCCATCGCGACGTCGACGAGCGCGTCGTCGAGCACGACGAGCGTGCCCAGCTCGGCGAACAGCTCGGCGACGGCCGTGTCGAGCGCCGCGGCCTCCGCGTCGCCCGCGTCCGCGAGCCTGCCCGGCCCGGCGGCCTGCACGACCGCGCCCTGGCGCACCTCGACGGGCAGCGAGGGGATGAAGCGGTAGACCGGCCGTGCCCGGGATAGGCGTCGCGCAGCGCGGCCAGCGGCGTCGCCGCGAGGATCGAGGCGACCGCCGCGCGTGCCGGCGCCGACTTCCTCGGCGACGGCCGCGAGCTGGGCGGGCTTGTGGCAGAGCACCACGAGCTCGGCGCGCGCGGCCACCTCGGCGTTGCTCGCAAGCGCCTCCCCTCCCACCTCGGCCACGAGCGCGTCGGCGCGCTCGGCGACGGGATCGGCGCACAGCACCGGCCGTCCCCACCCGCGCGCGAGCGCGCGGGCCATGTTGCCGCAGCCGATCAGACCAATCTGCATGCGAACTCCAGACTAGACACGATCGGGAGCGGCACTGAGGTGGGATAGCCAAGACTGGCAAGGACGCAGTGAGCGAAATGTGCTTCGCACATGAGCGAGCGAGGACGCAGCCAGGCGCCGGCTATCGCGCCTCAGTCAGGACTGGTTGAAGAAGCCCTTCTCGATCAGCCGCGCCCGCTCCTCGGCCGAGATCTCGACGTTGCGCGGCGTGAGCATGAAGACCTTGTCGGCGATCCGCTGCATGCCGCCGTCGAGCGCGTAGGTGAGCCCGGAGGCGAAGTCGATCAGGCGCTTGGACGAGGTCGGTGTCGGAGCTCTGCAGGTTGAGGATCACGGGGATCGAGTCCTTGAACTTGTCGGCGATCTGCTGCGCGTCGTTGAACGACTTGGGCACGACGAGGTGCACGCGCACGTCGCCGTTGGTGCGCCCGACGGGCTTGAGCACGGTCGTGGCGCGTCCGCCGCGCGCGGCGCGCGCGCCACCGGCTGCGCTCGCCGGCGTCGTCGTCGGCGAAGATGTCGTCGAACTCGTCGCGGCGGCGGCGCAGGCGGCGCACGTTGGGGCGCTCGCGGTAGCGGTCCTCGATCTCGGCCTCCGGGCCGACCCCGGACGTCGTCCTCGTCGTAGTCGTCGTGGTACTCCTCGGCGAGGCCGAAGTAGACGAGCGCGCTGTGCCAGGAGTCGCGGAAGGCCATCGGTATAGATGCGTGTTCGCCCGGCGGAGCCGGATTCCCTGCTGATGCTAGTAATTCCCGGCTCTGGCCAGCGCGCCGACGCGGGCGTAGAGCGTGTCTCAACCGTAGAGAATCGTGCCGATTCGCACGATCGTGGCGCCCTCTTCGACGGCGACGACGTAGTCCTGGGAGGTGCCCATCGACAGCTCGCTCAGGCCGCGCTCGTCGGCGAGCTCGCGCAGCGCGGCGAACCAGCGGCGGCTGTCCTCGGGGTCGCGCGACAGCGGCGGCATCGTCATCAGACCCGCGACGGGCACGGGCGAGCGCGCGATGAACGCGTCGATCTGGCCCGGGCGCGATGCCCGGCCTTGCCGGGCTCGCCGGCGATGTTGACCTCGAGCAGGACGCGCAGGCCGGGACGCGCCAGCGCCGCGGTGGCGCTCGAGCTCGCGCAGCGCCGACTCGGAGGCGAGCGAGTGGATCAGGCGCACGTGCGGCACGATCGCGCGCACGCGCCGGCTCTGCAGCTGGCCGATGAAGTCCCACTCGAACAGCTCGCCGTGCGCGGCGACCTTCTCCTGCAGGTCCTGCGCGCGGTTCTCGCCGACGAGGCGGACGCCGGCCTCGGCGAGCACCGGCAGATCCTCGCTGGCGACGTACTTGGTCGCGGCGAGGATCTCGACATCGCTGCGCTCGCCGGTCGCGTCGCGCCGGCGCGCGCTCGCGCGCGGCCGCGATCTCGGCGCGCATGCGCTCGAGGTTCGCGCGGATCGTGCTCGGCGCTGCAGCCCGGCGATCAGCTCAACCATGCGACCCCCGCCTGGCGGCCGGCGCGCGCGCCTTCGCGCCGGTGGGAGAAGAAGCGCGTCGTCGCAGATCGTGCACGCGCTCGACGTGCGCGGACCTCGGCGACGCCGGCGGCGAGCAGGCGCTCGCGCGGCGACCGCGCGCAGGTCGATGCGCGCGCCCGTCGCGCGTGGGCGCCGCCGAACGCGCGCGTGCACCTCCGCGCCGACCTCGTAGCAGCAGGCGCCCGCGCCCGGGCCCGACGATCGCGCCGATCGGCGCGCCTCGGCGCGCCGAGCTCGCGCAGCGCGCGCACGCCCTCCTCGAGCACGCCCGCGGCCAGCCCGCGCCAGCCGGCGTGGACGCATCGCGACGGCGCCGTCGCAGCCGAGCGCGACCGGCAGGCAGTCGGCGGCCAGCACCATCGCTGCCGACCCCGGGCAGCGCGGTCGCCTGGCCGTCGGCGTCGTCGCGAGCGCCTGCCCGCCGGCGCCGGCGCCGGCCGCTCGACGACGCTGCACGTCGGTGCCGTGCACCTGGCGGCTCGCGCACAGCCAGCTGCAGACCGAGCCGCTCGCGCAGGCGCTCGCGGCGCCGCATGCCGTGCTCGGCTCGTCGCCGCCGCCGCGTCGAGAGGTTGCCGTCGGCGCGCGTGGTGAACAGCGCGCGCCCGCCGCCGGGAAGCTCGAACGCGCAGCGTCCGCCTCGGCTGCGCTCAGTCGCGACTCGGCTCGCACGTCCCGGCATCGTCCTCAGCGATGACCTCGCTCGAGCGCCGCGCGCAGCTCGGCGTCGCGCCCGTCCGTCGAGCTCGCCGTCGAGCTTGCGGGCGAGCGCGGCGTCCAGGCGCCTACCGATCTCGCGGCCCTGCGGCGATGCCGGCGGCGAGCAGGTCGTCGCCGGTGATCTCCAGGCGCACGTGGCGCAGCCTCGTCGAGCCAGTCGGCCGCCTCGGCGGTGACGCTCGCGGGCCCGCGCTCGCCGAGCGCACCCGCGAGCGCGACCGCCTCGAGCGTGTGCGCGAACAGCGCGTCGTGCAGCTGCGAGGGCGTCGCGGCGTCTGCCATCGCGGCGACGAGCGCGGGAGCGACGAGCGCGCTGCGCATGATCGCGCTCGCGCTCGGCGGCGGTGAACTCGAGCCCGTCGAGCAGCTCGTACATGACGTCCTCGGGGTCCTCGCCGTCGCCGCCCGTCAGCGCGAGCAGCAGCGAGGCCATCAGCAGCAGGTCGGGCCTGCCGTCGGCGGGCAGCAGCGACGAGCGCCCGCCGCGCGAGCGCGCGTCGGTCGAAGGCGCGAGGCCGCGGGTGCGAGCGCGCGCCGAGCACGCCGAGCTCGTCGAGCGCCGCGAGCGCGGCGACGGCGTCGGCTTCGCGCAGCGCGAGGCGCAGCTCGGCGCCGATGCGCGCGCGCGAGACCGTGTCGCAGAGCGCCGCCTGCGGCGAGCGCGTGCGCGGCGAGCTCGGCGGTGTGCGGCTCGACCTCGAAGCCGAGGCGCGCGCGGTAGCGCGCGAGGCGCAGCAGGCGCGTGGGGTCGTCGAGGAAGCTGCGCTCGTGCAGCACGCGCAGGCGCCTGCGCGGCGAGGTCCTCGAGCGCGTGCTCGGCGGCGTGCAGCTCGCCCGCGCCGCGCGCCGCCGAGCGCGACGGCGATGGCGTTGACGGTGAAGTCCCTGCGGGCGAGGTCCTCGCTCAGCGTGCCGGGCGTACCTCGGGCAGCGCGCCGGGCGCGCGGATAGGACTCGGCGCGCCGCTCGGCGAGGTCGATGCGCCCCCGCTGCCACTCGACGACGGCCGTGCCGAAGCGCTCGTGCACGGTGGCGCTCGCGCTGAGCACCTCGCCGGCGAGCTCGTGCGGCGAGCTCGGCGGCGAGCTCCGCGGCTCGCCGCGACGACCACGTCGAGCTCGCGCGGCGTGCGCCCGAGCAGCAGGTCGCGCACGGCGCCGCCGACGAGCGCGACGTCGTCGCGCTCGCCGCGCGAGCTCGAGCAGCTCGCGGCCACCGGGCTGGCCGCGCAGCGCCTCGAGCACGGCTCGCCACCGTGCGCGCCCGCGTCCACGCGCGGCCTCGCTCATGCTCGGCGTCGCCGCCGCCCATCAGCTCACGCGCACGGGGATCCCGGCCGCGGCGAGGTGGGCCTTGGCCTCGGCGATCGTGTAGCGGCCGTAGTGGAAGATCGACGCGCACAGCACCGCGTCGGCGCCCGCGCGCGAGCGCCTGCGCGAGGTGCTCGAGCTCGCCGGCGCCGCCGGAGGCGATCACGGGCACGCTCACGGCCTCGCTGACGGCGCGCGTCAGCGGCAGGTCGTAGCCGTCGCTGGTGCCGTCGCGGTCCATGCTCGTCAGCAGGATCTCCCCGGCGCCCGCGCTCGACGCGCCTCGCGCGCCCACTCGACGACGTCGCGCCCGGTGGCGGTGCGCCCGCCGGCGAGGTAGGCCTCCCAGCTGGCGGACCGTCGGCTCGAGGCCGTCCTGCGCGGCGCGCGGCCTTGGCGTCGATCGCGAGCACGACGCACTGCGCGCCGAACACGTCGGCGAGCTCGTCGAGCAGCTCGGGACGCTGCAGCGCGGCGGAGTTGACCGAGACCTTGTCGGCGCCCGCGTCGAGCACCGCCTGCGCGTCGGCGACCGAGCGGATGCCGCCGCCGATCGTGAACGGCACGAACACCTCGTCGGCGGTGCGCGCGCGCGAGCTTGGCGATCGTGTCGCGCTTCTCGTGCGTGGCGGTGATGTCGAGGAACACGAGCTCGTCGGCGCCCTCGCGGTCGTAGTGCGCGGCCAGCTCGACCGGGTCGCCGGCGTCGCGGATGTCGACGAATTCGACGCCCTTGACGACGCGCCCGGCGTCGACGTCCAGGCAGGGGATCACGCGCTTGAAGTGCACGCGCTCACGCGTAGTTCGGCGCCAGCGCCGCCTTGCCTTCGGCAACGGTGAAGCGCCCCTCGTACAGCGCCTTGCCGACGATCACGCCGTCGAGTGCCTCGAGCGCCAGCTCGGCGCGCAGGCTCGCGAGCGCCTCGAGGTCGCCGAGCGTGCCGATGCCGCCGGAGAAGATCAGGCTGCCATCGCCCACCGCCGCCGCCACGCCACGCGACCTCCTCGCGGTTCGGCGCCGTCGAGCATGCCGTCGTGGTCGACGTTGGTGAAGACGAAGTGGCGCACGCCGCGCGCGCGCAGCGCGGCGAACGCGTCGCGAGCGGGCATGTCGGTACGTCTCGACCCAGCCGTGCGTGGCGACGTCGCCGCCGCGCACGTCGACCGAGACGAGGATCCGCTCGGGGCCATGCGCGTCGAGCGCCGCGCTGAGCAGATCGCGGGTCGGTGAACGCGACGGTGCCGAGGATCACGCGCGCGGCGCCCGCGTCGAGCGCGTCCGCGACCGCCTCGGCGGTGCGCAGCCCGCCGCCGTACTGCACCGGCACGCCCGCGCTCGGCCGCGATCCGCCGCAGGTGCTCGAGGTTGACGGGCTCGCCCGGCTTGGCGCCGTCGAGGTCGACCACGTGCAGGTACTCGCGCGCCCGCGTCGCACCCAGCCGCGCGCGGCGGACAGCGGGTCCTCGTCGTAGACCTTCTTCGCGTCGAAGTCGCCCTTGACGAGGCGCACGGCGTTGCCGCCGAGGATGTCGATCGCCGGGTAGAGCCTCACCGCGCGACGCGGCGCCGCGGCGGCGACGCAGATGCGCGCGAAGTTGGCGAGCAGGCGCAGGCCGACGGCGGAGGACTTCTCGGGGTGGAACTGCACGCCGTAGAAGGAGCCGCGCTGCACCGCGGTGACGAACGGCGCGCCGTACTCGGCCGTGCCGAGGACGTCGCTGCTCGTCGGCGGGCACGGGCGCGAAGCGAGTGCACGTGGTAGAAGGCGCAGCTGCTCGGGCAGATCCGTCGACGAGCGGCGAGTCCGGGCTCGCGAAGCGCACCTCGTTCCAGCCGATGTGCGGCAGCTTCAGCTCGCCGGCGTCGCAGCGCGCGGACCTCGCCGGGCACGATGCCGAGGCCGGCGGCTCCGCCGAGCTCGGTCGAGGACTCGAACGCGAGCTGCATGCCGAGGCAGATGCCGAGCACCGGCGTGCCCGCGTCAAGGCGCTCGCGCAGCAGCTCGTCGAGCCCCAGCTCGCGCAGGTTGTCCATCGCGCGCGGGAACGCGCCGACGCCGGGCACGACGAGGCCGGCGGCGGCGCGCAGCCGCGTCGGGGTCGCGGCTCACGGTCGCGCGCGCGCCGACGTGCTCGAGCGCCTTCTCGACCGAGCGGCGGTTGCCCATGCCGTAGTCGACGCACGGCGATCTCGACGGGCTCCTCGACCAGGGCGGACGCGTCGCTCATGCCGTGAGCGTGCCCTTGGTGCTCGGCACGCCCGTCTCGGTGGGGTCGATCGCGACCGCCTGGCGCAGCGCCCGCGCGAACGCCTTGAAGGCGGCCTCGATCATGTGGTGGGCGTTGCTGCCGGCTTCGACGCGCAGGTGCAGCGTGAGCTTGGCGGCGTTGGCGAGCGCGCGGAAGAACTCCTCGGTGAGCTCGTGCTCGAAGCCGCCGGTCGCGCCCGGCGGCAGCTCGGCCTCGAACAGCGTGAACGGGCGCCCGGAGATGTCGATCGCGCAGCTCGCGCGCGCCTCGTCCATCGGCACGGTGGCGGAGCCGTAGCGGGCGATGCCGGCGCGGTCGCCGAGCGCCGCGTCGAGCGCCTGGCCGAGCACGATCGCGGTGTCCTCGGCGGTGTGGTGCGCGCCGGTCTGCAGATCGCCGCTGACCGTGCACGTCGAGGTCGAGGCGCCCGTGGCGCGCGAGCAGGTCGAGCATGTGGTCGAGGAAGCCGACGCCGGTGTCGCGCGTGCCCGCGCCGGTGCCGTCGAGCGTCGAGCGTCAGGCGCACGTCGGTCTCGGCGGTCTTGCGCTCGATCGTGGCTGTGCGGCTCATGACGCTGGATTCTCCCGCTACGCGCGCCTCCATCGACTCGGCGTGCACGTCGAAGCCCTCCGCGCGCGCGATCGGCGCGCCGGCGGCGGCGAGCTTCGCGGCGCGCCGCGCCGATGCGCACCTCGGACATCGTGCGGCGGAAGTGGCGCGGCGAGAGCGTCGAGGCGAAGCGCGCGGCGCCGCCGGTCGGCAGCACGTGGTTGGAGCCGGCGACGTAGTCGCCGAACGCGGTGGCGCTGTCGCGCGCCGACGAACAGGCAGCCGGCGCGAGCGCACCATGCGGCGCGAGCGCCTCGACGTCGGCGCCGATCAGCTGCAGGTGCTCGGGGGCGAAGGCGTTGGCGAGCGCCGACCGCGTCGCGTGGCGCCGGCCACCTGCGACGATCGCGAACGCGGCCTCGCCCACGGTCGGGCGTTCGACGACGAGCTCGCTCGAGCGCCGCCGCGAGCGCGTCGCAGACCTGCGCCGACGGCGACGACCGCGACGACGAGGCTGCCCTCGCCGTGCTCGGCCTGGGCGAGCATGTCGAGCGCGGCGAGCCGCAGCTCGCGCTCGCCGGCGTCGGCGCCGAGCAGCGACGAGCAGGTCGCTGGGGCCGGCGAAGCCGTCGATGCCGACGCTCGCGGAGAGCTGGTGCTTGGCCTCCTGCACGTAGAGGTTGCCGGGGCCGACGATCACGTCGACGCGGCTCGACCGTCTCGGTGCCGTAGGCGAGCGCGGCGATCGCCTGCGCGCCGCCCATGCGGTAGACGCGCTCGACGCCGCACAGCCGGCAGGTGCCGAGGATCACGGGGTCGATCTGCCCGTCGGCGCCCGGGCGGCGCGCACACGGCGACGTCGATCACGCCGGCGGCGCGCGCGGTGACGACGCCCATCACGACCGTGCTCGGGTAGGGCGCGCGCCCGCCGGGCACGTACACGGCGGCCGAGCCGACGGGCACCTCGCGCAGCACGATGCGCTGGCCCTGGGGCAGCGTCGACCGGCGACGTCGCGCGCCGACGCCCGCCTCGGCGACCAGGGCGACGTTGGCGATCGCGACCTGCAGCCCCGCGACCAGCTCGAGCGGCAGCCGCTTGATCGCCTCGTCGAGCTCCTCGCCGGGCGACGAGCAGCGGCCGCGGCTCGTTGCCGGCGGTGTCGAAGCGGCGCGTGTAGTCGAGCACCGCCGCGTCGCCCTCGCGCGCGCACGCGCCGCGACGATCTCGCGCACCGCCTCGGCGACCGAGTCGCCGTCGGGCACGAGCGAGCGCAGGCTGCGCGGCGGCGCCGGCCGGGCCGCCGAGCGCGCTGCGAGCGTCCTGCGGCGTCGAGGCGCTCGCAGCCGCATCTCAGGCGCCGTCCGGGGCGCCCGCCGGCGGACGGCGCTCGGCAGCGCGCGCAGCCGCTCGAGCAGCTCGTCGATCGCGGCGGCCTTGAGCTTGTGCGCGACCGGGTTGGCGATCAGCCGGGCGGTGCACACGACGATCTCCTCGCGGACCACGAGGTTGTTCTCGCGCAGCGTGGTGCCGGTGGCGGTGAGGTCGACGATCGCCTCGACCATGCCGGTGAGCGGCGCGAGCTCGACGGAGCCCTTGACCTCGACGATCTCGGCCTGGCGGCCGGTCTCCTCGAGGTGGCGCGCGGCGATGCGCGGGTACTTGGTGGCGACGCGCATCACGCCGAGGCGGCGCAGCGCCTCGCGCGCGGGGTCGGGGCCGGCCTTGCTGGCGAGCACCATCGTGCAGCGCCCGTAGCCGAGGTCGAGCAGCTCGTAGACCTCGCGCCCGCCCTCGCCGGAGCGCTGCGCGGCCTGCTCGAGCAGCACGTCCTTGCCGGTGACGCCGAGGTCGGCGGCGCCGGCCTCGACGTAGGTGGGCACGTCGGACGGGCGCATCGTGATCACGCCGATGTCCTCGAACAGCAGCTTGCGGTCGTTGGAGCGCAGCTCGTCGGTGTCGAGCCCGAGCGCGGCGAGCAGGTCGACGGTGTCCGCGAACAGCGCGCCGCGCGGCACGGCGATCGTGAGGCCGTTGATCGGCGTCACGTGACGGCCTCGCCGGCGCCGCCCGCGAGCAGCGCACCGGTGCCGCGCTCCTCGCCGGCGAGCGCGATGTGCAGGCGGTCGACGCCGAGCGCGAAGCCGACGGCGGGCAGGCTGCGCCCGAAGCGCCCGAGCAGCTCGTCGTAGCGCCCGCCGCCGCCGATCGGCGCGCCGAGCGCGGGGTCGTAGACCTCGAACACCGCGCCCGTGTAGTAGCCGATGTTGCGCACCAGGCCGAGGTCGAAGATCACGCGCTCGGCGACGTCGGGCTCGAGCAGCTCGTGCACCTGGCGCAGCCCGGTGACGGCCTCGCCGGCCTGCTCGGGCGTGTCGCGCGAGCACCTCGGGTCCGCCGCGGCGCTGGGGCACCTCGAGCAGCAGCTCGGCGGCCTCGTCCGGGAGCTCGGACTCGGCGAGCGCGCGCTCGAGCCCGACGAAGTCGCGCAGCACGAGCGTCTCGAGCAGCCCCGGGCGCAGCTCCTCGGGCACGCCGCAGGCTGCTCATCAGCGCCGGGAACAGCGAGGCGTCGCCGAGGCCGATGCGGTAGTCCTTCAGGCCGGTCGCGTCGAGCGCGTGGCAGAGCACGGTGAGCGCCTCGGCGGTGCCCTGCGGGCGCGGGCGAGCCGATCAGCTCGATGCCGGCCTGCAGCAGCTCGCGCGGCTGCCCGCGCTGCGGGCGCACGCCGCGATAGCAGTGGGCGAAGTAGCAGAAGCGCAGCGGCGGCTCGCTGGCGGCGTAGCGCGTGGCGACGACGCGCGCGATCGGCACGGTCATGTCCGAGCGCAGCACGAGCACCGCGCCGGACTCGTCGAACACGCGGTAGGCGGGCTGCGCTTCGGCCATGTCGGCGCGCGCGAGCACGGACTCGTACTCGAGCGCGGGCGTGTAGATCTCGCCGTAGCCGTGGCGCTCGAACACGCGCGCGCAGGGTGTCGGTGATCGCGCGCACCTCGCGCGTCTCGTCGGGGAGCACGTCGCGCGTGCCGCTGGGGATCGGGTGGATCATGAGGACCCCGAGATTATGCGTGCACGGGCTCCGTGGCCACGCGCTCGATGCGCGCGCCGAGCTCGCGCAGGCGCTCGTCGATGCGCTCGTAGCCACGGTCGATCTGGCGGATGTTGCCGATCTCGCTGCGCCCCTCGGCGCACAGCGCCGCCAGCAGCATCGCCATGCCGGCGCGGATGTCCGGCGACTCGACGCGCTCGCCGCGCAGCCGGCGCGGGCCGGTGACGATCGCGCGGTGCGGGTCGCACATGACGATGTCGGCGCCCATCAGGATCAGCTTGTCGGTGAAGATCAGGCGGTTCTCGAACATCCACTCGTGCACCAGGATCGAGCCCTCGGCCTGCGTGGCGAGCGCGACCGCGATCGAGGTGAGGTCGGCGGGGAACGCCGGCCAGGGGCCGTCCTGGATCTTGCTCTTGTACTCGCCGACGTCGGCCTGGACGACGAGCTTCTGCCCGCCGGGCACGACGACGTCGTTGCCGTGCAGCTCGGAGCGCAGGCCCGACGCGTTCGAACACGAGGCGGATCATGCGCAGGTCGCCGGGGACGGTGTCCTTGATGCGCAGCTCGCCGCCGGTGACGCCGGCGAGCGCCATGAAGCTGCCGATCTCGATGTGGTCGGGTGCGACGTCGTGCTCGCAGCCGTGCAGGCGCTCGGCGCCGTTGACGGTGATCAGGTTCGAGCCGATGCCCTGGATGTCGGCGCCCATCTTCACGAGCATCCGCGCGAGGTCCTGGACGTGCGGCTCGCAGGCGGCGTTGCCGATCACGGTCGTGCCCGGGCGTGAGCGCGGCGGCCATCAGCGCGTTCTCGGTGGCCATCACCGACGGCTCGTCCATGAACACGTCCGTCGGGCGCAGCCCGCGCGGCGCGCTGAGCACGATCTCGCGCCCGCAGTCGGCGACGCGCGCCCATCGCGCGGAAGGCGTCGAGGTGCGGGTCGAGGCGCCGGCGGCCGATCACGTCGCCGCCGGGCGGCGGCATCACCGCGCGGCCGAAGCGCGCGAGCAGCGGCCCGGCGAGCAGGAACGACGCGCGGATCAGCTCGGCGAGCTCGGGCTCGATCTCGACGTCGTGCGACGTCCGCGGCGCACAGCGCGACCTCGTTCGGCCCGCGCCAGCTCGACGTCGCACGCCGATCGCCGCGAGGATCTCGAGCATCGCCTCGACGTCGCGGATGCGCGGCACGTTGCGCACGAGCACCTCGTCCTCGGTGAGGACGCTGGCGGCGAGGATCGGCAGCGCGCCGTTCTTGTTTCCGGCCGGGACCATCGTGCCGGACAGCGGGACGCCGCCTTCGATGACGAACTTCTCCATGAGCTTTGGGCGCCGTCCGCCGGTCGACGGGTACCCACCGGCACCGCCGGTCGATCGCCTGGCAAGCGTAACAGCCATCCGCTGTGCAGTTCGCGGCTCGCCGCCGGGGCCCTGCCTTTGCCTTCGAACGGACCCTGACGCTTCTGCCGCCGCCCGCACCGATGCGGCCGTTCGCAATTTCCGTTGCAGCCTCAAGCGCCCATAAATGGCTCTGCTAGAGCCATTTCCCGCCTCGAGCCGCCACCGTCGCACACACGTTCGCCCCGGATCCGTCCGAGGCCGGGCCTAGCTTACGAACACATGTTCTCCCCCGCGCCCAACATCCACGCTTGCGCAGCGCGCGCTCGGTGCCGTCCGCGCTGGCCCGCTCGTTCCTGCTGCTCGAGGACGACTACGAGGTCGACTGGGAGGTCGGCCAGGACGAGCCCTGCCACGCTCCGCACCCGCACCGAGCGCCGCTGCGCAGAGGGTCCTCGCTGCGTCGCCACGGCCAGTTGCCGCATACGCCGCAGCACTGCACCTGCCCTGTCGGGCGCGGGGGCGAGCATTGCGCGGTTGGTCATGGCTCCACCGCGCGCCCGCCGCGCGGCCCCGCAATAGGACGGGCATGCGGCCGTCCTCGCTCCACGCGCTCGCTGTAGCCCAGGCTCCTCGCGGCGTGCACCACGCGCGTGAGGTCCTTCCAGCGGGGCGGCCCGCCAGCTCTGCACGCTCCCTTGAAACGACGACGAGCCGCCCGAAGGCGGCTCGTTTGTCGAAAAAACCGGCGGCGTCCTACTCTCCCAGGCCCTTGCGAGCCAAGTACCATCGGCGCTGAGGGGCTTAACTGCTCTGTTCGGAATGGGAAGAGGTGTTTCCCCCTCGCCAAAGCCACCGGAAAAAGGCGAGAGACCACGCCTCCCACGGTCCTTCAAAACTGCACAGCGCCACACGGGTACCGACCGTGATCACAAAAAATCCGTCAAGCCCTCGACCCATTAGTACCGGTCTCCTTCAGACGTTACCGTCCTTCCAGATCCGGCCTATCAACCTGGTGGTCTACCAGGGGTCTTACTCCCTCTAGGGGATGGGAGAGCTCATCTTGAGGCCGGCTTCCCGCTTAGATGCTTTCAGCGGTTATCCGATCCACACGTAGCTAGCCTGCTATGCCCTTGGCAGGACAACAGATACACCAGAGGTGCGTTCATCCCGGTCCTCTCGTACTAGGGACAAATCCTCTCAACTCTCCAACGCCCACGGCAGATAGGGACCGAACTGTCTCACGACGTTCTGAACCCAGCTCGCGTACCGCTTTAATGGGCGAACAGCCCAACCCTTGGGAGCAACTCCACCCCCAGGATGCGACGAGCCGACATCGAGGTGCCAAACCGGGCCGTCGATGTGGACTCTTGGGCCCGATAAGCCTGTTATCCCCGGAGTACCTTTTATCCGTTGAGCGACGGCACTTCCACTTGCTACCGCCGGATCACTAAGACCTGCTTTCGCACCTGCTCGACTTGTCAGTCTCGCAGTCAAGCTCCCTTACTACCTTTACGCTCTACACACGATTTCCAACCGTGCTGAGGGAACCTTTGTGCGCCTCCGTTACATTTTGGGAGGCGACCGCCCCAGTCAAACTACCCGCCTGGAACTGTCCAGCACCCGGATTCACGGAATGCTGTTAGAAATCCAATACACCAAGGGTGGTATCTCAAGGTTGGCTCCACGCCGGCCGCAACCAGCGCTTCAAAGCCTCCCACCTATCCTGAGCGAAATGCACCGAAATCCAATACCAGGTTGTAGTAAAGGTTCACGGGGTCTTTCCGTCTAGCCGCGGGTACTCGGCATCTTCACCGAGACTGCAATTTCACCGAGCTCCTCGTTGAGACAGCGCTGAAGTCGTTACGCCATTCGTGCAGGTCGGAACTTACCCGACAAGGAATTTCGCTACCTTAGGACCGTTCCTGACTGTTACTACTCGAGCACTCCGCTCGAGCGGTCCGCTCATTTCTGACGGACTCTCATGGTCGCCCATGAGAGCGGACTATCTCATCCCACCCTCGGCCTAGAGGGCAGGCTCGGCGTATAGTCTCTGAGGATTCCCGACGCCTTCAACACCGATCGCGGACCCCGCCGAAGCGGTGGACCGTCGTCGATCGACTGGACGTCGGGCCTTTCCTGCTGATTGTCCGCACCCGACACATTTTCACGGTACCGCCCACTTGGGACGGAACTCGTAGTGCGGGATACTCGGATGTTCCAGCATATAGCCGAGTTTTACAACTACCTCGGTCAACTGATAGTTACGGCCGCCGTTTACCGGGGCTTAGCTTCGCTGCTTCGGGTCAAGCCCTAACAACTCCACGTAACCTTCCGGCACCGGGCAGGCGTCAGCCCCTATACGTCGTCTTACGACTTAGCAGAGACCTGTGTTTTTGGTAAACAGTCGCTTCAGCCTATTCACTGCGGCCCTCTCGGGCTCCACTCGCGAAGAGCTTCACCCTACTGGGGCGCCCCTTATCCCGAAGTTACGGGGCGATTTTGCCGAGTTCCTTAACGAGGGTTATCTCGATCACCTTAGTATTCTCTACTTGCCCACCTGTGTCGGTTTTGGTACGGGCACGCGCTTCCTCCCTAGAGGATTTTCTTGGAGGTATGGCGTCAGGGACTCGCCGGCTTAACGCCAGCTGGCATCGCACCTCAGGTTATGCGGCCCCGCATTTGACAAGGGCCACCCCTACATGCTTACCCCAGGACAACCATCGCCTGGGTTCCCTTAGCCTTCCTCGTCCCCCCATCGGTCAAACGGAAGCGACGTGGTACAGGAATATCAACCTGTTGGCCATCGACTACGCCTTTCGGCCTCGCCTTAGGTCCCGACTAACCCTGAGCAGACGAACTTTACTCAGGAATCCTTGGGCAATCGGTGGAGGGGATTCTCACCCCTCTTTCGTTACTTATGCCGGCATTCTCACTTCCCACGCCTCCACGGCTGGCTTACGCCGCCGCTTTACTGGCATGGGAACGCTCTCCTACCGCGCGATCGACCCGAAGGTCTCACGCACCCGCAGCTTCGGTGACTAGCTTGAGCCCCGTTACATTGTCCGCGCTCGAACACTTGACCAGTGAGCTGTTACGCACTCTTTCAAGGGTGGCTGCCTCTAAGCCAACCTCCTGGTTGTCTATGCACTCGAACATCGTTTCCCACTTAGCTAGTACTTAGGGACCTTAGCTGGCGGTCTGGGCTGTTTCCCTTTCGACGCTGAAGTTTATCCCCCAGCAACTGACTCCCGGAGTAGACGTGATGGTCTTCGGAGTTTGCCTGAAGTCGGTAACCTGGTAGGGCCCCTAATCCAAACAGTGCTCTACGGCCAACACGCAATTTATCCGAGGCTATACCTAAATATATTTCGGAGAGAACCAGATATCACTGAGCTTGATTAGCCTTTCACTCCGACCCACAGGTCATCCGCCCAGTTTTCAACCTAGGTCGGTTCGGCCCTCCACGAGGTCTTACCCCCGCTTCAGCCTGCCCATGGGTAGCTCGCTCAGTTTCGGGTATACCGCCTACGACTATGTCGCCCTATTAGGACTCGCTTTCGCTACGGCTCCGCTCATCGCTTAACCTTGCCGCAGACGAGTAACTCGCCGGCTCGTTATGCAAAAAGCACGCGGTCACAGCACAAGGCTGCTCCCACCGCTTGTAGGCACGCGGTTTCAGGTACTATTTCACTCCCCTTCCGGGGTACTTTTCACCTTTCCCTCACGGTACTTGTCCGCTATCGGTCACCAAGGAGTACTTAGCCTTGGAGGGTGGTCCCCCCAGGTTCAGTCCGCGTTTCACGGGCGCGGACTTACTCAGGAACGCCTGACAGAAGATCATGCAGTTTCGTCTACGGGACGATTGCCCTCTATGGTGCGCGGTTCCACGCGCTTCGACTACCACACGATTTTGTAACTCCTGCCGAGCCGGACACGACTCGGAACAAACGCCCTACAACCCCCGACAGACAACGCGTGTCCGCTTACATCTGCCAGGTTTGGGCTGATCCCTTTTCGCTCGCCACTACTCAGGGAGTCTCTGTTGATTTTCTTTCCTCGGGGTACTGAGATGTTTCACTTCCCCCGCTTGTCTTCGCCCGGTCTATGTGTTCAGCCGGGGATAACGCCGCATTACCAGCGCTGGGTTTCCCCATTCGGGAATCCACGGGTCAAAGGCTATTCAGCGCCTAACCGTGGCTTATCGCAGCCGTTCACGCCCTTCATCGACTCTTGGTGCCAAGGCATCCACCGTGTGCCCTTACTATCTTGACGGTGATCTGGCCCAACACGACCCGATCCCTACGGAGTCTGGTGTCGAGGGCCCGGTGATACCCGTTTTTCAGCCGCCGCTTATCGATGGCGGCTGATGTGGCTTCTGTGCAGTTTTCAAGGACCGTGGAGAGGCGTATAACGCCGGCCGGTCTCGCGTCATTGCGGTCGCGTCATATCTGACGTGTCCACGCGATCACCGACGGACGCCGGTCTCTCAAAACTCAACAGCATGCTGGGGTCGTTTGCGGCCGCGCCGCTCGCGCTCCCCAAGTAGTAAGGGAGCGCGCGCGACGCGCGGCCATCCAGCCAGGTTCGGTCGACATGCTAGGCCCGACCGCTCGACATGCCGCCTCGATCCTTCGCGCTCGCGAAGAGCTCGAGGCCGGACGGTCGCTGCGATCGGGGCACTGTTATGTGCTCCCTAGAAAGGAGGTGATCCAGCCGCAGCTTCCGCTACGGCTACCTTGTTACGACTTCACCCCAGTCACGAGCCCCACCTTCGACGGCTCCCTCCCTTGCGGGTTAGGCCACCGGCTTCGGGTGTTGCTCACTCCCGTGGTGTGACGGGCGGTGTGTACAAGGCCCGGGAACGTATTCACCGCGGCAATGCTGATCCGCGATTACTAGCAACTCCGCCTTCATGCAGGCGAATTTCAGCCTGCAATCCGAACCGAGACGCACTTTAAGGGATTCGCTCCACCTCGCGGTATCGCAGCCCTCTGTATGCGCCAATGTAGCACGTGTGTAGCCCTGGACATAAGGGGCATGAGGACTTGACGTCATCCCCACCTTCCTCCGGTTTGTCACCGGCAGTCTCGCATGAGTCCCCAACTAAATGCTGGCAACATGCGACGGGGGTTGCGCTCGTTGCGGGACTTAACCCAACATCTCACGACACGAGCTGACGACAGCCATGCACCACCTGTGAAAGTGCCCCGAAGGGAAGACGTGTTTCCACGCCGGTCACTCACATGTCAAGCCCAGGTAAGGTTCTTCGCGTCGCGTCGAATTAAACCACATGCTCCGCTGCTTGTGCGGGCCCCCGTCAATTCCTTTGAGTTTTAGCCTTGCGGCCGTACTCCCCAGGCGGGCAACTTAATGCGTTAGCTTCGACACGGGGGGAGTCGACACCCCCCACATCTAGTTGCCATCGTTTACAGCGTGGACTACCAGGGTATCTAATCCTGTTTGCTCCCCACGCTTTCGCGTCTCAGCGTCAGTCACGTCCCAGCGAGCTGCCTTCGCCATTGGTGTTCCTCCTGATATCTGCGCATTTCACCGCTACACCAGGAATTCCACTCGCCCCTTCCGGACTCTAGCCCGACAGTATCCACCGGCATTCCAGGGTTGAGCCCTGGACTTTCACAGCGGACTAATCGGGCCGCCTACACGCTCTTTACGCCCAATAATTCCGGACAACGCTTGCACCCTACGTATTACCGCGGCTGCTGGCACGTAGTTAGCCGGTGCTTCTTGTGAAGGTACCGTCACTCCGTCCGGCTATTCACCGGCGAAGCTTCGTCCCAACTGAAAGGGGTTTACAACCCGAAAGCCTTCTTCCCCCACGCGGCGTTGCTGCGTCACGCTTTCGCGCATTGCGCAAGATTCCCCACTGCTGCCTCCCGTAGGAGTCTGGGCCGTGTCTCAGTCCCAGTGTGGCTGATCGTCCTCTCAGACCAGCTACCCATCGAAGCCTTGGTGAGCCGTTACCTCACCAACAAGCTAATGGGCCGCGGGCCCATCTCGATGCGGAGGCCGAAGCTTCCTTTCCCCTTGCGGGCACATCCGGTATTAGCCCGAGTTTCCTCGGGTTGTCCCGGTCATCGAGGCAGGTAACCCACGTGTTACTCACCCGTTCGCGGCTCTGCCCCAGGGCAAGCCCTGGTTCGTCGCTCCACTTGCATGTGTTAAGCACGCCGCCAGCGTTCGTCCTGAGCCAGGATCAAACTCTCCGTGAAGAACTTCACGAAAAGCTGTCATGGCGTTGCCTTCGCCGGTCGTACGCAAGCGCACGAGCCGGCTCGGCGATCGGAACCTATACACCGTGGTCCCGAACCATGACGGGGTACTTCTCTACTTGACTCTTTGACCGCCACCCGGAGACGCCATAGAGCGCTCCCGTCGGCGGGTCGAACCTGGACGCACACCACGATCGACGAATCGATCGTAGATGCGCATGCTGTTGAGTTTTCAAAGACCGCCGAGCCTCACCGAAAGGGGTTCCTTCTGGAGGAGACCGATCCGACCCAGCGCCCAAGGGCGCCTGCGGGCCGACCAGCAAGTATAGCGCGCTGGCGGGCGCTGCGGTCTAGCCGAGCGCGCAGGCGCCGGAAGCGCCGCCTGCCGACCTGCAGCACCTGGCCGTCGGCCTCGCTCGCACGGCGACGTCGTGCTCGCCGGCGCCCGAGCTGGCTGCTCGCCGAGCGTGACGCCGCCCTGGTCGATCAGCCGCCGCGCCTCCGAGCGCGACATGCCGAACTCGCGTCGCGATCAGGCCCGGCAGGTGCACGCACGCCGTCGGCGCAGTCGAACGCGCGCCTCCTCGATCTCCTCGGGCGCCTCCGCGCTCGACGAACACGCGGTCGAAGTGGCGCTCGGCGGCCTGCGCGTCCGCCTCGGAGTGCAGCCACGCGACCAGCTCGCGCGCGAGCGCGCGCTTGGCGTCGCGCGGCGAGAGCTGCGTCCGGCCGGCGCCGATCGGCGGCTCGCGCCCCAGCAGCAGCCGGTAGTACTCGCCCATCGCCTCGTCGGGGATCGCCATCGTCTTGCCGTACATCTCCTGCGGGCGCGTCGGTGACCCCGATCTGGTTGCCCAGCGACTTCGACATCTTGCTGGCGCCCGTCGATGCCCACGAGGATCGGCATCGTCAGGATCGCCTGCTCGGGCTGGCCGTAGGCGCGCTGGATGTCGCGCCCGAGCAGCAGGTTGAACTTCTGGTCGGTGCCGCCCAGCTCGACGTCGGCGCGCACCGCCACCGAGTCATAGCCCTGCAGCAGCGGGTACAGCAGCTCGAGCATCGAGATCGGCTCGCCGCGCCGACCAGCGCTTGGCGAAGTCGTCGCGCTCGAGCAGCTGCGCGACGGTGGTCGTGCGCACGAGCCGCAGCAGCTCGCTCATCGCCATGTCCAGCCACTCGCTGTTGCGCCGCACCTCCAGGCGCTCGGGGTCGGCGTCGAGGATCTTCAGCGCCTGCTCCTGGAAGGTCGCCGCGTTGGCGTCGATCTCCTCGCTCGGAGAGCATCGGGCGCAGCGTCGAGCGCCCCGACGGGTCGCCGACGCGCGCGGTGTAGTCGCCGACGATCAGCACCACGCGGTGGCCGGCGTCCTGGAACTCGCGCAGCTTGCCCAGCACGACCGCGTGGCCGAGGTGGATGTCGGGCGCGGTCGGGTCGATCCCGAGCTTCACGCGCAGCTGGCGGCCCTCCGCGCGCGGCCGCGCGCAGCTTGCGCGCCAGCGCGCCCGCCGGCAGGCTGTCGACGGCGTTGCGCGGCGAGCTCCGCGGCCAGCCGCGCGGGTCCTCGGCGGCCGCGTCGGCGGCGTTCGGCATGGGGGCCAATGCTAGACTCTCGCCGCCTGGAGGGTCCCACCGCGCCACGCCAGCGCGGCCAGCGCCGCCGCGATCGGGCTCCTCCCGCAACCCGGAGGCGAGCCTCCGCCGCCGCCGATGAGCGACGACGATCGCCCGCGACATCACCGCCTCGACCGAGCACGCCACCGCTGGCCGAGCCGGCGCCGCGAAGCCGCCGCCTGAAGCGGCTGCGCTTCGTCGCGATCCTGTTCGCCGTCGCTGCTGCTCGGCCTGTCTCGTTCGTGTTCGGCATGTTCGTGTCGGTCGCCTCCGACCTGCCGTCGCTGACCAGGTTCTCGCAGCTACAAGGACGAGCAGAGCTCGATCCTGCTCGACGACCTCGGCCACCCGATCGGCGTGCTCAGCCAGCAGAACCGCGTGATCGTCACCGCCGAACAGATCCCGCCGATCGTCAAGGAGGCGGTGATCTCGATCGAGGACAAGCGCTTCTGAGACCAACAGCGGCATCGACATCCGCGGGCATCGCGCGCGCGTTCGTCGACGGACATCGTGCACAAAGGCACCGTCCAGGGCGCCTCGACGATCGAGCAGCAGTTCATCAAGAACGCGCTGCAGGCCCAGTCGCACCGCACGATCTTCGAGAAGCTCCGCGAGGCGGCGCTCGCCTACCAGCTCTCGCACAAGTGGTCGAAGGAAAAGATCATCACCGCCTACCTCAACACGATCTACTTCGGCAACGGCGCCTACGGGATCGAGGCGGCGGCGCAGACCTACTTCGGCCACGAAGTCAACCATCTCGGCTGCGGCACGCCCGGCCACGCAGCTGTGCGTCGCACGAGCTCAAGCCGTGGGAGGCGGCGCTGCTCGCGGGGATCATCCAGTCGCCCACCGCGTACGACCCGGCCGAGCACCCCGATCGCCGCCACGCGAACGCCGCGACGTCGTGCTGCGCCAGATGCTCGAACAGGGCTACCTGACCAGGCCCGTCTACGAAGCAGAGCATCAAGCAGGCCGCTGCCCGCGGCCGCCGAGATCCAGGCTCCGCAGGAGCAGACCGTCGAAGGCGTCGACGCCGGCTACTTCACGAGCTGGGTGCAGCAGCAGGTGATCGAACGCTACGGCGCCCAGCGCGCCTTCGACGGCGGCCTGAAGATCAAGACGACGCTCGACCTCGAACTGCAGCACGCGGCCGAACAGGCGATCAACAACTACCTCGCCTACCCCGAGCGGCCCGACGGCCGTCGCTCGTCGCGATCGAAAACTCGACCGGCGAGGTGCGCGCGATGGTCGGCGGGCGCAACTACGACGAAAGCCCGTTCAACCTCGCCACCGAGGGCGAGCGCCAGCCCGGCTCCTCGTTCAAGGCGTTCGACCTCGCCGCCGCGCTCGAGGACGGCATCTCGCCCGACTCGGTGTGGACGTCCAAGGAGAAGGTGTTCATCGTCCCCCACACGGGCGGCCACGAAAAGTTCGTCGTGCACAACGACGAAGGCGCCTACTACGGGCGCGAACACGCTCACCGGCGCGCACCGCCTACTCCGACAACTCGATCTTCGCCGAAGTCGGCCTCAAGGTGGGCACCGAACGCATCGCCCAGCTCGCGCACAGGATGGGCATCACGACGCCGCTCTCGACCAACCCGGCGATGACGATCGGCGGCCTCACCGTCGGCGTCACGCCGCTCGACATGGCCCACGCCTACGAGACGATCGCCCACGGCGGCGAGCGCGTCAGCGGCTCGCTCGCCGAAGGCGACGCGCCCGTCGGCATCCAGGAAGTCAAGGCCGGCACACAGCCGCTGCCGGACGGCTCGCGCGCCGACAAGAACAAGGTCATCAGCAAACGCGTGCTGCCTGCCGCGGTGGCCGAAACCGAGACCTCGATGCTCGAGACGGTGCTCCAGTACGGCACCGGCAAGGCGGCCGCGATCGGGCAGTTCGCGGCCGGCAAGACGGGCACGACCTCCAACTACGGCGACGCCTGGTTCGTCGGCTGGGACTCCAAGTACACCGTCGCCGTGTGGGTCGGCTACCCCAACAAGCTGATCCCGATGACCACCGACTTCAACGGCGGCCCCGTGCTCGGCGGCACCTTCCCGGCGCTGATCTGGCACGACTTCATGATCTCGGCGCTGCGGAATCGACAAGGAACGCGCGGAACACGCCGCGCGTCGAAGAAGGGCGCCACGAGCAGCTCAGGCGAAACCTCGAGCACGGCCACGCCCGAAGCCAGCGCGTCCGGCGACCGCGCCGCGCCGTCCAGCAACGACCGCGACCCCGCGCCTCGCCGGGCGCCACGGCAAGGGCCGGCGCCGCCGCTCGCCGGCACCCAGGCGAACCGAAGCGCCACGGCTCCCGAACACGCGCGCCGGCACCCGCCGACGCCGCCGCGCGGGCGACACCGGCGCCCGCGACGCCCGCGCCGGCGACACCGCCGCGCCGACCGGCGGCGCCGTGCAGCCGACTGGCGGCGCCGCCGCGTCGGCAGCGCCTGCACGGGCCGCGGCCGCGAGACGTTGCGGTTGCCGGCCACGCAGAAGCGCCAGGGCAGCTCGACGGCGCGGCTGATCCCGATGCGCGTTCCGGCAACAATCGGCGGGTCGGCCCACTCCGGCGAGCGCGCGCCGATCCGCACCGGACCGCTCGACAGGCTGCCGCCGTTCTCCGCGAGCGTGATCCCGAGCGCCTGCGTGAGCTTGCCCGGCCCCGAGCAGAGATCCTCCACCGCGCGCCGTCGCGCGGCACGCCACGGCGCGCGCGCATCGGCTCGATCCCCGAGATCGGCTCGAGCGCGCGGATCAGCACCGCCGCGCCGACGCCCTCGGGCTCGCACACCGCGTTCAGCAGCGCGTGGATGCCGTAGGAGCGGTAGACGTAGGCGCGCCCGGGCGCGCCGAACAGCGTGCGCGTGCGCGGCGTGAGCCCGACGAACGCGTGGCAGGCCGGCTCGCTGTCGTGGTAGGCCTCGGTCTCGACGATCACGCCCGCGGCGCCCCGCGTGCTCGACCGTGCAGCCGATCAGCTCGCGCGCGACCTCGAGCACCGGGCGCTCGTAGAAGTCGGGCGGCAGCGCCCGCGACGCGTCAAGCGTGGAGGCGCACATCGAATGCACGCCGTCTCCGGGCCTCCAGGGCATGCGCGCGAGCGCGAGCTGCTCGCGCACGCGCGCCGAGCGAGGTGCCGCCCTCGGAGATCTTCGACTCGAGCCACGAGCTCTGCGCGAGCACCTCGCGGAACTGCTGCTCGTTGGCTGCCGAGCAGCTCGCTGTGCGCCGCGAGCTCCTCGGCGCTCAGCTGCGACAGCGGCCTGGCCGCTGTCGAGCGCCGTGCGCACGAGCCCCGCGACGACGCCGTGGGCCTCGCGAAAGGGCATCCCGAGCCGCACCAGCAGGTCGGCGACGTCGGTCGCCGCGATCAGCTCGTCCGCGGCGGCCTCGCGCATGCGCTCGCGGTCGAAGCTCACGCCCGCGATCATCCCGCGCGCGGCCGCGAGCGTCAGCTCGAGCGTGTCGACCGCGTCGAACAGGTGCTCCTTGTCCTCCTGCAGGTCCTTGTTGTAGGTCAGCGGCAGCGCGTGCATCACGCCGTGGAACGCCGCCAGGTGCCCGACGACGCGCGGCGCCTTCGCGCGCAGCAGCTCGGCCGCGTCGGGGTTCTTCTTCTGCGGCATGATCGAGGAGCCCGAGCTCCACGCGTCCGGGCAGCTCGCAGAAGCCGAACTCGGCGCTGCGACCACAGCACCAGCTCGGCGCCCAGGCGCGAGAGGTGCGTCGCGCAGGTCGCCGCCGCGCCGAGGTAGTCGAGCACGAAGTCGCGCCCGGAGACCGCGTCGATCGAGTTCGGAGCCACGCCCGTGAAGCCGAGCTCGCGCGCGAGCATGCGCGCGATCGGTGTCGAAGTTGACGCCCGCGAGCGCGCCCGCGCCGAGCGGCAGCCGTCCGGACTGCGCGCTCGGCGAACGCGAAGCGCTCGCGGTCGCGCTGCGAGCATCCAGAAGTAGGCCAGCAGGTGGTGGCCGAGGTAGACCGGCTGGGCGCGCTGCAGGTGGGTGTAGCCCGGCATCGGCCAGTCGAGGTGCTCCTCGGCGCGCTCGAGCAGCGCCGCCATCAGCGCCGCGATCGCGCCATGCGGCAGCGGCCGCGCGCTCGCGCGTGTACATCGCCAGGTCGGTGACCACCTGGTCGTTGCGCGAGCGCGCCGTGTGCAGCCGCCCGCCGACCGCGCCGACGATCTCGGTCAGGCGCCGCTCGATCGCCATGTGGATGTCCTCGTCGTCCGGCCGCGAACGCGAAACGCGCCCGTCGCGCAGCTCGCGCGCTCGACCTGCGTCGAGCCCGGCGAGCAGCGCGTCGCGGTCGGCGGCCGCGATGATCCCTCGCGCGGCGAGCATCTTCGCGTGCGCGCGCGACTGCGCGACGTCCTACGGCCACAGGCGCCGGTCGAAGTCGATCGAGGCGTTCAGCCGCTGGAAGTCGGGTCCTGGGGCTCGTGAAAGCGCGACACGGGCGCTCAGTCTACGGCGGCCGGACGCGCCTCCAGCACCGCGCGCCAGACGCTCGGCCACGCGCGCCACCTGACCCTCGCTCATCTCCGGGAAGAACGGCAGCGCGAGCGAGCGCGCGGCGACGTCCTCGCACACCGGGAACTCGCCCGGCGCGGTGGCCGAAGCGCTCGCGGTAGAAGCTCATCAGGTGGATCGCCGGCAGGTAGGGCTTGCTCTGGACGCCCGCCGCCGCGAGCGCGCGCACGATCTCGTCGCGATCGACGCCGCGCGGCAGCTGCACGACGAACACGAACCAGCCGCGCCGGTCGCCGTCGCGGTCGGGGCACGGCAGCTCGCAGCTCCTCGATCCCGGCGAGCGCCTCGCGGTAGAGCCCGGCGACGCGCGCGCGCGCGGCGAGCATCTCGATCGAGCCGCGCGAGCTGCGCGATCCCGAGCGCGCACGCGATGTCCGAGAGGCGGTAGTTGAAGCCGAGGCGGTCGTGGTCGAGCCAGCCCATGTCCGGCGCGCGGCCCTGGTTGCGCTCGGAGTCGATCCGCTCCTTCAGCGCCGCGTCGCCGAGCGTCACCATCCCGCCCTCGCCGGTGGTGAGCTGCTTGTTGGCGTAGAAGCCGAACACCGCCGGGTGCCCGCGCCCGCCGACCGCGCGTCCCGTCCGCGTGCACGCGCGCCCAGCGCCTCGCACGCGTCCTCGACGATCGCCAGATCGTGCTGCGCGGCGAGCAGCTCGAACGCGGGCATCGTCGGCCGGGTAGCCGAAGATGTGCACGGGCAGCAGCGCGCGCGTGCGCGCGCCGACCGCCGCCGCGGCGGCCTGCGGGTCGAGGTTCAGCGTCACCGGGTCGATGTCCGCGAACACCGGCCGTGCGCGCTCGTAGAGCGCCGCGTTGGCCGAGGCCACGAACGAGAACGGGCTCGTCACGACCTCGTCGCCCTCCCCCACGCCGACCGCCCGCAGCGCCAGGTGCAGCCCGGCCGTGCCGCTGCTGACGGCGCTCGCATGCGGGACCCCGACGCGCGCGGCGAACCGCCGCTCGAAGTCCGCCAGCCGCGGTCCCAGCGAGAGCTGCCCCGAGCGCAGCACCTCGAGCACCGCCCGCTCCTCCGTCTGCGCCGAGCACCGGTCGCGCGAGCGGGATCGCCTCCTCGACCTCGCTCGAGCCCCCGCCGTCGCCGCCTGCGCGGGCGCCGCCGTCGGCCACTAAACCCTGCCGCCGGCATCGTCCGCGAAGCGGGAGTCCAGCGTCGACTCCGCGGACGTCCGGCCACCGCCCTGCATGCCGTACTCCAGCGAGTCGACCAGCGCGTCCCACGAGGCCGCGATCAGGTTCTCCGAGACGCCGATCGAGCCCCACACGTCGTGCCCGTCGGAGGCGTCGATCAGCACGCGCGTGACCGCGCCGGTGCCCTTTGTCTCATCGAGGATCCGCACCTTGAAGTTGACGAGGTCGATGTCGCTGCAGGTGCGGGTGGATCTCGCCGATCGCCTCGCGCAGCGCGCGGTCGAGCGCGTTCACCGGGCCGTTGCCCTCGGCGGTGCGCACGTAGCGCTCGCCGCCGAGCCAGATCTTGATCGTCGCCTCGGTCGTCGACGCGCCCGTCGGCGTGCTTCTCGACGATCACGCGCCAGGACTCCAGGCGGAACAGCGGCTCGTAGACGCCTGCCTCCTTGCGCATCAGCAGCTCGAAGGAGCCGTCGGCGGCCTCGAACTGGAAGCCGGCGTGCTCGAGCTCCTTGACGCGCTCGACCACCCGCCGCGCGAGCTCGTCGTCGGCGGCGATGCCCGCCTGCTGCGCCTTCTCGACGATCGTCGCCGCGACCCGAGAGCTCGGAGATCAGCACGTCGCGGTCGTTGCCGACGAGCGCCGGGTCGATGTGCTCGAAGGTCTGCGGCGTCCGCGCGCACGCCCGCCGCGTGCAGCCCCGCCTTGTGCGCGAACGCGTGCTTGCCGACGTACGGCTGTGCCGGGTTGGGCGTGCGGTTGAGCAGCTCGTCGACGAAGTGCGCCGTCTCGGTCAGCCGCGCGAGGCGCTCCGCCGGCAGCAGCTGGACGCCCATCTTCAGCTGCAGGTCGGCGATGATCGTGATCAGGTTGGCGTTGCCGGTGCGCTCGCCGATGCCGTTGATCGTGCCCTGCACCTGCGTCGCGCCGCATTCGACCGCCGTCAGCGTGTTCGCCACCGCGCAGCCGGAGTCGTCGTGGGTGTGGATGCCCAGCGCCACCCCGGGCAGCGCTTCGCCGACCACCGCGAACGCCGTCCGGATCTGCGGCGGCAGCGAGCCGCCGTTGGTGTCGCACAGCACGAGCCGCTCGGCGCCCGCGTCGGCGGCCGCGCGCAGGCAGTCGAGCGCGTAGGCCGGGTCGAGCGCGAAGCCGTCGAAGAAGTGCTCGGCGTCGAGCAGCACGCGCTTGCCCGCGCCCACCAGGAACGCGACCGAGTCGGCGATCATCGCGAGGTTCTCCTCGCGCGAGACGCGCACGACCTTCTCGACGTGCAGCACCGAGGCCTTGCCGACGAGCGTGCACGACCGGCGCGAAGCGAGTCCGCGAGCACGCGCAGGCCCTCGTCCTGCTCGGCGCGCGACGTCGCGCCGGCGCGTCATGCCGAAGGCGACGATCTCCGCATGGCGCAGCGTCTCCTGCGCGCGAGCAGCCCGAACAGCTCGTGCTCCTTTGGGTTCGACGACGGGAAGCCGGCCTCGATCAGGTCGCACGCCGAGCTCGTCCAGCGCGTGCACGACGCGCAGCTTCTCCTCGGCCGTCAGCGTCAGCCCGCCACCGCCCATGCCGTCGCGCAGGGTGGCGTCGTATAGCTGTATGTCGGGCATGGAGGTCCTAGCCCGCGGCGTGGCTGCGCGCTCGGCGTCGGCGCCTCGCCGGTGGGCGTCTCCAGGTCGACCGCGTCCACGACGTCGAGCCACTCGCGGTAGCGCTCCGAGCGCCCGTGGATGGCGTCGTCGAACGCCGCCTGCAGCACGCGCGTGATCTCGCCCGGCTTGCCGGTGCCGATCTTGTGGTCGTCGACCTCGCGCACCGGCACGAGCTCGGCGGCGGTGCCCGACATGAACACCTCGTCGGCGAGGTACATCTCGGCGCGCGCGACGTTGCGCTCGACCACCTCGTAGCCGAGGTCCTGCGCGATCTGGATCACCGAGCGGCGCGTGATGCCCGTCGAGGATCGAGTTGTGCTGGCCGGGCGTGGCGATCTCGCCGTCGCGCACGATGTAGATGTTCTCGCCGGTGCCCTCGCACACGTGGCCGTGGTCGTCGAGCAGGATCGCCTCCTCGTAGCCGGCCTTCACCGACTCGACCTTCGCGAGCACGCTGTTGAGGTACTGGCCGCGAGGCCTTCGCGTGCGGGATCAGCGAGTCGGGGCTGATGCGCCGCCACGAGGAGACCTTCGCGCGCACGCCGTTGCGCATGCCCTCCTCGCCGAGGTAGGCGCCCCACTCCCAGCAGGCGATCGTCACGTCGACCGGCGCGTCCAGCGGGTTCAGGCCCATCTGGCCGTAGCCGCGGTAGACGATCGGGCGGATGTAGCAGGAGCGCAGCCCGTTGCGCGCGACGAGCTCGAGCGTCGCCGCGCGCAGCTGCTCGTCGGAGTAGGGCAGCTGGCATGTAGTACAGCTCGGCCGAGCGGCGCAGGCGCTCGACGTGCTCGGCGTTGCGGAACACCGCCGGGCCGAGCTCGGTGTCGTAGCAGCGCACGCCGTCGAACACGCCCGTGCCGTAGTGCAGGCCGTGCGTCAGGACGTGGACCTTGGCGTCCTCCCAGGCGACGAAATCTCCGTTCATCCAGATGAGGTCGGTGGGCTCCACGTTCATGCGCTCCTATTTGACGTTTTCGAGCACTGCCCTGGTCGCCTGCGTCCGTTCCCGCTCTGCCGCCCAGGTCGGGCGTGCGCAGGCCCCCGGCGAGTGCGCGCTCAACGGCCGATTCTACAGCCGCGGCCTCGCTTTCCAAGCCCAGTCCGTGGCGCAGCAGCATCGCCGCCGAGAGGAACATCGCCAGCGGGTTCGCCACGCCCTGCCCGGCGATGTCCGGCGCGGAGCCGTGCACGGGCTCGAACAGGCCGGGGCCGTCGGCTCCCAGCGAGGCGCTCGGCAGCATGCCGATCGAGCCGGTCAGCATCGCCGCCTCGTCGGAGAGGATGTCTCCGAACATGTTCTCGGTGACGATCACGTCGAAGCGCGTCGGCGCGGAGACGAGCTGCATCGCGGCGTTGTCGACGAGCACGTGCTCGAGCTCGACGTCCGGGAACTCGCGGGCGTGCAGCTCGCTCACGACCTCGCGCCACAGCCGCGAGGTCTCGAGCACGTTGGCCTTGTCGACGCTCGTCACCTTCGGCTTGGCCGAGCGCCGCGGCGGCCGGAAGGCGCTGCGCGCGATGCGCTCGATCTCCTCGGCGCTGTAGGCGCAGACGTCAGAGGCGAACGTGTCGGTGCGTGTCTTCTCGCCGAAGTAGATGCCGCCGGTGAGCTCGCGCACGACCAGCAGGTCTGTCCCCTCGATGCGCTCGCGTCGCAGCGGCGAGGCGTCATACAGCGCCGGCAGCGGCTTGACGGGACGCAGGTTCGCGTACAGCCCGAGCCCCTTGCGCAGGCCGAGCAGGCCCTGCTCGGGGCGCGGCTTGCTGCGGGTCGGTGGTGTCCCACTTGGGCCCGCCGACGGCGGCCAGCAGCACCGCGTCCGCGCGCTGGCATGCGTCGAGCACCTCGTCGGTCAGCGCGACGCCGTGGGCGTCGATCGAGGCGCCGCCGAATACGTGCTCCTCGAACTCGAAGTCGCCGAGCGTCTGCAGCAGCTCGAGCGTCGGCGCCATGATCTCCGGGCCGATGCCGTCGCCGGGGAGGGTGACGATGTGGTGTTTCATGTCTCTCCTCAGTCCACCGAGCCTGCAGGGACAACCCATTCGCACGGCTGTCCTGTCACGGCTGCGATCTGGTCGAAATCGTTGTCGTAGTGAACGACCGTGAGTCCTCGCGCTTCGGCGGCGGCCGCCACGAGCAGGTCCGGGACCTTGCGGCCACGCTGGTGCTTCGCCGCCAGAAGGCGTTGAACCTGTCGCGCCCGGCGTAGATGCTCGGCGGTCGTCTCGACCAACTCGAAAACATCCAGAGCCTCGGCAAGCTGATCCCACTCGCCGGCGTCACGGGCCGAGTAGCCGATCTCGAGATCGCTGATTCCAGCGCGTGCCAGCTCTCCACGCTGGGCCTTGGGCTCGAGCGCGCTACGGATCGCCGGTTGGCGCAGCCGAGTGAGAACGCTCGTATCGAGGATGTGCGTCAGCGCCATGCTTCCTCGCGAGCAGCGAGGTCGCTGCGGGCGAGCACGTCGAGCGATTGCTTCACGGTCCGCTCGCGATCCCTGCCCGCTTGGCTTAGCGCGCGATTGACCGTCTCCTTGATCGTGCGCGTGCCGAGCTCGGTGCGGGCAGCACGGAGGGCGTTCTCATCTATGTCAACGAGATGCTTGCTCATGCACAGAGTATATACGGCGCCACCAAAATATATACCCACGATCCCGACGCTACCACGACAACCCCAAATACAGCGCCTGCACGCGCGCGATCAGCGTGTCGTCGTCGTACTCGTGCAGCTCGGCCACCGGCGTGCCGTCGGCCCAGCGATAGGTGATGGCGATCGAGCGCACGCCGACGTAGATGCGATCGAGGTCGAAGCGCAGGTCGGACAGCCGCGCGAGCCCGCGCGCGAAGTGCTCGCGCAGCGCCAGCGCGCCCTCGATGCGCCCGTCGGGGATGCCGAGCGTGGCGATCGCGGTGGGCGTCTGGAAGACGACGCCGGGCGCGTACAGGGCCATGATCGCGTCCAGGTCGTGAGCGTTCCATGCCGACACCCACTCCTCGCCGAGCGCGCGTCCCTGCTGTTCGTCGAACGGCGTCGTGCTCACAGCGCCGTCGTCACGGGCACCCCCGGGGCGCGAGCCTCGCGGGTGCTCTCGTAGTCGGCGATCGCCGCGTCCTGCTGCAGCGTGAGCGCGATGTCGTCGAGCCCGCCGAGCAGGCGGTGGCGGATCTCGTGGTCGATCTCGAACGGCACCTGGCGCGCCGTCGAACGCGGACCTCCTGCTCGCGCAGGTCGACCTGACCGTGGCCGGCGCGCGCGAGCGCTTTGCAGTCCTCGTCTGAGAGCACGACCGGCAGCAGCCCGATCTTGGTGCAGTTGGAGTAGAAGATGTCCGCGAAGCGACGGCGCGACGATCGCCTGGAAGCCGTAGTCCTGCAGGCCCCACGGGGCGTGCTCGCGCGAGGAGCCGCAGCCGAAGTTCTCGCCGGCGACGAGGATCGGGTTCGGCGGCAGGTCCCAGTCGGGCTCCTTGGCCCAGTCGTAGAACAGGAACTCGCCGAAGCCGGAGCGCTCGACGCGCTTGAGGAACTGCTTGGGCATGATCTGGTCGGTGTCCACGTCGGCGCGGTCGAGGTGGCTGACCTGCCCGCTGATCGTCTCGATGGGTTCCATTCTTTTCTCCTGTATAGCGATGGTAATACAGCGTTTTGAAGAGGACACCGACTCACCGGCCGTCCACACCTGGGCCACATCCGGTCACGGCTAAGCCACATCTGTCACACGCGCGTCACACACCTCACCGCGCGGGTCTCATCCCGCCGAAGATGGCGGCCTCGGCCCACTTGAAGTGCACTTCGACCTGCTCGAAGCCGGCGTCACGCAGCCAGCGCAGCTGGTCCTCGACGGTGTCGGGCCGGTCGTGGTCGTCCTCGAGGTCGACTTCGTGCTCGTGGCGGGTTCCGCCGCTGCTCGCGCTCGGCGCGCACGGCGTTGGCGAGCATCTCCTCGTCGAACAGGCCGCGCAGCGGCCCGTCGATGGCGACGTACGTCCATGTTCACGAACATGCCGCCGGGCTCGAGCAGCTCGAGCAGCTCGGCGAACAGCGCGCGCTTGCGCTCCGGTGGGAGGTGGTGGATGGCGAGCCCGGAGACGACCGCGTCGTAGCGCCCGGCGGGCAGCGCGTCGCGCCAGGCGGGATCGTTGAGATCGCCGGTGACGGCCTGCCAGCGCCCGGCATAGGCGGCGAGGTTGACGCGCGGCGCGGGCGAGCATCGGCTCGGAGAAGTCGACGAGCACGCCGCTGGCCTCGGCGTCGGCCCCTGCCGCGCGCAGCATCAGCTCGCTCATGGCGCCGTCGCCGGCGCCGAGGTCCAGAAAGCGCTCGACCGGGTGCTCGCTGGCGGCTCGAACAGCCGCCGCGATGACGTCCTCCTGCAGCGTCGAGCAGCGGGATCAGGATCCGCCGGCGCTCGGCGAAGCTGGCGGCGAGCTCCTCGCCGCTGCCAGGCGGGCCCCGGGCGCGGCCGCGCTCACGACCACTCCCTGATGTCCACGAAGCGCCCCTCGATCGCCGCGGCGGCGGCCATCTGCGGGGAGACGAGGTGGGTGCGCCCGCCGCGGCCCTGGCGGCCCTCGAAGTTGCGGTTGGAGGTCGAGGCGCAGCGCTCGCCGGGCTGCCAGGATGTCGGGGTTCATGCCCAGGCACATCGAGCAGCCGGCGACGCGCCAGTCGAAGCCGGCGTCGCGGAAGACCGGTCGAGACCCTCGGCCTCGGCCTGCGCCTTGACCTGCTGGGAGCCGGGCACGACCATCGCGCTGACGCTGGGCGCGACCTTGCTGCCCGGCGACGACCTCGGCGGCGGCGCGCAGGTCGCCGATGCGCGAGTTGGTGCACGAGCCGATGAACACGCGGTCGACGCGATCTGCTCGATCGGGGTGCCGGGCTCGAGCGCCATGTAGTGCAGCGCGCGCTCGGTGGCCTCGCGGTCGGCGGGGCTGTCGAACTCCTCGGGCGCGGGCACCTTCTCGGTGACGGCGCGCACCATGCCGGGGTTGGTGCCCCAGGTGACCTGCGGGCGAGATCGCGGAGGCGTCGATCACGACCTCGCGGTCGAAGCTGCGCGCCGTCGTCGGTGGCGCAGCTCGCGCCAGCGCGCGATCGCCTCGTCCAGCTCGGCGCCCTGCGGCGCGCCGGGCCTCGGCCGGCCGGCCTCCTCGGCGTCGCGGAACCACGCGAACGTGGTCTCGTCGGGCGCGATCATGCCGGCGCGCCCGCCGCCCTCGATCGTCATGTTGCAGACGGTCATGCGGCCCTCCATCGACAGCGCCTCGATCGCGGGACCGGCGTACTCGACGACGTGGCCGGTCAGCCCGCCGACGCCCAGCTGCCCGAGCGTGCCGAGGATCAGGTCCTTGGCGGTGACGCCGAAGCCGAGCTGCGCCCTCGTAGCGGATGCGCATCGAGCGGGGCTTGTGCTGCACCATGCACTGCGTGGCGAGCACGTGCTCGACCTCGCTGGTGCCGATGCCGAACGCGAGCGCGCCGAAGGCGCCGTGCGTGGAGGTGTGCGAGTCGCCGCAGACGATCGTCATGCCCGGCTGCGTGACGCCGAGCTCGGGGCCGATCACGTGCACGATCCCCTGGCGATCGGAGCCGAGCGAGTACACGGGCACGCCGAACTCCTCGCAGTTGCGCTCGAGCGTTTCGCACCTGCACGCGCGAGAGCTCGTCCTTGATGCGCGCCGCCACGGGCGTGCCGTCGGTGGGCGTGTTGTGGTCGGCGGTCGCGAGCGTGCGGTCGGGGCGGCGCACGCTGCGCCCGGCGAGGCGCAGCCCGTCGAACGCCTGCGGGCTCGTGACCTCGTGCACGAGGTGCAGGTCGATGTAGAGCAGGCCGTCGGCGACCTCGTGGGCCTCCCAGATCTTCTCGAACAGCGTCTTTGGCATGGTCATCGGTCCTCGTGCTCGGGGGTGGTGGTGGATGTGCTTTTTATGGGGACTCCTACCGGAGTCCGGCGGGATGGCGTCGTGGTGTCCATCTAGCTGCGTCTCAGTCCGGCGGAGACGACCGCCAGGAACGCGGCGTCGGCGTCGTGCTGCTCGGGGTTCTCGAAGTGGTGGGGCAGGTCGGCGTCGAAGGTCACGCAGTCGCCCTCGTCGAGCTCATAGCGCTGTCCGTCGCAGACGAGCACCACCGAGCCTCTCTCGACGAGCGCGGTCTCGCGGCTGCCGGGCTCGTGCATCGGCGGATCGTCGGCGGCGCCGGTGGCGCCGCCTGGCGCGAGCGTGTGCCGCGAGAGCTCGGCGCGCTGGCCGGGCTGCGAGGAGGTGAGCACCTCGAAGCTGTGCCCGCGCCGCTTGTTGCCGCCGCGCGGGCGCTCGCCCGCGCGCACGATCGTGACCGCGCCGCCCTCGTCGAGGCGCAGCAGCTGTGAGAGCCGCAGCTCGAGGCCGGCGGCGATGCGCGCGGCGACGGTCAGCGTGGGGCTCGTCTCCCCGCGCTCGACCTGCGAGAGCATCGGCGCGCTGACGCCGCTGCGCTCGGCGAGGTCGCGCAGCGACAGGCCGGCGGACTCGCGCAGCGCCTTCACGCGCGCGCCGATGACAGCCGGCGAGAGCGCCGATGCGTGGTCGATCGAAGTGTCCGGGATTGTCGCGTCGCCCGCCATACAAGCGTACGTTATCACAGACGTCGGTACACTGGGCCTGAGCGATGCGGTGCCCGGCTGGCGGGTCGAGTCACCGACTTCTTCGTCCGACAGCACGCTACCGTCCGACTCGGTGCTTCGATCCCCTCGACGCCCATGCTGACGACGTCGAGGGAATCGAGACCGAAGCACTGTCCTAGGCCCTAGCGTGAGCCCTCGAGGGTGGTCGTGAGCCCGACTGGATCTCGAACCAGCAACCTACTCTAAAAGGCCTACATAACGACCACGCCAAGCTTAGTTTCGGACGGGTGAATTGCCGATTAAGCATCACAATGCCCCCGGCCAGCGTCGCTCACGAATCGTGTTCGTATGTGATGTTACCGTAAGGATCGACGTTGATCTGCCAGTGGGACAGGATTTCGCTAAAGTCGTTATAGATAATCCCGTAACAGGCGAACTGCGTGTGTAAATAGACGTTTTCATATTCGTTACTGCAGCTTTCCGTCAGAGCCCCACGCAAGAGCGGACCCCACTTTAATTCAGCATATTCTTCAGTTAATTCCCACGCCCCCTTTACGCCGCCACATTTCTGGTGTTTGCACAGCAGCGGCTTCGCGCTAGCCGATGACACCGGCGTGAGCATGCACGCAGCTACCAGCAGCAGGGGAACCAATGTGTAGAGTTTTCTCATATCGATCCTCTGTTTGTTTTATGTAGAAGGACGAGCCACTTACTCGGCCGCCAGGCGAAGTGTTAGCATCGCGTATCATCCTCGTCAATGAGATGGTGATTGTGCGCTAGTCAAGAGGCCTGTTGTCAAACAATGCCCCCCGCAACGCTGTTCGCCGCCTGCTCGTCGGATCAAGGGGCACAGGCCTGGACTACCTGAACTTCGTCGCTAAGAAATGGGAAACATTTACTTGTAAATGAGTACGACAACCACGGCCCGCGACGTCCAGCTTGGTCCATGAACGCCCCGACCACACCCTCATTTTGAAAACGAGGCTCTCAGCCGGCGGCGGTCTCACCCTGAAGGGCACAGGCGGGCAGGCCGATCGCATCATCGGCGTGCGAGCGCGCGACGGCGACCGACAGCGCGCGCACGTACGCGCGCGCGGCCGCGTCGATGATGTCCGTCGAGACGCCCTGTCCGGCGCCGGTGAAGCCGTCGACCTCGAGCACGACCGACACCTCGCCGAGCGCGTCCTGGCCCTCGGTGACGGCGCCGATCGTGAAGTCGCTGAGCACGCGGCGCGACGCCGGTGGCGGCGTTGATCGCCTGGAAGACCGCGTCGATCGGGCCGTCGCCGGTGAACGAGCCGGTCGCCGAGCCGCCGTCGGGCAGCGTCACCGACACGCGCGCGTGCGGCGGGCGCAGCGAGGAGGCCTCGACCTCGAAGGACTCGAGCGTGTAGCCGGCGATCTCCTCGCGCAGCTCGTCGGTGACGAGCGCCTCCAGGTCCATCGCGGTGACCTGCTTCTTGCGGTCGGCGATCTCCTTGAAGCGCTTGAACGCCGTGTTCAGCGCCTGGCCGTCCAGCTCGAAGCCCATCTCCTCCAGCGCTTTGCTCAGCGCGTGGCGGCCGGAGTGCTTGCCCAGCACGATCGAGTTGCTGCGCAGCCCGACGGTGGTGGCGTCCATGATCTCGTAGGTGGTGCGCTCCTTCAGCACGCCGTCCTGGTGGATGCCGGCCTCGTGCGCGAACGCGTTGCGCCCGACGATCGCCTTGTTCGGCTGCACCTGGTAGCCGGTCAGGCGCGAGACCAGCCGGCTCGTGCGCGCGATCTCGGTCGTGTCGCGCCCGGTCCACAGGCCGAGGCTCGGCTCGCGCGTGCGCAGCAGCATCACGATCTCCTCCAGCGACGCGTTGCCGGCGCGCTCGCCGATGCCGTTGATCGCGCACTCGACCTGGCGGCAGCCCGCTTCCAGGCCCGCCAGCGAGTTGGCGACCGCCAGGCCCAGGTCGTCGTGGCAGTGCACCGAGACGACCACGTCGCGCAGCCCCGGCACCAGCCGGTAGAGCTCCTCGAACATCGCCGCGTACTCGCGCGGCATCGTGTAGCCGACGGTGTCGGGCACGTTGATCGTGGTGGCGCCCTCATCGAGCGCGATCTGGATCACCTCGGCCATGTACTCGACGTCCGAGCGCGAGCCGTCCTCGGGCGAGAACTCGACGTCCTCGGTGTACTCGCGCGCCTGCGCGACGGCCGCGCGCACCTGGCCCTTGACGTCCTCGCGCGTGGTCTGCAGCTTGCGCTCGATGTGGATGTCGCTGGTGGCGATGAACGTGTGGATGCGCGGGCGCTCGGAGTCCGTCACCGCGTTCCACGCCGCCTCGATGTCCTGCTTGCTCGTGCGCGCCAGCCCGCAGATCACGGGGCCTTCGACCTCGCGCGCGATCGCCTGCACCGACTCGAAGTCGCCGGGCGAGGTGATCGGGAAGCCGGCCTCGATCACGTCCACGCCCAGCCGCGCCAGCTGGTGGGCGATCTCGAGCTTTTCCTGCTTGTTCAGCGAGATCCCCGGCGACTGCTCGCCGTCGCGCAGGGTCGTGTCGAAGATCAGGACGCGGTCTCGCGTCGTTGCGTGCTGCTGCGTTGTGTGCTCATGTCGTTCGTGCTCCTTCTCTATCTCGCTTGCGGTTCCTCTCTGCTGGGTATGCGGCTACGCGGCCGCCACGCGCTATTCCCCCCGAGGGGGGAGGAGAAGAAGCGGCAGAAGCGAGAAGCTGAAACGACATCTGGACCGCAGGGTAGCACCAGGCGCGCCGGCGCGACGCCAACACCGACGGCTCAGGGCACGAGCACGACCTTGCCGACGTTGCGCCGCTCGGTGATCATGTTCTGCGCCGCGCCGGCGTCGTCGAAGCTGAACGCCCCGGCGACGACCGGTTTGATCGTGCCGTCGTCGAGCATCTCGCCGCAGCGGCGCGATCCACGGCTCGAGCGTGCCGCGGTCCTTCCACAGGCTGAGCATGTTCAGCCCGATCACGGCCTTCGATTCGGACATCTGCTTGATCAGGTTGAAGCGCGGCATGCGCGCGACCGCGCGCAGCGCCGTGACGAGGTTGCGCCGCTCGCCGGAGACGACCGAGGAGGCGCCGAAGGCGACCAGCCGCCCGCCGGGGCGCAGCAGGCGTAGCTGCGCGCGGAAGCTCGCGCCGCCGACCGCGTCCAGGATCAGGTCGAACTTCGGCAGGCCGCGCTCCCAGCCGGGCTGGTGTAGTCGAGCGCGTGGTCGACGCCGAGCTCGACGATGCGCGCGTGCTTGCCGGGCGAGGCCGTGCCGTAGACCTCGGCGCCGACGCGCTTGGCGATCTGCGTGGCGGCGATGCCCACGCCGCCGCCGGCGGAGTGGATCAGCACGCGCTCGCCCGGCTGCAGGCTGCCGTAGCCGATCAGCCCCGCCCACGCGGTGCCGTAGTTGACGGGGATCGCCGCTCCCTGCTCGAAGCTGAGCTCGTCGGGCAGCGCGACCACGTCGCCGGCCGGCACGACCACCTGGGAGGCGTAGCCGCCGAACTGGGTGCCCGCGAGCACGCGCTGGCCGAGGCTCAGCGACGGTCGGGCCGCGACGCCCCCTCCCCCAGCTCGAGGATCGTGCCGGCGACCTCGTAGCCGACCACGCACGGCGTCTTGGGCGCGTCGGCGTAGAGGCCCATGCGCGCCATCACGTCGGCGAAGTTGATCCCCGCGGCCGCCACCTCGATGCGCACCTGCGCCGGGCCCGAGCGTCGGGTCGGGGCGCTCCTGCACCTGCAGCACGCCCGGCCCGCCGTGCTTGGTGATGACGACCGCGCGCATCGCGCGAGCCTGTAGCCGCTACGCCGCACGGCGCGTATCCGCGGCTCAGCCGAGGTCGACCGACCAGCCGTTCACGAAGCCCGTCCGAGGCGACGATCTCCTCGACGACCTCCGTGCGGCACGGCGCGCGTCGGTCGTGACGACCATCGCCGCCAGGCCGGCGCTCCTCGCCCGTCGGCGCTCCGCCGTCGGGCGTGTGGCCGACGGCGGCGGAGGAGATGTTGATGCCGTGCGCGCCGAAGATCGTGCCGACGCGGCCGATCATGCCCGGCAGGTCCTCGTAGCGGAAGACGGTCACGTAGCGGCTCGAGCTCGATCGTCAGGCGCCGGCCCTGCACCTCGACGAGGTGCGGCACGCGGTTGGGCCCGATGCCGGTGCCGGCGACCGCCACGCGCTCGGCGCCGGCGACGACCGTCACGCGGATCAGCTCGTTGAAGTCCTGGGCCTCGGAGACGGACTTCTCCTCGAAGACGATCCCGCGCTGCTGGGCCATGCGTGGGGGCGTTGACGAGGTTGACCTGCTCCTCGGTGCGCCCCTGCAGCGCGCCGACGATCACCGCGAGCCCGAGCAGGCGCGTGTCGAAGTCGGCGATCCGGCCCAGGAACGCGGCCTCGATGCGCTCCACCGAGCTGCCCTCGGCGAGCTCCATCGCGAGGCGCCCGAGCTGCGTGGCGAGCGGCAGGAACGGCCCGAGCATCTCCATGTCCTCGGCGCCGATCGCGGGGATGTTCACGGCGGTCGAGACGACGCCGCCGGTGAGCGCGGCGACGACCTGCTCGGCGCTCTGGTAGCCGGCGCGGTCGGTCGCCTCGGCGGTGGAGGCGCCCAGGTGCGGGGTGACGACCACGTTGGGGTAGCCGAACAGCGGGTGCTCGGTCATCGGCTCGCTCGGGAACACGTCGAGCGCCGCGCCCGCGACCTTGCCCGAGTCGAGCGCGTCCTTCAGCGCGTCTTCGTCGATCAGCCCGCCGCGCGCGACGTTCAGGATGCGCACGCCGTCGCGCATCGCGGCGAACGCCGCGGCGTCGAGCGAAGCCTTCGGTCTCAGGCGTCTTGGGCAGGTGGATCGTGATGAAGTCGGCCTGCGCGTAGATGTCCTCGACGCCGTCGGCCTTCTCCACGCCCAGCTCGCGGTAGCGCTCGGCGCTGACGAACGGGTCGAACGCGAGCACGCGCATGCCGAAGCCGCGCGCGCGCTGGGCGACGAGCTGGCCGATGCGCCCGAAGCCGAGGATGCCGAGCGTCTTCTCGTACAGCTCGACGCCGGAGAACTTCGAGCGCTCCCAGTTGCCTGCCGATCAGCGACGCGTACGCCTGCGGGATGTTGCGCGCGAGCGCCAGCAGCAGCGCCATCGTGTGCTCGGCGGCGGTCACCACGTTCGACTCGGGCGCGTTGGCGACGACGATCCCGCGCTTGGTCGCCGCCTCGACGTCGACGTTGTCCACGCCCACGCCGGCGCGGCCGATCGCGCGCAGGCGCGTCGGCGCGCTCGATCAGCTCGGCGGTCATCTTCGTCGCCGAGCGGATCACGATGCCGTCGTAGGCGCCGATCCGCTCGGCGAGCTCCTCGTCGCTCCAGTCGATCGCCGAGATCGACGTCGAAGTGCTCGCGCAGCAGCGCCACGCCCGAGTCGCCGATCTTCTCCTTGACGAGCACCTTCGGACGCGCTGCGCGCTCATGGCGGCGGCGCTCATGCCCTCTCCACGACCCAGTCGATGCACGCGGTCAGCGCCTGCACGTCGGCGGTGTCGACCGCCGGGAACATGCCGATCCGCAGCTGGTTGCGCCCGAGCTTGCGGTAGGGCTCGACGTCGACGATGCCGTTCGCGCGCAGCGTCGCGGCGACCGCGGCCGCGTCGACGGCGTCGTCGAAGTCGATCGTGCCGACGACCAGCGAGCGCTTCGCCGGGTCGGCGACGAACGGCGTCGTGTAGGAGGTGCTCTCGGCCCACGCCGTACAGGTGCTCGCGAGGAGGCGCGCGTGCGCGCCACGCACCAGTCCAGGCCGCCGCCGTCGAGCATCCAGCGGATCTGCTCGGCGAGCAGGAACAGCGTCGCGACCGCGGGCGTGTTGTAGGTCTGGTCCTTGAGCGAGTTCTCGAGCGCCGTGTGCAGCGAGAGGAACTCGGGGATCCAGCGCTCGGAGGCGTGCGAGCGCGCGCGATCCGCTCCTGCGCGGCCGGGCTGAGCAGCGCGATCCACAGCCCGCCGTCGGCGGCGAAGCTCTTCTGCGGCGCGAAGTAGTAGGCGTCGGCCTGCGACGACGTCGACCGGCAGCCCGCCGGCGCCCGAGGTCGCGTCGATCGCGACGAGCGCGTCGCCCGCGCCGCGCCGGGCGCACGACCGGCACCATCACGCCCGGTCGAGGTCTCGTTGTGCGCCCACGCGAGCAGGTCGGCGCCGCCATCGGCCGCGCAGCGGCCCGAGCACCAGCCGGGTCGGGGGCGTCGCCGGGCTCGGCGGAGAGCATCACCGGATCCTCCAGGAACGGCGCGCTCGTGCGTCACCGCGGCGAACTTCTGCGAGAACTCGCCGTAGGTCAGGTGCAGCCGAGCGGCGCTCGACGAGCCCGAACGCGGCGGCGTCCCAGAAGGCCGTGGCGCCGCCGTTGCCGAGCGCCACCTCGTAGCCGTCGGGCGCGCCGAACAGCTCGCGCAGGCCGGCGCGGATCTCGCCGACGAGCGCCTTCACCGGCTTCTGGCGGTGCGAGGTGCCCATCACCGCGGCCGCCCTCGCCGGCCAGGCGCGCGAGCGCCTCCGGGCGGACCTTCGAGGGCCCGCAGCCGAAGCGCCCGTCGCGCGGGCCTCAGCTCGTCGGGGATGACCAGCGGCGTCTGCTCTGTCAGCGGGGCTGCGTCGTCATGGGCTCCTCGCTTGTCGGACCTCGAGGTGGTCGAACTGTGCGGTGAGGGTGCCCAGGCGCGCGGCGGTGCTGCGCTCGTCGCTTCCCGGTGGTGATCTCCACCCGAGCGCCAGTCGCGACGACGAACGCGAGTGTAGCGAACGGCAGGCGCGGCGCACGCGTGCGGGCTGCGAGATCGGTTGCTAGGCCGCCGCGGCGATCCCGCTGCGATCGTCCCAGTCATAGCCGGGCCCGACCGGGATGATGCGCTTGGGGTTGAGCTCGTCGTGGGTCGTGTAGTAGTGACGCTTGATCTGGTCCATGGCGACGGTCGTCGCGATGCCGGGCCACTGGTAGAGCTCGCGTGCGTAGCGCCAGAGGTTGGGGTAGTCGACCACGCGCCGGCGGTTGCAGCGGAAGTGCAGGTTGTAGACCTCGTCGAAGCGCACCAGCGTCGGGAACAGCCGCCAATCGGCCTCGGTCACGTGGTCGCCGAGCAGGTAGCGCCGTTGCGCGAGGAGATCCTCGAGCCACTCGAAGCTCTCGAACAGCGCCGCGAACGCGCGCTCGTAGGCGTCTTGGCGGCGCGCGAAGCCGGCGCGATAGACGCCGTTGTTGACGGTGGCGTAGACGCGTTCGTTGATCGCGTCGATCTCCGCCCGCAATGGCTGCGGATACAGCTCGAGCTCGCCGCCGTGCCCGAGGCCGCCGAGCGAGTCGGCGCGGGCCATCATGCGCATGATGTCGCTCGACTCGTTGTTGACGATCTGGCCGGTCTGTGTGTCCCACAGCACCGGCACCGTGATCCGCCCGCGGAAGCCGGGGTCGCTGAGACGGTAGGCCTCGCTCATCAGGCTCCAGCCGTGCAGCGCGTCGGTGTACTCGCCGGCCCAGTGCGCGGCGGCGCCCTCGCGCCCGACCTCGAAGCGCTCGCCCGTGAACGCCCAGCCGCGCTCGTCGCGAAACGGAGCCAGATAGGAGATCGGCACGACCGCTTGAAGGCCGGCGAGCTCGCGCAGGATCACGGTGCGGTGACACCAGGGGCATGCCAGCGAGACGTACAGGTGATAGCGACCGTGCTCGACCGGCAGACCCTTCTCGGGCTTGCCTGTCTCCGACCCACCCTCGCTTCGAAGCGAAGTGGACCCGACAGGCGGCGGATCGCTCAGCTCGCGCCCGCCGCCGACCCATCCGCGAAAGCGGCTCTCCTGGCGGCGAAACTCGCCGCTGGCCAACTCGCCGTCGATGATGCGGTCAGCCACCCCACAGCACCTCGCGCGCGAGCGTCGTCGCCGTCCAACCCTGCGGCAGGCGGCTCGGGGCGACGCCGGCGGGCGGCTCGCCGGCGAGCAGGCAGTACTCGGGCGCGGGCCCGAGCACGAGGCAGCGCCGCCACAGGCCGTCGCGCTCGGGGTCCATGCCGTCGCCGAGCAGCTCGCGCGAGCGCGGGCCGCTCGTGGCCGCGCGGCCGGCGCGACCCAGACCGCCGTCGGGGCGCGCACCGGGCTCGGCACTGCCCTCGAGCAGCCGGTAGACGGCCGCCGGCTCCCACGCCGGCCAGCGCGGCGGCCGCGTCGTGCGCGGTGCGTGCCCGCGCGCGACGGCGGCCTCGTCGAGCACGCCGAGCGCGGCGAAGTCCTCGACCAGGTACCAGTCCTCGTAGCCCGCCGGCCTGCTCCAGCTCGCCGGCGCAGCCACGGCAGCTCGGCGACGCGGAACGCTCGCCGAGCCGCGAAAGCCGCTCGGGCGGCGGTGCGCGCAGCGAGCGATGGAAGCGCTCGAGCGCGCGCTCGTAGGCCTCCGCGCTCGACGTCGGGCGCGCGGGCGATGCCAGAAGAGGTAGGCGAGCACCTGCGCGTCCGGCCCTCAGAACGCGGGCTTGATCCAGTCCATGTGCGAGCGCAGCTCCGCGCCGACGTGCTCGACCTGCGTGTCGGCCTGCTCGGCGCGCATGCGCTTGAAGTTCTCCTGGCCGGCGCGGTTCTCGGCGATCCACTCGCGCGCGAAGTCGCCGGACTGGATCTCCTCGAGGATCTTGCGCATGCTCGCGCGCGTCTCCTCGGTGATCACGCGCTTGCCGCGCGTGTAGTCGCCGTACTCGGCCGTGTTGGAGATCGAGAAGCGCATCCCCGCGAGGCCCTTCTCGTACATCAGATCGACGATCAGCTTGAGCTCGTGCAGGCACTCGAAGTAGGCCATCTCGGGGTCATAGCCGGCCTCGACGAGCGTCTCGAAGCCCGGCCTGCACGAGCTCGGAGGCGCCGCCGCAGAGCACCGCCTGCTCGCCGAACAGGTCCGTCTCGGTCTCGTCCTTGAAGCGTCGTCTCGATCACGCCGCCGCGCGTGCAGCCGATGCCCTTGGCGTAGGCGAGCGCGAGCGCGCGCGCGTTGCCGGTGGCGTCCTGCTCGACCGCGATCAGCCCGGGGACGCCGCTGCCTTCGGTGAACTGGCGGCGCACGAGGTGGCCCGGGGCCCTTGGGCGCGACCATCGCCACGTCGACGCCGGCGGGCGGCGTCGATCTCGTCGTAGTGGATCGAGAAGCCGTGGCCGAACAGCAGCATGTTGCCCTCGGCGATGCCGTCGCGGATCTCGCTCTCCCACACCTGGCGGTGCAGCTCGTCGGGCACGCAGGATCATCACGAGGTCGCCGCGGCTGGCGGCCTCGACGACGCGGCAGCACCTCGAGGCCCTGCTCGCGCGCCTTGGCGACCGAGGCGGAGTCCTCGCGCAGGCCGACCACGACGTCGACGCCGGAGTCCTTCAGGTTGAGCGCGTGGGCGTGGCCCTGCGAGCCGTAGCCGATGATGGCGACGGTCTTGCCGTCGAGGAGGTGGAGGTCTGCGTCGTCGTCGTAGATCATTGCGCGGCAGGCTATCCAACTTGCGCTGCTCCCGGCACGGCTCGCGGGCGATCGAGCGCCGCGCACCGGCGCGCCGCGCTGCAGGCGCTCGCGCGGCGCGCGACGAGCGTGCGCCCGGGGATCTCCAGCGCGCCGTCGGCGGCGGTGTAGGGCGCGAAGCGCTCGGCGACGCCGGCCTCGATCTCGGCGATCTCGCTGGCCGGGCGCGATAGCACGGCGTCGTGGAAGCTGCGCGAGAGGTCGAGCGTCGTCTCCCACAGCTCCTCGAAGCTCGCGTGACGGCGCACCAGCTCGAGCGCCTCGACGCGCGATCTCGGCGAAGCCGGCCTGCTCGAGCAGCTCCGCGACGCGTCCCGGCGCGCCGAGCGCGAACGGGCCCGGCGGCGCTCGGCGGCGGGATCGGGCGGCCGGCGCGAGGCCGCGCTCGATCAGCTCCTGCGCGGGCAAGCAGCGCCCACGGGTTGCGCTCGAGCGCGTCCCACACGGCGAGCGCGACGCGCCCGCCCGGGCGCAGCACGCGGCGCGTCTCCGCGAGCGCGGCGGCGGGATCGGCCATCAGCATGTAGCCCCAGCGGCACAGCACCGCGTCGACGCTCGCCACCGGCAGGTCGATCCATTCGGCGTTCAGCACCTGGAACTCGACGTTGCTGAGCCCGAGCTCGCGCGCGCGCGCGCGCGCGCCCTCGAGCATCGCCTCGGCCTGGTCGGAGATGATCACGCCGCCCGTGCGGCGCGACCAGCTCGGCGGCGAGCAGCCCCGTCTCGCCGAGGCCGGCCGCGAGCTCGAGCACGCGCTCGCCCGGCTGCGGCGACGATCGCGTCGATCATCCAGTGCGACACCGGCGCCGCGAACTCGCGCAGCAGCTCCTGCGGCGCACCCAGCCGGGCGCGGCCTCTTCCCAGCCCTCGAGGCTCGCGCGCCGGTTCGCGTTCGCGTCGAAGCTCATCGCAGCTCCCGGCGCAGCAGCTTGCCCGAGCGCGTGCGCGGCAGCGGCTCGCTCGCGAGCACGAACTGCTTGGGCACCTTGTAGGGCGCGAGCGCGCGCGGCGCAGTGCGCGCGCAGCTCCTCGGCGTCGAGCAGCGCGCCCGGCGCGCGCGACGACGATCGCGGTCACCGCCTCGCCCCACTGCGGGTCGCGCGCCCGAGCACGGCCGCCTCGAGCACGTCCGGGTGCGCCTCGAGCACGGCCTCGACCTCGGCGGGCGCGACGTTCTCGCCGCCGCTGACGATCGTGTCGGCCTTGCGTCCGGTGACGCGCAGGCGCCCGTGCGTCGTCGAGCTCGCCGAGATCGCCGGTGTGCAGCCAGCCGTCGCGGCGAGCGCTCCCGGCGCGACGGTCGGCCCGGCGACGAGGATCTCCCCGTCCGCGGCGATCCGCACGCGCGTGCAGAACAGCGGCGGCCCGGCGCTCGCGGGCGCGCCGCGCCGATCGCCGCGACCGGCGTCGTCGTCGACCTGCGAGCAGGCCTCGGTCAGGCCGTAGGTGAGGCTGACGGGCACGCCGGCCTCGTGCGCGCGCTGCGACGAGCGCCGCCGGCACCGGGCCGCCGCCGGTGAGCGCGCAGCGCAGCGCCGGCGGGCGCGCGCAGGCCCGCGTCGAGCAGCCGGGCGAGCGTCGTCGCGACGAGGCTCACGAGCGTGACCTCGCTGCTCGCGCAGCGCGCGCAGCACGCGCTCGGTCTCGAAGCGCTCGTGCACGACCGCGCGTCGTCGCGTAGATCGCCGAGCGCACCAGGATCGAGAGGCCGCCGACGTGCGAGAGCGGCAGCGCGCACAGCCAGCGCTCCTCGCGGGTCGAGGCCGAGCGCGACGGCCGAGCCGAGCGCGCTCCAGAGGAGGTTGCCGTAGGTGAGCTCGACCGGCCGCGGCGCGGCGGTGGTGCCGGAGGTGTGGATCACGACCGCGGTCGCGTCGAGGTCGTGGACGCCGCCCGGCCGACGAGCGCTCGTGAGCGCCGTCGCCGAGCGCCGCCGGCGCCGAGCGGCTCGTCGACGAGCACCGCGGCGCCGTCGGCGACGAGCGCGCGCTCGGCGGCCGCCAGGCGCAGGTCGACCGGCACGGCGACCGCGCCGAGCAGCAGGCAGGCGTGCAGCGCCTGCGCGAAGCTCGAGGCCGGCCGGGCAGCGCGATCGCCACGCGCTGCCCCGCGCGCGGCGCCGCGCGCCGCCAGCTCGCGCGCGCCGGCGCGCGCGGCGGCGTGCGAGCTGCGCGTAGGACCAGCGTCCCCGCGGGCGTCTGCGAGCGCCGTGCGCTCGGGCCGCGCGCGCGGCGGCGCGGGCCAGCCATCCCTCGACCACCATGGCCCACAGGCTAGCCTTCGCGCCGATGAGCACCACCTGGATCACCGCGCCGGCCCCCGCCGGCGGCGAGTACACCGACATCCGCTACGAGAAGTCCGCGCGGCGCCGACAGCGGCATCGCGAAGATCACGATCGCCCGGCCGGAGGTGCGCAACGCGTTTCGCCCGCGCACGATCATCGAGATCTCCCGGGCGCTGCGAGGACGCGCGCGAGGACACCGAGGTCGGCGTGATCGTGCTCACCGGCGAGGGCCCGGACGCGTTCTGCTCGGGCGGCGACCAGCGCGTGCGCGGCGACTCCGGCTACCTCGACGACGACGAGCAGGTAATCCGGACCCGCCCAGCCGGCGTCGGGCGCTTCCACGTCACCGACCTGCACGTCCAGATCCGCCGGCTGCCGAAGCCGGTGGTGGCGATGGTCGCCGGCTACGCGATCGGCGGCGGGCACGTGCTGCACCTCGTGTGCGACCTGACGATCGCCGCCGACAACGCGCGCTTCGGGCAGGTCGGGCCGAAGGTCGGCTCCTTCGACGGCGGCTTCGGCGCGGGCCTGCTGGCGAACCTGGTGGGCCCGAAGAAGGCGAAGGAGATCTGGTTCCTGTGCCGGCAGTACTCCGCCGAGGAGGCGCTGCGAGATGGGCCTCGTCAACACGGTCGTGCCGCTCGAGCGCCTGGAGGAGGAGACGGTGCAGTGGTGCCGGGAGATGCTCGCGCTCTCGCCGTTCGCGCTGCGGCTGCTGAAGGCGAGCTTCAACGCCGCCGAGGACGGGCTGTCGCGGCATCCAGCAGCTCGCGCACGACGCGAACCTGCTGTTCTACGGCAGCGAGGAGGCCCAGGAGGGCCGCGACGCCTACCGGGAGAAGCGCAAGCCGGACTTCTCGCGCTTCCCCAAGCGGGCCTAGCGGCGTGAGCGCGGTCCGCATCTGGGTGATGGCGGCGCGCGTGCGCACGCTGCCGGCGGCGGTGGCGCCCGGTGCTCGTGGGCACCTCGCTGGCGCTCGGCGCCGGGCACTTCCACGCGCTCGCGTTCGTGGCGGCGCTGCTCGGGCGCGGTCTTCATCCAGGTCGGCACCAACCTGTCCAACGACTACTCCGACGCGCGCCGCGGCGCCGACACCGAGGACCGCCTCGGCCCGGTGCGGGTGACCGCCGGCGGCCTCGTGCCGCCCAGCCAGGTGCTGCTGGCGACGTACGTGACGTTCGGCCTGGCGGTGGCGTGCGGCGCCTACCTGGTCGCGGTCGCGGGACCGGAGCTGCTGGCGGTCGGCGCCGCCTCGATCCTCGCCGGCGTGCTCTACACGGGCGGCCCGCGCCCTTACGGCTACGAGGGCCTCGGCGAGGTGTTCGTGTTCCTGTTCTTCGGCGATCGTCGCCGTCGCCGGCTCCTACTTCGTGCAGGTGCAGCAGCTGCCGTGGCAGGCGTTCGTGTGCGCGGTGCCCGTGGGCCTGCTGGCGAGCGCGATCCTGGTCGTCAACAACGTGCGCGACCTCGAGACCGACCGGCGCGCGGGCAAGCGCACGCTCGCGGTGCGCCTCGGCCGCGCAGCGCACGCGCGCGCTGTACGCGGCGATGCTCGCGGTCGCGTTCGTGACGCGCGCCGCTGCCGTGGGCGTTCGGCTCGATGAGCGCGTGGCTGCTGCTGCCGTGGGCGGCGCTCCCGCTGGCGGTGCGCGCTCGTGCGCGTCGTGCGCACGCGCACCGACGGCCCGTCGCTGAACGGCGCGCTGGCGCGGACGGGCGCGCTGCAGCTCGCTCTTCTGCCTGCTGTTCGCCGCCGGGATCCTCGCGAGCGGCGGCATCGGCTCGTGAAGCTCGAGCATCGAGCGCCGCACGCTGCGCGCTGGCGAGCCCGCTGCAGACCGCCTACGGCGCCGTGCGCCGAGCGCGAGCTGCTGATCGGTGACGCTGACCGACGAGGACGGGTGCAGCGGCTACGGCGAGGCGGCGCCGCTGGAGCCCTACGACGGCGTGAGCATCGAGCGCGTCGAGCGGCGCTCGAGCGCTACCGCCCGGTGCTGGCGCGATCGCGGGGACATGAACGGCGCGCAGCTGATCGACGCCTGCCGGCGGCGTCGAGGACCTGCCGGCGGCGCTGGCGGCGATCGACCTGGCGCTGTGGGATCGCGCCGGACGCCGCGCGGGCAAGCCCGTGGCGGCGCTGCTGACCGACGACCCGGCCGCGCGAGGTGCCCGTCAACGCGACGCTGTCGCGCGCTCGACCGCGCGGGCGCCGCCGAGCAGGCCGCCGCGGCGGTGCGCGACGGGCTTCGACGTGCGTGAAGCTGAAGGTCGGCGTCGGCGACGACGCCGGGCGCGTGGCGGCGGTCCGCGCCGCGGCCGGACCCGCGGTGGCGCTGCGCCTCGACGCCAACGGCGCGTGGGACGTCGAGCAGGCGGTGCGCGCGATCGACGCGCTCTCCCCCGCCGGCCTGGAGCTCGTCGAGGAGCCGACGCACGGCCTGCGAGGCGGTGCGCGAGGTGCGCGAGCGGGTGGCGGTGCGCGTCGCGATCGACGAGACCGCGGCCGAGCACGGCGCGCTCGGCGGCCGGCGTGGCCGACGCGGTCTGCCTGAAGATCTCCCGCTGCGGCGGCATCGCCGGCCTGCTGGCGGCCGCCACGCTCGTGCGCGCCTCCGGCGCCGAGGTCTACCTGGCCTCGACGCTCGACGGCCCGCTCGGCGTGGCCGCCGCGGTGCACGCCGCCGCGGCGCTCGCCTCGCGCGGGCCGCTGCCGCACTGCGGCCTGGCGACGCTCGGGCTGTTCGCGGACCTCGAGACCCGCTGCCGGTGCGCGACGGGCGCGATCGCGGTGCCCGCGGCGCCGGGCTCGGGCGTCGACGCCGTTCTAGGGCTCGCGCTCGAGCCGAGCGCGCGCGGCGACCGCCCGCGCGGGTTCTCGAGCGGCAGGCCGTGGCCGCCCGGCGACGACGAGCAGCTCGGCGTCGGGCAGCAGCTCGCACCATCCGCCGCCCGAGCGCGCGGAACTTCGCGTCGCGCTCGCCGACGAGCACCGTGACCGGCATCGTCGAGCTCGCCGAGCCGCTCCCACAGCGGCTGCCATCTCGCCCGGTGCCGATGCCGCGCAGCACCGCCGCGAGCGCGCCGGGCGGTTGCGGCGCTGGTCCTCGCGCGCGAGCTCGCCGACCTCCGGCGGGTCGCCGGCGAACAGCGGCTGCGTGCGCCAGCGCTCGATGAAGTCCTCGAACGGGATGCGCTTCGAGCTCGTCGGCGAGCGCTCGGTCGGCGTCGCGCCGCGCGGCGCGCTCGGCCGTCGTCCTCGATGCCCGCGGCTGCTCGACGACGAGCACGAGCCGCGACACGCGCTCGGGCGCGGCGAGCGCGACGTGCAGCGCGACGCGCCCGCCCAGCGAGTAGCCGCACAGCGCGAAGCGCTCGGGGCTGCGCGCGAGCACGTGCGCGACGCAGCCGGCGAACGTGATCGGGCGCTCGCGCGTCGGCCGCCTCGCCGTGGCCGGGGAGGTCGAGCGCCAGCGGCAGGTAGCGTTCAGCGGTCGAGCATGCCCGATCACGCCGTCCCAGGCGCGGTGGGTGCCGCTGAAGCCGTGCAGCAGGACGACGCTCTCCGGCACATCCGAGCGATCCTATGACGCCGCCAGCCGACAGCCCCACGACCGACCACTACGTGCTGCTGCGCGCGTTCGTCGACGAGCTCGCGCGCTGCGGCATGCGCGCGGCGTGCACCTCGCCCGGGCTCGCGCTGCGCGCCGCTCGTGCTGTCGCTCGCGCGCGAGCCGCGGCTGCGCTGCTACTCGCACATCGACGAGCGCTGCGCGGGCTTCTTCGCGCTCGGGCTCGGCGAAGGCCTCGGGGCTGCCGGTGGCGGTGACGTGCACCTCGGGCACGGCCGCCGCCGAGCTGCTGCCGGCCGCGATCGAGGCGCGCGAGGCGCGCGTGCCGCTGCTGCTGCTGACCGCCGACCGCCCGCCGGAGCTGCGCGAGAACGGCGCCGGGCAGGCGATCGACCAGCTGAAGCTGTTCGGCGGCGCCGCGCAAGTGGTTCTTCGAGGTCGGCGCGCACGAGGCCGAGCCCCGAGCGGCTGCGCTGGATGCGCACGCTCGCGTGCCGCGCCTACTGGACGGCGCTGGAGGGCCGCCCGGGCGCGGTGCACCTGAACTTCCCGCTGCGCGAGCCGCTGGTGCGCGACGAGCCGCTGCCCGCAGGACGAGACCGGCCGCCCGGACGGCGCGCCGTACGTGCGCCGCCCGCCGGCTCGCAGCGCCGGCCGCGCACCGCGGTCGCCGCGCCGCGCGACGCTGCGCGAGCTCGTGGCCGGGCCCGCGCGCGGCGTGCTCGTCGCCGGGCGCGACGAGCGCGACGACGCGCGCTGGGCGAGGCCGCGGCGGCGTTCGCCGCGGCCGCCGGCTGGCCGCTGCTGGCCGATCCGCTGTCGGGCGCGCGCCGCGGCGCGGCCGCGATCGCCCACTACGACGCGCTGCTGCGCGACGAGGCGTTCGCCGCGTCGCTGCAGCCCGGACCTGGTCCTGCGCGTCGGCGACCTGCCGGTGTCCAAGCCCCTGCGCGCGTGGCTCGCGGGCCTGGACGGCGTGCACGCAGGTGGCGCTCGACCCCGAGGGCGCCTGGCAGGACCCGGCGTCGGTGCTGACGCGACTCGCTCGCGCTGGAGCCCGCGCGCGGCGCTGCGCGCAGCGCTGACTGGCGACGCGCCCGCCGGCGCGCGCCGCGGACCCGGACTGGCTGGCGGGCTGGCGCAGCGCCGACGAGCGCGCCGCCGAGGCGATCGCCGGGCGTGCTCGGCGGCGAGGAGCTCTCCGAGCCCGCGGTCGCGCGCCGAGCTGGGCGTGCTGCTGCCGCGGAGGCGACGCTGTTCGTCGCCTCCTCGATGCCGGTGCGCGACATCGAGACGTTCTGGCCGGTGCGCGCGGACCCGCCGCGCGTGCTGTGCAACCGCGGCGCCAACGGCATCGACGGCACCGTCTCCGCGGCCTTCGGCGCGGCCGCCGCGAGCGAGCGGCCCGGTCGTGCTGCTGATCGGCGACGTGGCGCTCGCGCACGACATCGGCGGCCTGCTCGCCGCACGGCGCCTCGGGCTGAAGCTGACGATCGTGCTGCTCGACAACGGCGGCGGCGGCATCTTCGACTTCCTGCCGGTGTCGGGCGCGATCGCTCGCGCGCGAGCGCCGACGGACATCTACACGCGATCACATCGCCACGCCCGACCGGCCTCGACTTCGCGCACGCGGCGGCGCTCTACGGGCTCGCGCACGAGCGCGTCGGCGACGGCCGGCGCGCTGCGCGCCGCGCTCGAGCGCGCGCTCTCGCCGCGACGCGGCTCGACGATCGTCGCAGGTCCGCAGCGACCGCGCCGCGAACGTGCGCGCTGCACCGCCGCGTGTGGAGCGCCGTCGCGCGCGCGACGCGCCTGAGCCGACGCTCAGCCCGCGAGCAGCGGCAGCAGCGCCTGCAGCTTGACCTCGGTCTCGGCGAGCTCGCGCGGCCGGGTCGGAGTCGCGCACGATGCCGTTGCCGGCGTAGCAGCGGGCGACGTCGCCGTCGCAGCAGCGCGCAGCGCAGCGCGACGCAGAACTCGCCGTCGCCGGTGGCGTCGGTCCAGCCGACGGGACCCGCGTACCAGCCGCGGTCGAGGCCCTCGAGCGCGGGGATCAGCGGCGCGGCGGCGTCGAGCGGCTCGCCGCCGACGGCGGGCGTCGGGTGCATCAGCCCGGCCAGCTCGAGCGCGTCCATCGGCGCGGCGAGCTGCGCGCGGATCGGCGTCGCGAGGTGCTGGATGTTGGCGATCCTCACGAGCTCGGGCTCGCGGCGCGGCGGTCACCCAGACCGCGTGCGGGCGCAGCGTGCGCTCGATCCGCCGCGCGACGATCGCGTGCTCCTCGCGGTAGCTCTCGTCGCGCAGCAGCTGCTCGCCGAGGTGGTCGTCGACGGCGGGGTCGGCGCTGCGGCGCGGTGGAGCCGGCGAGCGCGAGCGTGCTGACGCGCTGGCCCTCGCGGCGCACGAGCAGCTCGGGGCTCGCGGCGATCAACGTCGCGTCGCCGCGCCCGACGCAGAAGACGAAGCAGCGAGGGGAACTCCTCGCGCAGCACGCCGAACACCGCCGCCGGGTCATACGGCGCGCGGCGCGTGCACCTGCACTTCGCGCGCGAGCACGATCTTCTCGAGCTCGCCCGGCCGCGATCAGCTCGACCGCGCGCGCGACCGCCGCCTCGTAGTGCTCGGGCGGCATCGCGCTGGCGACCTGGAAGCGCCCGGTCGGGCGCGGGGTCGAGCAGCGGCAGCGGCCGCCTCGCGCAGCTCGCTCGAGCGCGACGCTCGCAGCGCGCGCGAGCAGCTCCTCGGGGACGTCGTCGGGCGACGCGAGCGCGGCGAGCGTCAGCCGCACGCTCGCGCGCTCCGCCGCGCTCGCTGCGGCGCGAGCGCGACCTCGGGCACGATCAGCGACGCCGGCTCGAAGCCCGCCCAGTGCGGCGCGCCGCCGCCGTCGGGCGCGAACGCGAAGCCGCCCACGGCGATCGGCCCGCCGCCGGTCGGGCTCGTCGGCGGGGTCGGCGACGCGCGGCGGCCGACGAGCGCCCGCCAGCGCGTCGGCGACGCGTCGCGAAGCGCTCCGGCGCCGGCCGCCTGCAGGCTCGCCGCCTCGCCCAGCGCCGGCCAGCGCCGCGCGCCCGCGGTCGGGCTGCTCGAAGCACGAACCACGGCTCGCCGGCGCGGCGCGAGGCGCAGCACGACCGCGCGACGGGTCGACGTCGCGCGGCGAGCGCCAGCGAGATCGTCGCCAGCGCCTCGCCGTGCCCGCGCGCCGCGCGCGCCGACCGCGAGCGCGCAGGCGCGCGCGCCAGCCGCTCGCGGTCGGCGTCGGTGAGCGCGAACGGCGAGCGTGAGCCGGCTGTGCGAGCGCCAGCAGCGCCTAGGTCTCGCTGCGCCCCCGCGAGATCGCGATCTCGCCCGTGCGCATCATCTCGATCAGCCCGAACGGGCGCACCATGCGTCTCGAACGCCTCGATCTTCTCGGTCGTGCCGGTCACCTCGATGATGATCGCGCGCTTGGTCACGTCGACGACCTTGCCGCGGAAGATCTCGGCGATCTGCATCAGCTCGCCGCGCTGCGCGCCGTCGGCGGAGACCTTGAACAGCGCGAGCTCGCGCGCGACCGTGTCGGCCGGCTCGAGGTCGCGGATCTTCAGCACGTTGACGAGCTTGTGCAGCTGCTTGGTCACCTGGTCGATCGGGTGCAGCGCGCCGTCGACGGTCGAGCGTCACGCGCGAGATCTGCTCGTCGTCGGTCGGCCCGACGGTGAGCGTGTCGATGTTGAAGCCGCGCCGCGCGAACAGGCCGGCGATCCGCGTCAGGACGCCGGACTTGTTTTCGACGAGGATCGACAGCACGTGCTTGCGGCCCGTGCGCAGTTCGTCGGCCGCCTCGCAGCTCCTCGAGGCTGAGCGGCTCCTTGGTTCCGGGTTCACCCATCGTGGCCGCATCACCCCACCATCTCGCGCGCGGCCTGCGCCGGCCGGGATCATCGGGTAGGTGTTCTCCTCGCGCGTCACGCGCACGTCGACGAGCACCGGGCCCTCGGTCGCGATCGCGCGCTTCATGTCCTCGCACGAGCGTGTGCTTGTCGGTGAAGCGCATGCCGGTCACGCCGTAGGCCTCGGCGAGCTTGACGAAGTCGGGGAACTCGCCCATGTCGACGTGGCTGTATTTGCCGTCCCAGAACAGCTCCTGCCACTGGCGGACCATGCCGAGGTAGCCGTTGTTCATGATGAACACCTTGATCGGGATCTTGTTCTGCGCGCAGGTCGCGAGCTCCTGCGCGTTCATCTGCACCGAGCCGTCGCCGGCGATGCAGCAGACCAGCCGCTCGGGGCAGCCGACCGCGGCGCCCATCGCGGCCGGCAGCCCGAAGCCCATCGTGCCGAGGCCGCCGGAGTTGATCCAGCGCCGCGGCGCGGGGAAGTCGTAGTACTGCGCCGTCCACATCTGGTGCTGGCCGACGTCGCTGGTGACGATCGCCTCGCCGCCGGTCGCCTCGTACAGCGCCTGGATCATGTACTGCGGCTTGATCTCCGCGTCGGCGCTGTCCTCGTAGCGCGAGCGGGTACTTGGCGCGCCAGCCCTCGATCCGGCTCCACCACGCCTCCAGGCGCGCCGGGTCGGCGCCGATCGCGCGGTACTCGACCACGAGCTTCGCGAGCACGTGCTTGGCGTCGCCGACGATCGGGATGTGCGCCGGCACGTTCTTGGAGATCTCCGCCGGGTCGACGTCGATGTGGATGAACTTCGCGCGCGGCGCGAACTCGGAGAGCTTGCCGGTGATGCGATCGTCGAAGCGCGCGCCGACCGCGCAGATCAGGTCGGCCTCGTCCATCGCGTAGTTGGCCGCGCGCGTGCCGTGCATGCCGAGCATCCCGAGCCACTGCGGTCGTGCGGCGCCGGGGAACGCGCCGAGGCCCATCAGCGTGCACGTCACCGGGAAGCGGTCGCGCGGTCGCGAACTCGACCAGCTCCGCGGAGGCGTTCGCGTTGACGACGCCGCCGCCCGCGTAGATCACCGGGCGCTGCGCCGCCGCGAGCGCCTTGGCGGCCTGGCGGATCTGCTTCTGGTTGCCCTCGATCGTCGGCTGGTAGCCGGGCAGGCGCACGTCGGTGACCGGCTCGTAGTCGATCTCGGCGCGCGAGAGGTCCTGCGGGATGTCGACCAGCACCGGGCCCGGGCGCCCGGTGCGGGCGATGTGGAAGGCCTCGTGGATCGCCCGCGGGATCTCCTGCGGGTGCTGGATCATGAACGAGTGCTTGACGACCGGCATCGTGATGCCGATCGTGTCGGCCTCCTGGAAGCCGTCGGTGCCGAGCAGCTCGGTGCGCACCTGGCCGGTGATGAACACGACCGGCACCGAGTCCATCATCGCGTCGCAGATCGGCGTGATCAGGTTGGTCGCGCCGGGCCCGCTGGTGGCGAACGCGACGCCGACCTTGCCGGTCGCCTTCGCGTAGCCCTCGGCGGCGTGGCCGCCGCCGGCCTCGTGGCGCACGAGGATGTGGCGGATGCCGCCGTCGACGAACGCGTCGTAGGTCGGGAGGTTGGCGCCGCCGGGCAGGCCGAAGACGACGTCCACGCCCTCCGCCTTCAGACATTCCATCAACGGCATCGACTGCGCGCATCGTCGCCGACCTCCTTTCCTGCTCGATTTCGGGCCGAAAAGCCAGTGTACCAGCGGGTTTCTAGCGACCCGTGAGCGTTCACGGCCGTCAGGACGATCCGATGCCGACGCCGATCGCCAGCACGATCGCGCCGCCGACGGTCACGACGAGCAGCGAGGAGCGCATCGAGACTTCGAGGAAGCGTTTGCGCACCCAGGCGATCGCGAACAGCTCGACCGCGACGACGCAGCCGGCGACGAGCAGCGCTTTGTGGACGTTGGAGATCAGGAACGGCAGCGTGTGGAAGATGCCGCCGAGCGTGGTCATGCCGCCGGTGATCGCGCCGCGCACGATCGCCGAGCCGCGCCCGGTCTGCTCGCCGGTGTCCGACAGCGCCTCCGACCAGCCCATGCTCACGCCGGCGCCGAGCGCGGTGGAGAAGCCGACGAGCAGCGCGGTGTGCGAGTTCGAGGCAGATCGCGGCGGCGAAGATCGGCGCCAGCGAGGAGACGGTGCCGTCGATCATGCCGACGAGCGCGGGCTGCACGACGCGCAGCACGAAGTCGCGCTCGTCGTCGAAGCCCGCGCGGTGGATCCAGCGCGCGAGCAGCGAGTCGTCCGCGCTCGGGGGGCTGTCTTGACCTGTGTGCTCATCGAGCCAGCGTAGGCGACAGCCGCATTAGGCCGGCCGAATCCGGCTTAGGGCAGCCGAAGTCGGGCACCGCGAGCGCCTCGCGCGCGCCGCCCGCTGTCAGCGTCAGGACGCGCGGCTGGCCGGCGGGGACGCGCTCCCAGGATTCGGGCGCGATCGCCACGTCGGGGAAGTCGAGCTCGGCGCCGCAGCGCGTGCACAGCGCGTCGTAGATCTTCGTCACGCGTCCGCAGTGCGGGCACTCGCGGCGCAGCTCGTCGCGCTCGAAGCGGTAGGCGATCGCGGCGATCAGGCCCGAGGAACGGGACGACGCCGGAGATCAGGAACCACAGCAAGAACGAGCTGCCCTTGAGCTTGCCGACGATCCCACCGGCGAGACCGAAGCAGACGGCGATGATGACGTAGGCCATCGCAGGCGTGCTCCCGTCGCCCTCAGAGAAGGACGCGCACCGCCCAGATGATCGCGACGACCGCGAGGATCACCGACCACGCGTGCCCGACGATCGCGACGGCGATGCCGATCACGATCTCCAGCAGCAGCACCCGGCGACGCAGAACGACGAGGCCGCGAGAACGGTCTTGCCGATGGAGCGAGAGCTGGACGAAGACTCGTTCATGTTCACCGGCTCAATGGTAGCGCTGCTGAGGGGTCGGAGCGCTACTGGAGGGTGGAGCGCTACTCGCGGTTCGGAGCGCTACCCAAGAGTGATAGCGCGGCCGGACAGGAACTCCTACCCCTGTCCGGCCGCACCACCGGGGCGCCGGCCGAGGGAAGCCGGCGCTGGTCGCTGCGGAGGGATCACTACATGCGACCCAGCCGACCGAACTCGCGGGCGATCCTTGCCGTCGCGATATCGACGTTGCTGACACCGCGCGTCTCGCCGACGCACCGTGCCCGACACTGGTGAGCTGGTAGCGACGAATGCGGGGTCCACTGTGCGGAGCACCCACCGACTCCTCGGGCAGCAGGATGAACCGCCGAGGAGATGATGAAACGCTTGAGTTTGTTGCTGAACGGTTCATGGTCAGCATATTGGCGCGCCACGGCGCCGCTGCCTTTGGCCCGCAGTCCAAAATGTCGCGGGCGGCGGTCTTCTAAGTGCTGAATCGCAGACCGCCGTATAACCATGGCTATACCGCCTCCGCTGAGCGACTCACACCCCGAGCTGCTCGTGGACCAGCCGCGCGACCTCGGTGCCGTCGGCGCGCCCCTTGGTCTCGCGCATGACGTGCCCGACGATCGGGCCGATCGCCTTGGCGTTGCCTTCGCGCACGCGCTCGGCGGCGTCGGCGTTGGCGGCGAGCGCGGCGGCGACGATCGCCGGCGAGCTCGTCGCCGCCGCTCGATCGCGGCGAGCCCCTCGGCCTCGACGATCGCGCGCGGGTCGCCGCCATCTGCGACGAGCCTGTCGAGCACCTGGCGGGCGGCGCCGACGCTGACGCGCTTGGCGGCGACGAGGCCGACGAGGCTCGCGAGCGCCGACGGCCGCACGCGCGAGGCGGACGGATCCGAGCTCGAGCCGGCGTCCTCGCCGGCGTCGCCGAGGCGCGCGGGCGAGCTCGCCGGTGACCCAGTTGGCGAGCGCCTGCGCCGGCGGCGCGGGCTCGGCGCGCGGCGGCGAGCGCGGCCTCGAAGTAGTCGCCGAGCTCGGCGCGGAAGGCGAGCAGCTGCGCGCTTTCGGCGCTCAGGCCGAGCTCGCGCTCGAAGCGCTCGGCGCGCTCGGCGGGCAGCTCGGCCATGTCCGCGCGGGCGGCGTCGAGCATCGCCTGCGTCGATCGCGACGGGCAGCAGGTCGGGCTCGGGGAAGTAGCGGTAGTCGTGCGCCTCCTCCTTGGAGCGCAGCGAGGTGATCGCGCCGGAGGCGGGGTCGAAGTGAAGCGTCTCCTGGACCACCTGTCCGCCGCCGTGCGAGGATCTTCTCCTGGCGGGCGATCTCGGCCCTGATCCCGCGTTCGATGAAGCGGAAGCGAGTTCATGTTCTTCAGCTCGGTCTTGACGCCGAGCTCGCTCGCGGCCGGCGGGTCGCAGCGAGATGTTGGCGTCGCAGCGCAGCGAGCCCTCCTCCATGTTGACGTCGCTGACGCCGAGCTGGCGCAGCGTGGCGCGCAGCAGCTTCAGCCACTCGCTCGCCTGCTCGGCGCGAGCGCAGGTCGGGCTCGGTGACGATCTCGGCGAGCGGCGTGCCGCCGCGGTTGAAGTCGACGATCGCTCGCGTCGGAGCCGTGGATGCGCCCGCTGGCGCCGACGTGGATCAGCTTGGCGGCGTCCTCCTCGAGGTGCACGCGGTGGATGCGCACGTCGCCGAGCCGACCGCCGCGGCACAGCGGCTCGTCGTACTGGGAGATCTGGTAGCCCTTGGGCAGGTCGGGATAGAAGTAGTTCTTGCGGTGGAAGATCGAGCGCGGCGCGAGCTCGGAGCCGAGCGCGAGGCCGATCATCAGGCCGAAGTGGACGGCGCGCGCGTTGGCGACCGGCAGGCTGCCGGGCAGGCCGAGGCAGACGGGGCAGGTGCGCGTGTTGGGCGGCTCGCCGAAGGACAGCTCGCAGCCGCAGAACATCTTCGTGGCGGTCGCGAGCTGCACGTGGATCTCGAGGCCGATGACGGGCTCGTAGAGATCGTCTTTTATGGAGCCGCCTACCGGCGGCTGCGGCGTTCGCAGCTCCTCAGACATGGGCCTTTGCTCCGTCGAAGCCGAGCGCCTGCTCGAGCGCGCAGGCGGCGTCGAGCAGGCGGTTCTCGCTGAAGGCGGGGCCGGCGATCTGCAGGCCGACGGGCAGCCCCTCGGACAGGCCGCACGGGATCGAGATCGCGGGGATGCCGGCGAGCGACATCGGCACGGTGCAGAAGTCGTTGAGGTACATGGCGAGCGGGTCTGCGGTCTTCTCGCCGAGCTTGAACGCGACCGTCGGCGCGGTCGGGGTGACGATCAGGTCGACGTGCTCGAAGGCGCTCTTGAAGTCCTCGACGATCTTCGTGCGCACGCGCTGCGCGCGGCCGTAGTAGGCGTCGTAGTAGCCGGAGGAGAGCGCGTAGGTGCCGAGCATGATGCGGCGCTTGACCTCCGCGCCGAAGCCGTCGTGGCGCGTGCGCGTGTACATGTCGAGCAGGTCTGAGGGGTCCTCGGCGCGCAGCCCGTAGCGCACGCCGTCGAAGCGCGCGAGGTTCGAGGATGCCTCGGCGGGCGCGATCACGTAGTAGGCGGACAGCGCATGCGGAGCGTGCGGCAGGCGCACCTCGCTGATCTGCGCGCCGAGCGCTTCGGCCTGGGCGAGCGCGGCGCGAAAGGCGTCGAGCACGCCGGCTTCGATGCCCTCGCCGCTGAGCTCCTCGGGTACGCCGAGGCGCACGCCGTCGAGACGCTCGGCGCTCGGCAGCGCGATCTGGCCGGGGAACTGCAGCGAGGTCGCGTCGCACGCGTCGCGGCCGACCATGTGGCGCAGCAGCAGCGCCGCGTCGCGCACGTCGCGCGTGAGCGGGCCGGCCTGGTCGAGCGAGGAGGCGAACGCGATCATGCCGTAGCGCGAGACCGAGCCGTAGGTGGGTTTCAGGCCGACGATCCCGCACAGCGCGGCGGGCTGGCGGATCGAGCCGCCGGTGTCGGTGCCGAGCGCCCACGGCGCGAGGCCGGCGGCGACGGCGGCGGCGCTGCCGCCGGAGGAGCCGCCCGGCACGCGCTCGCGATCCCACGGGTTGCGCACGGGCCCGTAGGCGGAGTTCTCGTTGGAGGAGCCCATCGCGAACTCGTCCTGGTTGGTCTTCGCGAGCAGGCCCGCGCCTGCCTCCTGCAGCCGGCGCACGACGCTCGCGGTGTACGGCGGCCGATATCCCTCGAGGATCCGCGACCCCGACTGGCTGGGTACGCCCTCGGTGCAGAACAGGTCCTTGACGGCGAGCGGCACTCCGGCCAGCGGCGCATCGGCTCCTGCGAAGGCCGGCGGCGCGGGCGCATCCTCGGCAACCCATGTGAAGCAGTTGAGCCCGTCGTCGTCCGCGGCGCGATCGGCCGCGGCGCGCGCGCGATAAGCCTCGAACAGCTCCACCGCGGACAGCGAGCCCGCGGCGATCGCTCCGCGGCGGCGGCAGCGGTCAGCTCGAGCATGTCGCTCATGCCTGCGGGCTTGGAACTAGAAAGCCGTCGTCTGCGACCGCGGGTGCCTGTGCGAGCGCGACCTCGCGCGGCAGGCACGGTCGCGGCTCGTCGGCGCGCAGCGCGCCGGTGACATCGACCACGTGCGACGTCGGTGCGACGTCGTCGAGGTCGAGCTCGCCGATCCGCGCGACGTGGTCGAGCACGGCCGAGAGCTCGCGCGCCATCGGCTCGATCTCGTCCTCGGCGAGCGCGAGGCGCGCAAGCCTTGCCACATGCAGAACCTCATCGCGTTCGATCACTGCGCGGCATTCTACGGTGCCGTGCCGGCCGCGAACGGCGTCAGTAGAAGGAGCTCGTCTTTTGGAAGCGGACCGGCTGTTCGCCGTCGACGACCGTGAGCGCCAGGTGGAAGCGCCTGGAGCTCGACGGCAACGGCACCCAGCAGATGCCCACCTCGGGCTCGTCTTCGCTCTTGGGCACGAAGGTCTTGATCGGTACCTGGCCCTGATAGGCGACGGGTGGCGGCGGACCGCTGTCCTGCACGAGCACGTAGCTCAGACGGACCACTTTGTGTTCGAGGCCCTTCAACCTGACTTCGAACTTGATGGCTGCACCGGAGTTCCCCTTCGCCACGGCTCGGACCTGTTGCGCCGCCGCCACCGCATCACCCGAGGTATGCATCAGCGCCTTTTCGACGGTCGGCTTCAGAGCGCAAACCGGATGACATCGTTCCGGCACGCCGGCTTCCTGGAGGACTGCTTCGACCCGGCTCGCCGACGCGCCTCGTTCGATCCGTCGCTGCGTCGGCGGCCGCTCTACTTCCCGCTTCTTTGCCTGCACCTCCTGTTTCTTTGCCCGCACCGCTTCGTCGGCTCTTTCCGCTTGCTTCTTGGCTTTTTCCAGTTCGGCCTTGGCCTGCGCCGAGCCCTGCTTCTGGGTTTCTTTAACGCGCTGTTGGTCTTCCTGCGCCTTCTTCGTTTCTTCCTGCGCCTTCTTCTTTTCTTCCAGCACGCGCGCTTCGGCGGCCTTCTGTTCCGCTTCGGCCCTTGCCTTCTCCTGCGCGGTGGTTTCTTCCGCGCTCTTGGCTTCTTGGGCGAGCTTTTCGCCTTCGCTCTTGGCTTTTTCTTCGGTGTTGCCGCCCGTCACCTGTGCACTGCTGCTCGGTTCCGGTTCATTGACAACGGCGACGAACGCTGCCGGAATCAATCGCGGTCCCGCGGGCGCGAGGTAGACGGCGTCGCTGCTCCTGAAGCCCGGTCCTCGTGATGCGCCGCCGAGGATCGCGGCACTCGACGCCGTGCGCGGCAACAGGTCGCGGATGTACTCCTGGCGAGTGATGTCCGATTCCACTTCGGCGACGATCTGCGCTTGGGCGGCGGCTCTGGTCGGGAAGACGGCGGCTTTGATTGTGTGCCAGTTGGTCACGATTCCCGCCAGCGCCGCGAGAATCGCCGGCACGGCCAGGACCACCTTCGAACCTCGCCCCAGGAGGCTCGATTTGGACGGCGCAGCCTCGGGCTGCTCGTGGGGTGACTGTGCCGCGCTCATGCGTTGCGCCTATGCGCCCCGCCGCGTTCGACCTTCATCAGAGCCAAGCCCCGCCATCACCCCGTCCTCCGTGTGTTCGCGCTCATTGGGTGGAGGATCAAGGATACACGAGATGTTTCAGCATATGTAATGCATTTCAATATTATGATTCTCGCCCACGAGAGCTCCTCTGCGTGGACCGCGCTCGATTCTCGCGTGCGAGATGAGCCGGCGGCTCGCGGCTCTGAATGCGGGCGAGCGGGAAGCGCTACGGCCGCGGCGCGGGCCGCGCGGGCGGATACAGCGACGGGCGTTCGTCACGCAGCGCGAGCCATGCCCCGATCAGGATCAGCGCGGCGCCGGCCAGCGCGAGCCACGCACCGAAGCACACCTCGGTGGCCTGCCCCGGCCGCTCGAGCGCCCTGACGAGCGCGGCGATCACGGCGATCAGGCCGAGCAGCACGGTCCACACCGCCGTCGAGACCGGCAGCGCGGTGGAGCGCTCGGTGAGCGCGCTCGCGACCATCGCGAGCGCCGCGCACACGGCCGCGAGCTCGAGCACGACTCCCGGCCCGAACGTACTCCAAGCATCGAGGTTCCCGGCGGGCCCCGAGTAGCTGCGGACGAACAGCGACACGATCAGGCAGATCGCGCCCACCAGCGCCACCAGCTCTCCCAGGCGAAACTGCTTCGGGTTCATCTCATCCCTTGCGACGGTCGTGTGCTCGTGCGTGCCGGCAGCGCGCTGGCGCTCGCACTCGGGTCCGGCATCAAAGCAGGTCCTCGTCGATGTCCGCGAGCTGCGCGTCGACGTGCGCCTGGTAGCGGGCGGCCTGCAGCGTGTTGCGCAGCAGCAGCGCGATCGTCATCGGGCCGACGCCGCCGGGCACGGGGGTGATCGCGGATGCGACCTCGACGGCGGCGGCGAAGTCGACGTCGCCGACGAGCCCGCTCTTGTTGCCGGCCTCCTCGGGCGTGAGACGGTTCATGCCGACGTCGATCACGACCGCGCCTGGGCGCACGAAGTCCCGCTGCACCATGCGCGCGCGCCCGACCGCCACGATCAGCACGTCCGCGCGCGAGCACACCTCGCGCAGGTCGCGAGTGCGCGAGTGGCACACGGTGACGGTGGCGTTCTGCGCGAGCAGCAGCTGCGCCATCGGCTTGCCGAACAGGTTGGAGCGCCCGACGACGACCACTTCCGCCCCTTCCAGCTCGACGCCGACCTCGCCGAGCATCTCCATCACGCCGAGCGGCGTCGCCGGGCGCAGCCCGGGCTTGCCGAGCGACAGCAGCCCCGCGTTTACGGGTGTCAGGCCGTCGACATCCTTGTCGGGGCTGATCAGCGCCGTCAGCGCCGGCCCGTCGAGATGCTCGGGCACCGGCAGCTGCAGCAGCACGCCGCTGACCGCACGGTCGATGTTGAGGCGGTCGAGCTCATCTGCCACCTGATCGAAGGACGCGTCGGCGGGCAGGCGCCGGTCGAACGGCACCATGCCCACCTCCACGCAGGCGCGCTGCTTGCCACCGACGTACACCGCCGATGCCGGATCGTCGCCGACGAGCACCGTCGCGAGGCCCGGCGGGCGGCCGTGCTCGCGTGTGAACGCCTCGACTTCGCTCGCCACGCCGGCGCGCACGCGCGCCGCGATCGCTTTGCCGTCGATGATCGTCGCGCTCATGCCCTGATGCTATGCGTTTGCGGTCAGTTGGAGCCGAATTTTGCTCACCGCCGGCTGACGGGCGCGTACTCGGCCATCAGCTTGCGCTCGGAGCCGTCGTCGGCGAAGCGCACGACGATCACGCCGCCGGGCTCTATGCCCGTGATCACGCCGTCGCCGAACGCGGCGTGCACGACGTCCTCGCCGAGGCGAAAGTGGCTGGCGGGCGCCACCGTCTCCTGCGCCTGCCCCGCTGCGGCGCGCTCGCCGCCGGAGGCGGCGCCCCAGCGGCCCTGTCCGTTGCCGCGGCGTGCGGTCACCGTCGGCGTGGCTCCGGGACCGGACCATCTGGTGGCGGACCAGCCGGCTCCGGGTCGAAACGCCGCGGGCTCCTCGAGCAGGTCCGATGGGATCTCGTCGAGGAAGCGGCTGCGCATGCCGTAACTCTGCGCGCCGAACACCGCGCGCCGGCGCGCGTGCGTGAGATAGAGCTGGCGCATGGCGCGCGTGACACCGACGTAGAACAGGCGGCGCTCCTCCTCGAGGCTGCCCTCCTCGATCGCGCGCGAGTGCGGGAACACGCCGTCCTCGAGGCCCGCGATGAACACCGTCGGGTACTCGAGCCCCTTGGCGTTGTGCAGCGTCATCAGCGTGACGAGGCCTTCGTCGCTGCGGCTGTCGGCATCGGCGACGAGCGCGATCTCCTGCAGGTAGGCGGCGAGCGTGTCCTCGCCGGGGGCCGCCTGCGCGTCGAACGTGCGCGCGCCCTCGACGAGCTGCTCGAGGTTCTCGATGCGTCCCTGCGCCTCGATCGTGCGCTCGACCTCGAGCGCCTCGACGTAGCCGGTCTGCGAGAGCACCGCGTCGAGCAGGTCCCCAACCGGCACGCTCTGCTGGGCGGTGCCATCCTCGCCGCCCGCTTGCGCCTCGGAGGCGGCTGCGTCCAGATTGCCGACCGCGGGCATGCCGGCGAGCTCACGCAGCTCTTCCATCGTGTCCATGAACCGGCGCAGCGCCTTCACCGCAGCCGCGCCCAGGCCGGGAACCTGATCGGGCTGCGCGGCCGCCTGCCACACGGGCACGCCGAGCGCGTCCGCGTTCGCGAGCACGCGCGCGAGCGACGTCTGGCCGATGCCGCGCCGCGGCGAGTTGACGACGCGGGTGAAGCTCACGACGTCCGCAGGGTTGGCGATCAACGAGAGGTACGCGATCGCGTCCTTGACCTCGGCGCGTTCGAAGAACTTCGTGCCGCCGATCACCTGGTAGGCCATGTCCTGGCGCGTGAGCGTTTCCTCGAGCACGCGCGAGAGCGCGTTCGTGCGATACAGCACAGCGATCTCCGAACGCGAAGCGCCGTTGTCGAGCAGGCGCTGGATCTCGCCGACGACGAAGCGCGCCTCTGCGTACTCGTCGTCCAAGACCCGCAGCTGAATCTGATCGCCCTGCCCCAGTTCACTCCACAGCCGCTTGGCGATACCGCCGCGGTTGTTCGCGATCACCGCGTTGGCCGCGCGCAGGATCGTCTCAGTCGAGCGGTAGTTCTGCTCGAGCTTGACCACGCGCGCGTCGGGGAAGTCCTCTTGGAAATCCAAGATGTTCCTAATGTCAGCCCCACGAAACGAATAGACCGACTGGGAGTCATCGCCGACAACCGCCAGGTTGCGGTGGCCGACCGGCCCGCTGTAGGTGGGACGGTCGCCCGGCTGTGACTCGCCGCCGCGCTGCGGCGGGCGTCCACCGCCGACGAGCAGCTGCAGCATCCGGTACTGCGCGTGGTTGGTGTCCTGGTACTCGTCGACGAGCACGTGGCGGAAGGTGTTACGGTAGCGCTCGCGCACGTCCTCGAACAGCTCCAGCAGGTTCACCACGCGGAACAGCAGGTCGTCGAAGTCCATCGCGTTCATGCGGTGCAGGTCGCGCTCGTAGATGTCGTACACGTCGGCGATCATCTCCTCGAACTGCGAACCGACCTGCTGACGGTAGGAGTCCGCGTCGATCAGGCGGTTCTTCGCCGCCGAGATCTGGTTGTGGATCGCGGACGGGGTGAAGCGCTTGGGGTCCACGCCGACGGCGTCCGCCGAGCGCTTCGCCAGCCGCCGCGAGTCCGCCTGGTCATAGATCGTGAACTGGCGTGTGTAGCCGAGGCGGTCGGCCTCCGCGCGCAGGATGCGCGCGCACGCCGAGTGGAACGTCATCACCCACATGCCGCGCGTGCTGCGGCCGAGCAGCCGCTCAACGCGCTCGCGCATCTCGTTGGCGGCCTTGTTCGTGAACGTGATCGCGAGGATCTCCCCCGCCTGCGCCTGGTCGGTGTAGATCAGGAACGCGATCCGGTGCGTGAGCACGCGCGTCTTGCCGCTGCCCGCCCCCGCCAGGATCAACAACGGCCCCTCGCCATGCGTGACGGCCTCCCGCTGGGGCTCGTTCAGGCCCTCCAGCAATTCCTCGATGTGCGCGGCATGCGGGTTCTCGGGCATCCGATCCCAGCATAGATGCGCGCTCGGGTGACTTATCTGACCGGCGGATCGTCGTTCCTGGCAAGGACGCAAGGAGCGTGGCGTACCGGACCGGGAGACACTCGCGCTTCGCGCTCGCATCCCCGAACCGGCCAGCACGCGAGCGACTGAGGACGCCGCCAGGGGCGATGAGGCGCCGGTCAGCCTCCGGCTGGGTTGGGGCCCCTCACGGTCCGCAGCGGCCTGACCTCGGCGATCGGTTGGGGCTCCTGGTTCGAGACCTCCGCGAGCTGGCGTTCCAGTGAGGCGACGCGGCTGGAGAGCGCCTGCATCGCCTCCGCGATCGGATCCGGCAGATGGATCCAGTCCGCGTCCGGGCCCTCGACGCGGCGCCCGTCGATACGCACGGGATGCCCGGGGTTGCCGACCACCGTCGAGTTCGGCGGCACGTCGGTGATCACGACGCTGTTGGCGCCGATCTTCGCGCCGTGCCCGATCGTGATCGGGCCGAGCAGCTTCGCTCCGGAGCCGATCGTGACGTTGTCCTGCACCGTCGGGTGGCGCTTGCCGGTCGCAAAGCCCGTGCCGCCGAGCGTCACGCCCTGGTAGAGCGTCACGTCGTTTCCGATGTCCGCTGTCTCGCCGATCACGACGCCCGTGCCGTGGTCGATGAACAGCCCGCGCCCGATGCGCGCCGAGGGGTGGATCTCGATGCCCGTCAGCGTGCGCGTCAGCATCGCGATCAGCCGCGGCACAATCGGCACGCCCGCCAGCTGCAGCGCGTGCGCGACGCGGTAGGCCAGCAGCGCGTGGATGCCGGGCCACGTCGCGAGGATCTCCACCGGCGAGACTCCGCGCGCGGCCGGATCGCGGTCGCGCGCCGCCAGCACGTCGCGGCGCACCTCCTTGGCCACTCCTGCGAGCCTGCCGAAACCGGCCATCGCAACAGCGTAGCGACCAACACCACAGATGGTTGACCGCGCAACCGAAGCGTCACCACCGAGCCATCCCGCGCACGCCCCGGAGGGGCGTCCATAAAAATGGTCGTCGGGTCACTACGCGTCTGACGGTGCACGGTGGCTGTCCGCGTGCCGGTGGCACGTGGGCAGACGCCGGGTGCCGTCAGGGGGCGAAGAAGGCCTGTGAGATGTAGCGCTCGCCTGAGTCAGGCATCATCACGACAATCCGCTGCCCCTTGGACTCGGGGCGCTGGGCGATTTGGAGGCCAGCCCACAGCGCCGCGCCGCACGAGATCCCGGCGAGCAGCCCCAGGCGTTTCGCGCACGTCCACGCGGTCTCGATCGCGTCGTCGTCGCTGACCGGGATCACCTCGTCGATCAGCTCGCGGTTGAGCACCGGCGGCACGAAGCCCGCGCCGATGCCCTGGATGCGGTGCGGTCCCGGCCTCCCGCCGGAGAGGACCGCGGAGCCGCGCGGCTCGACCGCCACCACGCGCAGGTTGGGGTTGGTGTGCTCGCGCAGGTACTCGCCCACGCCCGTGATCGTTCCCCCCGTGCCGACGCCGGCCACGAACACGTCGACGCGGCCGTCCAGCGCGCGCGCGATCTCCGGGCCGGTCGTGCGCCGGTGCGCCTCCGGGTTCGCCGGATTGGAGAACTGGTCGGGCAGGAACACGTCATCCTCGCGCGCCATCGCGCGCGCCGCCGCCACCGCCTCGGCCATCCCCCCCATCGACTCCGTGATGTCAACGCGCGCGCCGTACAGACGCAGCAGGCTCTCGCGCTCGCGGCTCATGCCCTGCGGCAGCGTCAGCACTAGCTCGTAGCCCTTCGCCGCGCACACGAACGCCAGCGCGATCCCCGTGTTGCCGCTCGTCGCCTCGACGATCGTCGTGCGGCCCGGCTCGATCCTGCCTTCGGCCTCGGCCGCCTCGATCATCGCCACGCCGATCCGGTCCTTGACGCTGCCGCCCGGGTTGAACGCCTCCAGCTTCGCGAACAGCTCGACGCCGTGCTCCGCCGCCGACGTGCCCTCGAGCATGCGCGGCAGACCCACCAGCGGCGTCTCGCCGACCAATTCAGCAATGTTGATCGGGATTCGTGACATCAGGGGCACGACAATAGTGCAGGCGCGCCACGCGGCCCGGACGGCCCCTCAGATGTGGTACATGCTCGCGCCGGCCTCGCGCATCTCGCGCTCGAGCACGTCGGCGATCGTCGTCTGCGCCAGCACCTTGCGCGCCGCCGCGGCGGCGTCCTCGAACACGCCCTCGGCGTCGCGCCCGAGCGGGCCGTCGAGCAGCTCGACGACCTCGAGGACGGTGACCGTCGAGGGCTCGCGGGCGAAGCGGTAGCCGCCCTTGACGCCGCGCTGCGAGCTGATGATGCCGCCGCGACGCAGCACCGCGAACAGCTGCTCGAGGAACTGCACCGGCACGTCGCGCTTGCGCGCCAGCTCGCCGATCGGCACCGGCTCGATCGCCAGGTGCGCGCGCAAGCTCCGCGAGGGCGAGCACGGCGTACGGGGACTTGCTGGTGATCGAGATCATCGCGCCGGCGACGCGTGGCCGACGACGATCGCTCGCCGGCGCGGACGCGCGGCGCCTAGCGGCGCTACAGCCAGCCGCGCTCGGTGGCGATCAGGACGGCCTGCGCGCGGTCGACGGCGCCGAGCTTGCCGTAGATGTTGTGCAGGTGCGTGCGCACCGTGCTCGTCGAGAGCGTCAGCTCGTGGGCGATCTGCTTGTAGACCTTGCCCTCGGCCAGGCGCTGCAGCACGCCGAGCTCGCGGCCCGACAGCGGGCACGGGTCGACGTGGCGCTGGCGCTGTGCCGGTGGGGCTCGGCAGTTCGTACATCACGCGCCTGAGCTCGTCCGGGCCGAGCCCGACGCTGCGCGCGGTGTGGAGCATCTCGGTCGGCGACACGCGCGCGCCCTGCTCGTAGTGGGCGAGCATGTCCGCGAGGCGGATGAACGCGGCCTCGCCTTCGACGTCCGGATTGTGGTGGCGCTCGATCGGCGTCGCCAGCGACGCCGGCAGCCCCCAGCGGCGGATCAGCACGCCGCCGACCAGCGCGTGGTCGACGCCCAGCTCGCGGCGCTCCTGGTGGATGCGCTCCTCGGGCGTGCGCGCGCCGCGGTGGACCTGCGAGGGGTAGCCGGGATAGGCGTGCAGCAGCACCAGCTTGCCGACGTCGTGCAGCAGGCTCGTGACGGTCAGGCGGTCGCGGTTCTCGTAGCCGACCTCGACCGCGATGCGATCGGCGGCGTGCTGCGTCGCGAGCGCGTGCAGGCGGAAGCGCTCGGGTGCCGCGTCCCATACGCTCGCGCGCTCGAAGAAGTCGAACGTGCGCACGCGGTTGGCGATGGCCTGCACCGTTTGCGGGCTCAGCAGCTCGACCGCCGCGACCACGGTGTCGACCCGCGCACGACCGTCCAGCGTGCGGTTGGCCAGGCGCAGCACCGCGATGATCAGCGCGACGTCGGACTCGACAGCGGCGACCACGTCGGCGGTCGCGACGTGATCCTTGGAGATCACCGACAGCAGGCGGTCGCGCGACTCCGCGAGCGCCGGAAACGCCTCGAGCGCTTCGAAGGCCATCGTCAGGCGACGGCCGTGGCCCTCGTTCTGGTGGCGCTCGCCGGAGCCGGAGCCGAGCGCCGGCGCGGCGTGGCGCCGGCGCGCTGCGCTGGCGGCTGGGAACGGTCAAGCTCTTGGCTGACGGCGGTGCCTGCGCTGCGCCGCGCGTGGCGGCGGACGGCTTCTTCGCTGCGGTCAGCTTCTTTCGCTGCGGCGGTTGCCTGCATGCCTTCTTGACCCCTTCCTTGGGTTCGCCGGCCATCAGCGGGCCGGTGATTCCGACGATGCCCTCCTATCGGCATCCCCCGGCAAATGTTTAGGAAGGAGGGTGCGTCTGGCGGTGCGCTTGCGTCGCCGGCGGCGTCCCGTTCGCGCTCAGCGCGACGGTCGATCCGCCGCAGCGTCTCCTCGCGCCCGAGCAGCGCGACGCTCTCGAAGATCCCCGGCGAGACGGTCGTGCCCGTGAGCGCCACGCGCAGCGGCTGGTAGACCTCGCGCGGCTTGGCGCCGCGCCGCTCGATCACCGCCGCGAGCGCCTGCTCGACCGCCGCCTCGTCGAAGCTCGTCGGCAGCTGCGCGAGCGCGCCGTCGCACCTCGGCCAGCACCGCGCGTCCGTCCTCGTCCAGCCAGCGCTCGCGCGCCTTCGGATCCTCGACGCGGCCCGTCGAGCAGCGATCCCGCCAGCGGCCAGAAGTCGGCGAGCGTCTGGATCTTCTCCTGGCTGATCGCGCGCCGCCTGCTCCAGGCCCTCGCGACCCGTGAACGCTTCCAGGCGGCGGTCAGCTCCGGCGACGGGCAGCTTGCGCATGTAGCAGGCCGTTCGAGCCAGCGCAGCTTGACCTCGTCGAAGCGCGCCGGGTTGCGGCTGACGCGCTCGAGCGTGAAGCGCTCGATCAGCTCCTCGGTGGAGAGCACGGTCGCGTCGTCGCCCGCGCCCCAGCCGAGCAGCGCGAGGTAGTTGCGCACCGCCTCCGGCAGGTAGCCCGCGTCGCGCAGCTCCTGCACCGAGGCCGCGCCGTGGCGCTTGGAGAGCTTCTTGCCGTCCGGGCCGTGCAGCAGCGGCAGGTGCGCGTAGAGCGGGCAGCGGCGCGTCCGGGCCGAAGCCGGCGGCGCGCACCGCCTCGAGCACGAGCAGCTGCTTGGGCGGTGTTGGAGAGGTGGTCCTCGCCGCGCACCACGTGCGTGATGCCGGCGTCGAGGTCGTCGATCGCGACCGCGAAGTTGTAGAGCACCGAGCCGTCGGCGCGGGCGATCACGGGATCGTCGAGGTGGACGTGCTCGAAGCGCGTGTCGCCGCGGATCACGTCGTGCGACGACCGTCGCGCCCTCGTCGGGCACGCGCAGGCGCACCGCCCCCTCGCGCCTCCGTCGCTGCGCCGCGGAAGCCGCGGTCGGCGCCGTGCAGCGTCCTTGTACGCCTTCACGTCCTCGGCGGTCGCGTTCGAGCGGTAGGCGTGCCCGGACTCGAGCAGCGCCTCGCAGCGCCTCGCCGTGGCGCTGCGGAGCGCTCGGTCTGCAGGATCGGCCCCTCGTCCCAGTCGAGCTCCAGCCAGCGCAGCGCGTCGAGGATCTGCTCGATGTTCTCCGGCGTCGAGCGCTCGCGGTCGGTGTCCTCGATGCGCAGCACCAGCTCGCCGCCGAAGTGGCGCGCGAGCAGCCAGTTGAACAGCGCCGTGCGCGCGCCGCCGATGTGCAGCGCCCCGGTGGGCGAGGGCGCGAAGCGGACTCTCATCGGATCCATAGGATCCGCGCATGCTAATCGGCGCGCACGTCTCGCCCGCGGGCGGCCTGCCGAAGGCGATCGAGCGGGGCGTCGAGCGCGGCTGCCGCGCGATCCAGATCTTCAACCAGTCGCCGCGCATGTGGCGGCCGACGGACTACCGCGACGAGGACGTGGCGGCGTTCCGCGAGGCGATGGCCGCGAGCCCGATCGACGCGGTGCTGATCCACGCCGTCTACCTGCTCAACTGCGCCAGCGACGATCCCGACATCCGCGCGAAATCGCTCGCGTCGCTGACTCACTCGCTGCGCGTCGGCACGCGATCGGAGCGGCCGGCGTGGTGCTGCACCCCGGCTCGGCCAAGACCGGCGACGTCGGCGAGGCGATCGCGCGCGCCGGCGCAGACGATCCGCGAGGCGCTCGCCGAGAGCGAGGGCTGCGCGCTGCACCTCGAGAACACCGCCGGCGCCGGCGGCACGCTCGGGCGCTCCTTCGACGAGCTCGCGCAGCTGCTCGAGGCCGCCGGCGGCGAGCGAGCGGCTCGGCGTGTGCCTGGACTCCTGCCACCTGCTCGCCTCCGGCTATGACATCCGCACGCCGCACGGGCATGAGCGGCGTGCTGCGCGAGTGCGACGCGCAAGCTCGGGCGCGGGCGCATCGCGCTCGCTGCACCTCAACGACTCGCAGACACCGCTCGGCTCCAACCGCGACCGCCACGCCAACATCGGCGCGGGCGAGCTCGGCGAGGAGGGCTGCGCGGCGTTCCTGTCCGCGCCGGCGCTGCAGAGGCTGCCGTGCGTGCTCGAGACCCCCGGCGAGAACCGCAGCGGCGCCGACGCGCCGAGGAAGTCGCGCTCGCGGTGCCGCTGCGCGAGCGCGGGATCGCCGCGCGCCGCTGAGGGCAGGCTCAGGCGCTTGCGACGGCGGCGAGCGTCGCCGCGGCGCGCAGCCGACGGCGCGGCGCTCAGCGCCCGCGAGCGCGTGCTCGAGCTCGGCGCGCAGCGTCGGCGTGTGGCGCACGCGGTACTCCTCGCCGAGGCGCAGCCGGCGAGTGCGCCGTCGCTGCGTGTCGATCTCGACGCAGCACCTCGGCCGTGCCCCGGGATGTCCTCGATCGCCTGCCTGAGGTCCTCGATCGCGCTCGCCGACAGGTCCGCGGCGGCGATCGCGCAGCGTGCACCGGCTGCGCGAGCGCCGTGGCGGTGCGCGCGGCCGCGCGCGCCTGCGTGCTCGCCCGCTCGATCTCCTCCTGCGAGGGCGCGAACGCGCTCGACGCTCTGCACCACCACGCACGTCTTGCCGGCTTCCTTGTGGTCGACGCGGCCCTTCACGATCACGACCTCGTCGACGGCCAGCGCCGCCTCGTGCTCGGCCAGCGCCTTGCCGAACACGAGGATCTCGACCGCGCCGGCGAGGTCGTCGAGCGTCGCGAACATCATGTGGTCGCCGTTGCGCGTGCGGATGCGCTTGGCCTCGGTGATGATCCCGCCGATCGTCACCCAGTCCTTGTCGCGGCGCTCCGCGAGCGCCGAGATCGGGCAGTCCACGCGCGCGCGCAGCGCGTCGCGCAGCGGCTTCAGCGGGTGCGCGGAGACGAACAGCCCGATCGCTTCCTTCTCCGCCGCGAGCAGCTCGGGCTGCTCGAACTCCTCGGTCGGGATCGGCGGGTGCACCGGCGCGGCGAAGCCCGTTCACCGGCGCCCGCCCCGGGCGCACCGGCGGCGCTCGCGGCGTCTTCCTGCAGGTCGAAGATCGAGCCCTGGCCGATCAGCGCGTCCTGCTGGACCTTCTGGCCGCGGCCTGCGCCTGCTCGAGCACTTCGAGCATGCCCTTGCGGGTCGCGCCGGTCGAGCCGAGCGCGCCGCACTTGATCAGCGCCTCGATCGCCTTCTTGTTGACCGTGCGGCTGTCCACGCGCTCGCAGAAGTCCCAGATCGAGGTGAATGGCTGCCACCGGGCTCCCTCCTCGCGCGCCCGTTTGATCGCCTCGACCGCCTGGTAGCCGACGCCCTTGACGGCGTCCAGGCCGAAGCGGATGCTGCCCAGACCGCCCTCCTCGGACGGCGCGCCGACCGTGAACTCGTGGTCTGAGAGGTTGACGTCGGGCGGCAGGATCTCGATCCCCATCTCCTCGCAGCGCGCCACGAAGAACGGGACCTTGTCCTTCGTCGACATCACCGAGGAGATCAGCGCCGCCATGTACTCGGCCGGGTGGTTGGCCTTCAGCCAGGCGGTGCGGTAGGCGATCAGCCCGTAGCAGGCGGCGTGGCTCTTGTTGAACGAGTAGTCGGCCGACTTCTCGTTCGTCTTCCACAGGAACTCGATCACCTCGGCGCTTCGTGCCCGATGCGCGGCAGCCCTCGACGAACTCGGGCTTCAGCGCCGCCATCGCCTGCGCGGTTCTTCTTGCCGATCGCCTTGCGCAGGTCGTCCGCCTTCGCGCCCGAGAAGCCGGCGAGCTCCTTGGAGATCTGCATCGCCTGCTCCTGGTAGAGGATCACGCCGTTGGAGGACTCGAGGATCGGCCGCAGGCGCTCGTCGGGGTAGGAGATCGCCTGCGGGTTGTGCTTGCCCTTGGCGTACACGGGGATCTGGTCCATCGCGCCCGGGGCGGTAGAGCGCGTTGAGCGCGACGAGGTCGTTGAACTCGTCCGGGCGCACCTTCTTGAGCGCCTCGCGCATGCCCTCGGACTCGAACTGGAAGACGCCGATCGAGTCGCCGCGCGCGAGCATCTCGTACGTGCGCTGCGTCGTCGAGCGGCAGCGTCGTCATGTCCGGACGCGCGCCGCTCGAGCGCTCGATGATGTCGAGCGCGTCCTCGATCACGTCGAGGTTGCGCAGCCCGAGGAAGTCCATCTTGAGGATGCCGATCTCCTCGATCGGCTTCATCGAGAACTGGGTGACGGTGCGGAACACGCGCTCGCCGTTCTCGTCGGTGCCGGCGTCGGCGAGCTGCAGCGGCACGATGTCGGTCAGCGGCCGGTCGGCGATCACGACCGCGGCGGCGTGGATCGAGGAGTTGCGCACGATCCCCTCCAGGCCCTGCGCGACGTCGACGATCTGCTTCGCCGTCGGGTCCTCGTCGCAGGCCTTGCGCAGCGGCTGCCCGGCCTTCAGGCATTCCTCGAAGGACGGCGAGCGGCCCATGATCGGGTCGGGGATCAGCTTCGCGAGGCGATCGCCGGCGCCGTAGTCGAAGCCGAGCACGCGCGCCGCGTCGCGCGTGGCCGCGCGCGGGAACATCTTGCCGAAGGTGACGATCTGCGCGACCGACTCGCGCCCGTACTTGTCGGTCACGTAGCGCATCACGCGCTCGCGCCCGCGCACCGAGAAGTCGATGTCGATGTCCGGCATCGACACGCGCTCGGGGTTCAGGAAGCGCTCGAACAGCAGGTCGTAGCGCAGCGGGTCGACGTCGGTGATCGCCAGGCAGTAGGACGACGATCGAGCCGGCCGCCGAGCCGCGGCCCGGGCCGACGGCGATGCCGTTCTCCTTGGCGAACTTGACGAAGTCCCAGACGATCAGGAAGTAGGCGTTGAAGCCCATCCGGTCGATCACGTCGAGCTCCATCTCCATCCGCTCGACCGCCGCGGCCGGCGGCGGGTCGCCGTAGCGCAGCGCGCAGGCCCTCGCTGCACGCGCGCGCGCAGGTACTCGCGCTCGCTCGCTCGCCGTCGGGCGTCGGGTAGCTGCGGGATCAGCTGCTTGCCGAGCTCGATCTCGACCGAGCAGCGCTCGGCGATCTCGAGCGTGCTCGCGATCGCCTCCGGCCACTCGGCGAACGCGCGCGCCATCTCCTCGCTGTCGCGCAGGTAGAACTCGTTCGTTTCGAACGTCAGCTTCGGCGCGGCGATCGTGCTCTTGGTCTGCACGCACAGCAGCGCCGTGTGGTGGTCGTAGTCCTCGCGGCGCAGGTAGTGCACGTCGCCGGTGCCGACGAGGCTGCCGCCCATCTCGCGCGCGATCCTGCACGATCCCCTCGTTGCACTTGTCCTGCGGCGCGAGGCCGTTCTTCTGCACCTCGAAGTAGACGTTCTCGGCGCCGAACACCCGCAGCAGGTCGTCGGCGTGCGCGCGCGCCTCCTGCGCGGCGATCCTCGAGCAGGCGCTGGCAGAAGCGCGAGGCCAGGCAGCCGGTGAGCGCGATCACGCCCTCGCGAGTGGCGCTCGACCTGCGCGAGGTCGACGGTCGGCTTGCCGCGCTGCAGGCCCTCCAGGAAGCCGGCCGAGGAGAGCTTGACGAGGTTGCGGTAGCCGGCGTCGTCGGCGGCGAGCAGCGTCAGGTGGTTGCGCTCGACCTTGCCGGTCGGCCGCCGTGTGGTCGTCGACGAGGTAGATCTCGCAGCCGATGATCGGCTTGACGTCGTGCTTGCGTGCACGCCTTGTAGAGCTCGACCGCGCCGTTCATCACGCCGTGGTCGGTGAGCCCGAGCGCCGGCTGGCCGAACTCGCGCGGCGCGCTCGGCGAGCGCCTCGATCTTGCACGCGCCGTCGAGCAGCGAGTACTCGGAGTGGACGTGCAGGTGGGCGCAGGAGGTGCTGCTCACCGGGACTGCATGCTAGGCATCCGAGCGGCGGACCGATCACTGGCCTGCGCCGCTGTTTGCGCTTGATCCGCCGGCGCGCGATCCAGCGACAGGCTGTGCTTGTGCGCGGGCGCAGCCGCGGCGGCCGGGTGCGCGCCACGGGCGTCGTGCGGCGGCGCCTCGGCGCCGCATCGGCGCGCGCGTCGCAGCGCGCTCGACCGGCTGCCGCGAGCGCGTCGGCCATCTCGCCGCCGCGCGGCTCGCCGGCACGCGCGCCGGAGCGGCCGCGTGACGGCCGCAGCGCCCGCGCCGGCGCTGGCGCGGCGGCGGCCTGCTGCTCGGCGGCGAGCACGACGCTGACGCGGCGCGACGATGCCCTTCATCTCACCGAGCAGCGCCTCCATGCGGCGGTGGCCCTCGCGCATGCTCTCGCAGCAGCCGCTCGGAGCGCTCGCGCGCCGCCCGCTCGGCCTCGAGCCCGCGCTGGATCTCCGACGCGCGCCGCTCCAGGTCGCTGAGGCGCGCCTGCAGATCCTGCTCGGCGCGCCGCAGCGCACGCGCTCGGCGCTCGACTGCCTGCTCGGCCTCGGCGAGCTGGCGCTGCAGATCCTGCAGGCGCCGCGCGAGCTCGCGCGCCTCGCGCTCGCTGGCGCCCAGGCGCACGCTGAGCCGCTCGATCTCCGCGCGGCTGTCGCGATCCGCGCTCAGCAGCCGCTCCTCGGCCTCGACGCGCAGCTGCTGCTCGGCGTACTCGCGCTGCTTGACGCGCCGCAGCTCGTGCTCGCGCTCGAGCGCGGCGGCGCGCTCGGCCTCGAGCAGCTCGGCCACGCGCGCGCGCTCCTCCTCGGCCTCGCGCAGTCGCTGCTGCAGGCTCGCGACGTGGCGTTCGAGCGTCTGCACGGTCGCTTCGGCCGCCTCCGCCCGTCGCGTCAGCGCGACCTCGCCGCTCTCAGCGGCGCGCCGCGCGCGGCGTTCGGCGAGCAGGTCGCCCTCGTCGCGGCGCGGACGACCCTGCGGGCCGCGGCCCGGTTCGCCATTCGGTGTCTCGCTGCCCTCTGCCATCATCTCGCCGGCCAACCTAGACGGCGAGCCGGACGGCGTGGACGGCGGGCTCGGCGAGCTTGACGGCGAGCCCGAGCAGCCCGCGACGTCGAGGGCCGCTCAGGCGTTGCGCAGGCGCCAGGCCATGCGCGACTGCAGCGACCACAGCTCGATGAAGCCCGGCGAGGCGGTCTGCGAGAAGAGGCCGCCGGACTCCGAGAAGGACGCGAGGCTCGCGTCGTAGACGGCGTTTGGCGAGGAGCGCGTGACGACGCGCGCGTGGCCCTTGTAGAGCTTCAGCGCCGATCGTGCCGGTGACGCGCTCGTTGACCGCGCTCCATGTAGGCGTCGAGGTCGCCGCGCAGCGGCTCCCACCACAGCCCGGCGTAGACGAGGTAGGCCCACTGGCGGTCGAGCTGGGGCTTGAACTGGTTCTGGTGGATCGTGCAGACGAGCTGCTCGAGCTCCTGGTGGGCGGGCAGCACGATCGCCGCCGCGGGCACCTCGTAGATGTCGCGCACCTTCAGGCCGACGATGCGGTCCTCGATGTGGTCGACGATGCCGACGCCGTGGCGCGCGCCGATCTCGGCGACGCGTTCGATCAGCTCGACCAGCCCCAGGCGCTCGCCGTTCAGCGCCACCGGGATGCCCGCGCTCGAAGCTCGAGCTCGATCGTGCTCGGGCTCGTCGGGCGCGTCCTCGGGCCGGGTGACGAGCTGGAAGACGTCGTCCTCGGGCGCGTGGTCGAGATCCTCGATCCAGCGGCCCTCCGAGGAGCGCCCCCAGAGGTTGTCGTCGATCGAGTACGGGGCCGCCTCGGTCCCGCCCTTGACCGGGATGCCGTGCTCGCGCGCGTAGGCGATCTCCTCCTCGCGGCCCATCTGCCACGAGCGCACCGGCGCGATCACCTTCAGCTCGGGCGCGAGCGTCGCGATCGTCGCCTCGATGCGCACCTGGTCGTTGCCCTTGCCGGTGCAGCCGTGGGCGATCGTGTCGCAGCCGCTGCGGCGCGCGTACTCGACCGCGAGCTTGGCGATCAGCGGGCGCCCGAGCGCGGTGAACAGCGGGTAGCCGCCGCCGTAGAGCGCGTTGGCCTTGATCGCCGGCGCGAGGTACTCGCGCGCGAACTCCTCGCGCGCGTCGACGACGTGGCACTCGAGCGCACCGAGCTGCAGCGCCTTGCCCTCGATCACCTCGTAGTCCTCGCCGGGCTGGCCGAGGTTGACGGTCAGGCACACGACCTCGGCGCCGTAGGAGTCCTGGATCCACTTGAGCATCACGCTCGTGTCGAGGCCGCCGGAGTAGAGCAGCAGGACGCGGTGGACCTGCGCGGGGTCGGCCTCGTAGGAGGCGTGCGCGCTGTCGGGATCTCGTGCTCGCGGCTCACGGTCGGCGAAGGCTACTGGGGCCGCGTCTCGCTCGCACGGCGGCCGGCTTCCGAGTCGCGCGCGCGTTCCATCAGCGGGTAGGCGGGCGCATCCTGGACGAACCCGAGCTTCGCGTACAGGCCCTGGGCGTCGGCGGTGTGCAGCATCCAGCGCACGTCCCAGGCCTCGCTGCCGTCGATCATCTCGCGCACCAGCTCGAAGCCCAGGCCGCGGCCGCGGTACGCGGGCAGCACGTACACGTCGGCGAGGTAGGCGATGATCGCGCCGTCGGAGACGGCCCGCGCGAAGCCGACCTGCTCGCTCGCCGCGGTAGAGCCCGAGGACCCGCGCGAGCCGGCGATCGCGCGCTCGACGCGCTCGCGCGAGCGCCCGCGCCCCCAGTAGGACTCGCCGCTGATGAACGCGTGCACGGCGTCGACGTCGATCCGCGTCGGGTCGTCGTCGAGCTCGAAGCCGTCTGCGAGCGCGCGCCGCATCGTCTCAGCCCTCGAGCGCCGCCGCGAGCCGCGCGAGCGCCTCGTCCACCTCGGGCTCGCCGACGATCAGCGGCGGCAGCAGCCGCACCGTGCGTCGGCCCGGTCGCGTTCAGCACCAGCCGCTGCTCGAGCAGCGCGCGGCGAACGACCTCGGGCGCCGAGACGTCGAGCTCGCACGCGAGCATCAGCCCGCGCCCGCGCACCGCGACGCACGTGCGGCAGGCGCTCGAGGCCCGCGCGCGAGCCGCTGGCCGAGCTCGCGCACGCGCTCGAGCAGCGCCGGATCGTCGGTCACCTCGAGCGCGGCCAGCGCGGCGCTCGCGATCACGGGGCCGCCGGCGAAGGTCGAGCCGTGGTCGCCCGGCGCGAGCACGTCGGCGAGCCGCTCGCCGGTGACGAGCGCGCCGATCGGCAGCCCGCCGCCGAGCGCCTTGGCGACGGTCATCGCGTCGGGCACGCACGCCCGTCTGCTCGTAGGCCCACAGCGTGCCGGTGCGCCCCATGCCGCACTGGATTTCGTCGAAGATGAGCGCCGCGCCGTGCTCGTCGCAGGCCGCGCGCGCGGCCGCGAGCAGCTCCGCGGTGAGCACGTGCACGCCGCTCTCGCCCTGGATCGGCTCGAGCAGCACCGCCGCGGTGCTGCCGTCGACCGCGGCGCGCAGCGCATCCGGCGTCGGGCGCCGACCGCGCGAAAGCCGGGCACCAGCGGCGCGAACGGCGCCTGCTTGGCCTCCTGCGGCGTCGCCGACAGCGCGCCGTAGGTGCGCCCGTGGAAGGCGCCGTGCACGACGACCACGTCGCCTGCCGCGCGCGCCTTGCGCGCGAGCTTGATCGCCGCCTCGTTGGCCTCGGCGCCGGAGTTGCAGAAGAACACCTTGCCGCCGAGGCTCGACTGCGACAGGCGCGCGGCCAGGCGCATCGCGGGCTCGGTGTAGAAGAGGTTGCTCGACGTGCATCAGCCGCCCGACCTGCTCGCGCACCGCCTCGACGACGCGCGGGTGGCAGTGCCCGAGGTTCGTGACCGAGATGCCGCACAGGAAGTCGAGGTACTCGTTGCCCTCGTCGTCCCACAGGCGCGCGCCCTCGCCGCGCACGAACTCGACGGGCATGCGCGCGTAGGAGCCGATCACGCTCGTGCGCTCGAGCTCCTGCAGCTCGGCGAGGGTCATGACTCCCGCCCTCCCCGACCTCGATCTTCGTGCCGATGCCGGCGTCGGTGAAGAGCTCGAGCAGCAGCGAGTGCGGCGATGCGCCCGTCGAGGATGTGCGCGGCGCTGACGCCGTCGTCGATCGCGTCCACGCACGCCTCGAGCTTCGGGCGCATGCCGCCCTCGAGGCCGTCGAGCGCGCGCGTGCACCTGCTCGGCGCTCGCCTGGCGCGATCAGGCTCGTCGGGGTCGGCGGGGTCGGCGAGCCAGCCGGGCACGTCGGTCAGGAAGATGACCTTGTAGGCGCCCAGCGCGCCCGCGACCGCGCCCGCGGCCTCGTCGGCGTTGACGTTGTAGGAGTTGCCCTCGCGGTCGGCGCCGACCGAGGCGATCACGGGGATGTAGTCGCTCGCGATGTGCTCGATCACGCCGACGTTGACGCGCTCGATGCGCCCGACGAAGCCGATGTCCTCGCCGCCCGGCGCGGCGCGGCGGGCGACGCGAAACAGCGAGCCGTCGTCGCCGCAGAGGCCGACCGCCGGCTGGCCGTGGCGGTTCAGGCGCAGCACGATCTCCTTGTTGACCTTGCCGACGAGCACCATCTTGGCGACCTCGACGGTGCTCTCGTCGGAGACGCGCAGGCCGCCGACGAACTCGCACGGGCAGGCCGAGGCGCTCCATGTAGCCGGTGATCTCCGGGCCGCCGCCGTGCACGACGATCGGGTTCAGCCCGACGTACTTGAGCAGCACCACGTCGCGCGCGAACTCCTCGCGCAGCTGCGGCGTCCTCCATCGCGGCGCCGCCGTACTTGATGACCACCGTCTTGCCGTGGAACTCCCTGATGTAGGGAAGCGCCTCGAGCAGCGTGCCTACGTCACGCATGCGATCGAGCTCCGATCTGGGTGGACCGGGTCGCGGTCATGTCGTGTAGTCGCGCGTTGACCGTCACGTACTCGTGCGAGAGGTCGGAGAAGAACACCTCGGTCTCGGCGCCGTCGCCCGGCAGGGCGATCTCGTACTCGACCTCTCTGCGCCGCGACGCGCACTCGCGAGCGCGGCCTCGTCGTAGTGGATCGCGGCGCCCGCGGAGCACACGGGAATGCCCTCGATCGACAGGTCGACGGCAAGCGGCGCCGCGACGCCCGGGCGTCCGCCGAGCGCGCCGCCGACGGCCTGCACGATCCGCCCCCAGTTGGGGTCGCCGCCGTGCAGCGCGGCCTTGACGAGCGGCGAGTTGGCGACCGCGCGCGCCGCGGCCTCGCAGGCGTCGAGCTCGCCGCCGCGGACGACCACGCGCGCGATCCGCGCGGCGCCCTCGCCGTCGGCGACCATCATGATCGCGAGCTGGCGCAGCAGCGCGTCGAGCGCCTCGCCGAAGCGCAGCTCGTCCTCGCTCTCGGGCTCGATCGTGCACGCCGCTCGCGCCGGAGCACATCAGGATCGCGGTGTCGTTCGTGGAGAGCTGCCCGTCGACGGAGGCGCGGTCGAAGGAGCGCTTGACGCACACGCCGAGCAGCAGCTCGGCCGTCTCGGGCGTGAGCGCGGCGTCGGTCTGCACGAAGCAGAGCATCGTGGCGAAGCGCGGCGAGATCATGCCGGCGCCCTTGCACTGGGCGCTGAGGCGCACGGGGCCCGATGGCAGCTGGACCTCGAGGCAGGCGCGCTTCTCGAAGGCGTCGGTCGTCTGGATCGCCTGCTGGAAGTCCGCGTCGCCCTCGCGGCGCAGCTGCTGCTGCGCGTCGAGGATGCCCTCGAGGATCTGCTCGACGGGCAGGTGGTCGCTGATGCCGCCGGTCGAGGCGAGCGCGACCGCGGCCTCCGGGAGCCCGAGCGCCGCCGCGGCTGCGCCCTGGGTCTTGGCGGCGTCTTCGAGGCCGCGCCTGCCGGTGGCGGCGTTCGCGCAGCCGGAGTTGGCGAGCACCGCGCGCAGGGCGTCGAGCTCGCAGCGCTCGCGGCTCAGCAGCACGGGCGCCGCCGGCGTGCGCGGTGGCGGTGAAGCGCGCGGCGCTGACGGGATGCTCGGCGTCGCACACGAGCAGCCCGAGGTCGGGGTTGCCGCTCGGCTTGATCCCGCACGCGACGCCGGCGGCGCGGAAGCCCGCCGGCAGCCCGGCGTCGAGGCCGAGCTCGCGCACGTGCGCGGGCGCCGTCACCCAGCGCGAGCGGAAGAACGGCCCGTCGGCGCAGCGGAGTTGCGATCGCCGTGCACGTCTTTGCCGGCGCTCACAGCAGGCCCCTCGTCTCCGGCAGCCCGAACATCAGGTTGAGGTTCTGCACCGCCTGCGAGGAGGTGCCCTTCCAGAGGTTGTCGATCGCGCCGAAGACGATCACCTTGCCGGTGTGCTCGTCGGCGGCGGCGAACACGCGGCAGTAGTTGGTCTCGCGCACCTCGCGCACGCCCGGGGGCTCCTCGACGCACAGCTCGACGAACGGCTCATCGTCGTAGCGCGGCCGAGTACAGGTCGCTCAGCTCCTCGGCCATGACGGGGCGCGTGGGGGTGACGTAGCAGCTGGCCATCTCGCCCTGGTCGAGCGGCACGAGGTGCGCCTGGAACTGGACCTTGAGCTCGTCGTGGGCGGGGTCCGAGCTGCGCGAGCTGCTCCTCGATCTCCGGCGTGTGCCGGTGCGCGGCGACCTTGTAGGGGACGATGTTCTCGCCGGCGATCGACAGGTGCGTGGTCTCGTCGAACACGCGCCCGGCGCCGGAGATGCCCTGCTTGGCGTCGATCACGACGTCGGCGATCAGCCCGGCGCGCGCGAGCGGCGCGAGCGCGAGCAGCGAGGCGGTCGGGTAGCAGCCGGGGTTGGCGACGATCGCGGCGCCGGCGATCGCGCTCGCGGTGAAGCTCGGTCAGCCCGTAGACGGCCTCGCTCGATCAGCTCCGGTCGCGGATGCTGGCCGTACCAGCGCTCGTAGGTCGGACAGCGAGCGCAGGCGGAAGTCGGCGCTGAGGTCGACGACGCGGATGCCGCGCTCGCGCAGCGCCGCGACGGTCGGCGCGGCGGCGGCGTGCGGGTAGGCGACGATGGCCGCGTCGATGCCCTCCGAGCGCTCGAGCTCGAGCTCCTCGAAGCGCAGCGGCACGCGGTAGCGCGGGTAGAGGTCCTGCAGCGCGCCGGCCGACCTCGGAGCGCCCGGTGACGGCGACGAGCTCGAAGTCGGGGTGGCGCCACAGCAGGTGCGCGGCGAGCGCGCCGGCGAAGCCGGTGGCGCCGGCGACGATCACGCGCGGCGCGCCCGCGGCGCATCGGCTGGGCTGGGAGGCTAGCCACGCAGCTCACCGCCCAGCTGCTCGAGCGCGGCGACGATCTGCGCGCGCACGGGCGCGATGTCCTCGTCGGTGAGCGTGCGCTCGAGCGCGCGGAAGGAGAGCGCGAGCGCGAGCGAGCGCCGCCCCTCCCCCACCTGCTCGCCGCTGTAGACGTCGAACACGCGCGCGTCGCTCGAGCACCGCGCCGGCGGCGGCGCGCACGCGCGCGAGCACCTCCGCGGCGGCGACCGAGTCGGGCAGCGTGACCGCGAGGTCCTGGCGCAGCGGCGGGAACGGGCCGAACGCGCGTGAAGGCGACGAGCGGCGAGGCGAGCGCGGCGAGCTTGCCGAGGTCGATCGCGAAGGCGGCTGTGCGCGGCAGGTCCCACGCGCCGGCGACGAGCGGGTGCAGCTCGCCGAGGAAGCCGAGGCGGACGGGCTGGCGGTACCGTCGCGCCGCGAGCTCCGAGCCGGCCGGGCGAGGCGAGCACCGCGGCGCTGCGCCCGGGGTGCAGGAACGGCCACGTGTCCGCCTGCACCGACCAGTCGATGCCGAAGCGCTCGAGCAGCGCTTCGAGCAGCGCCTTGGCGGCGAAGAAGTCCGCCTCGCGCGTCTCGCCGCGCCACGAGCGCGGCGCCAGCGCGCCGCTGAGCAGCACGCCGAGCGCGTGGTGCTCATCCGCGGGGAGCTCGCCGGGCGCGGCCGACGACTCGGACGCGCGGTAGACGGTGCCGGACTCGAAGATCGCGATGTCGGGCCCGTTGCGCGAGGCGTTGTGGCGGGCGGCGTCGAGCAGCGAGCCGAGCAGCGTCGGGCGCATGATCGACTGCGCGTCCGACAGCGGGTTCTCGAGCGTCACGACGCGCCGCAGCGCGTGATCGGCGCGGCAGCGCAGGCGGTCGAGCAGCTCCGGGTCGGTGAAGCTCCAGCCGACGATCTCGTGCAGGCCGCGGCCGACCATCGCGTCCTCGGCGGCGCGGCGCACGCGCTGGGCGTGCGTGAGCCTGCCGGCGGCGCCGCGGCGCGCGGGCAGCGTCGCGGGCAGGCGCTCGAGGCCGTCGATGCGCGCGACCTCCTCGATCAGGTCGATCTCGCGCGTGACGTCGTCGCGCCGCAGCGCGGGCACCGTCGACCTCGAGTCCGTCCGGCGCGCGCTTCGGTGTGGAAGTCGAGCGCGTTCAGGATCTCCGCCTGGCGCTCGAGCGCGACGGGCACGCCGAGGATCGCCCGCACGCGCGCCTCGCGCAGGCCGAGCTGGAGCTCACCCGTGCCGCGCCGGCGGCCTTCGGGCCGATGTCGATCGTCCCGGGCGCGAGCGCCGCGCCGCAGAGCTCGATCATCAGCTGCGCGGCGAGCGCCTGCGCGTGCATGCACTGCTCCGGCTGCAGCCCCTTCTCGAAGCGCCCGGACGCCTCGCTGCGCAGCGCCGAGCGCCCACGAGCTGCGGTGGATGTTGGGGCCGTTCCAGGTGGCGACCTCGAGCAGCACGCGCGTGGTGTCCGGCTCGACCTCCGAGCGCGCGCCGCCCATCAGCCCGGCGATCGACGTCGGCCCCTCCGCGTCCTCGATCACGACCATCTCGCGAGTCGAGCGTGCGCGTCTGGCCGTCGAGCGTCTGCACCTGCTCGCCGTCGTGGGCGCGGCGCACGGTCAGGCGCGCGCCGGCGACGCGGTCGAGGTCGAAGGCGTGCAGCGGCTGCCCGCTGAGCAGCATCGCGTAGTTGGTGATGTCGACGACGTTGTTGATCGGCCGCTGCCCCGCGGCCATCAGCCGCGCCTTCAGCCACGGCGGCGAGGGCGCGATCGTGACGTTCTCGAACACGCGCGCGGTGAAGCGCGGGCACAGGTCGGGGCACTCGACGAGCACCTCGGCGCCGGGCACGGGGCCGGCGGAGCCCGGGTCCTCGCTCCACGGGGCGTCCGGCGCAGCGGCGCGCCGGTCGCCGCGTGCAGCTCGCGCGCGACGCCGTAGACGCCGAGGCAGTCGGGGCGGTTGGGCGTGATCTCGAGCTCGAGCACGTCGGTCGGAGATCGCGAGCACTTCATCGAGCGGCGTGCCGGGCGCGAGCTCCGCGTCGAGCAACTGGCCATCGAGCACCATGATGCCCTCCGCCGCCTGTGCCGATCTCGAGCTCGACTCGGACAGGATCATGCCTTCGGAGACGACGCCGCGGAGCTTCGCCTGCTTCAGCTTCGTGCCGTCGGGCATCACCGCGCCCGGCCGCGCTACCGCGACCGTCTGCCCGGCGGCGACGTTGGGCGCGCCGCAGACGATCGTCGCGGGCACCAGCTCGCCGTCGCCGTCGCGCTCGCCCACGTCGACCGTGCACACCTTCAGCCGGTCGGCGTCGGGGTGGTGCTCGGCGCTGAGCACGCGCCCGACGACGAAGCCGTCGGGCGAGGGCACGCCGTGGTGGTGGATCGCCTCGACCTTCGTGCCGGTCATCGTCAGGCGCTCCTCGATCGCGTGCACGTCGAGCGGCGGGTCGCAGTATTCGCGCAACCAGGGAAGCGGAACTCTCATCGTGAACTGCTCCAGGAAGCGCAGGTCGTTCTCGTAGTAGAGCCGCAGGTCGGGGATGCCGTGCTTGAGCATCGCGATCCGCTCGACGCCCATCCCCCACGCGAAGCCCTGCACCTTCTCGGGGTCATAGCCGGGCGCGTTGGCCTCGGTGGTGGGCACGTAGGCGTAGACGTTGGGGTCGACCTCGCCGGCGCCGAGGATCTCGAGCCAGCCCTCGCCCTTGCACAGGGGCAGCGCGAGCCGTCGCGCAGGAAGCCCTTGCCGGCGCAGTGAAAGCAGGAGACGTCGACCTCGACGGTGGGCTCGGTGAAGGGGAAGAAGTGCGGGCGCAGGCGCACGTCGCGCTCGTCGCCGAAGACGGCGCGGGCGAAGGCCAGCAGCGTGCCCTTGAGGTCGGCGAGGGTGATGTCCTCGTCGACGGCGAGGCCCTCGATCTGGTGGAACTGGGGCGTGTGGGTGGCGTCGAGGTCGCGGCCGGTAGACGCGGCCGGGGATGACGACGTACAGCGGCGGCGGGTGCGCCTCCATCGCGCGCACCTGCATCGGCGAGGTGTGGGTGCGCAGGACCAGCTCGCCGTCCTGGCGCTTGCCGGCGTCGGCGACGTAGAAGGTGTCCGTGCGCGCCCGCGCGGGATGCGTCGGGCTGTGGTTGAGCGCGTCGAAGTTGTAGTGGACGGTCTCGATCTCGGGCCCCTCCATGACGGTGAAGCCGAGGCCGAGGAAGATGTCTTCGAGCTCGCGCCGGGTGGCGCGTGAGCACGTGCAGGCGGCCGAGCGGCTGCGGCGGGGCGCCGGGCAGCGTGACGTCGACGCGGTCGGCGCGCAGGCGCTGCGTCGAGCTCGCCCGCCGCGAGCGCGTCGCTGCGCGTCTCGATCAGCCGCTCGAGCGCCTGGCGCGCCTGGTTGGCGGCCTTGCCGACGGCGCCGCGCTGCTCGGCGGGCAGCGCGGCGACGCCGCGCAGCAGCTGCGGCAGCTCGGCCTTGCGGCCGAGGTAGCGCACGCGCAGCTCCTCCAGCTCGGCGCTCGAGCCGCGGCACGCGATCGCGCCCTCGGCCTCGCTCTGCAGCTGCTCGATCCGGTCGATCATGACGCGGGCACCGTATCGGTGGGACGGGCGGGATGACCATGGGCCGGCGGGTCATCTCGTACAGCGCCACGGTCGCGGCCATCGCGGCGTTGAGCGAGTCCGAGGCGATCGGGATGCGCGCGGCGCGGTCGCATGCCGCCGTGACGCGTCGTCGGGCAGCCCCTCGCGCTCGGAGCCGATCAGCAGCGTGACGCCGCCGCCGGGCGCCGCGTCGGCGACGCCGGCATCGTCGGGCGCGTCCGGCGCGCGCAGCACCTCGGGAGCGTCGGCGGCCAGCGCGATGCGCTCGCCCGGAAGCTCGCCGAGGTCGCTGACGCGTGCGAGCGGGACGCTGAAGATCGCGCCCATGCTCGCGCGCACCGCCTTGGGCCCGTGCGGGTCGGCGCAGCCGGGCCCGAGCGCGACGCAGGAGGCGCCGAAGGCCTGCGCGGAGCGCAGCACGGTGCCGACGTTGCCGGGATCGCCGACGCGGTGCAGGTATACGCACAGCGGTCCCGCGGCAGGGCTCCAGCGCTGCTCGTAGACGGCGATCACGCGCGTGCCGGAGCCGAGCGTGGAGACGCTCGCGAGCGCGGAGCGCTCGACTTCATGGAAGGCGTCGTTGCCGAGGCCGCAGCCGGCGAGCCGGTAGCCCTCGAGCGCGGTGCGCCCGGCGCGCTCGGCGGCGGCGATCAGGTCCTCGCCCTCGGCCAGGAACGTGCCGCTGCGCGCGCGCTCGCGCTTGGTGTGCAGGCGGCGCAGGGCCTTCAGGCGGGGGTTGTGTGTGGATTGGATCTGGCTCATGGCTTGTGTCGTCTCGGTGTTTCGCTGCTCTCGTCGTTGTTCCTTGCTCGGGAGCCTCGCCCAACAAAAAGGGCGCCGTCCTTTTCAGGAGCGACGCCCGGGAGGCTGTCTGTCGTTTGCCGGGTCCCCGGCGCTTCGGGGTCAGGCAGCCGACGCCTCGCGGGCGACTTCGGCGAAACGTCGGAACGTGTCTGCGTCGCGCACGGCGATGTCGGCGAGCACCTTGCGGTCGAGCTCGACGCCGGCCAGCTTGAGGCCGTGCATGAGCTGCGAGTAGCTCATGCCGTTGATGCGTGCGGCCGCGTTGATGCGCGTGATCCACAGGCGGCGGAAGTCGCGCTTGCGGTTGCGCCGGTCGCGGTAGGCGTAGGCGTCTGCCTTGAGCAGGGCCTCCTTGGCGCGCTTGTAGTTGGAGTGCGCCTCGCCGCGGAAGCCCTTCGTCTGCTCGAGCGTCGGCACGGCGCTTCTTGCGCGCGCCGACGGAGCGCTTGACGCGCGTCACTTGCCCACCCCCAGCATGCGCTTGATCCGCGGCACGTCGTCGTCGGAGACGATCATCGCGCGTCCGAGGTCGCGCTTGTGCTTGGGCGACTTCTTCTCGAGGATGTGGCTCGTGAAGGCGTGCCGGCCGCGCACCTTGCCGGTGGCGGTGACTTTGAAGCGCTTCTTGGCGCCGGAGTGTGTCTTCATCTTGGGCATGTGATCAGGGAACGAGGGGCCCGGCTCGACGACCTGCGGTCGTCTTCGCCACCCTCGAAGTCGATGATTATGACACGGTGCTGCCCGCAGCCGGGGCCCCGCCGTCTGCGAGTGGCGCTTCGTCGGGCTCGGAGGGCTCGTCGGGCGCGGTGTCAGGGTCGCTGGCCGTGGGCTCGGATGGCGCCTCGGAAGCGCTCTCAGGGCTGGTGTCCGTGGCGTCGGGTGCCGCGGCCTTGCCGTCCTCGAGCGGCGACGCGAGCGCCTCGGACGCGACGTCGCCGCCGTGCCCGCCGTCGGGGAAGACCTCGTCGGCGGCGGGCGCCCCGTCTGCCTTGCCGGCGAGCACGGCTTTGGAGGGCGCCATCATCATCGTCATGTTGCGCCCTTCCTGCATCGGGCGCTGCTCGACGACGCCGAGCTCGGAGAGCTCCTCGGCGAGCCGGTCGAGGATCGCGGTGCCGCGCTCGGGGTGGGTGACCTCGCGCCCGCGGAACATGATCGTGACCTTGACCTTGTCCTTGTGGCGGAGGAAGCGCTCGACGTGGTGCTTCTTGGTGTCGTAGTCGTGCTCGGCGATCTTCGGGCGGAACTTGATCTCGCGGACGGTGATCTGCTGCTGGTGCTTGCGCGCCTGCTTGATCTTCTGGGCCTGCTCGTACTTGTACTTGGAGTAGTCGAGCACGCGGCACACGGGCGGGCGCGCCTCGGGTGCGACCTCGACGAGGTCGAGGTCGCGTTCCTGGGCGAAGACGAGCGCGTCGGCGGTCTTGAGCACGCCGATCTGGTTGCCCTCGTCGTCGATCAGGCGCACCTCGGGCACGCGGATGCGCTCGTTGATCCTCGTCGTGTCCCGCTCGGGCGGGCGCCGGTCGAACCTGCGGGGTACCGGCACTAGGTGTGCTTGCTGCGCGTCAAGCGAACGCTACGCGCGGCGTTCTGAGGATTTGTCGGGCTTCAACGGCGGGGAGTATAGCTCTCTGCGCAATCGTTCGACGAAGTCCGTGGACGACATGCTGCCGAGGTCCCCGCCCTGCTGGCCGTCGTCGGCGCGAATGCGTGCGCACGGACACGGTCCCGTCCGTCTGCTCGCGCTCGCCGACGACCAGCATGTAAGGGATCTTGCGCAGCTCCGCCTCGCGGATCTTGCGTCCGATCGACTCGCTGCGGTCGTCGAGCTCGACCCTGAGCTGCTCGCCTGCGAGGCTGTCTCTGACCGCCGCCGCCGTAGTCGTTGAAGCGGTCGGATACGGGCAGCACGATCGCCTGCACGGGCGCGAGCCACAGCGGCAGCTCGCCGGCGTAGTGCTCGATCATGATGCCGATGAAGCGCTCGTAGGAGCCGAACATCGCGCGGTGGATCATCACCGGGCGGTGCTCCTGCGTTGTCGGCGCCGGTGTAGCTGAGCTCGAAGCGCTCGGGCATCGAGTAGTCGAGCTGCACCGTGCCGAGCTGCCAGGAGCGCCCGAGCGAGTCGGTCATGTGCATGTCGATCTTCGGGCCGTAGAAGGCGCCGTCGCCGGGGTTCAGCTCGTAGTCGAGGCCGAGCTCTGCGAGCGCGCGCGTCGAGCTTGTCCTCGGCGCGGTCCCACATCTCGTCGGTGCCGACGCGCTGCTCGGGGCGCGTGGAGAGCTCGAGGCGCGACGTCGAAGTCGAACAGCTCGTAGGTGTCGAAGGCCATCTCGCAGGCAGCCGCGACCTCGTCCTGCGACCTGCTCCTCGGTGCAGAAGATGTGCGCGTCGTCCTGGGCGAAGTGGCGCACGCGCAAGCAGCCCGTGCAGGACGCCCGAGGCCTCGTTGCGGTGCAGCGAGGCCGGGCTCGGAGTAGCGGATCGGCAGGTCGCGGTAGGAGTGGCGGCTGAGTGCCGAACAGCTGGCAGTGCGCCGGGGCAGTTCATCGGCTTGACGCGCCATCTCGCGCTCCTCGACCTGCAGCGTGAACATGTTCTCGCGGTACTTGCCCCAGTGACCGGAGGTCTTCCACAGCTCGGCGTCGAAGATCTGCGGCGTCTTGACCTCGCTGTAGCCGCGCTCGGCGCCCATCTTGCGCGAGAGGCTGACGAGCGCGTTGAACACGCCGGTGCCGGCGGGCAGCCAGAAGGCGGCTCCGGGCGAGACCTCGGAGAACGTGAACAGCCCGAGCTCGCGCCCGAGCTTGCGGTGGTCGCGCGCCTTGGCCTGCTCGATGCGCTCGAGGTGCTCCTCGAGCTCGGCCTTGCGAGAAGAAGGCGGTGCCGTAGATGCGCGTGAGCATCGTCCTCGTCGAGTCGCCGCGCCAGTAGGCGCCGGCGAGCGAGCTCAGCTTGAAGGCGCCGATCGTCTTGGTGCTCGGCGCGTGCGGCCCGCGGCAGAGGTCGGTGAAGGGACCGTTGGTGTAGAGCGAGACCGTCTGCAGCGGCTCGCGATGCAGGCTCTGCTCGGCGGCCGTGACGAGGTCGTCGATCAGCTCGACCTTGTAGTCCTGGCGCTCGGCGACGAAGCGCTCGCGCGCCTGCGCGACGGACACGTCCTCGCGCTCGAACGGCTCGGCGGCCTTGACGTGCGCGCGCATGCGCTCTTCGATCGCGCGGGAAGTCCGCCTCGGAGACGGCGGCGCCGTCGGGAAACTCGAAGTCGTAGTAGAAGCCGTCCTCGATCGGCGGGCCGATCGAGATCTTCACGCCCTCGTACAGCTCCATGCACGGCGGCGGCGAGCACGTGCGCGGCGTCGTGGCGGATCAGCTCGAGCGCCTGTCGGCCCGCTCTTGTGGGTGAGGATCGCGACGTGCGCGCCGTCGGGCAGCGGGCGCGCGAGGTCGCGCACCTCCGGGCCATCGCCGTGCGTGCGCCTGCCCCGCGCCGACCTCGACCGCGAGCGCGGCGCGCGCGAGCCCGGGGCCGATCGCGGCGGCGGCGTCGGCGCCGGTGGCGCCGTCTGGCAGCTCGAGCTGCTTGCCGTCGGGGAGGGTGACTGTCACGGACATCGTCGCGATGCAGGCTACCCGGCGGCGGCGAGACTTTTCGGCCGGTGTCGGCTCAGGCCAGCTGCCACAGGGCGTCGTCGCCGAGCGCCTCGCGCTGGACGGCGCCGGCGCCGAGCAGCTCGATCAGCGCGCGCTCGGCCGCGTCGCGGTCCGGGAGCTGGTTGTTCTGCGCCATGATCGCGGCGACCTCCTGCGGTGACGAGCCCGTCCGGGAAGCGCCTGAGCGCCTCGATCGGCCTCGGCGGGCGGCTCCTCGCGCTCGAGCGTCGGGTCGAGGTTGGCGATCAGCACGTCGTAGGCCTCGATCGTCTGAAAGCCGCCTGCCTCCAGGCGCACGCCGGCCTCGCTGCGAAAGACGAGCGACGGCGCGGAGTAGCGCACCGGCCCGTCGGTCTGGCGCGCCTTGCCCTGGAAGTGCGTGGGCCCGCCCTCGGCGCTGCGGGTCTGCTGCTTGTCGTCCTCGTAGGCCGCGAGCGTCGCCTCGTCGTCGATCGCGGCGATGACCGCGCCGACGTCGAGCCCGTCGACGCGCGCGAGCGCCTGTGCGATGCCGGCGTCCTCGTCGAGCAGCAGCGTCGTCGTGAACCAGCCGAGCTGCAGCGCGCGCAGCACCTCGTCCTCGCGTCCGGGATACAGCCGGCGCGTGGCGACGATCGCTCGGCAGGCGCGCGAGGTGGCGGCGACGCGCGCGCGGGGCTGCATCAGCAGCGGCATGCCGAAGCGGCGAAGTAGCTCTGCTGGCCGAGCGTCGAGCGCGTGGGCGTGTAGCCGGCGTCGATGTAGCGCTGCGGGTCCTCGGCGAGGCCGATCGTGACGAGCCGCCAGTCGAGCTGATCGCCGTAGCGCCAGCGCAGCACCGCGAGCGCCGGGCTCGCCGAGTACGCGAACGGACAGCCGGGGTCGGTGAAGTGCGTGACCGAGATCTTGCCTGCCTGCGCCCCCACCGGGGGTGTGCCCTCCAGGGTGCTCATGCCGCAATGATTGCACGTGCAAGCACTTGACGCGGACTCAATCGATCTTGGCCGCTCGCGCCGCGCGCGTTATTCAACTGCCCGGAGTTGTCCCGGTTGCAGACAATTGTCGTCGGAATATGCGAACATCGCGCCCATGACCAACGACCAGCGAATCTCCATCTCAATCACCCTGTCCCCCGCCCAGATCGACGCTGTCGTGCGCGCCGCCACGAGAAGCCGCACAGGCGGCATGTCGACCGTGATCGGCGGCTTTCCGCCGGTCGACGACGGCGACCCGCGCCTGTCGCGGTCGCTGCTGCGCGGCCTGTCGCTGCTGAACTCCTTCGGCCCGGACGGCGCCGAGCGGGGGATCATCGAAATCGCCAAGGACCTCGGCATGAGCCCGAGCACGACACACCGCTACGCCTCGACGCTCGTGGAGCTGGGGCTGCTGGAGCGCTGCCCGAAGACCCGCAAGTACCGCCTCCCCAGCGCTCCCCTGCCGGCTTCTGGCTAGCGGCCGGCACGTGCGCGCGCGGGCGCGCCGTGCCGACCTCGCCGGCGCCGTCTGTGGGGATGGCGCGACAGCAGCAAGATACCAGCAGGTAGCTGTCTGGATCTTGCTACTCGCGACGTGCGATGTTTCTGATTGTGTCGGCGCCTATGCAACCAGACGCGGCGCTCGCGGCGACCGTGAGGCGCATGCGGGTCGAACGGGGCGACACCCAGGAGGACCTAGCGCACCGCGCCGGGCTGACGGTGGCGGCGTTTGCGCGCATCGAGCGCGGGCACGCCAACCCCACCTGGACGACGGTCAGGCGCATCGCCGCCGCGCTCGAGATCAGCCTGGCAGGCCTCGCCGAGGCCGTCGAAGCCGGCAAGCCGCGTCACTAGCCGTCAAGCCCCGAGCGCCTCACGCGTACCCGGGGGCCTCCAGCGCGCGCAGGTGCGCATCGACGCGCTGCACCCATTCCTCGGACATGTCGTCGGCCTGGACCGAGAGACGCGGCGCCGGCGCGCTCACGCCCTCTGGCGTCGGGATCCCGAGATACCCGAGCACCCGCTCGACGACCGCGTCGGTGCTCTCGGCGAGCTCCTCGTAGGTGATCTTCAGCGGCTCGTAGCCGAGCCCGAGGAAGTAGGCGTCCCATGAGGCGTCGTGCGCGGTCAGCTGGCGCACGAGGTAGTTGATGGCACGAAAGGAGAACACGGGCGTGACCGCGTGCTGGACCTTGTCGTCGGCCTTCCAGGCCTGCGTCTGCACGGCCTTCCACAGCGACACGGCCTGGCGGATCTTGTTCTCGCGCCTAACCTGGATGTAGCGCAGTCCGGGAAACGCGCGTGCGAGCAGTTCGGGCAGCGGCCGCGCGCCCATCCCCTCGATCCCCCTCAGCAGCTCCGCGAAGTCGCCGAGGTAGCCCCACATCAGCTTGGCGCCGAAGACGCCGTTGGACGTGGTCCCCTCGTCCAACGCCCACGTCAGGTACTGGTCGTAGGTGTCGGGGTGCCACAGCGGGTTCGGTTTGGCCATCCCGTCGGGCATCTCGCGGAAGGCGAGGCGCTCGACGATGTTCGCGTGGCGCTCGGGGTCGAAGTACTCGTGCGGACGTCGCGGCAGCCCCGAGCGGCTGAGCGCCTCGAAGTACTCCTGCGGATGACCCGCGACGCCCGTCTGGTCGAGCGCGTGGCAGAGTAGAGTGCTGCCGCTTCGCGGCGTCGCGCACACCACGTAGGAGAGCATCGGCTTCATCGTCGAGTGAATCTCAGCAAGCTCATTGACTTAGTGGACAATACAGTGACAGGGCTACCGAACATTCTCTACCTCCACTCCCACGACACGGGCCGCTACGTGCAGCCCTACGGCGAGCAGGTGCCGATGCCCAACGTGCAGGCGCTGGCCGATCAGGGGGTGCTGTTCCGCCAGGCCTTCTGCGCCGCGCCGACGTGCTCGGCGAGCCGCGCGTGCCTGCTGACCGGGCAGTACAGCCAGAGCAACGGGATGCTCGGGCTCGCCCACCGCGGCTGGTCGTTGCGCGACTACCGCCATCACATCGTCAACGTACTGCGCAGCGTCGGTTACACCTCGACGCTGATCGGCGAGCAGCACATCTCCAAGGAGCCGGAGGTGATCGGCTACGACGAGGTGATGAAGATCCCGACGACGCACGTCGACACCGTGGCGCCGCTGGCGATGGAGGTGCTGCGAAGAAAGCGCGACCGCCCCCTGTTCCTGTCTGTGGGCTTCTTCGAGACGCACCGCGAATTCCTCGGCCCAGGATCGCTGCGCGACGTGCACTACTCCAAGCCTCCGAACAATCTTCCCGACACCCGCGCGGTTCGCGCCGACGTAGCCGCGTTCAAGGCGAGCGCGCGCTCGCTGGACCATGGCGTCGGCATGGTCCTCAACCAGCTCGACGCGGAGGGCCTGGACAAGCACACGCTGATCATCTTCACGACCGACCACGGGATGCCGTTCCCGGGCGCGAAGGCGACGCTGTATGACCGCGGCCTCGGCGTCACGCTGATCCTGCGCGGGCCCGCCCCGTTCGACGGCGGGCGGGTAATCGATGCGCTGGTGTCGCACATCGACATCTACCCGACCGTGTGCGAGTACCTTGGGATCGAGCGCCCGCCGTTCCTGCAGGGCGTCTCGTTGATGGAGCTGCTGCGCGGCGATACCTCGTGTGCGCGCGAGGAGATCTTCGCGGGCTCGACCTGGCATGCGGCGTATGAGCCCCAGCGCGCAGTCCGCACCGATCGCCACAAGTACATCCGCCGCTGGGGCGAGCGGCTCACGCCGGTGCTCGCGAACACCGACGACGGCCCCAGCAAGGACGCTGCTGCTGCGCCGACGGCTGGGCCGAGCGCGAGATCCCCAAAGAACAGCTCTACGACCTGCTGTACGACCCGAACGAGGCGAACAACCTGCTCGCCGACCCCGACTATGCGGGGGTCGTGGCCGACCTGCGCGCGCGCCTGGAGCGTTGGATGCGCGACACCGACGATCCGCTGCTCGCCGGCCACGTCGACCCGCCGCCGGGAGTGGATATAAACCTGCCGGACCAGCTGTCGGCGAGCGAAGCGACGACGCACATCGAGTGACGCAGCGGCGCCGGCGAGGCGCGCGGGGCCGGCATGCGCCTCAGCGCACGCGGCGCTCGAGGAAGTCGAGCAGCGCGGCGGTCGTGCGCTCGGGCTGATCGTCCCACACGAAGTGCCCGGCGCCGTCGAGCACCAGCAGCTCCGAGCCCGCGAGCTCCTCGTGGAAGCGGTGCGCCATCGCCACGCCGGCGAAGCGATCCTGCTCGCCCCACACGACCAGCGCGGGGATCCCGAGCTGGGCGAGGCGGCCCTCGTAGGGCACGAGCTTCTCGAACTCGCCGGAGCGGTACAGCTCGAGGTGCGCGAGCCGACGCGCGTCGTCGGCGAAGCACTTCCAGTACTCCGCGATCGCCTCATCGCTCATGCCGTCGGAGACCGCGTGCATCGCGGCGGCAAAGCCCTCCTGCGTATACGCGCGAATCAGGTGCTCGCCCTCTCCGGGTGTGCGCATCACGTTCGCGAGGGCGTGCCAGCGCCGATCGGAGAAGAAGCCGCCGTCGGAGATCACGAGCGCTTCCGCCGCCCCCGGGTGATCGCACGCCCAGCGCAGCCCGATCGCCACGCCCCAGTCGTGGGTGACGAGCGCCACGGGACCGAGCTCGAGCTCGGCGACGAAGCGCTCGAGCGCCTGTACATGGCCCTCCCACGTCGCATAGCCGGGCGCGGCGGGCTCGGAGTCCCCGTATCCCGGGAGGTCTGGAGCAAGCGCGCGCCAGCCGGCGGCGGCGAGCGCGGGCAGCGCGTGCTGCCACATGTAGGAGGACTCGGGATAGCCGTGCACGAGCAGGACCACGGGATCCGAGGCCCCACCCGCCTCGCGGTATGCCAGTCCCCCCGCTCGCCCCAGCGCGCTCACGCTGCGAACCCTACCGGCAGGCGAGCCGCGCGCCGCGCGCGATCATCAGGATCGTCAGCGTGGCGGCTCCGCCTCAGATAGCGTTTGCCAGATGGGCCCGCTGATGGCAGAGGACGGCTCGCGTCCAGCGACGCAGCCTTGGCTCACACAGGAGCTCGAGACGGTCGTCGGCGAGCTCGCGCGCTTCGAGCGGCCGTCGGCCTCCGAGGGCGAGCGGCGCGCCGCTGAGTGGATCGCGGCGCGCATGCGCCAGCACGGACACGCGAGCGAGGTCGAGGTCGAGCGCGCCCACGGCGGCTACTGGTGGCCGCTGGGCCTGCTCAACGGCGGCGCGGCGCTGGCCGGGCTCGCGGCGGCGCGCACGCGCTCGCGCCGCGGGCGCGTGCTTGCGAGCACGATCGGGGCGATCGCGGCGGCGGCGATCTGGGATGACGTAGGCGGCGGGCAGCTGTGGTTTCGGCGCGCGCTCCTGCCGCATCGCGACACGTTCAACGTGCTCGGCGAAGCGGGCGACCCGGACGGCGCCGAGACAGTGGTCGTGGTCGCCCATCACGACGCCGCGCATAGCGGATTGGTGTTCCACCCCGCCCTGCCGCGCCTGTTCGCGGAGCGCTTTCCCGAGCAGCACGAGCGCTCCGAGCAGAGCGCGCCGATCATGTACGGCACGTGGCTGGGGCCCGTGCTGGTGGCGCTCGGCGCGCTGCTCGGCCGCCGCGGCCTGCTGCGCGCTGGCGCGGTGATCGGGACGGGCGCGGCCGCGGCGATGGCGGACATCGGGCGCAGCCGGGTGGTGCCGGGCGCCAACGACAACCTGAGCGCCGTCGCCGTGCTGATCGCGCTCGCGCGCTCGCTGGCCGAGCAGCCGCCCGCCGGCGTGCGCGTGCTGCTGCTCTCGACCGGCTCGGAGGAGTCGTTCATGGAGGGCATGCAGGGCTTCATGCGCCGCCATCGCGCGCGGCTCGATCCGGCGCAGCACGACGGTGCTGTGCCTGGAGTGCGTCGGCAGCCCGACGCTGACGCTGGTGGAGGCTGAGGGCATGCTGCGGATGCGCTACTACGACGACGCGGCGCGCGAGCGGCTCGCTGGCGCCGCCGCGGAGGTCGGCGTCGAGCTCGTGCGGGGGCTGCGCACGGTCGCAGCGACCGACGCGCTGATCGCTCTGCGCCGCGGCTACCGGGCGGTCACGCTGGCGTCGATCGACGCGAACAAGTTCCCCGCCAACTACCACTGGCCGACCGACACTCCCGAGAACCTCGACTGGGGCACGATCGAGCGGGCGTTCGCGGTGGCGGACCGTTTCGTGCGGGGCGGCGGATAGGCCGGCAGCTCGCGGCCAGCGGGGGGCGCGAGCCGTCGTCTGCGCCCGGCTCGGAGGCGAAGCCGATCAGACCGAGCAGGGACGCGTGCGTCTGTCGGTGCCGACTTCGGTGATCCCGGCCGAGGTGATCTTGATGCGGGTCGGCACGTTGCCGCGCTCGAGCAGCCTGCGCAGCACCGATTCGCCCTTGGACTCGATCCCGGAGCGCAGCGGCTCCTCGAAGCGCTCGGGCTTCAGCGAGCCGGCGATCTGCACGTAGACGTGCTGTTCGGCGCGACCGTTCTGCACCTTCCAGCGGTACAGATCGCCCTCGCGCGGGACCGGGATGGGAGTGGGCCCTCCGATGATCTCGATATCTGCGGACATGGGTGAACTGTGCCGGGCGAGCGCCTCGGATGGCAGGGCCCGCTGGCCAAGATCCTCGTATGTGCTTTGGACAGCTGCGCAGCGCGGGCGGGCGTCGGGCGCTCAGTCGAGCTGGAACTGCCCGTCGCGATAGATCACGCGCTCCTCGCCGCCGCGCAGCGACGCGGTGACGATGCGATCGCTGGTCGAGACGACGTCGGTGTGCACGCTCGAGGTGTTGAAGCCGAGCCGCTGCCACTCCTCGGCGCTAGACGCTCGCGGGGTCGCCGGCGTAGGCGTCCTGGTAGGAGCGCCCGAGCGGCTATGTGGGTGTTGCCGTGCGCGCCGCCGACGTTCTCGTCGTAGAGCGTCTGCGCCATGAACCGCGTGATCCGCGAGAAGCGACGATCGGTGAGCGAGAACTCGCCGATGCGATCGGCCCCCTCGGTGGCGATCATCTCCTTGAGCACCTGCTCGTTCTGCTCGGCGCTGGCCTCGCTGACGAGCCCGTCGACGAACGCGAGGCGGATGCCCTTGACGAGGTTGCCGTAGCGATAGAGCGGCTGGTTGCAGTAGATCCAGCCCTCGGTGCCGCGCCAGTCGGGGCTCGTGAACAGCTCGAAGCTCGGGATGTTGCGCCCGCGCCCGCCCAGCCAGCGCCGCTGCTCGCCGACGCTCACGCGCAGGTCGACGTCTTCGCCGACGCACGTGCACGCGCTCGATCTCGAGCCCGTCGAGCCAGCGGCGCGTCTCCTCCAGGCGCACTCCGACCTCGCTCCAGCGCGCGAGCGGGATCATCGCTGTCGAGGAAGCAGGCGTCGATGATCTGCTGCCAGTAGGACTCGACGTCGGTGCCGGCCTCGGCAGCCATCCCCGGCGTGCCGTAGAGGGCCAGCGTCCACGAGAAGCGCCCGGCGTTCTCCTTCTCGCCGCGCCAGTCCAGCAGCGGGCGCATCGTCTCGCCGCGGCGCATGATCGCGCGCCGGGTCGACCGAGTCGAGCGCGCGCGGGTCGCTCGGCGCGATCACCGTCACCTGATGATCGATCTCGTCGATGAGCCCGCGCGTGTAGCGGGCCGGGAAGTGGTCGAGCTGCTCCGCGCCCGCTGACTCGTAGAAGTCGCGCGAGAGGTTGACGTCAGCGTCGTCGTCGGGCTGGTAGGCGCCGATCACGTGCCCGCCGGCGCGCCACACCGCCCGGTTGAGCGCCGCATACAGCGGCTTGGCGCTCTCGGGCGCGACCACGCGCACGACCTCGCCGGCCTGCACGCCGCGGCCGCCGCCGAGCGCGAAGTCGACGAGCACGGAGGCGTAGCGGTCGAGAACCTCCCGCGGGGGCGTGTAGGGCACGCGCACACGATAGTGGCGCGGGCTGTGCCGCCCGGCGCGACGGGCCACACGGAGCGACGACGGGTTGCCCAGAGCGCCGGGCCGCGCGCCCGCCGGCGCGAGGCGCGCTCGCTAGAGCGTCGGGGCGCGTGCGGCGTGCGCCAGGTACCAGAGCTGGAAGATGCCTTCGTTCCACTGCTGGCGCGCGGGTGCGAGCTTGCTCTCGTAGCGCGCGAGCGCGGTGGCGCCGGGCGCGCGCGCGTAGTCCTGCAGCGCGACCATGGCAGCGGCCATTTCTGTGGCCCCTTCGGTCACCTGCGTCTCAGCGCGCGGCACGTCTTCTTCTTCGGCGCCTTCTTCGCCCTGCCCCGCGACGTCCCATTCACCGGCTGCGAGGAGCTCGCGGCGAGCCAGCGCGGCAGCGCGCGCGAGGAGCGTGAGCTGCGCGGAGCTCGGATGGCTCGAGAGCCGCTCGACATCGGCCGCGACGGCCCTGGTCGCCGTCGCGATGCGTCCCGCGGCGGCACCGTGGTCGCCGCGGAAGGTGCTCGCACCCATCTGCGGGCTCCCCGAAGCGCATCCGGCGCAGGCCAGCGACGCGACGATGGCGATCACAGCGAGATGCCGTCGAGGCTCCGTGGAAGACACGGCCAGACACTATCGTCGCGCCCGCGCCTGTGCCCGGTTTCGCCGGCCGGTGAGGGGGTAGATTTACGACATGGCCGGATCGCGCGCGAGCACGCGGTGGGCCGGGCGACGGTTTCGCGCCGGCGCACCCGATAGAGGACGTCGTGCTCGCCGCCTCATGGCGCTGCCCACTATCGCCGCGCTCGCGCTCACGACAGCCGGCTGCGCTCGACCACTCGCGAGATCGCTTGCCTCGACTGCAAGATCGCTGGCGTCGAATCGCTCCCGTGGCGTCTTCGTGGCGGCGAACTGTGCGCCGGTGGCGGCGGCGCGCAACGGGACGATGGTCTGGTACGCCCGCAACGCCACGGGCGTCTGGAACGCCTACATCGGCAACGGCAGATGCCGGGGCAAGCCGCTGCTGGCGCCATACGACGGCAACCGCGGTCCCTCCGGCATCACCGCCGACGGCCGCTACGTGCTGCTCACGACGGCCGTGGGCTGGGAAAAGACGCTGCCGATGTCCTCCCCCGGCGAGGGCTCACAAAATGAGATCCAGCTGTACGACCGCCGGACCGGCAGGCTCTCCACCCTGCTCCCCGGCGCCACCGCCTCACAGCGCGGCGTCATCTGGCCGACGTTCAACGCCGACGCCACGAAGATCGTCTGGTCGCAGATGCTCGAGACCGCATCCGAATCGCCGCCCAACGGGCAATGGGCGCTGCACGTGGCCGATGTGAACCTGGAAACGGGCACGATCTCGAACAACGTCGAATGGCAGGACCCCGACGGCAAGCCCGCCTTCTACGAGGCCTACGGCTGGATCCCGAACAGCAACCGCCTGATCTTCATGTCCAACACGCGCTCGACGGACACGGCCCCCTTCCGCTCCTCCCAGCTGTTCACGCTCCCCGAAGAGCTCAACCCCAACACGCCCCCGACCCGTATCAGCCCCAAGTTCGCACCCGTCTGGCCCTGGCAGTCTCACGTCGACGTCTTCCACGAGTTCGCGCACTTCGCGCCCAACAACCCAAACCTCCTTTACACCTCGATCGGCGCGAACGCCGTCGGCGACGACCTCTACACGTACAACCTCGAATCCCAACAGCGAGACGGGCTGCTCGGCCAACCCACGCGCATCAGCTACTTCGGCGGCGACCTGGACGCCAACCTCGCCACCAGAGCCGTGTCCGGCTGGCCGAAACCGACCTACACCGTCGTCACCACGATGGCCTGGGTCAACGGAGCCTGGGTCATCGCAACCTGCCCCAGGATCCTCTGCTCGAGCGTAAGCGCCTGGCGTATCCAGCGCGATGGCTGAGCGCTCGCGCCGCCTCCAGCGCGCACCCGTAGGCCGATCGGCACGCCCGTACGCGGATTCGACTATCCGTCCATGCCCCTGGTGCAAAGGCGCCCGAGTCGACCAGCTGGTCGATCAAGTGGCTAGAGCCACCGCTCCCCACGCAACCGGGGAGATCGACGCGCCGCAACAACACCAGAATGCACGAGCGCCATCGCCATCTACTCCTCATAGCCAGCCTGGCGCTCGCGCTCTTCGCGGCCAGTTGCGCCACCGCGATGGCCACCGGCGGCACCCTGGTGGCGGCGAACTGTGCGCCGGTGGCAGCAGCGAGCAATGGAACGATGGTCTGGTATTCCCGCAACGCCACGGGCGTCTGGGACGCCTACATCGGCAACGGCGAATGCCAGGGCAAGCCGCTGCTGGCGCCATACGACGGCAACAGGGGTCCGGCCGACATCACCGCCGATGGCCGCTACGTGCTGCTCACGACAGCCGTGGGCTGGGAAAAGACACTGCCGATGTCCTCCCCCGGCGAGGGCTCACAAAATGAGATCCAGCTGTACGACCGCCAGACCGGCAAGCTCTCCACCCTGCTCCCCGGCGCCATCAGCTCCCAGCGCGGCTTGATCTGGCCGAGATTCAACGCCAACGCCACGAAGATCGTGTGGTCTCAGATGATCAAGACCGCATCCGAATCGCCGCCCAACGGGCAATGGGCGCTGCACGTCGCCGACGTGAACCTCGAAGCGGGCACCCTCACGAACAACGTCGAATGGCAGGACCCCGACGGCAAGCCCGCCTTCTACGAGGCCTACGGCTGGATCCCCAACAGCAACCGCCTGATCTTCATGTCCAACACGCGCTCGACGGAAACCTCCCCCTTCCGCTCCTCCCAGCTGTTCACGCTCCCCGAAGAACTCAACCCCAACACGCCACCGACCCGCATCAGCCCGCAGTTCGCACCCGTCTGGCCCTGGCAATCCGCCGTCAACGTCTTCCACGAGTTCGCGCACTTCGCGCCCACCAACCCAAACCTCCTCTACACCTCGATCGGCGCGGACACCGTGGGCGGCGACGACCTCTTCACCTACACCCTGCAAACCCCACAGCCTGAAGGACTCCTCGGCCAACCCACGCGCATCAGCTACTTCGGCGGCGACCTCAACGCCAACTTCGGCACCGAAGCCGTGCCCGGCTGGCCCAAGCCCGCCTACACCGTCGTCACGACCATGGCCTGGGTAAACGGAGCCTGGGTAGCGACGACCTGCCCCGACATGCTCTGCTCAACCGTAAACGCATGGCGCATCCAGGGGGGACGCCACAGCTCGCCCTGAGAGGAATCCCATGCACACCACAACCCAAACACGTCACGATGCGATGCACGGCATCGGCAGCCGCGAGAGCCTTGGCCTGCTGCTGAAGGTGCTCGCCGAGCACACGCCGGGCGTGATCGAGGAGCTCAACCGCGTTGCCCACTTCGCAACAGCGACCGCAGAAGGCCTCGGCCTGTCCGGCTTCGAGGTGGAGCGCGTCGAGCTCGCGGCGCGCCTGCACGATGTCGGCAAGCTGGCGATACCGGACGCGATCCTCAACAAGGCGGCGCCGCTCGACGGCGACGAGTGGGCGATCATGCGAACGCACTCCGAAATCGGGCAGCGCATCGTCGCTGCCGCGCCGTCGCTCGCGCACGCCGCGAAACTGGTGCGCGCCCACCACGAGCGCTATGACGGGTTCGGCTACCCCGACCGGCTGGCGGGCGATGACATACCGATCGGCGCGAGCATCATCGCCGTGTGTGCGGCGTTCGTCGCGATGATGAAACACCGCCCGTTCAGCGACGCGATCACCGTCACCGAGGCGCTCGCCGAGGTCAACCGCTACTCCGGGACGCAGTTCGACCCCCAGGTCGTCGACGTGTTCTCCGAGCTGCTGCGACGGGCACGCGCCTAGCCGTGCGCCACCGGGCGCTCGTGAACATTTCGTAAACGCGCGCGTTCCGACGGGTCTGTGGCTGGGCAGACGCTGCGAGTGGTCGTGGTATGTTCCGCCGGTCGATCACGGAGAGGCCTGCGGGCGCGGGCGCGAGCGCTGAAGCGCCGTCCGCCCGAGATGGGCTCGGTCATGACTTCGCAGCGCGAACCCAAGGAGACCAGGGAATGAGACGCACAACGATGGTGCTTGCTATCGCCGTTGGCGCGCTGACGTGGGGCGTGCTCGCCTCACCGGCGCTCGCGGTCAAAGAAAAACCGGTGTTCGGAAAGTTCCGCGCCACCGCCGCCGGCACCGTGAAGGGCATCGGCGAAGCCGGCGAAATGGTCATCGGGCCGTACAAGTTCGAAGAATGTGAAAAGGAATTGCACTCCAACGGCAGCGTCGCCCTCGGCGAATCCGAAACGTTCTTCCAGGAAGTCAAATTCTCAAAATGCGTCGCGACGAGGAACGTCGGCGGCGGCCTCAAGGAAGCGGTCTTCGCGAGCTTCACGCTAGGCATGGAATTCCACTCGAACGGCTCGCTGCGGCTCGGACCGACGAGCGTCACCTTCGGCGCCACGCAGAGCACGTGCGAAGTGACGATCCCGGCCCAGTGGGTGCCGGCGGTGGCTGAAACGAAGGGCACGGAAAAGACCTTCGAAGACGCCACCTACTCCACGGAAAAGGAAAAACTCGAAGGCAGCCAGGAGAAGAAATTTGGCGAATTCCGCGAACGGCTCGACGTCACCTGGGAACTGAAAGGCATCACCACGACGGTCAAGCTGACGCCGACGTGCATCTACGAAGGCAGCCACGTCAACGCGGCAGGCGAAGCCGAATTCGGCGGCGGCAAGATGGAAGGCGAACTGGAAGAAGTCACGCTCCAGACGGGCAACCTGAGCTTCATCCCGCCTGCGTGAGCGTCTGAGCGGCGGCGGCGCCCGCAGCCAAGGGGACCCCGGCCAAGCGCCCGGGGTCCCCATCGGACGCGCGGGTCCGGAAGCGCAGCACGCCGTCGGCCAGCGGCCCGTGGCGCAGCCGCTCGAGATCCTCGCGGTAGCTCATCTTGACCTCCCACGCACCGGTTCCCTGGCGGGGAAAGCGGTCCACCGCACGCTGCACGTAGCCGGCGCCGAAGTCGAGCATCGGACGTGTCGGCATGCTCGAGTCGGCGTTCACCGGCACACAGCTCGCGTAGCCGCTGCGATCCATCATCGAGATGAGCCTGCAGACGTAGTCACAGACGAGATCGACCTTCAGCGTCCATGACGAGTTGGTGTAGCCGAACATGAAAGCGAGGTTGGGGAGGTTGCTGATCATCGCGCTCTTGTAGATGAGCTGTTCGGGCAGCGAGACCTCGGCGCCGTCGACGGTCAGCTCGAGGCCGCCCAGGGCCTGCAGGTCGAGACCGGTGGCGGCTATGACGATGTCAGCCTCGAGCTCGGCGCCCGACTCGAGCTGGATTCCGTGCTCGGTGAACGTGGAGATCCTGTCGGTCACGATCGACGCGCGCCCGGTGCAGATCGCCGCGAACAGATCTCCGTCGGGCACGGCGCACAGACGCTGGTCCCAGGGGTCGTAGGCGGGGGTGAAGTGCGTGTCGATGTCATAGCCGTCGGGCAGCCGTCGCTCCAGGCCCTTGCGCAGCAACCACTTGACCAACCCCGGCCTCGACTGGCTGAGCTCGTAGAACGTGCGCTGCATCCAGATGTTCTTGCGCCGGGTGACGGCGTACGCGCGCTCGGCGGGGAGAAAGCGCTTGAGCAGGTTGGCGATGGAGTCCTTCTGGGGAAGGCTTATTACATAGGTGGGCGAGCGCTGGAGCATCGTCACGTGCGCCGCGCGGTCGATCATGGCGGGCACGAGCGTCACAGCCGTGGCGCCGCTGCCGATCACGACGACCCGCTTGCCGCTGTAGTCGAGCCCCTCCGGCCAGTGCTGGGGATGAATCAGCTGGCCCTGGAAGCGCTCGACGCCCTCGAAGTCGGGCAGATAGCCCTGCTCGTAGCGGTAGTAGCCGGCGGCGCCGAACAGCCACGAGCACTTGAGCAGCACCGTCTCCCCCGTGTCGTTGCGCTGCGCCTCGACCGTCCACAGCGCCTCCTCGCTCGACCACGACGCCCGCACCACGCGATGTCCGAAGCGGATGTGCCGGTCGATCCCGTTCTCGCTCGCCGTCTCGCGGATGTAGCGCAGGATCGCCGGCCCGTCGGCGATCGACTTCTCGTCCGTCCAAGGCTTGAACGCGTAGCCGTAGGTGTGCAGGTCGGAGTCAGAGCGGATGCCCGGGTAGCGAAACAGGTCCCAGGTACCCCCCGCGCTCTCTCGGTTCTCGAGGATGGCGTATGTCTTGCCGGGCAGGCGATGCTCCAGGTACCAGGCGGCGCCGATGCCCGACATGCCCGCGCCGATGATGACCATGTCCAAGCGCTCGGTCGTCGTGCGCTCCTGCTCATCGATCCCTGCTGCGCTCGCCATCGCTCTACCTCCGCGTTCTCGATCTCGGCCTGCTCGATCTCGAAGTCGATTGTCGCCGACGCAAGCTCACCTGAACAGGGTCAAAAGGACCATTTGATGTCATGAAATTATGCATCCTGCACAGTATCCTAGGCAGATGGCCCGTGGGGACGTCTGGCACTCACCGAGCGCGCGCTGCGCGGAGCTGATCGCCTCCGGTGCGCGCATGATGCTGGACGCCCCGGAGATCTTCGACGAGATCGACCAGGCTGTCCTGACGGCAGCAGGCGAGTCGATCACCTCCGATCCCGCGCTCGCGGCGTCGATGCGCGCCACCGACCGCGCCAACCTGGTTCACTGGCTGACCTCGAACATCCGCGCACCGGGCGAGCGCGTGGTCGCGAACGTTGGACCCGAAACGCTCGGTATCGCCAGGGACCTCGTGCGCCGCGGACTCGACGACCGCGCCACCGAGGCGTATCGCACAGGCCAGAACGTCGCATGGCGGCGCTGGATGGAGATGGCGTTCGCGCTGACCAGCGACCTCGACGAGCTGCACGAGCTGCTCGACGTCAGCTCACGGTCGATCTTCGCGTTCATCGACGACACGCTCGCGGGCATCAACGAGGCGATCGACCGGGAGCGCGAGACGCTGACCAGCGGCACCGAGGCCGAGCGACTGGAGGTCGTCAGCCTCGTGCTCGCGGGCGCGCCGATCCCCGCCGACCGCGCCAGCGCGCGGCTGCAATACGAGCTGCGTCGCCGGCACGTCGCCGCGATCCTGTGGAGCACCGTCCCCTCCCCGGATCAGGGCGCCATCGGCCGCGCGGCGGACGAGATCGCGCGCGCGGCCGGCGCGGGACGAGCGTTCACGGTCGCTCCCAGCTCGGCCTCGCTATGGACATGGTTTGCTGCCGCCGAGGCCCCCGACGCCGAGGCGCTCGCGGCCGCGCTCGAGGACATACCGGCGGTGCGCGTGGCGATCGGGTCGGCGAGCGCCGGCGTAGCCGGGTTCAGACGCACTCACATGGATGCCCTGGCCACGCAGCGGCTCATGCACCGCTCTCGCGCGGACGTGAGACTCGCCCGCTACGACGAGCTGCGCGCGGTGATACTGGCCTCCGCCGACGAGGACAGCGCGCGTGAGTTCATCGCGAGGCTGATCGGCGAGCTCGCCCTCGCAGACGACGCGCTGCGAGAGACGCTGCGGGTATATGTGCAGCAGGAGTCGAACGCGACACGCACCGCGATCGCGCTCGGCACCCACCGCAACACCGTCCTGAACAGGCTGCGGCGAGCGCAGGAACTCCTCCCGGAGCCGCTCGCCGGCAGGACCATCGAGATCGGGCTGGCGCTCGAGCTCGCGCGCTGGTTGGGCGCGCCGGGCCGAGCGAGCTAGACGCGAGGGCGCAGGACCGCCAGCTCACCGCTGTCCAGCACCACCGACTCTTCGAACGTAGGTGGCGCTCTCGCTGGCGACCATGCTCACGAGGTTGCCGAGCGCCAAGTTCACGTCGTCGACATGCAGGCCCCAATCCGGCCCGAGCGCTTCTGCGGGCACTTCCTCGCGCGCAGTCCGTTCCTGCAGCACGGCTTCGGTTGCCGCGGTCGTGCTGACCTGCAGCCAGCTGGCACCGTTGCGATGCTCGCACTGGGCCGTCGCGAGGTCCGTCTCCTCCACCCACGGCGTCGGCGCGAGCGGCTCTGGCGAGCTCGAGGCCTGCTGTGCCGGCGACAGCGTCGTCGGCGCGTATGGCAGTAGCGCGGCAGCACTGCCGTCCTGGATGCTCAGCGCGGGGTTGACGCACAGAACCTGCACACCGGGCGGCGATAGGCCAGCTTCCAGCAGCGGGCTTCCGGGACGCCCGAAGTACGCGCCCGCGGGCGGTTCTCTCGCGAACGACGAGTACGCGATCACACAGCTCGTCTGGGCGGCCGACTCGCAGGCGGGAACGTGGTGGAAGCTCGCCCCGACGCTCCGGCCTCGCGGCACGAGCACGTTGCCGCCGGGCAGGATCGCGGAGACGAGCCGCTTGCGCAGCGCCTTGTTCGCGTCGATCTGTTCCTTGATCAGCTGGATCAGCACGAGCGCTCCCTGCGAGTGGCCGATCAACACGAAGCCACGACCCCTGTTGTACCTGCGCAGGTATTCCTGCCAGGCCCCCAGCACCCCCAGATAGGCCTTGGCGGCAGCAAAAGGCGAGGTGCGCTTCGGCTTGTCGATCCCGTCGAGCGTCAGTTGCGGGTACATCGGCGCATAGACCCTGCAGTCTTCGGAGAAACGCGACGCCTGGGCCACGGCGACCCTCGTCTCCGGCGGTTCGATCTTGAGGTTCGCGTTCGGGCCCGGCTGCGTGCTCACCGTTGGATACACGTAGAAGCAGTCGATCGGTGGCGCTCCGCTACTGACCTGGGGCTGCAGCGCTTCCTTGCGGACGGTGCCTTCGTAGCTGACCGCGGTCGCCGTGCGCGACGCTTCGCACGGGTTGCCGGCGAGGCCGGGCCGGCACAGCCACCTGGTGTCTGCGTGCGCCGTTTGGGCGCGCAGCGCGAGCTGCGCAGAGAACGCGCACACGAGCACCGCGAGCACCGTGCCTACCGCAATCCGGCTCCGATGCTGCTCGCCTGCCCTGGGCAGCCGCCGGCGTTTGCGAGCGAGACGCCCGATCTGCCAGAGCCCGAGAGCAGCCGCGGCGCTTACGGGGCCGAGCGGCGGGATCGCGACGCGGGCGTCCCACTGATGGCTGGCGACAGGGGTCACGAGCCCGCGTGCAGCTCATCGAGCACCACCGCGACATCCGCCTCGCTGACATCCTCGCGCCACTTGAAGATGACGATGTGCTTGATCACGCCCTTGATCCTCTCATGCGCGCGAATATATTTAGCCTGAGCTGAATCTCTCGACGCCACGACGGTTGCGGGGCAGGCTTGGAGCATGCTGGAGATCGTCTTCGACACCGAGGCTCTGACAAGCGTTCGCTTTGCGATCTCGCCGACGATCGAGCTGGTCGCGAGCACGGCGGTGCTCGAGGACCCGAGTCGCGGAGCGCTGCACCTGCCGTGGGTGGAGCGCGCGAGGTCCCGAACGGCCGAGCTCGACATCTCGTCGCTGCGCGCGCTGCAGGGCTCCGATACGTACAACCCGGACTTCATCCATCCGCTGCCGACGAGCCCGCTGACGCGCTTCGAGGAGGAGCTCGACAGCATGGTGGCGACCCCGCCGGAGCAGATACGAGCGGAGGTAGGCGTGGCCTATGACGGGCACCCGATACCCGCTGTGCTGCAGCCGTTCCTGAGCGAGCCGCGCGCAGCGGTGCAGGGGCTCGCGGAGCTGATGCGCCGCTACTGGGAGAGCGCGATCGCCGCTGACTGGGAGCGGATCCGCTCGCTGCTCGAGCACGACATCCTCTACCGCGCCCGCCAGATCGCCGACGGCGGCACGCGCGCGCTGTTCGCCGACCTCGACGAGACGGTCAGCTGGGAGGACGGCGTGCTGCGCATCGACAAGGACTGTGGCGGACACCAGAGATTCTGGGGCGGGCGGCTCGACCTCGACGAGCGCGGCCTGCTGCTGATCCCGAGCGTGTTCGCGTGGCCGAAGGTCCTCGTGGTGACGGCGCCGCCGTGGCAGCCGGCGCTGATCTATCCGGCGCGCGGCATCGGCATGTTGTGGGAGTCTCAGCGAGACGCGGCTCCGGACGCCCTGGCGCGCCTCTTGGGACGCAACCGCGCGGCGGTGCTGATGGCGCTCGACTGTCCCCGCTCGACGACGGAGCTCGCGGGGCTGCTGGGTGTCACCAGCGGCGGGATCTCACAACAGCTGACGGTGCTCGCGGAGGCCGGCCTGGTGAATCGCAGGCGGGTGCGACGTCATGTGCTGTACCTGCGAACACTCGACGGCGATGCGCTCGTCGACGCAGTCGCGGCGGCACCCGCGTGAGCCTTGACACCTCTGGCTCTCACGTGGGGCTAAATGTGTTGAGCGAGCGCCGGCGTTGCACAAGAGTGAACGCATGTTCGGCGATCACATTGCAAGCGCGATGGCGCGCGAGCGACAGCGGGACCTCGTGCCTGAGTTGCGCGGGCTCGAGCGCGAGCCCAGCGGCTGGGGTTTCGAGGATCGCGAAACCGGCGGCGCTCTCACGGTCAAACACGGATCACAGCCGGAGCGCCACCTCCTCAGCCGTATAGTCCGCGAGGGATTCCGACGAACTCGGGGTTGTCTTTGAGTTTGTCGAGGGCGATGCCGGTCTCGCCGCTCCAGTGCGCCTGCGACGCGGAATAGGTCAGTTCGAAGCCGAGCACCTGCTTGGCGAGCCTGCTGGCCACGTACAGCGTCGCGCGTTCCTGGGGTTCGAGCTGTAGCGCCATGCCGGCGGTGTGGTCGATCGGCGGCCGCGAGCCCGCGATCAGCTTCGCCGGCGCGATGCCCGGCTGCGCGGGACGCCACACGTAGACGGCGTTTTCCGCCTCGCTGCCGATGAACAGCCATCCGTTCGCGGGGTCGTAGAGGAGGTGCACGGGCCGGCGCAGCTTGAGGGCGGAGCCGGTTGGGTTGCCGCTCGCGTCGAAGGCGATGACGGCGTTCAGGCCCGCATCGGCGACATATACGTATTTACCGTCATACGCGAGCCCGCGGATTTCGCTGAACTTGAACCCGCCGGCGAACGGTTCTTCGACTTCTTTGCCGTTGACCTTGGTCACGGCGCGGCTGTCCTGATTCGAGACGAGCAGCGAGCCGCCGGGGCCGGCGATCACATCGAACGGGTGGTCGATCAGCGCTTCGGCGTACACGCCTTCGAGCAACCACGTTTCCTGCGGGCCAACGCCAGGCCTGAAGCGGAGCACCTGGCTCAGGTGCTTGTAGGCGTTCGCGACATAGAGATAGGCGCCGCTCGGGTCGAACAGAAACTTGCGCAGCTCGCTCAGCTTCTGCGAGGGCGGGACTTCGAGAATCGCGCGAGGCGTGCCGGCTCCCGTGAACGAGTAGATGTTGTTGATCGAGCCTGGTTCGTCGCCGCCGTGGAAGCTCACCAGCAGCGTCGAGGCGCGACCTGCGGGCAGACCGGCCATCTCGCTGCGACTATCTCGCATGTTCCGAGCCTTCGCAAGATGTGTTTCTGTCGCCCCTGGGGGCGCCCGCCGGCCCCAGGCGTGTTGCCAGCCTTGCGCTCTACCTCAAGAGCTGCCGTCCGGAGCGAGCTTGCCGCTCGGCAGCATGCCGAGCCAGAACCCGAAGCCGTCCTTGAGGTGGTTGCCGGTGGCCTGGCCCGCCTTCATGTCGGCCTCGTAGTAGTAGAGGGGGAGGCCGTTGTAGGTGACCTGTTTGGTGCCGTCGCTGCGCGTTGTAAGGCCGATGAGGGACGCGCTGGCTTTACCGGCCACCGCCGGCGTACCGGAGGCGAGCACCGGCGGCCACACCGCCGCGCAGGCGCCGTTGCAGGTGCTGAGCTTCTCGTGCGCGGACGTGGACTTCTCATCCGACTTGAGCACATACAGGGTGCGGTTGCCGACGCCGGTGATGAGCGTGCCGTCTTCCGGTGTCTTGTAGGTACCGATGACCAGTGGCGGCACCGCCTTCGCGGCGGCCTGGGTGGCGCTAACCGCGCTCGCTGTTGTCGAGGAGCCGGCCCCAGAGCTGCCGCCGCAGCCCGCGAGCCCTGCGGCCGTGATTGCGAGCGCGCCCACCGTGCACATCGTCGATATCCGGTTCACGTTTCATTCCCTTGGTCGAGCTTCGTCAGAGCGCACGATGCTGCTGGGCCCGCCTAACGCGGCCCTAACGTAGCCGTGAGGAACGTCTTATCGCGCACCCAGAAACTCGCGCGTGACGTTTCCTCGCCTGCGGGGTCTTAATGCAGAGAGGCCGCTTGGCGTACCCACGCGGCGCAACCCGAGAACACGAAGGGAAGTCGCCATATGGTGCGGAGGTTGCTAGCAGCTGGGGTCGCCGCGATTGCGCTCTGCGCGGTCACCGCTGCCGGCGCGAGCGCGTCGACGATGCCGCTGTCCATGAGCCAGGAAGCCGCCTTCGCGGTCCTCGGCCACTCGTGCGGAGGCATCCAGGAGCAAAGCTACGAGACCGGGTTCGCCGCCAACGGCTACCCGCAGGGCAACGTCTCCCTGTCGACGAGGTGCGGCGGGAGTGGCCGCGGTGGCGGCGGCCACACTACGACCTACACCGCGACGGCAACTGTCGTGTGGACCTGGCTGGGCGAAACATGGAAATGGGGGCCGCTCGTCGGGAGCCTGGAAGCGATCCCCGCTGAAGACTCCCACGGCGACAAGCTCTACAACGTGGCCGCTCAGGCCTACCTCGAAACGGGCACGCCCATCTACCAGCCGCCGGCGCCGCCAACCAACGTCAAAGCGTCGGTCGTCCTCGCCGAAAACGGCTCGCTCGAATTCTTGGCGATGCCGGTCAGCTGGACGGTTGACCCCGAACGAGCCAACCTCATCACCATGCAGACGATGCGCGCGGAACCTGTCGGCGGCTCCAAAGCACCCGTCCTCGAAGCGACGAGGATCCCGTACTTCTCGGAAGGGGAGCTCTCTCCAGTGGAACCGAACACGACCTACAGGGTCACCGTCACGGAGTCTGACGGCGAAGGCACCAGCGCCCCGAGCACACCGATCGAAATCACGAGTCCCAACTCCGACGGCGAAACGGAACGCCCGCCGGGCAAGCCCGCGTGCACGGTGGACTCCGGCAGAGTGAAGCTGTCGCCTGGACTGAGCGAAACACCGAGCGTACAGACGGTTACGATCAAGGGCAGGCTTTCGGAATGCGAAGGTGGCCCCGAAGCCGGAATCTACACGACGAAGTTCACGACGACGGGACCCGTGAGCTGCGAACTGCTCGCAGGCACCGAAGAAGTCGCGGGGAGCACGGCAGCGATCTCGATCAGATGGCTGCCCGCGGAGGAAGGCATCTCGAAAGGCACGATCGAGTTCCCAATTGGCGAAGGCGCGCTTACGGGCCTGACTGGCGTTGTCAAGGGCGGCCTGTTCAAGACCGAAGCGCCGCTAAATGCAGCCTCGGTGTTCGAGTCGTTCACCGGCGGCTCTACGTGCGGTACCAAAATCGGCAAGAAAGCAGTCAAACCCGTGAAGTTCGGGGTCTTCTCGACCTCGACCGTCGAATTCGGCTAGTGGACGTAGCGCCGCCGGCCGACACAGGCCGGCGGCGCACGATTCGCGCTCTGAGCCGTCCTCGGTTCCACGGCTGGGAGGCGCGAATCGGTCGCCATCCAGGCGGATGTGTACGTTTCGGGCATGCGCGACGGGACGCTCGCACGGAGCTACGGCAAGGTCTTCAACGAGATTGCGGTGGAGTACGACCGCAACCGCCCGACCTACCCCGATGCGCTCGTCGACCACGCGTGCGCGGTGGCAAGCATCGGCGATGGCGACCGAGTGCTCGACGTTGGGTGCGGGACCGGTCAGCTGACGCGCAGCCTCCTCGCGCGAGGGCTGCGCGTGACCGCGCTGGAGCCGGGGCATCGACTGATCCGCATTGCTGGGGAGAACCTCAAAGGCACCGGCGATGTGGAGTTCGTCCACGCGCGGCTCGAGGACGCACAGCTGCCGCGCGAGAGCTATGCGGCGGTGTTCTCGGCGTGCGCGATCCACTGGGTTGACCCTGATCTGAGCTGGCGAAAGATCGCCGACGTGCTCGCTCCCAACGGGACGCTCGCGCTGATTCAGTACGTCGGCCTTCAGGAGCAGCGCAGCGTCGATGACCAGGAGGCCCTGCTGGCGGCCCTGCACAGGCACGCGCCGGAGATCGCCGCCACCTTGCCCACCTACCGCGGCCTCGACGGCACGATCGCGGGCGTGCGGGAACGCCGCGGGAATGTCGCGGACGCTTGGGCCTGGCTGGGGAGCTACGACATAGGACGTGATTACGCAGCCGACCTGTTCGAGGACCTGCAGCTGGCAACCGTGCCAACGCTGGTCGAGCACACCGCCGACGAGCTGGGCGCCCTGCTCGGCACGATGTCGTTCTGGGCGCGACTCTCACCCGAGCAGCGTCACGCCGTCGTGAACGAGAACCATGCTCTCCAGGAGCACCTGGGGCGGCCGATTCGGGCTAGCACCCTGGCCGTGCTCGTCACGGCGCGACGCCATCAAGCTTGTCGTCACGTAGGAGTCGATGCTGCAACCGCTGGCCGAGCGATGCAAACCGGAATAGGCTAACCACGATGAATAAGGCGGGGAGCCGAGCCAACAGAAATGGGGCTCCGATGGGCGGGGTGACAATCGCTGTGGCGGCGACGTTGACAACCGTGGCGCTGGCCGCAGCCGCGCCCACCGTGGCCGCAGCGGTTCCAGCCGCCGGCACGCAACCGGACGCCGCCGAAGAACGCGACTACACAGTCACCGGCTATTCCGCGCTATTCCCCTTGGACCTTGGGACGTTCCACATCCTCCCCGCCCAGGGCACATGGTTCCTAACCATCCGCTTCGACGTCTTTAACCTCGCACTATTCCATGGCACGTATACGACGCACGGCAACGTGAGCAGATTCATCGACACCGAACTTGCCCCACCGTTCCCGAGCTGCAACTTCACGCTGGCGAGCGGCCCGTCCGCGACCAGCTATGCCGGAGTCGGATCCTGCAAGGTCTCCAGCTCACCATACCCTCTGACTGATCCGGTCCTGCTCAAGGAAAAGTAAGAGTCGGATCGCGACGACCAAACAGGAAGCCCGCAACGGCGAGCGCGACGTGAGCGGCAACTTCCGCTTCATGTCGTCGTCACACGATCAAGCAAAGCGCCATCCTGCCCCGGAGATGCATTGGGCGAGACCCGAGGTCTCGCCCAATCACTGCCCTAGTTGGCACCGACGACCTTGAAGCTCTGGCTGACAAAGATGTGGTGCGGCCAGTTGACGCCGATGTTGTGGACCTCGTACCCGCCGTTGCTCAGCTTCACGACACGGTCGACGACGCCTCCCGGATAGGCGGCCAACGCAGCTTCAGTTGCTTTGCTCGCTGGCGGGCCGCTGACGATCGTACCCGACCCCTGGCTGTAGCTGGCTGGGATCTGACCGGCCTGCTTTGACGTGGACTGTGAACCGCGCTGGAAGGGGACCACTTCTGCTGCCGTGGAACTACTCCTAGACTCGCCGCCAGCCAGTTGCACGACGACCTTGCTGGCCGTGATGGTTGTTCCGGTGGTCGTCCCGAGCACGAGGACACTTGCGCCTTTCTTGACGGCACTCGCTGAGATCGAACTTGTCCCGCTGTCGTATTTCGTGGTCGATGCCTTCTTGACGGTGACTTTCTGACCCGCTGGGGTCAATATCGTGAGGCTCGACGTGGAGGCGCTTTCCACCTTGCCGGATGATCCCCCTGCGGCTGGTCCAGACCGGGCATTGGGTCCCCCGCGGGCGGCGAGCCGGGCCGATGGTGCCGAGGCGGCCGTTGCTGTTGCCGCGGTGCTAGCAGTTGCGCTGACGATGCCATAGGAACCGCCCGCGAGTGCGATTGCCACAGCGCCGATCGCGAGAAACTTGGTGGGGTTACGGGAAAACATGGGGTTCACTTTCTTCGTTCGCGTGGATACAGCAAGCCTTGCAATTCGCGCTAAGAGCCCCCTATGTGGACGCTGGAAGATTCCTGAGAGAGCGGATACCGGGCTCAGCCCTCGGACGGCGGGGCCGTTAGGTCAGCCAAGGCTCGCGGTGGGCCCTGTCCGGGCCGGAGCTCGGCCTCGGGTGCGAGTTGTGTCGCACGCGCCTCGATCGCCGCAGCGTGTTCTCATGAGCCGGCGTTGCGCTTGATCGTCTCGAGCATCGCTCGAGTCGCGGCGCTGAGTCGGCGGGCCGCTGGGATCGCAATTGTTGTCTCGAAGCGTGGCGGGTGCTCTCGAATCGGCACAAAGCGATCGCGTCCCTGCGAATCACGTCTTTCTGGTGATGGAGCTCTAGTCGGGGCCCTCTCGAACCCGGAAACCCAGGAGCAGCTCCGACGGTTGTCTGAGAAGCTCGACCAGCTGGCCGCTATGGACTGCGGCGCGTTGTGAAGTAGATGTCGCCGCGTGGTGAAGGTGCCGGAGACGGCTACGCGCCGACCGCGTCGGAACTCGCTCGCCACACGCTCGTGGTGACGGCTACGAAGCAAACCACTGAAAGAATCATCAGGACAAGCCAGACAGCCCATCCGGCGGGTGGTTCCCAGGTCGCCTGAGAAGGGAACCAGAGCGCGCCGCTGCTTCCGACTGCAAAGCGTTTGGCGTTGACGTACCAGGCGGCTACTTGCATGACCCCAACTCCGACCGGCAGCACGCGGATGAGGTGGTGGGCAACGAGAGACGTAATCCTCTCGCGGTGCCGATAGTACACCTCCCCGGCGAGCAGCGGCAGGATGACGAGCGTTGGTAGAAGCTGACGTCCTTGCAGGCCAAACCCCGTTGGGCGCGTGATCAGCGCGTAGAAGATCACCGGCAGTACCAAGGCACAGACGGTCAAGCTGCCGAGGATGACGCGGTCCCGTCGGTGCCCGCGACTAGCGGCGACCACGAGGACGAGAATCAATGCGAACCAAACGATCGGCAGCACCACCGGCAGCTTGACGTCGATATAGCCGAACTTGCCGACCATCTCGGGGAGCGCTCGCCACCACTCATGCGCCCCAGCGACTAGGCCAGCATGCAGCGAGGAGGTGTCGATAGCGACGTGGGAGCCGTAGCGAGCTTCCCACACTCGGTTCAGCGTGACAGCCAGCACTAGGCCCGCAGCCGCCAGCCAGGCGACCCGACTCCGGACCCAGCGCGCCACAAGAGCGCGCGGGCCATCCCAGGCCGCCACGACTCCGAGGGCGATAACGATCCACAGCGGACTCGCGGGCCGGCTCAAGGCAAGCGTGGCCCCGCTGAGCGCGGCGGCAGCCCACCAACGGCGAGGAACGGGACCGGCGCGCGTGAGGCGCAGAAGACAGGAAAAGAATGCGATACCGCTTGTGATCTCCAGCCCGCTGCCATTGAGGCTTGCGGCGCAAAAGAGCGCCATCGGCGTCACGGCCAGGAGCAGCCCCAAGATTGAGAGCACCGGATAGGAGGCGTCATAAAGCGCGAGCAGTGCCACGGCTAGCAGGGCAAAGGCTACAAGCGCGCCTGCAGCTCGGCCCCAGCGCAAGACGTCCGGCGGCGAGCTCGCCGCCCGCATGATCGCGGCAGGGAGCAAGTATGGAAGCGGCTGGTAGTTGCCAACCGCCGTCGGCAACGTCACTCGTGACGGGATGGGTTTGGCCGAGTTGAGGCAGGCAGCCGATAGGTTGCCGGTCCCCGTGGCGCACGTAAAGGGCAGCGGGTCGAGCCCGGCAGGCAGCGTGACGAGACGGGTCGCTTGCCGCGTCCAGGCGATTTGGCGCGCGTCGACGCCGATCCGCACGCTTGGATCGCTCGGCCCAATCAGATGACCCTCGCTGATCCCAACCGCCCGAATGTAGTGTTCGGCCTCATCTGGCGATGCGAAGGGCGGGTTTGTGATGACCCAGGCAGCGAGCAACAGCGCCCAAGCCGCCAAGACAAGAAAGACGACACGGTGCGACCGGCCCCCAAGCCCAGACGCCTTGCTCGAACGGCCCGGTAGCTGGACTACCAGCCCGCCTCTATATGAACTGGAAGTCATGGCGAGATTGAGCGACAGACGTGCGTTGCGGGCGGCAGGCTACCAGGTCTTGAGGTTTCCGAGCCGTAGTCTCCGGGCCAAACAGCGAACTGGGCTCAGCGACGACCTGGGCAGCCCGCTCGACAATCCGCTCTACCAACTCTGGGAACCGCGCACGACGACGCAGCCGAGCCGCAGGACAACCTGCGCCGCCTTCCTAAAGCGGAGGGCGGGCAGGCGTAAGCCCAAGCCTCAGCGCGGTTCCGGCAACCAACACGCCGCCGGGACCGCGCCCCGGACCTCGCGTACCATGTGCGCCCATGTCCGTATCCGTCGATGAGCGTCTGACCTCCAACCTCGTTGACGTAGCAACCGCGAGGCTTCCTGTCGCTGATGGTGGCGCGCGTACCGAACCCGGCTTCTATGCGTGGTGGCTGACTGACAAGCTCGCGTTGCCGATGGCGCTCACGTCCTCCCACCCTGCGCGCCCCGATGTCGGGCTGCTGTACATCGGCATTGCTCCTAACGGCGCGTCATCGTCCGCAACGATCCGCTCCCGCATCCTTACAAACCATCTTGGCAACGCGCTGGGAAGCTCTACCCTGCGCCGGTCACTGGCAGCATTGTTGTGGGAGGGCAACGACTGGCACCCCTACACGACACCGGCCAAGAAGCCTGCTCTACCGCCCGACGAGTGCGTGGCGCTGACGCGCTGGATGACGCGGAACCTTCTGGTGTCGTGGTGCGGCGTGACGAAACCGTGGGAGTACGAGCCGACGCTGATCGCCGAAATGGCACCACCACTCAACAGCGATCACAACCACGGGCACGCGTTTTATCCAGAGTTGAGCGCTGCCCGTGAATACATGATGGCGGTGGCACGTGCCACCGCCCGTGAGCCCGGCGCTTAGCCTCCCTTAGCGGTCGCTCCACAGCCGCGTGTTGCGTAGGGCTCGGTGCTAGATTTGGCTCTGGAATGCACCATTCAATACACGCGCGAATCTGTCCTCGCTATGAATTACGCTAAGAACGCTTAGGAGGTCGGGCGAGACCAGCCACTAGGCACAAGATGCAATGCAGCTGCATTTAGCGGGCTCCGAGTAACACCGCGCATGAGACCCGGGGGGCACCCCAGCCTGACCGGGTCTTATGTCGTTCTGGGGCCATCGCCCACCTCCACCCGGCGGCCAAGGCGCACCCCCGCGCCGGCACGCGAGGGCCACAGCACTGGTCCCTGCCGTGCCGATTTGGGCTAACCCACCCACGTACACAGCCTGGTCGTATCGCGGCCTCTATGGGTCCGGGCGCAGCCGCGCCCCTGCTACGCGGTCCCCCTCGCGGTCCAAGCCCTATTTGACCCCCGCCGTTCGGACCCCTAACAGACAAAAACCCGTAAGCGTTCAGTTGTAGGGTTCGGGGCAGGGATTGGCTGCGGGGCTGGCGAATCTTGAGGTCATGGAGCGCTCCGAGGTGGAGGCGGTCTATGACGCGGGGCGGGAGGCGTGCGTCGAGTTTCTGCTTGAGGTGGCGGCGTGCTATGAGCGCGAGGTCGCCTGGCTGAAGGAGCGTGTGGCGCGGCTTGAGGAAGAGTTGCGCAAGGACTCGCGTAACTCTTCGAGTCCGCCTTCGCAGGATCCACCGGCCTCGCGTGCTGAGCGTCGCGCCGCTGCACGGGAGAAGGCGAAGGAGTGGGCCAAGCGGGAGGGCAAGCGCAAACCCGGCGCCCAACCCGGGCACGAGGGTTCAGGGCGCAATCTTCTGCCTGAGGATCAGGTCAATGAGATCGTCGATCACTACCCAGCTGCCTGCGAGGGCTGCGGGCACGAGTTCTCAGAAGGGGCTGGTGAGCGCTCGGAGCGCTTTGGGCGCCACCAAGTGGCCGACCTGCCGCCGGTCGCGGTCATCTGGTGCGAGCATCGCACGCATCGCCTGCGCTGCTCGTGTTGTGGCAAGCGCACGACGGCCAGGCTCCCGCCGGGCGTGGGCGACTCGCTGTTCGGTCCGGGCTTGCAGGCCACCGTGGTGAGCCTCACCGCCAGAAACCGCGTCTCCCGCCGCGACATGTCAGAGCTCGCAGCCGACCTGTTCGGCCTTCCCCTCTCGGCCGGCGCGGTCGATCAGATCTGCCAGCGTGGCGCGGCGGCACTGGCCCGACCACACGAGCAACTGGTCGAGAAGGTGCTCGCATCGCGCGCCGTCAACATTGATGAGACCGGCTGGTTCACCGCCCACGAAGGGCGCACCCTGTGGACCGTGGCCACTCCCGAGGCGGCCATCTTCCGGGTCGCTGAGGATCGTCATCGCGATCGCCTAAAGGAGCTGATCGGCAAGAACTTCAAGGGGATCGTGGGCTCGGATCGCTGGTGGGCCTATGAGCTGATCGATGCCGCCTCACGCCAGGCCTGCTGGGAGCATCTCAAGCGTGACTTCGCCTTCCATGCCGCAGGAGCCCTGGCCGAGCAGAAGCAGTTCGGAGAGGCCGGCGGCGAGCTGACCAAGCGAGCGTTCCAGACCTGGCACTCCTTTGGCGAGCACTCAGATCGCGAGCGCCTCGCGAGCGAGATGACTCCGATCCAGGCCGAGCTCCAGGAGCTGCTCGAACACGCCGCACGCAAGAGCACCTACACGCGCTTTCACCGCCGCTTCGCCAGGAACCTACTGAAGATCTGGCCGGCGCTCTGGACGTTCATCACCGTCGAGGGCGTCGAGCCCACCAACAACGCGGCAGAGAGAGCGCTACGCGGCCCGGTCATCTACCGCAAGCTCTCGCACGGCACCCAATCAGACAACGGCGAGCGATTCATCGAGCGAGCGCTGTCAGCCTCGGTCACCTGCCGCCTGCAAGGCCGCTCACTGTTCGCCTACACGCGCGAGCTGCTCAGCGCCCACGCCCGCGGCGACCCACTCCCAGCACTGACCTGAAACCCAGCCCCACCAACACCACCCTCACCCCCAACCCAGAGACTGAACGCTTACAAAAACCCCGCGTTTAGCAGGGCATTTTCGTGATGGGCGATACTGGGCTCGAACCAGTGACCTCCGCCTTGTCGAGGCGGCGCTCTCCCAGCTGAGCTAATCGCCCTGGGATCGGTTGCCAAGGGTATCAACGAGCGATCGCCCGTCTCGGGAGCGCTACATGCCAGGGTCCGCCCGAGCCAGCCGAGCGCGATGAGGCCAGGGCGCCACGGGGAACCTCCCCGCCTGCGCCCCGGCTCAAAGATGTCAGGGCACGATCACGACCCGGCCGCCGCCATATTCGGTGCCCGTCGCTTCGGCGCTTGAGCCGCCGATACCACCAGGCGCTTCCGCATTGCCCGAGCTCGACCCTGCTTCTGTCGAGGCCCCCGAGCCCTGTTCGCCGGCTTCTGCTTCGCCGTATGGGCTCTGCGACCCGTAAGGCGACTGCTGCACGCGCGTGCGCCGGCCTTCGACGGTGCCCTGCACGGCCGACGCGTAGGTCACGCCGTCGCCGGCCTCGATCTTCTTGATCGCCGCGGCGGCGGTGTTCGAGGAGATCGCGAAGCCAACACCGGTGCTGCCCGGCTGTGAACCGCCAGCGGTCGACGCCTCGCTTGCGATCTGGGAGTTGACACCGATGACATCGCCTTCTTCGTTGAGCAGCGGGCCGCCCGAATTGCCGGGGTTGAGTGCCGCGTCGGTCTGGATCGCGCCGGTGATCTTGGAGCCGTCCGGCGCGGAGATTTCGCGGCCGAGCGCGGACACGATGCCCCTCGTAAGCGTCTCTTCGAGCCCGTACGGGTTGCCGATCGCGTAGACGGAGTCGCCGACCTGCGCGGAGCTGGAGCTAACGAGCGTGAGCGGCTTCAGGCCGAGCCCGGACGGGTCGACCTTGATCAGCGCGAGGTCCTCATTGGCTTCTTCGCCGACCAGTTCGGCACTTCTGGTCGTCTTTGAGGAGCCGCTCGCGTCGATCGTGATACTCCTCGCGCCCTTGACGACGTGATCGTTCGTGAGGATCAGGCCCTTGTCGTTCAACATGATGCCCGTGCCCTCGTCCTCGCCGTCAGCCGTGACAACCTTGATCGCCACGACTCCTGCAGCGTCGCGCTGGTAGACCTGGGTCGCGGACAGCCCCGTGGAGGCGACATCGCGGCGCGTGCCGGTCGATTCAGACGCGGTGATCGGGACGGAGGTGGTGCTCGAGGCTCGCCCGCGCCCTCGCGAGCCGAGCAGGACGACCGCTCCGCCTGCAACTAGCCCGCCGACTAGCGCCGCCATCAGCATTGGTATCAGTACGCGCTTCACAGGATCACCTCTCGGTTCTAGGGGGAGATCCATCGTGCGGCGGCGGGCTGTGCTGACGCTAACGATGCCCGAAAGCCCTGCTAAGGCGCGAAGAAGAAGTTGCTAACGACCGGTGCCTTCCGCCCGATACCCTAGGGGGGCTTCACGGCGACGTGGCGGAGTGGCTACGCAGCGGCCTGCAAAGCCGTCTACACCGGTTCGATTCCGGTCGTCGCCTTGCAAAAGGCCTGCAAATCGGCCTGTTTGGGTTCTGCTCTCGCTCGGACAATCGTCAGGGCTCTCCAATGGCTCCCCAAAAGCCGCCTACAGTGCGCCATTTTCCCTCCGCGGCCTAGAGATTCCGGGCGGCGATCTCCTCAACGCCTACCAGCGTGCTTCAAAAAGCCGTCTACGGGTGGTCCCCGGGGTTGGCGGGCAGGGCCAAAGTGCTCTCCCCTTCCCGGCTCGGCTCCGCAGATGATCTCCGACAGGCGGGTGACCTCATCATCTGCCCGCCGAACCATCCAGCCGATTGCAGCCCAGACGCCCGACGCATAGGGCAATGGCCGGACGACGGCCTAAACTTCGAGCCATGGCGACCAGCGAGAGAACGATCCGCTTGCCACAGGCTTCCTACGACCTGCTGTTGCAGGAGGCCAACCGACGCGGCGTGGAGCCCGATGCGCTCGCCGATGAGCTCGTGCGCACAGACCTCGGAGCAAGCACCGGTGACCTCCAGGCCGCACTTGCAGAGCTCGCGCAGCTGCGAGACATTGATGGCGTGGCGCTCGCACGTCAGGCACGCACCGAGCTCGAGCACCGCAGCGCTTGAGCATCGTCCTCGACGCCAACGCCTTGGTCGTGCTCGCGCTCGACCGACAACGCGCCAGCGCCGTCGAGCGCCTGCTACGCATATGGAACGACCAAGGCGAGGATCTGCACGCCCCTGGACTCCTGCAATAGGAGACCACCAGCGCCCTCGCACAAGCAGTAGCCGCCGGCCAGCTCCCCGCTGACGAGGTGCCTGAAGCCTGCCAACGCATAGCAGCGATCCCCATCATCCTTCACCACCATCAGGATGCCGCCGCCGTGATCGCGATGACCCAACAGCTCGAGGGCAAAAGCGCCTACGACGGTGCCGAGCAGCGACCTCTCGGCACTGCCCCAAGCGGCCGCAGGAGCGATGAAGCGGGTACGGCCGCGGGTGCAGACGACTTTCTTTGCCCGGTTCACTTTCGCTGGCGTGCGAGTTCCGACCTTCTAGCGGCGGAGCTCGGCCCTTAGCCGGGCAGCGAGCCGCACGGAGGCCTCGATCTCAACACTGCGTATCGAGACGCTCTCGACGTTCAGCCCGAAGGGAACGCCGACGCGCCGGCAAAAGGCGATCAGCTCGATCGCCGTTGCGACCGCTTGATCGTAGGACGCGTCGAGGGTGTCGTCAGCATGGCGCAGATCGTTCGTGATCCAGCGCGGGACGTCGACGCCGAGCCACTGGAGGAACTCCAATGTCTTCATTGAGCCACAGACTGAGAATGTGAAGACGATCGGCACCGGCTCTAGGTTCTGGGCGGCGCACTCGTAGTGATAGTCGGAGACCAGGTCCTTCGCAGCGTTGACGTCGTATACGACCTGGGTGACGAAGAAGGAGCAGCCTGCAGCCTGCTTTGCGATGAGCCGGAGGTGCTCATTGCCACCGCGCGCGTGCCGCTCGGGGATCGCTACTCCGCCTAGCGGCAGGTCCGGCCGGACTTCGGTTCGGAGCTCGTATGCCCGCGAGAGCGAGGTCGCAACCGCCTTCTCGCCAGATGAGGCCCCGACGAAGACTGACAGCGTTCGGGCCGGATCCTGGTCGCGCAGCCATAGACGGAGGCCGTCCTCGGCGTACTTGCTGACCGCGCGGTAAACGACGGCAGGCACCTCCAAGCCCACGAGATCACGAGCGAGGTACTCCGCCGGGTCCATCGTGGGCAGGAACGGGAACGGGCGTTCGTTGGAATTACGGTCGCTCTCATCATCGATGTCGTAAAGAACGAGGCCGTCTATCCCCACCGACCGGAGTCGCGCGAGTGTGACCTCAGCGATCTGCCTGGTCTGCTCCGGTCCGGTGGTCAGCTTCGGTGGCGTCACCGCGAAGATCAAGAACTCACCCCTCCGATCGGCGATGCGCTGGTGCAGCTCCATGCGCGGAACCGTAGCCAACCGTCGTCGCCTGGGACCAGCCGACGTCGGCTCTGTGCACGTCCAGTTGCCCCAACTGCCAAATGTGATCAGCGGCAAACGAGCGACTTCCGAGGTCACCGGGGAGCATCTGAGAGCACCGGAAAGCCGTGTAGGTGAGCTGAGAGCAGCGCCTTTGGGCGCACTGCAAAGCCGTCTACACCGGTTCGATTCCGGTCGTCGCCTTGTGTGCCGGTGTTTGGCTCCTCGCCCTCACCGCCATCGAGCACGGCTAGCGACCTGGCGGCTGGTGGGCGGTACTACTGGTTCCACGCAGCACTGCACTTCTACCTCGCCTACTCCCTCAAGCACCTCGTCCAGCCTCAGTCGGCTCTGAGAGGTTTGATGCCCGTGTTGAGCGACGTGCCTCGCGTACCGCCTCCACGAAGGCAGCGAAAGCGAGGACCGAAAGGCCCAGTGTCCACCAGAATGCCTCGCCGGATCGCGTCGTCGCCAAGCCGGCCCATCCAGCGGTCACGAACGCGAGGACTGCAGGACGAATCCAAGGTCTCACGTTTGGGAGGTACCCCGATAACTGGCAACGCTATCCAGTCCTCGAAGCGAGCAAAAGTCTCGTTCGCCGTCGGCGCGTCGCCACGCCTCGTGCTGCCGTGCTGCTGACCTAACCTAAACTCCAGTCTTCGGGATGCAACCCACGATCGACGTCATCACCCTCGCCGTCGCCGACTTGGAGCGCACGCTCACCTTCTACCGGGATGGCCTCGGCTTCGACTCCAGCGGCGTGATCGGCACGGAGTTCGCCGGCGATGACGTCGAGCCCGCGGGAGCGGTCGCGATGTTCAAGCTGCGCGGCGGGCTGATCATGTGCCTGTACCCGCGCACCGAGCTCGCGAAGGACGCCGGCGTCGCGCTCGGCCCGGCGAAGACGGGCGAGTTCAGCATCGGACACGCTGTGTCGAGCAGGGCCGAGGTCGACGCGGTGCTCGCCCAGGCCGAGGCCGCCGGAGCGACGCTCACCGACCGGCCGCACGACCGTCCGTGGGGGATCTACTCGGGCTACTTTCGCGATCCCGACGGACACCTGTGGGAGGTCCTCTGGAACCCGCGGCTCGCAGGTCTGCAGCAGTGATCTGGCCGTGGTCTCGGCGACGGCGCGCCGTTCAGCCGCGCCCGGCGGCCGCGAGCGAGGCGCTTGCGAGCGCACCGGCGCGGGTATCGCGGGTGTTGATTAAGGTCAGTCGATGCCGAACGCGAAGCGACCGATAGCGCGACGTCTGATCATGGCGCTCGCCGTCGTGGCGATCGTCGGCGCGGCTCTCGGCGCGACGCTCGGCGCGACGCTCGAGGCCGATCCGGGACCCGCCCGCCGCGCGCCCGCACAGGTGGCCGTCGCGAAAGCCCTCGTGCCGGGCTCGATCCTGGCGAGCTTGGAATCGAGCGGCTCCGCGCCGGCATGCGGCCCAGCGGCCGGGACGACGATCGCCGCGATCGACACCGGCGTCGCGCAGGGCATCTACGAGCAGGAGCTGCACAGCCGCGAGGTCAGCCGGGACGTCGCCCATGTGACGGGCTCGCAGGCGCTCCTGAGCGCGCTTGCGAGCGGCGACGAAGCGGCGGTGAAGACAGCGGTGCACGCGATCGTCTACACGCCTCACTGGCACATCGTGCGGCTGCGCGTCGTCAAGGCCGGCCGCGTGATCGCGGACGTCGGCGGCCCCGACGTGATCGCGCCCCTGTCCGGAACGCTGAGGTCGAACGGCAGGGCGCTTGCGACGTACGTGATGTCGGTGCAGGACGACCTCGGCTACGTGAAGCTCGTCAGCCGCTTCATCGGCGTCCCCGTCGACCTGTACCGCAACGGCGCCTTTCTGATGGGAACGCTCGCGCCGGCGCCGCGCGTGCCGAGCGCGGCGCCGACGGTGAGGATCCACGGCGGCTCCTACCTGCTTGAGCCGTTGAGCGCGCGCGCGTTCCCCAGCGGCAGCCTGCAGGTGGCGCTGCTCATCCCCACTCCCTCAGCCGCCGTGTCCGCTGCAAGCTGCGCGTCGGTGGCGCTCGCGACGTGGGGCAGCATCGCGATGCACATCGCCGCGCGCCTCGAGCCGCTGCAGAGTCACTACCAGGCGCTCGTGGACGTGCTGCACGGGACGACCGGCGGCCCGGCGTACGTGCGCTCGGGCTCGCAGCTAGTCGCAGGCGGCTCGCTTCCCAGGCATCTGCCCACGCGCGGGCTCATCAGCTACGGCGGGCGCACCTGGTCGGTGTTCTCGTGGCAGCCGGTGCCGCCGGCGCGCGTGTACTTCCTGACACCCGTGCCCTGAGAGAGCCGGCGGTCAACTGAGAGCCGACCAACGCGCTGTCTGTGTGTTGACGGGCTCCTGTAGCCTGGGGTTTTCATGGCTCAAACAGGTTCGCTGTCGAGAACTCCGGACACCGACGAGCACGCGAGCCGTGAGCGCGGCGGCGGCTCTGAGCACGGGAGCACGCGCGATCCCGAGCACCCTGGCCATGCGCACAGGGATACGGCGCGTCGCAGCGATGGCGGCGAGAGCGCTCGCCGGGCCTTCGCCGATCGCCGGCTGCTTGCGCGCGCGAGCCTCGCGTTGGTGCGCGCGAACGTCCGCTACTGGCTGACGGTCGCACCGGTCGTGCGCTCTCAGCTCGCCCGCTGGGAGCGGCTGGCGCGGCAGATACCCGACCGCGAGCTGCGCGCGCTCGCCCTCGAGAAGCTGCACGGCGAGGGCTTCAACGCGCAGGTCGCTGCGATGGTGACGACCGTCGCGCCTGCTCGCCAGCGTGTGCGCGCGGTCGAGGCGACCGTGGCGCTCGAGGTTCTGTTCGACTACCTCGACGGTTTGACTGAGGCACCAAGCGATGACTCCATCCGCGACGGCCTCGACGTCTCCAGGGCGTTGATCGACGCCGTCACGCCGGCGCGCGAGCCCAGCGGCGACTACTACCGCTTCCAGCCGCGTTCGGAGGACATCTACCTGGTCGGGCTGGTGGCGGCAGTCCGGGGCGCGCTCGCGTCGCTGCCCGCGATCGCGGCGGTGCGCGAGGCCGTCGACAGGAGCGCAGCGCGGTGTGCCGAGGCGCAGGTGCGCGCGCATGCCAGCTCGCATGAGGGCGCCTCGCAGGTCGAGCTGTGGGCGCGCGCGCAGGCCGCCGGCACCGCGCTTGGCTGGCGCGAGTTCCTGGCGGGCGCGGCCTCGTCCGTGCTCGCCGTGCACGCGCTCATCGCCGCCGCCACCGACGCCCGTACGACGCCCCGGCAGGCGCTCGAGCTCGACGACTTGTACCTGCCGATCTGCGTGATGCCCACCCTGCTCGACAGCGCAATCGACTTCGAGCTCGACGCTTGCGCCGGCAAAGCCGGGTTCGCCGCCTACTACGAGGATCAGCAGGAGCTCGCGCGGCGGCTCGCGGACGTCGCCGAGCACGTCCTCGCGCTCGCGCCGCGGACGCGAGACGGCGCCCATCACGTGATGCTGCTCGTCGGCGTCGTCGCGTACTACAGCTCCAACTCGGCCGCCGACAGCGACTTCGCACGCCCGGTCGTCGAGCTGCTGCACGAGCGCCTGCGGCCGCTGATCACGCCCACGCTCGCGATCCTGCATGCGTGGCGTATCGCCAAGCGGCTGAAGCGTGTCGCCGCGAGAGGAGCCGTCGATGGCCTCCAGTGAAGCGCCGCCGGTCGCACTGGCATGCCCGCGGCCGCCGACAATCGGCTCGGACCCGGGCACGCCGCGGCACGTGGCGATCATCAGCGACGGCAGCCGGCGTTGGGCTCGCGCTCGCGGCCTGCCGGCGACCGACGGACACGCCGCCGCGGCGAGCACCGTGATCGCCCGCGCCTACGACGCGCTCGAGCTGGGCATCGAGCAGCTCACCGTGTATGCCTTCTCGACGGAGAACTGGTCACGAGTGGACGCGGAGGTCAAGGGACTCATCGACGTGATCGCCGGGCGGCTCGCGAGCGACACCCCGGGGCTTCACGAGCGCGGTGTGCGCGTGCGCTGCCTCGGCGACCGCCGTCGCATACCCGCGCGCCTGGCCGCCCAGTTCGAGCGCTCCGAGCAGCTCACCGACGGCAACCGGCGGATGACGCTGTTCATCGCCTTCAACTACGGCGGGCGCGCGGAGATCGTGGACGCGGCCAAGCGCTTCCTGGGAAGCACGGAGGAGGAGTTTCGCCGCTGCCTGTATCTGCCGGAGATGCGCGACCCCGACCTCTTGATCCGCACGGGCAGGGAGCAGCGGCTGTCCAACTACTTGCTCTGGCAGGCCGCGTATGCGGAGCTCGTGTTTCGCGATGAGCTGTGGCCCGACTTCACCCGCGCGACGCTCGAGCAGTCCCTTGACGAGTTCCGCGCGCGAGCCCGGCGCTTCGGTCGCCGATGAGCTCCCGCGGCGAGACGCTGCCGCCAGGGCCGTCGCTGCCGGCGACGCTGCAGAGCCTGCTGTTCTGGCGTGCGCTCGACCGCTTCCTGCGCACGTGCGGACGGCGCTACGGCCCGGCGTTCACCGTGCGGGTGTTCCCGTGGGGCACCGTAGTCGTGGTCAGCGACGCGGACGCCGTCAAGACCGTGTTCACGGGCGATCCCGCGATCTGGCAGGCCGGAGACTCATACGAGCTGCTCGCGCCGTTGATCGGCGAGCGCTCGATGGTGGTGCTCGACGGTCCCGAGCACCTGCGCGTGCGCAAGCTGATGCTGCCAGCGTTCCACGGCGACATGGCGGCGCGCTACGAGCGCCTGATCGAGACGATCGCCGCCGAGGAGTCCGCGGGCTGGCCCGTGGGCGAGCCGCTGGTGATGGTCGAGCGCATGCGCGCGATCACGCTCGAGGTGATGTTGCGCGCGGTGCTGGGCGCCGATCAGTCGCCGCGGCTCGGCGAGCTGCGCAGCACCCTGGCTGCCGCGGTGCAGCTCAAGCCGCTGATATTGCTGATGTGGGCCTGGCGGCCACTCGCGCGCGTCGGCCCGTGGCGGGCGTTCAACGCGCAGCTGGCTCGGGCGCGAAGCCTGATGGCCGACGAGATCGAGCAGCGGCGGGCCGACCCGCGCGTGCATCAGCGAACGGACATCCTGTCGCTGCTGATCAACGCCGGCGAGCTCGACGATCGCGAGCTGCTCGACCAGCTCGCAACGCTGCTGCTCGCCGGCCACGACACGTCGACGACCGCGCTCGCGTGGGCTCTGGAGCGCCTCGTGCGCGACCCGCTCGCGCTCGCCCGCGCGCGCGAGGATGAGCGCTACCTCGACGCGGTCGTCAAGGAGACGCTGCGCCTGCGCCCGGTGCTGCCCGCCGTCACGCGGCGGCTGGCGGCACCCGTCGAGCTCGCGGGCCACCGCCTGCCGGCCGGAACGACGGTGATGCCCTGCATCCGCCTCGTGCATCTGTCCGAGGATCTCTTCAGCGAGCCGGATGCGTTTCGCCCCGAGCGCTTCCTCGAGGGCCCCGCCGAGAGCTACTCGTGGATCCCGTTCGGCGGCGGCACGCATCGCTGCATCGGCGCGGCCTTCGCGACGTTCCAGATGCGCGTCGCGCTACGCGCGATCCTCGCCAACGCCGAGCTGCGCCCTGACCGCCCCGCCGGCGAGCGGATCCACAACGAGCACATCACGCTCGTCCCCCGGCGCGGCGGCCGGGTGATCAAGGGGGCATCACGGGCGCCCGCGCACGCCGCCGGCAACCGGTCCACTCGAGTCTGAAACCTCAGCTGCGTTCCACGCCAGCGAGCGCCTGCTCCAGCGAGGCGACGCTCTGCGGCCCGCGCAGCATCGCGCGGATGCGCCCGCGGCCGTCGAGCACGAAGGTCGTCGGCAGGACGGTTAGGCGGTAGGCGTTGCCGACGACCCCTTCCGCGTCGCGCAGGTTCGGGAACGTCCAGCGATGGCGGCGGATGAAGCCGACGGCGCCGGAGCGCGCGTCGCTCCAGTCGACGCCAACGATCCGCCCGCGCCCGGCGGCGCTCGTCGCGAAGCGCTCGATCGCGGGCGCCTCTTCGCCGCACGGCCCGCACCAGCTCGCCCAGAAGACGACGAGCGCGGGCTTGCCACCGGTGCCCGCCAACAAGCTCGTCAGTGTCACCGGGCCGCCGACGAGCGTTTCGCGCGGCAGCGCCGGCGCGGCGCGACCGGTCGCCGGGTGCGAGGCCAGCCCGAGCACAGCGGCGAGCACGAGCGTCGCAACCAGCGCCAGCCCCACCAGGATCAGCCGCAGCCGGCGCGCCATCGCGAGCGTGCTCAGCGGGCGGCCAGCAGCGGCACGTCGTGGGCGATTTCCGAGGGCCGAAAGCTCGACGCGTACAGCGTCAGCCGCTTGCCGGACCCGGTGATCCCGTAGATGAGCGCGTCGTGGTTGATGAGCTGGGGCTGCTGCGCGTCGCGTTCGGAGCCCACCCCCCACGCCTTCCACACCGCCGCGAGTTCCCTGGCCGAGCCGATCAGGTACTGCATGCGGCCCGTCATCTCGTGGCGCGCGAGGAACGCCGCGACGGCCTTCGGCGTGTCGCCGCGCGGGTCCACCGACACGGCGATCATCTGCACCTTGGACGCCGTCTTCGGCCCCATCAGGTTCAGCGCGACGCGCAGGTTGGACGTGATCAGCGGGCAGATGTCGGGGCAGTTCGTGTAGAGGAACGTGACGAGCACCGCCTTGCCGCGGTAGGCGGCGATGTTGACGCGCTGGCCGAGGTAGTTGCGCAGCGACAGCGCCGGCGCGGCGCGCGCCGGCGCGAGGATCGCGGCGGCTTCGAAGCCCGCCCGCGCGCGCCTGGCTGCGCGCCTTGGCCCCCGGCGTGCCGCCGATCGCGACGATCGCGACGACGCCCGCGACCAGCACCAGCATGAGCAGCGAAAGCAGCACCCGCAGGTCGAGCCCGTTCTTGCGCATCAGGGCTCGAAGTTATCAGCGCCGGCGCTCACGCGCGACGTCTCGGCGGCCTCTGGGCGGCCGCGTTCGTCGGCAAGAAAGCTTGCAGACCTTCCCATGTAATGCATCTTGCAAGCGGATCTGTTAGCTTGCCGCCCGTTCGTGCCGAGTCCACGGCCCCAAGGGGCTTTGGAGCGGGGGACCCACTGCAGCCGTGAGGCTGCTGGGGCGAATCGCCACACCAGTGTGGCGTAGCGTAGACGTTTACGCGAGCCCGACAGCTAACCCCGTAGGCGCCATGCAATGGAATGGAGAAAGGACGCCTCGGATGTCGGGATCCCCGCGTGATCTTGCTGTTGTCGACCACTGGAACGCATCGCTGGAGCGCTCGCTCGCACGCCGTGCCCGCGCCGAGCCGCGGCCTGCTGCGTCGCGGCGCGCACTCGAGCTCTGCCCTATCGGCGCTGCTCGCAAACGCGCCGATACGTCGCGCGACCTCGCCGACGAGGCGCCCTGGCAGCTCTCGCTCGGACGCTCGCGCGCCCGCCGGCGCGCCGCGCAGCTGCGCTTCGTGCCCGCGAGCTCGCGGGCCAAGCGCGTCTCGCTGGGCGCGCTCGCCGCGCTGCACGGTCGGCCCCACGGCGAGCCTCGCGAGCGGCCAGTCGACGGTCGGCCGCGGTCACGAACCCCGAACCGGCGACGACCACCGAACACGTGATCGTGGTCTCGAGCGGCGCCGAAGGCAGGCAGGTGCAGCTGCTGCAGCAGGCGCTCGGCTCCGTCAAGGTCGACGGCGTCTTCGGACCCGAAACGGAAGCCGCCGTGCGCAGCTTCCAGGCGAGCAGAGGCCTGAGCGTGGACGGCGTCGTCGGGCCGCAGACGAGCGCGGCGCTGCGTAGCCAGAGCGCATCGCAGACGTTCATCGCGGACGTCAGCAGCACGCTCCCGGGCACGGTCTCGCTCCCCGCCCCTGCCGCCACGTCCGCCACCAGCGAAAGCCCCGGCGCCGGCGAAGGCACCGCCACGACCGCGAGCGCGACGGATGTCGCCGACACGACGAGCAGCGCAACCGGCGGCTCCGAAGCGGCCGCCGAAATCGAACCGGCAGAAGCCGAAGCGGAAGCCAAGAGCGTCGAAAGCGAAAAACAGAAGGAAGAAAAGCGCATCGAAGAAACCGAAACGGGTGCTGTCAAGCAGCTGCAGGCCGCGGTCCACGTGAGCGCCGACGGCGACTTCGGCCCCGCGACGGAGGCCGCCGTGCGCCGCCTGCAGGCCCGCCACGGCCTCACGGTCGACGGCATCGTCGGCCCGGCGACGTGGAACGTGATCGGCGTTCACAGCCAGGACACGCTGACACCGCCGGCCTCGGCGCTGCCAACGCCCGCGGCCCATCGCCACGTCGTCGCGGTCGCCGCGACGAGCGACACCGGCCTCACCACCGGTAGCGGCGGCACCGAAGAAAGCGGGCAGGCAGCGGCGCCCGCCACCGGCGCGACCGCCGTCGAGCGGCTGCAGAAGGCCCTGAAGCTGCCCGTCGACGGCGAATTCGGCCCCGAAACCGAGGCAGCGGTACGTCGCCTGCAGGCTCGCCACGGCCTGAGCGTCGACGGCGTCGTCGGCCCGTCCACGTGGGCCCTGATCGGCGTGCAGCGATGCGACCACGCTGACCCCTCCCGCCTCCGCCCTGGCCGCGCCCAGCACTCCGGGCGGGACCGCCGGCGGGGAAACGGGCGCTAGCGCGGGCGGCGGCGAAGCCGAAAGCATCGTCGCGCGCGTGATCGCGGCGGCCGATGAAATCGCGACGCGGCCATACGTGTGGGGCGGCGGGCACGGCTCGTTCGAGTCCGACGGCTACGACTGCTCGGGCTCGGTCTCCTACGCGCTGCACGGCGGCGGCCTGCTCAGCTCGCCCGAGGACTCCACCGGCCTCGAGTCCTTCGGCGAAGCCGGACCGGGCAAGTACATCACGATCTACGCCAACGCCGAACACGCGTACATGGTCATCGACGGCAAACGCTTCGACACGGTCGCGCTCGCCGAAGGCGGCTCGCGCTGGGGCGGCGCGTCGGACGACGGCGGCGGCTTCGTCGAACGCCACCCCGCCGGTCTCTAGCACCCGCGCCCGAGCGTCCCGTCCCAAGCGCTGCTCTAGCCTGCCCCGCCCGCGTAACCGAAGGCGGCGACAGGAGACGGGGCGATGCTGGCGCGGGCGCACACGTTCACGATCGACGGGCTGCAGACACGACACGTGACGCGTCGAGGTCGACGTGCGCGCGGGGCTGCCGTGCTTCGCGATCGTCGGCCTCGCGGACGCCGCCGTGCGCGAGGCGCGCGAGCGCGTCACCGCGGCGATCCTCAACTCGGGCTACGAGTTCCCGACACAGCGGATCACCGCGAACCTCGCGCCGGGTGACGTGCGCAAGGCCGGCCCGGGCCTCGACCTCGCGCTCGCGTGCGCGGTGCTGGCCGCCGCCGGGCAGCTGCCGCGCGAGCCGCGCTCGATCGCGTCGCACTGTTCGGAGAGCTCGCGCTCGACGGCGCCGTGCGACCCTCGCGCGGCACGCTCGCGGTCGCGCACGCGGCGCAGCGCGCGGGCATGCGCGCGCTCGTGCTCGCCCCGCGTGCGTGCACGAGGCGCGACTGATCGACGACCTCGAGGTCGCCGCAGTCGCGCATCTGCGCAGCGCCGCGCGCGTGCTCGGCGGCGGCCCCGGCGACCCGGTCGCCGAGCCTGTCGATGCTCGCGCAGGCGCACGCGTCGGGCGCGGCGTGAGCGGCTCCTCGAACGCCGACCCCCGCCGGGCGGGAGCGGACCTCGGCGACGTGCGCGGCCAGCACCACGCGGTGCAGAGCGCTCGTGATCGCGGCGGCGGGCGCGCACAACGCGCTGCTGAGCGGCCCGCCGGGGACGGGCAAGACGATGCTCGCGCAGCGCGTCGCCCCGATCCTGCCGCCGCTCACGAGCGCGGAGGCGGTCGAGGTGACGCGCCTGCACAGCCTCACGGGCACGCGCGTCGACGCGCTCGCCACAACGCGCCCGTTTCGCGCACCGCACCACTCGATCACCGCTGCCGGGCTCGTCGGCGGCGCGAGCCGCGGCTCGATCGGCGAGGTCGTGCTCGCGCACAACGGTGTGCTGTTCCTCGACGAGCTCTCGGAGTTCTCGCGCGCGACGCCTCGAGGCGCTGCGCCAGCCGCTGGAGGACGGGCGCGTGGCGATCGCGCGCGCGCACCACTCGGCGGTGTATCCCGACACGCTTCATGCTGCTCGCCGCGACCAACCCGTGCCCGTGCGGCTACGCGGGCGACGGCGAGCGCTGCGACTGCAGCGAAGCGGAGCTGGCGCGCCACCGCCGGCGCCTGAGCGGCCCGCTGCTCGACCGCATCGACCTGCTCGTCGACGTTTCATCGCGACCCCGCGGAGGATCTGCGCGCGCCCGCGCTCATGAGCTCAGCGCGCAGGCGCGCGAGCAGGTCACGCGACGCCCGCGAGCGCCAGGCGGCGCGGCTCGCGAGCGACGGCGTGGCCGTGAACGCGCACATGGACGCGCGCATGCTGAGCCGCCACGTGCGCCTCGACGATCGCGGCCAGGAGATGCTGCGCGCCGCGAGCGCGCGCGGGCTTCTGAGCGCGCGCGGCGAGCACCGCGTGCTGCGCGTCGCGCGCACGATCGCCGACCTCGACAAGAGCACACGCGTGCGTACATGCGACCTCGGCGCCGCACTCGCGCTGCGCCCTGAGCCGACGCTCGCGGGCAACCGCGCGGCATGAGCGCTCGCGGCGCATGAGCGCCCCGCGCAGGCCCGGCGCCAAGCGCGGCGCGAGCGCCGACGCCGCGCGTGGCACAAGCACCGGTGGGCCGCGTGGCGCGAGCGCTCGCGGCTCGCCACTGCCGGCGCCCGGCGCATGCCCCGCCTGCTTGCGCCGCGGCTGGCTGCTGGCGGAGCTGAGCGGGGTGCTCGACCGCTGCGCCCGCGACCGTGCGCGGCTGCTCGAGCTGCTCGCGCTCCGCGACGAGGAGCTGATCGCCGCCGTGGCGGGTCGACGAAGCGTCGAGCTGACGGCTGCGTATGAGAGCCTCGACGCGGACGAACTTGGGGACGATCTCGCGATCTGCCGCCACGGCCACCTCTACCCTCGCGCGCTGAGGGATCGCGGAGCGCCGCCCATGCTCGCGGTGCTCGGCGGCGCCGATCGGCTCGCGCAGCTGACGGCGGCGCCGGTCGTGGCGATTCTCGGCAGCAGGGCGCCGAGCGACTACGGGCGCGAGACGGCGCGCGGCCTCGCGCGCGGGCTGGCCGCGAGCGGCGTGACCGTGGTGGCGGAGCTCGCCGACGGGATCGCGGCGGCGGCGCTCGCGGGCGCGCACGAAGCGAACGGCGGCGCCGTCGCGGTGCGCGGCGACGGGCTCGGCGTGCGATGCCCGCCCCGCCTGCGCCCGCTGTACGAGCGCATCACGCGTGCCGGCTGCGCGGTGTCCGAGCTGCCGCGCGAGTGCGCGGGACGCCGCTGGGGCCATCTGGCGAGCGCGAGGACCGTGGTCGCGCTGGCCTCGCTGAGCGTCGTCGTCGAGGCGCGCGCAACCCCGGAGGAGCTAGCCGCGGCGGCCGTCGCGAAGTCGCTGGGACGCGCCGTCGCGGCGGTTCCCGGGCGCGTCAGCTCGCCCCTGTCGCGCGGCACGAATGCGCTGCTGATGGACGGCGCGAGCCTCGTGCGCGGAGCCCACGACGCACTCGAGCTCGTGTACGCGCTCGACGCTCAGCACGCCGGCGGGTCGACGGCGCGGACGCGGGCCGCGCTGCCCGCGCTGGCGCACTCCGCGGGTGACCCGCGCGTCCCCGCAGGCATGCGCCCGGCACTGCTGACGGTGCTCGAGCGGGTCGGCTGCGGATACGACACGCCCGACAAGCTCACGCGCGCGGGCGTCGACTCGCGTGCGGTGCTGGCGGCGCTCAGCGAGCTCGAGCTGACGGGGCTGTTGACGCGCGGCGATGGCGGCCGCTACCTGCCGCGCGACCCATTGGACTAGTAGAAGTCACTCGTCTATTCAGGACAAGCCATTCTCAAGAGAATGACTGATATAGCCGACTCCTGGCCTGAGATGATGGATCAGCTCGCAGCCGGGAACGAGTGATGGCAGCACCGGCGAAACGAAGCGCACCGTTGCGTGAGCGGCCCGACCAGGACGTGCGTCGGCTTGGCACGGAGCTGGGCGCGCGCGTCGAGGACGTGCTGCGCCGCGCGGCCGCGCGCGGGCGCGACGGCAAGCCTGGCGCAACGCAGGAGCTCGATGCGACGGTGCTCGAGAGCTTCGAGCGCATCGGCCGCGGCTCGACGGCCGCGGTGGCACGCTGGATGGCCGGCGGTAGCCCCGAGGCCGGGCGCAAGGCGGGGCGCGAAGCCTGGGACACCTACGGGCAGCTCGCCGCGCACAGCGCCGCGCCGCTGGACGCGGTGACAAAGCGCTGCCTGCGCTGGCGCGACGCGATGATCGAGATCCTGACCGAGCGCGCCGTCGAGCTGGACATCCCTTCTCCCGCGCTCGCGCAGGCGGTGGCGATGACGCAGCGCACGCTCGACGTGACGCTCGTGCGCATCTGCGAGGTATTCGAGCACGAGCGCGCGCGCATCGCCGACGAGCTCACGCGCCGCGAGGAGGAGCTCGCGTTCATGGCCACGCACGACCCGCTCACGGGGCTGCCCAACCGCACGCTGATCCTCGACCGCGGCGAGCAGATGCTGAGCCGCGCGCGCCGCTCGCGCGCACCGCTCGCGGCGTTGCTGATCGACCTCGACAACTTCACCTCGATCAACGACACGCTCGGACACGCCGCGGGCGACGAGCTGTTGCGGGCGATCGCCGCGCGGCTTGACGGGGTCGTGCGCGACGTCGACGCGCTCGGCCGCGTCGGCGGCGACGAGTTCGTCGTGCTCGCCGAGGAGTTCAGCGAGGCAGCCGACGCAGATGCTGATCGCCGCGCGGCTCACTGAAGCGCTGCGAGCCCCGTTCGTGCTCGCCGACAGCGGGCAGACCGCGCTGACGGTGACCGCGAGCATCGGCGTCGCCACCGGCGAGCGGGCGAGCGTCGAGGACTTCCTGCGCGACGCGGACATCGCGATGCACCGCGCCAAGCGCGACGGCAAGAACCGCCACGTGCTGTTCGAGTCGGGCATGCACGAAGTCGTGCAGAGCCGCATGGAGCTCGAGATGGCGATGCGCAGCGCGCTCGAGCACGACGAGTTCTACCTGCTCTACCAGCCCACGTTCGACCTCCGCGGGATGCGCCCGACGGGCGTCGAGGCGCTGATCCGCTGGCACAGCCGCGAGCGCGGCCTCGTCCAGCCAGACGACTTCATCCCCTTGCTGGAGGAGACCGGCCTGATCGTCGAGGTCGGCAGATGGGTGCTCGCCGAGGCGTGCCGCCAGGGCGCCAGCTGGCACGAGCGCGGCCTCGAGCTCGGCATCGCCGTCAACGTCTCCGCGCGCCAGCTCGAGACCGACGAGTTCGTCACCGACGTGCGCGAGGCGCTCGCCGACAGCGGCCTGCGCGCGCAGGCGCTCACGCTCGAGATCACCGAGACGGCGCTCATGCGAAACCCCGAGCACACCGCGCGACGACTGCGCGCGATCAAGAATCTCGGCGCGCGCGTCGCGATCGACGACTTCGGCACCGGCTACTCATCCTTTGCTCACCTCAAACAGTTTCCCGTCGACGCGCTCAAGATCGACCGCTCGTTCATCTCGCAGATGAGCCAGAACCCCGAAGGCGAGACGCTGCTGCGCACGCTCGTGCAGCTCGGCAAGGCGCTCTCGATCGAGACGCTCGCGGAGGGCATCGAGCGCCAGAGCCAGCTCTCACTGCTGCGCGAGGCGTGCTGCGACAGCGGCCAGGGCTACCTGTTCGCGCGGCCGCTCAGCGTGGACGACACCGAGCAGTTCCTCGCGAGCTGGCAGCCGGACGAGCTCGAGCAGGCCAAGCCGGACACGCCCGCCACCGTGCCGCACCTGCCGCTGCCGCGCGCCCGTGGCGAGATGCCCAGCGCCGGCGCACGCGCACGGCGGCTGCTCGCGGCGGGCGGCGAGAGCGCGTAGACGTCAGCCCGGCGTCTCGCCCGAGCCGCCTTCCTCGGTCAGCAGCTCTTCGGCCCGGAGCACGAACGCTGACACCGGCACGCCGAGGCCGTCGCCGAGCGCCAGCAGCAGCTCGTATGCTGGGTCCAGCCGCCCTGCCTCGAGCGCCGCGATGTGCCTCAGATCGACACCGGCGGCAGCCGCCAGCTGCGCCACGCCCATACCGCGGTCCGCGCGTATCTCGTAGATCGCGCGGCCCAAAGCCGACAGATATCGCTGCCCTCGCTGATCCACGGAAAGAAAAGGTCCCAAATTGCACGGACGACAATTGTCTGAACATCACTTCCACTTTTATGTCCTAGCTCCTCCCTACGGGGATGCGTAAAGCTGCCGTGCCATGGCAGCCCGCAAGAAGCGCCCAGCCTCCCGCCTCCGGCGTCACATCCTGCTCGGCGAAGCCGTGAAGCTCCTGATCGCCGAGAAGGACCTCACCAAAGGCAAGGTCGCCGAACGCTGCCCACTGAGCTACAGGCAGCTCAGCAGGCTGATCCAGGGACGCTCGAACCCCACCTTCGACACCATCCTGCAAGCCTGCGACGGGATCGGCGTCACCCCGGGAGAACTGATGCTCAAGGTCGACGAGCTGGAGCGAGAGCTCGCGCAGGGGGAGGGCAAGAGCGCTTGAAGCTCGCAGCCGCCCCCGATCGTTCGCGCCCCGCACGACGCGCGCCCGCCGGACCGCCGACGGCTGATCGCGCTTCGCGGCGCTCGACAGGCTTCCTCGATCCGCAGCCACGGCAAAGCGCTACAATGACGCACATGGAGTTCGTGGGCATCCGCGAGATGCGCCAGAACCTGAGCCGCTACACGCGCAGGGCAAGTCGCGGCGAGTCGTTCGTAATCACAGATCGCGGACAGGCCGTGGCTCAGCTGACGCCAGCCCCGGGCCGCGCCTCGGCTATCGACAGGCTCGTCGCCGAGCGCGGTGCAAGGCGCGCTCAGGGCAGCCTGCTGGATGTGCTGGAGGAATTGCCCGAGCCGATCCCGGGCCCACCGTCTGAGGCGGTGCTCGACGAGCTTCGCGCCGAGCGCCAGTAGGGCGCTTGCCCACATACCTCGACACCTCCGCCTTCGTCAAGCTCGTACGCTCGGAGCCTGAGAGCCATGCGCTGCGAGAGGAGCTCCACGAAGTCGAGACGGAGCTGATCAGCAGCGTCCTTTTGTCGGTCGAGGGACGTCGCGCCGCCCGCCGCTACGGCAAGCTCGCCTCCGTCCGCGCCAACGCGGCCTTGACTACGATCACGCTGCTCGCGCTGGACCAGCCCATCATCGAGATCGCAGCCGAGCTCGAACCCTCCGAGCTGCGCTCGCTCGACGCACTGCACCTCGCCACGATCCTCAGCCTCGGCGAAGACATCGAACGCGTGTATTGCTACGACTCGCGCCTCACCAGCGCCGCGCGAACCTTCGGGGTCGAGGTCGCCCAGCCTGCGTAGTGCGAGGGCTCATACCCGAGCCGGGTGGAAGCGCTATGGCGCTTGCGCCAATCGTGGGAACGGCGGTGTAATTGGCCCCGCTGCGGCAGCCCCAACTGCCCCATCTCCCTCCGCGCGTGCGATGAGGTCCACCAAGACACGAAACCGCGGCGGAGATCATCGAGGTGACCGTGCAGTTGCGCCGCCAAGCTGCAAGCAGACCGCCATGGCGTCGGGTGAGTCCGTCTACTCGATGCCGTCAACGGGCCGCCTGCGCTGAGGATCAGTGAGCGACGGTCTTTGAACGCTCGCAGACCGGGCTGTCCGCTCCGGTGCATGGGGCGATTGGAGGGACTACCGCAGACACGATCCATGCGCTCGCGCCGAGCAGACGAGCCGCTCCGCAGTCAGCTGTCTAACCGCTCGCTCCCACCGGGGACGCTACTGCTCCCGGATCAGTCGCCGCGGCCTTTGGCGCCAGCGCACCTTGCTCGATCGCCTCCTGTACCCACCCAACGATTATGGCCACGCTCTCGTGCTCGTATTCACGAGATGCATCCAGCGCCGCGCTGAGCGACTCGGGCAAACCGTGCGCGAACATGCTGTCCGCGATCGCTCGCTGCAGCGGAAGCAGAACATCCAGACTCTTAGGACTCAGACGAAGCACGCTGTCGACGGTTTGGCGGCCGGGCACGTAGAAGGCGGCAACGGCTGTCTCGAGATCGACCTGAAGCGCTTTCTCGGTGTCGACCTGAAGGGCCTGCTCCACCTTGGCCATGTATTGCGTAGCCGAGGCGTGTTCGCCGGCACGGATCGCAATGTTTCCAAGATTCCAGTCGGTGACCCAGCCATCGGCTGGCCCTCGCTCGCTGGCCTGGCGCAAGTCTGCGGCCGCGTCCGCGAGCCGATCCTCGTAAAGACTGCGCAGGAAGCCCCGGCGGCTGAGCATCTCGCTGAGCTCCCAGCCGCGCTCCCAGTCGGGAACGCGTTGTTCGCGAAGGGCATCAACCGCCATATCCGCGAGTGCCAGAGCGCGGTCGAGGCCGTCAGCGTCATTTCCCTCATGCCAGCCGCCGAACAGCTTGCCCACTGCAGCCCCGGTCGCGCTCGGAGCAAGCTGGATCAGGCTACGCCGTGCGAGGTCGCCCTGCAGGACGACGGCCTGCGAGCTGTGCCAGGTAATCCCAGCCTTCTCGATCCGCGGCTGCCACTCGTCGAGGGAGTCCGAAAGGCCCTAATTGACGTCGTGTGTCGTCGTAGGTGGTGGAACCTCCCAGAGCTCGATCCATGCTAGGTCGTCACCCCCCGCCGCGAGCGTAAGATCGACGAGCGCAATTGCCATCTCCTCACGACGGATGAGACAGTCGATCAGCCGATGGTAGGCATCTTCGTTGGTCGGAAACATTTCAAGATCGACATTGTCGAACCGCTGCAGGCTCAATGCGGCGTGAAGGCGCGTGCCAGTCGCCGTCCCAGTCGGGTTGTGGATCGATTGCCAAGCCAAGCTGGCGGTGGCGTCGATGCGCTCGCGGGCCGTCGATAGCCACTCGCGGGCGACAGGTTCACCGACGGTCGCCAAGTAGGGCATGCCAAACGGCAGATCAACAAGCGTCGAGCCCACTAGCGAGCGTGTCTGGTACTTAAGCGTGAGCGCAGCAAAGCGTCCGCCGCGGACGGTGAAGCTCTCATGGTCCTCGGCAAGCTCGATCACACCGTCAACCTCCAACTGCTCAAGTTCGCCGATCACCCGTTGGTGCTCTCTCGCCAAGTCGCAGTCCTGAAGACGTCGCCCGACCTCTCCCGTCTCGTCCCATGGGAGCTTCAGTGCACGGGCAACGGCGATTTGGGGGACCGTAAGCTCGGAGAGCGCGACAAGTTGCAGTGCCGACTCCAGCCTGTCCGGCGCAAGACGCCGTGCAGCCTCCGCACCGTCATGAAGGCCGTCTCGGGCGCCAGTATGCATGGTCAGACTCGGCAGCACGCGCTCGATGACGCGGGGCGTCAGCTCGTAGAACTCCTGCTCTCCCACTTCGCATGCATCCCATAGGTGCCCGGCGATCAGCGCGATATCGAACGGGTTACCCATGGAGAGCTGCAGGAGGTCGACCAGGAGGCCGAGCTCCTTCTCACTCGGCATCAGTCGATCCGCTTCGCCTGGCTCAAGCGGTCCAACCAAACAGGCCCGGATCATGCCGGGCGACCAGAACGGCCGCAGAGGCACGAGCCGACACCGGCGCAGCACCGGCGAAACGGCCTCGGCCAGGTTATTGACACCCGAGAAACGCGAGGCAGCAAGAACAGACCACTCGGCGTTGCCGTCAATCGCGTCAAACAGCCGCTCGACCAGCGCCGGGTCCTCCAACAGCGCGTCGGCGTTGTCGATCACGAGCAGTGTCCGGCTGCGGCCTGCTTCCTGTGCGAAAACGGCGGAGCGTCCGCAGGTCGCGATCAAACACCGCCGGGTCCAGTGTCGCGCGCGGGTCGGCAGCGAACGCGAGCCCGCTGACGAATAGGTCGCCGATCCCCATCGGCGACTGGTCACGGAGCAGGACGCGATTACACCAGGTCCGATACCAGTCGGGTTCGGTGTCGTGCAGCGCAGCGAGTTGCTCGATCGCGGCACTCAGGAACGTCCTCATAAGACCGGTGGTGGTGAGGTCCTCCTCGAACAACCTGAGGTTTACCACCAGACACCCCCGTTCCGACTGCGCGCGCCGACTGACCTCTTTGAGCGTGCTCGTACGACCAGTGCGCCGCGGACCGCACACGAGGGCGTGACCCGGACTCCCGTCAGTCGGCGCAACCGTGTCGAGCGCCAATCTGATCTCGGCGCGGCGGGTGCGAAGCAGTCGCGGGTTCTCGACCGGGGCGAGGCTGTAGGGGTTGTCGGGATTAAGCATGCGTGGGTCACCTGCGGCTCAGGCCGCGGTCTCCACTGGCGTGAAATCCAGGACGATGCCGAGTGGGGCACCGAGGGCGTGCAGCGTCTGGACGGTCGGGTTCGCCTGGCCACGCTCGATGCGACTGATCTCCGCTTGATCGATCCCGGAGACGCTGGCCAGATCGCGCTGGCTCATACCAGCAGCGAGCCGACGGTCGAGCAGCCTGGCTCCGATCGCGAAGCGGCGCCGACTCTCGTCCAGCATGCGGCGCTCGTCCGGTGTGGCGTTGCGCTCGACCTCATCGACGTATTTCCTGAAGCTCGTGCTCATGGCTGACTCCTTTGGGGTTTGATGTAATATATACCATCATCGGGAGACTGCGAAACGATCATTAGCCGCGTGCGTAAACCGCATCGCTCAAGAGCGACGTTTCGCCGCTGCTTTCTTGCGCTGGCGACGTAGGCGGAACGAGCGAAGTCGCCTACGAGCCGTCTCTATCTCGCGCGATTGCCGCCTGCCAGACGGGTCCGCGCCCTTGTCATAGCCCCCAAGCAACAGCACGATTTTCTCGCCGTAGGCATGGCAGAACAGCCGCAGCAGAACATCTCCGCGTCGTCGTGCCTGGTCACCAGAGCTCTCCCTCCCTGCCTTGGCAAGAGTCGTCTGCTCGTCATGCCGGACGCGGAACTCGAACAGACCATCACCCAACTGACGCCCATATTCCGTCTCGCAGACTGCCAGCCCGCGCGGCACCAGGACTACCTCGATCGCTGCGATCATTGCCATCCGCTTCTCTGGCTCGAGGTCGGCGAGGAACTCGCGCACCGGGCATCGCCCGCCCTCTTCGTCGTAGAACTCCACCTCCCACGCCATCCGCGGAGCCTAGCCCGCCCACAGGCGCGAACCGGCGATCACGCACGCCGGCCGAGCGAAAAAGCCACCAAGAACAGGCGGGCTAAGCCTCACACTCCGCTGGGCTTACAGTCAGCGTGCTACCCATGAGCGCTACCCACGGTCCCGCGGCCGCTAACCGACCTGCCCCACGAACAGCAGAACCCCTGTAAATCCGGGGGTTCTGCATAAAGCGGATGAAGGTGTGTGGTTGCGGCACATAGTGGACTGATGTCTCGGGACATGCTGGACGCCTACGAAAGGCGGCTGGTATGGATGGGACGGGGTTGGCGCGGTATGTGGTGGATGCGGTGTTGTTGGAGGGGAGGAGCGCGAGAGAGATCGCGGCTGCTCACGGGATCAGCAAGAGCTGGATCTATGTGCTGATCAAGCGCTACCGGGCAGGAGGCTATGAGGCGCTCGAGCCGCGCTCCAGACGGCCACGCTCCTGCGGACACGAGACCACGGCTGAGGTCGTGCAGGCGATCGTGGCGCTGCGCCGCGAGCTGCAGGCGGACGGCCACGACGCCGGCGCGGCGACGATCGCCTACCACCTCGCCGGGCGCATCAAGGCGGTTCCTTCCCGGGCAACGATCTGGCGAATCCTCAAACGAGAGGGATTGATCGTTCCCCAGCCCCAGAAGCGGCCTCGCTGCTCGCTGATCCGCTTCCAGGCAGACCTACCAAACGAGACCTGGCAGACCGACATCACGCACTGGCAGCTCGCCGGCGGCGAGCACGCGGAGATCCTCAACTTCATCGACGATCACTCCCGCCTGTTCCTGGCCTCCGACGCCTACCCCACCACCAAAGCCAAGGACGTTGTGGACAGCTTCCACAAGGCCGCCACCCTGCACGGCCTGCCCGCATCGCTGCTCTCCGATAACGGCGCAGTGTTCACAGCCAGCCCCCGCCACGGCAAGGTGCTGCTGCAGTCAGAGCTCGAGCGGCTCGGGATCGCCTCCAAGAACTCACGGCCCTACCACCCACAAACCTGCGGCAAGGTCGAGCGGCTACACCAGACCCTCAAGCGCTACCTCGCCAAGCAGCCACCCGCCAACAGCCTCCCACAGCTACAGGCCCAGCTCGACACGTTCATCCACTACTACAACGACATCCGCCCCCACAGAGCCCTCGACGGACGCACCCCGCTACAGGCCTACAGCACCCGCATCAAGCCCAAACCCACCGGCCAGGACACCAAAGCCCACTTCCGAGCCCGTCAAGACAAGGTCGACGAGACCGGCAAGATCAGCCTTCGATACCACAGCAAGCTCTACAAAATCGGGCTAGACAGAGCCCACAAAGGCCGGCCAGTCAAGCTCCTCATCGCCGACCAACAGATCCACGTCATCGACCTCCAAGGGCAACTCATCCGCGAGCTCACACTCGACCCCACCCGCAACTACCAGCCCCTCACACAACCCTAAACTGACCACAATCTCCCGAGACACGCGTCCAGCATGTCCCGAGACAAAACAAAAAGCGGATGAAGGGATTCGAACCCTCGACCTTCGCCATGGCAAGGCGACGCTCTAGCCAGCTGAGCTACATCCGCGAGGTGTCGCCATTCTACAGCGGCCGGCGCGCGCGCACCTGGTAGACGGCCAGGTCGCCATGTTCGAAGCCGTGGCCGGCCGAGCGCAGGTAGAGGCGCCACACGCGCGTGCGCTCGACGCCTGCCAGCCGCTCTGCCTCCTCGAGGTGCTCGTCCAGGCGCTTCGCCCAGTGGCGCAGCGTCACCGCGTAGTCCTCGCGAAATCCCTCCACGTGCCCCGTCCAGAAGCCCGCGCGCTCGAGCGCGAGCTGCACGCGCGACAGCGGCAGCGGCTCGCCGTCGGGAAACACGTAGCGCGTGGAGAACAGGTCGTCGAGCGGCGTTGCGTTCGGGTCGAGCGCCGCGATCGCGTGGTTGAGCAGTTTGCCGCCCGGGCGCAGTAGCGCGAACAGCGTGCGCGCGTAGACGTCGATCTGGGCGTCGCCGACGTGCTCGGACATGCCGATGCTCGCGATCGCGTCGAACGAGCCGTGCGCCAGCTCACGGTAGTCCTGCACGCGGATCTCCACCTGCTCGGCCAGGCCCGCCTGCGCAACGCGCTCGCGCGCGCGCTCTGCCTGCTTGTCCGACAGCGTGATGCCGGTCACGTGCACGCCGTACTCGCGCGCCGCGTGCATCGCGAAGCTGCCCCAGCCGCAGCCCACGTCCAGCACCCGCATACCCGGCTCCAGGTCGAGCTTGCCCGCGACCAGCTCGAGTTTCGCGAGCTGCGCCTGCTCGAGCGTCTGCGCGCCTTTGGAGAACACGGCGCAGCTGTAGGTCATCGAGCCGTCGAGGAACAGCGCGAAGAAGTCGTTGCCGACGTCGTAGTGGTAGCGGACCGCGGCGGCGTCGCGCTCGGCGCTGTGCAGCCGTCCGTCGCAGCAGCAGCTCGAGGCTCGGCCGCCGTGGCAGCCCGCCCGGCAACGCCGCCGCGGCCGCCGCCAGCGCCAGCCGCGCGCGGTCGGCGACGCTCAGCGGCGGTGGCTCGAACTCGTCGACGACGCGCAGCGCGCCGTCCAGGTCGTCGACCGCGAGCGAGCCGTCGACGTATGCGCGGCCGAGACCTAGCGTGCCAGGCGCCGAGAGCACGTGCGCAAGCGCCGTCGGGCGCTTGACGAAGAACGTCGGTGCCCCCTCGCTCGTCGCCGCCACCGTGCCGCCGTCCCAGAAGCGCACGTTGAACGGCCGTGATGGAAACACTCGCTGTAGCTCGCGGCCAAGCGGTCTGCTCACACGAATCAGTGCCACGCGCGTAAGATCGCATACGCGCGCCGTTACTTGAAGGCTTCGAGTGCGAAAAACGTCATTTTCAGTAGCCGTAGTCCCGAATACGCCAGCTTGCGGCGCCCCTCCGTCGTCCCCGCCGGGATCGGCGCGATCATCGGCTAGCCTGGGTGCATGGGACTTTTCGGACGTGACAGGGCAACGATGATCGAGCCGTCCGCCGCGCTCCCTGGGCGCAGCGAGCCGATGCGCGTGCCCGAGCGCCACGAGGTGCTCGGCACACCGCTGAAGGGGCCGTTTCCCGAGGGCGTGCAGACCGCCGTGTTCGGGATGGGCTGCTTCTGGGGCGCCGAGAGGATCTTCTGGGAAGCCGATGGCGTCTATACGACCGCGGTCGGCTACGCCGGCGGGATCACGCCCAACCCCACCTACGAGGAGGTGTGCAGCGGGCGCACCGGGCACTCCGAGGTCGTGCTCGTCGCCTTCGACACCGCCAAGACCAGCTACCAGGAGATGCTGACGGCTGTTCTGGGAGGGCCACGACCCCACGCAGGGGATGCGCCAGGGCAACGACGTCGGCACCCAGTACCGCTCGCTGCTGATGTGGCGGGGAGAGGCGCAGCTGGCCGCCGCCGAGGCGTCGATGAGCGCCTACCAGCAGATGCTCTCAGCCGCCGGCCACGGCACGATCACCACCGAGCTTGCCGAGCTCGACGAGCAGCACCCGTTCTACTACGCCGAGGCCTACCACCAGCAGTACCTCGCCAAGAACCCCGGCGGCTACTGCGGGCTCGGCGGCACCGGCGTCGCCTGCCCCGTCGGCATCGCCACCTGAGCTGCGCCCACACGCCTCGCCGCCCGCTTTGTGAGCCGGCGGTCGCTGCCGCCCATGGCACATCGCTGCCGCTCTCGCACGGCCGTGTATCGCGCCCACATACGAGCAGCGGCCCCGCCGAAGCGGGGCCGCCAGTCGTCCCAACCCCGCGGCGGGCGTGTCCGTGGGGAGGACACGCCCGCGCTGAGGGGAAGCGCTGCCTTCCTACGCCCCCGCGCCTGCCGGCGCTGGCTGCCACGCCGGCGCGTGCGGCCCGCCGAGCGTGGGCACGTCCGAGGGGTACACCTCGTTGCCGTGGATCGCGTGATCGCCGATCTCCAGCTCCTCGTCGGAGAGACGCAGAGGGATGAAGATCCCGACCAGCTTCAGCAGGATGAACGTCATCACCGCGCTGAACACGATCACCCAGACACGCCGCCTCGGCCTGCCAGCGCAGCAGCGTCCAGCTGCCGTTGATCAGCAGACCCGATTTCCCTGGCAGGTTCGACGCGCCCCCCGCGGCCGATGTACTCGACCACGTTCGGATCGGCCAACAAGCCCGACCAGCAGACCGCCGGTGAGACCGGCGATCCCGTGCGTATAGATCACCCCCAGGGTGTCGTCCACGTTGCGGAACATCGGCGCTCGGCTGAGGAAGCGGATCGACATCCACACGATCGTCGAAGCCGACGACCCCGATCGATGATCGCCCCGTAGCCGTTGACGAAACCGGCGGCCGGCGTGATGCCCACGAGTCCCGTGATCATCCCGTTGACCGCGCCGATCATCGACGGCTTGTCGCGGAAGATGTAGTCCCACGCGATCCACACGAGCATCGCCACCGCCGTGCACAGGTTCGTGTTGAGCACCGCCGCCGAGGCGTCCGCGCCGGCGTAGTAGGAGTCTCCACCGTTGAAGCCGTTCCAGCCGAGCCACAGCAGACCCGCACCGCACGCCACCATCAGCAGGTTGTTCGGCGCGTCGACCTCGCGATCTCGTTGCAATCGTGGCCCGATCACGGCCGCCGCGCACGAAGCCCGAGATACCGGCCGCCAGGTGGATCACGTAGCCACCGGAGTAGTCCAGTGCGCCGTGCGCCGCGAAGTAGCCGCCGCCCCAGATCAGGAACGCGTTGACCGTGTACACGAACGTGATCCACAGCAGCACGAACGGGATCCACGCCTTGAAGTTGATCCGCCCGAGCACCGAGCCCAGCATCAGGATCGGCGTGATCGCCGCGAACACGAACTGGAAGTAGACGAGCGACGCCTCCGGGAAGTGGAACGGCGGGCCTTCCGTGATCGACGGGATCAGCGCCTGGCCCTCCTCGCCGGCATGCCCGAGCACGCTGCCCGGTTCACCGAGGAACGTCCCGAAGAACCCTTTCGTGCCGAAGATGCCGCCACCGCTGTGCGCGATCGGGTTGCCGAAGCCCATCTTGAACGCCCACAGGCACCAGGCCACCAGCACGAGGCAGAAGGCCACGAACGTGAGCATCATGCTGTTGACCGACCAGCGCTTCTGCATGACGCCGCCGTACAGGACCGCCAGGCCCGGCAGGCTCATCAGCCCGACGAACGTCGCCGCGGTCATCTGCCACGCGTTGTCGCCAGCGTTCAGCCAACTTGGGTATGCCAGCCAGGTCATGTGCCTCCGTTCCTTCGGTTGTGGATATGGCGACGGCGATCCCCCCAACAAGCGGACACCGACGCCGAATAACAGTCCGCGTATGAAATCCGGCCTGCGTGAACGCCGGTAGGGCCATCCGTGGCCAACACTTGGCCCGGGGCTTTCGACATTTGTCTAGACGCCCGCAAGCGCGGCTTTGGCTAGCCCGACTTGAACGGGAAGCCGGCCCGCCGGCAGGCCGCGCGCAGTTCCTGGCGGATGCTGTGGAAGGCGCCGCGAGGCGCAGATGCGCGCGGGCCTTCGCGCCGCAGCCGTGCAGCTCGGCGCCGCCGAGCGTGCTCGCGAACGTCACTTCGATGCAGTCCTTGCGCGCGCGGGCGAGCCGCTGGTCAGCGCGTACGCGCCGAGGCCGGCGAGCGCGAGCACCACGCAACTCGCGAGCAGCACCGCGACGATCGTCTTCTCGCGCCGCCCCCAGCGCAGCGGCTCGGACAGCCGCCGGGACTGGTCGAACATGATCATGGCGCCGCGAAGGCTACTCGGCTCGCTCGAGCGACTGCGCCGCGCGCGCTACTCGCCAGACGGACGCCAGCGCCGCGCGGGCTCGTCGGCTCGGGCTTGAAGGCGAGCGCCGCGGAGTTGATGCAGTAGCGCTGTCCGTCCGGCCCCGGCCCGTCGTCGAAGACGTGGCCCAGGTGCCCGCCGCAGGTGCGGCAGACGACCTCGGTGCGGCGCATGAACAGGCTGTTGTCGGGGCGCAGCTCGACCGCCTCGGCGACCGCCGGCTCGGTGAAGCTCGGCCAGCCGGTGCCCGAGTCGAACTTCGTGTCGGCGCTGAACAGCACCGCGCCGCAGGCCGCGCAGCGGTAGTCGCCGGAGTCCTTGTTGTAGACGTACTCGCCCGTGAACGGCGCCTCGGTGCCCGCCCGGCGCAGCACGTCGTACTGCGCCGGCGTCAGCTGCTCGCGCCACTCCTGCTCGGACTTGACGACCTTCGGCTCGTTCGTGGCCATGACTTATGTTCTAGCAGCCGCGAACGCGCGCGACGGCCCCACGGCGCCCGAGGCGACGCGCGCGACCCCTGCTATCGTGATCCTTACGTTCACGTCAGATTTCTGTCGAAGGACAGGCGAGCACGCGCTTGAGCACGGCACCGCCCCCGCACCATCGACCCGCACCCGCCACACCGCGCTCACGCTTCGGCGTCGCCGCCGGCCACGAGCAACTACAAGTGGTGGGCGCTGTCCTGCACGAGCCTCGGGATGCTGCTCGCGGCGACCAACTCGGGCACGCTGATCATCGCGCTGCCCGACCTCGAGCGCTCGCTGCACACGAGCCTGCTCGCGCTCGTGTGGGTGATCCTCGCCTACCTGATCGCGGCGACCGTGCTCGTGCTGATGGCCGGCCGCCTCAGCGACCTGTTCGGGCGCAAGCGCGCCTACGTCGGCGGCTTCGTGCTGTTCGCGCTCGCCTCGCTCGGCGCCGGCTTCTCGCCCGACGCCACCGTGCTGATCGTGTGGCGCATCCTGCAGGGCATCGGCTCGGCGTTCCTGTTCGCGAACGCCGCCGCGCTCGTGACCGACGCCTTCCCGCAGCGAGGAACTCGGTCTGGCGATGGGCGCCAACACGATGGTCGCCGCGATCGGCCTGGTGCTCGGCCCGGTGCTCGGCGGCGCGCTCGTGGCGATCTCCTGGCACTGGGTGTTCTGGTTCAACGTGCCGTTCGCGCTCGCCGGCGCCACCTGGGGCGCGCTGATCCTGCGCGAGCTCGCCAAACCCGACTCGGTGCGCGGCTACGACGTGCTCGGCACGACGCACGTTCGTCGCTCGGGCTCACCGGCCTCGTGCTCGGCGTCTCGCGCGGCGGGCATCAGCGGCTGGAACGACGCGATCGTGATCGGCGGCCTGGCCGCGGCGGCCGTGCTGCTGCCGCTGTGGGTGCTGATCGAGCGCCGCTCGCGCGCGCCGATGCTCGACCTGAAGATCTTCCGCAACCGCCTGTTCGCGGCCGCGAGCGCGCGCCGCGTTCATCAACGGCCTCGCGCGCTTCGCGCTGATGTTCCTGTTCGTCTTCTACTACCAGGGCGCGCAGGGCGACTCGCCGATCAACGCCGGCATCAAGCTGATCCCGCTCGCGCTCGGCATGCTGGTCGCCTCGCCGCTCGCCGGCATCTACGCCGACCGCCACGGCTCGCGCACGCTCGCCGCGCTCGGGATGCTCGTGAGCGCCGCCGGCCTCGCCGCGATGACGACGCTGCAGGTCCACAGCCCCTACTGGCAGAGCGCCCTGTGGCTGGCGATGGTGGGCGTCGGCTCGGGCATGTTCAACAGCCCCAACACGGCCGCGATGATGGGCGTCGTGCCCGCGCACCGCCGCGGCATCGCCGCTGGCGCGCGAACGCTGCTGCAGAACACCGGCGCGGTGCTGTCGATCGCGTTCGTGCTCGCGATCGTCACCTCCGCCGTGCCCAAAGCGACGCTGTTCGCGGTCTTCTCCGGCCTCGCCAAGGGACTCTCCGCCGCCAAGCTCGCGCCGTTCATCGCCAACATGCACGCCGCCCTGTGGGTGCTCGCGGCGGTCTCGCTGCTCGGCACGTTCGTGTGCCTGCTGCGCCCGCGCCACGTCCGCACCGGCCGAGCGCCGCAGCGCCGACGAGCTGACGCCTCGCCAACGTCGGCGAGCACGCGGTGAGCCGTCGCGCGAGCTCAGCCTGCGCATCGGCGACGTCGCCCGCCTGGTCGGCACCACGCCGCGCACGATCCGCTACTACGAGGAGATCGGGCTGCTCCCCGAGGCGCCCGCGCGGCCGTCGGGTCAGCACCGGCTCTACACGCGAGGCGGAGGTCGAGCGCCTGCGCGAGGTGATGCGCCTGAAGGACCTGCTCGGCGTCTCCCTCGAGGAGCTGAAGACGCTACTCACCGCCGAGGAGGCGCGCGCGGAGGTGCGCGCGCAGCTGCGCCGCGAGGACGTCGACCGCCGGAGCGCCGCCGCGAGCTGCTGGAGGAGGCGCTCGGCCACATCGACCGCCAGCTCGAGCTCGTCCGCCGCCGCGCCGGCGAGCTGGCTAAGCTCGAGCACGAGCTGTGCGAGACGCGCAAGCGCGTGCGTCGCAAGCTCCGCGAGCTGGAGCCCGCGAAGAACGACGAGGACAAGGCGCTCGCCGGCACCACGCACACGTGAGCGAGCGCGATCGCCCGATCGAGGAAGGAGGCAGCACGAGATGACAGCCACCCAGGTGCAGGCGAGCCCCGACGGGGTACCCGGCGCGGTCACCGACCCTGCGAGCATCGCCGCCGAGGAGCTGACGTTCGCCGGCGCCGGCGGCAACCCCGATCAACGGGTATCTGGCCCGGCCGGCGCACGCCGGCGCACCGCTGCCGGCGATGATCGTGATCCACGAGGCGCACGGACTCAACGAGCACATCCGCGACGTCACCGACCGCATCGCCAACCTCGGCTACGTGGCGCTCGGCGTGGATCTGTACACGCGCGAAGGCGGTCCGCCGCCGATGGACGACCTGCAGGCGGTCCTCAAGCGACTGTTCTCGATCTCCGACGCGACGGTGCTCGGCGACCTCGAGGGCGCCGCCGAGTACCTGCGCGCACGCGAGGACGTCACCGGCAAGGTCGGCTGCATCGGCTTCTGCATGGGCGGGCGCTACACGCTGCTGTTCGCGGTCGCGAGCGATCGCCTCGACGCGGCCGTCGACTGCTGGGGCGGCTTCATCGACAGAGCCACGCCCGAGAGCGCAGCGCACGCCGGAGCGCCCGACGCCGCCGCTCGAGCTCGCGGACAAGCTCAGCTGCCCGCTGCTCGCGGCGGTCGGCGCCGAAGACCAGAACCCCTCCCCGAGCTCGGAGCGGAGCTGCGCGAGCGCGCCGCCGCCGCCGCCAGCGGCCAGGAGGTGAAAGTCGACGTCTACGAGGATGCCGGGCACGCGTTCTTCGCCGACTACCGGCCCAACTATCGCCCGGCCGCCGCCGCGAAGCTGTGGAGCGAGATCGTGCCGTTCCTGCAGCGGCACCTGCAGGGGGGCTAGCCGCGTGGAGCGCAAATGGTGGACGCTGATCGCGGTCTCGTGTCGCGATCTTCATGCTGCTGCTGGACATCACGGTCGTCAACGTCGCGCTGCCAGACATCCAGCGCTCGCTGCACTCCTCCTTCTCCGACCTGCAGTGGGTCGTCAACGCCTACTCGCTGACGCTCGCCGCCTTCCTGCTGACGGCGGGCTCGGTCGCCGACCTGATCGGGCGCAGGCGCGTGTTCGTCGCCGGCCTGGTCGTGTTCACGGTCTCCTCCGCCGTCTGCGGGCTGTCGAGCTCGCCGCTGATGCTGAACCTCGCGCGCGCCGTGCAGGGCACCGGCGGCGCGATGATGTTCGCCACCTCGCTGGCGCTGATCGCGCAGGCCTTCCACGGCAAGGAGCGCGGCACCGCGTTCGGCGTCTTCGGCGCCGTCGACCGGCGCGGCCGTCGCCGTCGGCCCGGTGCTCGGCGGCGTCATCACCTCGGGCATCGGCTGGGAGTGGATCTTCTTCGTCAACGTGCCGATCGGCGCGGTCGCCGTGTTCGTCACGCTGACGCAGGTCGCCGACTCGCGCGACCCGAACGCCACCGGCGTCGACTGGGTGGGCCTCGTGACGTTCTCGGCGTCGCTGTTCCTGCTCGTGTTCGCGCTCGTGCAGGGCAACGAAAAGGGCTGGGGCTCGACCGAGATCGTCGCGCTGCTGGTCAGCGCCGTCGTGCTGCTTGTCGCGTTCGTGGTCGTCGAGCACCTGCCAGCAGCAGACCGATGCTCGACCTCTCGCTGTTCCGCCGCCCGGCGTTCGCGGGCGCGAGCATCGTCGCGTTCGCGATCTCAGCTTCGTTCTTCGCGATGTTCCTGTACCTGACGCTGTACATCCAGGACGTGCTCGGCTACAGCCCGCTGCAGGCCGGGCTGCGCTTCCTGCCGGTGACGCTGCTGTCGTTCGCGTCGCGCCCATCGCGGGCAAGCTCAGCGTGCGCGTGCCCGTGCGCCTGCTGCTCGGCTCGGGACTGTGCTCGTCGGGCGTCGGCCTGCTGGCGATGACGACCGTCGAGCGCGGACTCGGGCTGGACGACGCTGATCCCCGGCTTCGTGCTCGGCGGCGCCGGGCATCGGCATGATCAACCCGCCGCTCGCCTCGACCGCGATCGGCGTCGTGCCGCACGAGCGCAGCGGCATGGCCTCGGGCATCAACTCGACCTTCCGCCAGGTCGGCATCGCCACCGGCATCGCCGGGCTGGGCGCCGTCTTCCAGCACGACGTCACCCAGCAGCACCACCGCCGCGCTGCGCGCCAGCGGCCACGCGCGCGACAGATCTCAGCGCCGCCCACGGGCAGCTCGCGACGATCGCTCGAGTCCGGCGAAGTCGCCCACGTTCGCGCGCTCGCTGCCGTCCGCCGCGCACACGGCGCTCGTAGCACTCCTACCGCGTGGGCTTCACGAGCGCGTTCACGACGATCGCGATCATCGCCGGCTGTGTGGCGCTCGTCGGCGGCGCGCTCGCATTCGCGCTCGTGCGCGGACGCGACTTCATCGGCGCCGGGCATACGCCGGCGGCGCCGGACACGCGCGAGAGCGAGCCCGCGGGCGCGCTCGCCGGCTGAGCCGATGCGCGGCCGCGTCAACCCCCGTCGCCGGCTGCGGCGCGCGGCTCATAGCCCGGGCACGCGAGCACTGGCAGCCGCGGATAGCGCGGATAGGCCGGGTCCTCGCGCGAGCGCCTGCACAGCGAGAACGTCGAGCCGCGCGTGTTGCGCACGAGCTGCTGGTGCGCGCATGTGTCGCACAGCCCAGCGCGCGACGGCGGTCGCGAGGTCGAGGCGCCGAGCGTGGACATGAGCGGAGCTTAGGAGGCAGAGCACCGAGGCGGGCGCCGGCCGAATACGGACGCCTGCGATAATCGTTGACTACACAACTATGAGCACCTTCTACCGACTACTGGGATTCCTGCAGCCCGTACAAGCGCGGCCTCGGCATCTCGTGGACGCTCGCGAGCCTCGCGATGGTGATGACCGTCGCGCTGCCCGAGCTGAGCGCGCACGCCGTCGAAGCGATCAGGAAGGGGGCGGCGCACGCCCACGGCTCTACGGCGGCGGCGGCGCGCGCACATGACCGCCACACGCTGCTCGTGCTCTCGCTCGTGATCCTCGGCGTGGTGCTCGCGCGCTGGGGGTTCATGTACTGGCGGCGGATGATCGCCGGACGCATGTCGCTGGCGGTCGAATACGACCTGCGCGAGCGCATGTACGGCCACCTGCAGCGTCTGGAGCTGGGCTTCTTCGACCACCAGCAGACCGGGCAGCTGATGTCGCGCGCGACCGTCGATCTGCCGGCGGTGCGCTTCTTCCTCGGCTACGGGCTCGTGTTCATCCTGCAGTCGATCCTCACGATCGTGCTCGCCGGCGTCGTGATGGTCTACATCAACCCCGGGCTCGGCCTGATCGCGCTCGCGCCGGTGCCGTTCGTCGTCGCTCATCTCCTACCGCTACGGCCACCGCGCGCGCCCCGCCATCCAGGAGACCCAGCAGCGCATCGCCGAGCTCACCGCCGACGCCGAGGAGAACATCTCGGGCGTGCGCGTCGTCAAGGCGTTCGCGCGCGAGCAGCGCCAGCTCGAGCGCTTCCGCGACACCGTCGGGCGCGTGTTCAGCCAGGCGATGGTCGCGACCCGCCTGGAAGCGACGTACAACCCCGCGATCGGCTTCCTGCCGCAGCTCGGCCTCGCGGCGGTGCTGCTGCTGGGCGGCGAGGCGGTGATCCACGCGCACCTCGACGCTCGGCCAGTTCACGGCGTTCTACCTTTACGTGAACATGCTCATCACGCCGATGCGCTCGCTCGGCGTGACGCTCAACCTCGCCCAGCGCGCGACCGCATCCGGCGCGCGCATCTTCCAGCTGCTCGACCGCGAGCCGCACCTCAGCGACGTCCCGGGCGCGCCCGCGCTGCCCGCGGGCAACGGGCACGTGCAGCTGCGCGACGTGACGCTGCGCTACGAGGACCCGCACGACGAGCTCGGCGCGAGCGCTCTCGAGGACACCGTCCACGCGGCGCCGCAGAGCGGGCGCGCGGTGCTGCGCGACATCGACCTCGACGTGCCTGCCGGGCGCACCGTCGCGCTCGTGGGGCCGACCGGCTCGGGCAAGACGAGCCTCGTCGCGTTGATCTCGCGGCTGTATGACCCGGTCGCAGGCGAGGTGCTGCTCGACGGCGCCGACGTGCGCGAGGTCGCCGTGCGCTCCGTGCGCGCAGCCGTCGCCGTCGTCAGCGACGACCCGTTCCTGTTCTCCGCGAGCGTCGCCGAGAACATCGCCTACGCCCGGCCGGGCGGGCCTGCGGTCAGCGCCGCCGAGATCGAAGCGGCTGCTCGCCACGCGCAGGCGCACGAGTTCATCGTGCAGCTGCCGCAGGGGTACGACACCCAGGTCGGCGAGCGCGGCGCTGACGCTCTCCGGCGGCCAGCGCCAGCGCCTGGCGATCGCGCGCGCGCTCGTCGCCAACCCGCGCGTGCTGATCCTCGACGACGCCACCTCCTCGGTCGACGCCTCGACCGAGCAGAGCATCAAGCTCGCGCTCGCCGAGGCGATGGCCGGGCGCACGACGTTCGTGATCGCCCACCGCCTCTCGACGATCGCACTGGCCGACAAGATCGTCGTGCTCGAGCACGGCCGGATCGTCGCGCAGGGCACGCACGACGAGCTGCTGAGCCAGTCCGAGCTCTACCGCGAGATCGCGGCGGGCACCGCCTCCGCCGCGGACGAGGCCGAGCGCCTCCTGGCGGCCGAGGGGCGCCCCGAGCTCAACGCCGGAGGGCGGCTGTGAGCGCGCGCGGCTCGGGGGGCGGCGGCTTCGGCGGGCGCCCCGGCGCGCGCTCGCCCTTCGGCCCGGGCGGTCCGCGCGCCGTCTTCGGGCCGGGAGCCCGCGGCGGCCAGGGCTGGGATGGCGAGCGCCAGAGCCGCGAGCAACCGCGGTCGCAACCTGCGCGGGCCTGCTCGAGCTGCTGCGTCCCTACCGCCTGCGCGTCGCGGCGATGCTGCTCGCGCTGCTGCTCGGCACCGGCCGCCTCGCTCGCGCCGCCGCTGCTCGCCAAGCTCGCGATCGACTCCGGCATCGAGAAGCACCGACATCCACACGCTCGTGCTCGTCGTGCTCGCGTTCCTGGTCTCGCGCCCTGGTGGTGTGGGTGACGACGTACGCGCAGACCTATCTCGTCGGCTGGGTCGGGCAGCGCGCGCTCTCCGACCTGCGCATCCGCATCTTCATGCACCTGCAGAGCCAGCCGATCGGCTTCTACGAGAGCCGGCCCGCGGGCGTGCTGATCTCGCGCATGACCAACGACGTGGAGGCGCTCGAAAGCCTCGTCACCGACTCGGTCGTGACGCTGTTCCAGTCCGGTCTCACGCTGATCGGCGCGATCGGCGTGCTGCTGTACCTCGACGTCAAGCTCGCGCTCTTGACGTTCTGTGTCATACCGTTCGTCGCCGGCGCGAGCATCTGGTTCCGGCTGATCTCCACCGGCGCCTTCCGGCGCACGCGTGAGACGATCGGCTCGATCACCGGCTACCTGCAGGAGACGCTGTCTGGCATCCGCGTCGTGCGCAGCTTCGGACAGGAGCCCGCCCACGAGACGCGCTTCGCCGAGCTCAACGAGGACAACCGCGACGCCAACATGGTGACGGTGCACCTCAACGCCGCGCTACTTCCCCGGCGTCGAAATGCTCTCCGGGCGTGGCGCTCGCGGTGATCGTGCTCTACGGCGGCTACCAGGCGATCGACGGTCACATCACCGTCGGCACGATCGTCGCGTTCGTCGCCACGCTGTCGTTCCTGTTCGAACCGATCCAGCAGCTCTCCCAGCTCTACACCACCTACCAGTCCGGCATGGCGGCGCTCGAGAAGATCTTCCAGCTGCTCGACGTCCAGCCCGACACTCGAAGACGCCCCCGACGCGCCGGCGATCGGCCCGATCCGCGGCGAGATCCGCTTCGAGGACGTGTCCTTCGCCTACCGCCCGCGCTCGCGAGGTCGCGACGACGGCGCGCAGGCGCCGCAGAGCGCCACCAGCAGCGCGACGCACAATGGCAACTCCGGCGCGGCGCGCGACGGCAACGGCAGCGGTCCCGCCGAGCGCGAGCCCGCTGAGGTGCTGGCGCTCGAGCACGTCGATCTGCGATGTGCCGCCGGGGCAGACGATCGCGCTGGTCGGCGCCACGGGCGCGGGCAAGTCAACGATGGCGAAGCTCGTCGCGCGCTTCTACGACCCCACGCGCGGGCGCGTGCTCGTCGACGGACACGACCTGCGCGAGATCTCCAGCCATTCGCTGCGCTCGCAGATGGGGATCGTGCCGCAGGAGGCGTTCCTGTTCTCGGGCACCGTCAGGGACAACATCGCCTTCGGGCGCCCCGACGCCGAGGATGCGCAGGTCCGCGCGGCGGCCGCCGCGGTCGGCGCCGACGAGTTCATCTCCGAGCTGACGCGCGGCTACGACACCGAGGTCGGCGAGCGCGGCGCGCAGCTGTCTGCCGGCCAGCGCCAGCTGATCGCGTTCGCGCGCGCTCTGATCGCCGACCCGCGCATCCTGATCCTCGACGAGGCGACCTCCAACGTCGACCTGCACACCGAGGCCCGTATCGAAGCGGCCCTGCGCCGGCTGCTCGCGGGACGCACCTCGATCGTGATCGCGCACCGCCTCTCTACGATCCGCCAGGCCGGGCGCATCGTCGTGCTCGAGCACGGGCACATCGCCGAGCAGGGCACGCACGACGAGCTGATCGCCGCCCGCGGGCGCTACTACGAGCTGTACCGAGACTGGTCCGCGCAGGCCGCCTGATCACGCTTCGGCGAGCAGCGCCTGCCCCCAGGGGTCCGAGCGCATGTTCAGGGCCTGGCCGTACGCGCGCGCGAACGCCATGAGCGCGTGCCCCGCGGGGCTGAGAGCCTTGCTGGGGTACTCCTGCATCGCCCAGCCGCCGGCGTTGCGGTCGTAGACGATCAGCGCCTTCAGCCAACCCTCGTCGTGGTAGCGCAGCGCGACGTCGAGCATCGCGACGAATTCTCGCGTCGACTTCGCCGCGGGCTCGCCGGCGCCCTGGCACGGAGGGTCTTCGAGCGTGCTGTTGAGCTGGTCGTCGCAGTAGCCGACCTCCGAGACGAGGATGTTGCTCTGCCCCGAGGTCATCTGCGCCTGCACGAGGGGCAGCGATTCGATCCCCTCGCTGGCGCCCTGCCCGACGCCGCTGGCGGCCCCGTAGGGGTGCAGATACCAGCCCTGGATCTCCGTCTGGAGCGCCGGCTGGGCCGCGTACATCGCCGGGACCCAGCCGTCGGCGACGCATTCCGCGGCGCAGCCCTCGCCGATTGCGCCCACGTATATGTCGCTCAGCGGGATGCCGGCCGCCGCGGCGCGCGGCAAGAGCGCCGCGATCACGTCGGCGTACTCGGCTCCGTCGTATTGCGGCGTCGTGTAGCCCCAGGGCTCGTTGATCGGTTCGAACAGCACCGGCATGCCCGGATAGCGCCTGGCGACGAGCCGCAGGATCGCGCTCGCGGAGCGGATGAAGCCGGCGACGTAGCCGGCGATCGTGTCTTTCCCCGCTTCGCCCGCGACGCGGCCCTGAGGGAAGTTGGGATCGGAGCTGTAGTCGTGCGGATAGCCGCGGTACTCGATCGGGCTGACGGGGATCATTCCGTACTCGTGGTCGTAGGCGAGCCCGTCTTCGAAGCGCGACGGCGCGCGGCCGCCGCTCGACCCGGCTTCGCGCGGGAGCTGCCCGGCGATGAGCTCGAAGGTGCGGTCGTAGGCGACGTGGCGGCGCGCGAACAGGTTTACCGGGCCCAGCCAATCCCCGGTCGCGGGGTTGCTGATGCTGTTGCCGTCGAGGCCGAGCCACGGGCTGGCGGGCGCTGGGTCGTATGCGAACTGGTCCCTGGGGACCGCGGTCGAGGTGCCTTCCGCACCGGTGACGCCTATCTCTACGAGCTCGCCGCCCGTGCCCGGCGGGGCGATCGCCGTGATCGCTTCCGGGGAGTCGACCGTGACGCTCGCTGCCGGGACGTCGCCGAAGTCGACGGTGGCGCCCGCGGCGAAGCCGCTGCCGGTGATCACGACAGGCGTGCCGCCGGCACCCGGACCGTTGTTCGGGCTGATCGCGGTGATCGCCGGCACCGCCGCCAGCGCCGGCGCGGGTGCACCCATGAGCACAAGGCCCGAGACGAGCGTCGCGATCGCCCCTGTCACTCGGATCGCCGTTTGGGTCATCGCGTCAGATCGCGCCCGAGGCTTCCTACGGCTTGCGGGGCGGCTGTCAACTCCGGGACAGGGACTCGAACCCCAATCTCCCGGACCAGAACCGGGCGTCACTGCCAATTGGACTATCCCGGACAGTGTCTGGGCTAGAGAATAGCCAAGACCGCAGCGGATCCAACCCCCGCCGCGGTCTGGGGCGGTGCCTTGCGGCGGCTCGGGCCTTGTGCTCCGGGGAGAGCGCTCAGGCGCTCAGAACGCGGCGGGATGGCCGTTGGGCGCGAAGTACGCGGTGATCGCCTCCTCGAGGCCCGGGTCGAGCACGAGCAGCACCTCGTCGCCGGCCTCGATCACCGTGTCGGGCTTGGGCACGAAGCCGGAGCCGCCGCGCAGCACGGAGATGATCAGGCTGCCTTCGGGCAGGGCGATGTCGGCGACGCGCTCGCCGACGGTGGGCGCGTCGGCGGCTGACCTCGAGCTCGATGATCTCCAGGCGCTCCTCTTCGAGCGCGAGCAGGTGCACGAGCCCGTAGCGCGGCACCTCGTGCTCGATCAGGCGCAGGATCAGGTCGGTGGCGGAGACGGCGGGCTGGATGCCGAGCAGCCTGAAGTGGTCGTGGTTGCGGGGGTTGTTGACGCGCGCGATGATGCGCTCGCACAGGTACTTCTCCTTGGCGACCTGGCAGACGAGGATGTTGTCCTCGTCGTCGCCGGTGACCGCGATCACGAGGTCGGCGCGCTGGATGCCGGCGCGCTCGAGCACCCACAGCTCGGTCGCGTCGCCGTACTGCACGGCGTGCTCGAACTCCTCCTCGATGGCGAGGTAGCGCGGGCGCGAGGACTCGATCAGCGTGACCTCGTGGTCCTTGGCGATCAGCTCGCGGGCGAGGTTGCGCCCGACCTTGCCGGCGCCGACGATGATCGCGTACATGCCTATGCAGCCTCCCCCGCCAGCGGGCTGCGAGCGCGCTTTCGAACATCTCGATCGCGTGCTTGGTCGGGGAGATCGTCTGCAGGCCCTGTTCGCGTACCAGTCGGCGCGCGCGGGGTCCATCACGCGCACGATCACCTTCTCCACGCCGAAGCGCTTCTGGGCGATCTGGGCGATGACGAGGTTGGTGTTGTCGCCGGCGGTCGAGGCGATGAACACGTCGGCGCGCTCGATGCCGGCCTGGATCAGCGCGTCGGTCTCGAGCGCCGTGCCGACCGTGAACTGGCCGCCGGCGTCCTCCCAGCTCTTGCTCTGCCCGGCGTCGAGGCGCTCGTGCGAGAGCGGGTCCTCGTCGAGCACCGACACTTCGTGGCCGGCGGCGAGCGCCGACTTGGCGACGGCCGAGCCGACGCGCCCGGCGCCGACGATCAGGACGAACATGCGGATGACGTAGTTGACCATAGGCGCGCAGGTTAGACGATTGGCGCGCCAGCCCGGTCGCGCTCGGCGCGCTTGCTCCATCGGCGAGTCGCGCGCCGCCGGGCGCGGTGACGATCACGCGGCAGGTGGCCTTGCGCACGACGTACTTGGTGACGTCTCCCACGAAGCCCTCGAGCGGCCCGCCGCGGCCGCCGAGGCGCGCGCCGCCGCGGATCAGCGACGGCTCCTCGGCGCCGAGCACGATCGCCTCCACGCCGCGCCGGCGCGCCTCGTCGACGATCGCAAAGCCGGCGCGGCGCGTGCGCACGGTCGCGGTGGCGACCTGCACGCCGGTGTACTCCTCCCCCACCGCCTTGGCGCGCGCGAGCACCTGGCGGGCGTGCTTGATCTGCGCTTCGGGCAGGCTCGCGTCGAGCGGCAGCGACATCGGGATCACGAAGATCCACACGCGCCTCGATCGTCGCCGTGTCGATCGCGGCCTCGTCGGTCTGCTCGCCGGCGACCAGCAGCGCCGCCGTCTGCACGATGTCGTCGTCGAGGTCGGTGCCGAACAGCGGCACGAGGATCGAGCCGTAGTCGCGCTCGGCGGCTGCTCGGCGCGCAGCACCTGCGGCGAGACGGTCACGCGGCGCAGCAGCGAGGTCTCGTCGGCGCGGCGGTAGACGACGTACAGCGCGATGCCCGACGGCCATCCAGCCGAGGCCGACGTAGCGGGCGGGTTCGTGCACGACCATCACCGCCACCCAGCCGGCCGGCCGAGACGAGCGCCCCGAACGACCGCCGGCAGCGGCAGCTCGCCGCCGCGCACCCGGACCGACAGCGGCACCCGGTAGGGGCGGTCGCGGTCGGGCTCGGTGTAGCGCAGGCGGCAGATCGACAGGTGCGCGATCGTGAACGCGAGCATCGCGCCGAAGCGCGTAGATGCCGACCAGGAAGTCGAGGTTCTCGGGCACGACCAGGCCGGCCGCGATCACGCCCGCGAGGATGATCAGCACGTACGGCGTCGAGCGCTCGCGGGTGCAGGCGCCCGAGGCCGCTGGGGATCTGGCGGTTGGTGGACAGCGAGTAGGCCAGGCGCGAGAGGCCGAGCATCGCCGAGTTGGCCGCCGCCACGCAGCGTGACGGCGGCCAGCGCCGCCGACGAGGTACATCAGCGTCCTGCGCGAGCCAGTGCGGGTGCACCTGCTCGACGATGCCGATCACCGGCGCGTCCAGATAGCGGTCGGCCAGCTCGGTGTGGCCGTCGTGCACCGGCAGCGCGGTGACGGCCACGAGCGCGATGCCCACGTACAGGAAGGCGACGGTCGCGGTGCGTGCTCGCCGACGAGCCGCTTGAGGCCCGCGCGGCTGATCCGCACCTCGCCCGCGAGGCCGGAGGCGGACTCGAGGCTCGTGAACGCGATCACGGCGATCGTCAGCGCGAAGATCAGGTCCGACCACGTCGGCGCGCTGCCGAGGTGGATCGGGTCGAGCAGCGTGTGCGGGTTGAAGAACAGCGACGAGCCCGAGCACGACGATGAAGCGCCTGCAGCGCGAGGTCGCCCGCGAGCAGGATGCCCGACGCGCCGCGCGCGGCGCCCGCCGAAGCCGCGGATGTTGCTGAGCACGACGAGCGCGATGAACGCCAGCGCCAGCCCCAGCGCCTCGCCGCTGTGGCCGAGCGGGCTCCAGAAGACGCGCAGGTACTGCGTCGCCGAGTACGCCGTGACCGCGATCAGGATCACGTAGTCGAGCAGGATCGCCCAGCCGGCGATGAAGCTGACGAGCTCGTTGAACGCGTAGCGCGCGAACACCGTCGAGCCGCCGCGGTCCTGGTGCAGCGAGGCGCCCTCGACGTAGGTCATCGCGGTCAGCGCGAACAGCACCGCCGCGATCAGGAACACGAGCGGCGTGAGGCCGAGCGCGTGGCCGGCGATCACGCCCGAGCGAGAAGTAGATCGCGCTCGCCAGCGAGGAGTAGACGATCGTGAACAGGATCGGCGAGCCGATGCTGCGCCGCGACGATCACGCGCGAGCGCGCGGCGCAGCTCGGAACCGTGGCCCTCGCCTGCCTGCCTGTGCCCATCCGGGTGCGCCCGTGCGGGCGTGCCCTCCGGCGTGGCGTGCTCATCGCCCGCGCGCCCGCCTGACCTCCACGTACCAGCGTCCCGCGCCCGCCGCGATGAACAGGACGCCCAGCAGCAGCCGCGGCGAGAGCACGCTCGCCGCCACCACTGACCGCCTGCACGATCAGCGCCAGGCCGATCGCGACCATCAGCAGCGAGAGCACGAACGTGCCCATGCGGTGCGCCTGTCGGCCGTTCATCTCATCCTGAGCTTAGTGTCCGCGCGCGGCGACCGCTCGCGCACGCGCGGCGCGGCCGGCATGGACATCGCTCAGGTGATCAGCGGGATGATCAGGATCGCGACGATGTTGGCGACCTTGATCATCGGGTTGATCGCCGGCCCGGCGGTGTCCTTGAAGGGGTCGCCGACGGTGTCGCCGGTGACCGACGCGGCGTGCGCGTCCGAGCCCTTGCCGCCGAAGGCGCCGTCCTCGATGAGCTTCTTCGCGTTGTCCCACGCGCCACCGCCGGCGGTCATCAGCACGGCGAAGAAGAAGCCGACGACGATCACGCCGATCAGCAGGCCGCCGAGCGCCTGCTCGTCGATCAGGCCGACGATCAGCGTCAGGCCGATCGGCAGCAGCGAGGGCAGGATCATCTCGCGCTGGGCGGTCTTCGTGACGATGTCCACGCAGCGTCGCGTAGTCGGGCTCTTCGGTGCCCTCCATGATCCCGGGGTGCTCGCGGAACTGGCGGCGCACCTCCTCGACGACCGCGCCGCCGGCGCGGCCGACGGCCTCGATCGACAGCGAGGCGAACAGGCACACCATCAGGCCGCCGAGCAGCAGCCCGATCAGCACGGGCGGTTCGTTGATGCCGAAGGAGATCACGTGCCCGAGCTTGGCTTCGAGTTCTTTCTGGAAGCCGGCGAACAGCACGACCGCGGCGAGCACCGCCGAGCCGATCGCGTAGCCCTTGGTGACGGCCTTGGTGGTGTTGCCGACCGCGTCGAGCGCGGTCGGTGACGTTGCGCACCTCCTCGGGCAGGTCGGCCATCTCGGCGATGCCGCCGGCGTTGTCGGTGATCGGCCCGAACGCGTCGAGCGCGACGATCAGCCCGGTCAGCGACAGCAGGCCCATCGACCGCGACGCCGATGCCGTAGATGCCGGTGACGCCGCCGCCCGCGAGCTTCCACGCGCCGAGGATGCCGAGCACGATCACGATCGCCGGCAGCGCCGTCGCCTGCAGGCCGGAGGCGAAGCCCTGGATGATGTTCGTCGCGTGACCGGTGATCGACGCTTTCGCGGTCTTCTTGACCGGCGAGAAGCGCGTCGAGGTGTAGTAGTCGGTGATCACGAACAGGCAGCGCCGTGACGACGATGCCGATCAGCGAGCAGAGGTAGAGGTTGCCCCAGCTCGGGCGTGTTGACGGTGCTGCCGACGACCTTGAACGTGAGGTTGCGCATCAGCCAGTAGGTGATCGGCGCGAACGCCGCCGCGGCGATCACGCCGGAGACGATCAGGCCCTGGTAGCAGCGCGCGCTCGACGTTGCCCGTGTTCGGTGCGCACCGCGAACGTGCCGATGATCGAGGCGATGATCGCGACGCCGCCGAGCACGAGCGGGTAGAGCGCGACGCGCGTCGACTCGTGGAAGGTGAGCACGCCGAGCAGCATCACCGCGACCGCGGTGACCGCGTAGGTCTCGAACAGGTCGGCCGCCATGCCGGCGCAGTCGCCGACGTTGTCGCCGACGTTGTCGGCGATCATGGCCGGGTTGCGCGGATCGTCCTCGGGGATGCCCGCCTCGACCTTGCCGACGAGGTCGGCGCCGACGTCGGCGGCCTTCGTGAAGATGCCGCCGCCGAGCCGCGCGAAGACGGAGATCAGCGAGCCGCCGAAGCCGAGCCCGATCAGCGCGTCGACCGCCGTCTTGGGGCTGTCGTTGAAGACCGACGTGAGCGCGCCGTAGTAGCCGGCGACGCCGAGCAGCGCGAGGCCGACGACGAGCAGGCCGGTGATCGCGCCGCCGCGGAAGGCGACCTGCAGCGCCGGCGAGACGCCGCCGCGCGCGGCCTCGGCGACGCGCGCGTTGGCGCGCACCGAGACGTTCATGCCGATGTAGCCGGTCGAGCCGGAGAGGAGCGCCGCCGATCGCGAAGCCGCACGCGACGGCGATGTTCTGGATGAAGATCAGCGCGACGAACAGCACCACGCCGACGCCGGCGATCGTCGTGTACTGGCGGTTCAGGTAGGCGCGCGCGCCCTGCTGGACGGCCAGCGAGATGCTCTGCATCCGCTCGTTGCCCGGCGAGAGCGCGAGCAGGGAGCGCGTGGTCACGAGGCCGTAGACCACGGCACAGGCGGCGCAAACGAGGGCGACGACGACCCCATGGTTCGTCAGAAAGCTGCTCAACAGAAATCCTCCGCGGTCTGATTTGCGTGCCGCGCGAGGATGTTCGCGCGCACATTTGACGCCCGGATCGCTCGGCACGAGCGTCTACCCGGTGCAAACGCGGGCGCAGTCTATCGTGCCGGCCGCGCGCCGGCAGTGCCGCGCCGGCGCGCTGCAGCCGCCCGCGCCGGTGCCGTCGGACGCTCGCTCAGCGCCCGGGCACCCACAGCCTGCCGCTCGACTCCGCCGGCCCGGGACCCGGTGGCGCGCCCCGGCGCCGGGCGGCCTGCTCGGTGCCCGCGCGCCGGCGGCGGCCCGCGACGCCGGCCCGCTCGGGCCCGCCGGCGCGCCTGCGCCGGGCCGCGGCGCGCCGGCGCCGGCGCGGGCGCGCCGACGCTCTGCGCGTAGGCCATCTGCAGCCGCGAGAGCGCGTCGCGCAGCGGCCCGAGCTCGCTGCGGGGATGCGGCGCTCGAGGATCGCCAGCAGCGCCCGCACGCGCGTCGATCGCGTCGCGCACCTGCTCGAGGTCGCGCTCGGCGCTGGCGCGCCTGCGCCGCCGCCGGCTCGGCGCGCCGGGCGCGGCGCCAGCCGCCGCGCGCCGATGTTCAGCAGCGAGACCGACCGCCTGGGCGATCATGTCGGTCGTCGTGATGCGGCTCAGTTCCGCCTCGTAGGCCGCGCGCAGCTCCTCCTCGCTCGGCTCCGCGCCGCCCGCGGCGGCTGCCGCCTGCTCCCGGCGCCCTCGCTCGGCTGCGCTCGTCTGCGCTCACACCGTCACCTCCTCGGAATAGGTCGCCTGCGTCTCGCTCACGGACGCCGCGAAGACCTCCTCGCGCGTCGCGCCCGCCTCGATCATCCGCCGCTGGCGCTGCGCGCCGTTGCGCTCGGGAAACGCCGGCTCGATCGCCGAGCTCGGCGCGCACCGGCGCCGTCCACGCGAGCAGCCGCTCGATCGCCTCGCGCGCCGGGTACTCCTCGCCGCGCTCGAGGTCGATCAGCCGCCCGTCGAGGCCGAAGCGGATCGCGCGCCACATGTTCTCCTCGATCAGCCGCGGCGCGGGGTCCGTCGAACGGCACGCCCTCGTCGACGTCGCGCACCGCCTGCGCGATGCACGCGACCATCAGCGCCGGCGAGCGCCTCGGACTCCTGCGCGGTCGCCTGCGCGTCGCAGATGCGCACCTCGACGGTGCCGAAGCTGAAGTGCGGCCGCACCGACCACCACACCTGGGTGAACTCGACGATCGAGCTGGTGCGCATGCAGGAACTCGATGTACTCGCGGTAGGCCGCCCAGCCGCCGAACGCGTCGGGGACGCCGCAGCGCGGGAAGCTCTTGGTGAAGCTCTGCGTGCGCGCCGAGTGCAGGCCGCTGTCGCGGCCGTCGAGGAACGGGCGAGTTCGCGGAGATCGCCAGCAGCAGCGGCAGCACCGGGCGCAGGCGGTCGCAGACGCGCACCGCGCGGTCGATGTCGCGCACGCCGACGTGCACGTGCAGGCTGAAGGTGTTGTTGCGCCAGGCGACGTACTTGAGGCCCTCCTCGACGCGGCGGTAGTGCTCGGTGTCGATGATCGGCTGCTCGCGGTAGTCGGCCCACGGGTGCGTCCCGGTCGCGCCGAGCGCGACGCCCTGCGCGCGCCGGCGAGCGCGAACAGCGCGCCGGCGGCGCTCGCGCTGGCGCGCCAGCGCGTCGCTGCAGGTCGGCGCCGACGCCCGGAGATGATCTCGATCTCCGAGGAGATCAGCTCGCCGGCGACGCCTCGCGCAGCAGCGGGTCGCTCTGCGGCGCCGTCGCGCAGCTCCTCGAAGCGCGGCACCAGTTCGAGCGTGTCGCGGGTCGAGGATCGAGAACTCCTCCTCGACGCCGACGGTGAGGTCGGCCGCGGCGCGAACGTCTCGACGGCTCGATCTAGATCGAGGCTGTTCATCGCTTGGCGTCTGCGTGCGGTCTCGCGCGAAGCGCTCGGGCGTCCAGTGTGACGCACTCGCGCGGGCGGCACGCGGTACGTCAGGTCAGGTAGAAGTACAGCGCGTAGAGCAGATCGACGGCGGGGCTGGAGGTGTGGACGGTCACCTCCGGCGGCACGTCCAGCAGCGACTCGGAGTAGTTGAAGATGATCTTCACGCCCGCCTCCACGAGCTCGTCGGCGAGCCCCTGGGCGGCGTGCGTGGGCACCGCCAGCACGCCGACGACGATGTCCTCGTCCTCGACCACCTGGCGCAGCTCGTCGATGTGGCGCACCACCTGGCTGCCGACCTTGCGTGCCGACCTTGGCCGCGTCGACGTCGAAGATCGCGACCACGCGGAAGCCGTGGTCGGCGAAGATGTCCGAGGAGGCGATCGCCTTGCCGAGGTGGCCCGGCGCCGATCAGCGCGATGTTGTGCTGGCCGGCCGTGCGCAGGATCTTGCGGATCTGCGAGACGAGCGCCTCGACGTTGTAGCCGACGCCGCGCTTGCCGAACTTGCCGAAGCCCGGACAGGTCGCGGCGGATCTGGGTGGAGTTGACGTGCGTGTAGTCGGAGAGCTCCTGCGAGGAGATCGTCTCCTTGCCCATCTTCTTGGCCTGCGTCAGCACCTGCAGGTAGCGCGACAGGCGCGCCGCGACGCCGAGCGACAGCCGCTCGCTCGCGACCGAGGCCGCGCGGCCGTCGCCGCGCCGCCGCCGGCTGCGTCCCGTCGGTGGACTCTCCGTAGCTCATCGCCGGGACTCTAGACGCTCGCGCACGCAGCGTCCTCGTCGACGAAGTACTCGCACAGCTCCTCGCCGTCGAGCGCGACCACCGGGATGCGCTCGAAGTAGGCGCGGTGCAGCGCCTCGTCGGCGGTGATGTCGCGCTCGCGCAGCTCGAAGCCGAGCTCGTCGCGCAGGCGCGCGCAGCACGCGCATCGCCTCCTCGCACAGGTGGCAGTCGGGCTTGGAGTAGACGTGACGGTAGCCATCGCAGGACCGCGCTCGCCGGCCGATCAGACGCCGGCGCAGACGGTCATCGCGGGCGCTCGCCGGTCGCGTAGGCGTCGAGCGCGAGGTAGTCGCGGGTACGCCAGCTGCTGCGCCGAAGCGCGCGGCGCTGGCGATCATCGCGGCGTTGTCGGTGCACAGCGCGCGCGCGGGCACGTGCAGCGTCCGCGCCCAGCTCGCGCAGGCGCCGGCGCAGCTCGCCGTTGGCGGCGACGCCGCCGCCGACCGCCAGGCGCTCGAGCCCGGTCCGCTCGAGCGCCTGCTCGGCGCGCGCCGACCAGGCGCTCGACGATCGCCGCCTGGTAGGAGGCGGCGAGGTCGGCGCGCGCGCTCGCGCGCCGCGTCCTCGCCGAGCTCGCGCACCGGTACAGCAGCGCGGTCTTCACGCCCGCGAAGGAGAAGTCGAGGCTGTGCGCGAACGCCTTGCGGCGCCGCGCCGCGGCCGCCGCGCGCGCGCTCGCCGGCGAGCCGGGGAACGCGAACGCCTCGGGGTCCCCGTCGGCGGCCAGCCGCTCGAGCGCCGGCGCCGCCGGGGTAGCCGAGCCCGAGCATCCGCGCGCCCTTGTCGAACGCCTCGCCGGCGGCGTCGTCGAGCGTGCGCCCGAGCACCTCGAAGCCGTCGTGCTCGCTCACGCGCGCCAGCAGCGTGTGCCCGCCGCTGGCGATCAGGCACACGAACGGCGGCTCGAAGGCGGCGCCGGCGTCGAGCGCAGGAAGTTCGCGGCGACGTGGCCCTGCAGGTGGTCGACCGCCGCGAACGGCAGCTCGCGGGCGGCGGCGAGCGCCTTCGCGGTCGAGAGGCCGACGAGCAGCGCCCCGACGAGCCCGGGACCCTGCGTGGCGGCGACCAGCTCGACGTCGTCCAGCGTCGCGCCGGCCCGCGCGAGCGCCTCGCTCGACGACGACGTTGACGAGCTCGAGGTGGTGGCGCGAGGCGATCTCCGGGACGACGCCGCCGAAGCGCTCGTGCGCCTCCTGCGAGGAGATCACGTTCGAGCGCATGCGCCCGTCCGCGTCGACGACCGCCGCGCAGGTGTCGTCGCAGCTGGTCTCCAGCGCGAGGATCGTCATGCGGTCCGGCGACCGGTCCGGGTTGGGCACGTCGTCGAGCGAGCCCTCGCAGCGTGGCCGGCGTGCGCCACATGACGAGCGCGTCCTCGCCGTTGTCCTGGTAGTAGCGGCGGCGCATGCCCGGCGGCGCGGAAGCCCTCGCGCTCGTACAGGTGGATCGCGACGGCGTTGGAGCGGCGCACCTCGAGCGTGAAGCGCGCGTGCTCGTCGCCGACGCGCTCGTACAGCTCGGCGAGCAGCGCCGAGGCGAGCCCCTGCGCTGGTGGTCGGGGTCGACGGCGATGTTCATCACGTGCCAGACGGTGTCGTAGCGCGAGCAGATCAGGTAGCCGACGAGCCGCGCTCGCCGTCGGCGCGACCGCGCGCCAGGCAGATGCCCGACGGCTTGGAGAGCTCGAGCACGAACATCGCCAGCGACCACGGCGTCGGGAACACGCGCCGCTCGATCGCGATCACCTGCGGCAGGTCCGGGTAGCTCAGGCGCCGGATCTCCAACGCGGCGGCGCGCTGCCGCTCGGCGACGACGCTGGGGGACGATGCGCTCGGCTGCATGGTCGGTTCCGTCGTCCAGGCGCCTCGCGCGGCCTCCAAGGCTAGCTCCGCGTCGGGCCGACGGCGGTAGTCGGGCACGAGACCGCTCGAGCGCTCGCCGCGCGTCGCGCGCGCGCCCAGCACGCAGATCGCAGCGGCGCTGACCCGGTGCAGCGGCGAGGCGTCGGGCGGCGTGCGCGACGCGCGGTCGCGTCGAGCTGCTCGCGAAAGCGCACCGCCCCGTCGCCGACCGCCAGCCAGCGCCGGCGCCCGCCGGCCGCCTCCTCGGCCTCCGCCAGCGACGCCCGCGAGCTCCTGCGGCGCGAGCGCGCGCGGCGGCCGTCAGCTCGCGCGGCAGCACCGTCGCTCGCCGCGCTCGTAGGCGGCCGCGAACGCCTCGCCGCGGCGCGCGTCGATCACGGCGAGCACGCGCGGCTCAGCGCGACTCGCCGGCGTCCACGTCGGCTCGGCGTCGGCCGCAGCGCCGCCAGCGCGAGCGCTCGCAGGCTCGAGACGCCGACGAGCTCCGCCGACAGCGACTGCGCGAGCCCGCGCGCGGTGGCCACGCCGACGCGCAGGCCGGTGAACGTGCCGGGCCCCACGCCGACCGCGATCCGGTCGAGCCCGCTCCAGGCGACACCGGCGTCCGCGAGCAGCTCGTGCGCCATCGCCAGCAGCCGCGTCGCGTGTCCCGGGTGGGCGCCCGGCGGCGGGATCGTCGCGCGCGCTCGATGCGTGTGCCCGTCGGCCAGGCGCAGCGCCGACGGCGGTGGCAGGTGTGGCGGTGTCGAAGCCGAGCACGATCATCGCGGACCGCCGCTGCCCGATCGATCGATCGCCGGCGCTGGCGGCGCGCTCCGCCTCGCACGCGCTCGGCTCGTCGATCTCGCGGCGGTCGCCGCCGCGGTGGCTGAGGGTCACCCGCAGGCGCGCGCCGGCCAGCTCGGCATGCGCGTCCTCGGGCCACTCGACGAACGCGATCCGGCCCGGGCCCAGGTAGTCGGCGAGCAGCGTCCGGGTCCTCCCGCTCGAGGCCCGCCAGCCGGTAGAGGTCGAGGTGCGAGACGGCCACGCTCTCGGCCCGCGTAGCGGTGGCCGATGCTGAACGTGGGGCTGGTGACCGGATCGCTCACGCCGAGCGCGCGAGCGGCGCCGCGCACGAGCGTCGTCTTGCCGGATCCGAGCTCGCCGCGCACGAGCACCACGATCGCCGTCGCCGAGCACGCCCGCCAGCTCGGCGCCGAGCGCTTCGGTCTCGGCGGGACCCGCCGGTCTCGACGCTTCGTACGGCCACCCCGAGACTCTAGAGCCTGCCCCAGCGCCCGCCCCCGCGCCGCGCGTCATGGGCAAAAAAAGACCGGCCCGCGGGAGAATGGGGCGCGGGCCGGTCGTTACTCCTGGAGGGATGGAGACAGGACCTTCATCGGCAACCGTGCCGTCTGACTTTAGGACCTGGACGATTTCTTTCGACAGAACCGCAGAAAGCCCTGCTTTGCAGGGAAAACGTCAGCTGGACGTGGCGTCTAGAACAGGCCGAGCTGATCGACGCTCGAGTCTCGCTGCTCGACCGGTCCCGGCGGCTGAGCGCTCGCTGCGCTCGCGTCCGCGAGCTCGTCCGTCGACGAGCTCAGGCGGCTCCTCCCGCTCCGGGGACGATGCGAGCGGCGGCTGCTCCGGTGCGCCGAGCGCGAGCAGCTCGGGCAGGCGCGTGAAGTCCTCGCGCAGCGTCTCGAGCATCCGCGGCGTGTACAGCGCCGCGGCCGGGTGGTAGATCGGGTACAGGCGCACCGCGCGCGCGCCCAGCACGAGCACCTCCGGCTGTCCGTGCAGGCGCGTGATCCCCGTCGGGTCGCCGCGCAGCAGCTTGGTCGAGAAGTTGCCGAGCGTGCAGATCACCGTCGGCTGGATCAGCTCGACCTGGCGCAGCAGGTACTCCTGGCAGTTCTCGATCTCGATCGGCTGCGGATCGCGGTTGCCGGGAGGACGGCACATCGAGCGTGTTGGCGATGAAGACCTCCGAGCGCGCCATGCCGATCTCCCCGAGCAGCGTGCTCGAGCAGCTTGCCCGCGCGCCCGACGAACGGCACGCCCTGCTCGTCCTCGCTCGCGCCCGGGCGCCTCGCCGACGAACATCAGCTCGGCGTCGGCGTTGCCCGCGCCGAACACGACCGTCTTGCGGGTCGCCGCCAGCTCGGGGCAGCGCGTGCAGCCGCGCGCCTGCGCGAGCACCTCCTTCAGGGCCTCGCGCCGCTCGGACGCCGGCCGCTCACGCTCCTGCGAGGACACCGCACGGATGGTAATTGCTCGCGGTGCGAGCACGCCCGAGCGAGCACGTCGCGATCCGTGCGGGCGACGCGTCGCGACCGGCGCAGTGCCCGTGAGCGATGATCTCGCCGATGGCACCGACCGCCGAGCATCGCGGTGACAGCCCCGTTCGCGGGCGTCGTCGTCGCGATCGCACACGCGCGCGACGAGCACGTCGGCGCCGGCAGCGCGCTGGTCGTGCTCGAGGCGATGAAGATGGAGCACGAGGTGCTCGCGGAGACCGACGGCGTGGTCCGCAGCGTCGCGGTCGCCGTCGGCGACGCGGTGCGAGGAGGGCCAGCTGCTGCTGACGCTCGGATCGCCCGGCGCGCCCGGAGCGCGGCCGAGCGCCGGCGACGGCGAGCGAGCGTCGCCGAGCGCGGAGCCGGCAGCGGCGAGCGCGCGGACCTGCGCGCGGTGCGCGAGCGCCACGAGATCGGGCTCGACGCCGCGCGCCCGCGAGGCCGTCGCGCGACGCCGCGAGCGCGGCCGGCGCACCGCGCGCGAGAACCTCGCCGACCTGCTCGACGAGGACACGTTCGTCGAGTACGGGCCGCTGCTGTTCGCCGCCCAGGAGCGCCGGCGCTCGCGCGAGGAGCTGATCGCCCGCACGCCCGCCGACGGGCTCGTCGGCGGGCGTCGGCGAGCGTCGACGGGCCGCCCGTGCGTGGCGATGTCCTACGACTACACGGTCCTCGCCGGCACGCAGGGCATGCGCAACCACGCCAAGAAGGACCGCCTGTTCGAGATCGCCGAGCGCCGGCGGCTGCCGGTGGTGCTGTTCGCCGAGGGCGGCGGCGGACGCCCGGGCGACGTCGACATGCCGATCGTCGCCGGCCTCGACTGCCGCGCGTTCGAGCTGTTCGCGCAGCCTCAGCGGCCTCGTGCCGCTCGTCGGCATCGCCTCCGGCTACTGCTTCGCGGGCAACGCCGCGCTGCTCGGCTGCTGCGACGTGGTGATCGCCACCGAGGACTCGAGCATCGGCATGGGCGGCCCGGCGATGATCGAGGGCGGCGGGCTCGGCGTGCACGAGCCCGAGCGAGGTCGGCCCGATCGACGTGCAGTACGCAAACGGCGTCGTCGACCTGCGCGCCGCCGACGACGCGCGAGGCCGTCGCGCTGGCCAAGCGCTACCTGTCCTACTTCCGCGGGGCGCACGGCGCGACCGGCGCCGGCGCCCGACCAGGAGCTGCTGCGCGACGCTGATCCCCGAGCAGCGCAAGCGCGTCTACGACGTGCGCCGCGTCGTCGAGACGCTGTTCGACGAGGGCTCGGTGCTCGAGCTGCGCGACGGCTTCGGCGCCCGGCATGCTGACGGCGCTCGCGCGCGTGCGACGGCCGCGCCGCTGGGCGTGCTGGCCAACGACCCGACGCATCTCGGCGGCGCGATCGACGCCGACGGCGCCGACAAGGCGGCGCGCTTCCTGCAGCTGTGCGACGCGTTCGAGCTGCCCGTGCTGTTCCTGTGCGACACGCCCGGCTTCATGGTCGGCCCGGCCGCCGAGCGGACCGCGACCGTGCGCCACTTCGCGCGCATGTTCCTCGGCGGCGCCAACGTGACGCGTGCCGACCGGCACGATCGTGCTGCGCAAGGGCTACGGGCTCGGCGCCCAGGCGATGGCCGGCGGCGGCTTCAAGGCGCCGCTGTTCACCGTCGCGTGGCCCACCTCGGAGTTCGGCGGCATGGGCCTCGAGGGCGCCGTGCGCCTCGGCATGCGCCGCGAGCTCGACGCGATCGAGGACGAGCAGGAGCGCGAGCGCGTGTTCGAGCAGATGGTCGCCGCCGCCTACGAGCGCGGCGAGGGCGTCAACATGGCCGCCTACGGCGAGATCGACGACGTGATCGACCCGGCCGACTCGCGCCGCTGGATCGCGACGCTGTTCGACGAGCACTCAGCGGCGAGTGGTGGCGGCGAGCGGGCAAGAAGCGCCCGTACGTCGACGCCTGGTAGCTCACAGGCCGTCGTCGCGGCCGATCCGGGCGCAACCGGTTGCTAACGCGGACAGGGAACACACCTTGCCTACGCCACCAGGGCCAGCCAGCATCCAGGGCCGTCGATCGGTAAGGATGGCGGCTAGCCATGAACAACGACGTTGGGACTGAAGCGGCAAATTGGGCTTCTATTGGCGCCGGATTTGGCTTCTTTACGGGTTGTGCGGCAAGCTTCCAGCGGACATTGCGGAAAGCGATCGGAGGGATCGTGATCTGGATCGGATTCTGCACCGGGGCCGGAGCATTCTACGGCGTCCTCATCACGGCTCTAAGATGAGGGGCTGTGGAGCCTAGGACCATCTGGAGAGTGCGTGAGTCGGTGCTGCTGTTCTGCTGCATCGGTATCGCTGGCGTGCTCATCGGCCTTCTTGCGAAAGTGACTGGCGCCAGTACGCCAGTAGTCTACGCAGTCGCGGGATGCGTCTTCGGACTACTGGTTACCGCCGGAAGCCGGTTCGTCCTCAGGGAAGAGCGTGGATCGGTCGTGAAGCCGCGTAAACCCACATTTGGTGCAGAAGACTGGGATGAGGCGGTATCCGCCACGCAGCTTGCCATCCGGTTCCACAGTCGGGAGGCGTATTTCATAGCCCCAGGTCCAACTGTCGTTCGCGCAGACCGGACAGCTACCAGTCGCGCCACGCTCCGCGAGGCGCCCAAAAAGCCGCTGCCAGCTAATCTCGCGTAGAGACGCCATAGGGCGGACGCTAGCCGATCCATCGGAGCTACGCGGGCGAGCAGCTGCGTGAACAGCACGCCCTCGTACAGGTAGGGGCTTGAGGCTCAATGGCGAGGCGAGACCTTCTTGTGGACACCGCGAGCTCCGGTCTTGAAGATTCCGCATGCGGTCTCGGTCGAGCTCGTGTAGACGTTGGTACGCCGGCATCAACTCCATGAGCAAACAGTCCGCGTCAGAGGAGCCGCGGCGAACGGCACGGGCCGCGTGCTGTGATCTTACGCACGTATATCCAATCCCTGTATAAGGGCTGGGTTTGTGAGAGTTCGCACACATATAAAGCCTCTGTATAAGCCGGAGGCGGAAAGCAGGCGCGATGTCGTCCCAAACTACGGATCTTTCGGGGCTAGCTCCAACGCATGACGGGCAGGCGCAGGGAGAGTTCCGGCAACGCGCTCTCGGTGACGGGCGCGACTTCCGGCGGCCAGACGATCATTCCGGATACCGGCGGCCAGAACTGGCAGATGTACGGCTCGTCGAGCGCGAGGACGTATTGGGAAGGCAGCGGGTCGATGATGCCGGTGACCTTGAAGCCGATGGTCCCAAACATGAATACCTCTCCGTACGTCCGGTACCCGGACGGTGGTTCATGACCGTCGCCGAGCGTCCCTTCGCCGCCCGTGATGACCTCGCGGCCCTGCCAGGGGAGGTAGCCGACCCAGCAGTCCGCTGGCGTCTGACCGGCGTATCGCACGGACTGACGGTGATCCGACGGTACGAGGTCACGTAGCTGCTCTTTTGCCGCGAGCAGCGCTATCGCTGTCTTTGTGGCCCAGAGTGCGAGCAGCGCTTGGCTGTCGGTGTCGAGGACGAGCGTGCGACCCTGCGCCATCGGGACGAGAAGTGGGATCACTTCGTCCTCCAGGTGTTTGAAGTGGGTGTTGCAGGGCTTGCAGAAGATTCGATGCCGGTAGCTCGCAAAGGAGATCAGGTGCCGGAGCGGCGGCAAGCCGATCGTCCAGCCGCCCATCATGACTTTGATCCCGAGTCGCTTGGACATCCAGGCTGGAATCGCGTGCTCGTGGCTGTTCGCCCTCGCTCCGCAGAAAATACAGCGGGGATAGGCTCGGGGATGGGGCACGCGCTACCCTCGCCGTGGATGCCCGACGATCACGAGCAGAAGCCTACGCAGCGTGTTCCGACTACTGATGGTGAGGGGCTAGACATCCCCGTTCCGTCGCGTCACGACTTCGAGAGCGTGGTCAGGAAGGTTGCAGGGCTTCGTAAACGGCCTGCCGAGACAGACGGGCCTCCTGAGCAATCCGAGTCGGACTGACGCCTGCAGCGTGCGCGTCACGTACGCGCTTGCGCAGCTCCGCTGACGCGGCGTGGCGCTCATCATCAGCAGCCATGCGGCGGTCGGCGGCACGGTGAAGCGCTTCGAGTGCTTTGCGCTCGTTCACGACGGCTCCCGCGTGACCTCTGCGACCAGCGCCGCGAACATCGACGGGTCGCGCTGTTCGCGGCGGTTGTAGCGCCACGCAAACTCGTTCAAGTAGCCCTGCAGCCACTTGTGCGACACCTTCCGGTAGGTGCCCCGGATCGACGGCTTGACGTTGCCGAACCAGCCCTCGATCGTGTTCGTGTACGCGTCGCCGATTACGTACTCCCCGGCCGCGTGCCGGACTCGACTATGCGAGGCGAAATGCCGGTGTAGCTGGTTGTAGGCGGGCCACTCGTCTGTGTAGACGATGGAGCGCGGGTCGATCCACTCGATTGCTTGGGCTTGCAGGCCGGGGCCACGCCGTGACGGGAGCACGGTGGCCTTGACTCGTCCGCCGCGCTCGACGGCGGCGAACACCGTTGCTCTACTACGTTCGCGGAGTTTCGCGGCCTCGGACTGGCGCGTCTCTTTGCGGCGGCGGTCCGGCCCGATGTACGGTCCGGCGGCGCGGCGCGGCTTGCCGTCCACGGACATCTCGTCTATCTCGACTTCGCCCCTCAGCGGCTCGCCGTCATCGACCATCAGCTCGTTGCGGATCTTGTTCAGCATCCGCCAGGCAGTCGGGTAGGAGACGCCGATCGCGCGCTCAAGGTTCTTGGCCGAGATCCCGCAGCGAGTGCTAGCGACCAGAGTACATCGCGTAGAACCACAAGTGCAGCGACGTCGAGGACTTGTGGAAGATCGTCCCGGCGGTCGGGTGGACGTGATGCCCGCAGCCGGTGCAGGTCCACGACTGCCTGCCCTGCTTCGTCTTGTACTTGCGGAACACACGCTCGCACTCGCACTTCGGGCACTCGGCGTGTTCGCCGTCGGGCGAGTATGTCTCGCGCCAGAGGTGCTCAAGGCAGGCTGCGTCGTCAGGGAACTCCCGCATGAACTCCATCAGCGAATACGTCGATTCCGACGATGCCGCTCTACGCGGCTGGTGGCGATTGGCTGACGACATACCGTAAGGTTACCTTACAAAACGGCGCCCGTCAAGGTGCCTTACAGTAAATCCTTGGAGGCGACGAAACACGATGCCACCTACCCTGAGATGGTGCGACGCCTTCGCAGCTGGCTCTGGCCTACCGATTCGCCCACGGTTCTCGGTCTCAAGCTCACCGAGATTCGCGGTGCATCCGCATTTGCGTGCGCTATCTGCGTTGGATCTGGAATCGCTGACAGCAGCAGCGGGAAAAGCCACCGAATGCTGACCTACTTGCTCTGGTATGGCGCATCGGGAGCATTGCTGGTGGTTATGATCATCACCACGACGGCAATCATCCTGCGTCGACGCGAGCCCGAATCGCCCCAGCCCTCGCCAGCGCTATCGCCGACGAGCACTTTCCGTGGGGGTTCTCTTGTTGGCGATGCGGATCTTGAGATCACTTCGTCTGCCGATCACCTGACCCACAACACGAACATCGGCGAGCGAGTACGACTTAAAGCCGAACACAATCCAGCCCGTCGAACACGGGGCCTAAACTCGAAGGATGAGCCACGCGGAAGCTAAACCCTCAAGATTTGTCCCTCCGATCCGCGAGCCGAACGGCACGGGTCCTGTGGGCGTTCGACTAGGGCACGGGATCGAGGCGTATGTTGATGGGTGGTCCAACACGCCCACCGCATTTCAGCTCGATGGCGACGTGAGGCTCGGTGGTCGGTTCGATCACAAACCGATACCAGGTGGTGGCGCGACTTATATCCGCCACATGCAAACTGGCCGTGGCAGCTCGCGCAGGAGCGGGGGGCGCGGGGTATCCGCGCTGATCGATGAGCCCTCCGGGAGAGGTCGATCGTCTGCTGCGTTTCCACGCGCTGCTAGCAGAGCCTGCGCATGCGGCTTCGAGGCGTTCGCGTGGCAGGCAACATGTCCGAGGTGCGGCAGCACGCTCACGAGTTGATGCGAGGACGGCAAGATGGTGCCACGGTCCGACCGTGACCACATGCCCGTACGATGCGAGCAGTGAATGCGCCGCCTGCCATCTGTCCAACATGTGGCTGGGAAGGACCAGCGCCTGGGATCCACGCCGTCGAATCGACCGGCATCACATTCAGAGGTGGCACCGTCGACTGCCCAGCGTGCGGTGGCAGAGCAGAGATCGCCAGTGGCACATACGACTTCGTTGGCGGCGTCGTACGCCTTGCTCGTGACGCCAACCTCACGCTGGCTGACATCGCTCGATTGCGTCGAGCCGCGAAAGAGGCCCGCCAGTCAAAACAAGCACCGGAGGACTTCGCGGCTGAAAATCCGCAGCTAGCCCCGATCGTCAACCTAATCATCCAACAGGCTCCCGGACGGGAATGGTTGGCGATCCTCGTGACGGTGCTCACATGCATCGTCGGCTACTTGCAGAGTGCCGATTACCACGCCGAGGATGAGCAGCGCGCCGCAGTGCATCCACCCGAGTCCACGCTCGTGCTCAGCGACGGACAGATCAAGGCGATTGGCGAAGCGGTCACAGTCCAGCTTGCGCCGAAGCCCCGCACCCGACTGCCGCAACGATCCAAGCAGCCAAAGCGCGTGAAGCGACCAGGAAAGATGTACGGAAAGAACAAGCGTCATCGCTGATCTTCGCCGTGAAGTGAGATCGAAGCTCATCCCGGAGGCCACACGACGGCCAATGCTGCGTAAGCCGCAGCCCTCTACCCTCCAGACGCCCGGCGCCACGCCCGACCCTGTGGCGTGGCGCCCTGACGGCCGTTTAGATGATGTGGCCGGTCATCGCGACCATCCTGTACGCGGCGGGCGACGCAAACACGTGGCCATCGCTGGTGCGGTAGAGCAGTCCTGCGCAGACCAGCGGCCGCACGAGCGCCTCGGGATCGTGGGTGTCCAGCTCGCGGCCGATGTCCGCCAACGCCCATACGGGCGGCTGGTCCGAGCTGGTCATCAGATAGACGCACTCGCGCGCATCCACGTCGAACACGGGCTCGTGGGTAGGGTTCTCTTGCATGGGAGCTAAGCCCTCCTGTGTCACGGCCGGGGGTCAGTTCACGCTGGCGCCCCGGCCAATATGGATTGGGGCGAGGACCGTAGAGCCGCTTTCGGACGCCAAATCCCCGGAAACCGGGCTTATACAGAGGCTTTATATGTGTGATCTTACGCACACACAGTAGAACGGCCCATTTACAAGCCGCGAGCCGTGTGTATCATTCTGCACAGGCCGCCGACGAGCTCGCTCGAGTGGACCTGACGCCGCACCCGCTGGAAATCTGAAGTCGCGCCGGTATCCGCAGGGAACTGGACCGAAACCGATGAGCCCCCACCGCACCGCACCTCGCTCCGCGCATGAGGACCGTGCGCACCGTGGCCGAGCTGCGCTCCGCGCTCGCGCCGGCGCGCCGCGAGGGGCTCGACGATCGGGCTCGTGCCGACGATGGGCGCGCTGCACGACGGGCACCTGTCGCTGATCCGCCACGCACGCGCGCACTGCGACGTGGTCGTCGTCTCGCTGTTCGTCAACCCCGCCCAGTTCAACGAGCGCGCCGACCTCGAGCGCTACCCGCGCGACGAGCGCCGCGACGCCGAGCTCGCCGCCGCGGCCGGCGCGGACGTGCTGTTCGCGCCGTCGGTCGAGGAGGTCTACCCGCCGGGCTTCGCCACGAGCGTCGAGGTGCTCGGCGTGACCGAGCGCCTGGAGGGCGCGGCGCGCGGCTCCGAGCACTTCCGCGGCGTCGCCACGGTCGTGACGAAGCTGCTGTGCATGGCGCTGCCCGACGTGGCCTACTTCGGCCAGAAGGACGCCCAGCAGGTGGTCGTGATCCGCCGTCTCGCGGCGACCTGAACCTGCCCGTGCGGATCGAGGCGCTGCCGACGGTGCGCGAGCCGGACGGCCTGGCGCTGTCCAGCCGCAACGCGCTGCTCGAGCGCCGACGGAGCGCGCGCGCGCGCTGGCGCTGCCGGCCGCGCTGCCGGCCGCCGCGAGCTGGCCGCGCGCGGCGAGCGCTCCGCGCAGGCGCTGCTCGACGCCGCGCGCGAGGCGATGCGCCCGTTCGACGTCGAGCCCGAGTACGTCGCGCTCGTCGAGCCCGACACGCTCGAGCCGGTCGACGCGCTCTCCGGCGAGGCGCTGCTGGCGCTCGCCGCGCGCGTCGGCGAGGTGCGGCTGATCGACAACGCGACCCTCGAGCCACGCCGCGCACGCCAACCGCTCGACGCCCAGGAGAGGCGATCGCCACATGCAGCGCGTGATGCTCAAGTCCAAGATCCACCGCGCGACGGTGACCGACTGCGACCTGCACTACGTCGGCTCGATCACGATCGACCCCGACCTGCTCGAGGCCGCCGACATCCTCGAGTACGAGCAGGTGCACGTCGTCGACGTCGACAACGGCGCGCGCTTCGAGACCTACACGATCGCCGGCGAGCGCGGCTCGGGCGCGATGTGCGTCAACGGCGCCGCCGCGCGCCTCGTGCACCGCGGCGACACGATCATCGTCATCTCCTACGGCCAGCTACGACGAGGCCGACCTGGAGCGCTACGAGCCCCGCGTGGTCCACGTCGAGGCCGAGACCAACCGCATCATCACGATCGACGACGCAGGTGGCGACCCTGCTCTCCTGAGCGGGCGTCAACCGGCCGTCAGAGAGGAAGCACACCATGTCCAGCCACCCCACGCATCCAGGCCCCAGCCGACCCCGGCCGCCTGCCGATGACGCTGCCGCTGCTGACGGAGAAGAAGCGGCTCGGCGACCCGATCGTGATGGTCACCGCCTACGACTACCCGAGCGCCCGCGCCGCCGAGGCCGCCGGCGTCGACCTCGTGCTCGTCGGCGACTCCGCCGCGACGACCGTGCTCGGCTACAGCGCCACCACGCCGGTCGAGCTCGACGACATGCTCGTGCTCGCGCGCGCCGCGCGCCGCGGCCTGCACACGCCGCTGCTGATCGGCGACCTGCCGTTCGGCTCCTACGAGGTCTCCGACGAGCAGGCGATCACGACCGCGATGCGCATGGTCAAGGAGGCCGGCTGCGACGTCGGTCAAGCTCGAGGGCGGCGGCGAGGCCTCGGTCAGGCGCGCGCGCGCGATCGTCGGCGCGGGCATCCCCGTGATGGGCCACGTCGGGCTCACGCCGCAGACCTCGACCGCGCTCGGCGGCTGGAAGGCGCAGGGACGCACCGCCGCGCGCGGCCGCGCGCATCGCCGCCGAGGCGCTCGCGCTGCAGGAGGCGGGCTGCTTCGCGCTCGTGTTCGAGGCGATCCCCAGCGCCGTCACCGAGGAGCTGATGCCGCTGCTCGAGATCCCCGTGATCGGCATCGGCGCCGGGCCGGCCACCGACGGCCAGGTGCTCGTCTTCCACGACCTGCTCGGCATCCGCGACGGGCTCGGCGCCGCGCTTCGTCAAGCGCTACGCCAACCTGCAGCAGGAGATGAACGACGGCGTCAGCCGCCTACGCCGAGGACGTGCGCGCGCGCCGCTACCCCGGCCCCGAGCACAGCTACTCGATCGACCCCGCGCGAGCTCGCCGAGCTGCACGCGCTGCTCAGCTGAGGCGCAGCGCCTCGCGCACGGCCGCTGCGGTCGGCGCGAGCTCGTCAGAGAGGCGGTCGAGCAGCGTCAGCCATGACGGCTTGATCGCCGCCGCCCGGCGCACCAGCTCGAGGCCCGCGTCGAGATCCCCCGCGGCCACCCCCAGCCCGGCCCAGAACGTCAGCTCGTCGGCCTCCGGCGCGAGCTCCGCGGCTGACAGGTAGAGACGCGTGGCCTCGGCGTGAGCGCCCTCGGCCGCCAGCTCATCCGCCTCGCCTGCCATCTCGTAGGCACGCGCGAGCCGCACGAGCCGGCGCAGCTCGACCAACGGCGCGCCGTCGTCCTCGACGCGCACATCGAAGCGCGTGCGCCACGGCTCCCCGTCGGCGGGGACGACGAGCAACGCCGCCGACTGACGCCCGCGCACATCGCCGCCGGCCGCCTCCGCGGCGTCGAGCGCCGCGAGCAGGCGCTCGGCGAGATCGCCGTCGTGAGCATCGTACGCGGCCGCCATCGCGCCCGGCACGGCCTCGTCCGCCATCATGTTCGCCTGGCACGCGAACCCCTCCCCCGCCGCGTCGCCGGCGTGCGCAATGCAGTCCGAGCCCGTGTGCGACACCGCGCGGCCGTGGGCGTCGACGACGCCCAGCTGGCGAAAGCGCGCGAGCTCGTCCGCGCGCAACACCTCCGTGATCGCCTCCTCGGCGCTCAGCCCGCGCTGCATCGCGTCCAGGGCGTTCGGCCCGTGCGCGACTTCCGCGACCGACTGCGTCGCGACCGCCCCCACGCCGGGCCGAGCCCAGGCGACGACAGCGCCAACGCCGAACCAGTGCGACTGCACCGCCACGCCCAGCTCGCCGCTCGAGGGGTCGCGCGCGACGATCGAGTAGGTGCCGCGGCGCACCCCGCCTGGTGCCCTCGCCATACCTCGCGCGGCCATCGTTAGGCCAGCGGCTCCCCGTAGCGCTCCGCGAAGGCGAACTCCTCGACCGGTTTGCGCGCGAGCTGCGTCGGCCACGGATCGGCGCGGTAGCCGACGCCGATGTGCGCTGCGAGCGCGATCTCGTCGGGGATCTCGAGCAGCGCGCTTGACCTCCGCCTCGGCCGGCACGAGCAGCGTCGTCATCGCTGCGCCGAGGCCCTCGGCGCGCAGCGCCAGCAGCAGGTTCTGCACGAACGGGTACACCGACGCGCCGCCGACGATGCTCTGGCGCGGCAGCTCCGCGTCGGTGACCGCGAGATCGTCGAGGCGCACGCCCACGACCAGGTGCACCGGCACCTCGTGCAGCAGCTGGGCGTATTCGTCCGCACGCCTGCACGCGGCGCACGATCGCGCGGTCGAACGCGTCCGGGTCGGCCAGCACGGCGGCGCCGCCCGTCTGCTCCATGTACGCGCGCCAGCCCGGCAGGTACAGGTCGCGCAGCGCTGCGCGACGCTCGGCGTCCTGCACGACGATCACGCGCCAGCCCTGACGGTTGCCACCGCTGGGCGCGAAGCGCGCGTTCTCGAGCGCCCGCACGAGTACCTCCGTCGGCACCGGGTCGGGCTTGAAGCGCCGCGTCGTGGGCGCGCAGCGCATCGCCTCGTACAGGTCCATGCGCGGACGCTACCCGGTTTCGTACTCGATCCGGCGGATCACCTTCGCGGGCGCGCCCGCCGCGATCGAGAACGGCTCGATGTCGCGGGTGACGACGCTGTTGGCGCCGATCACGCAGCGCTCGCCGATCGTGACGCCGCTGGTCACCACGACGTTCGCTCCCAGCCAGCAGTTGTCGCCGATTCGGGTCGGGCCCTTGCTCTCGAAGCCCTGCCACGTGATCGGCTTCTCCGGGTCGTCGTAGCGGTGGCTCGCGTCCGAGACGAAGCAGCCGTTGGCGAGCATGCAGTGATCGCCGATCTCCACGAGCTCCTGCGCGGCGACCATCACGCCCATGTTCAGGAACGTGCCCGCGCCGATGCGCACGCGCGCGGCGCCGGGCGCGGTGATCCACACGCCGGGCTCGAGCAGCACGCCCGCGCCGATCTCCAGGCGTCCCTCGCGCAGCGCCTCGAGCACGTTGCCGTGCACCGGCCAGCGCACGAACGCCTCGCGGCGCATCAGCTCCCAGTGGATCCGCGCTCGATTCCAGGGCAGCGAGTTGCGCTCGTACCAGCGCCACTTCTGCGCCCACAGACGCGCCTGCGCGCTACGCGCTCAAGCGGCGACCTTCGCGCGGCGTTTGCGCGGGCCTTTGCCGGTGCTTGACCGTGCGACGCCTCGTCGCCGGCGTGAGCAGCTCTGCCAGGAACTGCCCGGTGTGCGACGCCGGCTCGGCGGCGACCTCCTCGGGCGTGCCGACGGCGATCGCCATGCCGCCCTCCTCGCCACCCTCGGGCCCCATGTCGATCAGCCGGTCGGCGCTCTTGATGACGTCGAGGTTGTGCTCGATCACGACCACGCTGTTGCCGGCGTCCACCAGGCGCTGCAGCACCTCCAGCAGGCGCTGCACGTCGGCGAAGTGCAGGCCGGTCGTCGGCTCGTCGAGGATGTAGAGCGTCCTGCCCGGTCGCGATCTTCGACAGCTCCGTCGCGAGCTTCACGCGCTGCGCCTCGCCGCCCGAGAGCGTCGTCGCGGGCTGGCCGAGGCGCACGTAGCCGAGGCCGACCGCGTCGAGCGTCTCCAGGCGGCGGCGGACCTTCGGGATGTGCTCGAAGAACTTCAGCGCCTCCTCGACCGGCATGTCGAGCACGTCGGCGATGCTCTTGCCCTTGAAGCGCACCTCGAGCGTCTCGCGGTTGTAGCGCTTGCCGTGGCACTGCTCGCACGGCACGTACACGTCCGGCAGGAAGTGCATCTCGATCTTGATCTGCCCGTCGCCGCGGCACACCTCGCAGCGCCCGCCCTTGACGTTGAAGCTGAAGCGCCCCGGCTTGTAGCCGCGCGCGCGCGCCTCCTGCGTCTTTGAGAACAGGTCGCGGATCACGTCGAACAGGCCCGTGTACGTCGCCGGGTTCGAGCGCGGCGTGCGCCCGATCGGCGACTGGTCGACGGCGATGATCTTGTCGAGCTGCTCGAGCCCGTGGATCGCGCGGTGCGCACCCGGGCGCTTGCGCGCGCGGTGCAGGCGGTTCGCCACCGCCTTGTAGAGGATGTCGTTGACGAGCGTCGACTTGCCCGAGCCCGACACCCCCGTCACGCACGTCAGCACGCCCAGCGGAACGTGCACGTCGATGTCGCGCAGGTTGTGCTCGGCTGGCGCCGAGGATCTCGATGTAGCCGCTCGGCGTGCGCCGCCGCTCGGGCACCTCGATCGTGCGCGTGCCCGACAGGAACTGGCCGGTCAGCGACTCCTTCACCGTTCTGCACCTGCGCCGCCGTCCCCTGCGCCACGATCCGCCCGCCGTGCTCGCCCGCGCCCGGCCCGAGATCGACGAGGTGGTCGGCCGCGCGCATCGTCTGCTCGTCGTGCTCGACCACGATCACCGTGTTGCCGAGGTCGCGCAGTCGCTCGAGCGTCGCGATCAGCTTCGAGTTGTCGCGCTGGTGCAGCCCGATCGAAGGCTCGTCGAGGATGTACAGCACGCCCACGAGCGAGGAGCCGATCTGCGTCGCCAGGCGGATGCGCTGCGCCTCGCCGCCCGACAGCGTCGCCGCCGCGCGATCCATCGACAGGTAGCCGATGCCCACGTTCTCCAGGAACTGCAGTCGCTCTGAGATCTCGCGCAGGATCAGCCGCGCGACGTGCCGGTCGGTCTCCGACAGCTCGATCTCCTCGCAGCCACTCGAGCGCCCTGCGCGCCGACAGCGCGCGAGAAGTCCTCGATGCGCGTGCCCGCCACCAGCACCGCGCGCGACTCCGCGCGCAGCCGCGCGCCGCCGCACACCGGGCACGGCCGCAGCGACATGTACTCCTCGATCTTCTCCCGCGTCCACTCCGAGTCCGTCTCGCGGTAGCGGCGTTCGAGGTTCTTGACGATGCCCTCGAAGCGCGCCGCGTAAGAGCGCCGGCGCCCGTAGCGGTTGCTGTAGGTCACCTGCACCGGCTCGCCGTTCGTGCCGTACAGGAACACGTCGCGCTGCTCCTCTGAGCAGCGCTTCCCATGGAGCTTCGAGGTCGACGTCGTACCGCTCCGCGATCGCCTCGGTCATCTGCTCGTAGTAGTTGGAGCTGCTGTTCGCCCACGGCGCGATCGCGCCTTCGCTGATCGACAGCGACGGGTTCGGCACGACCAGCTCCGGGTCGATCTCCATCTGCGAGCCCAGGCCCGTGCAGCGCTCGCACGCGCCGTGCGGAGAGTTGAACGAGAAGATCCTCGGCTCCAGCTCCACCAGCGACGGCCCGTGCTCCGGGCACGCGAAGCGCTCGGAGAACGTGAACAGCGTGCCCGGCTGCGGCGCCTCGCCCGGCACGATCTGCGCCGCCGCCGCCCGCGGCCCCTTCGCGCCCTTCGCCCGCGACGGACCCTCCCCCGCGTCCCCGTCGCCCCGCCCGCCGGCTCCCGCCTCGCCCTTCGCGCGTCCAACCTCGCCATCTCCCGCCGCGCGCGACCCGACTATCTCAACCTCGACGAGGCCGTCGGCCAGCCCCACCGCCGTCTCGATCGAGTCCGCCAGGCGCTTGCGCACGTCGTGGCGCATCACCAGGCGATCGACCACGACCGAGATGTCGTGCTTGTAGCGCTTGTCGAGCACGATCGACTCCTCGAGCATGCGCACGCGATCGTCGATCTTCACGCGCGCGAAGCCGTCCGCGCGCAGCTCCTCCAGCAGCTTGCCGTACTCGCCCTTGCGACCGCGCACGACCGGCGCGAGCACCATGAAGCGAGTGCCCTCCGCGAGCTCCATCACCTGGTCGATGATCTGCTCCGCCGACTGGCCCACGATCGGGCGCCCGCAGATCGGGCAGTGCGGCTTGCCCACGCGCGACCACAACAGACGCAGGTAGTCGTAGATCTCCGTGACCGTGCCCACCGTCGAGCGCGGGTTGCGCGACGTCGTCTTCTGGTCGATCGAGATCGCCGGCGACAGACCCTCGATCGAGTCCACGTCCGGCTTGTCCATCTGCCCCAGGAACTGGCGCGCGTACGCCGACAGCGACTCCACGTAGCGGCGCTGGCCCTCCGCGTAGATCGTGTCGAACGCGAGGCTCGACTTGCCCGAGCCCGACAGCCCCGTTATGACAACCAGGGCATCCCGCGGCAACGTCAGCGAGATGTCCTTCAGGTTGTGCTCACGGGCCCCCGAGACGACGATCTGGTTGCTCTGCGGCATCTACACTTCATGATAGTTAGGCGAACAGACGTTCGCCTGTTGCGAGGCGAATACGGCCGCAATTTGCGGCGGTTTGCACCTCGCGGGCTAGGCCCGCCGTGCGACTGCGGCTCAAGCAAACAGCTCAGTCACGTCCAGATCGGCCACGCCCTCCGCAGGCGACGGGACCGTCGTGCCAAGACCGTAGATCTCGCAGCGGCCGTAACCAGCTGGGCCCGGCTCCGTGCGAACCTCGACCGTCCTGGCCGGCACGTCGACGAGCCAGTAGGTGGGCACGGGCGCCGACGCGTACATGGCCGCCTTCGTCTCGCGATCCCTGTCGTGCGAGCTGACTGCCACCTCCACCACGAGCAGCGCCGTGCGAGGATGGCGCTGGAGTGATCGCTCGCCATCTGTGAGCATCAGGTCGGGCTCCGGCAATGATCCCCATTGCGTTTCGAGCGGAAGCTGCACGCTTAGACATCCACGCTCCGAAGCGAGAAAGCTCGTCAGACGCGAGATCACACCGGCGTGCTCTGGTCCTTCTGGGCTCACCTCGACCAGCAGCCCTTCCAGGAGTTCGATCGGCCGACCCTCCAGCTCACCCGACGCGACCATCCGTTCGAAGGTCCCCACGTCGAGTCGGTGGATGCAGTCCTCGCGGTGCGGCCACTTGTTGACGAGTAGCCCGTCGAGCAACTCGACCTCGACCCCTTCGAGTGCGCCCGCATCGACCAGCCGTCCGTAGGTCCCGACATCCAGCCGGTAGAGCGGAAGCGTCGAGTCGGTGAAGGGGTTGTGCGTCGCCTGAGTCGCCATGTCCTCATTCTGGCAGCCAACGCTATGGCCCGCTTGGGATGCCTGAGCGAAGCGCTGCTCGTCCTCGGCGCGCGATCCGCGCGCCCGTCCTACCCCTCTATTGCGGAGTAGACCTCGTCTATGAGCTTGAGGCGATCCGGCAGCTGGAAGTTCTCGGCGAGGTAGCGCTCGGTGTCGGCACGCGACTCGCCGTTGAGCGCCATGTTCAGCGCGATCAGGCGGGCCCCGTCGACATCGCTCCCGCCCGCCGAAGCTTCCTGCGCTCCAGCCTGCACGGGTGCGCCAACCGGCTGTGGCACGGCATCGAATGCGCTGTCGAGCTCCGCCTCGAACGCCCGCTGCTGCTCGGGTTCGACCTGGCGCGGGGGCTCCTCATATTGGCGCGGCGGCTCGGGCTCGGCGGCCGCACTCAACCGCCCGGACGCCGCGTCGTAGAGCTCGCTCATGCCCGTCTCCACCGCCGACAGGTCCGCCGCCAGGCGGCCGGCGCCGGCGCGCATGCTCTCCACCAGCGCGCTCACCTCGCCGTCCATCGAGCCGACGTGCTCGAGCAGCCTCGCGGTCACGCCCGCAACCGCCGCAACGTGCTGGCGCGCACGCTCGACCGCTTCCTCGCGTGTGCGATCCGCGTCGCGGTCGGCGTCCTCGCGCACCTGGCGCGCGTTCTCGAGCGCGTGACGCTCGATTTCCGCGGCCGCCGTCTCAGCGGCCTGCAGGATGCTCTGCACCTGCGTGCCGGCCGTCGAGGCGACCGATACATCGCCGCCACCCGTGATCGCCGCGCGCTGCAGCTGCTCGAGCTCGTCGGCCAGCGCCCGCAGGTGCGCGTCCACGGCGGCCGGGTCGTAACCGCGCCTGCCGATCGGAAAGTCCCTGCGCTCCACTGCCTGCCGATCGAAGTCCACGGCCGGCATCCTAAGCCATGTCCCCGCCGGAAGTCTTGATAGGCAAGATCTCGCCCGCGGGAGCTTCCTGAGAGCGAATCTCCTGCAGGTCGCGGCGCAGCTCGCGCAGCTCGTCGCGCAGCTGTGCGGCGTACTCGAAACGCAGGTCGTCGGCCGCCGCGATCATCTCCTCCTCGAGCTCCACGATCATCCGCTCCAGCTCGTGCTGCGGCATCTCCTCGCCCTTGCCGCGCTTCGCCGTGCGGCGTTTGCGCCCGCGCGGGACCTTCGACTCCGACTGCAGGAACTCGGCGATGTCGGAGATGCCCTTGACGATCGTCGCCGCCGTGATCCCGTGCTCCTCGTTGTACGCGAGCTGGATCTCGCGGCGGCGATCGGTCTCGGAGATCGCCGCCTTCATCGCCCGGGTCTCCTTGTCCGCATACATCAGCACGGTGCCATCGACGTTGCGCGCCGCGCGCCCGATCGTCTGGATCAGCGAGGTCTCGCCGCGCAGGAAGCCCTCCTTGTCCGCATCGAGGATCGCCACGAGCGAGACCTCCGGCAGGTCCAAGCCCTCGCGCAGCAGGTTCACGCCGACGAGCACGTCGTACTCGCCCAGGCGAAGGTCGCGAATGATCTGGATGCGTTCAAGCGTGTCGATCTCCGAGTGCAGGTAACGCGTCTTGAAGCCCATCTCCAGCAGATACTGGGACAGGTCCTCGCTCATCTTCTTCGTCAGCGTCGTCACGAGCACGCGCTCGTTGCGCTCGACGCGCTTGCGCACTTCGTTCATCAGATCGTCGATCTGGTTCTTGGTCTCGCGCACCTCCACCGCCGGGTCCACGATCCCCGTCGGGCGCACGATCTGCTCGACCACGCGCGTGGACTGCGTGCGCTCGTACTCGCCCGGCGTCGCCGACACGAACAGCAGCTGCGGCGTGATCGACAGGAACTCCTGGAACGTCTGCGGGCGGTTGTCCATCGCGCTCGGCAGCCGGAAGCCGTAGTCGACGAGCGTCTGCTTGCGCGAGCGGTCGCCCTCGAACATGCCGCCGATCTGCGGCACCGTCTGATGCGACTCGTCGAGCAGGCAGATGAAGTCCTTCGGGAAGTAGTCGATCAGGCAGTACGGCCGCGAGCCCGGCGGGCGGCCGTCGAGGATCCGCGAGTAGTTCTCGATGCCCGAGCAGAAGCCGACCTCCCTGAGCATCTCCATGTCGTATTGCGTGCGCTGGCGCAGACGATGGGACTCGAGCTGCTTGCCTTCGGACTCGAGCTGCTCGCAGCGCTCGTTCAGCTCGCGTCCGATCTCCGCCACGCCCGCTTCGATCGTGCCCTCTTTGAAGTTGTAGTGCGTCGCCGGCCAGATCGCGACGTGCTCGAGGTCGTCCTCGAGCAGCTCCCCCGTCAGCGGGTCGAACTGCTGCAGGCGCTCGACCTCGTCGCCGAACATCGTCGCGCGGAACGCCGTCTCCGCGTACGCCGGGAACACCTCGAGCGTCTCGCCGCGCACGCGGAACGTGCCGCGCGAGAGCACGCTGTCGTTGCGCGTGTACTGGATCGAGACCAGTTTGCGCAGCAGCCCGTCGCGGCCGATCATCTCGCCGCGCTTGAGGATCTGCATGTTCATCTCGTACGTTTCCGGAGAGCCCAGGCCGTAGATGCACGAGACGGACGCCACCACGATCACGTCGCGGCGTGCGAACACCGCCGCGGTGGCCGCGTGGCGCAGGCGGTCCACCTCCTGGTTGATCGCCGAGTCCTTCTCGATGTACAGGTCCCTGCTCGGGACGTACGCCTCCGGCTGGTAGTAGTCGTAGTAGGACACGAAGTACTCGACCGCGTTCTCCGGGAAGAACGTGCGGAACTCGTTGCACAGCTGCGCCGCGAGCGTCTTGTTGTGCGCGATCACAAGCGTCGGGCGCTGCACCGCCTCGATCACGCCCGCCATCGTCATCGTCTTGCCCGTCCCGGTCGCGCCCAGCAGCGTCTGGAAGCGCTCGCCCTGCTCTATGCCTTCGGCGAGGCCTGTGATCGCCTTCGGCTGGTCGGCGGTGGGGGTGAAGATCGAGTCGAGCTTGAAGTCGGGCATGCGCGCGGGCTGTTCACCAGCCTAGCCGTTTGTCGGCGCCTGACAGATCGGCACCGAGGCCGCCGCCGGGGCGCTCGAGCTCAGATCCCCAGCTGGCGCGGGTACGTCGCGCGGTATTCGACTTGGGCGGCGAGCACGCGGCGCACGTATTCGCGCGTCTGCGGAAACGGGATCGCTTCCGGACTCAGCTGCGTGCCGTGTGCGTGGGCGTTGGCGACCCATTCATCGACGTTCGTCAAGCCGCCGTTGTAGGCCGCGACCGCGAGCATCTCGTTGCCGTCGTAGTGGTCGAGTAGATAGCGCAGGTAATAGCTGCCATACGCGACGTTAACGCTAGGCGTCGCCAGGTCGCCGGCGGTGAAGCGCGTACCGCCGGAGAGGTGGGCCAGGTAGTAGGCCGTGCTCGGCAGGATCTGCATCAGCCCCTGCGCCCCAGCCGGCGACGGGCGCGGATCGAACTTCGTCTCGGCGTAGATCACCGCCGCGATCAACGCCGGATCCAGCTTCTTCTGCGCCGCCTGTTCGCGGATGATGCTCGCGTCGCTCAGCGGCAGCTCGAGGTTGCTCGCCGCCTCGTGCACCACCGAGGCGGCGATGCCGACGAGCAGCACCGTCGCGAAGATCGCGCCGATCGTGGCGAAGACCCGCCGGTTCATCCTCCAAGCTTGCCAAGCACCGCTGACAGCTCGCGCTCCAGATCCTCGACGCTGCCGTCGTTGTGCACCGTGAACGTCGCACGCCGCGCCTTCTCCTCCTGCGAGAGCTGGCGCGCCGAGCGCTCGTCGACGAGCGCGTGTCCGCGATCGGCGGCCCGCTGCCGACGCACCGACTCATCGGAGACGACCGCGATCGTCGCGTCATACAGCTGCTCGAGGCCAGCCTCGAACAGCAGCGGCACCTCGACCACGGCAGCGCACGGCGCCGGCGAGGCCGCGCGCGCATGCTCGAGCCAGCTCGCCACACGGGCTCCCACCAGCGGCCACACCTGGCCCTCCAGCCACTTGCGGTCCTCCTCGGCGGCAAACGCCCGCCGCGCCACCGCCGAGCGATCTACCACGCCACGCGGAGCCACCTCGGCCCCGAAGCGGCCCACCACCGCATCACGCAGCTGCTCGCCCTCGTAGAGCTCGTGCACGACCGCATCGCTGGAGATGACCTCCGCGCCCAACCGGCGCAGCGCTTCCAGCGCGGTCGACTTCCCCGACCCCATGCCCCCCGTCAAGCCGACGAACGGCACCGCCGGCTGCACCGTCTCCGAGGTGCTCAGCTCCGGTCAGTCCTGCTGAGCGGGCTCGGCCGGCTCGTCGCCGCTCGGCGCCGTCTCGGCCGGTTCAGCGACGGCCTCGGGAACCTCGGCCGCGACTGCCTCGGCCTCGGCCTCGGCAGCCTCCGGCGCCTCCGTCTCGACCGCCTCTGGAGCCTCGACCTCAGCAGCATCGGGCGCATCGACGGTTTCCACGGCTTCCGGTGCGACAGCGGCCTCTGCCGCCTCCGGAGCCTCGGCGGTCTCCGCGGTCTCTGCAGCCTCCGGCGCCTCGGCAGTCTCTGCCACCCCGGCCTGGGGCGCCTCCACGCCCTCTTCGAGCGTTGCGTCCTTCTCGGCGGAGGCCAGCTCGCGCGGCGGTTCGCCGGGCCGCGAGATCGGCAGGATCTGGTCCTCGACGCGCTTGGCCGACAGCGACAGGCGCCGGCGCTCGGAGTCGATCTCGAGGATCTTGACGCGGATCTCATCGCCCGGGTGGACGATCTCGCGCGGGCTCTCGACGTGGTGCGCGGCGAGCTCGGAGATGTGCACGAGGCCCTCGACGCCATCGAGGATCTCGACGAACGCGCCGAACGTGACCACCTTCGTGACCTTGCCGGCGAGCTCGTCGCCGACGTTGTAGGTGTCGACGATGCGCTGCCACGGGTCCTCCTGGGTCTGCTTGAGACCCAGCGAGATGCGCTGACGATCGCGGTCGATGTCGAGCACCTTGACCTTCACGGTGTCTCCGATAGCGAGGATCTCCGAGGGGTGGTTGACGTGCGACCACGACAGCTCGGAGATGTGGATCAGGCCGTCGATGCCATCGAGGTCGACGAACGCGCCGAAGTCGACGATGTTCGAGATCTGACCCTCCACGACCAGCCCCGGCTGCAGGCGGTCGAGGATCTGCTGGCGAACCTCCTTGCGCTCCTCCTCGAGCACCGCGCGGCGCGAGAGCACGACGTTGTTGCGCGAGCGGTTGAGCTCGATCACCTTCGTCTCGATCTTCGTGCCCATGTACTCGTCGAGGTTCGGCACGCGGCGGATGTCGACGAGCGAGGCGGGCAGGAAGCCGCGCACGCCCAGGTCGATGATCAGGCCGCCCTTGACGACCTCGATGACCGTGCCCTCGACGGGCTCGCCGGACTCGGCCGCGGTTTCTATGCGCCGCCACGCCTTCTCGAAGCGGGCGCGCTTCTTGGACATGATCAGGCGGCCATCCTGATCCTCCTTGGTCATGACGATCGCGTCGACCTCCTCGCCGAGGTGGACCTCGTCGTTGGGATCGACCGCCTTGCGGATCGACAGCTCGTTCGCGGGGATGACGCCCTCGGACTTGTAGCCGATGTCGACGAGCACCTCGTCCTTGTCGATTCGGACGACGTGGCCGGTGACGACCTCGCCCTCCTCGATCGGCCGGAAAGTGGCGTCGTAGTTGGGAACTATCTGGCCGTCGATTTCGAGCAAGAGCCCGTTCGACCCGTCGACCACGCGGGCCTGAGGATTCTCCATCACTGTTTGCACCGGGCGAAGCGTAGCGCAGCCGTATCATTGCGGCCCACATGCCTGTCCGAGCGACGAAGCGGGGCGCCCTGCGAACCCCTCTGGAACGCGACTGCGACGTGCTCGTCTGCGGTGCGAGCTTCGCCGGGCTCGCAGTCGCGCGGGAGCTCGCGGGCTCGGGCGCGAGGGTGCTGATGATCGACCGCTACGAGCTCGGCGAGCGCCAGACCTCGGCATGCGCGATGCCGACGCTGTGGATGCAGGCGCTCGGGCTGATGGACGCCTGGCGTCAGAGCTTCGAGGAGCTCGTCGTGCACACGCCCTATCGCACTGCGCGCTGGACGCTGCCGTGGTCGTTCTCCACGTTCGACTACCGCGAGCTGTGCGCGCTTCTCTGGGAGCAGGCGGCGTGCCCGGAGCTAGAGCTCGAGACCGCGACAGTGACCGGCCGCAGCGGCGACACCGTCCTCACCGATCGCGGCGAGCTGCGCGCGCCGCTGGTCGTCGACGGCCTCGGCTGGCGGCGCGTGCTGTCGAACGCGAAGGCCATCCAGCCGCCCGACGCGCGGCTCTCACGCGGCCTCGAGGTGCACCCCGAGGGCACCGGGAAGGAGATGGAGCTGTGGATCGACCGTCGCTACGTCCGCGCCGGCTACGGCTGGAGCTTTCCCGCCCGAGACGAGCTGCGCGTGGGCATCGGCTCGTTCTGGCCGGCGCATCACGTCAAGGAGCCGACGGTGCGCCTAGCGCACGACCTCGGCCTGCCCCCCGACGGCTATCAGGGCAACTGGATCCCACACCAGCTGCGGCGCGCCGTCGAGGACGACGTGTTGTTCGTCGGAGACTCCGCCGGCCACTGCCTGCCGCTCACCGCCGAGGGCATCCGCACGGCGCTTTACTTCGGGCTCGCATGCGGACGCGAGCTGCGCGCGGTGATCGACGAGCGCAGCACGCGCGCGCAGGCGCTCGCCCGCTACGGCGCCTTCTCGAACTCGCACGAGCGCAAATACCGCTGGCTGCTGAACGTCCAGCGAGCCGTCGGCCAGATCACGCCGAGCCGCGCCATGACCGCGATCGTCGGCGCCTTCGAGAGCCGCCGGCTCAGCTCGCGGGTGTTCGAGCATTACCTGGCGATCGCGCCGCCGTCGTTCGTCGGCGAGCGGACGGTCAGCGGGTCGCGGGCTGGACGGACGGCGGTGGCCGCGGCGCGCTGACGCCGACGCCGAGGCCAACGCGTCCAGCCTCCAAGGACAAGCACCTCGAGGCCAGGTACCCCGAGCTGCTCAGGCGACCCTGCGCAGGCTCGGGCGCATCGTGTTCAGCGCCGATAGCGCCAGCCGGCTGGCCTCCACGGCGCTGGCCCAGGACACCTCCGCGAGCAGGCCGTCCGCGGCGACCATGTCGCCGGCGAGAAACACGCCATCGCCGCGATCGATCGCCGGCCGGTCGCGCCAGGTCGTGCCGGGCATGTCCAGCGCACCGCTGCGCGCGTCCATCACCTGGCGCCTGCGCCAGGTCTCGCGTCCGCGCCAGTCGTCGAGCCCCACGTCCAGCAGCCGCTCCAGGCGAAGGCCCGCCTGCTCAGCGCTCTCCCGCGGGCGGATCGGCATCTGCGCCTGGACCAGCTCCTCGCCGTCGGGCGCCAGCGAGGGGTTGGTGGTCGAGTAGCGCCCGATCCAGCCCGCCTCGTCCATGTCGGAGACCACCGACGGGTCGCCGCGGCGGTGGCGCAGGCCCAGATCGACGCACACCGTCCTGCCGCTCTTCCAGTCGAGGCTGTCGTCGCCGAGCAGCTCGCGCGCGTGATCGAGCTCGGTGGCGAGGATCACTGGTCCCGTCGGCAGCTCCTGGACGCGGGTCTCCGTCTGCACGTTCACGCCGAGCTCGCGCACGCGCCGCTCGAGCGAGGACACGAGCGTGCTCCAACCGCCTACGGGATAGCGCACCGGGGAGGGCGCCGCCAGCAGCAGACGCACCCCCCGCGACCAGGTGAAGGCCGCGGAGAGCTCGCCGGGATCGTGGTGGTAGGTGAACACGCCGCACGCGGCGGACAGAATCGCGGCGGTGCGCTCGTCGGTGTGGCTCGTCGCCCACGAGCGGAAGTCCACGTCCACCGGGGCCTGGCGCCCACGCAGGCGCAGCACGCCCGGCAGCGCACCGAGGGGCGGCGTGCGGCGCAGGGCGCCGTCGATGCGCAGGCGCGCACTGGTGAGACGCGCAGAGCAGTGTGCTGGCAGGATGTCGCGCTCGCGCATCCACGTCCAGAAGGGCCCGAGGTACATCGCGTGGGGGCCCAGGTTCGCCTTGTAGGGGCCGTCGGTGCTGCGCCCCCGCCCCCCGAGCTGGCTATGAGCCTCCAGGAGCGTCACAGCGACGCCCTCCTCGGCGCAGGCGATCGCAGCCGTGAGACCCGCGATGCCGCCGCCGACGATCGTGATTCGCTTGGATGAGTTGGCGTTGCCGTTGGTCTGGCTCATGCTCGAAGCCTCCGTTCAAGGACCGATGCGTGGCTGCCGGCCGACGTGTTGTGCCGGATGTCGACATGCAAGTTAGCCCTGTACTGGTCTGGTTTACAGTTCCAGTCATGGATAGAGGAACAGGGCCAGTTATCCAACGACCGGGCCCCGGGCTGCTCGTCGAGATCGATCGCGCCGGGGAGCTGCCGCTGCACGAGCAGATCGAGCGTGCGCTGCGAGCGCGCATCCGCTCGGGCAGCCTGAGCAGCGACACGCGACTGCCTTCCACACGCGCGCTCGCGCAGGAGCTGGGGGTCTCACGCGGCGTCGTGACCGAGGCCTACGGGCAGCTCGCGGCCGAGGGGTATCTGACGATCACCCAGGGCGCCCCCGTGCGCGTGGCCAGGGCAGTGCGCACAGCCAGCCCGCGAGCGCCGGCGCGCTCGTTGCTGGAGAGCTTCCCCTACCACTTCCATCCCGGCCTCCCGGACCTCGCCGGCTTTCCGCGCGAGACCTGGCTGCGCTCGCTGCGCTCGGCGCTGCGCGACTCGCCGCTGGCGGCGGTGGGCTACGGCGACCCGCGCGGCGTCCCCGAGCTGCGCGAAGCGCTGGCCGAATATCTCGGCCGCGTCCGCGGCGTGGAGGCTGACCCCGAGCACATGATCGTATGCACGGGCTTCATGCAGGCGTTCGCGCTCATCTGCCGCACGCTGCGCGGCCGCGGCGTCGAGCGCATCGCGCTGGAGGACCCTGGCTGGCACGTGCATCGCCTGATCGTCGAGAACGCCGGGATGGAGGTCATCCCGGTTCCGGTCGACGAGCACGGCCTGCGCGTCGATCGAACTCGGCGCCACCGACGCGGCCGCCGTGCTCGTGACCTCCGCCCATCAATTCCCAACCGGGGCCGTGCTCGCCCCCGAGCGGCGCGCGGCGCTGATCGAGTGGGCCGAGGACGAGCGGCTGATCATCGAGGACGACTACGACGCCGAGTACCGCTACGACCGCGTCGCCGTCGGTGCGCTGCAGGGGCTGGCCCCCGAGCACGTCGCCTACATCGGCTCCGCCAGCAAGCGCCTGGCCCCCGCCATGCGCCTGGGCTGGCTGCTGACGCCGTCCTGGCTCGCGTGGGAGCTGACCGCGGCCAAGGCGGTCGAGGACGGCGGATCGGAGGTGATCGGGCAGCTCGCGCTGTGTGACTTCATCGCCCGGGGAGAGCTCGACCGGCATGTGCGGCGGATGCGCCTGCGCTACCAGAGCCGGCGCGAAGCCCTGCTGGAAGCGCTAGCGCGATGGCTGCCGCAGGGGCACGTGGTGAGCCCCGGGGCCGCCGGGCTGTTCGAGCTGCTGGAGCTCCCCGAGGACGTCGAGGAGCCGCGCCTGCTGCGCGGGGCCGCGGCGCGCGGCGTGGGCATGGAGGGCCTGGCACTGGCACCGCTTCACGCCGGGCGGGCCCGCAGGCGTGCTGCTCGGCTACGGCAACCTGTCCGAGCCAGCGATCGAGCACGGCGTGCGCCTGATCGCCGAGGCGCTGAAGGAGGTTCGTCGTTAGAGCCCCTGCTCGCGGCGCTACTTGCGCACGACCAGCACCACCCCCGCGACCAGCAGCACGAGCCCGAGGATCCGCGAGGCGGCGACGTGCTGCCTGGCGATCCCGAGCAGGCCGAAGCGGTCGATCGCCAGCGAGATCGCGAGCTGGCCGGTGATGACGACGGCCGTGAGCCCGCTGGCGCCGAGCGTGCGCACGGTGACCAGCGCCACCGTCACGTACACCGCCCCAAGCAGGCCGCCGACGAGCGCCCACCAGGGGGCGCGGCCGAGCTTGCCGAGATCGCCGAGGCCGCCGTGCACGAACGCGGCGATCGCGAGCAGCGCAACGGTGCCGACCAGGAACGAGAACGTCGCCGCCTGCAGGCTGCCGACGCTCTTGCCCAGCCGCGAGTTGATCGGCGCCTGCATGCCGACGAGGCAGCCCGCCCCAACGCCGACGAGCACTGCGAGCCCGCGGCTGTCACTTCGCCTCGAGCCAGGTGCGCCCGACGCCGACGTCGACCGCCATCGGCGGCTCGCGTCCCTCCCACACGCCGCACCATCTCCCGCTCGATCAGCTCGCGCGCGGCCGCCACCTCCCCGGGCGGGCCTTCGAACAGCAGCTCGTCGTGGATCGTGAGCAGCAGCCGCGTCCGCAGCTCGGACTGCGCGAGCGCGTCGTGGCAGCGGACCATCGCGAGCTTGATGATGTCGGCGGCGGTGCCCTGGATGACGGTGTTGACCGCCAGGCGCTCGCCGAGCGTGCGCACCTGGTAGTTGCGGGCGCGCAGCTCGGGGATCTGCCGACGACGGCCCCACAGCGTCGTCACGTGGCCCTCCTCCTTGGCGCGCTCGATCGTCTCGGCCATGAACTCGCGCGACGCGCGGGAAGCGCTCGAGGTAGGCGTCGATGAACTCCTTGGCCTCCTCGCGCGGGATGTTCAGGCGGTCGGCGAGACCGAAGTCGGAGAGCCCGTAGACGATCCCGTAGTTGATCATCTTCGCCTTCGAGCGCATGCCCGGGTCGATCTCGTCCGGCCTCCACCCCGAAGACCTGCGAGGCGGTCGCCGTGTGCACGTCCTCGCCGCGCGCGAAGATCTCCATCAGCACCGGCTCCTCGGCGACGTGGGCGAGCACGCGCAGCTCGATCTGCGAGTAGTCGGCGGAGATCAGCACGCTGCCCGTCCTCGGCCTCGAAGCAGCCGCGGATCTCGCGACCGAGCGGCGTGCGGATCGGGACGTTCTGCATGTTCGGGTTGGTGCTCGACAGGCGCCCCGTCTGCGCGACCGCCTGCAGGAACGTGGTGTGGATCCGCGAGCGCTCGTCGACCAGCTCGGGCAGCACGTCCAGGTAGGTCTTGATCAGCGTCGAGAGCTCGCGCCAGCGCTCGATCTTGGGCACGATCTCGTGCTCGGAGCGGATCGCCTGCAGCACGCGCGCGTCGGTCGAGTAGCCGGTCTTGCCGCGGCGCTTGCGCGAGAGCCCGAGCTTCTCGAACAGGATCTCCCCGAGCTGCTGCGGCGAGGCGATCAGGAACTCCTCGCCGGCGAGGCGAAGATCTCCCGTTCGAGCCCCGCGATCTCCGCGCGCACGCGCTCGGTGATCTCGGCGAGGCGCTCGAGGTCGAGCCGCACCCCGACGAGCTCCATCTCGCGCAGCACGGCCACCAGCGGCAGCTCGATCTCGTCCATCAGCGCCTCCAGGCCGCGCTCGGCGATCTGCTCGCGCTGCCAGTCCGCGAGCGCGCCGAGCAGCACCGCGTCGGCGGCCACGGGATCCTCGATGTCGCTCGTCGAGGCCGCGCTCCTCGCACAGCTCGGCGAACGGATAGCCGCGCCGCGCCGGCTCGAGCAGGTAGGCGCCGAGCAGCGTGTCGTGGACGAGCCTCGCGGGCACGAGACCGAGCGCCTTGGCGTCGTGCGCGACGCACCGGGCGCTCGCCGCAGGCGGCCGCGACGACCTCGGGGCCCGCGCAGTCGCCGGCGAGCACCTCCCCGTCGGCCGCGACCGCGAAGCGCCACGGCGCGCCCTCGGCGAACAGCGCGCCCTCGGGCGCCTCGGTGGCGCGCACCGCCACGCACAGCTCGCCGTCCGCGGACCCGACTCGCGCGATGTCGCCGGAGCGCCCGCGCGCACGCGCGCGGTGAGGCTCACCTCGCCGCTGGCGCACGGCGCCGCGAGCTCGGCGTCGCCGAGCGCCTCCTCGAGCCGCCGCAGCGGGTCGCGCAGCTCGTACTCGCGGAACACCTCGCGCAGGCGCGAGCGGTCGGGCTCGCGCGCGGCCTCGGCGGCGATGTCGAAGTCGACGGCGACGTCGCGCTGGACCGTCGCGAGGCGCTTGGAGACGCGCGCGTCCTCGGCGTGCTCGATCAGGTTCTGTTTGCGCTTCGCGCCGCTGACGTCGTCGATGTGCGCGAGCACCTCCTCGAGCGAGCCGAAGCTCTGGATCAGCTCGCTCGGCGGTCTTGTCGCCGATGCCCGGGACGCCGGGGATGTTGTCGGAGGTGTCGCCCTTCAGGCCGTAGAAGTCGGGGATCAGCTCCGGCGCGATGCCGTAGCGGTCGATCACCGCCTGGCGGTCGTAGATCTTGGTGTCGGTGATGCCGCGCGCGGTCGCCATCACCTCCACGAGCCCCCGCTCGTCGATCAGCTGGAAGACGTCGCGGTCGCCGGTCACGATCGTCACCGGCACCGGCGGGCTGGCGTGCAGCGCGCGCTCGGCGAGCGAGGCGATCACGTCGTCGGCCTCGTAGCCCTCGACGCGCACGTTGCGGTAGCCGAACGCCTCCACGAGCGGTTCCATCGCCGGCCACTGCTGCTTGAGCAGGTCCGGGCGCGAGCGGCGCTGCGCCTTGTACTCGGGGAACAGCTCGGTGCGCCCGGAGGTGCCGGCGTCCCACGCGACGACGGTCGGGCACACGCCGTACTCGGTGACGATCTTCACGAGCATCGAGGCGAACCCGAAGATCGCGTTGGTGGGCACGCCGGTCGAGGTCGCGATCGACTCGGGCAGCGCGAAGAACGCGCGGTAGACGAGGCTGGGGCCGTCGATCAGGAACAGGCGCCGCTCGGCGTTCATCGACCGCGCACTCTACGAGTCAAGCTCGACGCGACCGGAGACCTCCTAACATCACCTCCCGCCAACAACCGAGGGAGCCACACCAGTGAGCGCCACCCCGAGCGCGCAGTACCGTCTGACGATCCGCGTCAAGCTCGACGACTCGCAGGGCATCCTCGGGCGCGTCACGAGCGCGATCGGCGAGGCCGGCGGCATGGTCGGCGCCGTGGACCTCGTCGAGGTCGACGGCGGCCACAGCGTGCGCGACATCGTCGTCGACGCCTCCGGCCGCGACCACTGGGCGCGCATCCTCGACGCGATCGACGCGATCGACGGCGCCGAGGTGATCGACACCACCGACCGCACCTTCCTGCTGCACGTCGGCGGCAAGATCGAACAGCGCCAACAAGCACCCGCTGAAGACGCGCGACGACCTCTCGATGGTCTACACGCCGGGCGTGGCGCGCGTGTGCCTGCGCGATCGCCGACGACGCCGACAAGGCGTTCCAGTACACGATCAAGCGCAACACGGTGGCGGTCGTCTCCGACGGCACCGCGGTGCTCGGCCTCGGCGACATCGGGCCGCGCGCGGCGATGCCGGTGATGGAGGGCAAGTGCTGCCTGTTCAAGGAGTTCGCCGGCGTCGACGCGTTCCCGATCTGCCTGGACACGACCGACCCCGACGAGATCGTGCGCACGGTCAAGCTGATCGCGCCCGGCGTTCGGCGGGCATCAACCTCGAGGACATCTCGGCGCCGCGCTGCTTCGAGATCGAGGAGCGGCTCAAGCAGGAGCTCGACATCCCCGTCTTCCACGACGACCAGCACGGCACCGCCGTGGTCGTGATGGCGGCGCTGCTGAACGCGGTCAAGCTGACCGGCCGGCGCCTGGAGGATCTGAACGTGCTGGTCATCGGGCTCGGCGCGGCCGGGATCGCGGTCGCCAAGATCCTGCTCGCGGCCGGCGTGACGCAGATCATCGGAGCCGACTCCCGCGGCGTCGCTGCACATGCAGCGCGAGGACTACCTCGACGGCTCGATGAACGCCGTCAAGCGCTGGTTCGCCGAGGTCACCAACCCCGACTGCCGCGCGGGCGCGCCGGCGGACGTGATCGACGGCGCCGACCTGCTGATCGGCGTCTCCGGCGCGCGCGCGCTGCCCGCGGAGGCGCTCGCGCGGATGAACAAGGACGCGATGGTGTTCGCGATGGCCAACCCCAACCCCGAGGTCAACCCCGAGGAGGCGGCGCCGTACGTGCGGATCATGGCGACCGGGCGCTCGGACTACCCCAACCAGATCAACAACGTGCTGTGCTTCCCGGGCATCTTCCGCGGCGCGCTGGACGTGCGCGCGCCGGCGATCACCGAGGAGATGAAGATGGCCGCCGCCGCGCGATCGCGGCGATCGTCGAGGAGAGCGAGCTGCGCGAGGACTACATCATCCCGTCGGTGTTCAACCGCGACGTCGCGCCCGCGGTCGCCGCCGCCGTCGCCGAGCAGGCGCGCGCCGCCGGCATCGCGCTCGCCGGCGCCGGAGGTCGGCTTCGCCCACGGCGACGCTCGCCGGCAGCTCGCCAGCCAGTGGCGACGGCCGCGTGTGAGAGGCTGAGCGCATGTGCGCTCTGCGCGTGACCGTCACCGGCGCGACCGGGCTGATCGGCCGCTCGCTCGTGCGCGCGCTGCGCGAGCGCGGAGCCGAGGTCACGGTGCTCACGCGCGATCCCGGCGCGCGCGAGCAAGCGGCTCGGCGACGTGCGGGCGGTGGCGTGGGACCCGCTGCAGCGAACCGGCGCCGGCCGAGGCGCTGGCGGGACGCGACGCGGTGGTGCACCTCGCGGGCGAGCCCGTCGCGCAGCGCTGGAGCGCGAAGGCCAAGCGCGCGATCCGCGACAGCCGCGTGATCGGCACGCGCAACCTCGTCGCGGGCCTCGCGGCGCAGCGCCGACGGCGGCGAGCAGCCGCGCACGCTGATCAGCTCCTCGGCGATCGGCTACTACGGCGCACACGGCGAGGAGCCGCTCGACGAGGACGCGCCGCCGGGACGCGACTTCCTCGCGCAGGTGTGCGTCGAATGGGAGAGCGAGGCCGCGAGCGCCGACGAGCTCGGCATGCGCGTCGTGCAGGTGCGCACCGGCGTGGTGCTCGACCGCGACGGCGGCGCGCTCGCCAAGATGCTGCCGCCCTTCCGGCTCGGCGTCGGCGGCCCGGTGGCCGGCGGTCGCCAGTACATCTCCTGGATCCACGCGCGACGACGTCGTCGGGATGATGCTCGCGGCGCTCGAGGACGAGCGCTGGAGCGGGCCGGTCAACGCGACCGCGCCCGAGCCCGTTCCCAACCGCGACTTCTCGAAGACGCTCGGCAGGGTGCTCGGACGCCCATCGCTGCTGCCCGTGCCGGGGCTCGCGCTGCGCGCGCTGTACGGCGAGATGGCCGAGATCGTGACGACGCGGCGCGCGCGTGATGCCCGCCAAGGCGCTGGTGCTCGGCTACGAGTTCGCACACCCGCAGCTCGAGCCGGCGCTGCGCGCCGCGCTCAAGCCGCTAGGCGGGCACGCCGCTCGGAGTGGCGCGCGGGGCGGTTCTCGGTCTCGATGATCACCCGGCACGGGCGCTTGCTGAGCAGGTAGGCGGCGGTCGGGCCGATGCGCTGCTCGCCCGCGGGCGCGTGGATCGTCGACCAGTAGATCACGTCCGAGCCGACGCGTTCGGCTTCCTCGACGAGCGCCGCGCCGGGGTTGCGCGTGCGGATCAGGCCGGTGTGGATCTTGATGCCCGCGGCGCCTGGCCTGGATGCGAGCGCTCTCGAGCACCGAGCGGCCGTGCGCCTCCTCCTCCTCGAGTCCCGACTCCAGCGAGAGCTGGCTCGGCACCGGCAGCACGTAGATCGCGTACACGACGCCTTCGTCGCCGATCAGCTTCGCGGCGCTGCTGAGCGCCGAGGCGCTGACGTCGTCGCCGAAGATCGGCACGAGCGCGGTCTTGTACTCGAGCTCCTCGAAGTCCGCCGGACGCGCCGGCGCGCTGCGATGCGGTAGCTCTTGCGCGGATCCAGGCCCTGGCGCTTGCGGTAGAAGAAGTAGCCGCCCATCCCGATCGATCATCCACGGGATGCCGACGATCTTCGCCTCGCTGTGCAGGACGGTCACGGCGACCCACGCGGCGGCCGTGCCGATGCCGCCGATCACCGCGGTCATCGGGATCACCGAGCCTTTGATGCGCACGCCCCACGGCGTGCTGTAGGGGCGCTCGCGGTCGGGGTCTTTGACGCGCAGCGCGCACGATCGCCGCGTGCGCGGTCGTGAACGACAGCATCGCGCCGAACGAGTACAGGTTGCCGAGCACTTCGGTGTTGCCGTAGATGATCAGCGTGCCGGCGAGCATCGAGAAGAAGATCAGCGTGAACCACGGCGTGCGGTACTTCGCGTGCAGCTGGGAGAAGATCTGCGGCAGCTGGCGGTGCTCGGAGAGCGACCACGACAGGCGCGAGATGCCGATCATCCCCGCGTTGGTCGCGATGAACAGGATCGTCGCGGCGAGGATCCCGACGTAGTACCTGGCCAGTTTCAGGACCGTGCCGTGCAGCCCGAGGCGTGCGATGACGCCGAGCACCGGGTCGTTTTCGAAGAAGCCGCCGAGCGAGGTCGCGTAGCCGGGGTGTTCGAAGGACTGTTTGAGCTCGGCGCTGTAGCCGACGCCGTGGTGCAGGACCGGCAGCGCCGAGAGCGCGACGACCGAGATGCCCGCGTACACGCCGAGGACGGCGAGCACGACGAGGTTGACGGCCTTCGGGCACCTGCTTGCCGGGGTCCTTGGACTCCTCGGCCATGTTCGCCACCGTCTCGATGCCGGTGTAGGCGAGCATCGCCAGCGACAGCGCGAAGATCAGTTCCTTCCAGCGTCGGCACCGAGCCCAGGTGCACCTGGTTGATCAGCAGCGACGGGTTCAAGCACGAGCACCAAGCCCAGCACCGACGAGCAGGATCTGCGTGCGAGAGGTCCAGCATCGCGAGGACGAGGTTCAGCTTCGCCGACTCGCCGAGGCCGCGGATGTTCAGCCACGCGAGCAGGCCGACGACGATCAGCCCGCCGAAGATGTCGTCGGGGTTGTGCTTGAGCGCGTGCAGGCCCGGGAACGCGCTCAGGTAGTGCGGCACGAAGAACGCCGAGATCGCGATCGTGAGGATGTAGTCGAGGCTCAGCGCCCAGCCGGCGAAGAACGAGACGACGTCGTCGAAGGCGTGGCGCGCGAACGAGGAGGAGCCGCCGGCTTCGGGGAACATCGAGGCGCCCTCGGCGTAGGTTTTGGCGGTCAGCGCGAACAGGCCGCCGGCGAACACGAACACCAGCGGCGTGAGCCCGAGCGCGTGCGCGGCGACGAGCCCGAGCGCGTAGTAGATCGAGGAGCCGACGTTGCCGTAGGCGGTCGCGAACATGCCCGAGACGCCGACCGACTTGCGCAGTCCGTGCTCTGAGAGGCGTGCCATCGGTCCGGGAGGCTACACGGTGCAGCACGCACCGTGCAAAATCCCATGCACCGCAGCCGCGAAAGCAGGAACGCGGCCGTATGATCCCGACGAGCCGGACGGCCGGCACCGATGGCGCGCGGACCCCGACAACGGCACATGGAAACAGCGCGACGCGAAAACTACGACTCCGGCGAGGACTTCGTCCTCGAATACGGCGAGCTTCGCTTCACCTTCAACGAGGCGGACTTCTCCGAGCGCTGCGAGCAGGCGGCGCTGAAGCTCGGCTTCGTCGGCGGCCGCCTCGGCGAGGAGGAGCTCGAAGACCTCGTCAACCTCGCCGTCAACGGCGAGATCCTCGACCCCGCCTCAGGGCTGGGCGAGCACGTCAACGACTGCTGGCCGGAGCTGGTCGGACCGGCCGAGCGCTCGCTGGTGCACTGGCTGCGCCGCCTGGTGTTCCGCGGCGCGTGGCTCGACCAGCGCGTCAAGGAGGGCGAGCTCGGCGTCAGCTTCGACGAGCAGACCGGCAGCTTCGCCTACGTGCAGCCCGCCGACGCGACGGCGATCCGCGCGCGGCGGCGAGCCGATCGAGCTGGCGCCCGAGCCCTCCTGGGGCCGGGTCGCCTACCGCCGCTAACGGGCCAGTCGGCCTCGACCGCCGCTGCGCGCGCCTTGGTGATCGCCTCGGCGCCGTCCTCGCCGACGAGCAGCTCGGGCTTGAGCGTGCCGCTGCTCGACGAGGTCGAGGATCGGCTGGCGCCCGGTCGAGGTGAGCGCGACGTCGAGCGCGATCACGGTCGTCTCGCCGCCGAGCGGCCGCTCGGCGGTCGCGATCACCGTCAGCGAGCCGCCCTCGCGCAGGTTGCGCGCGGCGGCGAGCGCCTTGCGCGCCGCGTGCGGATGCAGCCCGTCGAGGCTGTCGATCAGCACGAGCGCGTTGCCGCCGCGCGCGGCCACGCGCTTGGCGGCGTCGATCGCGCGCTCGACCGCCTGGTCCTGCGAGTCGGCGGACGCGGCGAAGGTGAGCGCCGCGACGGGCGCCACCGGGCCCTCCGCCACTGCGCGATCTCCTCGGGCCGCGCGCCGGCGAGCACGAGCGCTGACCTCGAGCTCCTCGCGTCCGTGCAGCGCCTCGAGCAGGCGGCGCAGCGTCTCGGTCTTGCCCGCGTGCGCGCGCTCCGACGATCACCGCGCGCGAGCCGCGACCGAGCGGGGTCAGCCACTCGATCGCCTCGAGCGTCGGGTCCTTGGAGCCGAGCGCGAGCCGCTCGCTCGGCCAGTCGACCGGCAGCTCGTCGTAGCGAGCGCCGTCGGAGACCGCGTCGGCGGACGCCCCGTTGATCGTGTCGATGCGCACCAGCGACGGGTAGCGCTCGGAGCGGCGCGGCGTGCGCACCGGGCCGGTGACGCGGTCGCCGGAGACGAGCTCGCAGCGGCGCACCTGCGCGGCGGAGATGTAGACGTCCTCGTCGGAGGGCTCGGGCGGATCGACGCGCAGGAAGGCGGAGCCGTTGCCGAGCACCTCGACGACGCCCGGCGGCGATCCTGCCGGCGTCGGCGCCCGCCTCGCGTCGCGCTCCGCCGCGCGCGCGGACGTCGTCGGAGGCCGCGGCGCCGCCGCGCGAGCCGCGGCGGCGCGCGCCGGCGAGCGGCGGCGCTGGCGCCTGCGTCCTCATCGGCGGCGTCGGCCGTCGTCGGCGGATGCCGCGCGTCCTCGTCCTCGGCGCCCGTGTCGGCGTCGTCGTCGCGTGCGCGGCGCGTCCGCAGCGGGCGACGCCTGCGCGAGCGCTGGCCCGGCTCGGAGCGCTCGGGCTCTGCATCGGGCCGCATCGCGCGCCTGCGGCTGGCGCCGTCTCGCCGAGGATCGCGTCGATCAGCTCGGCCTTGCGCAGCCGCCTGAAGCCGTCGAGACCGACCTGGTCGGCGATCGCGTGCAGGTCGGCCAGCGGGCTGGCCTCCAGCTCGGAGCGCTCGAGTACTGCCATCGGATGTTCCCTCTTTCGTAGTGGATGGGCGGTTGGCGTCCCGCCGCGTTGGACAGCGGCGGGCACCCGTGAATGACCCTCAGCCTAGCGGCTCCCGCGGCGGGCCCGCCGGTAGGCGGCCGCGGATACGCCGGACCCGTCAGTCCAACTTCGAGGGCTCGTGGCGGAGTTCCTGCGCGAGCGCCAGATCCCTGCTCGGCTCGGTCTCGCCGCGCGAGCGCCGCGCGCACGGCGAGGAAGTCGGCCGCGGCGGCGACGTCGTGCACGCGGAAGATGTGCGCGCCCTGCTCGCACGCCGTGGGCGAGCGCGGCGAGCGTGCCGGCCAGGCGCTCGCGCGGCGCGCGTCCGGTGAGCGCGCCGATGAAGTCCTTGCGCGAGATCGCCATCAGCAGCGGCGCCCGAGCTCGTGCAGGCGCCCCACCTCGGCGAGCAGCCGGATCGTCTGCGCCGGCGTCTTGGCGAAGTCCGGGCCCGGGATCGAGGATCAGCTGCTCGCGCGCGACCCCGCGCGAGAGCGCCAGCGCGCATGCGCTCGCGCAGGAACGCGAGCACCTCGCCGGTGATGTCGTCGTAGAGATCGGGGTCCTGCAGGCGCTCGCGCGGCGCGGCGCGCGTGTGCATCACCACCAGCGCGGCGCCGCGTCTCGCGCGCACACGTCGGCGAGCGCCGGGTCGCGCAGGCCGCTGACGTCGTTGACGATCCTCGCGCCCGCGGCGATCGCCGCGCGCGCGACCGCCGGCTTGTAGGTGTCGACCGACACGAGCGCGCCCAGCTCGCCGGCGAGCGCGCTCGATCAGCGGCACGACGCGCTCGATCTCCTCGCGCACCGCCGACCGGCGGACGGCCGGTCGACGCCGACTCGCCGCCGACGTCGAGGATGTCGGCTCCCGCGGCGAGCAGCTCGCGCGCGAGCTCGACCTGCGCGTCGAGGTCGCGTGCAGGCCGCCGTCGCTGAAGGAGTCCGGCGAGGCGTTGACGATCCCCATCAGCCACGGCCGCTCGCCGCCCAGCTCGAGCGTCAGCTCGCCGGCGCGCAGGCGCTGCGCGGGCGCGCTCACGGCATCGCCGACGGCTGCGAAGCGGCTGCCGAGCCGACGTCCTCGCGCTCGGCCGTCCCCGCGACGATCCCCTCGGCGACGGCCTCCTCGGCGAAGCGCGCCAGCTCGAGCTCGAGCCGCTCGTCGCTCCAGCCCAGCTCGCGCGCCAGCACCTCGCCCACGCGCCTGACGCAGGCAGGATGCTCGCCGCCCGGCGCGCCGCGATCGGGTCGCGCCGCCGCCGACGTGAGCTCGCGCGCGGCGAGCAGCCCGAGGCGGGTGCGCCGCAGCAGCACGTCGCCGATGCTGCGCGCCTGCTCGCGGCGGGCGGCGAGCGCGACCTCGGCGAGCAGGTCGGGCAGGCCCGCGACGATCGGCTGGGCGAGCTCGCCGCGCTCGCGCCGCGCCAGCGCGAGCACGTCGTGCGCGGCGTGGCCGTAGCGCGAGGCGAGCGCGCGGTAGGACTCCTCGGGCACGCCCTCCACGCGCGGCAGCTCCTCGGCCGCGATCGCCTGCCCGAGCGGGATCTCGTGCGTGCGGCACGGAGCGTCGCGCGCGTCGCGCTCGACGAGGCGGTCGACGGTCATCTTGGCCATGCGCCGCCAGGTCGTGAGCTTGCCGCCGGTGATCGTGATCATCCCCGAGGAGGTCTCGTACAGCTCGGCCTTGCGCGAGATGTCGACCGACTTCTTCGGGTCGCCGGTGGAGATCAGCGGGCGCACGCCGGCGAACGCGCCGGTGAGCTCGCGCGGGCGCGAGCTCGGTGCCGAAGAACTCGTTGACCGCCTCCAGCAGGTAGTCGATGTCCTCGGCGGACGGCCTGATGTGCTCGAGCGGACCCTCGTAGTCGTTGTCGGTCGTGCCGACGAGCGTGTGCCCGAGCCACGGCAGCGCGAAGATCGAGCGCCCGCCGCCGGCCGGCACGATCGCGCCGCCGACGAGCGGCAGGTCCTCGTGGCGGATCGTCACGTGCGTGCCGCGGCTGGGCCGGATGCGCGGCAGCTCGGCCTCGTCGTGCAGCTCGTGCGGGCGCAGCTGGTCGGCCCACACGCCGGTCGCGTTGACGACGTTCGCGGCGCGCACGTCGAAGCGCTCGCCGCTCTCGGCGTCGCGCACGTGCACGCCGTGCGCGCGACCGTCGCGCTCGAGCAGTCCGGTGACGTCGAGGCGGTTGGCGCAGACCGCGCCGAAGCGCTCGGCCTCGCCGAGCACGGTCAGCACCAGGCGCACGTCGTCGGTCTGGCAGTCGTAGAACAGGTAGCCGCTGGTCGGCTCGCGCGCCGCCAGCGCCGGCAGCAGCTCGATGCACCTCCTCGCCGGAGATCACGCGGTGGCGCTCCGGGCTCCAGGCTCGTCCTCGGCTCGCCTCCTGCGGCGCTCGGCGCGCCGCCGCGGCCGCGCGCTGCGCTCGCGACATCACGTCGTAGAGGTTCAGGCCGACGCCCACCAGCCGGTCGGGGTGCGCGCCCTCGAACGCCGGCACCACCAGCGGCAGCGGGCGGACGAGGTGCGGCGCGAGCGCGACCATCAGCTGGCGCTCCAGCAGCGCCTCGCGCACGAGCCCGAGGTCGAAGTTCTGCAGGTAGCGCAGGCCGCCGTGGACGAGCTTGCTCGAGCGGCTGGAGGTGCCCGAGGCGTAGTCGGCGCGCTCGAGCAGCGCGACGCTGTAGCCGCGGGCGGCGGCGTCCAGCGCGACGCCGGCGCCGGTGATGCCGCCGCCGACGACGACGACGTCGAACTCGTCGCGCGCGAGGGCCGCGAGGGCCTGGCTGCGCTCGATCACGAGCGCAGAGTGCTGGCAGCTACAGCTGCGCCAGCTCGGCGGTGATCTCGCTGACCGCCGACTTGGCGTCGCCGAACAGCATCGCGGTCTCGGGCTCGTAGTAGAGCTCGTTTTCGATGCCGGCGAAGCCCGGGTTCATCGAGCGCTTGATCACGATCACCGAGTGGCTGTTGGCGACTTCGAGGATCGGCATGCCGTAGATCGGCGAGGAGGGCGTGTTCTTGGCGGCCGGGTTGGTGACGTCGTTGGCGCCGATCACGAGCGAGACGTCGGTGCGCCCGAACTCGGGGTTGGCCTCGTCCATCTCCTCGAGCTGGTCGTAGGGCACGTCGGCCTCGGCCAGCAGCACGTTCATGTGCCCGGGCATGCGCCCGGCGACCGGGTGGATCGCGTAGCTGACCTCGACCCCGCGCTTCTCGAGCTCCTTGGTCAGCTCGCGCACGGCGTGCTGGGCCTGCGCGACGGCCATGCCGTAGCCGGGCACGATCACCACGCGGTTGGCGTAGGCGAGCTGGATCGCGGCGTCGGCGGCGCTCGTGGAGCGCACGGTGCCCGCGTGCTCGCCCGCGCCGCTGGCGCCCTCGACCGCCCCTCCGCCGCCGAAGCCGCCGGCGATGATCGCCGGGATCGAGCGGTTCATGGCGACGGCCATCAGGTTCGTGAGGATCGAGCCGGAGGCGCCGACGATCATGCCGGCGACGATCAGCGCGGGGTTGTTCAAGCGCGATTCCCGTGGCGGCGGCGGACAGGCCGGTGAAGGCGTTCAGCAGCGAGATCACGACCGGCATGTCGGCGCCGCCGATCGGCAACACGACGGCGTTGCCGAGCAGCGCGGCGCAGACGAGCATGCCGATGAAGAGCCCTTCCGAGTGCGCGCCCGCGGCGATGTCCACGCCGGCCGCGACGGCGAGGATCAGCAGCAGCAGGTTGACGATCTGCTGCGCCGAGCCGAGCGCTGATCGGGCGCCCGGGGATGATTTCCTGGAGCTTGCCGAAGGCGATGTTCGAGCCCCAGAAGGACACCGAGCCGACGATCGCGGCGAACAGCGAGAAGATCGCGATGTACGTGGCGGTGCCCTGATAGCCGTGGGTGAGGCGGAACTCCGACCAGGAGATCAGGAACACGGCGCCGCCGCCGACGCCGTTGAACAGCGCGACCATCTGCGGCATCGCGGTCATCTTCACCTGGCGCGCCGCGGGCACGCCGACGGCGGCGCCGATCGCGACGCCGAGCGCGATCAGCCCCCAGTTGCCCTCGTTGCGGTTCAGCAGCGTGGCGATCACGGCGATCGCCATGCCGACCGCGGCGATGCGGTTGCCGCGCACCGCGGTCGTCGGTCCCGAGAGCCCGCGCAGGCCCTGGATGAACAGCGCGAACGCGATGATGTAGAGGACGTCGAGGAAGCTCGGGTCCTGCAGGAAGCTCGTCGCGAGCGGCGGCGCGCTCATGGCTTCTTCTCCTCGCCCGCTTCGTCCGCGCTTCGCTTGATGTCCCGCCTTCGGCTTGGGCTTGAACATCTCGAGCATGCGGTCGGTGACGAGGAAGCCGCCGACGACGTTGATCGTGCCGAACGCGATCGCGATCACGAGGATCACCTTGTTGAAGGCGCCGTTGCCGGACAGGCCGACGATCAACAGGCCGCCGAGCAGCACGATCCCGTGGATCGCGTTGGTGCCGGACATCAGCGGCGTGTGCAGCGTGTTCGGCACCTTCGAGATCACGACGAAGCCGATGAAGCCGGCGAGCACGAGGATCGCGAGGTTGGTCGTGAGCGTGCTCGCGAGAATCATGCCGGCGCGCCTCCCTCGGCCGCTTCCACAGCCGCCTTCGCTCCCGGGTTGACGATCTCGCCGTCGCGCACGACGCACGCGCCCTTGACGATCTCGTCGTCGAAGTCGAGCTGCAGCGCGCCGTCCTCGCCGACGAACAGCTCGAGCAGCGCCTGCACGTTGCGGGCGAACAGCTGCGAGGAGTGCTCGGCCATCGTCGCCGGCAGGTTCAGCGGCGAGACGATCTTGACGTCGTGGCGCACGACCGTCTGGCCGGGCTCGGTCAGCTCGCAGTTGCCGCCCGCCTCGCCGGCGAGGTCGACGATCACCGAGCCCGGCTTCATGCCTTCGACGGCCTCGGCGGTCACGAGCCTCGGCGCCGGGCGTCCGGGCACGAGCGCGGTCGTGATCACCACGTCGAAGCCCTTGATCGCGTCGGTCAGCGCCTGCTGCTGTTGGGCGCGCTCCTCGTCGGTCAGCTCGCGCGCGTAGCCGCCCTCGCCGCTCGCCTCCAGGCCCGAGGTCGAGCCACTGCGCGCCGAGCGACTGCACCTGCTCGGCGACCTCGGGGCGCACGTCGTAGCCGGTCGTGCGCGCGCCCAGGCGCTTGGCGGTCGCGAGCGCCTGCAGGCCGGCGACGCCGACGCCGAGCACGAGCACCTTGGCCGGCGGGATCGTGCCGGCGGCGGTCATCAGCATCGGGAAGAAGCGGCCCATCTCCTGCGCGCCGAGCAGCGCGGCGCGGTAGCCGGCGACGTTGCTCTGCGAGGACAGCGCGTCCATCGACTGCGCCCGCGAGATCCGCGGGATCGCCTCCATCGCGAACGCGGTCGCCTTCGCGTCGGCGAGCGCGCGCGTCGTCTGCGGGCTCGTCAGCGGCGCCAGGAAGCCGATCAGGATCGAGCCGGAGCCGAGCCCGCGGATCGCCTGCGGGTCGGGCGGCGCGATCGTGACGACCACATCGCTCTGCCACACCTCGGCGGCGTCCTTCGCGATCTGCGCGCCCGCCTCGACGAACGCGGCGTCGGTCAGCATCGCGTCCGCGCCCGCGTCGCTCTGCACGACCACGTCGAGGCCCTTGGCCTTCAGCTTGGCGACGACCTCCGGCACCAGAGCCACCCGATGCTCGCCCGCCGCCGTCTCCTTCGGAACACCGATCCTCATACGAGGTGCGAGAAAGTATCCGATCGCACGGGTGAAGGGCAGCCCGGTGTGCGAGACTCGCCGCTGGAGACAGCCCCGTGACCGTCAACTTGACCCGCATCTACACGAAGCTAGGTGACGACGGCGAGACTCATCTCGGCGACATGAGCCGTGTCTCCAAGCTGCACCCGCGCGTGGAGGCCTACGGCACGGTGGACGAGCTCAACGCGGCGATCGGCGTCGCGCTGCTGCAGCCGGGCCTCGCCGAGCGCTTCGCCGAGTGGCTGCGCCGAATACAGAACGACCTGCTCGACGTCGGCGCCGACCTGTCGGTGCCGACACCCGACGGCGACGCTGCACAGGACGCCACCGGCAGCGCGGCGCGTGCGCGCCTGCGCGTCGGCGCCGACTACACGCTGTGGCTGGAGCAGGCGTGCGACGAGGTCAACGCGACGCTCGAGCCGCTGCGCTCGTTCGTGATCCCCGGCGGCACGCCCGCCGCCGCACACCTGCACGTCTGCCGCACCGTCTGCCGACGCGCCGAGCGGCGCACGATCGCGGTCGGCTCGGAGGTCAATCCCGAGGTCGTGCGCTACCTCAACAGGCTCTCTGACCTGCTGTTCATCCTCAGCCGAGCGGCGAACACGCCGGCTGTCGCGGGGGGCATGGGCACCGCCGACGCGGCATCGTCATCGCAGCGCGAGCCGTTGTGGGAGCCGGGCGCGCACGGCTCAGCCGGCACCTGAGAGTGCAGGCGAGGCTGCCGGTCAAGCGTGTAGGCGCGGTGGCCAGCGGCGATCGACGAAGCGCAGCACGGCGACTGCGAGCGCCATCCAGAACGTTGCGAGCAGGAAGCCGCCGAGCACGTCGCTCGGCATGTGCCATGCGAGGATCAGCAGCGAGCAGGCGACCGCGACGACGTACACCGCGCCGATGCTCGCGACGAGCGCTCGCCAGCGCGGCGGCGCCACTAGCACCGCCGAGAGGACCAGCGCGAGCGCCGCGGTCGAGTGGCCGCTCGGCCACGACGCCGCGCCGATGAACACGCCACCGACAGAGACATGCGGATGTGCCAGGAGCGGCTTGAGCGTCTCCGCGGTGAGCGGCGCGAGACCCATCACAGCGGCGACGGCGACCGCGACGCGTGGGCGTTCGCGCGCGACCGCGACCGCCATCAGCGCGACCCCCCACAGCACGAACTGCAGCGGGTTGAGCAGATGCAGCAGGAAGTTCGCGGGCCCGTCCACGCCAGGCCTGCTCAACAGCGTGAAGTCGTACAGCAGCCTTGCGTCCTTCCACTGCACCGCCGGCACCAGCTCGGCGAGAGCCCACACGAGCGCCAGCGCGAGCACGCACAGGCCCGCGAGCGCGAGCGGCACGGCGGCACCACGGCGCTCCCCGACGCCGCGCACGACGGGCCGAGAGGGCATCGCGGCGGCCGGGTATGCGTGTCCGCTCATCCTCACAAGGTTAGGACCTTCGGTAAAGGACCGGTGAAGGCGGTACTGCCGGCGCAGGATCGGCGGGCGATGGCTCGCCGCCCTCAGGGTGAGCCGCGGGAAGCGACAGGCAGCGCGATCGCGCCGCCTGTCGTCACGGCCACGGCGAAGCGGTCCGCGAGCGCCTTCCGGTTGAACGCGCGCGCGGCGAGCTCGACACCGGCGTCGTCGGTCCCGGTGATCACCCATACGGGCGCTTCCTTGGCGCCGCGCGTGGCCGCCACGAGCCCGGCGTCGCCGTGGAGTGTGCGCACCGGCCGCCCCCGCTCGTCGAGCAGCGTCAGCGTCTGCGCGTCAGCTGAGAAGCGCGCGTAGACGCCGCTGGCGCCGGGCCCGCGCCCGATGCCCGCGGCCTCGAGGTCGCCGTCCAGATGCGACCACGGCCCGACCATCACGCGCAGCGTTTCCGGCGCTCCGCCGCTTCCGATCGCGGCGAGCGCCGCCGGCACGCCGGCACCCTGCAGAGTCTCCGTGACCGTGCGGCAGGCGCCGGAGGATGACGCGCATTCGACGCGTATCGGCAGGCGTTTGCCTTCGTAGCCGTTCAGGAACGGCTCGGGGAACGCGCCGACGACGGCCGGCACGTCCTGTGCCTGGCTCGTGTCGTGCAGGTCCCACCAGATGTGATCGCCCGGCTTCACGGTGGCCGCGGCCGGCCCCTCCGACGCCTGCACGCCGTTGATGTAGTAGAGCCATTCGCTTGGCGCTCCGGGCCCTGCTGCGCTTGCCCCCGCGACGCCGTCGATGGCCTGCACGCGCCTGCCACCCGGCCCGGTGGCGACCGTCGCGTTGCGCTGCAGCAGCTCGAGCACGCTCTCGCCGCCGGTCGTGTGCAGGGCTCCCGTGCTGTGCAGCACGCGGGCGCCGAAGTCGCGGGTGATCAGCAGCTCGACCGTGCTCGGCGGCGAGCCGACCTCGAGGCCGCAGCCGCCGAGCGCGAGCGCGAACACGGCGCCGAGGGCGCCCAGGCGCGCGCCGGCACGCCTCACCGCGAGGAGCCGCTCTCGACGACGTCCTTCAGACGTGCGAGGCGCCGCCCCCACGCCGCTTCGGCGCCAGCAAGCCACGCGCTCGCCGGCTCCAGCGCGCCGGCGCGCAGCCGGTAGCGCACCTCGCGCCCGCTCGCCGGCGCCCGCTCGACGAGCCCCGCGTGGTCGAGCGCGGCGAGGTGCTTCGCGACGGCCTGGCGCGTGATCGGCAGCACGGCGCTGAGCGCGGGCACGCTCGTCGTCTCCTCGCGCAGCAGCTGCTCGACCATCAACCGCCTCGTCGGATCGGCGAGCGCCGCGAACACCGGGCCGACGGCGTCGCTCAAGCGAGCACCGGCTCGAAGCTCGCCGCGAGCATCGCGATCGGGAACGACGGCACGCTCTCGGTCACCACCACGCGCGTGGGCTGCTCGGGCTCGATCCCGGCCACGATCAGGAACTCGACGCGCGTAGCGGGCTCCTCTTCGCCAGCCCACCACCACACCAGCCGGTGCGGCGCGTCGAGCACCTCGACGTGGATCTCGCGCTCGGGCTCGGACAGCCAGCGCTCGCGGCCCTCCTCGGTGGCGAGCGCCGCGAACACCTCCTCGGGGGATGCCTCGACGTCGATCTCGCGCCGTACCGCGTCGACGTCCATCTGTCGCGTCACCGCCATGGTCAACTCCTTTGACAACTATTTGGTTGCTATTGTGTTTGACAACCGTCCAGTTGTCGAAAGGATAGCCGACATGCCGCTGATCCCGATGGTCGTCGAGCAGAGCGCCCGTGGCGAGCGCTCGTTCGACATCTACTCGCGCCTGCTGAACGAGCGCATCGTATTCCTCGGAAGCCCCGTCGATGACCAGATCGCGAACCTGGTCGTCGCGCAGCTGCTGCACCTCGAGAGCGAGGATCCCGACAAGGACATCTCGCTGTACGTCAACTCTCCCGGAGGCGTCGTCTACTCGGGCCTCGCGATCTACGACACGATGCAGTTCGTCAAGCCCGACGTACAGACGATCTGCTTCGGCGTGGCGATGAGCATGGGCTCGCTGCTGCTCGCCGGCGGCGCACCCGGCAAGCGCATGGCGCTGCCCAACAGCCGCATCCTCATCCACCAGCCCTCCGGCGGCTACGAGGGCCAGGCCGCCGACATCGAGATCCACGCGCGCGAGACGCTCGAGCTGCGCAAGCACGTCGATGAGATCTACGCGCGGCACACCGGCCAGTCGCTCGAGCGCGTCCACGACGACATGGACCGCGACCGCTACTTCACCGCCGAGCAGGCGCTCGAGTACGGGCTGATCGACCGCGTGATCTCCTCGCACGAGCTGACGCGCGTGCCGACGGGGTTCTAGATCCAGCCGAGCAGCGGTCCGAACACGAGCCCCGCGACCAGGTCGAGCGTCGTCAGCCCGCCCACGAGCTGCAGCTGGCGCGTACGTCTGGGCGTGTAGAAGACCGTGAAGGAGACGACGTAGAACGTCAGGTAGCCGAACACGACGATCACCGGGAAGCTCGCGACGTTCCACCACCAGTAGTACCAGTGAAACACGCCGTCCGCGTGCAGCAGCAGCTCGACGCCGACGGATACGAACGAGAGCGCGATCGACATCGCCCAGCGGCTCGGCAGCCCAAGGATGCGCGCGGAGCGGTCGGCCGGCAGCAGCTTCGCGAAGACGACGCCGTTGATCGCGAAGAACAGCGAGATCTCGACGGTGAGGCCGATCAGGATCACGAAGCTCGAGCGACCGGTGACCGTCCACAGCGCCGCGTGGCCGTCGAAATGCAGCACGAGCGCGTTGGCGATCTCGTTGGCCCAGTCCATCAGCCAGAAGGCGAGGCCCGCGAGCACGACGCTCCAGTTGGCTTTCTCGACCTCGACCGCGTACACGTACACGGCGAGCGCGAGCAGCGTCACGGTCGACCAGTCGAACAGGCCCGGCGCGCGCAGCAGGTGCTGGGCTTCGCGCGTGAACTCGGGCACGCCGGCCGCGAGCTGCAGGACCGCCGCCATCATCTCCACGCGCGGGTCTAGGACCCGACGGCGGCCAGATCGGCGTCGAGGTCGCCGAGCGCCGCGCGCTCTGACTCCTCGAGCGCGCCCCCGCGCGTGATCAGGCGCCGCGCGGCGTCGAGGTCGTCCGAGCGCCCGAACGTGAGCGCCGCCTTCACCGCGCCGTCCTTCAGGTACCAGTTGGTGAACGAGCCGTCCGCGAGCGAGCCGCGCAGGATCTCCTCGTCCCACTCGTACGCCGGGCCGACGTACTCGAGTTCGCCCCAGGTGCCGAGCACCGAGTAGAAGTAAGGGACGACTTCGTGCGGAACGTCGCGGCCGAGCATGTTCAGGGCGGCGGTCTTGCCCTGGTTGAACGCCACGTCCCAGTGCTCGAGGCGCATCGGCGCGCCGCCGTGGATGACCGAGTCGTATTCGCAGATGTCGCCCGCCGCGAACACGCCCGGCGTCGAGGACTCCAGGCGCGAGGAGCAGCGCACGCCGCCGCGCCCGCCGATCTCCAGGCCCGCCTTCTTCGCCAGCTGCACGTCGGGGGACACGCCCGCTCCGACCACGACCGCGTCCGCGTCCAGCTCCAGCCCGTGGCGCGTGACGACCTTGGCGACGCGGTCGTCGCCCTCGAAGCGCTCCAGCTCGTCCGCAGGGTGGAAGGTGACGCCATGCGATTCGAGCAGCTCCTGGAAGAAGCGCCCGCAGCGGGGGCCGAAGTTCCGCTCGAACGTCGCCTGCTCCTGCATCACGACGGTGCAGCGCTTGCCCATCAGCGTCAGCGAGGCGGCGACCTCGCAGGCGATGAACGACCCGCCGATCAGCACCACCTGCTCCGCCTCGGCCACACCGTCACGGATCGCGTCGGCGTTTCCAAGCGTGCGCAGATAGTGGATCTGCTCGAGCTCGCAGCCGTTCACGTTCAAGCGGCGCACGTTGGCGCCCGTCGCTACCAGCGCCTTCTCGAAGGAGACCTCGTCCTTGGTCGAGAGCGTCGCCGTTCGCGCCTCCAGATCGAGACCCGTGACGCTGGTGCGCATCAGCAGCTCGATGTCCTGCTCAGCCCACCAGTCGTTCGGCCGGAACAGCGGCTCCTCGCGGGTCTCCTCGCCGCGCAGATAGCCCTTCGAGCACTCCGGGCGGTTGTAGGGCGGATCGGGCTCGCGACCGACCACGAGCACCTCCCCGTCGGCGCCTTCCTCGCGCAGCCAGCGCGCGCAGTTCGCCGAGGCGAGGCCTCCGCCGACGAGCAGATAGGACACCTTGCGGGCAGCCATGCCCGGCACCTTACAACCCTGGCGGGTGGCGCACGGACCAGTGCGCCCAGGTCGGGATGTGGTCGAGGATCCGCCAGCGCGGACCGTTTTCGAAGCGGTTCGGGCCGACGTCGGTGCCGTTGTGCGAGGTGTCCAGGCGCAGGCCGGCGATCGTCATGAAAACATGCGGTTCCGGGCTCGCGCTCGCGTAGATCGTCACCCATCGACCAGGACCTGGCGCCCCCCAGGTCACGTAGTCTTGGGCCAAGGGGTTGTCCTGGAGAATCTCCGACAGAGGACGTACCCCCGCCCGATAGAGCACGTAGTTCGCGGTGCTCGAGCAGTCCTCTTCGGAGGCCCCCAACGGGTCGGGGTGCCCACCCGGCCCATATGGGAGATCTTGGAGCTCGTCGCCCGCGACCAGCATCGCCTGAACGCTCGCAGGCACTCCCGTGGGAATCAGCGCCACGTGGCCGTCGTCCGGGTCGAGCTTTGCCAGTTCCCCCGAGATGAAGCGCACAGGCGTGGACGTCTCACTCGCGAGACGCAGATCTGCACCTTCGATGCTGTCGGTAGCTTCTTCGTCCGCAGCTTGACCCATGAGCGGCGAGCGTGCGACGCCGGCGAAGGCGGTGGTCTGCGAGCCCGAATATCTCGTGGCCCAGCTCTCGACCTCGGCCACGTACCAGCTCGCACGGTTGTACGCGAATATCGCGCGCCGGTAATCGCCGGGGGCGCCCGAGACCCGCAGGTAGTTGGCGGCACCGTAGATCGCATCGGCCGGATCCCACCGGTCAGGCGAGCCCGCGCCGTCGGCGTCGACACCGTACTGCGCCCAGGTGGAGGCGAGGAACTGCATCGGCCCGCCCGCACCCGCCGAATTCACCTCCCCCTCCTGGGTGCACGACGGCGACGGCGCGCGACCGTGGTCGCACTCGACCTTGCCGATGCCCGCAAGGATCGCCCAGTCGAGGCCGTAGCGCGCAGCGGCCTGCTCGTACAGGCGCAGGTAGAGCGATGGGATTTCGCGCTCGGCGAGCGCCGAGATGCCCTCGCTCTCGGCTTCGGGGGAGCTCGCTCCGACTCCCGGCGAGGCACCGCCCAACGCGGCGAGCGCCGCGACCATCACGAACGCGGCCGCGATGATCGCGGCGACGCCGGCGGCGATCACCCGCGGGGCGAGACTCTGGCCGCGTCCCGCCGCCGCCTCTGAGCCGACCGTCAAGCTCGATCCTTGCCGAGCTGGCGTTTGCGCCGCGCCGCCACCGCGTGCGCGTCGCGCATCACGGCGGAGCGCTCGGCGGCACCCACCCACGACGGCTGCTCGGCCCCGGCGGCCTGCGCGCGTCCGGATTGCCTCCAGGAATCTTCCGCGGAGCGCTTGCCGCGCGACGCCGGCAGGCTGTGTCCGGCGTCCAGCATCCGCCTATGCACCGTCGCCTCGAAGCTCCCCGCGGCCTTGCGACGCGCGCGACGTCCAAGCCGATGCGCATCCGCCTCGGGGACGACGGCCCTGGCCGTCTCGCTGAGCTCCCGGCGCAGCGCCAGCTCGCGATCGATCTCGACCCGCGCCGCGCGCTGAGAGCGCGAATCGAGTCGCTCGTACTCCTCGCGTCCGTACCCGGCGAGCCCAGCCAGCCCGGCATAGTCGCGCCGCTCCTCGCCGGGTCGCGCTCGCGCTCCCGACGCGAGCGCCATCTGCGCGTCGAGAAAGCGGCCCTGTGCCTCGCGCCGCTCGTGTGTATGCGCCCCGCCCGTCCGCCGTCGCGCGCGCTCGCCATCCCGCAGCGTCCGTTGCGCGGCGCTCAGCGCTACCTGCTCACGCTCGATCTCGCCGCGCACGCGAGCTTCGCGGTGCGCCAGTTCGGCCGCCCGTCGCGTGTCACCGCCCGCGAGCGCATCGCCGCGTGCGCGATCCACGCGCGCAAGCTGCGCGCGCTTGTCCCCGAGCCGACGCTGGATCTCCGGCGCGGCCTCGGCGCGTGCGCTTGCTTCGCCACGCTCGCCGTCCAGCACGCGCAGCACCTGCTCGTCGGCGCCGGCCTTGGCCAGCTCGCCGCCGACCCGCGCGAGCCTGCGCTCGAGCCCGATCTGCCCTGGCTTCGCGCCTATGCGCTGCACCCGCCGCGCGACCGCGACACCCATGCGCGGGGTCTCGAGCGCCTCCCCCAGTCGGCGCGCGACCGACAGGCGCCGGCCAAGAGTGCTCGCCGATCCGCGCTCGGCAAATGCACCGGCTGCCGCTCCGAAGGCATGGTGGCGATGCGTGTAGGCGCCCCACCAGAACGCCGACATCAGCAGCCACTGCGTCCACCAGCCGAGCGCCTGAAGCCTGTAGAGGATCGCGAGCACCGCGAGCGTCGCGCCGAGCAAGAACGAGAACACGAGCTTGGAGACGACCGCCGCCAGCAGCCGCCCCGCCCACCTGCGAAACAGCGCCCGGCCGCCGTCGCCGAAGGCCGGCGCCAGCACCATCGCTGGAGCGAGCAGCAGATACAGCAGGCTGACGATCGCCGCGACGAGCAGCCGCAGCACGACGAATCCCAACAGCATCAACATCCCTAGCAGGCCGCCGGCGATCAGCACCAGACCCGCGACCCGGGGCCACGTTCCGTCGTCGGTTCGAAACTCAGCCTGCGCGGCCGTCGGGCCGCTGCAGTTCGTCGCTTCGCTGCTGCGACAGAGAGCCCGCAGGAGCGAGCGCGAATCGTTGATCGAGTTGCGAGCCGCCCCGTTGGCGGGCAGCGCGAGGAAGATCGCGCCGTTGCTCCGTGCTTCGCGCAGCAGCTCCGCGCTGTGCTCGAGCGCGTGCGTCTGGGCGGCCCCGAGGCCCGCGCACGGCACCAGCACCGCCAGCGACGGCCGGCATTCAGCCAGCGCCGTATCTTCGGCCGCGATCTTCAGCGCGGCCGCGCGCAGGCTGGGGTCCAGCCGCGACGCTTCGCGACACCAGCTGACGTCTCCGAACTCCAGGTAGCACCACGGCGCTTCGATGCCTGCGGCGAAGACGTCCGCGAGACCGCGCCCGAGCGCGCCGGTCGAGCCAGCCGGCGTGCCGCTCGAGGCCACCGCGAGCGTTCCCAGGCTCGCCTCATCCGCCCAGCGACCGAGCGCCCCGATCGTGCCGGTGGGATCCACGATCACCCAGATCCCCGCGACCATCATCGCGACCATCAGCAGCACCTCGCCGAGCGTCTCGGCCACCCGACGGCGGATCAGCCCGTGGTAAAGCGCTAGCAGCGACGCCGAGGCGAGGGCGATCGGCAGCCACGGTTCGGTGAACGCCGCCTGCATCTGGCGCAGACCCGAGCCGATGCCGCTCGCGGCCGGGCCGTCGAGCAGGTCGATCGTGAACGACCATTCGAGCATCACCACGAGCGCGTGGACGCCCCACACCAGCGCCGTCCACAGCGGCGTCACGATCAGGTCCTGCACGAGGCTGAGCGCCTCCCCATCGGTGCTGAGGCCAAGCACGCCCGTGTCGATGTGCACGTCGATGCCGTAGTCGCCCGATGGCGCCGGTGCGGCTACGAAGCCCGACGTCTCGCAATTGCGTCTGCCAGTATGGGACAGCTCGCTCGCGAGCGCGCCAGTGCACGTGGGGCTACCGAGGCCGTTGCCCACGAGCGGATCGCTCTCGGCCTGCGGCGTCTCACCCGATTCTTCCCCGGCACCGCCGGCCGCCGCGTTCGTGCTGAGCGGCGGCCCGCTCGGCGCGATGCTCGCTCTGGCCGGAGCGCTGACCGGCAGGCTCGCGGTGCCGGCACGCACGCGCCGCACACCCGCAGGCGGGATGCGCGCCGCGCTCGCCGCCGACACCGACCCGGCGCCAGTGCTCAGCGCGAGCGCGACGAGCGTCGCCGGCGCGAGACCGCGGAGCCTCACTCAGCTCGTCGGCGTCGTCGAGAACGCGCGCAGCAGCGACGGCACCACCACGTCCACCTGGATCGGCTCGACGCGTCCGCGATGGTCGCGGAACAGGCAGCGTCCGGCGTCGAGCTCGAGCAGTGTCTGACAGTTGCGCCGGTCCTCCGGGTCGAGCCCGAGCAGGCTCAGCGCGCGCGCCGCCTCCGCCTGCGAGCGCATGCCGAAGACGAACGTCGCCCCGAGCAGGTTCTCGAGCGACTCCCGCTCGCCGATCAGCGCATCGGTGACCAGTTGCGTGCTGATGATCGGCACCGCCAGCTCGGAGCGGCCCATCCGCTGCAGCGAGCCCAGCAGCATGCGCCCGACCGGGTCGCTGAGCAGCCGCCAGCCCTCGTCGAAGGAGAACAGCTTCAGTCGACCCCGCTCAGAGCCCATCAGGTGCATCGCGAACATCGCGATCAGGCGCACGATCTGCTCGCCGACGCGCTCGGCCTGGGAGTACTCCGAGCGCGGCATCCCCGGGGGCGGTGCAGGCAGGTCGCGGATCGGCAGATACGTGACCTGCTGCTCGCCCACCGGCGGCAGCTTCACCGACGGGTCCGCGAAGCCGAGCTGCGTCAGCCCGGAGCGTGCGTAGACGTCGAGGGCCTTGCCGACCTGGACATCGGTGTCATCGCCCTCGAGCAGTGCCCGCACCACCTCGCGGCAGGTGGGCTCCGATGCGCGAGTCAGGACACGGTCGACCGCCCCGACGACCGCCGTCTCCCACGCCGGTTCGGCGCGGCCGGGCAGCAGATCGCGCAGGAACGAGGTCGCGGCATCCTGACGCAGGTGGACCGGCGCGACCCGGAGCGGGTCAAGCATGCCGCGCAGCGCCGGATCCGGTCGCAGCGTGACGCACTCGACGTGCGGCGCCACATCCGCCAGCAGATGGAAGCGGTGGTCGCCCTTGGGATCGCAGTCGATCACCCTCGCGCCCTGCAGGAACGCCTCGTACTTCAGCTTCTGCGCGAGCGTCGTCTTGCCCGACCCGAGCGCTCCAACGCTGAGGATCGTCGCGTTGCGGTTGCTGTCGGAGCCCTCGCGCAGGTTGAACAGGACCGGCTGCCTGGAGCCGGACAGCGTGTGGCCCAGGTAGAAGCCCCTGTGTGAGCCGGCCGCATGCGTCGCCGTCGGCATCATCGCCGCGACCTGCTCCGGCGTGAGCGTGTCGTCGTAGCCAGCCAGCCTCGTTCGCTGCCCCGGCAGGTGCTGCAGGAAGAGCTGCAGTTGGTCGCCCAGCGGGCGGTGCAGGCGTATCTCGCCGTAGGCGCGCCGGCACATCTCCACGCGCTCCTCGAGCTCCGCCTCGCTCGCGCCGGCGACCGCGATCGCGAGCGTGGCGCGAAGCAGCGGGGGCTTGCTCGAGACCTGCAGATACGCGAGCAGATCCCTCGCCTCCTGGGTGCGCTCGTAGCCGAGATCGGAGACGCCCTGTTCGCCATCGGACTCGGCACGCACGATCTGGTCGGCGTCCTGGACCCGCCGACGCGCGATCCGCAGTGCCAGCTCGTTGGGCAGGAAACGCGCGTTCAACGACAGGTCGATGCCGAACGGCAGGCTCTCGGCAGGCGCGAACATCAGCTCGGCGCTCGGTCCGGGGAACCGCAGCCGTTCTGGCAGGGCGCCCATCACCAGCTGCGCCTGCCAGCTCGTGCCGAGCTCGCACTCGATCTCGAGCGCTCGGCCGCGGTTCTCCACGTAGCCGTCGGCCCACCTCATCACGTCGCCTTCGAGCGGGGCCAGAACCGCTTCGCCGTTGCGCTCGAACACGAGCGCTCGCGGCTCGTGCAGGCCATCGACGACCGGTTCGCTCAGGCCTCTGCAGAACGCCCTGCGCACGAGCCACTGAAGCTCGACTCCACGCGCCTGGCGCACCGGCAGGAAGCCCTCCAGTCGCGCGTGCGCGTGATCGGCGCGAACTCGCGCCCGCTCGAGCTCGGCGGCGCTCAAGAGGCGCCGGTCGCGCAGCGCGAAGGCCTGCATGATGCCTCTCCACCACTCGCGCGGGTGCTGTCCCGCCGCGCGCGAGACGTAGGAGGCGACGTCGCGCTCGGGCTCGCGCAGGCTTACGACGATGAACACCACGGGCTGCGCCTCGCCGACTTCGGCGAGCCCTCTGACGTGCTCCTCGATGTAGCGCTCGCGGGCCCTGGTGTGGACTGCGCCTCCCACGTCGTGCTCGCGCAGCGCCTGCGCGTAGCGCTCCACCTCCCAGCGCCGGCAAACGCGCAGGATCTGCACGTCGGCCTCGATCGCTTCGAGCGCTGAGATCAGCGCCAGGAAGCGAGCGCGCTTGTCCTCCTCGCTCAGCCACGAATAGGAGCTGACCGGCACCGCGAACGCCGCCCACGCATCGTCGAGCCCCTCGGCGAAGATGCAGTTCCCGTACACGAAGGCGATCGGCGCTCTCACTCTCGAGCACCGATTCGCCCACTCGCTCGCACGCGCAGCCGGGCGGCGGGGCCGAGCGAGATCACCTTGCCCTGCTCGAGCGCGCGCCCTCCGGGCACCGCGCTCAGCGTGAGCGCCGAGCGCCGCCCCGGACGGGCGATGCCGCTGCCTGCACGCTCGGTCCCTCGTCCGCGTCGCTCGTGCTCGATCGCCACGAGCACCGCTCCAGGCCCCGAGTAGCGGAGCTGGCGCAGGCGGCTGTCGGATCCATCCGGAAGGAACACGATCTCCCCCGGGTGCCAGCGGTGTCCAACGCCTGCGCAGCGCCGCATGCCGGCCAGCCGCCGTGCGCCGATCCGCGACCGCACGAGCGCGTGCGCCGCCAGATGGAAGGTGCGGCCCTCGAGCCGGACCGCGCTCAACACGGTGGCCCCTGCGCCTGGGAGCGCGACGTCGCGCAGATACCAGGGCAGCGCTCGCGCGAGGGCGCCGGCGAGCGGCGCCTCAGCCGCCAGCAGCCCCGCCGCGAGCAGCGCGAGGAAGTACACGACGCCGCGCACGGGCACGCCACCCGGGTTCAGACGCAGGCGATCGACGCTGTAGATGCGCCGCTCGAGATCGAACACCCGGCGGTAGGAGCGAATCTCTGTCATTGCGCGCCGAACAGCGACGTGACGGTGTCGCGCAGCAGGCTCACGCCAGCCGGCGTGGCAAGCAGCACCGAGACAATCCCCACCGCGAACACACCGGCCGCCTCCTTGAAGTCACGGCGGAACGCGAGCACGGTGGCGGCAACCGCAAAGGCCAGTCCGATCAGGCTCATCGCTACCGCGCGCCCCGTGCTCCCCGCCTTCGCGGCAGCCGCTTCCAAGGAGCTGCCCGAGCCTTCCCCGCCAGCGGGCGCCTGAGTCTGGGTGGAGCTCGTCGTCGATACCGCGGCGTCCGCCGGCGCAGACGCCAGCGCGAGCGCGAGCGCTACGCACGTCAGCAGCGCCGGAAACGTCCAGAGTGAATGCCTGGTCTTCATCGCTTCTCCTCGAGTCGGGGTCTACGCATCGGGGTCCGTCTGCACAGCTGAGATCTCCCAACGCCCCTGCTCGCGCAGCACGTCCAGTTCGTAGGCGAGCGTGTAGCGGACGCCGCGCGCGTCCTGGGCGAGCACGGTCGCCAGCACCGAGTCGGGTCCCGGCGCCCAGTCGAGACGCTGCAAGGAGTCGAGGGTCAACGGCAGCCCCGGCAGCGAGACGCGTGCGCCGCCGGCGAGGTCGGCCGCGAGCTCGCTCGACGACGCCGCCAGGTAGTTGCGCAGCGCGCGCTGCACGACCGTCGCCAGTGACGGGTCGCTGACTTCGCGCATGCGTCCAGGGGCCTGCGCGGGGCCCGCGGCAGGGGCGCCGACGAAAGCCGGATAGCCCGCCAGCGCCAGCGCGCCGCCCGCAGTCCGCGCGACGGTCACAGTCAGGTACAGCAGCCCGGCGGTGTCCGTCTGCGCCGCGACCGTGTAGACGTGCACCCCTGGCGAGAGCTCGCGCGCCTGCACCGCTTCCGCCCATTCGACGTGCTGCTCGCCGCCCGAGGGAAGCTCGAGCCCTGCGTCAGCTTCCATGCTCGGCCCCTCGAACGGTTCGAGCACACGAGCGCTCGCCTGCGGTTCGGCGGAGCTCCACGTGAGGTAGCGGCGCGCGAACAGCACCGCGTACGCTTCGCCCGCCGCGTCACGGGCCGCAGGCAGGCTCGCGGCCGCCTCTGTCACGTGCGGCGCCGGTGGCGCGATCGCGAACCTGGCGCTCGCCGCAAGCCCCGCGATCGAGGTCGCGCAGAGCAGGTACCGGGGCAGGCCTCGTGCGAGACGCATGCGCCAGAGCGCGCGGCTCGCAATCGTGACCTTCGCCCGCGGCTGCTCGCTAGCCACCCCGGCTCCTCAGCGCTCGAATCCGAACTCTGACGCGGCCACGTGCGCCGGCTGCGGGGACGCCGGTCCCGCTGACATCGCTGTGGCGCTCACGCTCGAGCGACTCACCGCCGTTGCCTCGTAGATGGCTGGCGTCATCACGCCCATCTGCTCGACCGCCTGGCGGGCGGCGCTTCCCCGCGATCGCCTGGTGCCCGCCGCCCGCACAGGCATGCCGGCGCCACGCCAAGCCTGGACAGCGGCCGAAGCTCGCACCGTCGCCCTCCGGCGCCGCTGGCTCTCGGCTCTCGAAGGCACTCGCCATACCTGCACGCCTGCGAGGTGCGAGGAGGAGAGCGAGCCCGCAGCCGCGAACAGCACGCGGCGCCCGCCGCGCGGGGCCGGCGCGGACCACGTGAGCGCGATCAGCCCACCGATCGCTCCGATCGCCGCGGCCGCGATCGTCGCGCCAGCCGCCGCGTGCCACCGCGTATCGCCGCCACCGACCGGAGCTACGTGACACCCTTCGACAGCCTCGCCGGCGAGGGTCTCCTCGCCGAAGAACTCGTCCTCGCTGTACACGCGGTACACCTCGCGCGGCGCTCGTCGCACGCGCATCAGCGCTTCGCGCTCCAGCCGTGCACGCGGGCGGCCGGGAGCCGGAGCGGGGAGCCCTCCGGTTCCCGGCCGCTTGCGCGCGGATCGGGAGCACCGTGCGATCGTCCGTCCAACCGACCGCCGGCGTCCCGGGGAACGCGCCTATGAGTGGGGGGAGAGATGGTCATAGGTGGGTCCCTGCTTGCCCATCCGACAAGCGCGGCCGGGGCGGGACAGCCTGTTCCTCGAGTGCCATCAACCGCTGCAGGCGCGCACGCGCGCGCTGGGCAACCTTGCGGTACTTCTCAGGGGTCCAGCGGTGCAGTCGGCAGAACTCGCTCGCGCCCATCTGCAAGCCGATTTGCGAGGCCAGCACGAGCTGTTGATCCGCGGTCAGCTGGCGTGCGAGGGCCGGCACGCGGCGCAGGTCCTCGCGCAGGAACACGAGCGGCTCGAGTCCGGCGCGCACGTCGATGACGTCGATCTGCCGGGGCTCCACGCAGTCGAGCGGCACGGCCGTCTCGAGCGCCGCCTGCATCGGGCTGCGGCCCGAGAGCGCGCGACGTCGATCGTGGATCCGCGAGAGAAATCGTTGCTCGAGCGTGTTGGCGATGTGCAGGCGGCCCTGGAAGCGAGCACCGCGGCGCGTCTGCGCGAGCAGCTCGAGCGTGGCCTGGCTGTAGCAGTCCTCGAGATCCTCACGCCTGAGCCGGTGACGATGGACGCGCAGCAGCAGCTCGCGCTTCGCGCGAGCCACCAGCGCGACCTCCTCCGCCGGGTCGAGCACCCGGCGCGGGCCGCGGCGATGCGCTGATGGCACCGCCACCCGGGCTCGCGCTTGCGGCTCCGATCGACTCGACACATAGGGATGTCGAGCGTCGGGGGCGCGAGACCCCCCTCCCAATTTTGAGCGCCGACAGCCGCGGTGCCGGAGCCTGGGGTAGCTACCTCCGCATTGAGCAGCTCAGCGCCCGCGTTGCCGCCGCGCACGTCGCGGCGGGGCGCGCCCCATCGCGCCCCGCCGCCGCTCCCGCCTAGCTCACGCTTCGGTCAGCGGTTCGACCTGAGTGACCGTGAACGTCGTGCTTTCGTCGAGCACTTCCGCCGGCGGGTATCCCCCGAGGTACGTTTTCGTGAGCGTCAGGTTGCCGGCGTGGTCGCCCGGCGCGTCGTCGGAGTCGACTTTCACGGCCGCTTCGCTCTGGTCGGTGATGACGTCGGACGTCGCCGCGGAGCTCGGCGCATACGCCTGGCCTTCGTACTGGAAGACGAGAATCCCGATCTTCGAGGAGCCCGCCATCAGGTCGTTCTCGATGCTCGCGTCGCCCTGGCCGAGCACGACGGCCTCGTAGTCGGCCCCCATCCTGTCCTTGGCGATCGTCACTTCCGGCGAGCTCGGCTGCGTCGGGCTCTGCGATTCGAAGTAGACGTTGTCGTCGTTGAGGAACAGGTGCGAGTTGGTGACGCTCGACCCGCTCGCGGCGCCGTAGAACAGCACGCCAGTCGCCTGCGTTTCACTCCAGGCGTCGGGACCGCAGCTAGCCGCACGGCACTCGTTGTGTTCGATCGAGGAGCCCTTGATCGTGCCCTGCGCGCCGTTGCTGATCTGGATGCCGTTCTGCGCAGTCTGCGTGGTCTCCCCCGCTCCCACGACGGTCGCTCTGACGATCTTCGCGCTCGAGCCCGCGCCGTCGACGGTGATGCCGTTCTTCTGGTATTCGCTGACGTAGTCCTCGTTCAGGGTCGCGTGGCCGACCTCGACCGGCGTCGTCCAGGCCATGCCGACCTGGATGCCGACGCCGCCCTGGCAGCCGTTGATCGGGCTCGCGCCGGCCCCCAGCATCGTCACCTGCTTGGCCCTCAGCGTCGCGCCGCCGGCCACCAGGATCCCGTACAGGTTGTCGTTGCAGGTGCCCGCCGGCCACTTCGCCACGACCGCCAGGCCCGTGAGCGAGACGACGCCGGAGGTGCAGATCGAGATCTCGTCCTGCGGCGTTCCGTAGATCGTCTTGCCGGCCGCCGCGTCGCATTCGGTCGTGGAGTTCGCGGGCGTCGCCGGCAGCGCGATCGTCGCCGTGTACTGGCCATCGGCCGCCTGCAGCTTCAGCGGCTTGGTGATGCTCAGCTGTTCGCTGTAGGTCCCCGGGCAGACCTGGATCGTCGCACCCTTCCCAGCCGCGCCGATCGCAGCCTGGATCGTGCTGTAGCCGGGTTCCGCGCAGCTCGTGCCCGGACCGGCGTTGGCGGCGCCGGGCGCCACCCACTGGGTTGGCTTGGCCGCCTGCGCGAGCGCGGGTGTGACGAGCAGGGCTGCGAGCACAGCGATCGCGCCCAGCCATGAGCATCTGGCTGACCTCAACATCGAACTCTCTCCTTGCCTCGGATCCATGGCACCTCGATCTCCCTCCAGAGATCGTGCGAGCGAGGCAACGGTCCGGGTAGGGCATTTGCGTACGCTCCCCGTACAGCCCACCCGGACCTTCCCCTCCTCGGGGTGATCCTAGACGGCATCGATCCTAAATGTCAATACTCGCCGAATGAGCCTCTCAGACCGCCTACAAGCCCTCGATCACCGCCAGCAGCAGAGCCGCCGGCTGTCGTTCCTCGCCGCCGTGATCAAGAAGTTCGGCGACGACCAGGCGGGGCAGCTGGCCGCGCTGATCGCCTACTACGGCTTCTTCTCGCTGTTCCCGCTGCTGCTCGTGTTCGTGACCATGCTCGGCTTCGTATTGCAGGGAGACCCCACCGCGCAGACAAGCGTCCTGCACTCGACGCTCAGCCAATTCCCGATCATCGGCAACCAGCTCCAGAGCAACATCCATTCCCTCAAAGGCAGCGCCATCTCCCTGGCAATCGGTCTCGCCGGCTCGCTGTTCGCGGGCCTAGGCATAACCAGCGCTACCCAGAACGCGTTCAACCAGGTCTGGGCCGTGCCCCACAAGCACCGCCCGAACTTCATCAACGCCCGGCTGCGCGGCCTCGGGCTCTTGATCGTCCTCGGCGCGCTCGCGATCGTCTCGACCGTGGTGGCTGGCTACGTGACCGCCGGCGGGCAGAGCGCGCTCGCGGTGCTCGGCGGCGTGATCGTCACGCTCATCGTGAACCTGCTGCTGTTCTTCACCGCCTTCAGACTGCTGACCACCCGCGCCGTCGAGACGCGCCAGCTGATCCCGGGTGTGATCGTCGCCGCGGTCGTCTGGCAGATCCTCCAGCACGTCGGCGCCTACTACGTCGACCACGTCATCCGCCACGCCAAGGAGACCTCCGGCTTGTTCGCCTTCGTCCTGGGCCTGCTCGCGTGGCTCTATCTCGGAGGGCAGGTCACGCTGCTCGCGGCCGAGATCAACGTCGTACGCGCACGCCGCCTGTGGCCGCGCAGCTTCTTCTCCGACCCGCTGCTCGAGGCCGACCGCCGCGCGCTGACCTCATCCGCCGAGGTCGAGGAGCGCGTCGAGGAGGAGAACGTCGACGTCACCTTCGACCCGCCCGGGTAACGCCGCTTCGGGCCGGGCGGCGAGCGGCAACCACACGCCCGAGCCGCAGCACGGCGCCATCCCGGATCCCCTAAAAATGGTCGCTTTTGGCTCTGCGACGCCATTTCCGAGATGACCTCGAAACTACTTGCGTGCGCAACGATCCCGCGCTATACTAACTACACTTTCGTAAGCTCATATGGAGCGTATACCTATGACCCCTGCCTCATCCCCATCCGAGAAGCCAACAGTTCAGCCGTCAGAGCCGGCGACGCGCCTGCGCCTGATCCCGCTCGACGACACCGTCGTGTTCCCCAACATGGGGATCACGCTGACGATCGACGTCGGCGACGACGAGCGCGTCGTGCTCGTGCCGCGCCACGAGAACGAGTTCCTCGAGGTCGGCACGATCGCCGAGGTCTCCGAGCAGATCCGCCTGCCCGGCGGCGGACGCGCCGTGTCGCTCTCGGGCGAGCACCGCGCGCTGATCGGCGCCGCCCAGACCGGCCCCGACGGCGAGCTGCGCGTCGAGGTCGACGAGCGCCCCGACGAGGTGCCCACCGACAAACGCACCCGCGAGCTCGAGCGCGAGTACCGCGCGACCGTCGAGGAGATCCTCGAGCTGCGCGGCGACGACGGGCGCATCTCCGCATTCCTGCGCGCGATCGCCGAGCCCGGCAGCGCTGGCGGACTCCGCCGGCTACTCCCCCAACCTGTCCTACGAGCAGAAGGTCGAGCTGCTGCGCACGCTCGACGTCACCGACCGCCTCGAGCTCGCGGTCAAGCTGCAGCGCGAGCGCCTCGCCGAGCTGCAGGTGCGCAGGCGCATCCGCGAGGACGTGCAGGAGGGCGCGGAGAAGCAGCAGCGCGAGTACTTCCTGCGCAAGCAGATGGACTCGATCCGCAAGGAGCTGGGCGAGGACGACGCGTCGGTCGCCGACGAGTACCGCACCAAGATCGAGGACGCCGAGATGCCCGAGCCCGTCAAGGAGCAGGCGCTCAAGGAGCTCGCTCGCCTGGAGCGCATGGGCGAGCAGACCGGCGAGTCGAGCATGATCCGCACCTACCTCGACTGGCTGATCGCGGTGCCGTGGGGCAAGCGCTCCGAGGAGCACCTCGACCCGGTCGCGGCGCGAGCAGTGCTGGACGCCGATCACGCGGGCCTCGAGGACGTCAAGGACCGCGTCACCGAGTACCTGGCCGTGCGCAAGCTGCGCCAGGACCGCGGCATCGAGGCCGACCCGAAGTCCGGGGCGATCCTCACGCTGATCGGGCCCCCCGGCACCGGCAAGACCTCGATCGGCGAGTCGATCGCGCGTGCCACCGGACGCGAGTTCGTGCGCATGTCGCTCGGCGGCGTGCGCGACGAGGCCGAGATCCGCGGGCACCGGCGCACGTACATCGGCGCGCTCCCCGGCCGCCTGGTCAGGGCGCTCAGGGACGCCGGCACGATGAACCCCGTGATCCTGCTCGACGAGGTCGACAAGGTCGGCGCCGACTGGCGCGGAGACCCCTCCGCGGCGCTGCTCGAGGTCCTCGACCCCGCGCAGAACCACTCGTTCCGCGACCACTACCTCGACGTCGAGCTGGACCTCAGCCAGGTCATGTTCATCGCCACCGCCAACGTCGCCGACACGATCCCCGGGCCGCTGCTCGACCGCATGGAGGTGATCCGCTTCGACGGCTACACCTCCGAGGAGAAGCTCGCGATCGCCAAGGGCTACCTGTGGCCGCGCCAGCGCGACCGCAACGGCCTGCGCGAGGACGAGGTCGAGATCTCTGACGAGATCCTGCGCACGATCATCTCCGAGTACACGCGCGAGGCGGGCGTACGAAGCCTCGAGCGCAACCTCGGCACCGTGCTGCGCAAGACGGCCACCAAGATCGCCTCGCGCAAGACCAAGCTCAAGGCGCCTGTGCAGATCGATCTGGAGGTCGTGCGCGACGCGCTCGGGCGCCAGAAGTTCTTCCAGGAGTCGGCCGCTAGGACCGCCACGCCCGGTGTCGCAACCGGGCTCGCGGTGACCGGCGCCGGCGGCGACGTGCTGTTCGTCGAGGCCACCGCCATGAAGGGCGGCGGCTCCGCCGGCAACAGCCTCGTGCTGACCGGCCAGCTGGGCGACGTGATGAAGGAGTCCGCGAGGATCGCGCTCTCCTACGTCCGCGGCCACGCCGAGGAGCTCGGCATCGACGAGCAGCGCGTTCGAGAACCGCGAGTTCCACGTGCACGTGCCCGCCGGCGCGATCCCCAAGGACGGGCCGAGCGCGGGCGTGACGATGGTCACCGCGCTCGCCTCGCTGCTGTCGGGCCGCCCGGTCAAGCACACGGTCGGCATGACCGGCGAGGTCACGCTGCAGGGCCGCGTGCTGCCGATCGGCGGGCTCAAGCAGAAGGCGCTCGCCGCCCACGCCGCCGGCCTGACCGACGTGATCCTGCCGGAGCGCAACCGCGGCGATCTCGACGACATCCCCGAGGAGGTCCGTCGAGCAGATGACCTTCCACCCGGTGATGACCGTCCAGGAGGTCCTCGACCGCGCGCTGGAGCCCGCTCGCGATGTCGCGCACGCTCGTAGATGTAGCCCGTCCCCGTGGAGGTCCGCGAGACCGCGGACCTCCTCGAGCGGCGCTGGCAGCTGTCGATCCTCTACGCCGCGCTGACCGGCGCGCTGCGCTTCAACGAGTTCGCCGAGGCGGTCGCCGGCATCTCGCCGCGGATGCTCTCCGAGCGCCTGCGCGACCTCGAGGCGGCCGGGCTGGTGGAGCGCACCGTGATCCCCTCGAGCCCGCCCACCGTCGAGTACCGGCTCACGATCAGGGGCGCCGGCTCGCCCCGATCATCGAGGCGATGCGCGACTACGCGCGCGAGCCGGTGTAGAGCGCAGCCGCCAGCCCGAGCTGACCATCGCCGTTGCCCGCGTTGCCGCGACACCCCGGCCGATCGCCCCGACGAGGCCGCCGATCGCGACGAGCGCCGCCGCGATCGCCATGCCCAAGTGAAAGCTGTGCAGCGACGCCTGTTCGGCGGCGCTGCGCAGCGCGTGCGCCTGCACCGCCGGCAGGCCGCTGCACGTTCGGGCGCCCGAGCGGCAGGCGCTTGGCCTCGCGCACGCAGCACGCGCGGCGCCAGAGCCGAGCGCGGTCCGCGACAGGCGGCTGTCGAGCGACGCCGCGAACGCCGCCGAGACCGCGGCTCCGACCGCCGCCGTGCCGAGCAGGCCGGCGACGCGCGCGACCGCGTTGTTGACCCCGGAGGCGATCCCCGCGTCGTTCTCGACGCCGGCGAGCACCGCCGCGGTCAGCGGCGCGACGGTCATCGACAGCCCCAGCGCGAACACCAGCAGCGCCGGCAGCACTTCGGGGAGGTAGCCGACCTTCAGCCCCGACGCGCTGGAACAGCAGCAGGCCGGCCGCCGCCACGAGCGGCCCCGCGCCCATGAACAGACGCGGGCCGTAGCGGTCGGCGAGCGCGCCGAAGCGGCGTGAGAGCGCGAACATGATCACGCGTCACCGGCAGCGTCGCAAGGCCGCTCTGAAGCGGCGTGTAGCCGCCGATCTGCTGCAGGAACAGAACCAGGAAGAAGAACAGGATCGACAGGCCCGCGTACATCGAGAACGTCTCGACGTTGCCCGCCGCGAAGTTGCGCCTGCGAAACAGCCCGAGCGGCAGCATCGGGTCGCGGGCGCGCGACTCAAAGGCGATGAACAGCGCCAGCAGGCACACGCCGGCGATCAGCGGCGCGAGCACCGCCGCGCTCGACCAACCCAGGCGCGGCTGCTCGATCAGCGCGAACACCGGCCCGCCGAGGCCGCCGACGCACAGCAGCGCGCCGACGAAGTCGATCTGGCGGGCGTGCGCGCCGCGCTTGGCGCCCGGCGGGATCACGAGCATGATCAGCGACACGCACACGACCGCGAGCGGCAGGTTGATCAGGAAGATCCAGCGCCACGACGCGAGCGCCAGCAGCTCGCCGCCCGCGAGCGGGCCGAGCACCCCCGCGATCGCGCCCCACGCCGTCCAGCGTGCCGATCGCCTGGCCGCGCTCGGACTCCGGGAAGGTGTTGACGATCACCGCCAGCGAGCTCGGCACGAGCAGCGCGCCCGCCACACCCTGCACGGCCCGCGCGACGACCAGCGCGCCGATCGACGGCGACAGCGCGCACGCCAGCGAGGCGACCCCGAAGCCGACGACGCCCGAGCGCGAACACGCGCCGCTCGCCGAACAGGTCGCCGAGCGATCCTCCGATCAGGATCAGCGAGCCGAGCGTCAGCAGGTAGCCGTTGACGACCCACTGCTGTGCCGCGAGACCGCCGCCGAGCTCGCGCTGGATCGTCGGCAGCGCCACGTTCACGACGGAGCCGTCCAGCAGCACGATCCCCGAGCCGAGGATGCAGGCGATCAGCGTTAGGCGCTTGGTGCGCGACATAGCGCGGAGCGATTCACCTGCGCGACATCCGTGTAGCCGCTGAGCGCGAGCGTCAGGTCGAGCTCGGCGAGCAGGCAGCGCAGCACGAACTCGACGCCGGCCTGGCCGTCGAGCCCGAGCCCCCACACGAACGGGCGCCCGAGGCAGACCGCGTCGGCGCCGAGCGCGAGCGCCTTGAAGATGTCCGCCCCGGTGCGGATGCCGCTGTCGAACAGGACGGGGAAGTCCGCGCCGACCGCCTCGCGCACCGCCGGCAGCGCGTCGAGCGCGCCGATCGAGCCGTCGACCTGGCGCCCGCCGTGGTTGGAGACGATCAGCCCGTCGACGCCCGCCTCGAGCGCGAGCCGCGCGTCGTCGGCGTGGAGGATGCCCTTGAGCACGATCGGAAGCGTCGTCTGCTCGCGCAGCCACGCGAGGTCGGCCCACGTCACGCGGGGATTCGCGAACTGGTAGGCCCAGTGGCCGATCGCCGGGCCGGGGTCCTCCTCGGGCGTCTTGGCGAGCGCTGAGCGGAACACCGGGTCGCTGAAGTAGTTGGCGACGCCCTCGCCTTTGAGGAACGGCAGGTAGGCGTTTGCGAGGTCGCGCGGGCGCCAGCCGAGCAGCCACGTGTCCAGCGTGACGACGATCGCTTCGTAGCCCGCGGCCTCGGCGCGCGCCACGAAGCTTGCGGCGAGGTCACGGTCTGTGGGCCAGTACAGCTGGTACCAGCGGCCCGCCGGGTGGGTGGCCTCCATAGCAGCGGCGACGTCCTCGAGCGGGTGCGAGGCGGCGGTGCTGAGGATCGGCGCGAGGCCGTGCGCGGCGGCGGCGCGGCCGACCGCGAGCTCGCCTTCCGGGTGGACGATCGACTGCACGCCGATCGGCGCGAGCAGCACCGGCGCGGCCATCTCGGTGCCGAGCACGGACGTGGCGAGGTTGCGCTCGGAGACATCGCGCAGCATCCTCGGGACGATCTCCCAGCGCTCGAACGCGCGCAGGTTCGCTGCCATCGTCAGCTCCGAGCCGGCGCCGCCGGCGACATAGCCGAACGCCTCCTGCGTCAGGTTTTCCCGCGCGCGCTCTTCGAGATCGCGCGCCAGCACCGGCAGTTGGGGGCGCTGGTCGGCGAGGCCCTGCGCGTAGAGCTCGAACTGGAAGTTCGCGAACACCTGCCGCGGCTGCGGCAACTCTCCCGCCGGAGACGATGCGATCTCGGACACCCGCCAGACCCTACGCGATTCCTTAGAAAGACTTTGCACGGATGCGCTTACGTGAGTGGGTGGATGCCAGATGTCAACCCGACGATCACGCGCAGGCAGTTGCTGCGCTCGGCGGGAGTCGGCGCCGCCGGCCTCGCGCTCAGCGGCTCGGTGGGCGGGGTGCTCGCCGGCGCCCTCGGCTCTTCGCGTGGACGGCGCGCAGTGCAGCCGCTGCAGCCGCCGAGCGCACCGCACTGGCACAGCCGGCCTGATCTGCGAATCCCGGCGCTGACGGTGACCCGCAAGGAGCCGGGCGCCTCGAGCGAGGCGATCTTCATCGCGCCCTACAACGCCCCCAACGCGCAGGCGGGCGCGGTGATCGCAGACGCAGGCGGCGAGCCGATCTGGGAGAACCCACTGCCGGCCGGGGTGACGACGAACTTCCAGGTGCAGCGCTACCGCGGCGAGCCGGTGCTGACGTGGTGGGAGGGCAACATCGAACTGGGACACGGCGTCGGCGAATACGTGATCGCCGACAGCGCTTACCGCACGATCCGTCGTGTGCAGGCCGCGGGCGGGCTGCGTGGCGATCTGCACGAGTTTGTGATCACGCCGAGCGACACGGCGCTGTTGACGAGCTACGTCGTGCGCAAGCGCGACCTCTCATCGGTCGGGGGGTCGCGCGACGGCACGATCCAGGACGCGATCTTCCAGGAGGTCGACCTCGCCAGCGGCCGGCTGCTGCTGGAGTGGCACAGCCTCGAGCACATCCCGCTGTCGGAGTCCTACGCGCCGGTGACCGCCGATTGGGACTTCTTCCACATCAATTCGGTGGACCTCGACGGCGACGGCGGCCTGCTGGTCTCGGGGCGCAGCACGCACACCGTCTACAAGCTCGACCGCGGCGGCACCATCCTGTGGCGCCTGGGCGGCAAGGGCGGCGACTTCGAAATGGGCGCGGGCGCGGGCTTCGCGTGGCAGCACGACGCCCGCCGCCAGCCCGACGGCACGCTCACGGTCTTCGACAACGGCGCGACGCCTGCCGTCGAGCGGCTCTCGCGCGGGCTGATCCTCGAAGTCGACGAGCAGGCGATGACGGCGACGATGCTCAACGAGTACACCCACGCGGGGATCCTCGCCGGCAGCCAGGGCAGCACGCAGCTGCTCGCGAACGGGAACGTGTTCGTCGGCTGGGGAGAAGTGCCGCGCGTGTCCGAGTTCGACCGCGCCGGGCGGGTCGTGTTCGACGCGCTACTAGGCGAGCGCTACGAGTGCTATCGCGCCTTTCGCCTGGCGTGGACGGGCGCCCCCGCCGAGGCGCCGGCGATCGCGCTCGCCGGCTCCGGTCGCGAGCTGATGGCCTATGCGAGCTGGAACGGCGCCACCGAGGTGCGCGGCTGGCAGCTGCTCGCGGGCGCCGGCGAGGGTGCGCTGCGCCCGCTCGCGAGCGTGCCAGTGAGCGGCTTTGAGACCGCGCTGTCGACGGCCGCTGCCGCCGTGCCGGGCGCACACCTGGCGGTGCAGGCGCTCGACGCCGAACGGGCGTCGTTGGGCCGATCACGCACGGTCGTGGTCCCCAGTTGACCTCGTGACGCGCGCCGTATAACCATCGCTATACAGCGTCTGTTTCGAGTGAGCATGGCGACAGTCGACTGCAGCCATGCCGCGCGAGGGCGGTGCGAGCGATCAGCCGAGCACGAGCTCGGCGGCGGCGCGCAGCGTGGCGGCGTCGCCGGAGATGAGCAACGTGGTGACGGCCGACTCGCGCCACTTGGCGAGGTCGTCGCGGATCTTCTCGCGCGGCCCGATCAGCGACAGCTCTTCGATCAGCCTGCGCGGGATCTTGGCGCCGGCCTCGTCCTTGTTGCCGCTCAGGTACAGCTCCTGGATCTCGTCGACCTCACGCTCGTAGCCCATGCGGATGGGGACGTTGGCGTGGAAGTTGGCGCCTTTGGCGCCCATACCGCCGAAGTACAGCGCGTAGAACGGCCGCAGCGCGTCGGCGGCGGCGTCGAGGTCGTCGGTGACGATCAGCGGCACGGTGGCGCACACCTCGAAGTCGGCGGCGCTGCGCCTGGCGCCCTCGCGCCCCCATCCCTCCTCGAGCGAGGGCTTGTAGAGCTCGTCGTAGACCGCGGGCGAGAACAGCATCGCCAGCCAGCCGTCGCACAGCTCGGCGCACAGCGCGATGTTCTTGGGCCCCTCGGCGCCGAGGTAGATGGGGATGTCCTCGCGCACAGGGTGAATCGAGGACTTCAGCGGCTTGCCCAATCCCGTTCCGTCGGGCAGCGGCAGCGGGTAGTGCGGCCCGAGCGCTTGCAGGCGCCCCTTGCGCGCCCACACGTCGCGCAGGATCGCGATGTACTCGCGGGTGCGCGCGAGCGGCTTGGCGAACGGCATCCCGTACCAGCCCTCGACGACCTGCGGGCCGGAGACGCCGAGCCCGAGGATGAAGCGCCCGTTCGACAAATGGTCCATCGTCATCGCGGCCATCGCGGTGGCGGCGGGCTGGCGCGCGGACATCTGCACGATCGCGGTGCCGAGCTTGATGCGCTCGGTCGAGGCGCCCCACCAGGCAAGCGGCGTGAGGCAGTCCGAGCCGTACGCCTCGGCGGTCCAGATCGAGTCGAAGCCCAGGCGCTCGGCCTCGGCGACGGACTCGGTCACGCCGGGCGGCGGCCCCCCGGCCCAGTAGCCCGTGTTCAATCCCAGCTTCAGCTCTCCCGCCACGACCGCGAGCCTATCGCTCCACGAGCGCCAGCGTGAAACCGTCGTATCCCTTGCTGCCAACCGTCTGGACGGTGGTGGCGCTCACGCGCGAGCTGGCGGCGAGCAGCTCGTGAAAGCGCCGCATGCCGAGCGCCCCCGGCTCCTGCGTGTCGGGATCGGCCAGCGCGCCGTCGCGCACGACGTTGTCGGTCACGATCACGCTGCCCGGCCGCGTCAGCTCGAGCGCCAGCTCGAAGTACTCGGGCGTGCTCTGCTTGTCGGCGTCGATGAACACCAGGTCGAACGGATCCGCGTCTTGCGCGACGAGCGCGCGCAGGCTCTCGAGCGCGGGGCCGACTTCTATTTTTATGAGGCCGGCAAGGCCGGCCTGCTCGGCGTTCGCAGTGGCAACCTCGGCGTAGCCTGGGTTCAGCTCGAGTGTCACCAGCTCGCCGTCGTCGGGGAGCGCACGGGCGAGCCAGATCGTGCTGTAGCCGCCGAGCGTGCCGATCTCGAGGATCCGCCGCGCGCCGTGGATGCGCGCGATCAGGTGCAGCAGCTTGCCGAGCGCGGGCGTCAGCGCGATCGGCGGCAGGCCGGCGTCGGCGCTCGCCTCAAGCGTCGCCGCGAGCACGGGGTCCGCGGGCACGAGCCGCTGCTCGATGTACTCGTCGACCTCGTGCCAGAGTTGCTCGCTCACCGGTCATCCTCCCTGGCGCGTTCGTCGCGGCTCATCAGCGCGAGCGGCAGCGCGAGCCCGGCGGAGCGGCGCACGCTCGCGATGCGGCGCCCGGGCTGGACCGCCGCCCGCACCTCGCTGATGCTGCCGGCGAGCTGCTCGGCGCAGCGGTCGATGTCCTCGACGAGCAGCGCGAGCCCCCAGAAGCGCACCGGGTGATCGAGCCCGCCGGCGCGCTCGATCACCGCGTCGGGCTCCTGGATCAGCTCGAGGATCTCGTGGCCGAGGCGGAAGAACGCCTGTCTGGGAGCGCCCGCGGGCGTCGGCTGCTCGCGCACGCGGCGCAGGTCCAGGCCGGCCGCCTGCAGCAGCGCGACGCTGCGGTCGAGGTCGGGCGAGGCGGCGACGACGTGGTCGATCGCTACCACGCCGTTGGGGTGCGCGGGCGCCGGCTGCGGCACGGGGCGCGCGGAGATCGTCGTCGGCAGCCCGTCGAGCTGATCGCTGTGCAGATCGCGCAGCGACCAGGCGGCGATGCCTGGCGCGGGCGGCGAGACGCCGGGCGCGGCCTGAGCGGCCGCCGAGACGCCGGGCGCCGGCGCGTCGGGCGCGGGCGCGGGCTCGGCACCCGTGAAGCGCAGCCAGACGCTGCCGATCTGAGCGCTCGCGTCCTCGACGTCGAAGCCGAGCGCCGCCCAGCGGGCGGGGTCGTCGGCGATTGTGAGCTCATCGATCGTGGGTGCCGGCAAGTGCCCTCCTCTCGGGTGCCTTTGCGGGGCGCTCGCGCACGCCGTCCGGGCAGTGGTCGCTCTTGGCGCTACAACGAGCAGGCGTGAAAGCTACACCCGAATCGAGCGATTCCACGGGCGCGGCAAGCAACGGCCGGCCCGCCGCGACCAGCATGGCCCCGCCCGTACCGGGTGGCGGCGGACCCCAGCTCAGCGAACGCCGCCGCACGACGATCCTCGTGATCTGCTGCATGAGCCTGTTGATCGTGGCGATGGACAACACGATCGTGAACGTGGCGCTACCGTCGATCCGCCGCGACCTGCACGCGTCGGTGTCGGGGCTGCAGTGGACGATCGACGCGTATGTGATCGTGATCGCGAGCCTGCTGCTGCTGTCCGGCTCGACCGCCGATCGGCTCGGGCGCAAGCGCATCTTCCAGGTCGGCCTGCTGGTGTTCGTGGCGGGCTCGCTGCTGTGCAGCCTCGCCCCCACGCTCGGCTGGCTGATCGGGGCGCGGGCGCTGCAGGGGATCGGCGGCTCGATGCTCAACCCGGTGGCGATGTCGATCATCACGAACGTGTTCACCGAGCCGCGCGAACGCGCCCGTGCGATCGGCGTGTGGGGCGCGGTCGTCGGCATCAGCCTGGCGCTCGGCCCGATCGTCGGCGGCGCTTTGACGGAGTCGGTGGGGTGGCGTTCGATCTTCTGGATCAACATCCCGATCGGGCTCGTGGCCGTGGTCCTGACGGCGATCTACGTGCCCGAGTCGCGTGCGGCGCGGGCGCGGCGGATCGACCCGGTTGGGCAGCTGCTCGTGATCGTGGCGCTGGCGTCGCTGACGTACGCGATCATCGAAGGCCCGACCGCGGGCTGGTTCTCGGCGCAGAGCGTCGGCACGTTCGCGCTGGCGGTGGTGGCCGTGGTGGGGCTGGTGCTGTATGAGCTGCGGCGTAGAGATCCGCTGATCGAACTGCGCTTCTTCCGCAGCGCGCCGTTCTCGGGCGCGACGCTGATCGCGATCAGCGCGTTCGCTGCGTTCAGCGGCTTCCTGTTCGTGAACACGCTGTACCTTCAGAACGTGCGCGGCTACTCGCCTCTCGACGCGGGGCTGTGCACGCTGCCGATGGCGGTCGCGGCGCTGGCATGCAGCCCGCTGTCGGCGCGCCTGCTCGGAAACCGTGGGCCGCGGATACCGCTGATGATCGCCGGCGGCTGCATGGTGGCAAGCGCACTGGCGCTGACCACGCTCACAACTTCCACGCCGCTGCTGTTGCTGCTGGTCGTGTACGGCGTGTTCGGCATCGGCTTCGGGTTCGTCAACCCACCGATCACGTTCACGGCGGTCTCGGGCATGCCCAACAGCCAGGCCGGCGTGGCGGCCGCGGTGGCGTCGACCAGCCGGCAGGTGGGACAGGCGCTCGGCGTGGCTGTGACGGGCTCGATTCTCGGCGCGGCGGTGGGCGCCGGCATCGGCCCGCACCTGACCTCGGCGAGCCACCCGGCGTGGTGGCTGGTGGCCGGCTGCGGCGCGCTCGTGGTCGCGCTCGGCGTCGGCTCGACCGGACGCTGGGCGCGGCTCACGGCTCAGCGCTGTGCCGAGCAGCTCGAGCAGGAGGCGGCGCAGGCCCGACCGCTGCAGCCGGCATGAGGCGCAAGCGCTTCACGGCCAGGCTCACCGTGGGCACGAGGCCAAGAGGCTTCACGGCGTGGCTGCTGATCGGCGTGCGCTATGTGCTGCCGGTGACGGTCGTGATCGCCGGCCTCGTAATCATGGCGCTCGGCGGCGAAGTCGATCTGGAGGGCGGCGCCGGGCTCGTGAGCGCGGGCCTCGCGATCTACTTCGTGAACTGGCTGTTTCGCATCGGCGCGGACGGAGATCGCGAGCGCGACACCGAGCAGGCCGCGCGCGACTACTTCAACGAGCACGGCCGCTGGCCGTCCTGAGTGCCTCGCGCAGGGCGGTCGGCCGACGTCGCGAACCCGGTTGGCAAGGCACCCGCGAACTGCCTTGGCGGGGCACCAGCCGGCCGCTGCAGAGGTAGAAAAACCGCATTTGCGGGCAGATTGGGCCTATGACGGATGCTCACCGCCACGGTCCTCGGTTTCTCCAGAAGTCCAAGGCGATGGCACGGCCCGCGCGGGAGAATCTGACGGTGAGCTCGGGGGTGCAAGCACCGGAGGTCGATGGCTACCGCCCGCAGGCGCCGTTCCTCGACGAGCTGTTCGAGCTCGACGGGACGCCGCGGCCGACGGCGCGCGCGCTCGTCGACGAGCTCAAGCGGCTCGGCCCCGAGGGACTGATCGAGGCGGGCCGGCGGCGCGACGCGATCTTCATGCAGCAGGGCATCACGTTCGAGACGAGCGGCGGCGGCGGGCCGACGCACGAACGGCCGTTTCCGCTGGACCTCGTGCCGCGCGTGCTCAGCGGGCAGGAATGGCGCGACATCAAGCGCGGCCTCGCGCAGCGCATCCGCGCGCTGAACCACTTCGTCGACGACGTCTACCACGCGCGCGAGATCGTGCGCGAGGGCCTCGTGCCGTGGCGGCTGGTCGCCTCCTGCCCGCACTTCGCGCGCGCGGTGCACGGCATCCGCCCGCCGGGCGGCGTCTACACGCACGTCGCCGGCTGCGACCTGGTGCGCCACAGCGACGGCACGTGGAAGGTGATCGAGGACAACGTGCGCATCCCCTCGGGCATCTCCTACGTGCTCGAGAACCGCGCGGCGATGGCGCGCCTGGTGCCCGAGCTGTTCGCCTCCTACCGCGTGCGCCCGGTCGACCACTACCCGCAGCTGCTGCTCGCGCGCGCTGCGCTCGGTGGCGCCGTCGGCGGAGAGCGAGGCGACGGTCGTCGTGTGGACCCCCGGGCCGGCCAACCCGGCGTACTTCGAGCACGCGTTCCTGGCGCGCCAGATGGGCGTCGAGCTGGTCGAGGCCTCCGACCTGGTCGTGCGCGACGACGTCCTGTACATGCGCACCACACGCGGCTTGGAGCGCGCGCACGCGGTCTACCGTCGCCTCGACGACGACTTCGTCGACCCGCTCGAGTTCCGCGCCGACTCGCTGCTGGGCGTGCCCGGCCTCGTGCGCGCCTACCGCGCCGGCAGCGTCGCGATCGCCAACGCGTTCGGCACGGGCGTCGCCGACGACAAGGCGATCTACTGCTTCGTGCCGGACATGATCCGCTTCTACCTCGGCGAGGAGCCGATCCTCGAAAACGTCAAGACCTACCTGCTGTCGGACCCGGAAGTGCTCGAGCACGTGCTCGCGCGCCTCGAGGAGCTGGTGGTCAAGCCGACCGGCGAGTCGGGCGGACGCGGGGTGATGATCGGCCCGCACGCCGACGAGGCGGAAATCGCAGAAGCATGCGCCGCGTGATCAGCACGCATCCGGACCGCTGGATCGCCCAGGACGTCGTGCGCCTGTCGACGGTGCCGACCGTCGGCCCGGACGGCGGTGCTGCAGCCGCGCCACGTCGACCTGCGGCCGTTCGCGGTGTTCGGCGAGCGCATCGACATCGTCCCCGGCGGGCTGACACGGGTGGCGCTGGAGGAGGGCTCGCTGATCGTCAACTCCTCGCGCGGCGGCGGCTCCAAGGACACGTGGGTGCTCGAGGACGGCGACGACGCCGACCGCGCCGGCCCGCCGATCGCGGACACGCAGCCGCCGGCGCTGCCGGACCTGCGCTACGGGGAGTGGACCGGGCAGCAACAGCAGCAACAGCAGCAGCAGACGACTCTGATGCTGGCCCGCATCGCGCACGAGCTCTACTGGCTGGGGCGCAACCTCGCGCGCGCCGAGTTCACGGCGCGCGCGGTCGAGGCCGTGTTCCAGGCGGAGCTGCAGGGGACCTCGGAGACCACGCCGGGCGTGAGCTTCGGCTCCGGCGGGCTGCTGGCGATGTTCGGCGACGTCGCACGAGAGCCCACGAACGGCCAGGCCCTGGGCCAGCTGACCCTCGACGCCGCGCGCCCGGGGTCGATGCTCGCGAGCATCGAGCGTGCGCGCGAGGGCGCGCGCACGGTGCGCGACGTGATCAGCGCGGAGATGTGGGAGGCGATCAACACTACGGCGCTCGGCTTGCGCGGCGGCGGGCAGCGGTGGGCGGGATCCAATCCGCGGCGCCCGCGGGGCCGTCGCTGGCCTCGCAGTACGTCAAGGAACGCACCGCGCTGATCTGGGGCGTGGCGAATCGCTCGATGCTGCGCGACGAGGCCAAGTGCTTCCTCGACGCCGGCGGACTGATCGAGATCTCCGACATGGTGCTGCGCATGCTGCGCGTCGCGCTGCCGGCCGGCGATGCGACACCGCGCCGACGGCCACGCGCTGATCCTGCTGCAGGCGGTGGGTGGCTTTCACGCCTACCTGCGCGCGGTCACCGCGCCGCCCAACGCGCGCCCGGTAGCGCGCTTCCTGCTGTTCGAGCGCGCCTACCCCGACAGCGTCGCGGCATGCGTCGACTCGCTGCACGAGGTGTTCACGATGGCCGACGCGGGACCGCGCAACTCGAAGCCCGTGCTGCGCGTTAGTCGGCTGGCCGCCGACCTAGACTTCCAGCGCCGGGCCCTGCCCGACGGAGCTGAGCTGACGGGAATATGCGAACAGACACAACAGGAGCTCGCGCGCATCGACCAGGACGTGGCCGAGCGCTACTTCGCGGGCGCCGCGACCGCCGGCATGAGGAGGTGATCGGCGCATGCACTTCGCGATCCGCTTCCTGACCGAGTACCACTACGACGTTTCCGGTCACCGACAACCTCAACGCGCTGCGCGTGCGCCCCGCGACCACCTCGACGCAGCGCTGCGACGAGTTCCACACGCGCATCGAGCCCGAGGCGCGCGTCAGCCGCCACCTGGACTACTTCGGCACCGAGGTGCTCGAGTTCGGCATTCCGACGAGCCACGAGCAGCTGACGATCGACGTACGCGCGCGCGTCGTCACCTCGCAGCCGCCCGAGCCGCCGGAGGGCTCCTGGGAGAGCCTTCAGAGCCCGTCCTACGTCGACGCGGCGGGGGAGTTCGCGCTGCCGTGGCAGGACCAGCCGGCGCTGACGGGCCTGGAGAGCCTGGACGAGGCGCTCGCAGCCGACAGCCCGCTGGAGACGCTCGAACAGCTGTGCGAGGTGATCCCCGACCGCTTCGAATACCGGCCGGGAGCGACGTACGTGGGCTCGAGCGTACGCGACCTGCTCGAGCTGGGCGCGGGCGTGTGCCAGGACTTCGTGCACCTCTCGCTCGTGCTGCTGCGCCGCCGCGGCATCGCCGCGCGCTACGTCTCCGGCTACCTGTGGGCGGCTCCCGAGGATCGACGGGACCGACTCGGTCGAGGTCGACACGCACGCGTGGCTCGAGGCGCTGCTGCCGGGCTCCGACGGACACGGCGAGCCGGTATGGGTCAGTGCCGACCCGACGAACCGCCGCCTGGCCGGCGAGACGCACGTGAAGATCGGCCACGGTCGCTTCTACTCGGACGTCCCGCCGGTCAAGGGCCTTTACATGGGCGGCGCGAAATCGGAGCTGACGGCGGCGGTGACGATGTCGCGCCTGGACCCGCAGACGAGCGCGCGCGCCTGAGCGAGGACCGCTCGCCGGGCCCGCCGGTGCGCGTCTGCCGCAACCGCGCCGAGGTCCCGCCGCCTGCGCACGGGAGGCCGCTCAGCCGTGGTAGCGGGCGATCACGTCGCTGAACTCGTACGGCGTCTGCGCGATCCCGCTGCAGTCTTCGCCCGAGCTCTCGCCGCCGGTGCACTGCCGGTCGCGGTTGACCGCCCAGAAAGTGAATCGCGCGAGGTGGTTCTGCTGGGCGAACGCGAGCATGGTTTCGAAGCCTTCGACGCTGACGGTCTCGTCGCTTTCGTCGGTTTCGCCGTTCATCGATGAGATCCCCGCGTGTTCATAGGCGAGCGCGGGCGTGATGCCGTAGGCGGCGACAAGGTCGCGCTCGAGCCCTTCGACGGCCTTGATCGAGGCGTGGCCCATGTCCGTCAGCGGCGCGCCGAAGTCGAACGGCATGATCGTCCAGGCACTCGGCTGGAAGCCGATCGCGGCGGCGTCGGCGATCAGGCTCGTGCCATCGCGTTCCGGTCCCGTTTCTTCGGTCCCGAACGTGACCGAGATCTCGAGGCCGGGGTTCTGCCGCTGGACGATGGCGAGCGCTTCGATCACGCGTTTGCGCACCCTCTTGCCGGTGAACTCGCCGTGCTCGATGTCGATGTCGATCGCGTGCAGCGAATACGCGTCGATCACCTTCTGGTAGGCCGCGGCCAGCGCTTCCGGCGTCTTGCATGAGCTGCCCAGCTTCTTGCCGCTCCAGCCCCCGAACGACACGTCGACTTCACCGCCGGCAGCGCGGATGCTTTCGATCGCCGCTTGGTCGGAGCCGCCGAGCAGCGGGCGTTCGCCGTCCCACTCGGGGTTGCACTTGCCGCGCGAGAGGATGAACGCGAGCGTCAGGTCGTGCACGCCGGTCGCCGTGACTACGCTCGCCGGCGGCTGCGGGTCGCCCCAGCCCAGGTACTCATAGGGAGCGGCGAGCTCGATCGGCTGAGGCGAGGCGGCGGCTAGCGCCGGTGAGAGCAGCGCGACCGCCACAGCCCACGCCACGCCCAGGAGCGGCGCGAGTCGAGCACTCATCTCCTCCCCACCATTGAGATCAGGATACAGGCCAGCCCCGGGGTGCCTTGCATCCCGTCGGGACCTACGGTGCGTCCGTTGGTCGCTAGGACTGCGAGGGCGTCGCCTGCGCCAGGGCGAAGGGCGTCTGCTCCGAGTCCTTGCAGATCGCCCATCGCTCCCCCGGATGGATCACGGTGCCACCGAGGGCCCGAACCCGCTCGAGCGCCTCGCCGAGATCGCCGACGGCGAAGTACGGCAGCGAGAACGAGTCGCCGGGGCCGCGGCCGCGCTCGTGCACGCCGACAGCGGGCTCCCCGGTCTGTGTCTGCCAGCCCTCCCCTTGCGAGTCGCGGTCGCGCTGCTCCAGTTCGACGTCGAGCAGCCCCGACCAGAATCGCCGCGCGCGCTCGGGGTCGTCGGCGGGAAACTCGATCAGCGACAGCGAGTTGGGTGACACCCGTCGGACGATAGCGGCGTGAACGCTCGAACGGCCAAGCTAGTGAGCGTGCTGCGCGCGCTCGGTCTTCTCAGCGTCGCCGATCGCCCACGCCAGGCGCTCCATCAGCTGGGCCGCGGCGTGATCGCTTGCGATGTGTACGGGGTATACGCGCTCTTCGAGCAGCACGGGCGTGTCGCTGCGCTCGGTGTGATCGGTCGTGACGATGATCCTGGCCATGGAGCTCTCCTCGCGTGAGCTTGGATTGATTTCGGACCCCCATCGGAAGCGTTGCGCCTTTCCTTGAGGGTCAGCTAAAGCACAGACGAGGAGCACTGACGATTCGCTGCGCGCTTGTAGGATGGACCCAGTGGGCATCTTCGAGCACCTCAGCACGCTGGCCGGCACGCCGCTGGACGAGTCGCAGCTGAATGGGCGCGCCGTGCTCGTCGTCAACGTCGCCTCGCGCTGCGGGCTGACGCCGCAGTACACGGGCCTCGAGCAGCTGCAGGAGCGCTACGGCGAGCGCGGCTTCACGGTGTTGGGCGTGCCTTGCAACCAGTTCGGCGAACAGGAGCCCGGTAGCCCCGAGGAGATCCAGACGTTCTGCTCGACCACCTACGGCGTCAGCTTCCCGATGACCGAGAAGCTCGACGTCAACGGCTCCGAGCGCCACCCCCTGTACAGCACGCTGACCGCCACCGCCGACCAGGCGGGCGAGGCAGGCGACGTGCAGTGGAACTTCGAGAAGTTCCTCGTCTCCGCTGACGGGCGTCCGGTGGCGCGCTTTCGCCCGACGGTGGAGCCGGAGTCCCAAGAGCTGACCGACGCGATCGAGTCGGAGCTCCCCTCCTGATGACGGGCACGGCCGCTTTGAGCGCGCCGGCGGCGGGCGCGCCGTTCGAGCACGCGACGATCGAGCGCAGGGAGCTGCGCGAGCGCGACGTGCTGATCGACATCAAGTACTGCGGCATCTGCCACAGCGACATCCACCAGGTCAGGGACGAGTGGGGTGGCTCGATCTACCCGATGGTGCCCGGCCACGAGATCGCGGGCGTGGTCGCGGCGGTCGGGAGCGCCGTGGAGAAGCTCTCGGTCGGCGACCGCGTAGGCGTTGGCTGTCTGGTGGACTCGTGCGAGGAGTGCGAGTACTGCCTGGCAGGCGAGGAGCAGTTCTGCACGAAGGGCGCCGTCCTGACGTATAACGGGCGCGACTATGACGGCGAGCCGACGTATGGCGGCTACAGCCAGCGGATCGTGGTCAAGGATCGTTTCGTGGTCCGCGTCCCGGACAGCATCGAGCTCGAGTACGCGGCTCCCCTGCTATGCGCTGGGATCACGACATATGTGCCGTTGAAGCACTGGCACGTGGGCGATAGGACGAGGTTGGCGGTGATCGGCATGGGCGGCCTCGGACACGTGGGCGTGCAGATCGCGGCGGCGATGGGCGCTGAGGTGACGGTGCTGAGCCAGACGCTGAGCAAGAAGGACGACGGCCTGCGCTTCGGCGCCAGCCACTACTACGCGACCTCGGACCGCGCCACGTTCAAGGAGCTGACGTCGAGCTTCGACATGATCCTGAACACAGTCTCGGCGAATCTCGACGTGGACGCATACCTGCGCATGCTGCGCGTGGACGGCACCTTGGTGAACGTCGGCGCGCCCTCCGCGCCTGACAAGTTCCGCGCGTTCTCGCTGATCGGCGCCAGGCGCAGCCTGGCGGGCTCATCGATCGGCGGCCTGGCCGACACCCAGGAGATGCTCGACTTCTGCGCCGAGCACGCCGTCAAGCCCGAGATCGAGCTGATCGGCGCCGGCCAGGTGGCCGACGCCTACGAGCGCGTGGTGCGCAGCGCGGTGCGCTACCGCTTCGTGATCGACGTCGCGACGATCGGCTAGGCGCCCGCGACCGCCAACTGTCCGTCGCTGTAGCTCTCGCCGCGCTCGGCCTTCTCGACGAGCGACGCCGGCGGCTCGAAGCGCTCGCCGTACTTCTCGGCCAGCTCGCGCGCGCGGGCCACGAAGCCGGCGCACACCGCCGTCGTAACCGTTGATGTACTGCAGCACGCCGCCGGTCCAGCCGGGGAAGCCGATGCCGAGGATCGAGCCGATGTTCGCGTCGGCGACCGACTCGATCACGCCCTCGTCCAGGCACTTGACGGACTCGAGCGCCTCGGCGAACAGCATCCGCTCCTCGAGATCCGTCAGCGAGATCGAGGCCGGGTCGTCGGTCTCGCGGGAAGGCGTCCTTCAGGCCCTTCCACAGTCCCACGCGTTTGCCGTCCTCGTAGTCGTAGAAGCCGGCGCCGCGCAGCCTGCCGCCGCGCCCCGCCTCGAGCATGTGGTCGACGACGGCGAAGGCCGGGTGCGGTCCGCGAACGTGCCGCCTTCGACCTCGATTGCGTCCTTGTGTGCGCGTCGCGGATCTTCGCGCGACAGTTCCAGGTTGAGCTCGTCGGTGAGCTGCAGCACCGGCGCGGGGTAGCCGGCCTGGTTGGAGGCCTGCTCGATCGACGGCGCGGGAACGCCCTCGAGCAGCATGCGCGATGCCCTCGTTGATGAACGTGCCGATCACGCGGCTGGTGAAGAAGCCGCGGCTGTCGTTGACGACGATCGGCGTCTTCTTGATCTGCTTGGCGAGGTCGAGCGCGCGGTAGAGCGTCTCGTCGTTGGTCTTCTCGCCCTTGATGATCTCCAGCAGCGGCATCTTGTCCACGGGGCTGAAGAAGTGCAGGCCGATGAATTCGTCGGGGCGGCTGACGCCCTCGGCGAGCTCGGTGATCGGCAGCGTCGAGGTGTTCGACCCCAGCAGCGCGTCGGGTGCCAGGTGCGGCTCGATCTCGGCGAACACCTGCGCCTTGACCGCCGGGTCCTCGAACACGGCCTCGATCACGAGGTCAGCGCCCGCGGCGGCGGCAGGGTCGTCGTGGGCGTGATCCGCGCGAGCAGCTCATCGCGCCTTCTCCTGCGTGGAGCGCCCGCGCGAGACGGCCTTCTCGACCAGCGTCCGCGAGTAGGCCTTGCCGCGCTCGGCCGCCTCCTGGCGAGACGTCCTTGAGCACGACCTCGATGCCGGCTTTCGCGCACACGTAGGCGATCGCCGCGCCCATCATGCCGGCGCCGAGCACGACGACCTTCTTGGCGCGTGTAGGGCTCGATGCCCTCCGGGCGGCCGCGGTCGCCGTTGACCTGCTGCATGTCGAAGAAGAACGCCTGGATCATGTTCTTGGACGACCTGGCCGGTGAGCAGGTCGACGAAGTAGCGGCCCTCGATCTCGATCGCCGTGTCGAAGTCGACCTGCGCGCCCTCGACCGCCGCGGCCATGATGTGGTGCGGGGCGGGGTAGTTGGCGCCCTTCAGCTGCTTGCGCAGGTTCGCCGGGAACGCCGGCAGGTTCTGCGCGAGCTTCGGGTTCGACGGCGTGCCGCCGGGGATCTTGTAGCCCTTGACGTCCCACGGCTGCGCGACGGCTCCTCGCCGGCCTTGGCCGCGATCCACGCCTTCGCGGCCGGGACGAGCTCCTCGCGCGTGGCGACGATCTCGTCGAGGATGCCCGACCTCCTTGGCCTTGGCCGGGCGCAGGCGCTGGCCCTGCATCAGCAGCTGCATCAGCGCGTCGACGATGCCGATCATGCGCACCGTGCGCACGACGCCGCCGGCGCCCGGCAGCAGGCCGAGCTGGACCTCGGGGAAGCCCATCTGCACCTTGGGGTCATCGACCGCGATGCGGTGGTGGGTCGGCCAGGGCGATCTCCAGGCCGCCGCCGAGCGCGGCGCCGTTGATCGCCGCGACGACGGGCTTGCCGAGCGTCTCCAGGCGGCGCAGCTGCGCCTTGCCCTCGCGCACCATCTCGGCGAGCTCGGCGCGCGTTCTCGGGCGTCGCCTGCTTGAGGTCGTTGAGGTCGCCGCCGGCGAAGAACGTCTTCTTGGCGGAGGTGATGACGACGCCCGTGATCTCGTCCTTCTCGGCCTCGAGGCGCTCGACCGTCGCCGCCATCGATTCGGCGTAGGCGCGCGTTCATCGTGTTGGCCGACTGGTTGGGGTCGTCGAGCGTCAGCACGACGATGCCGTCCTCGCCCTTCTCCCAGCGAATGGTTGTGCTCTCCGCCATGACTAGATCGCCTCCACGACTGTCGCGATTCCCATGCCGCCGCCGACGCACAGCGTCGCGAGGCCGTACCTGCCGCCGGTGCGGTGCAGCTCGTCGATCAGCGTGCCGAGGATCATGCCGCCGGTCGCTCCCAGCGGGTGGCCCATCGCGATCGCGCCGCCGTTGACGTTGACTTTCTCCATGTCCAGGCCCATGTCGCGGACGAAGCGCAGCACCACCGCGGCGAACGCCTCGTTGATCTCGACCAGGTCGAGCTGATCGACCGTGATGCCCGCCTTCGCAAGCGCCTTGCGGCTGGCCGGCGCGGGGCCGGTGAGCATGATCGTCGGGTCCGCGCCCGAGACCGCCGTGGCGAGGATCCGCGCCTTGGGTGTGAGGCCGAGGTCCTTGCCGGTCTGCTCGTTGCCGATCGTCAACAGCGAGGCGCCGTCGACGATGCCCGAGGAGTTGCCGGGCGTGTGGACGTGGTCGATCTTCTCGATCCAGTGGTACTTCTGCAGGGCGACCGCGTCGAAGCCGCCCATCTCGCCCATCGCGGCGAACGACGGCTTCAGGCCGCCGAGGGTTTCGACCGTGGTGCCCGGCCGGATGAACTCCTCGTGGTCGAGCACGACGTTCTCGTTGAGGTCCTTGACCGGGATCACCGAGCCGGCGAAGCGGCCCTCCGCCTCGGCCTGCGCGGCGCGCTCCTGCGAGCGGACCGCGTAGGTGTCGACGTCCTCGCGGCTGAACTCCTCGATCGTCGCGATCAGGTCGGCGCTGATGCCCTGCGGGACGAAGGAGGTGTCGTAGTTGGTCTCGGGGTCCATCGCCCAGGCGCCGCCGTCGGAGCCCATCGGCACGCGCGACATCGACTCGACGCCGCCGGCGAACACGAGGTCCTCCCAGCCGGAGGCGACCTTCTGCGCGGCGATGTTGACGGCCTCGAGGCCCGACGCGCAGAAGCGGTTGAGCTGCACGCCGGCGACCGTGTCGGGCAGCCCGGCCTTGATCGCGGCGGTCTTGGCGATGTCGGCGCCCTGGTCGCCGACGGGCGAGACGCAGCCGAGCACCACGTCGTCGATGCGCGAAGGGTCGAGTTTCTCGTTGCGCACGAGCGTCTCGTGCATCAGGCCGACGACCAGGTCGACCGGCTTGGTGCCGTGCAGCGAGCCGTTGAACTTGCCCTTGCCGCGCGGCGTGCGAATCGCATCGAACACGAGTGCGTCGGTCGCTGCCATCAGTGAGACCTCCTGTGTCGTCGAACCTCAGCTGTGGCGTGGGTCCGGATGAAAACTCGGCGGAACGCTACCACACAAACGTTCATGCGCGAACGCAAATATGTCTAAGATCAGCGCCGTGTCCGTGACCGCCAACCCATCCCCGCGCCGCAGCCAGGCCGAGCGCAGCGCGGCGACGCGCGACGCGCTGCTCGACGCGACGATCGCGTGCCTCGTCGAGGATGGCTACGCGAACACGACCACGAGCCGGGTCGCCGAGCGCGCGGGCGTCTCTCGCGGCGCGCACCTGCACCACTTCCAGACGCGCCAGGCGCTCGTGGCGGCGGCGATGGAGCGCCTGGCCGAACGCCGCGGCGCGGAGCTGCTGGCCGCCGCCGAGGATCTGCCGGAGGGGCGCGAGCGCCTCGTGCAGGGCCTCGACCTGCTGTGGGCGAGCTACGCCAACCCGCTGTTCCAGGCGGCGCTCGACCTGTGGTCGCACGCGCGCACCGACGCCGACCTGCGCGAGCGCCTCGTGCCGGTCGAGCGGCGGCTGGACCGCCAGACGCTCGCGATCGCCAGGCGGCTGTTTCCCGCGATCGCCGAGCAGCCCGACTTCGACCGCCTGATCGAGCTGGCGGTCTCGACGATCCGCGGGCTCGCGCTGCTCGACACGCTGCACCCCGGCGACGGGCGCAACCGCAAGCAGTGGCGCTACAGCCGCGCGCGGCTGGTCGAGCTGTTCGAGGGCGCGCTCTGAGCACGCCGGTGAGCCCCGCGGCGCGCGCCGAGTCGCTGCGCCGGATACCGAGCGTCCCGGAGAGCGCGATCTCGAGCGAGCTCGCGGCGCGCCTGCCGGCTTCGGTGCCGGCGCCGTGGACGACGTCCGGCCCCGGTCTCGTGTGGATGCACCGCGCCGCGCCGGAGGCTCGCGCTCAGCTGCAGCGCGGGCTCGCCTGCGACCGTGCGCTGCCGCTGACCGTCGCCGCGTTCCTGCGCTACGAGGAGGGCCCGGTCGGCTCCTACGACGAGCTGCTCGCGATGCCGAGCCTGCCGCTGCGAGGCCGCCGGCTGTCGCTGCATGTGCCCTTCATCGCGGTCGACTCCGAGCCTTCGATCGCCGGCGGTCGCGAGAACTGGGCGCTGCCGAAGGCGCTGGCCGAGTTCGAGTGGCTCGAGCGCGACGGGCTCGCGCAGCACGTCGCAGCACGCGGCGATGGCTGGTCGGCCGAGGCCCGCCTGCTCTGGTCGGGGCCGCGCCTGCCACTGTGGCTGCGCGGCCGCCAGACGCAGGTCCGTGCCGGCGGTACGGTGATCTCGGTGCCGCTTCGCTCGAGGGGCGTCGGGCGGCTCGCGCGCGTCGCGGTCCGCAGCGACGGCCCGACGCTTCCCGGATGACTGCTGGGCGGCATTCACACCGGCGTCGCAATCGAACACGCGACGCATCGGATACTGCCGGCGAGCGGCGACTACGTCTGCCCCGGCCCTAGCGAGCGCGGGTCGTCCTTCGGATCCAGGTAGTCGAGACCGAGCGGCCCGATCGCCGTCACCTGGGTGACGTACTCTCCGGATATCGCCCAGTGAAAGCGATGACCGTCGGCAGGCGCGGGTGGACTACTGAGAGGCGCGCTTCAGCCGCGCCGTCTCGAGTAGTTTGAGCGCAACCTTTTCGCGGCCCCAACGTCTAGACCGTCTGAGAAGCCCCGCGGGGTCCCGAGCATCTTGGAAGGGAGTTTCGATGAGCTACGAGGAGGGCCCCCAGGCGTCGAGCGCTCGAGGGCCGCGGGATGAGCGCTTCGAGGAGCTCGTCAAGCTCCACCGGCGCGAGCTCACGCGCTACGCCACCCGCCAGCTCGGCGAGCACGCAGCCCTCGCCGAGGACGTCGTCCAGGAGGCGTTCCTGAATGCCCACCGCGCGATCGTCGCCGGCACATGCCCGGAGCACCCACGTGCGTGGCTGTTCACAATCGTTCGCAACGCCGCTACCAACGCGGCTCGAGCCGCCAGACCGACGGATGAGATCGAGGAGCGCCAGCACGGAGCCGCCGATCAGACCGTGCCTGCGACGGTGGAGCAGGGCGAGTGGATCGACTGGCTGATGGGAGCCGTCGGTGAGCTTCCCGCGCGACAGCGCGACGCGCTCGTCGGCCATGCCTTCGAAGGACGCAGCTACAGCGAGATCGCCGCCCGTCAGCAGACGACCGTCTCGGCCGTGAAGTCTCTGATCGTACGTGCACGCCGTGCGCTCTCAGCGGACTGCACGTTTTCGGCGATCGGTGCCGGGGCTCCCCTAGCCGCCACTGCACGCGCGCTGAGGGCGCTGCTGGCACGCGGCCCCCTGGCCGGCAAGGCCGGGGGCGCCAAGGGGCTCGCGGGAGGGATCGCCCAGGTGGTCCTCGCAGCAACCGTGACGACCGGCGTCCTGATGGCCGTCCACGGAGGGAGCGTCGGCCCCGTGCTCGCCTCGACAGGGCCGGCCGGCGCGGCGGCGCACCGGGTTCGCGCACAGGCGGCAGCTTCGAGGCACCGCTCGGCCGGCGGACGCGCTCGCGAACGGAGAGCTCATCGCGAAGGCCGCCATGCGGTCCGCGAATGCATGCACGGCGCCGTGCGCGGGCACTACAGCCAGGCGGCGCTCCAGTACGCCGCCCGTCATGTGCCGAGCGTCGCTTACGAGTACACCGACTGCGAACAGCAGCTCCGGCTCGATGCGCTGCGCACCGCGACGAGCCGGCGCTCGCGCCGGACGGGCTCGCGCAGGCCATCATCGTTCCCCTGGCCGCGGCTGAACCCGACTCGACGCTCTGCGCGCCGCGACGCTTCTAACCGCGCGCGACCGCACGCCATCCCCGCCGGGTGGTCGTCGCGGCGAGCGTCCCAACCATGAGCATGACGGCCAGCTGCACGGTCAGCGAGACGCCTGTGCTCACCAGCTGCAACGGCCCGTTCGCAGACGCGGCAAGACGCGGAGCATCAGCGAACAGCGCGATCGCGTAGACCGCGGTGGCAAGTGCGATCGCGGCCATCGCCACGGTCACGAGCGTGCCGAACACGAACGCGGTGACGAGCCGCCTGCGGGGCATCGAAACGGCGAAGAGAGCCGCGCGCGCAGCCATGACAGAGACGGCGCCGCACGCCAAGCCAGCAACGCACCATGCGAGAAACGCAGCACCACCGAGCGAGCTCGGGCGGGACGGCCCGGAGTGAGCCATCAGCGCCAACCCTCGCGTCAGACCCGCGAAGATCGACACAGCCAACGGCGGCAGGCTCACGAGCCAACGCAATCGTGGCTCGCGGCGGGCCTGACTGAGCGCCGCGAGGATCAGCGGGAGCGCTCCGACGAGCACGGCAGCGGAGGCGACGATCGCAATGACCTGGATCGCTACGTGTACCCCGCCGAGCAGTGGATGCGCGTGGCCGGCAGCCGTGAAGGGACCGTCCTCGGTCGTGTTGTAAAACGCGAACCCGGCCGCCGCGAACAGGACCCAGCACGCCAACTGGCCGCTCACGCTCGCTCGCATACAATCTGGCGCGTCGACGAGGTCGGCCAAAGCCGCCGTCGGGCGCAGATGCGCCGCCAGCGCACCACGCAGCAGATCGAGCACCGCCAGCGGACGCGGCGGGGACGCGTCCATCAGCGCGCGCAGCTCCTCCCCGTAGCGGCGGCGGAACGCCAGCGGGTAGAGCCACAACGTCAACTCGGCCAACCGCCGGGTCATGGCATCGCCTCCGCCACGCGCAGACGCTCGAGGCCGCTGCTCGCCACGCGCTCTAGCATCTGCAGCTCCTCCGTGAGCGCGGCGCTACCGGCGCCCGTCAGGCGATATGGGCGCCGGCGGTCATCCGCCGGCAGCGCCTCGATCAGACCCCTGCCCTCGAGCCGGGACAACGCTCCATACAGCGTTCCGGGACCGAGCTTTACACCCGAGAGCCGCTCGACGTCGACAGTGATCGCATAGCCGTGCTTCGGGCCCTCGGCCAAGCTCGTCAAGACGAGCAAGCCAGGATCGGTAGATCGCGCTCCGATAGATCGCATAACGTAGTAATACCACACCGGGGCTGCCACCGGTGAACCGGTCCGATCGCGCTGCCGGCGGAAAGGCAGTGCGCTCAGCCATCCGAACCGAGCCCGAGCTGTATCGCTCGCAGCCTAGATTCCTCACCGATTTACTGCGATACTGCGTGGATGCCAGAGCACAGCTTGGATAGCTCCGCTGCGGTCGTCGTCGGGCTCCGCAACGAGACCGAGCTCGAACGCTACGACCGCAACCTGAACGAGCTGCTGGGGGAGCTGCGGGTCGCGCTGCCGGGCGTGCAGGTGCTGTTCGCGTTTCTCCTGGTCGCGCCGTTCAACCAGCGCTTTGCGCGACTGAGCCCGTTCGAGCGCCATCTCTACCTCGGGACACTGCTGTCGACGCTGCTGGCCGCGATCCTGCTGATCGCCCCGACGCTCATCCACAGATTCCACTTCCGCCTCGGCGAAAAGGCCTACGTCGTCCACATGGCCAATCGGTTCATGGTCGCCGGCCTGTCGGTATTCGCGCTGGCGATGACGAGCGCCGTCCTGCTGATCACGCTCTACGTTTTCGGTGCCGCAGTAGCAACTGTCACGGCCAGCCTGGTCACCGGTGCCTTCGGGATCATCTGGTTCATCGTGCCACTCCGGCGCCGCCGTGCACGACACGGGCTGTGGAAAGGACCCCGCCCGGCTGAGACAACGCGAAATTGACAGTAGTAGCCGTGCTGTAGGGGCTGGCTACAAGAGGCACAGGCGAGGCAGGCAAGGATGAGGTATGTCGCGTGCGCCGTGTGCGTGTGGATCGGTCCACAGCCGTCAAGCCACACGCGCCGGCGGTCGATGGTCGAGTGTGGGAAACCCAGCGTGCGTTCGCCTGCGCTCCGCGAGCCCATTCGCCGCGCGCGTCACGCTTGCCTGGCTGTGCGCCGGGCTCTTGGTCCTCATGGGCGCGCAGCCGTCCAGCGCGCACGCGGCCACGCGGAAGCTCACCGCCGCCAACTGGGACCTCGCGTCGCAGACCGTCGTGATGAGCGACGGCGTGATGTCGGCCGAAGGCGCCGGCGGATTCCTCGGCGCCGGCAAGCTGAGCCCGCAGGCCGCGGGCGCTGCACTCGCGGCGCTCGCCGCGCGCGAGGAAGTCGCTCCCGTCTCGGCTCCGGGCAGCGCGCCGGTCACGGTCGTCGGCTTCGACGCGCTGCTCATCGAGCAGCTGGGGCTCGCGGACGTCGCCGAACACGTCCAGCAGGTAGCTGCCGCCGCCGGGCTGGAGCCCCCGTGGTATTTCGGCAGCGAGGTCGTCGCGCGCTATCTCGGCCTCCGCTACGAGCACCCTCCCGGCGAACAGGTCTTGGACCTGTACCCGTGGGAAGCGATCACGCGCGCCGAAGCCGCGCACTCTTTCGCGGTGGTGCTCGAAGCGGGACCGTGGCAGCTCGCGGCCGCGCGCGAACAGCTCACGAGCTTCGCCCTGCCCACCTACGACCCCCGGCAGCTCGAGGTCCTGCGCATCGCCGTCTCGAAGATCGGCATGCCGTACGTGTGGGGCGGCACGACCGACAACACCGCCGACGGCCTCGAACACGGCGGCTACGACTGCTCGGGCTTCGTGTGGCGTGTGTACAAGGTCTCGGGGTTGCCGTGGGGCAAGAAGATCCTCGGGCGCACGGCCGCTCAGCAGGCCGGCGAGATCCCCAAGGGCGCGCGCCTGCATCCGGCTGAAGTGCAGGGAGGCGATCTGCTGTTCTTCGGCTCCGCGCACTTCAACTCCACCGCCACTGAGGCGAACGTCATCCACGAGGCGCTCGCGCTGAGCGACGAATGGGCGATCAACTCCTCGGGCCAGGGCGTGTACGTGCTGCCGCTCAGCACCGGGTGGCTGGCCGAAAGCTTCACCTGGGGACGGCAGGTGCTGTAGGCGCCGACCGCCTACCACTGAAGCCACAGATGATCGGACGCTTGTCCGAGCGGCGCATAGGCTTGGACGGTGCGCACAGGGCCGCTTCGCGAACGATCGTTCCGCCTGCTGTTCGCGGGGCGGGCGGTCTCCTCGTTCGGGGACCGGGTGGTTCCGGTTGCGTTGACGTTCGCCGTCCTGCACCTGACGGGCTCGCTCAGCGACCTGGGGATAGTCCTCGCGGCACAGACGGTGCCGCTCGTGCTGTTCGTCTTGATCGGCGGAGTTTGGGCGGATCGACTGCCGCGCCAGCGGGTGATGCTGGCGTCTGACCTCGTGCGCTTCGCAGTGCAGGGTGCCAGCGCGGCGCTGATCCTGGGCGGAACGGCGCGCGTGTGGCAGCTCGCGGTTCTACAGGCCGTCTATGGCATGGCCGATGGGTTCTTCACGCCGGCGGCGAACGGACTCGTGCCCCAGGTCGTCGCCGCGGAGGACCTGCAGCAGGCGAACGCGACGCTCGGCCTGAGCGAAAACGCAACGTCGATCCTCGGACCGGCGGTCGCCGGGGTCCTCGTCGTCGGCGTCGGAGCGGGATGGGGGCTCGCCGTTGACGCCGCGACGTTCATCCTCAGCGCCGCGTTCCTGTCCGCGCTGCACATCGAGCGTGCGCCGCAAGTCGCGCGCGAGCGAGCCACGAGCGTGCTAGGCGAGCTGCGCGACGGCTGGAAGGCATTCAGCTCGCGGCGATGGCTGCTGATCAGCGTCGGCTACTTCACGCTCATGTTCGCGTTCGGCTTCAGCGTACTTCGGGTCCTCGGCCCAGAGGTCTGCGAAAAGGCTCTCGGCGGACCCGGAGCATGGGCGGCGATCAGCGCTGTCACGGGCGTCGGAGCCGTCGCAGGTGGACTTGTCGCGCTGCGCTGGAGGCCCGCCCACCCGCTCAGGGCAGCGTTTGCCATCAGCCTGTTCGGTGCACCGCTGACGCTGGTGCTCCTCGGGGCCCATGCAACGCTTTGGCTGATTCTCCTCACCGCTCTCATCGAGAGCATCACGGGGTCGTTCTTCAATGCCGTCTGGTTCACGGCGATGCAGCAGGCAGTGCCCGCCGAGGAGCTCTCGCGGGTGACCTCCTGGGACGCCGTGGGCTCCTACGCGCTGCAGCCGGTCGGCCTCGCCCTCGCCGGACCGATCGCGGAGCTGGCCGGGGTCTCGAGCACCCTGTACGCCGCCGGCGCCATCTTCCTGGTCATCACGCTCGGAGTAATCGCCGTGCCCTCGATCAGGAACTTCACCGGCACGCCGGATGACGACCCGACGGCCGCACAGTGAGGACACTACCGGCGGCTTGAACGCATGCTCGACGCCGACCGGCTCGTCATGCGTGACAGCCGGAGACCACCCATTCACGGAACAGCGCCACCTGCTCCTTCGACCAAGGCCCGTCGCAGGGCATCGACCCATCGGCAAGCCTTTCGAGGATCTTGTCCGCATGCGCCTTCGCGTCGTCGTAGGACGAGAGATCGAACGCGGCGGACATCGACTGGACATCCTTCTCACGAAACAGCGGTCGAATGTCACGCTCGAATCCAACTGCACCTTGGTCCATCTTGACCTCCATTCAGTTTGAGGCGGGGAGCACTGCGGTTCGCACTACCAAGAGGAGGATGCCGCCTGGCCCGTCAACTCGCACCCGTTGCTCCACGTGTGCGGACCCTGGTTCGCGGCCATGGACAGGACCAGCGCGCTGGCCCGGACGAGCTCAAGGCGGGCACGACGAGCAACGAGGTAACGCGAACTCGTTATCTACAGAACAATGGGGTCCAACCGAAGGAGGACCGTGATGCGGAAGCTGATCTACTCGATGACTGCGTCGCTGGACGGCTACATCGCTCGACCCGATGGCACGATCGACTGGACGGTCCCCGACGAGGAGCTGTTTCTGTTCCACACCCAGCAGACACAGGAGACTGGTGTGCATCTCTGCGGACGGCGGCTCTACGAAACGATGGTCTACTGGGAGACCGCCGAGGAGAGTCCGCTTGTTGCGGCGCAAGCCAAGTTCGCTCAAATCTGGAAGGCCCTGCCGAAGGTCGTGTTCTCCACGACGCTGGAGAGCGTCGTGGGCAACACCAGGCTTGCCAGGGAGGGTCTCGGTGAGGAGGTCTCGAGGCTCAAGGAACAGCCCGGAAAGGACATCGCCGTCGGCGGCGCCGGCCTCGCCCGCGCCTGCATGGAGCTGGACCTGATCGACGAGTGGCAGCTGTTCGTCAGCCCGGTCCTACTCGGCGGCGGCACGCCCTACTTCCCTCCCCTTGAGAAAGGGATCGACCTCGAGCTGATCGAGACACGCACATTTGGCTCCCGCGTCGTTTACCTTCGCTACAGGCGCGCGGCAGACGACCTGTAGGCAGTTGTCCCACTTGCGCGGCACCCGCTGCGAATCGAGAGGCACCATGGCGTCGCCGCCGTCATCCCGCGGACGGCTTCGGGTTCTGCCCGTTGGGCAGTGTTGCCTTGCTCAGGGTGACGGTGCCGACGATGACCGATTCGTGGGGTGCGCCGGCCGAGGGGCCGTGTCGGTTCAGGTAAGTGACTTCGAACCCCTCGCTCGACGCGCAGGAGGCCGTGAGCACGAAGAGCCCGAGCGAGGTGGTTCTGAGTGGTTCGTGCGCTCTGATCTTGCGGTATAGGCCCCAGCTTTCCTCGGGGCGGCCACCGGCCTTGCATGTGGCGAACCCGTCGATGGAGTAGAGGGCGGCCGGGGAGGTCACCGCGTAGGGAGCCGTGAATCCGACTTCGCCCTTGTAGCACGGGTAGAGCAGGAACGCGGCGTTGCACGCTGCGCGAGGCTGGGGCAGGAGCGTGAGATGAATCGTCGCGTGCAGGCTGCGTGTCGGGTGGGACCGTCTTTCCTGTTCGACAACGCGTCTCGGTAGTGGTGCGGGGTGCGTGCCGGGCGGCTCGTGGATCGTGACGCTGCCGAGGAGCGTGGGCTGTGGCAGGCCGCCCGCGAAGCGGACGTATTCGACGGTGAACTTCACCGCCCGGCTGCACGCCTCGGAGAGAACTCTCCCGACGGGTATGGTCACGAGCGCGCCGCGCGCGACGTCGGCCTGAGAGCCTCCTCCGGCGAGGCCGCGGTGGCAGACCGGCGCACTCACCGAGTAGCTCTCGTCGGCACTCGTGACGGGGTAGGGCGCGTGGAAGCTGATCTGCGCGCTCGTGATCACGTGGTTGTGGATGTGCAGGTGTGCGCGCAGCGGCTCGTGCACGACGGGCAGCGCAGCCGGGCGTGGCGGCGGCACTTCCGAGAGTCCGCACGAGGCCAAGCGCAGGTTGCCCCGGTCAACGCACGACCGTCCCGCGTAGCTGTAGGTGATCGCGGTCAGCGCTCCGTTCGGGCCGGCCGGTGAGCTGTAGTTGCCCGGTTCGTCTCTTCCGTCGCTCTCGCTGACGCTTCCCAGCGGCCTGCCGCTGGTGTAGCGCTGCACGATCAGATACGCGCCCAGACCCGGGAGCACCGGCTGGGTGCGTGTCTGCGAGCCTTCGCGGTAGGTGACGCTCACCGCGTGCACTCCGAGCAGCCCGAAGGAGATCTCGCGGCGGTCGGCGGGCACCCCGGCGCCCCGGCGGGGGCTGGTGGCCGCGCTGAGCTCGAGCCCCACGCTGTCGCCCGCGTAGATGGCTCCCGGACTCGAGCAGTTTCCGGCCATCCATCCGGCTACGTTCGCGAGGTCGTCCGGGAGCGCGTCTGTGGGCAGCGGGTGGAAGCGCCCGTCGTCGTGAAACGCGCCGTCGACGCCGAGCTGTCCGAGCTGGCCGTCATAGACGCGGCCGATCTGCACGCAGATGAGACCACGCGTGGTGTGGATGATCCGCATTCCCCACGGCAGGCCGCCCGCCGGGTCCGGTGCTCGCAGGGGGAGCAGCCGCGCGCCGCCCGCCACCGGGATGCCCTCGCCGGCGGTGGCGACCGGAGCACGCGCGGTGCCGACCGGCGAGCCCGTGAGGATCACTCCGGTCGCCGCGAGCGTGATCGCGGCGGTGGCGAGTACGAGCACGAGCACGACGAGTGCGACGCGCACATGCGCGGATGGGCGGCGTCGCGGTGATGTACGCGCCAAGCGTGTGCCGAAGAGCGCCGGCAGCGCCCGCCGGCCGGCGTGTCGGCGCCGCGCGGCGGTGCGGAGCTGTTCTTGAAGCACGGGTAGCAGCAGGCTCATGGTCGCTCCTTCATCCTGTTTCGCATCGCAGCGAGACCGCGGCTGACACGCTTGCGCACGACGCTCGGCGAGCACTGCAGCTCACCGGCAATCTCCCGATAGTCACGTTCGTGAACCACGCGCGCCACGACCGCGTCGCGTTGCTCGTCCGGCAGCTCCCGCAGCAGCGTGAGCGCTCCTGCGCAGGCAGCGCTCGCCTCGATCCGCTCGATAGCCTCGTCGTCGAGAGCGAGCACGCCCATGCCCATGCGTCGCCTCGCGCGGTCTTCGACGCGGCCACGCTCGCGGCTGCGGGCGAGCAGGTTACGCGCGATGCCGAACAGCCAGGCTCCGGCCTCGCCCAGTGCGGGGTCAAAGCGCTCCACGGACTCCAGCGCCGCCGCGAACGTCTCCGCCGTCAGGTCGGCCGCGAGATCCCCGCGACCGACGGCGCGCACGAAGAAAGCGACGACGCGGCGCTCATAGCGCGCATAGAACGCAGCGAACGCGTCCTCGTCATCCGCGGCGTCGGCCAGCAGTCGCTCGTCGTCCGGCTCCGGGTCCAGTGACATCTCACCCACTAGTTCAGTCTGCAGCACGAGATGTGACGCAACGGCTGGCGAGCCGAAACGCTCACGAGCTTTTCGGCCCCGCCAGCGGGAAGGCGCGCGCTTGCTCATCGGCGGCCAGACGCCGCCAGCCGCGTCTGTCTAACGAACGACGATCGCTCGCGTGCCCACGGTCAGCCCGCTGCCGCTGAGGTCGAACGGCAGCCCGTCGGTGTGCACGCCGTACTGGTAGAGCACGCGGATGTGGGCTGTGCCGCGGCAGCCGTTCTGCGCCAGGTCCTGTGTGACGAGCTGTCCGCGACGGACATCGGAGAACACGGGGCCCTCCTGTCCGGTGTCACGGCATCTGACCGATACGAGGTACTCGGAAGCACCACTGGTGACCGGGACGCGCGCGCGGAAGCTGATGACGAACATCGGCAGCACCTTCGCCTGGTCGCCCATGCGCACCGCCACATCTCGCAGCACGACTGAGATCGGCGACGCGACGCTGGCGGCGGTGACGCCTGGCTGGACGACGGGCTGTTCACCGACTGACGGACAGCCCCGAGCCGTGCGCCCGAGTTCCTGGCCGGTGTCGCAGACCCGCCCGTCGGCATAGGTGATCCGACGGATGGTCCCCGCGCCGGGCGTGCCCGGCTCGTACTCGCCGCCTTCCAGGCCGAGCTTCGCCGGTGCCTGCTCGACGATCAGATACGCACCCTGCGGTCCGACCGCGGGCACCGTGTGCAGCTCGCCGTCGGGTGCGGCGTAGGTGACGCTGCGGGCGAGCGGTCCCGCCATGCCGGCCATCAGCAGCCGCTCGTCGGCCGCCGGACACACAGGCAGCGAAGTGTGCGTGAGGCCGCCGCGGGCGGTGCACGACTCTTCGACCACCTGCGCGCTCGCCGGTGTCCCGTCCACGAACACCCCCGCGAAGGCATGCCCGCGCGCGTCTACCGGCGCACACGGGAACGGCCCTTCGAGATAGTCCAACGGAAGCACGTGGAAACGGCCGTCGTCGGAGAACGAGCCGTCCTCGCCGATCACGCCGAGTTCTCCCCGCACGACACGCCCGAACTGCAGGCACCCGAACCCGCGCGTCGTGGCGACGAAGCGCGCCCCCCAGGGCGGGCCGCCGGCTGGATCGTTCACCTGCAGCACGATCGCTGAGGAGCTGTGCGGCAATGGCACTCCCAGCCCGCTGCGCGGCCGCAACGGGATACCGCGCGGCAGTGTGACCGGGGCGCCGTTCAAGAGCAGCTGCTGGGCAGCCAGCGCGACAGCGCCGAAGGCCAGTACCACGAGCACCGCTGCGAGCAGCGGCGAGCGCCACCAAACGCTCGTGCTCCTAGAGCGAGATCCGCGGGCGGACCGGCGCGAGACCCGTCGCGCGGCGTCCTCGAGCTCCGCCTCCAGCTGCGGGACGAGCGCGTTCTGGCTGTCCAGCTCGTGGTGCGCTGCGGTCATCGCGATCCCTCCAGTCCCTTTCGTATGAGCGACAGGCCGCGATGCACCCGCTGGCGCACCACAGCCTCAGAGCACTCGAGCTCGCCGGCGAGCTCCCGGTAGGAGCGCTCCTCGATCACGCGTCCCCTGACCGCGACGCGCTGCTCGGGCGTCAGAGCCGATAGCCACTCCTCTACGGCATCCTCCGCAACGCCGTCGGCCGTCTCCTCGATCGAGGCGACGAGCCGCTCGTCGAGCGCGATCGCCGCCATCCCGTGACGAGCGCGCGCGCCTGCCTCCACGCGCCCGCGCGCAAGGCTCCCCGCGAGCACGTGCCTGGCGATACCAAGCAGCCAGCTTCGCGCCTCTCCCCGCTTCGGATCGAATCCTCCGTGGGACTCGAGCGCGCGCGCGAACGTCTCAGCCGTCAGGTCCAGTGCGAGCTCCGCCCGGCCGGTCGCCCGCATGAAGAACCCGAGCACGACGCGCTCATGACGGCGGTAGAACACGCCGAAGCCCTCGGGGGCGCTCGCCGGGTCTCTTAGAAGCTCCGCGTCAGTCTGGGCTCGAGCCCTCACACACATGTATTGCTTGGGCCGACTGCGGTTGTGACACGAGTCGCCCGGGAATCCGGCCTCCTGCCGTCGGAATAGGCCCTCGTCGGGTCACAGCTTGCTCGCTGGCTCGTAGATGAGGATGTGTGGGTGGGCAATGACGAAGACGCAGCGTTGCTGCAGAGCGGTGACCCGAACAACTTCGGGCGCTTCTACGAACGCCATGTCGGGGCAGTCGTCGCGTTCCTAGGACCGCGCGTGCGCGGAGCCGACGTCGTATTCGACCTGACCGCGGAGACCTTCGCTCGCGCGTTTGAGCGCCGCGGGCAGTACGACCCCACACGCGGCCCCGGGGTCGCGTGGGTGCTCGCGATCGCCCGTAACCTGCTGATCGACTCGGTGCGGCGCTCGAGGGTCCTCGACGAAAGCCGACGGCGTCTCGGGGTGGCACCCGTTGCAGTTGACGACGAGCAGCTCGAGTTGATCGAGACCCGCAGCCATGTCGACCTTCGCGCGGTTCTCGGACGCCTTCCCCCAGAGCAGTGCGAGGCGATCATCCGGCGCTTCCTGCTGCAGGAGTCATACCCCGAGATTGCCGAGCAGCTGTCCTGCTCTGAGCAGGTCGTACGCAAGCGCGTTTCGCGAGGACTTGCGAACGCCCGCCAAGCCGTGGAGGAGCAACCATGATCGATCCATTCGATGACCTGCGCGATCACCTCGTGCAGGCGATCGCGCGTCTGGAGACACGCTCCGCGCGCACAAGCCGGTGGGCGCGCATCCGCTCGCACCCGCTTGCCGCCACGGTGGCAGCGCTCGTGTTCGCGGCAACGGCGAGCGCCGGGGTCATCTCGATCACCTCCGAGCGCTCGGCGCGCCTGGTTGGCCAGGTTCCGCACGAAGCCGGACCGAAATCGCCTCACTTTTGGGGCCTCGAAGGTGGCGAGCGCTACCGCATCACGGTTTGGCCGGTGCTGCAGGGCGGTGTCTCAGGCGTGTGCACGATGATCGTGTTCGAAGGAGCGCATGGTGAGGGATACGGTGAGTGCGGCGCGCCTTACCCGACGAGCTCGATGCCGTACCTCGCGCCCGGCGGCAGGACCGTGTACCCCAACGGGATCATCCCCAAAGGAGGGGCGCTCGAATACTTTCTGACGGGCCCCAGCGTCGCGGCCGTTCGAATCGGGACGCGTCTCGTCATCACGCCTCGGCGCGAAGCCGGCCTGCCCGCAGGCGACCGCGCCGTCGTCTTCTATCTGCCCGCAGGCTCGCCACAGGTCGATCCGCCCTGGCTCCCGGCCGGACAGCTCGGACCCTCTCACGCTGCCAAGGCTCTCTCCGTGATCGCCGTTGGGCGAGACCGAGCGACCATACCCGTGGATCAGAACACCCAGCCGTTCCGGCTCCCTGCCCGATACTGGGAACGGCCTCAGAAGGAACCGCGGGGAGCGTGCGCGCTGACGGCGCCGCCCAGATACCGCGCGTTCCGAGGGACGACGGCCGCACGGCTGGAGCCGGAGAAAGACGTAGAAGGCGCTGCGCTTACCTCTTGCCTGAGCGTGGACTACAAGGTTGCGGGCACGACGCTCACAGCAGCTGTGCTGCTCAACGCCAAGTCGCCAACGAGCGCGCCGCCCGCTCTATTCGGGGCATCGCCGCTGGCTGGCCAGCCGGGACTGGTGAACCGCGAAGAAGACACCGGCCTGCACTCAAGCTCGCTGATCGCCTTCACAGCTCGGCGCGACGGTCGTGCATGGATCGTCGTGGAGGGTGGCCGCGGGCTCGCTCAGCGCATGCAAGCGGTCCGCGCTCTCCACGTCGCGCGGATCGACGTAACTGCCGTGCGCGACTCGTCTGGCTGACCCGAGCTGGCACCTCGGGGGCCGGTGCGAGAGCGCCGAGATGAGCCTACCGCCGGCCATGCGACGCACCTCAAGGCGTCCCCGTGGCGGGGTGGCCGAGCTTCTGCTCCTCGGCGTCTGAGTGCTTGAACAGCAGATTCAGGCGGTCGACCGGATCTTCGTCCGCCTTGGGCGGGTCGAACCGGCCTCGGGTCAGAGCGCGGATCGTGCCATCCTCGGGATACTCCACGAGCTCGGGCATCACCTTGTTGGACACCATCAGGTACCGCACCGGTTCGTCGGTGCGATTAGCCAGCGTGTGGCCGCCCCGGCGGCCCCGGGGGAAGGCGACGATGTCCCCGGGCGCAAGCTCGGACTCGCCGTCAAGCGTCCGCAGCGTCGGCCGACCGGAGATGACGATGGCCAGCTCCTCCATTGCATGGTGGATGTGCAGCGGGGCGCCCTCGTTACGCGGAGCCAGCTCGTACAGCGTCCCGCCGAGCAGCTCGCCCCCCGCGGCCTCCACGACCGGCTCGGACCGCAGGCCGGAGCGCTCCCTGCTGAACCTCTCAGCGAAGACATTCGGCCGCGTGCCGCTCACGACAGCGATCATAAGGCGCTGTGAGGCGAGGTGGGAAGGGACAGCCCTCCGACGCCCCGAGGTCGACATCCACGGTGACATTTAGGCTGACTTGTTTGCGTCCGTAGCTCGGTGGAGCTGGACGTTTCAACGCTGCATTTGGAAGGAGATCGACGCCGGTGACAGACGAAAGCCAGTGGATTGCCACAAGGACGCCCGAGTTCCGCGCGCTACACGACCGGATCAAGGTGGCCACGCGTCTCTCCGCCGAGCTCAGCGCGCTCTGCTACGACGAACCGGAGTCAATCCAGGCGGCTTTCGAAGGGTTGATCGGCAAGCCCGTTGGCGACCGTTTCAATCTCGTTCCGCCCTTCTATAGCGACTACGGGCTGAACATCACCGTCGGTCAAACCGTGTTCATCGGCTACGAATGCGCGTTTACGGGCCACGCAGCCATCAATATCGCCGACGGGGTCATGATCGCTCACAAGGTCAACCTGGTCACGGCTGGTCATCCGAAGCGCCCACCTGAATGCACGTGGAAGGTGGGGCTCGTCGCGGGATGACGACTATTGTCTGTCCTATGTCAACGTCTTGCCGGGACTCATCGCTTGTCGAACGCCTCGCCCGAGTCATCCACCCCGCCTACATCCCCGTCTGGCTCAGCGAGCCGAACCCCGCACTCGACGATGACAAGCCGATCGACCGAATCGCTCAAGGCGACCACCGCTCGGTTGCCCGCCTGATCTCAGGTCTCGAGGACCCCGGCGCAAGCTGACGTGGCTCCCGCACCCCAACGCACATGAGTTCCAGCGACTAGGATCGTGGCGTTCCGCTGTCGCAGCCGCACCACGAGGAGTCACGGAGATGGCACGCCGTAGCGTTTGGGTACAGATGCAGCGCGAAGCCGAGCGTCGTCGGCGCGAAGCCGAGCGAGCTGCTCGCGCGCTCGAGAAAGAGCGGCAACGTCAAGCGAAAGAAGCGGCCCGTCAGCGGGTATATGACGAAAAAGAGCAGAAGCGCCTCTATGCGGAGCAACGTGCATACGAAGCTGAGCAGCTGACTCGCGAGATCGCTGATCGTGTCGGGCAGCTCGAAGGGCTCCTGAAAGCCTCCCTGTCGACCGAACCGTCCTTGGACATCGAGACGCTCAAGGAGCAACGAGCCACGATTCCATTCGATCCCGGTGAGCTTGCGATGCCGATCGATCCCCCTGTCAAGACACTGCCAGCAGCCCCATCGATCCTGGGGAAACTCCTGCCAGGAGCGAAGGCAAAGCACGAACAAGCTGTGTCAGAGGCCGAGGCCCGCTACGCCGACGAGCTTGCCCAAGCCGTCGAGGCTGAGCGAACCCGGCAGGCAGCCCTTGCCGCCGCCGAAGGCGAGCACAAAGCGCGCGTCGAAGCGGAGGCTGAACGCATAGCGACTCAGAACGAGGAGGTAGATGCCTTCAAGACCGCCTACGAGGCACGGGACCCTGACGCGGTCGTCAGCTACAGCTCGATGGTGCTCGCCGCGAGCCAGTACCCGGACGGATTTCCGCAGCAGCACAAGGTCGCATACGTGCCAGAGTCGCGGCAGCTCGTAATCGAGCTGGACCTGCCGACGTTCGACGTGGTGCCAGACGTGGCCGAGTACCGCTACGTCAAAGCCAAAGACGAGATCACGGCCAAAGCCCGACCGGCGTCTCAACGCAGGACGCTCTACGCAGACGTCGTCGCGCAAGTGACACTGCGATCCGTGCATGAAACGCTCCGAGCTGATCGCGCTGGTCATGTCGAGTCGATCGTCTTCAACGGCCACGTTAAGACGATCGACCCTCGCACGGGACAGCCAACACATCCCTGCTTGATCACGCTCCGCACAACTCGCGACCTTTGCGAGAGCCTCGACCTCTCACTGGTTGAGCCCGGTGCGTGCCTACAGGGACTCAGTGCGTCGATCTCCCGTAATCCGGCGGAGCTTGCCCCCGTGCGCCCCGTCCTGGAGTTCAGCATGGTCGATCCACGATTCGTGGAAAACACCGACGTGCTGTCTTCGATTGACCACCGGCCCAACCTGATGGAGCTGACACCCGGAGAGTTCGAGACCTTGATCACGAATCTGTTCGAGAAGATGGGTCTCGAGACGCGACTAACGCAGCCCTCCCGAGACGGCGGAGTTGACTGCGTCGCATACGATCCGCGGCCCATCTTCGGCGGCAAGGTTGTTATTCAAGCTAAGCGCTACAAGCACACAGTTGGTGTGAGCGCCGTCCGAGATCTGTTCGGGACAATGCAAAACGAGGGCGCAAGCAAGGGAATCCTCGTCACAACGAGCGGATACGGCAAAGCGTCGTTCGAGTTCGCCCAAAACAAGCCCCTTGAGCTTCTCAGCGGCAGCAACCTCCTCTACCTCCTCGAGGAGCACGCGGGAATCACGGCCAAGATCGAACCACCCGAGGACTGGGCTCAGCCCGAGGAAAAATCAGCCGGGGAAGCGCGAGTCGAGATCAGTCCTCCGCCTGAGAGCGCACAAATGGGCGGTGACCCTGCCGCAACGAGCGACGTCGCGTAGCCGTCTCGCCGGCACTACGGCCCGACGTCGGCAAGACTTCTGCCGACACCGCCGATCAACGCCCACAGGCGACGGGCGGGGTCCCCACCCTGGCGAAGCGCGATCAGCGTCGCGACCTGCTGTGGAGCGGTTTCTGCCAAAAGCAATGCCCGCGCGACGGCCGCGCTGTGATAGCGGCGGTGTGCACCGGCTCGATGAGAGGGGACCAGGTCCTCGTCGCTCCAATGCCGTAGCTGGCGCTCGCTCGCTCCCGTCAGAACGTGGAGCTGACCGAGTGTGAGCGGATATCGAACGTCCTCCGCGAGCGCGGGGTGCAAGCTCGGGTCGGCGACCCACGCTTGCTGCTCTGAAGTCAGCTCGGCATACACGCCGTCCTCGAAAGCTCTCTCCATCTCCTGCGCGTTCGCCTGGAAGCCATCCAGCTCCGCTGACGGTTGGCGTGCCGCGTCTCGCTCTGCCATCGGGGATGCCAGCAGGTCCCTGCAAAAACGACTGGCTCCAGTCCAACCTCTAGCGTGCCTAGCGTCTGAGAGCGAAGGCTCAACAGATGAGCGACTTTCGGATGCGTGAGGTTCGCCGGCGTTTGCGGCGTATGTTCACGTCTCGCGCTGTCGCGGGCGGAACGCGGCCACTATCGCTCCCGCAGGCGGTACCTGCTGCGGACGATGCGCCGCAAGGCCCGGCAGGTGCGGCCTCTCTGTCGTCGCCAGCCGACGTACCGGCCCAGCCTGCGGTCTTCGATCTGGCCGCCGACCGGCCGCTGCGCCGCCCGACGCTTGAGCAGATCGGTCGGCTTGGGACGAAGCTTCTCGGCCCCGACCTTCCTTGGCTGCGCCGTCATGTCGAGAGCGTCACGCTCTGCTCGCTCGCGACTGCGCGCCGGCAGTTGACGATTGACGTAGTTCTACCTGAGCACCAGGGCTGTTCGTTCCCATGGCGCGATGGCGAACATCTCTTCTACCTCCCGATCGCGCTTATGCTCAAGCAGCCACCGGCGTCGAACCTTGACATGCGTGACGAGCGCAATGTCTCGCTTCCCGTCCTCAACCGCTGCCGATCAGGTCATATGCGACAAGTAGAGCACGCACTGCGGTCGCTAGCGAGTTGGACCCGCGAGATGTGGGCGACGCGACAAACGAGAAGGGAAGCCTGAGAGACCCACGGCCGATCGATCGTATCGTCTCGTCCGAGTCCGAGCTATTAGCTGCCGCACGATAGTGGCTTCACCGGCGCCATTTGCTGAGGCGAACATGCCCACACGAGATGCTGACAGGGGCCAACCGCCGTTTTGCAGACCGCCCACGCCCTAGGTCATGGGCGGTTTCGCCCACGAAACCGCCTCTGCCGACCAATCGGCCCCCACATCTGAAACCTTCGATCCCGCGTCCCCAAAAGCCAATTCCCGAGTCTCAGGACGCCCCCAGCCCCTCCCAGCACCCAACCAGACTTCTATCGGTGAGTAAGGTTCGACTTGGCTTTCCCATGCGGTTTTCGGGCCTCCTGCGGCCTTTCTGCGGTCCCAAATCCAGAGGTTCCCCGTCGCAAGGGATGGCTGCTTCTGCGGCATTGGTTGCCGGCCTCTCTTACGTCGCGATCCAGTCCGGCGGTGCGACTCTTGCCGCGAGTCCACGCGGAAGCCCGGCGTTGACCTCCACGCCTACCGATGGCGCATCAAGGATGCTTCCGAGGTGCTTGATGTCGTGAGAGTTCGAGATCCGGCGTTAGATCGGGCGTGGGGCCTGCGAGCACCCGACCGCGCACAGGGGCTATACAGAGCGGGATCGCGCTATATGAGCTGCGATGTGCCGCGAGTCAATCGCGGAGCTGCTGAGCGACGGACCCCGATATACCCCAGTTCTGGCGGTAGTTGGCTGTGGAAATCGGCGGCCACGCGCCCACTCGCTAGTCTTCCGACCACGGCTCGTCTCCGGGCGTGCATGATTCCTCTGGGTTGATGCTGTAGTACTCCCACGGCTCCGAGCCGAGTTCCTTGACTTTACCGTCTGCTGACCGGACCCAGTGCACCCCGGCGCCATCCGTGAACGCGATCTCGACCCCTGGGGTTCCGCCAGTGGCCCTCCATTCGGCTCCCACGGGCGTGTACGACTTACCTGGCGGGATCACGGACACCGCTGCTTGACAGTCGGGCATGTCCCTTCGGACATCAAGGCCATCGCGTGGCCCAGAGCCCGCAATCATGACGACAGACACGACCGCGAAGTAGACAGGACTCTCTGAGGCGTTCAGGAGCGTGACGTCCGTGATGCCCTCCGGTCCCCACGGGCTCCACGCCCACGCGGATATACACGTGGCTTGAGCGCGGCGATCGCTCTCACGCGCTTGCGCCTCGTCACGGCGTCTGGCCGACCTCTCGTTGTCGATCTGGATAAGACCCGTGAGGAGCGTTCCGACTGTGCCCACGGCTGCTGTGCTCAGGGCTGCCGCGGCAATCCAGTCGGTTGTGGATGGCGCCATCGCCACGAGACCCTTGCACCGACTGCGGACAGCCCTCGTGCGCTCTAGCTGACGTGCCCAGGGACGTTCCGAACGCTGGCCGTCGGGCCAGCCCCCTGGGCCTCAGTCAGTCGCGTGACGAGAGAATCGCATCACTCGGTTTCGTCGTACTCGTCAACGTTGATCGTCGCTCCGAAGGCCGCTGCGGCGGCGGCGTGACGCCGATCGAGCACCCAACCAAGAGCAAGCTCACTGCCGCGGTGAGTGATCCAGATGTCTAGCTGGACATTCGCGCCAGGAGGCAAGTCCTTGAACTTGTCCGCGTGTGGACCTAGCGCACTCCAAAGCTCGTCAAGCTGAGCATCCAACGAGCGCTCCACCGAATTGCCAACCTGCCACACCCACATATGGCTCGCAACGAGCGTCTGTGGTCGCTTGGCTGATATCGGATCACCCTTAATACGCTCCCGTGTAGGCTCGATGCCGATGTGGCCAGATATCTCTGCGGCAGTAGTGCTATCGCTGAATACTGTGATCGAGCAGCGGACTTCGACCCACGCCCGCTGCCACGGCGGCGCCTGTTCACTGCTCATCCGCCGAGCCCCGTCGGGATTGGCTCGCCGCCGCCCTTTGGCGCGAGATAGATTTCACCCGTGGTCTTGTCCCGGTAGTAGTCGTAACGCCCGGCTTCTCCTCCAAGCGTTTCGGCCTTATCGGTGTGCGGATCGGTGCCCTCCTCTTCGAGGATTCGCTTGATTTCACGATCGCTCACTTTTTCAAGGTTCCCGGGATTGGGTTCTCCGCACTCACGCTGCTTTTCTTTTTCGCGTAGTTCGGCTTCGCCTTCGTCGTTCGGGCCTTCCTTTTCGGTGATGAAGTTCCATGCGCTTTCGAGGCCCTGTTCCGCTTTGCGAGGCCGTGCTGGACTCCTTCGACTGCTGGCGGCGGTGGGCCGCAGAAGGGGAAGTAGCACGGGACGCCTTCGAGCCCTTCGGCCGAGAGCCCGTCCGGATCGCGGCGGTTGACGGGGTTATCCCCGCCGTAGTTGTAGGGCGATCGCGTGACCGACTCGGCCGGATCGACGGTCAGGAATTGTGCGGTGGCCGGATCGTAGACCCGATTGCGGAGATAGACGAGGCCCGTGTCGCTGCTTGTGTATTGGGCGTCGTAGCCGAGTGGGGTGGTTGTGGTTCCTTCGCACATGGGTGTGCCGTATGCGCTGTAGGTGCATTTCCCGGTGACAGTCCCGGTCGAACCGGTCAGTAGGCGTGTGCTGCCAGCCTGGTCGTGGTGGAGGTAGGTGATGGTGCCGCCGCTCGCGATTTGCTCGACCGGGATATCGTTGGGTCCGTAGATATAGCTGTTGGTGCCGTCGCTGAGAATCAGCGGTACTTCTTCTGTGGCGTCCCAGGCAAGGTAGCTGGTCGTGCCGGCGATCGTCTGGGACGTGCGAAGCTTTTCTCCGTTGTAAGCGTAGCTGTCTTTGATTTCGGCTGTCGCGCCTTCTTTCGGCCGTTCGACCGAGATCAGGTCGCCGCTCTGATCGTAGCCATAGGTAGTCGCGGGTCCTTTCGGCAGCGCGGTTCGCGCCGTCCGTCATGAGCGCGGGCTCAGTCAAGCAGCCCTCGCAGACATGGCTGAACTCGACCCTACCTACATCAGCGGCATCGAGCGCGGCGAGCGCAACCCCAGCCTCACGAACATCGTGAAAATCGCACAGGCACTGAAGGTACTTCCATCCGACCTTCATCTCCGCGCCGAGGCATCTCGCGGCCATGCCTGATATGTCGTGTTGTTTGTCGAGTGGGTGTGTTTGTTCGTGTCCGTTGGGCGGGTGGTCTGGGGTGGTTGGGAGAGCGGGGCGCCGGGCTCGGTGTCGGCGTTGCCAGTCTGATGATGCGGGGGTTGGGTACCCCAGGGCCCGGTTTCGTGCTGCCAGCGTGCGCTGTCTAGGAACGGGCGTGGCACTCCTTTCGGGGTGCTGCCCATAGTCAGATCGCGCGTGCTGGCCGCTGATGGCCCGGCGCCCCGCTCTCCCGGCCGGTAGGGCTGTCCGCGAGGGTCAGTCGGCGGTTGCTGCTGCCCAGAGGAAGCTCGCGTGCGCAAGCGACGACGATCACGTTGTGCGGCTTGCCGCGGCCACGCATGCGGTGATAGACCCGGTGCAGCCTGTGCTGCGCGCGGTTAGCGATCTGCAGGACGTGCTCGGGCTGGCCTTGCTGACGGTTCTTGAGCGTCACCCCGATCCGCGGGTCTCGTCCGTAGTGCCAGGCCGACTCGACGAGCAGCCGGCGAGCGAGCGCTGATCCCGTCTTCGTGATCGACCCCTGGCGGGAGCTCTCCCCGGACTGGTGAAGGGACGGGGTCAGCCCGAGCCACGCGCTCAGCGCGCTCGCTCGCTGAAAGCGCTGCCAGTCACCGCCGAGCTCGAGGTGAACCGCGAACGCGGTCAGCGTGTCAACGCCCCGGAAGCATCTGAGCCTCGCGACCGTCGCCCACCACGCCTCGTCCTGCGCCAGACGCGAGAGTCGCTCCGTGATCGCCGCCTTGCGCACGCTCAGCCCGTCAACGGACGCGATCAGATCAGCGAACACCAACTCTGAGGCCGTCTCATCGAACTGCTGGGCTGCAAGCCAGCGCCGGTGAGCGACAGTCCAGGTCGAGGACTCCGGGTAGACCCGGCCGTGACGCAACAGCATCTTCGAGACGCGGTGACGGGCGGTCATCAGATCCCTTCGGCACGCATCATGCGCGCGCACCAGCTCACGGGCAGCCTCGACCTCGACCGGTGGGACCACAACACTCGTCAGCGACCCGGCGAGCAGCAGCCGCGCGAGCAGCTCCGCGTCTTTGCGGTCAGTCTTCACCCGATCCGATGGGCCCCTCGGTGTCTTGCCCGGCGCGATCACCTCGACAGCCACACCGGCAGCGCTCGCGACGCGATAGAGCCCGAACCCGGTCGGCCCCGCCTCATAGCAAGCACACACCGGGCCCGGCAGACCCTGAAGCCACGCGACCGGCTCCTCGATGCCTGGCCCGAACCGAGCACGCAAAAGCTCACCCGTCGAGACGTCAATCGCAGCAGCATACGTCGAGCGGGCACGGACATCGAGCCCCACATAAGTCACCATTCCGGTCATGGCCGGACCTCCTCACTGAACTGGGGTCAGCCGGAGCCGTTCTCCGGCCAGACAAACCCCCGCGAGGAGTGTCCGGCCTACCTCCGACGGTCAACCCAACGGGCGACCCACGGCATAGGGTCTAGACCTGTGTCGTTCACGGCGGCGGCGGCTCCATAGTCTGGCGCCGAAGTCGCTCCCACAACGTCCAGGACGCGGCGAGCACAACAAGGGCGGCCTGCGTGACCCCCTCGTCCAACGCAGCGAGAGCCTCCTCCGAGGGAGAGAATCGCCTAGCTGTCAGACGCGGAGTCGTGGGACGCGGGTTTGTCCGATGCGGGACTCTGGCACCTAGGTCTGTCGTGCGGATCCCTGCAAAGGAATCTAGGCCCGCGAAGGCCCCTGCAACCATGAGGAACTCGGCCGTGCCGAGGGCGGTTGCGAGAGACACGCTGTGCTGTTCCCATAGAGCCGAGAACACGTTCCAGTCGAGCCGGGCCCCGTCCCAATCACGGGCTTCCTTGATTCCCTTCAGCGCGGCGCGCGCTTGGTGGAGGTGCATCGTAAGCATCCTGGCTGAGCTGCGCGCCGCGCGCCGGCGATCGAAGTACGCGGTGGCCGACTGGACCCCGCCCGTGACAGCGGCGCCAGCGAGGACTCCAAGCAGTCCGATCACGGCGGTGCTCAAGAGTTCCATCTTATGGACCAGCGGCGCCGTGAGTCCAGGGCAAGTGTTCGCCCACTAGGGCCTAGAACCAGCGGCACCGCAATCCTTGGCGAATGAAATCGTCTCACGAGGGCGCAAACTGCGGCGCTGACCGCCAACACGCCAGCGAGCACCAAGGAAACTGCCCGCGTAGCGAGCGATCCAAGCTTCGGCGAGTTCGCGCCAGCAGCCCAGAAGACCAGTCAAGCAACCGGAAGCTGGCGCGAAAACGCTCGTTCCCGGCTCAATCAGTTCCGATTCGGCCTCGGCCAGCAACGACCGACCCAGCTGCGAATCTTTGCCACGCATGGTGCGCTAGAACTTCGTCCCGAACCTTGTCCCCGACTCGGCAGATATGAGCCCATCTAACCGAACCGTCCCGCATCGGACTTCGCTCTACGAAGCCAAATCAGACGCAAGGGACGCCAATCATAATCCGTGCGTTGCGGGTGCGAGTCGAGGCTATGCCGCGCGCCCCCGGTCATCCGCATCCGCTAGGGCATCCTCAAGCAACTCATCTGCCCGCACCCGCAAACGCCGATACCGCCCCACGCAGTCAAGCAAGCCGTTCCGATCCCGCTCGTACGCCGCGACCAGCGCGTCGGCGTCTATCGGCACCAATATGCTGCCCAGCTCGCGACATGCCCGACGATGATGGGCGGCCCCCTTGACGAGAGCCACCGTCGCCAGACGCGCCGCCTCAGGCGCATGGTCGTCAAGGTCGATTCGCACCGCTGGCTGAGACGCACCCACAGCGGTCACCTCGACCACGTTGCCGAACAGCGAATGATGGGAATCGACCTCGCCAATCGCTTTCGATACGGCGCGTACTTCCTCGACCCGCTTCGTCCAAGCCACATCCGACAACATGCCCCACTGCGTGACGGGTCCAGGCGACGGAGTCCATACGGTGGTCTCGACGTCCACGAGTGCAACATCGTCGCGCAAGCGATCAGGTACGAGCGGAAAACGCGCACCCCACTTACGCACCAGCTCAGACACGATGTCCGCTAGCTCTCGCGCGGTCACGATAAGTCCCTGGCGGTGCTCCACGTCTAGGGCGGGAGCGCCGAGCCGCACTATGTCTGCAGCGCGAAGGTTGCCCGGGGGCAGGGAGTCGACAAGCGCCTGTACCAAGCTAGAGTTGTAGACGGCGACGAGAACGGCCGCATCGGGCTCACCGCCAGCGCCGCGGATGATATGAAGCCCTGATGCAGGCGACGCACCTCCCGGCGCCAACCCGACGACCATTCTGTTCCCCCCACCCCACCGAGTGGTCAGACAGTAAGGCTCCCAGTCTCCCGATGATCCAGAGCCGATCACGTCGAACCGCGGCCGATGCAGCGTCCACCAAGGTCGTCGCTCCCTGCGATCGACGACTGCCGCCTCAAGGATCGGTTTGAACCGTTCGAGATGTGCAGCAACGTTGGGAATGCCGTCGGGGAGAGGCATCGATTGCGCTACCGACATCGGCTGATCGCTGCGGATTCCGTCAGGCTTCCGCAGATAGATCACAGAGGTCGGTCGCTCCGGCAGCACAACCGCGTACGGAAACACGTCCTTCGTATTGACGACGTGTCGGAGGAGCCTTCGCTCGGCTTCGTTAAGAGATTCCGAGAGCCTCCACCTCTTCCGCAGTCAAGAGCTGAATGCCCGCCTGCGTCTCGGGCCATCCGACTGCCTGCTGCGCCTCCGTAGTCAGAAGCCCTACAGTGCGCTCGGTCACAGTGTTGACGCTGGGTTCGACCCCCTTCGAGACAACGACCTCAATTTGCGGACCCGCCGTCAAGACTGCTCGTTGGCTGACCTGACGTTTAGAGAGAACCACGTCAGACCACGGCTCTCCGGCCAAGGCGTTAGGCGATAGGGTCGACTGAAACGAAGATACTTGCGCGCTGCTATTTCCCACTCTCATAGCCTCCAGCACCGCTGCTCGCTCTCGTTCGGACGGGATATGCGTTCCTGCGTAGATCGACACCCTTGGCAAAGCCGGTTTGATGGCGTCCTCGCCTTCGCTCCCTACCTCCGTGACACGACTACCAACGACGATCATCGAGTGCTGGCCCGGCGCATCGGGAAATAGCCGCAAGTCACGAAAGAGAATGATTCGATCTATGGTGCAGTTGCGCGCGAGATAACGCCTCAATGGCCCCGCCCCTGCCGCTCGCAGCCAATACTCGGTCGTGATGAAGGAAAATCGGCCGCCAGCGCGTAGCTTCGACACCCCGAGAATCAGGAACATGTAGAGGTAGTCTTGGTGTTCCCCCGCAAACTGTTGCCAATACCTGTACTCGTCGCGGGTTCGCCGCAGAAGAGGCGCCGCGAGCCTCTCACCGATGTAGGGCGGGTTGCCACATGCCACGTCCATCGCAAAGTCGCTTAGAACCACATCTTGCAACCGCCGTGCGCGCTCAGGTTGGTCGCTCGGGACGTCCTGCAGCAACTCGCCTTGCCGCAACGGTTGACAGAGACTCAACGTGTCGGCCGCTATGACGCCGATCGGCGCGATGCGCAGGCCAGGCTCTCTCGCGATCACCTGTCCTACTTGCACGAGCAGGTTCAGCTCCGCAAGATAACGTGAGAAGTGCTGAATCTCCACGCCCATGATCCCCTCGGCCAAGCTGTTGAGCCACTCTTGGACAGGGATCGCAGCCCCTGCCTCGAGTTGCTTGCCTAGCCGCTCACGCAGCCGACGCACAGCCTCGACCAAGAACCCGCCAGACCCCGTCGCGATATCCAGAACGCGCGGCACGCGGTTCTCCTGCTCGGCCCGGTCGGCGATAGCATCCAGGCCGATGAGATCCCACATCAGGCCGATGATGTCCCGCGGCGTGTAGTACTGACCGAGGAGCTTGCGATCGATGCGTGTAAGCAGTCTCTCATAGACCTGCCCGAGGACGTCAGAATCGACGGCACCGAGATAAGTCGATGCCATCTGGTAAATCACCTCGACGTAGACGTCGTGCGAAGGCTCGAACCACGAGTAGTTGGGTGACGCGCTAAACAGGGCGCGGTATACGGTTTGCGCCTGCCGGAAGGACTGGTCAACTACGTCGGTCACGATGTTGTCACAGCGATCCATTTGCGTGTTGAAACCGCCATCGTGGAGCATCGGGCGCAGGAGTTTGAGGTCCTCCCAGATCCGTACGAGGAGCAAGCGCGTCGCTACGAAGTACGCAACGTGCATGGTGTATTGATCGAGCACGAGCCGCGCGGGCGTGCCTACGCCGGCGGTAGTAAAAGCGTCGAGCGGTAGTTTGTCGAGGTTCGGTGCTGTTCTCGACGCCAGAACGTGCATCTCGTTCGTGATTGCGACTCGCTCAGCATCGGACACGAGCGTTGGATCGTCCAGCACTGTGAGCTGATCCACGACATCGCGTCGGAGCACTTCGACAACGCGGTCCAGGCGCCGAATGATCCATTCGCTCGACGTGACGGCAAATGGATCCCAGTCTTCAGCTTTGCGAATAGTTGCGATCTTCTCGCTCGTTGTGAGCGTCCGATGTGAGAACTCGTCGACAAAGCGAACGAGTTCACGCGCTGCGGGCGAGCCAAGTGCGAGGGGCTCAGAAAGAAGTGCGAGCTGCTGGAGGTTGACTGCGTAAACCTGGGCTGGGCGTCCGCTCTGATCCAGCGCGAAGACCCGCAGCCCCACCGCGTTTGTCAGGACAACCTTCTTGATCCGCGGCCGTCCATCGATGAGGTACCGCCCGACCTGTTCAAGTGCGCCTGGGTCATCGAGTGCCGTGCCTAGACGCGATCCCTTCGTCTCGAAGACGAAGGGATGCGTGACGGGATCGGCAGGCGTGAAATCGGGCCGACCCTCATATCCGGATTGCTCGGGCGAAAGCGTGAGGCCGACGTCCCATCCAAGGAGGACCGACGCGAACGCCGGGAAGATCACCGGCTGAACGAGACGCACCTCGTCGTCGTACCCGCCGCGTTCGATGTGGTCGCGCCACGAGCGAGTGTGATTGCGCCAAGTCACCTCTGTGCGCTCCGCGAGATCGCGCCAAGCGCCCACGACCTCGCGAACGCGCTCGCTGCTCACCTCTGGCTCGGCTGGGGGCGACACGGCTCCTCCTACTCGATGGCGACCGGCGACGAAAGGGTCGCTGTGACGGGGTTCTCGCTCTCCATCAGCTGGAGGAGGTTCGCCAAGCGGGAATGCTCGGGGACGTAGAGGACGCCGCTGGCCTAGTAGTTGGCCTTGCCGATCTGGCGACGGTCGATCCGACCTGACTGAAGCGGCTATCTGCAACTTGAGGAAGATCAACTCGAGCGGGGATGGAGTACTCGCCCGCCTTGAGGTGCGAGTTGGCGCACAGCTCGTCTGCGGCCTCCCATAGGCGATCGGCGATCTCGTGGATGTCAATCCTGGATGCAGCCGTCCCGGTCATGAGGGGTAGCCTAATCATCGTCGGCCTCGCGCAGCGTTTGAGTCCGCTTCAGGCCAGTCGATGCTGCTGCACAGAGGCCATTAGCCTCCCCCAGCAGCGTCGCAACCTCATCACAGATGCCAGCGACGTCACGCGGCAAGTAGCCATCGAGACTCATCGCGACCGCAGTGCAGCTCTTGGCAGTCGCCCGAGGCAGCCGCGGGCGACGGGCGACGCTGAGCGCCGGCACAACGCTCACGGCATTCGCCAGCTCTCGTTGCGCCTCACCCGGGTCCCGGCCTTCCGTCGAGCGCTTGACGCATAGGTCACGTCGGTCCCCAAGCGCCATAAGCTCGATGTAGGCACCGGCATGTGGGGCGAGCCCGATATCCAGCCACATAGTCAGCAGCGGCCCACTGATGAGGGTCTTACGCTCCCACCTGACACCGCCTCGGGACGCTTCGACGATGGCGCGGAAATACGCCCAGTGGCCAAGAGCGACCTTATCGCGACCGTCTTCGACAGCCATCCCTTCGGCAACTCGCACAATCGCCTCCTCGTGGAAGCGGGCCTCGTTTTCGATGTGGTGGCGGTAGATGTCGAGCTCCCTGACGGCATCGGCGCCCATTGAGAGGATTTCGGCCCACTCCTGAGGCTGAACGAGTCGCCACGAGGAAGGCATCTCCGCGGGCGTGGCCGCCAGCGCCGTACAACCCAAGGCCAAAAGCACACCTCGATTTGGCTCAGCGGCCGTGTCGAGGAGTTGCCTGGGGGACCATGCGGAATCCACCTTCAGCTCGATGCCGAGTTCGATCAGCTCACCGCTTTCAAGCGTCAGCAGGAGCGCCAGGTCAATCGGACGACGCCTCGCTGGACCGATCCTGGCCTCAACGCGCACTGGCCCGGCAGCCAGCACTCGCTGCTTGACCAGCGATTCAGCAACCGGGACTCGCGCGGGGTTGTCGTCGCGGAGCAGAAGCTTTACAGCACCGGCGTGGAGGCTCTCGCGCCCATAGCCGATCGCTTCGATCCAGTCCATCTACTTTGGCCGCAGGCACCCTAGAGGCTGCCGTACTCGGAGATAGAACACGAATAGAACATATTACGGACAATAGGTACAGCACTGCAAACGCCGAAAACACCTACTTTGCAGGACTTTCGTTAGTCGGGGAGACAGGTACAGGCTGGCTTTCCAAAGCCGTTTTCGGCGTTCTGCGGTCCGTTTGCGGTCCAAATCCCCGGCGTTTCCCGGCCCGTATGGGTGGCCTTGCCGCCGCTCGCCCTTCGGTGCAGACCCGAGCGCGCCTGATCTCGATTCGGCGGCGGCTCGGAAGTTGTGACGCGTGGGAGGCATCCACTAAAGAAAGGTCGCATGACGCCCCTTTGCAACGCCGGTTCAAGCCGCCGGTCGACTTGCGTCACGACGCCGGGTGTCGCCGCAGTAGTCGGTCTCGCAGCGAACGCCCGCGCCTAGCGGTCGACCGGCCTGGCGCGGACCGAGCGCAGCTGACCGTCGGTGCGAGGGCGTGTTCTTCATCCAGTAGCTGGCGAAGCGCGTCGGAGAACTCCATTGACACTGGCTCAAGTTCGGCGTTGCCGATCGTCCGCTCGAAGTCCTCGATCGAGAACCGCGTGAGGTCGAGATACACAGAATTCCCGAAGATCGCCACACCGCCTGGGAACATCGGGAAATCGACCCCGACCTGAACGATGCCGTGCCAGAACTTTGCGACAACCGACCAGTCGATGCTGCCATCGGCGCAGTCGAGTGGCCCACCTTCCAGGAGGGTCAGCAGGCGGAAGTAGTCCTCCATGTAGGGGATGAGAGCGCGAAGCCGTGGGGATGGGAGCAGCAACCCCGGGCCGAGGGGACCAACCTCGGGCTCGAATGCTGAGTCTGGGAACCTGACGGAGTCGAGAGTCGGTCCGTAGAGCTCTCGCAGGGCAGTGTGCTGGAGGGCTGGTACGGCGTCCTTGAGTTCCGAGTCCGGCATCGGCCTGTGGTGGATCGGGGCGACCCAGTCGGCCCCGTCCCAAATGAGGATGCGTCGTGCCGGGCGCCGCTCGAGCACAAGCATCGTGGAGGGGTCGAGCGGGAAGGCGTATGCAGCCCGGTGAGGCTCGTTGGGAGGCGTAGTCAGGCAGTGGGCGATGTCGTTGGTGGGTAGGATCGGTGCGCCGGACCCGTGCAGGACGATCCACTCGGCCGCCATTACGGGGGCGAGGAGTCGCTGCCACTCGATCTGCCCGCTCGTCAGCGCGTTGTCGCGCCACGATTCGAGAGGCATCCACGCCGACTCGGTATCGCCCGGGCCGGTGATACCTGGGATGCGCGCTTCGTAGCGGCGCGTGAAGTCGATCCCGCGGATGAAGAGCGAGGCGATGAACGGGACGAGGACTTGGAGCCAGATGCGACCGTCGAGCGGCCTATCGGGCTGTGCAAGCGCGTCCAGCGCAGCGTTGAGGCGTGTCTCGTAGGTCCAGCGATTGTCGATGGCGAGCGCGTCGTCATTCTGATTCTCGTAGTCGTAGAGGCGGTCAGCGCGCGCGACGTACTGCGCGCTGGCTTTGTAGGGTGGCCGCCCGACGCGCTGAACCCATACAGACCGCTTGCGCAGGCTACGCTCGCGAGTTAGCGAGAAGCGGCCCACGTAGCTTGCTGGGAGGTAGTGCTGACGGCTCATTCGATGCCTGGCGGTTCTGCGCCGCAGTCTGCCGAGTATATCCCGGAGTGCAGTAAACTACTGCGCAAATGGATATAGGCGAGCTGTTTCCCGCGGGGCCGGTTCTAGATGAGGAGCACCAGGTCGGCCGTATCGACTCAATCGAGGCTTTGGCGGATCGCCTGCGTGCTGGCGACGTCGTGCGGGTCTTTGACCGGCGGCGATGGGGCAAGAGCAGCGTGGCGCGGGCCGCCCTGCGGCGGCTCCACGTCGAGAGCCTGATCACCGCCCGCGTGGCGCTGGACGAGTACCCGACACCCGCTGCGGCGGCCGCTGTGCTGGCGGAGGCGTTCGCCGCGCCGTCGCAGCGCGCCACGACGGCGGCACGCTCGGTCGGCAGCCGCATCGGCGAGGTCCTGTCGCGCGGCGGGCAGGCAACTGGCAGCGAGGAGGCATCGGCCGTCGGAGGGCTACTAGAAGGACTACGACCCGAGGAGGTCACCCTGCAAGGGGTACTCGCAGCCATCCCCGAGATGCTGACAACACATAACCAGCGCGCCGCTGTGGTGATCGACGAGGCACACGTGATCGAGACCTGGGAGAAGGAGGCGCGCGCCGCGTTGCGGGCATTCCTGGCCAACGGCGACCGCAGAACCGGGGTTGCGCTCGCGAGCAGCGACGAACGAGCGGAGAGAAAGCTGCGCCGATCGAGCGTACTTGGCTACCTGGGTGAGGAGTTCACGATCCCGCCGATCGCTACCCCCGACTGGAACCACGCGCTGAGGTCCAAGTTCGAAGCGGCGGGCGTCCCGATCGAGGCGGACGCGCTCGCGCTACTGCTCGACGAGTCCCGCGGGCACCCCTATTGCACAATGCTTCTGGCGAAGCAGACTGCGCAGCTAGGGCTCCCGTTCGGAGCGACGAGCACGAGCGTCGTGCGGCTCGCACTGCCGACCGTCGAAAAGCACGACGCCTGGAGGAAGCTCCGGTGAGCACACAGCAGGTAGGAATGCCGACCGGCGCACAGCTGATCCGCTTCCTTTACCCGGGCGGCCCGCCGTGGGCGAAAGCGATACCGACGACGCCAGGCGAGACGCTTATCCTGCACGGTGACCCCGGCTCGGGCCTAGAGGAGGCTGGAGACTGGCTCGCGGAAGCCACCCTTCCGGGCGAGCGGCCCGTGATCTCGCTCTCAGTGAGCCTAGTCGCCGATTACGAGACACTCTTGCATAGGCTGGTGGTCGCTACGGCGGTCGCCGCGTTCGGCGAGGAGGCAGCAGGCGACCTGATGGCACTTGCACGCGGCGAGCAGGCAGACCTAACTGAGCTCGCGCAACCCCAGCGAAAAGAATTTCTGCGGCTGGCAGCTACCGTAACCGAAGGTGCCTCGGGATTCCCTCGAGGCTCGGTCGGCAGAGTGCTACGCCTAGCGCCGAAGGCGCTGCTCGCGGTACCTGACGCGCACCTGCTCACCGAACGTTGGTCGCGAGATGTGCTGTGGGAGTTGCGCGGCGCGGTACAGGATACTCGCCGCCACTCGCTGGTACTGATGTGCCCGACAGAGGCCCGCGAGAGCCTCAGCGGACCCAGAGCACCTTTCTATGGCGCAGGGGCTCTGGCGGACGTCGGCGTCCAGCGCGACGAGCGATTCTGGTCGCCGGTTCTGCGCGCACACCGACTCAAAATGGACCGTGAGGATCTCGATTTCGTGCTTGCGCGAACCTGGGGCCTCGCGCGACCAACCCTCGCAGTGCTGCTCGATGCCCAGGATTTGGGTGCCCGCGGCTCAGTTGAACGTCACACGCGGGCCGCGCTTGGGACGGTGACGCTCGTTATGAAGCTCGCCCGGACGGTGAACCGGTATGGGCCCGAGCTGCTGCTTCGGCTATCACGAGGGCTCCCCCCATATGGGATGCCCTCTGCCAGCGCGCGCGACGTCAGCCGGGCGTTGCGACAGCTCGGCTTCCAGGGTCTCGTCGCACGGGTTGGTCAACGCGGTTGGCGTGTGGCCGACCCGTTTCTCTCCGACGCGCTGCTGTCCAGACCGCTCAGCGGTTGGTAGCGCGTAGGCGGCCCGCACGTAGCACCAGGAAGGCTCTGAACCTGTGACTTTTCATCGGGGAGTATGGTTCGACTTGGCTTTTCCAAGCCGGTTTCGCGGCCTCTGCGGTCTTTTTGCGGTCTCAAATCCCGCGCGCATGCCATGGAGTACGTGCGTATGTCGCGCAGGGGCCTGCCGTGGTCATCACGCTCGTTACTGGCCGCCAGCGCTCCGAACAGCCCTGACCGCTGCGCCAAGTCAGTCCGGGTCAGTCCTCGAGCTTCGTGGTGGGCTTGAATTTCAGGACCGTGTGCACGTATTTGCCCGGAGACGTCTCCGGCGCCGTGAACTCCGTCCACACGTGCAGCGGGCACTCGTCATATCGGTACGTTCCGCTGTTGACGAACCGGGCGTAGATCGACTCGGTTTCAGAATCGAAAGCCGCTTCGGCAACGGTGCTCGAGTCTAGGGGGATCCAATTCAGTTCGGTCATGATTACTCCTCGTAGGTTCCCCGCCACGCCGCAAGCGGTGGTGCGAGATCGGGAACTGTCTGAGCGTCCCGCCACGGTCGGAGCGACGGATCCTCGGCGCGGGGCAACGGATCGGGGCAGTCGATCAGAGCACGTGCCGGCAGCACAATCGCCTCGCCGCTGATCACTGCCTCTCCTGTCCGCAGCGCCGGTAGCGCGGCTGCGAGCCCGGCGACGCTGTCCGGTAGCGCCGCGCGAATCTTGCCCTGGTCTTGGGAGTTGCTCAGACGTAGCGCGATGAGAGTTCCGCATTGTGCGAGTGCTGTGTCCGGGAGCTCGGAGGGGCGTTGAGTGACCAACATGAGACCGACGCCATACTTTCGCCCCTCGCGTGCAATGCGACTCGCCGCGTCGCCGGCGAGCGGCACGGCGGCATCCCCGAGGTAGCGATGGGCCTCCTCCAGCACAACGAGCACTGGGCTTGGGCGGCCGATCCCCGGTCCGTCAGGCTCGCTGCGCACCGCGACCTCGAAAAGGAGATTCAGCACCACGCCGATCGCGAGCTCCGCGGCCTCGTCAGGGACGCCGGCGAAGTCAAGAACGGATATCGGCTTCTCGCCGCCTAGCCAGTCGCTCATAGACGCCACAAGCGGATCAGCATCCCCAGTCGTGTCAGGCAAGGGCAAGAGAAAGAACTGCAACCGCTTATCGAGAAGGCCTCGGCGAAGAATCTCGGGGAGACTGCCGTAGTTGCCGTGTGCCGGGGACTTGTGGGGCGCAGCGCCGCCCGGGTTGTAGTCCTCGAATCGTGTAGCACGGAGGGTTGCGGGGTCGCCCGGATCCGCGATCGTTGCGGTCTCGGGATCGGTCTTTACGGTCCTCGTCTCGTTGTTCTCGTAGTCGAGCTTGTGCCAGACGGCGTGGATGTCAAACGGGACCGGCGTGTCGGCCGTGACGGCGCCCGGGTCGAGCTGAAGCCAGTCTGCTTCCTGCACGAATTTCTGGCGTGCCTCTCGCGTGAGCTCGGCGAAGCGTTTCGCTGTCGTAGCGCCGCCGGAGACACCAGCGAACACCCGCAAAATGTCTGCAGCTCCAAGGGCCCAGAAGGGCACGCGCAGTTGGCTCTCGCCTACGGCGAGGACGGAGCGGATCGAGGCATGCTGTCCGAGCGCCCGCGCGTACTCGCCGTGAGGGTCGATCACGATGATGTTGGCTCTCCGCCAGCCTCCGTTCACGAATCCCTGAAGCAGGGAGGCAACCGCGCTCGTCTTGCCGGCGCCGGTCGATCCCGTGACGGCTGAGTGACGTAGAACGAGACGACCAGCATCGAGGCAGACGGGAACATCCTCGGCCGCTGCGAGCCGTCCGATGCGCAAATGATCGGAGCCTTGCTCGGGGAAGACCGAAACGAGGTCCTCGGAGGTCGCGAAGTGCACGGGATCGTCGAGCCCCGGGTAGGAGCCGACACCGCGTTGGAAGCTTCCAGTGCCGCGATCCACTTCCCCCAGGAGCTGGACCTGGAGCCAGCGCTCGCCTGTCTGAACGACCTCGGCTGGCTCCTGAGCTCCGGCTAGCTCGGCGATCCCGAGAAGACTGACGGTCGCGATGAGGTCGACGAGGCCCTGGGGGATGCGGACAAGCGAGCCAATCTGCCCGATCGGCTGAAGGCGCCCCCGGAAGATTGGAGCTACGCCCGCGAGGTCTAGATCAAGCGCAACGGTTACCTGCGCGCCGAGGACATGCCTCACGCGCCCGATGCAGGTCGGGTCACGCTCCGTCATCAGCTTCTAGGGCTTCGAGAAAGGCTTTGAGCCTTCGGTCGAGATCGGGCTGGGGAGCAGAGCTTTTTGTGAGAAAGGACGCCAAGTTCTGAAAATCGGCGAGGGCGAACCCGTTGTCGTTCCAGAGGTGAGCCAACGGATCACTCGGCGCCTCCCACGGCGCACGGACCCCTGCGAGAAATGCCTCCGTGCGAGTTACGGACTGCAAGTTCTGCAAGCTCGCAGCATTCTCGGCAACAGCGGCTGGTATCGCCGATCGAGTGAATGTGATGATCTCTGTGCGCGGGCGACGCCGCGCCGCCTCGATCAAAAGCTCATTTAGATGTTCATCTCGCCAGCTGTAGCCAGTTACTAGGACGAGGCTCTCCGGGCTGTACAGAGCCCGCCGGAACCGATCCTGGAGCACAACAAATGGGACGCGCCGCGACTCGTCGTACTTGGTGTCCGACGGGTAGATCGCTGCCACCGTTCCGGCCGGTACCGGAGAGCCGAGGCGACTGACGTCGGAACGTCCCTCCGTCTCCCATGCCCAGTTCACCGAGCCGTGGAGCTTCCAAAGGCGGACCAGAAAGCTTGGGAGCCACTCGCCGGCGTCTGCGGGAGTCGCCTCGACCAGATCCGTTCGGAAACGCGCCTTCAGGGCGCCCACAAACCCATCGAAATATCCGACCCCCATCTCCTCCAAGGCGGCCTCGATAAGAAGGTCATAGTTGACCGTGAAAATCTCAAGCGGAAGGTGGTATTCGGCCCGCCCGGCCCAGCTGGCGAGGTTGACTGCTGGAGCGAGGTCGGCCTTTTCGACGTCGAGGCTTGAGACAATGACGGCGCAGATCGCGGCGTCGAGCTCGCGCGCTTGCGCACCGGTAACGCCACGGACGGTCTCGGTGTCATCGTCGAGCAGGCTTGCGATTCGTCGCAAGCGACTGAGCGCCTGCTCGATGTTCCCGGTCGCGAGCTGTGCCTCGAGGAGCGCCTTGTGCTCTGGCGAGAGCTCATCGAGCACCTGGCTCTGGAGCGTCGCTACGTCCGGTAGGCCACACGCATTGCCGACTCCGGCACCGAGCAGAACGCAGACATGTCGAGAGCGCGTTGCGAGCTTGGCGCTAAGCGCATTCGCAAACGCGTGGGGGTCGTGGACGGTCACGGCGCCGGCCGTGATCGACTGGTCCAGCTCCTCGTCAGCGTGCAGATAACTGCAGCGATTACCTGCCATCCACGGACCGTCCTTAGATTCGTCATATCTCTACCCCTTCCTACCAGCGTCGTCACAGGGCCCTGAGCTAGCCGCCTGTGCTCGTCCATCGGGCAACTCATTTAGAGAGGACTAGCGACGCACATACTGACGGATGGGTAGTGCATCAGTTTGAGAATCCCCTTGCAAATGCGACGTCTGATCCAACTGATGCGGGTAGCCCCACCGGCCCCCGGCATCGCCTCGCTCGCCTAACAGTCGGGAACATTGAAGTCGGTGTTATGGGTATAGGGCCCACCATAGGGGTCGCCGTTCATGAACGTGTTAGCGGGTGAGTAGTAAGCGTTGTTCCAAGGGCTGCTGGCGATGCGGTACCAATATCCGTCAGGGTCGACGCTTGCGATCGTGGGGTCGTAGACCTTGCAAGAGACCTGGACCCACTGGCCAGAAGCAATGGCTGGCCCCATGCCTGAAGCGTTGTGATAGTCCGTAAAGGTGTTCACCGGATGATTCGGCGTCTCCTGCTCTGACCATGTCTGCGGAGGCGGTGGCGGTGGCGGTGCCGAGCACGCTGGTACTCCGGGAGACGCCTGGTTGATCGGCTGGCCGTCGGCAATGAAGTGCTCATTGATCCACCCGCTTCCGCCCCCCGGCCCGCTGACCCAGCTTGCCTGCTCCCACATACTGTCGTCCGAGCCTGGCACGTTGGCTGCACCGGACGCGTAGCACGAGGGCCTGATCACAGTTCCCGGATAGAAACCTACGCCAGGCGTGGCTACCGCGGTGTTCCAATCTGCTCCAGAACGCCAGAAGATGCCGCCGTCCGCATTCTGGACGTAGTAGTCACCGGACGGTAGAGGGACTGGGGCCGGACTCGAGGTCGGGGCTGGTTTAGGAGTCGGAACGGGTGTCGTCGTTGTGGTTGGCGGGCCGAGCGGGATGCCTCTTATGGTGGGATAAGTCAGAACGGCAACGACGAGCGGGGTTCCGTCAGATGGACCAGTCGGCTCCGTGACCTTCTTGCAGTAATCGTCCTTGAAGACGAAGATGGGCACCTCCCCGAGATTCTGGAACGTGTTCTGGATGTGCGCCAAGCAGGTGGGGCTGATTTGGGCAGCGAGCTCCTCTGCGGTTTGGTAAGTGACTGCGGGTGCCGTGGTGGGCTGCTTCTCCTGGCTGGCGAGGGCAGACAGGCACGCAAATGTAAAAAATGGGTCCAAATAAAACTCAGGCTCATCTTGCGCGATGTCTATACATCCGTCGCCTGCGTACTCTAGGAGGTTTGAAGCACTTGCGTGAGTTCGTCTTGGTGACGACTCCACATAGATTCCGGCCAATGGGCGGACCGTCACGGCGTGGCCGTGGCTATTGCCCACTCGAAGGTAAAGATGGCCTCGCCACGAGCTGCCGATCCGAAAAAGCCAAGTGCGATCTACGCTGTATACCGAGACATCCGCATTTCTGAGCAGCGTGTGACGTGGGATCCAGAGCTGAACGTTCGGCCGGACGCGAACCAATGCGCCGTGTTGCGCGACGACGCGCACCGTCCTGACTTTGGTCGGCCGTGTCGTGCTCGCATGGGACGCTGCGGCGGAGACAGCCGGACTTGCAAGGGCCATCGCACAAGCGGCGACTGCAACGGATCCCAACCAGACTCTCGGCACTGGTCGCAGTCGGTGCCTGCCGCTTAGGCGAGCTTCCCTTCGACCTGAGAGCCTCCGCTCGGTCCAACGTCGTGGGAGACGCTCGTGACCCACGGTCATACACCCGCAAAGTCGATCAGACTTTGGCTTGAACGACAAACTTGCGTGCGAGGCGAATGAGCGAGCGACCCTAAGCGCGCTCAGCCGCGAAATCCAGAGGAAAACCAAACTGATGCACATGCGCCTCACGCCTACTTCCTAAAGATCTGGTTTGCCGAGGTGCTCAAACTAGTGGAATTCTATCCGTGAGACAATAGCAATTGCAGGAAAAGCGCCATAAGCGCAGTTCGACTCTGTTCTCCCGATAACCATGCGCAGAGAAGCCGTCCGCATTCCCCGGACACGGAGCTTGCGATCGCGGCTCTCGTCTGCTCTGATCGACGACCGCGATGCTGGAAGACAAGCCCGAGAATCGGCTACGCGAGCCGTGGCTGACCAAGCAGCATCTCGCTGAACATCTGGCCGTCGGATCCCTGAATCGAGTTGCAGCAGCGTGTCGGCCTACCCTACCTGCGCATGGGCGGCCTCAACCGCTACTGCGTCTCAGAGGTCGAGGTAGGCCCTGTTGCGGTCCCTTTCGCCTGTCGCTGCGGTCCTTCTGCGGTCCCGCGTGCCGGGAACAGCCAGGAACAGGCGAGAACAACCTTCCACGATCCCCAGCTTTTGTGCGGGTTTATCGCTCCCGCTCGCGGATCTGCAAGGTTCTGAACCTGCGACTTTTCATCGGGGAGTAAGGTTCAAGTTGGCTTTGCTAAGCCATTTGCGGGGGCCCTGCGGTCTTTCTGCGGTCCCAAATCTCGAGTCGTCCCGCCGTGTCATCAGCCAGACCTGTCCGAGCGGCGAGCAGAACCACCGACGCCGTCGACGCCGTTCGCACCCGGCGAGCCGATAGACGCTCGCTCACCGACGGTGTCGAGATCCTGTAGCCGAAGAACGCCCCGCCTCCTAGCAAGAAGATCGCCTAGGTCATCCGCTGTCATCCCACCTTCGGAGATTCCGACTATCGCCTCGGCGATGACATCGACGGGTACGAGCAGGATCGAGCGACTGCCCTGCTCCCTGGCGATATTGGCGGCACTTTTCTCGGCGAGTTTGTCGAATGAGGGCCGCGCGATGCAGACGTAGTTGGTTGGGTTCAGTCCGGCACCCGTACCGAGGATCTCCTTCGCCTTGTTCCAGCGCACCGGGCGCGCGTCGTCCTTGCTCGCGGTGACCGAGATCACGACCGTGCCGTCGGAGTGCGCGAGGCGGATATCCTCCTCACCAGAGGGCTGGCGCAGGACACGTTCGGCCGAAAGGCCGACGTGGGTAAGCGCATCGGCGACGGCCAGCTCTAGGCCGTTGCCTGTAGTGGTGTAGAGGTCGTCGACCAGCTTCGCAGGGAGGTCTACGACTTCCGCACGCCGGCGCTGTCCCGTACGCCGGACCAGGAGCGACGCGTGGATGTCCTCGACGATCGCCTTGCGCAAGCGGTCGAGCTGTGTTGGCGTGAGCAGCTTCCCGAAGGTCTCATCGGGCAGATCGAGCAGCGCTTCGGGCGTGTGAAGCTCGAGCCCTCGCTCGTCGCGGTAGAGCGCCAACAAGTGGTTGCGGGTCACGCCGCGCACCGACAGGCGCGCCAGCGGGGCTAGCGGCGCGGGTAGGCCGTAGCGGGCTTCCAGCGCGAATTCGCGCAGCCGCTCGACGACCTCGGCCGGCTCCTCCTGGACCTGCGCCACGGCGGACACCGTCTCAAGCAGCCACGCGGTGCTCCTCCCGAGATCCCTTACGCGGGTGCTGCCGGCGCCCATGCCGTGGAAGCGGGCGGTGATCCTCGTCGTCGGCTCGCCGCCGATCCAGTCAAGTATGCACTTCGTTTTCGCAAGCCGGAGCCCAGTACGCTCGTCGCGCGCATTGAGCGCGGCTACCAGGCGCGAGCCGGCCTGCTTGCCATCGAGGGCTGGCTTCTGCTCGGCCTCCAAAGGCTGGGTGACCCCTCGTGCCCGTCGCAACCAGGGCCGTCCGCCAAGCTCCTCGCAGGCAGAGAGTTCATAAATTAGGGCCGGGACGGGGAGCCGGCCGCCGTCCTCTTCGATCAGCTTGTGTAGGTGGATCGCGCTGGCGAGCGAGAGTCCGGCGCTCGCGAACAGCCGACCAGCCGAGGTTGGGGCGAGTCCGTCCTCGTTCTCGAGGATGAGCCCGGTCGCCAGGCACTCCGCGATCGCGGCCTGTGCCCCTGCCTGGACTTCGCTCAGCCCCCCACCGGCACGCTCATAGAACGTCATATATGCGAAGGTCGCAGCGACGAACTCGACGAGCGCAGCCTCGCTAGTCGCGATGCTGCAGGCAATCAGGTCGAACACGACATCTGCGAAGGCCCGGCTGGGGATTTGCGACTCGATCGGCTCGACTTCACCGAGCACGTAGTTGTTCAGCAGTTGGCGCGGGCGGCCCTCGGCGAGCAGCACGGCCTGGCCCTCCGAGCGCTGTCCGAGACGCCCCGCTCGTCCGGCGGCGTTGCGGTACTCCGCGACGGAGATGTCCTGCGTGTCCCACCCGCCCGGGGCGGGCACCCAACGCTCAGTGTCGGCCACCACGACAACGTCGGTCGGCAGGTTGACCCCCATCGCGAGAGTCGTCGTCGAAACGAGCGCGCGGATCTCTCCGGAGCGGAACGCACTCTCAACCAGCCGGCGCTCGGCGTAGCTGAGATCGGCGTTGTGAAAGCCGACACGCGCTGAGATGCAGGCGCGCAACGGTCCGACGGACTCCGAGTCCTCCAGTTCGTTGAGGCTTTCGTCGATCTCCTGGCTCGCGCCCGTGGCCGGCAGCCGGCGCGTCAGCGCGTCGGCCGTGTTGCGAACTTTGCCGATGCTTGAGCGGAACACGATCACCTGCTTGCCGCTTGTCACCGCGTCCTCGGCGAGGCCGAGTGCCAGCTCGTCGCGATCGGCTCGCGGCGCGAGTAGTCGCTGCGAGCCCCCGTCGCGTCGCAGGGCGATCCCGGAGACATCGCAGACGCATTCGCTCAGCGGGACGGGGCGTTCCGAGCTGATCACCGCCTGCGCGCGCAGCCAAATGTCGAGTTCGTGCAGGTCATCGAGCGAGGCGGAAAGCGCGACAATCTGAGGCGGCGTGGCGCTCCGCAACGCCTGGGTCAACATGATCTCGAGGTTCGAGCCGCGGCCGGGATCTGACATCGACTGGACCTCATCAACGACGAGGGTGCTACACCGGTTCAGGAAGTTCGGCTGGGCTACCAAGAAGCCCGTGAGCTTCTCGTAGGTCATCACTGTGAGGCTCACGTTGCCGGCGCGGATGTCGGCGTCGAACTCCTGGTGATCGGAGGTCGAGATACCGACGGTCAGAACCTCGTGGTAGCGCTCGCGGAACAGCAGGTAGTGCTCCTCGGCGAGCGCCCTGAAGGGAACGATAAAGAGGGCGTGGCGCGGCCGAAGAAAGGCGGAGGTCGTCGCTGCAACCTCGCCGATGAATGTCTTACCGGAGCTCGTCGGGGCTACCGCAAGCAGGTTCTTTGACGAGCCCAGGAGCCCCGCACGAATCGCTTTCTCCTGGACATCAGTGAGCTGATTCACGTGCTCCCGCCAGACCGCGACGAGCTCAGCTGGCGCACCGTGCTGCTCGAGGTCCCCGATCTCCATGGTGTCTCAATAGCTAATGGCCAGCCGGATGCTCACAACATGCGCGCGGCCTAGCTTCCGATCATTGGTCCCGTCCATAGGTCTTGACTCAATACTTGCGCATCCCCGAACAAAGCGGCTTGATCCTCGAGAAGCCCGCGATGTCCGATTGTCAATAGGCGAGCCAGACGCGGGTAATCTCCGTCGAGCTCTTGCTTTGCACTCCTTGCGGGGACAGCGATCATCGCCGCCGCGTGCGGACACCAAGTTCTTCGCCGATGCAGCGGATGTCGGCATGGCCATGAGCCGCGGATAAGAACCGAGCACCAGCGGCGACGCGCTAGAACTAGTCCGAAATAGCATGACTGTGCGAAGCCGAGGCTACCAATGAGTCGCCTTGCCTGGTGTGAGGTGAGAATGCCGCTTGTGCGACACTCGGCTGCAATCACCGAGACGCAACGCGGTCAGCGATCGTTGGCACCCTATTTCTCAAGGACGCTGGGGCAGGCATGGGCCGGAGGAGGTAGCGGCCACTAGCCTCTGTCACCGCTTCTGCGGCAGCGTTCACGTCGGCGACGACATCCCAACTCGGAATCGCGCGGTCGCGACAGATTTCGGCGAGCAGTTCGACTGCCCCGAGGTGGCAGGCAATGTCCGCGTAAATAGACCCGAGTTCGGGAGTGGTCGCGAATAGCGCGCTGTAGCGACCCACGGTTCCGTCATATCACGCGAGCTCAGGGATCCTGTCAGGGAAGCGAGACAAGTCACCCAGGAGATTGTCGAGCGTCTCATGGAGCGCACGCATCGCCTCGAGCACCTGCCAGAGCATTGGAAGTGCTGCGGCACGCCACCGGCGGCGTGCCGCAGCGACCAGCCAAAAATCAACCCCTACGTAGGCCGCCGCGAAGAAGATTAGGTTGGCTCCGACACTTGTCACGGCCGCATGACTGCTGAACCAGAGACGGGTCGATGGGGAAGCGAGGTCGAGCGCGACACCAGCAGCCGCACAGCACAGCAACAGACAAATAACGATCCGACGCCTCAACGAGGTCGTGCCACGTTTGCGATGCTCTTGCCTAGGGTCAAGCCAGAACTCCGTCGATCAGCCCTTGGCCCTGACCTCGAGGATTTCGAGCGCCACCAACTCTGAGAAGAGCTTGCCAAGCTCGGCAACGAGCTGATCCTTCTCGAACTCTATGTATCCGAGGTCCGAATAGTCGCTAGGGAAGCTGACGGACTTCTCCTTGAAAATGACGATCCGATTCTCGTAAAGGATCGACGCTGCGCCAAGCTCGAACACGAGGTTCTCGCTCGGACGCCAAACCTGCTCAGTCTTCCCGTCCTCTGTTTCGGCCAGGAACTGCTCGTCGGCGGTAAAGATGAAGATGCCCGACGAACATTCCTCCTGCATGAGTTCGGCGACCTTCTTGCTGATCGGCCTACCATTGTTGGGCTCATCGACAGCCACCGCATACTTGACTTTGAACTGGTCGAGAGCTTGCTTCAACTGGTCGAGTGGGGTGCGGTTTTTGCCGTGCGCAATGAAGACCTTCTTCGGTGCCGTAGGCGGTGGTGGCGGCGCTACAGGTGGGACCGCTGGGTCGTCGTCCTGCTCTTCCGACCGCTCCATGGGGGCAGCGGTCGTTCCCCGCAAGCTCTGCGTCGGCCTCGTCATCCTCACTCGGTGCGACCGGCACACCCTCTAGGTCAATCCAGAGGCTTCCGCCAACTTCGCGTGTGAGACCGGCGGTCTGCGCATCCGCGACGATCTGAGCCGCGCACTCGTCCACCCGCTCGGCAGGTACTTCCGCATCGCGAACCAGAAACTCCTTGAGCGCCGTCGCTCCCGGCACCTTCTTGCTTTTGAAGGCATCGAAGAACGCGTGATACGGCGCTACGTTCATCATGGCCGCCTTGATAGAGGCTACTCGCGCGACCTCGTCGGCTCCAACCGCTTCTTCCCCCAGCTTGGTAAGGCTGAACTCATCGGCGTTGATCCCGCCGTTAGTCAGTCCGAGCATCCGCGAGCTGGCTACGTAGTCCCTGAACTGGCTGGACGTGGGCGTAGTGCCGAGCAACTCGGCGAGCGTCAGGCGGCTGACCTTCATCCCGGACGCCTCGTCTTGCATCGTCGTGGCGACCACGAGCGCTTGATCGAGCGGGAGTGCTGGATAGTTCCGGTTCTTGGATCCTGGTTTCCGTGCCATACGTGCGCTTCGAGTATTTGTGGCGTGTCCTGCCTTCAATAGTCGATCACGCGGACCGGACAGCTTGTCCAGCGGTGCGTCGGCCTTGACGCGCGTTGCCGACTGCGACTTACAGCTCGGTAGACCATGCAGAGCGCCGCAGGCAACGCCTACGGCTGCGATAGGGGCGAACCTGGAGCCGCTCACATCCGGACAGTTCGCAGCTCCTATGGCTCAACGGCGCACTCCCGGCTCCCTACGGCTAAGCGCTCAGAGTCCAACCCGGGGGGGCCCTTGAAACGTCTGGGATCCTTCTGCGGTCCTTTTCGCCCGCCGGTGCGGTCCCTTTGCGGTCCCGCGTGCCGGGAACAGCCGGGAACAGACGAGAACGATCGACCAAAAATCCCAGCGTTTTCGCGGCTTTCGCCAGCAATCGCGGCGAAGTTCAAGGTTCTGAACCTGCGACTTTTCATCGGGGAGAAAGGTACAGGTTGGCTTTCCTATGCGGGTTTCCGCCCTTCTGCGGTCTTTTTGCGGTCCCAAATCACGGCGCTTCCTGGTCCGCCATTCTCAATCGATGCTCCAATGGAGATGCTTCGATCCCAAGGTCCTGCGACAGGGCTGGAGCAGCTTGGGCAGACGCTTTAGGTCGGGCATGTGGGGCAGTCCCCCAACCCGAGGTCCTTCGCTGCCCAGCGATGAAGCGTCGCGGCGACCCCCGCGAGGTCGGTGAAGTCGACTTCTTTGTATAGGTGCCCGACGAAGTCAGTCGGCATCTTTTCGATGGTGGTGTCCCGCATCAACGCGCATTGGCGGCCGGTAATGATCATCGAGCCGAGCTCGATGATCATGTTCTCGTTCAAACCGCGTCCCGCGCGGTCCTCGAACAGCGCGACGCCATAGCGGCAGGCCCACATATGCGCGGCGATATTGCCGTAGAGGTCTTGATCGAGCTGACGATCGGAGGCGAGGTGCAGCTTGAGACCATGGCTTTTTAGGGCGTCGCGGGCGGTAGGGAGCATTTGGGTTACGGGGTCAAGGTATTCGGTGTCACTCTCATCCTCGGGGAAACGGGTCATGCAAAACACGTTCGTGTTGAAGTCGAAGTCGCGAAGCATCTGCTGGATCGGTGCGCGCCACTTGATCGGGGCGAGCACGGGCGGGATTACGGTGTGCAGGGCGTTGCCGAGCTGCGCGCCCGGCGACGCGGTGAGTTCGGCGATGACGATGGCGGCGTCGACATCGCCAATCAGATCAGCGACGGTCGCATGTCCCTCAGGCGTGATTGACCACGCGGGCTTGGCGGCACGGGTTCTTGCCAGACCGCTCTTGCGTAGCCGCGTGAGATCCTGGCTGACGTTCCCGGGCGGCGGGAGGTGAAACCCCTCGAATAGGTCGGCGATGTCCTTCGGTGCGAGCCAGCCGTCACCGTTGCGGGCGCCTGCGAGCTCACCAAGCACGAGCACCCGCTCGTGCCCGCGAGCGAGGCGCTGCACCGTAAGAGCGAAAGAGGAGGCTATGAGTCGCCTCCCTGGGCAATGCGGCGGATCAGCTCGGCGGCATCCTCGTAGTGATGACGGTTCGCGCGAGCCGCCCTCGTGTTACGTCCGCCGGTGGCGCGGAACTCAAGCTTTCCAACCTCGGTAGCGAAGTTCGGGCGGTCATAGACCTTCAACTCGCGGCACTCCTCGCGGATCACCTCGTGCGGGGTGTGCTCCTCGATGCCGGCGGCTTGGCGACCCACAACGACGAGCAACGCAACGGCTCTCATTGAGGCTGCCTTCTTGTCTGGCTCTGGGAGCATCGATCGCCTCAGGATGAGTCGCAGTTGGCCGTCGTCCTCGTCATAGACACGGGCGACGAGTGAGGGGTCGAGCCCCAGGCGATCGGCGATCTGACCGAGCATGCCAGGGGCGGGCGACTGAGGAGCGCGGACGTGGACTCCTGCCGCCGTAGTGGCACTAGCCGCCTGCCCGGCGGCGGAGACGCCGAGCACGTCCAGGGATCGGCCGTAGGCGACAGGCTGTAGGTTCTCCGGAAGTTCCGCCTGCTCGACGATCTCGGCGGCTTCGCGCAGCCTTTTGGTGAGCTCCGCCGGTGAGAACGTCATACGGGTTCCACCTGTGAGGCCTTGCCGATCATCTGCGCGACCTGGGAGACGCCCGCAGTCGTGAGCTTGTAGTTCTTACGAGCCTGGCGACTGCGGCCGGACTTGCCCACCTGCATAACGAGTGCGGGTTTGCGCCCGCGCAGCGAGTCGAGGGTCTTAGTGACGTTAGCGAGTGGGAGTCCCATGTTCTTGAGCGTGGAGTTGATCTCGGAGCCGGTCCAACTGTCCTGGCCCTGGACCTCCTGGAACCAGTAGCCGACAACGAGTGCGTTCTCGGGTCCAGCGGATGGCTGGGCGGCGTGCATCAGGTCCCCGACTTCCGCGAACTCTGGAACGTCCCCGTCCTCGGCAGCAGGGATACGCCCCGTGCTCCCGCGCGAAGGCGCGAGGGTGATCTCGAACTTCGCCGCTGCCCATTGCAAAACCCGTGCGCGCGCGAGCCCATCGAGCCCATCGAGAGCCCCGTTGACGGCCGCCATTGCGTCCAACTCCATGTCGCCCACCTTTGCCTCCTCGCTTGTTGATCGTGAGACTCTACTGCATGATTCTTGCATGCTAGCACGCTGCTTCGCGGAAAGCCAACATCCTCTTACTTACAAGGATTTGATGAAGCTAGTGGGGATCGACTCCTTTAGAGCAACCTAGAAGATGCAGGTGCTTTTATTCCATTGCCGCTAGTCATCGCACTTCTGTGGATCATCATGCTTCGACTAGAGACCAGATCATCCCGCAGATGTCCCCACAATATAGGGGTTTATGGCTTGTTATGAGCACTCTTCCTTGGCGTCGCGATCTCTTCGCCCTCCGGTCCTCTTGATAGTAGCCAGGCAATAGATTTTAATGCTTAAGTGCTAACTCCTATTGATAGCGCCAAATAGCGCTTTAGAGAGCTATATTCATGGACCGTGGGCTGAAGTTAGCTCCATAGTGCGGGGCTCGCTCTATGACTTATCCGTTAGGCGTGCGCCTACCGTGGCCCATCGTGCTTCGACGGAGACCCACCGCTCGCCTGGCGGCCACAGGCCCCCGGCGAATCGCCCAGTTGAGGCGGGCCTGATTTCAGTACCACGCGGGCGCAAGCCGCCTCGCAGCCAAACCCGTCGAGCGCCACAGCAGGAGCGCGCAACTCGCTGGGCCGCCCCGTGTGGCGCGTAAGGCCGGCGAGCGTGCCTCATCCCCTACCCAACCGCGAGAAGCCGCGGGGCGTCTTGCGGTCCTTTCGCCCGTCGCTGCGGTCCTTCTGCGGTCCCGCGTGCCGGGAACAACCGGGAACAGACGAGAACGGCCAACCGAGAATCGCAGTCTTTTCGCGGCTTTCGCCAGCATTCGCGGCGAGTCGCAAGGTTCTGAACCTGCGACTTTTCATCGGGGAGACAGGATTTGAACCTGCGACCGCCCGGCCCCCAGCCGGGTGCGCTACCAGACTGCGCCACTCCCCGTGGCCTTCGTTGATTCTACGGAGAAGCGCCCGCCCGCGTTCGGGGCCCCATCGTCCGACCAGCATGGGAACATATGTTCGTGACTGCGCAATCCGCCCCCACGAGGACCTGCGGGCGCTGTAACCGCCCCAAACCGCTGTCGGACTTCGCCTGGCGCCGGAAGGCCCGCGGGCAGCGCGACAACTACTGCCGGCAATGCCGGGCGGACTACAAACGCGAGCACTACGCGAAGCATCGCGAGCGCTACGTCGCAATCCGTCCTCGACGAGATCGCCACATGCGACCTCGTTTGTGCAAACTGTCATCGACGACGAACGGCCCGCCGGGCCGGGTTCGCGCGTGCGGTGGTAGCTCAACGGTAGAGCCTCGCCCTTCCAAGGCGATGATGCGGGTTCGATTCCCGTCCGCCGCTTCAAATCAAACGCGGGCCGCTCGCGTCCAGGCCCCTACCGCCGCTCCTCCACCGGCACCTCCCCCGACTCATCGGCGAGCCCCGGCGGCGGCCACGGCCCGAACCAGTTGTCGCGGGCGCCGTCGAGCGTGATCGTCGAGCCGTTGAACGCCCTGCCCAGCGGCGATGCCAGCAGCGCCACGAGCCACGCGTGCTCCTCGGCGGTGCCCAGGCGCTGCAGCGGCACCGAGCGCGCCGCGCCCGCGCGGACGTTCGCCGGGTACTTCGCCAGCACCTCCGTGTCGAACGTGCCCGCCGCGACCGCCATCGCGACCACGCCCGCGTGCCGCCAGCGCTGCGCCAGCTCGCGCGTGAGCGCCTCCACCGTCGCGCGCGCCGCGCCCGAATGCGCCATGCCCGGCATGCCGTGGTGAGGCGAGAGCGTCACGTTCACGACCGTCCCCGCTCCCGCCGGCTCCAGCGCCAGCTCGAACGCCGCCTCGGACATGTTCAGCATCCCTTCCACGTTCAGCCGCCACACCGCCCGCCAGCCCTTCGCCGCGATCAGCTCCGCGGGGCTGAAGAACTGGCCGCCCGCGTTGTTCACGAGCACGTCCAGGCGGCCGTGGCGCTCCAGCACGCTCTGCACGAGCCCCAGCGCCTGCGAGCGCTCGCGAATGTCGCCCGCGACCCAGTCCGCCGCCCCTACGTGAGCATCAGCGCCGGCCGCCCGCGCGTACCCGCGCCCGGTCTGCTCAGCGATCTCCGCGACCGCCTGCTCGAGCACCTCGCCGCGCCGCCCCGCGATCGTCACCGTCGCGCCGCAGTGCGCCAGCTCCAGCGCCGTCGCCTTGCCCAGGCCCGTGCCGCCGCCCGTCACGAGCGCCACACGGCCGCTCAGCAGGCCCGCTGCGAACACCTCCGATTGCGCGCGCTCGCCGTCCACCGCGCGATCATATGCGTCCGTCCCCGAACACCTCTAGGGTAGGTGCCGTGTCCCACAGACCGCTGGTCCTCGTTTCCGGGCTCACCGTCGGCGACTACCTGCTGTGGAACTGGTCGCTGAACGGCAACCACGACGTGCTCGCGCTCATCTCCGGCGTCAGCCTGCCGCCGCTGGCCGTCGCATGCATGTGGCTGCTGGCGATCAGCGCCGCACGGCTCATCGCCCACTCGGCGAGCCTGCCGATCAAGCACGCCAGGCGACGTGCGCTGCGCCCCCGCAGGCATTCGCGCAAGCCGGCTATCAGCGGCCTGCCGCTGGAGGAGCCCACGGCTTCGGCCACGCAGGCCGGCTCCAGCTCCAGCAAGCTCGCGGCCTGAGCCGCCGCCCTGACCGGTGAGCGAGCACCGCAGGCCGAGGCTTCCGCGCTCGCGCCGCGCCATCTCGATCCTCGCCGCGCTCGCCGTCGTCGCGATCGCCGCGGTGGCGTACGGCGTGCACGCCTACGAGCGCTCACGCACCGGCAGCATCTACCACCCGCACGCGCGCTTCATCCCCCAGCCGACGCCCACGCTGCCCACCAAGGGCCCCGCGCGCTTCGCGTGGCCGCTGTACGGCTACACCACGAACCACACGCGTTTCTTCCCCGCGCCCGGGGACGTGCACCCGCCGTTCAAGCAGCTGTGGGTGCGCAACAGCCACACGCTGCTCGAGTTCCCGCCCGTCATCTACGGCGAACGACATCTTCCAGCTCGGGGACGACGGCACGCTGAACGCGCTCGACAAGCGCAACGGGTACCTGATCTGGTCGCGCCGGCTCGGCCAGCTGTCCGCGTCCTCCCCCGCCGTCACCGCCAACACCGTTTACGTCACGATCCTCTACAGCGGCCACCCCAAGAGCCCCGGGCGCGTGATCGCGCTGAACAGCGCCGACGGCGCGACCCGCTGGTGGCACGCCCTGCCCAGCGGCAGCGAGTCCTCTCCCATGCTCGACGACGGCCGCCTGTTCTTCGGCTCCCAGAACGGCACCGTGTACGCGCTCGCGGACCGCACCGGCGCGCTCGCGTGGACCTACCACGCCGCAAGCGCCGTCAAGGCCAGCCCCACGCTGTCCGGCGGCGTCCTCTACTTCGGCGACTACTCCGGCCAGCTGCAGGCCATCTCCGAGCAGAGCGGGCGGCGGCTGTGGGTCAGCAACTCGGAAGGCGCGCTGCTCGGCAGCGGCAACTTCTACTCGACCGCCGCCGTCGTCTACGGCCGCGTGTTCCTCGGCAACACCGACGGGCGCATCTACGCCTACGACGCGTCCAGCGGGCATCTCGACTGGGCCGTGCAGACCGGCGCCTACGTGTACGCCTCGCCCGCCGTCACCAACGCGCCCGGCCTCGGCCCCACGATCTACATCGGCTCCTACAACGGCACCTTCTACGCGCTCAACGCCCGCTCCGGACACATCAGCTGGCGCTTCAACGCGCACGGGCGCATCTCCGGCTCCGCGACGATCCTCGGGCGCGTCGTGTACTTCTCCGAGCTCGCCCATCACCGCACGTTCGGTCTCGGCATCTCCACCGGGCGCGTGCTCTTCGAAAAGGCCACCGGCGCGTTCGACCCCGTGATCAGCGACGGCACCCACGTGTTCCTCACCGGCGACACCGGCCTGTACGGGCTCGAGCCCGCCGAAGCCGCTGCCGCGTCAGCTCACGCCAGGGGGCCCGTCACGACGAAGCGCCCGCCGAGCAAGACCCGCCAGACGCGAAAGCACGGCTGAGCGAGAAGCGCGCCGCGATCACCGCCTGCCCGCTCGCGCGCAAGCTCACCGCCGTCCAACCGCCCGGTGCCGGCTCCACGCAGCCCGCGCCGCGCGCGATCGTGAGGTAGCGCGTGAAGCGCACGCGCACCACGAACCTGCCGGGCGTGCGCGCGTCGAGCGCGAACGAGTCGTGCCCCAGGGACGTCAGGCGGCCCGGCCCGGACGCCAGCGGCGTCGCGCCGAGCACGCGGAAGATGCGCCAGTGCGCGCTCGCGAAGACCTCGCGCAGATACGGCAGGCCGCGGCGGATCAGCGTCCCCTCCTCCGCGCTCGACGAGTCGAGTGGCACGTCTGGCAGGGCCACGTAGGAGACCGCCTGCTCGTCGAGCCAGCGCTCATAGCCGGCCGCCGTCAGATCGTGCGACAGCAGCACGCTCTCGTAGCGGGTTTCCATCTGCTTGTCCCAGCCACGCGCCAGCGACACCGTCGGCGCCAGCAGCGCCGCCTCCCAGTGCGAGCGCGTCAACGGCACCTCCATGCGCACCGGCGACGCCGGCGACGCCTCGACGCGCGCCACGAAGCGCTCCACCGGCGCGTAGTAGGACGCGCTCGTCGCCTCGCTGCCCGCAACCGCCAGCGTCTCGCGCGCCGGCCCCCACACGACCCACACCGCGATCGCGCACAGCGCCAGCACGGCCGCCGGCGTTAGGCGCGCACCTCGCCACGCGGCCATCCACGCGCCGGGCGCCCCCAGAGCGCCGGAGCCCTCACCGCGGCGCAGGCGCTGCGGATCCCGGCCAGAAGCGCCAAGCCTTGCGCACAGCAACAAGGGCGCCGCCAGCAGCACCGCGTAGCGCTCGACGTTGCTGCCCACCGGCGAGTGCACCGCCACGCACGCCACGCACGCCAGCACGTACACGCCAGCGCCGATCCGCAGCAGCCGCGCGTCCCGCGGCAGCGCCAGCACGAACGCGCCCACCACGAGCATCGTCGCCGCGAACGACAGGATCGGATATGGCTCCCAGCCGCCTTCCGGGAACAGCGCCGCCGCCGCCAGCACCACGGCCGCCGCCGGCACCGCCGCCACGAGCAGCGTCCGCGGCGAGCGCCGCGCGAGCGCGACCGACAGGGCCGCGAGCCCCAGCAGCGCGCCCGCGACCGGGCTCGCCGCCGCGCACAGCGCCGCCAGCGCGCCCGCCCACAGCCAGCGCTCGCGCGCCAGCAGCAGCCCCGCCGCGAGCGCCAGCGACACGCCCAGCGCGAACGTCAGGCGCCCGATCCACACGTCGCCGAGCGCCGCCACCGCAAACGCACGCCGCGCCCCAGCGCGCCGCGGCGCCGTAGGCGGGGCGCACGAGTCGCTCGAACAGCACGCTCGACGCCAGCACGCACAGCGCCCCCAGCAGCCGCATGCCGACGAGCGCCGCCAGCGGCGGGTAGATCAGGCTGTAGCCGAGCAGGTCGTGGCCCGCGTACCAGTGCTCGTCCCACACCGCGAAGCCCAGCTCGCGGAACAGGCCCACGCGATACACCTGCGCCGCGAGATCGGGTGTGCGCGGGTCCACCGCCAGCCACGCCGCCACCAGCGCCGCCGTCCACAGCACCAGCCCCAGCGGCACGCCCCGCACCGGCGCGCCGGCCGCGCGCTCGCTGTCAAGATCGACCGGGGTCCGGTGTGCTACCCCACCGGACCCCGGTACATCCGCCGTGTCAGCGGCGGGATCGCATGACCTCGAACAGTCCACGGGCCCGGAAGTAGCTGTGCTTCGACTGGGCACGCCAGGATAATGACGCCCATGACCGCCGCGACGACCAGTTCCGCGCGCCGCCGCCGCGTGCGCACCGCGCGGATCTCCTCCCCGGATCGCTCGTCCTGCTCGCCATCGGCCTCGCGTTCGCCCTCGCCGGCTGCGGCACCAGCCAGCCGCGGCCGATCCTCGCCGGCGAGCTCGCCGAAGCGCAGACGTTCCCCTACTACCGCGTCTATTGGGTCGGGCCGCGCTTCGACGGCCAGTCGCTGTCCGCCGCCGACGGGCTGCGCGGCTACATCAACTCGGTCGGCGACAGCGTCTACTACGGCGACTGCGTGCAGGGCAAGGGCATCTTCGGCAGCGGCAGCTGCCAGCTGCCGCTGCAGGTCACCACCGTCGTCTACGGGCTGCACTCCAACAAGGCGCTCGGCCCGCAGAGCAACATGCTCGTGCGCGGCGTGCCCGCGACCGTCTACGACGAAGGCCGCTCGATCGAGGTCTACAGCGGCAGGGTCGCCATCGACATCTTCTCCGACACGTTCGCGCACGCGCTGCAGGCCAGCGACGAGCTGCCGCCCGCTGAACGCGCCCGGCTCGCCCACCGCGCCGCTGCCGCCGCCCGTCTACTGCCCCGGCCTCTATGGGCCCATCGGCGCGAACATCGCCAGCGTGATGGCCAACCTGCCTCACCACGCGTGCCAGCAGGCCGCCGCCGAGGAGGCCTACACGAAGTCCATCACCGGCACCGACACCGGCTAGCGGACACGACGTGAGCCACGGCGCGAGCGGCGCTGCGGTGTCGCTCAGCCCGGCGCAAGCGGCGCCGCCGGCTTGCCGATCTCGCGGCGCAGGCTCAGGAACGCGATCGAGCCGATCACCGCCGGCACCCACAGCGAGATCGCGCGGTAGATGATCACCGCCGCGATCACCACCGCCGCCGGGCGCGTCGCCGAACAGCAGCAGCATCCCCACTAGCCCGCCTTCGACCGCGAGGAAGCCCCCCGGGACGGGCACCGAGTTGGCGAGCATGCCCACGAGGTAGGCCATCGCCACCACCCAGACCGAGGGCGCGTGGCCGAACGCCGCCAGGCACGCGTACAGCACGAGGTTGTCGAACAGCCAGTAGCCGACCGCGCCCAGCAGCCGCCAGTCGTGCTCGCGGATCAGCTCCAGCGCATCCTGCACGCCGCCGCCCACCGCGATCAGCGCCACCGTCACGCGGCCGTGGCGCTTGGCTCTGCGCGCCGACGCCCGCCGCGCCCACGACGCGATCGCGAGCGTCCCCGCGATCGTCGCGAGCGCCACTGCCGCCGGCAGCAGCGTCAGCAGCGGATCGCGCGAGCCCGAGATCACCCCCAGCCACATCGGCACGCCGATCACGACCACCGCCGCGACGTTCACCGCGCTCGTCAGCACGAAGATCAGCACCGAGCGCTTCGCGATGCGCTCCACCGAGAAGCCCTTGCTGCGCAGCACCCATGCCCCCAGCGCGATCCCCGCGAGGCCGCTCACCGACACGACCGAGTTGACCGCTAGCTCCGCCAGCGACAGGCGCGAGCTGAGGCTACGTCCGAGACGACCGAAGACGAGATCGAACAGCACCACGTAGCCGGCGCACGAGAGCACCTCCAGCGCGATTCCGCCCGCCATCCACGGCACGTTCGCGTCGGCGATGCGATCAGCCGCTTCATCGCAGGCCGGGAACACCGAGCAGCAGCGCCACGACGAGCGCGAAGAAGATCGCGAGGCTGATGATGCTGTTGCGCAGCGTGCGCGATTGCGCCGCCCACTCATCGGCGCTCTCCTCGGTCAAAGACTGCTGTTCGACGATGGCGCCGCTCCCCTCCGATTCTTAGTCATCTCTTCGCATTTCCTTCGCCCTGTGTACCCGGCATCCGTCACGCTAGCCTCATTACTGCGCTTTTCACGTCAAACCCCGCGCCGGCGGCGACGCCGGCCGAGCACGGCGGCGCCTCGATCATGGCCGAGCAAGCACGCATACTGGTCGTCGACGACGAGCCCGCCGTGCAGAGCGCGCTGTCGCGGGCGCTGACGCTCGAACACTACGACGTGACCAGCGCTCGCGACGGCCACGAGGCGCTCGAGCGGCTCGGCTCGGCGCCCTACGACGCGATCATCCTCGACATCGCGATGCCGCGCATGGACGGCCTGGAAGTGTGCCGGCGGCTGCGCGAGGGCGGCGACAGGACGCCGGTGCTGATGCTCACCGCGCGCGGCGAGGTCGACGACCGCGTCGCCGGTCTCGACGTCGGCGCCGACGACTACCTGGTCAAGCCGTTCGCGCTGCGCGAGCTGCTCGCGCGCGTGCGCGCGCTGCTGCGCCGCGCCGGCGACGAGGATGGCAAGGAGGAGTCGCTCGCGTTCGACGATCTGCGCCTGGACCTGCGCGCGCACGAGGCATGGCGGGGCGAGCGGACGCTGTCGCTCACCCGCACCGAGTTCCTGCTGCTCGAGCTGTTCCTGCGCCACCCCCGCCAGGTGCTCACGCGCTCGACGATCTTCGAGCAGCGTCTGGGGCTATGACTTCGGCTCGAGCTCCAACTCGCTCGGCGTCTACATGGGCTACCTGCGACGCAAGACCGAGGTCGGCGACGAGCCGCGCCTGCTGCACACGGTGCGCGGCGTCGGCTACGTGCTGCGCACCGCGCCATGAGCTTCCGCCGGCGCATCACGCTCGTCTCCGCCGCCGCCGTCGCGATCGCGGTCGTGCTCGCGTCGCGTCCTCACCTACGTGCTCACCTCCGACCAGCTCCACAGCCAGGTCGACACGCAGCTGCGCGAACGCGCACGCGCGCGGGACGGCCTCGTGCGCGCGCTCGACGCCAAAGGCCTCGGCGGCGACGCGCTGCAGCGACGCGCGCGCCTGCAGCTCGCCGCCGAAAGGCTGCTCGGCTCGCCGCCGTCGTCCGGCCCCGCGACTGCCGGCGCCGGGTCCACCAGCGCCGGGTCCGCCGGTGCCGGGTCCGCAGGCGCTGGCGCCTCCGCTTCAGGCGCTGTGTCTGCCGACGCCGACGCCGGCGCCGCGCGGCGCCGGCACAAAGGCACGAAACCCCGCCCGAGCACTGGCAACATCTTCAGCCGCCTCTCCCCCGGCCCCGACCAGGTGCGCGGCTACCAGCAGATGGTCAACGCGAAGGGCACGATCGTCGTGCGCTCAGCCAAGGACGTATCGCTGCCCGTGGACGCGGGCACGCGCGCGCTCGCGGCGCACGGCGGCAAGCCCTTCTTCCGCGACGCCACCGTCAACGGCATCCACCTGCGCGTGCTCGCCGAGTCGCTCGGCAAGGGCCACGCCGTGCAGTTCGCCCAGCCGCTCACCGAAGTCGACAGCCTGCTCTGCGCGCCTGCGGCTGATCCTCGCGCTGCTCGTCGTCGGCGGCATCGCACTCGCCGCCGCTGCTCGGGCGGCTCGTCGCGGGCGCCGCCGTGCAGCCGCTCAAGCGACTCACCAAAGCCACCGAGCACGTCGCCGCTCACGCGCGACCTCAGCGGGCGCATCGAGCCCTCCGGAGACGACGAGCTCGGGCGACTCGCCAGCAGCTTCAACGCGATGCTCGACGCGCTCGAGCACTCGATGAACGCGCTCGACGCCTCCGTGCACGCGCAGCGCCAGCTCGTCGCCGACGCCTCGCACGAGCTGCGCACGCCCGTCACCAGCCTGCGCACCAACATCGAGATCCTCCAGCAGCAGGGCCAGGACATGGACCCCGAGGAACAGCCGCCGGCTGCTCAGCGACGTGGTCGAGCAGATCGAGGAGCTGACGCTGCTGATGAACGACCTCATCGACCTCGCCCGCGGCGAGGAACCGCGCGCCGACGCCGAGGAGCTGCGCCTGGACCTGCTCGTCGGCGAGGTCATCGACCGCGCGCGCCGACGCGCGCCCTCGACGCCGCTGCAGGCGCAGCTCGAGCCGGAGATCGTCACCGGCGTGCCCGCGCGACTCGAGCGCGCCGTCGGCAACCTGATCGACAACGCCATCAAGTACAGCCCGCCCGGCGAGCCCGTCGAGATCAGCCTGCGCGGCGGCGAGCTGACCGTGCGCGACCACGGGCACGGCATCTCCAGCGAAGATCTGCCGCACATCTTCGATCGCTTCTACCGCGGCGCCGAGGCGCGCGGGCGACCCGGCTCCGGGCTCGGCCTAGCGATCGTGCAGCAGGTCGCCAACCAGCAGCGGCGGCAGCATCACCGCCGAGGACGCGCCAAGCGGCGGCACGCTGATGCGCCTGCGGCTGCCCGGCGCCGAGGCGCTCGACGGCGTCGCCGAGGAGGCGCACGGTGCCGGCGCGACCGACGGGCTCGAGCCCGTCTACGGCCGCTCTCCTGCCTGAAGCGCCGTCGCGCGGCGCACGGTGGACTCACGCGCGGCTGCCTCGAGCGCCGTAGCGCGGCGTGCCGCGACCTCACGCGCCGCTGCCTCGAGCGCCGCCGCCCGGAAGCGCGCCGGCGAGAGGCCGTAGCGGCGGCGAAACGCGTGCGCGAAGTGCGGTCCCTGGCGGTAGCCGACGAGGCGCGCGACGTCCTCGACGCGGGATCGAGCGCTGCTCGCACGAGCAGCTCCGCCGCGACCGACATCCGCCGCGCGAGCAGATCCTCGCGTGAACGTCGTCTCGCCGAACTGCTCGTACGCGCGCTGCAGCTGACGCGGCGAGCTGCCGAGGCGGCGCGCCACCAGCGCCAGCGTCAGCTCGCGCCGGTAGTGGCGCGCGATCACCACCCGCGCCAGCAGGTACAGCCGCTGTCGTGACGCGATCGTCTCGGGGCGCATGCACACCCCTCCGACCTTGTGCCGCGCCCGATGCGACGCTCAGCCGACGTAACGCCGCACGGCGCGCTCGACCGCGGCGGCGTAGGAGCCGCCGAACAGCACCGCGTGCACGAGCAGCGGAAGCAGCTGGTAGAGCTCGACGCGCTCGCGCCAGCCCTCGGCCAGCGGCGCGCGCTCCTCGTAGGCCGCGAACAGCCGCGGCGACGGCGCGCCGAACAGCCGCAGCATCGCCAGGTCCACCTCGCGGTGCCCGCCGTACGCGGACGGGTCGATCAGCCACGGGCGCCCATCGCGCGTCGGCCATCACGTTGCCCGACCACAGGTCGCCGTGCAGCCGCGCCGGCGGCTCCGCCGGGCCGCACAGCTCGCCGAGCCGCTCGCACACGCGCTCCACCGCCTCGCTCGCCGGATCGCGACAGCGCACCGTGCTCGCGCGCGAGCCGCGCCAGCGGCAGCAGGCGACGCTCGCGCGTAGAACGCCGGCCAGTCCGCCGCCGGCTCGTTCGAGCAGCACCAGCGAGCCGAAGCCGGCGCCGTGCCGCCGCGGTCCGCCGAAGCACGGCGCGCCCGCCGCGTGGGTCGCCGCGAGGCCGCGTCCGAGCTCCTCGGCGCCCGTGTCGCTCAGGCCCGACGGGCTCGACTCCCGCCCGGGACGACCCGACCCACTCGAGCGCCAGGTAGCGCTCGCCGACGTCCAGCACCCGCGGCACCCGCAGCGCGCCCGGCTCGGCCAGCCAGCGCAGGCCCGCCGCCTCGGCCGCGTACTCGCCCGCGGCCGCATCCGCGCGCGTCTTCACGAACGCCGTCGCGGCCGTCCGCCAGCACCACGCGAAACGCCTCGTTGATGTCGCCGCCGCCAACGCGCGTCGCCTCACGCACGCCCGGCGGCAGCGCCGCGCCCGACTCCGGCAGGAACCCCGCGCCCGAGCCTGCGAGCCGCGCCCGAGCCCGCGTCCGCGTCCGTCACGCCCGCGGCGGATCTGCTCGAGCAGCCCCTCGCACGCCGCCTGCACCAGCTCGAACACCTCGTCGAAGCCGCCCGCGCCGCCGTAGTAGGGGTCCGGCACGTCCAGGTCCGCTGCGCGTCACCGCTCGCCGGGTCGAACTCGCGCAGCAGCCGCACCTTCGCGCGCTCGCTCCTCGCCCGGCGCCAGGCGCCGCAGCTCGCGCAGGTTCTCGCCGTCCATCGCCAGCAGCAGGTCGAAGTCCTCGAAGTCCTCCGGGCGCACCTGGCGCGCGCGGCCCTCCAGCTCGACGCCGCGCGCGCGCGCCGCCGCCGCCGCGCGCTCGTCCGGCGCGCTGCCCACGTGCCAGCGCCCGTCCCCGCCGAGTCGAGCTGAATGCTGCTGCTCAGCACCTCGCGCTCTACGAGCGAGCGCATCACGCCCTCGGCGGTCGGCGAGCGGCAGATGTTGCCGAGACACACGAACAGCAGCCGCATCGGCCTCGCGCGTCGCCACGCTCAATCCTCTCCCAGCTCGAGCACCGCCAGGAACGCCTCCTGCGGCACCTCCACGCGCCCCACCTGCTTCATCCGCTTCTTGCCCTCCTTCTGCTTCTCCAGCAGCTTTTTCTTGCGCGTGATGTCGCCGCCGTAGCAGCTCGCGATCACGTCCTTGCGAAACGCCTTGACGGTCTCGCGCGCGATCACGTGCGCGCCGATCGCCGCCTGGATCGGCACGTCGTACTGCTGGCGAGGGATCCGCTTGCGCAGCTTCTCGGTCAGCGTGCGCCCCATCTCGTACGCCTTCTCGCGGTGCACGACCATCGACAGCGCGTCGACCGGGTCGCCCGCGAGCAGCACGTCGAGCTTGACCAGGTCCGAGGGCTTCATGCCGCTGAGCTCGTAGTCCAGCGACGCGTAGCCGCGCGTGCGCGACTTCAGCTGGTCGAAGAAGTCGAGCACGATTTCCGCGAGCGGCAGGTCGTAGGTCATCTGCACGCGCTCGGGCGAGAGGTAGTGCATGCCCGCGTGCTCGCCGCGGCGCTCCTGGCAGAGCTCCATCACGGCGCCCACGAACTCTTTCGGGGCGATCACCGACGCCGTGATGAACGGCTCGCGGATCTCCTCGATCGTGCCCGGGTCGGGCATGTCGGAGGGGTTGTGCACCTCGAGCTCCTCGCCGTTCGTGAGCGTCACGTCGAACTCCACCGAGGGCATCGTCGCCAGCAGCTCCAGGTCGTACTCGCGCTCGAGGCGCTCGCGCACGATGTCCATGTGCAGCAGGCCCGAGGAAGCCGCAGCGGAAGCCGAAGCCGAGCGCGTCCGAGGTCTCCGGCTCCCACGACAGCGCGGCGTCGTTGAGCACCAGCTTCTCGAGCGCGTCGCGCAGGTCCGGGTAGTCGTCGGAGTCGATCGGGAACAGGCCGCAGAAGACCATCGGCTTGACCTCGCGGTAGCCCGGCAGCGGCTCGGTGGCTTCGCCGGGGTGGCCGTGCGCCGCGGAGCCGCCGGCCTTCGCGCGCGTCGTCAGCGTGTCTCCGACGCGCAGCTGCGTGACGTCCTTCAGGCCCGTGATCAGGTAGCCGACCTCGCCCGCCGCCAGCTGGTCGGTCGGCATCATCTGCGGGCTGAAGAAGCCGATGTCGTCGATGTCCGCCTCCGTGCCCGTCGCCATCGCGCGGATCGGCTCGCCCTTGCGGAACACGCCGTCCACGACCCTGATGTAGGCGATCACGCCGCGGTACTGGTCGAACTCCGAGTCGAAGATCAGCGCCCGCGGCGGCGCCGTCCGGGTCGCCCGCCGGCGGCGGCACGCGCGCGACCAGCTCCTCGAGCACCTCGCCCACGCCCTCGCCCGTCTTGCCGCTGATCTTCAGGATCGACTCCGGCGGCTCGCCGATCAGCTCGCGCGACTTCGCCCGCCACCCGCTCGGGCTCCGCGCCCGGCAGGTCGATCTTGTTCAGGCACGGGATCAGCTCGAGGCCCGACTCGACCGCCAGGTAGGTGTTGGCGACCGTCTGCGCCTCCACGCCCTGGGACGGCGTCCACGACCAGCAGCGCGCCCTCGCACGCCGCCAGCGAGCGCGACACCTCGTAGGTGAAGTCCACGTGCCCGGGCGTGTCGATCAGGTGCAGCTGGTAGGTCTCGCCGTCCTTGCGCCGTGAAGAACACGCGCACCGCCTGCGCCTTGATCGTGATGCCCGCGCTCGCGCTCCAGGTCCATCGAGTCGAGCAGCTGCGCGCGCATCTCCCGCGAGCCGCACCGTGTGCGTCAGCTCGAGGATGCGGTCGGCCAGCGTCGACTTGCCGTGGTCGATGTGGGCGATGATCGAGAAGTTGCGGATGTGCGCTTGGTCCATGGCGCCGCTACAGCGTAGATGGCGCGCGCCTCGGCACAAGCCCACCGGCGCCGCGGCCGCGGCGCCAGACGCGCTAGCGTGAATGGTCCGGCGGATCGCCAACTCGACAAGGACTCATTCAGCCGCGGCAACGCGCCACGCGCAAGCGGGGCGGCCTGTCCAGGCGTCGGGAGTGTTAAGCCGCCCAGGCGAAACACACAGTCCTGGGACGTATGTAGTAAGCGGCGATCTTTGTTCGGGCGCAAGCCGGGTGGGCCTTGGTCCACCCGGCCTCTGCTCGGCCTACGCCCGCCCGGACCGCGCTACGCCCTGCCCGAGCCGCGCGCGGATCAGGCGGCTGACCTGGTGGGCCTCGGGGATGCGCATGACCAGCACCGCGCGCACGTAGACGAGCAGGCCCGCGGCCGCCGGCGGCGCCGACGCTGACGATCTGCGCCGGCAGCGAGCCGCCGAGCAGGTCGTCGAGCAGCCGCCACACCCCCCACGAGACGCCCGCGAGCAGCGCCGAGGCGATCAGGATGCGCGCGGTGATCATCGTCGTCTGCGCGCCCTCCAGGCGGCCGTTGAAGCCGATCGCGCAGGCGGTGGAACTGCAGGCGCGGTCATGACGACGTTGGCGGCGACCGTGCCGATGATCAGCCCGGCGATGCCCAGCGGCTTGTACAGCGCCGATGCTGACGATGATGTCCACGACGATGTTCATCGCCGCCAGGCTGCGTCGGGATCCACGGGCGCTGGACCGCGAAGAACGTCGCGCGTCAGCAGCAGGTTCAGGCCGCCGAACGGCAGGCTGAACGCGAACCAGAACAGCGCGATCGAGACGAGGTGCGTGGACTGCGCGTTGAATTCGCCGCGCTGGAACAGCAGCCGCACGATCGGCGTCGGCAGCACGATCATGAACGCCGCCGCCGGGATCAGCAGCAGGTTGATCTGGCGCATGCCGATGCCGACCGCGCGGCGCATCGCGGCGGCGTCGCGGCGCGATGCCATGCGGCTGAGCGTCGGGAACAGGACGGTGGCGACCGCCACGCTGAACAGCGCCCTGCGGCAGCATGTAGACGCGAAACGCGTTGTCGATCGCGCGCGGCGCTTCGTTGGAGACGAGCGTGCCGAAGACCGAGTTGATGAGCTGGTCGAGGTTGACGATGCCGAGGCCGATCGTCACCGGCAGCATCAGCGTGAACACCTGCTTGATGCGCGGGTCGTGCCAGTCGATCGCGCAGCTGCAGGCGGAAGTCGATCCGTCCGAGCGCCGCCGAACGCCATCAGCAGCTGCACGACGGTCGCGAGCGAGGATCGCCGATCGCGAACGCGTAGATCGCTGTCTTCGCCGTGGAAGTGCGGGACGCAGCACGACGAGCAGCGACGATGATCACGACGTTCCACACCGCCGGCGAGATCGCCGGGATCGTGAAGTGGTCGTAGGACTGCAGGACCCCCACGAGCAGGCCGTTCAGGCCGAGCAGCAGCACGACCGGGAACAGGACCTGCGAGAGGCCGACGGTCAGGGCGTCGAGCGCGCCGGTGAACGTCGGGCCGATGAACAGCGGCATGATCACCCCGGCGGCGAGGATGAAGAACGGCGGTGATCGCGCCGAGCACGATCAGCATGATCCAGAACAGCGTCGAGGCCAGCCGGAACGCCTCGCTTGCGGCGACCCTTCTGCAGCAGATCGGTGAACACGGGCACGAACGCCGCCGACAGCGCCGACGTTGGCGAACAGGTTGCGACGAGGTTCGGGACCTGGAAGGCGATCGTGAACGCCGACGCCGGCCCGCTGGTGCCGAAGTAGCTCGCGACGACGATTTCGCGCACGAGCCCCACCACCCGCGAGATGCCGGTCGCGATCGAGAAGATCGCGGTGTTGCGCGCGACCCCGCCACCACCGCCGCCCTCGCCGGCGGCGCGGGGACGACCGGCTCCTCGCCGAAGGGTTCTGCGTGGCGGACAAGGCCGCTATAGTACGGCGCTCTGCGGCACGCCCGGGCTGCTTCCCTGCGCGCTTCGCAGCGCGAGCCATGGCCAACATCCACTCACAGAAGAAGCGGATCCTGCGCTCCGAGCGCGAGCGCCTGGAGAACCGCCGCTACACCTCCACGATCAAGACGTACTTCCGCCGCCTCGAGTCGCAGGTCGAGGGCGGCGAGACGGATGCCGCGGACAGCCGACCCACCGCGAGCTCGTCAGCACGATCGACAAGGCCGTCAAGCGCGGCGCGCTGCACCGGAACACCGGCGCGCGCAAGAAGTCCCGCGCGGCCCGGACGCTCGCCGCGCCGGCAAGTAGCGCAGCTCTCGCCCGCCAGCCTCAGCGGCTGACCCTTCCCCGCGTTGCGCCAGCTCCTACGAGCTGATGCTCTCTATCGCCGCAGCGCGAGCGTGTCCTCGCGCCAGCCGCGCGAGCGCGCGTGCGGCTGCTCGCGAGCGGCGCGCCTCCGCGCGTGTCGAGCTCGAGGTCGGCGAGCGCGCCGAGCGCGGCGCGCAGCGCGCTCGAGGTCGCTGCGGGCGACGTCCGCGACGAAGCGCTCGGCGGCGCGCGCGGGCATGCGCAGGCCGCGCTTGACCTCGGCGACGGACTCGCCCGCCTGCAGGCGCAGCGCGACCGCGAGCGCGTCGCGCAGGCGCTGGGCCATCAGGTAGGTCAGGCCCGACAGGCGCTCGCCCTGCTCGCGCAGGCGCAGGTAGGAGAGCGTCGCCTCGCGCGCGTCGGCGCCGACGAGCGCGTCGGCGAGCGCGTACGCGCGCCACTCGGTCGAGTGCGCGGCGCGGCGTTCGATGTCCTCGACGCCGACTCGCTGGCGTCTGCTCGGCGTCGCCCTCGAGCGCCAGCTTCTCGAGCTCGCGCAGCAGCCGCTGCTGGCGCTCGCCCACCTGCGCGACGAGCGCCTTGGCGGCGGCCGCGTCGAGCGTCGAGGCCCAGGCGCGCGGCCTGCTCGCGCGCCCACTTGGCGCAGCTCCCACGGCTTGACCGTCATCTGCGCGACGACCTGTCCCCCAGCCCTCTTGACGGCCTCGTGCAGCGCCGCGGGCGCCTTCGCGCGCGCCTCCTCGCGCGCGAACAGCGCGAGCGTGGTCTCGGGCGGCATCGTCCGCGAGCGCGCCGCGAGGTGCTTCTCGACGTCGGCCTCGCGCCAGCGCTCGACGCCTTCGACGATGATCACGCGCCGGCCGATCGCCAGCGTCATCGCCGCGAGCGCGTCGGCCACGCCGGCGGGCGTGGCCGCGTCGCCCTCGAGCAGCTCGATGCTCGCGCTGCCGCCCTCCTGGCGTTCGACGAGCGCGCGCAGCCCCGCGCGGCGCTCGGCCACCGCGCCGTGGTCGTCGCCGTGGATCAGGTACGCGGGCTTGAGGTCGGGCATCGTGAGCGAGTGTATGCCCACGGCCAGGCGCAGCGCGCCTAGCGGACGACGAGGTTCACGAGCTTGCCGGGCACGACGATCTCCTTGACGATCTCGCTTGCCGTCGACGTGCGCGCTCACGTTGGGCGCCGCCCGGCAGAGCTCCTTGAGCGCCTCGGGGCTCGCGTCGGCGCTCGCCTGCACGCGGTCGCGCACCTTGCCGTTGACCTGGCAGACGAGCTCGTAGACGTCGCGCTCGAGCAGCGCCTCGTCGGCCTGCGGCCACGGCTGCTCCCACACGCGCTCGCCGGTCAGCAGCTCGTAGATGTCGGCGCACACGTGCGGCGCGAACGGGAACAGCAGCGAGGCGGCGCGTGCGCGAGCGCGAAGCGCAGCGTCTCGCAGCTGCGACCGGCTCGCGCAGCCGCGAGCAGTCGTTGAGCAGCTCCATCACCGCCGCGATCGCGGTGTTGAACGCGAAGCGGCGCAGGTCGCCGCTGACCTTGTCGATCGCCCAGTGCGTCTTGCGCAGCAGCGCCAGGTCGTCGCCCTCGGCGCCTGCCGGGCGCGTCAGCTCGGCCGACCGGCGCGCCCGCGCGCTCGGCCGTCTCGGCGGCCAGCCGCCACAGCCGCCCGAGGAAGCGGTGCACGCCCTCGACGCCCTCGTCCGACCAGTCGGCGTCCTGGTCGGGCGGGCCGACGAACAGGATGTAGCAGCGCGCGGTGTCGGCGCCGACGCGCTCGACGATCGACGCGGGCGAGACGACGTTGCCCTTGGACTTGCTCATCTTGGCGCCGTCCTTGGTGACCATGCCCTGCGTGAACAGCGCCTGGAAGGGCTCCTGGAAGTCGAGGTGGCCGAGGTCGGCGAGCGCCTTGGTGAAGAAGCGCGCGTACATCAGGTGCAGGATCGCGTGCTCGACGCCGCCGATGTACTGGTCGACCGGCATCCACTCGCGCAGCGCCGCCGGGTCCCAGGCGGCGCTGGTCGTTGCGCGGCGTCGCAGTAGCGCAGGAAGTACCACGAGGAGTCGACGAACGTGTCCATCGTGTCGGTCTCGCGGCGCGCCGGCGCCGCCGCACTCGCGGGCAGCGTGGTGTCGACCCAGTCCTCGGCGGCCGCCAGCGGCGAGCGCCCCTTGGGCGTGTAGTCCTCGATGTCGGGCAGCTCGACCGGCAGCTCGCTCGTCGGGCACGGGCACCATGCCGCAGCGCTCGCAGTAGACGATCGGGATCGGGCAGCCCCAGTAGCGCTGGCGCGAGACCAGCCAGTCGCGCAGGCGGTAGTTGACCGAGGCGTGGCCCTTGCCCTCGCGGTCGAGCCACGCGACGATCGCGGCCAGCGCCTCGCGGTTGCCCATGCCGTCGAAGTCGGCGTGGGAGTTGACGAGCGACGCCGTCGCCGGTGTACGGCAGGCCGTCCTCGCCGCGAGCGGCCTCGCCGGCGTCGGCGCCTCCGCTGGGGCGATCACGCGCCTGATCGGCAGCTCGAAGGCGCGCGCGAAGGCGTAGTCGCGCTCGTCGTGCGCGGGCACCGCCATGATCGCGCCGGTGCCGTACTCCATCAGCACGTAGTCGGCGACGTACATCGGGATCTGCTCGCCGTTGACGGGGTTGGTGACGGTGCGCCCGAGCGGCACGCCGGTCTTGGGCTTCTCGGCGTTGCCGCGCTCCTCGTTGGTCTCGTTGAGCGCGTGGTTGACGTAGTCGCGCACCGCCTGCTCGTGCGCGGTGCCCGCGGCGAGGCGCAGCGACGTCGGGGTGCTCGGGCGCCATCACGAAGAAGGTCGCGCCGAACAGCGTGTCGGGGCGGGTGGTGAAGACGGGGTAGTCGACGCCGAGCTCCTCGCAGCGGAAGGTCACCTCGGCGCCCTCGCTGCGCCCGATCCAGTTGCGCTGCATCGTCTTGACGTGCTCGGGCCAGTCGATCGCGTCGAGGTCGCCCAGCAGCCGCTCGGCGTAGTCGGTGATGCGCAGGAACCACTGCTCGAGCTGGCGGACCTCGACGAGCGCGCCGCAGCGCTCGCAGTGGCCGTCGGCGTCGACCTGCTCGTTGGCGAGCACGGTCTGGTCTTTGGGGCACCACTTGACGGCCGCCTCCTTGCGGTAGGCGAGGCCCGGCGCGGAACAGCTCCAGGAAGATCCACTGCGTCCAGCGGTAGTAGGCGCGGTTCGTGCGTGGCGAGCTCGCGCGACCAGTCGATCGAGATCCCCCACGAGCGGAACTGGCGCTGGAAGGAGGCGATCGACTCGGCGGTCGAGTCGCGCGGGTGCACGCCGGTCTTGATCGCGTGGTTCTCGGCCGGCAGCCCGAAGGCGTCGTAGCCCATCGGGTGCAGCACGCGCGCGCCCGAGGCGGCGGTGGAAGTGGGCGATCGCGTCGCCGACCGAGTAGCACTTGAGGTGGCCGATGTGCGGCTCGCCGCTCGGGTACGGGCAGCATCTCGAGCACGTAGGAGTTCGGCGCCTGCGCGCGCCCGTCGCGCGCCCGGAGCGCGGACGCCCGGCCGCGCGCCTTCGGCGGCGGCCTCGTTGGAGACCTCCCAGGTGCGCTCGTCGCGCCCACACGCGCCTGCCAGCGGGGCTCGATCTCGTGCGGGTCGTAGCGGTGCTCTGCCATCGGCGGTCGCAGGTTAGCGGGCGGCCTGCGTGCAGAGCGCGGCGGCCGCCCGCCGCCTCGTTCACCGCGGCGCGGCGAGCGTCTGCGGCTGCTGCGCTTCGAAGCGGCTGCGGGCGCGCAGCAGCTCGACGACCTCCGCCGGCGCCTTGTGCGGCGAGCCGGCGTCGAACGGCGGCTGCGGGTCGTACTCGATGCCGAGCTGGATCGCCTGCGCGACCGTGTCGCCGGCGATCGCGCGCGGCGAGCGCGAGCGCCATGTCGATGCCGGCGGAGACGCCGGCGGCGGTGACGATCTTGCCGTCGAACACGACGCGCTCGGCGACCGGCTCGGCGCCCAGCCGCGCGCAGCTCCTCGAGCGCCAGCCAGTGGCTCGTGGCGCGCTTGCCCGTCGAGCAGCCCGGCGGCGGCGAGGATCAGCGAGCCGGTGCACACGGACGTCGTCCACGTGCTCGTGCGGTCGGCCTCGCTGCAGCCACTCGAGCACCGGGCCGCCGGCGCGCGCGGCCACCTCGCCGGGCCCGCCGGGCACGAGCACGATGTCGGGCTGCGCGCGCGTCCTGCGAGCGAGTGCTCGGCGAGCGAGCGTGAGCATGCCGTTGTCGGTGCGCACCGGCCCCGGCTCCGCGGCGACGAACGTCACGCTCGCGCCGGGCAGGCGGCTGAGCACCTCGTAGGGCCCGATCGCGTCGAGCGCGGTGAAGCGGTCGTAGAGGACGATCGCGATGTTCATGTGCGTGTCTCCTTGTCTATTGGCGTGCGTGGTGGCGGGACGGGGGCTGCGTGCGCGGCCGCGTCGCGGCGCGAGTCGTGCGCGGCGTGCGCGTGGAAGCGGCGGCGGTACTCGGCGGGGCCGACGTGCGAGCGTGCGCAGGAACGCGCGGCGCATCGTCTCGGCGGTGCCGAAGCCGCACGCGACGGCGATCGCGCGCGACCGGCTCGCTCGTGTCCTCCAGCCGCCGGCGCGCGGCCTCCAGGCGCACGCGCTCGACGTAGCGCGCGGGCGTGACGCCGGTCTCGGCGCGAAACGCGCGCGCGAAGTGGCGCGGGCTCATGTGGGCGCGCGCGGCCATCGCCTCGACGGAGTGCTCGCCGGCGACGTCCTCGAGCACGCGCGCGCTGGACCTCGCGCAGCGGCTCGCGCTCGGGCTGCTGCGCGGCGAGCGTGGCGCTGAACTGCGACTGGTTGCCGGGGCGGCGCAGGAACAGCACGAGGTGGCGCGCGATCGTGCAGCGCGGCGTCGCGGTCGAGGTCCTCCTCGACGAGCGCGAGCGCGAGGTCCATGCCGGCGGTGACGCCCGCCGAGGTCCAGATCTGGCCGTCGCGCACGAAGATCGGCTCGGCGATCGACGCGCACCTGCGGGTGCGCGCGCTGCAGCTCCTGCGGCCGACGCCCAGTGCGTGGTCGCGCGGCGGCCGTCGAGCAGCCCGGCGCGCGGCGAGCAGGAACGCGCCCGGTGCACACGGAGGCCGTGCGCCGGGCGCTGCGCGACGCGCGCGCGATCCAGTCGAGCGAGCGCCGGTCGTCGGCAGCCGCGTCGACGTGGCCGGCGCCGCCGGCGACGATCAGCGTGTCGATCGCCGCGGGCGCGCGCGGCAGGCGCGCGTGCGGGGCGATGCGCAGGCCGCTGGAGGTGCGCAGCGGCGCGCCGTCGCGGCTGAGCGACGCGCACCTCGTAGCCGCGCTCGCGGCGGCGCGTCGGCCTCGATCAGCTGCTGGGCGCCGGCGAACACCTCGAGCGGGCCGGTGACGTCGAGGCTCTGCACGCCGGGGTAGACGACGATCGCGACCTGGCGTGGGCTGTGGCGGTGTTCTCCATGGCGCGATCATCCTCCACGCGGCATCTGTCCGCAAGGACAGATTTCCAACGATTTCTGCCATCCCGCATGTGCCGGTCCGCTCGCGGCGCCGACGGAGCATGCGGACAGGACCGCGGGCGGCCAGTCGGAGCGCGGCGCCGCAGCGCGTTTACGATGGCCGCGTGGAGGAGCCGCAGATGCAGTACGAGGAGTCGGTAGCTACGCCGACGAGGACGGATCCCGACGCGCTGAGCGCCGCCGCCGGTCGCGTGGCGAGCATCGTCGGCGCCGCCGAACGCGCCGCGCAGGAGCTGCGCGAGCAGGCCGAGACGCGCGCCCGCGAGCGGATCGCCGAGGCCGACCGCGCCGCGGACATCCGCGTGCAGGCCGCCGAGGAGGAGGCGCGAGGAGCTCCTCGGCGACGCGCGCGCGAGGCCGAGACGACGACGCAGCGAGGCGCGAGTCCGCCGCCTCCGAGCTGCACGGCGAGGCGCGAGCGCGCGCGCGACGAGGCGCGGCGCGCGCTCGAGCAGGCGCGCGAAGAGGCGACGCGCACGCTGGAGCAGGCGCACGACGCAGGCAGAGCGGCTGCTCGCTGACGCGCGCAGGAGTCCGGAGCTCGTGCGGGCGACCGCCCACCAGGACGCCGAGCAGCGTGCGCGCGTCCGCCGAGGGAGGAGTCCGAGCAGCTGCGCGCAACCGCCCAGGCGGAGTCCGAGCGCCTGCTGAAGGCCGCGCGCAAGGAGGCGCGAGCGGATCGACGGCCGCAGACGCAGCGAGCAGACCGAGCGCCTGATGCGTCCGCGGCGCGAGGAGCTCGCGCGGCTGCACGAGCAGGCCGAGGAGCAGGCGAGCGAGATCGAAGGCGAAAGCGCGCGTCGAAGCGCGCGAGATCACCAGCGAGGCGCACGTCGTCGCGCGCGAGATCCTCAGCGAAGGCACCGAGGTCTCGCGCAACCTGCGCGAGCTGTCGAGCCTCGCTGCGCAACAACGCCGAGCGCCTGCATCCGCGACGTGCGCCTCACCCACGGCGGCATGACCGCGCGCCTGGACCAGGTGACCACCGCCGGCAGCGAGCGCGGCGGCAGCGACGCGTCGACGGGGCGCGCGCGGCGTAGGACGATCGTCGATGAGGCTGGGAACGGCAATGGCAACGGCCACGGGCCGAGCGACGACCTCGACGTGCCGGAGTTCATCCCGCGGGGTTGAGACCGGGCCGCAGTCGCGGCGGCGCGGCGTGGCGCCCGGAGACCCGACTCGCCCGCGGCCACGCCCTCGCAGTCGGCGCGGCCAGGCATATAGCCCGGGGCGCAGAGAAGTCACGAAGTAGATACAGAGGACACACTCTCGGCACACGTGGCTGTCTAACGTTGAACCCGTGATCGAGCTGACCCCGAGCCAGAAGGGCGCCGCCGCCGAGGCGGCGATTACGGCGATGACGATCGAACTCGGCCTGGTCGTGCTCCGACCGCTATGCGAGGGCAGCCGCTACGACCTCATGATCGACCTCGAGCCGGAGCTGCTGCGGGTGCAGTGCAAGATGGCGCGACATCGCTCGGGCGTGTTGTCGGTGAGGCTGCAGACGAGCCGCTGCACGCCTGGCGGCTACGTCAAGACGTGCTACACAGCCGCAGAGGTCGACGTGATCGCAGCATACTCACCGGAGTTCCACCGGGGATTCTTGATCCCCATCGAGGAGGTCTCTGGGCGCCGCTCGATCCATCTCAGGCTGGACGCAACGAAGAACAACCAGGCCCACGGGATCAAATGGGCTCGTGACTACGAGTTCGCGCCGGGCATCGAACGCCTACGCTCCAACGCCGAGGCGAGACGTCCCGAGCCCGGGTAGCTACACTTCCTTTCCTGATCCAGGGGCTATAGCTCAGCTGGGAGAGCGCCGCCATGGCATGGCGGAGGCCGTCGGTTCGAGCCCGACTAGCTCCACTGAACTGTTCGGTGCGCAAACCACGGGTGCGCCGACGCGGTAGGTGGGCAGGATTTCGGCGCGGCTGTTGACGCATAGCGACTGTTGCGCCGCCGTCGCGGATACGTCGATATGCCCGCGAAAGGTAAAGGCGTCCACTACGACTACTACCTTAACCCACCACGCCTGCTTGGACAGACAACCTCGATCCAAGGACATGTCAGAGAGTTCGATTCACGTCGGCACCCTCCAGCCCCACGCGCCTCGAAAGCTGGCGGCCAGCCTACAAGTAGACTCCAACCCGCATGGTCGATCCTATATTGGCACCTGTCGCGGCCGATCTGCTTTGGCGGTCATTGCTTGACCTCGCGAAATATCTGGCGCGGATCGACGGAGACGCGACTAACCGTCGAGACTGATCGCTGGAGCCCAGGAACCCGACGGGACCATTGCCGAAGCGCTTCAGCTCGCTGCAGAGCGCCTCACCGAGCCGCCCACAATCGATCCTGCGCTCGGCGGTGAGCGACTTCGCGAATTTCTGCAGTCTCCGGATGCGCGAGCGCTGGTCCGACAGATCTATGTATCCAGGATGGCATCCGCATCGCTCGACAAGCTCCAGCAGCAGTTCGTCGTCGATTTCGCGCTCTGGACCGGCGTCGACGGCCAGGACGCCGACACGCATGGCGGACGGCTATTTCGTGCCTTCGTTATCGCGTGTCAAGATGTTCTCGATCAAGCAATCGCACACAATATTCTCTCGGCTCATGAGGCCAGCAGCAGCTTGCGCCACAAGCTGCTTAGCGCGCAACTCGAAGGTATTGACCGACACATATCGGCGCTGACCGACAGCCGCAAAGCGACGCACGCCGAGATCCTGTCGTTCGAGCAGACTTACCGCAAGCAGGTCGGAAAGCGGGAGAGCCATGTGGTGCCGCCCAATCTAGACCGAAATGCCAAGGTACCGATCGACGACCTCTATGTGGCTCCCCGCTTGCTGCATCACACTGGTCGGGATGGCAACGAGCCTTTGCCGTACGCTGAAATTTGTTGACGAGATTGATCGAACCGTGGTCTTGGGCGATCCGGGTGCAGGTAAGTCGACACTCGCCGTGAAGCTGTGCCATGACCTAGCGACGGGCGAGGCAGATCGCACATACCGCGACCTCACCGTTACCCCCATCCTTGTGATCCTCCGTGACTATGGAGCGGACCGCAAGACTCACAACTTGTCCATTCTGGAATTCATAGAGACCACCGCGCGAACAAAGTATCAACTCCCATCAGTCCCCACAGGCGCGTTCGATTATCTTCTCCAAAGTGGGCGAGCCCTAGTCATCTTTGACGGCCTCGATGAGCTGCTCGACAGCAGTTATCGACAAGTCGTCAGTGGGGACGTTGAGGCGTTCGCCAACTTGTACTCTGCTGCCCCGCTTTTGGTTACTTCTAGACGCATCGGATACGAGCAGGCTCCACTCGATCCCCAAACCTTTCAGACTTACGGCATGGCCGAGTTCGACGAGTCGCAGGTTGAGACGTATGCCCGAAACTGGTTTGCTATTGACACCGGCCTGTCGTCGGGAGAGCGAGATGCCAAGGTCGCTGGATTTGTTCGCGAGAGCCTCATCGTACCGGATCTCCGTGCAAATCCGCTCATGCTCGGGCTTATGTGCAACCTCTATGGAGGTGCTAACTACATTCCGGCAAATCGTCCCGACGTCTACGAGAAGTGTGCAGTCATGCTATTTGAGCGATGGGATAGAAGCCGCGGGATATCAGTCGAGATGCCCTTTGAGTCGCGTCTCCGCCCAGCGATGCAACATCTCGCGCATTGGATCTACCTGGATGAAGCATTGCAGAGCGGGGTAACGCGATCTCAACTCATAGACGAGGCTACGCGCTATCTCTTTGAACGGCAATTTGACGACGAACACACAGCACGAGAGGCTGCAGGGCAATTTGTTGACGTTTGCAAGGGGAGGGCGTGGGTCTTCACCGATACGGGCCTGACGCCTACCAACGAGCCGCTGTTTCAATTCACTCATAGGACATTTCTCGAGTATTTTTGTGCCGACTATCTCGCGCGTCGTTTCCGAACCCCGGCCGCCTTGGTCGAGATGCTCATTCCTCGCATCGAACAGCGAGAGTGGGATGTCGTATCACAGTTGGCTGTCCAGGTTAAGACGCGATACGTCGAGGACGCTGAGGACGAGATGCTCGACATCGTCCTCACAAGGGCGGCAGAACAACCTGGGCCGCCAAGAACTAATCTGCTTCTATTCGCGGGTCGCAGTCTAGAGTTTTTGGTGCCTAGCCCGCGGTGCATCGAACGCGTTGTGAGCGCCTGCATCGATGAGGCTCTCGCAATCGCATCAAGCCTGGGGCTGGCTGCTGGGGAGGAGATGGAGGCAAGTAAGCGCCAGATCGCAGATAAGGCTGCCGAACTCTTGGCCGTATTTGGGGTTGCTGGAAAGGAGAACTGGTCCACAGTTCTCAAGGCTCTTGAGGTCAGACTAGGAACATCGATCACGCAGGACGATGCAATCAGAGCGACGCTTGCCTGCGAGCTTGTGCATCACGTTGACACGCTGGCGAGCGGGGCAGGTGGGCGGGCTGATCGAGAAGAGCGCGTTCGGCAGCTTAGCGAAGCAGCGATGCGTGTCATCGAGGCGTCGAAATCTCGCTCATTGCAGCTTGCAGCTGACGACACGCCGCTCTGCATAGACCTAGCTATTTCGGGCCAGCTGCCTATCTCGGCGCTTGTAGATGCGGGCGACGAGGGGTTGTTGTTCAGGCCGCGGTATTTGCGCATATTCAGGAATGCAGTTGGTGTACCGGTTGCGGTCGCAGCCGTGTTTGGTGCGACCAGCACAGAGGACCGTTGGTACTGGTGGCCACGACACGACCAATCGACGACAATACTGGCCGAAATTGGGCGTGTTCTTGCGGAGGTATCACCTCCATGGATCGTGGAGCCGCGGCTGGGCATGTACTCGTGGCTATCGCGGAATGTGACGCTCGACATTGAACAGATTTTGGACGCCACCGCGCGGTTTGCGCTGCTCGCAATCGTCGCGGTGGCAATCGATCTTGAAAACGCGAATACTTGGCCCAGCGAAGCACCCGCTAACACTGAGTCGTTGTCTGAACTGTTGTCCATGGCACACGCGGGGCGAACTGTCACCGAGGCGATTGAGGCGGTTTTGGGCAACTTGGAGCCGGCGCACGCCGATTTGTTGCGGGCATGGTGCCGAGGAGATGTGGAGTTTGCGGTCGTGTCAGGTCCGACTGCGATGCAGAAGTGACTCAAATGCTCCAGAGGGCCGACTCGTGGACGCGGTTCCTGGTCGCGTACGTTTGAGGCTGCGCGAACACGATGCCGGGGCGCGTTTTCCGCGTCCGGTTCCGGCTCTAGCACTCGCACGCCACCACCTAGCGCCCCCTCCTGGGAGCGTTCGGATCGAAGGCGCCGTTGTTGACGGAGCCCGATCACATCGGCCCCGAACATACCCGCGATCCTCGCCACCACATCCGTGACGGCGAGGACGAGTCGGACACGGCGGTGCATCAGCTCAGGGATTTTGCGCCATGGCTGCCGCGATGTCCGACCTACCCATGGCTAGCGTGCGCGGACCAACCTCGCCCTCCCCGCCGTATGGTCGGCGCCGGACCTGCTGCCCTAGTCGCCTGTGGCGAGCCGCTCTACTACGCTTTTGAGCAATGAGCCCAGCGCGACCGGCAGTGCAACCGCTGCCCATGTGGGCTCGCTGGGCCCTGGCGACCCTGGTCGCCGCGGCGGTGGTCGCGGCCATCGTGATCGCGGTCGGCCGTGCCGGCCCCGAAGGCGGCAGCTCGGAAGCCGCCGCAGAAGCCGAAGTCAACCGCACCTCCGACATTGCGATCACCGAAGACCAAGCGCCGCATTCCGCCGCCCTGCCCGCCGGCTCCGCGCCGGCCACAGCGCTCGAGCAAGCCATCGCCCTCGACCTGCACCGACGCATAGCCGCCGCACAGCTGACCGGGCCCGTGGCGGGCGTCACCTGCAAGGAGGCCGGAACGGAACGCGCCGGTCGGGCGCCATACCGCTGCACCGCTCGCAGCGCCGGCATCGCCTATCCATTCCTTGCGGTCGTCAACGCGCGCCGGCGGCGCCTCACCTGGTGCAAGATCGATCCGCCACCCGTCGCCGGCGTAGGCGCGGAAATCCCGATCAGCACCAGCTGCCGGGCCTGAGCCCGAGCGGCTCGTCGCGCACGGTCGCTGGACGTCAGATCGAGTCCGTCAGGACGTTCTGTCAGCGGACGACGAGGCCCTCGGCGAACCGCTCCAGCGCGTCCGGGTCGGCGAGCGGCGGGCCGTGGCTGAACAGCGCCAAGCGAGGATGAAGTGCCGCCAGACGCCGGGCGGACTGCCGGTTGCGCGCGGGGTCGGGCGTGAACACGGCAGGTGGCTCATGCAGCCCTCGCCGGGTCGTCCAGATATTCTGGCCGTTCACCACATCGCCAAGGATCAGGGTCCGGTCATCTTCGCGCCACAACGCGATATGTCCAGGCGAATGCCCTGGAACAGCAAGCACGGTGAAGCCGTTGACGGTGTCGCCTTCGCGCAATGCTCTGGCGACCGGATGTCCCGGCCCTCCGAGCAGTCGCTGCTGTAGCGGATTGACCCAGCGCCTTGGTTGCGCGCTTGCCATGTCTCCGCTTTCGGCTACCTCGACGTCTCCATCGCCGCACCAAAGCTCGAGGCCAAGCTCGCAACACAGCCTCGCGCTCGCTCCCTGCGTCGGGGGGTGAACGTGCGTCAGCAGCAGCGCCGCGCGCGGGCGCGCGCGCAGCTGGCACAGGATCACGGGCGCACCGCGGCGCGTGCCGGCATCGACCAGCACATCGTCGAGCAGGTACACGTTTGGCGACAGCAGCGAGCTTCGCAAAAGGAGGACACCGTCGGCGACTTCTCTCAAGAGCCCACACCCGCAGCGAGGTCATCCGGCATCGACACCACGACCTTTGCCATACCTGCAGTATCCCGTGGTATAGGACTGGCAGCAGTCAATCCTCGGCGCGGAAGCTCCGCGCAAGCTCCTCGCCGGTCGAGAAGTAGTGCCTGAAGATGTAGAGCAACGGGTGCCACCGGCCGGGATCTACGCGGCTGGTGCCGTGCTCGAGCACGCTCGAGAGCGCGTGGACTCGCTGGGCCTGCGCCTCCGCGATGCGGAAATAGGCGCCGTCCGGGCGCGTGGCGGGCTCGTGGATCGCCGTGATCTTGGCCTCCAGCTGCAGCGGGCACTCGGCGATACGGGGCGGCTTGACGGTCTCGCTCGCCTGCTCGGTCAAGCCGGCGGCGTCGAAGTTGCGCGGCTCGAAGCGGAACTTGTCGGCCTTGTGCGCCGGCGGCGGGTTGTTGCCCGTCAGCGGGGCAAGCGCCTCGACCTGTTCGACGAGTGTGTCGTCTGGCAGGTTGAGCACACACTCGCGCTCCCGCTCAAGGTTGGCGAGCGTATGCGCGGTGCTCTCCCACCCCATCACGACGGTGTATCCGAGCGCCCAAACCGAGGACATCGGCCCGATGTTCTGGCTTCCGTCGGCGTTGAGGGTCGTGACGAGCGCTATCGGCGTGCCGAAGTAGAGGATACTGGGGCCAGATTGCCTCGTGCACGCCAGCGCCGCAGGGACTGCGGGCCTCCACATCACTCGCTGCGGTCCTGTTCATCCGCGAAACACCTTCCGGTCGGGTCGGTCCTGTGCATGACGCGGAGTCGACTGTAAGGGCGTGACGGTTCGACCGGCAGCGAATCGTGGATGTCGTCGGCTAGCCCTCGCCGCCCGCGCTCTCTGCCCGACGGCGCCACCGGAGCGCCACCATCAGCGTCGTGGTCGAGGACGCGACCCCCACGACGTTCGCGACGATGATCGCCACGTTCCCGAGCGCGAGGCCGTACAGCAGCCACAGCGTGCCGCCGCAGATCAGCACGACGAGGAACGCGAGGCTGACGTCGGAGGAGCTCTCGCGACGATGCGAGTGCAGCGCCTGAAGCAGCGGGCTCGCGCCCATCACGACGCCGAACCCGCCGGCCAGCACCGCGAATACTTCGGTCAGCGAGCCCATGGACGAGGCCGCGTGCCGTACGCCTGTTCGGGCCCCGTGACTTGCATCTACAGCGCAGTGTAGGCACCGGCGCGAGCGGGTTTCGGGAGGGTGCGCGAGACCGCGGCGCCGTGGATGGCGCGAGGGCGGCGCCCCTCGGCATTCCGGCGCAAGCAAGGGTCACGGGGCCTGTACCTCCAGCCCCGCGACCCTCACTGCTCGCTTCACATCACGTAGAGCGAAGCCCTACAAGCTGAACCCGTAATTGGTGCACGTAGCTTTGAAGCTCGGCTTCGGCGACGCGCTGAGTTGGTTGAGAATGTTCTGCAGTACCGGCGAGTCCCAGATCATGCCGATGTGACCGACCGGATCTGACGGGCACTGTTCCTGGATGAGGATATTTGTCACGCTTGCACCCGTGCCTTCCGCATGCAGAAACGCGTTTGTGTACGGCGTGACGATCTCGTCGTGGCTCGATTCGATCACGACGTAGCGCACTTTCGAGGAAAGCGGTTCACCAGGGCCGTATAGCTTTTTCATGAATGCCGAGCCTTCCTCCTGTTCGGGGAATGCGGGCGCCAGAGTTTCGAGCGACCCTTCCAGCCCATCGACGACCAGACCTACGCCTGGTATCTCCTTGAGGAACGTCAGCAGCCCGACCAGCGAGTCGAGCGTGGAGCCGTGATTGCTGGGCGCGAGGCCGATCAGCTCATTCACCTTGGCGGCACCACCCAGGAAGTGGATGTAGTAGTTGGGCATCATCCCGCCCTGTGAGTGCCCGACGAGATCGACCTTCGAGGCTTTCGTTGTGGACAGCACCGTGTTGACGAACGTCGACAGTTCTTCGGCGGATTTAGTGATGTGGTTGATCCCGTCGAGGAAGCCGAGCGATACCGTGTCTGCGCCATAGTTGAAGGCGTACACGCAGTAGCCTTCATTGGCCAGAAGCGGCGCGATGCTCACCCAGCTCGAGCCCTCGTTTGCCCCCGTCCCGTGAACCAGGACGATCGGGTAAGGGTGCGCGCTGCTCGGCTTGCAGTTGTTGTTGGCGCCGACGACATCAGTCGGAGCAAGCAGCTCGCGGCCGAAGAATTCCGCCAATGCTTCATTGCCATACGGCACGTGGTAACTGGCCGCGGCGGCCACACCAGGCGCCGTAATGGCCAGGCTCGCCGCGATCGCCACCAGCGCGCAGAGCGCGGCCAGCCAAGATCGCGTCCTCGTCTTACTAGACAGTGAGCTATGAGACATAGTCCCTCCTTTGGGTTATTTCCACCAACGGCAGCCGAAAGGGCCACCGCCATCGACATGCCACCAACACGGTCAGCGCCTCCCCGCGCTGCCTCCTGCCCCGCCAGCCGTCCTTGTGTTGTGCGCCCCTCGGTTCGCCCGCACTCGATGAAGACGGATCGCTCACCCAGGCAGCCGAGTTATGCCGCGCCCTCTACCACTGTGATCCTAGGTTGCCGGCACCGTCGATTCAACGGACAAACTCCCCAGGGAGCCCCGCCAGGCATGTGCACCCTGCACAGCCGCCAGAATCCGGCGGGGCACGGCGTCGTGCACTTGCGATTGTGCACCGCTGATGCGAACCTACGCTGGCGAGGGATCCATGACTGTGACCTACGATACAGAGACGGCAATCGTTCACGAGATTGCGAGCGCCCTCCTGCGTGACCACGAGCGGATCGTCACGCACATGGTCACGACGATCGACCAGGAGGTGACAGGGTACGGGCGCACGGATGATGTCCGGCTCGTGCTCGAGGACCTGCAAGCCCACTGCACCGCACACCTGAAGAGCTTCTTCACCAGCCTGCAGGAGGAGATCCCTGCCGGCGATCTCGATCTCGGGTTTGTCGATGAAGCGATCATGCGACGTGTGCGTCAGGGCATCACGCTGGACGCGATCCTGCATGCCTTCCGTATCGGCCACCAGGTGGCATGGGCCTCGGCGATCGACTATGCCAGCGCCGTCGAAGGTGGCAGGTCAGCTGCGTTGCTGATGGTTCAGCCGTCGATCCGCTACATCGACACGGTCAGCAACCGCGTCGCCGAAGTGTATCTCCACGAGCAGCAGCTGGCTCTCGCGGAGGCAGATCGAGTTCGCCGGGACGTGCTCGAGCTGCTCCTCGCCGGCGACCCGCGTGCGGACGTCCTCGCACGGGACGCCGGAATCGCGCTCGAGGCAGGCGTCAAGCACGTCCTGCTTGCTGCCAGCGTGAACCCGTCGGCGGATCGGGATGGCCTGCGGATACTTGCCGAGGAGATCTCGTTCGCCTACGGCCCCGGCGCGCTGCTGGTGGTGATCCGCCACGGCATCGTCACCGGCCTGGTAGCGGTCGATGGCTCGGACATCGTCGAGAAGGCACGACGGGTCGTCGAGCGCTACGTCGTGCGCCGCGACGCCGGGGCACAAATCGGCATCAGCCTCGAGGCTGAGGACCTGACCGACCTCGGTCGCGCGAACGCTCAGGCCGAGAGCGCGCTGCGTCTGACGTCTTCCGCGAAGCCGGTCATCGCCCTCGGGCAGATGCCGGCGCTCGAGTACCTTCTCTCCGGAGCCGACCATATCGCTCGCTCGCTCGTGCCGGCCGACGTCCTATCGCTGGCCCTGAGCAGCCGAGAGGCCGATTCGGCTCTGATCCGCACGTTCGATGCCTACCTCGCGAGCGGCCTGAACGTCAGGCATACGGCCGCCGCGCTGCCGGCCCATCCCAACACCGTTCACGACCGCCTGCGACGCCTCGCCGAGCGAACGGGGTACGACCTGCGCGATGTCGAGCAGGTCATGCGCCTCGCGGTGGAGCTGCGACTCGGCGCCCAATCGTCTCAGCCGCCAGAGCGCCCCATCGGCTAGCCCGAGGGGAATTGCTCGTCGGCGCCTCCCGCGTGGGCGGTCCTAACGCCGAGGAGCAACGGAGAGGCGCGCCGCGGCCCGCGCGACGCGCCTCTCGCCGATCCCCTGGTGCTCAGCCTTTCGCCAGCGCGTGCGCGAACGCGAACCCGTCGACCGTGCCGAGGCCGCTGGCCATGTCGTAGCCGGGTTTGGCTTCGTAGCCTTGGATCGTGAGCGCGGGCACGCCTTCTTCGTTCAGTTCCACGAACGAGTTGTTGCCGGAGGTGATGTCGACGATGCCGTTGCCGCTGCCTTCGCCTTCCTTCTCCATCTGGTACATGCGCGAGTTGATCAGGCCGAGCGGGTGGCCGGCGATCTGATCGGCGATCGCGACCACGCCCGAGAACACGGGTGTGGCGACGCTGGTTCCGCCCCACACGCTGAACGTGCCCGGTTCGGGTTCTCCAGGGACGGTCGTGGGGTAGGAGCTGTAGATGATGATGCCGCCGTTGACGGCGGCGGTCATGCTGATGTCGGGCACCGCGCGTCGCAGCCCGGATTCGGTCTTGACGAGCCACTGGTATGACGGGCGCAGGAACACGCTGGACTTGCCGCCGCCGCCGGCGACGGTGAAGTTGCCGAGGAATTCATCCCACGCGGTGTCGGGCGAGGTCCGCTGACCTTCTTCGTTGAGGTGCAGCTGCGTGCCGCCGATGCCCGTGACCAGCGGGTCCGACGCCGGCCAGGCGACGGTCGGGAAGGGGAAGTATTCGCCGGCGAGGTTCGTGTTGGCGACGCCTTCGTCCCCGGCGGCGTCGAGCATCGTGACACCGGCCGCCGCGGCTTTTTCGTTGGCCGAGCGCAGCGCCATGATCGACGCGTGGCTCGGGAAGGACTGCTCGGTGGCGCTGAAGCTCTGCGAGATCACCTGCCCGAGGTTGTGTTCGATCACGTAGCTCTCGGCCTGCACGATCTGCGGGAAGCCCTGCACGCCCTCGGTCTCTTCTTCGGGCGTCTCGACGAGCAGGATGCTCGCCTTGGGGGCCATCGCGTGTGCCCACTCGACGTCGATCGTCGTCTCCCCCGCCCAACCGGTCATTTCCGGGTTGCCCGGTTCCCACGGCTTGACGGCACCGGCGGGCTGAATCACCTGCAGGGACGGGGGCGCGGGGACATGGAAGGCGAGGTCGAAGCGCCTGAGATCGCGCTGGATCGTCGGCGAGCCGAACGAGTCGACGATCACGATCGTCTCGCCCTGCCCTTCGTCGCCCTGGGCGTAGAGCGCCTTCATGTTGTAGGCGCTCTCGACCTGGTTGGGCGCGTAACAGGCGATTTCGAATTCGGCCTCGCATTCGGCGGTCGTCGGTGCGCTCGTGCGTTTGAGCAGCACCCGCGGCGCATCGTGGTTGGCGCGATACGCGCTCGAGGTGGCCGCGCCACCCGTGAGCATCGTTGCGATGACGATCGCAGCCGGGGCGACTGCCTTGCGAGAAAGCCTCATTCGGTGCCTCCTTGACGTTGCGGGCCAGACACCAAGATACAGATTGGTGTGACGTGCGCGCAGGCCCGTACGTGGTTTGTGACGCACGCCGCACGCACGAGCAGCTACTGTGGAAGAGCGATGAGAGCAAGCGGGTTGCATCTGCTTCCTCTGGCCGGATCGAGCGGGTAGCTGGGGATGCCGTGAGCGCGTCGCTCGTGGGGTTCGTGCTTGCCAACAGGGGCGGCCATCTCCCGGCGCTGACGCGCGACACGCTCACGATCGCGTTGCTGATCGTCCTGCTCGCGGGCGCCTGCGGGCTGATCTTCGTGCACCTGCGGCGCAGGTCTCGCCGCCCCAAGCCGGTGGCGGACCAGTGGCAGGCGCTGGCGGTGATGGGCGAGCTGTGCCCGCACGGCTGGCAGGCTCAGATCACGCTGTATGGGTGGGGAGCGCCGGTGCCGCAGGACGCGCCGCCGTCGCGCGTGCCGCTCGTGGAGCTCGAGTGGAAGCAGTTCGCGGAGGAGTCGGGCCAGGTCGCGGTGGCGCGGCGGGTGTGGGCGCCGACGATCGGCGAGGCGCTGCAGAGCATGGTCGAGGACCGCCGCACCGACATCACGCTCGAGGAGATCGAGCGGGCTGCGGCCGAAGACGGAGACACATGGTGGAGCGAGTGATGCGGGCCGGCGCCAGCGAGCGCGCCTGATCGCGGCGCCCACACGGGCGCCATCTGACACGCCGATGACGTGTCGTCGTGCAGCCCTCAAGTCTCGCCCCGTCGCGCGCCGATAGGGGGCCATAGCCGGACCGTACAGCCTCGCGAGGCTCAGGATGAGGAGCCACGCTCGGACGCGAGCGAAGCGCTGTAGCAGACGGCTTGAAGCACATTCCAGCATCCCCACAGTTCCCTCGAAACCGGAGCACGATCATGGAAATAGCCGCCAAGCAGGCAGTCAGGCCGTCGCCAGCCGAGGTGCTGGCGACGTGGCAGGAGTATCGACGGGCCGGCGAGCTCGCGCTGCGCGATCGGCTGATCTTCATGTTCATGCCGATGGTCCGTCACATCGTCTACCGCAAGGTCCGCGCGGTGCCCGCGCACTGCGACGTCGAGGACTTTCTCTCGTGCGGCCTTGAGGCGCTGATCCGGTCGATCGAGCGTTATGACCCCGACAAGGGCGCGTCACTCGAGCAGTACGCGTGGACGCGCATCCAGGGCGCGGTGCTCGACGAGCTGCGTCGCCAGGACTGGGCACCGCGCTCGCTGCGCCGTGACGAGCGGACGATCAACGACGCCCGCGAACGCTTCATCGCGAGCCACGAGCGTCGCCCCACCCGCGAGGAGCTCGCGGGCGTGCTCGGCATGAGCCGGGTCGAGCTGACGAACCGGCTGGACCAGGTGGAGCTCGCCGACGTGGGCTCGCTGAACCGCGAGGTGCGCTCGGAGGAAAGCGCGGCGATCGAGCAGATCGACACGCTCGAGAGCGACGACCGCGACTGCGACCCGGTTGCGCGCACCGAGCTCGGCGAAGCGAAGGCGCGCTTTCGCAAGGCGTTCGCGCAGCTGTCCAAGCAGGAGCGTGAAGTGGCGGTGATGCTGTACGTGGAGGAGCGCACGCTGCGCGAGGTCGGCGAGCGCCTCGGCGTCTCCGAGAGCCGCATCTCGCAGATTCACACGCAGCTGCGCCGGCGCCTGTACGAACAGCTCTCCGGCGAGCTCGTGCTGTTCAGCGAGCTGAGCTGAGCAGCGGCCGCTGCCCCAGCGGCTCATCGGCGCGCACCAACTCATCCGCGCGCGGCGCTGTGACGCGGTCGCGCAGCACGACGGTGGCAAGATCTGCGGGGCTGAGCGTGATGCTGCGCCGACGGGTGCGCTCGTCGGCGGGGTTCACCGCGGCGATCTCGCAGCGGCTGAGCACCGCGGTGAGCACCGCCTTCATCTCGGCCAGCGCGAAGCTCGCGCCGAGGCAGCGCGTGCGCCCGCCGCCGAACGGGATCCATGTGTACTTGCCCGGCGCGCGCCCGGCCACGGCGCCGTCCCCGTGCTCGAGGAAGCGCTCGGGGCGAAACGCGAGCGGCTCGGGGTAGATGTCGGGGTCGCGGTGCACGAGGTACGCGCTGACGACGAGCGCGACGCCCGGCGGGTACTCGACTCCGCCGATCTCGGTCGTGCGCTTGACGACGCGCGGCTCGGCTTCCGCGAGCACCGGGCGCAGGCGCAGGATCTCGTGGATGGTCGCGTTCAGGTACGCGTCGCCCGCGCCCGCGTCGAGCTCTTCGGCAAGCCGGCGCGCCGCCGCCGGCTCGCGCGCGAGGCGCTCGAATGCCCACGCCAGCTGCGAGGCGGTCGTCTCGTGACCGGCGACGAGCGCCGTCACGAGCTCGTCGCGCAGCTCCTGCGCGCTCATCGGCGAGCCGTCGCCGTGGCGCGCGCCCAGCAGCATGTCGAGCACGTCGTCGCGCCGATCGCCCGCCGCATCGCCGCCTTGCTGCCGGCCGCGTGCCCCGCCGGCCAGATCCTCGGTGCCATCCTCCCCGCCTTCGCCGCGCTCGCGCCGGCGCTGCTCGATCAGCTCGAACAGCTGCCGATCGAGGGCGGCGTGCAGCTCGGGGAAGCGCGCCCACCGTCCGCGCCCGGAGAAGATCCGCTGCGCGAACGGCAGCAGCGAAAGCGGGCTTTCGCTGAACGCGAGCAGCTCGGTGATCGTCTGGCGCAGCTCGTCCAGCTGCGCGCCCTGGCTCAGCCCGAAGACGGCGCGCAGGATGATCTCGAGCGTGAGGCGCTGCAGTCGCGGGTGCAGCGGGATCGCCTGCTCGCGCGGCCAGCTCGCGAGCTCGAGCTCGGCGAGCTCGCCCATCACGCCGGTGAGCCGCTGCATGCGCTCGCCGTGGAACGCGGGCAGCATCAGCCGGCGCTGCTCGAGGTGCGCGTCCTCGTCGAGCAGGATCACCGAGTTCGACCCGACGAGCGATTCGATCACGCGCACGCCCTCGCCCGGGTGCAGCGCCTCGGGCGAGGCCATGAACACCTGCTCGATCTCGGCCGGGTCGCAGAGCACGACGAACGGCGGCTGGCCGAGCACCCGCAGTGTGAAGCGGCGCCCGTAGCGCGCGCGGCAGCGCTCGAGCAGGGCGGTCGGCTGCCTCCAGGCTAGGATCGTCTGCCAGCTCGCCGGTAGGCGCGGTCCGGGCGGAAGTGATGTGGTGCGCCGGCTCATGAGGCCTCCTCGATTGATGACCACTAGAATCAACTGATGAGTATATCTACTATTGAGTAATTCGTGTCAAGCTGATGCCGCGGGGTCAGTTCGACCGCAGCGAGCGCAAGGCGGCCACGCGCGCGCGCCTGCTGGACGCCGCCGCCCGCGTGTACGCGCGCCAGGGCTTCGCGGGCGCGACGCTCGACGAGGTGGCGGCGGAGGCGGGCTTCACCAAGGGCGCGGTGTACGCGCACTTCGGCAGCAAGGAGAACCTGCTGCTGGCGCTGCTGCAGGAGCACCTCGTGGGCCAGATCGCCGCGCAGCTGGAGCTGTTCAACCGCGAGCGCTCAGATCGCGAGCGCCCCACGTGGCAGCGCCCGATCGCGGGCAGCGACAGCTGGATGCGGCTCCTGAGCGAGGATCCCGACCCCTTCCGCCTGTTCGTCGAGCTGTGGAGCTACGCGCAGCGCGACGAGCAGCTGCGCGTGCGCCTGGCCAGCGGCCTGGACGCGCTGCGCATGACGTTCGTGCGCTTCGGCGCCGACAGCGCCGCCGACGCGGGCGTCGCCACGACCGACGCGGCGCACGAGCAGTTCGCGAGCGCGCTGATCGGATTGATCCTCGGCCTCGGCCTCGTCAAGCTCGCCGACCCCGACGCGGTTCCCGAGCAGCTGCTCGGCGTCGCCGCCTCGATCTTCATCCGCGCCCTGGAGACGAGCCCCGAGGCGCGCGAGCTGCTGGCAAGCGTGAGTGCTCCTCACCGCGGCTCGGAGTAGAGCGCGTCGAAGTTCCTATCAGCAGTCGCCTGTCCCCGAGCGTCGGCTACGTAATGATCTGGGCGTGCTTCTGCTCGCCGTCAAGCTGCTGCTCGCGCCCAGCTTCGTGGTCGGCGCGTCGCTCGCCGCGCGCCGCTTCGGTCCGCGCGTCGGCGGCCTGATCGCGCGGGCTGCCGGTCGTCGCGGGCCCGATCCTGCTCGTGTACGCGCTCGCCCACGGGCGCGCGTTCGCCGCGGACGCGGCCGCCGGCACGCTGCTGGGGCTCGTGTCGCTGATCGCGTTCGTGGTCGTCTACGGCCGCCTCGCCGGGCGCGTGTTCTGGGGCGCGAGCATGCTCGCCGGCTGGCTCGCGTTCGCGCGCGGCCACGGCGCGTGTTCAGCGCGCTGTCGACTGCCGCTGGGCGCGGCGCTGGGGCTGGTCGCGGTGGCGCTGGCTGATCGGCCTGGCCGCTGCTCCCCGCGCCCGGTCCCGACACGCGCCTGCACGGCGACCCGCCCGCGTGGGACCTGCCGGTGCGAGGCCGCGTGCGCGCTCGCGCTGGTGCTCGCGCTGACCGCCGTCTCCGGCTGGCTCGGCCCGCAGCTCAGCGGCCTGCTCGCGCCGTTCCCGATCATCGCGACGGTGCTGGCGACGTTCACGCACGCCCAGCGCGGCACCGACGAGCTGCTGCGGCTGCTGCGCGGCCTGGTCGGCGGCTTTGGCGCGTTCGCGCTGTTCTGCTTCACGCTGTCGCTGTCGCTGCGACCGGCTCGACACCGCCGCCGCGTTCGCGCTCGCCACCGGGCTCGCGCTGCTCGATGCAGGCGGTGGTGATCGTGCTGATGCCCGCGCCGCGCACGGCGCGGGCGCTGCCCGCCGAGTACTAGCGCACGACGCCGGATGGCGGCTCGGGAGGCCGCCTCTACTCGCGACGGGCTGGTGGCGCACGCGCTCGCGCACGTCGGCGTAGCGCAGCGCCTCGTAGACGATCAGCGCGACCAGCACCGCGGCGAGCGACGCCCAGCGTCGCGAGCGCCGGCAGCGTCGCTGCCTCGCTGGTAGCAGCGCGAGCAGCACGGCCGCGCACACCAGGCGCCGGCGTGCTGAGCGAGTGCATGTTGCGAAGGCGGAACGCGACGTGCGCGAGCAGGTACATGCGCCGCCCCGCCGAGCAGCGCGACCGCGGGCACGAGCTTCAGCGGATCGTCGACGTGCGAGCAGCGTGCGCTTGATGCCGACCGCGATCAGCGCGATGCCGGCGACCATCGGCAGGTGCAGGTAGGAGTAGGAGTCGCGCGCGATCTCGTTGCGCTCGCGCCCGGCGCGGCGCTTGCGCGAGGCGCCGGTCGGCGACGATCGCGACGACGTCGAAGTACGCCCACCACAGCGCGGCGGCGACGACCATGCCGAGCACCGCCGCGAGCGACGACGCCGGCGCCGATCGTCGGCGCTGGCGCCGACGCCGATCGCGACGATCGACTCGCCCAGCGCGATGATCACGATCGCGCCGTGGCGCTCGGCGAAGTGCGCCGGGCACGAGCTTCCAGCCCTCGACGCCGAACAGGAACGGCCCGCCCATGTCGAGCACGCAGCGCGAGACCCCACAGCCCGAGCCGCAGCGCTCCGCCGGCGAACGCCGCGGCGATCAGCAGGCCGACGCCGATCGCGGTGCTGACGGCGAGCCCGAGCACCGAGCGGCGCAGCGCGGCGTCCTCGCGGCTGGCGAGCATGAACAGCGCGATGTGCGCGGCGCGCACGGCGCGCGTAGGCGCACGCGAACAGCAGCGCCTCCGAGCCGAACGCGCCGCGGCACGCACAGCGCTGCGACGAGGAACGCGGCCATCGCGGCGAACATCGCCAGGCGCACCGCGCCCTCCTCGGGGTCGACGACGCTCGTCAGCCACGCGTAGCCGACCCACGACCACCACAGCACGCCGAGCACGAGCAGGCCCTTGAGCATGCCTTCCCACGTCGGCGTGCGCGCGATCAGCGTCGTGCACTGCGTGAGCGCGAGCACGAACACGAGGTCGAAGAACAGCTCCAGCGGCGTCACCCGCTCGCCTTCGCGCATCACCGCGGTCAGGCGCGGCGACGGTTCGGCGCCGCGGCTCATCCGAGCGGTTCGCGCCCGGCGTCGCGGTGCGACGCCTGCGCACACCGCTTCAGTGCTGGCTCGGCACGCCGCCCGCGCCGCTGTGCGAGCGGCTCGATCAGTGCAGCGACATGTTCGGCTCGCCGGCCGAGTTCAGGCCGGATCCCGAGGTGGTGCAGGTCCCACCCTTGGGCGTGCCCGCGTTGTAGGCCTGGGTCAGGCAGTTGCGCAGCGCCGAGCTGCGCCCAGTAGTTGGGGTGGATGTCTTCCTGGAGTTCGTAGCGGGCCGATCAGCGTTTCGATCGTGCGGATCTGGTTGAACCACTCGCTCTTGTTGACCGCTTCGGTCGCTGTCCAGTTGGACAGGCCCTCTTCCTCGAGCAGTCCCACGCCTTTGTCGCACAGCCGGTGGCCGTTGAACGCGCGAGGACAGTTCCATCGTCTTCACGTTCGACAGGCCCACGCCGTGCGGCTGCACCGAACACGGTGCTGTCGATCGTCGGCAGCATCGTGGCGTTGGCGTAGTTGGCGTCTGTGTTCCAGAAGCCGCAGCCGCCGGTGAACTGCCTGCTGTAGCCGCTCTGGGTGTAGCGGAATTCCGACCCGTTGGGGATCGGCGAGGGGTAGTCCTGCACGAGGAGCGTGTACTGCGAGCTCGAGTAGCCCGCGTTCGTCATGGCCGTGGCCACGTTTTTGATCGCGGTTTCGATTTCGCCCTTGACTTTGTTGACGTTGCTGGAGGTGAAGTTGTTCGTGACCGAGCTTTCTTTGCTGCAGTAGAAGTCGTAGAAGATCGTCGACTCGCAGGAAGTCCTCGACGCACGTCGTGCACGATGCCGGCGAAGTTGAAGTTGTTGCCGCCGATCGACAGCGCGACGAGCTTGACGTTGTGGGTGGCGGCGAAGTGCTGGAGCATCAGCGCCTGGCCTTCGTTGCCACCGGAGTTGTAGAAGTCGATGCCGGGCTTGAACAGGCCTTCGGTGCTGAAGCTCGACGGTCTTGGCGCCCGAGCAGGCGAGGTTCTCGCCGTTGACGCCGCCGCCGATGTAGACCTCGGCCGACTTCGAGCGGTGGCAGCCTTTGATCAGTTCGCCGGTGTCGGTGGCGTTGTCGTAGTAGGCGGTCGCTCCGAGCGCGTCGGTCTTGGACGAGCTTTCGTCGGTGTTACCGGCCCAGCGCCCGGCCTCGCCGGAGATGAACGAGTCGCCGAGGCTGACCGTCGGTCGGCGTGCCCGAGCCGGGGCCTTCGGCGTGCGCGGTGGCGACGAGCGCGCTGAGCCCGTATGCGAGTGATGCTGCGATGAGCGCAGCGCAAATGAGCGCGAGGCGATGCCTCCCGCGATCTGCGATCGAGTAGTCCATGATTCCCCTCTGTCCGGTGCGCGCCGCTCCCTCGGCGGCGCTATCGCGCTGACCCTAACGTCTGGCCATGCGGCCAGTCAACCGGATTTCGACAACTCGCGGCGGGCGTCTCCAACAATCGCGGTCAGCGGCGCTCGTCGGCTACGCCCCGCTGCCGGCCACGCGCGCCTCATCGCTGCCTGCGCGCGCGCCCTTGGCGCGCCGCGCGGGGCCTCGCCCCACAGCTGCTCGAGGCGGTAGAACTCGCGCGTCTCGGGCGTGAAGATGTGCACGACCACGTCGAGGTAGTCCATCAGGATCCAGCCGCGCCTGCGCCGAGCCCTCGACGCGCCGCGGCAGCGTGTCGTGCTCGCGCTTGAGCCCCTCGAGGATGCCGTCGTGGATCGCCTTGGCCTGGCGGCCGGTGTTGCCCGAGCAGACCAGGAAGTAGTCGGTGTAGCCGAGCACGCCGCGCAGGTCGAGCTCGACGACGTCGATCGCCTTCTTGTCCGCGGCGTAGCGGGCGATCTCGCCGAGCAGCTCCTGCGGAGCGTGCATCGAGCGCCGCTCATCGGCTCGCCGCCGCGCGCGCGGTACAGGCCGTGCTCGGCGATGTAGCGAGCGACAGCCGGCGCCGACGAGCTCCTCGATCGGCTCGCCCGCGCGCGACGCGCTCGCGCACGAGCGAGGAGGAGACCTCGATCTGCGGGCATCTCCAGGAAGCGCACCGCGCGGTCGCGCCCGGCTCCGCGCCCGCGCCGACCTCGGCGGCGTCGATCGCTGCGAGCGCGTCGAGCACCGCTGCGCGCGCCGGCGCCGGCGCGCGCGGCGACCGCGAGCCGCGCCAGCTCGAGCAGCTGCGCGCGGCTCGCGCCAGGAGCCGAGCGTGCGCGGCGGTGTCGGCTCCCACGATGAACGTCAGCTCGGCGTCGGGATGGCTGGCATGTATGGCTCTCAAGGTATCCACGGTATAGGACGGCCCGCCGCGCTCGACCTCGAGCGCGCACACCGCACAGCCCGTCGGCTCGCCGTCGACGCGCCAGCCGGCACATCGCGCAGGCGGTGCTCGGGACCGGGGTCCTCGCGCCGGCGGGCTTGTGCGGCGGCGGTGTGCGCGGGCATCAGCAGCACGCGCTCGAGCGCCGAGCTCCTCGCGCGCGTGGCGCGCGAGCGCGAGGTGCCCGAGGTGCGGCGGGTTGAACGTGCCGCCGAGGATGCCGAGCGACGCCCGCTCCGCAGCGCCGCGGCCGCGCTCAGGCGCGGACGTGCCCGTCGCCCTCGATCGAGGTACTTGAACGTGCACAGCTCGCGCAGCCCGATCGGCCCGCGCGCGTGCAGCTTCTGCGTCGAGTTGCCGATCTCGGCGCCCATCCCGAACTCGCCGCCGTCGGTGAAGCGCGTGGAGGCGTTGACGTACACGCAGGCCGCGTCCACGCCCGAGCTGGAAGGCGCGCGCGGCGGCGGTGTCGCGCGTGACGATCGCCTCGGAGTGACCGCTGCCGTAGCGGCCGATGTGCTCGATCGCCTGCTCGACCGAGTCGACGACGCCGACCGCGATGATCGGCGCGAGGTACTCGCTGGCCCAGTCCTCCTCGGTCGCGCGCTCGACGATCAGATCGGCGCCGGCGCTGTTCGAGGCGATCGCGCCAGCGCGAGCGTGCGCTCGTCGGCGCGCACGAGCACGCCGGCGGCGGCGAGCGCGCGCAGCACGCGCGGCAGGAACTCGTCGGCGACGCGCTCGTGCACGAGCAGCGTCTCGGCGGCGTTGCACACGCCGGGGCGCTGGGTCTTGGCGTTGAGCACGATCGCCTCGCGCCTGCTCGAGGTCGGCGGAGGCGTCGACGTAGACGTGGCAGTTGCCGGAGGCGGCGTAGATGACGGGCACGGTGGCGACCGCCTGCAGCGCCGTCCTTCAGGCCCTCGCCGCCGCGCGGGATGATCAGATCGACGGTGTCCTTCTGCGTGGCGAGCTCGGCGAGCTCCTCGCGCCCGCCGCCGGCGACGAGGCTGACGCAGCCGTCGGGCAGCCCGGCGGCGACGGCCGCCTCGGCGGCGATCTGCGCGAGCGCGGCGTTGGAGTGCGTCGCCGAGGAGGAGCCGCGCAGCACGATCGCGTTGCCCGACTTCAGGCACAGCGCGGCGGCGTCGATCGTGACGTTGGGGCGCGCCTCGTAGACGACCGCGACGACGCCGAGCGGCACGCGCACCTTGCGCACGTCGAGGCCGTTGGGCAGGCGGTGGCCGTCGATCACCTCGCCGACGGGGTCCGGCGAGCGCGGCGATCTGGCGGACCGCGCGCGCGATCGCGGCGATGCGCGCCTCGTCCAGGCGCAGGCGGTCGAGCAGCGCGTCGCCGATGTCCGCCTCGCGCGCGAGGCTGCATGTCGCGCTCGTTGGCCTCGAGGATCTCCTGCGCGCGCGCTCTCGCAGCGCCGTCGCGATCGCCTCCAGCGCGGCGTCCTTGATCGCGGTGTCGGTCCGCGCGAGCGCGCGCGCCGCGCGCTTGGCCGCGCGGCAGATGTCGGCGACGGATGCGACGGCGATGGCCATTGCGCTACAGGGTAGAGCGCGCGACCGCGATCCAGGCCCCCGGCCGATCCGCCTGTGAACGCGCGCGGCGCAAGCGACGCTCGTCAGTCGAGCACGAGGTAGTCGCGGTGCACGGCCTCGTCGCTGGCGCGCGGCAGGATCTCGCGCACGGCGTCGGACTTCAGCCCGAGCACCGCCGCAGCTCGGCGGCGGAGTAGTTGCAGATCCCCTTCGCGAGCGTGCGGCCCGGCGCCCGCCGCCGTCCGCGTCGCGCTCGACGATCTCGACGGCGTCGCCCGCGTCGAAGTCGCCGATCACCTCGACGACGCCGACCGGCAGCAGGCTGGCGCTGCCCTCGCGCACGCGCGCGCACGGCGCCGGCGTCGATCACGAGCGTGCCGCGCGAGGGCTTGGCGTACTTCAGCCACAGCTTGAAGCTCGAGTAGCGGGCCTCGCGCGCGGGGAAGCGCGTGCCCTCGCGCTCGCCCGCGAGCACCGCCGCGAGCGCCTCGGCGCGCACGCCGTTGCAGATCACGGTGGGGATGCCCGGCGGCGGTCGCCATCTCGGCGGCGACCACCTTCGAGCGCATCCCGCCCGAGCCGAGCGGCGAGGTCGTGTGGCCGATCTCGAGCTCGTCGAGCGCGGCGAAGTCGCTGACCTCGGCGACGATGCGCGCGTCGGGGTGCAGCCGCGGGTCGGCGGTGAACAGCCCGTCGATGTCGGTCAGCAGGATCAGCTCGTCGGCGCCGATCGAGCACCGCCACCTGCGCGGCGAGGAAGTCGTTGTCGCCGAAGGAGATCTCGTCGGTGGCGGTCGTGTCGTTCTCGTTGATCACCGGCAGCACCCGCCACTCGAGCAGCGTGCTGAGCGTCTGGCGCGCGTTGAGGTAGTGCGTGCGCGCGCTCATGTCGAAGAACGTCAGCAGCACCTGCGCGCTCGTCGACGCCGCGCTCGCGCAGCAGCTCGTCGTAGACGCGGTAGAGCTTGCCCTGCCCGACGGCGCTGGCGGCCTGCAGCGCGCCGATCGTGGTCGGGCGCTGCGGCAGGTCCATCACGCGCATCCCGCGCGCGATCGCGCCGCTGGTGACGACGATCGCCTCGCCGCCGGCGCCGTGCAGCGCCGCGAGCTGGTCGCAGACGCGCGCGAGCACGTCCATGCGCAGCGCGCCCTCGCTGTCGGCGACGACGCTCGAGCCCGAGCTTGATGACCACGCGTCTCATCGGCGCCACGCAGCGTAGACGGTCAGTGGCCGCAGTCGAGCGCCACCGGCAGGCGCCTAGCGAGACTCGTGCGGATCGAGCTCGAACGTGACGCCGGCGATCTCGATCTCGTCGCCCGGCTGGAAGCCCTCGGCCTCGAGCGCGCCGAGCACGCCGATCCGGCGCAGCCTGCCCTCGAGGTAGGCCATCGCGTCCTCGTTGTCGACGTCGAAGCGCGCGAGCAGCCGCTCGATGCCCCGGCCGCTGACCGCGAACGCGCCCTGCTCCGAGCGCGCTCGACGCTGGAAGCCGGCGCCGGCGCCGGGCGGAACACCATGTGCTCGGCCAGCTCCTCGCTCCGCGCTGCATGCGGGCCGCGCGCCGTCGCGCCGCTCGGCCTGCGGCGGCGAGCTCGCGGGCACGACGCGCGCAGCAGCTCGCCCGGCGAGCTCGCGCACGCCCGCGCCGGTGGCGCTCGAGGTGGCGAGCACGGGCACCTCCGCGCCCGAGCCGCTCGCCGCCACTCGGCGACCGCCGCGCGCGACGCGCTCGTCGGGCACGAGGTCGGCCTTCGACAGCGCCAGCACGCGCGGCAGCCGCGCGAGGCGCTCGTCGTGCGCGGCCAGCTCGTGCTCGATCGTCGCGTGGTTGGCGACCGCGTCGGCCTGCTCGCCCGTCGGACAGCTCGGGCGCGATGTCGAGCACGTGCACGAGCAGGCGCGTGCGCTCGACGTGCGCGAGGAAGTCGTGCCCGAGGCCGGCGCCGTCGCTCGCGCCCTCGATCAGGCCCGGGATGTCCGCCACGACCAGCTGGCGCTCGTCGCCTTCGAGCACGCCGAGCACCGGCGAGAGCGTCGTGAACGGGTAGCTCGGCGATCTTCGGCGCGGCGCGCGTCAGACGCGACAGCAGCGAGGACTTGCCGGCGTTGGGCAGGCCGACGAGCCCGACGTCGGCGAGCAGCTTCAGCCTGCAGCTCGAGCCAGCCCTCCTCGCCCGGCGAGCCCGCGCTCGGCGAAGCGCGGCGCCTGGCGCGTGGGGGTGGCGAAGCGCTTGTTGCCCTTGCCGCCGCCGCCGCCGCGCGCGAGCGTCGCCGCGCTGCCCGTCCGCGAGCAGCTCCCAGCGGCGCCCGGCAGGTCGCCCCGCCGTCGCCCGTCCGCCGCCGGTCGATCTGCGTGCCCGGCGGCACCCGGATCGTGAGCGTCTCGCCGTCGGCGCCGTGGCGCAGCGAGCCCTCGCCGTGCCCGCCGCGTCCGGCGCGGTAGTGGCTGCGGCGCCGGAAGCTCTGCAGGTCGCGCAGCGACTCGTCGCACACGACCACCACGTCGCCGCCGCGCCCGCCGTCGCCGCCGTCGGGACCGCCGCGCGGCACGTGCGCTTCGCGGCGGAAGCTCACGCAGCCGTCGCCGCCGGCGCCGGCCTGGACATGGATCCTCGCGCGATCGTGAAGCATCGTGCACCATCGTGACAGCAGCACCGCCCGGCGGCGCGGCTGATGCTGGTAGCGCTGACATCGCCCACGAGCAAGGAGCCGAGCCATGAGCGCCGAGTCCACCCGCCGCAGCGCGTACTGCTGATCACCGGCGCCTCCTCGGCATCGGCGCCGCGACCGCCCGCCGCGCGCGGCAGGGCTGGCGCGTGGTGCTGGCGGCACGCTCGCTGGAGCGCCTGCAGGCGCTCGCCGAGGAGCTCGGCGGCGCCGAGCGCGCGCTCGCGGTGCGCTGCGACGTGACCGAGTGGGAGGATCAGCAGCGGATGGTCGAGCGCGGCGCTCGCGGCGTTCGGCCGGATCGACGCGGCGTTCGCCAACGCCGGCTTCGGCGGTCCGCGCGGCTTCCTGAAGGACACGCCCGAGCACTGGCGCGAGATGGTGCTGACGAACGTCTACGGCGCGGCGCTGACGATCCGCGCGACGATCCCCGCGCTGACGGAGTCTCGCGGCCACCTGCTGCTGACCTCGAGCGTCGCCGGACGGCGCGTGCTGCCGGGCTCGCTGTACTCGTGCACCAAGCACGCCGTGACCGCGATGGGCGAGGCCGCCCGCCAGGATCTGCACGGCACCGGCATCCGCGTGACGCTGATCGAGCCGGGCATGACCGACACGCCGTTCTTCGACGACCGCCCGACCGACGCGCTGCGAGGACGACGACATCGCGCGCGCGGTGCATCTACGCGGTCTCGCAGCCCCCGCACGTGAACGTCAACGAGATCCTCATCCGCCCGACGGCGCAGGCGGGCTAGCGCGAGCGGCAACGGCCAGGAGCGGCCTCGTCCAGCTCGCCGCGGTGCGGACCAGCGCGAGCGGCAATGGCCACGAGCGGCCTGATCCGGCTCGCCGCGGTGGGGCGCTACTCAAACGCGCGCGAGCTCGCGCGCGCAGTACACGCCTGCGCCCGCTGCGACACCGGCGATCGCCACCGTGCCGTAGACCCCTTTGCGCGGCAGGCTCCCGCGCGCGATCACGGTCGCGAGCACGTCGACGGCGTCGACGAGCGCGCACAGCAGCTGCACGCGCGGTCCGCTCACGGGATCGTCGAGCGTGCGCAGCGCGAGCACCCCGAGCGCGAGGTCGCGCGCGCCGAGCGAGCGCGCGAGGTCGCCCACGACCGGCAGCTCGGCGTTGTCCTCCCCCAGCCACCGCGCTGTCACCTGCTCCGGCGCCGCGAGCACGGCCACGCCCAACGCGACGCGTCCCGCGGCGATCAGCCAAGCGCCCCGCCGCGGGCCGATGCGCGGCACGTCAGCCCGCCTCGCCGTCCGGGAGCACGCTGACGACGCGCCCGCGCCGGCCGGTGCGTGAACTGCACGGTGCCGGCGGCGCGCGCGTACAGCGTGTCGTCCTTGCCGATGCCGACGCCGGCGCCGGGCTTGAAGCGGGTGCCGCGCTGGCGCACGATGATCTCGCCGCCGGTGACGGTCTGGCCGGCGAACGTCTTGACGCCGAGGCGCTGGGCGTTGGAGTCGCGGCCGTTGCGGCTCGAGCCGAGCCCCTTCTTATGAGCCATCTGCAGCCTTCTCCTTGCTCGCGGTGGGCGTCTCGCTCGGCGCGTCGGCCTGTTTGGCGGCCGCTTGGCTGCGCTTTGGCGCCGCTTTCGCGGTGCCCGCGCTGATCTCGGTGACCTCGATCTGGGTCAGCTCCTGGCGGTGGCCGGTGCGGCGCTTGTAGCCGCGCTTGGGCTTGAACTTGAACACGCGCAGCTTCTCGCCGCGCACGTGCGCGAGCACCTTGGCGGTGACCTTCACGTCGGCGAGGCCGGCCTTGTCGAACACGGCCTCCTCGGAGCGGTAGAGCATCGGCTCGAGCGCGACGTCGCGCCCTCCGCCGCGGGCAGGCGCTCGACGAGCAGCGTCTGGCCCCGCTCGACGCGGTACTGCTTGCCGCCGGTCTTCACGATCGCGTACATGTCGTTGTGGTTCTCGATTCTCTGAGCTTGCGGGACGGCGCCGTCGAGCCGGCGGTCGCCGCTGCTACTCGGGGCTCGCCTTGGCCTTGGCAGCCGAACGGCGCCGCCCGCCCCTGCGGCCACGACGCCGAGGCTTGGATTGTAGGCCATCCTCGGCCGCCCGTCGCCCTCGGCGCGTCCGTCGGCGTCGCGCGGCGCGCCTCGACCGCGGGCTCCTCCTCGGGCTCGGAGTCGATCGCCGTCGGGCGACTCGCTCAGGCCGGCTTCGCGGCGCGCCTCGGCGTCCTCGCTGTCGGCCGGGCGCGGCGCCGGCGCGCGGCGCGGCTCGCCTGGCGCCGCGGCGCCCGCCCTGCGCGCTCGCGGCGCGGCGAGCGGCGCCTGCGCGCGTCCGCTGGCGCGCGTGCCGGCGGCGCGCGCGCGGCGCGCTGACGACCTCGCCGGACTCGTCGAGCAGCAGCGCGCTCGCCGCGGTGCGCCCGACCTGGTCGATGCGCACCATCCGCTTCTCGCCGACGTAGCGGCGCGGCGCCGGCGATCGAGATGATGTAGCCGTCGATTTTCGCGACCGCGTCGTCGACGTCGTACATGTGCGGCTCGACGATCTCGACCAGCACCTCGTCGCCCTGGCGGAACGGCAGCGCGCGCTCCTCGACCTCCTCGCGCGTGCCCATGAAGGTGATCGCGAAGTGGTCGAGCGCGAGCCCTTCGGAGCCCTCGAACAGGAACGACTTGCCGGTCTCGCGCCTCGAGCGCGTGCAGCACGCGCGAGCTGTGGCCGGTGAACTGGGTGCTCACGCGCGGGTTGATCTGCACCAGGAACGCCTCGGCGTCGGGGTGCTCGACGGCGACGTCGCGCAGCCTGCGCTCGAACTCGATCGCGATCGTCTCCTCGGAGCGGATCACGCCCTCGCCCTCGCAGGTCGGGACACGGGCGGCTCATGATCTCGCGCACGCCCTCGGTGACGTTCTGGCGGGTCATCTCGACCAGGCCGAGCTTCGAGATCTCGGCGGTGAACGTCTTCGTGCGGTCCTCGTCGAGCGTCTTGCGCAGCGTCTTCATGACCGCGTCGCGGTTGCGCGCGCGCGCCATGTCGATGAAGTCGATCACGATGATGCCGCCGATGTCGCGCAGGCGCAGCTGGTTGACGACCTCCTCGGCGGCCTCGAGGTTGGTCTTGGTGATCGTGTCCTCGAGGCCCGGCGCCCTTGCCGCGGCCGATGAAGCTGCCGGAGTTGACGTCGATCACGGTCAGCGCCTCGGCGTAGTCGATGATCAGGTAGCCGCCGCTGGGCAGGTCGACGCGCCGCGAGAGCACGCCCTCGATCGCCTTGTCGACGCCGTAGGCCTCGAACAGCGGCTCCTCCTCCTGCCACAGCTCGACGCGCTCGACCAGCTCGGGGGCGGTGCGCGTGAAGAACGACACGAGCCGGTGGTACTGCTGCTCGTCGTCGACGATCGCGCGCTCGAAGTGCGCGGAGAAGATGTCGCGCACGACGCGCACCGACAGGTCGGCCTCCTGGAAGACGAGATCCGGGGCGACGGTGTCCTCGACGCGTTTGACGAGCACCTCGTGCAGCTTGTGCAGGTACTTGAGCTCGCGCTCGAAGTCCTCGCGCTTGGCGCCGTGCGCGGCGGTGCGGACGATCACGCCGCCGCCGTCGAGTCTGCAGGTTGGCGGTCTGGCGGCGCAGGCGTTCGCGCTCCTGTCCTCCAGGCGCCGCGAGACGCCGACGCCCTCGCCGGTCGGCGCGTAGACCATGTAGCGCCCGGCGATCGTCAGCTCCATCGACAGGCGCGCGCCCTTCGTCTTCAGCGGGATCCTTGACGACCTGCACGACGATCTCCTGGCCGGGCTTGAGCAGGTCGGAGATCTTGCGTCCGCCGCCTCCCCCGCGCCCGCGCTTGGGCGTCTCGACGCCCGGCAGCACGATCTCGTCGACGTGCAGGAAGCCGTTCTTCTCGAGGCCGATGTCGACGAACGCCGCCTCCAGGCCGGGCAGGACGTTGTCGACCTTGCCCTTGTAGATGTTGCCGACGATCGAGCGCCCGCCGCGGCGCTCGATGTAGAGCTCAGCGACGCGGTAGCCGGCCTCCGGGCCGCCGCTGCCGCGCTTGCGCGCCGCGGCTCGAGGACGAACGCGAGGCGGCGGGCGTTCCGCTCGCCTCCAGAAGCGCGACGCGCGTCTCCGCGCGGTCGACGCTGACAAGCACTTGCTTTTTCAATTTGATCCAGTCTTTCGGTATGGAAGACAGGCCGAGCACCGGATGGATCGGCGCCGTGGACGGCGAGCCTGCGCGCACCCGGAGCGTCCGGGCGGAGGCAAACCGCGCGAGATCGGCGCTGATGGTCTGATGGCGGATGCTCGGCGGACATTGATTCGTCTGACATTGATCTAGTAGCGCAGTACGCGGCCCTTCAGCGCTGCTGAGGCGCGCGCCTGGACGTAGATCGATTGCAGCAGGCCGACGGCCAGCAGGGTGGTGATCACCGACGAGCCGCCATAGCTCATGAGCGGAAGCGTGACACCGGTGATGGGCATGATCCCAATTGTCATCCCCACGTTGACGAAGACCTGAAACATGAGCATAGCCGCTACGCCGGCGGCGATCAGCGAGCCGAACAGGTCCTTGGCCATCACGAGCATGCGCAGCGTGCGCGAGATCAGCAGCGCGTACAGCAGCAGCACGAGCCCCGCGCCGACGAAGCCGTACTGCTCGCCGACGGCCGCGAACACGAAGTCGGTGTTGGCTCTCGGGCACGAAGCCGTCGAGCATCTGGCTGCCGTTGGCGCCGCGGCCGGTCTTGCCGCCCGCGCCGATCGCGATCTTCGACTCCTGCTGCTGGTAGGCCGGTTCGTTCTGCGGGCTTGTGAGCCGAGGGGTGCAGGAAGGCCGTCAGGCGTTCGACCTGGTAGGGCTTGAGCACGTGCACGCCGACCGCGGGCGCGGCGACGAGCACGAACGCGATCGCGACGCACACGAGCGCCGCGAGCGCCGCCAGGTGCCGCCAGGAGGTGCCGGCGACGAACAGCAGCATGCAGCGCGATCACCATGTAGACCAGCCCGGAGCCGAGGTCTGGCTGGGCGATCACGAACATCGCCGGCACGAGCGCCGCGATCATCACGCGCACGGTCGTGTCGCGCTCGCGCAGGCTGGCGCGAGCGCTCGACGACGAACGCCGACAGCGCGACGATCAGCAGCACCTTGCCGAGCTCGGAGGCCTGGAAGGAGAACAGCGGGAAGTTGATCGCGCGCTGCGCGCCCTGCGCGGAGTGCCCGAGGCCGAGCACCGCGAGGATGCTGAGCATCAGCGCCGCCGTAGATCACGTTTTTGTAGCGTCGCAGGCGCGCGTAGTCGAGGCGCGAGAGCACGAGCATGAGCACGAAGCCGAGCACCAGGTAGATCGCCTGGCGGTTCGACGTAGTAGTGCGGATCGCCGGGCACGAGGTTCGCGCGTGGCGACCCTCAGCGTGAGCGATCGAGCAGACGCCGAGCCCGATCACGGCGAGCGTCAGCAGCGGGTCGAGCGGCAGGCGCAGCGTACGCGGCTGCGCGACGCGGCGCCTCGTCGCGTCGGCTTGATCGGGCTGAGCGGGCTCAAAACGTCTTCGAGCTCCCGGCGACGAACTTCTCGGGCTTGCCGAACCACTGCGAGGCGATCAGGCGCGCGATCGGGGCGGCCGTTTCGGCGCCGAAGCCGCCCTGCTTCGACGGTGACCGCGATCACGATCGGGCGCGTGGCGTCGCCGATGTAGCACATGTACCAGGACTGGTCTTCCTTGCCGTCGTGCTCGGCGGTGCCGGTCTTGCCGTAGACGGGGTGCTGTTCCTGGTCCCAGCCGGCCCACACGTCCGCGGAGGTGCCGCCGCGGCTCGCTGGCGGCGTCGTGGATGCCTTCCATCACGAGGCTCAGGTCTTCGTCGTTGAGGTGCACGTGGCGCGTGCGGGAAGCTCAGGCTCTGCACGAGCGCGCCGTTGGCTTCGTCGATCTCCTTGCCGAGGTGCGGCGTGACGACCGTGCCGTCGCCGCCGTTGCGGTAGGCGTTGGCGAGCGTCGAGTAGGCGACCGCCATCTGCAGCGGGTCGGTCAGCAGGTCGCCCTGCCCGACCGCGAGGTGCATGTTGTCGCCGACGCTCCAGGGCGCGCCCGGTTCGCCGACGATGCCGCAGGGGTGGCCGTGGTGTTCGCGCGTGCACGCGTAGTTCGAGCGCGTTCTCGTTCGGCGCGCCACGCGCGTCGGGGACCACGCCCGGGAACTCGCTCGGCAGGTCGATGCCGGTGGGCTCGCCCGATCCCGAGCTTGTGCGCCATGTTCTGGATCGACGTCGCCGTGCGCGTTGGCGCGCTCGCCGACTTCGAAGAAGTAGGTGTCCGAGGAGACCTTCAGCGCTTCGACCAGCCCGACCGCTCCGTAGTCGGCCATGCCGCGTTGCAGAATTGCTCGGTCGAGACGTAGATGCACTGGCCCGCGCCGAGGCCTTCGCCGGGCGTGATCACGCCCGCTTCGAGCGCCGCCATCGCGGTGATCGGCTTGAACGTCGAGCCCGTCGGGTAGGCGCCGTTGACCGCGCGGTCGGTCAGCGCGCCCGCTCGCCGGCCCGCTGCCGCCCGCCAGTTCGTGCGTATTCGCGTTCGCGTCAGCGGTTTGGCGAACTTGTTCGGGTCGAACGCTCGGGTAGCGAGCCGATCGCGAGCACTTCGCCGTTGCGCGGGTCGAGCGCCACGAACGCGCCCGCCGATCGCCGGTTTGCCGCCGCCGCGCGCGTGTTCGATGCCCTCGAGCAGCGCCTTTTCGCTCTCCTGCTGCAGGCCGCAGGTCGAGCGTCACCTGCAGGCTGTGCCCGGCCTTCGGCGGGGTCGGCGCGAGCCGGCTCGGCACCGGGTAGCCTTCGGCGTTGACCTCGACCCGCTGCGACCCCGGGTTCGCCGCGCAGGTAGCGGTCGTAGTAGTACTCGAGGCCTTCCTGGCCGACGACCGTGCCCGGCTGCGACGCCGCGGAAGGCTGCGTCAGCTTCGAGCTCTTCTTCGGAGACCTGCCCGACGTAGCCGAGCACCTGCGCGGCCATTTCGCCGTAGGGGTAGGAGCGAATCGAGACCGGCTGCTGCACGACGCCGGGGTATTCGTTCTGCGCGCTCGCCGAGCACGGTCAGCACGCCGGCGCCCGGCGTCGGTCTTGATCGTCACGGGCGCGTACGGGACCTCCGTGCGTCCGTGCTCGACCAGCGCCTGGATGTGCGCGGCGCTCATGCCCAGCAGCCGCCCGAGGCGGCGGTAGAGCGCGCAGGCGCGGCGCGCCCGCGGGCGGGCAGCGCCGAGGGCACGATCTGCACCGCGTTGGTCGTGCTGGCTCGTCACGATCGGCTGGCCCTCGCGGTCGAGGATCTCCCCGCGCGGCGCGGCGATCGGCAGGTCGCGCGACGCGGTTGGCGTTGGCCTGCGCGACGTACTGTTCGCCGGAGAGCACCTGCAGGTACCACAGGCGGAAGAAGATCACGCCGAACATCACCATCGCGACGCCGCCGATGATCGCCACGCGCAGCGCGAGCTGCGGCGAGACGGGTATCCGCGGGTCGCGCGGCCGGGCAGGCTCGATCGCGCTCATGGCCGCGAGAGCGGGCTCAACCCGCCGGTCGTGTACGCGCGCCGGCGCCGGCGCCGGCGCGGATCCTCGGGCAGCGCGCCCTCGAGCGCGCGGCGCACGAGCGCCCACATCGGCAGCGCGACGATCGTGTTGACGACGACCCCGAAGCACGATCTGGCGCAGCAGCTCGAGGCTGACCGGCGCGTCGACGCCGAGCATGAACTCCATCAGCGAGTAGCCGACGAGCGAGACGGCGGAGGCGCCGGCGCCGACGCAGCAGCGGCGTCAGCGCCGCCTGCGGGTCGCGCAGCTCGCGCAGGCGCCCGCACCAGTAGCCGATCAGCGTGAAGATCAGCGAGGTCACGCCGAGCGTCTGCAGCAGCGCGAGGTCGACGAGCAGCCCGACCGCGAAGCCGCACGACGGCCCCGAGCGTGGAGCCGCACAGCAGGCCCGACGAAGGCGACCAGCAGCGGCGAGAGGTCGACGTTGACGCCGAACACGGGCACCTCCGAGACGACGCCGATCTGGAAGAACACGACGACGAGCGCGAGCGCGGCCAGGCGCAGCAGCGAGCGCGCCCGAGATGCGAGCCGCTCATCCGCCCTCCTGCGTCGAGGCGAGCTGTTCGCCGGCGCTGCTGCTGCGCTGCCCCGCCGGGCAGGCAGGCGCGTCACGCGCGGCTGAGGTTCGACGCGCCGCGTGCCCGCGCCGGCGGTCAGCACCTGCACGATGTCGAGGTTGTGCAGGTTGGCGATCGGGTGCACGTTGACGGACTTGTAGGCGCTTTCTTCGTTGACCGAGGTCACCTGGCCGATCACGATGCCCGGGCGGGTACAGCGATTCGTCGCGGCTGCGAGACGGTGCCCGAGGTGACGACGTATTCGCCGACGTTGGCCTGGGTGTTGGCGGGCAGGTACTGCAGCAGCAGGTCGTTCGGGTCGCCGACCTTCGGCTGCACGATGCCGGTCGCGCGTGCTCGTGCCGATCCGCGCCGAGACCCCCATCGAGCTGTCGGTGATCAGGTCGACCTGGGCGCCGTCGGAGACGACCTGGCGCGACCTTGCCGACGAGGCCTTCGCCGTTGATCACGGGGTCGTTGACGTGCACGCCGGCGGATTCGCCCTTGTCGATCGTGACCGTCGAGTACCAGATGTTCGGGCGTTTTGCCGACCACCGTGGCGGTCACCGGGTGGTAGTCGCCGACGCCGAGCTGGTCGAGGTGGTAGAGCGCGAGCAGCTGGCGGTAGGAGCGTTTTTCGGCCTGGTCGGCGACCAGTTCGCGCGCGCAGCTTGTCGGTCTGCTTGAGCAGCTGCGTCGCGCTGGCTTTTCGCGTGCAGCGTGTTCGCCGAACCAGCCGAACAGGTCGCGCACCGGCTTCAGCGCCTTGTTGGCGCCGTCCTGGATCGGCGAGACGACCGTCAGGAAGTCGCGCTGCACGGCGTGCAGGCGACCGCTGGGGGCCTCGCCGAAGTATGCGGTCAGCAGCAGCAGGGAGAGCACGACGAGCAGCGCAAGCACCGCTCGTCGACGCCGGACCGTCTTGTCGTACACCGATGACTACCTTCCGAAGCGTTCAGGCGACAGAGTACCCGCGGGCGGCGCAGGCGTGGCGCGGCCGCCAGCGTCGCTCACCGGCGGCGCCGGTTGCGCGAGGTGCGGTTGGAGCGGTGGATCGCCTCGAACTCCTCGAGCGAGCGCCCCGAGCCGACCGCCACGCACGTCAGCGGCGACTCGGCGAGGTGCGCGGGCATCTGCGTCTCCTCGCGCAGCCGCTCGTCGAGACCCTGCAGCAGCGAGCCGCCGCCGGCGAGCATGATGCCGCGGTCCATGATGTCCGAGGCGAGCTCGGGCGGCGTGCGGTCGAGCGTCTCCTTGACCGCGTCGATGATCTGGTTGAGCGGTTCCTCGAGCGCCTGGCGGATCTCCTCGCTGGTCAGCACGACGGTCTTGGGCAGCCCGGCGACCATGTCGCGCCCGCGGATCTCGGCCTGCAGCTCCTCGGCCATCGGGCAGGCCGAGCCGATCTCGAGCTTCAGCTCCTCGGCGGTCTGCTGGCCGATCAGCAGCTTGTACTCCTTCTTGGCGTAGTTGATGATCGCCTCGTCCATCTCGTCGCCGCCGACGCGGATCGACTGCGAGACGACGATCCCGCCGAGCGAGATGACCGCGACCTCGGAGGTGCCGCCGCCGATGTCGACGACCATCGAGCCGGTCGGCTCGCCGACCGGCAGCCCGGCGCCGATCGCCGCCGCCATCGGCTCCTCGATCAGGTAGGCGGTGCGCGCGCCGGCCGACAGGCACGCCTCCTCGACCGCGCGCTTCTCGACGCCGGTCACGCCGGAGGGCACGCACACGACCACGCGCGGGTGCGCCCAGCGGTTCTGGTGGACCTTCTGGATGAAGTGCCTGAGCATCTGCTCGGTCACGTCGAAGTCGGCGATCACGCCGTCCTTCAGCGGGCGGATCGCCTGGATCGTGCCGGGCGTGCGCCCGAGCATGCGCTTGGCCTCGATGCCCGACCGCGTGCACTTCGCCGGTGCGCGAGTCGATCGCCACGACGCTCGGCTCGGACAGCACGATGCCGCGTCCGCGCACGTACACGAGCGTGTTGGCCGTTCCCAGGTCGACCGCCATGTCGCGACCGCCGAACCCTGTCAGATAGCTGAAGATGCCCATATAGAGAGAGCGGGCACGCTTGAATCCGGCTGCCCGCGCCGCCGCATGACGGCGCGTTCGGGTGCGACCGAGCGCTCATCGGGGCGCGCCCGTCGCGCCGCAGTCTAGCGAACTGCATTGCCGCGCCTGCCAGCTCTGCCAGCGGATTTGCACGCGCTCCGGGCCGACCAACAGCTCCGGGACAGAGCGTCCAGCAGCGTCGCCAGCGGCAGCCCGACGACGTTCTCGTCTTCGCCCTCGAGCGCTACGCGCAAGCGTCGCGCCCGCGCCCTGGATCGCGTAGCCGCCGGAGCGCCCGCGCCACTCCCCCGTGCCGACGTACCAGTCGAGCAGCTTCCGGTCGAGCTCGCGGAAGCGTGACCTGCGTGCGCGCGAGGGCGGTTCGCTCGACGATCCCGGAGCGCTCCTCGACCAGCAGCAGCGCGACCCCGCTGAGCACCTCGTGCGTGCGGCCGCCGAGCGCCCGCGATCGTCGCGCGCGCCGCATCCTCGTCGGCGGGCTTGCCGTAGATCACGCCGTCGAGCACGACGATCGTGTCGCAGCCGAGCACGGCCTCGCGCGCTCCGGGGCGGTGCGCCGCGCGCGCCTTGCGCAGCGCGTTCTCGACGGCCACCGCTGCCGGGTCCTCTCCCTGCTCGAGCTCGCTCGCGTCCGAGACGCCGGATCGCGAAGGGGACGCCGAGGCGCTCGAGCAGCGCGCGCCGCTGGGGCGAGCCCGAGGCGAGTATGAGCGAGGGCGCTGTACTGGATGCTGCCACCGAGGACGTACGCGCCTCTAGAGCTCCGGGAAGAACAGCGCCGGCCTCGCGCGCGGCGGACTCCGGCGAGTCCGAGCCGTGAACCATGTTGGCCCCCATCTCGATCGCGAAGTCGCCGCGGATCGTGCCGGTGGCGGCCTCGAGCGGGTTGGTCGCGCCGATCACCTGCCGCGCCGCCTTGACCGCGTCGATGCCCTCGAGCACCATCGCCACGATCGGCCCGGAGGTGATGAAGTCGACGAGCTCGCCGAAGAACGGCCGCTCGGCGTGCTCGGCGTAGTGGCGCTCGGCCAGCTCGCGCGTGACGGTCATGTGCCGCAGCGCGACGATGCGCAGCCCCTTGCGCTCGAAGCGGGCGATGATCTCGCCGCGTCAGGCCGCGTGCGAAGGCGTCGGGCTTTACGAGGATCAGCGTTCGGTCCATGGGTTCCTTTGGTTTGGCGTTTCAGGTCTCCGAGGCGGCGCTCGGTGGGTGTTCAGGTCTTCGAGCTCGGCGCTCAGGCGTCGCTTGGGCGCGGGCGGCGCCCGGAGCGCGACGGCTGCGGGTCCTCGGCGCCGGCTCGCTTGCCAGCGCCGGCTCGGTCGGCTTTGCCTCCGTCTCCTCGGAGACCGCGATGTCAAGCTCGGTGAGCTCGCCCTCGAGCGGCGCGGACGCCGCGCTCGCCGCGGCGCGACGACGGCGGCTGCGCGGCGCCGACAGGCCGGGGACGTCGGCCTCGCAGTAGGGGCAGATCGTCCACGCCTGGTCGAGCGGGCGCGAGCAGCTCGCGCAGCGCTCCTTGAGCTTGCGCAGGCAGCTCGGGCAGCGGATGAAGTCGCTCTCGATGCGGTAGTCGCAGTGCGGGCACAGGGTCTGGTCGAGCTGCGCGCAGCCGCGCCTCGGCCGCCTGCGTCTCCAGCTCGCGCTCGCGCACGTCCTCGAGGTACTCGGGCGGGCGCAGGATCATGTAGACGATCGTGCCGACGAACGGGAACAGCGACGCCACGGTCGCGCAGCCGACGAGCATCGGATCGATGATCCGCGGCGCGCGTCCGCGTAGGTCCAGTAGATCAGCGAGAAGTACAGGACGACCGACGAACAGGATCAGCAGATCGACGGCCAGGTTCAGGCCGCTGCTTTCGATTCCGAAATATGCGAGGGGAAGCATCGGCCGGCTGAGTTTAGAGAAACAGGCGGCCAAATCCATAGCCTGCAGCGAAGAAGACGAGGATCACCAGCGCCACGATCAGCGCGACCGCACCGATCATCGTCAGCACCGACGGACCCTCGTCGTTCATCCCGCCGAGCTCCGCCGCGCGGCTCGCGACAGCATCCGGGCGCTCGCGCGCTCGCCGAGCAGATCGCCGACCAGATACACCGAGCCCGTCGCGAGCACCGCGACGCCGCCGCGCTGCGACGCCGCCGCGCCGTGCGTGGCGCGTCGCGTGCTCGCGCCCAGCCTGCGCCTGCTCGAGCGCGCGGCGGGGCTCGACTCGGAGGCGGCCGCATCGAAGCCGAGCTGGCGCGCGAGCGACTGCAGCGCCGCCGGCGACAGCGCGCGGCTGCTCGGCGGCGCGGTGAACCACGCGCGCTCGCACGCGCGGCAGCAGCGCAGCGAGCATCGCCGCCGCGTCCTTGTCCTCGAGCACGCCGAGCACGAGCGCCAGCGGGCGCTCGCCGAGCACCTCGGGGAGCGACTCCACGAGCGCGCGCGACCGCGTCGGGGTTGTGCGCGCCGTCGAGGATCGTCAGCGGGTCTCGCGCGACCAGCTGCAGGCGCCCGGGCACATCCGTGGCCGGCGGCCGGCCGCGACGACGGCGTGCTCGTCGCACGGGGATGCCGGCGGCTCGCAGATAGGCCTCCGCGGCGGCCCGCGCGAGCGCGAAGTTGCGCCGCTGGAAGGCGCCGCGCGCGCGCAGCTGCGATCGCCGGCCGAGCGCGGGCGCGGCCGCACGATCCGCGCCGCTCGCTCGCGCGCCACCCGCTCGGCAACGGCGAGCGCCGGCGCGGCAAGGTCCGCGCCGAGCACGAGCGTGCTGTCGCGGGCGCACGACCGCGAGCTTCTCCTCGGCGATGTCGGCGACGGTCGGCCCGAGCCAGCGGGTGTGCTCGAGCCCGACGTTCGTGAGCACCGTCACGCGCGCGTCGATCACGCTGGTCGCGTCGTAGCGCCCGCCGAGCCCGGCCTCCACGACCGCGACGTCCACCTCGCTGTCGGCCATCTCCCACAGCGCGGCGGCCGTCAGCAGTTCGAACTGGGTGACGTGGTCGTCCTCGGCGAGCGTGCGGTTGACGCGCTCGGCCGCCCACGACGCGCGCGCGATCGCCGCCGCGAACGCCTCCGCGTCGAGCTCGCGCTCGTCGATCAGCACGCGCTCGCGGTAGGAGACCAGGTGCGGGCGAGAGGTAGGCGCCGGTGCGCAGGCCGTGGCGCTCGAGGATCGCGGCGATCATCCGCGTGGTCGAGGACTTGCCGTTGGTGCCGAGCACGTGGATCGCGTCGAAGCGCCGCTCGGGCGAGCCGAGCGACGGTCATCATCCGCCGCATCCGGTCCAGGCCGAAGCGCATCCCGAACAGCTCCAGCGAGCGCAGCTGGCGCTCGGCGCGCGCCTCGGTCCAGCGTCGCGCTGCCGGCGCGCGGAGACGCGCGCGGCGACGAACGCCCGCCGCCGGCTGCGCGAGCGCGAGCGAGCTCGCGCCGCCAGACCCTCGAGGTCGAGCTTGCCGAGCGAGCCTGCGCAGCTCCAGTCGCTCCTTCGCGCTGAGGCTGCGAGGACGCCCGCGGGACTCGCGGGCGAGCTCGCGCGAGGCGCGCACGCTCCCTGGCCGAGAGCGCGCGCCAGTGCCGGCCGACTGACCATCCCGGCCTGCGCAGCGGCGACCCAGGGCAGAGCCTGCGCCCCGAAGCGTGCAGACTGCCGGTCGTGCTTGGACCTGCGCATGGCGCGTCTCCTTGACACAGCCGCGATGGTAGCGCCCCGAGCCGGGCACTCGAGGGGCCGCGAGGCGCCTCGAGGCTAGGCCGACTCCTCGCGCAGCGAGCGTCCTCGGCGCTCCTCGGGCGCGGCTTCGGTGACGAGCGTCGGCGTGAGGCCCTTCTCGACGGTCTCCTTGGTGACGACGCACTTCTTCACGTCGCGGCGCGAGGGCAGCTCGAACTGCACCTCGAGCAGGATCTCCTCGATGATCGAGCGCAGCCCGCGCGCGCCGGTTTCGCGCTCGAGGCCCTTCTCGGCGATCGCGACGAGCGAGTCCTCGGAGAACACCAGCTCGATCCCGTCGAAGGCGAAGAAGCGCTGGAACTGCTTGACGAGCGCGTTGCGCGGCTCGACGAGGATCGAGACGAGGTCCTCGCGCGTCAGCTGGTGCACGGCGGACATCACGGGCAGGCGGCCGATGAACTCGGGGATCAGCCCGTACTCGATCAGGTCCTCGGGCAGGCAGTGCTCGAACACTTCGCCCGTGTCGCGCTCGGCCTTGGCCTCGATCGCCGCCGCGAAGCCGACGCCTTTGTGGCCGATGCGCCGCTCGATCACCTTGTCGAGGTTGGCGAACGCGCCGCCGCAGATGAACAGCACGTTGGTCGTGTCGATCGTCAGGAACTCCTGGTGGGGGTGCTTGCGCCCGCCCTGCGGCGGCACCGAGGCCTGCGTGCCCTCGAGGATCTTCAGCAGCGCCTGCTGCACGCCCTCGCCGGAGACGTCGCGCGTGATCGACGGGTTGTCGGCCTTGCGCGCGATCTTGTCGACCTCGTCGATGTAGATGATCCCCGTTTCGGCCTTCTTGACGTCGTAGTCGGCCGCCTGGATCAGCTTCAGCAGGATGTTCTCGACGTCCTCGCCGACGTAGCCGGCCTCGGTCAGCGCGGTCGCGTCGGCGATCGCGAACGGCACGTTGAGGATCCGCGCGAGCGTCTGCGCGAGCAGCGTCTTGCCGCAGCCGGTCGGGCCGAGCAGCAGGATGTTCGACTTCTGCAGCTCGATGTCCGAGTCGCCGGACATCATCATCTGCACGCGCTTGTAGTGGTTGTAGACGGCGACCGACAGCGTGCGCTTGGAGGGGTCCTGACCGACGACGTACTCGTCGAGGACGTCGTAGATCTCGCGCGGCTTGGGCAGGTTCTCGAGGTCGAACGCCGGCGGCGCCGAGAGCTCCTCGTCGATGATCTCGTTGCAGAGGTCGATGCACTCGTCGCAGATGTAGACGCCGGGCCCGGCGATCAGCTTCTTGACCTGCCGCTGGGACTTGCCGCAGAAGCTGCACAGGAGCTGCTCGTTGGAGTCGTCGGTCTGGCCATATCCCTTGGTGCTCCCCGGTCCGGCGCTCGCGATCTCGAGCTAGTGCTCGGAGATCACCCGGTCGATGATGCCGTACTCCTTGGCCTCCTCGGAGCTCATGAAGTAGTCGCGCTCGGTGTCTTTGCGCACCTGCTCGAGGTCCTTGCCGGTGTGCTTGGCGATGATCTCGTCCAGGCGGCGGCGCACGTCGATGATCTCCTTGGCGTGGATCTCGATGTCGGTCGCCTGTCCCTGGAAGCTCGAGGAGACCTGGTGGATCAGGATCTTGGCGTTGGGCAGCGCCATGCGCTTGCCCGCCGCGCCGCCGGCGAGCAGCAGCGCGCCCATCGACATCGCGATGCCGACGCAGATCGTCTGCACGTCGGGCTTGATGAACTGCATCGTGTCGTAGATCGCGAGGCCCGCGTACACCGAGCCGCCCGGGCGAGTTGATGTAGAGCGAGACGTCCTTCTCGGGATCCTCGGACTCCAGGTGCAGCAGCTGGGCGACGATCAGGTTGGCGATCTGGTCGTCGACGGGCGTGCCGAGGAAGATGATCCGCTCGTTGAGCAGGCGGCTGTAGATGTCGAACGCGCGCTCGCCGCGCGAGGTCTGCTCGACGACCATTGGGACAAGTGGGCTCATAGTCCTCGCCTTTGTTTCGCCTCGCCTGCCGGATTCCTCTAGAAGGCTAGCTGGCCGATCGATCGGTGGGTCCACAGCCGCCCGGGCGCGCCCGGCCGGCTCCTCTGCGCCGCCGCTCGCGGCCTCGCCGGCCTTCTCGGGCGTCCACAGCTGCTCGCGCGCCTGCGCCTGCGCGAGCGGGATCGGCTTGGCGGCGGCGGCGATCAGGTCGATCGCCTGCGCGCGCCGCGAGATCCTCGCGCACCTCCTCCAGGCGCCCGGCGCGCGCGCAGCTCGCTCGAGCAGCTTCTGCGGCTCGACTCCCTCGCGCTCGGCGGTCGGCGCGAGCGCCTGCAGCAGCTCCTCCTCGGGCGGGCTCGATGCCCTCGGCGGCGACGACGCGCGGTGATCACCGCCTCGCGGCGCAGCGCGAGCTCGGCTTCGGGCTCCATCTCGGCGAGGACGTCGGCCTCCTCGCGTCCGGCGATCTGCAGGTAGGCCTCGCGCGAGATGCCGCGGTGCGAGAGCGAGTGCAGCATCCGCTCCCACATCTCCCGGGCGCGCGCCTTGACGAGCTCCGGCGTCACCGTCGACCTGCGCCGCGGCCACCGCCGCGTCGAGCGCCGCCTGACGGAACTCGGCCTCGACGCGCGCCTCCTCGAGCCTCGAGCAGCCGCTTGCGGATGTCCTCGCGCAGCTCGTCCAGGTCGTCGAAACCGGCGTCGATCGCGAAGTCGTCGTCGACGTCGGGCAGCTCCTTGCGCTTGACCTCCTTGACGGTCGATCTCGAACGACGCCTCGCGACCGGCGAGCTCCTGGCTGCCGTAGTCGGCCGGGAACGTCAGCGCGACCGTGCGCGTCTCGCCCGCGCTCGCGCCGAGCAGGCCCTCCTCGAAGCCCGGGATCAGGTTGCCCGCGCCGAGCTCGACCAGCTGGTCGCGGCCCTCGCCGCCCGCGAACGGCTCGCAGGGCCTGCTCGCCGTCGGCGCCCTGGCTGACCAGCGAGCCGACGTAGTCGACCACGACGAAGTCGCCCTGCGGCGGCGGGCCGCTCGGCGGTCTCCAGCCGCGCGAGGCGCTCGCGCATCGCGTCGATCTCCTGCTCGATCTGCTCGTCGGCGACCTCCGGCTCGCGCCGTCCGACCTCGAGGCCCTTGTAGTCGCCGAGCTCGGCCTTCGGCAGCACGCCGATCTCGATCGAGAACTCGAGCGCCTGCCCCTGCGGCGGGCAGCTCGCCGAGATCGAGCTGCGGGTCGCCGACGGGCACGATGCCGGCGGTCTCGATCGCGTCGGAGTACCAGCTGGAGAGCGTGTCGCGGACGGCCTCCTCGAGCACCACCTCGCGGCCGATGCGCTGGATCACGAGCGGCGCGGGCACCTTGCCGCGGCGGAAGCCCGGCAGCTTCAGCTCGCGCCCGAGCTGCTGGGCCTTGCGCTCGAGGCGGCCCTCGACCTCGCCCGGGGGCACCTGCACCTGCAGGCGCACACGCGAGTCGCCGAGCTCGGTGACGGTGGTCTTCACGGCGGCCGGCACCCCCGCCACGATACCGTGCCGCTCGATGCGGCCCACGTCACGCCCCCCAGCCCGCCGGCGCGCCGAGGCGCTGGCTGTGGACCGGCCCCGCGGGCCACCTCGTGGGCGGCGCGCTGGACTTCGCCGCGGCGCTCGCGCGCTACCTGCTCGCGCGGGCGCGCGGGCGCACCATCCGCTGAGGCTTGCGCGCGGCCGAATGGCGCTGGCGCTAGCGCGGCAGGGCCCATTGGCTGGGCCCCGCCGCGTTAGCGGTACTCGTGGTGTTCGCTACGCGGCCGCTGGCGCGTGCGCGGCGGCGCTGAAGCCGAGCGTCACGCCGCGCGGCACGACGAGCACCGGGCAGCGTGGCGATCTCGATCAGGTGCGCGGCGGAGGAGCTGAGCGAGACGCGACCCTGCTCGGCGCTCCGGCACGCGAGTCGATCACGAGCAGGTCGGTCTCGCTCGTTGGCGACCGGCGCGACCGTCGCGCCGAGCGCTGCGGCCAGCGCCTCGGCGGTCTCGCGCGCACCGCCGTCGGCGTCGCCGACGGCGACGATCCGCTGGATGCCGGCGCCCTGCGACCCGCTCGGCGAGGTCGACCGGCGCGATCGCGATCGCGGTGCGGCCGCCCTCGAGCAGGCGCTCGGCGGAGTTGCCGACGGCGACGTGGCCCTTGGCGGTGTGCGAGTCCGAGCAGAACACGATCACGTCGGCGCCCTCGCGCTCGGCGAGCGCGGCGCAGGCCCTCGGGCGTCGAGCGGTCGGTGACGACGTGGCGCTGGCCGCGCCGGCGTCGCCGAGCAGCTCGACGCCGCGGTCGAGCAGCTCCTGCGGCCTCGGCCTGTGCGAGCGTCTCGCGGTCGCTGTCGGGCTCGTGGGTGTGGCGCACGTACGCGAGCGACACCTCGGCGCCGGCGCGGCGCGAGCAGGCGGCCGAGGGCGATGGCGTCGTCCTCGTTGGCGGTGCCGTCGTAGGAAACGATGATCTTGGCGGACATTGGCTCTCTCCTTCGTGTGCGTCGGCCGCAGCGGCCGGCAGGTTTGGGTTCTCGCATCTTTCGACTCGGTTCAGTCGATGTTGACATCTCCTGCCATCAGTGCCAGTGATTCTGTTGATGCTTGCTATAAGCTGTACCTTATGCTTAACGTCGCCCGGCTGAAGATCCTCAAGGAGGTCGCCTACCGCGGCTCGTTCTCGGCGGCGGCCGAGGCGCTCTCCTACACGCAGTCGGCCGTCTCCCAGCAGATCGCCGCGCTCGAGGCCGAGACCGGGCATGGCGCTGCTCGAGCGCCATCCGCGCGGCGTCACGCTGACGGCCGCCGGGCAGACGCTCGTCGGCCACGCCGAGGGCATCCTCGCGCGCCTGGACGCCGCCGAGGCGGCGCTGGCGGCGATCGCCGGGCCTGCGCGGCGGGCGCCTGCGGATGGCCTCCTTCCCGACCGCCGGCGCCACGCTGATGCCGCTGGCGATCGCCACCTTCCGCGCCTCCTACCCCGACGTCGAGCTGACGCTCGCCGAGGGCGAGCCCGAGGAGATCGTCGCCGCGCCTGCGCGCCGGCGAGCTCGACCTCGCGCTGCTGTTCGAGTTCGCCGGCGAGACGCTGCCGAGCGAGGACGTGACCCGCGCGCGAGCTGCTCGAGGACCCGATGTACCTGGCGCTGCCGCGCGAGCACCGGCTCGCGACGCAAGCGGCGACTGCGCGCTCGAGGACCTCGCCCGGGAGGCGTGGGTGCAGACCTCGCAGCGCGAGCCCGTGCGCGCGCCACGTGGTGCGCAGCTGCCACGCCGCCGGCTTCGAGCCGCAACGTCGCGTTCGAGAGCGACGACTACCAGACCGTGCAGGGGCTCGTCGCGGCCGGCGTCGGCGTCGCGCTGATCCCCGAGCTCGCGCTGTCGGTCGTGCGCGAGGACATCGCGATCCGCGCGCTCTCCCCCGCCCCGCCGGTGCGCCAGGTGATCGCCGCGACGCCCGCGGGCGCGCGCCTCGTGCCGGCCGCGCCGGCGATGCTCGGCGTGCTGGAACAGGTCGCGCGCGACTACGAGACGCAAAGGGGGCGCCCGGCCGACTAGCCGGACGCCCCCATTGGCACTACTTCGCCGTCTACTTCAACGGGCTATTTGGCCGGGTTGGCCTCGTATGCCGCGTTGACGAGCTTCGCGAGCTCCTTGTAGCCCTTCGGCGACGGGTGGATGTCACCGTCGTCTTTCGACCCACCGGGGTCGTTGGTGTTGCACATTTCGGTGTACTTGCAGATCGACGCCTGCTCCTTGGCGCCAACGCCCTTGTTGAACACCGGGAACGGATTCGCGACTGTCACGTTTTCGATCCCGTATTCGGCTTTCAGTTTGGGCAGCAGCACGCCTTCGACCGCCGCGTTGGTGCCCTCCTGCAGTTCGTCGCTGCCGGGCAGGATCAACGCGTCCGGGTTGTAGAAGCCGAGCAGAACGATCGGCCCGGTGTAACCGTGCAGGTCGATCTGAGCGATGGTGTCACCGAGGTTTTTGAGGATGTGCGGAACCACGACTGTTTCGGATTCCGTTTTGATGCAGCCGAGGATCGCGCCCTCGCCTTCGGTGTAGTGTTCGTCCTCGCACTTGGTGATGCCCGCGAGCTCGTCGTTGGAGCCGATGTTCAGCGTGATCGCCTTGACCGGGCTCGTTGTCGAGGCGATGCTGGCGAGCGCCTCTTCGAGCTGTGAGACTTCTGTTGCGCCTTCGCGGTAGCCACCGTTGTGCAGCGGCAGGTGCGTCTGGAACGTGTATTTGCAGGGGTGCCAGTCGCCGATTCCCTGGTAGCCGCCCGGAGCTTCGATTTCCGCGTAGGACTCTGTCGATGTTTCACCACCGAGCAGAGCGTTTTCGCCGATCAGCCCGTTCGAGGTCTCGCCTGGGCAGGCGTCGTTGACGAGCCTGATGCTCTTGCCGACCTCGCTCGACTTGCTGAGGTCCTTGGCAAACGCGTTGGTGAAGCCTTCGTCGAAGTAGGACGGGGACTCCGTCGGGTAGTGAAGGTTGAAGCGTTCCTCTGAGTAACCGAACGAGATCGAGTCACCCAGCGCCAGGTACGTTGTCGTTTCCGGTGCCGCGCCGGTCGCGTTTGCGGCCGCTGGCGCGAATACGAACGCCGTCAGCGCGAACACGAGCGCCATGCAACAACCTATCAGCCGACCTTGCGATCGGAGCGAAATAGCAGAGCCATGCTTGGCTTGCATTGAACATCCTCCTCTTGTGCCGCGGGGGATGCGTCCGGGCGGACTCATTCCGCCAGTGCTCGCCCCGTCATCGATTTTGCCCTCCATGAGCGCTCCCCAGCCCTCGCTGGTGAGATGACCCAACGGTACTCGGTTGCAACCGACGTGTCAAACGCCACCAGCCGGCGAGCGCGGCGGCGGCTCTTGGCTACATCGTCCTGAGAGCGGGGTCGAGATCCTCGTCGTGGAAGAACGCCGATCGGTCGCCGGCCTCCCATGCCGCGCGCAGGCCGGGCTTGCCGAGGTCCCAGTCGGGGCGGATCTCGCGCGTCACCTCGCGCAGGTCGCGGCGAAGGTCCTCGACAGACGGCCTTCCCCAGAACCAGTAGCCGTTGTAGACGCTGTGGATCACGAGTCCCGGCTTCAGCACGAGCGTGTGCGGGATCATCGGGTCGTGATGGGGGTCGGTGTACTCCTGGATGTCGAGGTCCTTCTGCACATGGCGGCCGGCGTCGGAGAGGAAGGTCCACTGAGCGCCGACCGAGGCGCGGAACTCGCGGGTCTCGACGATGTTGTCCGTGGAGATCGTGACGACCTGGGTGTAGGCGACGGCGATCTGCGAATAAGCGGCTGCCAGCTCCAGGTGCTGCTGGTGGTCCTTCGGGCAGTAGTGGCCGCGCGAGAGCACGAGGATCAGCGGGTCGTTCCCCTGCAGCTCGCTCAGCTTGCGCCGGGTCTTGCCGTGGTCGGTCAGCTCGTAGTCGGGAAAGATCCCGCCGGCCGCGATGTCGGCACGCATGGCGTGCTCCTTTCGTGTCGAGGAGGTGGTGAGTTGCTGCCAGCACCACGATCGCGCTTCGCGTGACCCGTGGCGCCCGTGCAAGGCCCTGGTCGATGCCCTGGCCTGCGCCCGCCTCGCCGTCCCCGGCAGGCGCGCTCGCGTGAGCGCCCTCCGCCTCTCTGTCCGACCACGGCGTCATCGTGCCCGGCGATATGAATGCTCTGCTGCTGATAGTCGGGATTCTGGTCGGCGTAGCCGCTGCGCTCGCGCTGCAGCGTCGCGGCGCACGCGGACGCGAGCACGAGCTCCTGCGTGACGAGCTGAAGGCGATGTCGCTCGACGTGCTGAGGCAGACCGGAGACTCGCTCGCCGAGCGCCTCGAGCACTCCCGTCGTGCCGAGGAGGAGCGCGCCACAGGCGAGATGGCCAAGCGCACGGAGCAGATCAAGGGGATGGTCGGACCGGTGCAGGAGAAGCTCGGCAGGATGGAGAGCGAGATCGGGCGCCTGGAGCGCGAGCGTAGGCAGGCACAGGGCGAGCTCGCGCAGATGATCCGCCACCTCGGCGACGGCGTCGGCACGCTGCGCCAGGAGACCGGCAACCTCGTCTCGGCGCTCAAGCGTCCCGAGCACCCGCGGCTCGTGGGGTGAGATCCAGCTGCGCAACGTGGTCGAGATGGCCGGGATGGTCTCGCACTGCGACTTCGTCGAGCAGAGCACGATCCAGACCGGCGAGGGCACGCTGCGACCGGACATGCTCGTGCGCCTGCCCGGCGGCAAGCTGGTCGTGGTCGACTCGAAGGTGCCGCTAGACGCATACCTGTCGGCGCTCGAGGCAAGCGACGAGGACGAGCGCGAGCTGCACACGGCGCGCCACGCGCGACAGACGCGCGAGCACATCGCCAAGCTCGCCTCCAAGGGCTATCAGCGCCAGTTCGACTCGACGCCCGAGTTCGTCGTGATGTTCGTGCCCTCCGACGGCATCTACCAGGCCGCGCTCGCCCAGGACCCGGCGCTGATCGAGTACGGCGTGCAGCAGCAGGTGCTGATGGCCACGCCGACAACCCTGATCGGCCTGCTGTGGGCGGTCCACTACGGCTGGCGCCAAGAGCTGATCGCCGAGTCCGCACGCGAGATCGCCGAGTCCGCACGCGAGCTGCACAGCCGGCTCGGCCGCTTCGTCGAACCGTTCGCCAAGGTCGGGCGTCAGCTCGACTCGGCCGTCGGCGCCTACAACGAGGCGCTCGGCTCCTTCGAGCACCGCGTGATCCCGCAGGTCCGCAAGATCGAGCAGGCGGGCGCGGCGTCCGAACGCAAGGTGGTGACGCCGGATGCCGTGGAGATCAGTGCGCGGGCGATCACCGCGCGGCTCGAGCCGGCGGCCGAGGAGGCTCTGCCGCCGAGCGCCGTCGATCCGCCCGAGATCGCCGCTCGTCGGCGGATCTCCAGCGGCGCCTGAGCGCCGTCGCCACCAGCGCAAGCGCCACCGGCACGGTCGCCGGCAGCTCGTCAACCGCGAAGAACAGCAGATCGAATCCCAACGCCAGGACCGTCGTGAGAGCCGCCGCGCGAACCTGCGAGGCGCGCGTGACGGTCGCCGCAAGCAGCCCTCCGAGCACACCCGCGATGAACAGGTCGCCGTAGCCCATCACGGCGGAGCCGAACACGGCGCTCTGCAGCTGCGGCAGCCCCGCTGCGGGATGTGCGGCGTTCAGCGCGTTGTTCGGCCGCTGCAGCAGATCGGAGACCACGAGCGCGGTGTCGGCGATCGCCATCGCGACGATCCCGGCCGCGAGCCAGCGCGGTGGCGTCACCGTCGCGAGCAGCACGCCGAGGGCGACACAGCTGAGCGCCGACAGCGCGAGCGCCGCTCCCTCCCCCAAGAGGCCGGCGCGATCGACCCACGCGAGCCCGAACAGCGGCACCACCAGCAGTGCGCGCCGCCATCGCGGCCAATCCGGCCTCTGTGCGTCCCACAGAAGCCAGCCGAGCGCGAGCACCGCAAGCAGCGGCACGGCGACGAGCGCGAGATACGTCAAGCCTTGCGCGCTCGCGTGTTCGGCAGCGCGCGCGCCGAACACGAACGCGACCACCGACAGTGGCGGGACGAGCGCCCAGCGGCGGCCGCGCAGCCGCGCCGGCAACCGCCACGCGAGCACGCCCGGCGCCGCAACCAGCGAGCCCTGGACGAGCGACAGCACGACGATCGAGATCCAGAACGGGAGCACCAGCGTACGATGACAGCGTGAGCGCGCCAGCTGCACAGGCACCACCGATCCTGCACCTCTCCTCGGTGGTCGGCAGCCCGCTGCGCGATGCCGACGGCACGCGGCTGGGCAAGGTCGAAGATCTCATCGTCCGCCTTGGCGGCACGGGCTACCCACCGATCACCGGCTTCCTCGTCAACGTCGCCGGGCGTCCCTCGTTCCTGGGCGCGGAGCGCGTCTCGGAGATCGCCAGCGACGGCGTCGTCATGCGCAAGGCAAAGCTCGACCTGCGGCCGTTCGAGCGTCGCGCCGAGGAGGTGCTGCTCAAGCGCGATCTACTCGACCGCCAGCTGATCAACGTCGAGGGCGCGCGGCTCGTGCGCGCAAACGAGATCGAGCTCGCGCTGGTGGCGGGATCGTGGCGCGTCGTCGGCGTCGACACTGGTCCCCGCGGCGGACTGCGCCGGCTGCTGCCGAAGGCGCTCGGCGCACACATAGCGACCGGTGAGTTTCTCGACTGGGCGGGCGTCGAGCCGTTCGTCGGGCATGTACCCACCGTGCGCCTGCGTGTGCCCCACCCGAAGCTCGCGAGGCTGCATCCCGCGCAGATCGCCGATCTCGTCGAGGCGGCTTCGCGACACGAGGGCGAAGAGATCATCCAGGCCGTCGGCGACGACGACCGCGAGCTCGAGGCCGACGTCTTCGAGGAGCTCGACGACCAGCACCAGCGCGAGTTCCTCGAGGATCGGCCCGACGCGCAGGTCGCGGAGATCCTCTCGCGCATGGCCCCCGACGACGCCGCGGACATCATCGGCGAGCTCGACGAGGACCGGCGCGAGCCCGTGCTCGCGCTGCTGCCGGTCAGCCATCGCATCAAGGTCCGCGCGCTGCTGGGCTACGACCCCGCCGAGGCCGGCGGCCTGATGAGCCCCGACTTCATCCTGCTGCGCGGCAGCACCTCCGCAGGCGCCGCCCTGGACACCGTCCGCGCCAGCAAGATCGCCCCAGAACTACTGAGCACCGTGTTCGTCAGCTCCGCGGCTGGGCCGCTCGAAGGCAGCGTGCCCGTGACCGCGCTGCTGCGCGTCGACCCAGACCGCGAGCTCTCCACCATCGTCAAGCACGAGACGCCGTGCCTCGAGCCCGATGCCTCCTTCGAGGAGGTCGCGCGCTTGATGGCCGACTACAACCTCACGGCGATTCCCGTCGCCGACGAGCACGGCCAGATGCTCGGCATCGTCACCGTTGACGACGTGCTCGAGGCGATGCTCCCGCGCGGCTGGCGCCGGCGCTTCGGGCTGCTCGGCGAGGACTGACTAGACTCCTCCGCGTGATGGCTCCAGCGGGACAGTTCGATGGCGGTCCGAGTACCGCCCGTCATGCGACGTATCCGGTCGGCCGCTCGCGGCCGACCGCGTCTGCCTGCCCGACTTAACCCTCGCCGCGCTCGAATCTTCGCGTTCCTCGGCCTTCTCGGCCCCGGCCTGATCGCCGCCAACGCCGGCAACGACGCCGGCGGGATCGCCACCTACTCCTCGGTCGGCGCCAAGTACGGATACGAGCTGCTGTGGACGATGGTGCTGATCACGATCTCGCTCGGCCTCGTGCAGCTGCTCGCGGCGCGGATGGGAGCGGTCACCGGCAAGGGCCTCGCCGAGCTCGTGCGCGAGGAGTACGGGATCCGCTGGTCGGTGTTCGCCACGAGCGCCGTGCTGATCGCGAACACTCGGCATCTGCATCTCGGACTTCGTCGGCATCGGCGCGGCGCTCGGCCTCGCGGGCGTGCCGGTGCAGGTATCGGTGCCGATCGCGGCGGTCGGGATCTGGCTGATCATCGTGCGCGGCTCCTACCGCTCCGCCGAGCGCATCTTCATCTGGTTCACGATCCCGTTCTTCGCCTACCCGATCGCCGCGATCCTCGCGCACCCGCACTGGGGCGCCGTCGGCAAAGCGCTCGTCGTGCCGCAGCTGCACACGAATCCGGCCTTCCTGCGTGCTGCTGATCGCCACGACCGGCACGACCATCACCCCGTACATGCAGCTCTACCTGCAGTCGGCGGTGGTCGAGCGCGGTGTGCGCGAGGACGAGCTGCCGCGCGAGGAACGCGAGGCGGTGGCGGGCGCGGTGTTCGCCAACGTCGTCGCCGCGTTCATCATCATCGCCACCGGCGCGACGCTGTTCACGCACGGCATCCACAACATCTCCTCCGCCGCCGACGCCGCGCGCGCGCTGAGCCCGTTCGCCGGCCGCTACGCCGAGGTGCTGTTCGGGGTCGGCCTGTTGGGCGCAAGCCTGCTGGCGGCGGCGATCCTGCCGATCGCCACCTCCTACGTGGTCGTCCGAGTCGCTCGGCTACGAGAAGGGCATCGGCACGACGTCGCGAGGAGGCGCCCGTGTTCGTGAACATCATCACCGCGATGATCATGATCAGCGCGTTCGTCGCGGTCATCCCGGGCGTCCCGGTGATCTCGCTGCTCGTCGGCGTGCAGGTCGTCAACGGCTTCCTGCTGCCGATCAACCTGTTCTTCATCTGGCGCCTGGCGCGCTCGCGCCAAGTGATGGGCGAGCGTGCCAGCCGCGGCCTGCTCGACGGCGCCGCGGCGGTCACCGTCGCGGTCACGTCCACGCTCTCGATCGCGCTCGTCGTGATCACCTTCGCCGGCTTCTAGATCACTCGACCAAGAGCGCCGCGCCGATCGCGCCACCGAGATCGCCCAGCGCCGCCACGTGCACGTGCGGGGGGCGCGAGTCGGCGAACAGGTGCGGCTGCATCGCCTCCGCGATCTGCTTGGCATAGGGGTGACCGAGCCTGATCCCCAGCCCACCGCCGATGATCACGCCTTCGACGTCGAGCACGTTCACGACCGAGGCGATCCCCGCGCCGAGCGCCCTGACGGCGCGTTCCAGTGTCTGGGCGGCGAGCTTGTCGTCGTGCTCGAGCGCGCGTGCCCAGATGCCGCTCGTCAGGCGCGTGCGCTCGTGCTCGCTTCATCAGCTTGAACAGGTCGGTCTTGCGTCCCTTCTCCTCGTGCAGCTTGCGCACGTACGCTTCCATCGCCGCGCGCCCCGCGTAGGCCTCCATGCAGCCGCGCCGCCCGCACGTGCAGCGCGCGCCGTCGATCTCCACCACCACGTGGCCGATCTCGCCCGCGCCCCCACGGCCGGTCCAGGGCTTGCCGTCGAGGATCAGGCCGCCGCCGACGCCGGTTCCCCAGAACACGCCGAGCAGCGAGCTCGTACAGGCCGTCCCGCCCCGAGCTTGAACTCGGCGTCGGTGGCGACCTGCACGTCGTTGCCGACGCTCGACGCTGGCAGCCGAGCGCCGCCTTCGAGCGTCTCGGCGAGCGCGAACGTGCCTTCCCAGCCGGGCAGGTTGCGCGCGCTCGTCACGTTGCCGTCATCGATCGTGCCCGGCGAGCCGACGCCGACGCCGACCAGCGACGCCGGCTCGAGCTCTGCCGCCTTCGCCGCGTCGCGCAGCGCGGTCTCCATCTCCGCGGCCACGTCCGCCGGGCCACCCTCGGTGGGCGTCGGCGCGCCGGGCCGAGCCGAGCACGTTCTGCATCGTCGTCGACGATCACCGCCTGGATCTTGGTCCCGCCGAGGTCGATCCCGCCGTAGCTGGACATCTGCGCGGATCATCGCAGAGCGCCGTGCGCGATCTCCGCGAAGCGCTGGCCCGGCATCCACCCAATCACTGGACCAACGCCCGCTGGAGCGCTGGCGCGACGCCACCCCGAATGCTGGACCGGCGCCAACGTCAGAAGGACGACCACAAGCCTTACGCGAATTTAGGCGTGCTTGAGGGCTTTCTTCGCCCCCTCTTACGGCCTCGGCCGACTATCTAGGTGAACAAGATGACCGAACGCACCAGAGCATCCTGGCTCGTCTACGCACTGGGGGCTCTCTGCGCCGGTGCGATCGTCGCCGCCGTGCTCGTCGTCGGACCAGCCTCCGGCAGCCAGGCGACGGTGACACGCACCGCCACCGTCGCGCAGGGCGTCGTGCAGTCGACCGTGTCCGGCAGCGGCAACCTGCAGGCCGCCAGCCAGCTCAACCTCGGCTTCAAGACGAGCGGCACGGTCACGCACATCTACGTCACCCAGGGCCAGCAGGTCGCGCAGGGCCAGCTGCTGGCGACGCTCGACCCGCAGAGCGCCGAAGTCACGCTCGAACAGGCCAAGGCCGGCGCTGCAGTCGGCCGAAGCCAACCTCGCCAAGGAGGAAGAAACCGACGGCGAAGGCTCGAGCGGCTCCGGCTCGGCGCGACAGGCGGCGCCACGGCTGCAGCGACCGCCGGCGCGCGACCGGGGCCGCCTCGCGGCCGATCGACGCCGCCACGAAGCGCCGACGCACACCGCGCCGGCCACAACCACTCCCACGAGCACGACGCCGACACGCGCAACGCCCACGAGCACGACTCCGGCAGCGGCGACACCCACCGCGCCGACGCCTGCGGGCACCACGCAGACGAGCACGACACCGGTCACGACGACCCCTGCGCACGAAATCGCCGACCGCCAACACCAGGACGACCACCACGACATCCACGCCGACGCGCACGACGGAGACGAGCAAACGCGAAAGCGAAGCCGGCTCGAGCTCCTCCTCAACGAAAGCTACGATCAGCACGGCCACGCGCGAAGCGAACCTCGCCTCCGCGAGGGCGGCCGTCAAGAGCGACAAGCTGACGGTGCAAAGCGACGAACAGGCCGTCCAGGACACCAAGCTCTACGCGCCCGAGAGCGGCACGATCGTCTCGCTCTCCGGCCAGGTCGGAGAAGTCGTCTCGGGCAGCGGCACGACGCGGGCCGTCCAGCTCGAGCAGCTCCTCCGGCGGCTCCGGACGCGCAGCGCCGCGCGGCGGGGCCACGGCGTGCGAGCGGCCGCTCCGCGAGCGCCGCGTCGAGCTCCTCGGCTCCGCCTCCTCGAGCTCCTCGAGCTCCGCGTTCGCGGTGCTCAGCGACCTCAGCTCGATGCAGCTCGTGGTGCCGCTGAGCGAATCGGAAATCGGCAACGTCAAAGCAGGCCAGATCGCGACCGTCACCGTCGAAGCCCTCAACGGCAGCAAGCTGGCAGCCCACGTCAGCGAAGTGGCGCTGCTCTCGACGAGCAGCAGCGGCGTGGTGAGCTATGACGTGACCTTCCAGCTCGACCAGATGGAACGCCGGCCTGAAGCTCGGGATGAGCGCGACCGCCGAAGTCGTCGTCAAGCAGGCCGAAGGCATCAACGTACCGACCAGCGCGATCTCCGCCGACACGGTGACGGTGGTGCGCGGCGGCAAGCAGGTGCGCCAGCGCGTCGTCACGGGCCTGGCGGGCAACAGCTCGACGATCGTCCTCAGCGGCCTGAAGGCCGGCGAAACGGTCGTCCTGCCGGCTGCCAGCGCAACCAGCTCGAGCGCCACCAACGTGGTCTCGAGGCTCGGCAGCCGCCTCGGCGGTGGCGGGCTCGGCGGTGGCGGCATCGGCGGTGGCGGCTTGCGGCGGCGGCGGCGGCGCGTTCTTCAGGGGCGGCGGCTGATGCGCCGGCCCTCACGCGCACGCTCGAGCGCTCGCCTCGCGCGACGCCGCGCGACGAGCCCACTGGTGAGACGCGTCGCAGCGGGCGCGGCCGACGCGCGAGAGCTGCGAGCTCGCCGCGCATCCGGTCATCGACGTGCACGAGGTCACCAAGATCTTCGAGCTCGGCCAGATCCACGTGCGCGCGCTGCGCGACGTCTCGCTGCGGATCGACACCGGCGACCTCGTGGCGATCATGGGCAGCTCGGGCAGCGGCAAGAGCACGCTGATGAACATCCTCGGCTGCCTGGACGTCCCGACGAGCGGGCGCTACGCTGATCGACGGCGTCGACGTCAGCCGACATGGACGAGGACGACCTCGTCCGACCTGCGCAACCGCAAGATCGGCTTCGTCTTCCAGAGCTTCAACCTCGTCGCGCGCACGAGCGCGCTCGTCAACGTCGAGCTGCCGCTCGCCTACGCCGGCCTGCGCGGCGCGGAGCGCCGGCGGCGCGCCGAACGGGCGCTGCGCTCGGTCGGGATGGCCAACCGCATGCACCACCAGCCCTCCGAGCTCTCCGGCGGCCAGCAGCAGCGCGTGGCGGTCGCGCGCGCGATCGTGACGAACCCCTCGCTGATCCTCGCCGACGAGCCGACCGGCAACCTCGACTCGCACTCCACCGAGGAGGTCCTGCGGATCTTCGCGCGCCTGAACGAGGAAGGGCGCACCGTCGTGCTGATCACGCACGAGCCGGACGTCGCCGAGCAGACCAAGCGCGTGATCCGGCTCAGCGACGGCGAGGTCGTCGAGGACCGCCGCACGCTCGGCGTGCACGACGCGCCGCCGGCGCCGCAGGCCCAGAAGTCGGCCCACCGCCACGACGAGGCCGGCGTCCTGGGAGCGCAGCCGTGATCGGCCGCGAGACGCTGCGCATCGCCTGGAGCGGGATCACCGCGAACAAGCTGCGCTCGGGCCTGACGATCCTCGGCATGACGATCGGGGTCGCCTCGGTGATCGTGCTGATCGCCGTCGGCAACGGCTCCTCGCAAGGCCGTCCAGTCGACGATCCAGAGCCTCGGCACGAACGTGCTGCGTGGTGCAGGCCAGCGGCGGCTTTCGCGGCGGCGCGCGCGCGAGCACCGCCGCCACCGTCTCGCTGACCAAGGCAGGACGCCGAAGCGCTGCAGAACCCGAGCCTGGCCCCGGACGTCAAGAGCGCCTCGCCCGTCGTCAACGCGAGCAGCGTCAACGCTCGTCTACGGCGGCACCAGCTACGAACCGTCCTCGTTCGTCGGCACCACGCCGTCCTACCTGACCGCCCACACCTACAAGATCGCCGAAGGCGCGTCGTTCACGGCCGAAGACGTCAGCCAAGCACAGGCGCGTCGCGGTGATCGGCCAGGACAGTCGTGCAGGAACTGTTCGCCGGGCAGAGCGCCGTCGGGCAGAACATGAAGGTCAACGGCAGCAACTACGAAGTCGTCGGCGTGCTCGCCAAAAAGGGCACCAACGGCACCACCAACGAGGACGACGTCGTGATGGCGCCGATCACGCACCGTGCAGGACTCGCTCACCGGCATCGGCCCGATCGACTCGATCACCGTGCAGGCGAAGTCCGAATCCTCGCTCAACGCCGCCGAAGCGGAGGTCACGCACGATCCTCGAGGAACGCCACAAGATCAAGGACACCGCCGAACCCGGCTTCAGCGTGCTCAACCAGGGCTCGCTGCTGGAAACCTCGAGCTCGACCAGCAGCGTGTTCACGACGCTGCTCGGCGAGGTCGCCGCGATCTCGCTGCTCGTCGGCGGGATCGGCGTGATGAACATCATGCTCGTGAGCGTCACCGAGCGCACGCGCGAGATCGGCATCCGCAAGGCGATCGGCGCACGGCGCCGCGACATCCTCACCCAGTTCCTGACCGAGGCCGTGCTCGTGTCGCTGTTCGGCGGCATCGCCGGCGTCGCCGTCGGCGTGATCGGCAGCCAGTTCGAGATCGCCGGCGTGCACCCGGAGATCGCGACCTACTCGATCTTCCTCGCCTTCGGCGCCGCGCTTGCCTCCGGCCTGTTCTTCGGCACCTATCCCGCGGCTCGCGCCGCCGCCTGCGACCGATCGAGGCGCTGCGCTTTGAGTGACCCGACTTCCCCCCATCAGGAGACCGCAATGGCACACGAACCAACCACCGCCGCCCACCACGAGCCCGTCGAAGCCGAGGAGGAGTGGCTCGAGGAGCCCGAGGAGGCGCTGCCCCGCACGCCCGCGCCGACGTCTCTTCGGCGCGGGAGCGAATCGGCTCGCGCTCGCGCTGCTCGGCGTGCTGCTGACCGCCTGCGGCTTCATCGGCGGCGTGCTCGTCGAGAAGGGCGAAACCTCGTCGAGCTCCTCCGGCGGCTCAGCAGCGTCGAGCCTGGTGTCGCGCTTTCGCGCGCTGCGCGGTGGCGCTACCGGCGACGAGTGCCTCCGGCGCGAGTGCCGGCGGCACCTCGGCGGGCTGCGAGCACCGGCGTTCACCCGACCGACCGCCGGCACCGTCGCATACCTGGACGGCAGCACCCTGTATGTGACCAACGCCGAAGGCAACACCGTCAAGGTCACGACCTCGGCGGCGACGAGCGTCACGAAGACCGTCAAAGCGAGCGTCAAGGGGATCCACCCGGGCGAAACCGTGACCATCACCGGCGCGAGCGGCGCTGACGGCGCCGTCAGCGCCGAATCGATCAGCGTCGGCGCGAGCGGCGGCGGCCTGGCCGCGCTGTTCGGCGGCGGCGCTGGCGCGTCCAGTAGAAGCGGCGGTCGCGGCGGCGAACCTTCGTTGTTCGGAGGCTAGAGCCGGGCACCACAGCGCTGCCGAGCGGGCAGGAACTCACACACCCAGATCACCAACAAAGGAAGTCAATGCCTCACATCCACAGCAAGAGCAGCAGGCCGGCGACAGCGGCGGTCGTACTCGTACTTGTCAGCCTCGTGCTGGCGGCATGCGGAGGGTCCTCGGGGACCTCCACCACGACGGCCACGAGCGCGAGCTCCACGGCGCCCGGGTCCAGCACGCCCGCCACGACCAAAGGGCGCTTCCCTGGAGGTGCCCGCTTCGCGGCGCTGCGCGAATGCCTGAAGAAGAACGGCATCACGCTGCCGCAGCGCACGCCGGGCAAACGACCGGGGCCGGCGCCGGCGGCCTGCTCGGCGGGGACACCGGCCCGGTGCTGCCGAAGGGCGTCACCCGCACTCAGTACGAAGCCATCCTCAAGAAGTGCGGCAGCGGCTTCGCCGCCGGGCGCTTCGGAGCCGGTAGAGATCGCTTCAACAGCCCGGAAGCCAAGAAGGCGCTCGTGAAGTTCGCGGCGTGCATGCGCGAAAACGGCGTCAAGATCGGTGAACCGAACACGTCCGGCAAAGGCGCGATCTTCGACACGAAGGGCATCAACACCACAAGCCCGCAGTTCGCCGCCGCCGAGCGCAAGTGCCAGAGCTACCTGCACACCGCCTTCGGTGGCCGTCCGGGCGGCGGCGCAAACGCAGCCCCGGGGGCTGGAACCGGAGCAGCACCGCCGGGCGCTGAAACTGGAGCGGCGCCGCCGGCGGGAGCCGGAGGCTGAGCCTCGAGCTGAGGTCGATCCGGGGCGCCTACGGGCGCTTCGGGTCGGGGATCGCCGCCGAGCTGGGCTTGCTCTGCGATCGTCGGGGTGGGAAGCGCGCCGACGCGCTCCATCAGCTGACTCCACTGTGTCGCGCTCAGTGCGCTGGTCGTGACGAGCGGCGCGGGAGCCGTGCGGCCCGAGCGTGCCGAGTGCGCGACGGTGCTGGCCGCGGCAGCACTGAGCTGGGTCCTCGCCGGCAGCGGGCGGAACTCGAGGTGAATGCGGCTTGCGTACGCGCGCGAGGCACGTGTGTTGCCGTGGCCCGGGTAGCGCATCAGGCTGACGATCTCGTGCGGCACGAACTCCGCGGGCAGCGTCAGCAGCGTGCGAATCGTCAGGTCGGTGATCGTTTCCGGCACCCTGATGGCCGGCGATCGCCGTGCCGTTGATCGCGGAGATGTCCACGCATTCCGTCTGGCGCGTTCGCTGCCGACGTGTACGGGCGCTGAGCCGCAGCGCAGCGGCGCTCACGGTCGGCTCGAGCCCGCTGCGCGAGAGGAAGGCGAGCACCGCCAGCACGCGCCGGTCGACCGCGCCCGAGGCGACCTCGTGGCGCGCGCACGCGTCGAGCGTGATCCCCGGGTTCGGCGAGCACCGCGCGCTCGAGCTGCGCCTTGGAGAGCAGGAACACGTCGCTCGCGGTCGCACCGAGCAGGGCGTTCGTCGCCTTCGCGCCCTGCGGGTGCAGTGCGCTCTGCAGCTGCGCCCAGTTGGCCAGGATCGGACCTGGGTCGATCGTGTTCGGCATCGCCCGCAGGGCGGATCGCGAAGCGCAGATGGCCGTCCTGGCCGCCCGGCGGCACGCGCACGCGCCCGAGCACCGTGCCGCAGGCGACGACCGATCCGCTGCGCAGCGGCAGCCGCTGTCCGGCGCTCGCGCTCTTGGCGCCTCGCTGGCGGCGCTGGCCGCTGCCGCCGCGCGCGCGTCGGGGTTGCCCGGGTGGGCGAACAGGCGAACCCTGCCCATCCCCGGCGGCGTCGCTTCCTGCGCGTCGCTCTGCACTGAGACACTGGCCCGCGCTCGCGGCGGGCTTGGGGCGCAGGCGTCTTGACCTGCAGCGTCAGCGGCGACTGCGTGCCGGCGCTCGCCGGCAGCGAGGGCGCGGGGTCGCGTGTGCTGGCAGCTTCGACAACGGTCGACTTGGCCCGCCGCACGTGGGGCGGCTTCGGGAGCGCGTAGCTCGGGGCGATGCAGCCGAGGCCAGCGTACGTGAACACGTCGCCGTAGACGTCGCGCAGGACAAGGTACTTGCCGAGCTTGCGCGAGTGCGCCGATCTGAATCGATGCGGCCGTCCTGCACGGCGACCACCGATGCGTTCGGCGAGCTCATCAGGTCCACGAGCTGCAGCGGCTGCGCGGCAACCGCCCGGGCCGCGCGGGCGCTCGCCGCGGCAGCAGCCGCCGTCGGCGACGGCGCGGGCGCGGAACCCGGCACGCTCGTTGCCGCGGCGGCAGGGCTCGGGGCAGCGCCTGCCGGCGTCGTCGAGGCGGCGCCAGCGGGAGCGGGAGCGGCTGCGGTGCCCGTGAGCGCGGTCGCGCCGGCGGTCGCGCTCGACGGCGACGCCGCCGGGAGCGGTTCCCAGGCCACGTGCTTGCCGGTGACCGGCAGGCGCCCGTCGACGAGGCCCGTCAGCGTGGCGATCACGGCCTTCGGGTAGGTGGAGATCAGCTTCGCCCGCAGCAGCACCGATTCGACATATTCTTCGGAGTGGTTGTAGGCGAGGATCGCGGCGTGCAGGTTGGTCGCGGCGCCGGCGGCGCGCAGGTAGCGCGCGGCGGCGAAGATCGCGTCGACCGGGTTGTAGGGGTCGGCGTAGCCCGCGTTCAGGGCGTCGACGCCGTACTGCAGCCAGGTGCTCGGCTGAACTGCATCCAGCCGACCGCGCCGGCGCTCGAGACCGACTGGTCGCTGCCGTAGTCGGTCTCGATTTCGTTGATCGCCGCGAGGATCTGCCACGGCACGCCGTACTGGACGGCGGCCGCCTTGTAGATCGGCAGCAGGAACAGCGGGATCCGGTAGAACGACAGCGCCTGGTCGGAGGCTTCCGAGGAGGCGAGGATCGCTGCGAGCGCGCTGGCCTCGGCTGCGACCATCTGCGGCGAGGCGGCGACGTTGTTGGGGCCTGATGCCTTCTTGGCGCGCTTGCGCGGCTTCGCGCTTTCGCCGCCAGTCGCGGTCGTGGTCTGGCTCGGGTTCGTTGGCGCGCTGGCGGTTGCCTTCTGCTTGCGTTTGAGCACCACCGTGGGCGGCGCCGCCACCGCAGGCGCGGGCGCGCTCGGCGCCGGCGCCGTGGTCGCGGGCGCGGTGGTTGCCGGAGTCGTCGCCGTGGTACTGCTGGGCGTGGTGGTGGCCGCCGGCGTCGTGGTGGTCGGCGTCGCCGGCGTTTCCGGCTGGGTGGTCGTTTCGGTGGAGGTGCTCGTAGTCGAGGATTCCCCCGTTTCTGTCTGCTGAGAGCCGGCCGTGCCTTCCGCGGTCGACTGGGCACCGTTCACGGCGCTGGCGCCCAGGGCCGCGCCGGCCAGCGGCCCGCCCAGACCAGCGGCCGTCAGCCCACCCCCGGCGAGGGCGGACAGCAGCGCGCGCAGAGCCCGGCTCCGGGCGCGGTTTACGGGTGGCATACGCGGAGGTCGATCATTTCAGGGACGTCCCATGTTCGTGGTCGGCGCAGCTAGCCCACACGCGCGGGGTACGCCCACCGGCATTCTTATCGGCAGCCAACCACGAATCCGTAAAGGATTCGTAATCGCGTTGACAATTTTCGCGGGCTCAGATCGCATTTGCCTGCAGCTGTGGCCGGGCACCGTATCGACGCCGACGGCAGAAGCGTCGCAGTTGACCGGCGGCGGCGTCTTCTAGACGACGCGCCGCTTTCCTCTGTAGCTCGTGCCATCCCGGCTACACGAGCGCCTGAGGTGGGCGCTACGCAGCACCGTGTCGCGCCGCCGCCAGCGCTTGTATCGAATGGTGCAAAGCGCTCGTAGAACCCGTATTGTTGACAGCCAGTGCTTCTGTTTGCTTGACAGCGGCGCGTACCGACCGGTTACGCGCCTAGGAGGAGGGAAGGGAAGATGAGCATCACGCCCGGCAGGGTCGCGCCGGCGTTGGCCTCGATCGCGGCGATGGCGGCATGCGCGCTGGCGCTGCTGGCGGCGAGCCCGGCCTACGCGGAAGAGACCGTGAGCATCACCGAAGCCGGCTTCTCGCCCAACGTCCTTGGCGCTCCGACCAACGCGTTTGGAAACGCCACGATCGGCTCGACCAACCTTCCGGTGCCCTCGCCGATCACCCACGTCGACGTGTACGGGCCGGCCGGGGTGACGCTCAACCTGGAAGGCAGCGCGGTCTGCAAGCAGGAACGACTGGAACAGATCGGCCCGCAAGCCTGCCCCGCGAACTCCAAAGCGGGCGTCGGCGGCGGCGAGGGCGTCTACGAACTCGGCGGCGAACTCATCAGGGAGCCGTACACGATCGAACTCTTCCTCGCCGACAACCAACCCGGGCACGTGTCGCTGCTGTTCTTCCTCAAGGGCACGACCCCGGTCTCGATCGAACTCGTCTTCCCGGCAACGGTGATCGACGGGCCGCCCCCCTACGGCCTCGGCTTCAGCGTCGATGTGCCGCTGATCAAAGTCCTGCCGGAAGCGTCCGACGCCTCCGCGACGACGGCCTTCCTGCGCCTCGGCGCGAAAGGCGCGACCTACTACAAGACCATCCACGGCAAGAAGCGGCTGCTCCATGTCGAGGGCATCGTGCTGCCGAAGCACTGCCCCCGCGGTGGCTGGCCGGTGGCTTCGCAGTTCAGCTTCGAGGACGGCTCGACGGTGCTTGCCAAACGCACCGTTCCCTGCCCGTAGCGGTTCCCAGACGGCGCTGGAAGCGGTATCCTGCCACCCGTGGAAACGATCCTCTCCGTGTTCGAGGTCGCCTTCGCGGTGATCTTGATCTTCCTGGTGCTGATGCACTCGGGCAAGGACTCCGGGCTCTCCGGCGCCTTCGGCGTTGGCAGCGGCACCGGTCCGCTCGGCGGCGGCTCGCTGGTCGAGCGCAACCTCAACCGCTGGACGATCTTCTTCGCGGTGCTGTTCTTCCTCAACGCGTTCGTGCTGCTCAAGCGTCCCTGGGCCTGAGCGCTTCGAGCCGGTTGAGGATCTCGATCGCCTCGGTGCGCAGGTCGGCGTCGATCGCCTCGTAGTCTTCGCGCGAGAGCTTGCCGGTGCGGAAGTCGAGCTCGGCGTCGCGGATCTCGCGGTACTTGGCCTCACGCGCGGCCTCCAGCTCGTCGCGGACGTCGAGCTTGGGCGCACCAGTCGCCTCGGCGCCGCTCGAGCCGGCCTCGCTCGCCGGCGCGAGCGGCTGCGCGGCGTCCGCTCCGCCGTCGCGCCGCGCCCGCCGAAGCGGCGCGCTGACGACGGCGAGCACGACGGCCAGCAGCACGACCGTGAGAATCGCGATCAGAAAGCCCACCGCGCCAGCGTCGCAGGAAGCCCGCGCCTCAGGCGCGCGCCAAGCCCCGCAGGGTGCGCGTGCGCGCACGCGCAGACACTCGCGCGCGAACCATCCCGGGTGCCGGCCAGATCGCGATCAGGGCGCCGGCGAGCACGATCAAGCCCCCCAGCCAGATCCACATCACCAGCGGCGAGACGATCGAAGTGGAACTGCGCCTGCGGCGGGTGCTTCAGGTATTCGCGCGCCAGGTAGGCGATCGCGACGATCCCGTCTTCCGGCGGCAGCGTGCTGTTGCCGGTCTTGACGATCCGCTGCAGCGCCGGGGCTTCGATGTCGGGCTGGATCGCGGTCCACACGTCGCGGGTGATCCCGCCGTCGAGCGCCACGTGGCTGACGGGCTGGCCGCCGATCAGGCTGCCGACCGAGCCCTGGCTGGCTTCCTCGGACGCGTAGAAGCCCTCGCTCGGGTACAGCGTCGCGACGTGGCGGCCGTTCTTGGTGACGTCGAGCACCGCTCCCAGGCCGAGCGTCGAGCCGGTGTGTGCCTGGTCGTACTTGGGCGTGATCGTCGCGGTCGGCTTCACGTAGCGGACCGTGTAGGCGCCGACGCGCGTGGACTGACCCGGCGAGAGGCCGAGCTCCGAGGCGTGCTGGAAGGACGAGGACGCGGCCACGCCGACGAACAGGACGGCGATGCCGAGGTGCACGATGTAGCCGCCGTAGCGGCGGCGGTTGCGCCGCACGAGCGCGACGCAGCGCGAGCGGCGCGGCCTCGCCGGCCATCGCTCGTCGCGCGCGCGCGCCGCGGAAGAACTCCTGGCCGATGCTGCCGAACACGAACGCCGCGCAGCAGAACATCGCGAGCGCGAGCGGCTTCTGCGTCACGCCTGCGATCTCGAGCACGACGAGCATCGCCCAGCCCGCGGCGAGCGGCACGAGGAAGTTGCGCCTGGCGTTGGCGAGCGTCGCGCGCCGCCAGGCGATCACCGGCCCGATGCCGCTGAGCAGCACCAGGATCAGCGCCAGCGGCACCGTGTAGCGGTCGAACCACGGCGGTCCCACGGACGCTTCCTGGCCGGTCAGCGCCTCTGAGATCAGCGGGAAGTAGGTGCCCCAGAAGATCACGAAGCACAGGCCCACCAGCACGAGGTTGTTGGCGAGGAAGATCGACTCGCGCGAGAGCAGCGAGTCCAGCCGGTGCTCGGAGCGCAGCATGTCGCGACGCGAGACCACGAGGTAGATCGAGCCGGCGATCAGCACCGCGATCAGGCATACGAACGGCACGCCCAGCGTCTGCCCGCCGAAGGCGTGGATCGAGTTGAGGATGCCGCTGCGCACCAGGAACGTGCCCATGATCGCGAGCGTCCCCGTGGCCAGCACCAGCGACACGTTCCACACCTTCAGCATCCCCCGCTTCTCCTGGATCATCAGCGAGTGCAGGAACGCGGTGCCGGTCAGCCACGGCATCAGCGAGGCGTTCTCGACCGCGTCCCAGCCCCAGTAGCCGCCCCAGCCGAGCTCGGAGTAGGACCAGCGCGCGCCCAGCAGGATGCCGATGCCGAGGAACAGCCAGGCGGCGAACGCGAAGCGGCGGATCGCTTTGATCCAGTCGGCGTCCACACGGCGGGCCAGCAGCGCGCCCATCCCGAAGGCGAGCGGGATCGTGCACAGCGTGTAGCCCGAGTACAGCATCGGCGGGTGGATCATCATCGTCGGGAAGCGCAGCAGCGGATCGAGCCCGGCGCCTTCGGCGGGCGCCGGGTGCGTCGTCGCGAACGGGTTGGCGTAGAAGACCATCAGCGCCACGAAGAAGCCGCCGAAGCCGAGCAGGATCGCGGTCGCGTAGGCGGCGACCTCGCGCATGCGCTTGCGGGTCAGGAACAGCGCGAGGCTCGACCACAGCGACATCAGCCAGGCCCACAGCAGCAGCGAGCCTTCCTGCGAGGACCACACCGCCGCCGCCCGGTAGAAGGCCGGCGTCGTGCGGCTGGAGGTGTCCGCGACGGTGTTGAAGGCGAAGTCGTTGCGCAGGAAGGCGACCTCGAGCACGACGAACGCGACCGTCAGGATCCCCGCGAGCGCGTACACCGAGCGCCGACCCGACTCCGAGAACTCGATGCGCCCGCTGCGCACGCCGTACAGCGAGGCGCCGATGCCGTACGCGCACACGGCGAGCGCGAGCAGCAGGCAGGCAAAGCCGAGGCCGGCCATCAGCGACTACGCTCCGGGCGGGCGTGTACCTCGCGCGGGAGCGCACTCAGGCGTTCTGCTTCTCGCTCGGCGGAGCGGTCTTGTACTTGGACGGGCACTTGGTGATCAGCGAGTTGGCGTTCGCCGACGTAGCGTCCACCCTGCTTCTCGACCGTGACGATCACCTCGCGCCCTTCGCGGAAGGGGTCGGGCACCATGCCCGTGTAGGCGAGCGGGACGGTCGTGCCGCCCGCGCGGTCCTCGACGCTGAAGTCCAGCACCGCGCCGTCGCGGTGCACGGAGCCCGCGGCGACCGTGCCGGTCAGCTGATAGCTGCGTCCCGGCTGCGCCTCGTGGACGAGCTGGCTCGGCGTCAGTGCCGGGCTGGCAGCGCTGAAGCTCGTGTAGATCAGCGCGCTCGCCAGCACCACCGCGGCGCTCAGCGCCACGACCAGGCGCACTGTTCGCTTGCGCGCGGGGTTCATCGTCGAGAAGTATCTCAAACGGTCTGGTTGCCCGTCTCAGTCGCCGATGGGCGGTCTAGGCTGCATCACCTCGATCCCCACGACGAGGAAATCTCCCCTGCAAAGCGAAACCTTTGGGCGTGGATGACGTCATAGGTGCTAGAGCGAGATGAGAGCGAGCCTCCTGCACCCCCTACGCCAGCCGCGCCATGCACGACGTCACCGCCGCGGGCGTGGTGGACGCGCACAGGATGCGCGCGCACCCGAGCCCGACGTGATCGAGCCGATCACCGAAACGAGCGGCGCGCCCGCGATCGAGCTTGCCCAGGCGCACGACCACGGCGCCGCCGATCCCGCCGCCCAGCGCGTGCGCGAGGCCGGCGGACCCGTCGACCTCGCCTCGTACACGTGCTCGTGCGGCTACATGTTCAGCGCGAGCGTCTCGACGAGCGTCGTCTGCCCGCACTGCGGCACCGATCAGGCCTGGTAGCGGCAGCGTCAGCTGGCCGCTACCAGCTCCCCCGCGGCCCGCGCCGCGCCTCGCGCCGCGCCTATTTCTTGGGTTTTTTTTCCTTCGGGATGTATTTCGCGGCGTATTCGGCCTTGGTTTCGTAGAGCGTGCTCTTCATGACCGCGCTGCTCTTGCCGGCGGCCGCTGGAATCCCCACGTCGAGGTCGACGATCGGGTCGACGATCGGCGAGAGCGCTCCTCCGCACCCCCTGGCGCCCGGGACCGCGAAGTCGTTGTCTACGATCGTCGCTTCGATGTACTGGATCTTGCCCTTGTCGAGCCCCTGCTCGCTGCCGGCCGAGCCGCTGATCGGCTTGCCCGGCGCCGGCGGGCTCGTGGTCCCGGTCGTCAGGTGCAGGACGATCGGATCGGCTTCGGAGCCGATGTAGCATTCTTCGCCGAGTATCGGGTTGCTCAGCTTGACCTTGATCGGCAGGGTCACGGACGGTTCACGGAACACGATCGCGCGGCGGTTGATCGTCACCGAGCTCGGCGGGCCCGCGAGTTCGGCGGTGGCCGTGACTTCGCCGCCCAGGCCGGCGATCCCCAGGAGGCCGCCGGGAACCGTGAGCGGTGTCTGCGACAGCGTGGCTGCACCGGTTGCGCCCTGCAGCGGCTGCTGTTCGAAGGAGCTGGTTTCCAGTCCGCCCTGGAGCGTGACGGTCTTTTCGATCGGGACCGCCTTGTTGCCGATCACGAATTCGCCGCCGGTCGTATAGGAGACCACGCAGACCGCTGCCGTGTGGATCGGGCAGTAGGCGAACTTTGCAAACAGTTCCTTGTTTTTCGAGGACGCCAGCGCCGGCTGGGCGACGCCAAGCGCCGCCGCCACCGTCACGAGCGCGATCCCGCCCCAGCGCACGCCGCGTCGGCCCGGGCGCCGGTCACCAATCGGCTTCTCGACAGACTGCCTCATCCCCTCCACGCTCCCTGTGCTCGGCTTTTCGGCCGCAATCGACGGCCGCGAATCGTCGTTCGACCATAGATCCGTGCTGCATCGCGCGTCTCTTGAAGTCTAATCGATGATTCCCCCGAAGTGGGCCGCTCAAACCACATGTGGCAGCACGGCCCCAGTACCGCGCCGTGCCGCATTCACGCACGCACGCTGCATCGCAGAAGCGACGAGGGCCCCGCCGAAGCGGGACCCTCGCACCTGCATCCGTCTCGAACCGCGTCCGCCTACTTGGCAGATACTTCGAACGCCGGCTGTTCGTATTTCCAGCAGTCGCCGCTGGGACCGAAAGTGCCGAGCGTGCCGCCGCAGTCGATCGCACCGTAGGTCGTGTTGAGGAAGACCTGTTCGGGGAGCGGGTCGGTGCCCACGGTGGGCGCCGTCGGCAGCGCTTCGTATTCTTCGTTTTCACACACTTTGGTGACGGCGTTTTCTTTGATGCACTTGTAGTTTGCGTTGACCGCGACGTTCAGCGAGTCATACGGGCCGTCTTCACCCGTGGGTTCGCTGCCGTGGGTGTCGGTGTTGTACGCCACCGCGATCACGGCCTGAGCCGGCAGCGTCGCGCCGGGCAGCTTGAACTTGATCTTCGTGCCCTTCGCAAAGTTGCATTCTTTGCCATAGCCTTTCGTCCACCCATAGTTGGGGCAGCTCGCCTTCTCGCTCGGGCGGTACGGGATCTTGAACGTCCTCGTGATCCGCGCGATCGGCGAGCTCAACGAGCCGACGTCATAGACGCTGAGCGTCACGGGCCACTCGAAGCTCGAGCCCGGGGTCGTCGTGCACGTCGCCACGCTCCCGGTCTGACAGGCATAGCTCTCGAGCTCCACCGACACGGTCGGGCTGTTGCGCGCGGTGCCGCCGAACTGAACCTCGCCGCCGAATTCCGCGACCGAGTCCGACTGGAAGCCGAGCGCGGGCAGGGACTTGCCGGGAATGTTGTTGTAGACCACTTCCGCGCTGGCAGCCCCCGCTGCCACCGCGCACAGCGCGAGCGCGGCCAGCACCGTCGCAGCCAGCGTCGCTGCCCTCACAGGAATCCTTCCGTTCATGTCTGTCTCCATTCGTTGCTGATCGAGCCCTCCGACTTGGAGGCCACCCGTGATTCGCACCCCTCCAGGGGCCTGTTCAGAGGAACGCCGCACGGACGATCGGCAAAGCGCCCGTCCGTGCCAGGTCTGCCCATAGCAGCCGATCCCCGGTTTCCCGCATCCCTCAGCTTGAGGACGGTAGTCGCAAACAGCACTGCTTGTCAACCCTTGCCGGGGCCGCGCGACCCCGGCAAGCCAGGCGCGAGCTACTGGATGTGCATCCCCGAGATCGCGCGTGCGATCACGAGCTGCTGGATCTCGGCGGTGCCCTCGAAGATGTCGTAGATCTTCGCGTCGCGGTGCCAGCGCTCGACCGGGAACTCGCGCGTGTAGCCGTTGCCGCCGAGGATCTGGATCGCGCGCTCGGTCACCCACACGGCGACCTCGCCGGCCTTCAGCTTGCTCATCGAGCCCTCGGCGTTCTCGAAACGGAACCCGGTTGCGACCCATCCACGAGGCGCGCCACACGAGCAGTCGGGCGGCGTCGATCTCGAGCTTCATGCGCGCGAGCGTGAACGCGATCGCCTGGTTCTCGATGATCTTGCGGCCGAACTGCTCGCGCTCCTTGGCGTACTCGAGCGCGTACTCATACGCTGCGCGCGCGATCCCGAGCGCCTGCGCGCCGACCGTCGGGCGCGAGGACTCGAAGGTCTGCATCGCCGCCTGCGAGTTGCCGCTCTTGCCCTCGCGCACGCGCGCGAGGCGCTCGTCGAGCTTCTCCTTGCCGCCCAGCACGTAGCCGGCCGGCACGCGGCAGTCGTCGAGGAACACGTCGGCGGTGTGCGAGGCGCGCAGGCCGTGCTTGGAGACCTTGGTGCCCTGCGAGATGCCCTTGGCTTCGCTCATCGGCACGACGAACGCGGCGTGGCCTTTGGAGCCGAGCTCGCGGTCGACCGACGCGATCACGACGTGCACGTCGGAGATGCCGCCGTTGGTCGCCCACGCCTTCTGGCCGTTGATGACCCACTCGCCCGCCGCCTCGTCGAACTTCGCGCTCGTGCGCACGGCCGAGACGTCCGAGCCGGCGTTCGGCTCGGAGGCGCAGAAGGCGGCGACCTTGACGTCATCGACGGTGCCGAAGCAGCGCGGGATCCATTCGCCGATCTGCTCGCCGGAGCCCTGGCCGAAGATCGCCGCGACCGCGAGCGCCGTGCCCATGATCGACATGCCGATCCCGGCGTCGCCCCAGAACAGCTCCTCGTTGACGATCGGCAGCGTCAGGCCGGTGGGGTCGGCAAAGAACTGCGCGAGCCCCTCGAACCCGTACAGCCCGATCTTGGCGGCCTCTTCGATGATCGGCCACGGCGTCTTCTCCTTCTCGTCCCACTCGTGCGCGGCCGGACGGACCACGTCGGCGGCGAAGCCGTGCACCCAGTCGCGAATGTCCTTCTGGTCCTGGGTCAGCGCCAGCGAGAACGTGGCCTCCTGCGCGGCCGCTCCGGCGATCGCCTCGACGGCCGCCTCGGCAGCATCGGTGGCCGCGGCGCTCGAGTCGGGCGAAACAGCTGTGGGCGAGGCTGACATCGGACGGGATCTCCTTTGGTGACGGGGCGTAATGGGGCGGCGACGACGACGGGGAATGCCGCCGCGGCGGCGGACGCAGTAGGTGGAAACACCCTTGACAAACGTCTGCTGAGACCCTTGACAGGGTAACCCACGCGCCGAACGTGTGCAACGGCCGCGACCCGGCACCTGCGAGCACCGCTACCCCGCCGTGGGTGCCACGCAAACGCCGGTCTAGCGCGTCTGCCAGGCCTCCTCCTCGCGCGTGAGCGCGAGCACCTCCTTGGGCAGGCTGGCCTGCGGCGACGTCGGCGACGGTCACGTTCTCGAGCACTTTGCGCAGGTTGGCGCGCAGCGCGACCCACACCTGCTGCAGGCTCTCGGCCGAGCCCGCGTACTCGACCTCCTCGGGGCGCTGTCCGCGCACCCCCACCAGCGGTCCCTCGACCGCGCGGATGATGTCTGCGAGGTTGACCTCCTCGGCCGGGTGCGCGAGCCAGTAGCCGCCCTCGGGACCGCGCTGGCTGCGCACGATGCCCGACGGAGCGCAGCTGCGTGAGGATGTTCTCCAGGAACGACACCGGGATGCTCTGCGCCTGCGCGACTTCGTCGACCTTGCGCGGCGAGGCCTGGGCGCTGTCGGCGAGCTCGACGACGGCCCGTACGGCGTAGTCGGCCTTGGCGGTCACGTGCATACGGGTGATTCTCACGCATTCGGGCGGCGAAGCCGCGCGCTCGTGCACAGAGTTAGGGAACCCTAACCCCTGTGGTACGGTCCCATTGTCATCCCGACCGCCCAGATCGGATTTGCAGACATGAGCCGCGGCAAGCCCCCAATTCTCGCTGTCGCAGCGACGCTCGCGGCACTGGCTGCTGAGCGCCTGCGGCGTCGGCTCGGCGGCGACGCAATCACGCTCTACAACGGACAGCACGAACAGACGACGGCCGCGCTCGTGGCGGCCTTCGAGAAGCAGACCGGGATCAAGGTCGACGTGCGCACGGGCGACGAGGCCGACACTCGGCAACCAGATCTTGCAGGAGGGCTCGAGCTCGCCGGCCGACGTCTTCTACACCGAGAACACGCCCGTGCTCGAAGCGCTGCGCGAGCGCGGCCTGCTCGCCCCCGTCGCGCCGGCGACGCTCGCGGCCGTTCCGAGCCGCTACGACTCCGCGCAGGGCAGACTGGGTCGGCGTGTCGGCGCGCGTCTCGGCGCTCGTCTACAACACCTCCGAGATCTCCGCCTCGCAGCTGCCCAGCTCGATCCTCGAACTGGCGGAGCCGAAGTGGAAGGGCAAGCTCGGCTTCGCGCCCTCCGAGACCGACTTCCAGCCGCTGATCACCGCGATCGTCAAGCTCGACGGCACGGCCGCCGCCGAACGCTGGCTGAAGGGCCTGCAGGCCAACGGCAAGACGTATCCCGACAACGAGACGGTCGTCGCGCAGGTCAACAACGGCGAGAGCGCCGTCGGGCCGATCAACCACTACTACTGGTACCGCCTGCGCGCCGAGATCGGCGCGGGCGCGATGCACTCGGCGCTGCACTACTACGCCGCCGGCGACCCGGGCGACCTCGTGAACGTGTCCGGCGGCGGCCGTGCTGCAGTCGAGCTCGCACCAGGCGGCGGCGCAGCGGTTCCTCGCCTTCCTCGTCAGCCGCGCCGGCCAGGAGACGATCGCGCACAGCGACAGCTACGAGTACCCGCTGCGCCCGGGTGTAGCGCCGGCGCCGGGGCTGCGCGCCGTTCGCCGCAGCTTGCAGCCCGACGCCGCTGACGCCGGCCGAGCTCGGCGACGGCAGCGAAGCGCTCGCGCTGGAGCAGAAGCTCGGACTGCTGTAGGACGGTCGTGAGCACGCTCGCGCCCCCCGACGCCGATTGCCGGCCGCCTGGCGCGCACCTGGTCGGGCCGCCGGCGCTGGCCGCTCGTGAGCGCCGCCGTGGGCGCGATCGCCGCGGCGCTCGTGCTGCTGCCGCTCGTGTTCCTGATCGTCGAGGCGCAGCAGTCCGGCTGGAGCGAAGTTGCGTCACCTGCTGCTGCGCCACTCGGTCGCGGTGCTGCTGTGGAACACCGTCCGCCTGACGCTCGCGTGCACGCTCCTGTGCGCCGTGCTCGGGCGTCGGCGTCAGCATGGTGCGTGGAGCGAACCACGCTGCCGCTGCGCCGGCTGTGGGCGGTCGCGCTGGTGCTGCCGCTCGGCGTCCCGGACTTCGTCGTCGGCTTCGGCTGGGTCTCGATCGACCCGGCGCTGCACGGCTACCTGGCGGCGGTGATGATCATGACGCTGTCGCTGTATCCGCTCGTGTACCTGCCCGTTGCGAGCGCCCTCGCCAACCTCGACGCCGGGCTCGAGGAGGCCGCGCGCAGCCTCGGCCTGGGACCGTGGCAGACGTTCCGGAGGGTCACGCTGCGCCAGATCCGCCCGGCGGTGCTCGGCGGCTGCCTGCTCGTGACGCTCGCGCTGCTGGCCGAGTACGGCGCCTTCGAAATCGTCCAGTACCAGACGTTCACGGTCGAGATCTTCACCGAGTTCAAGCTCGGCTTCGACACGGTCGCGGCGTGCGCGCTGTCGCTCGTGCTCGTGGCCCTGAGCATCGCCGCGCTCGGCGGCGAGCTGTCGCTCGACGAGTCGCGGGCGCTCCTCGCGATCTGGCCCCGGCGCGCGCCGGGCGGCACCGCGCGTCGCGCTCGGGCGCTTCGCGGTGCCGGCGCTCGCCGGCCTGGGCGCCCTCGTCGCGCTCGCGCTCGGCGTGCCGCTGGGCTCGCTCGTCTACTGGATGTGCACGCGGCAGCTCGACGCACGCTGCCGTCGGCCTCGATCGTCTCCGCGGCCGAGCACACGGCCGCCTACAGCGCCGCGGCGGCCGCGCTCGCGACCGCTGCTCGCGGTGCCCGTGAGCGCGCTCGCGATACGCCATCGCAACCGCTTCACGGTGCTGCTCGAGCGCCTCGCGTACCTGCCGATGGCGCTGCCCGGACTCGTGATCGCGCTCGGGCTCGTGTCCTTCTCGGTGCGCTACGCCTTTGCGCTGTACCAGAGCGCGCTCGAGCTGATCGTCGCCTACGCGATCCTGTTCCTGCCGCTGGCGCGTCGTCGGCGTGCGCTCGGCGATGGGTCAGGCGCCGCCGCGCCTGGAGGAGGTCGGACGCTCGCTCGGCGCCCGCCCAGCGGCCGTCTGGCGTGCGCGTGACGCTGCCGCTGATCGCCCCCGGCCTGGCGTGCCGCGTTCGCGCTCGTGTTCATCTCCTCGGCCACCGAGCTGACGGCGACGCTGCTGCTGCACCCGACCGGCGTGAACACGCTCGCCACGCAGTTCTGGGCGTACACGTCGCGAATTCTCCTACGGCGCCGCCGCACCGTACGCGCGCGCTGATGGTGGCGATCTCGGCGGTCCCCGCGTACCTGCTCAGCCGCCGCATGGGCGACGCTCGCGAGCGGGGAGCGGCGGTCGATGAGCCAGCTGACGGTCACCGAGCTGTGGAAGGGCTACGCGGGAGCACCGGTGCTGCAGGGCGTCGAGCTCGAGGTGCCCGCCGGCTCGCTGACCGCGGTGCTGGGCCTGTCCGGCTGCGGCAAGACGACGCTGCTGCGGGTGATCGCGGGCTTCGAGCGCGCCGAGCGGGGCGCGGTCTCGCTCGGGGGGCAGACGCTCGACGACGGACGCACCTACGTCGCGCCGGAGCGGCGTAGCATCGGCTACGTGCCGCAGGAGGGTGCGCTGTTCCCGCATCTGAGCGTCCAGGCAGAACGTCGGCTTCGGGCTGCCGCGACGCGAGCGCCGCGGCCGGCGGTCATCGAGCTGCTGGAGATGGTCGGGATCGCGCCGCTCGCCAGGCGCCTGCCCCACGAGCTCTCCGGCGGCGAGCAGCAGCGCGTCGCGCTCGCCCGCGCGCTCGCCCGCCGCCCGCACGCGCTGCTGCTCGACGAGCCCTTCTCCTCGCTGGACGCGACCCTGCGCAGCGCGCGTGCGCGAGGAGGTCCATCGCGCTGCTGCGCGAGCAGGGCGTCACGACCGTGCTCGTCACCCACGACCAGGAGGAGGCGCTGTCGCTGGCGGACAGCGTCGCCGTGCTGCGCGACGGCAGGATCGTCCAGCACGGCGCGCCCGCAGAGCTGTACGAGCGCCCAGCCGACGAGCGCCTCGCGCGCTTCCTCGGTGCCGTCAACGTGATCGACGCGCGACTTCGAGCACGGCACCGCGCGACCACGCTCGGCATGCTGCGCGCTGCACGGCGAGCAGCCCGCGCCCGACGCGGGCACGGGCACCGTGATGGTGCGTCCCGAGCAGCTCGAGGTGCGCGCACGAGCGGACGGCGCCGAGGGCGGGCAGGCGACGCGAGCGCTGAACGGCCGCGTGGAGCAGTGCCGCTACTACGGCCACGACGCGCTGCTGCAGATCCGGCCCGATGAGCCCGGCGCGAGCTGCTGCTGGCGCGAGTCGACGGCGAGCACGCGCTGCCGGTCGGCACGCCCGTGACGGTGGCGGCCCACGGACCCGTAACGGCGCTCGGATAAAATCGACGCCGATGAGCGGCGAGCGACGGTCCTACACGGTCACGGGCATGACCTGCGAACACTGCGTGGCGGCGGTGGACGCCGAGGTCGGCGCGCTGGCAGGCGTCAGCGGCGTCGAAGTGGACCTCGCCAGCGGTGCCCTGCTCGTCAGCGGCAGCGACATCGACGGCGATGCCGTGCGAACGGCCGTCGAAGAGGCCGGCTACAGCCTCGCCTCGTAGCGTCTCTCCGCTAAGCGCTCAGTTGATCGGCACCGCGAAGGAACCGCGCAGCGGGCGCCCGGCGGCGTCGGCGCCGGCGACACGGAGCTCCCAGACGCCGCGGGTGAGCCGGACTTCGGCGATCTCGTGGCCGATGCCCGCGTCGTAGAAGGTGACCTTGGCTTTCGCTCCGGTCTGCGAGGTCGCGCTCATGACGATCGAGCGGTAGCCGACGCGCGCGCTGGTCGTGCCCTCGAGATACAGGTGCACGTTCACGTTTCCCGGCCGCAGCGGTTCGGCGGAGACCTCGAGCGTCTGGCCGGCCGGCTCGGCGAGCGTGAACGAGGCGGTCCGCGGCACCGCGAAGGAGTTGGGGTCGGCCAGCACGAGCCCGCCGAGCAGCACCGCCGGGATCAGCGCGGCGGTCGCGATGCTCGCCAGGCGCTGAGTGCGACCGCGCACGGGGGTCGCACGCCCGGGACGGCCGAAGCGGCGCAGCCGCAGGCTGTTGGTCACGACGGTGAGGCTCGAGACGCCCATCGCGACCGCGGCGAGCACCGGGCTGAGCAGCCCCGTCACCGCCAGCGGCAGCGCGATCAGGTTGTAGCCGAAGGCCCAGCCGAGGTTCTGCAGCACGATCGTGTACGTCTCCCGCGCCAGCCGCAGCGCGCGCGCCACACCGCGCAGATCGCCGGACAGGACGCTGATGTCGGCCGCCTCGATCGCCGCACCGACGCCGGTGCCCATCGCGATCCCGAGGTCGGCCTGCGCGAGCGCGGCGGCGTCGTTGACGCCATCGCCGACCATGCCCACGCGGTGGCCTTCGCCCTGCAGCCGCGAGATCTCCTCGAGCTTGCCGCTCGGGCTGACGCCGGCGCGCACGTGCTCGATCCCGACCGCCTCAGCTACGGCCTGAGCGGCACGGGCGTTATCGCCGGTGAGCAGCTCGACGTCGATGCCCATCTTGCGCAGCCCCGCGATCGCGGCGCGCGCCTCGGGCTTGACCGTGTCGGCCAGCGCCAGCGCGCCCAGCACCTGCTGCTCGCGCTCGACCACGACGGCCGTGCGGCCGCTCGCCTCCCACTGCTCGAGCACCGACGCGAGCTGCGGCTCGTGCCGGCTCTCCGAGCTCGGTCGCCCGACCCAGACCTCGACGCCATCGACGATCGCACGCACACCGCGGCCGGGAATCGAGCGGAACTCGAGCGCGGGCTGCAACCGCAGGCCGCGCTCGTGAGCGGCCGCGACGACCGCCACCGCCACCGGATGCTCCGAGCCAGCCTCGGCGGACGCCGCGAGCGACAGCACGCGCTCGGAGTCCTCCCGTTCCCCCTTCCCCCCGGGGAAGACGCGCCTGGTGCGCACCAGATGTCCGCGAGCGACAGCTCGCCCGTGGTGACGGTGCCGGTCTTGTCGAGCACGATCGTGTCCACGTCCTGGCTTCGCTCGAGTATCTCTGCGCTGCGAATCAGCAACCCGAGCCGGGCGCCGCGCCCGGTGCCGACGAGGATCGCGACGGGCGTCGCCAGCCCGAGCGCGCAAGGGCATGCGACGATCAGCACCGCGATCGCGGCGTCGATGCCGCGCTGCAGGTGCATCGAGGCGAACATGCCGTGGAGGCCTGCGCCGGTGATGATCCACACGAGCGCCGTGAGCGCCGCCAGCACGAGCACTGTCGGCACGAACACGCTCGCGATCCGGTCCGCCAGCCGCTGGATCTTCGGCTTCGTCGCCTGTGCGCGCTCGACGAGCGCCACGAGCTGCGAGAGCGCGGTGTCGGCGCCGACCGCCGTGGCACGCGCCTGCAGCACGCCGTCGACGTTCAGCGTCGCGCCCGTCAAGAGCGCGCCGACGCCCTTCTCCACCGGCAGCGACTCGCCGGTGAGCATCGACTCGTCGACCGCGGAGGCGCCGTCGATCACGATCCCGTCGACGGGCACGCTGTCTCCCGGCCGCACGCGGAAGATGTCGCCGCGCCGCAGCTGCTCGACCGGGACCAGGCGCTCGGGCGCGCTTGGATCCTCGGCGTCGAGCAGGCGCGCTTGCGTGGCGCCGAGCTGCGCCAGCTCGCGCACGGCGCGCCCCGAGCTGCTGCGGGCCTTCGCCTCGCACCAGCGGGCGATGAGCAGCACCGCGACGATGATCGCTCCCATGTCGTAGCAGAGCGGCATGTCGAACTTCCCCACCGGAACGCCGTGCTCGTAGACTGCCTCGGCCGTCAAAAGCAGCACGGTCGAGTACACGAACGCGGCGAGCGTCGAAAGCGCGATCAGCGTGTCCATGTTGGTGGCGCGCGCGCGGGCGCGCGTCCAGGCCGAGCGCAGGAACGGCAGCCCGCACCAGAACTGCACGGGCACCGCCAGCGCGGCGACGATCCAGCGCGCGGTCTGATCATGGGGTTGCGCGTAGGTGAGCACCGCGATCGCCGTCGCGAGCGGCACCGCGACAGCGATCCGCCTCATCAGGCCGGCCTGCTCGCGCGTCTCGTCGGCCTCGAGCTGATCGAACGCGCGCGCCTGCTCGCTCGCGCTCGCGGCCACCGGCGCGGCGCCGTAGCCGGCGCCATGCACCGCGGCGACGAGCTGCTCGGCGCTCAGCGCGCCGTGCTCGAGCTCCACCGTCGCCCGCCCGGTCGCGTAGTTGACGAGCGCCTCGCTCACGCCGGGCTGGCGCGAGAGCGTGCGCTGCACACGCGCCGCGCACGAGCCGCATGTCATGCCCGTGACGTCGAACTCCAAGACCTCGCGATGGCCGTCAGACGCCGCGGCGGCGGCGGTCGTCGGCTCTGCGATTTGGCTCGTGCTCATCCTCGAGGCTCCAGTTCAGGATAGCGTCGCCAAGCGGCTTGTCTCATTTCGCCATCGCGTAGCCTGCGGGTGCCATGACCATGCCCAACCTGCTGATCGCGGGCCTGTTCGTCGGCCTGCTCGGGCTGCTCGCGGGCTGCGGCGCAAGCGGCGCCTCGAGCGGCGGCGCGCGCACGGCGAGCGTGCCGGCATACGTCACCGAACCGTTCACGCCCGAGCAGCGGCTGATCGAGCAGGGCGCGCCGCTGATCGTCGCGGACGGCTGCTCGGCCTGCCATCTGAACGAGGCCGCGCGCACGGGCGCGCCGAGCTTCTCGAGCTTCGCCGGCCACCAGGTGACGCTCGCGGACGGACGCACCGTGCTGGTCGACGAACGCTTCGTGCGCGAAGGCCTGCTCGACCCCCGCGCGAACGAGCTGCGCGGGTATGACCCGGCGCCGATGCTGGCGGCGCTCGCGCGCCTGCGCCTCGCAAGCCACCCACGGCAGGTGGCCGCGCTCGCCGCGTTCATCGAGCAGGTGGGACCCGAACCGTGACGAGCTCGCGTCGCGTGCAGATTCGCCGCCGCCGTGCCGCGGCCGGGATCGTGGTCGTCGCCGTGCTGGCGCTGATCGCCGCCGCGGCCTCCGGGTCCCATCACACGACCCCGCGCGCACGAGCCACAGCCACGCCACGCAAGCAGCGCGCCAAGGCCCTAACACCGCCGCCGATCCCTGAAAACGCGCAGGACGCCACGGTAGCCTCGGTACTGAAGTACACGCCGTTCGTCAAAGCAGGCAGCGAACGCGCACGCGAGGTCGCGCTCACGTTCGACGACGGGCCCGGCCCGTACACCCCAGGGGTGCTCGACGTGCTCGAGCGCTTGCACGTGCACGCGACGTTCTTCGAGATCGGCGAGATGCTGCGCTACTTCAGCGCCTCTTCGCTGCGCGAGCTGCGTGACGGCGACGTGATCGGCGACCACACCGAGACGCACCCCGAAATGGCCCGGCTCTCGGCGCATCAGCAGCGCGAAGAGCTGTTTGAACAGCTCGCGCGGATCGAGCTGCTGGGTGGCCAGCGCCCGACGCTCTTCAGACCTCCGTACGGCTCCTACGACGCGACCACGATGCGTGAGCTGCGCAAGCTGCACCTGCTGATGGTGCTGTGGTCGGTCGACACCGACGACTACCTGCAGCCTGGCGTCTCGGCGATCGTGCAGCGAGCGCTCGCAGGCGCGCACCCGGGGGCGATCGTCCTGATGCACGACGCCGGCGGCACGCGCACGCAGACGATCGAAGCGCTGCCCACGATCATCCGCCTGCTGCGCGCGCGCGGCTATCGCCTCGTGACCGTGCCGCGGCTGCTGCGCGACGACCCGCCGCCGCCGGGCCAGACGCTACCGTCGAGCCTGGATGGTGACTGATGGACACCGAGCAGCTGCGCGCGCGGCGTGAAGAGCGACGGCGGAGCATTCGCCGTCGCCGTCGCGCCGCCGCAAGCCTGATCCTCGCCGTCGTCGCGGCCGTCATCGCGGTCGTCGTGCTCACGAGCGGCTCCGGCAAAGGCTCCTCGAGCGCCCGCTCGACGGCGCTCGCCGGGCATGCGCACGCGGGAGCTGCAGGCCGCAAGGCCGGCTCCGCCGTCGATGCGTCCGACAAGCGCACCGGCCCCCCGGGCACGGATCCCGTGCCGATCCTCATGTACCACGTGATCGCCGCCCCTCCACCCGGCGCCGCGTTCCCGGGGCTGTACGTCGAACCCGCCGAGTTCGCGGAACAGATGCAGGCGCTCAAGAGTGCCGGGTGGCACGCGGTGACACTCGATCAGGTCGAGGAATACTGGCGCCGCGGTGTGCCGCTCGGCCCGGGCAAGCCGATCGTGATCAGCTTCGACAACGGCTACAACTCGCAGTACACACAGGCACTGCCGGTCCTGCGCCGGCTCGGCTGGGTCGGCGACGAGAATCTGCAGCTGAGCGGGCTGCCGCCGTCCCAGGGAGGCCTCGGACCGGCGCAGGTCCGCGGCCTGCTCGCCGCCGGCTGGGAGCTCGACACGCAGGGCATCAGCCACGCGGACCTGATCACGCTCGATCCCGAACGGCTTCACTACCAGGTCGCGGTCGCGCGCCAGACGCTCCAGCAGCGCTATCACGTGCCGGTCGACTGGTTCTGCTACCCCTCCGGCCACTACGACCCGACGGTCGTCGCCGCCGTGAAGGCCGCCGGCTTCCTCGGCTCCACCACCGTCGTCCCGGGCTGGGCGCGTCCGGGCGACGACCGGTTTCGCCTGCACCGCCTGCGCGTGCTCGGCGGCACGAGCGGGCAGGCGCTGATCTCGCTCATCGACGACAACCGCGACGCAGCGCCGCCGCCGAGCTCCTACAGCGCTTGAGCGGGCGGGTGGCCAGCGTCAGCAGCGCCACCCGGATGGCGCGGCCCGGCCCACGCCGGTCGCCGTGAGCGAGCCGCCCCCCGCGACGCCGCTCACGGCCCCGCCCATCGGCCTTGCCCCTCAGTGCATCCGCGGATCGACGAACACGTCGTCGATCTGCGAGGGCCCGACCTCGGCTGTGAAGCGCAGCGCGACCTGCGCGGTGCCTCCCGTGAGCAAGCCGAGCGCGACCGAACCGGTGAGCATCGGCAGCGTCGGCTGCCACGAGCCGCTCAGCGCGACAGCCCCGAGTGGCAGCGCGAGCTGTCCGGCCGGCGTCTGGTAGACGACCTGGACGAGCACCGTCGACAGCAGCTTGTCGTTGCGCGCAAAGAAGCGGTATGTCGGATAGGCCGCGTCGACGCACGTGAACGGCGACTGCGCCGAGGCGCCCGCGGGAAGCTCCAACGAGTAGGCGCCCACGCTGCCCGTCGCGCCATAGGGCTCGCTGCCGGCGACGCGCTGCGCGCCGCCGCTCAGGCTCCAGCCGGAGAGCGAACCCTCGAAGTCGCCGCCGGGCATCAGCTCGTAGGAGCTCTGGTCCCCCCAGCGCAGGAACGGCTGCGAGAGGACGGCGTCGTTGCAGGCGCCGGTTTCGACGAGCGCCGCGCGCGCCTGCGGGGCGCAGCAGAGGGCGAGGAGCGCGCACGCAGCGGCGAGGGCAACGCCGAGCGAGGCAAACGCGCGCTGCGCGTGAGATTGGGGGATTGTGGGAACTGCGGGCGACGAGGGGAACACAAGAGCCTCCATAGATGAGCTGGCGGCTGAGCTATCTCGCTGTGCGCGAGACCCCTGGCTTTGCGTCCCCACCTCGCGGTGGGTTTGCCCGTTCAGTCCTGGTTATTCGATCAGCGCGCCAGCATGCAGGGCGATCGGCGCGAGGGCAAGCGGTACGGACGGTTGTTCGAGTGCGGCGCCCTCTAACGACTACTCAAGTTCCAACACGCAGATCTTTTGCCCGAAATCCGCGCTCGACGCGCCTGGAAAGCCAAGTCTGCCGCCAAAACCCTTTTGTTAGCCGCATTCGTGTCGATGACACATCGAGACTGTCCATGTCCGCCCACGCCTTCACCGAATCGGAGCGGCTGCGCGCGTCGTTTGCAGGACGCGCGCAACGCATGGTCGACGCCGAGCTGCGATCCGCGATCACGGTGGGCGGCGGCTTCCTCGTCGCGGCCACTGCGCTGGCGCTGCTCGCCGGCGGAGAGCAGCAGCTGTCCGTGCCCGTCGCGACGCTCTACGTGCTCGGCCTAGCCGCCGCGAGCAAGGTCCGCTTCGAGCTCGGCTCCGCGTTCACCGTGCCGACGCAGGCGGTGTTCGTGCCGATGCTGTTCGCGGTGCCGGTCGCACTCGCGCCGCTGCTGGTGGCGCTGTCGCTGGCGATCGCGATGCTCCCCGCGATCCTCGCGCGACGCGCGCCTCTCAGCCGCATCCTGGCCGTGCCCGCCAACAGCTGGTTCGCGCTGGGACCCGCGCTCGTGCTGGCGCTCGCGCACGCGTACAGCCCCAGTGGCAATTGGGGCGTGCTCGTGCTAGCGCTGCTGGCGCAGTGCGTGTGCGACCTCGGCGCGAACGCCGTGTGGGAGCGTGTGCGTGGAGGCCTGACGCTCACGGAGCTCGCCGCCGAGATGCGTCAGGTCTACCTGATCGATCTCACGCTCGCGCCGCTCGGGCTGCTCGTGGCACTCGCCGCGGCCCACCGCGCCTGGGTGGTCGTGCTGATCGCGCCGCTGTTCGGCGTCCTCAGATGGTTCTCCAAAGAGCGCCGCGCGCGCCTGGAGCAGCTGGTCGAGCTGAACGACGCCTACCGCGGCACCGCGCTGCTGCTGGGCGACGTCGTCGAGGCAGATGACACCTACACCGGCGAGCACTGCAAGGATGTCGTGCGCCTGGCGCTGGGGGTCGCGCGCGAGCTGGGGCTGGACGTGGAACAGCAGCGGATGGTCGAGTTCGGAGCGCTGCTGCACGACATCGGCAAGATCGCCGTGCCCAAGGAGATCGTGAACAAGCCCGGCAAGCTCGACCCGGATGAGTGGGAGATCATCAAGACGCACACGGTCGAGGGCCAGAGGATGCTCGAACGCGTGGGCGGCTTCATGGGCAACGTCGGGCGCATCGTGCGCTGCCATCACGAGCGCTGGGACGGCGGCGGCTATCCCGACGGCCTGCGCGGGCTCGAGATCCCGCTCGAGGCGCGGATCATCTCGTGCTGCGACGCGTTCAACGCGATGACCACGGACCGCCCCTACCGTCGTGCGATGCCGAGCCGCGTCGCGCTCGCCGAGCTCGACCAGCACTCCGGCTCGCAGTTCGACCCGCAGATCGTCGCCGCCCTCACGAACGCGATCGAGCACGCCGCTCCGGCGTGCACGCCGGTGGCGACGCCCTCGCCGAGCTCAAGCTCGATGTTGTCTTAACGCTTACTCCTCGTACACAGCTCACATCATTGTCTGCAGGAGACGCAAGCGGTCAACCCGCCAAGCGATAAAGAGGGCGCGGATCGATGCCGATCCGCCCAATTGATGCCGCGCTCCAAGTCCAACGTATCTGCCGAGCAGCTGTCGCGCCTCGGACAGGCCGTGAGCGCGCGCACGGACGACGTCGTCGAAGCGATGCTGCGGCGCACGAGAGAGTCCGGCTGCCAGCTCGAGGCGACGGTCGAGGAGCGCTTCGCGCGCGTCGGGACCGTTTCCACGATCGCAGTGGCGCGCTGGATGTCCGGCGAGGGCGCCGAGGTCGCGCGCGAGGTTGGGCAGGAGGCGTGGCAGATCTTCGGCCAGCTCGCCTCCCAGCGCGCGGCTCCGCTGAACGAGGTCACCAAGCGCTGCCTGCGCTGGTGCGACGCCGCGGGCGAGGTCGTGCGCGAGTGCGTCCGCGAGCTGGAGCTCGAGCAGGCGGTGCTCGACGAGGCGCTCGCGATGCTGCAGCGCAGCCTCAACGTCACGCTCGTGCGCATGTGCGAGTCCTTCGAGTCCGAGCGCCAGTCAGCCGAGAAGGAGCTCGAGCACCGCCAGCGCGAGCTGGCGTTCCTGGCGACCCACGACACGCTCACCGGCCTGCCCAACCGCACGCTGATCCTCGACCGCGTCGAGCAGCTGATGGTGCGTGCGCGGCGCGACAAGACCCCGCTCGCCGCGCTGTTCATCGACCTCGACAACTTCAAGTCGATCAACGACTCGCTGGGCCATGCATGCGGCGATGAGCTGCTGCAGGCGGTGGCCGCGCGGCTGACCGCGGTCGTGCGCGAGAGCGACGCCGTCGGCCGTCTGGGCGGCGACGAGTTCGTCGTGATCGCCAGCGAGCTGTCGTTCGCGTCGGGCCCCGAGCTGATCGCCGAGCGACTGTTGGAAGCCCTCGATCAGCCATTCGTGCTCGCCGGTCACGACCACGGCTGCCTGAAGCTGACGGCCAGCATCGGCATCGCTGCCGGGGACAGGGAAGCTGCCGACGAACTGCTGCGCGACGCCGACGTCGCCATGTACCAGGCCAAGTGGGACGGACGCTGCCGCTACGTGCTGTTCGAAGCCGGCATGCAGACGGCGCTCCAGTCGCGCATGGAACTCGAGATGGACCTGCGCGTGGCGCTCGAGAACGATGAGTTCCACCTCGTCTACCAACCCACGTTCTGCCTGCACGACATGACCCCTACGGGCATGGAGGCGCTGATCCGCTGGTGCAGCGCGGCGCGGGGGACCGTGCAGCCGAACGACTTCATACCGCTGCTGGAGGAGACCGGGCTGATCGTCGAGGTCGGCAAATGGGTGCTGCGCGAGGCGTGCCTGCAGAGTGTGAGCTGGCGCGACGCCGGGCACCCGACCGGTGTCGCGGTCAACGTGTCCGCGCGCCAGCTCGACACCGACGAGTTCGTCGCGGACGTGGAACGCACGCTGCACGAGACCGGCCTCGACCCCCAGATGCTGACGATAGAGATCACCGAGTCGGCGCTGATGCGCGACGTCCAGCAGACCGCGGCGCGCCTGGCGAAGGTCAAGCAGCTGGGCGTGCGCGTGGCGATCGACGACTTCGGAACCGGCTATTCCTCAATGGCGAGCCTGCAGCAGCTGTCCGTCGACGCGCTCAAGATCGATCGCTCGTTCATCACGCAGATGACCCACAACAAGGAGGGCGAGACGATCATCCGCACGCTGGTGCAACTCGGCAAGGCGCTCTCGATCGAGACGCTCGCGGAGGGCATCGAGCAGGCCCACGAGCTGAGCCTGCTGCAGGGGCAGCAGTGCGACAGCGGCCAGGGCTTCCTGTTCGCGCGGCCGCTCGAGCAGGCCGACACGATGGCATTCCTGCGCAAATGGAGCGCCGAGAAGACGCCGCTGGCCACCGGCTAGCGCCGGTCATCGCAGCTGGTCGGCGCGAGCGCAACCGCGGGCGCGTGTCAGCTGACGCTCTGGATGATCGCCACCAGCTCATCGGGCTGGTAGCCCTGCTGGCGCGCAAAGACCACGAGCTCTCTCGCCCGCGCGACGACCGCACCGCGCTGCGGCGTGCCGGTCACGCGAATACCGCGGCCGCGACGGAACTCCAGGAGGCCTTCCTCGCGCAGCATGCGCATCGCCCGCAGCACCGTGTTGGCGTTCACCTGCATCACCGCTGCGAGGTCGCGCGCAGGCGGCAGGCGCTCGCCGGACCGCGCCTCGCCGTCTGCGATCGCGCGGCGGATCTGCGCTGCGACCTGGTCATGGAGCGGAGCCGGGTCCGAGCGATCGATGCTCGCGAGCATTGTGCTACTCAGGTTAGCACCACCGAGGCGAGGGTTGCCACGCCTCGGGACAGCATTCGTGCGAGCTCGCGACCGGAACAACAGTGTCATAGACACCTGCTGACACTCGTCTGTCGTCAGACTAGTCTTGCGCCGCCGCACGCGAGGTGTTCCGTGAGTAGGGGCAGCGCCCTCCCGTGCGGAGCGTGAGGACCCGGAGCTTGTCGAGCCGGGTCCTCACCGCGCAGATCCGCTCAACCAGGCGACATGGCCGGCATGCGCGTCGATCCGTCCGTGCCGTGCCGCAGGATGCCGGGCTCTTTGACGCGCTCCGCTTCGACATCGTCGCGCCCCTCTACGTCGCTGCGCGGCTGGCAGCGCCACGCCCTCGAGCAGCTCAGCGAGTGGCGCGGAGGCCCGTTCCTGATCTCGGCGGCGCCAGGGGCGGGCAAGACGCGCCCCGCGCTCGAGCACGCCCGCGAGCTGCTGGGCAGACGCGAGATACGACGCGTGGTCGTGCTGTGCCCGACAACGCCGCTGACGCGCCAGTGGGCGGCCGCGGCGGCCACCCTCGGCGTGCAGTTGCAGCCGGACGCGGGCGGGCCGAGCCCGCCACGGGACTTCCACGGCGTCGCGGTCACGTATGCGCGTGTGGCGAGCGATCCGGCCGGCTGGGCGGCGAAGGCCGCCGCGGATACGCTCGTCGTGGTCGACGAGGCCCATCATCTCGGCGAGGATCTCGCTTGGGGCACCGGCTTCCTGCGCGCGTTCGCGGCCTCGCCGCGCTGGCTATTGCTGTCGGGGACCCCGTTTCGCTCCGACTCGACACCGATCCCGGGCGTTCGCTACGACGACGACGGGCTGGTCGTACCCGACATCTCCTACACCTATGCCGAGGCGGTCGCCGACGGCGTCTGCCGTCCGGTCGCGTTCGTCACGTTCGATGGCTCGCTGTCGTGGCGCAGCGGCGAGGACGTGATCGAGTCCTCGTTCGAGACGGTACTGAGCGCGCGCGAGACCAGCCGCCGCTACCGCACGGCGATCTCGACCGAGCTGCCCGACGGCCTGCCGCGGATCCTGCGCGAGGCCGACGCCAAGCTGCGCGCGCTGCGCGCCGAGGGCCACCGCGACGCCGGCGCCCTGGCGGTCGCGGCCGACGCGACGCACGCACGCCAGATCGCAAAGCTGCTGCGCGAGGTGACGGGGCGCGCACCGCTGGTGGTGCTCCACACGGAGACCGATGCGGCCCGCAAGCTCGCCGACTTCCGCAGCTCGCGCGATCCCTGGATCGTTGCCGTGAACATGGTCTCCGAGGGCGTTGACATCCCGCGACTGCGTGTCGGCGTCTACGCGACAGCCGCCAAGACGCCGCTGATCTTCCGTCAGATCGTCGGGCGCTTCGTGCGGACGATCCCCGGTAGGCACGCCGAGCCGAGCTGGCTGTATCTGCCGGCCGAGCAGACGCTGCGCGGCCACGCGGCGGCGATCGAAACGGAGTTGCGCCACGCGCTGCACCGTGACGAGCCGACGGGCGATTTGGACGAGCTGACGCAGCGACGCGCGAGCGAGCCATCCCCAGCTGTCGACTTCGTGCCGCTGAGCGCCGAGTTCGCCGCCCAGATGACGCTGTTCGGAGGCCCCCAACCCGAGGCGCCCCGAACCCAGCAGGCGCCCGCGCGGCCGCTTGAGCCGGTTCCGGTGGCGGCATTCGAGCGCCGCGCGGGCTTGCGGCAGGAGCGCAGCCGTCTGGTGGCTGAAGTGCACCGTCGTGACGGCCGCAGCCACCGCGAGATCAATGCCTGGGTCAACCGCGCGGTCGGGGTCGAGCGCGTGGAGACCGCGAGCATCCAACAGCTCGAGCGCTCGATCAAGGCACTCACGCAGGAGCTGCTGCGAGGCAGCCGCGCCAGAGACGTCTCAGCGCGCAGCTGAGGCTGCCTAGCGGCGGGGCACGGCGTCGGGTCGATCGGCGCCGCAGGCCACACAGCGGACCGGCCGTGCCAAGGGAGCAGGCGCGACCCCTTGCCGACTGATCCATAGCTCAGTACTGTTCAGTAAATCGGACCTCTGGCCTCCCGCTCTCCAACGGCGGTCTCTTGAAGTTCAACGACTCCCACGTCGGCTTCGTGCCGATCCTGGCCACGCACGGGGGCACCGGCCGCACGGGCGGGCGGACCGGCGAGCTGAGCCGGATCTCGCTGGCGAGATCCTCGACCTCCGCTTTCGCGATGACCTCGCTTCCGTACTGCTGCGCCGGGCCGACGACGATCAAGCCGTAGAGCATCGTCGGCAGGCGGCGCAGGCGCCCGGCGGCGACGTGCGGTTCGCGCCAGTCCGCCATGGCCTGGGCGAACTGGGCGTTCATCGAGCCGAGCGTCTCAAGGTAGAGCGCGTCCTCGCTGTCCGTGGAGACAAGGTCAGCTGCCAGCAGCGAGCGTCGCCTGCGGCCAGTCCCAGAGCAGGCCGAGCGACCGTCGTCGCGCGCCCGTGCCAGCAGCATGTCGCCGCCCGATCGCGATCCGTCCGATATCTCGCATTATGATCTGGGTAGTAGAGCTTCCGATTGGAAAGTCTGCCCAGTACAACCCAGAGGTCAAGATGGCAACGTCCAGAACGAGTCCAGCATCGAAATTCAAGGTTGAGCAGGAGCCCGCCTGGTCGGATCCGAACCTGCGCGAGCCGCGCTACTCGCAGTCGCTCGAGCGTGGGCTGGCGATCCTCGGCTGCTTCACGCCCAAGCGGCCCGTGCTCGGGATCGCCGACATCGCCGATGACCTCGGCATGAGCCGCTCTACCACACACCGCTACGTGATCACGCTCGTCGCACTCGGCTACCTCGAGCAGGGCGCCTCGCGCAAGTACCGCCTCGGGCTGCGCGTAACCGACCTCGGCATGTCCGCGCTGAACTCGACCGGGCTGCGCGAGCACGCCCACCCCTATCTCGAGGAACTGGGGCAGCGAACCTCTTATACGACCGGCCTCGGCGTGCTCGACGGGCTCGACGTGCTGTACGTCGACCGCGTGCGCAGCTTCCGCCGCGGCCAGGGTAAGGTCGAACTCAACCTGCACACGGGCTCGCGCGTGCCCGCGTACTGCAACTCGATGGGCAAGCTGCTGCTCGCAAGCCTGCCCGAGGGCCATCAGCGCGAACTGATCGCGCAGATGAAGCTGACCAAGCGCGGCCCGAACACGATCACGAGCAAGAAGGCGCTGCGCGAGGAGCTCGACGAGATCCATGAAGCCGGCTTCGCCGTCGATGACCAGGAGTTCGCCGCGGGGCTGTACGCGATCTCAGCACCGGTGCGCAACGACGCCCGTGACATCGTCGCCGCCGTCGGCATGTCGGCGCACAGCTCGATGATCTCGCTGGAGGAGCTCGTCGACGCGCTCGGCCCGCACCTCGTCTCAACCGCGGACCGCATCTCCGCGCGCCTCGGCTACCGCCGCGACGACGAGACGCATTAGCGACGGCGCCGGGGCGTTCAGGCGCGCGTCGCCGACGCCTGCGCAGCCGCCGAGGCGTCCAGACGCTCGGCGCTCTCTTTGAGCGCGGCGATCAGGTGGGAGCACGCGGCTGACGGCGTGCCGTGCGGGTGCAGGATGCAGAAGCGGCGCTCGAAGCGCAGACCGTCCACGTGCACGATCTCCAGGCTGTCGGCGATCGAGAACGCCAGGCGCGACATGGCCGTCGGCAGGCCCAGCTCGTGCGCCTCTTCCTTGGCCGCCTGGGTGGAGCCGACCTCGCATGCGGCGCGAAGCGGCTCGAGACCGTGGCGCTCGAGCGTCCCGTCTACGACCTGGCGCGTGTTGGCAGCTGGATCCCTGCGCACGAACTTGGTTTGCTCGAGATCGGCTAGCGAGACGACGCGCTTTCGAGCCCAGGGGTGGGCGAGCGGCACGGCGATCACGATCTCGTCGTAGAGCAGCGGAATGTTGACGACGCCCTCGACGACCTCGTCGCTCATGCATGCTGCCACTCCCAGGTCGGCTTCACCCGCGCGCACCATGCGCTTGACCACGCGCGAGTTCGCGGTCAGCACCTCCACAGGCGCGCTCGTGTGGTGGTGCATCAGGACCAGCGCCCTGGGCATCACATACTCGGCGGCGGTATGGCTTATCGCGAGCTGCACCGTCTCGCGGGCGCCTGCCAGCTCCCCCAGCAGTCCGCCCAGCTCCTCGATCTCGGCGCTGATTCGTCTGGCGCGCGTGTAGAGGCGCTCCCCCGCCGGGGTAGGCGTGACCCCCTGCGCCGAGCGCTCTAGCAGCGGGACCCCTGCCAGCATCTCGAGCGATTTCAAGCGCTTCGAGATCGAAGGCTGGCTTACGCGCATCCGCTGGGCGGTCCTGCCGAGGCTGCCCAGCTCGACCGCCGCGCAGAACGTGCGCAGCTCATCGAGCTGGGGATCGCGCACGGGGCGAGGTCCTGCGCGCTTGGCGCCACCACTGCTTGCGGTCATGCACATAGGTTATGGATTTCAGCGGCGATTTGCATGACTTTCGCAGCCATTGAGCCCAGACCGGCCTTCTCTCATGGCATGGTCGCCGTGGAATGAAAACTGGGACAGGAAAGGTGGTGGCCCTGATGACCGACCAAGAGCGGTTCGATCAGGAAGTTGCAGACAAAGGCAAGATTGTCCTGCCCGTGATCGCAGGCGCAGGCATCCTGGCAGCGGTGCTCATGTCGATGTTCGCTTTGGTGCACAGCACTGCACCGCGCACGATTGTGGAAGCGAAGCCGGCAGCGGCCACGGTAGCCGTGGCGCCGACTGCCGCGGCTACGCCGGCGACGGTGGCAAAGGTCGTGGATGTGAGGGTGATCGCGGAAGGCAAGAAGGGTCCGGAAGGCACGCTCCACGACGAGTTCACTGTGACCGACTTCAACGTAAAGGTCGGCCAGCCGGTCACGCTCCACGTCGACAACACCGACAACACCGTTCACTCGATCACCTCAGCGGAAGCCGGCGTGAACATCGTAGTTCAGCCGGGCACCCACAACTACACCCTGAAGGTGAGCAAAGCCGGCAAGTTCGAGTGGAACTGCGCATACCCGTGCGACCCTTGGGCGATGTCACACCCCGGCTACATGGCCGGATACATCACAGCAAGCTGAGGCCACCACCGATACCTCAGCCGGTTCGAAGTGAGCCGGAGCGGGAGCGTCGCGCGGACTTTCCACCCGCGCGACGCTTCTCGTTACGCGAACAGGCCTTCGCCGATGAACCCACCGGAACGTACGCCGGGGGGACACGCGAAGATCGCGCTCGAGGTGTGCAGGGTGTGCTCGTTCAGAGCGTCGGAGGCTGACAGCCGATCCTGCAAGGGGATGAACTGGTGGCGCGGGCTGCGCTGAAAGGCGACGAAGAACAAACCGGCGTCGATCTTGCCGGTGCTGGCGTCGACGCCTTCGGAGTACGAGTAGCCGCGCCGGAGAATCCGCTGGCCGCTGTTGTTGCGCGGATCTGCGAGCCGGATGTGCGCATTGGAGGGGATGGTCAATGCGCCGGCCGACACCGCAGCGAGGTCCACCGGGTCATCCTCGTTGCGCTCACCCAGAGGCGCGCCCGAGGCCTTGTAGCGGCCGATCACCCGCTCCTGCCCCTCGAGCGAGGTGGCATCCCACACGTCGAACAGCATGCGAATGCGCCGCGCGATCAGATAGGTCCCGCCCGCCATCCAACTGGGGCCATCGCCGGCTCCAACCCAGACGAACCGTTTCATCGCGCCTGCATCCTCGGCACGGATGTTTTCGGTGCCGTCCTTGAAGCCCATCAGGTTGCGGGGCGTGCTCTGCGAGCGACTGGTGGAGGACGTCCGCCCAAAGCCGAGCTGTGACCAGCGCGGCGCGGCCGTGCCGACGGCTACACGTGAGAGCACGTGGACCGCATGAAATGCGACCTGCGGGTCATCTGCGCATGCCTGCACGCACAGGTCACCGCCCGAGTGTGCGGGGTCGAGGCGCTCGCCCCTGAACGATGGAAGCTCCGACAGCTCGGCGGGACGGCGGCCAGCGAGAGCGAACGCGTCGCGGCCACGAGACCCGAATAGACCTGGCCCAAAGCCAAAGGTGAGCGTCAGCTGCGAAGGGCCGAGCCCGACCGCCTCGCCCGTGTCCTCGGGGTTTTCGTCTGGCTGCTGCGAGAGGGTCTGGTAAAGCCGGCCGGCCGTCAGCAGGGCCGCGGCGCCGGTCCAGCGCTGGAGCAGCGAGCGCAGATCGATCAAGCTGGCGTTGGTGAGATCGAACGCGGCAAAGTGCATGTAGCCTTGCGCGGGCGTCGCGATACCGGCTTGATGGGCGCCGTGGAACGGCACAGCGGTGTTGCGGGAGACGGCGAGGCCGGATGTGCCGGCATCGGGACCGGATGTGCCGGCATCAAGGCCGAGCGGGCCGGACAGAGCCCGGTCGAGAGCCACGCCGACGCCGAACAGCGCCGCGCCCGAAACGGCCTCACGACGCGTCACGCGCGGGCTGATTTCGCGGCCCCCGTATCGAGGCTTGCTCATGTTGGGACGCTCGTCGGCGCTTGGCGTGTTCGCACGTCGCTCCAGTCCCCTCGAATGCCGGCCGGCTCCTCGAACATAGAACGGTAAGGCACCGTCACCCCGCCGGTCTCCGTAGTTCGCCCTGATGCAGACGTTGCGAGTTACCGATGCCCACCCCACCACACGCTCGTAATCTGCTCACGATGTCGAGCACCGGAGTCAAGCACGTGAGCGTCGCCGATGAGTATGCGAGCCATGTCCGCGACCCAGGGATTCGTGGCTTGTCGACTGGTAGGCGCGCGCAGGCTTACTTTGCCTCGGATGCGCGCCGCGCGATCCTGAGCGCACTCGGACTGATCTGGCTACTCGACGGAGCGCTCCAACTCCAGTCGTTCATGTACTCGAACGGCTTCATCGAAATGCTGCGCGACGACGCTACCGGTCAGCCGCTCTGGCTCGAAAGCTCGATCAAATGGGGCGTGCACATCGCCCAGCGAGACCTCACAGCATGGAACACCGTGTTCGCGCTGACGCAGGTCATGATCGGGCTGGGGCTGCTCTACCGCCCCACCGTCAAGCCCGCCCTGGTGCTCTCCTTCGCGTGGGCGTTCATCGTCTGGTGGTTCGCGGAGGCATTCGGGATGCTGTTCATGATGATGGCCGGCCCCCTCACGGGCGCACCTGGAGCTGTCGTCCTATACGCGCTGGTGGGCCTCGCTGTGTGGCCAGCACGACGGCCGGGCGGACTGCTCGGCGTGCGCGGCGCGAGGACCGCTTGGGCCGCGCTATGGCTGTTGATGGCCTGGCTGTGGCTCGAGCCGCAGAACAGCAGCGCCGGCTCAATCGCCGCTGCGATCAAGGCCGCCCCGTCTGGCATGGGCTGGCTGAACAGCGTCCAGCATTGGGCCGCAACCGCCACAAACGGCAGCGGGTTTCCGATCGCCCTCGGGCTCGCGCTGCTCTCAGCCGCGATCGGCGTGGCGGTCGCGGCGAACTGGCGGGCGAAGCCGTTCGTGATCGCTGCGATCGCGCTGAACCTCGCCTACTGGGTGCTGGGCCAGGGATTCGGCGGAGTCTTCACCGGCTCAGGCACCGACCCGAACGCTGCGCCGCTGTTCATCCTGTTCGCATGCGTGCTGTACTCGCTGATCCCACCTCGGCGCCACGCGACTCCGGGACGATAGCTGTGGTCCAAGAGGTGGGTTCGTCCCCGCTGTATGTGGCAGTTCTCATGCCTTACTGATGTGGGCCTTAAGGCCTTGCTCAATGCTTTAGCCATGCACCGCGCAGGCAAGCGACCGAGTGCACTGGCATTCGTCGTCGTGGTGTTGGTGGCGGCGGCCGTCCTCGGCCCCAGGCTGAGCCGATCTTCACCGAGCGAAGCGCACGCTGTGGGCGCCACCGCCCACACGGAGCGCGCCGCTGGCGCGGGCCCAACACCCACCCACCCTCGCTCGGTGCCCACTCGTTCGCCACCGCACCTGCTGGTCACCGCACCGGCGCACACGACGGCCGACTGGACGGTCGTCGCGAAGGTTCACGGACAGCCCGCGGCGTGGCTTGCTCAGCGCTCCGATGTCACGCTAATGCGCTTTGACCAGCGGCTCCTGCACCTCAACCTTCACGCCGGCTCGACCGACGGCGGAGCATCAGGCTGGTCCTACGGGGATCAGATCGCGCCGCGAGAGATCCACCTCGTCGTTGCCGCGTTCAACGGCGGCTTCAAGCTCACCTACCCCAACGTGGGGTTCACGTCGGGAGGGCACGTCGCGGTGCCACTCAAGCCTGGGCTCGCCTCGATCGTCACCTACACCGACGGAATCACCGACGTCGGGGCGTGGGGGGCCGGCGTGCCGAGCTCGCATGAGGCAGTCTTCTCGGTACTGCAGAACCAGAAGCTGCTCGTCGATCATGGCGTTGTGGCCGCGAATGCGGCGGGCTGCGTCATCGCATGCTGGGGGGGAACCGTCGAAGGACGCCTAGCTGTGGCTCGCTCCGGCCTCGGGGTGACCTCGAGCGGAGAGCTCGTGTGGGCAGCAGGCGAGGGGCTGCTGCCGAGCGGGCTCGCCTCCGCGCTCGTAGCTGCCGGCGCGGTGCGGGCGATCGAGCTCGACATCAACCCCGATTGGGTCGCCGGCTACCTCTACATCCACGCCCCCGGCGGCCCTTCAGCTGTCCCCGTCGTGCCCGGTCAGCTCGGGATCGCGGGCGAGCTGCTCGAACCGTACAGCCGCGACTTCCTGACGATCGTCGCCGACTGAGATGAGCGCGCGCCGGATCACGCGCAGATCGCTGATCGCAGCCTCCGCCGGGACGATTGCCAGCGGCTTGCTACGCCCGCACGCCGCGCTCGCGCTGCTCGCCCGCTCCCAGGCTCCCACGCTCGCGCAACATTGGCTTGGCGGACTCACGCCGCAGGGCGCGACAATCGAGCTCCGGCACCCTGCGGACCTTGTCGGCCTTGAATGGCGGGCACCTGCCCAGGCCGCTGTGTGGCTGCGCTTTCGTGGCCAAGACGGCCAGTGGAGCAGCTGGGTCTCCGCGGGAGCAAATGGTCACGGGCCGGAACTGCGCCCGGCTCCAGACCGGCATGTGGGAGAGCCCATCTGGACGGGAGGCACGACCTCGGTGCAGGTTCGCACCGCGGGCACCCTGAGCGGCGTACGACTGCACCTCGTCAACGTCAGCGATGACGAGACAGCGGCACGGCACTCGGGCAGCGTCGTGTCAGCGATGCCGGCGGCCGGCCTGGCGCTCGCCACACCGACCCTGGCCGCCGGACCGGGCCAGCCGCCGATCATCGCCCGGCGGACGTGGGCTCATCGAACATCCGTGCCCAGGGTGGCGCCCGAATACGGGGCGGTACGAATGGCGTTCGTGCACCACACCGAGAACCCAAACGGATATGCGGCCAGCGAAGTACCGGCGATGCTGCGTGCGATCTACGTGTTTCACCGTTACGTCAACGGCTGGAATGACATCGGCTACAACTTCGTGATCGACTCCTACGGGCGGATCTTCGAGGCTCGCGCCGGAGGCATCGACGAGCCCGTGGTCGGCGCGCACGCGGGCGGCTACAACCTCGTCTCCACAGGGATTGCCGTGCTGGGCTCGTTCATGGCGATCCCGATCTCGACGGCGGCGCGCAACGCGCTGGAAGCCCTGGTCGCGTGGAAGCTCTCGCTGCACGGCGTTCCGGCGCATGGCACCGTGACCGTCAGGGTGAACCCGGCCGGCGCCCACTACAGCCGCTTTCCCGCAAACGCCCACGTGCCCCTGCCGCGGATCGCCGGCCACCGCGACGGCGACGCGACCGACTGCCCCGGCAACGTGCTCTACGGAGAGCTGCCGGCGATCCGGACCGCGGTGCGGCGATTGGCGATGAACCCGGCCAGAGCCACGATCGCGCTGACCGCGCCACCGCCGCCGTCGAGCACGCCAAGCGCGCCGGAAGCCGTCGACGCCACGGGCAACTCCGAACCCGCCCAGCTCCAGGCGCTCTCGGGCGTGCTCGAGCTCCTTGACGGCACGCCGGTGACCGGTGCGCCCGTCCTGATTCAAGCGCGGACGGTGAGCCGCAAGGGCGAAGCCGTCAGCGAGCGGACGCTCGCCGAAACGACAACCGATTCTGCAGGAGCATGGACCGTTGGTGCGGCGCCGGCCGGCCCAGGCGCAGGCGGGATGTGGCTGCGGGCGCTTTGCCCCGGGGCCCCAGGGATCGGCGCGTGCGTGTCAGACCCGCTGCATCTCACAGCGAGCGTGTCGCTGCAAGCTTCGCCTGCTGCGCGCTTGGGGTGATTCGCACGACGTCCCACGCGAGCCCGAGCCGCTCGAGACCGTCGATCAGCCACCCGCCTGGGTCCAGTTGCCGGCGGGTGAGGCCATGGTGTGCGGAGGTCGGGAAGGCGTGGTGGTTGTTGTGCCACGCCTCACCGAACGTCGGTAGCGCAAGCCAGGCGAGGTTGCGCGACTCATCGCCGGTGGCAAATCGATGCCGGCCGAAGAAGTGACACAGTGAGTTGATCGAGAAGGTCGCGTGGTGAAGGAAGAGGATACGGACGGCTCCACCCCACAGCATGCCGGTCAGGCCACCGATCAGCGAGCCGGTCAACGCAACGCCGAGACCAAACGGAAATGCGAGCCCGAGCAGAACCCAGAGAGGGAACGTGCGATCGACGGCAGTGATCAGTGGGTCGGCGAGGAGGTCCTTGGCGTAGCGCTCCTCACTGGCGCGGTCTACGCCGCGGAACATCCATCCGATGTGCGCGTGGAGGAGCCCGCGCACTGCCCCGCTCCAGCCGACACCGTGGTCGGTGTGGGGGCTATGGGGGTCACCGGGAAGGTCGCTGAAGCGGTGGTGCTTGCGGTGGGTGGATACCCACTCGATCACCGGTCCCTCCACCGCCGCGGACCCCAGCACGGCAAACAGCGCGCGTAGGGGGCGACCGGTCTTGAAGCTCCGGTGGGTGAACAGACGGTGGTAACCGACGGTGATCCCGACGCCGGTGACGAGGTAGCTGACCGCCAGAACCACGAGGTCCTGCCAGTGAAGCGTCCCTCCCCATGCCAGCCAGATCGCGAAGCCCAGCAATACAACGGGCACGGCCGTCACGACGATGTTGGCGAGGCGATCTACGCTCTCGTGCTCGAGGGCCAGCGTGTCGTCACGGGCGGGTTCTTGACACATGAGTCGCTTCCCCTCAGATGAGCGCTCGCGTCTGCCAACGGTCACCGGTGGCAGACGCGAATGATCTAGGCGGCTTGGACGTTGACCGCCTTGGGCCCCTTGTCTCCAGCCTCTGAGTCATAGGTCACCTTCGCGCCCTCAGCGAGGGAGCGATAGCCGTCCCCGATGATCGCGCTGTGATGGACGAACAGGTCCTTGGACTGGTCATCGGGCGTTATGAACCCGAAACCCTTGTCGTCGCTGAACCACTTCACGGTTCCTGCAGCCATTGTCTTTCCTCCGGCGTCGGTGCGTGCTGCGAACGCGGGAGTTGCTGTGAGCAAAGGCTACGAGCGCTGGCACTGCGATGTTGGATCGAGTCCAACCTGATGCGTACACGGTAGCAGGGCGCTTTATGCGGCGGGCAACGCCGGCGATTGCTGAAGACGCACGAGCGTTCGCTCACCCTCGGCGTCCTCGACCTCGATGGTCGAGGGCAGGATGGCGTCTGAGGGCTCGACGCGAATTCGCTGGGGGCTCGAGACGAGATGCTGCAGCGACTCGGTCGCCCCTCCGGGAGAGAGCCCGACCACCAGGACGTCGTCGCGATCGTCGTAGGTGATGCCGCTGAGCAGGAGGCCCTCGGCCTGCACTTGGGCGCCGAGATCGGGGCCGTCGATCTCGACGGTTGCCTGCGTGCTCGCCAGACCGCGGCTGAGATCGTCGAAGTAGGTACGCCAGCGATCGCGCGGCAGCTCGTCGGTGTCGGCCATGCTGCACCGCAGCATACCGCCCGGCGAGTTCACTCGCCAGCTCAGCTCTCGGCAAGGTCCGGGACTACCGCATCGCCTGTCCCCCGGCCGGTGTCCCCCGCATCTTTCGGAGCTGGCGTGTCAGCAGCAGATAGGCGACGAGGCCGCCGGCGAACGGCACTATGAGCCCGATCGCGCCGTAGATGACGGCCGCGCCAACCGCCACGTTGTGCGCGGCACCGTAGAGGATCAGGCAGCCACCTATCCCCCCGATCGCGCCAAGCCCAGCCGGCAGCGGCAGCGAACCGCCCAGCGCCCCGATGATGTAGGCCATCAGCACTGGGGCGAAGGCCGGCACGCTGTGCGCGTGCAGCGCAAAGAACGCCGTCCAGAGCACAAGCACGTCGAAGAAGAGGTAGACGAGTGCCCCGAGGAGGCTGCGCCAGTCCCGTCTGCCGAAGACGAGCGCGCCGGTGTCCTCGACGGCGCTGGCGACGGTTCCAATCCCCGTGGCGATACGGGGACGGCGGGGTTCGAGCTTTGCGGCGAGATGCTCCGCGCGGTGGGCGATCACGATGGCCGCAACGACGCCGGCGGCGGCGACCACCGCAGGCAGGATCGTAAGCGTCACATCGCTTTTGCCAGCGAAGATCCCGAGCCCCAGCAGGACACCGAACGAGATCAAAGCGAGCGCGTCGATCGCCGTGTTGAGGAAGCTGAGATTGAACTCGCGCTCGGTGACTGTCTTCATCGGCAACCCGCACCGGTGCAGGAGAACCGCACCGGCGCCGACCCCTGAAAACGACCCTGCGGGAACGAGCAGGCCACCGCCGAGCTGTGCCCAAGCGAGTCGAGTGTCAAGCCGCCGGCCCCGTCCGTCCTGCTCGAGCACGCGCTCGGGGTCGACGATTTGGCGCCAGGCGACCACGTATCCGATCTCGGACAACGTCTCGAGCGCAAGCGCGGCAACCAGCCACAGCCAGCTGACGCGTCCGAGACTGTCCAGCGCCTGTGCCAGGCTCGGGACGAACCGCAACAGCAGGAACGCGAACACGCCGAAGACCAGGAGCCTGAGCGCAAACTTGCGCAGGTGGCCACGGACCGATCTCAAGGCGTCCACCGTGTGGTGGGACACCGCGTGCGGCACGACTGGCTCGCTCTCGCGCGTCACGCCTAGAAGTTAGTCAGGTGAGGAGGTACTTGCCCGACAGCCACCCTCCGGCGAGCGGGCTGTAGGTGATCACGCCCATCTCATGGCGCAGGCACGTCGTACTGCCTTTCTGTCCTTTGAGGACCGTGTTAGGTTGGGGCGGTGGGCGAGGAGGACACCGTGCAGTGGGAGGCGCCCCAAGGAGTGCTTGGTCCGCGGACGCGCCACCTGCTGTCGCTCGAGTTCGGCTCCAGGGCTGAGTTCGACGACCCGAGCTTGGAGTGGCGAAGACTCTTCTCGGAGATGCTCGGCACATTCATGCTGGTGCTCGTCGCCGCCGGTGGCGGGCTCCTTCATGGCAAGGGCCAGATCAGCCTGGCAGCAGCCGTGGTTGCGCCGGGGCTCATGGTCATGGCGATCATTCTCTTCATGGGTGCCGTCTCAGGCGCGCACCTGAACCCGGTCGTGTCGCTCGCGTTTGCCCTTCGCGGAGACTTTCCTTGGAAGCGCCTTCCCGGGTATGTCCTCGTCCAGCTCGTCGGCGCAACCCTGGCTTGCGTGTTCGTCTACGCGGTGTTCGGCAACGTCCATCACCTCGGAGCTACGCTGCCGGGCCCGGACTACGCGAACTGGCAGGCGCTGCTGATGGAGGTCGCCCTCACCGGGACACTGGTGAGCGTGATCCTGGGGACCGCTTCTGCTGCTCAGAACGTCGGCGCCGTCGCGGCGCTCGGCGTCGGCGGGTATATCGCGCTCGCGGGCCTCTGGGCCGCGCCCGTGAGCGGCACCTCGATGAACCCTGCCCGCTCCTTCGGCCCTGCCCTGGTGAGCGGGGACTTCAGCAGCTATTGGGTATACGTCCTCGGTCCGCTCGCCGGTTCGCTGATCGCAGTCGGCAGCGCCTATCTCCTGCGCGGACGGGGTGGCGATCCGACCTCCCGCCGCGCTGGGTCCGGCGCGCTGAATGCGCGCGAGTCACGCGAGGCGCCGCACCCTTCGCAAGGGGTCGATCGCGGGGAAGCCGGCGGATGATGGTCAGGCGAGCTTGAGGGGGACCTCCCCGTAGGGGTCGATGCGGTACACGAGCGACACACGGTGATAGCCGTCGGCGATGTCGGCGCGCATCTCGGCGCTGACGACGAGCACGGGGCTGAGATGCCTGCCCTCGATGACCTTGATCAAGTCCTTCATCACACCTGGATCATCCAACGGCGCGGCAGTCAGTCCGGCGGCGCGCAGGATGTCATTCGCTCGCCGCGTCGTGAGCGACGCGCTGCGCAGCCGTTTGACGGTCTTGCGCACAGCTTCGTTGCCGAACTTGAGCGACAGGTACGCCTCGGCGGCATCGTAGTCGTGCTCGGCGACGTCGTCGAGCCATTTGATCTTCTCTACAGGCCCGGTCTCGAGTGTCTCGGCTTTTGTCTTGGACATAGAGCGATCATGCCAGACGCGCCTGTGCCTACTCGCCGCTCTGTGCGCCCGAGAGGGTCCCGAGCTCGGCATCATCTAACGCACGTACGCGACTGCGCCGATACCTGTCCCGTGCCGCTGCCCGTCCGCACAGCGCTTCTCGCGGTCGCCGCGATCGCCGCGCTCGCGTTGGCCGCCGTACTCATTACGAACGCGGCAGAGCACAAAACCATCGCGGGCGAATCAGCGGGACCCGAGCGGAGTGCCACTCCGGCGCAAGCAGCCGCAACGTTGGCGAAGCTACACGCCCCACCGGGGTTTCGGCGGGTCAAGAGCTGCCGATTTCCGGACTCAGCCGTCGCGGAAAAGTGCTTCTGGACTCCCGGCGCACTCGTTCTCGACGCTCAGACGCTGGAGCGGATCTCATCGTCCTGGCCAGCGCGAGCAGGCGTCGTACCGTTTCTCGATTCCTGCTTCGGCACTCGCCATCACAGAGGAGGCATAGTGATGGGCCACTGCAGCTGGGAGCTTGAACTCGGCCTCGAACTCGTAGCCGTTTTCGCCGACTCGGTGCTAGTGCCGGCCGGATCGACACGCACGCCGGCCGCCGCGAAGGCGCTCCGCTACTGGCGACGCGGCACCGAAATAAAATTGGCCATCATCGGCCACTGGCCTCACGACAAGCCACCCGCTTCGGCGTTGCGCCTCTAGAGCTTGCGCTGAACCGCTGCGCCTTTGACCTCGCGAGTTTTGCCAGACGGTAGCGCCAGATAGCGCTTTACACACAGCCAAATCCGGCTCTGAGCTAAAAGCGGCGGACGGGCTTCGAACCCGCGACCTCAAGCTTGGGAAGCTTGCGCTCTACCAACTGAGCTACCACCGCAGTCGGCTCAGATATTACGCGGCCCCTCTAATCTTGTACGCCGTGAGACGCCGCATCCTGCCGATCCTCGCCTCGCTCGCGGGCGCGTGCCTGATCGCGCTGCTGATCTACGGCGTGTCCTCGCAGTCCGCCAACCGCACGCTCGACGAGCTCGTCGCGCGCGGGCAGCATCCGCCCGCGCCCGACGCCACGCGCCTGCTGCCGGTGCTCGGCACGAACGCGCGCAGCACGCTCGCCTCGCTGAAGGGCAAGGTCGTCGTGCTCAACTTCTGGGCCTCGTGGTGCGAACCGTGCCAGATCGAGGCGCCGCTGCTCGAGGGCGCCCAGAGCAAGCTCGAACGCAACGGCGCGACGGTGCTCGGCGTCACCTACCAGGACGCCTCGCCCGACTCGGAGAGCTTCGTGCGCCGCTACCACCTCACCTACCCGATCCTGCGCGACACGACCGGGGAATTCGCCCGCTCCTACGGCACCGACCAGGTGCCCGAGAGCTTCATCATCGACCGCCGCGGCCGCATCGTCGCGATCTCGCGCGGCGAGATCGAACAGGCCTTCGTCAACCAGGCGCTCGCGCTCGCCGAGAGCTCATGACGACGCTCGCCGCCAGTGAGCTTGCCGGGGCGCCGCGTGCTGTGCGCGTGCTCGCGACGGTGGCCGCGGCGATCGCGCTGGCGACGACGTTCATGCTCGCGACGCCCGTCTCGGAAGCAGGCGCAAGCATCAAGCCGCGAGTGTCGCTCGCGCTGATCGAACGCCAGGTGATGTGCGTGACCTGCAAAGTCGCGCTCAACGAGTCGCAGTCGCCGCAGGCCAACCTCGAGCGCGAATACATCCAGAGCCTGATCGATGCCGGCGACGACGAAGCCGAGATCAAGCGCTCGCTCGTCGTCGCAGTACGGCCCCACCGTGCTCGGGCTGCCGAGCGCACACGGCTTCGACCTCGCCGTCTACCTCGTGCCGCTCGCCGTCGTGCTCGCGCTGCTCGCAACCGTGCTCGCGCTGCTGCCCAGCTGGCGCCGGCGCGCACGCGCGCGGTCGGCCGCCGCCGGCGCCTCCGTGGCGCTCAGCCCCGCCGACAGCGCGAGGCTCGAGTCCGACCTCGCGCGCTTCGACTGAGACGCCAGCCCGACTCGACGCCAGCCGACTCGACGCCGGCAGGCACGACGTGGCGCAGCTCGCCAACGCGAGCGCGCCTACATCTTCGCCGGCGCGCTCACCCCGAGCAGATCCAGGCAGCGCGCGATCGTGCGCCCTGCTCGCGACGCACAGCGCGATGCGGAACGACTCCACCGTCGCGCGGCTCGGCGCCGACCACGTGGCAGTCGCGGTAGAACGCGGTGAACGTCTGCGCCAGCGCCAGCGCGTACGCCGCGATCCGGTGCGGGGCGCGGCGCTCGGCCGCCTCGGCGAGCTTCCGCGGGGAACGCCAGCAGCTGCTCCACCAGCGCGCGCTCGGCCGCGTGCAGCGGCTCGCGCTCCAGCTCCGCGACGCGCCGCGCATGCGGCCTGCACGCGCTCGGCGCCCGCCTTCTCGAGCATCGAGGCGATGCGCGCGTGCGCGTACTGCACGTAGTAGACGGGGTTCTCGCTCGACTGTTCGCGCGCCAGGTCCAGGTCGAGGTCGACGGTCGTGTCGTGCGAGCGCGCCAGCAGGTACCAGCGCGCCGCGTCCACGCCGATCTCCGCCACGAGCTCGTCGAGCGTCACGAACTCGCCCGCGCGCTTTGACATCTGCGCGCGCTCGCCAGAGCTCATCAGGTGCACGAGCTGCATGATCAGCAGCTCGAGCTCGTCCGGGTCGCCGCCGAGCGCCTCGTAGGCGGCCTTCATGCGCAGGACGTAGCCGTGGTGGTCGGCGCCCCACACGTCGATCTGGCGTTCGAAGCCGCGCTCGCGCTTGTCCTGGTGGTAGGCGATGTCCGACGCGAAGTACGTGTGCTCGCCGCTGGAGCGCACCAGCACGCGATCCTTGTCGTCGCCGAAGTCGGTCGTGCGCAGCCACAGCGCGCCCTCGCTCGTGTACGTGTGCCCCTGCTGCTCCAGGAGCGCCAGCGTGTGCTCCACCGGGCTCGGGTCGCCCTCGTGCAGCGAGCTCTCGTACGCCCACGAGTCGAAGCTCCACACGGAAGCTCTCCAGCGACACCTTCAGCTGCCCGATCACGATCGCCACCGCCGCGCGACCGAGCTCGGCCGGGTCCACGCTCGCGGCGTTCGGCAGCTGCGCGAGCCAGCTCGATCACGTAGTCGCCCTGGTAGCCGTCCTCGGGCACCGCCTCGCCGCGCGCGAGCGCCTGGATCGACTCGCCCAGCTTGCGCACCTGCGAGCCCGCGTCGTTGACGTAGAACTCGCGCTCCACGTCGTGGCCGTGCAGCGCGAGCATGCGCGCGAGCGCGTCGCCGTAGGCGGCGTTGCGCGCATGGCCGACGTGCATCGGCCCGGTCGGATTGGCCGAGACGAACTCGATCAGGATGCGCTCGGGCGCCGCGCGCTCCGCCGGCGCCGAAGCGCTCGCCCGCGTCGAGCGCGTGCGCCAGCGCAGCCGTCAGCCACGAGTCCGACAGGAACAGGTTCAGGAAGCCCGGGCCCGCGACCTCGAAGCGCTCGAGGCTCGCGCCCAGACGCGCCTGCAGGGCGCCGCCGAGGCGCTCGGCGAGCTCGCGCGGCGGCACGCCCAGCGCCGGGTGCGAGCAGCAGCGCGGCGTTCGTCGAGTAGTCGCCGAACTGGGCCCGGCGCGGGCGCTCGAGCGTGATCGCCGCGTCGCGCCCAGCCGTCGCCCTCGGCCGCGTCGCCCGCGAGCTCCGCCGCGACGGCGAGCACCGCCCTCAGCGCCGCGCAGGCGTCTGCGCGGGCGCCACGGCGTGCTGCGCGGCCTGTCGTCGTCGGCTGCGGTCTCGGTCATGGGTCCGTTCTCCGGCGATTGCGATACTAGCTGTGTGAACGACCAAGACTCAGGCGCCGAGCGCCACATAAACATCCACCTCTCCCCCGAGATCATGGGGGGCGTATACGCCAACTTCGCCAACGTCAGCCACTCCGACTACGAGTTCACCGTCACGTTCGCGCGCGTCGACCACGAGGTCGAGTCCGAGGAGGTGCCCGGCGTGGTCGTCTCGCGCGTCAACCTCTCGCCGCGCTTCATGCGCGAGCTGATCGACGCGATGGAGGACAACTACTCCAAGTGGCGCACTCGCGAGGGCATCAAGAACCTGCCCGAGTACGGCGGCTCGGAGGCCGGCGCCGACGCCGAGTAGCGGTCGCGTGGCGCGCGGGCGCACGCGGACCGGCTGGCCGTGCCCTTGCAGCGGGAGTGATCCGTGGAACGCCCGGCGAACAACGGTGTTCGTACCCTGCAAGGATGAAGGTCGCCGTCATCTCCGACATCCACGCCAACCGGCACGCCTTCGAGGCGACGCTCGACGCGGTCGCCGCCAGCGATGCGTCCGAGCTGTGGTGCCTCGGCGACCTCGTCGGCTACGGCGCCGAGCCCGACGCCTGCGTCGAGCTCGCGCGCGAGCACGCCGCGGTGTGCCTGGCCGGCAACCACGACCTCGCGGTCACCGGCGAGATCCCGCTCGATGAGTTCTCCGCGCGGCGCGAGCGTCGCCGCGCAGTGGACCAGCGAGGTGATCGCGCCCGAGAACCTCGCGTTCCTGCAGGGCCTGCGCCCGCAGGGCGCAGGAGGGGCCCGTCGGGCCTCTACCACGCCAGCCCGCGCGACCCCGTGTGGGAGTACGTGCTCTCGGCGCTGCTCGCCGAGCTGTGCCTCGACGCCCAGCCCAGCCGCATCTGCCTGATCGGCCACTCGCACGTCGCGCTGTCGTTCGAGCGCCGCGACGGCGAGCTGGCCACCGGCGAGCCGCGTCGCGAGGGCACGCAGCTCGACGTCGCCGACGGCGAGTGGCTGCTCAACCCCGGCAGCGTCGGGCAGCCGCGCGACGGAGACCCGCGCGCCGCGTGGCTGCTGCTCGACCTCGACGAGCATGGCCGCCTCCTTCCACCGCGCCGACTACGACGTCGCCGGCGCCGCCGCCGCGATCCGCGCCGCACGCCTGCCCGACTCGCTCGCCGAGCGTCTGGAGTACGGTCAGTGAGCGCGAGCCGCGATCGCGCACGCGGGCATGGCCTCGCGCGCAGCTCCGTCGTGCGCGCGGTGCTCGCCGGCGTGCTCGGCATCGCCGCGGCGCTGCTCGTCTCCTGCGGCGGCTCGAGCGGCAAGCTGATCCCGCTCGCCAACGCCGGCCCGCTGCAGAGCGACTTCGAAACCGTCGCCCAGGACGCCGAAGCCGGCAACGGCAGCTGCTCCACGACCGAAGCAGCGGTCCTCAAGACCGAGCAGGACTTCACGGCGCTGCCCGCCGGCGTCGACTCCGGCCTGCGCCAGACGCTGCGCCAGGGGATCGACAACCTGCGCGTGCGCGCGCTCGTCCTGTGCGCGCAGCCGCTCGCGCAGACGACCCCCACGAACACCACGCCCAAGACGACCAACAGCACGACCACGCCCACGACGACCACCAACACGACGACCACCACGACCGAAACCACGCCCCCGACGACCACGCCGAGCACGACCCCCACGACCACCACGCCCGGTGGCGGGACACCGGCGCCCGGCGCCGGCGAAACGCCGCCGGCCGGCGCCGGGCGCGCCGGGGGGCGGAACGGGCGTCGGCGAAGGCGCCTCCAACCCGGGCGAAGGCGCGGCGGGCGCGGACAACGGGAACGGGAACGCGAACGGTCAGGAAGGCGCCAAATGACCAGCGGCGAGATCGCCGGGCGCTACCGGCTCGAGGGCCGGCTCGGCTACGGCGGCATGTCCACCGTGCACCTCGCTGTCGACCTGCGCCTCGAGCGCCAGGTCGCCGTCAAGCTGCTCGCCGAGCACCTCGCCGAGGACCCCGCGTTCGTGTCGCGCTTCCAGCGCGAGGCGCAGGCAGCGGCGCGCCTCGTGCACCCCAACATCGTGCAGGTGTTCGACTCCGGCCGCGACGAGCGCACCGGCCAGTACTTCATCGTGATGGAGTACATCGAAGGGCTCTCGTGCGCTGAGATCCTGCGCGACGACGGCTGGGTCGAGGTCGACGAGGCGCTGTCGATCATCGAGCAGGCCTGCGAGGGCCTGCACTACGCCCACCGCCACGGCGTCGTGCATCGCGACGTCAAGCCCGGCAACCTGCTGCGCGCGCGCGAAGGCGAGGTCAAGCTCGCCGACTTCGGCATCGCCAAGGCCACCGAGCAGTCGAGCATCACCCAGGTCGGCTCGGTGCTCGGCACCGCCGCCTACCTGGCGCCCGAGCAGGCGCGCGGCGAGGAGGCCGGGCCGAGCGCCGACCTGTACGCGCTCGGCGTCGTCACCTACCAGCTGATCTCCGGGCGCCTGCCCTACGAGGCCACCTCGCTGACCGAGCTCGCGCTCAAGCAGCAGCGGAGGAGCCGCCGACGCTCGACACGCTCGTCGCCGCCGTCAGCCCCGAGCTGGCCGACGCGGTCGCGATCGCGCTCGCGCTCGATCCGCGCGACCGCTACAAGACTGCGCTCGAGATGCGCCGCGGGCTCAGCGACGGCGCGCGCGGCATCGCCCCCAGCGTGACGGGTGCACCCGCGCGAACGACACGCCTCGGACGCGGGGCGGACGGGAAGGCGCGCGCGCCGGCGCGGCGATGGGCGCGGCACCCCAGACCGAGGCCACGAGCGTCCTCACCAGCGCGCGGCGCCCCGGCGGCTCGCCCAGCACCGTCGCCAGCCCGCCGCCCGCGCCCGGGAACGCCACGGGCCGCCGCCGGCTCGCAGGCGGTCAGCCGCCCCGCGGCACCCTCCCGGCGCCGCTTCAATCGTCTGCTCGCAGCCGTGCTCGCGCTGCTCGCGCTCGCCGTGGCGGTCGTCGCCGTCGTCGTCCTCACCGCGCCCGCGTCGACCAAGGTGGTGCTGCGCAACGTCGTGTACTCGGACGTCCAACAGGCCTCCTCGGCACTCCAGCAGCTCGTCTCCGAAAACACGCAGTAGCGCCGAGCGCTGCGGCCGTCTCCGCCATGCTCGCCGCCATCCTCAACGTCGATCATCTCGTCGAAAGCGCCGGCTACCCGCTGCTGTTCCTGCTCGTCATGAGCGAGTCCGGCGGCGTCCCCGTGCCGGGCGAGACCGCGCTGATCGCCGCCGCGCGTGCTCGCCAGCCAGGGCAAGCTGCAGATCGAGCTCGTGATCGCGCTCGCCGCCGCCGCCGCGATCGTCGGCGACAACATCGGCTACGTGATCGGACGCAAGGGCGGACGCTGGCTGCTGGAGCGACCGGGCGCCTTCCAGCGCCAGCGCCGGGAGGTGCTGCGCGTCGGCGAGCCGTTCTTCGAGGCCACGGGCCCAAGGCCGTGTTCTTCGGCCGCTTCGTGCTCGGCCTGCGCGTGTGGGCCTCGTGGCTCGCGGGCGCCACGCGCATGCGCTGGCGCTCGTTCGTGCTGTGGAACGCGCTCGGCGGGCATCACCTGGGCGACTGCGCGATCGGCCTGATCGCCTACTTCCTCGGCCACTCCGCCGGCAACGCGATCGAAGCCTTCGGCATCTACGGGCTGCGGTCGCGTTGCTGCTGGCGATCGTCAGCGCGCTCGTCGCGCACCGCCGCCACGTCAACCGCCGGCCCCGCCCGCCCTCCGAGTAGCCGCGTCCCGTCGCGCTGACGGGCCACACGGCCGGTACTGGCGCCGCGCCGCCGGCGCTCAGCAGCCGCCGCAGGGAGCGATGCGCTCCCACATGTCCGCCAGCGTGCTCAGCTCGCTCTCGGAGAAGCGCGAGAAGAAGTGCTCGCGCACGACCGCCAGATGCGTCACCGCGCGCTTCCTGGAGGCGCTCACGCCCGCTGCCCGTCAGGCAGGCGTACGAGCCGCGCGCGTCGTGATCGCACGAGCAGCGCTCCAGCAGGCCGTCGCGCTCGAGGCGGTCGACCAGCCGCGTCAGGCCGCTGCGCGACAGCTGCGCCTGCTCGGCCAGTTCGCACATGCGCATGCGCCCGCCGCTCGACTCCTCGAGGTGCTCGAGCACCTCGTAGGAGCTCATCGGCAGCCCGTGCGCCTGCTCCAGCTCGGCGTCCAGGCGCTTGGCCAGACACGCGTGCGCTCGCAGCAGGCCGCGCCAGGCGCGTAGCTCTCCCAGTGTGAGGGACTCCTGCTCGGAGGTGGCGATCTTGACGGCGGTGACGGTTGACATGGCGGTCCTGGCCAAAAGGCTTTCCTCAATCGAACATAGCAGCGCCGGAGCGCCGCGTTCGGCAGATCGCCTGTCATCGCCGCGTCGCCCTCCACGCCCACAGCATCATCAGCGGCTGCAGCGGCAGGCGCGCATACAGCGCCCAGCGGGGGATGCGCGCGGAAGCGCTCGGGCGTCGCGCGCCATGTGCAGGTTCGCCGGGAACACCGCCGCCAGCAGCGCGATCAGCCCGAGCCCGGACGCCCGCCGCGTCGCCGGCACCAGCACGCCGACACCGCCCGCGATCTCGGCCACGCCGCTGATCTGCACGATCCGCTTGGCGTGGCCGCGCAGTCGCGGCGGCACGATCCGCTCGTATACGCGCGGCATCACGAAGTGGTTGACGCCCGCGGCGATGAAGAGGTTCGCCAGCAGCCGCCAGGACAGCCCCCTGCCCGTCTCCTGCTCGAGCGCCAGCGCCACCGGCTCGGGCGGCGCTGTCTCCTGCTCTGCTGCCTGCTGCGGCTGTGCGGACATCTGGCTCCCTCCTGGGACGCGAACGCCTACCCGGCCGGCAGGCCGGTCGTCGAAATCTAGCGGCCCTCGATCAGCGAGCGGCCCGTCATCTGCGCCGGCTGCTCGATCCCCAGCACCTCGAGCACCGTCGGCGCCACGTCCGCCAGGATGCCGCCCTCGCTGGCGCAGCGACACGCCCGTGCTCGTCACGATCAGCGGCACCGGGTTCAGCGAGTGCGCGCGTGTTGGGGCTGCCGTCCGGCTCGAGCATGTGATCGGCGTTGCCGTGGTCGGCCGTCACCACGCACGCGCCGCCGCGCTCGTGCACCGCCGCCACGACCTCGCCCGAGGCACTCGTCGACGGTCTCGATCGCCTTCACCGCCGCCTCGATCACGCCCGTGTGCCCGACCATGTCGGCGTTCGCGAAGTTGATGATCCCGAAGCGCGGACGAGTCCTCGCGCCACGCGCCGCACGAACGCCGCCGCCGCCTCGCGCGCGCTCATCTGCGGCTTGTGGTCGTACGTCGGCACGTCGCGCGGCGAGGGCACCAGCTCGCGCCGCTCGCCGTGCAGCGGCGTCTCCTCGCCGCCGTTGAAGAAGTACGTCACGTGCGGGTACTTCTCCGTCTCCGCCACGTGCAGCTGCGACGCGCCGGCGCGCTCGAGCACGACCGACAGCGTCGTCTGCGGATGCTCCGGCGAGAACACCACCGGGTAGGGCCAGCCCTCCTCGTAGCTCGTCAGCGTCGTGTAGCGGCCGATCGCCGGAGCACCGTCGCGGCCGCTCCAGCCAGGCAGATCGTGCTCGGCCGGCCCCTCGCCGGGGTCGCCTGGGGCATCTGGCTCGCCGAAGCCCGGCTCGGCCAGCGCGCGCGTGATCTCGCGCATGCGGTCGGGCCTGAAGTTGAACGCGATCACGCTGTCCCCGGGGCGGATCCTCGCCTCGGCGCCGACCAGCGTCGGCTCGATGAACTCGTCCGTCTCGCCCCGCGGTACGCGTCCTCGACGGCCTGCTCGCCGCTGTCGGCATGATGATCGCGCGCACCGCGCGGCCGTGCACGAGCATGTCGTACGCGCGCTGCGTGCGCTCCCAGCGGCGGTCGCGGTCCATCGCCCAGTAGCGCCCGACGACCGAGCCGACGCGCACGCCCGGCGTGCCGTCGAGCTCGCGCAGGTAGCTCGCGCCCGCGTGCGGCAGCGTGTCGCGCCCGTCGGTGAACGCGTGCACGACCAGATCCTTGACGGCCGAGCGTGCGACCCAGCGCGATCAGCGCGCGCAGGTGCTCGAGCGAGGAGTGCACGCCGCCGTCGGAGACGAGCCCGATCAGGTGCACCCGCTCGGCGTCGGCGAACGCCGCGCGCAGCACCTCGTTCTGGGCGAGCGAGCCGTCCGCGATCGCGTCGTCGATGCGCACCAGGTCCTGGCGCACGACCGCGCCGGCGCCGAGGTTCAGGTGCCCGACCTCGCTGTTTCCCATCTGCCCTTCGGGCAGCCCCACCGCGCGCCCGCACGCCGTCAGCGTCGTGTGCGGATAGCGACTCCCACAGCTCGTCGAACACGGGCGTGTGCGCCAGCGAGACCGCGTTGCCGGGCCCCGGCTCCGCCAGCCCCCAGCCGTCGAGCACGATCAGGCACGCGCACGGCGCCGGCAGGCTCGCGACGCCCGGCAGGCAGGCTCATCGCGCGGCCGCCGCCGACGATCTGCGCGAACGACTCGCGCCTCCAGCGACGCGCCGCCCACGAGCGCGCCGTCGACGTCGGGCAGTGCCAGCAGCTCGGCGGCGTTCTCCGGCTTGACCGAGCCGCCGTACAGGATCCGCACCGTCTCCGCCGCCTGCTTGTCGCGGTCGCCGACGAGCGCGCGGATGAACGCGATCGCCTCCTGCGCCTGCTCCGGCGTGGCGACCTTGCCCGTGCCGATCGCCCAGATCGGCTCGTAGGCGATCACCACCTCCGCCAGGCGCTCCGCCGGCACGCCGCGCGAGGTCGTCGCTGGATCTGCTGGCGCAGCTTGCGGTCGGTGTCGTCGTTGTCGCGCTCCTCCTCGGTCTCGCCCACGCACAGGATCGGCACGAGGCCGGCCGTCGAGCGCCGCCGGCACCTTCAGCGCGAGCGCCCTGTCGGTCTCGCCGAACAGCGCTCGGCGCTCGGAGTGCCCGAGCACGACGCCGCGCACGTCCAGCTCGCGCAGCATCGGCGGCGAGATCTCGCCCGTGTACGCGCCCTCCGGCTCGTGGTGCATGTTCTGCGCGTACACCTCCACGCGCGAGCCGCGCGCGCTGTCCACCATCGCGCGCAGGTCGGTGAACGGCACGCAGATCGCGACGTCCACGCCGTCGAGCGCGGAGACGCGCGGCAGCAGCGCCTGGATGTACTCCTCGGCCTGCTCCTCGGTCTTGTACATCTTCCAGTTGCCCGCGATCAGCGGCGTGCGGGCCGTGGGCGGGCGGGATTTCACAAGAAGCCACCCCCGCCGCCTCCAGCGCCTGCACACCGGGCAGCGTCGCGCCCTCGACCAGCTCGAGCGTCGCGCCGCCGCCCGTCGAGAGGTGGTCGACGGCGTGCTCGAGGCCGAACTGCGCCAGCGCCGCCGCCGAGTCGCCGCCGCCGACGACCGTCATGCCCGGCGCGCTCGCGACCGCTTCGGCGACCGCGCGCGTGCCCGCCGCGAACGGCTCCAGCTCGAACGCGCCCATCGGCCCGTTCCAGAAGACCGTGCCCGCGCTCGCGATCTCGGTCGCGTAGCGCTCCGCCGTCGCCGGGCCGATGTCGAGGCCCATCCAGCCCTCCGGCACCTCCACGCCGTCGAGCACGCGATGCTCGGCGTCCGCCGCCAGGCGGTCGCCGATCACCAGGTCGTTCGGCACCAGCAGGCGCGCGCGCCCCGGCTGCGGCGAGTGCGTGTCGCTCGCTCGCGCCAGCGCGCTGCGCGCGTGCTCGACGTCCTCTTCGTCGCACAGCGACGTCGCCGACCGCGTGCCCCTGCGCGCACAGGAACGGGAAGCACATCGCGCCGCCGATCATCACCACGTCGGCGACCTCCAGGAAGCGGTCGATCACGGCGATCTTGTCCGCCACCTTCGCGCCGCCGACGATCGCCACGAGCGGGTGCCGCGGGTGCTCGAGGATGCCCGTGAGCGTCTTGACCTCGCGTTCGAGCAGCCGCCCGCGGCGCTCGGCAGCAGGTGCGCGACGCCCTCGGTGCTCGCGTGCGCGCGGTGCGCCACGCCGAAGGCGTCGTTGACGTAGACGTCGGCCAGCTCCGCCAGCGCGCGCTGCGAACTCGGGGTCGTTGGTCGTCTCGCCCGGCTCGAAGCGCACGTTCTCGAGCACCAGGATCTCGCCGTCGCCGAGCTCCTCGGCGAGCGCCGTGACCTCGCTCGCCGACCACCGCCGGCGCCAGCGTCACCTTCGCGCCGGTCAGCTCGCGCAGGCGCTCCGCCACCGGCGCCATCGACAGCTCCGGCATCGCGTTTGCCCTTCGGCCGGCCGAGATGCGAGACCAGCACCAGTCGCGCGCCGCGCGCGCGCAGCTCTTCGATCGTCGCCAGCGCCGCCGCGATGCGCGTGTCGTCGCCGCCAGCGGCACGCCGCCGGCCGCCGCATCGCCGCTCCCCTCGGTATCCAGCGGCACGTTGAAGTCGACGCGCACGAGCACCCTCTTGCCGTGCACGTCCAGGTCGTCAATGCTCCTCATCGACTATCTCCGATCTCGTCGTGCTCCGTCACGATACCCCCCTGCGAATCCTCGACGGGTACACCGGACGCCGCCCGCCGCCGAGCCGACCGGCGGGGCTCGACCGTCGGCTCACAGAACCCTCTGCACCAGGTCCACGAGCCGGTTGGAGTAGCCCCACTCGTTGTCGTACCAGGCGACCACCTTCAGCATCGTGCCGTCCACCACCGCCGTCAGCAGCGAGTCGACGATCGAGGAGAACGGCGAGTTGACGATGTCGCTCGAGACGATCGGGTCCTCGGTGTACTGCATGATGCCCGCCAGCGGGCCGCTCTCGGCGGCCGCCTTCAGCGCGCGCGTTGACCTCCTCGACGCTCGTCTCGCGCGGCGCACTCGACCGTCAGGTCGACGACCGAGCCGGTCGGCACGGGCGCGCGCACCGCGAAGCCGTGCAGCTTGCCCTGCAGCTCCGGGATCACGAGGCCGATCGCCTTCGCCGCGCCGGTCGAGGCCGGGATCAGGTTGATCGCCGCCGCGCGCGCGCGGCGCAGGTCTTTGTGCGGCATGTCCTGCAGGCGCTGGTCGGCCGTGTAGGCGTGGATCGTCGTCATCAGGCCGTGCTTGATGCCGACCGTGTCGTTGAGCACCTTCGCCACCGGCGCCAGGCAGTTGGTCGTGCACGAGGCGTTCGAGATCACGTCGTGCTTGTCGCGGTCGTAGACCTCGTCGAAGTTCACGCCCAGCACCACCGTCGCGTCCGGGTTGCTCGCGGGCGCCGAGATGATCACCTTCTTCGCGCCCTGCGCCAGGTGCTTGGCGGCGCTCTCGCGGTCGGTGAACAGCCCGGTCGACTCGATCACCACGTCGACCCCCAGCTCGCCCCACGGCAGCGCTGCCGGGTCGCGCTCGGCGAGCACCTTCAGCTCTGCGCCGTCGACCTCCAGCGCGTCGTCGCCGACGGCCCGCACCGTGCCCGGGTAGGGGCCGAGGATCGAGTCGTACGTGAGCAGGTGCGCGAGCGTCCTCGAGTCGGTCAGGTCGTTGACCGCGACCCACTCGATCTCAGCTCGCCGAGGCGGCGCCTCGGGCCTTCGCGGCGCGGAACACGTTTCGGCCGATGCGGCCGAATCCGTTGATCCCCACGCGTACTGGCATTCACTGCCTCCTGGAGCGAAAATGAACGATGCCGGGCCTCCGGAGCGCGCTCCGTCGCCCGGCGGCCCGGAGGCTATCAGCGGCCGGCGTGCCCCGGTCGAGCGCCGTGGCAGCTCCGAGCGCGTGCTGGCCGTCGCGGCGACTTGTCGATGTCGCGGTGGGCGACCGCCACGTCGAGCTCGTCGTTGTCGCGGTAGCGCGCCGCCAGGTGCTCGGCGATCGCCACCGAGCGGTGGCGCCCGCCGGTGCAGCCGATCGCGATCACCAGGTGCGCCTTGCCCTCGGCGACGTACTGCGGCAGCAGGAAGTCCAGCAGCGGGTGCAGCCGCTCGTACAGCTCGCTCCAGGCGCCCGTCGCGCGCGATGTACTCGACGACCGCCGCGGTCCAGGCCCGGTCAGCTCGCGCAGCTCGGGCTCGTAGTGGGGGTTGGCCAGGAAGCGCACGTCGAACGCCAGGTCCTCCTCGCGCGGCGGGCCGTGCTTGAAGCCGAAGCTCATGAACGTCACCGACAGGCGCCCGACGGCGCTCGCGCGGCAGCAGCTCCTCGGCGATCTTCTCGCGCAGCGTCGCCGCCGACATGCCCGTCGTGTCGATCACGAGGTCCGCGCGGCCGCGCAGCGGCTCGAGCAGCGCGCGCTCGGCCGCGACGCCCGCCGCGACGCTGCCCTCGGGCGCCAGCGGGTGGCGCCGGCGGGTCTCCTTGTAGCGCGTCACGAGCGTCTGCTCGGCCGCCTCCAGGAACAGCACGTGGTGGCTGCAGCCCGAGCGCGTCGAGGTCGTCGACGACCGCCCGCAGCGCCTCGAAGTACACGCCGCCGCGCACGTCGGAGACGACCGCGGCGCGCTCGACCTTCGAGCCCTTGTGCACGAACAGCTCCACCAGCGAGCGGATCATCTCCGGCGGCAGGTTGTCGACGCAGAAGTAGCCCGCGTCCTCGAACACGTTCATCGCCGTCGACTTGCCGGCGCCGGAGAAGCCGGTGATCACGACGAGGTCCTCCAGGCGCGACTCGATCACCGGCTTGCCGGATTTCCCGCCGGCGGCGCGCAGCGGGCGCAGGGGCCTGATCACGGCCATCGCCGTGCATTGTGCCGCGCGCGGCGGACGCGCGTGTCGAACTGCTCGGCGACGTCTGCCGGCTCAGCCGGCGCGGTGCAGGTGCGCGTACAGCTCGCGCCCGACCTTCGCCGGCAGGCCGGGCACCGCCTGCAGCTCCTCGCTGCGAGGCCGCCACGACCGCCTCGGGCGAGCCGAAGTGGGCGAGCAGCGCGCGCTTGCGCGCCGGGCCCGACGCCCGGCAGCTCGTCGAGCAGCGAGCTCGTCATCGCCCTGTCGCGGCGGCTGCGGTGGTGGGTGATCGCGAAGCGGTGCGCCTCGTCGCGGACGCGCTGCAGCAGCTGCAGCTCGGGCGTGGAGTGGTCGAGCACGAGCGGCGCGCGGCGGCCCGGGCAGGAAGACCTCCTCGATGCGCTTGGCCAGCGAGACGACCGCGACGCCGCGCTCGCGAAAGCCGCGCAGCGGCCCGAGGCCCGGCCGCGAGCTGGCCCTTGCCGCCGTCGATCACGACCAGGTTCGGCAGCGAGGCGAAGCTCGCGGTCGTAGGCGGGGTCGTGCGGGGAGATGTCGGCCTGGCGCTCCCACTGGGCGAAGCGCCGCGACGAGCACCTCGGCCATCGACGCGTAGTCGTCGGGCGCGCCCTCCGACGTGCGGATCGTGAAGCGGCGGTAGTCGGACTTCTTCGGCGCGCCGCCCTCGAACACGACCATCGAGGCGACCGTGTGCGTGCCGCCGAGGTTGGAGATGTCGAAGCACTCGATGCGGATCGGCGGCGACGTCGAGGCCGAGCGCGCGCTGCAGCCCCTCGAGCGCCTCCACGCGGCTCTGGCGGCGGCGCTCGGAGCGCAGCCGCTCCTGGTCGAGCGCGAGCCGCGCGTTGCGCTCGGCCAGCTCGAGGATGCGGCGCTTCTCGCCGCGCTCGGCCGCGCGCAGCTCGACCGGCCCGTCGCGGCGGCTGCGACAGCGCGTCGGCGAGCGCCGCGCGCTCGCCGAGCTCGCGCTGGACGACCAGCAGCGCCGGGATCGAGGTGTGGCCGCCGTAGTACTGGAGCATGAACTCCTCCGCCACCTCGGCCACGTCGCGCTCGGTCTCGTTGGAGAGGTAGAACGACTGGCGGTCGGAGAGCACGCCGTCGCGCACCTGGAAGACCTGCGCGTTGGCCTCGCGCCCGTCGAGCGGCCACCGCGACCGCGTCGAACGTGCCCGACCGACTCGTTCGTCACGCGCCGGCGCTCGAGCAGCGAGCGCACCGCGCGCAGGCGGTTGCGCTCGAGCGTCGCCTGCTCGAACTCCTCCGCCGCCGCCGCCGCGCGCATGCGCTCCTCGAGGTCGCGCTCGATCGCGCGTGAAGCGCCCGGAGAGGAAGTCGATCACGCCGTCGATGCTCGCGCGGTACTCCTCCTTGGAGACGTAGCCCACGCACGGCGCCTCGCAGCGCTTGATGTAGTAGTCCAGGCACGGGCTGCCGCTGCGCCGCCCCGGCTCGGGGCCGGTGCACGAGCGGAACATGAACACCTTCGCCAGCACCTCGAGCGTCGCGCGCACGCGCTTGGCGTTCGAGTACGGGCCGAAGTACGCGCGCCCGGCGCGGTGGCGCTCGCGCGTGAAGTACACGCGCGGGAAGTCCTCGTCGAGCGAGATCGCGATGAACGGATAGGACTTGTCGTCGCGCAGGCGGATGTTGAAGCGCGGGCGGTACTGCTTGATGAAGCTCTGCTCCGCCAGCAGCGCCTCCGCCTCGGTGGCGACGACGACGCACTCGATGTGCTCGACGCCGCGACCATCTCCGCGTGGCCGGGGCTGCTCGGCACCTGCGCCTTGGAGAAGTGCGACGCCACGCGCTTGCGCACCGACTTGGCCTTGCCGACGTAGATCACGCGGCCCGCGCGCGTCGCGGAACAGGTACACGCCGGGCTGGTCGGGCAGCGCGCGGCGCTGCTCGGCGCAGGCTCGCGCGCTCGTCGCGCCCGCGCCGTCGGTCAGCTGCTCGGTCGCTAGCCATCGCATCCGAGGATAGGCGCCGGCGCGCTCGCGCCGCGGGCCGAGCCGCGCTCAGTAGGTGCGCGAGTGGCGGTAGACCGCCAGCAGCGCGTACACGACGAGCGCCGACCAGCACGAACCAGACGAGCTCGCCGACGCCCGTCTGTCCCACATCCGCGCGCGCGCGCGCGTACCACATGCGAACACGCCGCAGCGCCGAGCGCCCGCCGTACAGCAGCGCCGCGGTGGCGGTCGCCGAGCCCGTAGCATCGCGACGCGGTGTTCGCGGTACAGGCGCAGCGCCGAGGTAGCCGATGCCGACGCCGAACGCCACCCACAGCGCCGCTTCGAACGTGCTCGCCGCGCGCCCGCCGCCCGGGCAGGAAGTAGACGGCCGCGGCGATCGCGAGCGATGATCGCCACGTTGCGCGCCGTCTTCAGCGGTCCGCTCCACAGCCGAAGGTTAGCCGCGCGCGGCGCGCGTCAGTCGACCAGCGCCTCCAGGCGCGCGTAGGCCTCCTCGACCGCGCGCGTGGCGGCCGTGTGGCGCGCCTCGGACTTGGCCGACTCGTAGCGCGTCGCCCACGCCGCCGGGTCGGCCAGCTCCGCTTCGAGCGCGCGCAGCGCCGCCTCGGCCTCTTCGACCGCGCGCTCGGCCTGCTGCTGGTCGCTCAGCCGGTTCTTGGACGGGCCCTTGGCGGCTCTTGGGCTTGCCCTTCTTGGCCGGCGCCGCGCCGGCTGCCGCCCGTTCGCGACGGCGCCGCCGCGAGCCGGACCCGTTGGCGGCGCGCGGCGCGGCCGTTGGCAGCCGCGCGGTACCGGCGCGGCGAGCGCCGGCGCCCTTGCCGGCGCGGCCGGCGGCCGCCGCGCGGCGCTCGTCGCGCACGCGCACGTACTCGGGCCAGCCGCCGACGTAGCTGTGCAGCGAGCCGTCCTCGACGGCGATCGTGCGCGTGCCCACCGCGTCGAGCAGCGCGCGGTCGTGGGAGACGAGCAGGATCGCACCGGGGAACGCGCGCAGCGCGTCCTCGAGCGCCTCGCGGCTCTCGATGTCGAGGTGGTTGGTGGGCTCGTCGAGGATCAGCACGTTGGCGCTCGGAGCTGCGACGAGCACCGCCAGCGACAGGCGCCGGCGCTCGCCGCCGGAGAGCCCGCTGAGCGGCTTCTCGGCGTCCTCGCCGGAGAACAGGAAGCGCGCCGAGCAGCGCGCGCGCCCTGCCCGGGTTCAGGCCGGTCGCGCGCTGCGCCGCGTCGAGCACGCTCTGCTCCGGCGGGCCGCCCGCGCCGAGCTCCTCGGCGTGCTGGGAGAGGTAGCCGACCTTGCACGTTGTGGCCCGTGCTCAGCTTGCCCGCCGCCAGCGGCCGGCGACCGGCGAGCGTCTCGATCAGCGTCGTCTTGCCGGTGCCGTTGGGGCCGACCAGCGAGACGTGCTCGCCGCGTTCCAGCCACAGCTCGACGTGCTCGAGCAGCACGAGCGGCCCGCCCTTGGCCTCCCCGATCTCGATGCGCCCGTCGCTCAGCTCGAAGATCACGCGGCCGGAGCGCTCGGGCGCGGAGAACGCGAACTCGAGCCCCTTGCCGTCGCGCGGGGTCGCGCTCGATGCGCTCGATCTTGGCCAGCTTCTTCACGCGCGACTGCGCCTGTCGGGCCTTCGTCGCCTTGTAGCGGAAGCGCTCGATGAAGCGCTCCATGCGCTCGATCTCCGCCTGCTGCTTGTCGATCGCCTTGCCCGAGCGCGATCTCGCGCGCGGCCTGCTCGCGGCGCCACTGGTGCCAGGTGCCGGCGAAGAAGCGCGAACGGCCGGCCTCCAGCTCGAGCACGGCGGTGCCCACGGCCTCCAGGAACCAGCGGTCGTGCGCGACCAGCACGACCGCCGCGTCGAGGTCCGACGAGCGTCTGCTCGAGCCACTCCAGCGACTCGATGTCGAGGTGGTTCGTGGGCTCGTCGAGCAGCAGCACGTCGGCGCCGGTGGCCAGCGCGCGGGCGAGCGACGCGCGCGTCAGCTGGCCGCCGGAGAACGTGTCCAGCGCGCGGTCGAGGTCGGCGTCGCGGAAGCCCAGCCCGTGCGCCATCGCGGTCGCGCGGTCGCGCCACAGGTAGCCGCCGCGCGCCTCCAGCCGCGCCTGCGCGCGCGCGTAGCGGTCGAGCGTCGCCTCGTCGGTCGCGCCGCCCGCCATCTTCGCCTCCAGCTCGGCCAGCTCGCGCCTCGATCTGCAGCTCCTCGGCGCAGCCCGACAGCAGGTAGTCGCGCAGCGCCATCCCCCGCTCGCGCGGCGGGCGCTGGTCGTGCAGCGCGATGCGCACGCCCTTGGCGACGCTCAGCTCGCCGCGGTCGATCGAGGTCTCGCCCGCGAGCATCCGCAGCAGCGTCGTCTTGCCGGCGCCGTTGCGCCCCGCGATCGTCAGCCGTTCGCGGCGCTCGAGCTTGAACGACACGCCGCGCAGCAGCGGCTGCCCGGCCATGTCCTTGTGCAGGTCGGATGCGATCAGCAGCGCCATCGGCTGCTGATGGTAGGCGCTGCGTTCGCGCCCGAGGGTGGCACGCGCTGCCGCTACCGGCTCCGATAGGATCCCGCGCCGATGCGCAACCGCCTGCTCGCAACGCTCGTCCCGCTGACGCTGCTCGCGCTGCTCGTGCTCGCGCCCGCGGCGAGCGCCTATAACGACGGCCGCGGCTTCTACGGGGCGACCGAACGACAAGGTCGTCACCGACGCCGGCTTCATCCTGATCATCTTCTTCCCGACGTTCATCTTCATCGCGAGCATGATCCTGCGCCACCTGGAAAAGCGCAAGGAAGCGCGTAAAGCGGCGTACAAGGCGCTGCTGGGCAACAGCCACCTGCGCGGCGGCTGGTAGGTACCGGCCCGATGGCCGGCGCGGTCGAGCGCCGTCGGCTACGAGCGCCACGGCGCGGCCGCGCTCATCACGATCGACCGCCAGCACCGGCGCAACGCCGTCGACGGTCCCACCGCGGCGGCGCTGCACGAGGCATACCTGCGCTTCGAGGCCGACGAGGACGCACGCGTGCTGGTGCTGACGGGCGCGGGCGGCGTCTCCTTCTGCGCGGGCGCCGACCTGAAGGCGACGGACACGATGGTGGAGCGGCTGATGAGCGCGGAGGGGCCGATGGGCTTCACGCGCCTGACCGCGTCCAAGCCGACGATCGCCGCGATCTCCGGCTTCTGCCTGGCGGGCGGCCTGGAGATTGCGCTGTGGTGCGATCTGCGCATCGCCACCGAGGACTCGACGCTCGGCTACCCGGAGCGCCGCTGGGGCGTGCCGCTGATCGACGGCGGCACCCAGCGCCTGCCGCGCATCGTCGGCCTCGGCCGCGCGCTCGACCTGATCCTCACGGGGCGCATCATCGACGCCGCAGGAGGCGCTCGCGATGGGGCTGCTCACCGAGGTGGTCGCGCAGGGAGCGCATCTCGAGCGCGCGCTCGCGCTCGCCGAGGGACTCGCGCGCTTTCCGCAGCGCACGATGCTCGCCGACCGCCGCGCCGCGATCGAGGGCTTCGGCATGCCGCTGGCCGACGCACTCGCGCTCGAGGCCAAGGCCGGACCGGAGGTGTTCGAGGACGGCGCGCGCGGGGCCGCAGCGCTTCGCCGCCGGCGAGGGACGCGGGGGCGCTGGCGCGGGGGCATAGCGCGGAAACAATTCGATCCTACTTGCGACCTCCCCGGCCTCGATCGGGGAGCACCGGAGACGACTTACGAGCGTTTCTTGCCGAGTCTCACTCCAACGGTCTGCTTAGAACCCGCCGTAGGTGCCAGTTCCTGCACTTCCAAGCGCACACCTACACTCGCACGGACTGAGCGAACGAGCTCCCTACCACCCCGATTCAGTGCCATATCGATCGTCTTTTCTTCATCGTTTTCGATCGAGAAGGAGGCCATCCCGATGGTGCGGGGAGGCACGCTCTTCCGCTTGCTGTTGCCCATGCTCATGCGCGCTGATGCGCCCGTCGCAATGAGGGTCAGCTTGCCCTTGCATGCTTCATTCCCCAAGCACTTGAGCTTGACCACCGCCGTCCTTCCGAGCTCAACCATGACGGTCGAGCTGCCCAGCGATACGCCGCCCGTCTCTGCTGCTTCTTCTTCCCGTTCCCGGCGTGCTGTCGCTTCAGCGGCTCTCGCCGCCGCTTCCCTGAATTCCTGTTCCTGATGCTCCTTGGCGTGCTGCGCTTCGAGCTCCTTGGCGTTTGTGGCTTCGTATTCTTCGATGGTCTTCGCTGACTCTTCTTCGGAGAGCTTGCTGTACCAGAGCGGGACTTCTGATTCGCTCGGCGGGCCAGTCCCCTCGCCGTTGGGGAATTCGCCGCTGGCGTGAAGCGCGAATTGATAAGGGCTTTCACCCCTGGTCTGGTTGGCAGCGTTGGCCGCCACTACTACGTAGTAATATACGTATCCCCACTGGAGGCCCGTGAAAGTTGCACTCACAGTTTGATCGGTGGTGGCTGCGGCGACGTGACCCGTCTGCGTCTGGAGGCCTCCAGTTGGTCCTTCTCCCGCATTCGCCGGTGGACCACCAGGCGGATCGGGAAGCTGCCACACCAGCCAGATGTCGTAGGCGGTTTCAAGACCGCCAGGATCGATCTGTGCTTCCACCTTGACTTCGTGCTCCGCGACTTCCGCCGCGCTCACGTGACCGATCACAGGGGCTGCGCCTTCGGCCGCTCGCGCTTGCCCAGCGTAAAGCGTTGCCCCAAACATCGCCAGCACTACCTCCGCGGTGAATGCATGCTTGGACAGGAAGCTCATGGACCCAATACACATGCGTGTTGGAGCTTTACGACGTCTTCCATAGCCGGCGTCATATTACTCTCCCTAGCACATCCCGGTAATCTGCGGATCGGAATTGTCCGATAGCTTAGCCGCTACTCAGCCGGCTGACGCGAGGCGCGCGGACTGAACACCAGCCAGATGCGTGGGCGTCTCCTCGAGCCGCTGCGAGGATCGTGCGCCAGCGCTTGATTGCCCGGCGCCGACGAATCCGCCCTACAGGCTGCCGGGCGGCACGATCCAGCGTGTGGGCTGACCTGTGATCGCGGCGATGCGATCGAAGTCCTCGTCGTAGTGGAGCACTTCCACCCCGGCTGACTCCGCCGCGGCGGCAATCAGCAGGTCTGCGTGCCCGACGCTGCGCTGATGCGCACCGCCCTGGTGGGCGAGCTCGCGGTAGACGTCGATCGCGCGGGAGAACTCCCGCCCGGCGATCGGAAACTGCGGGAGCTCGTCCATCTCCACTCTGCGCTCGTCGAACTCGCGACCGTTGCGAACGCCCTGCAACAGCTCCAGCGAGACCATCGCGCACGTGCCGATCAGCCCATCGACCGCCTTCTGCGTGAACCAGGCCTGAAGATCGGGGCGACGGCGCGAGAGCTGCCATGCGCTGGTATCTGCCAACTGCATCTACTCGCCGTAAAGGCTTCCCCACGGCCTGGTTTCCTGGCGCGAGCGCCGCAGCTCCTTCAGGTCCTCCAGCGTTTTGCCGCCGAGGTCCCATTCACCAAGCCGTTTCAAGCGCTCACGGCGCACGACGTCGCGCAGCGCGTCGTGCACCGTGTCGGTGGTGTTGCGCGTGTGCAGCACCTCCCGCGCGTCCGCGACCAGCTGCGAGTCCAGGTTGATCGTCGTTCGTCTCACCGTCATGGACCCTCCCATACGCACAAATGGAGATCAATAGCCATACGTAGATTGTATCGTTGTGTGCACAGAGTCGGCACACTTCGGTCACACTCGTGAGGAGCCGGTAGCGAGCTGCTGCGATCGGACACGCCGCGAGCTTCGTCTCGCCCGCTGACGCCCACCGCCAGGTATGCTCGGTTGCACGATGGCCTACTTCGTCACAGGCGCAACCGGCTTCATCGGACGGCGGCTCGTGGAGCGGCTGCTGGCGAACCGCCAGGGCAACGTGTACGTGCTCGTACGCGAGAGCTCGACGGGTCGCCTCGACGACCTGGTCGAGCGCTGGAGCATGACGGCGGGCGCGTCCGCGGCCGAGCGCGTGAAGCCGGTGATCGGCGACCTGCGCCGGCCGCTGCTGGGCGTCGAGAAGGAACAGGTCGCGGAGCTGCGCGGCAAGATCGAGCACTTCTTCCACCTCGCGGCCGTGTACGACATGACGGCCCCCGCGGAGCGCAACACGGCGGTCAACGTCGGCGGCACGACGCACGCGGTCGAACTGGCGCGCGCGATCGACGCCAAGCACCTGCACCACGTCTCCTCGATCGCGGTCGCCGGCACGTACAAGGGCGTGTTCGACGAGGAGCATGTTCGACGAGGGCCAGCGGCTGCCCTCGCCGTACCACCGCACGAAGTTCGAGTCCGAGCGGATCGTGCGCGAGCAGCCGTACGTGCCCTGGCGCGTGTACCGGCCGGGGATCGTCGTCGGCGACTCGCAGACCGGCGAGATGGACAAGATCGACGGCCCGTACTACTTCTTCAAGGCGATCCAGCGGATGCGCCAGCTGCTGCCGGAGTGGGTGCCGCTGGTGGGCCTCGACCTCGGCTACACGAACGTCGTGCCCGTCGACTGGGTCGCGAGCGCGCTCGAGCACATCGCGCACGAGCCGGATCTCGACGGCCGCGCGTTCCACCTCACCGACCCGCGGCCCCAGCGCGTGGATGACCTGATCAACGAGCTCGCCGGCGTCGCGCACGCGCCGCGTTCGCGGTGAGCATCGACAAACGCCTGATCGACCCGCTGCCGAAGTGGCCGCTGAAGCTCGCGCTCGCGCTACCGCCGCTGCGCCAGGCGCGCAGCCTCGCGCTGCGCGACCTCGGCATCCCCGCGGAGGTGCTCGCGCACATGGAGCTCGTGCCGCGCTTCGACACGCGCGAGGCCGCGCGCGCGCTCGCGGGCTCGCCGCTGGAGCAGCCGCCGGCGCTGCACGACTACGTGGGCGCGGCTGTGGGACTACTGGGAACGCGAGATGGACAACCGAGCTGCGCCGCGGCGCGCACGCTCAAACGAGGCGCTCGAGGGCAAGCACGTGCTGATCACGGGCGCCTCCTCGGGCATCGGGCGCTCGACCGCGCTGAAGGTCGCCGCGGCCGGCGGCGTGCCGCTGCTGGTGGCGCGCAACGTCGAGAAGCTGGAGGAGGTGCGCGCGGAGATCGTGGCCGGCGGCGGCACCGCGTACGTGTACGCGGCCGACATCGCCGACATCGACTCGATCGAACGACTGCTCGAGCGCGTGCTCGCCGACCACCGCAACGTCGACATGCTCGTCAACAACGCCGGGCGCTCGATCCGCCGCTCGATCGCGCTCAGCTACGACCGCTTCCACGACTTCGAACGCACGATGCAGCTCAACTACTTCGGCGCGGTCAAGCTGATCATCGGCCTGCTGCCGCACATGCGCGAGCGCGGCTCCGGGCACATCGTCAACGTCTCCTCGATCGGCGTGCAGACCAACCCGCCGCGCTTCTCCGCGTACGTCGCCTCGAAGGCCGCGCTCGACGCGTTCACGCGCGTGGTCGCCTCCGAGGTGATCGGCGACGGCGTCACGTTCACGACGATCCACATGCCGCTCGTGCGCACGCCGATGATCGCGCCGACGAAGATGTACGACGCCTTCCCCGCGATCAGCCCGGAGGAGGCCGCCGACATGATCTGCGAGGCGCTGCGCGCGCGGCCCAAGGAGATGGGCACGCGGATGGGCAAGTTCGGCGAAGTCGCCTACACGCTCTCCCCCAGCACCGTCGACCGGCTGCTGCACCTCGCCTACCGCGTGTTCCCCGACTCCGCCGCGTCCAAGGGCCACGCCGACGTCGAGGAGCGCGCGTCGTTCGAGCAGATCGCGATGGCGACGCTGACGCGGGGCGTGCACTGGTAGCAGTCAGACCGGTACATGTACCGGTCTGCCGAGCCGTGCATGCACGACTCGGAACGGAGCCGCACATGTGCGGCTCCGCGGGGGAGCGCATGCGCTCCCCCGAAATGCATTCCTGAGATGATCGAACCGTGACAGTCGGCGATCCGGCCATCGAGGTGCGCGCCCTCTGCAAGCGCTACGGCGACTACGAGGCGGTGCGCGGCATCGACATCACCGTGCAGCGCGGCGAGGTGTTCGGGCTGCTCGGCCCCAACGGCGCCGGCAAGACGACCACCGTGGAGATCCTCGAGGGCTACCGCACGCGCACGAGCGGCGAGGTCTCCGTGCTCGGCCACGATCCCGCGCACCGCTCGATCGAGCTGCGCCGGCGGATCGGCATCGTGCTGCAGTCCGGCGGCATCTACAGCCACATCACCCCGCGCGAGGCGCTCGCGCACTGGGCGAGCTTCTACCCGCATCCGCGCGACGTCGAGGAGGTGCTCGCGCTCGCGGGCCTGCAGGAGAAGGCGGACGTGCGCAGCCGCAAGCTCTCCGGCGGGCAGCTGCGGCGCCTGGACTTCGCGCTGGCGCTCGTCGGCGACCCCGAGCTGATCTTCCTCGACGAGCCCACCACCGGCTTCGACCCCGAGGCGCGCCGCGCCGCGTGGGAGACCGTGCGCTCGCTGCGCGCGCTCGGCAAGACGATCCTGCTGACCACCCACTACCTCGAGGAGGCGCAGGCGCTCGCCGACCGCGTGGCGATCGTCAAGGACGGGCGCGTGCTCGCGATCGGGCCGCCGCGGGAATTGATGGCCCACCCACCTGGCGGCGCCGCTCACTACCGCGTCGCCTACCGCGACCCCGACGGCGAGCTCGTCGAGCGCGAGACCGACGACCCGACGACGCTGCTGCACGAGCTCACCGGCGCAGGCGCTCGCCGCGCGGGGAGCGTCTGGAGGAGCTGTCGGTGGGACGCCCGACGCTCGAGGACGTCTACCTGGAGCTGACCGCGCAGGACGACGCCGACGAGCTCGGCATCGCGCGCGCCCAGGGAGCCGCCGGAACGAGTGCCGAGGAGCCGCGCCGGAGACAAGCCGTGCCTGACGCTCTCACTCTCAGCTGGCGCCAGTACCGCCTGGAGCGCAGGATGTTCTGGCGCAACCCCAGCGCCGCGTTCTTCAACTTCGTGCTGCCGCTGCTGTTCCTCGCCGGCGCCGGGGCGATCGCTCAGCGGCAACCAGCACCAGCTCGACCGGCTCGTGCCGATGATCGCGGGCATGAGCGTGATGTCGACCACGTTCACCGCGCTCGCCTACAACATCGTGTTCCTGCGCGAGCGCGGCGTGCTCAAGCGCATCCGCGGCACGCCGCTGCCGACGATCTCCTACTTCGGCGGCGTGGCCGCCAACGCGGTCACCAACACCGCGCTGCAGATCGCGATCATCGTGCTCGCCGGGCGCGTGCTTCTTCGGCATCGGCTGGCCGCAGCACTGGGCCGCGCTGATCGTGTTCGTGCGTCGTCGGCGTCGTCTGCTTCGCCGCGCTCGGCGTCGCCTTCGCGCACGCGATCCCCAACTTCGAGTCGACCGCCGCGTACGTCAACGCGGTGTTCCTGCCCGTCGTGCGCGATCTCCTTCTACGTGTTCGACTCCTCCAGCGCGCCCGGCTTCGTGCGCACGATCGCCGAAGCGCTGCCGCTGAAGCCGCTGATCGACGGCCTGTCCGGGGCGATGGTGACGCGGCGGCGGCCTCGGCAGCCACCTCGACGCGCTCGCCGTGATCGCGCTGTGGGGCGTCTTCGGGCTGTACCTCGCCGTGCGCGGCTTCTCGTGGGAGCGCGCGGTGACGCCGGGCGCGGGTCGACGGATGAAGCAGCTCGCCGACGGACGTCCAGCTGCTGCGCGGCTGGCCGCCGAACGCGATCAACGTGTACCTCGTCGGCGACGTGCTGATCGACGCGGCCACGCGCCAGGGCGAGCAGCGCATCATGCGCCAGCTCGCCGGCCGCACCGCTGAGCGCGCACGCGCTCACCCACGCCCATCCCGACCACCAGGGCTCGAGCCACGCGATCTGCGAGCGCCTGCAGGTCCCGCTGTGGTGCGGGCAGGGCGACGTGCCGGCGATGGAGACGCCAGGCGGCGTCTACAACTCCCAGGCGCCCGCGTGGGTGAACCGGCTGCAGCAGCCGCTTCTGGACCGGTCCTCCGCACCCCGTCGCGCGCGCGCTCGTCGAGGGCGACGAGGTCGCCGGCTTCACCGTGCTCGAGACCCCCGGCCACTCGCGCGGCCACGTCGCCTACTGGCGCGAGTCCGACCGCGTGCTGATCCTCGGCGACGTGCTCAACAACGTCAACGTCAGGACCGGCGTCCCCGGCCTGCACCAGCCGCCCGCCGTCTTCACGCCCGATCCGGCCCGCAACCGCGACTCCGCGCGCCGGCTCGCCGCGCTGCGCCCGCGCCTCGCGTGCTTCGGCCACGGCGCGCCGCTGCGCGACCCAGGCAAGCTCGCCGACTTCGTCGCACGGCTGCCCGACTGAGCAGACGATGGCCGAGAGCATCTTCCTGAACCGACGGACAGAGCTTCATGCCGACCGAGCACGCGCGCGGCCCGTGGGACCCGCAGGCGCTGCACGGCGGCGCGCCGGCGGCGCTGATCGCCGACGCCTTCGAGCGCCTCGAGCCCGGCATCGGGGCTGCGCATCGCGCGCCTCGGCTTCGAGCTGCTGCGCCCGATCCCGTTCGCACCGCTGACGCTGTCCACGCGCATCGTCCGTCCCGGACGGCGCGTGCAGGAGCTCGCCGCCGAGATGCAGCGCCGGCGCCGAGGACAGCCGGCAGGTCGTCTGCCGCGCGAGCGCGCTGCGCGTGCAGGAGATCTCCGCCGAGGTTGCCGCCGCCGCGATCGTGCAGGAGGCCGCCGCGGAGCTCACCGCCGCCGCGATCCGCAAGCAGGCCACCGCACCGGCGGACCGGGCCGCCGACACCCGCGCCCCTGCCGATGAGCTACCGCCGCCCGAGCAGGGCACGCCGGTGCGCTTCGCGCCTCGACGAGGAGACATCGACCGCGCGAGCTTCGCCGCCAGCGCGATGGAGATGCGCTGGCTCAGCGACCCCCGGCAGCGCGGCCCCGGGCGCGTGTGGATGCGCCTGCGCCACCCGCTGCTCGAGGGTCGCGAGCTGACCGCCGCTCGCGCGACTCGCGGCCACGGCCGACTTCGGCAACGGCGTCAGCGCCGAGCTGCCGTTCGAGCGCTTCCTGTTCATCAACGCCGATCTCACGATCCACCTGCAGCGCCAGCCGCAAGGCGAGTGGATCGGCCTCGACGCGCGCACGCTCCTGCACGGCGGCGGCACCGGCCTCGCCGAGAGCGTCCTGCACGACGTGCACGGCCCGGTCGGGCGCGCCTTTCAGACGCTCGTCGTGCAGCCCCGCTGAGTCGCCCCCGCGACCACGCCGAACCGCCGCGCCCCGCCGCCGCCGCGAGATGCCATCGCGTGAAAGATAGTTGCAGGTGCAAGTATTTTTGCTACCGTCGAGGCATCACACATCCCACGAGGGCCGCACCCGCCTTCCGAACAAGGAGATTCCGATGTCCACACCCGAGTCAACCCTCACGCAGACCCCGCTGCCGACAGGCACGTGGAAGGTCGACCCCGTCCACTCGAGCGTCGAATTCCAGGTCAAACACCTCGGCATCGCGACCGTCAAGGGCCAGTTCAAGGAGTTCGAGGGCACGCTCGAGGTGACCCCCGACGGCGTCAACGCCCAGGGCAGCGTGCAGACGGCTAGCGTCGACACGCGCGAGCCCCAGCGCGACGGCCACCTGCGCTCGGCCGACTTCTTCGACGCCGACCAGCACCCGCAGATCACGTTCAAGTCGACTTCCGTGCGCCCGATCGACGACGAGGACTTCGAGATCGAGGGCGACTTCACGCTGCACGGCATCACGCGGCCGCTGAAGCTGATCGCGACGCTCGAGGGCACCGAGACCGACCACGAAGGCAACCCCCGCGTCGGCCTCTCCGCGACCGCGCAGATCAGCCGCGGCGATCACGACATGAAGTTCAACATGGCGCTCGGCTCCGGCAACGTCGTGGTCGGCGACAAGGTCAAGATCCTGCTGGACATCTCGGCCGTGAAGGCAGGCTGAGCCGGGTCGTAGCGAGCCTTTGAGCGACGGCGGCGGCATCGGCGCGTAACGATGCCGCCGCGCGCGCCCGCGGTCGGCGCGCACATCGCCGCCGCGCGCACCGCGGTAAGCGCGCACGACGCCCGCCCGCGTCGGGAACACTGGTGTCTCTGCCCTATAGTCCCGCGACGCATGGCTACGGTGATCGCGCGCGGGCTGACCAAGCGCTTCGAGACGACATGCGCCCTCGACGGGGTCGACCTGACCGTCGAGGCGGGCGAGGTGCGGGGCCTGCTCGGGGCAAACGGCGCCGGCAAGACGACGCTGCTGCGGATCCTGCTCGGGCTCGTGCGCCCGGATGCGGGCACGATCGAGCTGCTCGGCCACAGGCTCGACGAAGCGCATGCGCCCGCCCTGGCGGGCGTCTCCGGGTTCGTGGAGGACCCGCGCTTCTACCCGTACCTGTCGGGCCGCGCGAACCTCGAGCTGCTCGCGCAGCTCGACGGCGAGGGCTCGCAAGCGCACGTCGAGAACGTCCTGGAGCGACTCGCGCTCGCCGCGCGCGGCGGCGAGCGCGTCAGCGGCTACTCGTCCGGCATGCGCCAGCGTCTGGGAATCGCCGCCGCGCTGCTGCGTGAGCCCCGCCTGCTGCTGCTCGACGAGCCCACCACGGGGCTGGACCCGGCCGGCATTCGCTTCGTCGCCCGGCTGCTGCGCGAGCTCGCAGAGAGTGGCGTGGCGGTGTTGCTGAGCAGCCATCAGATCGGTGAGGTCGAGGCGATCTGCGACACCTACACCGTGCTCGCCCGGGGCCGCGTCGTGTGGGATGGCACGAGCGCGCAGATGCGAGCCGAAGCGCCGCCGTCGGCCTATTCGATCCACACCAGCGACGACGCCGGAGCGCTCGCGATCGCGGGCGAGGAGCAGGGGGTGCGAGCCGTGCCCGCGCCGGGCGGCGGGCTCACCGTCGAAGCCGACGGCGCTACGCTCGACCGGTTCGTGCTGGCGCTCGGACGCGCCGGCGTGGCCGTGCGCCGTCTCGAGCTGACGACCGGCTCGCTCGAGTCGATGTTCTTCGCGCTCACCGGCCAGCCGCGAGACGACCCGACGCCGGCGCTGGCGGCGGCGTGCTGAGCGTCTATCGCGTCGAGCGGCGCAAGCTCCTCGCGCAGCTCTCGACGCGCGTGCTCGCGCTCGTGTGCGCGCTCGGCCCGATCGCGTTCGCCGTGCTCCTGCGCCTGCAGAGCGGCGTGCCCGCCGACACGCTGCTGGGAGCGTGGGTCCACAGCTCCGGCTACGCGCTCCCGTTCGTCGTGCTCGGCTTCGGCGGCTTCTGGGGCTTTCCGGTACTCGCCGGCGTGCTGGCCGGCGACCTCTTCTCCAGCGAGGACCGCTACGGGACGTGGAAGACGCTGCTCACACGCTCGGCGACCCGCGGTGACGTGTTCGCGGGCAAGGTGCTCGCGGCGGCGGCGCTCGCGGTCGCGCTCGTCGCCGTGGCGGCTCTCTCCAGCATCGCCTCGGGCCTGCTCCTGACCGGCGGCGAGCCGCTGGTGGGGTTCGCCGGTAACGTCATCGGCGCCGGCGAATGCGTGCTGTTGGTGCTCGCGAGCTGGCTGTTGGCGCTGCTGGGAGTGCTCGCGTTCACGAGCCTGGCCGTGTTGCTCTCGATCGCCAGCCGCAACGGCATCGTGGGCGTGCTCGGCCCCGTGGTCGCCGGGCTCGCGATGCAGCTGCTGGCCCTGATCGGAAGCGGCACGTGGCTGCACCTGCTGCTGCTCGCCTCGGCGTTCGGCGACTGGCACGGGCTGCTGGCCGCACCCCGCTTCTACGGCCCGCTCGTCGTCGGCATCTGCGTCTGCGCTCTGTGGACACTGGCATGCCTCGGCGCATCCTGGTCGCTCCTGCGCCGACGCGACTTCGCCGGCACGCCCGTCGTGCGCCGTCCCGGCTGGGTCCCGCCGCTGCGCGCGGTGCTCGCGGCGGCGGCGGCGATCGTGCTGCTCGGCCTCGCCAGCAGCCTCGGTCCGGTCGCCGTCACGAAAGCCCGGCTCGAGGCCTCGATCACGCCGGCGTTCAACCGTCTCACGCGCCTGCAGCAGCAGCAGCTGGGGCGAGGAGTGGCGAGCAGAGCCGAGCTCGACGACCACACGATCTGCCGCCGGCGCTCCGGCGCGAGCCAGGGACCCGGCGATGACTGGAGCTGCGCGATCACGATCGCGACGGCGCGTGCCGGGGCGCTGGAAACGGTCGGCTACGACGTCAGCATCGAATCCGACGGCTGCTACAAGGCGAACGCGCCGACATCGTTCGTGGGATCGCAGCTGATGACCGACGCCCGCGGGCACAGCATCGTCAACCCCCTGTTCACGATCTACGGATGCTTCGACGTGATCGCCGCCGCGCCGCCCTGCTCGCCGAGCGCGAGCTGTGCCGACGCCGCGGACCCACGGCCGGCCGGGCCGGCCGGCCCGGCCGGCGCGAACGGCGCCGCGGGCGCCACCACCGGCAGGAGCCCCGCCGAACTCGAGCGCCTGCGCGAAGCCGAACGCGCGGCCGGGCCGGCTGTCATGCGCAAGATCGAAGAAGCCGACGCGAACGCGGCGCGGGCTAGCGAACGGCAAGCTGCTGAAGAAGCGATCCCGCCACGAAGGTGAAGCCGTCCTTGTTGGATGTCGCGCTCGTGCCGTTCGGCGTCGTCACCGTGACGTCCACGGTACCGAGCCCGGCGGCCGGGGAGACAGCGAGGATTTCCGTTGTGGATCTCACCGTGAAGCTGCCGGCGCCGACCGCACCGAACGAGACCGCGGTCACGCCCGTGAAGCCCTTCCCGGTGACGGTCACGGTCGTTCCGCCGCCCGAGGGCCCTTCGTCGGGCGCGAGTTTTTTGACGATCGGGGCGGACCCGGGCGCGACGTAGGTGAACTGATCCTGCGGCACGACGGAGCTCGTGCCGCCTGAGCTCACGACCGTCACGTCGACCGTGCCCGTCCCGCCCGGCGCAGTCGCTCTCAGCGACGTCGGGGATTTGACTTCGACGGCGGCGGCCACGTGCGAGCCGAACTTGACGGCCACCACTTCGGTGAAGCCGGAGCCACTGACCGTGACCGCGGTTCCCCCCTGCTGCAGACCTGCGTTCGGTAGCACCCCGGTCACGGTCGGGGGGTCCGAAAGCGTCGTGAATTCCCGATCGAGCCCGTAGCTCGTCCCCCCGCTCGCGTTGGTGGCCTGGATCCGGTAGTGGTAGGGCGTGTTCGTGCTCAGGCCCGTGACCGCGGCGGAAACCGCTACCGGGCTCGATCCCGACCCCGGCAGAGACGAGCACGGGACGCTCGCGCCATATGACACCGACGTGCCGTATTCGAAGCGGCAGTCGCTCACCGCCTCCCCGTTCGGGTTGACGGTGGCATTCAGAGTCGCCGCGGCTTGCGACACCGCCGACGCGCCGCCCGTTTCGAGCGTCGGGGAGGCCGACGACGTCGTGAACGACAGATCCGGTCCGTAGCTCGTGCCCCCGGCGTTCGCAGCGAGGATCCGATAGTGGTAGACCGTGTTCGCGCTCAGACCCGTGACCGCGGCCGAGACCGCCACCGGGCTCGATCCCGACCCCGGCAGCGATGCGCACGGGACGCTCGCGCCATATGAGACCGACGTGCCGTATTCGAAGCGGCAGCCGGTGACCGCCGCACCATCGGGGTCGACCGTCGCGTTCAAGGTTGCCGTCGTCTTCGTCACCGACGATGCGAGGCCCGTTTCCTGCGCCGGGGGCTGCTGGCTTCCCGGCGGCTGCGAGGCCGCCCCCGGCGCGGGCTCCGGGGAGAGCAGGACCGGCGGGCGCGGCGCCTGCTCGAAGTCGAAGTCGCCCGCCAGGTCGCCGAGGCCCGCGGCCGCTTCGCGCACGGACGGCCGCGAGTCCGGGCGGCCGTCGGTCGTCGGGCTCAGCCGTTCCCCGCCGAGGAAGTCGTCCTCGATGAACTTCAGGTAGGAATCGTGGCTCAGCTCATGGGGGTCGACGTAGCCGGCGCGGGCGTAGGGCGAGATGACGATCCCGGGAACCCGCAGGCCGTAGCCGTTTTCGTCGACGTCGGGGGGCACGACGTGGTCGTAGTAGCCGCCCCAGTCATCCCACGACACGAAGATCGCGGTCGAGCCCCAGCAGGGAGAGCGCATGATCGTGTTGATCAGCGTCGTGACGTACGCTTCGCCGGCGCTGATCAGCGACGGCGGGTGCTCGGAGACCTTCAGGCTCGGCACGATCCAGGCGACGTCCGGCAGCCCGCACGACGACGCCTGGTCAGCCGCCTCATAGAAGTCCGGCAGCGGCTGCACGTCGCCGAGCTGGCCATCCTGCTTGACGTCGGTGAAGTCAGGCAGCGGGTTCCAGATGCCCGGCGTCTTGGCGTTCTGGATGACCCTCGCGCAGGAGGTGGCTTCGTCGTCCTCGCAGTCCGGCTCTTCGCCTTCGTGGACGTAGTAACGCCAGCTGACGCCGTCCTTGTGCATCAGATAGGTGAGGTCGGTCCACGGGTAGGTCGCGTGACCCGGTTCGAGCGGCTTCGACCAGTACTTCGCGGGATTCTTCGGGCTGAGGCTGCTGACGCACGCGAGCGGGTTTTCCGGTTCCGTCTTCGAGCACACCGCCGACCAGGCCGAGACCATCGCGAGATGCTCGGGCAGGCTCCAGGAGGCCTGGGACTCGAACATGTCGTCCTGCAGCACGAAGTCGTGCGCGTAGGTCCAGTAGTTGGGCAGCTCGCGCGCGTCGTGGTAGCCCATCACCTGCTTCGCGCATTCGGCGGCTTCCTTGCACTTGGTGCAGCCGCCCGTGAGTTCGCATTCGTCCTTTTCCTCGGCCTGCGCGACGAAGCCGTCCATCTTGCCGCCGTCGATGTCGGCGATCGCCGCTTCGGTGCCGTGCGGACCGCCTTCGGCCTGCTCTTCGGGGTCGTAGAACGGCTTGACACAGGCGCCGTGCACGGGGTCGGGCACGCACGTGCCGGCAGGAATGCCGTTCGCCCCCGGGTACGTGCCGAAGTAGTTGTCGAACGAGTGGTTCTCCTGCATGATCATCACGACATGCTGGATCTTGTGGATGCCTTCGCCGGACGCCGGCTGCGCCGGAGCTGCGAGCACCAGCATCAGCATCGACATGACAAAGGCGGCAATAGGCGTTCTTATTGGGCCTGATCCATAGCCCCCGGCGGCATCCCTCACCGCCATAGGGTCGCACAACTCGCCGGTTTCAGCGAACGATCACGTCGCCCAGCGCCTCGTCGATCGCCGCGAGCGTCTCCGCGCTGAGTGTCAAGCCCGAGGCGGACGCGTTCGCGTGCACCTGCTCGGGGCGGCTCGCGCCGACGATCGCCGAGGCGACGTTCGGCTCGCGCAGGGCCCATGCGAGCGCCAGCTGCGCCAGCGTCAGCCCGGCGCCGTCCGCGATCGGCACGAGCCGCTGGACCGCCTCGAGCACGCGCGGCTCGATCAGCCGGTCGATGAAGCCGCTCATGCTGTCGCTCGCGGCGCGCGAGTCCGCCGGCGGCGGCTGGCCGGGAAGGTACTTGCCCGTGAGCACGCCCTGGGCCAGCGGCGACCACACGATCTGCGAGATGCCCTCGCGCTCGCACAGCGGGATCACCTGCGCCTCGGGCGCACGCCACAGCATCGAGTACTGCGGCTGGCTCGACACCCAGCGCTCGACGCCGGGCAGCGCGAGCGACTCCTCGATCCTCGCGGCGGGCCACTCGCTGAAGCCGACATGGCGCGCCTTGCCCGCGGCGACGACTTCGGTGAGCGCGCCCATCGTCTCCTGGAGCGGCGTGCGGTCGTCGTAGCGGTGGCACTGGTAGAGATCGACGTAGTCGGTCCGCAGGCGCTGCAGCGAGGCATCGATCTGCTTGTGGATCTGCCCCGCGGACAGGCCGCTGTCGGTATCCGACATCGGGAAGTAGACCTTCGTGGCGAGCACGTAGGAGGAGCGCTCGTGACCGGCGAGCACCTCGCCGAGCAGCGTCTCGGAGGCACCGCGCCCGTAGACGTTGGCCGTATCGATGAAGTTGATGCCCGCGTCGAACGCGGCCTGCACGCACGCCTTCGCCTGCTCGCGCTCGACTCCACCGGAGTACGTCAGCCACGAGCCGAGGCTGATCTCGGAGACCTCGATGTCGCTCGCGCCGAGCTTGCGGAAGTTCATCGACGATGAGACTACCCTGGAAGCCATGTCCTGCGGCACCGCGGCACCGCGATGAGCCCGATCGACCCCGATCTGCGCATCCGCGCGGTCGAGCTCGCGGTCAGCGATCTCGACCGCAGCGCGGACTTCTACGAGCGCGTGCTCGGGCTGCCGTTGATCGACCGCGACGCACTGGGCGCGCGACTCGGGCCCGACCCTGCGCAGCCGGCGCTCGCGCTCAGCGCGATCGAGTCGCCCACGCCGCTGCACCCGGGCTCCACGGGCCTCTACCACGTCGCCTGGCTGCATCCCGATCGCGCCGCGCTCGCCGAGAGCCTGCGGCGCGTCGCCGGCGCGCGCTGGCCGTTCGAGGGCGCCTCCGACCACGGCGTCTCCGAGGCGCTCTACCTGAGCGACCCCGACGGCCTCGGGATCGAGCTGTACGCCGACCGGCCGCGCGAGCTGTGGGAGCGCCCGGCGGGCGGGCGCGGGGTCAGGATGGTCACGCTGCCGCTCGACCTCGAGGACCTGCTCGCGCAGTTCGAGGGGGAGCCCAGCGTCGCCATCGCACCCGCGACGGGCATCGGGCACGTGCACCTGAAGGTCGCGGACGTGCCCCGCGCGGCGGCCTTCTACCGCGACGCGCTCGGCTTCGAGGAAGAGGCGCAGATGCCATCCGCGGCGTTCCTCGCGGCCGGCGGCTATCACCACCACGTCGGGCTCAACTCGTGGCAGAGCCACGGCGCGGCGGCGGACGCCGACAGCGCCCCGGGACTGCGCCGCATCGAGTTGGAGCTCGATGACGCAGCGGCACTCGAGGCGCTCGAGCGCGATCTGGAGGCCATTCTCGGCGAGGACTACGCGAACGTCACGCGCGACCCCGACGGCGGCATCTCGCTGCGCGACCCCGACGGCCAGCTGCTCAGCTTCAGCCACCGCTGAGGCGCGCAGGACGCCCGCCTGAGCCGCTGGGGGACGCTCGCCTGAGCCGTTGGGGACGCTCGCGCTGACATCTGTCCGCGGAAGGCGCGCAAGCGTCCGGCGTGGGCGCGATGATGCCGGTCATGGCGAGCCCATCGCTGAGTGTCCCAGCCCACGGCGATCCCGCTATCTGGGCATTGATGCCCGGCGAGGCGATCGAGCGCACGATCTTGCACGAGCGCTACGGCGGGCGCGTGCAGGGCGGCATCGTGCCCTCGCGCAGCTCGCCCAACATCATGATCTTCCCCGATCCGCATGCCGCCGAGGCGCCGGGAGCGGTCGATGGCTGGCGTGACGACGGATGCTTCCACTACACCGGCGAAGGCCTGCGCGGCGATCAGCTGATGAAGGCCGGCAACGCCGCGATCCTCAACCACTTCGAAAGCGGTCGCGCCCTGCGGCTGTTCCGCGGCACGCGCGACCAGGTCATCTACGAGGGCGAGTTCGTGCTCGCCGGGGACGCGCCCTACTACACGACCGATGCCGCCGAGTCCCGCAGCGGGCCGGTTCGGAGCGTGATCGTGTTCCGCCTGCGCCCCCTGGACGCGCGCCCGAGAACCAGCACGTCGAAGCTCGATCCGCTGGTCCGCCCCGGGGTCGAGGACGTGGCCGTCGAGGAGCGATGGACAGAGCAGGCGTTCGTCGCGCCGACTCACAAGGCCGACGAGGCCGAGCGCCGAGAGCACGCGCTCGTGCTGGCGTTCCGCGACTGTCTGCTCGGCAAGGGCCACGATGTCGCCCACGTGAAGATCGTGCCGTCCGGCGAGGCCAAGCCGCTGTTCGCGGACCTGATCGACCGCACCACCAACACGCTGTACGAGGCCAAGGGCACGGTCGAGCGCGGGGCGATCCGCATGGCCGTCGGCCAGCTCCTCGACTACCGCCGCTTCATCGAGCCGGCCCCGCGACTGGCGGTGCTCGTGCCGACGATGCCCCGGCAGGATCTGCGCGAGTACCTGAGCGACGCCGGCGTCGGGCTCGTGTGGCGCGAGGGCAGGCGCTTCGCGGGCGAGTAGCGGCGGCGCTCCGCAGCCAAGCCGATATCGCTGGCGCAGGCGCGCGCTACCGCACCGGATACGGCGGCGGCGGATTGTCGATGATGCCGCTCTTCACGCCGGAGACACCCATGTAGACGGCGTAGCCGATCGCCAGCAGCAAGAGCGCGGCGAGCACGGGGCGCGTCCAGCGCGGGTGCCGCGTCAGCACGTACGCCGAAGCGGGATAGAACACGGGCGCCGCGAGCAGGATCATGCGCCCCCAGTCGAGCGCGAACGTCATCGACACGAGCGCGAGCGCCACCAGTACGAGACCGCGCCGCGCGAAGCGCAGGTCGCGCAAGGCCAGCGGCGCGACGAGCCACAGCGGCCCGTAGACCGTGAACATGCGCCGCGCCTCTTGGAAGGCGCTCTGCAGACCGAGCTTGATGACCGTGAAGCGCTCGGCGACGAGCGAGCCGCCGTAGCCCGGCACCTGCGCCTCGCCGACGGTGCCGATGCCAAGCCTGATCGCGGCATAGGCCGCGACCGCGGGAGCCGCAACCGCGAGGCTCTCACGCGCGGCCCTGCGGTCCAGCGGCCGCACGGCCCACAGCGCGTAGGCGAGCGGCGCGACGAACAGCACCGCTTCGCGCACCACCACCCCAATCAAGAGCGTCACCGCGAGGCTCACACGCTGCCGTCTCACCGCGAAGTACGTCGCCGCCATCATGAAGAAGACGGTCGCGATGTCCGGGTTGCGCCCGTGGCGCAGCAGCACGATCAGAAACGGCGGCGAGACGCTCATCGCCAGCGCGAGCGCGACGGACACGCGCCGCTCGCCGCCGAGCTCGCGCATCAGCAGGTACGCGAACGCCGCTGCCCCGGCGGCGGCGAGCAGCGCGAGCGCGGTGAACGAGACGGTGTGGTCGAACGGCAGCCAGTGCACCGCCAGCGGCAGCCCCAGGCGAAACCCGAACGGGAACGTGTGCACCGCAAACGGGTGGCGGGCGATGTCTTCGTAGATCAGGTCGTCGCCGCGCGGCGTCTGCTCCTTGCGGATAGGCGCGCTGAGCAGCGCCAGAGCGATCGCGCCGGCGATACCCACGGCGCTCGCCCGGCGCCATTCCGCTCCGCTGTCCCGCACGCGCGCAGCCTAACGGCGGCGTCCCCGTCCGAAGCTCTGCATCGGCGGCGCCGCGGCGCGCATGCTCGAAGCGACCTCGCCGTCCTGCACATCCTCACCGCCGGCTTCGCGAGACGCATCCGCCGTCCACGCCCCCTGGCGCTCGTGGCTGTGCAGCCGCTGGACACGCGCCTCGGCGGCCCCGCCGCGCTCCTCCTGCTCGATGCCGCCGGGCAGAAAGCGCTCGAGCGGCGCTAGCTCGCGCACGATCACGTTGACCACGCCCTGCGCGCGCTCCAGCTTGCCCCTGGCGAGTAGCAGCGGCTCCGCTCGCGCCATCTGGCGGTGGCGCTCGTAGACCGCCCCGGGCACGATCAGGTTGACGGTGCCGAACTCGTCCTCGAACAGCAGGAACATCGTCCCCTTCGCCGTCCCCGGGCGCTGCCTGGCGATCACGAGCCCGGCCACCGCCACCTGACAGCCGGAGGGCAGCCTGGGCAGCTGGGCGCTGGTCGCGAGCATCGGCACCGTCAGACGCTCGCGCAGGATCGCCAGCGCGTGCTCGCCGATCGTCACGCCGCTCGTGGAATAGTCGGCGATCAGCCGCTGCCAGCGCCCCAGCGGTCGCAGGCGCGGCGGCGCCGGCAGCCCCAGCGGCAGCGCGAGCTGCGTGCCCTCCTCATCTGCCGAGCCCCCCACCGTCTCGGCCGGGCTCGCGATCCCCAGCTGCCACAGCGCCGTGCGCCTATCTACCCCCGTCTGGATATCTGCGGCCCGTGCGCCGCTCTCAACGAGGAGACCGTCGCAGGCGCCTGACCAGGCGAGCTGCTCGAGCGTCGTGCGCCTGCACGCGACACGCGCGGCAAGATCGCCGAGGCTGACGAACGGCCCGCTGCGCTCGCGCTCGGACACCAGCGCCTGCATCTCCGCGCTCGCGGCGCCCTTGATGTAGCCGAGCCCCAGGCGCACGCCGCCGTCCTCGACCGTGCATCCCACCTGCGAGGCGTTGACGTCGAGCTTGCGAACCGGAATCGGAACCTCGCGATTCTCGGCCTCGTGCACGAGGCTGTCCGGGGCGTAGAAGCCCATCGGCTGCTCGTTCAAGAGCGCGCACAGGAACTCCGCGCCGTAGTGAACCCGCAGCCACGTCGACTGGTAGGCGAGCAGGCCGAAGGCGGCGCTGTGCGCCTTCGGGAAGCCGAAGCCCGCGAAGCCTTCGACCTTTTCCCACACGCGCTCCGCCGTGCGGCGATCGGCGCCCGCGTGGCGCATCGCGCCCGTGACGAAGCGCTCGCGGTGGCCCTGGATCATCTCGTGCGAGCGCTTGCGGCTCATCGCCCGGCGCAGCCCGTCCGCCTCGCCGGCGCTGAAGCCGGCGAACGCTTCGGCGACCTGCATCACCTGGTCCTGGAAGATGATCGTGCCGAGCGTCTCGCGCAGAACCGGCTCGAGCGAAGGGTGCTCGTAGGGGATCTCGTATGCCGGGTCCTCGCGCAGGCGCCGGCGACGCTCGATGTACGGGTTGATCGCCCCGCCCTGGATCGGCCCGGGGCGCACGATCGCGACCTGCACGACGAGGTCGTCGAGGCTCTCCGGCTGCGTGCGCCGGATCGACTGCATCTGCGCGCGGCTCTCGATCTGAAAGACGCCGACCGTGTCGGCTGCACGGATCGCCTCGAACGTCCGCCGGTCGTCGAACGGTATGCGGGAGAGGTCGATTCGCTCCCCGCGCACGCGCGCGATCTCCTCCACGCAGCGCTCCACCGCCGAGAGCATCCCCAGCCCCAGCAGGTCGATCTTCAGAAAGCCCGCATCCGCGCACGAGTCCTTGTCCCACTGCACCATCTGCCGGCCGTCCATCGCGGCGGGCACCACCGGGCAGCAGTCGATCAGCGGCCTCGTCGCGATCACCATCCCGCCCGGGTGCTGGGAGAGATGGCGGGGCAGCCCGTATGCCTGCTCGGCGAGCCGCTCCAGCCAGCGCCAGCGCGGCGAGCCGACATCGTCCCCGGAGGGGGAGCTCGCGCCGGCGATGCTCTGCGTATCGCTTCCCCACGGGTCCGCCCCACGCGCCGCGCGATCGATCTCGCCGGCGGGCAGGCCGAGCGCCTTGCCCAGCTCGCGGATCGCGCCGCGCGCGCGGAACGTGGGGAAGGCCGCCACCAGCGCCGCGCGATCGCGCCCGTAGCGCTCGTGCACGCGCGGGATCAGCCGCTCGCGGATGTCGCGCGGGAAGTCCAGGTCGATGTCCGGCAGCCCGGTGAGGTCCTCGTGCAGGAAGCGCCCCAGCGCGAGCTTGCCGGCGATCGGGTCGATGTGGGAAAGACCAGCCAGGTAGCACACGATCGAGGACACCGACGAGCCGCGCCCGCGCCCCGGCGCGAGCAGCGCGCGCACCGAGTCCGGCCCGCGCACCTCCGCCGCGACCTCGCGCGCCAGCTCGAGCATGTCGTGGTGCAGCAGGAAGAAGCCGGCCAGGCCGAGCCGGTCGATCACGCGCAGCTCCTCCTCCAAGCGCGCGCTCGCCTCTGCCAGCGCGGGACGCCCGGCGTAGCGCTCGTGCAGCCGCGCCCGGCACAGCTCCGCGAGGCGACGCGAGGAGCCCTCGTCCTCGGCCCCCGGGTAGCGGTAGCCGAGGTCCCGCCTCAGGTCGAACGTCAGCTGCTCGGACAGCGCGAGCGTCTGGCGGACCGCGTCGGGATGGTCGGCGAAGCGGCTTGCCATCGCCCGCGGCGTGCTCATCACGTGGCTGTGGTTGCCGCGCCTGAGCGGCTCGCAGGCGTCGAGCGCGGCGTGGTGGGCGAGCGCCACGAACGCATCCTGCAGCTCGGCCCTGGCGCGCGCGTGCGCGTGGACGTTGCCGGTGGCCACGCACCCGATCCCCAGGCGCCTGGCGCGCGCGACGAGCGCCCGATTGCGCGCGCGATCGTCGCGGGCATACGGGCGCTGCAGCTCCACGTACAGGCCCTCCGGGCCGAACGCGTCGAGCAGCCGCCGCGCCGTGCGCTCACCCTCGGCGCCGGCGCCGATCACGGAGCGGCCGGCGCAGCCGGTCAGGCAGACGAGGCCCTCGGCGTGGTCGAGCACCGCCTGCACGTCCACCCGCGGCTCCGTGCGCTCGCGCCGTGACGCTCCGCCGCGCGTATGCGCATGGGCGAGCGTGATGATCCGGCAGAGGTTGCGCCAGCCGCGCTCGTCGCGCACGAGCAGCGTGATGTGGCGCGTCGTGCCCGGCCCTGAGCTCTCGCCCGCCTCGGCCCCAGCGCCGGCGAACGCAACGTCGATCTCGGCGCCGTGGATCGCCCTCACGCCGTGGTCCGCCGCGACCTGGGCCAGCTCCATCGAGCCGGAGACGGAGTTGTGGTCGGTCAGCGCGAGCGCCGTGTGGCCCAGCTCGCCCGCGCGCTGCGCCAGCTCCTGCGGCAGCGAGACGCCGTCCAGGAACGAGTACGCGGAGTGGCAGTGCAGCTCGACGTAGCTCACTGGAGAAACCAGCGGCCTGAGTGCAGGTCATGGAAGACGACGATGTTGCGCCCCCGCTCGCCCACCAGCTCCCAGTAGCGGCGCCGCAGCGGATCGCCCGTCCACCAGCGATCCTCCACGAGCCATGACTCGCGCAGCGACTCGATCGCTTCGCCGTTGACCTCGGTCGGCATGCCCTCATGGCGGGCGGGGTCCAAGCGCACGCGCGCGGGCTGAGGAAGATTGATTGGCATCCCGCCCACCCCGCGGGTCATCGGCAGGCCGTCACTCGGGGATCGGTGCCAGCACCATGCGCCGCTCGGGCACGCGCGAGTCGGGGTCCACGCACACGGCGCGCAGCGCCGCATCCTGCCCCGCCACCGCGCGCACCTGGGCGACGGCCTCGCGCAGGCGCGCCGCGCGGGCGCTCCGGTGCGCGGTGACGGCCTCCTCGAACAGCGCGTCCTGCTCGCCGGCCGGGGGCCCGAAGCGCTCGGTTGCCAGGCCCAGCACCGCGGCGGGCGCCGGGAGCATCAGCAGGCGCACCGACAGCGCCAGCCAGATGCGCTCGGGGTCGCACAGCGCCTGGCGGAAGACCACCCGCTCGCGCCAGCCGCCTCCCGCGAGCAGGCGCGCGGAGAGCGTGGCGGCGCGCAGCGTGCGCCCCCGGCGCTCGGGGCGGGCCAGCAGCCGGCCCACCAGCACGCCCAGCACGCGCTTCAGCGCCTCTCCAGAGCTCGCGTCACCGACCTCCATCGACTCCTGCAGGCGCTCCTCGACGCGGCGCGGACGCAGCGGTCCGTCCTCGCCCAGGGCCAGATCGTGGGCGAGGACGCCCGGCGCCCCGAAGCGGTCGCTCAGCGCCGCGCGCCCGAGCCGCACGAGCTCGCCGAGCGTGCGTACCCCCAGCCGCGAGAGCGGCTCGATCAGCGCGGCCGTGTCCTCGCGAAAGCCGAGCAGCTCGATCGGGCGCCCGGAGAGCCAGCGCCTGGCATCGCGGGTGGGCGAGCCTTCGATCACGAGCGGGCGGCGCGAGCGCACCGCCAGGGCAGCGGCGAGCGCGCAGAAGCGCGTCGGCGCGGCCCCCACGCGCACCCCCCATGCCGCGCCGCGGGCGGGACGCGCGAGCGCTCGGGTGGCGGCGGCGATCGTCGCCGCCAGCGAGCCGTGGAGGCCGCGCAGCCCGTCGCTCTCGAAGTACGCGAGCCCCGGGCGCGCCGGCTCGACGGCCGCGCCGACCGCTTCCAGCGCGCCCAGCGCCGCCTCCCATGCCTCCGCCACGAGCACGGGGTCGCCCGGCAGGAGCACCAGGTCGGGGCAGCGGGCGAGCGCCTCGCCGAGCACCATCCCGCGAGCCACGCCACGAGCCTCCGCCGTACCCGAGACCTCCCCCACGCGCTGTTCGCCCCCCACGAGCGGCGCCACCGCCAGCGCGCGGCCCGCCAGCGTCTGATGGGCGACCTTCGAGCCCTCGCCGGCGGTCACGGCCAGCTCGAAACGGGGGATGTGGACGCACACGATCATACGAACACATGTTCGCGTCATGGCGTCACCGTTGCAACAGATGAGCGTCTACCAGCTAGGCATCATCAGGCGCCGCGCGCGGGCACGCCACGACGGGAGCACACCGCCAGCCGCGACCCAGCGAGCGCGGGTCAGTCCATCGTCAGCGGCCCCTCCGCGGAGCCGCTGAGGAACTGGCGCACGAACGGGTTCTCCGAGGCGAACATCTTCTCGGCGCTGCCCGCCTCGACGATCCGCCCGCGCCACAGGATCGCGATGTATTCGCCGATCTGGCGGGCGGAGGCGATGTTGTGGGTGACGACCAGGTAGGTGCCTTTGTGGATCTTGTGCATCTCCTGGATCAGGTCGCACAGCAGCGCGGTGCGCACCGGGTCGAGGCCCGAGTCGGGCTCGTCGAAGATCACGATGTCCGGCTCCATCACCAGCGCCCGCGCGAAGCCCGCGCGCTTGCGCATGCCGCCCGAGAGCTGCGAGGGCAGGTCCTGCATCGCGTCGGCGAGGCCGACGTCGGTCAGCCGTTCGCGCACGCGCTCGGCGATGAACCCCTCGCCGTAGTCGGTGTGCTGGCGCAGCGGGAAGGCGACGTTGTCGAACACGTTCATCGAGCCGAACAGCGCGCCGTCCTGGAACAGCACGCCGATCTTGCGGCGCAGCGCCAGCAGCTCGGGCATCGTCAGGGCTTTGACCATTTTGCCTTTCACTTCCACATCGCCCGAGTCGGGGAACATCAGCCCGATTATGTGCTTGATCAGCACGCTCTTGCCGGTGCCCGAGGGGCCGAGCACGACCGTGATCTTGTCGTCGGGGAAGGCGACGTTCAGACCGTCGAGGACCGACACCCCGCCGAGGCGCTTATGCACGTCCAGGGCGCGGATCGACCAGTTGCCGTCGTCGGCGTCGCCGGCGAGGTCGAGACCGCTCGCGTGAAATTGGTGGCGATCCTCGGACATCACTTCCCCTCTTCGTAGACGGCGTGCGGGAATTCGCTCGTGTGGCCGTTGAACGTGAACGGGCCCTGCTTGATGCACGCGGGAGCAGGAATTTTGTTCGCCGTTTCCGGTTCGTTGGCGACCGGCGATTCGCCCGCGTTCTGCGGGTGGGTGAGCAGCTGCAGCAGTTCTTCGGAGACGGCTTCGCCTGCGGGCCCGGCGGCAGCCGGCGCGGAGTTCGCGCAGGCGCTCGAGCTGAACACCGGCAGGCCGCCGGCGAGCGAGCCATAGACGCCGGAGTGCGGGTAGGCGTTGGCGCGGTTCGTGCCAATGCGGCTCTTGTAGATCGCGAGGCTTTCGGGCGTGAGCACCTGCATCGCCGTCAACACGTGCCGCTTGGGTGCCGCGCCAGCAAAGTCGCTGCTGCTTTCCGTCGCCTCCGAGGCAGCGGTGACGTTCGCGAAGAACGCCTGCAGCTCGGGCACGTATTCGCCCAGGTACTTCAGGAACGGGTCGAGGTTGTGCAGCACCGGCCTGAAGTTTTCGAGCACCGGGACCGTCAGCTGCAGGGACTTCTTCACATCCGGCAGGCCCGTCTTGGCGGCCTTCGTCAGCGGCCCGAGCGCCGTCAGGAAGCTGTTGAACTGCGGCGCGAACGGCTTGGCCGCCTGCAGCAGCGCCGCGAGCTGGCGCTCGGTCGGCTGGAATTCCTTGAAGTAGGGGTCGGCGATCGCCTGGAACTTGTCGATCTCTTTAAACGCGACCGCCGAGTTGCGCTCGAACGCGGGCAGCGCGCGGAACGCGGCGGCGAACTCCTGGCTGGCTTCGGCTGCCGCGTGGAACGTGCGCTCGCCGTTGACGATCGTCCCTTCGAGCTGGTGGTCGCGGCTGGCGAGCGCGTTGAAGACGACGCCCGTGTTGTGCACGACCGCTTTGACGGCGCCTGCCTGCTCGTTGAGCAGCGTCACGAGCTTGTTCGTGCTTTCGACGAACGGTTCGAGGCTCGCGAAGTCGGCGTTGATCTGTTCGCCGCGCCCGTTGATGCCTTCGGCGGCGGCTTCCTGCCAGATCTGGAAGTCGCGCCTGGTCTTGGCGTCGAACGCCGAGAGGATGTCGTCGAGCGTCACCGACGGTTCGACCTGGCTGTTGGGAAGCTGGCCCCCGTCTGACAGGAAGCGCGCGCCGTTGCCCTCGGGGATCAGCTGCACGTAGGTCTCGCCCAGCAGCGTCTTCTGGCGCAGGATCGCGTGCATGTTCGCGCGGATCGGCGCATAGCGGCCGGCGAGTTCGAGCGTCGCGTGCGTGCGCCCGTCCTTGCCGAGACTCAACGAGACGACGTGCCCGACTTCGACGCCGCTGATGCGCACGTCGGACTCTTCGGCGAGCGCGAACGAGCGCGGGAACGCGACCGAGAAGCGGTAGCCCTTCGGTTTCAGCGGCAGCGGGCCGCCGAAGGACTCCCACAGGAACATCAGCAGCCCGAAGCAGCTGAGCACGAACAGGACGATCACCAGCAGGTTGCCGAGCGTGGGCGCGCGCTTCTGCATCTCAGCCCTTTCCTCCGAACGGGTTCTGATCGAGGTTGGAGAAGGCGCCGCCTGCCGGCACCTTTGTGCGGCCGCGCTCGCTCGCGGCGGCTTTCGCCGCTTCGCCTGCGCGGAGCGGGATCCCGCGGCTGACGCATTCCTGCTTTGTCGGGGGCTTGAGCAGGCTGATCAGCGTCTTCACGTTCGGGTTGACTTCCTCTACGCCTTCGAGGATGCCAAGGATTTCGCAGTTGAAGTAGACGACGCTGCGGCCGAGCACGCCGTTGGCGTCGGCGGTGCTGAGGACGCTGTTGAGGTCGTGGTTGCCCCAGTCGAGGAAGAACAGGAAGCCGCCCTTGCTCGGGCCGGGGTTGTAGGCGATCTCGTTGAAGAATTCGTTGAGCACCGAGAAGCTCGTGGCGAGTTTCGGCAGCGCTTCGCCGAGCTTCTTCGTGCTCGGGCCGAGTTCGTCCACGACCGGCAGGATTTCGTGCGCGAACGGGCGGACTTCGTTCTTGATGATCGGGGCGGTCTTTTCGGAGAGCTTGCGCGTCGCTTCGTTGGCCGGGCCGAGCGCGCGCGCGAACGGCAACAGGTCGTGCAGCGTCGGGGCGAGCACGTGCGTCGCGGCCGCCAGCTTGCCGAGGCCGACACCCGTCTTGTGCAGCGCTCCGGGCAGCAGCGAGAGCGTCTTCTTGAAGCTCGCGTCCTCCTTGGCGAACGTCGCGAACACCGCGTTGGACGCGTCGACAAGCTCGGAGAGCTGCTGGTCCTTGCCGCCGAGCGCTTCGGTCAGCAGCCGGAAGTTGTGGATCGAGCGCGCGACGTTCGCGTGGCGCCTTTCGACTTCCGTGGCGATCTCTTCGATGTAGCGGGAGGTCGGGTCGAAGCGCTTCAGCGCCGCCGCCAGCGCCCTGCCGTTTTCCTTGAGCCCGATCCCGAGACCCGCGAGGAGCTCCTGCACATACGAGCGGGTTTCGGCGTCGAGGCCCGCGAGGAATTCGTCGAAGTCGATGTTCGCGCCGGTCTGCGACAGCGGCAGCACCTCGCCGCTGCGCAGTTTGCCCGCCGATGGTGTGCCTGGGTTGACCTCGACGGTGATGTCCTGCAGCTGCGTCTTCGGGCGCAGCAGCATCGTCGCGTTGCGGTAGATGTACTTCGAGTATTTGAGGTTCACCTTCATCGTCACGAGCGCCACCCCGCCCCGCAGGCTGACGGTCGCGATTTCGCCGATCTTCGCGCCGGCGATCGTGACGGCCTGCCCCTGGCCCGGCGTGACCGCCTGCGCCGTCTGGAATTCGGCATCGAGGCTGAAGGTGGTGTGGCCGAGCACCGGCACCCAGCTCGGGAGCTTGAGGTTCTCGTGCGCGAGCACGTAGCCGCCGACGGCCGCCGCGATCAGGACCATCGTGACGACCGCGATGAACGCCGAGCGGTAGCGCTCGATCTGGTCGCGGACGCTGAGCCCGCCTTCGTGGTTCTCGGCTGGGCTCATCCCTCACCGCTCCCGTCGGCTGGGCCCTGGGACAGCGGCCCGTTGAATTCAGGCAGTGCCTGCGTGTCGCAAGGCACGAGCGGCTCGTACGGCGGCTCTTCGGCCGGGAACGCAGGGCGGGTGCCCTCGGGCGGCAGCGGCGAGCGGCCGAGCAGCGTGGCGCCTTTTAGTTTCGTCCCGACGAGCGAGCTGGGCTGCGCCTGCAGCGTCTGGCCGCTGTTGCCGACGAGGAATCGGACAGTCGGGCCGTTGCCCGTGAAGCCCTGCCCGATGCTGTCGAGGCCCACAAGGCTGTACCAGAATTCCTTGTAGTTTTCGACGCCGGTCGTGCTGTTGCCGTCCTGGATCTTGGTGTTGCCGGCCGGGTAGATGACCTTCGTCAAGCACTCGTTGAACGCTTCGGTCTGCTTGTAGACGGGCGTCTGTTCGCTCTGCAGGCGCGCGGCCGAGGGGGCCGCTTCCTTCAGGCCGGCGGCGACGCCGCCGAGCTCTTCGGGCGCGAGCGAGTCCTGCACCTGTTCGATCCACGGCAGCGTCGCCGCAACCGTGCGGTTGGTGTTCCTGAGACCCGGCAGGATGTCGTGCGCGAACGCCTTCGTCGGCGCGAACGAGGCGTCCAGCCCGGCGAGCCCCGCATCGATGTTGTGCAGTGTCGTGGGCAGCTGCGCGACGAGCGTCTTCAGGCCCGCCGACTGCGACGCGAGCGCCGCGAAGAACGTGTTGAAGTTGGGAAACAGTTCGCTCAGGTCCTGTTCGTGGACGTTCAGCGCCGCGGTGATCTTGCCGATCGAGGCGACGAGCTCGGACAGGTCGTGCGGTTCGGTGCCGGTGATCGCCTGGGCGTCGACGGCGCCGCCACGCAGCGACGCGGGTCCGCGCGCGTAGATCTTGTTGAGAGCTTCCGCCGCGTTCAGGCCGTGCACTTCCGGTTCCTGTTCGGCGTTTTCCGCTGCTTCCGGCTTACGCGTCAGCGCTTCGCCGTAGTTGATCAGGAAGCTCTGCAGGTTCGCGCGCGTATCGGTGTTGAGCGCGTCGAGCACCTGGTCGAGCTGCACGGGGTCGGCGGTCTGCGCGACCGGAATCGTGTAGCCAGAGGAGACGGTCTGCGCGGACGGGCTGCCCGGCTGCAGTTCGACGAACCAGTTGCCTTCGAGGAACAGCCTCGGGCGCATCTTGACGGTCGCGTCGGTGTGGATCGGCAGACCCTTGGTTTCGATTTCCATCGTCACGAGGCCCGTGTTGCCGTCGCGCTGGATCGAGCTGACCTGGCCGACGTTCACGCCCGCGATCCGCACGGGCGACTTCGAGTGGATGTTGACGGCGGTCGCGAACTGCGCCTTGAGGCGGAAGCCGTGTTTGAACGGGATGTGCTTGGTGAAGCCGAAGTACACGACGACCACGATGATCGCGACGAGCACGATGCCGGCGCGCACCGGGTTCGACCGCTGCAGGTCGATGACCGGCACCCGCTCCTGGCGGCGCCACCAGCGCGGGCCGCTCATTTGCTCTTCCCCTTGGACTTGGGCTTCGCCTTGGCCTTCGGCTTCGGCTTGACCAGCCCGAGCGCTTTGAGCTGTTCTGTCTTCGTACTTTTCGCCGTCGAGGCCATGTTCGCGCCGCGTGATTTCGCGGTTGCTGCCGACCTTGCCGCGCCGGGCCGATCACGGTCTCGCCGAGCACGTAGTTCTCGTTGCCGGCTTCGCACAGGTCCGTCTGCCCCGGACCGGTCGACGTTCGGGTAGGGGTTGAAGTGCAGGTGGTTGTCTGTCTTGATGGTGGAGCTGCCCTTCGCCGGGTGTTCGATCGACGGGCCGTTGGCGGACGACCGCGGACGGAAGCCCTCGTTGTTGGGACCGATCGGTGAGAGCAGCGTGCTTGCGCGATCAAGCGTGCCGACGCCGATGTTCTCCGGCCGCAGGCTCGCGAGGTTGCGGAACGCGAGCGTCCAGTAGTTGCAGTTGACCTGCTCGGGCGCGATCCCGGCGAGCAGCGGGTTGCCGATTTCGAGCGTCTGCGCGAAGTCTTCGAAGCGCGAGCGGCACGATCGGGTTCTGGGCGAATTCCTGAAGCGCCTGTGAGGATTCGGCCAGGCGCGTGTTCAGAGCAGTGGCGGCCGCGAGGTTGACGGCGCCGACGCTGAAGGCGTGGCCGAGCTGCGGCGCGACCGTGCGCAGCGCGCCCGCGCTCGGACGCAGCAGGTGCATGAACTCGGTCGCGTTTTCGAAGAACGGCGCCTCGTGCGGCAGCGAGTAGATCGCCTGCTTGAGCGATGCGGGCCCACCCGTGTTGGCCGCTTCGATCGACGGCGTGACGCCGGCGAAGGCCTTGAAGAACGTGTCGAGGTCGGCGAACAGCTGCGCGTTCTGTTCCGCCACGGGGGCAGTCTGCGACGCCACGCGGTCGAGCGCCACGCACAGCTCGCGCAGGCCGGTCGCCGGGTTGGCGAGGTTGCGCAGCGCGGGGACCGCGTTCGTCACGAGCGGGCGCAGTTCGTGCGATCGTGTTGTTGAGGCCGAGCCCGCGGCCGGCGAGGCCGTCGCCGAAGTTGTTCTGTTGACTTTGATCGCGGTGCGCGTCGGCTTCGGGAACATGTTGAAGAGTTCTTCGATGTTCACCGGTTCGCGCGTCTGCGACGCCGGGATCGTCTGCCCGGCCTTCAGCGTCGCGCGCGAGCTGCCCTTTTCGAGTTCGAGGTACTTCAGGCCGATCGCGGAGACCGACTGCACGACCGCCTTCGTGTTCGGCCGGCAGCGGCTCGCACCTTCTTTTCGAGCTGGAGCTCCGCGATCGCGGTGAAGCGCCCGGTGCGGGGGTTCTCCCGCGGCGAGACCGAGCTGACGATGCCGACGCGCGTGCCCGCGATGCGCACCTGGTTCGAAGGCTGCAGGCCCGAGCCCTCGGGCAGTTCGACCTTGATGTCGTACGTCGGCACGAACGGCAGGCCGTTGTTGGCGTTGTAGGAGAGGAACACGGCCACGACCACGATCAGCGTCGTGATCGCGCCGATCAGCAGCGGGCTCGCAGCCAGGGAGTTGCGCCGGCGGTTCATCGGTGTCTCCGTCGGGTCGCAGCTCAGCAGTTCGCCGTCGGTGAACGGCGAGGAGCCGTCGGCGGCCGGCTGGGTCGCCGCGCCCGGGCAGCGGCGCAGCTGGCCGGTCATGAGGCCTTCCAGCGCCGCCGTCGGGCTCGCCGGTGTGAGCGTTGTCGCCTTCACCGAGCTTGAAGTCGGGGAGGACGCCGTTGACGCGCACGTAGTGGCCGTCGGCGTCGTAGTAGGCGGCGCCCGCGCCGAACGTGCGCAGCGTGCCCGCGAGGTCCGGCGTGTAGGGGCCGAAGAAGGCCGTGATCGGGACCGATTCCTGCAGCGCCGTGACGCTGATCGGCGAGTCGCTCGTCAGCGGCTTGGCGAGCGCGGGCAGCGCGCGTACGAGATCGGTGAGGTCGTTGTCGGGGCCAGGGCGGCTGAACGCCTCGCTGAAGTTGCGCGACGACGGGCGTCGCCGTCGTGAGCAGCGGTCGCAGGCGTTCGAGGAGCGTGGTCAGCGACTTCGTCGTCGGCCGCGATTCTTTGACGAACTCCCCCAGCGCGGTCGAGCGTCGCCGGCAGTTCGGCGAACGTCTTGTTGCCCTGCTGCAGCGTCACGGGCAGCTGCTTCAGGCCCTGCGCCAGCTGCGACTGCTCGCGAGCCGATCGCCTGGAAGGTCTTGTTCTGGTTTTCGATCAGGTCCGCGAGCGATTCCTGGCGCGCGCCGATCGTCGTCACGGCCTTGGCCGTTTCCACGAGGAAGCTCGTGAGCACGGGCTGGTCGCGCACGAGCTCGGAGAAGAAGTGATTGGTCGCCGTCAGCGCCGGCGCGAAGTATTCGATCGACGTTCGCCGAGGTTCTTGCCCTGCCCCACGTACTGTTCGGCCGACCCCTGGATGAAGTCCTGCAGGCCCTTGCGCGTCTTCGGGTTGAGCGTGTTGAACAGCTGGTCGAGGTCGGTGACTTCGCCGGTCGCGCTCGCCGGCAGCGTCGCGCCTGCGGGATAGGTGGGGTTGTTGTTCGGCCCAGGCGTCAGCGCGATGTAGCGGTTGGCGACGCTCGACAGCGACGGCACGCTGCACCTGCGCGGTCGTGCCCGTGTGCAGCGGCACGAGCGAGGAGTCGACGTGGATCGTGACGAGCGCTTTGAAGTCGTGGGTGAGTTCGATGTTCGTGACGCTGCCCACCGGCACGCCGCCGACCTGCACCTGGTCGCCGCGGACGAGCTGGTCGGCTTCGGCGAGTTCGAGCTTGTAGGTCGGCGCCGCCGCCGCCGGCGAACACGAGGTAGGCGACGATCAGCACGACGAGCGCGAGCGCGCCCACAGCGACGATGCGAATCGGGCCGGTACGCGGCGCCCGCACGGCGCGGGGCCGGTCCGGCCGGCGGCGGCGGCGGCGCCGCGGAGGGCTTGGCGGGCTAGTCGTTGCCACCGGCTTCCCCTTCCCCGGTCGTGGCAGCCGCGCCGGCGGCGGACGATGCGGGAATCGCCGCGCTCGAGTGCCCGCTGCCGACCGTCGGGTCGGGGATCTCGCCCAGCCGGGCGATCAGCTCGATCCACTCGCTCGGGGTGAGCCCGGAGGCGGACAGCGCCGCGGCGCGCGCGCCCGCGGCGCCGAGCGCGCCGAAGGCGACGTGGATCGCGTCGCGCGGCGCTCGCGCTCGCGAGCGCGCCGGCGGCGCCCGGGTAGCTCATCAGGCTGACGATCCGCTGCGGGCCTCGAGAGGCCCTGCGAGCATCAGCAGCTTGCGGACGGTGTCGTCGGCGATCGAGCCCGGGCCCTGGTGGCCGGCGATCGGGATGCCGTTGACGGCTGTGATCTCGACGGTCTCGCCGCTCGCGCTCGCGGGCGCGTTGGCGGCGAGCGCCGCCGGCGTCGCAGCCGAGCGCACGGCAGGCCCGACACGGTCGGCCGCAGGCCCGAGACGGACAGGTACTCGAGCATCGCCAGCACGCGCTTGTCGACCCTTCCCTCCTGCACCTCCTGGCGACCGCACGCGCCGAGATGGATGCCGCTGGGTCGTGCAGCACCTGCGGCTCGAGCTGCTGCTTTGACTCGAGCAGCACCTGCCCGACCGTCGGCGAGGTCGCCAGGAACGGGTTCTCGCCCTTGGCCCTGAAGATCGAGGTGTTTTCCAGCGCCACCCAGCCGTCGAGGATCGGCTTGGGATCGATCAGCGGCGCGCCGGCGCCGGCGGGGCGGATCTGGAAGAGGATGTGGGCGCCTTCGCCCTGCGGGGACGATGCGCCGCCAGAGCCGGCGCCGACGTGGCCGAGGACGGTGCCGGCGATCACCTGCACGCCCGCCACGCAGCGGATGCAGGTAGACGTCGTTGGCGCCTTCGGTGAAGACCTGAACGTGCGCTCTCGCCCTGGTCGATGCGGGCGCGGGCACGTGGGTGGGCGTCGAGCCTTGCGAAGCCGGGGCGCTCGCGACGGATTCCAGGCCCGCAGCCGCACCGAGCGCGAGTCCCGAGACCGCGGCGCCCTCGGACAGCGGCGAGCGCGGCTGCGCGCCCGCCGTCGCGGGCCCGCCCGGCGCCGCTTCGGGCTTGCCGCCTGCCCGCGCGATCCGCGGGCTGAGCGCGCTGTGGACGTGCGGCTCGAGCACCGGATAGACGGAGGAGACTTCGCCGAGCTCGGCGTAGATGTAGGTGTTGCCGTAGGCGTCGCGCAGCGCGACGAAGTGCCCGAGCGCGGCCGAGTCGCCGATCTGCACGACTTCTCCGTCCGTGCACCGCGATCACGGGGGCGCCGGGCTGCGAGTAGATCGTCGTGCCGACGAGCGTCCTCGCGGGGGTCGCGCCGGCGGCGGGGATCGTCGGGAAGCCGTCGCTGTAGTGCGAGGCCGCGTGCACCGGGAAGCGCGCCTCGGTCAGGCCGGTGATCGCGCCGAGCAGTTCGGAGGGGGTGCCGCCGAGCAGCTGGGCGCGCAGCATCACCGATTCGACGTAGGACTGCGGAGTGGTTGTAGGAGAAGATCGCGGCCTTGATGTTCGTGTTCCCGCCGGCCGCGCGCAGGTAGCGCGCCGCCGCGAAGATCGCGTCGGCGGGGTTGTAGGGGTCCTTGCAGCCGTCGCCGTTGGCGTCGACGCCGTACTGAGCCCACTCGGAGGGCAGGAACTGCATCCAGCCCTCGGCTCCGGCGCTCGAGACGCTGAGGTCGCGTCCGTAGTCGGTCTCGACCTCGTTGATCGCCGCGAGCACCTGCCACGGGATCCCGTAGGCAGTACCGGCCGCCTGGAAGATCGGCAGCAGGAACGGCGGGACCTGGAAGCTTTCGATGAAGAAGCTCGGCAGGCCTGCGGCAAACGAGGAGCGCAGCGAGAAGGGCAGCGCCGGCGTGAGCGTCGTGGGCGATGGCGCGGCGTGCTTGGCGCGCACGTCACCATTCGTCGAGCCTTCCGTCGCGCCTTCCCCTCCCTGCACCGCGCCCGCCGTGCCCCTGCGCGCGTGTGACCCTGCGCTCGAGCTGCTCGGGCTGGCGTGCTGAACGTGCTGTGCCTGTACCTGCGGCGGCGCTTCGGGCGTTTCAGGAGCGGGCGTCGTGCCCGTCTGGGTCGTCTGTGCTTCCGGCGCGCTCGACGTGGACGTTGCTTCAGCCGCTGCGCCAGGTTCAGCCGTTGGGCCGGGCGTCGTGGTCACGGTCGTGCTCGGCGTCGCTTCGCCCGCGAGGCTCGCCGCGGGAGCGCCGAGCGCCAGCGCGAGCAGCGCAAGGGCCGGGAGCAGCATTCGGGTCGGCGCAGGCGGTCGGCTCATCGCCTTCATTCGCTCCCTAGCAGGTAGTTGAGCAGCAGCCCGCCTGCTTCGGTTCCTTCGGCAGTCGGCGTGTAATACGTGGTGCCCGACGTCGAGCCGCCGACCGGCGCCGCGGTCGGCGTCGAGCCGCTCGCGAGTCCCGCCGCGGAGACTTCACCGGCGCTCGTGACGGGGCCCGGGTATTTCGCGATCGCCTGTGCCGGCGTCGCACCTTTCATGACGGCGAGCGTCCGCGCGATCAGCACGCTCGGCGAGCCCTCACCGGAGGACGATGACGCAGCCGAGGCGCGCGCCGCGCTCGCTTCGGCTTCGGAGCCCGGTTGTTGAAGAGTTTGCGCCTGCAGTTCGCCTTCGCGGACGACTTCCACTTCGTAGCCGATGCAAGCGTTGGCGGCCGCCTCGACGCGCAGGAAGTGCCCCAGCGCGTCGTAGCCGTTGGCGGCGCCCGTGCCGAGGAAGATGAAGTCCATGATGCGCTCGAAGCCCGCCCGTTTCGCGCAGGCTCGTGAGCAGTTCGGAGAAGTTCTTCGTGAACGGCAGCGCGCTGTTGCCGAGACCGCTCAGCTGTTTGAGCAGCGGCCTGAAGGCGTTCAGCGCCGGCCCCGAGACTTTCGCGGTCTTGCCGAGGTTCGCGAAGAACTTTTCGTTGCTGGCCCCAAACGCCGGGAGGCTCGTGAACGTCTTGTCGATCCCTGGCGCGGCGGCTTTCAGCGCGGTGAACGTCGGCGTCGTCTGTTCGGCGAAATGCCGGACGCGTTCGAGCGCCGGGCCGAGCTTTTCGAGGAACGACGGGAACAGTTCCAGGTTGCGCGCCAGCGAACCGCGCGTCGCCGCGCCGGCCTGCGCGACCGTGTTGCTCTGGGTGATGAAGTCCGCGACCTGGCCCCGGACCTTGGCGAACGGAGCGAGGGCCTTGTCGGAGTCGACCGCGAGTTTGGCGAGCACGTGGTTCTCGCCCGCGAGGATCTTCAGCACCTTGTCGAGTTCCCGCAGCGCCGGGTTGGCACGCTTGACGACTTCGCTCAGGTCGCTCCCGCGCCCGGCGAGGCCGGCGCCGAGTTCGTTGAGGATCAGCGTGAAGCGCTCGCGTTCGGGCAGGCGCTGGATGTCCCCGAGCAGATCGACGTCGACGGGGCTCGACGTGTTCTGCAGCGCCAGCCCGTAGTCACCCGCGCCTTCCCGCCCGCTCGGGATCCGTTTGAGCGGCGGCGGCAGCGGCGTGCCTTCGACGCGCGGCTGCGTCGGCAGGCAGTCGACGTACTTCTCGCCGATCAGCGCCTGCGGGCGGATCGTGCAGGTCGCGTCTTCGCGGAAGTCCTTGAAGCCCGGGTTTTCGATGTTCATCACGACCGCCGCCTTCGCCTGGGGCGTCGGCGTGACCGAGCTGACGGTCCCGACCTTGACGCCATCGATCTTGACGTTCTCGCCCGGGATCAGGTTGCCGGCGTCGTCGAAGATCGCGCGCACCGTGTAGCCGCCGTTAGAGCCGCCCGCGGCGGTCGCGAGCAGCACCACGAGGACGAGCGCAGCGACGCCGACGACGCCGGCGAGCCCGGTCGCCCATCTCCTCCACCCCACGATCTCCGTCCTCAACCCGAACCTTCCTTGCGGTTTACAGCGAGCGGGCGACCTCACCAGCTTCGGTGAGGTCGCCCCCGGCCTACTTGCGAGCTTACGCCGTCAACGGCGCAAACCCTCTGCTCGCCCTTACTTGCGCGGGCACGGCGCCTTGTATTCGGCGTCCACGGTGACCGGTTTCGATTCTTCGCCGTTTTCAGCGAAGATCACTTCGGTCTTGATCGGGAAGCCGCCCTTCGGGCACGTCTTGGGGACGCGGCCGTAGTAGGTGTCCTTCTTCGGGTTGTTCTTCGGCCCGATGGCCGAGCCGAACTTGCCGTCGATCGATTTGACCGACGCGAACGGCGCGCCGGGGACGCTCGGCACGAGCGGCACCTGCACCAGGGCCTCGGGGCCGAAGCCACCGCTCCCGTTGAGGTTGATGTAGTGGCCCTTGGAGAGGATTTCCAGCGACACCGGCGAGTGGCCGTCGGTGAAGAACTCGAGCCCGCCGCCCGGCGAGTAGAACGACTTCAGTTCCGCTTCCTCGATCACGCGTTCGCCGCCGAACGTCACGTAGCCCACGACCTTGCCGGTCGGGCCCGCGGACGAGCCCTTCGGGCACTTGACCGGGCCGAACTGTTCGAGCGTCGCGTCCGAGCACGTCGGCCAGCCCGCCGTGTGCAGGATCGAGCCTTTGGGCAGGAAGACGTTGACGCCGATGATCGGCGGCGGCGAGCCCTGGTATTCGGTGCCCGAGATCTGGTATTCGGTTTCCAGGTCGGTGCCGGCGCCGAGGATGTTGCCCGTGTGCGGGTAGCCCGGGATCGGCACGGCGAGCGCTTTGAACTTGACTTCCGGCGCCGCCGAGGCGACGCCCGGCACGGCCAGCAGGGCCAGGCCCAGTACGGCAAGACAGGTGGATGCTCTGCGCATCAGTTCTCTCTCCCTCATTTGATGGACAGGTCCGCCTCGATCCGGGTAGCTCCGGAGCCATGCCGGTCCGGCGACATCGAGATCCCCCGCTAACCCCGAGGGAACATTGGCGAGTTTCTGACCAAAACCTTATCCGTCTCGCTCGACGCGTTCAAGTTCGAGGCACCTGGCCAGGGGCTGGCGACCGGATCGAATGGCCCGCAAATCAGGCACATAGCTCGCTATTCAGAACACTAAGTCTAGACTCGAGACTTAGTGTTCAGCGTATGGACAGCTCGAGCCGCTCACCGGCAAAGCGCACGCCGATGGGCTCCAGCAGCACCTGCCTCGGCCCCTCCTCGACGCGGCCGCCGAGGATCGCGTCGAGCCCGAGGCCGGCCGCGAGCGCGACGATCCGCTCGCCGTGCCCGGCACGGCAGTAGAGCGCGAAGCCCGTGCCCATGTTGAAGGTCGAGTACGCGGCCTGCGCATCCATGCCCGCCTGCTCGACGAGGAAGCTCAGCACGGGCGGCACCTTCGGCAGGCGCTCGATGCGGTAGGTGAGCTCCCTGGAGGGACGCATGAGCTTGAGCAGGCCATGGCCGGTCACGTGGCTGAGGTAGGTGACCTCGACCTCGGCGTCGAGCGCCGCCGCGATCAGCGCCACGTACATGAGCGACGGCGCGAGCAGCGCCTCGCCGAGCGTCACGCCGCTCGACAGCTCGGTCGCGTAGCCATCCGGCAGGCGCCCGGCGACGAGCCGCGCGAGCGACGCGCCGTTGGCGTGCAGTCCGCTGGATGCCACGAGCACGATCTCATCGCCCGGTCCGAGCCGCTCACCGAGGATCGGCGCACGCCCCGCCGGTATGGCGCCGACGGCAGCGCCCGCGAGCTCGATGTCCTGCTCGGAGAGCATCCCCGGCAGCGACGGCGACTCGCCCCCGCCCCACACGCAGCCCGCATCCGAGCATGCCCGGCGCCAGCCCTCCAGCAGCGAGGCCGAGCGCTCCTGCTGCAGGTACCACTCCGAGGCGCCCGTGGCGAAGTACGCGTTGACGACCAGCGGCAGCGCGCCGACGCAGCAGAGGTCGTTGAGGATCGCCGCGACCGTGTCGTAGGCGACGTCCGCGAAGCGGTCGACGCCCTGCTGTTCGAGCACGTGGCGCGCGACGATCGACTTCGTGCCGAGCCCCTCGACGACGAACGCGAGCGTCTGGTCGCCGAGCTCGAACACGAACGCCGGCTCCCCGCGCGAGGCGTCCAGCGCGCGTCCGCCCCTCCCCGCCAGCAGCGAGGAGGTCGACAGCGCCTTGGCCATCGCCAGCCGCTTGCCCGCGTCGAGCGCGTCGTAGTCGACGCCCGCCGCGCGGTAGCTGGCGCCGGGAGCGCCATCCCCGCCGGCGCCTGCCGGCTCGCCCCGGTCCACGTCCTCGCGCCTGCCCTGGCTCCCGCCGTCGTCGCTCATCCGCGATGATCCTAGGCCACAGCCCACGCCACCGCCGTTACCGAGGGAGAGGGACCGATGGACTTCGAGCCGAGCCAGCGCTGTACCGAGTTCAAGGAGCGCCTGACGGCGTTCATGGACGAGCACGTCTACCCCGCCGAGGAGGTCTACGAGCGCCAGCTGCGCGAGTCAGGCGACCCTCACCACCAGCCGCAGATCATGGAGGAGCTCAAGGATCGCGCGCGCGAGGCCGGCCTGTGGAACATGTTCCTGCCCGACGAGGAGCACGGCGCGGGGCTGTCCAACAGCGACTATGCGCCGCTGGCGGAGATCCTCGGAGCGCTCGCACATCGCCTCGGAGGCCTGCAACTGCTCGGCGCCCGACACCGGCAACATGGAGGTGCTGCACCAGTTCGGGACCGACGAGCAGAAGCAGCGCTGGCTGGCGCCGCTGCTCGAGGGCGAGATCCGCTCCGCGTTCGCGATGACCGAGCCCGACGTCGGCAGCTCCGATGCGACCAACATCGAGCTGCGCATCGAGCGCGACGGCGAGGAGTACGTGCTCAACGGCCGCAAGTGGTGGATCACGAACGTCTACCACCCGCACTGCAAGATCATGATCGTGATGGGCAAGACGCAGCCGGACGCGCCGACGTACACGCAGCAGAGCCAGGTGCTCGTGCCGCTCGACACGCCGGGCGTGACGGTCGTGCGCAACCTGCGCGTGTTCGGCTACGACGACCAGGATGGACACGGGGAAATCGAGTTCAAGGACGTGCGCGTGCCCGTCTCGAACGTCATCTCCAAGGAGGGCGACGGCTTCATGATCGCCCAGGCGCGCCTCGGCCCGGGGCGCATCCACCACTGCATGCGCGCGATCGGCGCGGCTGAGCGCGCGCTCGAGCAGATGTGCAGGCGCGCGGTCTCGCGGGTGACGTTCGGCAAGCCGCTGGCGACACGCGGCAACGTGCTCGATTGGATCGCCGAGTCGCGCATCGAGATCGAGATGGCGCGCCTGCTCACGCTGAAGGCCGCCTGGATGATGGATACGGTCGGCAACCGCCACGCGCGCACCGAGATCGCCGCGATCAAGGTGGCCGCTCCGAACGTCGCGCTGAAGGTGCTCGACCGCGCGATCCAGCTGCACGGCGGCGGCGGTGTCTCCGACGACTTCGGCCTCGCGACCGCCTACGCGCACCTGCGCACGCTGCGACTCGCCGACGGCCCCGACGAGGTCCACAAGCTCTCGATCGCGCGCCGCGAGCTCGCGCCCTACATACCCCGCGAGCCCGCCGCGGCCGGGTGAGCGCACTCGCCTACCGCGAGCGCCCCGCGACCGGCGAGCCCGAAGGGCTGCTGATCCTGCACCACGGGCGCGGCGCCGACGAGCACGACCTGCTGACGCTCGCCGACGTGCTCGACCCGACGCGGCGGCTGCACGTGGTGACGCCGCGCGCGCCGCTGACATTGCCGGGATCGCCCGGCTACCACTGGTACCTGGTGCCGCGCGTCGGCTACCCCGATCCCGACAGCTTCGAGGCGGCCCGCGCGGCGCTGGGCGAGCTGCACGACGAGCTGTGGCGCGAGACCGGGATCGCGCCGGAGCGGACCGTGCTCGGCGGCTTCTCGATGGGTGCGGTGATGAGCTACGCGATGGCGTTCGACGCCGCGCGCCCTGCGCCGGCTGGCGTCCTCGCCTTCTCCGGCTTCATCCCGACGGTCGCGGGATGGCAGCCAGACCTCGATGGACGCAGCGGCGTGCGCGTGTTCATCGCGCACGGCCGCCAGGACCGCGTGATCGCGGTCGAGTTCGCGCGTGCCGCCGCAGAGCGCCTGCGCGCGGCCGACATCGCGGTCGACTACCACGAGTCCGATGCCGCCCACCACATCGACCCGAGGGGGCTGCCAGCGGCCGGCACCTGGCTGCAAGAAACATTGGCTCCGACGCCCTAGAGTTCGTCGGAGCAACGAGGTAGGTCGGAGGAGGAGTCGCACGTGTCAGGCCCAGCGGCGGACCCGCAGTCGAGCTCGAGCCGCAGCATCGAGGTGCTGATCGTCGGCGCCGGCTTCGGCGGGATCGCCGCGGCGATCGAGTTGCGCCAGCACGGGATCACCGACATCACGATCCTCGAGAAGGCGCCCGACCTCGGCGGCACCTGGTTCTACAACAGCTACCCCGGAGCCGCGTGCGACGTGCCGAGCCACCTGTACTCGTTCTCCTACGCGCAGCGGCGCGACTGGTCGCGGCTGTGCTCGCCGCAGGCCGAGATCCACGCCTACCTGCACGACGTCGCGCGCTCCTACGGGATCGATCGCCTCGTGCAGACGAGCACGACCGTCACCTCCTGCTCGTGGGACGCCGAGCGCTGCCGCTGGAGCGTGCACAGCGCCGACGGCGCCGTGCACGAGGCCGACGCGCTGATCCTCGCCACCGGACAGCTCGACCAGCCTTCGCGCCCGCGGATCGAGGGGGCGGACGGCTTCGCCGGCCACAGCTTCCACTCGGCAGTATGGGACCACGACTACCCGCTCGCCGGCAAGCGCGTCGCGGTCGTCGGCACCGGCGCGAGCGCCGTCCAGTTCGTGCCCGAGATCGCTCGCGTCGTCGAGCGCCTGAGCGTGTTCCAGCGCACCGGCAACTGGTTCATGCCGCGCCACAACCGCAGCTACAACGCGGCGATCAAGGCCGCGATCGCGCGCATCCCGGGGCTGCAGGCGCTGCGTCGCAGGTTCGTGTTCGAGTACACCGAGTCGCTGACGCTCGCGATCCGCCACCCGAACGGCTTCGGGCGCATCGCGCGAGCTGCGCTCGGAAGCCTTCATGCGCTCGCAGCTGAAGGACCCGGCCGTGCGCGCGCAAGGCATGGCCGGACTACACGTTCGGCTGCAAGCGCATCCTCTTCAGCTCCCACTACCTGCCCGCGCTGCAGCGCGCAAACGTCGAGCTCGTCACCGACGCGATCGCGCGCTTCACCCCCACGGGGATCGTCACCGCCGACGGCACGCGAGCACGAGCTCGACTGCGTGATCTGGGCCACCGGCTTCAAGACCACCGACTTCATGTTCCCGATGCGCGTCAGCGGCTCAGGCGGCGTCGAGCTGCGCGAGTACTGGTCCGAGCGGAGCGCACGCCCACCTCGGGATGTGCGTGCCCGGCTTCCCGAACATGTTCGTGATGTACGGGCCCAACACGAACACCTCGGGCGGCTCGATCATCGTCTACCTGGAGGCGCAGGCCGCCTACATCCGCCAGGCCCTGCAGCAGCTGCGCAGCCGCGACGCAGGCGCGATCGAGGTGCGCGCCGAGGTCGAGGCCGCCACCGACCGCGCGCTGCAGGCGCGCTTCGCCGGCACGGCGTGGACGCGAGTGCGACTCCTGGTACCGCGACGAGCACGGCCGCATCGTCACGAACTGGCCCGGCTACATGCGCGAGTACCTCGCAGCAGACCGGACAGCTGGACCCAGCCGAGTACAGCTTCGCCCCCGCCGCGAAGCCAGCCACCGTCGTGAGCGCTTAGGGTGCCGCGAGGAGCAACGGGCACGATGCACGACTACATAATCGTCGGCGCCGGCTCAGCCGGCTGCGTGCTCGCCAACCGCCTCTCGGAGGACCCCTCGGTGCGGGTGCTGCTGCTGGAGGCCGGCGGCTCGGACCGCTCGCTGAAGATCAAGATCCCCGCGGCGTTCCCCGAACAGTTCCACTCGAAGCTCGACTGGGACTTCGCGACCGAGCCCGAGCCGCACGTCGACGGACGCTCGCTGTACGTCCCGCGCGGCAAGACGCTCGGCGGCTCGAGCTCGATGAACGCGATGCTGTACGTGCGCGGGCGCCCGCTCGACTACGACGGCTGGGAGGCGCAGGGCGCGCCCGGCTGGGGCTACGCGGACGTCCTTCCCTACTTCATGAAGGCCGAGGACAACGTGCGCGGCGCCTCCGAGTACCACGGCGCCGGCGGCCCGCTGCACGTCGCCGAGCAGCGCTCGCCGCGCCCGCTGAGCCGGCGGCTGCTCGCCGCCAGCGAGGCCGCCGGCATCCCCCGCATCGCCGACTACAACGGCCCCGAGCAGGACGGCGCGTCGATGTTCCAGGTCACGCAGAAGGACGGACGCCGCTTCAGCGCCGCCGACGCCTACCTGCGCCCGGCGCTCACCCGCCCCAACCTCGAGGTGCGCACGAACGTCACCGTGCTCGGCGTCGAACTCGAGGGCGAGCGCGCAGTCGGCGTGCGCGTGCGCAGCGGCCGCGGCGCGACCGAGCTCGTGCGCGCCGAGCGCGAGGTGCTGCTGAGCGCCGGCGCGATCGGCTCGCCGCAGCTGCTGCTGCTGTCCGGGATCGGCGCCGGCGAGGAGCTGCGGGCCGCCGGCGTACAGGTCGCGCCACGAGCTGCCGGGTGTCGGGCGCAACCTGCAGGACCACCCGTTCGTGACCGTCCTGTGGGAGGTCTCCGACACCGACACGCTGTACGGCGCCGACAAGCCCAAGCCGCTCGCGGAGTGGCTGCTGCGCAAATCCGGCAAGCTCAGCTCGACCGTCGCCGAGGTCGTCGCGTTCACGCGCACGCGCGGCGGCCTACCGGCCGCCGACGTCCAGTTCCACATGGGCGCCGCCTACTACGAAGACCACGGCGCCGAGACCTACGACGGCCACTGCATGGTGATCGCGCCCGTGCTCGTCTCGCCGCAGGCGCGCGGCCAGGTGTGGCTGCGCTCGGCCGACCCCACCGCCAAGCCGCGGATCCTGACCAACACGCTCTCCGAGCCCGACGACGTGCGCTCGCTCGTCGCCGGAATGCGCCTCGCGCGCGAGATCGCCGCGCAGAGCCCGCTGCGCGAGCTCGTCGTCTCCGAGCTCAAGCCCGGCGCCGCGAGCGATGAGGACTCAGAGCTCGAAGCCGACCTGCGCAGGCGGCTGATGCTGATCTACCACCCGGTCGGCACCGCGCGGATGAGCGACACGCACCCCGAGGCGGTCGTCGACTCGCAGCTGCGAGTGCACGGACTGCAGGGCCTGCGCGTGATCGACGCCTCGATCATGCCGACGATCACCGGCGGCAACACCAACGCGCCGACGATCATGATCGCCGAGCGCGGCGCCGACCTCGTCAAGTCGGTCGCGTAAGCTCTGCTCCCATCGGGAGCGTGGTGTGAGCCTGTCGATCAACTATCACCGCGAGGGCGATGGCCCGCCGCTGGTGCTGCTGCACGGCGTCGGACACCACTGGCAGGCGTGGGAGCCCGTGATCGGGCGGCTCACCGACGAGTTCGACGTGATCGCCTGCGACTCCCCCGGCTTCGGCCGCTCCGCGCCGCTGTCGCCGAGCATCGAGCCGACGATCCCCGCCTACGCGGACGCCTTCGAGTGGTTCTTCGCGGAGCTCGGCCTCGAGCGCCCGCACGTCGCCGGCAACTCGATGGGCGGCGCGATCGCGCTCGAGCTCGCGCGCAGGCGCGCCGTCCGCTCCGTCAGCGCGTTCTCGCCGGCGGGCTTCTGGACGCCCGCCGAACTGCGCTTCTGCCAGCTCTCGCTACGGGCACTCGCGCACACGCCGAGCGCGGCACGCCCCGCCGTCGAAGCGCTCGCGCGCACCCGCCTGGGCGCGTCGCGCTGTTCGCACAGACGTTCGGCTACCCCGCGCGCGCTGCCCGCCGAGGAGGCCGTCGCGACGCTCCGCGACGCTTGGGCCGCGCCCGCCTTCGCGGGTGCCCTCGACGCGTTCCGCCAGTATCGCTTCGCCGCCCCCGAGCAGCTGCGCTGCGACGCCCGTCACGATCGCGTGGGGCCGGCGCGACAGGCTGCTGCCCTACCGGCTGCAGGCGCCGCGAGCGCGCGCGCTGCTGCCGTGGGCCACGCACGTGACGCTCGGCGCGGGGCACGTGCCCTGCTACGACGATCCCGCCGCCGTAGCCGCGGTCGTGCGCACGTGCGCGCGGTCGGCCGCGACGGTCACGGCGCAGCGGCGCTAACGCTGCTCGCGCGAGCGCGCGACGCCGGCGAGCACATCCGCGCCCAGGACCGCGTCGACCTCCAGCTGCGCGGTCGCCATCACCCGCGCGACCATCATGTACTGGCCGATCACGAGCAGCAGCTGCGTGATCTCCGCGGGCGTGAAACGCGCGCGCATCGCCTCGAACGTGACGTCATCCGGGGTCGCCTCGCGCACGACCTGGCCGGTGAAGCGGACGACCAGACGCCCGTCCTCCCCCAGCGCCTCGGCCTCGATGTCGTCGGCCTCGAGCGCCGCCACCTGCTCGGCGCTGCCGCCCACCGCAAGCAGGATCGGCACATGCTGCACCCACTCGTACTCCGCGCCGGGGGTCAGGCGCGCGACGCGCAGGATCGCGAGCTCGCGCAGCACCGGATCGAACCAGCGCGCGTCCAGGCAGTCGCCGCCGAAGCGCAGCCAGTCGACGAACGTGCCCTGCGCGTTGGCCACCGTGGCGAAGATCGCCAGCTTGGGCAGGCGCTCGAGCGCCGCCCGCACCGGCGGCTCGGCGTCCTCGAGAGCGAGTGTCGGCAGCCGCGCCATCGCGCCTGATCATCGCAGCTGCCAGCCTGCGGACGCCTGCGTCTGCGCTAGCGTCTGCGAGCTGTGGCGGCGAGCCCACGGCCAGAGCGCGAGCATCGGTCTCGCTCCACCCCGCGACGGGCCGCCTCCGCAGCGCTCGCGATCGTGGCGCTGCTCGTCGCGGTCGTATGGCGCGCCTCGACCGAGACAGCGCCGCCGCTGAGCATCCGCCTCACGCTCCCGAGCTACGTCCAGCTCCAGGGTCGCCCACCCGCGATCGCATGGCCGCGAGCCGGCGAGGCGGCCATCGAGGTGCAGGGAGTCGGAGACCCCGAGAGCTCGGGTTCGTTCGCCCCCGTTCCGATCGCGAGCGTGGCCAAGGTCATGACCGCCTACCTGACGCTGCTCGAGCACCCGCTCGGTCCCGGCGCCGAGGGCTTCACGATCACGATCACGCCCGCCGAGGTCGCCGAAGAGGAATGGCGCGCGTCGCTGTCGCAGTCGGTCCTGCCGGTCAGAGCCGGCGAGCGGCTCACCGAGCGCGAGGCGCTCGAGGCGCTGCTGCTGCCGTCGGCGAACAACGTCGCCGCACTGCTCGCCGTCCACGACGCGGGCACCATCGACGCGTTCCTCGCGCGCATGAACTCGACCGCACGCGCGCTCCACATGGGCTCGACCAAATACACGGACCCCAGCGGCTTCGAGGACACGACCGTGTCCACCGCAATCGACCAGCTGCTGCTCGCGCGCGTGGCGATGCGTCAGCCGACATTCGCGGCGATCGTCGCCGAGCGCTCCGCGGTACTGCCGCTCGTTGGCAGCGTCACCAACTTCGACGCGCTCGTCGGGTACGACGGCTACGCCGGGATCAAGACCGGCTCAGACCGCGCCGCCGGCGGCTGCTTCATGTTCGCCAAGCGGGTGTCGATCGGCGGCCGTCGGCTTACGGTGCTCGGCGTCGTGCTCGGACAGAGCGAAGGCTCGCTGATCGAAGCCGCGCTCGCGAGCGCGAGGCGCCTCGGCGACTCGGTCGCCGACTCCCTGCGGCTGGCGACAGTGCTGCCCGCCGGCACGAGCGTGATGAGCGTCAGCAACGCCGACGGCGCGCAGACCACGGCAACGACCAGCGGCGGCGTGCGCGAGATCGGCTGGAGCGGACTGCGCCTCCCGGTCCGGGTGAGCGCGGCGAGGACCGGAAGCACGATGCACGCGGGCCAGCTGGTCGCGAGCGTCACGGTCGGTGAGCTCGGCGGCGTCTCGGTGACGGTCGTGGCCTCTCACGGACTGGGCGGACCGTCGCTGGGCTGGCGCTTGCGACACCTGTTCTAAGCGCAGACCTAAACCTCAACTAGAGACTCAGACATGGCCCTAATGTGCGCCGGTGCGGACGGCGGCGCCTGCGTCCGGCGACAGCACGACCGTCAGTCCAGGTCGTGCTCGGCAGGCATCGGGTTGGCATTCTCATGCAGTGCCGAGCGCAAGCGCGAGTCGGCGCCCTGATGCCTGCGCTCGAGTTCCCTCAACCGGGTCACGCTCGTCAAGCGCGGGCCGTACGTCTTCGCCTTGTACAGGTCGTAGCGCTCGCGGTGATAGCGCGCTTCCGCCTGCAGCTCCTCCATGCGACGGGTGCCGATCATCACATCGCCTCCTCCCGGCCTTGGGCGGGCGGTCGGCTCCCGTGCCGGCCCAGCTGGGGCCTCGACTCCAGATAGCCAGCGCTCCTATTCTAGCGCCACGCGCGTCAGTACGCGAATGAGATCGCCGGCAGACTCCTGCCTTCGACCGCCGCGCTGAGCTCCACCATCGTGATGTCCAACCCCCTCGCGAGCATGCACACGGTGTCCCAGCCGGGCACAGACTGACCCAGCTCGATTCGCGCCAGCGCGCCGGCCGTGACGCCCGAGCGGAATGCCAGCGCTTCGCGCGTGATCCCGCGTTCGGAGCGCATTCGGCGCAACGTCGTCGCAAGCGCCTGGTCGGGGACCGAAGGTCGGCTCATCTCGGGCACGCCGGGCTCAGGACCATTGCTTGGCCGACGGCGAGGGCCTGCGCTCGGTCGGCACCCACAGCCCCACGAGCAGCTCGTCGATCCCCACGCTGAGGCCATCGGCGAGGATCATCAGGGTGCTCAGCCGCGGCTCGACCAGCCCCTGCTCGATTTTCCCGATCTCCGTGCGATGCAGGCCGGTGGCGTGCGACAGCGATTCCTGCGAGCACGGTGGTCGCTTGGCCATCCGCACGCGACGGACGTTCGCGCCGAATCCTTCGAGGAATCTGCCGAGTTCCTCCTTGTATGTCTCCATCGTGCTCACCTCTCCACTCTTCCTGACGAGAGAGAGGAATGCGACAGATGTCCGTCCGCCACTCGCCCGAGTGCCGGATGAGCGTCCGCCACTTGACTGACCGACGGACGCCTAGATGCCAGCCTGTCGAGTGGCAGACCATTGTGCGCGACATCTATCGATCCCGTCAAGCCCATGCGAACATATGTTCGCATAATCTAGCCGCGGCCGCTCGAACATTCGTCCAAAAAAATGCGCAAGAACCGATTCCCCTTCCATCCGTGAGGGCCGGCGCGCACACTCGGCGCTCGATCAACAAGTCTGAAACGGCAAACCCGTCGCGAGGCGGGGGCGCAAAGTCAGGGGTCTCACCGAGACAGCTCGACTGCCAGCTGAGCAAGGAGGCCAACAGTGATGCCGTCTCAGTCGAACCCGCCGCGCCGCAGCGCCCACCTGGAACCGACCGGTGCGCCGAGTCACAGCGCCACCCGGCACACCGCCGGCGCCAGCGAGGGCTTCACGCTTCCCGAAGTGCTCGTCGTGATGCTGATCGTGGGCATCCTCGCGGCGATCGCGATTCCGGCGTTCCTGAGCACGAGCACGAAAGCAAACGACGTGCAGGCGAAGGAACTCGTGCGAAACGCCGAGACGACAGCGGAAACGATCGCGCTCGACCACGGCGGCAGCGACGCGAACGTCACGAAGAGCGAACTCGCAGCCTACGACCCGACGATCGTGATCGCTGCGAGCAAACAGCACGCCTACTTGAGCAAGGCGACCCCGGGCGCCAATGAATACTCGATCACCGCGACGGCGACCAACGGCGACGAACTGACGATCACCCGGACGGCCGAAGGAACGACCAGTCGCACGTGCCACAGCCCCAGGCTCAAGACGAGTTGCTCTGGGGCAGAAGACTCGAGTTGGTGAGGACTCCGATGGAGACAGGCGCAGCCCTCGAGGGAGGGGCCGCGCCGAAGTGACGAGCCGCCCCCGCGGGTCTGACGGAGACCTCGCGGGGGCGTCGCGTCGTTGCCGACCGTCAGCTCGCGAGCAGCGACTCGAGCTTGTCGAGCTGGCTGCTCCAGCCGCTGCGCGCCATCGCGAGCAGCTCCTCCGCGCAGACCATGCGCGATGTGACCACCACCTTCGTGCGCCCGCCGTCGAGGTCGACGAACTCGATAGTCGTCTCGCCCGACTCGATCATCGGGTGCTCGGTGCTCTCCTCGCCGAACGACAGGCGCTCGGGCGGCTCGACGATCCCGAAATGGCCGTCGCTCGGGTACTCCTGCCCATCCGGTCCGACCATCGTCAGCCGGCAGACACCGCCGGGGCGCAGGTCGAACTCGATTTTCTCACGGGGCGTCGTGAAGTGCTGCGGTCCCCACCAGCGCGCCACCTCGTCGGGGTCGGTCCAAACCTTCCATACGAGCTCGCGAGGCGCGTCGAGCTCCCGTTCGATCACGATCGTGTGCTCGGCCATATCACTCATCGCCGTCCGCCTTTCGTTGTAGGTCGTAGAGGTGATGCGCGAGCCGATCCAGGCGGCCCTCCCAGATCTCGCGGTACTGATCGAGCCAGTCGGCCGCGTCGCGCAGCGGCGCACCCTCCAGCCGCGAAGGGCGCAGCTGCGCCGTGCGGCCGCGGGTGACCAATCCTGCCCGCTCGAGCACCTTCAGGTGCTTGGAGACGGCCTGCACGCTCACGGCGAACGGTTCTGCGAGATCGTTGACCGTGACCTCGCCGTCCTGCGCCAGCCGCGCGAGGATCGCGCGGCGCGTGGGGTCGGCAAGGGCGGCGAAGGTAAGGCTCAGCTGGTCGCTCGGCATCATTATTCAACCGGGCAGTTTATCAACTGATCGGTTGAATAGCGTTTCCCTCAGTCGAGGAGCAGCACGAGCTTGCCGCGGACATGCCCGCCTTCGCTCAGGCGATGCGCCTCGGCGATCTGCTCGAGCGGGAACGTCTGCGCCACCGGAAGCGAGAAGCGCCCGGCCTCGATCGCTGCGCCGACCTCGGCGAGGGCATACCAGGCGCGCTTGGAGCCCGCACCCCCGGTCATCGGCACGCCCGTCTCCTGCGCGCCCTGATAGTCGGCGATCGTCACGACGTGCTCGGGGCCGCCGGCGAGCTCGACCAGCGCCGGCAGCGCGCCGCCGCCGGCGTCGTCGATCGCGCGGTCCACGCCGTCGGGAGCGAGCTCGCGGACGCGCTGCACGAGCCCATCGCCGTAGGTCGTCGGCTCGGCCCCGAACGAGCGCAGGTAGTCGTGGTTGGCGCTGCTGGCCGTGCCGATCACCCTCGCCGCCCCGCGCCCGCGCGCGAGCTGGACCGTGCTGATCCCGACGGCGCCGGCGGCACCGTTGACGAGCACCGTCTGCCCCGCGCCGACGTCCAAGAGGTCTAGCGTGCGCGTGGCGGTCTCCACCGCGACCGGGAGCGCCGCGGCGCCGGCGAAGCCCAGCGACGGCGGGACGCTCGCGTAGTGCTCGAGCAGGGCGTAGTCGGCCGCGCCGTTGCCGCCGATCACGGAGCCGAACACCTCGTCGCCGACGCTCACGTCGCTGATGCCCTCGCCAACCGCGTCGACCACGCCCGCCACCTCCAGACCGGTGCCGTGCGGCAGATCCCCGCCCATCATGCCGCTGCGGACCTTCCAGTCAACCGGGTTCACGCCCACCGCCTTGACCGCGACGCGAACCTGTCCCATCGTCGCGTGCGGCTCCGGCACCTCCATGAGCGCCAGCACCTCGGGGCCGCCGAAGCGCTCGTACTGGATCGCCCTCATCGTGCCATCTTAGGTCCTCGACTGAGGGCAACCGCCCGCGACGCCGACAGGAGGCACCGTGCAGATCACCAGAGGCAGCATCGAAACCACCAAGGGCCCCGCCGACTGGTTCACCGGCGACGTGTACGTCGACGCCGTCGCCGCACCGTCAGAGCCCTACCGGATCGCGGCCGCGAGCGTGCATTTCACACCGGGCGCGCGGACCACCTGGCACACCCACCCGGTCGGCCAGACCATCTACGTGACCGAGGGCGTCGGGCTCTGCCAGCGGCGCGGCGGTCCGGTCGAGGTCATACGCCCCGGCGACCGGGTGTTCTTCGAGCCCGGCGAGGACCACTGGCATGGCGCTGCGCCCGACCGCTTCATGACGCACATCGCGATGCAGCAGCAGGACGCTGAGGGGAATGTCGTGACTTGGGGCGAGCACGTCACGGACGAGGAGTACAGCGCCGGCTGACCACCTCTTCCACGCCACAACGACGAGTCCTTACACGCCCGAGGCGTAAACCCCGAGCGGACACGCAACCTCTGGTTGCTATTGTGCACAGCGCATCCCGCAACCATCGGTTGCATATCAACGAGAGGAGTCGATGTGGCCGCTGACAGCGTCGAACGAGAGATCCTGATCGAGGCGAGCCCAGAGGTTGTCTGGGGCGTGATAACCGAGCCCGAGCAGATCAGCCGCTGGTTCAGCGACGAGGCCGACGTCGAAGGGCGCGCCGGCGCGGACGGCACGCTCACGTGGAGGCCCGGGGGCCGAGGTGGAAAGAAAGAATTCGACATGATCGTGCCGATTCGGGTCGTGGAAGCCGAGCCGTTCCGCCGCTTCTCGTTTCGCTGGAACCATCCGCAGGGCACGGGACCGAATGAGAGCAACTCGGCGCTGGTCGAGTTCAGCCTCATCGAGGAGGCCGGCGGGACACGTTTGCGGGTCCACGAGAGCGGCATCGACGCCGTCACGCACGACGCGCAGAGCAGGGCCCGGTACCTCGACGAGCACACACGGGGCTGGGAGAGACACCTCGGCGAACTGCTCGACCACGTCGCATCGAAGCCACCCGGAGCGACGCGTTGATGGCCACCGCCGTCGCCGAGGACGACGCGCTGTGGGCGGCCGTGGCCGACCCCACGCGCCGTCGTGTGCTCGACGCGCTGCTCGAGCACGGCGAGTCGACCACCACGATGCTCGCGCAGGAGCTGCCTGTCACCCGACAGGCAGTCGCCAAGCACCTGGCCGTACTGGACCGTGTGGGCCTCGTGGCAGGCCGGCGGCGCGGCCGGGAGGTGCGCTACACGGTCCGACCCGAGCGGCTGGACGACGCCGCCGAAGCGATGGCTCGCGTGGCCGCACAGTGGGACAGGCGCCTGGCGCGGATCAAGCTGCTCGCCGAGTCCATACAGGCCGAAGCCGCAACCGATTCCCAACACCGACAAGGAGAATGCGATGACCGATCACAGGACCGGAACTCATGAGGAGTGGCTTGGGGCGCGGCTCGAGCTGCTCGACGCCGAGAAGGAGCTGACACGCCGCGGCGACGAGCTGGCGCGTCTGCGACGCGACCTGCCGTGGGTGCCGATCGAGAAGGAGTACTCCTTCGAGACGGATGAGGGAGCCGCGTCCCTCGCCGACCTCTTCGGTGGGCGCTCGCAGCTGATCGTCTACCACTTCATGTTCGGGCCCGACTTCACAGCCGGATGTCCGTCCTGCTCCGCGATCGCAGACGGCTTCTCCGGCTCGGTCGTGCACCTGCTCAACCATGACATCGCGTTCACGGCGGTGTCCCGAGCTCCGCTGGCGAAGCTGCACGACTACAAGCGGCGGATGGGCTGGAGCTTCCCGTGGGCGTCCTCGTTCGACAGCGACTTCAACCACGACTTTCACGTAACGCACACCGAGCAGGAATGGCAGTCGGGCGCCGTCGATTACAACTTTCGCACCGCTGACTTCCGGCCGTCCGAGAAGAGCCCGGGGCTCATCGAGCTCGCGTCGGGAGCCGGCACCGATCCCGTGACGTTCAGAAAAGAGGGGCCCGGCATGAGCGCATTCGCCCTCGAGGACGGCGTCGTTTACCACACCTACTCGGCCTACGGACGAGGCGTCGACGGCCTCTGGGGCATGTACTCGTGGCTCGACCGCGCCCCGCTCGGGCGCAATGAGAGCGGCGCTTGGTGGCGCCGCCACGACGAGTACGCAGGGGGTTAGCCCCGGCAGCCCTCTCCGCTGGCCAACGATCCGATGCCGGACTATAGGGGTTCATGCTGGCCACGATGCCCTCGACGCCGCCCCATTTGCGGGCGACTGCACGAGCGGAAGGTGCTCGATGGGCAACGTCGCGCTATCACCAGTTCAGCAGCCGACGGCGTCTCTCAGCGTCCGGCAGACCTGCGCCATGCGGGGACTCGAGAGCAACGTGACACGACGCCGGAAGGATGCACGGGGCACGGTGTGGAGGTTGTCGAAGTTAACTACGCATGGCGTAGGAACGCCGTCAGCACTTGGCGTTAGTTCGAGCTCCGATACCAAACCGCGGCGTGTCCTCGTCAGAGCAGCCACTACAACCGATCCGATGCGATCGGCCACCGGATCACGAGTCAATACCAGCACCGGCCGGTCCCCGCCTGGCGTCGCGGCGAACCAGATCTCACCTCGCTGCATTGTCCCAGTCGGTCCAATCCTCGGCTGGCCCCCAGTCTGAAATGCTCTCAAGCGATCGCTCGGAATCGGTCAAGGGCGCTCGTGTCCACGCCTCGGCATCGTGCTCGCTGCTCAGGCCGACTAGATGCCGATGGAGAGCATCGCGGAGAATTTCCGAACGGTCCATCCCAAGCGCCTCCGCCCAACGCTGAACCTCGGCCGCCTCGTCATCCGACACGCGAAAGCTGAGCATCGTCATACCGCTCAGGATAGCGCGTATGACAGACGCGATTCTGACCCGGACTTCCCGTTCCATGTGATTCTGCGTCTATGTGCGGCCGGTCAGGCCGAGGGTCCGCCGCAGGAACTCGACCTCGTCCGCCACGACGAGCTCGTGCTCAGGGCCGTCGTAGATGTCGAAATGGTCGACGCCGGGGTAGGTGCGCAGCTCGCCGTGCCGGGCGCTCCTCGCGGCCCGGATCGCCGGTCCCGGCCGGGCCACCCGATCGGCCTCTCCGACGCAGAGGAGCCACGGGCAGTGCAGCCGGCGGGCGTGGCGGATCGGCCGGTAGGGACGGCCAAGCAGCCAGCGCGAGGAGACGCGATCGCGCCAGTGACTGTCCTCGCCGATCGAGACGACGTGCAGCCAGCCCTCCTGAGCACCCGGTGCGTTGATGAACGCCGGCTCATTCGGCCGGCCGATCGCATGCAGGTAGCGGCCTCTGACGGCCGCCACGAGCATCCGCAGGCTGATGCCAGGCGCGGCGCGGTGCGCCTGGGTAAGCATGTCCAGGAACGGGACCTGGCCGACTGCGGCGGCGATCCTCTCGTCCGCGGCCGCAGCGAGGGCATTCCCTGCGCCCATCGAGGAACCGAAGGTCGCGACCCGATTGGGGTCCACACCCGGAAGGGAGCGGGCGAAGGCGATCGCCGCCGCCCAGTCCTCGAGCTGGCGGCGGGGGTGGAAGAGGTCCGGCTCGCCCTCGCTGTCGCCGAAGCCGCGGTGGTCGAATACGAGTGCGGCGACGCCGGTCTCGGCGAACCGCTCCGCGAACGGTCCGAGCCCATCCCGGCGGGTCCCCGAGAGGCCGTGAGCCATCACGACGATCGGCGTCTCCCGGGCGGTGCCGTGGGCGGGATAGAGCCACGCTGCACAGTGCTCGTAGCTCGACGGGAAGCTGAGATCCTGGCGTCGCAGGAAGTCTGGCGGGTGGGTGGTCTCGGTGTGCATCTGCACTCCCCTCGGTCACGGTACGTTGCGCAGCGTGACACGGCGCGGCGGCGATGTCTGGCGGAAATCGGACTGGGCAGCCAGCGCCAGCCACTCAGATAGACCTGAGCTGTCAGACCTGGACTTTTTTGGCGTAGTTGCCTCGCGGCAGTCGCCAGATCAGACGGCGACGGCTCCGGCGGTGTGATGAGACGCCGGAAGCGCCCCGCCCCTCCCACGAAGGTCGTCTGCGTATACGGCGAGCGCCTCCTCAATGCGTTCGCCGACCTCTGAACGCGTCGCGCCGAGCGCCACAACGCCGGGTAGGTCCGGGAGGTACGCCCCCCAAGCTCCATCGTCGGCCTGCTCGTAGATCACCACGTAGTCGCTCATCGCAGATGCTCCAACTGTCGACAACGCCGACCCGGCCTCGCCCTTGAGCCGGCATCGCAAGCTGAGGCTTGCAGACAGTTGGTCAGTGGAGACGGCGGGAATCGAACCCGCGTCCGCAATCGCGTATGAATGGCTTCTACGAGCGTAGCCGGCACTCTGATCTCGTCCTCCACTCGCCTTGCCGGCGGGGTTGTGGGGGACCAGCCTCCTAAGCTTTCCCCGGGTTGGCGGAGACGGACCGCACCGGGTGAGCCTGCATTCTGATTCCGGGTGACCCCCGCGGCAGGCAGGCAGGGCCCGAAACCTCACGGCTTAGCTATTGACTAAGCGGCGAGGGCGTACTCGTGAGAGTCCGCACTTATGTTTTTCCCGGGTGTTTTACGAGGCCGCCCGGGACCTCGACTCGCCACCACCCACACGAGCCGACCGCGTCGAAGCCTGTCGTCCCCAGGGTGTACTGCCGCTTCAGTGTACCGCCTCCCCGGTACCGGCCTGTACCGCATAGCCGGTACGGAAGCCCAGGCATCGGGTTGCCGCTACGGGAGGCGCCGCAGACAAAAAGAGACGCGGTCCCAAGCCACTTTGAGGAACCCGGTGGGTCCGGCCCGAGGACCTTTCCTTGCGGGTGGCGCGGCCTCACACCTCAGTGGCCTCGCTCTTTGCGGCTCGGTTCCGCGTCTGGATGAAAAGTAGCTCGCGCGCCCATCTCTTGCAAGACCTCTGGACGTTCGATCCCGCACTCTGCGAAGAAATCCCTGCGCGTTAGGCAGGGCTTAGAACTGCTGCCACAATGGATGGCATGGATAACGTCGATCTGTCTCTGTCCGCGACCCCGCCGGTGCTGCCCGCGGGGCCGGTTTCCGCGGGCGCGTACCCGAGCCACACGACGACGCCCACGCCGACCCACACGGCGGGCTCCTACGGCGGCGAGAACCCGTTTGGCGCGCCGACGCAAGGGCCAGCTTCGAAGGCGAGGGGCTCGGCGAGCAACGTGCGCGGTCGCATCGGCAGCGCCCTGGCGGCATTGGGCGCGCTGATCGCGAAGTTCGGCTTGGCGATCAAGGGGCTGCTGGTGGCGCTGCCGAACCTGAAACTGCTCGTGACCGCTGGCACGGCGCTCGTGTCGGTGGCCGCCTATAGCCTGTTCTTCGGCTGGTGGTTCGCGGCGGGCTTCGTGGCGCTGCTGTTCGTGCACGAGATGGGTCACGTGATCCAGCTGCGACGTGAGGGGATCAAGGCGACCGCACCGGTGTTCCTGCCGTTCATGGGCGCCGTGGTCGGCATGCGCCAGATGCCGGACGATGCGCTGGCGGAGGCGCGCGTGGGCCTCGCGGGCCCGGTCCTCGGCACTATCGGCGCGGCGGCGGTGGCGGCTGTGGGCGCGCTGACGGACAGCGACCTGCTGCTCGCGCTCGCGTACTTCGGCTTCCTCATCAATCTGTTCAACCTGCTGCCGGTGGTGCCGCTGGACGGCGGCCGCGCGGCGGCGGCGATGAGCCCGTGGATGTGGTTCGCGGGCCTGGGCGTGCTGGTGGCGCTGGTGTTCCTCGAGCCGGGAAACCCGATCCTGTTGATCATCGCGCTGTTCGCGGCGTTCCAGACCTACCATCGCTGGAAGCAGCGCAAAACGCGCTCGCTGGCGCAGCAGGCGTACTACCGCGTGGCTCCGCGCCACCGGCTGCTGGTGTTCGCGGTGTACGTGGGCTTGATCGTGGCGCTGGTGTTCGGGATGAGCGAGACGCACATCCTCACCAGCGCCGGCCACAGCTTCCGCTCGATCTAGACGGCCGATAGGCGGCGCGAGGCGGCGTCCTCACTCGCTGGCGTGCGATAGCAGGCCACGCTCACTCCGTCCTTGCCTCGCTTGCCTCTCGACCGGTTGATCAGCGCCGAGCTTCGCGAATCCCGCGTTCGATGTCGCGCTTTGAGTCCTGCTCCTTGAGCCTCTGGCGCTTGTCGTACAGGTCCTTGCCGCGCGCGAGCGCGATCTCGACCTTGGCGTGGGCGCCGGAGAAGTAGATGCGCGTGGGCACGAGCGTGAGCCCGCGCTCCGACGCGCGCTGGGCGATGCGGTCGAGCTCGCGGCGGTGAAGCAACAGCTTGCGCGGGCGCTCGGGGTCGTGGTTTTCGCGCGAGGCGGGACCGTAGGGCGGGATGTGCACGGAGTGCAGCCACATCTCGCCGTCGCGGATCGCGGCGTAGCCGTCCTTGAGCTGCGCGCCCGAGGTGCGCAGCGCCTTGACCTCGGTGCCCTCGAGCACGATGCCGCACTCGAAGCGCTCGAGCAGCTCGTAGCGGTAGGACGCGTAGCGGTTGGATGCGACATCCCCCGCCCCCACCTTGCGCTTGCCCTTGCCCTTTGCCACCGTCCGAGACTAGCGGTCGAGTTTGATGGGCTCCGCCCTCGCGGGCTCCGCTGCGGCGTTCGCAGCGACCGTCACTGGGCCGGCACGAGATCCACACGCCCGCGGATCGCGTCGACGCGGGCTACACGCACGTCGAGCCGATCGCCGAGGCGCAGCGCGGCGCCGGTGCGCTCGCCTCTGAGGATCGTCCCCTGCTCGTTGAGCTCCCACCACTCGCGCCCGCCGTCGCGTTGCCCGCTGCGCCCGCCGTCGCGCTGACCGTTACGCGCGCCGCCGTGGCGGTGTCCGTCCGGTCGCCCGTGCGCGCCCTCGCGCGCACGGCGGCGCGCGTCGCGGGACGCTCCCGTGTCGGCACCCGCTGCTACCGCGGCCGCCGCGCGCAGCACCCTGACGGGCAGCATGCCCTCGAACGAGGCGGCGTCGAGCGCGCCTGTTGCCTGCCCCGCCCCGCGAGCCGCCATGCTCGCGTCCGCGTCGAGGCCGAACGCGATGAACGCGCCGGCTGAGATGAGCCCGGTGATCTCGCCGGTGAACAGCTGGTCGTGGCCCTGCTCGAAGAGCAGGCGCTCGAGCGCGAAGCAGCGCGCGACATCGTCTGCGTCGCGCTCGACGATCATCGCCTCGCGCTCGCGCTCAGACGTCCACGCGCCGAGCTCGACGAGCTCGCCGGCGCGCGGCGCGGCCTCGCCGCCGCCGACGGCGGCGAGCAGCGCGCGGTGGCAGACGACGTCGGGGTAGCGGCGGATGGGCGAGGTGAAGTGGCAGTAGGCGCTCGAGTGCAGGCCGGCGTGGCCGAGGTTCTTGGGCGAGTAGTACGCCTGCTTGAGCGCGCGCAGCACGAGCGAGCTGAGCGCCTGGCGGCCGTGGCCGGTGCGGCGCACGTGCGTCTCGACGCGCCGCGAGATCTCGCCGAGCAGCTCCGCCGCCTGCGTCGAGGACATGTGCTCCGGCAACGGCGGCGTCGGCACCTCGAGCGTGGCGAGCTGGTCGGCGAGGCGCTCGACGCGCTCGGGCTGGGGGCGCTCGTGCACGCGATACAGGCACGGCACCCCGCGGCGCTCGAGCAGGGCGGCTACGGCCTCGTTGGCGGCGATCATGAGGTGCTCGATCAGGCGGTGGGACTCGGTCTGCACGCGCGTGTGAATGCCGACGACGTGGCCGCGCTCGTCGAGCTCGAACTCCGGCTCCTCGGAGTCGACGACGAGCGCGCCGCTGCGCTCGCGCGCCTGCTGCAGCGCGGCGGCCGCGTGCCGGGCGGCGCGCAGCGGCTCACCCCACGGCTCGGCGGCTGACTCGCGCCCGTCGAAGATGCGGTCGACTTGCTCGTAGTCCAGGCGCGCGTCGGAGCGGATCAGCGACCGGTAGAAGGAGGCGCGCGTCAGCTCCGCACCGTGCAGCTCCATCTCGACGGTCACCGCGGCGCGCTCGACGCCGGGCATCAGCGAGCAGGCGTCGCTGGAGAGCGCGTGCGGCAGCATCGGCTCGACCGCGCCGGGCGCGTACACGCTGGTAGAGCGCCTGCGCGCCTCGCGGTCCAGCGGCGAGCCCTCGGGCATGTGCGCGGCGACGTCGGCGATGTGCACCCACACCCGGACCCCGCCCGCACCCCCGCCGCCGCCGGCTGCCCCACGGTCGACGCCCCCTCCACCCTCCCCGCTCGCGCCGGCGGCGCCCGCCCCGCCGCCAACACCGCCGGCATCCGAGCCGATCGGCTCGGCGGAGATGGCGTCGTCGAAGTCGCGCGCGCTCGCCGGGTCGATCGTGAACGTGGGCAGCTGGCGCAGGTCGCGGCGCTCGCCCGGCTCGCGCCGCACGCGCTCGGCGGCGGCGCGCGCTTCGCGCTCGAGCGCCGCGTCGAAGCCGCGCGCGAGTCCACGATCGAGCAGCAGCGCCTCGATCACGTCGCGGGCGACGTCGGGGCGCCCGAGGGCGCGCACGACACGCACGCCGCCGCCGTGCCCGCGCGCGACGGGCGCCACGAGCACGAGCTCGCCGGCGGAGACCTCGATCCTGCGCCCGCGCCCGGAGCGCGACGGCCCGAGCGTGAGGCGTGCCTCACCGCGGCTGCGCGACGTCGCGGCGTCGCGCTCGCGCGGCGGGAACAATGGCTCGGCGGTGAGGAAGCGGCCGCGGCGCTCGATCACGGCGACGAGCGAGCCGGCCGGTGCGGGGCTGTACCCTTCGTCTCGCTCCGCGCCCGGGGACCCGTCCGCTGAGCCGTCGCGGGCGCGCCGCGTGCCGCGCCCGCGCGAGTCGGAGCCGCTCACTTGACCTTGGCCGCGAGCGTGCGCAGCGCGACGTCGAGGCCGCGGACGGTGTCGACGTCGTCGGCGGCGACGCGCACTTCCGGAATCACACCGGCGCCCTGTCTGACGCCACCGCCGCCGAGGTTGCGTCCGTTGGGCGCGAAGTACTCGCCGACGGTGATGTCGAGCGCGCCGCCGTTGGACAGCGGCTGCTCCTCCTGGAAGACGCCCTTGCCGAACGTGTGCGTGCCGACGACGGTCGCGCGGCGGTGGTCCTGCAGCGCGGCCGTGACGATCTCCGAGGAGGAGGCGGTGTTAGCGTCGACGAGCACGATCATCGGGATCGCGGAGGAGATGGCGCCGCCGGTGGCGTCGAGCACCTGCGTCGGCACGCTGCGCCCGCGTGTCGTGACGATCACGCCCTTGGGGATGAAGATGCTCGCGATCAGCTGCGCTTCCTCGACGAGGCCGCCGCCGTTGCCGCGCAGGTCGAAGACGAGCCCGCGCGCGCCCGCATGCAGCTCGCGCTCGACGGCTTCGCGCACTTCCACGTGCGAGCCGGGGCTGAAGCTCGCGAGCGCGACCACGCCGAGCTTGACGCCGTGGACGGTCTTGGTGACGGATTCGACGACCGGCTCGGAGACGACCGCGCGCGTGATCTTGACGTCTTGCGGCGCCGCGCGATGAGCGTGCTGTGTGGGCGCCGGTTCGATGCCGAGCTGCACGTTCGTGCCCGGCAGCCCCCTGATCAGCGAGGTGGCGGTTTCGGCGGACAGGCTCTGCAGCTTGCGCCCGTCGACCGCGACGATCACGTCACCCGCCTTCAGCCCGGCGCGCGCGGCGGGCGAGGAGTTGAAGACGCGCTCGATCAGCAGGCCGCGGTTGGCGGCGACCTGCTCGGCGACGGACACGCCGATGCCGGTGAAGTGCGGCGGCGCGCTGAATTCGCGATATTCGCTAGGGGTGAGGTAGTGCGAGAATCGGTCGCCGAGGCTCGCGACGAGCCCGCCGATCGAGGCGCTGTCGAGCTTGCCTGCGGGGATCCGCCGGTAGTAGTCCGCGGCCACCCGCTGGATCGCTTCGTCGACGACCTGCGTCTGCGGGCTCGACACGAACGCCCTGCGCAGGAACCCCGGGAGCTCTTCGGGGTGTCCGCCGAGCCACAGCCCCACGAGCAGCAGGACGGGCAGCAGCAGCGCGAGCACCGCATTCAGTGGCTGTCGTGCGTGTGGGGACATCGGCTCCGGGCAAGCGTAGAACGTTCTAGGGTGGGGGCATGGCACATGTGACGACGATGACGGTTGCCGCCAACGGGCTGCCGGTGCACCGCATGGAGCTGCCGGGAACGCGCGCGCTCACCGTGCTGGTCGCGTTCGACGCGGGTGCGCGCGGCGAGCGCCCGGAGGAGAATGGGATGGCGCACTTCCTCGAGCACCTGGTGTTCAAGGGCGGCGAGTCATATCCGACGTATAAGGACGTCAACGAGACCGCCGAGCGGCTCGGCGGCGTGCTCAACGCGTACACGAGCCACGACGTGGTGGCCTTCCACATCACGGTGCGCGCGCAGAGCGCGCCGCAGGCGATCGACCTGCTGAGCGACTTCGTGGGGCGCCCGCGGCTGGACGGCGAGGAGCTCGACCGCGAGCGCGGCGTGGTGATCCAGGAGATCAACCGCGCGTATGACCAGCCGTCGATGGTCGCCGAGTACCTGATCGACAAAGCGGCGTTTGGCGACCACCCGCTCGGGCGCACGGTGCTCGGCCCGGAGGAGAACCTGAGGAGCTTTACGCGCGAGGGCATCGTCGCGTTTCGCGAGCGCCGCTGGTCGGGCGCGAGCGGCGGCGCGTTTCTGGTGGGCAACGTCGAGCACGTGCCGGACGAGCAGGAGCTGCAGGAGCGCTTCGCGCGCTTCCCGTCGCTGCCGGCGCCGGAGCCATACCTGCCGGCGCCCGCGTTCGCGCCGCAAACGCTGGTCGAGGAGCGCGACACCAACCAGTCGCATCTGCGCATGATCTACCGTCCGCAGATCGCCGTCGCCGACGTGCGCGAACGCGCGGCGCTGTCGATCTACGCGACGCTGCTCGGCGGCTCGATGGGCTCGCGGCTGTTCGAGGAGATCCGCGAGAAGCGCGGCCTGTGCTACTCGGTCAGCGCCGCCGCCCACGCCTTCGCCGACGTGCCAATCCTGCAGCTGAGCTCGGGCCTCGAGTCCGCGAAGTGCATCGAGGCGTACACGCGCATGCGCGAGATCGTCGATGAGCTGCGCGCCGACGGCCCCACCGAGGAGGAGGTGCAGCGGGCGCGCGCGTATGCCGCGGGGCGCATGGTGCTTGCATTCGAGAACACGAATGCGGTGGCCCGCTATGCGGCCAACCAGAGCATCCTCTTCAAAGAGGACATCGACCCCGACGCGGCGATCGACGCGATCGACGCGGTCACCTACGACGAGGTCGCGGCGGTCGCCGCCGACGTCGCCGATCAGCTCGCTGTGGCGTGCGTCGGCCCCCACACGGCCGAGGAGTTCTGAGCGCTTTCCGCGGCGTTGCGGGCAGGCCGCCGTCACAAACGCGAGCGCCCGCGCCAATGGGTGTGGATGATGCAGACGGACCGACGCGACGAGCAGGCGCTTCTGTCCGCGGCACGCTCAGACGCGCAGGCCTTTGCGGCGTTCTATCGGCTGTTCGAGCGCCCTGTGCTCGGGTTCTTCATGCGCGCCACCGGCCGTCCCGAGCTCGCCGCTGACCTCACCGCGGAGACGTTCGCTCGCGCGCTGGAGTCGGTGCAGGCGTATGACCCCGCGAGGGGGCGCCCCGACCAGTGGCTCTTCGGGATCGCGCGCAACGTCCTCGGGTCCAGCTACCGCCAGGGCACGGTCGAGTCGGCTGCTCGCGAGCGCTTGGGGCTGCCGCGGCTGGTGCTCGACGATCACGCTAGCGAGACGATCGCGCGCCTGGGCGAGGGCGAGGCGCAGGCGCTGGTCGCGCTCTCGAGCCTGCCCGAGGAGCAGCGGCGCGCGATCGACGCGCGGGTCGTGCACGAGCGCGACTACGAGGAGATAGCGCTCGAGCTGCAGTGCTCGCAGGCAGTCGTGCGCCAAAGAGTCAGCCGCGGGCTTCGCACACTACGAGCAACATTGGCTGGTGAACGATGAGCGTGCTTCCACAGCTCGAGCGAGACCTGTTCGACGCGGCCGAGCGCAGGCTCGCCCCGACCGACGACGCTTCCCTCGGAGCGAAGGGTCGCAGGCCGGCAGCTCACATGCCGGCAGCTCGCGGGCTGGCGCGCAGGCTGCGCGTGCCGGCGATCGCGCTCGTCTGCCTGTTCGCTGCGACCACGATCGCGCTTGCGGCGAGCGGCGTGATCCTCACGGGTGCACCGGTACGCCCCGAAGAGGTGTTGAACCCGAGCGTTGGCGAGGGGGTACCAGCGGCGGGCGCCTCGCAGCTGCTGGCGCTGCGCGTCCCCGATCCCGAAGGCGGCCTGCCATGGGGGATGCGGATCGTGCACACCACGCGCGGGGAGATCTGCATGCAGATCGGCCGCGTGGAGAACGGGCAGCTCGGCGAGCTGGGGATCGACGGCGCATTTCGCGACGACGGCCGCTTTCACCCGATGCCGGCCGACGCGCTGCCCGCCGACGAGTTCCACGGCCACGTCTTCGGCCGGTGGCTTTCGAACGCGACCACCACCTGCGGGCTGACCGGTGAAGCTTCGGTCGAGGACCACGTCGGTGTGGAGCGCAGCGCGGCGGCCAAGGCCAACACGGCGAACAGCCCCGTGCGCGACCTGCGCGACATCTACTCGGGGATCCTCGGACCGCAGGCGGTGAGCGTCAGCTATCGCGCCGGCAAGCAGGATCTCAGCACGCCAGTGGTGCCGCGCATCGGCGCCTACCTGATCGTTCGCCGTGCCGCCGCCGGACAGCAGATGGGATCGGGCGGCGCGAGCATCGGCACCGAAGGCGACCTCGCCCCCTCTCCCCCGCTCACCGCGATCACCTATCACGTCGACGGCAGGCTCTGTCAGCGCGGGCCCGCCCTTGCCCCCTGGGAAACCTCGCATCTGGCTGATCCGTGCCCGCGTCGGCGTCTGATGGTGCGGGTGGCGCGGCCACGGGAGCTGCACCGGTCGCCGCATGCGCGACTGCAGTTCGCCGGCAACGCGATCGTCGGGGTCGAGGTGCAGTTCACAGCCCCGTTCGCGGTCACCAGCGCGCACCAGGAATACACGGTCGCGATCCCCACCAGCACATGCAAGGCGACCGGGAGCCTCGGCAACGGCATGGTCCTGGAATCGCTCGCGCGGGACGTTCCGCGCGGAGCGCTGCTCGCGGCCCGGCTGGGCTACCCGTTCGAGAACAGCTGCGGCCGGCGCGCGGTCACGATCGAGGTCTTCTACCAGCGAGCGGGAGAACCACGGGTGCTGGTCGGCAGCATCGTGGTCCACGCACCGCCCGGGCTGCGCCTGGCGCCGGCCGGCTTCGGAGAGCACTTCCTCCGGCGCCACCACCGCAGCCCCTGACTTCAAACCGGCGGACCGCGCTCATCCGGCGAGGGAAAGCTGAAGTGGCGCCACACCAGCGCAAGCGGTCGCGTCTACATGAGGGCTCGCATCCTCGCGGCCGCTGGATCGTCCGAGCCGACGATCTCCACCACCCACGCGAGCGCGTCTTCGAGGCTCATCTCGCCCATCGCCACCATCTCCTCGATGTCCGCCCAGTCCTTCGTGCGGCTCAGCAGCGCCTTGAACACCGCCAGCGCGGTGCAGCCCAGCACGGGAATGAGGCGACCCGAGAACGGCACCTCGCGTACGCCCTTGGCGACCTCGTCGTGGAAGCGGTGCACGTTGAGGAATATGTCGACCGGCGTGTCCTGCCACCAGAGCCGGATCTGCCCGTCCGCTTCGGTCCTCGCGAGCTCGGCGGCGCTCCGTGTGACGCCGTCGGGCAGCGCCGCGAACACATCCTTGGCGAGATCTGGGTGCACGAACACGTTTACGTCCAGGTCGCGCGTGCCGCGCGGCTCTTCTGTGCAGTAGGCGAGCGCGATCGCGCCACCGAAGGCATGCGGTAGGCGGGCCCGCGAAAGCGCGTCGTGGATCGCGATCAGCCGGTCGGCGAGGACGCTCACGCCGCGAGGCGGATCAACGGCGGATAGGCAAGCTCGCGACGTGGACGGTAGGGAAGCAGCTCAGCCAGATCCAGCACCTGCGAGAGGATCTCTCCCGCCCTCACCAAGTTCGGCCGGGCTGCCGGCGGTCCCACGCTGATCTCCAGACCGGCGGCCACGGCGATGCGGGCAAGCGCCGCAACGGACGGCTGGCGATGTCCGCGCTCATAGGCGCTCAACACCGACCGAGGCATGCCGGCACGACGGGAGAGCTCTGCCTGACTGAGTCCGCTCTGCCGGCGGATCGTCCGAATCAGCTCGCCCGCAACCTTCCCGGCAGCGTCCATCGCAATGGAGCCCATATCGTCGATGTTAGCGAATCCGCGAACAATACCCATAATGTTCGCGTATTCGCTATCGGCTCCGCAAGGCGCGAACGGCTCGTCAGCCCAGCGCGACCATCCGGTCGATCGGCACGCGCGCCTTCACCGCGATCTCCTCCGGCACGCGCACCTCGAACTGCATCTCGCGCAGCGCATCGCGGAGCTTTGGCAGCGTGATCATCTTCATGTACCTGCACGACGCCTCGGCATTCGCGGGGATGAACTCGACGTCGGGCGCGGCCATCTGCAGCGGGTAGAGCATGCCGATCTCGGTCGCCACCACCGCTTCGCGGCGCGCAGGCGCGTCGGCGCCGCCGCGCGCGTGCGCGGCCTGCTCGCGCGCGTCGTGCTCTGCCCCCTCCGCGTACTTCAGCATGCCGCCTGTCGACAGCATGTGCACACCCTCGGCCGAGACGTCGCCCGCGGCGACGTACTCCATGATGCTCGTCGTACAGCCGCACTCGGGGTGGATCAGGAAGTCGGCACCGGGATGCGCGGCGCGCGTCGCGGCGATGTCGGCCGGGCGGATGCCGGCGTGCACGTGACACTCGCCGTCCCACACGTGCATGCGCTTGCCGAGCTCCTTCTCGACGTAGGCGCCGAGCCACATGTCAGGGCCGAACAGGATCTCCGTGTCGGGCCCGCGCGTGTCGTAGATGTGGCGCACGACGTCGACGGCGTTGGCGGAGGTGCAGCAGTAGTCGGTCAGCGCCTTGACCTCGGCGGTCGTGTTCACGTACATCACGACGACCCCCTGCGGATACTCGGCCTTCCACGCCGCCAGCTGGTCGAAGTCGATCGACTCCGCCAGGGAGCAGCCGGCGTCGAGGTCGGGGATCAGCACGGTCTTCTCGGGGCACAGGATCGAGGCGGTCTCGGCCATGAAGTGCACACCGCAGAACACGATCACCTCCGCGTCGGCGGCAGCGGCGGCGCGACGCGAGAGCCCGAGCGAGTCGCCGACGTAGTCGGCCACGTCCTGGACCTCGGGCACCTGGTAGTTGTGCGCGAGGATCACCGCGCGACGCTCGGCGGCGAGCGCGCGCACCTCCTCCTTCAGCCCGGCGATCTCATCCCGCGAGAGCGCCTGCCCGGGCGCCCGCGAGGGGGCCATCGGCAGCGCCGCGCCTGTCGAGGATGCGCTTGTCGCGGTCGGCAGGGTAGGGGCCGTCGGGAGGTTCATGGCTGTGCCTCCATGATCAGCGAGAGGTCGAGTGCCGGCGCCGAATGCGTCAGGGCGCCCATCGACACCCATTGTATCCCCGTGTCAGCCAGCGCCCGCAGCGACTCCAGGCTGACGCCGCCGCTGGCCTCGAGCTCCGCCCTGCCGTCCACCTGCACGACCGCCGCGCGCAGCTGCGACGCGTCCATGTTGTCGAGCAGCAGGCGCGGCGCCCCGGCCGCGAGCGCCTCCTCGATCTCCCGCGGATCGCGCACCTCGACCTCGAGCGTGGCGGCCAGCTCGGGGGCGGCCGCCCGCGCGCGCGCGACCGCCTGCGCGATGCCGCCCGCCGCGGCGATGTGGTTCTCCTTGATCAGGATCGCGTCATACAACCCCGCGCGATGGTTCGTGGCGCCACCGGCCGCGACCGCGGCCTTCTCGAGCGCACGCAATCCTGGGGTGGTCTTGCGCGTGTCGAGCACCCTCGCGCCCGTGCCCTGCACCGCCGCGGCCGCGCGCGCCGACATCGTCGCCACGCCGGAGAGGTGCGCGAGGAAGTTCAGCGCGGTGCGCTCGCCGGTCAGCAGCGCCCGCGCGCGCCCCGAGATCGACAGCACCGGCCCGCCCTCATCGCGCCACACGCCCTCCGCCACGAGCCGCTCGAAACGCACGTCGGGGTCGAGCCGCGCGAACACCGCCTCGGCCACGTCCAGGCCGTAGATCGTCCCCGGCGCCTTCTGGCTGATCAGCGCCCGCGCCCGCGTCTGCGCGTCCACTGTCGCCGTCGTCGTCACATCGCCCGCGCCCACGTCCTCCCGCAGCGCCGCGCGCACCAGCTCCGCCGCGACGACGTCCAAAGTGGGGCTCATCGCGCTTCAGCATAGGATCAACGGCATGGACGCGCGCCCAGCCGCAGACTCCCGCGCCACCCTGGCCCACTGGATGGGACCCCTGGACGCCAACGGCGCCGGCTTCGTGCACGGCGGCACCGTGATGAAGCTGTGCGACGAGGCCGCCGGCCTCGCAGCCGTCAAGCACTGCCGCAACAGGGTCGTCACCGCGAGCATGGATCGCATGACGTTCAGGGTCCCGATCCACGTCGGCGAGCTCGTCAGCTTCCAGGCGGCCGTCAACGCCGTGTGGCACACCTCGATGGAGGTCGGAGTGCGCGTCGACACGGAGAACCCGCGCACCGGCGAGCGCCGCCACAGCAACAGCGCCTACCTGACGATGGTCGCCGTCGATGAGCAGGGCAACCCGATGCCGGTGCCGCCGCTCGTGACCGACACCGACGAGGAGCGCCGCCGCGAGGGCGAGGCGCAGCTTCGCCGCCGCAACCGGCTGGCCGAGCGCGAGCAGATCCAGGCCGGTCGCTGAGCGTCAGGCACGACGGCCGCGCCTCAGCGCGGCCGGGACCTCCTAGACACCGCCCGCGCGGCCCGTCGCGCGGAGTCCGACCGGCCTACCCCGAGCGCCCGGATGACGCGCTCTGGAGCAGGTACGCACGCACGAATCCATCAAGATCTCCGTCTAGCACGCGCTGCACGTCGCCCATCTCGTAGTCGGTGCGATGGTCCTTGACCATCGTGTACGGGTGCAGCACGTAGGAGCGGATCTGCGAGCCGAAGTTGACGTCCTGCGCCTCGCCCTTCTCGCGCGCGATCTCTTCCTGGCGTTCGCGCTCCTTGCGTTCGAGCAGCTTCGCGCTCAGCATCGCCATCGCCGTCGCCCGGTTGGAGGACTGCGAGCGCTCGTTCTGGCATTGCACGACGATCCCCGTCGGGCGGTGGGTGATGCGCACCGCCGAGTCGGTCTTGTTGACGTGCTGTCCGCCGGCGCCCGAGGCGCGGTAGGTGTCCACCTGCAGGTCGTCCTCGTTGATCTCGATCTCGCCCGTGTCCTTGACCACCGGCGCAACCTCCACGCCGGCAAAGCTCGTCTGGCGGCGGTGGGCCGAGTCGAACGGCGACAGGCGCACGAGCCGGTGCACGCCGCGCTCGGCGCCGAACAGCCCGTACGCGTTCTCGCCGGATGCTTTGAAGGTGGCCGACTTGATGCCGGCTTCCTCGCCCTCGCTCACCTCGAGCAGCTCGACCTGGAAGCCGCGTCGCTCCGCCCAGCGCATCAGCATCCGCAGCACCATCTCCGCCCAGTCCTGGGCGTCCGTCCCGCCCGCGCCGGCGTTGACCGTCACGAGCGCGTCGCCCGTGTCGTAGCGTCCGGAGAACAGCCGCTGCTCCTCGAGCTCCGCCAGTCGCTCCTCGACCGAGGCGATCTGCTCGTCGACCTCGCCTTCAAGCGTTGTGTCCTCGGCAGCCATCTCCGCGAGGCCGTCGAGATCCTCGACGTCAGCCTTCAGCGCCTCGAACATCTCCAGGCGCCGCGACGCGCGCGCGTGCTCGGCCGACACCGACGCCGCCCGCTCGGAGTCGTCCCAGAAGCCCTCCGCGCCCATCTCGCCCTCGAGCGCGCCCACACGCTCCCCCAGCCCAGCCGGGTCAAAGATAATCCGAGAGCAGTTTCATCTGCTCACGGATAGCGGCCAAGCGCTGGGGGGTTGACTCGCTGGGGGCGGCTGTGGCCATGGGCTCACGCTATCAGCGCGGGTGGTCAGGACCCAGTCCCCTACCAGAGCACAGGCACGTCGTAGGCAGCGATCCGCGCATCGTTTGTCACCAGCGTCAGCTTCTCGCACTGCGTCTGAGCCACGAGCATTCGGTCGAACGGGTCGCCGTGATGCGGTGGCAGCGCGCCAGCGATCAAGCCATGCCGAGAACTCATCTGCAGCTCGGTGAAACCTCGTTGCTCAAACGTATCGAGGATGTCACGCGGCATCTTCAGCTTGCCCGCCGCGTGCTTGATCGCCATCTCCCACATCGACGCCGCACTGAAGAACAGCACGTGGCCAGGGTCAGTGATGGCCTCGCGGGCATGCGCGCTAATCCGACGGTAATCACCACGCCACCAGAGAAGCACGTGCGTATCGAGCAGCAACTCGCTCAAGCGCGCGTCCCGAAAAGACGTTCCAACTCCTCGTCAGGCTCGTTGAAGTCCTCGCTCATCCAGATCTGTCCCGCGAGATCTCCCGGTATGCGCCGCTTGGCTACCGGCACATACGCGACGATCTTTGCCACCGGGCGCTGCCCACGGCGGATCACGATCTCCTCGCCCGCCGTCACGCGCTCGATCAAGCTGGAGAGCTGCGTTTTCGCCTCGGTCACGGTTACCGCGGCCGAAGCATTCGGCACCTTCGTCATGGCCGTCATTCTATCAGGCCTGGTTGACCTGGTCTGATAGTGCTCACCGAGGGTCTGCAAGCCCGCCTAGCTCACCTGCGCGAACCGCGGAGACGTTGAGCCGCACGTAGTCCAACGGTAGGCGCACCCCCGCCACGACCGCAGCGACAAACGGCTCACGTCGCTCCTCGCGCAGGCGCTCGAGATGGGCCGCGAGAATCGAAGTGCGCACGAACGCGTCAACGTCGTTCGGGATCGTTGGGCGCGGTTTCGTCCAACAGCGGATCGCAGTAAAGCCTGCCGCGTTCAGCCGCCGCTCCGTCTCCAGCGGACTCGCGAAGACCCACGGCGACCAGCCGACGAGCTCCGGAGCGATCTCGCCGGCGACGGCTTCGATTACATCGCGCACACCGTCGATGTTGCCCTCTCCCCCACACTGGATCTCGAGCACACCCCCGGGTCGCAGCGCTCCAGCCAGCCGCGTCCACAGTCGATCGTGGTCCGTGACCCAATGTAGTGCCGCCGTCGAGACGATCGCGTCGACCGGCTCCTGCACCTCCAGCTCCAGCGCATCAGCGCACCAGACCTCGGCGCGGTCGCGCAGGCGCTCGCGCGCTAGCGTGACCATGTCGGCTGAGGCATCCATCGCCAGCACGCGGCCCTGCGGCACGAGCGCGAGCAGCTCCTCCGTCACGCGCCCCGTGCCGCAGCCGACGTCGAGCACCCTCGCATACGGCGCGATGCCCTGGAGCCGTTCGAGCACCTCCGCCGCCCACGCCTGCTGCGGCTGACTCGACTCGTCGTATGTGCGCGCGTCCCAGGGAGTGGCCATCACCAGCAACCCCTACGTAGACGGGTCTACGCGCCGTGGCACTTCTTGAACTTCTTGCCACTGCCACACCAGCACGGGTCGTTGCGCCCCACCTGGTGCTCGTCGTCGAGCACGCGCTGCTCGACCGGGGGCAGCGCTTCGAGCTCCTGGCCTTCTTCGCCGAATGCTCCCTGCGCGGCACCCGATCCGAGCCCCGCCGCCGCGGCTGCCGCGGCCAGCGCGCCTGAGCCGGCGGCGCTGTGCCCGCCCGAGTAGGACACGCGACCTGCGCGCGTAGAGCTGCCGGCGGCTGAGAAAGGCGCAATCGCAGCGCCCCCGTCGCCGTTCTGGCCGGGGGGGCCTTCGACGTTGACCTGCACGTTGAAGATCATGCGCGCGTAGTCCGACCAAACACTGTTCATGAGGTCGCCGAACAGCGTGAACGCTTCGTTCTTGTACGCCACCAGCGGGTCGATCTGGGCGAAGCCGCGCAGGTGGATGCCCTCACGCAGGTAGTCCATGTCGAATAGGTGCTCGCGCCAGCGTTCGTCGATCGTCTGCAGCAGCAGGAAGCGCTCGAGCGCTTCCATCAGCTCCTTGCCCAGCGCCTCTTCGCGCGCGTTGTAGCGCGCGAGCGCCTCCCCGACGATGCGGTCGCTCAGCGAGTCGCGATCGACGGTATCGCCCTGCAGCTCCTCGCTGCCGAGGTCCAGCGGGAACAGCTGTCCGAGGGCCGTGAACAAACCGTCCATGTCCCAGTCCTCGAGGAAGTCGCCGGGCGTGTACTGGTCGATCGTGCGCTCGATCACCTTCACGACTTCTTCGCGTGCCTCCTCGCCGATGCTCTTGCCTTCGAGCACCTCGTCGCGGTACTTGTAGATGACGCGCCGCTGCTCGTTCATCACGTCGTCGTACTCGAGCACGCGTTTGCGGATCAGGAAGTTCTGCTCCTCGACCTTCTTCTGCGCTTTCTCGATCTGTTTGGAGAGCATCCCGGCCTCGATCGGTTCCTCGTTGCCCTCCTCGTCGACGCCGCCGAGTTTGTCGAGGATCCGGAAGATGCGATCGCCGGCAAACAGCCGCACGAGATCGTCCTCGGCGGACAGGAAGAAGCGCGACTCGCCCGGGTCGCCCTGGCGCCCGGCGCGCCCGCGCAGCTGGTTGTCGATGCGCCTGGACTCGTGGCGCTCGGTGCCGCAGATGAACAGACCGCCCGCCGCCATCACGGTCTCGCGGTTGGCGGCCACCTTGCGCTCCAGCTCCGGCAGGATCTCCTTCGTGCGCCGCTCGTAGGCCTCCGTGTCCTCGCGGTCGACGCCCTCACGCGCGAGCTGCAACGTGGCCAGGTGCTCGGGGTTGCCGCCGAGCTTGATGTCGACGCCGCGGCCCGCCATGTTCGTGGCGATCGTGACCGCCCCCGGCTGCCCAGCCTCGGCGACCGTCTCAGCCTCGAGCGCCGCGTGCTCGGGCTTCGCGTTCAGCACCGTGTGCTTGATGCCGCGCTTCTTCAGCCGCTCGCCCAAGAGCTCTGAGACCTCCACCGAGATCGTCCCCACGAGCACCGGCTGGCCCGCCTCGTGGCGCGCGACGATCTCTTTGACGACCGCGTTCCACTTGCCCTCCTTGGTCTTGTAGACCTGATCGTTGCGGTCGTCGCGGACCATCGCCTGATTCGTCGGGATCTGCACGACCGGCAGCTCGTAGATCTTCATGAACTCCGTCGCCTCGGTCAGCGCGGTGCCGGTCATGCCGGCGAGCTTGTCGTACAGGCGGAAGTAGTTCTGATAGGTGATCGTCGCGAGCGTCTGGTTCTCCTCCTGGACCGACACGCCCTCCTTCGCCTCGACCGCCTGGTGCAGGCCCTCCGACCAGCGGCGCCCGTCCAGGATGCGCCCGGTGAACTCGTCGATGATCTTGACCTCGCCGTCGATCACCGCGTAGTCGACGTCCCGCTTGTACAGCGCCTGCGAGCGCAGCGCCTGGATCAAGTGGTTGACCAGATGGCCGTTCTCCGCCCGGTACAGATGGTCGATGCCGAGGAAGCGCTCCGCCTTGGCGACGCCCTGCTCGGTGATCGCGACCGTCTTCTGCTTCTCGTCGATCTCGAAGTCGAAGTCCGCCACGAACTGCTTCTTCGTGCGGGGGTCCATGCCTTCGGGCGTCTGGCCCACCTTCATCTGCGGCGCCAGGCGCGCGAACTTCACATACAGGTCCGCCGCCTGTTCGGGCGCCCCGGAAATGATCAGCGGCGTGCGCGCCTCGTCGATCAGGATGTTGTCGACCTCGTCCACGATCGCGAAGTAGTGACCGCGCTGGACCTTTTCGCCGAGATCCTTGGCCATGTTGTCGCGCAGGTAGTCGAAGCCGAACTCGGAGTTGGTGCCGTAGACGACGTCGCACGCGTACGCGCGCTGCTTCTCGTCATACGCCTGCATGTTCTGCAGTACCCCGACCGTCACGCCGAGGGCGTCGTAGATCGGGCTCATCCATTCCGCGTCGCGTCTGGCCAGATAGTCGTTGACGGTCACCACGTGCACGCCCCAGCGCTCGGGCGGAGCGTCCTCGGCCGCATTCGGGTCGCGGTCGCGCACCGCCAACGAGTTGAGCACCACCGCGAGCGTCGCCGTCAGCGTCTTGCCCTCGCCGGTCTTCATCTCCGACGATCTGGCCCTCGTGCAGGGCCATGCCGCCGATCATCTGCACGTCGAAGTGGCGCATCCCCATCGTGCGCTTGCCGGTCTCGCGCACGATCGCGAAGCACTCGGGCAGCAGCGCGTCGAGCGACTCGCCCTCGCTTGCTCGCGCGCGCAGCGCGTCCATCCGCTCGCGCAGCTCGGCGTCGCTGTCGTGTTCGAGCTCGCCCTCGAACGCCTCGATCAACGCGACGCGCTTCTGGTAGGTCTTGAACTTCTTCGCCTCGCCGACGTTCAGCGCGCGATCGAGCAGGGAGGGCATGCGCCAAGGATAGCCCTCGTGGCTAAACGTTTGGGCGCGAGCGGGCCGCCGACCAGATGGCGGCCCGCTCGCGCTCAACCAGGCGGCACCAGCCGCCGCTGCTCAGAACGAGGGGAGCGTGGCCCCCTGCGCAGCCGCGCGGGCGGATTGCGCGGCAACCGCGTGCGCCTCGCGCCGGTGGCGCAGTTTGTCGCGGTGGCGCTTGACCTGGCGGGCCAGCTCGTCGACGACGAGGTTCAGCGAGTGGAGCATCTCCGGCGAGGCGTCGTGCGCGCGCAGCGTCACGCCCTTGAGATACAGCGTGCACTCCGCGACCTGGCTGTCGGCGACGCGCGGATTCGGCTCCTTGAAGATCTCGATCTCCAGGCGAGCCAGGTCGGAGACCTGCCGCGAGACCTTCCTCAGACGCCGCTCCGCGTGCATGCGGAGCTCGTCGGTGACCGGGACGTTGCGACCCTTGATGTCAATCTGCATCACAGGCTCCTTCGGTCGGACCTTTGTCTGGCGTTGTCTCTGATGCTACGCCGGTGCACGGCGGATGTAAATGCCGTTGGACGCATTTCGCGCGACGCCGAGAACACGAGCCAGCGGCAGCATTCGAGGCACTCTCGACGCCTGATCGTCTGCCACATGGCGTCGAGCGCATGCCGTCCACGCAATTTGCGACTATCGGACGCCAATGGGTCATCAGCACGTGCTACTATGACTCTTGTCATAGTCTCACTTTCCGTGAAGGGGTCCGTTTCGGCGGGCCCCTTCGCGTTAAGCGCTCGCGATCCGCACCGTCGCCTGCCGCCGCGTGCAGGCTGCCAGATCGCTGGGCACCCGTCGCTGACCGTGGGCGCTCAACGATAGACCATCGGAGCCACGAACGAGCGCGCGCCGTGAGCGCCCTCAGCGCCGCGGGCCGCCGCTCAGCGCCGCCGCAGGCTCTCGACGATCCCGCCGTGGCCGGCGATCGCGCCGATCAGGATCGACTTGCCGGCGATGTCGGTGCCGGGGAACACGATGCTCTCGCGCAGCTGCGCGCCGGCGCCGACGCTTGCGCCGTCGCCGAGCACGATCGGGCCCATCAGGCGCACGCCCTCCCCGATGCGTACGTCGCGCCCGATCCACACCGGGCCGTCGAGCACCGTGTCCGGCCGCAGCGGCGAGCCGTCGAGCCCGCCGGCGACGATCACTCCGGGGCTCACCTCCTCGCCCTCGATCTGCAGGTGCAGCTCGCCGCGCAGCGCGTCGAAGGTGCCCTGCCTGAGCTCGCTCAGCGAGCCGACGTCGTTCCAGTACTCCTGCACCTCGTGGATGTGGAACGGCACGTCGTTCTCGAGCAGCACCGGAAACACGTCCTGAGCCCAGTCCACGAACGGCCGCGCGGGGAAGTAGTCGAAGATGCGCGGCTCGAACAGGTAGATGCCGCAGTTGCCGAGATCCGACAGCGCCTCCTCGGGCGCCGGCTTCTCCTGAAAGCCGGTGATCCGCCCTCGCGATCGTGCAGCACGACGCCGTACTCGCGCGTGTCCGTCACCTGCTTGACCGCCAGCGTCGCGACACCGCTCGCCTCGCGGTGCCTGGCGACGAACGCGCCGAGGTCGATGTCCGTGAGCGCGTCGCCGGAGATCACGAGGAACGGCTCCTCGCCGAAGAAGTCGGCGCAGCCGCGCACGCCGCCGGCGGTGCCCAGCAGCTCCTCCTCGAAGCGGTACGACAGCCGCTGCGCCGAAGTACTCGCGGATCGAGTCCGGGAAGTAGTGCAGGTTCGCGATCACCTCGTCGAAGCCGTGGCGCTCGAGCAGCTCGACGATGTGCTCCATCACCGGCCGGTCGAGCACCGGCACCATCGGCTTGGTGATCTCGTACGTCAGCGGGCGCAGGCGGGTACCGAGCCCCGCCGCGAGGACCATCGCCTTCATCAGTCGGCTAGTACCGGTAGTGATCCGGCTTGTACGGACCGTCGACGGGCACGCCGATGTAGGCGGCCTGCTCGTCGGTGAGGCGCGTGAGCTTCACGCCGAGCGCGTCGAGGTGCAGCCGCGCGACCTTCTCGTCGAGGTGCTTGGGCAGCACGTAGACCTTCTTCTCGTACTCGTCGTTCTTCGTGAACAGCTCGATCTGCGCGATCGTCTGGTTGGAGAACGAGTTGCTCATCACGAAGCTCGGGTGCCCGGTGGCGTTGCCGAGGTTCAGCAGGCGCCCCTCGGAGAGCATCGATGATCGCGTGGCCGTCGGGGAAGACCCACTTGTCGACCTGCGGCTTGATGTTCACGCGCTCGATCCCCGCGACTCTGGTCAGGCCGGCGATGTCGATCTCGTTGTCGAAGTGGCCGATGTTGCCGACGATCGCCTGGTGCTTCATGCGCGCCATGTCCTGCGGCCGTGATGATGTCCTTGTTGCCGGTGGTCGTGACGAAGATGTCTGCCGTCTCGACCACGTCCTCGAGCGTCTTGACCTCATAGCCCTGCATCGCCGCCTGCAGCGCGCAGATCGGGTCGATCTCGGTGATCACGACGCGCGCGCCCTGGCCGCGCAGCGATTCCGCGCAGCCCTTGCCGACGTCGCCGAAGCCGCAGACGACGGCGACCTTGCCGCCGATCATCACGTCGGTGGCGCGGTTGATGCCGTCGATCAGCGAGTGCCGGCAGCCGTAGAGGTTGTCGAACTTGGACTTGGTGACCGAGTCGTTGACGTTGATCGCCGGGAACAGCAGCTCGCCGGTCTCGACCATCTCGTAGAGCCGGTGCACGCCGGTGGTCGTCTCCTCGGTGACGCCTTTGATGCCCTCGCCGATCTGCGTCCAGCGCTGCGGGTCCTCGTCGAGCGAGCGCGTCAGCACCGACAGGATCACGCTGGTACTCCTCGGAGTCGGCGTCGGCGGGTCGGGCACGGCGCCGGCCTGCTCGTACTCGGTGCCCTTGTGCACGAGCAGCGTCGCGTCGCCGCCGTCGTCGAGGATCATGTTCGGCCCCGTCGCCGTCGGCGCCAGGCTCCGGCCAGCGCAGCACCTGCTCGGTGCACCACCAGTACTCCTCGAGCGTCTCGCCCTTCCACGCGTACACCGGCACGCCGCGCGGATCCTCGGGCGTGCCGTCGGGGCCGACCGCGACCGCCGCGGCGGCGTGGTCCTGGGTGGAGAAGATGTTGCAGCTGCACCAGCGCACCTCGGCGCCGAGCGCGGTCAGCGTCTCGATCAGCACGGCCGTCTGGATCGTCATGTGCAGCGAGCCGGTGATCCGCGCGCCCTTCAGCGGCTGCGCGTCGGCGTACTCGCGCGGATCGCCATCAGGCCGGGCATCTCGTGCTCGGCGAGGCGTGATCTCCTTGCGGCCGAACTCCGCGAGCGAGAGGTCGGCGACCTTGAAGTCGGTGCTGAGCGTGGCGGTGGGAGTCATTGCTGACATGAGGGAGCCTCCTGTCCGGTCAGGTGAGCGCCCTTGCTGCATAGAGGGAGGTCGAGCGTGGCGGAAAGCCCGTCGCAGCGCTCCTCGACCTGCGTTGACGCTATCACACGACCAGAGCGTCTAGCGCTCGGCGAGCGCGGCCTTGAGCTCGTCGATCAGCTTCACCGGACCGGGGTCGACACCGCGCAGCGCGGCGAGGTAGATCGAGACGAGATCGCCGAGCAGCACGAGCGAGATGACGCGCTCGATCGCCGTCTGCCCGCGTGTCTCCAGGCGAAAGCTCGCGGCGGCGTTGCCCGGCGATCAGCCGCTCGGTGAGGTCCATCCGCTCCTTGACGCGCGGGTGCGCGTCGGAGTCGTCGAGGAACACCGCCGAGAAGCGCCCGAGGTCGCTTGCGCCCTCCCAGCCGGACGATCTCGTTGTGGTCGAGCTCGGGCAGCTCGTTCCAGAAGCACGGCTGCTTGGCGTTCTCGTTGATCTGCGTCTTCCAGCGGTAGGCGATCGGCGATGGTCAGGCCGGCACCGGCGATCACCGGCGTGGTGCCGTGCAGCCCGCGCGCGAGCTCCTTCGCCAGCGAGTCCTCGGGCGCGTCCGGGCCCCACTCGGCCACCAGCTGCTCGATGTGCGAGGCGGCGACGTCGATCTCCGGGCGTCAGGCGCGGACCGGCGCCGCACAGCGCGGCCACCTCGAGCGCGGCGACGATCATGTAGGCGACGGCCGCGCGCGGCTGAAAGCCGCCCGGCAGCGGGATCACGGGCACGCCGTCGGCGCGCGCCATCTCGGCCAGGCGCCCGCCGGTCGTCACGACCGTGCGCTTGGCGCCGAGCGCGCCCGCCGACTCGTAGCAGGCGAGCGTCTCCTCGGTGTCGCCGGAGTAGCTCGCGCACAGCACCATCGTGTCCGGCGTGGTCCACGTCGGCAGCCCGTAGGCGCGCGTGACGAAGATCGGGCGCGAGGCGTGGTCGCCCATCGCGGCGCGCGCCAGCGCGCCGCCGATCGCCGAGCCGCCCATGCCCGCGACCACCAGGCCCGCGGTCGTGTCCCAGTCCTGCATGATCGCCGACTCCACGCGCCACAGCGCGTCGCGCAGGTGCTCGGGCAGCGCCAGCACGTCGCCCAGCTGGTCGGATGGGTCGACCCGGGCGATGCCGCGCGCGAGAGCTCCTCCGCCGTGGGTGTCGCGGTCGCGCCGCCGTCGCTCATCTGCTGCTCGCCTCCTGTGGTGCGGGGTGATGTTCATAGACACGTGGAGTCTTGCGCGTTTGCGTCCGCAGCGCGCTCCGAGCCTAGAACTCGATCGCACCGTCGGGCAGTTCGACACCAGGGAAGATACGCGCCCCGCGCGTGATCACGTTGTCCGCCCCCACGATCACGCCCTCGCCGAGCACCGCGCCGCCGGTGATGCTCGTGCCGTCGCCGACGCGACAGCCGGCCGCGACGATGCAGTCGCGCAGCTCGCAGCCCTCGCCGATCTGCGTGCCCTCGAGGACCACCGCGCGCTCGACCGTGGAGCCGGCGCCGACCGAGACGTCCGCGCGCGAGCACGACCAGGCTGCCGACGTGCGCGCCCGCGGCGACCTGCACGCCGCGCTCGAGCAGCGCCGGCGGGATCACCTTGCCGTGCGCCTGCGCGCCATCGTCGATCGCGAGCCAGTCGCTACCCAGGCGCTCGCGCACGGCCGTCTCGACGTTGCCCTCGATGATGTCGAAGGTGCCCTGCAGGTAGCGCGCGGGCGTGCCGATGTCCAGCCAGTAGCTGTCGGAGGGGAACCCGTAGAGGCCGTCGTCGATCAGGCGCGGCCACACCTCGCGCTCGATCGAGACGTTGCGATCCGGCACCACCAGCTCGAGGATCTCGCGCTCGAGCACGTACGCACCGGCGCTGATCAGGTTGCTGTCGACGCTGCCCGGGCTGGGCTTCTCGACGAACTCGCTGACCGAGCGGTCCTCGCGCAGGATCACGACGCCGTAGGCGCTCGGGTCGGCGACCGGCACGAGCGCGAGCGTCGCGCGCGCGCCGGTCGCCTCGTGCTGGGCGATCTGCGCGGTCAGGTCGATGTCGGTGAGCACGTCGCCGTTGAGCATCAGGAAGCGCTCGTCGAGCATCGGCTCGGCGAGCTTCAGCGCGCCGGCCGTGCCCCGCGGCTCGGGCTCCTCGACGAAGCGCAGGCGGATGCCGAGCTGCGAGCCGTCGCCGAGCACGTCGCGCACGCTGTCGGCGAGGAAGCCACAGGACATGATCACGTCGTCGATGCCGTGCCCGCGCAGCCACTCGAGCATGAACGCGATGAACGGCCTGTCCACGAGCCGCACGACCGGCTTGGGCACGGTCGAGGTGAGCGGGCGCAGGCGCGTGCCCTGCCCGCCCACGAGGATCACGGCCTGGATGGGCTCACCGCCGTCCGATTCCCTCGTAGATCAGGCCGGCAGCGCGCACCGCCTCCGGGTCGAGCGCGTTGCGCCCGTCGATCGACCACGTCGCCGCTCATGCCGGCGGCGACCTCGCTCCAGTCGAGCTCCAGGAACTCGCTCCACTCGGTCACGAGCACGACCGCGTCGGCGCCCTCGACCGCGGCCAGCGGCGAGTCGGCGAACTCGATCCCAGACACCATCGAGCGGGCCTGCTCCTCGGCCACCGGGTCATACGCGACGACGCGCGCGCCGTCGGCATGCAGCCGCGCGGACAGCACGAGCGAGGAGGCCTCGCGCATGTCGTCGGTGTTCGGCTTGAACGCCAGCCCCAGCAGCGCCACGCGCTTGCTCGCGAGCCCGCCCAGGTGCTTGTGCAGCTTGCCGATCACGCGCCGCTTCTGCAGCTCGTTGACCTCGATCACCGCCGTCAGCAGCTGGAAGTGGTAGCCGGAGTTGCCGGCGAGCTGCTTCAAAGCATCGACGTCCTTGGGGAAGCAGTTGGACGTCGTGACACCACCGCTCGTCACGACGGTGTGCGAGTAGGGCACCTCCAGCGAGTAGACGTGGCCGTCGTGCGGGACGCGCCTCAGATCCGAGATCCGCGCCCATGCGGGACCGGGGCCGAATCGACGATGACCGGTAGGGGCGATGCGCTTGCTTTGAGCCGCGATCGCAGTGAGCACCCCCTCGTGGTCACGCTCGGGAACGAGCGCAATCGCGCGCGCGACCTGTGCTGCACCACTCACCCGGATCCAGTGTGTGTCCTTGGTCGACCGCAATGTCCGGCCAACGCGGCGCGACGCGACGACACCGAGATCCCCCAGCATACGCAGGACGCCGTCAGCGAGCTCGTCCGAGACCGTTCCCAGCTCGAGGACCACGCTTGGACCGCCGTTGATCAGCGACCACGAGCCATCGCCCTCCCAAAGCCCTGACAGCAGCGCCCATTTGCGCTCGGCTGAGAGATCCCAAACGACATCGGGAAGACGCTGCCCGTAGCTGCCGCGGGTGAGGCCCAGGACGCCCATCCAGAAGCCTCCGAGGAGGCGGGACTGGACGATCACCTGCTGCGCGGTCGCTGATCTCTGCGACCTCGCGCGGACGCCTTGAGACGCCCAGTACGCCAGTACCTCGTCCACCAGGTGCTGCTCGCGAGTGGGGTGAAACGACCAGCAGATTCTCGTGGTTCCGTTGGGTTCGACGGCGGTATGCCCGTCGGCGAGATACAACCCAACGATGCGCCAGAACGCGGTGTTCGTTGCGACCGCCGCCGGGATCTGCACCCCGTTGCTAGCCGTAGCAAGGCTCCCGTCACGCCACGACATTTCGGCGCGCATCGCCTCATCCAGCCGCACGGCTCCACTGCGCTTGACGTCGCCCGTTCGTGCGCCCACACCACGGCGATGCGCGAAGATCATGCGACGCTCGGCGACCGGCCGCGCCACCAGCGCCTCGATCAACTCTCGCGGCGGCCGCAGAATCACCTCGTCGCTGCTGAGACCGGCCGCCTCGATTGCGGCATCGAGCGGATAGCAGACGTCGCCGCTTTCCTCGTGAGACTGGCGCGCGCCGGCTAGCGGCAACCAATCCTCGGTGGTCAACTCAAAGGCGAGCTTGACCTCGGTACGTCCGCAGTGGCCGTCGCCGACGAGCCATGGGTGGTCAGGAGTGCTGCGCACGCGGCGCCCCATCTTGGTGCGCACCTCGATCAGCTCGCCTCTGTAAGGCCGCTTCGTCAGCGCCATGACCTGCTGAAATCTAGGCTCCTCCTCACCGCGAACCCAGGAGAGCACTTCGAGACCCTCTGGCTCCAGAACCTCGGAGCTGGAGCCGACGCCATAGGCACGAAGTGCTTCGGGGGAATCGACCGTCTCAGACGTGCCAGAGACTCGATCCCAGAGCTGCTCGAAGCTAAGCAGCGACGTACGACCGTGCAGGCGCACGAGTGCGGTCTCCCCGGGAGCGAAGCAGGAACCCCCGAAGCCGATGCCGGCCTGCAGGAACTTCGCGCCGATGCGATCGTCGAGGCCCATGCCGCGCGCGACCTCGACGACGTCGGCGCCGGTCTCCTCGCAGACGTTGGCGATCTCGTTGATGAACGAGATCTTGGTCGCCAGAAACGCGTTGGAGGCGAGCTTGACCATCTCGGCGCTGGCGACGTCGGTGCGCACGAGCGGCGCCTGCAGGGGCGCGTACAGCTCGACGACCGCGTCGCCCGCCCAGCCGCCGTCGTCGCCGACGACGACGCGGTCGGGGTGCAGGAAGTCCTCGACCGCCGAGCCCTCCTTGAGGAACTCGGGGCAGGAGACGTAGCCGAGCGCCGTCCTTGCCCTGCTCGCCGAACACGCGCAGCAGCGACGCGCCGGTGCCGCACGGCACGGTCGACTTCATCACCAGCGCGCGGTTCTCGGCCGGCGGGATCGCGTCGACGACGGCGTGCACCGCGGACAGGTCGGCGTCGCCGGAGTAGGTCGGCGGCGTGCCGACCGCGACGAACAGCAGCCGCGCGTGCTCGAGCGCGCTCGGCGAGGTCGGTCGAGAAGTGCATCCGCGCGGCGTTGCGCGCGAGCAGCTCCTCGAGGCCCGGCTCGTAGATCGGCACCTCGCCCCGCCGCAGGCGCTCGATCTTGGCGGCGTCGATGTCGACGCACCAGACCTCGCTGCCGAGCTCGGCGAAGCCGGCCGCGGTCACCAGCCCGACGTAGCCGGTGCCGATCACCCCGATTGGCTCGCGTGTGGCGCTCATGAAGCGGGGAAGGCTAGCTGTTGGGCGGGATGAGAGTCAGCGTCACGCGCCGCTACTACTGCCCGACGGCGAGGAACGCCTCGTAGCGCCGCACGTCGCGCAGCGCGCGTGCCCGCTCCTCGCTGTCCTCAGGGGCGCGCTCGGCGCTCGCGCGCGCCTGCGGCGAGCTTCTCCTCGAACGCTCGGCGCGGTCGAGCTGCTCGGGGGCGATCGCCTCCTCGACGAGCACCAGCGCTCGGTTCTCGGCGAACTGCAGGTAGCCCTCGGCCTGCGCGAAGCGCACGATCTCGGTCTCCGAGCGGTACAGGCGCAGCTCGGTCGGTTCGAGCATCGCCAGCACCGGCTCGTGGTTGGCGAGGATGCCGATCGAGCCGACCGCGGTGAACGTCGAGAGCATTTCGACCTCCTCGGAGAACACCTCGCCCTCGGGCGTCAGCACTTCGACTGGGAACTTGGTGTGCGCCATGGCCTATTTCTTCGCCGCCTCGACGACCTCGTCGATCGTGCCCTTGAGGAAGAACGCGCTCTCGGGGACCTCGTCGTGCTTGCCCTCGATGATCTCTTCGAAGCCCCTGATCGTCTCCGCGATCGGCACGTACGCGCCCGGCGTGCCGGTGAACTCTTCGGCGACGAAGAACGGCTGCGAGAGGAAGCGCTCGATCCGCGCGCGCGCTGGACGGTCAGCTTGTCCTCGTCGGAGAGCTCGTCGATGCCGAGGATCGCGATGATGTCCTGCAGCTCCTTGTAGCGCTGCAGGATCTCCTTGACGCGGTTGGCGACGCGGAAGTGGTCCTCGCCGACGATGTCCGCCTTGAGGATCGTCGAGGTCGAGTCGAGCGGGTCGACCGCCGGGTAGATGCCTTTTTCGGAGATCGCCCGCGACAGCGCGGTGGTCGCGTTGAGGTGCGCGAACACGGACGCCGGCGCCGGGTCGGTGTAGTCGTCGGCGGGCACGTAGATCGCCTGGATCGAGGTGACCGAGCCGCGCTTGGTCGAGGTGATGCGCTCCTGCAGCTGACCCATCTCGGTCTCGAGCGTCGGCTGGTAGCCGACCTGCGAGGGCATCCGCCCGAGCAGCGCCGAGACCTCGGAGCCGGCCTGCACGAAGCGGAAGATGTTGTCGATGAACAGCAGCACGTCCTGGCCCTGGTCGCGGAAGTATTCGGCCATCGTCAGGCCGGACAGCGCCACGCGCATACGCGCCCCGGGCGGCTCGTTCATCTGGCCGAAGACGAGCATCGTCTTGTCGAGCACGCCCGACTCCTTCATCTCCAGCCACAGGTCGTTGCCCTCGCGCGAGCGCTCGCCCACGCCGCAGAACGCCGACAGCCCGCCGTGCTCCTTGGCGAGGTTGTGGATCAGCTCCTGGATCAGCACCGTCTTGCCGACGCCGGCGCCGCCGAACAGCCCGACCTTGCCGCCCTTGGCGTAGGGGGCGAGCAGGTCGATGACCTTGATGCCGGTCTCGAACATCTCGGTCGTCGGCGTCAGGTCCTCGACGCGCGGCGCCTCCTGGTGGATGCCGCGACGCTCGACGTCCGCGGGCAGCTCCGCGCCGAGGTCGATCGGCTCGCCGAGCAGGTTGAAGATGCGCCCGAGCGTGGCCTCGCCGACCGGCACCGTGATCGGGCCGCCGGTGTCGATCACCTCGGCGCCGCGCGCCAGGCCGTCGGTCGTGTCCATCGCGACGGCGCGCACGCGGTCGTCGCCGAGGTGCTGCTGGACCTCGCAGACGAGCACCTGCTCCTCGGCGCCGGCGCTGATGCCAGGCGCCTCCTCCTCGCCTGTTCGACGCCGGGCGCGACGATCGTGATCGCGTGGTTGATCTCGGGCAGGCGGTCGGGGAAGACGGCCTCGATCACGACGCCCTGGATCTCCTCGATGCGCCCGACGTTGCGCGCTCCGGCGCCGTTGGCGCTGCCGGGGGCGTTGGGTGTTGGCTCTGTGGCGATGCTGGCCTCCATTGTTCTCTGACTCTCCTGTCTATCCGTTCAAGTTCGTATCGATGATCGCAGGGACGCGCGAGCGCCCTGCTAGCTGAGTCCCTCGGCGCCGGCGACGACCTCCATGATCTCCTGCGTGATCTCGGCCTGGCGGGCGCGGTTCATCTGCAGTGTGTAGTCGGTGATGATTTCGCCGGCGTTCTCCGACGCGCTGCGCATCGCCGTCATCTGCGCCCCGAAGAAGCCGGCGGTCGACTCGACGAGCGCCCGGTAGATCGAGATCTCGATGTAGTCGGGCACGAGGCGCCTGAGGATCTTCTCGGGATCCGGCTCGTAGTCGACGCGCGCCGCGCGCCGCTCCCACCGGCCCTTCCCTCGGCAGCGTCGCTCGCCGAGCGCCTGCTGCGTGAGCGGCAGCAGCGTCTGGCGCGTGACGTGCTGGGTGAGCGGCGAGACGTAGGCGTTGTAGATCATCTCGACGCGGTCGAGCTGCCCGTCGACGTAGGCCTGGATCAGGTCGTCGGCGATCGTGCGCGCGTCGGCGTAGGCGGGCCGGTCGGCGAAGCCGGTGTAGGTGCCGCTGAGCTCGTTGCCGCGGAAGCTCGAGCGAGGAGACGCCGCGGCGCCCGGTCGCGTACCAGCTGCTGCGCAGCCCCTGCTCGGACAGCTCTGCCGAGAGGCGCACGCCGGCGCGGATGATCTGGGAGTTGAAGCCGCCCGCCAGGCCGCGGTCGCCGGTGACGAGCAGCAGCCCGACGTTCGTCTGGGACTCGTGCTCGCGCAGCAGCGGCAGCCGCGCGGCCTCCGCGCCGGCGGCGTCGCGCCGCCTGGCGGGTCATCCGCCGCGATCGCATCGGCGTAGGGGCGCAGCGCCTGCGATCCGCTGCTCGGCGCGGCGCAGGCGCGCGGCGGCCACCATCTCCATCGCCCGCGTGATCTTCTGGATGTTCTTGACCGAGGCGATCTTGTTCTTGACGTCGCGCTGAGAAGCCATGGCTGTGTCTCGCCGGCGGCGCTAGGCCGCCGCGGGCTCCTTCGCGGTCTGGGCGAGCGGCGCATCGTCGTCGAGCGGCTGGCCCTCCTCGTCGAGGTCGTAGCCGAAGTCCTCGGCGAACGCCTCGACCGTCTGGCGCACCTCCTTCTGGGTCTCGTCCGACCAGTCGCCGCCGGCGATCTTCTCGCGCAGGTCCTGGTGCTGGGCGTGCAGGCGTTCGGTCAGGCCGAGCAGGAACTCGGGCACGCGCTCGACGTTCAGCCGGTCGAGGAAGCCGTTGGTGGCGGCGAAGATCTGCACCATCTGGTCCTCCACCGCCAGCGGCGCGCGCTCGTGCTGGTTGAGCGTCGCCACCAGGCGTTCGCCGCGCGCGAGCGTGCGCTGCGTGTCGGCGTCGAGGTCCGAGCCGAACTGGGCGAAGGCCTCGAGGTCGCGGTACTGCGAGAGCTCGAGCTTGATCCGTCCCGCGACCTTCTTCATCGGGCCGATCTGCGCGTTGCCGCCGACGCGCGAGACCGAGATGCCGACGTTGATCGCCGGGCGCACGCCGGAGTTGAACAGCTTCGACTCGAGGAAGATCTGCCCGTCGGTGATCGAGATCACGTTCGTGGGGATGTACGCGGAGACGTCGCCGGCCTGCGTCTCGATGACCGGCAGCGCCGTCAGCGAGCCGCCGCCGAGCTCGTCGTTGAGCTTGACCGCGCGCTCGAGCAGGCGCGAGTGCAGGTAGAAGACGTCGCCCGGGTAGGCCTCGCGGCCCGGCGGGCGGCGCAGCAGCAGCGACATCTGGCGGTAGGCGTAGGCGTGCTTGGTCAGGTCGTCGTAGACGCACAGCGCGTGCCTGCCGTTGTAGAGGAAGTGCTCGCCCATCGCGCAGCCGGCGTAGGGCGCCATGAACTTGATCGGCGCCGCCTCGTCGGCGGACGCGGCGACGATGATCGTGTTCTCGAGCGCGCCGTGTTCGTCGAGCGTCTGCGCGAGCGCCACGACCGTCGACATGCGCTGGCCGATCGCCACGTAGACGGAGACGACGCCGGTGTCCTTGTTGTTGATGATCGTGTCGATCGCGATCGCGGTCTTGCCGGTCTGGCGGTCGCCGATGATCAGCTCGCGCTGGCCGCGGCCGATCGGGATCATCGCGTCGATCGCCTTCAGGCCGGTCTGCATCGGCTGCTTGACCGGCTGGCGCTGGACGACGCCGGGCGCCTTGAACTCGGCCGGGCGCGTCTCGGTCGACCGCGATCGCGCCCTTGCCGTCGAGCGGGCGCCCGAGCGGGTCGACGATGCGCCCGAGCAGCTGCTCGCCGACGGGGATCTCGAGCAGCGAGCCGGTGCGCTTGACGGTGTCGCCCTCGGAGATGCGCTCCCACTCGCCGAACAGCACCGCGCCGACGTTGTCGGACTCGAGGTTCAGCGCCAGGCCGGTGACGCCGTGGGGAAGCTCGAGCATCTCGAAGGACATGCAGTTCTCGAGGCCGTGCAGGCGCGCGATGCCGTCGGCGACCGACAGCACCGTGCCGACCTCGGTCAGCTCGGCGGTGCCGCTGTCGAGGCCCTCGATGCGGCTCTTGAGAATGCTTGTGATCTCGTCGGGGTTGATCTGCATTTGATCTCCTAGTAGAAGAGGGGCCCGGTTTGGCGACTTTCAGTCGCCTCACCACCCTCTAGGTTGGGCAACGTGCCTGCGCAGCTGCTCCAGTCGGTTGCGAATAGAGGCGTCGAGGATCGAGTTGCCGACCCTGATGATGATGCCGCCGAGGATGTCCGGGTCGACGCGCGCCGCCAGCGTCACCTTGCGCCCGGCGCGCTCGCCGATCGTCCTGCCGAGGCTCTCGGTGGTCTGCTCGTCGAGCGCGATCGCGCTCGTGATCTCGACCGGCAGCGTCTTGTTCTCCTCGTCCCACAGCCGCTCGTACTCGTGGCGGATGCGGAAGATCACCGGCATGCGGTGGTTTTCGATCAGCAGCGCGAGGAAGTTCAGCAGGACTCGGATCGGCTCCGTCGAGCAGGCGGCCGAGCGCGTCCTGCTTCTCCGTCGTGGAGAAGTAGGGCGAGAAGAAGAACACGGCGAGCTCGCGGTTCTCGTCGAGCGCGTCGGCGAACTGGCCGAGCTGCTCGCGCAGCTCGTCGAGCTTGCCCTGCTCGCGGGCGACCTCGAACAGCGAGCGACCGTATACCGGGCGAGCTCCTCCATCAGTTGCTGTGTGCTCCGGAGGAGAGGCCGGAGAAGTCCAGCTCGCTCAGCGCCTCCTCGACCAGGCGCCGCTGGTCGGCGTCGTTGAGCGTCTTGCGCGTGACCTTCTCGGTGGCCATGATCGTCAGGTCGGCGACCTCGCGGCGGATGTCGTCGAGCGCGCGCTTGGTGGCGGCGTCGATGTCGCGCTCGGCCTGCTTGGCCGCCTCGGCGAGGATCTCCTGCGCCGCGCTCGCGCGCCTCGTGCTCGTGCGACTCGGCCGTCTGGCGCGCACGCTGGACGATCTCCTCGGACTGCGCCCTCGCCTCCTTCAGGCGCTCGCGGTATTCGGCGAGGATCTTGTCGGCCTCGGCGCAGCTGCGCTCGGCGGCGTCGATCTCGCCTTCGATCGTCTTCGCGCGCTCGTCGAGCGCTTCGCCGATGCGCGGGAACACCCACTTGCGCAGGATGAACAGCGAGATCGCGAACACGACCAGCGTCCAGATCATGAGCCCGACGTTGGGGCGTGATCAGGAACGAGCCGCTGGAGGCGAGTGGAATGTTTGGCGCAGAGTAGCATCTTGGCCTACAGGAAGAAGGCGATGAAGCCGCCGACGAGGCCGTAGAAGAAGCACGCCTCGGTGAGCGCGAAGCCGAGCCACTGGTCGCGCTCGATCTCGTCGCGCATCTCCGGCTGGCGGGTCTTGGCCTCGATCGACCGCCGAACACCGCTCCGATGCCCGCGCCGGCGCCCGCGGCGCCGCCGCCGGCGCCGACGCCGAGCGCGATCGCGCGGCCGGCATCCTGGCTCTGCTTGATGATCGGTTCGACAACACCCAGCAGCGGGTGGATCGCACTCAATAGGTGTAGAAACTGCATCGCTCGATAGCTCCTTGTTTGTTAGTGACTCTGCGACCGCTCCGCCGAGGTAGATGGCGGTCAGGATGGCAAAGATGAAGGCCTGCAGGCCGGCGATCAGCACCGCCTCGAACAGGTAGATCGCGATCCCGAACGGCAGCAGCAGCCAGGACCCACTGATCCCCGACGAGCACACCCAGCTCGCCGCCCATGAACGCGATCAGCAGGTGACCGGCGAGCAGGTTCGCCCACAGTCGGACCGTCAGCGAGATCAGGCGCAGGAAGTTCGAGAGGATCTCGATCGGGAAGATCAGGCCCACGATCGGGCCCTTGACGCCGCCAGGCATCAGGCTTTTGAGATAGCCGATCGGGCCGTGGTGCCTGACCCCCTCGTAGGTGAACAGGACGAACACGCCGAGCGCGAGGATCAGCGGGAAGCGCGACGTTCGTGTCGGCCGCGTAGATCTGGAACGACGGGATGTTCGCACCGAACAGGTTGAACGTCTCGCCGCGAGTTGATCGGCAGCGGGATGTAGCCGATCAGGTTGGAGACGAGGATGAACACGAAGATCGTGGCGATCAACGGGAAGTACTTGCGCTGCATGTCCTCGTCGAGGTTTTCCTGTCGACATGCCACGGGTGAAGTTGTAGAACGCCTCGACCGCGACCTGCAGGCGGCCGGGGCGCTGCTGCAGGCGCTTGGCGATGTACAGCATCACCCCGATGCGTGATGCCGGCCGCGAGCAGCAGGTACAGGACGCCCTTGTTGAACGCGATCGGGCCGAGCTTGAACCAGGTGTCGAGTTTGAACTCGTCGGTCGGCGAGAAGATGCCGCTGGCGACGTCGGGCGCCTTGTGCGACTTGAAGCCGAACAGGATGACGAACAGCACGATCCCGCCGATCCAGACGGCCAGGAGCGAGTAGAGGATCTTCCGCCCCTTGCTCATCCCCTGCTTGGGAAGCAGGCGCTCCCGCGGGCGCAGACGCTGCGACGGCGCTCATCGCTTCGGCTCTCCCTGCGGTCGACCGCTGACGAGACGCATCGCGAACGCGATCGAGTAGGCGCAGAAGATCAGAAGCGCCGCCGCCAGACCGTCGCGGCGTCCACCGATGACGGCGGCGAGCACGATCGCTCCGGCGAGCAGCCAGATGCGCCCGAACGCCGTCGACCAGGTTGAGGCCGAACCGGGCGTCGGCGCCCGCTACCGGCGATCCAGCGCTGGCCGGCGCGAGCGAGCACACGCTGCATCAGCCAGGCGGCGGCCCCCACCGCGACGCCGACCGTGGGCGCGCCGAGCGAGAGCGCCACGGGCGTCGCGAGGACGATGAGCACGACGTCGAGGTACTGCAGCACCGTGGCTGCGAGCCCGTCCGGAGCCGAGCCGCCGTTGCGCGTGCCCCGTGTGGGAAGCTCAAGCGGCGATTGCGTGATGGCCGGGCGCAAGCCGGCTGATTGTCGTCGAGGCACTGGAAGAAGCGTTGGCGGCGCTACCCGTCGGACCGCCGCGCGTGCGGCGATCTCGCGCCTGCGGCGCTATTTGTCAGTCGTTGTCGCGGCATCTCTGGCAACGGGCCACCCTATAAGAAACACTGTCCCCGCGCGATAACGCGGCGGAGCCGTCGGAGTGTCCCTCAACAGTCTGCGACGGCGCCGTCAGTCTACCCGGTCTTGGACTTCGTAACAAGTTTGTGACAACGCGCTACGCGGAAATGGAACGAGCCGGAACCGGCGCTCTGGCGAGCGATCCGTCCGCCCGCGCCGCCGCGACATGCCGCTCCAGAACGCCTACCAGCAGCAGCGACGACCGCGATGGTCGCGAGCCCGCCGAGCACGTCGAGCACGAAGTGGTTGCCCGTGGCGAGCACCGCGAAGGCGGTGACGAACGGGTACAGCGACGGCGAGCGCGCGCACCCACCGCGCGCGTGGAGATCCGCCACAGCGACGAGCGTGCACCACACCGCCCAGGCGATGTGCAGCGAGGGCATCGCCGCGAGCTGGTTGGCCTGCGGAGGCCAGCGCGCCGGTGTGCCAGGAGCCGATCGCGTGGGTCGAGGCGACGACGTCGATGAAGCCCGGCAGCATCCGCGGCGGCGCCACCGGGAAGCGCCAGAAGACGATGAACGCCGAGCACGTTGACGAGCACGAGCGAGTTGCGCAGCGGCCGGTAGATGTCCGCTCGCCGCCACCACAGCCAGCCGAGCAGCCCGAGCGTGACGACGAAGTGGGCGTTGTCGTAGTAGTCGGAGACCAGCAGCCCGAGCGTGTGGTGCCCGGCCAGCCAGCGGTCGAGCGCGCGCTCGGGGTCGATGTGCAGCGAGCGCTCGAGGCTCAGAACGCTCTGCGCGTGCGCCAGCGCCGCGTGCAGGCGCAGCGGCGCGAGGTTGGTGATCGCGTCGTAGACCCAGCACAGCCACACGATCACGAGCGCCTCGACCCACCAGCGCGGGCGCGCGTGAACGCGCGGCGACACTGCCGCCGACGGAGATCGCCGCGGCGGAGCCGCGCGCGTCGATCGGTGCCGACGGTGGACAAGCCGTCGATGTTATCCGCCGTCTCAGCCGCCCGCGGGCGCTCGGGCCCGCGGGACAGCTGCCGGCTCAGGGCAGCTCGGGCGCGAGCCCCGCTCGGCGAGCGTCTCGAGCACGCGCGGCAGCGCCGGCGCGGTGCGCCGCCAGGAGCCGGGCGCGGAGTAGTCGTCGGCGTCGTGCAGCAGCAGCACCGCGCCCGCGCCGGCGCCGTCGGTGACGCGCGCGGCGATCGACGTCGGGCGTGGCGCGCGCCTCCCAGTCGCGGCCCCAGTGGCTCCACAGCAGCGTGCGCCAGCCGCGCGCGCGGGCCAGACGCAGCGCGGCGGCGTTGAGCACGCCGTACGGCGGCCGGTACAGCCGCAGCGAGCGCGCCGGTGTGCGACGTCGATCGTCGTCCTCGGCGCGCGCGATGTCCTCGCGCACCTGCCACGGCGCCAGGCGCAGCAGGTTGCGGTGGCGGTGGCAGTGCAGGCCGATCGCGTGGCCGGCGTCGACGATCTCGCGCGCGAGCGCCGGGGTTGCGCCGCACCTGCTCGCCGACCAGGAAGAACGTCGCGCGCACGCCGCTCGCGGCGCGAGGATCTCGAGCACCGCCGGGCGTGCCCTGCGGCGTGGGGGCCGTCGTCGAAGGTGAGCGCGTAGCCGCGCCCGCTGGCGGTGCGGTCCTCGACGCCGAGCGGCGCGCGCAGCGCGCGGCCAGACGCGCCGGCGAGGCCGCGGGAGCAGATAGCCGGCGGCGAGCGCCGGCAGCCGGCCGAGCGCGCCCGCGATCGGGGCGAGCGACCGGCGAGTGCGATGATCGGTGGCGGACATGGTCGATCTGGTGCTGGGAATCGCGGCGGCGGTCGGGGCGTCGACGCTCTACAGCCTAGGGATCGCCCTCCAGGCGATGGACGCCAGGGAGGCGCCGCGCGAGGAGCACCTGCGCGTGGCGCTCGTGCGGGGACTGCTCAGACGCGCCCGCTGGCTGCTCGGCACCGGCCTGTCGATCCTCGGCTGGCCGCTGCAGGTCGTGGCGCTGCTGCTGGCGCCGCTGGTGGTCGTGCAGCCGGCGCTCGCGGCGGGCCTGCTCGTGCTGCTGTTGCTGGGCGAGCGGATGCTCGGCGAGCACGCCGGGCGCCACGAGCACCTGGCGACGCTCGCGATCGTGCTCGGCGTCGTCGGCGCGGGCGCTGTTCGCGCCGCCGCGCAGCACGAGCCACGCCGGCGAGCAGCTGACGATCACGCTCGTGCTCGTCGGCCTCGGCGGTCGCGAGCCTGCTGCCCTATCTGCTGCGCGCGCTCGGGCACTCGCGTCGCCGAGCTGACGATGATCTGCGCGGGGCTGGCGTTCGGCTGGAGCGGCGTCGCGACCAAGCTCGCCTCCGACGACCTCGCCGGCGCATCATCTGGCGGTGGCGGCCGCTGTGGGGCCTGTCGACCGCCGCCGCCTCGGCGGTGGGCGTGCTCAGCGAGATGAGCGCGCTGCAGGAACGCCCGGCGATCCAGGTGGCGCCCGTGGTGTTCGTGACTCAGACGGTCGTGCCGGTGGTGCTCGCGCCGGTGCTGTTCGGCGAGCGCTTCGGCGACACGCCGCTCGGCGGCGTGCCGCTGGTGCGTCTCGCTGGCGGTGCTGGTCGCGGGCGCGGCGCTGCTCGCGCGCTCGCCGCTGCTGCTGGCGCTGATGGAAGGCGAGCCGCGTCAGCCACGACGAGCGGCTCGGCGCCCGAGCCCGTCGGACGCCGAGCCAGGCGACGATGCGCTCGAGCCCGCGCAGCGACGCCGAGCGAGCCGTCGAGCTCGACGACGAGGACGTCGCCGGCGCGCATCGGGCGCTGAGGCAGCGGCGCCGGTGGCGCTCAGCCGCAGCGCGCCCTTGACGGGCGTCGCGCCGGCGGTGCGCGCGAGCACCAGCTGGCCGACCGACAGGCCGCCGCGCGGGCGCAGGAAGTAGAAGCGGTGGCGCAGGCCCAGCGCGCGCGCCTGCGAGCGCAGCACGCCGCGCGTGCGCATCCAGCGGAACAGCGCCGAGCCGGGCACTTCGGGCAGCAGCTCGTCGCCGCAGCGCGCGCAGCTCGGCGATCCGCTCGCGCGAGGGCACGCCGGCGTCGTCGGCGAAGGAGACGTGGATGCCCGTCGCGGCGAGCTGCGTCGGCGACCGGCGCGAGTCGCGCCGCGGGCGCGTGCACGATCACGCCCGACGTCCGGCTGCGTGGTCGTGACGTGGACGAGTTCGTGGACGTGCAGCACGCTTGGCCGCCACCGCGGTCACCTCGTCGGTCGACATCATCCACGAGCCGACGCCGAGCAGCAGCACCAGCCTGCGTCGCGAGCGCCACCAGCCGCAGCCGCCAGCGGGGGATCGGCTGCACGCGCCGCGGCGCCTGCAGCACCACGTCGACCGCCGCCGGGTGCTCCGCATCGGGCGCGCCGCGCGTCGCCTCGCCGGCGCCGTCGGCAGCGTGGCTCGTCGTCGGCGAAGCTCGCCTGCACGTGCTCGCGCAGCTCGTCGGTGTCGTTGGCCAGGCGCAGCAGGTCGAGGCGGCCATCGCGCGCGTGTTCAGGCGCGCGTGGCCGACCGGCAGCCCGTAGGAGACGACCGGCGTGCCGGCCGCCTTCGCCTCCAGGCAGGTGACGCCGCCGGTGGAGTGCACGAGCACGTCGGCGGCGGCCAGCAGCTCGGGCATCTTGTCGGTGAAGCCGTACACGTGCACGCGCGGTTCGTCCGCGAACGCGCTCGCGCAGCTTCGCGCGCCAGCTGCTCGTTGCGCCCGGCCAGGCAGACGATGCTCGCTGACCTCGGGCACCTGCGTGAACTCGCGCACGGCGCCCGCGATGTCGCCCACGCCCCAGCCGCCGCCGGAGACGACCACCATGCGGCCCTCCTCGGGCAGGCCGAGCGCGCGGCGCGCCTCGATCGGGCAGCGCGGCTGCAGGAACTCGGCCGAGATCAGCGGGCGCACGAGCTGCACGCTGCCGCGCCCGGCGATGCGCTCGACCGAGCGGCATCGACTCGCCGTACATCACCAGGTGCATGTCGATGCCCGGCTGCGCCCAGAAGAACAGGCCGGTCAGGTCGGTGATCGTGGCGACCGTCGGGCAGTGCACCTCGCCGCGTGCGGCGCAGCCGCGCGAGCACGACGGTGACCGCCGGATAGGTCGAGACGACCACGTCGGGGTCGTGCTCGGCGATCGCGCGCGCGAGCGGGCGCGAGCCGAGCAGGCACAGCAGCCGGCGCGCGAGCGCGCGCACGGGCAGCGACGTGCTCGAGCAGCCAGTAGACGACCGTGTAGGTCCACGGGATGAAGCGCAGCTGCACGCGGTAGCCGTCCTCGACGACCGGGCCGCAGCAGCGGGCCCATCGCGGCGAGGCCGTCGATCACGGTGACCTCGGCGTGCTGCTGGCGAGGCCTCGATCTGCTCGCGCCAGCGCGCGCGCGGCCGCGGCGTGGCCCTCGCCGACGTCGGCGGAGAGGATCAGGACGCGACGGGGCGGCCGGCTCGGAAGCCCGGCGCCGATGCGTATGCGTTTGCGGTTGCGACTGTCGCATGAGATGGCGGTCGCAGCGACCCGCACCGCATGCGGGTTGCTCGGCGCAACCGTGCGCACACGCGGGAACCCCCCGAGCGGCACGGACCTGTGCTACAGGCTACCGAGCACGCGCAGGACGCTCGCAGCGACGGGGAGGCGCAACAATGGGCACGATGCAGGCCGCCACCCCGATACCCCGCGCCCGGGCCGCCGCCGGACGCGCGCACGAGCGCCGACGCGGCGAGCGGCGCACGCGGCTCGCCGCACGGCCTCGCGCGCGCGCTCGGCGCGCTCGGGCTGCTCGGGCGTCCTCGCGAGCGTGCTTCCTGCTGAGCGCGGGCGCCGCGTCGGCGCCCGTCGCAGTACGTGCCCGCCCGCAGCGGCGGCTGGCCGGCGTGGCTGGCCGGCCCGCTGCGCGGCCTGGGCATCGGCCTCTCGCCAGCGGCGGCTTCCAGACGCTGATGCTGATCATGTGCGCGGCTACGCGCTCGTGCTCGCTGGCGCGCGCGGCGCTGCCGCTGCGCGGCGCTCGTGGCGCGCGATCGTCGCCGCGCACGTGGTCCTGCTGCTGGGGCCGCCGCTGATCTCCCAGGACGTGTTCGGCTACCTCGCCTTCGCGCGCCTGGGCGCGCTGCACGGCCTCGACCCCTACACGCACGTCGCCGCCGAAGCGCCCGCCGACCCGGTCTTCCAGTTCGTCGGCTGGCCGTTCCAGCACTCCCCCTACGGCCCGCTGTTCACGCTCGCCAGCTACGCGCTCGCGCCGCTGGGGCTGGCCGGCGGGCTGTGGGCGTTCAAGGCGATCGCCGTCGTCTCGCAGCCTCGGCGGCGATCGCGCTGATCGCGCGCGCCGCCGGGCGCCTCGGGCACTCGCCGACGCTGGGCGGCGGCGTTCGTCGGCCTGAACCCGGTGCTGCTCGTGCTGGCCGTCGGCGGCGCGCACAACGACACGCTGCTGCTGCTGGCGCTGGCGCTCGCGCTGGCGCTGACCACCGGCGCGCGAGCCCGCGCCGGCGCCCGCGCGGCGCCGCGGTGCGCGCTCGGGCGGCCGGCGTGGGCGTCAAGGTCACCGCCGGCCTGCGTGCTGCCGTTCCTCGTGCTCGCGCCGCCGCGCCGCGCGCGAGCGCGTGCGGCGTGCTGCGCAGCGCGGCGCCGGCCTGCTCGGCGCTCGCGGTCGTCGGCGCTGATCGGCTTCGGCGCGCACGCGCTCGGCTTCCTCGACGCGGTCGGCGAGCAGCAGCAGCTGGTGGCCACGCACAGCATCCCCGCCGAGACCGCGCGCCTGGTGGGGCTGCAGCGGCACGCCGAGCTGGTGGCGCCACCTCTTCCTCGGCGGCTTCGTGCGTCGTGCTCGCGCTCGCGCTGTGGCGCACCGCGCGCGGCGCCGACTGGCGCGTGGCGGCCGGCTGGAGCGACGCTCGCGCTGCTGCTGTCCACCGCCTGGCTGCTGCCGTGGTACGCGATCTGGGTGCTGCCGCTAGCGGCCGTCAGCGGCGATCGGCGCCTGCGCGCCGCCACGCTCCTGCTTCTGCGCCTACGCGGTCCTGATCCACCTGCCGCTCGCCGACCCGCTGCTCAGCCCCGCGGCCACCGCCACGTCGTCGCAGCACCTGCCGCCTCGCGCGTCCCCGGCGCCCGGCACCGCCTCGAACTCACCGGTTTCCAGATGCTTCGCGACGTCCAGCTCGATCTCCGCTGGTGAGGCCTCCGGGCGCAGCCGCCGCAGGCGGATCGCGTCCAGGCGCCTGAACTTGAGGATCTCCAGCACGTAGACGAGGTACACGCTGGCGGCCACCACGACCAGGCCGATGCGCGACGCATCACCAGCGTCCAGCCGGTGTTGTAGTGGCCTTGTGGTCGCTGTAGGGGACGAACCGCAGCGCCAGCGCGAGCCCGGCGAGCATCAGCGTCCACGCGTACAGGTAGGCGATCGTGCGCCGGCTGCTGAAGCCGATGCGCGCCATGCGGTGGTGGAAGTGCTCGCTGTCGGAGCGGTAGATCGGCTGGCGGTACTTCAGCCGCTTGAGCACCACGAAGGTCGTGTCCAGGAACGGCACGGCGAGCAGGATCAGCGGCAGCACGAACGACACGACCGCCGCCGTCTTGACGGCCGCCTCGACCGCGATCACGCCCATCAGCAGGCCCAGCAGGTGCGCGCCGCAGTCGCCCATGAAGCTCGACGCGGGCGGGAAGTTGTAGATCAGGAAGCCGAGCGCCGCGCCGGCGGTCAGCGCCGCGAGCACGCCCGGCTGCTGGCGGCCGAGGTCGAACGCGATGACCGCCATCGTCGCGGCGATGATCGCGCAGACGCCCGCCGCCAGGCCGTCGACGCCGTCGGAGAAGTTGACGACGTTCATCATCGCCACGAGGCCGACCACCGTCAGCAGCGGGCCGGCGTTGGTGACGCCCGCGTTGGGGAACGCGAGCTGCGCCGATGAACGGCAGCGTGATCGCCTTCACGGCCACGCCGAAGTGCACGACGATCACCGCCGCCAGCACCTGCCCGAGCAGCTTGACCGCGGGGTGCAGGTCGAAGCGGTCGTCGAGCGCGCCGACCAGCGTGATGACCGCGGCGCGCGAGCAGCACGCCGTGCCACAGCTGCGGCTGGTGTTCCTCTGGCGTAGCCGGCGGGCAGCCAGATCAGGCCGGCGACGAGCGCGCCCGCGAAGATCGCCAGGCCGCCCAGCAGCGGCGTGGGGCGCTCGGAGAGGCCCGCGCTCGCGCGGCTCGTCGATCGCGCCGACGCCCGCGCGAGGCGCATCGTGAGCGGCGTCAGCAGCGCGGTCACGACCGCGGCGACCAGGAAGGCGTAAAGCGCGTCGAGCTCGGTCGGGTGCGCCATCGACTCGCGCACAGCATCGCAGGCGCGGAGGTCGCAGCAGCGCCGGCGGCTACGCGCGGGCGTGCTCACGCCGTGCGCGTGCGGCAGGCCCTCGTACAGCGGGTAGCGCTCGACGATCGCGCCGCACGCGCTCGGCGAGCTCGCCCGCGCGGGCCTCGTACTCGGGCGTCAGCGCGACCGCGAGGATGCGCCCGACCTCCTCGAAGTCCTCCGCGCTGCAGGCCGCGCGTGGCCAGCGCCGGGCGTGCCGATGCGCAGGCCGGAGGCCTCCATCGGCGGGCGCGGGTCGAACGGCACGGCGTTGCGGTTGACCGTGATCCCGATCTCGTGCAGCCGGTCCTCGGCCTGCTTGCCGCTCAGCGCCGGCTCGCTCTCGCGCAGGTCGACGAGCACCAGGTGCACGTCGGTGCCGCCGGTCAGCACGTTGACGCCGTGGCCGGCCTTCAGCAGCTCGCGCGCGAGCGCGCGGGCGCCCTCGACCGTGCGGCGCTGGCGCTCGGCGAAGAGCTCGCTGGCGGCGATCTGAAGCGCGACGGCCTTGGCCGCGATCACGTGCTCCAGCGGGCCGCCCTGCTGGCCGGGGAACACCGCCGAGTCGATCTTCTTGGCGTGCTCCTGCGTGCACAGGATCACGCCCGCGCGCGGGCCGCCGAGCGTCTTGTGCGTGGTCGTCGTGACGACGTCGGCGCCGTAGCTCGATCGGGTTGGGGTGCAGCCCCGCGGCGACGAGGCCGGCGAAGTGCGCCATGTCGACCATCAGCAGCGCGCCGACCTCGTCGGCGATCTCCCGGAAGCGCGCGAAGTCGAGCTGGCGCGGATAGGCCGACCAGCCGGCGAGCAGCAGCTTCGGCCGGCGCTCGCGCGCGATGCGCGCGACCTCGTCCATGTCGATCAGGCTGCTCTCGCGGTCGACCTCGTAGGCGGCGATGTCGTACAGGCGCCCGGAGACGTTGATCTTCATGCCGTGGCGTGAGATGGCCGCCGTGCGCGAGCGAGAGGCCCATGATCGTGTCGCCCGGCTGCAGCAGCGCGTGGTAGACGGCCGCGTTGGCCTGCGCGCCGGAGTGCGGCTGGACGTTGGCGTGCTCGGCCCCGAACAGCGCCTTGGCGCGGTCGATCGCGAGCTGCTCGGAGATGTCCACCCACTCGCAGCCGCCGTAGTAGCGGCGCCCGGGATAGCCCTCGGCGTACTTGTTGGTCAGCACCGAGCCCTGGCACTCGAGCACCGCGCGCGGGACGAAGTTCTCCGAGGCGATCATCTCGAGCGTGCCCTGCTCGCGCTCGAGCTCGCCGCGCAGCGCCTCGGCGATCTCGGGGTCGACCTCGGCGAGCGGGCGGTTGAAGTAGTCGGGGCTCAGCTCGGACACGGCGCTCTCCTTGGCAGGTCGGCGAGGTCTGTGGTGCCCAGGCGCGCGGCGTGTTCGCTGACCGCTTCCCGGTGGTCGATTCCACCTCAGGGCGCCAGTCGCGGCAGCTGCTCACGAGGCTAGCAGGCCCGGCCAGCCGCGACGCCGAGCGCCGTTACCGGTCAGGCGGCCGCGGCGCCAGCAGCTCGCGTCGCGGCCGCGCGCGCGGAGCGCGCCCTCGCGCAGCACGTGCCAGCGCCGCTCGGCGCTGTAGTCGCGCAGGTCGATCACGGTCGAGGCGCGCCGGGGAGCTCGCCGCCGTCGAGCACGAGGTCGGCGCCGTCGCGCAGCTCGCGGGCACCTCGCTCGAGCGTGCGCGCGTCGGGCTCGCCGGAGAGGTTGGCGCTCGACTGCATCACCGGCAGCGACAGCGCGCCCAGCGCGTGCAGGCCGCTCGGGCAGCTCGCGGCACGCGCAGCCCGAGCGTCGCGGGATCGGCCCGCAGGCCGGCGCGAAGCGCCGCGCGCGGTTGGCGAGCAGCAGCGTCACCGGGCCCGGCAGCAGCGCCTGCGAGCGCCGCGCGCTCGCGTGCTCGCAGCTCGGGCAGCGCTCGAGCGCGGGCTCGAGCGCGAAGAACATGACCGCCGCCGGGCGCGCGCGCGGGCCGGCCCTTGAGCTCGTACAGGCGCTGCGCCGCCCGCTCGTTCTCGGGGTCGCAGCAGAGCCCGTAGACGGTGTCGGTCGGGAACACCGCGACGCCGCCCGCCGGCCACGCACTCCTGCAGGCGTCGCGCGTCCTGCTCGCTGAGCGTCGCGCTCGCCGATCATCGCGGTCATCGCCTGCCGCTCCGACGACCACCCGCTCGATCCCGCGCGAGGTCGCGCTCGAACGCGCATCGCGTCGAAGCCCGGCCGCGCGAGTCAGCTCGGCGACCGCCGCCGCCTGGCCGGCGCCGACCTCGAGCGCGAGCGAAGTGCACACTCGGCGCGCTCGGCCAGCTGGCTCGAGCAGCGCGCGGATCGCGCGCGAGGCCGTCGGGGCCGGCGAACAGCGCGCCCGCGCGGCTCGTGGCGCGACGATCTCCGGCGCGAGCAGCGCGCGCTCGGACTCGGCCACGTAGGGCGGGTTGGACGAGCGACCGCGTCGAACTCGTCGCGCAGGCCCGCGAGCAGATCGGCGTGCAGCCACGCACGTCCAGCCCCAGGCGCTCGCCGTTCGCGCGCGCGAGCTCGAGCGCGCCGCTCGCTGACGTCGCTGCCCGGTCACGTGCAGGTCGGGGCGCTCGTCCTTGAGCGCCAGCGCCACCGCGCCGCTGCCGGTGCCGACGTCGAGCACGCGCGCCCCGGCGCGCAGCCCGAGGCCGACCTCGACGAGCAGCTCGGTCTCCGGGCCGCGGCATCAGCGCGCGCGGATCGACGGCGAGCTCGAGCCGGCGAAAGCCGCGGCGCCCGACGATGTAGGCGACCGGCTCGCGCTCGACCGCGCGGCGGCGGACCGCGTCCTGGAAGGCGCGCACCGCCGGGCCGGCCACGCAGCAGCTCGCGGTCGGGGAGCAGCCGCTCGCGTCGCGACCCCGAGCACGTGCGCGAGCAGCAGTTCGGCGTCCAGGCGCGGGGTTTCGCAGCCGGCGGCCGCGATCGCGGTGATCGCGCCGTCGAGCGCGTCGCGCGCCGTCGTGCCGGATCGCGCTCGCCGGCGCGCTCATGCCGCCGCCTGCGCCTCCAGGCGCCGGCGCTTCTCGTCGGCCTGCAGCGCGGCGGTGAGCTCGTCGAGCTCGCCTTCGAGCACCTGGTCGAGGTTGTGCACGGTGAGCTTGATGCGGTGGTCGGTCACGCGCCGCTCGCCGTAGTTGTAGGTGCGGATCTTCTCGGCGCGGTCGCCGGTGCCGACCTGCGAGCGGCGGTCGGCCGCGAGCTCCGCCTGCTGCTCGGCGAGCGCGCGCTCGTACAGCCGCGCGCGCAGCACGCGCAGCGCCTTCTCGCGGTTCTGCAGCTGGGACTTCTCGTCCTGCATCGAGACGACGATCCCGGACGGCTTGTGCGTGATGCGCACCGCCGAGTCGGTCGTGTTGACCGACTGCCCGCCCGGCCCGGAGGAGCGGTAGACGTCGATCTGCAGGTCGTTCGGGTCGATCTGCACGTCCACGTCCTCGGCCTCCGGCAGCACCGCCACGGTCGCCGTCGAGGTGTGGATGCGGCCCTGGGACTCGGTCTGCGGGCACGCGCTGCACGCGGTGGGTGCCGCCCTCGAACTTGAACACCGAGTAGGCGCCGTCGCCCTTGACTGTCGCGAACGTGTACTTGCCGTCGCCGATGTCCATCGGCTCGGTCTGCAAGCCGCGCCGCTCGGCGTAGCGGGTCAGCATCCGGTAGAGGTCGCCCGCCCACAGCCCGGCCTCGTCGCCGCCGGCGCCGCCCTGGATCTCGACGATCACGTTCTTCTCGTCGTTGGGGTCGCGCTCGACCATCGCCAGGCGGATCTCCTCCTCGAGCTCCTCGATGCGCTCGCGCGCGCTCGCCGAGCTCCTCGCGCAGCTCCGCGTCCTCGCCCATCTCCGCGAGCAGCTCCTCGCGCGCCGGCCGCGTCGTCCTGGGCGAGGCGCCACTGCGCGGCGAGCTTGGCCGCCGGCTCGAGCTGGCTGTAGGCGCGACCGACCTCCGCGTAGCGCTCGCGGTCGGCGATCACCTCGGGGTCGGTCATCTGCGCGCCGAGCTCGGCGAAGCGCGTCTCGATCTGCTTGACGAGGTCTTCGATCACGCGGCCAGTCTAGGTGGCCGGCCGCCGACGACTCGTGCGGGTGCGTCGGGTCCGCCGCGAGGCGACGCTAGGCGACGACCTCGACGCCGACGAGGTCCGCCGCCGAGAGCTCGCCCGGGCGTCTCCAGCGCGAGCACCGCCTGCGAGCGCGGCGATCGCCACCGCGAGCTGATCGAGGTCGGGCTCGCGCGTGGTCAGCAGCTGCAGCTTCAGGCCCGGCCACATCAGCGCCCGCACCCAGCGCCGGCTGCGGTTGCGCCCGGCGAACTTGATCAGCTCGAAGGAGATGCCGGCGATCAGCGGCACGCCCGAGGATGCGCGTGGCCATCAGCCAGTACCAGGCCGGCAGCCCGATCGGCGCGAACACGAAGATCGCGACGATCATCACGACCAGCAGGAAGCTCGTGCCGCAGCGCGGGTGCAGCCGCGAGAAGCGCTGCGCGTTGGCCGGCGTCAGCGGCAGACCGGCCTCGTAGCAGGAGATCGTCTTGTGCTCGGCGCCGTGGTACTCGAACACGCGCCGCAGGTCGCGCACGCGCGAGAGCAGCAGCATGTAGCCGAGGAAGAGGCCCGTGCGGATCACGCCCTCGACCAGCCAGAACAGGATCGAGGAGCCGAGCTGGCGCTTGATCAGGCTCGTGAGCCCGACCGGGACGAGGAAGAACAGCGACGATCGCGAGCGCGACCGCGACCACGACCGTGCCCGCCCAGACCGCGCGCGGGATCTCCTGGGCATCCTGCTCGGCGGTCGCGTCGCTCTCGCCGGTCCCGTCGCTCTCGGCCGGCAGCTGCTCGACGGCAGGCTGTTGTCCTCGGGCGGCAGCTGCGCGTTGGCGGAGATCTCGAGCGCACGGAAGCCGATCACCATCGACCCGCCGAGCGCGACGACGCCGCGCAGGATCGGCAGCCGCAGCAGCCGGTGGCGCTTCATCGCCGAGTCGAGCGGGAAGGTGCTGACCTCGATCTCCCCCAGCGCCGCCTCCTCGGCGGGCGCTCGTCCTCGTCGAGCTGCTCGGCGCTCGGCTTGCGCACGGCCACCGCCCAGTTGCGAGACGCCGCGCATCATCACGCCCTCGAGCACCGCCTGCCCGCCGACGGGTGCGTCGCGCTGGGCGCTCAGCTCGCCCGTCGTCGCTCCCGCGAACAGCGTCGGCCGGCGCCGCGGCGGTCAGCCACGGCGCGCGTGGCCATCGGACTACTGGCGGACCGGGTCTTGCGCCGAGTGCTGCAGGCGGCCCTTGGCGACGCGGCGCTGGAAGCGCTCGACGCGCCCGCCGGTGTCCATCAGCTTCTGCCGGCCCGTGTAGAACGGATGGCAGTTCGAGCAGACCTCGACGTGCAGCTCGTCCTGCGTGGCGCGCGTGATGAACTCGTTGCCGCAGGTGCAGCGCACGTGCGCCGGTGACGTAGTTGGGGTGGATCGTCTGCCTTCATCGTCGCTCGATTCTAGCGGGCCGCGAGACGGGCGCCACAGTCAGCTCGCGGCGCCGGTGGTGCCGACCCCGGTCGAGCCCGTGCTGCGGGGTCGTCGTTTCACCCGCGGCTTCGCGACGGCGTGGCCGGCTGTTCGCAGACGGCGGTGCGCAGTTCCGCGGCCTTGATCAGGCGGCCCTTCGGCGTTCAGCCAGCGAAAGCGCACGCACGCCGCGGTAGAGCGCCGGCGCCGACAGGTTCGGTGACCTGCTGGAGGTGCTTGTAGATCTTCACGCCGGCGGCTGAGCTGCGCCACAGCCCGAGGCCTGGGGCGCTGACGGTGCGGTACAGGAGCTTCGCCGGGCGCGCGCTCTTCGCACGTCGATGCGCATCTCCATGCGCGCCGTGCCCGGGATCGCGCTCATTTCGCCCGCGAACGTGGCTGAGCGTTCGGTCTGGGGGACCGTCGCGGTGACGCACTGCGCGAGCGTCGCGGATGCGCTTGCCTTGCCGGTGGCGAGCGTCGGCTGCTCGCCTTGACCAGTCGTGGCTCCGAGGCCGACGAGCTGTGTCGCTGCGCTCGTCGTGGACGCCGTCGCCGTGTCTCGCCACCGCGGCCGGCGAGAGCGCCAGCAGCGCCATGGCAACAGCGCACACGAGCGTGAGCAGCAGGCGTCGCGAGAGCGCGCGAGCAGTGCGTTCGCTCGATGGCATGACCTTCATCACACCCACGTAACACTCGAGACAGGCTCGGGTTTCGTTTTCCGCCCGGCGTCTCCGTCTCCGGGCGGCGTCCGCGTCGCGCTCAGGTGATCTGGTAGAGCGGCCCGTCGCCGCCCTCGGGGGTCGTCAGGCGCCCGCCCTTGGCGGTGATCGCGCCGCACTGCACGCAGTTGGTGTAGTTGACGATCACGTCGACCTCGCCGTGCTCGGGTGCGTCCTCGGGGATCTCATACACCCCGGCCGGGCACATCCAGCGCCAGGTCTCGGCGATCTCGCGCGGGACGCGTTTGCGCACGCGGATGTGGTTGGGCGCGTCGTCGCGGGTGGCGTTGCCGGTGATGAACACCGAGGAGAGCTTGTCGAAGGTGTATTTGCCGTCGGGCTTCGGGTAGCGGTCCTTGGTGTCGCCGACGAACATCGGCTCGTCGTCGTTGCGGTGCCACTCCTGCCGACCCGGGGGGACCTTGCCCTTCGACATGATCGACGGACCCGCGAGCAGGCTGCCCACGAGGAAGCCCTTCTGGAACGGCTGGCGCGTGTTGCGCACCTGGTAGAGCTCGTTGCCGATCTGCGGACTTCTCGATCGCCTCCTCGTAGGACTCGGACAGGTCGCTCTGCCGCGCTTGAGCGCCGCGTAGATCGACTCGGCCGCGAGCATGCCCGACTTGATGCAGTGGTGGACGCCCTTCAGCGCCGCCGTGTCGACCATCCCGCCGGCGTCGCCGACGAGCACGCGCGCCGGGCATCGACAGCTTCGGCATCGACCAGTAGCCGCCGCCCGGAAGCGCCTTCGCGCCCCAGGCGACGCGCTCGCCGCCCTCGAGGATGCCCTTGACGAGCGGATGCGTCTTGAACGTCTGCAGCAGGTCGTGGGCGGAGGTCGTCGCGTCGCGGTAGTTGAGGTCGACGACGAACCCGATCGAGACGAGGTCCTCGCCGGTCTTCTCGTCCTTCATCGGATACATCCAGGTGCCGCCGAGCTGTCCGTACTTGGCCGCAACCTTCAGCGGCCACGGCTGCCGAACGTGTGGATCACGCGGTCGAGCGGCTTGGGGACCTTCCAGACCTCCTTGACGCCGAGCTCCCACACCTGCGGCTCGCGCCCTTCGGCGAGGTCGAACTCCTGGATCGCGGCGCCCGTCAGGTGCCCCCAGCAGCCCTCGGCGAGCACCGTGGCCTGCGCCTTGATGTCGGTGCCGGGCTCGAAGTTGCCGAGCGGCTCGCCGTCCTTGCCGCGGCCCTTGTCGCCGGAGCGCACGCCGACGACCGCGCCGTCCTCGACGATCAGCTGCGTGGCGGCGGTCTCGGTGAGGATGTAGGCGCCGGCCTCCTCGGCCTGGCGCTGCTGGTAGCGCGCGAGCGCCGAGACCGAGACGACCTCGTTGCCGTGGTTCTTGAAGTTGCGGCACCGCCGGGATCGGCACCGAGATCTTGGATTTCGGGCCGGTGAGCATGTACACCGACTCCTTCGTCACCTCGCCGAACGCGAAGCCCTCCTCGCGCCACTGCTCGCGGGTCATGTCCGGAAACAGCTCCTGCAGCGGCCCCGGGCGCATGACGGCGCCGGACAGGTTGTGCCCGCCGCAGGTCTTGGCCTTCTCGACGACCGCCACCGGGACTTCGCCGAGGCGCTCCATCGTCTCGGGGTCGTCGGCCAGCAGCTGCAGCAGGCGGTTGGCGCAGGCCAGACCCGCGGTGCCGCCGCCGACGATCACCACGCCGACCTCGATCAGCTCGTCCTCGGGGTCGAGGCCGCGCTTGACGAACTCCTTGCGGGAATCGACCGGCGGCGGGAAGGCCGCCGGCATGACCTTTCCGTTGCTGGAGCCGTGTCCGGACATCGCTCATGCAGCCCTTCTTCGCCTTCACTGCCTCGGTGAGCTTCGGCAGGATCTTGTTGAGATCGCCGACGATGCCGAGGTCGGAGAATTCGAAGATCGGCGCGTTCGCGTCCTTGTTGATCGCGACGATGTTCTCCGAGCTCTGCATCCCGACCTTGTGCTGGATCGCGCCGGAGATGCCGGCCGCGAGGTACAGCTTCGGCGAGACGGTCTTGCCCGTCTGGCCGATCTGCGCCGCGTAGGGGTACCAGCCGGCGTCGACGACCGCGCGCGTCGCCGCCACGGCGGCGTTGCCGCCGAATGCCGCGGCGAGCTCCTCGGCGAGCTGGAAGCCCTCGGCCTTGCCGAGGCCGCGTCCGCCGGCGACGAGGATGTCGGCGCCCTCGATGTCGACGTCCGCGCCGCGCTGTTCGCCGCGGGTGACCATCGTCGCCTGCTGCGCCTGCGGGCGAGAGCTCGAAGCTCAGCTTCTCGACCGGCGCGTCCGCGCCGCCGACGTCCTTGATCTCGAACGCGTTCAGACGACCGATGACGATGCCGACCTCGGAGCGGTATTTGATTTCGGAGATCGCCGAGTCGCCGAGGATCGGGCGCTCGGCGATCAGCTCGCCGTTCTCGGCGCGCACGTTCGTGACCTCCATCGACCACGCCGGCGCCGAGGCGCGCCGCGAGCCCGGCGCCGATCTCGAAGCCGAGCAGGCCGCCGCCGAACAGCGCGTAGGTGTAGCCGCCCGCGGTGATCGCCGCCGCCATCGCGTCGACGAGCGGCTGCGCAAGACCCTCGGGCCCCTCGGCCACGAGCACCTTCTTGGCGCCGTAGTTGCCGAGCGAGGCGGCCAGGTCCTGCGGCACGTTCTCGCCGAGCAGGATCGCGTGCGCCTCGCCGCCGAGCTCAGCGGCGAGCTTGGCGCCCTCGGAGACCGCGCCGAGCGAGTTCTTGTTGATCGCGCCGTCGTAGTGCAGCGCGTAAACCAGGATGTTCTGCCATCTCAGATCAGCTTCCTCTCGTCGAGCCAGGCGACGATCTTTTCGACCGTCTCGCCGGTGTCCTCGTCCTCGATGATCTCGCCCGGCGGCCTTCGCCGGCGGCGCCTTCGCGGCGATCCACTGGGCGGCGGAGTTCTCGCCGCCGACTTTGCGCGGCGTCGATCTCGCACATCGGCGGCGGTGAACGTGTCCAGCGGCTTCTTCTTCGCGCCCATGATCGCCTTCAGCGACGGGTAGCGCGGCTCGTTGATCGCGTCACCGACCGAGATCACAGCCGGCAGCTTGATCTGCACGGTGTCGTAGCCGTACTCGGCCTGGCGCTCGCAGCGCAGGCTGTCCGATTCCACGTCCATCTTGATCACCTGCGTCAGCGACGGCATGCCGAGGTGCTCGGCGACGACCGCGCCGATCGTGTAGCACTCGCCGTCGTCGGACTGCTGGCCGAGCAGCACCAGGTCGGGGCTCTCGCGCTGCAGCGTCTTGGCCAGCGCGTAGCCGGTCGCTGCCACATCGGAGCCCGCGACGACCGCGTCGCAGAGGTGGACCGAGCGGTCGGCGCCGAGCGAGACCGCCTTGTGCAGGGCACGCACGGCGCTGTCCGGGCCCATCGTCACCGCCACGATCTCCTCGACCGGCACGGCACCGCCCTCTTTGATCTGCATCGCCGCCTCGATGGCGTGCGTGTCATACGGGTTGAGGTTCTTCTCGCCGCTGCGGTCCATGCGCCCCGTCGAGGGGTCGATCCTCTTCTCGACGGCGGCGTCCGGGACCTCCTTCACCAGGACGCATATCTTCATTCTCAGGCAACTCCTTGGGGTCTGAGTGGGTGCAATCCTACTCGCTCACGCGGTTGACTGACGAGTCAATCGGTTCAGCGTGCGACGACGGCGCCGCGGATGAAATCGACGATCGCCTGGGTGGGAGCGCCGGGCGTGAACACCTCGGCGACGCCCAGGCTCTTGAGCTCGGGAATGTCTTCGGCCGGGATCGTGCCGCCGACGGTGATCACGACGTCCTCGACGCCCTGCTCGCGCAGCAGCTCGACGACGCGCGGCACGAGCGTCATGTGCGCGCCAGACAGGATCGACAGGCCGACGGCGTCGGCGTCCTCCTGGATGACCGTCTCGACGATCTGCTCGGGCGTCTGGTGCAGGCCCGTGTAGATCACCTCCATGCCCGCGTCGCGCAGCGCCCGCGCGATGATCTTGGCACCGCGATCGTGGCCGTCCAGCCCCGGCTTGGCGACGACGACGCGGATCTTGCTCTGCAGCTGCGGCGAGGACATGGAGACGGCAGATTATGCCCGCGAGCCGCTTCGCGCTCCCACGCGCTCCCGAGCGACGCTCCCGAGACCGCCGATCGCGGCCGCGACACCGAGGGCGGCGAGCACCTTCAGACGGCGCCCGAGCCGGTCGAGCTCGATCACCTCCCAACCCTCTTCGAGCGCTATGCGCCTGAGCATGGCGTCGGGGTTGACGACGACCGCATGGCGAACCGCGCGCAGCATCGGCAGGTCGGACTCCGAGTCCGAGTACGCGTAGGAGGCGGCGAGGTCGACGCCGTCGCGCTCGGCGACCTCGCGCATCGAGAGCACCTTGCCCTCGCGATAGTTGAAGGGACCCGCCGGCCTGCCGGTGTAGCGGCCGTCGACGATCTCCGAACGCGAGCCGAGACCGCCGTCGAAGACGAGCACTCGCGCGAGCAGATCGGCCATCTCCTGCGAGGCCGCGGTCAGGATGTAGATCGGCAGGCCGGCGTCCTGGTGAGCGTAGGCGCGTTCGAGCATCTGCGGGTACAGACGCGGCAGCACACCGGCGAGCACTCGCGGCGAGAGCCGCTCGAGGTCTCGCACGCGCACGCCCGCGATCATCTCCCCCACGCGCCTGCGCACATCGTCCGCGCGATCGTCGGTCGAGCCCCGCAGGCGGAAGCGGACGTTTTCGTAGATGTCGCGAGCGAGCCGGCCGCGCGTGATCATCCCCGTCTCATACGCCGCCCGCGCGAAGAAGACGCCCGAGGAGCCGGCCATCAGCGTCTTGTCGAGGTCGAAGAACGCGGCGCCGCGCGGTTGACCGTTAGACGAGGCGTCTGGGGTTCCGCTCACCTGTCCCGCGTCCGCTCAGACCTTGAGGATCACGGCGTCGCCCTGACCCCCGCCGGAGCAGATCGCGGCGCAACCGTAGCCGCCGCCGCGGCGGCGCAGCTCGTGGACGAGCGCGCCGAGGATGCGGGCGCCGGAGGCGCCGATCGGATGCCCGAGGGCGACCGCTCCGCCGTTGACGTTGACACGGTCCTCGTCGATGCCGAGCATGCGGATCGAGTTGAGCGTGACCGACGCGAACGCCTCGTTGATCTCCCACAGGTCGATGTCGCCAGGCTGCAGCCCGGCCTTCTCGAGCGCCTTCTTCGCCGCGCTCGCAGGCGTGGTGGCGAGATAGGCGAAGTCGTTGGCGCTCTGGGCGTGGGCGACGATCTCCGCGAGCGCCTCCTTGCCGTTGGCCTGCGCCCACTCATCCGAGGAGAGCACGAGCGCGCCGCCGCCGTCGTTGACGCCGGGCGAGTTGCCGGCGGTGTGCGAGCCCTCCTTGCCGACGAGGCCCGGCAGCGCGGCGAGCCGCTCGAGCGAGGTGTCGCGGCGCGGCCCCTCGTCGATCTCGACCAAGGTGTCGCCCTTGCGTCCCTTGATCGTGACGGAGACGATCTCATCGGCGAGGCGCCCCTCGTCGGTCGCCTTCAGCGCGAGCTCGTGCGAGCGCAGCGCCCAGCGGTCGAGGTCGGCGCGCGTCATCTCCAGCTCGTCGCCGATCTCGGTGGCCTCGACGAACATCTGCTTGCCCGAGAACGGGTTCGTGAGCCCGTCGTGGACCATCGCGTCGAGCATCTTCGCGTCGCCCATGCGATAGCCGAAGCGGGCCTGCGGCAGCAGGTAGGGAGCCTTGGACATCGACTCCATGCCGCCGCCGACGCCCACGCTCATGTCGCCGGCGCGGATCGCCTGGTCGATGATCACCGACGCGCGCAGGCCCGAGGCGCAGACCTTGTTGATCGTCTCCGAGGAGACCTCCTTGGGAATGCCGGCCTTGATCTGGGCCTGGCGCGAGGGGATCTGCCCCTGCCCGGCCTGCAGCACCTGGCCCATGACGACGTGCTCGACCTGCTCGGGCTCGACGCCGGCGCGCTCCAGCGCGGCGCCGATCGCCAAACCGCCAAGCTCGGTGGCGTCGAGCGTGGACAGGCTCGCCGCCCATCTTGCCGATGGGGGTGCGCGCGCTGCCGAGGATCACTGTCTTGGGCATGGAAGCGGGTCTTCTCCTGTTGGTCGCTTGGTTGGGACGGAGAGCGAGAATGGTAGTGGACCGCCCCCCGATTTCCGCCAAGCGCTCCAGCGCCAGCCTCGGGAGGGCGCCGCGGTAAAGCCGCGATTACGTCAACACGACGAATCATTCGCGAGCCGGATATCGTGCCGGCGGATGCAGATCACCACGATCGACCGAGCAGCCGACGCGACCGACGCCGACACGATCGCGATCGGCGTCTTCGACGGCGAGGGCCCCCCGCCCGGCTCGCCGGCCGAGCTCGGCCAGCTGCTCGACTCAGGCGAGGCGCGCCGGTCGTTCAAGTCGCTCGCACTGGCACATGCCGAGGGCAAGCGCTGGCTGCTGGTGGGACTGGGCGCGCGCGCCGACTTCACCCCCGAGCGCGCCCGCGTGGCAGCCACCGTCGCGCTCTCACGCGCGCGTGAGCTGAGCACGCGCGCGCTCTGCTGGCAGGTGCCGGACGCGTCCGAGCAGGCTCCGGTCGCCGCGGCGCTCGTGCAGGGCACGATCCTCAGCGACTACCGCTTCGAGCTGCACAAGTCCGCTGCGGCCGGCGATGAAGCCCAGCCCAAGCAGCTCGAACGCCTGATCGTCTCTGGCCCGGATGGGCTCGCGGCGAGCGTCGCCGAGGCGGCGGTGCTCGGCGAGGCCGTCAACCGCGCACGCGACTTGCAGAACCGGCCCGGCAACGACCTCACGCCGACCGCCCTCGGCGCTTACGCGAAGGCGCTCGATGACGAGCTGGAGGGCGTGTCGGTCGAGGTCGAGGGACGCGACGCGATCATCGCGCGCGGCATGGGCGCGTTCGCGGCGGTCGCGCAGGGCTCCGAGCAGGAGCCGGCGCTGATCACGATCAGATACGAAGGCCCGTCCACCCCAGCCGGCCCGACGCTCGGCATCGTCGGCAAGGCCGTGACGTTCGACAGCGGCGGCATCTCGTTGAAGCCCGGCGCCAAGATGGCGGAGATGAAGTTCGACATGTCCGGCGGCGCGGCGACGATCGAGGCGGTCTCGGCGATCGCGCGCCTGAAGCTGCCGTTGAAGCTGGTCGCGGTCGTCGGCGCGACCGAGAACCTGCCGAGCGGCCGCTCGATCAAGCCGGGCGACATCGTCGTGGCCGCCAACGGCAAGACGATCGAGGTCAACAACACCGACGCCGAGGGCCGGCTCGTGCTGGCCGACTGCCTGTGCCACGCCGTCGCCGAAGGCGCGGAGCGGATCGTCGACCTGGCGACGTTGACGGGCGCGGTGATCGTCGCGCTCGGATCGACGTACGCGGGCCTGATGAGCAACGACGACGAGCTGGCCGCGCGCATCGCGGCCGCCGGCGAGAGCAGCGGCGAGATCGTCTGGCGCCTGCCGCTGCACGAGGAGTACGACGAGCTGATCAAGGGCAAATACGGCGACCTCGACAACGCGCCCGAAGCACGCAAGGCGGGCACGATCGTGGGTGGCACGTTCCTGTCGAACTTCGTCGGCGAGACGCCGTGGGCGCACCTGGACATCGCGGGATCGGCATGGGACCTCGACCGCCCATACGTCGGCAAGGGCGCGTCCGGCTACGGCGTGCGCCTGCTGGTCGAGCTCGCCAAGTCCTACTGCGGCTAGCGTCCGCGCCGGCGCGCGAACGGCGCCTGCAGATCGCTTTGCGAGAACGGGCCGCCGCTCGTGTCGAGACCCACCGCACTGCGGTACACGAACACCCTGAAGACCTGATCCATCGCCGATTGCACGGCGATCGCGCCAAACAGGCCGGCGCCGCCGAGCACGGTCAGCAGCACGCCCGCAGTGCCCGCGCTTGCCACGCCCGCGACGAGCAGCACGATGAACGGCACATACAGGAACACGCTCGCGACGCCGATGCCGACGATCCCGCCGATCTGCATGCCCCAACGCTGGCGGAAGATCCGCGAGGAGCGACGCAGAACATCGACCGGTCCGAGATTCTCGTAGGCGAGCACCGGGACCGCGAACATCGTCGCGAGCGTCCACGACAGATCGACGATCGCGACCACGATCTTGCCGCCGAGCGGGACGTAGCGCTCGATCAGCCGCAGCGCCGCCCCGACGGTGCACACCATCAACGTCCAGGCCGCGATGATCCCGACCCGCTCTCGAGCCGCCATCCAGCCGTCGTGCGTCGTCGTCGCCTCGCCATCCAGGCGCCCTGCGAGCACCGCCGCGAGCGCGACGCCGCAGTACAGCGACACGAACGTCATCGGGTAGCCGGCGACGAGGCTCGCGAAGAAGATCACGTCCTTCGCATTGCGCGACGCGCCGCCGTGCGACACCGAGAGCGCGAACGACAGCGCTCCGAGGAGCAGCGTCAGCGTCATCGCCACCGCGGGGAAGATGAGCAGCTCGGGGTCCTCGCGCAGCACGCTGAAGCTCGCCTGCAGCAGCCGCCAGGTGCGCGGTCCGCGACGTTCGCGCAGCGCCGCGCTGACGGGGAACGGCTCGAGCGCCTGTGCGGGCTGGAGCGCCGGCTGCGACTCGGGCGCGCTCGCGGGTGCCCTCGCCGGCTGCCCGTCTGGCACACCGCCACCCGCATCGGGAGGCTCGGCCTCGATCGGACTCAGCTTGCGCATGGCGGCGCAGCTCGGACAGAACGTCTGGCCATGGTCGAGCGCCCAGCCGGCGGCCTGCAGACCGCGCGACATGGCGCTTTCCTCGACCGGGACGGTGCGGTCACAGCCGTAGCAATGGATCTTCACAAGGCTCACGGCACGCACATCGGGACAACCGGCGCGCGATCTTGAGAGTCGAGACGGCAAATCGGCGAAGATGCGGGACCGTGTCGCACGCCGGTTTCGGTGCCGAGACAGCGTGGAGGCGCCTGCCAGGGAGGCCCGGCGGCACTGCTACGGCGCGAGCGGAACCGCCTTCGGAGCGCTCAGGCGCCTCGTGACTGCAGCCCAGGCCTCGCCCCGCGGGTTGATGTGCGCTCGGTGGCGCCCCGCGTTGCCAGGGATCTCGACGAGCTCGACGTCGCCGCCGGCGGCGCGCGCGGCAAGCGCATAGCCGCGGCTGAGCTCGACCGAGACGGTCTCGTCGAGCGTCCCGTGCACGAGCAGCGTTGGCACGCTTGACGGCAGCAGGCGTATCGGATCACCGGCGTCGTAGCGCTCCGGCACATCTTGGGGAGCACCGCCCATCAGCGCGTCGACGGCCCCACCACGCCAGAGACGGTAAGCACCGGCAAGATCACACACGCCGGCCTGCGCGATGACCCGCTTCAAGTGCACTCGCGGCTCGCCGTCGAGCTGGCCGGGGGCGCCCGCCGGGAGCTGCTCGCGACAAGCGGCCCACAGCGCCAGATGCCCGCCGGCGGAATGCCCGAGGACGCTGACCCTGTCGAGATCGAGCGGCGCCGCCACCTCGGCCAGATGGTCGATCGCGGCAGCTACATCCACAAACGTCATCGGCCAGCCACCGCCGCCTCCGAGCCGCCGGTACTCGATGTTCCACACCGCCCAGCCGCGCCTGGCGAGATCTCCGGCGAGACCGCGCATGACGACCTTGCCGTAGCGCGAGTGCCAGGAGCCCCCGTGGATCATGACCATCACGGGATGTGGTCCGCGGCCGCGAGGCAGGTACAGATCGGCGCGCTGCGAACGGTGGCTGCCGTAGCGGTGCGGGCGTCCCGGCTTGAGCAGGTCTCGGATCAGGCGGGTACCGGTCATCGCGAGCGCGAATCGTGACAGAGCACGGCTTCCGCTCGGTTACAACACGTAGGTGAAGGTGTCGTCCGCGTTCGTCGCGCTCTTGCCGGCCTTCGTCGTGACGACCACGTCGAGGACCCCTGCCTTCTTCTCCGCGGGGGCTTCGGCGGTGATCGACGTCGCCGACGTCACCGTGTATTTCGCCTTGGCTTTGCCGAAGCTGACCTTGGTGGCGCCCGTGAAGCCGGTGCCCGAGATCTTCACTTCCGTGCCGCCCGCCGCGGGGCCTTCGTCAGGGCTCACCTTCGTCACCGTCGGCGCTCCGGCGTATGTGAACGTGTCGGCTGTGCTCGTCGCGCTTTCGCCATCCGCGGTGACGACGACCACGTTCACGCTCGCCCCGGCCGCACCCGTGGGGGAAACCGCCGTGATCGTCGTCGCCGATCCGAGCTTGAAGCTCTTGGCCCTCGCAGCGCCGAACCTGACTTCGGTGACGCCGGCGAGATTGGCGCCCGAGATCGTCACCTTCGTGCCACCCTTGGCCGGGCCTTCGGGGGGTTCCACGGCGGTGACAGACGGCCGCGTTTCACCCGCGAGGCTGGGCACGCCGTCAGGTGCGCCGAGCCCGCTCGGCGCGTCATAGCCGAGCTCGCCGTTGCAGAGGTAGAGGCTCGGCGCGCATTCGTTGGCCGTGTAGCCGTCGAACCCTTCGCTGACGTCGAACACGGAGCTCGGCTGCTCGTAGAACGCGCGCGCGCCCAGCGAGCGCACATAGGAGCTCGCGTGCGCCTCGATCCCGGCGACCAGCGGCGCGGCGACGCTCGTGCCACCGTAGATTTCCCACTGGCCGTCGACGCGCACCGACACGCCCGTTTCGACAGCCGCGACCGCCGCCACGTCGTTGTCGGTCCGGCGGGCGCAGCCGCTGTCGCTCTGCCAGGCCGGCTTCGACTCGAACTTGCTGCAGCCGCTGCCGCTGCCGATTTCACGTGCGACTTCGTCCCAGACTTCCTCGCGCCAGCCGCGCGCGACGCTCGTGTCTCGGTAGAGCGCCGTGCCACCGACCGCGACGACATCCGGCGAGGAGGCCGGGAACAGCGTCGAGAGCGGGAAGTAGCGCCCACGGTCTGTCTCATACGTGTTCTCGTAGCCGCTGTCGCCCGCCGATGCCACGATTACCACGCCAGGATGTTCGTAGTACTTGTCGAACTGCGAGCAGCCCGTCGTCCCGCAGTAGGCGTCTTCGGTCTCGGGGAAGCCATAGCTGTTGCTGATCTCCGTCGCGCCGAGCTTGGCCGCGGCGTCGACCGAGCCTCCGAGCTGGGACGGGTCCTGGTTCTTGGCCTCGACCATCAGGATGTGGCATTCCGGGCATGCCGCCGAGGCCATGTCCTCGTCCAGCGCAGCCTCCTCGTCCCAGCCCGGTTCTTCGGCGGGATAGTTGGCTGCTTCGCCCTTCCCGTTGACCTTCTCGAAGCAGCCATTTGCCGTCGTGCACGGCGGCAGTCCGTACTTCGAGCGATATACGGCGAGATCCGCTTCCGCGTCCGGGTAGCCGTAGGCGTCAATGAGCGCGATCGTCTGCGGCGATTCGACGCCCGTGGGAATCCTGTACGCCGATTGCAGATCCGCGGGATCGAAGCCGCCCAGTTCACCGCCGCCTTCGAGCAGGGGGCCGCCACCTGGCAACGCGAAGCGCGCCGCGACCTTGACCGGCCGCGGCGCGACGATCGCTTCACACGCGCCCTGCGGGCACGCCCAATGCGGGCGCGTCGAAGACGCGAGGAGGGAGACGCCGCGCGCGCTGCGCTTGCGTATGTGGAGGCTGCCGCGTGAGGCAGCCGTGAGCGCCGGCGCGGCCAGCGCGCAGACGCAGGCGAGCGCGGGCACGAGCAGGCGGCCGCGCCGCGCGGCTGCCGCCATCCCCAACGAGGCTCTAACCCCCACCATCAGAAACGTAGTATGACGCGGTAGTCAAGTGCTCAGTCGCCCGAATCGCGGCACACGGGCGGAGTCTGGGAGAATGCGCGCCATGGACTTCGACCTGTCGCCCGATCACGAGCTGATCAGGCGCACGGTCAGAGCCTTCGCGGAAGGCGAGGTCGCTCCGGTGGCCGAGGAGCTCGACCGCACGAAGTCGTTCCCGTACGAGATCGTCGCGAAGCTGGGCGCCCTGAACCTGATGGGCATCCCCTTTCCGGAGGAGTACGGCGGCGGCGGCGGCGACACGCTGGCGTATGCGCTGGCAGTCGAGGAGCTCACGCGCGTGGACTCCTCGGTCGCGATCACATTGTGCGCGCACACGTCGCTGGGAACTCAGCCGATCTACGTGTTCGGCTCAGAGGAGCAGAAGCGCGAGTGGATGCCGCGGCTGTGCTCGGGCGAGCGGCTCGGCGCGTTCGGGCTGACCGAGCCGGAGGCGGGCTCCGACGCCGGCAACACGCGCACACGCGCGCGTCTCGAGGACGGCGAATGGGTGATCGACGGCGCCAAGCAGTTCATCACGAACGCCGGCACGGACATCTCGGGGATGGTGTGCATCACGGCCGTCACCGGGGATGACGATCCCGCCCACCCCGGCTCCAAGCAGATCTCCAACATCATCGTCGCCAACGGCACCGCCGGCTACGAGCCTGGCGAGCCGTACCGCAAGATGGGCTGGAACGCGTCTGACACGCGCCCGCTGAGCTTCAGCGAATGCCGCGTGCCGGAGGCGAACCTGCTGGGACCGCGAGGTGCGGGCTTCAAGCAGTTCCTGCACATCCTCGACATCGGACGCATCGGCGTCGCCGCGATGGGCGTGGGCCTCGCGCAGGGCGCGCTCGACGAGGCGCTCAAGTACGCCAAGGAGCGCAAGGCGTTCGGCAAGCCGATCTCCAAGTTCCAGGCGATCCAGGGCAAGCTCGCCGACATGGCGACCGAGATCGCGGCCGCGCGGCTGCTCGTGTACAAGGCGGCGCTCGAGAAGGACGCCAAGCGCAACTTCACGCTGACGGCCGCGCAGGCGAAGCTGAAGACGGGCCGCCTCGCGGTGCGCTGCGCCGAGGAGGCCGTGCAGATACACGGTGGCTACGGCTTTATCGAGGAGTACCCGGTGTGCCGCTTCTACCGCGACGCGAAGATCCTCACGATCGGCGAGGGCACCGACGAGATCCAGCAAATGGTGATCGCGAGGGCGCTTGGCGCCTGAGACGCATCGCACCGACGTTACGCAAACCTGCGTAACGCATCACTGCGTAATCCATCAGCGCGGCTCGAGGATCACGAGCGGGATCTCCCGCTCGGTGCGCTTCTGGTAGTCGGCGTAGCCGCCGTAGGTCTCGAGCACCAGCGGCCACAGGTGCGCTCGCTCCTCGGGATCGGCCACGCGCGCGTGCACGTCGCGGTGGCTCGACCCGACCTGCACGGTCGTGTCCGGGTTGGAGACGAGGTTGTGAAACCAGCCGGGGTTCTTCGGATAGCCACCCTTGGAGGCGACGAGGACCAGGTTGGGCCCGTCGACCGTGTAGGCGAGCGGACTCGTACGCCGGGTGGCGCTCTTGGCGCCGACGTGATCGAGCAGCAGCATCGGCGGCGCACCGGGCACACGGTGGCCGATGACGCCGCGACTGGCGCGGTAGATCGCCGTGTGGCCCGGTATCAAACGGCCGAGCAGCAACCAGTTGCGCTCGACCCAGTCAAGAGAGTCCATCGACGGTCGAGCCTACTCGGTTACCATCGATTCACGATGTCCAAGCTGATGGCACAAGTCGAAAGACGAGAGCCTCGTGAGCGCGCCGAGGAGGCCGTCGGCGACCAACCGACGGCACCCGTGCAGGCCGCCGGCGACGACGAGCTGACGGCGCCCGCGCAGGCGGTGCCGACCAAGGGCAAGCAGGGCCCCTCGCTGCTGGACTGCGCGCGCGTGTTCGTGCGCCAGCCATCGCCGCCGTACCTGTTCGGCGCGGTCGCGCTCGCGCTCGCCGCACGCGTGGTCCAGGGCGAGCTCGGCTGGCGCGACCTCGTGATGGTCGCCGGGTTGGTCGCGCTGACGCCGTTCGTCGAGTGGGCGATCCACGTCTACCTTCTGCACGCCCGGCCGCTCATGCTGCTGGGTCGCAAGATCGAGCTCCTGAGCGCGCGTGAGCATCGCGCCCACCACGAAGCGCCGGCCGTGCTCGAGGGAGTGCTGATCCCGGTCTACGCGGTGCTCGTGTTCCTGGCGATGATCGCGGCCGTCAACTGGGCGCTGTCGTTCCCGATCCACCTCGTGCTGGGCGGCCCGCGTCTGGCCTATGCGACGACGGGCATCCTGACCAGCTTCGCGGTCCTTGCGACGTACGAGTGGACGCACTTCCTGATCCACACGCCGCACCGGGCACGCAGGCTCTACTACAAGGCGATCTGGCGCAACCACCGCCTGCACCACTACAAGAACGAGCGCTACTGGTTCGGTGTGACGTCGACCGTCGGCGACCGGGTGATCGGCACGTCGCCCGACCAGCAGTCGGTTCCGCGCTCGGCGACCGCTCGCTCGCTACACGCAGAGCTTTGACGCACCACCGGCGTCAGCCGAGCCTGCCGGCGCCGTCGCGATCGAGCAGGGCCGCGGCAGCACTCGCCGGGTCGAGCCGTCGCGCGACGACCTCGTCGAGCAGCCGCTGGAACTCCGCGTCCTCGCGCAGCTCCTCCTCCAGGCGCCTGCGCATGCGCGCGGTCGCGATCGCGATCACCTCGCTGCGCAGGTTGCGCGCGCGCCGCTCGTCGAGCTGGCCGGCGGCGAGGATGTGGTCGCGATGCTCCTGCAGGCTGTTGACGAGCTCCCCCACGCCCTCGCCGCGGGCGGCCTCGGTCTTGACGATCGGCACGCGCCAGCGTCCGCGGGCTTCCTCGGGCGTGCGATCGAGGTTCGCGAGCGACAGCACGCCGCGGATCTCGCGGATCATCGTGTCCGTCAGCGGATGATCAGCCTTGTTGATCACGATCACGTCCGGGATCTCCATCACGCCCGCCTTCAGCGCCTGGATCGAATCGCCCGAGCCGGGCATCAGCACGAGCACGATCGTGTCGGCGTGGTCGATGATGTCGATCTCCGCCTGACCGACGCCGACGGTCTCCACGAAAACGTCCTGACGCCCTGCCGCGTCGAGCAGCAGCGCGGCCTGCAGCGCCGCCTCCGAAAGGCCGCCGAGCGCGCCGCGATTGGCCATCGAGCGGATGAACACGCCCGGGTCGAGGAAGTGCTCGGTCAGCCGGATGCGATCTCCGAGCAGCGCGCCCTGCGTGAACGGCGAGGACGGGTCGATCGACAGCACGCCGACGGTTCTCCCGGCCTCGCGCCGCGCCTTCGTGAGCGCGCCGATCAGCGTCGACTTGCCCACGCCCGGCGGCCCGGTAAAGCCGACGACCTCAGCCCGCCCGGTGTGCGGGTACACCTCGCGGACGAGCTCCCAGCCCTCCGGGCGGTTGTCCTCGACGAGCGTGATCGCGCGCGCCAGCGCGCGGCGATCGCCGTCGAGCAGGCGCTGGGCTAGGGTTGGCTCGGTCATCGAGCGCGGAATCATCGCAGGGGCGGCTGCGAGGACCCGCCTGCGGCGACCCTGCCCGCTCGGCCGTCCCCTACGATTCGACCGCCATGGAGCTGCTTGCAGACCCCGCCGACGGTGCCGACGGCGCCAACGCCGCGAGCGCTGCTGCCGCCGCCGATGCCGCCAACGCCGAGACCGCTGAGGCCGCCGCCAACGCCGCAAGCGCCGCTGACGCCGAGGCCCGCGCCGGGCATCTCGGCGACGCCGTGCGCCGCGCGCCCGAGCCGCGCCACGGCGGACCGCTCGCGCTGCTGCGATTCATGCGCGCGAACCGCATGCTCAACCGCCATTACGCGAAGCTGCTGTGCCGCTACGCGTGGTTGAAGCTGCGCTTCGGCAGGCGCCTGCAGACAGATGGGATCTGCTTCATATGCCCGAAGGTCACGCTCGAGATCGGCCGCCACGCGACGCTGCGCATCGGGCGCTGGGCGTGGATCGGACACGGCAGCAAGATCCGCGTGCACGAGGGCGAGGTGAGCATCGGCGCGAAGACCGTGATCGGCCAGGACTGCACGATCTCGGCCTACCAGCACGTGTCGATCGGCCGCGAGTGCATCATCGCCGACCGCGTGATGCTGATCGACTTCGACCACGGCGTCACCGAGGTGGAGCGCCCGATCCGCCTGCAGGGCATCTACAAGCGCGACGTGCGTGTCGGCCACAATGTCTGGATCGGCTACGGCGCGTGCATCCTGCGCGGCGTGAGCGTCGGCGCGAACAGCGTCATCGGCACGAGCACCGTCGTCACCAAGCACGTGCCCGAGAACGCCGTCGTCGCGGGCACGCCCGCGCGCGTGATCCGCATGCGCGAGGCGCCCCAGGCGATGCGCTGGGAGTAGCGAACCGCTCCGGCGGGGGCGGCCCGCTACGGAGCCCCGCCGGCGGGCGCGGCTCGCGCGAGCACGAGCACGGCACCCACCGGCGAGCCCTGCGCGCTACTTGATGCTCACCTGTACCGACCGTTCCACCGACTTGCCTTCCTTCACCAGGATCACGAGCTTGCCCGATGCCCGATGGTGCTTGACGGCGAGCAGCGCCTTCGCCCCGCTGCCGGTCAGGCGCAGCGTCAGCGTTCCGCGCGTGCCTGCGGCCAGCGAGTAGGACCCCTTCGCGATCAGCGTGGGCTTCTTGTGCCCGTGCTTGGCCGTGATCTCGGCGGTGCCGGCGCAGGCGGCGTTGGCACAGGCGATACTCTCCTTGGCCGTGTCCTTGACGAACAGGAGCCTCGAGGTGAAGCTCGTGAGCGCCGGTCGCGGTACCGCGACCGAGTTGCTCTTGCTGGCTACGTGGCCGGCGGCGTTGGTGGCGGTCACTTCGCAGGCGAGGCTGTGACCCTCGTCGGCGCTCTGCACCGCGTAGCTCGCCAGGGTGGCGCCGCTGATGGCGCTGCCTTCACGCAGCCACTGGTAGCCGAACGGGGTGCTCAGCGGCCACCCGGTCTGCACCGAGAGCATGCCTTCGCCCGTCCATGAGCCGTTCGAGCAGGTGAGCGCATCGCCTACCAGCGCTGTGCCCGCGATCACCGGCACCGCCGCGTTGTGCGGAGCGGAGGGAACCATCGCCACGTTGACACCGGAGGTCGTGGCGCCTTCGCTGACGGACACCGTGTTGGCGCTCCCCGCCGAGATCTGGTTGTTGAAGTACTGCGTTATGTACTTGGGGATCTCCGCCGGGGCCTTTTCGTATTCCTTTTCTTCGGCTTCGGAGTAGATCCAGTAGTACTCGACGTCGTAGGCACCGCTGGAGAGACCTGTGACGGTGTATTCGCCTTTGGCATTTGTGACCGCGAAGCCCCCGCCGTGATCCGGGATGTACGCGTAGACACCGATTTTTTCAAGCGCAGCATGCGAGTATGCGTCTGTGACCGTGCCGCTGATCTTGCCGCCTTCGGTCAGGGCGACGTTGTAGAGGTGTTCTTCGCCTTCTGCCAATTCCACCGACACCCGCTGAGACAGGTCGCTTCCTTCAGCGGAGAATTCGAGCTCGTATCGTCCCGGCGCCAGGTGTTTAAGCGCATAGTGACCGTGGGCGTCGGTGAAGATCCCATGAAAGAGCTCTTCCGCGCCTGCAGGCCCGTCGATCTCGACACTCACGTCGGCCAGGCCTTCGTTTGTGGCGGCGCTCGTGACCACGCCGGCGAAGGAGCCGGCCTTCGTCAGCACGACGTTCAGTTTCGCCGCTTTGCCTTCTTCGATGAACTGAGCCGCGCTTTTGGTCAAATACACTTCGGTTTTGTCACTGAACACGACCGTGTACTCGTCTTCGGCGATTCCCGCGATCGTGTATTTGCCATTGCTGGCGGTGGTCGTGGAGCCGAGCTGGGTGCCTTGTTCGTTCACCACCGAGACTTCGATCCCTTCCACGCCTTTGGCTGTGTGGTTGGTCACCGTGCCTTCGATCGAACCGGTGCTCGCCTGAGCGATACCGCCACCGACCGCGAGCAGCGCCACGCAGGCGAGCACTGCCGCGATGCCTGGCATGCGGAAAGCGCCGCGGGGCGTTCTTGGGTACCCAATTATGGAAGACAACCTCATCGCGTTCCCTTTCTCTCGTTTTACCCGCACGCCTAAGCGATTCTCGCGCTGCGGCGGCGGACGCTAGCAGATGCGCGTTGATCGAATAAACCGATTAATTGCGTTAAGTAGCGGTCGGCAGCGCCGGCCATGGAGCTTCACGGAGCCAGCAGGGCAGCGCGATCGGCGTCACGTGCGAGGTTGCGGAGCGCCGCGCTTTCGCCCTGCGGGCCGAGCTCGAGAGCGCGAGCGAGCGCTGTGCGATGGCCGTCGAAGCGCTCATGCGCGTAGGGAACCGCGATGCCTCTCGAGACCATGAAGGCCCAGTCGCTGGCCTGCAGAGCGAGCAGCTCGCGGATCGCGGCCGCTCCCACCGCGGACCCGCCCGCGAGCACATCGAGCTCGGCCGCCCTGCACGCGAAGGCCATGTCGGCGACCGGCGGCGAAGACCACGTGGATAGGTCGCCGCCGCTGCCCCAACTGCATGTTCCGGGACGTAGCGCCTGCTCCCCACCGGCCGTCACGCCGCCCGCCGGGCCCGCCGGCTCGAGCGCGCTCAACGCGTCATCGAGCCCGATGAGCGCGAGCTGCTGTCGCTCGCACTCGAGCACGACGGCGCGCAGCCACTCGAGCCCCTCGTACCACCAGTGCCCGAGCAGCTCGGTGTCGAGCGCGCACACCACCAGGCCGCCGCCCGGCAGCGCTTCGCTCTCCGCGGCGGCGTCCGCGCGCCCCTGCTCGAGTCGGGCGCGCGTGCGGGCGACGAAGTCGGCTGCGTGCTTGCGCGCCAGCGCCAGCGCCGCCTCGTGGCGATAGGCCTCGCCCTCGTTGTTCCAGGGGTTGTGGTGGTGGACGGTGTGATGGTGGTAGTCGCGATAGGTGCCGTCGGCGGGGTAGCCGCGCTCGCTCCACACCAGCGCCATCGTGGCACGATCGATCGGCACGAGCGTCACGCCGGCCTCCGTGGCGATCGGGCGCAGTTGCCGCCAGGAGCCGAGCCCCAGCTGCTCGGTGAGCTCGACGCACACAGCGCTCACGCCCGCCTCCTCGAGCGGGCGCTCGAGCGAGGGCGCGTAGGCGCACTCAGGCAGCCAGAAGCCGCCCTGCCAGGAGCTGCCGAAGCGGCGGCGATGGGAGGCGATCCCGCTTCGCACCTGCAGGCGCACGCCGGCGTCGCTGGCAAGCAGCGGCAGCACCGCGTGGGTGGCCGAGGAGGTCCACTGCGCGTGCGGGGCGAGCGCGCCCAGCAGATCCCCTCCGCGCTCGACGAGCAGCTCGAGCGCACGCTCGTAGTCCTGCCCGGATCGCTCGAGCTCGCGTGCCAGCGCCTCGTGCCCGCCCGCCCTCAGCCCGGCTGCATCCTCCGCGTGAGTCTCGCGGCGCACGCCCCGCACGAACGCGGCGAAACGCTCCTCGACGCCGGGCACCTCCAGCTGATCGCAAAGGACGGGGGTCAGCGAAAGCGTCAGCGGCGCTCCCGCGTCGAGCAGCTTCAGCAGCGGCAGATAGCAGCCGGCCATCGCCTCCCACAGCCACTCCTCACCGAACGGCCATGTGCCGAAGCCCTCGACGTAGGGCATGTGCGTGTGCAGGACGATCGCCAGCGCGCCGCGCTCGCCTGAGCCGCTCACGGCCGGCAGACCGCGAGGAAGTCGAGCGCTCGGTCCATGTCGGCGCCGCGCTCGGAGGGATCGTCGGAGACGGCGGGCTCGAGCGTGAAGTCCGACACGGCGATCGTGGGCGTGAACCAGTCGTAGAAGCGGCGCGTCACGCCAAGGCGCGGGTGCACGCGATCCCATCCGAGCCGCAGCGCGAGCTCGTGCGCGCGCAGCTTGCGCGCGTGAAACAGCCCGTACATCTCGACGCTCCCGAAGTGCGCCCGGCACAGAGCCTCGAACTCATCGCAGCGGTACTCGTGCACGTGCCACGGATTGTCGGAGCGCGGTGCTCCCTTGGGCGCGAGCGTGAGCACGTTCGGCGTGGACACGAACACGACTCCTTGCTCCCCCACCAGCGAGCGGAAGTGCTCGAGCACGTCGCCGGGCCGCTCGATGTGCTCGATCGTCTGCAGGAACACGACCGCGTCGGCGGGCTCGGAGAAGCTGTCGACGAGCTCGCGCGCGAAGCGCAGGTTGGCGCTCGAGTAGCGCAGGCGCGCATGCTCGTGGGCCTCGGGGTTGGCGTCGACGCCGACGACGCTCGCGGCGCTGCGCGCGAGCACGTCCGAGCCGTAGCCCTCGCCGCAGGCCATGTCGATCACCCGCAGCCCACGAACCCGCTCGGCGATCCACTCGTACACGACCAGGTGGCGGCGAAACCAGTAGTTCTCCTCGGGCACATCCGGGAGCGTGCGCTCCCCGGTCAGCGCCAGCGGCGGCACGCCATCCGGCTGGTCGCGCTGCTCGTAGTGAGTCGGTGTAGTCGGTGGTGGCGCCATGTCAGTGCTGGATGTCAGGAGACGACCTTGGTCTGCACCATCAGGCCATGGGTGGGCGGCGCGAGCACGGCGCGCGAGTATATGGTCCGCCGGATGCCGCCCGCCCTGAGCGCCGAAGAGATCCGCGACGCCAACACGCGCTACCACGACGTGGCCGCCGAGCACTACGACTCGAAGTGGGGCATCGACTTCGGCGAGCTCGGCGCGAGCCAGGTCGGCGCGAAGGTACGCAAGGCGCTCGGCCGCGAGCCTGGCCACTACCCGCGATCGCTCGAGATCGGCTCGGGAACCGGCTATTTCACGCTGAACCTGTTGCGCGCCGGGCTGATCGAGCACGCCACGTGCAGCGACATCTCGCCGGGCATGCTCGAGACGCTGCAGGCGAACGCAGAGCGCCTCGGACTCGAGGTCGACACCGAGCCGGCCGACGCCGAGCGCCTGCCGTTCGCGGATGCGAGCTTCGACCTCGTCTTCGGCCACGCCGTGCTCCACCACATCCCGGACCTGCCGCGAGCGTTCAGGGAGTTCGAGCGCGTGCTCGCACCCGGCGGCACGGTGCTGTTCGCCGGAGAGCCGTCGCGCTATGGCGACCGCCTGGCGCGCGTGCCCAAGCGCCTGGCGGGCACCGTGGCGCCGCTGTGGCGGCGCGCGATCGGCGCCGGACCCGCGCCGCCCGCCGACGGCGGCGAGCCGGACGCGGCGCTCGAGGGCGTCGTCGACGTCCACGCGTTCGCGCCCGCCGAGCTATACCGAGCCGCCGGCGCCGCCGGCCTGCAGGACGTGCGCGTCACCGGCGAGGAGCTGCTCGCCAACTGGTTCGGCTGGGCCAACCGCACGCTCGAGGCGACCGCCAACCCCGACGACGTGCCGTGGGCGTGGCGCCTGTACGCATATCGCGGCTACCTGCTGCTGCAGGAGCTCGACCGCCGGCTGCTGGAGTCGCGGCTGCCGCCCGCGATCTTCTACAACCTGATGCTGTCCGCGCGCAAGGCGCCCGCCTAAACTCGGGCGTATGCCCGAGCTCGTCTCCCAGAGCTTCCCACTGTTCCCCCTGGGGATCGTCGCGCTCCCACACGAGAGCGTGCCGCTGCACATCTTCGAGCAGCGCTACCGCACGATGATCGAGCGCTGCCTGCAGGCCGAGCCCAGCACCCCGGGACGCGAGTTCGGGATCCTGTGGCTGTCCGAGCAGGAGCTCAAGCCGGTCGGCTGCGCATGCGAGGTCGAGCGGGTGGTCGAGCGCATGGACGACGGCCGTCTGAACATCCTCGCGCGCGGCACGCGGCCGTTTCGCCTGCTCGAGCGCCAGGACGACCTCCCCTACCCGGCCGGCGTGGTCGAGTTCGTGAGCGAGCCCGAGGAGGAGCCAGACGCCGAGGCCGGCGACGCCGCGCGAGCGCTCTACCGCGAGCTGGTGCTAGAAGCGACCGACCGGGAGATCGAGGCGAGCGAGCTCGAGGACATGAGCGCGTACAGAATGGCGGCGACCGTCGAGTTCGACGTGGACGCCAAGCAGCAGCTGCTCGAGCTGCGCTCGGAGAACGCCCGGCTGCGGCTGCTCGCGCAGCTGATCGAGGCGGCGATCGAGCGCATGCAGCTGCTCGAGCGCGCGCAGGTGCGCGCGCTGTCTAATGGGAAGGTGAGATTCGCTTAAGCTCGCCGCCTGCGGTCCTCTGGTACTACTTCGCAACAGAGCCCTATGGCCAGCGATGATCTAGACGCTGCCGTCCGCAAGGCGGAGCAAGAAGCAGCCTTCCGCGAGCGAGAGACGAAACTACGGAACACGCAGGAAGCGCAGGCGTATGCGCGGCGAGTTCGCGAGAATCAACGGCACCTTGACCGACTGAGGCGTGCGGCGCAGGACTTCGTCTCCCAAGCGGCTGAGGTGGGACTGTTTCCCCAAGAGGGCAGCACCACTCAGACCGCGACCACTATGACGTTTTGGCGTGGTCGACGCAAGATAACGACGACAGAGACCCCTGCTACCTATTGGACCCTCCAGGCTAGTGCTCGCTACTCGGCCCACAGTGAAGCTCGCATCGGCTACTACATCAGCGCAGATGACCCAGCCATCATGACAGGAGACTCGTTTGCTGAAGCGAAGCCCCTCGATCCGGCCGACGCAACCGCAGAGCAGGTTGACTTGCTGATAAGCCTCATGGCCCAACGCCTTGTAGCAGCGCGGTCCGCCCTCTAGCTCAACCGTTCACGTCAGGCCCGGCAACGCCGATGGTGCGAAGTAAATGCATGCCTCACAGCCTGTCGTATTGAATCGCATAGGCGCCCCAGGTTCGGTCATCGGTCATATCTCTCGTCCACGCTTCTGAGTATCAACTGTAACGAAATTGGCTGACGCGTTTGCCGTTACGTACGCAGCGAAGCGAGAGCAGATCGCGAGCTTTGGGGAAAACATCGGTTTCTTCGGGCAATTTGGGCTTGTCTTGAACTACGGTGGACCGTTGGATATCACAAAAGTGCTGCTGCACCTGCGGCTCGATAATGGTCGCGAGCGCCTCGTCGACATCGGCCATACGTCTACGGTTGGCGAGTATCTCGTTTGGCAGATCGCGCCAACTGATCGCCGGCCCTAGCGATTTGCAGTGCTCCTTGCCCTCGAGTGGGTGCCTCGGCGTCGCCACGACGCTCACCCTGACCGTTGCGCAGGACTTTCGTGCTTGGTCGGGCGCGACGGCCTCCAACCCCGATTGGGCTACGGCAGATAAGATCAACGGTGACAACGGTCGTGAAATACTGGTTCTGTCCGGCCCAGAGACAATGCTGTAGGTTGTGTCGACACTCGGGACGATGCTAGCTTCGTCGAGTTCGCAAGGTGACCCGATGACCTACTACGGCGTCGTTGCGACGATTATTCCGGCCCTCTACTTGGGGCTGATCCTGCAGAGCGGGGTTTTCAACGACGATGGTGTTTGGGGTGCCCGTAGCGACGAGGCTAGAGAGGGGCGCGTATTGGTTATCGCGTTTATCTCCGTTATCGCCGTATTCGCGGAGTTTGGTGCGCTCCTGGCACTGGCAACGAGCCAGCCGTCAGCGAGCGTGGCCTTCGATCTGGGCTTCGTCACAATGCTTATGGGCCTGACGCTGGTGTTCGGAATCGTCACGACCGCCGTTCAAGAGCTGCCCAATCCGGGAGCCAAGCGCAACCTAAATCGGTGGGTGGCCACTTCGGTCGGATTCCTGCTGGGCCTGGGGTCAATCTATCTGTGGTCGAGACTGCACCTGTCGATAGAGAACTATCTATCGTTTCACGATGTAGCCCCATGACCATTAGCAACAGCTTTGTGAAAGTAGTGCCGGTTGAACTGCTCCGCGCAATGCCGCTTGTGCGACTTGTGACTACGCGGCAAGGCATTTTCCAGTCGCGCTCGAGCGCGACTACGTGCCCGCCGGACTAGGGCCAAATATCTTGCCTATCCGCTGACAGACGAGTTTGACTCGATTGCTGCCTTGATATCGGCCGCTAGGGCAGCCTGACCGCTCTTGTTCGGATGGTAGGAGTATTGCGGGTCGACGAGGTTCAGTTCGTTGAACCAGTGGCCCAGCGCGCACACGTCGTGTCCCAAGAAGCCGTGCGAGCCCTTGAAGTTGGGATCGACGAAGTGTGCACCTGCTTCCGAGGCTGCCTGCGAGACTGCTTCGTCGAGAAGAACCTCGTTGCCGATCAGGTAGTTGATCCCTTCTTCGGTTATCCCGGTGGCCAACGAGCACGCGATCTGATGAGCCAGTGACGCATTCGGTGGCAGCAGGTCGGGGTACCCGATGACATAGAGGGCAGCATTAGGCGCCTCTGCCTCGATCTGGAGATACGTTTCCCGAAGGATGGGCTCGAGCGTGAATATGTTTTGGGATAGATCCGCTATCCAGCCATCATTCGACGATGCGTTGCAGTAGTGGAGAGGCGGCCCGGTTGTGCAGTTCGTGAGGACGTCCGCGAAGTTCAGGTCGTTGCCTCCCACTGTAACCGTGACTACTCGCGCCGCCGCTAGATCGCTCGTGTCGAGCAACTGCTGAGGTTCCGTGTCGGTCGCGCCCGACAGGCCATAGACGGTATGGGCACCGGAGTCCCATAGGTCTTCGGTCCGAGCGCCGCTGCACGCGAGGAACCGGAGGCTCATCGCAGGGAGACTCTTCTGGGATTTGAGCCACGTCGCCACAAGCATCGGGTAGGCGACGGCGGAGCGGTCACAGCCATTGTCGTTCGTCGTCGGGTTGCCTGACGTATCGACCCAGGGCGTGGGGTCACTGCCGGGGTTGCCCTCGCCGGCGGAGTAGGAATCTCCGAGAGCCACGTATCTCGCGGGCAGCGCGGCGGGTGTGGGCTGGCCGCCCCGCACGGGAAAGATGTCCGTACCGGCGCTCGAGCTGCCATAGCTCTGATTCGACAGTCCGGTGACAGGATTGGAGCTGAGCAGCGCACCGTTGGTCCCGGAGCCGGGAAGTTCGTAGCTCAGGCCGGTGCCGCTCGTGTATCCGGCGGCGGCAGCGGTCCCGTTGAGGCAACTCGCGTCGCCTCCGCTCGCCTGACCGCTTTCCCATTCGATCGGGCCGTAGTTGAATTGTATGTCGAAGTCTCCCTTGCCAACATCGCTCCTGTCGATCAGCACGAGCTGAAAGGTATTGGTCACTGAGTCGATCTCGGAGTAGCAGCCGACGCCCGGCCATGTGACGCCGAACGCTTGGTGCCCGTCGATCGTGCTGGTGCCGTAGGTGACGACATTGCCGACGCGGGTGTCCACGTCGGCCCAGAACGGCGCGATCATCGGCGTCTTGAACGTCCAGAGCGGTTCGGGCGTGTACTGGGCTGTCGCCTCCCCGAACGTGACGTTGCCGTTGTTGTTGATGTAAAGAGCCTTATAGGTCCTTGTAAAGAGCTTGACGGGGAATGGCAGCTTGATCTCGGCGCTGCTGCCATCGTCGTTGCCCGGAAGCGTGAAGGCTTCAAATCCTGGAAGGATCGCGCTGTCGGCTGGCACGGCGCGCGCCCGAGGCGCCGCGCTCGGACTGCTGACGAGAGGACCGGGCGGAGGCTGCTTGCCCGCCACGGCGCCACCCGTCGCGGCGTGAGCTACGGACGCACTCAGACAAAGTGCCATGACCATCGCGCCGAATGCGGCGACGGTTGCCTCGGTGCTGGCCCGCGTAGCTGCGCCACGATGAAGCCGCCATATGCCTAGCACGTTGTCCCCCTCAGTCGAACCGTGTCGTTGGCCGCACTCGCCGGCGGCCTCGGACGCTATCACGGCCGTCGAGATCCCGACCGCCACCGGTGGAGCCTTCGACGGACTCGTAGTCGCTGCGTACGAGTTAGCTGAACTCCGCGCCGCAATTCTCCGTCAACACCTGTCGAAACGCCTGCTCGAATCCGTCGAGATCTTGGCGCGACAGCGACTTGAGGTCGTTCTCGATGCCGAGGACAGCTCCACCGTCGGCAACCCCGATCGATAGCGTTCCGCCCTCGGAGTTCATGAGGCCGGCGACCGTCTTCGCGATCGCCTTCTGCAGCGCCTTGTTGACCTCCTGGCGGCGGTAGTCCCAGCGGAGGCTCGACTTGAACTCGAGCGTCGGGCTCTCCCCCATCAGCACCAGCTCGCTCACAGGCTTGCCTGGCTCTGGATCGCCATTGGTCATCAGCGTCTCTAGATGGTGTTGATGGCGTCCGCGATGAGTCGGCGGCGCTCGGCGAGGAACTCTTCGTACATCTCGAGTTTCCACGCCCGGGATCGGTGGGCACGAACTGCTTGGTCAGCGCGCCTGGATACTTTGCTTCGATCTCGGCGAGATAGTCCTCCGGGAGCGCGTTGCTCAGGGAGATGTTCGATGAGCCCGTGAGAAAGGCCCGGCGCGCCGACCTACGCCGCCAGCGCGCCGCGCAGCATGCTGGCCTCCACGTGAGCTGGTGGCCATGTGAGCTTCAGCTCTCCGTCGCGCTCGAGCGTCCCGCGCACGCCCATGAGCTCCAAGCCAACGATGGCCCCGTGCTCGTCGTATTCGACCGTGTGCCCCTCAGAGGTCTCTAGCGCCCTAGCCGGCGGCCCATTTGGTGGCCCCAGATGCAGATACAGCACATCGCCACGCTCGTCGTAGTCGTGGTAGTCGAAGTCTATGCCGGCGATTGTAATCGTCATCGTGCTATTCACGGGGATCGTTGTCCTGAACAACAGCCGTCACGACCCATCCCGGATCTTTGCTGAAGTCTACGACGACTCGCAGCCAACGATGAGGCTCGATGTGCTGGCGATAGAAGCGCTCGCGGCCGGGGATCGCGTCCGCAGCTCGATGATCGGGGAGCGCGATAGTCCCCATGATCACGTCGAGGTGATCGAGCAACCAGGGGCGCCGACGAGCCAGATGCAGATGGGAGCCCACATCGAAGACCACAAGACGGCCGTCGGGGTCTGTTGCGCTAGGAAATTGGTCGGCCACGGCCGAGGACCGTAGTGCCGGATGCGGTCGTTATTCTCGCTCGACGTCGGGCATCGCCCCACACCATGGGGCAGATCTCTACGCGTTCTCCGCCACCCCGCCACGCCGGGGGTCCCCAGCCCCGGTCAGCCCCGAATCGCGCCGAAGCGCCGCCTGCACCCCGCCGAAGAACAGGTTGAGCGAGCCGAAGCGAACCACGCGCAAGCTGTCGTCCAAGCCGTCGAGGTCAATCCCCGGCTCGGCGAACACGACGCCGTCCTCGAAGTGCACGCGCGGCGCGTCGACGGCCTCGCGGACCGGCAACTCGCGGTCGACGACGCCGACGATCGTCTGCAAGAGCGCCGAGCGGATCCGGTTGGAGCCGGCGCTGCCCAGGACCAGCTCGACCTCGCCGTCGCGCATCACCACCGACGGGGCCATCATGCTCGGCATCCGCCGTCCGGCGGGATGCAGGTGGAAACCGTGCGGGTTGAGATCCTCCTCGCCCATCACGTTGTTGAGGTGCATGCCCGTGCCCGGCACCACGATCCCGGAGCCCTCGCCGTTCGTGCACGTGGCGCTGCACGCGAAGCCGGCCGCGTCGATCACCGAGATGTGCGTCGTCGAGCCGAGACGCGTCGCTCAGGAAGCGCTCGAGGAAGCCCTCGTCGTCGAGGCCCTCGACGAACTCCGGCGTGCGCTCGGCTTGCGCAGCCGCCATCGCATCGATCAGCGCCTGCAGGCGCGGCGGCGCCAGACCGCGATCGAGCAGCGCCAGCGCATACGCGAGCAGCGTGCCGCCCGCGGCCGGCGGCGGGTTGGTGAGGACCTCGCGGTCGCGATACGCGGTCCTGATCGGCTCGCGCTCGATCGCCCGGTAGTCCGCCAGGTCTGACGCGTGCAGCGAGCCGCCACGCGCGGCCAGCCAGTCGCACACGGCCTCGGCGATGTCGCCCGTGTAGAACGGCGCGGCACCGTCGCGCGCGAGTCGCAGCAGCGCGTCGCCCAGCTCCGGGTTGCGCAGCAGCTCGCCCTCGCGCAGCACGCGGCCGTCGGGAGCCCACAGCGCGGCGCACTCGGGCGTCGAGGTCAGCAGGTCGACGAGGATCTCCGCGACGTACGCTTGGCCGGCGTTGAGCACGACGCCCTCGTACGCCAGCGCCACCGCCGGCGCCGCGAGCCGCTCGAGCGCGATCGTCCCCCACCGGCGCGCAGCCTCGCAGACGCCGGCCGGAACCCCGTACACGCCGCACGACGCCGGCCCGATGTGGAACACCTGCTCGGCGTCGCCGAACGACACACCGACCCCGAGAAGCTCCGCCTCCGAGCCGTCGCCGACACGCGACGGCGCCTCCACGAAGAAGTCCAAGCAGCGTCGGCTCAACCCCCGCTCCCGCCACCAGCATGTGGCCGCCTGCCCCGAGCCCGGTGAGCAGCGACTCGGTCACGAACGAGGTCAGCATCGCCGCCACGGTCGCATCGACCGCGTTGCCGCCTTCGCGCAGCACGCGCGCGCCGGCCTGCGCCGTCAGCGGATGCCCGGCGGCAACGACCCCTCGCTCAACGTCGCTCATTGCAGAGCGATATTGACGGACGTCAGAAGTTCGGAAGGAACTCGGGGACTTCTAGCTCGTCGACGGCGAGGCCACCACGACGCGCCGGGCTCGGCCGCGCGGGCGTGCCGCGTCCCGCCCGCACCTCGCCGGTGGTGGCGGGCTCTTTGAAGCGGCTCACGCTCTTGCGCCTGCCCTCGTCGCCGTAGCCGGTGGCCACGACCGTGACCCACACTTGGTCGTCGAGCTTCTCGTCGACCATCGCGCCGAAGATGATGTTCGCGTCGGGGTGCGCGGCCTCGGATACGGACTTGGCCGCCTCGTTGACCTCCCACAGCGACAGGTTGTTGCCGCCGGTGATCGACAGCAGGATCGAGCGCGCGCCGTCCATCGAGGTTTCAAGCAGCGGCGAGGACACGGCCTGGACGGCGGCCTCGGTGGCGCGGTTCTCGCCGACGCCCATGCCGATGCCGAGCAGCGCGTTGCCGGCCTCGCTCATGATCGTGCGCACGTCCGCGAAGTCGAGGTTGATCAGCCCGGGGAGCGTCACGAGGTCGGAGATCCCCTGCACGCCCTGGCGCAGGACGTCGTCGGCCACGCGGAACGCCTCGACCATCGCCGTCTGCTTGTCGAGCACGCCGAGCAGGCGGTCGTTGGGCACCACGATCAGCGTGTCGACCTCTTCGGCCAGCGCGCTCACGCCGCGCTCTGCCTGCTCGCCGCGGCGCGTGCCCTCGAAGCCGAACGGCTTGGTGACGATCGCGACCGTCAGCGCGCCGACTTCGCGCGAGATGCGCGCGACGACCGGCGCCGCGCCGGTGCCCGTGCCGCCGCCGGCGCCGGCGGCGATGAAGATCATGTCCGAGCCCTTCAGCAGCGCCTTCATGCGGTCGTAGTCCTCCATCGCCGCCTGGCGGCCGACGTTCGCGTCCGAGCCCGAGCCCAGGCCGCGGGTCAGCTCGGCGCCGATGTGCAGCGTGATGTCGGCGGTCGACTGCTGCAGCGACTGCAGGTCGGTGTTGACCGCGACGAACTCGATGCCCTCGACCTCCGCCTCGACCATGCGGTTGACCGCGTTGACGCCGGCGCCGCCGACGCCGACGACGCGGATCACCGGCTGCCCGGTGCCCGCAGACGAGCGGCGAGGGCGAGCGGTCGCGTGCGTACTCGTCGATCATCCTGCGCGCGGGCGCGGGCGCGTCCATCAGGTTCTCGGGGATCTCCGAGGAGAAGGCGTGGCGCAGGCGCTCCTGCGGAGATGGAACATAGGCCTCCTCGCGCAGCTCGGCCGGCGGCGGGGCGCTCAGCGCCGGATGCGGCAGCCCGCTCTCGCGCGGGTGGCTCACAGGCGCGGAGACGCCGCGCATCGCCTACCGGGCGCGACACGGGCAGCTCGCCCGCGCGCTCGGGTCCCTCTGCCGGTCCCCTCGCCGTCTTCGGTCTTGCGAAACAGCGCCGCCAGCGGCCCTTCGCGCATGCTCGCGCGTTTAGCGTTGGCCATTGGTTAGAACCTCCTGCGCGAGTTGGCGGTAGGACTGGGCGGCGACGCCGTCCGGCTCGTACTTGAGCACCGACATGCCCTTCACCGGAGCCTCGGCGAAGCGGACGGTCTTGCGGATGCGCGATGCGAACACGCGGTCGCCGAAGTTTTCCTCGAGGATCTCGATCGCCTCCTTGGCGTGGATCGTGCGCGAGTCCACCAACGTCGGGAGGATACCCTCGATGTCAACGCCGGGATTGAGGTTCTCGCGGATCATCGCGAGCGTGTTCTGCAGCTGGATGAGCCCGCGCATCGACAGATACTCGCACTGAACGGGGACGATCACCTTGTCGGCGGCTGTCAGCGCGTTGATCGTCAGCAGCCCGAGGCTCGGCGGCGTGTCGATGCAGATGAAGTCGTAGTCCTCGAGGATCGGTTCGAAGGCCTTCTGCAGCGAGCGCTCGCGGCCGATCATCGTCGACATCGCGATCTCGGCGCCGGCCAGGTCGATCGAGGCGCATGCCACGTCGATCTCGCGCTTGCGGATCACCTCGCGGATCGAGACCTTGTGCACGAGCACGTCGTACATCGATTTCTCGAGCGTGTCCGGGTCGATCCCCTGCGACATCGTCAGGTTGCCCTGCGGGTCCATGTCGACGCACAGCACGCGGTGGCCCTCCTCCGCGAATGCGGCGGCCAGGTTGAGCGTCGTCGTCGTCTTGGCCACGCCGCCCTTCTGGTTGGCGAACGCGATGACCTTGGCCTTGCCTTCCACGGTGGCTCCGATACTCGATTGCTGGGAAAGCCGTCCGGTGGGTATTCGCATAGCGAGGGGCGATTCCTGCACGGCGAACTACGATCCGGAGATGACCACGACGAGCGGCCACGCGCGCGCCGCGGGCCTCAGCGACGCGCCTGACGCGGCAAGCGCGTGCTCGTGTGCGTCGGCGCGGGCGGCGTCGGCAAGACGACGACCTCCGCGGCGCTGGCGCTCGGGCTCGCGCAGCGCGGGCAGAAGGTCGCCGTGGTCACGATCGACCCGCCAGGCGGCTGGCCTCGGCGCTCGGGCTGGCGGAGCTGGCATCCGAGCCGCGCCGGATCGAGCCCGCGCCAGCTCGCCGACGCAGGGCGATCGAGATGGAGGGCGAGCTGTGGGCGATGATGCTCGACGCCAAGCGCACCTTCGACGACCTGATCATCGCGCGGCTGGCGCCCGACGAGCGCGCGCGCGAGGAGATCCTCGCCAACCCGGTCTACCGCGAGCTCTCGACCGCGGTCGCCGGCTCGCACGAGCTCAGCGCGATCGCCAAGCTGTACGAGCTGCACGAGGAGCACGACTTCGACGTGATCGTGCTCGACACGCCCCCGTCGCGCAACGCGCTGGACTTCCTGGACGCGCCGGGCCGTCTGCTCGGCTTCCTGGAAGGACGCGCGCTGCAGGTGTTCCTCGCGCCCAGCGGCCTGACCGCGCGCGCTGTTCGGCCGCGGCACCGCGCTCGTGTTCTCGATCTTCGCGCGCGTCACCGGCGTGGACATGCTCGGCGAGCTGTCGCGCTTCTTCCGCTCGCTCGTCCGGCGTGATCGACGGCTTCGGCGAGCGCACGCGCGAGGTCGCAGCGCTGCTGCGCGCTCCGCAGACGACGTTCGTGATCGTCACCTCACCCGAGGCCGAGCCGGCGCGCGAGGCGGAGTTCCTGCTGGAGCGGCTCGCCGCCGACGGGCATGTCCGTGGGCGAGCTGATCGTCAACCGCGTGCACACCGACGGCCTCGGCGGGCACTCCGTGGCGGAGGTGGCGCGATCTGCTCGCGCCCGCGCTCGGCGAGCGCCTTGCGCTCGCGTGGTCGCGGCCAACCTCGCTGACTTCGACGTGCTCGCGCGGCGCGACCGCGACACGATCGCAGAGCCTGTCCGAGGCATGGTCGCGCCCACCAGCCGATCGTGGTCGCCGCACCTAGATGAAGACGTCCAGGATCTCCTGGGCCTGGCTCGCATCGCCGAGCAGCTGTTCGACTGAGCCGCTCGCGCGGTGCGCTGCTCGAGCGCCGGCTCCTCGGCGGCGCCAGCGGGCATCGAGCAGCAGCTGGTCGGCGAGGCCGACCAGGTCGGGGTCGAGGTGGCCGCAGATGACGTCGCGAGCAGCGCACGCAGATGGTCGGCCATGTCCTGCGCGAGCTCTCGCTCGCGGGCTCGCGAACGGTCGGCGTGCCCGGCGCCGCCAAGCATCACGTCGCGCTCGAGCGCGAGCGCCGGCAGGGTCCGCTCGCGTCAGCTCCGTCGCGTCGCTCCGGCGTCGCGCACAGCGCCGCCAGGCGCACCGGCCAGCAGCCCGCTCGAGGGCCCCTCGGGCTCCAGCAGCGCGCGCAGCGCGAGCAGGTGGTCGGTCAGCGCCTCGAGCCAGCGTCTCGCGCTCGCAGCCCGAGCTCGAAGCGCCTGAGCGCCCACGCGAGCTCGTTGCCGTGGGGCGCGCGCCGCGAGACGAGGTTGCAGAAGGCGCGCAGCTCGTCCTCCTGCTCCGCGGTCACGATCAGCATCCCGTGCGGGCGCCCGCCCGCACCGAGCGCGAGCGGTTTCCACGCGCCGCCGCCGACGCGGCGCCCACGCGAGCGCACCGAGCGTCACGCGGCCGTCGCCGAACAGACGCAGCGCGCGCAGCAGATCCTTGAGGATCTCGCGGCCGCGGGCGATCGCCTCGCGGGGGTCGTCCTCGCCGGCGGTCGAGCGCGACGATCAGGTGCCCGTCGGCGTCCATCGTCTGCGCCGAGCAGCGCTCCCTCCGGCAGCCCTTCGAGGACGTCGGGCTGGGCGATCGTCAGGCCACTCGTCAGCGCGAGCTCGCGCCGAGCTGATCGTGAGGCCGTGCAGCGTGGCCAGAAGCGTCGTCTGCGCCGGCGCCGGCGAGCGCCGAGCGCTCCAGCCGCTCGAGCGCCGCGCGCAGGCGCTCGGGGCGCAGCTCGAAGTCGGTCTGTTCGGCGAACACGTCGCGCAGCAGCGCGCAGGATCGCCGCACGCACGCCGCGAGCGAGCATCGCTGCGCGGCGGTCTCGACGCCGACGCTCGCCAGGTAGCGGTCGAGGCCGTCGAAGCGCTCGAGCAGCGCGCGCCGCCTGCGCGTAGCTCGGCAAGACGCTCCAGCTGCGGGCTGGCGCTCGGCGATGAACTCGCCCGTCAGCGCGCGGTAGCAGTACAGCGGCGAGGCTCCCGCTCCCCTGCGCGCCCGCTGCGTCTCGAGCTCGAACGGCACCTCGGCACCCGCGCTGACCTCGGCGTGCAGATGACCCGCGGCCGCCTCGAGGAACTCAGTGAGCGCCGCCTGCAGCGGGAGTCGATTGCATGGTGCGCTGAGTTCGCGCTCGCCCGGTGCGCTCCTCCCGGCGCACCCTGTCTTGCAGCCTGCGCGGTGCCCGCAGGCGCCGCTATGCGACCGCGAGCGTCTGCTCGGCGACGGCCGCGGCGAGCGGCGAGGCGTCGACCGATCGCTCGGCGCACTCGGCCCCCAGCCAGTCTTCGCCGTAGGCGCGCATGTCGTCGATGATCGGCAGCAGCGCGCGGCCCTTCTCGGTCAGCGCGTACTCGACGCGCGGCGGCACCTCGGGGAAGGTGTGGCGCTCGACGATGCCCTCCTCCTCGAGCGCCCGCAGGCGCAGCGACAGCGTGCGCGGGCTGATGCCCGGCGAGCGAGCGTTCGAGCTCGCAGAAGCGCGAGCAACCCTCGGCGAGGTCGCGGATGAGCAGCAGCGTCCACTTGCCGCACACGATCTCTGCGGTCATACACACCGGACATGTCTCATCTACGGCCATTACGCCTTTACTTTACCAACTGAAGTGCTGGAGGAGGCGCAGACAGCGCCCGTCGGGCGGCGCTCAGGCGGTCGTGAGCGACGGGCTGGAGTCCGGGCTCGCGGTTCGCCTCGGCGGCGGCGACGTCCTCCATCGTCGTGCCCCGGCGCCCGTCGGCCTGCATCAGCAGCTTGAAGTCGTGCGGGCTCGAGGCGACGCGCATCGCGTCCTCGAAGGTCACCCGGCCGGCCTTGACGTGGCCGAACAGGGCCTGGTCGAAGGTCTGCATGCCGTAGTAGCCGCCCGAGGTGATCACCTCGACGAGCTTGCCCGTCTGCGTCGGGTCGACGATCATGTCGCGCACGCGGCCGGTCATGCGCAGGATCTCGCAGACCGCGACGCGGCCGCCGTCGGCGCCCGGGACCAGGCGCTGGGAGATCACGCCCTTGACCGTGCCGGCGATCATGCTGCGCGCCTGGCTGTGCTGGTGGGGCGGGAAGAAGTCGAGCATGCGGTTGATCGACTCGGTCGCGTCGACCGTGTGGATCGTGGAGAGCACGAGGTGCCCGGTCTCGGCGGCCGACAGCGCCGTCTGGACGGTCTCCTCGTCGCGCATCTCGCCGACCAGGATCACGTCGGGGTCCTGGCGCAGCACGCGGCGCAGCGCGCGCTTGAAGGAGGCGGTGTCCATGCCGACCTCGCGCTGGTTGATCGACCGAGCGCTTGTCGCGTGTGCACGAACTCGATCGGGTCCTCGATCGTGACGATGTGCTTGCTCATCGTGTGGTTCATGTGGTCGATCATCGCCGCGAGCGTCGTCGACTTGCCCGAGCCGGTGGTCCCGGTGAGCAGCACGATCCCGCGCTCCTCCTCGGCCAGTTCGCGCACGACCGGCGGCAGCGCCAGCTCCTCGATCGTGCTGATGCGGTGCGGGATCGCGCGGCACGACCATCGAGATCACGCCGCGCTGCTGGAAGGCGTTGATGCGGAAGCGCGCGACGCCCGCGATTTCGAAGGAGAAGTCGACCTCGTGCTCCTGCGGCGAACTCGTCCAGCTTGACCTCGTCGCTGCAGCAGCGTCCTGCAGCGCGCCCTCGGTGTCCTCGGCGCTCAGCGGCGGCGGCGCTCTGGTCCAGCCGCCAGCTCGCCGTTGCACGCGGAACAGCGGCGCCGAGCCGACCTTCAGGTGCAGATCGGAGCCGCCCTTCTCGACCAGCTCGCGCAGCGCAGCCATGACATCGAACATGCCTGCTAGATCGGCATCCCTTCCGCAGCTCTTGAGCGCCGGCGGATGGCGATGGACGAACTCTAGGCGACGTCTCGGAGCTTCTGGGCCTCCGCCAAGCGACTGCAGCTTCTTCAGCGACTGGTTCTCGATCTGGCGGATGCGCTCGCGCGTGACGTTGAACGTGCGACCGACCTCGTCGAGCGTGCGCGGGTGCTCGCCGCCGAGCCCGTAGCGCAGCTCCAGCACGCGCCGTTCGCGGTAGGAGAGGTTCTCGAGCGCCTCGCGCAGCGCCTCCTTGGTGAGGATCTCGGCGGCGCGCTCGTACGGCGACTCGGCGCGCTCGTCGGCGATGAACTGGCCGAACTCGGACTCCTCCTCGTCGCCGACCGGCTTCTCCAGCGATACGGGCGCCTGCGCGGAGCGCTTGATCGAGTCGACCTCCTCGGGGTCGATGCCGGTGACGTCGGCGATCTCGTCGGCGGTCGGCTCGCGCCCGAGCTCGGTGACGAGCTTGCGCTCGGCGCGGCCGATCTTGTTGAGCTTCTCGACCACGTGCACCGGGATGCGGATCGTGCGCGCCTTGTCGGCCAGCGCGCGGGCGATCGCCTGGCGGATCCACCAGGTCGCGTAGGTGGAGAACTTGAAGCCCTTGCGGTAGTCGAACTTCTCCGCGGCGCGCACGAGGCCGAGCGTGCCCTCCTGGATCAGGTCGAGGAACGGCAGGCCCTGGTTGCGGTAGTTCTTGGCGATCGAGACGACCAGGCGCAGGTTGGACTCGACCATCTTCTGCTTGGCGTCGAGGTCGCCGCGCTCGATCCGCTTGGCGAGGTCGACCTCCTCCTGGGCGGTCAGCAGGCGCACCTTGCCGATGTCCTTGAGGAACAGCTGCAGCGAGTCGGTCGTCATGTCCGGCTTGAGGTCGAGCGCGGTTTTCGCTTTGCGCCGGCCGCGCTTGTCGGGCGCGCGCTCGACGCTGCGACGCGGCCGCGATCGCCGGGTCGATGTCCTCGACGAGCTCGATCTCCGAGCGCTCGAGGAACCCGTGCAGCTCTTCGACGTCGGACTCGTCCAGGTCGAGCTCGGACATCGCCTTGGTTATCTCCGCGTAGGAGAGGACCCCGACCTGCTGGCCCTTGGCGAGCAGGCCCTTGACCTCATCCAGCTCCTGCAGCTCGACTACTGACATTCGTGTTTCCATTTCTTTCCGCGATCGACAACCAAAAGGCGAGACGGCCTCGTGCAAGTTTATGGCTGAGAACAGCTAAATCGCCGGATATACGGTCGTAACCGCCCCGACGTTACATATCAAGTTGGTTCTCCGGGGACCCATGCTAACGCGTCCCGGCGATCTTTTCGAGCGCTGCCGATTTGCTCGCAGGCGACGTTAAGCAATGATGTGCGCGATGAGCGCCTCAAAAGACAGCGAGCGCCCAGCGGGCGCTGCACGCGCTGCCAAGGGACCCGCCTCCGACGACGGCCCTGGGGTCTTGTCTCAACTACCACGTACTAGGCCGCAGCGGTCAAGCCCACGGCGAGCAGCGGCCCGCAGAGCGACGGCCGCGGCAGCCGCCGCGACGACGGCCCCAGCCCACGCCAACGGCCGCCCGCCCGCGCGGCCCGGCAAGAGCCCCGGCGCCACCGCCAAGCGAGCCGCCAAGCCCGCTGCCAGGCGCCCCGCCAAACCCGGCGTGGTCGCCGAGCCGGCGCCACGGCAGGGATTCGAGTGTGAGAGCGAGCGGGCCAGTGCGTCGGTGCATCCGCCCGGCGGCGCGGAGCTCGTGGCCTCGGCCGCGGAGATCGTCGGCGAGCTCGCCAAGGCCGGCATTGCGACGGGCGAGCGGTTGATCAAAGATGTCCTCTCGCGCCTGCCGCTGGCCTGAGCGCAGCCGCCCGACCCGCCAGCCTCAAGACCCAGCCGCAAGCCTCAAGACCCAGCCGTCGGCGCGCGAGCCGCATCCAGGCGGCCTGTATACTGCGGCTCACGCCGAGCCACCGAGACCCAGGTCACGGTGGACGGGGGACCCAACGTGGATCGAAGTCGATCCACTGGGGCGAATCGGCCCGGCAGGGCCGTAGCGAGGCACCGCACGTGTCGCGCGAGCCCGTCAGCTCACCCCGTAGGCGTCGAACAGGATGCATATCGCGCCAAGGACATACACGCTGCTGCTCGTGGTGCTCACGGGAGCCATCTGCTCGCTGAGCGCGAACGGGGTCGCCCTCGCCAGCGAACCCGGCGGCGCGGCCGCGCCCTCCGCGCCCAGCTCGACACCGACGACGAACGTCCGCGCGACCGGGATCGCCACCTGGTTCGGCCCCGGGTTCTACGGCAAGCAGACCGCGTGCGGTCAGACGCTGACCCCCGGCGTCGTCGGAGTCGCCAACCGGACGCTCGCGTGCGGCACGCTCATCAAGGTCACATACAAGGGTCACAGCCTCACCCTGCCCGTGCTCGATCGCGGTCCCTATGGACACCGGTGCCGACTGGGACCTGACGGCCGGCGCGGCCGACGCGCTCGGCATCACCGAGACGGTGCGCATCGCCACGCACATCGTCGGCAAGGCCGCCAACACCCCCACGCTCGGGCTCCCGCCGGGGTCCTCGAGCGCAGCGGTCGCCGGCGGCGCGCTCGCCGCGGAACCGTAAGCCGGCTTTGCTAGGCGGCGTCGTCCAGCGACGCGGTGGCCCGAGGCCGGGACCCGCGGAGCGCTGAGCGGGCTGCGTACAGCACCGATGTCGGCGTGCGCGGCCAGCGCCGCCGGCTCGCGGCCGTCCTCGGGGCAGATCGCGGTGCCGATCGCCACGACGAGCGATGGGCGCGAGCCGCCACCGCTCGCCGGGAGCTCGCGCATCAGACGTTGCGCGAGCCTGTCGGCGCCGGCGCGATCGGTCCCCGGTGCCAGCAGCCAGCACCTGCCGGGTCGCTCGCGAGCGACCGACACCGGCCACGAGTCGAGCGCGTCCGCGAGCGCCCGCTCGAGCTCTCCTGCCAGCCAGATGAGCTGCTCGGGCGGCCCGTCGCGGCGCAGACGCTCGATCTCCACCAACTCGACCAGCAGCACCGCAAACGGCGCGCCGTCGCGCTCGAAGCGCCGCAGCTCGGCGCCGATCGTCGAGACCCACGCCGCCGGGCCTTCCTCGCGCCGTTCGTCGCGGATCTCGATCTCGGCCGACGGCTCGACCGGCAGCGATCGTGTGCCGCCCAAGGGCCCCGCATGCTCGCCGCCACCCAAGGGCCCCGCATGCTCGCCGCCACCCAAGGGCTCCGCATGCTCGCCGCCGCGCGAGGTCCGCGTAGGCTGCTCCGGCGGGGCCTCATCGGCCGAAATGCGCTCGTCGACGATCACCACCTCGCCGCGCGGCGTCGAGACCGAGCTCGAGCCGCGCGCGAGCGGCGCATGTGGGACCGGCTGGAGATCCGGCTCCGTCGCCCGAGCGCCGGCGCCGGGCGCGACCGTCTCGAGGCTAGCCGCGAGCATCGCGGCGCACACGTACGCGAGCCGGTCGCCCACGTCCGCGAGCAGCCGTGCCGACGGCTCTCTCAGCTCGTCGAGCAGCGCCTCCCACAGAACGCCGCGCAGAGCCTCAACCGCTTCGACCAGCTGCGCCGGCTCGCGCGCGCCGCACAGGGCGGCCAGCTCTCCCGCGTCGACGGCGGGCTCGCGACCGCTCCCCGCCCCCCGTCCGACGAGGCGCTCCAGCTCGATCTCCGACTGCACCGCGCGCAGCGTCTGTGCGCACAGGGCGGGGGCTGCACGCGCGAGCTCCTCGAGCGGCAGCTCGCCCAACCCCTCGAGCGGGTTCGCGAGCATCAGCGCGATCACCCACCTGCGCGCGAGCTCGTCCTCACGGTCGATCAGCGCCTCGCTCTCCAGCTCTGCGACCGCTCGCGCGCGGGAGGAATGATGGGTGCGTCGCTCCTCGGCCACATGTGTTGGATAGCAGCAGCCGGGGACGGACGTCCCTTCTCGGCGGGGATAGCCTGCAGGAGCCCGTGCGCATCCCGAAGCCGAACAGAGCCCGTCGCGAGCGGGCGGTGATCGCCGATCTCGGCGACTCCACCTCGCTCGATCGGGACACCGGGGCGGTGCGCTCGGTGCAGAAGGCCGACCTGGTGATCGATGAGGCCGCGCTCAAGGAGATCTGGACGCCCGGCGCACCTGGAGCGCCTCGCGCGCACCTATTGGCGCTTCCTCACACGCGTGACGCTCGGGCTGATCCGCGTCCGCTACAGCGAGCGGGAGCGCTCGGTGGTGCTGCTTGCGAGCCCCTTGAAGCTGCTGACGTTCCTGGCGCCCGAATATGAGATGAACCGCGAGCGCGGGCTCGTACGCTGGCGTATCGCGCGCGGCCTGCTGGTCTCACGGCGCGGGCGCAACGGCCGCGGCTACCTGCAGATCGAAGTGCGCAGGCGTGCCGGCGAGGACCCGCAGCATGCGCGCCTGCACGTTGAGGTCGAGGTGGCGAACTTCTATCCGTCGATCGCCTCGAGGCTCAGTCGGCGGGTCTACAACGCGACCCAGTCGCGCATCCACGTGATCGTGACGCACGCGTTCCTGCGCTCCCTCGCGCGCCTGGACCTCGCGCCGTCCAAGGTCGGCCGCTTCGATCCGTGAGGCGCTCCCTCACTTCGCTTCCTTCTGTTCGAGCTTCTTGAAGGATTTTTCTTCGGCGGCTTCTTCGGCGGCGAACTTCTTGCGCGCGGCTTCTTCGGCCGCGTCACCGCCGGTCGAGCTGCCGCTCTTCTTCTTCGACTTCTTCCCGGAGCTATTGCCGGCGCCCTGCTGCTTGCCTGAGCTGTTCTTGGCGGCCCCCTTGTGCTTGGTGGTCTTGGTGCTCGCCGGCTGGCTCGCGGCCGCACGCGCGGCCTTGGCGGCTTCTTCGCGGCGCTTCTTCGCTTCGGCTATCGACGCGGCTTCGGCGGCGGCTTCGCGCTTCTTGGCCTGCGCCTGAAGCGCCGCTTCGCTGCTCGTCGCCACTTCCGCGCTCTTTTCAGAGCCGGATTCGCTTTCCGAGCCGCCGCCTGAGGACCCGCCGCAGCCGGCTATCAGCGCGACCGTCGCAAGCAGCGCCAGCAGGCGCAGCCACCCGCGCGCGCCAACGCGGAGCCTGCCGAGCAGTGGCGTGGGCTCGGGCTGGGTCATTCGTGCGTGACCGCCGTGCTCGGCGTCTGTGCTTGCGTGGTGCTCACCGAGCTGCCTTGCACTGTCGAGGTGGGCGTGCTCTGCGCGGTGCTCGACGGGGTCGTCTCAGCCGCGCGCTTGCGCTTGGCGGCAGCTTCCCGCTTCTTGCGCGCTTGCGCCTCCAGTGCCTTTTCTCGCTTCTTCGCGTTCACTTCCGCTTCTTCTTCGCGCTTCTGCGCCTTCTTCGCGGCCGCCTGTTCTTTCTTCTTCGCTCTCGCCGCCGCGGCCGCTTCCGTGTGCTTGGCGTTTTCGTTGGCCGCTTCTTCTCGTTTTTTGCTTTCGATCGCCACCAGCAGTTCGTGGTTCTTGGCGAGTTCGGCCGCTTCCTGCTGGCTCTGGGCCGCTTCTTCCGTGCGTTCGATCGCCGCCGCGCTCAATCCTCCGCTCTTCGCGGTGGACGCCGAGCCGGCGCCACAGCCCGCGATCGCAACACCCAGGACGACAGCGAGCAGACACGTGCGCAGGCTTGACAACACTCTGTGGGCCCTCACCGGATCAAGCTAGCAGTCCGTGCGTGGGCTCACGAGCCTCCGGTTCCCGTCGAGTAGCGCTCGCCGCCGACCGCGCGCAGCTTCGCGCGGTCGTGCGTCGCGCGGATCCGCCTGATCGTGCCCGTGCGCGCGCGCGTCACGAGCGATTCGGTCGTGGCGCCGCCCACGCTCGGGTATCGCACCCCTTGCAGCACGTCCCCGTCGGTGATGCCCGTAGCCGAGAAGAACACGTCCTCGCCGGACACCAGATCGTCGCGGTCGAGCACGCGCTCGAGGTCGTAGCCAGCGTCCAGCGCGCCGGTGCGCTCGGTCTCGTCGCGCGGCCACAGCCGCCCCAGCAGCTGCCCACCGAGGCACTTGACCGCAGCAGCCGAGATGACGCCCTCGGGCGTGCCTCCGATCCCCCACAGCATGTCGACGGGCGAGCGCTCCGTGACAGCCAGCAGCGCCGCCGAGACGTCGCCGTGGGCGATCAGGCGCACGCGCGCGCCGGCGGCGCGGATCGCTGCGATGCCCTGCTCGTGGCGCGGGCGGTCGAGCACGACGACCATCACATCGCCGATGGGACACCCACGGCGCTTGGCCACGAGCTCGACGGTCTCGCCGAGCGGACGGTCGAGGTCCAGCAGGTCGGCGATGTCGGGCGCGCCGGCCATCTTCTCCATGTACACGCACGGACCCGGGTCGAACATCGTGCCGCGCGCGGACAGCGCGATCACGGCCAGCGCGCTCGGCATGCCGTGCGCGGCCAGCGTCGTGCCCTCGAGCGGGTCGACCGCGATGTCGACCTGCGGCGGCGAGCCGTCGCCGATCTGCTCGCCGTTGTAGAGCATCGGCGCCTCGTCCTTCTCGCCCTCGCCGATCACGACCACGCCGTCCATCTGAACCGACTGCAGCATGTAGCGCATACCGTCGACCGCGGCCTGGTCGGCAGCCTCCTTATCGCCCCTGCCGACGAGCGGCGCGGCCGCCAGGGCAGCCGCCTCGGTGACGCGCACGAGCTCCAACGCGAGATTGCGATCTGGCAGCTGATGGGAAGGTTGCGAGCTCACCGGCGCGTCGGAAACCTATACCAGGGCCGCGGTCACTACGATCGTGGCGTGAGCGAGCCCACTCCGAGCGTCCAGGCGCGCGTCCCGGCATCGCTGCGAGCCGCGGTCGACGAGAGGCTCACCGCCGCGGCGCAGGAGCGGGTGGCCGAGCGCTTGCGCGCCGGCGACACTCTGCGCGAGCTCCGCCTGCCGGCGGAGCGCGTGCGCCTGGCAGGAGATGACCCCGTGGGCGCCCTGCGCGCCTTGACCACCACGATCGAGGAGCAGACCTAGACATGACGCAGATCGGCTTCGTCGGGCTGGGCAAGATGGGCGGCAACATGGTGCACCGCATCCGGCGCGACTCGGAGCACGAGGTCGTGGCGTTCGACTTCGACGAGAAGGCGGTCAAGCAGGCGGTCAAGAACGGCGCATCCGGGGCGCGGCACCCTGAAAGACCTCGTCAAGCAGCTTCAGGCGCCGCGCATGGTGTGGATCATGGTTCCCGCCGGCAAGCCGACGCAGGAAACCGTCGACAAGCTCGCCAAGCTGCTTGAGCGCGGCGACATGATCATCGATGGCGGCAACTCGAAGTGGACCGACGACAAGCGTCGCTGCCGGCGAACTGAAGGCGAGCGGCATCGACTACGTCGACGTCGGCACGAGCGGCGGCGTTTGGGGCCTGGAAGTCGGCTACTGCATGATGGTCGGCGGCCCGCCCAAAGCGGTGAAGCGCCTCGCCCCGATCCTTGACGTGCTCGCACCCGAGACCAACGCGCAGAGCGTCGCCGCGATCGGGCCCCGCGGCTGGCTGCGCTTCGGCGGATCCGGTGCCGGCCACTACGTGAAGATGGTGCACAACGGCGTCGAGTACGGCCTGATGCAGGCCTACGCCGAGGGCTTCGACGTGTTCGACAAGTGCGAGTACGAGCTCGACAACGCCAAGATCGCGCACCTGTGGGGACAGGGCTCGGTCGTGCGCTCGTGGCTGTGCGAACTGGCCGCGCGCGCGTTCGAGGCCGACGGCAACGACCTCGGCGCGATCGAGGGCTACACCGAGGACTCCGGCGAGGGCCGCTGGACGATCGAGGACGCCACCGCGCACGACGTACCCACGCCCGTGATCACCGCCTCGCTGTACGCGCGCTTCCGCTCGCGCGGCAACGGCGACTTCGCCGACCGCGTGCTGGCGGCGCTGCGCAACCAGTTCGGCGGCCACGCCGTCAAGGCGCCGCCGGCGGCGCAAGGCTGGGGTCGCGCGCCACGGCCGCCGAACCAGAGCGTCGCAGCCGGGAGCGCCGCGGAGGCCGCTGACGGTGGCCGTCGCGCCGGGCCGTCCGACCGGCGAGCCCGAGCCGGAGAACCCGCTCACCGCCGGGCTCGAGCGCCTGCCGGTGGCGCCCGACGACGCTCGTCATCTTCGGCGCCACCGGCGATCTCGCCCGGCGCAAACTGCTGCCCGCGCTGTACAACCTCGCGCACGAGGGCGCGCTGCCCGAGCGCTTCCACCTCATCGGCGTCTCGCGCAAAGAACAAGAGCACGACGACTACCGCGCCGAGTGCGAGCAGTCGATCCGCCGCTTCTCACGGCGCACGCCCGACGAGGACGTGCTGAACAGCCTGCTCGACAACGTGCGGTACGTGCCCGGCACCTTCGACGAGGAGTCTGTCTACAGCGAGCTGAGCACGGTGCTCGACGAGTTCGAGCAGGAAGCCGGCGAGCCGCTGAACCGCGCCTTCTACCTGTCCACCGCGCCCAACTTCTTCCCGGTGATCGTCGAGCGAGCTCGGTAGCTCAAAGCTCGCCCACCACGAGCACGGCGAGGTGCGCGCTGATCATCGAGAAGCCGTTCGGCACGACGCTGCAGGAGGCGCGCGAGCTCAACCGCCGGGTGCTCAGCATCTTCGACGAGACCCAGGTCTTCCGCATCGACCACTACCTGGGCAAGGAGACCGTCCAGAACATGCTGGCGTTCCGCTTCGCCAACGGCATGTTCGAGCCGCTGTGGAATCGCAACTACATCGACAGCGTGCAGATCACCGCCGCCGAGGATCTCGGCATCGGCTCGCGCGCCGACTACTACGACAGCGCCGGCGCGCTGCGCGACCTGATCCAGAACCACATGCTGCAGCTGCTGTGCCACGTCGCGATGGAGCCGCCCGTCAGCTTCACCGCCGAAGAGGTGCGCAACGAGAAGGTCAAGGTGCTGCAGGCGATCCCCCAGCCGACCGCTCGCGCAGATCCCCGAGATGTCGGTGCGCGCCCAGTACGCCGCCGGCCACGCCGGCGGCGAGGACGTGCCCGGCTACCTGCAGGAGGAGGGCGTGCCGGAGGGCTCGACGACCGAGACCTACGCGGCGCTGCGCCTGGAGGTCGACAACTGGCGCTGGGCGGGCGTGCCGTTCTACCTGCGCACCGGCAAGCGCCTCGCGCGCAAGATCACCGAGATCGCGGTCACGCTCAAGCCCGTCCCCCACCTCGCGTTCAGCCAGGACGGCTCGCTCGGCGTGCAGCCCAACCAGCTGGTGCTCACGCTGCAGCCCAACGAGGGCGTCTCGCTGCGCCTCGGCGCCAAGATCCCCGGCACGCGCATGATCATCCGCCCGGTCAACATGGAGTTCCTCTACGGCACCGCCTTCCTGTCGCAGTCGCCCGAGGCCTACGAGCGGCTGATCACCGACGCGATGCGCGGCGACGCGACGCTGTTCACCCGTAACGACGAGGTCGAGGCGCAGTGGCGCATCTGCGACCCGATCGTCAAAGCCTGGGCGAGCGATGTGCGCCCACGCACCCCGCCCGTCGCCACCTACGAAGCAGGCTCGCAGGGACCGAAGGAGGCTGACGAGCTGCTGCTGCGAGGGCGACCGCTGGCGCGCGATCTGATGGCGGCCGCGAGCCTCAGCGGCCGCAGCGACGCCGTCTGGAGCGAGCAGGGCACGACGCCCGACGCGATCGAAGCGGCGCTGCGCCGGCTGCTGGTCGAGCGTCACGCCGAAAACGACGACTTCGTGCCGGCGCGCGTGCTCAACATGATCGCGTTCGTCGACCGCGAGTGGACCGGCGAGATCGCCAACCGCCTGCGCGGCGTCGGGCGCTACCACGCCTCGCGCCTGGTCGTGCTCGCCTACGAGCCCCGCCGCGAGCGCCTCGACGCGCGCGTGATGATCGCCTCCGAAGGCGAGCCCGCGCCCGGTGAGCTGGCGCTGCTGCGCGAGACCGTCGTCGTCGAACTCGGCGACCGCCACCTCGACGACCTGCTGACGATCGCCGACCCGCTCGTCGTCACCGATCTGCCCACGCTGCTGTGGTCGCCGCACGGCCACCACGAGATCGTGGCCGAGCTGCTCGCGCTCTCCCAGGCGGTGCTGCTCGACTCGGTCGAGGAGCCGGTCGCGCGCGAGGCGCTCGAGCGCGCCTGCGCGCTCGAGCGAGCGGGCGTACGTCGTCGACCTCGCGTGGCTGCGCTCGACGCCGTGGCGCGAGCGCGTCGCCGCGACGTTCGACCCGCCCTGGCTGCGACGCGAGCTGAGCACGATCATCGGCGTCACCGTCCGCCACCACCCCGCCTCGACCGTCGCCGCGATGCTGCTCGTCGGCTGGCTGGCCTCGCGCCTGGAGTGGCAGGCCGGCCCGCTGGCCGCCGACGGCGACGCGCTCGTGGCCCCGCCCGCGCCGGCGCGCCAGGACGTCGCGCTGCGGCTGGAGGCCGCGCCCGAGCTGCAGGTGCCGCGGCCTCGAGGGCGTCACGCTCGAGACCGCCTCGGGCCGGCAGCTGCGCCTCGAGCCGCGGCGCCGGCGGCCTGCGCGCGCACCGGCGGGACGCGCACGGCGAGGAGCGCGAGTGGACGATTCCCGGCGCCTCGCGCGGCGAGACGCGGCGTGCTCGGCGAGGGCATCCGCCAGGCGCTGCTGCGCGACCCCACCTACGTGCCCGCGCTGACGGCCGCGCACGCGATGCTGCGCAGTGACGCGCCTGACCACCTGCCCCGACGCCGAGACGGTCGCCGAGCGCGCCGCCGCACACGTCGCGCGCCAGCTGCAGAGGCGCGACGCGAGGAGCGCGGCGTGGCGCACCTCGCGCTCAGCGGCGGCACCACGCCCGGCGCACGTACGAGCTGCTCGGCGCCGAGCCCGCCGAGCTGGGCGGACGTGCGAGGTGTGGTTCGCCGACGAGCGCTGCGTCGGGCCCGAGGACGAGCGAGAGCAACTACCGGCTCGCCGCCGAGACGCTGCTGGCGGCGAGCGGCGGTCGCGCCCGAGCGCGTGCACCGCATGCGTCGGCGAGCTCGGGCCCGACGAGGGCGCGCGCCGCTACGCCGAGGAGCTGAGCGAGCGCGTCGCCGCCGACGCGGAGCCGCTTGCCGGTGCTCGACCTGATCGTGCTCGGGATCGGCCCCGACGGGCACGTCGCCTCGCTGTTCCCCGGCGCGGCCACGCTCGACGCCGGCGAGGACGCGGTGTGCCTCGGCGTCAGCGACTCGCCCAAGCCTCCGCCCGAGCGGATCACGCTGAGCCTCGCCGTGCTGCGCGCCGCGCGCGAGCTGCCTGCTGCTCGCGACCGGCGCGGGCAAGGCCGACGCGGTCGCCGCGATGCTCGGCGAGCCCAGCCGCCACGTGCCCGCGAGCCTGCTCCGCCGCGAGCGTCTGACGGTGATCGTCGACGACGCGCCGCGCGCCGCTGCGATGAGCGCACCGGGCGCCACCCGCGCGACCCGCGATGAGCGCGCCGTCGCGAGCGCCGGCAGGCAGCGGCTCGAACGCGGCGAGGCGGTGCTCGTCCGCCACGCCGAGACCGAGTGGAGCCTCAACGGGCGCCACACCGGGCGCACGCGACATCCCGCTCACCGAGCACGGCCGCGACGTCGCCCGCGGCCTGCGCGAGCGGCTCGCGCGCTGGCGCTTCGAGCTCGTGCTCGTCAGCCCGCTGGTGCGCGCGCGCGAAACCTGCGAGCTGTGCGGGCTCGGACGCAGGCGCGCAGCGTGCGCGACGGACCTGCTCGAGTGGGACTACGGCGACTACGAGGGCCTGACGACCGCCGCAGATCCGCGCCGCAGCGCCCGGACTGGAGTCTGTGGCGCGACGGCTGTCCCGGCGGCGAGAGCGCCGCGCGAGGTCGGCGCGCGCGCCGACCGCGTGATCGCGGAGCTCGCCTCGCTGCGAGGGCGGCGTCGCGGTCTTCTCCCACGGGCACATGCTGCGCGTGCTCGGCGCCCGCTGGATCGCGCTCGTGCCCGAGAACGGCGCGCGGCTCGGGCTCTCCACCGGCGCCATCTGCGTGCTCGGCCACGAGCGCCAGACCAGCCGATCCTCGCCCGCTGGAACGACATCGGCGCAGTAGGACAGACGGCCAGACCGCCAGGAGTAGAGCCGTCGCAAGCCGGGCAGCCCGATGAAGACTTGTAACGGGCCGCCCGCTCCGAGGGACATTCGTTCTAGAGTGACCCAGCACGGTCGTTCCAAAGCGCAGCATCTCGGCGAGCCATGGCAACCCGCGCGGTAACGACCACCCCCCTCTCCCCCGACGCCGCGCAGGTGCTGCAGGCGCTGGCGTGCGGCGCGCGAGCGCACGCTCGCGCTGGTGGCGGAGCTCGACGACGAGCAGCTCGAGCGCGTGCACTCGCCGATCATGAGCCCGCTCGTGTGGGACCTCGGCCACATCGCCGCCTATGAGGATCTGTGGCTCGGCCCAGCGCCACGGCGGCCTCGAGCTGCTGCGTCCCGAGCTCGCCGACGCTGTACGACGCGTTCGAGACGCCGCGCGCGGTGCGCGGCGAGATCGAGGCGCTCGGCCCAGCCGACGCGCGCGCCTACATGCGAGGCCGTGCGCGCGCGCACCGCCGAGGTGCATCGCCGACGCGCGGCGTCGGCGACGGCGTGATCTGCGAGATGGTGCTGCGCCACGAGCTCCAGCACTCCGAGACGATGCGCCAGACGATGGCGATCGCCGGGCTGCTGCCCGCCGGCGAGCCGGCGCTGACGGACGCCCCGCTCGCGGCCGACGCGCAGGCGATGGCTGGCTCGAGATCCCCGCCGGCAGCGTTCGCGATGGGCGCGGGCGACGGACGGCTTCGCCTACGACAACGAGCGCCCGCGCCACGACGTCGAGCTGGGCGCGTTCCGCGATCGCGCGCCGCCCGGTCAGCAACGCGAGCTGGCTGCACTTCAGCGAGGGCGGCGGCTACGAGCGGCGCGAGTGGTGGTCGCGCGAGGGCTGGGCGTGGAAGGAGGAGTACGACATCACCCATCATCCCGCGGTCGCCGCCGGCCACCCGGAGGCGCCCGCATGCCACGTCTCCTGGTTCGAGGCCGACGCCTTCGCCCGCGCGCACGACGCGCGTCTGCCCACCGAGGCGGAGTGGGAGAAGGCGGCGACCTGGACCCAGATCGCACGGCAGCGGGCTCGCCGGCGTCGGGCCGGTGTGGGAGTGGACCGTCTACCTGCTTCGACGGCTACCCCGGCTTCACCGCCTACCCCTACCGCGAGTACTCGCGAGGTGTTCTTCGGCGAGCGCTACCGCGTGCTGCGCGGCGGCTCGTGGGCAACCCACCCGCGCGTCGCGAGCACGCACCTTCCGCAACTGGGATCTGCCGCAGCGGCGACAGATCTTCGCCGGCGTGCGCCTGGCAAGGGAGGCCTGATGGAGCCGACTCAGCTCACCGCGGCCGCTCGCCGAGCGAGACGATCCGCATCGACTCGCATCTCGACGGCACGAACGAACGCTCGCTCGCCGACGACGTGCTCGACGGCCTCACGCGCCCGTTCAAGGAGCTGCCGCCCAAGCACTTCTACGACGCCCGCGGCGCCGACCTGTTCGACCAGATCTGCGAGCTGCCCGAGTACTACCCCACGCGCGCCGAGCGCGCGATCCTCGAGGAGCGCGCCGCGGAGATCGCCGAGCTGACCGACGCGGTCGAGCTCGTCGAGCTCGGCTCCGGCACCGCCGCCAAGACGCGCGTGCTGCTCGACGCGCTGCAGGCGGCCGGCACGCTCGAGCGCTACGTCCCGGTGGACGTCACCGAGAGCATGGTGCGCGACTGCGCCGAGGCGCTCACCAGCGAGTACCCCGGGCTGCGCGTGCACGGCGTGATCGGCGACTTCGAGCGCCACCTCGACCGCGTCCCGCCCGCCGCCGGCCCGCGCATCGTCGCGTTCCTCGGCGGCACGATCGGCAACTTCCCGCCCGGCAGCCGCCGCCGCTTCCTGCGCCAGATCGCCGCGCCTGCTCGGGCCCGGCGACCACCTGCTGATGGGCACCGACCTGGTCAAGGACCCGCGCGTGCTGCGAGGCCGCCTACGACGACTCGCAGGGCGTCACCGCCGAGTTCAACCGCAACGTCCTGCACGTGCTCAACCGCGAGCTCCAGGCCGACTTCGACCCCGAGGACTTCGACCACGTCGCGCTGTTCGACCCGCACAACGAGTGGATCGAGATGCGCCTGCGCGCGCGCCGCGAGCACACCACGCTCGTGCGCGACCTCGACCTGCCCGTGCACTTCGACGCGGGCGAGGAGCTGCGCACCGAGATCAGCGCCAAGTTCACGCCCGAGCGCCTGCAGGGCGACCTCGCCGCCGCCGGCCTCGAGCTCGTGCGCTGGCTGACGGACCCCGAGGAGCTGTTCGCGCTGTCGCTGTCGCGCCTGACGACCGGGTGACGCCATCGATCCACCGACGGCGTCGATCCAGGTAGGCTGACGCCCATGAACATCGACGGCAGCGGCGCGCTCGTCGTCGGGCGGCGCCTCCGGGCTCGGCGAGGCGACCGTGCGCGCGCTGCACGCGCGCGGCGCGCACGTCACGATCGCCGACGTCAACGCCGAGAAGGGCCAAGCACTGGCGCAGGAGCTCGGCCTCGAGTTCGTCAGCCTGCGACGTGCGCGAGGAGGATCAGGTGCAGGCCGCCGTCGAGCAGGCCGCCAAGGCAGACGGCGGGCTGCGCATCGCGGTCTGCTGCGCCGGTACCGGCTGGGCGCAGAAGGTCGCAGGCTCCAAGGGCCCGCACCCGCTGATGCCGTTCGAGATCGATCATCGCGATCAACCTGATCGGCACGTTCAACGTGCTGCGCTTCGCCGCCAGCGCGATGATCGCGAACGATCCGCTCGAGGACGGCGAACGCGGCGTCTGCGTCAACACCGCCTCGATCGCCGCGTTCGACGGCCAGGTCGGCCAGATCGCGTACTCAGCCTCAAAGGGCGGCGTCGTCGGCATGACGCTGCCCGCCGCGCGCGATCTCTCCCAGTACGGCATCCGCGTCAACACGATCGCACCCGGGCCTGTTCGACACGCCGCTGCTCGCCGCACTGCCCGAGGAGGCGCGCCAGAAACTCGGTGAGGGCGTGCCGTTCCCGCAGCGGCTCGGCCTGCCCGCCGAGTACGGCGCAGCTAGCCTGCCACATCGTCGAGAACCGCATGCTCAACGGCGAGACGATCCGCCTCGACGGGGCGTTGCGGATGCCGCCTCGCTAACCAGGCGGCAGCCCTCCCTGGCCGAGACTCGGTGTAGACAAAAAGTCTCATTCGCGCTTCTCAGGCGCGGTCAGCACCTCTCGACCCAGGCGGTAAAGCTGCTGAGAGCACTGGCGGCTGCGATAGGCTCCGCGCGTGACCCGGCGTCCACAGTTCCTTTGGGCTATGTGCGCGTGCGTTGTCGCCTGTTCGGTGCTCCTCGCGGGGCTGAGGGCCGAAGTCGGCGCCGCAGAAGCAAACGGCGGCCCATGGTGTGTTCCTTACGAAGGGAACGGGATACCGCCCGGCAGCGGCATCCCACCGTGGGGATTTCACGCTACGGAGTCGTTCAAGCACGGGGTCAGCGGCTCCTCGCACGGTTGGGGGGACATCAACCTGAACACCAACTGGATCTCCGGCAAAATTTGTCAAACACTCGACGGCGGCGGTCAGTCTGGCCGCATGATCTCGGTGAGGCTCGGGCCGCGCATTCTTTACCACTCACACGTTGCCGTCATGTGGGGGTATCCGGGCAACGTCATCAAGGCCCCTATAAAGGTCATCTCGAGCACGGACTCCAAATGCAAGGTCGGGACGCAGGGTCACGTGACGATGTACACGAGCTACAACAACGTCAAATCCGACAGCATCCAGTTCTTCTTCGGTAGCGGGTGCCTGGATGGTAGTCGTCTGTACCACGGTGGGGCTCAGACAGTGAACGCGCAGGTCCCACCGCTGTAGGCGTCCGTGCGCCCGCGAGTAGCGAACCTGCCGGGAATGAGCGGGTTTTGCGCGTCGCGGACGGCACAGTCCGGGAAACGTCTTACCCGCGTCATGCGGCATGATCGTGTACGTGCTACGGGTCGCCGCCATCTCGCTCATCCTGGCCGCGCTCGTTGCTGGCGGCGTGACCCTCGCTCTGGCCAGGTCCGGACGCACGACCGCACCGATCACCAAGACGGAGGCGGACGCGTTCGCTCATGTCGTGAACCTGAAAGCCTCCGATCTTCCAGGAGCCACAGCCCTTCAGGGCGCGATCTTCGGCCTGGAAGCCGTCCAATACGAAGCGCTGAAGTGCGGTCTGCAGGGCAGACCGGGCATCGTCCCGGTTGGGGGCGGGGAATTGTGGCTGGTCAACAGCCGCGCGCAGGTCGGCTCCATCGTGATGGTTGCGCCCAGTGAGTACTTCGCTGAGGCCGAGATCGCCGGGCTTGAATCGCCGGGCGGTCGCACGTGCCTCGCGCGCGCTCTCGGCCGCGCCCTCACCTTCGAACGGCACCATGAACATGAGCGGTCGCACACCGTGAAGCTCACCTTCCTCCCCGTTGCCAAGCTACTCGGCAGGGCTATCGCAGTCCACGTCCTCGCGAAGTTGCCTCCTATCGAAGGGGTGAGGCTGAAGGCGAGATACATCAACGTAGATGCAGCGTTCTTTCGTGTGGGTCCTGCCGACGTTGCCTTTTTCGCGCTCGGCGCTACCCGGTTCCCTCCGGCGACCGAAGATCACCTGCTTGCGCTGCTCCACAGCCGGGCGGAGACTCACAAGCTCTAGCCCGGCCCAGACTCCATGGTGGAGTCGCCACTGATCGACGAAGCGGCCACGCAGAGTGCTCCTTTCCAAGCAAAAGCAGGTGCTGCCGTGGGCATCGCTCACGCTCTCGCATCGGACGACCTGCGAAAGCCCCGAACCGGGCCGCGGTCGGCAGCGCCTCTCTACGGGGAGCGGAAGGCGGCCCGCCTTACGTAGACAGCATTGCCCCTAAATCGTCCTCACACCCGCTCGACCAGCATCGCCATGCCCATGCCGCCGGCGACGCACATCGACTCGATGCCGTAGGTCTTGTCGAGCGTCTCCAGGTCGTTGAGCAGCGTTGTCATGATGCGCGCGCCGGTCATGCCGAACGGGTGACCGAGCGCGATCGCGCCGCCGAACGGGTTGAGCTTCTCGTCGGGGATACCGAGCTCCTCTTTGCACGGCACGATCTGCGCCGCGAACGCCTCGTTGATCTCGACCACGTCGATGTCGTCGATCGTCATGCCCGTGTTCTTCAGCAGCGCCTTGATCGCCGGGATCGGGCCGAGGCCCATGATCTCCGGGCGAATCGCCGCCACGGTCGAGGCGACGATCCGCGCACGCGGCGTGAAGCCCTCGGCTTTCGCCTTCTCCTCGCTCATGATCAGCAGCGCCGCCGCGCCGTCGTTCAGCGGACACGCGTTGCCCGCGGTGACCGTGCCGTCCTCTTTGAAGACCGGCCGCAGCGCCGGCAAGCGTCTCGATCGTCGTGCCCGGCCGCGGGCCGTCGTCCTTGCGTCACGACCGTCTCCGGCACGTCGATCTCGTTGCCCTCCTTGTCGACGTCCTTGTGCGCGGGCACCGTCACCGGCACGATCTCCTTGTCGAAGTGCCCGACTCCTGACCGCCTCCACCGCGCGCGTCTGCGAGATCACCGCCCATTCGTCCTGCGCCTCGCGGCTGACGTTGCAGCGCTCGGCCACGTTCTCGGCGGTCATGCCCATCGGGATGTACACGTCGTAGAGCGAGCCCTCCGAGCCGTCCAGCTGCGGGTTGAACTCGAACGGGGCGCCCGCCGCCGCGCGCGAGACCGCCTCCACGCCCGCCGCGATGTACGTGTCGCCCTCGCCCGCCTTGATCGCGTGGAAGGCCATGCGTGTCGTCTGCAGCGAGGACGCGCAGAAGCGGTTGACGGTGCAGCGCCGGCACGTGGTGGTCGATGCCGGCCAGCAGCGTCGCCATGCGACCGATGTTGTAGCCCGTGCTCGCCCTCGCCGAAGCCGCAGCCCATCATCACGTCGCCGATCGAGCAACTGGTCCAGCTCGCGGGTTGCGCTCGATCAGCGCCTTCAGCGGGATCGCCGCGAGGTCGTCGGCGCGAACCGACTTCAGCGACCCCTTCACCGGCGCGCCCGATGGGCGTGCGAATTGCGTCGACGATCACTGCTTCAGGCATGCGGGACTCTCTCCTTGGTCGGTTGAGCGCGCCAGCGCAGCACCCTCGGCCGGCGCGAGACGGGGAATCCTACGGAACCCGACGCTCTGACGTTCGTCGACCAGCCGGCCAAGAACGCAGTGAGCGTGGCGTGCTGTGCACGCCAGCGATCGAGGACGCCGGCCAGCGCCGCGTGGACGGCGTCAGAGGTCCAGGCGACTGACGCCCAGCTCGTCGAACCCGACGTGGTGGGCGAGCTCGTGGCGCACCGTGCGCGTCACCTGGTCGCGCAGCAGGTCGGGTCGTGGCCGAAGTCGCGGCGCAGCGTGTCGCGGAAGATCACGATGCGGTCGTGGGCGTCGTCGCGGGTCGCGCCGTCGCCCTGGTAGAGGCCGTAGGCGCCCGGCGACGGCCGCCGTCGGAGATCACGACCGCCACGTGCGCGAGCGCGTTGCGCAGCAGGTCCGGCAGGTCGTCCAGCGCGTCGCGCACGAGCTCCTCGAAGTCGCTCGTCGTTGAGCGGGTCGAGCTCCATGAACTCGCCTTCTTCGGGCGCCACCGCCAGGCCTTCGCGCGCGAGCGCGCTCGGAGTGGCGCACGATCTCTTCGAACTCGCTCTCGGACTCCGGGTCGCGCCAGCCGGCCAGGCGCACCGCCACGAACGCCACGCCGCCCATCAGCGCCGCCGCCACGATCACGCCCAGCGCGACGTCCTCGAGCGCCCGGACCGACACCGATCGAGCTGAAGCCCTGCCCGACGACGAGCACCACCAGGCCGACCGACATCGCCATCAGCGCCGCCACGCCGACGCGCCGAAGGGAACGAGGGTCTCCGGGGGCGCTGGGTGCGCGCATCGCAGCGAGTCGCATGGTGGAGGTGGCCGGTCCTATTTCAGCGTGCGGGCGATCACGAGACGCTGGATCTCGTTCGTGCCCTCGTAGATCTGGGTGATCTTCGCGTCTCGCATCATGCGCTCCACCGGGTACTCCTTGACGTAACCGTAGCCGCCCAGCACCTGCACCGCCTCGACCGTCACCGCCATCGCCGTGTCCGAGCAGAACACCTTCGCCATCGAGGAGTACTTCGCGCGCTGTGGATGGCCCTGATCGGCCATCGCGCACGCCTTGTAGAGCAGCTCGCGCGCGGCCGCCGTGCGTGTTTCCATGTCGGCCAGCTTGAACTGGATCGCCTGGAACTCGTTGATCGCCTTGCCGAACTGCCGGCGCTCGCGCGCGTAGGCGACCGCGTAGTCGGTCGCGCCCTGGGCGATCCCCACGGCCTGCGCGGCCGCGCCCAGGCGCGTGCGCTCGAGCGTGCCCAGCGCCACCGACAGGCCCTTGCCGACCTCGCCGATCACGTTCTCCTGCGGCACCCGCACGTCCTCGAAGATCGGCTGCCCGGTCGGCGAGGCGCGGATGCCGAGCTTGTGCTCGAGCTTGCCGACGCTGAAGCCCGGGCGGTCGGCCTCGACCACGAACGCCGTCAGCCGCCGGCTCTCGCGGTCGGTGACCGCGAAGCAGATGTAGAAGTCGGCGACGCCGAGGTTGCGAGATCCAGTTCTTGGTGCCGTTGATCACCCATTCCTCGCCGTCCTTGACCGCCGTCGTCTTCATCCCCGCCGGGTCAGAGCCGGCCTCGGGCTCGGACAGCGCGAACGCCGGCGACCACTCGCCCGTGGCGCAGCGCGGCAGGAAGCGCTCCTTCAGCTCGTCGCGAGCCGAACAGCTGGATCGGCAGCGTGCCCAGCTCCTGGACCATCAGGATCAGCGCGCACGCCGCGTCGACCTTGGCGATCTCCTCGACCGCCATGTTCAGCATCAGCGTGCCGGTGCCCGTGCCGCCGTACTCGATCGGGAACGGCAGGCCCAGGATGTCCTGCTCGGCCAGCAGCTTGCGCACGTCCCACGGGTATTCCGCGCGCTCGTCGATCTCGGCCGAGCGCGGCGCGATCTTCTCGCGCGCGATCTGCCCGATCGTCGCGCAGAAGTCGAGGTGCTCCTGCGGGATCGTGTAGACGTCGCCGACCGCCTCCATGCCGCTGATCCTAGTGATGAGCCTCGCAGCGCGTCCAGCGCTGGTTGCGCCCCGCGCCGGCGCCGCGTACGCTCAGCGCGCGATGAGCGCCGCGCCACGCGAGGCCAGCAACGAGATCGAGGTCGAGCCCGAGCGCGTCGCGCGGGTGGCTCGCGGAGGACGCCCGCCTGCAGGTGATCGACGTGCGCGAGCCCTACGAGCGCGAGGCCGGCCACATCGCCGGCACGCCGTCACGTCGAGCTCGCCGAGCTCGCCTCGCAGGCCGACACGCGTCGAGCGCGAGCGGCCCGTCGTCTTCTACTGCCGCGTCGGCTCGCGCTCGCGGATGGCCGCCCAGGCGTTCCGCGCCGCCGGCTTCGAGGCATACTCCATGAGCCGGCGGGCTCGCGCGCTGGGCGCGAGGAGGGCCGTCCGCTGTCGCCCGAGGGCGGCCGCGTGGCCGACCACTGACGGTCCACGGAGGAGCGCCTGCTCGCGCGTATGGTGATGGAGGCGATTCCGATCCCGAGCGGAGGGATGATCAGATGGAGGCATCAAGCGAGTACCCGCAGGACCGGCGAGGGCTACGCGGTCGCGCAACCTCGACGACCTCGGCGACGGACCCGGGCTTCCGCAAGGTCCGCAAGGGCGCTCGGCGTGACCGCCTTCGGCGTCAACGCGATCGTGCTGCCCGCCGGCATCGAGACGGGGTTCCACTACCACGACGAGCAGGAGGAGCTGTACTTCGTGCACCGCGGCGCGATCGAGATGGAGTTCGGCGACGGCTCCGTACAGCGGCTCGACGAGGGCGGCCTCGCGCGCGTGGACGCCGCGACCGTGCGCAGGATCCGCAACGTCGGCGACGTCGACGCCGTGTACCTGTGCGCGGGCGGCAAGGACGGCTACATCGGGCGCGACGGACGCGTCCCGCCCGGCGAGGAGCAGCGCGTCAGGGCCCTCCACGATCTCTCGAGCAAGCGCCGAGTGACGCACGCCGAGTGAGCCGCGCGACGTGACCCGGCGAGGGAGCGCAGTGAGCGACGCCGAGGAGCGCTCGGAGCCGGGCGTGCGGCGGCTGCTGCGCGTCGGGCCAGAGCTGACGATCCCGCTGTCGGAGATCACGCTGCGCACGAGCCGCTCGTCGGGCCCCGGCGGCCAGCACGCCAACGTCACCGCCTCGCGCGTGGAAGCGATCTTCGACGTGCTCGCCTCGCCGTCGCTTAGCGAGCCGCAGCGCGATCGCGGCTGCTCGCTCGCGCCGGGCCGCGCGTCGTCGCCGTCGCCCAGGACGAGCGCTCGCAGGCGCGCAACCGCGAGCTCGCGCTCGAGCGGCTCGCCGAGCGCATCGAGCGCGCGCTGGCGGTGCCGCGCAAGCGACGCGCCACCCGCCCGAGCGCCGCCGCGCGCGCCCGCCGGCTGGATCAGAAGCGCCGCTCGGCCGAGCGCAAGCAGGCACGCAAGCCGCCGTCCGCAGACAGCGATTAGTCAGTCCAACAGCTCCTTCACCGCGCGCTGGTGAAGACGGCCCAGCGGGGTCATTTCCGGGTGGAAGTCGATCGCCTTCCACAACAGGCCCGACGCGGGCGCCCATACGATGATCAGGTAGACGCCGAGCACGAGCGCCGTCGTGCGCAGCCTGCGCGAGCGTCGAGAGCGCGGCCAGCGGCAGCACCCACAGCACGTACCACGGCAGCACCCAGCTGAGCGTCACGAGCAGCGCCACGCTCGCCCAGCCCGAGGCCACGATCGAGCGGGCGATGCCGCCGTCCTCGATGTCGGCGGTTGCACCGGCGCCACGGGCAGGCGCCGCCCGCCACGCCATCCAGCAGCACCACAGCACGAGCGCGATCAGCACACCGCTGAAGACCGCGCGCAGGCCGGTGCTCTCGCCGCCCGCGCCGATCGCCAGGCCGATCAGGTTGGGCACGCTCTCGCTCGTGACGACGCTGGCTCTGCGTGCTCAGGTCGGGGATGTGCAGGCCGAACGCGAGCAGGCTCGCCGCGCCCAGCACGATGCCCGCGGCGAGCATCCCCAGCAGCACCTGCACGAGCGTTCGCGGATCGCGCAGCAGGCCGGCGAGCACGACCGGGATCAGGATCGCCGCCGATGCCTTGATCGCGACCGCCGTCACGAACGCCGCGCCCGCCCCGATCTCCAGCGCCGCGAGCGGCACCAGCCACGCGCGAACTGCGCGAGCGAGACTCGGCGCAGCCGCGCCACCGTGCCGGGCAGGTCGAACGTACCGGCGCGATGCGTGGCGCCCGCGCCGGCGCGAACGCTCGCGAGCAGCAGCAGGTAGAAGCCGAGCATGATGAAGAACATCATCAGGAAGTCGTTGTGGTCGCCGCCGAGCCCCCACACCAGCACGATCGGGTTCAGGCCCACGAACGCGATCGCCGCGCGCGGATCGCGGCCGAGCAGGCGCGCGCAGCGCCACACGAGCAGGATCGTCGCCGAGGCTCGTCGAGCACGAGGATGCCCTTCAGCGCCCAGAAGGAGCCGGCCACGCCGAGCGGCACGACGGCGAAGGTCAGCAGCGTGAACAGCGGCCCGTAGGGGCTGAGCAGCTCGTGCCAGTTGCTGAGCACGATAGCTCGGGTCGTTGTGCGGCTCGACGATCGGGATCGTCGTGTACGGGTTGAGGTGGTGCACGACCTCCATGCGCCCGTAGTTGATGTAGTTGAAGACGTCCGTCAGCGCCAGCGGCGGGGACAGCAGGAAGATCGCGTGCACGCCGACGATCGCCGCGATCATCCAGCGCGCCGGCAGCCGCGGCGCGTGTGCGAACGCGACCACGTAGCCGACGTACATGAGCACGACCGCGCCGGTGAACAGGTACTTGAGCGTCGTGCCGTTGCTCGTGAACCCGGCCAGCAGCCCGCCCAGCGGGCCGGCCATCCAGTGCGGGAAGAAGCCGGTGTGGGTCGTCGGCGAGAGCATGCTCGGGCGGTTGGCGGCCATCAGCACGACGAACAGGCTGAGCGCGACGATCGCCGCCAGCGCCAGCGCGCCGACCAGCGCGCCCTGCCCGCGCCTGCGCGACCGCGCCAGCGCGTCCGACGCCAGCGCCAGCCGCGTCGGCCCGCGACGCCGCTCGACTGTCAGCGGCTGCCGCGCGAGGGGAAGGGTTGTCGCGTCGCCCGGCATGCTCAGCGTCGCCACGATACCCGTCCGGAAAGCGACGAGGGCCCGCCGAAGCGAGCCCTCGAGCAGTGGTTGTCGCTCGCGTCCGGACTAGATCGTCTGGACGTTTACGGCCTTGGGACCCTTCTCGCCCTGCTCCGGGTCGTAGGAGACCTTGGCCCCCTCCTGCAGCGAGCGGTAGCCCTCGCCGTTGATGCCGGTGTGATGGACGAACAGGTCCTTGTCGCCGTCATCGGGGGTGATGAAACCGAACCCCTTGTCGTCGCTGAACCACTTTACTGTGCCAGTTGGCATGGTGTGAATTCCTCCACGGTATGTGCGTGCTGCTACGCGGAGGATGCTTCTCAGAGCTTCGACCTGCGAGCGCTTGCACTACTTTCGCCGGTCTTATGCGCCGGCCATACAGCACGACCGTAGCACGTCGCCGAGCTCACGTGTTGTGGAGTTGTTGCGCGTGCGCGAAGCGGCGCGCAGCCCGATTCGCGCGCGCGGCGCGCGGCTAGGCTGGGGCGATGGACGCACGCAGTCGAGCCGATCTCGCGCGCCGCGGCCGAGCAGCCGCGTGCGTCTGCGCCGCCTGCTGCCGGCCGGCGATCCCGCCACGGCCGCGGAGATCGTCGAGCGAGCTCGGGCTGTGGGACCGGCCCGCAACCGACGCCCGAGCGCCCGCGCGTGCTGCTCAACATGGTCAGCACCGTCGACGGCCGCGCGACCCTCGGCGGGACGCTCCGGGCCGCTCAGCGACCGCGCCGACCGCGAGCTCTTCCACGGCCTGCGCAGCGCCGTCGACGCCGTGCTCGTCGGCGCCGGCACGGTGCGCACCGAGCGCTACGGGCGGATCATCCGCGGACGCCGCGCGCCGCGCGCTGCGCCTCGAGCGCGGGCTCAGCGAGGAGCCGCTCGCGTGCATCGTCTCCGGGCGCCTCGCGCTCGACGACGACATCCCGCTGCTGGGCGAGCCCGCCGCGCGCGTCGTGATCCTGACCGCCTCGGCGGCGAGCCTGCCCGCCGAGCCGCGGCCACCGTCGACTACGTGCGCACCGCACGCGACGGGCATGCTCGACCTGCGCGGCCGCGCTGCGCGAGCTGCGCGAGCGCTTCGACGTGCGCACGCGTGCTGTGCGAGGGCGGGCCGCATCTGGCGACGCAGCTGCTCGCGGCCGGCCTGCTCGACGAGCTGTTCCTGTCGCTCTCGCCGCATGCTCGCCGGCGGCGAGCCGCGGCGGCGAGGCGCTGCGGATCCTCGCCGGCGCCGAGCTCGAGCCGCCCGTCGAGCTCGAGCTGCTGGGCGTGCTGCAGCAGCGACTCCCACCTGTTCCTGCGCTACGGCGTGCTCGCGCGCGAGCGCGTCTCGCGCGAGACGATGCCCAGCAGTTCGCTCGCCAGTTGACGACCCTGGCGGCCACACGCGGCGTCGCCGCGATCCGCACCACCACCTCCTCGCCGTCGAGCTCCTCGAGCGTGATGCGCGGCGCGTCGCGCAGCGGCGTCTGCAGCGACTTCTCGAGGATCTCCTGCAGGTCGCCGGGGGTCATGCCCGCGCGCAGGCGCGCGCGCAGGTTCACCGCCTCGGGCTCGCGCAGCGGCAGCACGGCCACGTTGAGCACGACGCTGTTGGGCACCATGATCGAGTCGTCGCCCGTGGCGAACGTCGTGTACAGCAGCCCCAGCGAGCTGACCGTCCCCTCGATCTGGCCCGCCAGCGGCCCGCCCTGCAGGCGCACGCGCTCGCCCACGCGAAACGGGCGCGCGCTCAGCAGCACCGTGCCCGCGATCAGGTTGCCGAGCGTCTGCTGGGCCGCGAGGCCGAAGATCACCGCCGTGAACGCGCCGCCCAAGCGCCAGCGTGCTGCGCCTCGATGCCCGCCACGCGCAGCGCCACGAGCAGCGCCACCACGACCGTCGACCAGGCGGATCAGGAAGCCGACCGTGCCGGCCGTCGCCGGGTCCAGGCGCCGGAACAGCGCCGGCCCGAGCCCGCGACCGACGTCGCGCGCGATCGCCCAGCCGAGGATCATCAGCACGATCACCGTCGCCACCTGCACGGGCGTTTCGAGCGCCGTTCCAGTACCGTGTCGGGCAGCGCGGTGGCCGTGCGTGCCCGTGCCTGTGGCACCGTCGTGCCGAACAGGCTCAGCGCGGTTGTCGTAGAGGACCACCACGCCCACGAACAGCGGCACGAGCAGCAGCGCCTCCAGCGCGCGCGCGCTTGACCACGCGCGGGCTGATCTGGCGCAGCAGGCCGACCTCCTGCCAGGCCTGGCTGCGGGTCTCGAACATCTTCGGCGGGCGTCTCTGGGACGGGCATCGGCCGTCAATGATGGTGCATCGCCGCGCGCCGCCCCGGGAGCGGCTGCGCGACGCGCCCAGGCTGCGACCCGGGCGAGCGCACGCACAGGCGCGCGCTAGGCCTGGGTGTAGATCACCATCGCGAGGCCGAACAGCAGGCAGTAGATCGGCGAACGGCGTGAGCGTCTTGGTCTTGAAGTAGCGCGACCAGGAAGCGCGACCGTGAAGACGGCCGTGACCGCCGCGACCGCGCACGCGACCAGCGCCTGGCCGCGGATCCCGTTGCCGAGGTGGCCGAGCAGGTCGGGGAGCTTGACGATGCCCGCCGCGAGGATGATCGGCGTGGCCAGCAGGAAGGCGAAGCGAGCCGAGTCGCTGTGGTCGAGGCCGCGCGCGAGGCCCGCGCCCATCGTCACGCCGTCGCGGCTGATGCCGGCGACCAGCGCGCGTCGACTGGGCGACGCCGACGACCAGCGCCTCGCGGTACTCGAGCGTGCTCAGCTCGCGCGCGCCGTCGGGCTTCGCGCCCTCGCGGATCGGCCAGTTCGCGCACCTCGGCGCGGCGGCGGAAGCGCTCGGCCGCGAACAGCAGGCAGCCGTTGACCATCAGGAAGATCGCCGCGACCTCCGGCTTGGCCGTCAGCGTGCGCAGCTGGTGCTCGAGCGCCAGGCCGATGACCCCGGCGGGGATGCTCGCCACGATGATCAGCCACGCCAGCCGCTCGGTCGGGGTCCTCGACGCGGCGCTTGCCGCAGCGTGCGGAAGAACGCGCGCGACGATCTGCACCCAGTCGCGCCAGTAGTAGGCGAGCAGGCCGAGCGCGCTGCCGACGTGCAGCATCACCACGAACGCCAGCCAGAAGGACTCCGACTGCGACTGCGCGTCGACGAGCTCGTTCCAGCCGAACAGCGTCGGGAACAGCACCGTGTGCCCGAGGCTCGAGATCGGGAACAGCTCGGTCACGCCCTGCAGGAACCCGAGCACGATCGCCTGGAAGTAGCTGATGCGCCGACGCGAGCTGGAACCGCCAGGATGGCTGGCCATCTGGCGCGGGAGCTTATGTGGCTGGCTGCGTGCCGCGGCGATGCCCTACCCGCCGATGCGAGCGACGGGTCCCGAGATCGAGCCCGTGGCCGAGCCGTCGCTCGCGCGAGATCGTGCGCGAGTGGGGCCGGATCGGCTGCATCGGCTTCGGCGGGCCGCCCGCGCACATCGCGCTGTTTCGCGAGCTGTGCGTGCAGCGCCGCGCGCTGGCTCGACCGAGCGCGCAGTTCGAGCGCGCGATCGCCGCCACCAACCTGCTGCCCGGCCCGGCCTCGACGCAGCTCGCGATCTACTGCGCGTGGCGGCTGCGCGGGGACCGCGGGCGCGCTGCTCGGCGGCCTCTGCTTCATCCTGCCCGGGCTGGTCGCGATCCTCGCGCTGTCGGCGCTGTTCCTGTCGGGGTCGCCGCCCGCCTGGCTGCGCGGCGCCGGCATGGGCGCCGGCGCGGCGGTCGCCGCGGTGGCGGTGCGCGCCGGGCTCGGGCGTCGCCGCCCGATCTGGCACGCGCGACCGGCGCGGCGCCGACGCGCGCTCGCCTACGGGCTCGCGCGGGCTCGCGGCCGCGCTGGCGGGCACCTGGCTCGTGCTCGTGCTGCTCGCGTGCGGCGCGCCGAGCTGGCTCGGCGCAGCTCGCGCGCGGCTGCGCGCGCGCGGGCGCCTGGCCGGCGCTCGTGGCGCTGCGCACGGCTGCGGCTGCCGGCCGCTCGTGCGCCTGGCCGCGCGCTGGCCGCCGCCGCCGAGCCCGGCGGCACGCCGGCGCTCGCGTGGACGGCGCTGAAGGTCGGCGCGCTGGCCTTCGGCGGCGGCTTCGTGATCGTGCCGCTGATGCAGTCCGACGCGGTCACCACCTACCACTGGATGACCCACGGGCAGTTCCTGAACGCGGTCGCGCTCGGCCAGGTCACGCCGGGCCCGGTCACGCAGACGGTCGCCGTCGTCGGCTACGCCGCCGGCGGGCTGCCCGGCGGGCTGCTGGCCGCGCTCGTCGCGTTCGCGCCCTCGTTCTCGTTCATCCTGCTCGGCGCCGCCCGCTTCGAGCGGCTGCTCGTCAACGAACGCGTGCTCGCGTTCCTCGCGCGGCGCCGCGCCCAGCGCCGCCGGCGCGATCGTCGGCGCGGCCGTGCCGCTGGCGAGCGCGCTCGGCGAGAGCTGGCAGTACGCGGTGCTCGCCGCGCGCCGCGATCGCGCTGCTCGTGCTGCGCCGCGGCGTCGTCCCGACGCTGCTGCTCGCCGGCTGCGCGGGCGTCGTCGCCGTCGCTGCTCGGGGCGCCCGTGGCCGGCTGAGCGACCCGAATGCAGGCGTCGCGGGCGTCGCCTGAAGCCAATCCTGGAAACACCGCACGCAATGTTCACCATCGCTTCACACGATCGTTGCCGCTTGGTCACAAAAGATCGCGCTTTGCAGGGAAATCTGTTTGCTATGAACGGTCAGGGATCGACATCGCAGGACGCAGCGAGGCGACGAGCAGGGTCGACATGCACTGCCACTCGACCGCGTCGCAGGAGTCGCAGCTCGGCGTGCAGCGGGCGGTCGGGCTGCCCGAGTGCGCCACGCCGCCGCGAGGAGGTCTACGAGCTGGCCAAGCGGCGCGGCATGGACTTCGTGACGATCACCGACCACGACACGATCGCCGGCGTGCTGCGAGATCGCCGACCGCCCCGACGTGTTCGTCTCCGAGGAGCTGACCGCGCACTTCCGCGGCGAGCCACAGGCGGTGCACGTGCTCTGCTACGGCATCACGCCCGAGGACCACGAGTGGCTGCAGGCGCACAGCGGCGACGTCGAGCTGTGCGCCGCCTACATGTACGAGCGCGAGATCGCGTGCGCGCTCGCGCACCCCTACTACACGGTCGCGCGCGCCGCTGAGCGCCGCGCCACCGCCGCCGCCTGGCCGAGCTGTTCGGCGATCTGGGAGGTCCGCAACGGCGCCCGCGCGCGCGAGCTCAACCGGCCCGGCGGCGACGTACGTCGCCACCCGCGACGGCATCGGCATCGGCGGCAGCGACGACCACGCCGGCGTCGACATCGGACGCACCTACACCGAAGCGCCGCCCGCGCGCACGCCGCGAGGAGTTCCTCGCGCACGTGCGCGCCGGCAGCGTGCTCGCGCGCGGCGCGCAGGGCAGCGCCGCCAAGTGGGCGCACGCCGCGATCGCGCTGGCCGCGCGCTCGCTCGGCACGGAGCGGCCGCGACGGCGAGCGCGAGCGGCCGGACCCCGGGCGCGTGCTGACGATGGCGCAGCCGGCTGCTGCGCGAGGGCGACGCGCGCCAGGGCGCGGTCGGCGGCGACCTCGACGCCCGACGGACGCCCGCTGCCTGCTGCGCGCGTGGCTGAGCGCGGTCGAGCTCGACCACCTCGACGAGCGCGGGCTGATCGCCTACATGCAGGAGGACGACTTCAGCCACGCCGACCTGCTACCGTCGCGCGTGCCGCGCTGCACGAGCGCAAGCTGCGCGCGCGCGGTCGACGTCGCCGTCGGCGCCGCCACCGGCCAGGCCGACGTGCAGGCGGCCGCCGAGGGCCTGTTCGAGGCATGCATCGCCGCGATCCCCTACGCGCCCGCGACGGCGTTCCTCGCCAGCGAGCAGGCAAAGCTCGCGGCGATCCCCGACGCCGCGCAGGCCGCCTCGGGCGACCGGCGGCGACGCCGCGACGACGGCGAGCGCCCGCGGGTGGCGATCCTCGCCGACGGCATCGGCTCCACGCACGGGGTCACGCGCACGATCGAGGAGATCCGCCAGCGCGGCGTCCCGGGCTTCGAGATCGAGGTGGTCGGCACCGACCCGGAGGTCGACCGGCGCCTGTCGGCGGTGGCGGAGATCGACGTGCCCTTCTACCCGGGCCTGCGGATCGGCGTGCCCAGCCTGCCCGGCGCCGTGCAGACGCTCGCGGCCTCGACGGCGGCGGCTACGACGCGATCCACGTGTGCTCGCCGGGCCCGGCGGGCATCGCCGGCGCGCTCGTCGCGCGCGCGCTCGGCCTGCCGCTGGTCGGCAGCTACCACACCGAGCTGACCGCCTACGCGGGCCTGCGCTCGGGCGAGCAGCGCGTCGCGCGACGCGATGGCGCTGGCCGTCAGCGCCTTCTACGGCGCCTGCGACGTCGTGCTCTCCCCCAGCCCCGCCTCCGACGAGGCGCTGGCGCGCGATCGGGATGCCGGCCGAGCGGGTGCTGCGCTGGGACCGCGGCGTGGACACCTCGCGCTTTCGACCCGGCGCTGCGCGAGCGAGTCGCGGCTGCCGGGCGCGATCAACGTGCTGTACTCGGGGCGCATCACGCGCGAGAAGGGCGCCGAGCTGCTCGCCGACGCGTTCCTGCTGCGCGCGCGCAGCCGCGAGTCCCACGCCTGCACCTGGTGCTCGCCGGCGGCGGCCCCGAGCAGGAGCGCGCTGCGCGAGCGCCTCGGCGAGCACGCGAGCTTCCTCGGCTGGCTCGAGGGCGACGAGCTGGCGCGCGCCTACGCGAGCGCGGACGTGTTCCTGTTCCCGAGCGCCACCGACACGTTCGGCCAGGTGATCCTCGAGGCGCAGGCCAGCGGCCTGCCGGTGATCGCGGTCGCGCGCGGGCGGGCCGCTGTCGCTGATCGAGGACCGCGTGAGCGGCCTGCTGTGCGAGCCCGACGCCGAGCGCGCTCGCCGACGCGCTGCTCGAGCTGGCGCGGCTCGCCGCTGCTGCGCGAGCACCTCGCCGCGGCGCCCTGCGCGCTGCGCGCGCTGCGCACCTGGGAGCGCACGCTCGAGCGGCTCGCCGACGGCTACGAGCGCGTGCTCGGCGATCGACGAGCGCAAGCGGCGACCCTCGATGACCGGCCCGTCGGAGCGGGCAGCCGCGCCGCCTGAGCGCGCGCGGTGCTCGGCATGCGCTCGACCCATCGCCAGGCACGATCGCCGTCGCCCTGCACGACATCGAGCCGGCGACGTTCGAGCGCTGCGCGGTGATCCGCGACTGGCTCGACGATCACGGCGTCGACCGCGTCACGCTGCTGGTGATCCCCGCGCGCGACCTGCACCCGGTCGGCGAGCGCTCCCCGGAGATGGTCGAGCTGGCTGCGCGAGCGCCGCGCGCGCCGGCGACTCGATCGCCCAGCACGGCTTCCAGCACGTGCGCCCGCACGCCGGCGGCTCGACGCGACGCCTGCTCGCGCGCGCCCACGGCCAGCGCGACGGCGAGTTCGTCGGCCTCGACGACGAGGAGACCCGGCGCGCCGTGCACGCCGGCTGGCGCGTGCTGAAGCTCGCGGGCATCGAGCCCGACGGCTTCGTCGCCCCCGCCTACGCCTACACGCCGGCGCTGCGCGAGATCGCTGAGCCCGCGCTTCCGCTGGTGGGCGGGTCTGCTGCGCGTGCACCGCACGCCAGCCGCAGACGGCCGTCGGCACGCGGCCGCGCCGGTCGGCTCGCTGGCCCCCGCCTGGAGCCTCGCCGGCGACCGGTCCGCTCAGCCGCGTGCTCTCGCCGTCGCTCGTGCGCGCCGGCTCGCTGCTGCCGACGAGCACGCTGCGCCTGGACCTGCACCCCGCCGACCTGCGGCACCCGCGCCACATGATGGCGCTGGAGTGGGTGCTCGCACGCTCCGGCCGCGGCGCGACCGCCGTCACCTACCGCGAGCTCGCCGGCGTCGCGCCGCTCGCCGGCCGCTGCGAGCGCGGCGAGCGCGCGCTCAGCCGCTTGCCCGCGGTGAACAGCGCCGGTTCGAACGACTTGACCGCCGCGCAGCGCCGGCGTAGCCGAGGTGCTGCAGCGCCGAACAGGTCCTCGATCGTGCGCAGCAGCGAGAAGTGGTTGAACGGTTCCTGGCTGGTCGTCGCGCCTTTGACATAGGGCGAGAGCAGCAGCGCGCCGACCGCCCCGCCGCCGCGCGGCGCGCCGGCGTCGGCGTCTTGGCCGGCGCGTTCGGGAACAGCGGCTGACCGCAGCAGGAGCTCGAGTCGGCGAATTCGCCGCTCGACGGCGCCTGATCGACGGTGATCACGAGCAGCCCGCTTGCCTTGTAGGCCTTCGAGGCCATGATCTCGGGAACGACCTGTCTTCAGGAACGCGTCCGCCGGCGCGCAGCCCCGCCGGGGCGCCCGGCGTGCAGGGCGTCGGGTTCCCGTCGTGGCAGCGGTCGGGCACGATGTAGGAGAAGCTCGGCGTGCTCGTCGGCGCTCGCCAGGTCGCCCTTCAGCTTGCTCGAGCCCCACGTCGTCGGTCGCGCACGCGGGCGAGTCGAGCGATCGAGTGCGAAGTACACGAACGGGTTGCGGAAGGTCGCGTAGGGCCCGCTGCTCGACGCTCTGCGTGGCGGTCGGGTCGGCCTGCCCCAGCGGCGGGATGCGCGCACGCGCCCGACTGCGCGCGCCGGTTCGTCGATGCCCTCCACGTAGGCGCGCCAGCTGAGGTGCTTCGCGGACGAGCTGTCCGGCGAGCGTCTGCGTGGTCGGCGGGATAGACGCAGCCGTTGCCGAGCACCTGTTCGTCGGCGCCGCGTGCCGGTGGTCGCGATGTCGGTGTAGGCCGGGCAGTTGGCTGCCGTTTCCGCGGTCGGCCCCTGGCCGCTGATCAGCGCGATCCCGTTCGCCAGCTCCTCGTGCGCGACGGCGTCGTAGCGGACGCAGCAGCTCGCCCCGCTGCTCGAGCGTGTGCGTGAGGTAGTGGCGCCGCGGAGGCCGGACCGAACGACCGACGCGTAGGGCTCGTTCGGAGAGCATGATCACGAACACGTGCTTGATCGGCGGCAGCTTCTTGGCGGGGGCACTCGCTTCCGCGTTGGAGGAGCCGGCAGAGCCGCCTGCGGAGCTGCCGGAGCTGCCTGCGCCCGACGAGCCTTCGGAGCCGTTTCGCTTTCAGACGAGCTGCTGGAGCCGTGGCTCGAGCTCGCGGGCGCCTTCGCGGCGGGCTTGCTCACGGCGGCCGCCGGGGTCGGTTCGGCTTGCGCCGACGGTGCTTCGCTGCCGGACGAGGCGGATTCGGATGCCGCCGAGCTCGCGGTGCTCGACGCCGGGCTGGACTCGGGCGCCGGCAGCACGAGCTTGACTGGCGCGCGCGAGGACGCGAGCGTGTCGTCGACAGGTGAGCCCGCGGCGCTGCCCAGCAGCACCCCGAAGCCGAGGAACACGAGCACGAGCAGCGCCGAGACACGCGCCGAGGGAAGCCTCAGGCCGGTTGACGCCGGCGCGGCGGCGGTCGCAGGCGCGTGGGCGTCAGCAGGCTGCGCGGCGTCCTGCGGTGCGAACTCGTCATCTCGCGCCTGGCGCGTGCGCCGCAGAGAGCGCCTCCAGCTGGGGCTGCGCGCGCCCGCGCGCGCGCCGCAGCCCAGGCAGTAGCGCTGGTCGCCGGCGAGCGGCGCGCCGCAGTCCTCGCACATCTGGGTGGGACTCGTTCGGCGATCGCCGCGCCTCTACGCGGTCCAGACAGCGCAGTGCTGCTGGGCAGGCGCTCCATCAGCGTCGTGCCGCACTGCCAGCAGTAGAGCGCGCCGCGGCTGTGAGGCGCCGCGCAGCTCGGGCAGCTGCCGGCCACGCCGTCGCTCCTCCATGCGCAGCAGGCGCTCCACCTCGGCCAGCTCGGCGTCGCGTTCCTGCAGGATCGCGGCGCGGCGCACGAGCACGTCGAGGCGGAAGTGATCGCGGATCGCCATCTCGTAGGCGAGGCCGCCGAGATCCCAGTGCAGCTCGGTCACCTGCTCGGCGAGAGCGTCGCGCCGGCGGCGAAGGTCCGAGCGCGGGCGGCCGCCTGGCGGGCGCGGGCTCGCGGCCGGCGGCGCGCGCGGCGCCGGCGCGCGTCCGGGAGCGGAGTCTCGACGGGCGGTCGTCGCATCCCGCGCCGGTCGCGCAGGATGCCCATCGGCTAGCCCGTTTCGACCACGTCGGGGAGGTTCTTGGACTTTTCCTCGTAGCTCTTGCCCTTGCGCCCCTTTGAGGCTTGTTGAGCACCGATGGCGGCGCCGGTTTGCTCTCGCTGTTCGAGCCGACCCCGCCGGGCGAAGCCGCCGGCGGTTCCGAGCCTTCCTGCGCGGACCCCGCTGCCGCCGTTGGAGACGCTCGATGACCTTCGCGCCGGGGAAGCTCTTCTCGAGGCCCGCGAGCGCCTTCTCGGCTTCGCTCTTCTTGTGGTAGACACCCGAGTAGATCACGTAGCTGCCCGCACGTCAGGCTGCTGAATTCTTCGGACTTCAGCGCGCCGACCGCCTTGGCTCCCTTGGCGGTCGCCGCGGACTTGGCGGCTTCCACCGCGCTCGCGACTCGTGCCCGACTGCGGCAGCGTCTGCAGCTGCACGGTGTAGCCGCTCGTGCCGGACGGCCAGTTGCTCGGTGAAGGAGGCTTCGCCGGCCGCGCTCTGCCGGTGCCCGGCCGATGTCGGCTCAGCCACGGTGATCACCTGCGCCGGCGCCGCGGCTCGGCTTGGACGCGCCCGAGCGGCCGATCAGCACGCCGACGCCCATCGCCAGCAGCAGCACGCCGACGCCCGCGATCACGGTCAGCGTGGCGTTGCGCTGCGGCGCGGTCGCATGTCCAGCGAGGGCGACGCGATGGTGGCGGCGCGCGGGCGGGCGCGGCGGCGGGCGCGCGGCCGCTCGGCGGCCCGCCCGCAGCACGCTGCTCATCGGCACACGCCGCTCGCCGCACTCCAGGCAGTAGCGCTGGTCGCGCGCCAGCGGCGCGCCGCAGCTCTCACAGCGCGCGTCGGCGCCGGCTTGAGGCTGTGGTGTGCTTGCGATCGATTCGGTGGACAGGGTGACTACCTTCGTGTCTGTATCGTCGGCGACGGCGCCGCTGCGCCAGGCTCCCGATCTGCCCGCTTCGGCCCTGCAGATCGCGCTCCGCACCGTATGGTCGAGCCCTCAGCTCGGATCGGCGTGACGATTTTGTGAAGGCTCCCGAAGCGCGCGACCGCATCGAATAAAGCCTGGACGGTTTATAACCGTCGAGGCCGCGACCACGCGTCAGGAGTCTGCGGGCAGAACACGGGATCACCGAGCGGAAGGGATTCGTACATGAGCAGCTACACGATCAAGCGCATCGCGGCCTTGCCGGCACTCGCGCTCGCAGGTTTTGCGCTCGCGCTGCCGCTCGCCTCGCAGGCGGCCTCGGGCAGCGGGAGCGCAAGAACGACGCCCGGCCCACCAATCCTCTCGCTTGCGACAGTCCGAGTGACCGGCACCACGGCCGTGCTGTCGGGGAGCGTCGCCCCGCGCACATACGCGACCACCTACTACTTCCAGTACGGCGCCAGCAGCGCCTCCTTCCAGCAGACGCCCTCGGTCACGATCGAAGCGGGCAAGACCGAAACGATCAAGGTGAGCCAGACGGTCAGCGGGTTCCTGGCCAACTACCACTACCGCCTCGTGGCCGAAAGCAACGGCGTCAAGAAGGAAACCAAAGAACGCGTCTACACGATCACGACCACCAAGAAGAAAAAGAAGGCTGAGTTCGTGTTGCCCAAGACCTTCGAGCCCATCCCCCTCGGCGGCACCTTCGTCATCAGCGGCACCCTCACGGGAACCGGCAACGCCGACCGCGCGATCGTCCTGCAGGCCACCCCCTATCCCTACACGGCGCCGTACGCGAACGTCGGCACACAGCTGCTGACGGGCCCGACCGGGGCGTTCTCGTTCCGCGTCGCGAACCTGCTCAGCGCGACCAAGTTCCGGATCGAGACGGTCGGCTCGCTGCCGGTACTGAGCCGTGTCGTCCCCGCGCAGGTGACGGTGCACGTGGTTCTCAAAGCGCGCTCCTCCGGCCACAAGGGGCTCGTGCGCCTGTACGGCACGGTCACGCCCGCCGAGGTCGGCGCGAAAGTCTTCATCGAGCTCGAAAAGGTCGCCAAGCCCAAGGCCGAAAAGCCTGCGAAGCTCGAAAAGCCCGAAAAGCCTGGGAAGGGTGAAAGGGAAAAGAGCGAAAAGCCGCCGGCGTTCACGACCAAGTTCGACACGGTCGTCAAGCGCGCCACGAAAACGATCTCGCGTTTCAGCGTCGTGGTCAGCGTCCGCGACGCCGGGCGCTACCGCGCGTTCGTGCAGGTGAAGCCCGGTCCCGTCGGCTCGGGCGCCAGCACGACCGTGACGCTGCACGCGTCGAGCGCGAAGGCCAAGAAGAAAAAGAAGGCTTGAGCCGGAGCTCGGCTCGGCGGGCTCAGGCCTCGGGCAGCGTCGCGATCAGCCCGCGCGCGAGGAGCAGCTCGAGCACGCGCTCGACCTCCTGCTCGACCGTTTCGCGGAGGCTGCCCAGCACGAGGTCGGGCTCCGCCGGCGCCTCATACGGCGCCCCCACCCCGGTCATGCCGGCGAGCTCGCCCGAGCGGGCGCGCGCGTACAGCCCCTTGGGGTCGCGCTGCTCGCACAGCTCGAGCGGCGCGTCGACGAAGATCTCGAGGAAGCCGAGGTCGTCGGCGGCGTGCAGCGCCGCGGCGGCCTGGCGGTCGGCGGCGTACGGGCTGACGAGGCTGACGAGGGCGATCGTGCCGGACTCGGCGAGCAGCCGCGCCACGTGGGCGGTGCGGCGCACGTTCTCGCTGCGCGCGTCCTCGTCGAAGCCGAGGTCGCCGTTGAGACCGTGGCGCAGGTTGTCGCCGTCGAGCAGGAACGCCGGCTGGCCCGCTTGCGATCAGGCGCTCCTCGACGGCCGCCGCGACCGTCGACTTGCCGGCGCCCGGCAGCCCCGTGAACCACAGCGTCGCGCCGCCGTGCCCGAGCGACTCGCCAGCGTCGCTCGCGCGTCATCCGCGTCCCCTGCCAGCGCACGTTCGGGCTGCGCTCGCTCTTCGGCTCGACGCCTCCGCCGGCGGCGCCTCGACCTCGGTGTCGAGGATCACCCCAGCGGCGACCGTGTCGTTGGTCGCCTCGTCGATCACGATCAGGCTGCCGGTGACGCGGTTGCGCCGGTAGGAGTCGAACACGAGCGGCGAGCTCAGCTCGATGTGCACGCGGGCGAGGTCGTTGAGCTCGAGCGTCGGTCGCGCTCTCGTCGCGGCTGCAGCGTCTCGACGTCGATCCGGTAGCGAACGTCGACCTCGCCGACCATCGCCGTGCGCGTCGTGTGCTTGACGAGATAGCGCCGGCTCGGGCTCAGCGGCTGCTCGGACATCCAGCACAGCAGGCACTCGAAGCTGCGGGAGACCGTCGGCTGGTTCTGCGTGCGCACGATCGTGCTAGCCGCGGCCGACGTCGATGTCGTCGCTGAGCCGCAGCGCCACCGACATCGGCGGGAACGCCTCCTGCGATCGGGCCCGTCGAAGGTGTCGATGCCAGCGATCGTCGTGCGCTGCCCGCTCGGCAGCACGACGACCTCGTCGCCCGGGCGGATGACGCCGCCGGCCACCTGGCCGGCGTAGGCGCGGTAGTCGGCCAGCCCGTTCGACTGCGGGCGGATCACCCACTGCACCGGAAAGCGCACGTCGATCAGGTTGCGGTCGGAGGCGATGTGGACGTGCTCGAGGTGGTAGAGCAGCGGCGGGCCCTGATACCAGGGCATCGACTGCGAGCGCTCGACGACGTTGTCGCCGAGCAGCGCCGAGATCGGGATGAACGTCACGTCGGGCAGCTCCAGGCGCGCGGCGAACGTGTCGAACTCCTCGACGATCGCGTCGAACACGGCCTCGTCGAAGTCGACGAGGTCCATCTTGTTGACGCACACGACCACGTGCGGAATGCCCAGCAGCGAGCTGATGAACGCGTGGCGCTTGGACTGCGAGAGGACGCCCTTGCGCGCGTCGACGAGCACGATCGCGAGGTCGGCGGTCGAGGCGCCGGTGACCATGTTGCGCGTGTACTGCTCGTGCCCGGGCGTGTCGGCGATGATGAAACGCCGCTGCGCGGTGGCGAAGTAGCGGTAGGCGACGTCGATCGTGATGCCCTGCTCGCGCTCGGCGCGCAGGCCGTCGGTGAGCAGCGAGAGGTCGAGGAACTCGTGGCCCATCCGCCGGCTGGTCTGCTCGACGTGGGCGAGCTGGTCCGCGAGCACCTGCTTGGAGTCGTACAGCAGCCGCCGATCAGCGTGCTCTTGCCGTCGTCGACCGAGCCGGCGGTCGCGAACCGCAGCAGGTCGACCGGGTGCTCGCCCGCCCGCGCCGATGTAGCTGTCAAGCCCTCGACGCTTTCGCCGGAAGCCGGTTCACCAAGCGCGACCGCAGCCCCCAATGCCCCACCATTGCGGTCTTCCATGCCCATAATTCAGGATAGCGTAGCGCTTTGTCTCGACTGGGTCACGCCTTGCAAGACCAGGCGAATCGCGCGCGTGAGCGTCCGTCGCGGCCCCGGGGTTGACACTAGGATAGTGAGACGTGCGGCGAGGTGCCCGCCGGCCGCATGCAGGCGAGCGCGGCCGGACGCATTGAGCCTGACCGCGATCAGCTTCGTCTTTCCGGGGAGGATCGAGAAGCTGGCCGCGCCGATGATCACGGTCTTGTAGCGCTTGGCGCCGGCGCCTTTGAGCTTGACCCGTAGCGCAAGCGTGAGCCTGCCCCGGCAGACGATCGTGCCGGTCTGGCCCTTCCAGGTCAGCTTCAACGCGGCGCGCGCGCGTTTGCGCACCTTGGCGCTCTTGCCGAGCAGCGACACCGCGCACCCGGGAGCCATCGTCGGCCCGAACGCGAGCACGGCGCCCTCGACGATCGTCTCGGAGCCGCTGGGGCCGTTCGGCGTGCTCTGGACGTTCACCGGCGGTTCGGTTTGATTGCCGCCGGGGGGAGACCCAGGTTCGGGTTCTTCTCTGTGGCCGCCTTTTTTGGCCGGCGCTACGAATGTGAACAGATCGCTTTTGCTCGTGGCGCTGGTGGCACCGGGGCTGCGGACGGTCACGTGCACGATCCCCGCTGCCTCCTTCGGGGCGGTCGCCGTGATCGACGTGCCTTCTCCGTTCACCGTAAAGCTCTGCGCGGCGACCGACCCGAACTCGACGGCGATCGCTTCACCGAGGTTGGCACCGCTGATCGTGACTTTCGTGCCGCCGGCGGTGGGGCCTTCGGCGGGGCTCACGCCAGTGACCTGCGGCGGGAGCGCCGGAGCCACGAACGACCACGCAGCCCCAGCCCTGCCGCTGTCGCCGGGAGCGCCGAGGAGCCCGGTCTGGCCGTCGGCCGCGAGCGTCACGGCGCTGCCGAGCCTGCCGTTGCCCCGCTCGCCCGTCGCGGTCAGCGCTTCGCCTGCGCCGTACGCCGTGCCCGCTCGGGTGAACAGCCATGCGCCGCCGGCTGATCCAAAGGCGCCGGGATCGCCGACGAGCGCGGTGTCGCCATCAGCGGATAGCGCGACGCTGAAGCCGAATTTCGCCAGATCGCCTCCTTCGCTGCCGGCCGTGAGGGGTTCCGGCTCACTCCACGACGCCCCGTCGCCGGTGAATGCCCAGGCCGTCCCCACCGTGCCTTCGCGCCCGCGTCCGCCCACGAGCGCGGTGCCCGCGTCGGCGGAGAGCGCGACGCTGTAGCCGAAGTGGCCTTCACCGCTCTCGCCGCTGGCCAAGAGCTCCGACTGCTGCATCCAGCTCGCCGCTTCGCCGGAGGTGAAGACCCAAGCCGCGCCGACGCCGCCGGCGGTCGCCGGACCGCCGATCAGCGCCGTGGCACCGTCGCCGGCGAGCGCCACGCTCATGCCGAAGCCGGCGACCCCACTTTCGCCGGCGGTCAGCTTCGCCTGTTCGCTCCAGCTCGTGCCCGCGCGCGTGAACACCCAGGCCGCGCCTTTGTAGCCCGCGTCGCCCGGAGCTCCGACGAGCGCCGTGCTCCCGTCTCCAGACAGGGCGACGCTGCGGCCGAAGTGGCCCTTTGCGGACTCCGCGCCTGCGGTGAGCGGCGGCCCCTGCCGCGTCCAGCCTTCGCCCGAGCGGACGAATACCCAGGCGGCCCCCAGATTGCCGTTGGCGCTGGGCCCGCCGACGAGCGCCGTTTCGCCGTCGTCCGAAAGCGCCACGCTCCTGCCGAACCCGCATTCAACCGGTTCTTCTTCGAGCGGTTCTTCGACTTCGCATTCAACCGGGCTGCCGCTCTCGGCTTCGCCGGCGGTCAGCTTGGGGCCGATCTGCGTCCAGGTCGCGCCCGAGCGCGTGAACACCCAGGCGGCGCCGGCGCCGCCGTCGTCGCCTGGCGCGCCGACCAGCGCCGTGCCGCCGTCGGCGGACAGCGCGACGCTGACGCCAAGATGCCCTTCGCCGCTCTCTTCGCCCTCACCCGTCAGCTTCGCCTGCTGAACGAGCGGGTCGATCCGCAGCGGATAGCGCGCTCCCTGCGCGTCGACGCGCACGAGGATCTCTCCCGCGCGCACCGCGAGCCAGCTGTGCAGCATATGCCCGCGAGCATCGCTTGCCAGCAGATCGCCGTAGCGCAGCGAGGAGGCGCCGCGGCTGAGGAGCACGCTCGCTGCACCCGGGGCGAGCGCGGCGCGCACGTTGCCGGAGAGAGCCAGCGCGAGCGTCAGCGGACCCGACCGAGACCCGGCCGGAGCGCTCGCGACAGTGAAACCCTGCTCGAGCCCGAGCGGTCCGTTCGCGTACCACTCGCTGACGCCGTCGCCCTTGTAGGTCACACGGTTGGCCTCGGCTCCAGAGAGCGTGGTCGCGAACGCGCGCTGCGAGCTCCCGTAGCCGAGGCCATCGAGCCTCAAGCCAAAGCGCGCCGTCGCCGAGCTGAGCAGCACGCCGCCGCGCTCGAAGTCCAGGCGCAGCCGCTGCTCGGGGTTGAGCGCCCGAAAGCCACCGGCCCAGGCGCTGACGCGGTAGCGAGGGTCGGCACCGCCGAGGGCGCTCGACACCGGTGCGCTGGCAGCCGCCGGCAGCTGCGACAGCTGTGCCTGCGAGGTCTCGGCGGAGCGCTTCGCCGAGGCAGAGGACGAGCTCCGGGCGATGAGACCGTGCGCGAGAACGCCGCCGAGCAGCAGCGACAGCATCGCCGCCGCGAGCGTCGGGCGCATCGCGGGCAGCGCGCCGCGCCAGGCAAGCGCAGCCCTCGTCATGCGCGCCACCCTCTCGTCATCGAGCGTTCGCCCCCCGGTCCATTGGAGCACGGATCGGTCTGCATCTGGCAACCCTCCATAGTCGCGCCCTGATCCGTCACGTTCCCAGCACAGCGGTCCTCCGACCCCAGGCTACACAGACGCGGGAGCAAGTCAAGTCAGAGCATCGTACTCGCATCCACAACATTGTGCGGAGTTTGTGAAGGACGTGTGCGCAGCTTGTGTCGAGCGAGCCTGGAGGCGGCGGGCGACGAGCCGAGCCGAGCCGCCTAACCGTGTCCCTCGGGTGGCTCTCCGGCACGCCACTCCGGGCGTTTTGCGCTCGTCTGCTGTGCGAACACGGGAACTTTCCGCACCCGCCTCAGAACTTTCTCGCGCAGCGACAGCGGCGGCGGCCATGTTCGTGGCAGCTGGCGCTCGTTGACGCGCCGGGCGAGAGCCTCGTGGTCGGGATGGGCGCCGTGGATGACGCGCACGCGCTCCACCACGGTGGTCGGATAGCCCAGCCTGAAGTTGTACTCGGGCGCGAGCACGAACAGCCGCAGCCCGTGCTGCCACGCGCAGCGCCGGAAGGCGGGCTGGTCGGCGCGGCGACCGCGGCTCGCTTTGCCGGCGCCTGGGAAGGGCTCCTCGTGCAGCCAGGCGACATAGGTGTCCTGCCAGCTGCGCATGAAGGCGCTCACGCGGTCGCTTGCGCGCCACGCGAGCACGCCGGTGTTGAACTCGTAGAAGGCCTTCGGCACCTCCGGGTCAGCCAGCCCGCGGTAGGCGGGAGCGAAGGCCACCGCTATGTCGTAGTGGTCGAGCAGCGCCAGCAGATGCGTGATCTCCTCGACGACGAACGTGTCGCTGTCGAGGTAGATCGTGCGCTCGAACGGCGAGCTGCGGATGTTTGCGATCTTGTCGACATACGGGTTGGCCGACGGCTCGAAGCGCGCGACCGACAGGCCCTCGACGCGCTCGACCTCACCCGAGGCGAACAGCAGGTGCGGCAGCGCGTTGTGCCGCAGCGAGGAGCGCGCAGAGCCCACGGCCTCGGCGATGAACGACTCGCCGGAACACGAATAGAGAATCCCATCGGGAGCCGAGCCGTCGCGAGCGAGCGGCTCACCCGTCGTATCCGCGAGCGCCCTGGGCTCAGCCAATGCGATCGTAGCCCCACAGGCTGACCAGATCCCGGCCGAGATACTCGCTCACCGCTTCGACTTCGGGCTTGAAGCGGCGGCGCAGCTCGAGCATGAACGCATCGGAGGGCTGGGCGCGCGGGCGATAGATGAAGCGGCGCCACTGCGAGCCGAACGTCCGGCGCACGGGAGCCGGGAGCAGCGTGTCGAGGACGCGCAGCGCGGGGTTCGCGGCGGCCGGGTTGCGGCGGGTTTCCTGTAGAGCGCCGGTGAGCTGGTGCAGGCGCTGGATGCGGACGTCCTTCAGCGGTTTGGTGTCCACCTGCGCGATCGGGAGCGAGTCGTCGACCTCGAGGAAGCGCAGCACCTCGCGCACGACCGCCTCGTTGTCGCGACGGTAGTCCTCATAGATCAAGACCAGCACGCGCTCAGGCCCGAACACGTCACGAAACCAACGCAGCTGCTCGACATAGCGCACATGGTCGGAGTACAGCAGCCATGCCTGCCGGCGACACCCGCGCGGGAGCCGTTCACCGCGACGCCGCGCGTCCTCGAGCGCCATCGCCTTCTGGAAGTCCTTCTGCGACTCGATGCGGTTGTGGAGCATCTGCCCGTGAAAGGAGCGCAGGAAGTCGGCGGGCTCCCGCAGCAGAGCGATTATGCGCGCGTCGGGTTGCACCTTCGCGATCGCCGCCGGGACGTCCTTGTATCTGAGGTACTGGGGCGAGGCCTCGCCGGCACGCTGATCCGGAGCGGCCGCCTCGAACAGTGAAAGGTAATCCTCCAGCGTTCCGGGTCGTTTCGGCTTTTTCCCGTTCACCCACTGCGGACGCAGCTCCGGTATGAAGAAGCGCGGCTCCTTTTCCGCAGGCATGTAGATCTGCGGGTGGTCCTGGAGCATCATGTAGAGCGCCGTCGTACCGCACTTCTGGTGACCGACGATGAAGAAATCGGGAGCCCGCCCGTTCGGCGTGCTCGTGTCGGCGCTGCCGGCCTCGCCGTACGGCTCGGCGACTCCGCCGGAGCCGTTCGTCGCAGCGATGCCCTCCCCGGACGTCGGTCCCTCGACGGCGCCAGCCATACCGCCATTATACGCGGCAGTGCCCCTCCGCTCCATGACGACAAACCAGGACTTGCCCGCCCAGCCGGTTGCGGACCCCAATTGCCAACCCAGCGTGCTGATGCTCGGGATGGGCTGGTTCCCCTCCACACTGGGCGGGCTCGACCGCTACTTCCGTTCGCTGTTCGAGCAGCTCCCCGGGGCGCGTGCCGTGGTCATCGGACCGGCCGAGCAGGCTCCCGCCACAGTCACGATCGCTGCCGGCGCGGAGCAGCCGCTGCCACGACGGCTGCTCGCCTACTGGACGGCGGCTCGCCGTGCGGGCGCCGCCGTCGACGTCGTGGATGCGCATTTCGCGCTATACGCGGCCGCGCCGCTGGCGCTCGGAGCGCTGCGCAAGCGCCCGACGGTGTTCCACTTCCACGGGCCGTGGGCCGAGGAGAGCGCCGCGTCGCACGACGACTCACGCGCTCGCTTCACGCTGCGCAAGGCGCTCGAGCGACACGTGCTCGCCAGCGCCGACGCGCATGTCGTGCTCTCGAACGCATTTCGGCGCGTGCTGCTCGAGCGCTACCGGATCTCGCCGTGGGGCGTGCACGTGTGGCCGCCGGGCGTCGCCCTCGATGTGTTTACCCCGGATCGGCGATCGCTCGCGCGGGCGCGGCTCGGGCTCGAGCAGGGAGCGTTCGTCGCCGCGTGCGTGCGGCGCCTGGTCGCGCGCATGGGGATCGACGACCTGCTCGACGCGTGGGGCCGGATCGCACCCGAGCTGCCCCCCGGCTCGACGCTGCTGCTGGTCGGCGATGGGCCGCTCGCGGGTGAGCTCGCAGAGCGCGCCGCACGAGCGCCGCTCGGCGGCCGGGTGCGGATGCTCGGCCGGCTCTCCGATGAGGACCTGATCGACGTCTACCGCGCCGCCGACGTCGCAGTCGCGCCCACGCTCGCCTTCGAGGGCTTCGGCCTCGTGGTGTTGGAGGCGGCTGCCTGCGGCACACCGAGCATCGTCACCGACGTCGGCGGCCTGCCGGAGGTGGCGGCACCGCTCGACCCCACGCTGGTCGTGGCGCCGGGGGACGCGGCGGCCCTGGGCGCCCGCCTGCGGGCGGCGGCCAGCGGGAGCCTGCCGAGCCGAGCCGACACCCGGCGCTACGCGGAGGGCTTCACGTGGCCGCGGCTCGCCGAGCGCCACCGCGCGCTCTACGGGCGCCTTGGCGCCGGGGAGCGCGACGAGCGCCTGCGCGTGGTGTACCTCGACCACGTCGCACGGCTGTCCGGCGGCGAGATCGCGATCCTGCGCCTGCTGCCCCATCTGCGCGGGGTGCACGCGCACGTGATCCTCGGCGAGGACGGCCTGCTGGCCACGCGCCTGCAGGAAGCCGGGATCTCGGTGGAGGTGCTCGCGTTCGCCGCCTCCGCCCGCGAGGTGCGCCGGGACGCGGTGCGCCTCGGCAGCGGGGCACCGAGCGCCGCGCTGCACACGCTGGGCTACGCCGCGCGCCTTGCACGACGCCTGCGCCAGCTGCGGCCCGACATCGTGCACACGAACTCGCTGAAGTCCGGCGTCTACGGCGGCCTCGCGGCGAAGGCGGCCGGCGTCGCGCTCGTGTGGCACCTGCGCGACCGCATCGCCGAGGACTACATCCCGAAGCCGGCAGTGCGCGTCATGCGCAGCTTCATCGCGGGCGTGGCCGACGGCATCCTCGCCAACTCGACCGCGACACTCGACACGCTGCCGGCGCGCGTGCACGAGCGCGGCTGGGTGATACCCGATTCGGTCGAGGTCTCGACGTACCCGCGGACGGCCGACGGCCACGCCACCACATTCGGAATGCTCGGGCGGATCGCGCCGTGGAAGGGACAGGATCTGTTCCTGCGCGCCTTCGCCGCCGCATTTCCCGCGGGCGAGGAGCGCGCCGTGCTCGTGGGTACGCCGATGTTCGGCGAGGAGGCTTACGAGCGCGAGCTGCACGAGCTCGCCGCCGACCTCGGGCTCGCCGGACGCGTCGAGTTTCGCGGCTTTCGGGAGGACATCTGGCGCGAGCTGGCGTCGTTCGACGTGCTCGTGCACGCCTCGGTGATCCCCGAGCCGTTCGGGCAGGTCGTGCTCGAGGGGATGGCCGCCGGTCTCGCGGTGATCGCCGCCGACGAGGGCGGTCCCGCGGCCGTGATCGACGACGGCCGCACCGGACGCCTGTTCCGCAGCCGCGATCCCGATGCGCTCGCCGCCGCGATGGCGGCGCTCGGCGCCGACCCCGATGAGCGCCGGCGCCTCGGCGGCGCGGCACAGCTCGTGCTCGAGGAGTACAGGCCGCAGGCGCTTGCCGAGCGACTGGAGCGCGTCTACGCGCGCATCCTGCAAAATCGCTCTCAAGCATCGAGCTGAGATCGCCGATAGAGCGGCGACGGACCTCGTGCCCCTGTCTACAGGAGTCCTGTGTGAACCTGCCGACCCCGCTTCGCTCTCCCCTGGTGCTGCTCGCGCGGCTGAGCGTCGCCGCCTTCGCCGCCCTGGCCCTCTTTCCCGCCTGCTCCGCCGCAAGCCAGGCCGGCGTCCACAGCGAAGAACGCGCCGCGCGCGCCCAGGAACGGGTGAATCGCGAAGACGAAAAGGCGACCCGCGCGCAGGAACGCGAAGCCGCGCGCAACGCGCGCCAGGAACGAGAAGCCGGAGCATCCGCAGGCGAAACCGGCCCCGGCACGCCGCCAAGCGAAACCGGCTCCGGCACACCACCGAGCGAACCCGGCGCGCCCTCCGAACCCAGCAACGCATCGGCTCCGAAGAGCCAGCGCGGCTGCCGCGTCAGCATCGAAGCCAGCACCAAGCGTGTGACCGCGGGCGAAGCCGTGACGCTCTCGGGCGCGCTCGTGTGCCCCACGAGCACGAGCGCAGCCGACCAGCAGCTGCCTGTCGACGAGCGCGAGGGCAGCAGCGCCGCCGACAGCTTCAGCGCAGCGGAGACCGTCACGACCGAAGCAGACGGCTCCTTCCAGCTGACGTCGGGCCCGCTGCAGGCGAGCACCGTCTTCCAGGTCCGCGACGGCCGCCACCGCGCGCGCGTCGCCGTCAGGGTCGCCCCCGAGGTCACGATCAGCGCGCTCCCCACGGCGGCGCAGGCCTCCTCCACGGGCGGCCAAACGCACTCGCAGAAGCGCGTGCGCACGACCTTCACCGGCACCGTCAGCCCCGCCGTCACTGGCGTGCTCGTCGCGCTGCAGCTCGCCTACGCCGCAACCGGCGAACGCTGGCACTCTGTCGCCTACGCTCGCGTGGCCGCCGACGGCAGCTACTCGATCGCGCACACGTTCAGGACCGCCGGCGAGGTGAGCGTTCGCGCGATCGTCCACCTCGGCGCGCATTACGCGGCGGCGGCCTCGGAACCGCTCTTCTACGAAGTCCCCCAGCCCCAGAACCCGCAGCTGAGCGTCCAGGCCTCAGCCGACCCGCTCGTCGCCGGCCAGACGGTCACGATCGGCGGCGTCGTGGCGGGCGGCGCGAGCCAGCCGCTCACACTGTTCGCGCAGACCAACGGCGGGAGCTTCGTGGAAGTGGCGAAAACCACGAGCGAAGCCAACGGTGACTACGCGTTCACACAAATGCCGCAGCAGAGCACCTACTATCGGGTCAGCGACGCCAGCGCAGAGTCCACCGTGCTGTTCGAGGGCGTCAGCTTCTCGCTCGCGAGCGCGCCGGCGCCGAGCACGATTCAGTCAGGCCAGCAGCTGACGCTGTCGGGAACGCTGACACCGGCGCCCACGGGACAGGTGGTTTACCTCGAAAGCGAGTACACCAACGGCGTGCGCTTCCACATCATCGCTGTCGGCGCTGTCGGCGCCGAATCCCAGTACACGATCGCGCACGCCTTCGAACATGCCGGCACGGTCGTCTTGCGAGTGACGGCCCCCGGCGACGGCGAGCACCGGCCGATCTCGGGCGCGCCGTTCACCATTACCGTCACCGGCTAGCCCTGCCGGGCGTTAGGCGGCCTTGATCCCCTCGCGCTGGGCGGCCTTCAGGATCTTCTGATCGAATGACGAGACCGCCGAGCTCGTGTGCTTCGCGGTCGCGAGGCAGTAGGCGTCGGGGAGGCTGATCGGGTGCCGTTGCCGCAGGCGCGCCGCCTCGACCCCGATCGCCTCGTTCGGCTGGTGCACGGTGACGCCGAGGGCGGCGATCGCCTCCCGCGCGGCGGCGAGCTTCGACACGTCTGCCGAGGGAGCGATCAGCACCTCGGTCAGGTTCGCGACGCTGACCGCGCAAGCGTCTTGGTCGTCGCGCCACCCGGTGAACAGCGCGCGAGCGCGATGATGATGCGGGTCGCTGCCGTCAAGCGCTCCGATCAGGACGTCCGCGTCGAGGAGCAGCTTCACCGCAGTTCATCTTCGGCGTCGAGTTGCTCGAGATAGACGGCAGGGTAGGTGCCCGTCAGCGTCCCGAACGCATCCTCGAAGGTCGTGGTCGCGCGACGGATCCGCAGCTCCCCGTCGCCGGCCGGCTCGACCGTGACCCGCTCGCCGGCATGCAGCCCGACCTCGCCGAGCGCCGCGACCGGGATCGTGATCTGGTTCTTGGTCGAGATTCGCGCCATCCCTTTACTCTAGCAGTAAAGGCCAGGTTTGTTCAGCGCCGGGGCAGACCTGCTTCCCAGTCGTGGTGGACTACCAGCCCTCGGTGACATGGATGATCGTCTTCCCGCATACATGCGGGGCGTTGGGCTCGTTCGCGCGGAATGGACCCCATTCGGCTAGCCCGGCCGCGCGAGCCAATTGACGACAATCGCGTCCTCGACGAAGGCCCCGCGGCTGACGGGCCCGTCCCCGAGCACCGAGAAGGTCTCGTATCCCAGCTCGTCGAGCAGATCCCAGACGGCCCCGGGAGGATGGCCGTACAGCGCAGCGGCCGAGGCGACGTGCTCGAAGATGACAAGCGGCCGCGCGTGTGCGAGCAGCCCGCGCGCGCCTTCCAGCACTTCGAGCTCGGCCCCCTCGACGTCGATCTTGACCACGCGAGGCTGCATCTCGCCGATCTCGGCATCGAGCGTCGAGACCTTCACGGTGATGTACTCGGGATCGCCCTGCTGATCGGTGATCTCGTTGCTTCGGCGCAGCCCGCTCCAGCCGTCCAGGCTCCTGAAGTGACAGAACTGCGCGGTGTCGGCGCGAGCGCCGAGCGCCATCTGCCGGCTATCGACCGACGGAAACTCGCGCATCAGCTCCGCGGCAATGGCCGGGATCGGCTCGAACGCAAAATGCCGCCCGCGCGGCGCCACGCGTACCGCCTCACGCAAGATCTGCCCACGGTTGGCGCCGACGTCGACATACGTGGCGTCGCTCGAGAGCGCACTCGCGAGAACCGCGCTTATCGCAATCTCCTCGCGCAGCGCCTGCCGCGCTCCGGGATAGAAGGCAGCGAGAAGCTCAGGGCGCCCGAGACGACGCGAGAGCACTCCCAGCGCCCTGTGCGCAAACGGCATCACGGTATCCTCGCAGACGCCGATGAGCCCCGCTTCCGTCTTGCTGGTCACGCCGCGCTGGGCCAGGGATGGAGGCGTCGGCGCTCACGTGATGGCAAGCGCAGCAGCCCTCGCCGAGCACGGCCTGGGCGTAAGCGTCCTCGCCGCACGCGTCGAATCCACTGCGCCCACCCCAGGTGTGACGGTTTTTCACGCTCCGGAGCTGTTCAATGCACGGGCGTCCGTAGCGACCAGGCTCGGCGATGCCATGTCCTCACGGCCGGCGGCTGTTCATCTTCATCAGTTCGATGATCCCGAGGTGCTGTCGGCGATCCGTGTGCACGCACCGGTGGTACTGAGCGCGCACGGCTACATCGCCTGCACATCCGGGGTTCACTATTTTCGCCCCGGCCAGGAATGCACGCGCCCGCATGGACCGGGATGCGTCCCGCGCCTGGCGGTCCCCGGCTGCGCGCACACGACGGACCCGCGTTCCCTGCCAGGCGCATACCGGCGTGCCGGTCGCAGCCTGCACGCCCTGCGAGGAGCCGACCTGGCAGTCTCCTACTCGAGCGCCGTCGACAGGCACCTGTCGATCAACGGCGTTGCACGGCGCCGCGTGGTGCCGCTGTTCACGACCGTGGCGCCCGCGGTCGGCTCCGGTCACGCGTCGCGCCGACGGGTCGTGTTCGCAGGACGGGTGGTCGCCCCCAAGGGCGTCGACGTCCTGATCCGGGCCGCCGCCGAGGTGGACGCGGAGTTCGTGATCTGCGGCGACGGCTGGAGGCTGAACGAGATGCGCACGTTGGCGCAGGAGCTCGGAGTTCAGCAGCGCGTGTCCTTCAAGGGCTGGCTCGACAGCGACGAGCTCGCGCGCGAGCTGGCCGAGGCGTCGGTGGTGGCCGTGCCCTCGGTCTGGCCCGAGCCGTTCGGGCTAGTCGGCATCGAGGCATTCGCCGCGGGCCGTCCGGTCGTCGCAAGCTCTACCGGCGGGATCGGCGACTGGCTCGAGGACGGCGTCAACGGGCTGTCGGTCGCGCCGGGAGATGCCCACGCGCTCGCGCGGGCGCTGAGTGAGCTGCTCGATGACCCCGCGCGCCAGCAGGCGATGGGGGACGCGGGCCGGCGCATGGCGGCCGCGCGCTTCTGCCCGGAGCGCCACGTCGCCGCGCTCGGCGAGGCGTACTCAAGCGCTCGCGAGACCTGGGAGTCCGGTGCGCATCCGGCGTAGACGCGCAGCGCCAGAGGCGACGGACGCAACAGCGGCGGCGACGAGCGCGTCCCACCCCGCCCCGCAGCGAGAGCCGGCGATCCTCTGCATCTCGCCATCGTTCTCGCCGGAGACGACGCCGACCGCGATCCGGGCCGGCAAGCTGCTCGCGCAGTTGAGCACGCGGCGCAACGTCACGGTGCTGACCGAGAGCCGCGGGCAGCCCTCCGGTGGCCAGGTGCGCGTAGAGGTCGTTCGCGGCCGGCGGCCCAACAGGCTGCTCGCGGCAATCCGACGCCTGCGGATGAGCAAGCTGCTCGAGCTCGCGATCTGGCCCGACGAGTCGATCTTCTGGGTGCTCCCGGCGATCCGCGCCGGGCGGCGCGTCATCCGCGAGACGAGACCGAGCGCGATCATCGTGTTCATGATGCCCTACTCGGGCGGCCTCGCGGGCGTCGCTCTCAGCCGCCTCAGCGGGCTGCCGCTGATCCTCAACCTCGACGATTCGCCGACGTGCACCGACATGCACCCGCACTTCCCCACCCGCCTGCACTATCGGCTGGCGCGCGCGCTCGAGGACTTCTACGTGCGCCGTGCCGACGCGATCGTCTATGTCTCGCAGACGAACCTCGATGCCGTGCGCGCGCGTCAGCGCGATGCTGACCGCGCCAAGTTCCATCTCGTCCGCTACGGCGCCGACAGCACCGACTTTCGCGCGCAGCCGCCAAGCGGCGCGGGCTTCGAGATCGCCTACGTCGGCGCGATGTCCGGCTGGTGGTCGCTGATCGACGAGCGCGCACCGACGGGTCTGCTCGCGCGCCTGTACGGCGCCTGGACGCGCCTCGGGCGCCATCAGCTGACGACGCTCGACCAGCGGACCTCGTCGCCGGCGGTCATCGGCGGCGCGATCCTCGACACGATCGCCGAGCATCCCGACTGGGAGGGCCGGGTGAAGCTGACGATCCACGGCAACCCGTACCCGGCGCCGCTCGTCGCGCGAGCGCTCGCCAGCGCCGGCGTCGAGCGCGTCGTGGACGTCTTCGGCCCGGTGCCGCACGCCGAGATCGCCGACATCATCTCGCGCGCCGACCTGCTGTTCATCACGCTGCCGAAGCGCCTCGACGGGTCACCCGGTGGGCGCATCTCGGCCAAGACCTACGAGTACCTCGCGACGGACCGACCGATCCTCGCGGCGGTGCCCCACGGCGAGAACTGGGACTACCTCGCGGACAAGCCCGGCGTGTGGCTGGTAGCGCCGGATGACCGCGAGCGCATGAGGCAGGTGATCTCGGAGCTCGCGGACGCCAAGCTCAGCGGCCGCGCGAGCACGTTCGCGCGCGAGCACCTGCACGAGGAGATCTCCTACCGAACGCGAGCTGCGGAATTCGCGCGGGCGATCGCCGCTGGGATCGAGCACAAGCGGACACCAACCGACATAACGACCTCCAGCTTGTCGAGGAGGCGCAGGGTGGGCACAGCCGAGTAGCGAAGGGCACGAAAAGGCAGGACATATCTGCAAGATGGGGCCCCTGCTGGGTTACCGCAGCTACCGAACGGACTGGCAAGTTCAACGACGTCCAGTCCGGCCGCGAGCTGCATCACCGTGTATTCCCCGTTCGCGTTAGTTTCCGCGCAGCGCTCTCTCGCTCCTCCCTGACTGACAGGCAGCACGCACACTTCGATGCCCTCCAGCGCGCTCCCGGTCGCGGCGGCCGTCACCCTGCCGCTGATGCTCCCGCCCGGCTGCATCGCCGCATCTATGCTCGAGGTCGTCAGACCCCGTCGTCACCGCCACCTTGTTGCCTGGGGATAGAACGATTGGCCGCCGTAATACTGCGTCGCGTAATCGAGCGGGCCTTCGAACGGCGCGGTGAACGAGACCACGTACTCACCCGTTACCAAAGGTGACAACGTGCATTCACCGTTAGCATTGGCGGTGGCGCATCGCGTGGTGATGCCAAGTTCTTCTCCCTGAGGACCGCTCGTGCAAACGCCGATCCCTTCGATCGAAGCGTGCGTGACCGCGTCGGTCACGACCCCCGCGATTGTCCCGCCGGGCAACATCGCGGCATTGATCCCGCTCGTCGTCTGGCCCGCGGTCACACTCACCGGTACGCTTCGGAGACGTGGGCCTTTCAGTGTAGTACTGCGAAGCATAATCGAGCTCGTGCTCGTTTTCGAAACCCACCAGAAACTGAACGTCATACGTTCCCACCGGTAGTTCCGACACAATGTAGTCACCATTACGGCCCGACTACGCGCAGGGCCCGGCACTGTACGCACCGAAAGAGTTCGCGCACACTTCGACCCCTTCGATTGGGGCGTGCGTCGAGGCATCCGTGACCGTACCCGAGATCCATCCGTCTTCGGCCGCCAAGGCGCTCGGGGCGAAACCGAGGGAAGCTGCGACGACAGCGAACATACACAGATTACGAGCGGCCGGCGCCTAACCTAAGCTGGGCTGTCTCCGGGTGCTCCCGACGTTGGGGGCTCGATAGGTCTTTGAGGTTTGGACGGGTTCCCCCGGGCGGGGGAACCCGTCCGTGCCTGGTCTCAGGCTGCCTCCTTCACCGCCAAGTGAAGAGAGAGGTTGAGCCTGATGACCAAGGATGACGTGCTGTTCGGCTACCGCCAGCAGCTTTTTGCGGAGGCAGCGAGGACGAGCGTCTCGGCGGCGTGCCGGACGTTCGGGGTGCACCGCTCCACCCAACCCTCGAGACACTCAGCGCACTCGCCACCTGGCGCGTCACCAAGGCATGGAAACCCGGCGCAACCCCACCAGAGTGGACACAGAAGTAGTGCGACCCCACCCCCAAGCCACACACGTCTCGATCACACGGCTCCTCGGACCGCGCCTCACATATCGCTACTTCGCCTCGGTGGCGCCCGGCCAGCAGCGCCACCTTGCCCAGTTCAACTCGCCAGGACTGACTTCGTCGTCGTCTTACCTCCCTTCACGGACAGGATGAGCTTGGCGGCTATCGGATGGTACTTGGCGTGAGCGAGGCGCTTCCTGCCCACAGCGGTCAGGCGCAGAACGATAGTGCCGCTTCCGCCCTCGGCCAGCGAGAACGAGCCCGTGGCGAGGACGAGCGTTTGCCTGCGCGCCGTCGACGTCTTAGCCTTATGGCGCTCGGCAGCAATCTGCACGACCAGCTCGACCGATCCCTGACATGCGGCCTGCCCACACGTGACCAACACCGGAGCCGCGCTCCCCGACACCACGAGCTTTGGCGCCATCACGGTCACGAGAGGCGCCGCCGTGGCGGGACTCGTAGTCCTGATCAGAGGCGCCGCAGCCGGCAGGCCGGCCGGGAGCGTCGTGACCGGGCTGGGAGACGTGGTGACCGGCCGTTCCCCGGGGAGGTACAGCGCCGCGTCGATCCCGGAGACCGTGGCCTCCGCTTCGACCGACACGGGAGCGGCTTCGGAGTAAGATGCCTTGCCGCCATAATATTCGCGCTGGTAGGACTTGTTTTTGCCGAACGGGCTGCCAAGTTCGACGATGTCCTGCCCGGCCGCGAGCTGCGTCACCGTGTATTCCCCGTTCGCATTGGTTTCCGCGCAGCGCTCTCTCGCGCCTCCCTGACCGACAGGCAGCACGCACACTTCGATGCCCTCGAGCGCGGTCCCGCTCGCCGCGGCCGTCACCCTGCCGCTGATGTTCCCGCCCGGCTGCATCGCCGCATCTATGCTCGAGGCCGTCAGACCCGTAGTCACCGCCACCTTGTTCGCCTGCGGATAGAACGACTGACCGTCGTAATACTGCGTCGCGTAATCGAGCGGGCCTTCGAACGGCGCGCTGAACGAGACCACGTACTCACCCGTGACCAACGGTGACAACATGTATTCACCGTTGGCATTGGTGGTGGCGCATCGCGTGGTGATGCCAAGTTCTTCCCCCAGAGGACCGCTCGTGCAGACGCCGATCCCTTCGATCGAAGCGTGCGTGACCGCGTCGGCCACGACACCTGAAATTTTCCCGCCGGGCTGCATCACGGCATCGATCCCGTTCGTCGTCTGGCCCGCGGTGACACTCACTGCTTCCGCTTCGGAAACGTGGACTTTTTCACTGTAGTACTGCGAAGCGTAATCGAGCTCGTGCTCGTCTTCGAGACCCACCAGAAATTGAACGTCGTACGTTCCCGACGGCAGCTCCGACACAGTGTATTCGCCGTTACTGCCAGATTGAGCGCACTGCCCACCACGATACGCACCGAAAGGATTCGCGCACACTTCGACCCCTTCGATTGGGGCGTGCGTCGAGGCATCCGTGACCGTGCCCGAGATCCATCCGTCTTCGGCCGCCAGGGCGCTCGGAGCGAAACCGAGGGGAGCTGCGACGACAGCGAGCATGCACAGAGCACGAGCGGCCCGCACCCAAGCCCGCGTCCGCCCAGACCGTGAGACACCGCCGCGTCCAATAGAACTCACCACGCCACCTCCTCCTGATCCACCGCTCATGGCCTGCATGCATACTGAGATGCAACCCGTACATACCGCGCAACACCGACGCTACGGTTCTCAACATCAACTGCAAGGGTATACCCTAGAAGTATGGCTGCGTTCGAATGGATCCTGGTCATCCTGCTGATGATCCCCGCAGTACTCGTCTGTTGGGCTCTCTTCTTGAAGTCTGGTGAGCTACAGAGATCCGCAGCGAGGTTGCGCCTACTGCGACCGGCAGCACGCCGTCGCGTTTGGACCACGCTTCTCGTAACCGCAGTCGTCGGGACCGCGGTGGGAGCGGCCATCGTGTGGGCATTCTCGACCGGCCACATCACCCTGGGACTCGCCGTCCTGATCGGTTTGGTTGTGCTCAACGGCGCTGTCACGCCGCCCCTACGGGCATGCAGAACCCAACGCAAGTCGGCCTCAGCTTCTAGCGAGGCGAAGCGAAATCGATAGGTCCTATCACAGCTCCTGTCATTCACCGCGAGCGCCGTCCCAACGAGTGACCTACTGCAACCATCGCGACGCCGAACCAGATCGTTGCCACGCATACTATGAGCCAGATCGGAATGGTCCCACCAGACGCCAAATGTATGGCTATCGATACGATCGCGACGGCAGTTATCAGCACAGCGGCCCGCGTCATGATAGAGGCTGGTCCTTGGGTCATCACCGACTCCTGGCGCGCCTATACAAGAACCATCTCCGCGATCCTAGCGTGATCGCCATGACGCAGAATACAAGCAGCGCCGCACTGTACTGTGCAAACGCCACAAGGCCAAGAGCAGGAACCAGCAAGTACGCCAACTCCAGCACTAATACGATCTTCTCTGCTTTGGGCTTGTCGGGCATCGCTCACTCAGTGAATCTTCTTGACGTCATTTACTGTAGACCAACCCTCAAAAGCCTCGATACCTAGTGTCCCCGCGAAGAACGTACCGCACCCTATCCATACCAACGGCGCCACCGGTCCTGCCCCAGCCCCGACGATACACGCCTCCCCAGCATATGTGCCAACCATGATGCCTGCCAGAGCAGTCGAAGCCATTGTGCTTAGATTAGACAGGATATCGGCAAACCTAGCGGCGTTACGCCCCATGAATTTGGCTGCGGCGTTAACCCCGTGCGCGAGTTGTTTTCCAATTTCTTCGGCCACTCCCAAAATAGATGCTGTGTGCGCATCAAACAATCCGGATTCCGTTTCCGACACTTCTTCGACTATTGGACAGCCTCCGATTTCTTCGCCCGTTTCAAAGCCGTATGCGCAGGCCGACTCTTCCGCTCCTGTTGACGATATGTACTTCACGCATTGACCGGGCGCGCAGTTGCCTCCCTCTCGTTCCATTTCTTCCTGGTGTTTCCTTGCTTCTTCTTCTTTCGCTTTCAGCTTTGCGGCCCATTCAGCTTGTGTGGCGGCTGATTTCGGACCCTCGAGTTCGCTGAGCCAGCCGGGGATTTGGGCGGTGTACGGCGAGCCTGTGCCGCTGCCGTTGGGGAACGCGCCAGGCGGTATGACGGGGTCGGTCTGTAGGTTCCGTGCGACCTGCGGCACATATGATGCGCCGCCTTTGGTGCTGACGCCCGATGAGAGCGTTGGTTCGCTCGATACTCCGCCGGCTCCGAGCCAGGAGTACTTGGGCGGGCTGCTTGTGGTGGGCACGCCAAATTCGGTGCTGTTGTACGTCGTAAGGAGTTTTGTTTCCGTTTCGCTATCGCCAGCGCTGCCGACGATATCACCTTGGAGGTCGTGCAGCTGCACGACCGTGCTCCCGCTGCTGGTCTGGATGGCGTCGAGTGTACCGTCGATGCCGGGGATGTTGCGGGTCCATTTTTTGCCTTCTTCTTCGCTCGTCCACGCGAGTGCTTCGCCGGGCCCCGCGTAGTGGGAGATGAGAACCGCGCTTGTTTTGCCTTTGGAGATTGTTTCCAGCGTGCGTCCGGCGGGGTCGTAGGCGTAGGCGATCGTCTCGCCGTTCTGTTCCTGCGTGGCGACCTGGCTATCGAGGTAGTAGGTGCTCTTCAGTTCGTGCCCGCCTTCGCTGCCACCAGCATCAGCGGGCGGCAGTTGGTGATGTTGCCCAGGGCTTCGTATTCCACGCCGGTGTCGATCAGCCGGTTGGCGGTGTCGCATGTGTGCAATTCACTTGTTCCGCCTGTGGTGGCACACGTTTCAGTACCCGATTCGCGCGTAGTCTCGCTCGTGCGGTTGGATTCTTCGTCATAGCCATATAGGCGTGATTTGCAGTCTTTGCCCGTAGGCGTTTCCTGGGTTTCGGTCAGACGCCCCACTTCGTCGTACACGTAGCTCTCTTTCGCGAGCGTGCTCGTCTGTTGGAGTGTTTCACCGTGGATCGAGGAGACATCCGCGTCGCTGAACCACGTTTCCGGGCATTTCGTCGCGCAGTCAGCGGTCTTTTCGTAGATGAGGGCGATCGCCTGCCCCACTGAGTTGTAGGTCGTGGTTGCGGTCATCGCGTTCGGATAGGTCTCGCTTGTCATCTTGCCTTCGACATCGTACGTAGCCGTGACCGTGTGCGCGGCGGAGTCGATCAGCTTTTCCATGAAGCCAGTCGTCACATTGTAGGAGTACGCCTGATACCCCTTTTCGCGTTCTTTTTCGCTTCCGCCTTCGCTTTCCGGGCCGTACATAGTGACTTCAGCCAAGCGATCGTCGCCGCCCGCTTCGTACGTGTACTTTGTGGTCGCGCCGGTCGCGTCAGTGTACCCCGTCATCTGTCCGAGAGTGTTGTACTTGCTGGTGGCCGTCTTTGTTTTGCTTTCGGTAGTGGTGCTTTGCTTTTCCAGCGTTCCGGTTTCCGCGTTGTATTCGTTGGTGACCTTGGGCAGTGCTTTGTCCGCGGACGTAGAGGTCTCTTCGCTGGTGAGCGCGCGTCCGGCGGCGTCGTAGGTCTCGCTCTTCGTGCGGCTGATAGCTTCCGACCCCGAACCGAACTGTTCTGTGGTGGTTTCCGCCTCGTCCCACATGTTGTAGGTCACGGTCGTAATGGGGAGCCCCGGAAGCCTGTCTCCCGGCTGCGCGGCGGGCTGCGTGCGGCACAGTAGGTTCGCCCATTCGGGGTGCCCGCCGCATTCGCCGTATTCCGAGTTCGCCGCCGTCGAGTAATAGATACTTTGGGCGTCATGGGCCGCGCGATTGCCGTTGCCGGGTTCCGTTTGTGTTTACTTCTCTACCCAGCCGTTGTCGGTCACGTAGATGTCACCTTTGGAATCTGTCGTGATGCCATTTGCGAGCGACCAGCCGAATTTGCTGAACAGGCCTTCGCCGCCCTCGTCGTGTTCACCGATACCGTAAGCGCCGAACTGGGTCATGTATTCGCCGCTGCCGTTAAACTCCTCAACACGGCTGTTACCGGTATCCACAACCCAGACTTCCCCTTCCGGTCCCACGGCGATCGCGGCCGGTTCCTTGAACTGACCCTGACCCGAACCGTACGAACCGAAATGCTGCAGTTCTTTGCCTTCTTCGTTGTACTCCCTGACCAGCGGCGAGCTAGCGCTCTTTGCCAGCACCCAGAAGTCACCTTTCGAGTCAATCGCACCAGCTCCCGCAGCAGCTGCGACACCTTTGACTTCCGTCACAAGTGTGCCTTCTTCGCTGTACTCCTTTTCACCAACCCACACACGCCCTTTCGAAGCGATCACGTTCCCACTCAGTCCCGTGATCGTTTTCTTATATTCACCGTTTTCACCGAAGATTCTTCGATTCTGTTGTTACCGGCGTCGTCGACCCACACTTCGCCTTTCCCGTCAACCGCAACCGCTTCCGGGTGTTTCAATTCGCCGTTACCAGACCCCCAATTCCCAAGAGCGTGCAGCAGTTCCTCTTTTTCGTTGTACTCATACAAATGCTGGGTCGGGCCCAAACCTTCGTCCTCATCCGTAACCCAAATAGTCCCTTTCGGACTTACCGCCACATCAGACACATACTCAAATTCCCCACTCTTCCCAGGACCACCTTTACGGAATTCGCTCGCGTAAACCGGTGGAGGCGACGACTGCTGCGCCCACTTCTCTACCCAACCGTTGTCGGTGACGTAGATGTCACCTTTGGAGTCTGTCGTGACGCCGTTTGCGAGCGACCAGCCGAATTTGCTGAACAGGCCTTCACCGCCCTCGTCGTGTTCACCGATACCGTACGCACCGAACTGGCCCTCGTATTCGCCTTTTCCGCTGAACTTCTCAACACGACTGCTACCGGCATCCACAACCCACACGTTGCCTTCCGCGTCGACGGTGAGCGCAGCCGGTTCCTTGAACTGACCCTGACCCGAGCCATACGAACCGAAATGCTGCAGTTCTTTGCCTTCTTCGTTGTACTCCCTGACCAGCGGCGAGCTAGCGCTCTTTGCCAGCACCCAGAAGTCACCTTTCGAGTCAATCGCACCAGCTCCCGCAGCAGCTGCGACACCTTTGACTTCCGTCACAAGTGTGCCTTCTTCGCTGTACTCCTTTTCACCAACCCACACACGCCCTTTCGAAGCGATCACGTTCCCACTCAGTCCCGTGATCGTTTTCTTATATTCACCGTTTTCACCGAAGAATCTTCGATTCTGTTGTTACCGGCGTCGTCGACCCACACTTCGCCTTTCCCGTCAACCGCAACCGCTTCCGGGTGTTTCAATTCGCCGTTACCAGACCCCCAATTCCCAAGAGCGTGCAGCAGTTCGTCTTTTTCGTTGTACTCATACAAATGCTGGGTCGGGCCCAAACCTTCGTCCTCATCCGTAACCCAAATAGTCCCTTTCGGACTTACCGCCACATCAGACACATACTCAAATTCCCCACTCTTGCCAGGACCACCTTTACGAAATTCTGCCACAAACGTAGCCGGCGTACCCTGCGCTATACCTCCCGGAGAGCGAGTTTCGACGACATTCCCTGTACTTTCCTTTTCTTTTTTGGCGTTTTCCTGTTCCTCATACACTGTTGTGTGAGTGAGCTTCCGCCCGTTTGCTTCACTTGTCACCGCCGTCGGCTTGCGCAGTTTCCACCCGAGGTTTTCCTGACCGCTGTACGACGTGATCGTTTCGCGTACGTCTTCTTCTTTGCCACTGCTCAGCAACGCGCCACTTGTCGCCTCCGTCACCAGATTGTATGTTTCCCCTCCAGGTGCGCCTTCGTCGTAGTAATCATGCGCCACAGCACGAGCCTCGACTTCGGACCCGCTCGACAGCTTAACCTTGTGTTCCGGACCGATGACCTTGACTATCTGAGTGTCTTCCGGGTTGTAATCGGTTTTCGTGTCGAGCTTTTCCGAGGCTTCGGCCGTTTTGCCGGTTTCTTTCAACGCGGCGGCGCGATTGTCCGCGCTCAGCGTGCGGACCATCTCGTTCGCTTCGTTGTATTCGCTCGTCGCGATCCCACCGGTGGGCGACGCAGTGTTGACCGTCAACCCCTTTTCGTTCATGTAATCGATCATCGCCCGCGTGTATTTGGACGCCGGCCATCCCTGCGGTTCATCCGGCGGGAAGACCGCGACGCCTTCCACCGGATCGTTGTCTTCTCGTTCGCTCTTGTCCTTCTGACCCCACTTTTCCACTTCTTCCTTCGTCAACGTCGGCAAGCCCGTACCCGAGACCGGCACGCGATACTCAATCGTCGACCCGGGACCGGGCGCGTAGGCTTCGCCTTCGGTTTTCGTCCCAGAGTTCGCCACGACGGCGCTGGCCACGGTCGGTTCCGTGACAGATCCACCGCCATTCAAGGCGGTCACCTGCACGACGAGCTTGTGCCCCACATCACTCGAGACCACCTTGTAGTTAGCGTTCGTGGCGCCAAGGATCGGCGTGCACGATTTCCCTTCCGAGTTGCAATCCTCCCACTGATAGCCATACGCGACAGGACTGTCGCTCCAGGTCCCGCTCGACACACCCATCGTCACCCCCACCACCGCCGTCCCCGACAGTTTCGGCAAAGCCGTGTTTTTCGTCAACAGTTCCTGTTCACGTAGGACTTCTTTGACTTTTTCTTCCGACGCCCCCGCTTTGGGCTGAGCACGCGTCACCTTCAACAAGCGGCCCGTGCTCGAATCGCTACCGCTCGTGCCGTACGTAAACACCCAGCCCTGCTGATTGGGCGGCGTCGCCGCGGTCACATGCCCTTCGGCGTCATACCCGTATGTCGTCTTCAGGCTCGGGCTGATCCTGGGATCCCACGCGGCGCGCAGGCGGCCTTTACTGCCGTACGCGTATTCGGCCACGGCCTTTTCTTCCATTGTTTCGGCGCCTTTGGCCGGATTGTAGGCATGGAAATAGATCTTGCTCAGACGACCCTTGTACTGACCCCATTGAGTCGGGTTTTCGCCGCCGGCCGTCGTTTCGGTCGCATAGACGAACGTCAGCGCGCGACAGCCCTTTTTCAGTTCCGACGGTTTGGTCCCGCATTCGACTCCGGCCGGTTGCGGCGCGAGCGCCTCGGTCGGCTCGACCACGGTCTTGCCTTCCGTTTCCACCGGGCCGTAGCCATACGTCGTCGTCGCGGCTTTCATCGCGCCTTCTGCGAGCGTCGGCAGCCAAGTGGAACGCGCCCACTCCTGGACCCGGTCGTTGTAGTAATCCGCTACATACACGCCGCCCGACGAGCTGACCGCGACGCCTGTCGGAGCAGACAACTGCCCCCTTTCAGACCCCGCCGAGCCAAATTTCACAATCAGTTTCCCACTGATGTTGAACTCCTGCACGCGATCGTTGGTCGTATCGGATACGTACAAGTTGCCCGTCCGCGGATCAGATGCGATGCCCTGAGGCCCGCTGAAATTCGCCGCCGCCGGACCCGGCTTTGCCGAACTGGCTTACGTATTTTCCAGCCGTGGTGAGCTCCTGGACCCGATTGTTGCCGTATTCGACGACATACAGATTCCCGCCCGAGAAAGCGATGCCCATCGGCCCTTTGAACTGCACTTCACCAGTACCTTCCGTACCGAACTCCTGGATGTAGCCACCTTCTTCGGTGAACTCCTCGATCCGGTCGTTCCCGTAGTCAGCAACCCATACATCGCCACTCGCGTCGACAGCTACGCCCGTAGGCGCGTTGAATTGGCCGACACCGGAGCCCGGGGTCCCGGCAGAACAGTCAAACCCACACACTTCAAGCCTGTTGAGGTGGTTAGGAGTCACATTCCAGCCAAACATTCTGATGAATTTACCCGAGGAGCTGAGCTCATCGATCCGGTTGTTGCCTTCGTCGGCGACAAACACGTTCCCGTTGGACTGATCGACAGCGACATCCCGGGGATGCGCGAAGTCACCTCCAGCTGAGCCTTCCCCACCATACGCTCCAAGCAACGCTCCAGCAGCAGAGTACTGCAAAACACGATTGTTGGCATAGTCCGCTACCCACACATCGCCATTCAGAGCGACCGCGACACCCGTCGGGTTCGTCAACCCGTCCGCTTCGTTTCCAAACTGGTTCGTGTACGCCGGAATCGTGCTTTCCGTGCCTTCCGGTTGTGTAAAGCGCGTCGTCGTGCCAGCGCTCGCGTCTATCAGCAAGTATTCACTGACCCCTTTTCCGGATTCTTTTTCCTTCGCTTCGATCTTTAGATTACCATCACCCAGCGGCGCCTCGAATTCGCCTTTGCTGTTGAGCGTAAACGTCGTAGTACCGCCACTGGGCCCAGACAGCACCACACTTCCGTTGGGCAGCGCCGTCAGACCCTCGCCCCCTCCCAGGCTGATCGCCCACTGTGGACCGAGCGGACCTTCCGAGCCGATGCTCAGGTTGCGCGACTGATACACGCGCGAAACTCCTCCAGAGCCGGCGAGCGACACGTCTGTCGCACTCAACTTGAACTGGCCCGTCGTCGGATCAACCGACCCCGGACCCACCGACACAGGACTCCCGTGACGCACGTCAAACGTAAATTCGCTTGCTGCGGTGTTCCCCGCGTTGTCGATAGCGGTCACGACCAGCCTGTGTACGCCTTCGCTCAGGTTTTCCGCAGCAAGCGCGTATTTCCCGCTGACGGTGCATTCGCCCGGCGAGCAGGACGTGCCCGACAGTATGCTCTGCGGACCGCCGTCGATCGCGACCTCGATCGATTTTACACCGGAGCTTACCGTCGGTTTTGTCCCATCGGTCGCATGAACAGTCAGCGTATGAGGCGTCGCGGTGATTTCTGCTCCTTCTTCAGGCATTCCCGTGAAGCCGATGTCATATGGCGGCTTCGCATCGACTTTGATGATTGGGTGACCTTCGTCGAACCCGATATATCCGAAAAGCCCTGCCAAGTCTTCGCCATACATCTCAAATTCGTCTTCGCCTTCGGCCATTTCCGGCGAATACGTAATCGCGTCACTAAAGGTTTCTTGACACTGAACACCCCGACACTTACCTTCTTCGTGAATAGGCTCTTCGGAACGATAGCTCCCGCCCATCTCGCTGATTCCGGCCCGGCTGAGCCCGATGCCCGGATCATGCACCGTGAATTCAAACGCACCAAATGTCGGCGTCAACCATTTCCCACTCCCATACGCGACATTTTCGCGGCTGGGGTCCTTTACTGGATGGGCTTCACCGGTATTGAGGCTGACTTCGGGCGCCTTTTCCTGAACTATATACACCCGAGGATCCCACATATCACCAATCAGGGCCGGCGGTTCATCCCCATTTGGTTCGATCGCTTCCACTTCAAATATCGCTGAATTCCCGTTGCTACCGCCAGACTCTGGGCAGCCAGAACTTGCGCAAACCGCTTCACTGCCTTCCGCGCGCTCTTCTTTTTCTCCATTCATTAGAAGCAGCTTCTCCGCACCTGCTTCATATTTTCCGGCGTGAGCCAACCCAAGAATCGCCTTCCCCTTGGCAACATGATCGACCGTGTCAGCTTCCACCTTGTAGATTTTGGATTCCCCCTGAGTGAGGTAGGTCGCGATGTCACGTTCGCCGTCATTATACCCTCCAAGAGCCCACAGTTCGAGTGTGCTCCCATGCCATGTATGCCCGAAGTTTTCGGGTTTTTCGGCAGTTACCGCCCAGTTGCTGTTTTCGCCAGTTGCGTTGTCCTCGATGCTCACCAGTTCCGGATCGACCTCGATCGGCCACTGGTATTCCCCAGTATGCGACGCAACCGTCAGCGCAAGCACATCGCCTGTGACGCTCATCGACACGGGCACGGACGTGCCAACCGCATCCGTGGCGCTAGGGGAACGGACCAGCGCGACCGTCTGCCCTTCCACCACGATCTCCACGGGTCCCGACGCGCCGTGGACCTGCACAAGACTCGCGCCTTCGGGCAGCCCAACACGGAAATACAGCACTTCAGGACTTTCGACCGACCGCAGCAGCGTATCCGCCTCAAACCCCGCGGTCGTCGGCTTAACGAACGTATCCGAGTCGGTCTGAGTGTTCGCGTACAGCACACCCGCGCCGACCACCGAACCTTCAGAGCCAGCCAACGTCGAACTCTGCGCATCGACTGGTGTGAGCAACAGGCTCAGCGCCGGTATCTGCACACCATCGCCCAACCGCTTCGGGATCTTAACACCCACTGCCGGCGTCGCCGGTTCAAACCCGCCCCCGGCTTCGCTCAGGCTAAGATCGATCGGCATCCGATGGCCTTCTGAGGTTTCGACCGCCATCGGTTCCAACGCTTCGATCACCCCACGCCCTTCGCCGCCAAATTCTACCTGCGCGACGTTATCGCTCGGAAAGCTCAGAATCTTCTGCCCCGCCGCCAACGCCGGCGGGCCACCCACAGAATGGTCGATCACTTCAGGGAAAGCTTCACCATCAGCCTTCCCAGCCTGTTCTGTATTGAGACCCGCGATTTGGTGCGCGATTCTTCCCTCGCTTTGACCGCTTCCGGACTGGAGGCCTTCGCTCTTTCTTGGGCTATCACCTGCTGTTCGCCATCCAGCGACTGCACCCCAGCCACCACCAGGGAGTCACCCAACGCGTCCCCGCCGGCCGCCGGCACCTGGAGCGGCTGCATACGCTTCACCGCATGCTTACGAGGGCAGCGCTTCGGATTCCTGTGGGACCGCTTGGCAGCGCGCGCCCTCCTCGCGCAGGCGGCGCGCGGATGACGGCCATGCGCGCCCAGCCGAACGCCAGCCTGCCTGCGAGCCGCTCTTGCGCTCGCCGACGTCGAAGCAGCCCCAAAAGACGCCGGTGCGGCCCAGTACCCCAAGCCCGCACAGCACAGCAAGCACACCATGAGTCGTCGCACGGCAAGCGCCATGTCTACCCCCAATACAGGGTGCCGCGCACGCGGGCCGGCACCGATCTACAGAACAGACGCAGGCGACGGTAGTCGAGCTGCGCCGGCGTGTCTATGGCCTATTTTGCGAGTTCGGGCCAGTGACATTAAGAGCCACGATGAGTGTGCTAACCCGCCTCCCGCGGGCGCAGCGTGCGGAGGCTCATGTCCTTGGTTTCTTGAAGTGCCGCGGCCCACGTCAACCACTCCACGGGTAGACCGATGAAGTCGCGTGTGCTCGACGCCGCGAGCTTCTGCAACAGGCTTCGCCCGTGTTTCTTGACCGTGTCGATACTGATCTCCAGCTCAAACGCGATTTGCGCGTAACGCCTGCCACTGCTAAGGCCCTTGAGCACTTCGACCTCGCGATCAGTCAAGACGCGTGCCCGGGCGGGGTTGACTCGATCCACCCGCCTCCCATCCCCGGACACGAACATGCAGCCACCACGCGCGACGACATGCACAGCAGCCAGAAACTCCCCCGCGCAGATGCCCATGTCAAGACAACTGACGCCAGCCATCAAAAGGAGCATCGCGTACGGCAGCGTTGGCTGGCTGGCAAGCACAACAATTTGACTCCAGCGATGGATCGAACCACGCCATGCCAAACGCGCCATCTGCTCATCTAGGATTGCAACCCCCGAGGTTGCTTCCAGGGCGGCACGTGCGAACGCGCCGCCCTTATCACCATCAAACACCCGGAGTCGGCGGTCATCCCGCAACGTTTCAATCAGGCCACGACGCAACAGCGGGTCAAACCCGCCAGCAGCTACCAGTACCCCCGTCTCCGAAGACATGCAACCAGCTGGACTACCTGACTGCCAGACGCGAACTGGTCGACCTAAACGTGGCGTCGTCCGGGCCTACCGGCATCTCTACGTTCCTCATGTCAGACGACGATTTCAACGAGGTCGAGTTGACGAAGCCCGCGATGAGGCTCATCGATGTCCGCGTGCATGTCGTCGGGCTCGGCCCATTCGTGCAGCCGGTAGGTGGCTGCCCCGAGCCTTGCGCACCGTTTTTGCAGGCGTGTGGAGAGCCCGATCCAGTCATCGGCGCGGGCCTGACCGTCATCGAGGAGACTTTGCGCTTCTTTGAGCGAGTCCCGTACCTCTTGGCGGAGCCCGTCGAACCGCTCCGCGGCCTCCGCGCGGGCGTGCCGCCACTTCCAGTGTTGGGGCGACTCGGGCAGCCCCAGCGACCCTCCCGCGGCCCGCCGAGCCCGTGTAAGACGTCTGCGGCCACTGCTGGTCAGGCCCCACACGTTGCTTCCGCCGCGCTGAAAACGCCTGACCGCCCCGGCCGCGATCAGCGCATCCACCTGCGGGCGCAGCCTGCGAGTCGTCACCGCAGAATGAACGAACCCCAGATGCCCAGCTATATGCGCACGCTGAACACCCTCAACCTGGCTATGACGTTCACCGCGATCAATCGCAGCCAACACGAGAATGTCAGACACAGGCTCGAAGCTCCGCAGCTCCGGCGAGAAGCGCAGCATCATCGCCCACCCAACACCGGCGGCTCACACGCAAGCGGGTGCTCAGCCTGCAGCATCGCCCACGCCGTACGGGACACCCCGCAGCGCCAACCACGTGATCACCTGGGCGGCACTACGTGCGGGCTTGCTCACCGGATAGAACGCCTTCTCGACACGCCCGCCACTAGCAACCAGCACCAGCCGCTCATACCAGCCAGCCCCATCACTCATGAACGTAGGCAAACCAAGCGCTCGCGCGAGCTCCAGTTCCGGGTCACACAGCAACCTATGCGAGACACGACCAGCAAGCGCAGCCTGCCTCTGCGACTCCTTGGACTGACTACTGACGCCTACCGCACTGTAGTTATGGGCTTCCAGATCACGCTGATGCTCACGGAACGCGCGATGCTGCGCGACATCCAGCCGCACCGTCTCCCCGTCATCCTCGGAGGAACTGCTGCAGCCAGGGTAGGTGTAGATCACAAGCGGCGACTGGCGCGCGAGCTCATATAGATCGACCGCGTGCTCCCAGCCGCAGCCGAGAATCACAGACGGGATCTCCAGACCGACCAGCCGGTCAGCCACACGCCGCGCCGCGCCAGACGATTCGCCGCCTGCGATCACCACGCCTCCGCGCGATCTAGACCGCATTGTTGGGCTCCGAGGGCCTGCTCAAGGCCTGGTAGCCAGTTGGGAGAGCGCCCGACGGTAGCGTCGCGAGCTCGGGTTCTGTTCGAGTATCCCGAGAGCTGTCCATGTGCGCAGGTAACGGTGCGTAGTACTCGGCGAGAGGCCGAGCGCCCCGGCGACATCGACGACCTCGCGTTCGCGGCCGTCAGTTGGGAATGCCGCGAGCACCAGCACCGCGCGGAGCGCCGAGTGCGAATGCCGCGGATCGTCCAACAGCGGCAGCATCCCCCGGCGCAGTTGCTCGAGATCGCTCGTCCCGGAGAGCAACCCCGCGAGTTGTGGTCCACCCGAGGCCTCCCGCACTACGCGCGCGACCTGCGCGTCAGTCAGCGTGATCGTGACGTCCTGCTCATTCATGGGCACGTTTAGGCTCCACGAGCCGCTCCATATCGTGGTCGCGGCTGTTGTAGCGGCAGCCGGGCGAGGTGGGACACGCCCGGCTGCCGCTGTCACGGCGGCAGACGTCGCGACCGTGGGCGTGCCACCGCCGCCTGTGGCCGCCTCTCCGCAGGCACGAGTTCGGCTCGCGCATACCCTCGATGTCTGCCTCCGTGATCACGCCGACCCAGGATCGTGGCGTCGTCTGCGGAGGTCAATACCTTTAAGTAGGCATTCCGCGGCCCGCCGCCAGCGGTATCGGTTGAACAGTTGGACGAGCTAGGTGTTGACTTGGGCTTTGGCTTTTGAGGCGGCTTCGCGGGGCGTTGGAAACAGTCTGCGGCATCTTTTTCCTGTTGCGCGACGCGGGTCGACGGTGGCTGTCGGCACCGTTTAAGTAGGTGTTTGCGCAGATCCGGGTCGTATTGGGGGCTCTAGGTGTAGGGTTCTGTGGTGTCGAAAGTTCCTGCACGTGGGGATTTGCGAGCAGTGATGGCGGTCTGGCGAGTTGGAGGAGGGTGAATGTCTGCGAAGCATGCCTTGTTGGGCCTGCTGCTCGATAGGTCTGCGTATCCGTACGAGCTTGCTGATCGTCTGCAGGCGCGGCTGGGACCAGCTTGGGCGATCAACTCGGGGCAGCTGTATCAGACGATCCGGGGGCTGGCTAAGGATGGGCTGATCGAACAGGTCGATGGGTCGGTGGAGGGCCGGCATGATCGGCATGTGTTTGCGATTACCGAGAGCGGCGAGAGGGAGTTCGAGCGCTGGTTTGACGAGGCCACGATGGGGGCGCGCCTGTCCCGCCGGCCGCTGCTCGTGAAGATCACGCTCGCCGGCCCTGAGCGTCTGAGGGACACGCTGGGTCAGATCGAGGCGTACGAGCGCGATTGCGCGCAGCGTTTGACGGAGCTCTCGAGCGCGCATGCCGCGATTCCTACCGGGGAAGGGAAGGTGCGGGCTGACCACGTGCTGCTCCGCTTGAATCTGAGCGCCGACATCTTTCAGCTGGAGGGGGAGCTGAGGTGGGCGAGGCACGCGCGCGAGATGGTCTCCTGGCTGCTTGGCTGCCAGCCGCTGTGGCCGTCGGCCACGAGCCGGTTCGGTCTAGCGCGCGAGGAGCGTGATCGTCAGGGCGCCCGCGAAGAGGTGTTCGGCAAGATAGCCGCAAGGCACCTACAGCCGGCACCGGATGAGCAAGGAGAGCACCGTGCGGGCTGATATCGCCAGGGCGGCGTGTGGCTGCGCCCGTCAGCCACGGCAGGGGGCTTGCTGAGGTGATCCTCCGTCTGGAGCAGGTTTGCAAGTCCTACCCGCGACCCGGGGGATTCAGGGTCGCGTTGGATCGGGTCTCGCTCGAGCTGAGCCGCGGACAGATCATGGGGATTTTTGGCCCGAGCGGCGCGGGCAAGACAACACTGTTGCGAATAGCCGCGGGCTTGGAGGCTCCGGACAGTGGCGTCGTCATCTACAACGGCGAACGCATGGGCGAGTCCTCGGCCGCGCAGCAGCGGCGTTACCGGCGCCGGGATGTTGGTTGCGTCTGGGCTGGGCAGCCTTGGCCGCCTGGCCTGAGTGTCTTGGAGCACGTCGAACTACCGCTGTTGGTGGATGGCTGCGAGCGCCGTGCGGCGCGGAGGCTGGCTCGCAAGTTCCTGCTGGCGTGTGAGGCTGAGCAGTGTGTGAGCCTGCACCCGGAGGAGCTTTCGGACGGGGAACTCCAGCGGGTCGCTATCGCACGCGCGCTGGTGATCGAACCGCGGCTGCTTGTGGTCGATGGGGCGGTTTCGGGCCTTTCGTTGGTTGAGCAGGAGGCGATCATGGTGCTGCTGGCCACGCTCGCGTCGGAGGCGAAGGTGGCTGTGCTGGTGGCGGACACCGGCGCCAGCGAGATGCTTCGGGCAGATCCGATCCTTTATCTGCGCGATGGGAAACTGATCAGCGCCGACCCGGTCGAGCCGTCGGGCAAGCTCTACAGACTGCCGGCGGCGACGTCGCGTCGTTTCGCGGCCGATGCTTGAGCTGGAGAACGCTCGTAAGTACTACTCGACTCCTGCCGGCGAGGTTCGAGCGGTCGATGATGTGAGCCTGGAGGTTCATGCAGGCGAGCTGGTGGCGCTGTTTGGTCCGAGCGGGTCGGGCAAGACGACGCTGTTGCTGCTCGCGGCAGGTCTCTTGCGCTGTGACGTGGGCGAGGTGTGCTTTGAGGGGCGCGGACTGGGGGCGCTGTCGAAGCGAGAGATCCTCGAGTACAGGCGCACGAAGCTCGGCTTCGTCTTTCAGAACTTCAACTTGGTGCCGGGCCTGAGCGCCGAAGAGAACGTCGCGCTGCCCCTTCTGCTGCGCGGCGTCGATCATCACGATGCGCGTGCGCGGGCGATCGCGGCCTTGGAGGACGTTCGTCTTGGCGAGCGCGCCGTTCATCCGCCGGCGAAGCTCTCCGGTGGCGAGCAGCAGCGCGTGTCGATCGCGCGAGCACTCGTCGGCGAGCCAAAGCTCGTGCTTGCGGATGAGCCGACGGGCAACCTTGACAGCGAGACCGGGGACGCCGTGCTCGAACTGTTGAGTGGCGTGCCACGCGAGCGGGGGGTGGCGATGATCCTCGTGACCCACGACGCCCGCGTGGCGGGGTACGCCGACCGAGTCCTCGCGATGCGCGATGGCAAGCTCGTCGTTTGGGACCCCGAGACAGCGGAGATCGGGAGGTGATCAGCGCCCGGACGCTGCTGCTCTTCTATCGACGCCATCTACGCGTCCAGCCGCTGCGCGAGATGATGGCGGTCCTCGGCGTAGCTGCGGGCGTGGCGCTGCTGTTTGCGGTGCAGATCGCCAACAGCAGTGTCACGGGGTCCTTTGAAGAGGTCGTCCACGGTATCGCTGGCCGCGCGAGCCTGGAAATAGCTGCCCGCTCGGCCGAAGGCTTCGGCGAGAGCGTCGAGGAACAGGTCGCGAGCATGCCCAACGTCCGTGTTGCCGCGCCGGTCCTGACGCAGCCGGTCGTCGTGGTCGGCCCGAAGTCCAGCAGGGCGCTCACCCTGGTGGGCGCGGACGAACGGCTCGCCGCACTGGGCGGCACGCTGATCTCGCGTTTTGAACGCTATGCCGAAGCCTCGCGACGCGGGCTGCTGGTACTCACCGAACCGACGGCGCGCGCGATCGGCGCGGCGCGCGGCAGCGTGCTCGAGATCGAGATCGACGGGCGCAGCGAGCATCTCGCGCTCGACGCGATCGTCCCGGACGGGCAGCTGGGCGCACTTTCGGAAAGCCCGGTTGCGGCGAGCTCGCTGCCGGTCGTGCAGGTCCTTGCAGGGCTGGCGAACCGCATCACGCGTGTTCTGATCGAGCCGGCTGCCGGGCATGAATCGCAAGTCCGCCGAGAGCTCACTCGGCGCTTCGGCGACAGCCTGGACGTGCGCTCCGTCGACAGCGAAGCCCGACTGCTCGGTGACGCGGCCAAGCCCGAGGGACAGCTGAACGCGCTGTTCAGCGCGATCAGCCTGGTCGTGGGCGTGATCCTTGCGTACAACGCGCTCTTGCTCGCGAGCGGGGAGCGGCGGGCATTCATCGGCTACCTCGTGCGGCTGGGGACGCCCGACGGCGCAATCGTCGCCTCGCTTGCCTTCGACGCGTTGATCCTCGGCATCGCGGGGTCGCTACTCGGTCTGCTGGTGGGCGATGCGATCTCGCTGCTGGCTTATCGGGCGCCTCCCGGGTATCTCACGGCCGCGTTCCCGATCGGGGGCCAGCGCATCGTCAGCCTCCAGACGGTCCTGGTCGCGTTCGCGGCCGGCATTCTCGCCGCGTTCGCCGCGGCTGCGCTGCCCGCAATAGCGGTGCTTCGTAGCAACGCAGCTGAACCGGAGGCCGGTCGTGCGCTCTCGCTCCTTCGCCGGCCCCGCATCAGCGACACGATCGTCCTTGGCTGCGGAGGGCTGCTCGTGTGCGCCTCGATAGCAGCGTCGCTGCTCTCGCCAGCAGCCACCGTTGTCGCACTCGTGGCGTTCGCGGCCGGGATCGTGCTCTGCCTACCGGCGACGGTGCGCTACATGCTGAAGCTCGCGCGCGCCGCCTCGCGGCACTCAGGCGATGCTTGCGCTCGTCTCGCCAGCGGCGAGCTGTTGGCCTCACCCGCGCGATCGGTCGCGCTGCTGGCAACAGGCACGATCGCGGTGTTCTTGATGGTGACGATCGGTGGTGCCGTCGCAGACGTCCAGCGAGCCGTGAGCGCGGGCGCCGAACAGACGGGGGCGAACGCCGACCTATGGATCAGGCCCGGCGGTGCCGGGAACATCTACGCGACGCAGCCGTTCGCCTATCTCGAGACGCAGCATCGACTACAGCGCCTTACGGCCGTGGGCTCCGTGATGGCCTACCCGCAGTCGTTCTTGGACCTGAGCAATCGCCGGGTGTGGGTCATCGGTGTCCCCCCACGGGCATCGAGCACGATCGCGAAGGGACAGCTCGTGAGCGGTCCGTCGACCGTCGCCGAACGACACCTGCGCGAGGGCGGCTGGGTTGTGATCAGCCAGACGATCGCAAGCGAAGATCACCTCCGCATCGGCGAGCTGGTCAGCCTGCCCACTCCGTCCGGTCCTGCGGGCTTCCGGCTTGCCGCGACAATCTCAAACTACGGCTGGCTGCCCGGCACCGTACTCCTCAACGCCGATGACTACAGCCGGCTGTGGCAGACGACCCGCGCCAGCCAACTCGCGGTGACGCTGAAGCCGGGGGTCTCGATCACCGAGGGCCAAGCCGCCGTCCAGCACGCGCTTCCCGCTGGCTCCGCGCTGACCGTGCAAACCGCCGCCGAACGACGCTCGCAGATCAGCACGGTGCTCGGCAGCACACTCTCTCGTCTGGATCAGACCTCAACGGTGGTGCTCGTCGCGGCGATCGCGACCGTCATAGCGATGATGATCTCTGCCGTCTGGCAAAAGCGAGGCAGACTGGACGCGCTGATATCGATCGGGATGGGCTTCGGCCAGCTTGCGCGGCTCGTATTCTACGAGAGCGGATGCGTGCTGCTCGCCGGATGCGTGATCGGCATGGCGGGCGGCATCTTCGGGCAATACTGCGTGGATAGCTGGCTGCGCTACAGCACCGGCTCACCGATAGCCTTCGACGCGGCGTGGCCGCTCGGCGTACGCACGATCCTGCTCGCGATCGGCATCTCGGTCATCGCGGCGATGATCGCTGTTCTCCGGACGGCCGGATTCCAGCCAAAGGCAGCATTCTCGACCGATTAGGCAATGCGAGCACTAGCGTCCAGCCACACCGGCGTTCTCCATGATGAGACGGCAACACTGGCCCCGGACAAAAGCACCCTCGCATCAGGACTCCGGTTGCTACCGAGCGAGGTAAGAGACGATGTGTACCGGCTGTATGGCGTGCTGCGCACGCTCGACGATCTCGTCGATGATGAGCAGCCACAGGCCGAGCAGCGACTTGACGCTGTCGAGCGCTGGGCCCGCAACGAACACGCCGACACCCCCGAGGCGCGCACCCTGACTGAGCTCTCCCAGCGCTACACGCTGCCGACCCGGGCGCTCCTCGAGTTTTGCCAGGGGATGCGCCACGACCTAGTCCATACGGTCATCCACACCGAAGCGGACCTCGAACTCTATTGCGAACGGGCGGGCGGCTCCGTAGGGATCATGCTCGCGCGACTCCTCGGGACAACACGACCCGATGGCGAGACGAAGATGGCCACCCTCGGCCGAGCGATGCAACGCACGAACATCCTGCGCGATATCGACGAGGACGCCACCCACCAACGCATCTACATAGCCCGCACGACGATCGAGCGCTTTGGAGCACCCGAGCCCGGGAAACGCGCCGAGCTGCTCCGTGAGCAGATCGCGCGCGCCGACGCACTCTACGAACAAGCCGCAGACGCGACCTCCCTGCTAGCTCGCGGCCAGCAAGGCATGGCGCTCTGCACGACCCTGTACCGCGAGATCCTGCGCCAGATCGAGCGAGACGGCTACGGGCGCACACCGGGACGCACCGCCGTGCCCGCCTGGCGTAGACACGTACTGGCCTTCGAGCATCGCCTCCGCCTGCGCGGCCGACACACCGCACTCGCGCCGCCCCGCTAGTAGCCGCGCCGCTCGACCACAGTTCACACCGGGTAGCGACTACCCATGCTGCGCCTCCCGGGCCGGAGTTGACCAATGGAATCCATTCAAGATATGGTTCGGGCGGGGAGTTCAGGGGCTCGAAAACTGAGCATGGTCTCGCCACCAGCATGTTCAGATCAGCGGAAGACATCGCAAAGCACAGACGTCGCGCGCTAGGGCGTGCTCTGCTCGCGCTCCTCCTGCTCGCGAGCGCCATCTCGATGAGCCCAGCCACTTCCTACAGCGCCGAAGGCCAAGCAAGGGCACACGCCGCGCGATCGCAGAGCGCCGACGCCACCGCGCATCTGCACCTCGTCAGAGCTGAAGGGTCGCAGCTGTTCGAGGAAGGGCCCGTGTCCGGCGCGCTCGCCGGCTCGATGCGAGCCGCGCTCAACACCGGCGCAGTCTTCACCGGCACCTTTACGACCCGCACAAACGGAGGATCCATCAAAGGCCACGGAACAGCTACCCCGCACGGCTCCGGGCGCTACCAAAGCTTCAGCGGCTCGCTGCGCGTCACCGGCGGGAGCGGCCGCTACGCCCACGTCAACGGCCACGCGGGGCTCTACGGCGTATTCGACCGCAGGACCGACACCGTAGTCGTCCAAACCACCGGAACGCTCACCTACTGAGACAAGCCCTGACGGTGAACGCAGATAAGGCCGTACGCCGAAGCCGCGACCTCCTGGCGGCGCTCCTGCTCTGCGCGTGCCTGCCGGCCACCGCGCACAGCACACCCTCGGCGAAGCTCCAGGTCGCGTTCATCCCAGAGCACTTGGGCCAGGGCACAACACTCGAGTTCAACGCCGAGATCGCCGCGGCCGATGGCGCCGTACCGCCACCGCTGACGGAACTCGACGTACGCTACCCGAGCGACCTCGGCATCGCCGTCGGCGGGCTCGGACTCGCGACCTGCTCCAAAGCACGGCTGGAAACCTTCGGCCCCCAGAGCTGCCCCGCCGACTCACGCATGGGAGAAGGCAGCGCCGTCGCCGAGGTCCCCATCGCGTCAGACCTCCTACAAGAGACCGCCAAGGTCGCGATCCTCCGCGCCCCCGAGCAAGAAGGACACCTCGCACTGCTCATCTACGCCGACGGCCGGGCCCCAGTCGATGCACAGCTCACATTCCCCGGCCTGCTGCTCCCTGCACCGGCACCCTATGGCGCAAGCATCCAAATCAACGTCCCGCTGGTCCCGACCGTGCCCGAAGGCCCCGACGTCTCGGTCATACGAATACACGCCACACTCGGCCCGTTCGGCCTCACCTACTACGAACGCATACACGGCCAGATAGTCGCCTACAAACCCCAAGGAATACTTCTTCCCCACCACTGCCCAAAAGGCGGCTTCGCCTTCAACGCCACCTTCACCTTCCTCGACGGCACCCGCGCACTCGCCCACACGGCGGTGCCATGCCCACGAGCACGTCGCTCATGACAGTGGGTGGGTGACCTCTGAGAGTCGGCCGGGAGCGGCGACCGCGTCCCCCATGAGCTAAACCCCGCCTTAATCGACCGCAAGGCGATCGCGCCAGGTGCGGCCGGTCAATCGCAAACGCGTCGCGGTTCAGCGAGCAGTTCCGCTGGTCAGGGTGTCAATCAGACCGGCGACGACGTGCGCGCTGCGCTCCACCCCCATCGCGCTGCGCGCGAACTCGCCGCCGCGCGCGCCCAGCGCATCGCGCCGGTGCTCGTCCGCGAGCAGACCCGCTAGCCCGTCGGCGAGCGCGGCCGCGGTCGGCTCGACGACCAGGGCCGCATCGGCGTCGATCAGCTCCGGCCAGCGGCGCGGACCGTCGATCGCGACGACCGCTCGGCCGGAGGCGAGCGACGCGGCGAGCGTGCCCTTGCGCGACGTTGGGCCGGACGGTTCCGGGTGCAGCAGCACGTCGCAGGCGCGAAGCGCGTCGGAGAGATCGCGAGGCGAGAGCACGCCCGAGAACGACAGCGCCTGCTCGACGCCGCGGGCGCGCGCGCCCGCGAGCCACGCGTCGGCCGCCGCGCTGGCGCGTCCGGGCGCGCCGAGCAGCTCCAGGTGCGCGTGCAGGCCGCGATCGTGCAGCAGGCGCAGGGCGTCGAGCACGAGCGCGACCGCGGCTCCCTCGTACGCGTAGCCGAACAGGCCGATGACTCGATCCCCACGCTGCGGCTGGGCCTTCGAGATGTCGGGCGCCGGCAGGTTTGAGAAGACCGGCGCGAAGGCGATCTCGCGCCGCGCCAGCCACGGCCGCGTAGCGAGCCAGTCGCCGCGGGCGGGTGCGGTCACGAGCACCGCCGCCGAGGCGCGCATCACGCTCGCCAGGAGCGCACCCTGGGTGAGCGCCCACGCCTTGCCGTGCCATCCGCCCATGCGCCACGGATAGACGTACTCGTGGAGGATCGTGATCAGCGGCAGGCCCGTGCGCCGCAGCGCCGCCAGCGTCGGCCTGACGAACAGCGGAAAGCCGCGATAGGAGTAGGAGAAGACCGAGTAGTGCAGGATCGCGACGCTGGCGCCGTCGAGCTCGGCCGCGAGCGCTCCCGCCCAACGGTGAAACTCCGAGCGCGCGCCGCCCATCGAGCGCTCGCCGCGCCACAGCCAATGCTCCGAGCACGACACGTTCTCCCCGCTCAGAGCGGCCGAGAGCAGGGTGGCGTGGTCGTGCACGCCACACGTCCGGCCTTCCGATACACCGACGACGGCTGCCCGCACAGGCTCGCGGGGCGGCGCCGCGCCGGCCTCAGTCATCTCCTGCCCGCGAGCCGCGGGGACTCAGCAACTCACGGCGGTAGGCGGCCTCGATCGCCTGCGTGAGCGCGTCGAGATCGCCGGTCGCCACGATCGCGCCGTCGCGCCCAGGCTCGATCAGCTCCTTCATGCCCGTGTCCTCACTCACGATCACGGGCACGCCGGCGGCGAGCGCCTCCGCGGGCGCGTATGCGAAGCCATCCTCGTAGGCCGGGTGGACGCACAGCCGCGCGCTGCGCAGGTGCGGCAAGGGATCGCCGGGGGACACGCTGATGCGGCGATCGCCGGCGCACGCGCCCTGGATGAAGCGACGCATGCCGGGCGTCCCCCAGCCGCCGACGAGACGGAGCCTCAAGTCGAGGCCGGGGAGGCGGCGCACGGCGTCCACGAGCAGCGGCACGCCCTTGTGGACGGCGAGGCTGCCGACGTAGACGATCTCGAACGTGTCCGCCGGCTGGCGCGGGCCCGCGAGCGCGTAACGCGGGTCGGGCGTCAGCGGGAAGTCCACGAGCGTCTCTTCGCGGAACCCCTCCTCCAGGAACGACTCGCGGATATAGCGGGAGGCGACGTAGATGCGATCCGCCTGCGCGTACTCGCTGAGGTTGCGCTCGAGCAGGCGCGTCGCCCACGACCCCTCGAGCGGGTACTGGCGATGCGCCAGCGCGTGCTGCCTGGCGAGCCGCCGCAGATGCGAGTTGGCCGAGACGAGCGACACGGACTCATAGCCCGCGCGCCGCGCCGCGCAAAACTGCGTCAGCGCCTGGCTGTTGAACGCGACCAGATGCCCGGACGCCGGCAGCTGCTGCGCGGCGTAGGCGTCGAACTCGCTCATGAAGGCGCGCGTGCGCACTCCGACCGATGTCGGTACCGGCAGCGCGCGCAGCACGTCGATCAGGTACGGCAGCCCGAGCGGATGGCGCGCGGAGCGGCGCCCCGCGGGCGCGGCGGAGGCGCGCGTCGAGCCGCAGATGCACGTCGCCTCGCACTCCGCGCGGCCGAGAGCGTCGACGATCTCCTGTAGGTGGCGACCGAGGCCGCCGGCACCCAGCGCCGCGGTGCACGAGGCGACGACGCGACCGTCGGGCAGGCCCGCGCACTGCGCGCGCAATGCCTCCCGGCGCCACTCCGCGCCCAGCGCCACGTCTGGTCGGCTGCCCGGCATACGTGCCTCAGCCGCTGCGCCCATGAGCCGGGAGTGTAACGAGCGTCTTCAACCGCCCACCGCGGGCCGCAGGCGCGAGAAGACGATTCTCCACGGCAGTTGCAGAAATGCCGTGACGCGCGAGCGGCGCGCCGGCTGCTCGGGCTGACGCCTGAGAGCGACGATATCCGCTTCGAGCACGCGATTCCCGAGAAACCCCACGTTGGTCCGAAGCGCCTGCAGATCCGGGATCCCCGCCGGCGAGCCGATGCAGTCGAGGATCTCCTGGAGCACTCGCTCGGGGTTCGCGATGAACGCCTCGTAGCTGACGAGCAGCCGACGATCGCGCGGGTGACGGAGAAACGCGAACAGTGACAGGAGGTAGGTGAGCCACAGGTACGCGTTGGTCGTGAGCATGTCGAACCCGGGTCCCTGGACCACGTCCCGGCGCGCGTGCGCCGCGACGATGCTCTGCGGGTCGCGCACCAACAGCAGCAGGTAGACGTCGACTCCGCCGAGCGCCTGCAGCTCGCGAGCGCGCCGCGGGAAGTGCGAGGTGTCGACGACGTGGGTCGCCTCAGCGGTCCACGCGATCGCGCGGTAGAGGTCCTCGGTGACGCGGCGGTAGCGCCCCCGCAGCCGTCGCTGAGCCGGCCAGCCGCGGATGTCGAACGCGGCCGCCGACTGCTGCAGGCAGCGGATCTCGGGGCCGAGCGATTCGCCCTCGGCGCCCATCCGCTCGCGCACGGCGCCCCAGAAGCGCTCGCGCTCCGCGCCGGCGAGCGGCTCGCCGGCGCGCCGATGCCATCTGGCGAGCTCGCCCGCGAAGAACACGCCCTCGCAGTTGCCGAGCGTGATCCCGAGGATCGTGCTGCCGCTGCGCCCCGCCCCCATCACGTACACGACCCGCGGCCGGCGCCCGTGATCGGGGGACGTGGCCTCAGGCGGAGGCGCGGACGGCCCGCTCGACATCGTGCTCCGATGATCCATCGCCGGACGCCGCCACGCCATCGGCGCCGCGCTCGACGAGCCGCTCGAGCGCGGCCGCGACCCCTTCGCACACCACCTCGGGCGCGAACAGCCGGTGCGCCTCGGCGCGCGCGCGCCTTCTGGTCGCGGTGGCATCACTGCGGAGGCTGTCGAGCATCGCGACAATCGCGGCCGCCATACCCTCGACGTCGCCCGGCGCGACCGCCGCCGCGAGCGCGCGGTCGACCTGCTCGATCGCGCCGACCTCCGTCGTAGCGACGACCGGCACGCCGGCGGCCAGCGCCTCGGCGACGGTGAGGGCAAACGCCTCGTACTTGCTCGCCTGCAAAAGGACGTCCGCGCGCGCCAGCTCACCCGGAACCTCGCTCGCCTGCACGTGTCCCACATACTCCGAGTTCTCCGGCGGCAGCTCCTCGAGCAGCTTCGTGTAGTTCGACCACACGCTGGTGCCGCCGACGACGCGAAAGCGCACGTCGACGCCGCGCTCGAGCAGCAGCCTCGCCACTGCGACGACGTCCTCGAGGCCCTTGCCGGTTGCGATCCGGCCCAGGACCGTGACGGTCGGCGGCTGCCCGAGCGGGCGCTCGGTGCTGTCGAAGCGGTCGAGTCGCACCGGGTTCGGCACCACCGCCGACGCCGCCTCGGTGAGGCCGTAGTCGCGCATCAGATGTTCGCGAAACACGTTGCTGATGCAGATCACCAGGTCCGCGCCGCGAATCTGGCGGCGCTGAACGCGCGCACGCGAGAACAGCATCGCCGCGGCAAGCAGGAACGCATACGCCGGCCGACTCTGAAAGCTGAGCCGGCGCTCTCTGATCAGGAAGCGCAACGCGTCGGCGCTGCTCTGCCCAGGGTGCGCGACGAGCGGCACCGTGCGCCGCAGGCGCGGCGGGATCGAGAGATTCTCGACGTTCGAGAACTGGTAGAGAACGTCGTAGGGGTCGTCCCCGTGCCTGCGCAGCACCTCCTTGCGCAGTCGCAGCGAGGCAAAGCTGCGCGCCGCCAGGGAGCTCACGAACGAAGTCACCCTTGTGCGGCTGTACCACTTATTCCACTGCCAGCCGCTCGTTCCCCACACGAAGGTGAGGTTCTCGACGCCCGTGATGTGGGCGGGCAGCTCGTGCTCGTGTGAGGGAAAGAAGCAGTCGATACGGTGTCCGAGCGTGGCGAGACCGTGCAGCAGATCGGTCGCGATGCCGGGCACGCCGCCGACCTCTTCCGCCGGGGCGAAGCCGATCCACGCAATGTGAAGTGACTTTTGCGACACTCGATGTATGCTATCAACCAGCGATTGTGCGACAAATGGAATAAGCCGGCAGATCGATCCACTCAGTTGACACTGTCATAGCCCCACAGGCTGAGGAGATCGCGATCCAGATATTCCGACAGGGAGACCACCTCTGACCTGAAGCGAGCGCGCAGCTCAGCCATCAGAGCCTCGTCGGGCGGCTGCGGCTTGGCGAAGACGACCTGGCGCTGAACCGCATAGAGCGCCCTACGCCGCAGCTTTGCGGGCGTCACAGCCTTGACGGTTCCCTTCACAGCAAGCGAGACGGGCCCCCTGCCGACGCCGACGGCGTGTACCAGCTCGTTGAGCCGCTGCGATCTCGCGCGAACCGTGGGGTTGGCCTCGACCGCCGCGATCGCAGCCGCGTCGTCCACTTCCAGGAAGCGCAGCACCGTGCGCACGACGGACTCGTTGTCACGCCTGAAGTCGTCGTAGATCAACACCAGGATCTGCTCCGGCGGGAATACCGCGTAGTAACGGCGCAGCTGCTCGACGTAGCGCACGTGCTCGGAGTACAGGAGCGCCGCCGGCCAGTATGAGTATTGGGGAACCTCCCGCCCCTGCCTGCGCTCCGGCTCGAGCGCGAGCGCCTTGCGCAAGTCGCCCTCGGTCTCGACGTAGGTCTCGAGAAATTGGAGATGCAGTGAATGCAGGAAGCTCGCCGGCTCGCGCAGCAGCGCGATGATGCGCGCGTCCGGGGCCTGCTCGGCGATCGCGTCCGCCGCCGTGCGGCTCCACAGATACTCAGCGCTCGCCTCACCCACTCGCTGCTCGGGTTGCGCGGCCTCGAACAGCGAGAGGTACTGCGCGAGCGTCGTCGGCGTGCCTTCCGGCCGCGGCGGCGTGCGCACGTGCAGCTCGGACGCGAAGAACCACGGCTCCTTGCATGCGGGCATGTAGATCTGCGGATGGCGCCTGAGGATCTCGTAGAGGGCGGTCGTGCCGCACTTGGGGTGCCCGACGATGAAGAAGTCAGGGAGCCGCGTCAAAGCCGGCTACCCGTGGCGATCGCCGAGGCCGAGCGGTAGTACGCGTTGTGCTCGCGCAGCAGCTCGATCGTGTCGAACGCCAGCAGGCGGCCGTCTTTGATGACCATCACGCGATCGCAGATGTCGAGCGTCGACATGCGGTGGGCGATGATGAACAGCGTCAGCTCCTGTTTGAGCCCGCTCAGCGACTCCTGGATCAGCGCCTCGGAGTTCGGATCCAGCGCGCTCGTCGGCTCGTCGAGCACGAGCACCTCGGGTTTGCCTGCGAGCGCGCGCGCGAGGCACAAACGCTGCTGCTGACCTCCGGAGACCGCGTCGGCGCGCGGACCGACGACGGTCTCATAGCCCTTCGGCCAGCCGGTGATCTCGTCGTGAATGTGAGCCAGGCGTGCGGCGTGCTCCACGGTCTCTGAGTCGAGCTCGCGCTCGAAGCGGATGTTCTCCGCGACCGAGGCATGCAGCAGGCGCGGTTCCTGCGGCACGTAGAGCACACGCGCGCGCCAGTCGCCTCCCGCGAACTGCTCCGCCGGCTCGCCGTTCACCAGATAGCGGCCGGACTGGGGCTGGCGCAGGCGCAGCAGGATCTGGATCAGCGTCGACTTGCCCGCGCCGGTCGGGCCGATGATGCCGATCACTTCGCCGCGGTTGACCTCGAAGCTGACATCCGAGAGCACCGGGCGATCCGCGCGGTAGGAATACGAGACGTGCTCGAAGGCGAGCGTCTGCATCGTCTCGAGCGCCATGTCGCCCTCGAACGGCTTGCTCTCGGCGTAGCGGCGCTCGGCTTCCTGCGTACGCTCGATGAACGGCATGCTCTGCGAGAGGCTCTGGAACGTCGCCATGCCCTGCTGCCCGCTGCGTGCGGAGCGCACGAGCAGCAGGATGATCGCCCCGAGCGCGGCGGTGTGGTGGCTGCCGGACGTGTGCAGGAGCGCGAGGCCCGCGATCAGCAGGATGAAGATCAGGCTCTGGAACAGGTTGGGGATCAGTTTGGTCAGCACCTGGGTGTCGAACAGGAGGTCGCGCGCCTCCTTGATCAGAGCGTCGATGCGGCCGCGCTGGGCGCCGGCGACGCCGAACACGTGCGTCTCCTCGGCCAGGCGGATCGCCTCGTTGATGCCGCTTGCGTACTGCACCTGGGCTTTGGACAGAGCGCGTGCGCGGCGCACGCCGATCGATTTGAGCGGGCGCAGCGCCAGGAACACGAGCACCCCCGAGATCAGGATGCCGGCGGCCGCCTCGACGTTGAGCAGGAACGCGGTGATTACGAGCGTCAGGAAGTTCAGCGCGTTGGCGATCAGACTCGTCGCCCCGAGCGCGCCGCCGGTCGCCTGCATCGTTTGACTCGTCATCGTGTCCTGAAGCTGTCCCTCGCGGTCGCGGGACTGCACCTCCCACGAGGCGTCCGTGAACGCGTAGAACAGCTTCGAGCGCAGGCTCGCCTGCACCTCGGAGGCGATCCGCGCCGGCAGGATCGAGATCGGTATCTGCATGATCAGGCGCACGAGCGCCAGCGCGAACGCGATCTCGATCAAGGTCCCGACACTCGCGGTCAGGTGAAAGGAGCCGGCGTGGATGTGAGTTTTCTTCGCCCCGCTGACGAGCGAGGCCGCGATCTCGGCGATCAGCGCGAGCGTCCCCGCTTCGGCGAACCCGGAGACGAGCGAGGCCAGCGAGAGCCAGACGACGCTCCTGCGCCGCTCGCCGAGCAGCACGTTCAGCCTGTATCTCATCGACAGGTTCGGCGAGGATTCCTCGGCGCCGGCTGCCACGCTACGACCCATCACAGCGCACCCGCCGGACTCATCGCGATCGGCACCGCCGGCCTGGGGTCAGCGGATCCGATCCCCATCGCCTCCCGCCCTGCGCCGGCGAACCAGTAGGAGACGACGCCCGGCACGAGCCACAGGAACGCGCCGATCGTGACCACCAGCGTCGGCCCCGCGAGCCCTTGGAAGGTGAAGGCGATGTATGCCGCCATCATGCCGACGAGGTAGGTGCGCAGCTCGACATCCCTTATCCGTCTGAGCTGGCTGACCGCGATCGCGATCACGTTGATCGTGAGACCGACCCACAGCAGCAGGCCGGGCAACCCCAGTTCCTTGACGAGGATCGAGTAGGCGGATCCGCCTTCGACCTTCTGGCCTTCCAGTTCCAGACGCTGGTGCCCGCCGAAGCCCGACACCGACCCGGCGGTTCCCAGCCCGAAGCCGAACGGCGCCGCCTCCAGGTAGTGCGGGATCAGGCTCAGAGTCCGTTCCTTGCCGTTACCGCCGGTGCTCTGCGCCGTTTCCACGCTCGTGAGCGTTTCCTGGCGGGCGAAGATGCCGCTGCCCTCCGTGGCCGAGAGCGCCGAGCCGACGCCGACGGCGATCAGCAGCACGACCACCACGCCCGCGAGCGGCCGGCTCACGCGCAGGCCGGCGAGCAGCGATAGCGCCGCAAAGACCACGATCCCCACGACCGCAATGATGATCGATGTGCGCGAGGCCGCGGTCGCGACCCCCAGCGCGGCCCCCAGACAGCACAGCAGGATCGGCCAGCGCCGGCGACGCCCGCCGACCGCGAGCAGCGCCAGCAGGCACGGCAGCGCCACCGTGCTGACGCCGCCGCCGAAGCCGGCGTCCGACCCCAGCGCCATCGGGCGCACGTGGGCCACCCCTTCGACCGAGTACGTCCGTCCCGTGATGCCGTTGCCTTCTCCGCCGAACACGAGCTCGTGGTAGCCCGGACCCCATGTCGCCAGCTGGCTCGGGCTGAGCCGCGACTGGATCGTGCCCATCACGCCGTTGGCGAGCGCGATCACGCCGAGCAGCAGGAAGAACTGACGGAAGCGCTTCTTGCTGCGCAGGATCAGATAGCCGAAGAAGAAGCACGGAACCCACTCGAGCTGCTGGCGGTAGCCGCCGAGGCTCTTGAGGATTCCGTCGGTGTGCGGGTTGAGCGCCTCGATCAGGACGAACGCCACGAACGCCAACACCCAGCCGGACAGCGGCGGCAGGCTCACCCGTTCGCGTTTGACGAGCAGGCGCAGCACCATGCCGAGACCGATCGCGAGGCCGAGGATGTCGCGCACGCCCGAAGCCGCGGCGCTCGCGGCCTGCAGCTTGATCGGCCCGTCGAGCAGCCCGAGGTAGAGCACGAGCAGCGTGAGCGTCACCTCGTAGCGGGTGCTGACGAACAGCACGACCACGCCCACCGCGCCGATCAGGATGCCGAAGATGAGCAGTGGATCGGGCTTGGGGCTCTCGACCGTGATCGCCAGGCCGATCGCCAGGGGAACCAGCCCCGTCAGCGCGACGATCAGCAGATCGTGGACGCGCCGGCCCACGACCGCCGGATGGGCCCCGCCAAGCAGACCGGCCAGCTGCGGGTGGCGCGCACTCATCGCCCGCGCAGACGACCGCGCCAGCCCCGTCCGCCGTATGCGGAGAAGCCGTACCTCTTGATGTCCTTGGGCGAGACGCCGTTGGCCACGACGCCGAGCACGGGCGCGCTCGGCGTGCGCGCGAGCAGTTGCATCAGCCGGTCTGCGGACGCGGTGCGCGTGTGCCCGAGGCGCGCGACGATGATGATGCCGTCGACGAGGCGCAGCAGCGGCAGAGCATCGCTGACCTCCAACGGCGGCGGCACGTCGATCAGCGTGTAGTCGAACTCCTCCGCCACCGAGCGCAGCAGATCCTCCACCGCCGGGCCCGCCAGCAGAGCGGGCGGGTTCGCGACCGCGCTCGATCCGACGAGGATCGACGCCGAACCCGTGGCGGGCGCCTCGACGGCGGTCGCGACGCCCCCCGCCGGGGAGGGCACGCCGTCGGCGCCGGCGACGACGGGCACGGCCGCGACGTGCTGCATCGCTTCGCCAAGCGTGAGGCTGCCACCGAGGACCTCCGCGACGCCCGGCCGATCGCTCACATCCAGGAGCTTCGCCAATACCGGCCGGCGGAAGTCGGCCTCGACGATCGCGACCCTTTCACCCGCATCGCTCTGGATCAAGGCGAGGTCTGCGAGCACGGTCGACTGGCCGTCGCCGGCGTCGGCGCTCAAGAACAGGAGCGTGCGCGGATGGCCGAGGCCGTTCTGGCCATGCACGTCGCCGAGCTGCAGGGTGGTGTGCAATCGCTGCAGCGGCTCGCGCAGGAGTTTCGACGGCGTCGGCTTTCCGTCCCGGTGCACGATCGGGTGCCCGACGGTCCGCAGCGCGGTCAGGATCTGCGTCTGGAAGATCGCTTCGATCTCAGCCAGCCGGCGCAGCCTGTCGTCGAACCGAGCCAGGGCATAGACCGCGAGCGAGGCCAGCAGCACGCCGATCGCGAAGCCGAAGATGCCGTTCTTTTTGGGCGAGGAGGCGATCGCTTCCACGTGATTGCGCTTCGCCGGGTCGAGCTGTCGCACGTTGACGATGTCGAGGCCGGCTTCGAGTTGGTTGATCTTGCTGCTGAGGTTCGCCGCCTGGAGCGTCTCGGAAGCACTCGGTGCGATGCTCTTGGCAGAGCCAGACTTCGAGCTCTTGCTCGTGCTCGTGCTCGCTTCGACCACCCGCTGATCCTCGCTTGCTTCGATCCGCCGCAGCTGCCTGCGCGTCAGCGACAGCGCGGATTCCACCTCGCGCCTGTATTTACGGTTCTCGCGATTGACGTACGTTTCCGCGGTGAGGTTCGCCAACAGTGCGGCGCCCGGGGCATTGTGCGCTTCGGCGGAGAGCGTGAGGAACTCGCTCTTTTCGACGGACTTCGCCTTGACCTTGCCCTTCAGCGCAGCCTGCACCGCCTTGGTTTTGCGCTGCTTGTGCAGGTGTTCGCGAACGGCTGCCTTGATGATCGCCGAGTTGATCAGCGTCGCCTGGGCGGCCGGTTCCAGCGCCGCGCCCTTCTTACCCGTCGTGGCTCCGCTCGTGCCGATCTGCGCCTGTTCTTCGGCACCGGCGCCAAGGTAAACCTGTGTGGTGGCGAGGTAGCTGGGGTGCTCGCGCTTGTAGTAGAAGTACGTTCCCAGCGCGACCAGTATTCCCACGGCCAGAATCAGCCACTTGCGCCGCCAGAGCGGCGCGAACATGGCTGTAGCGTCAGAGGTCTGGTTCATGGTCCATCGGTTTTAGGCTCCGTCCAAGGTTGCTGCCTGGGCCGAGCAGCACCACACTAAGCGTACTGGTAAGGCATTGCTAAAGCCAGAAACGACAGCGGCCGTGCACGCGTGCAACGATGCCGCGGTGCGCCTGCTCGTCGTGAGCCATCCGGCAGTGGTGGACGTCAACCAAGAGGTATACCGCGAGCTGTCCCGACGCGGCTGGCAGGTCATGATCGTCGTGCCGAGCCGTTGGCGCCACGAGTACTCGCACGAGGACGTCACCCCGCGGGCGCTACCGGGACTCGAGGCAACGCTACGACCTACGCGCGTCGCCTTTGCCGGGCGCCCGCAGCGACACATCTACCTGACGAACTGCCGTGCGATCTGCAAGCACTATCGCCCCGACGTCGCCTTTCTCGAGGCCGAGGCATATGCGCTCGCGGCGGCGCAGTGGGGGCACGCGCTGCGCCGGCTCGGCATCCCGTTCGGCGTGCAGTGCTACGAGAACATCGACCGGCCGCTGCCGCTCCCCGTCCGCTGGTCGCGCTCGTGGATCCTACGCGAGGCCGCCTTCGTGGCAGCCCGCTCGCAAAGCGCCGCGCGGCTCGCACGCGCGTGGGGCGCGGCGGGAGAGGTCGACCTGGCTCCACCGCCGGTCCCCGCGTGGGAGAGCGTGCCCGAGGCCCCGGCGCATCCCTTCACGGTCGGCTACGCGGGCCGCCTGATCGAGAGCAAGGGCCTCGCGGACCTGCTTGCCGCGGTGCGTCAGCTGGATGCGCCCGTGGAGCTGCTGCTGATCGGCAACGGCGAGCTGCGAGCGGAGCTCGACGGCCAGCCGATCCCCGGCTCGAGCGTCCGCGTCCTGGACGGGCTCAGCCACGATCAGATGGCCCGCGGCTATGCGCAGCTCGACGTGCTCGTACTGCCCTCGCACACCACGCCAACGTGGAAGGAGCAGTTCGGTCGCGTGATCATCGAGGCGCTGTGGTGCGGAGTCCCCATAGTCGGCTCGGACTCGGGCGAGATCCCGTGGCTGATCGAGCTGACCGGAGGCGGGCTCGTGTTCGGAGAGGGCGACCGCGATGCGCTCGCCGAGCGCCTGCGCGAGCTGCGCGCCGCGCCGGAGCTTCGCGAGCGCCTCGCGCAGACCGGGCGGGCGGCCGTAGAGCGGCTGTTCACGGTGCCCGCCGCAACCGACGCGCTCGAGCACCTGCTGACGGGCGCCGTGGCCGCTCACACGCATGAGGCAGGCCCAAGCACCTGACGCAGACTTCACCCGCCCGAGGCCGGCCCCAGCTCTTCATGTGCGGCGAGACGCAGATACAGCGCCTCGTGCTCGGCGACCATCCGCTCGCGGCCGAACGCGAGCGCCGCCTCGCGGGCCGCGCTCCCGAGGCGCGATCGCAACTCCGGATCCGCCGCCAGGCGTCGCAGAGCCTCAGCGATCACCTCCGGCTCGGCGGTGATCAGCAGGCCGTTGCGCCCATCCTCGATCAGCTCTCGCACGCCGTTGACGGGAGTCGCGAGGATCGCGAGCCCGCTCGCGGCCGCCTCGAAGGTCACCAGCGAGAACGTCTCGTAGCTGGTCGGCAGCACGAACGCATCGGCGAGCTCGTAGACAAGCGGCACGTCCCGCGTGACCCCGAGCCAGCGCAGCGCCTCGCCTACCCCCAGCGTGTCCGCGAGCTCGCGGTAGCGCGCCTCGTCGCCTTCGCCGGCCACCACCAGCGACCAGCCGGGTGCGAGCGCGAGCGCGCGGATCAGCGGCGCGAGGCCCTTGCGCTCCCACTCGCTCGCAACGAACGCCGCCACCAGGCCATGCTCCGGCAGATCCAGCGCGGCACGCAGCGCGCGCGCCTCCTCGTGACGAAGGCCCGGGGCAAAGCTCGCCGTGTCGATCCCGTTGTAGATCGTGAGCACGCGCCCGGCCAATCGCGGGTAGTGCTCGCGAACCTCCTCGGCGACGCCCGCGGACACGCACACGAACGCCCGCGCGCGGCTCGCACGGAAGCACAGCCGCTCGCCGATCCGCTTCATGCTGCCGGTCAGCTTGATGTGCGCGCGATACAGCCATGTGTCGCGGCTCGGCGTCGCGGTGCCGACCTGCTGGCAGTAGTGGACGGAAACCACATCGACGCGGTTAAGCACGATCGCACCCGTCGCCTGCACGATCCCTCGACGCCATCTGCGCACCGCCAGCGAGCCCGCCACCATGAACCACGGGTATGCGAGCAGGAACGGCCTGCTCGGCCCTCTGACCCTGTGAAAGGAGATGCCGGCGGCGGCTGGCAGCTCGCACGCGCGCGCGATCACGGTGACCTGATGCCCGAGCTGGCGCAGCCCGATCACGAGGTCCGACAGCTGACGCTCCATGCCGCGAACAGGACCGATGTCGTGCGCGACGATCGTCACCTCACGCATGGCTGGCGTCAGCCATCGACGACCGCCTGCATGTTGGCGAAGAAGCGCTCGCGCAGCGCTGCGTCGGTGAAATCGCGCATGAAGCTCTCGCGCCCCGCCGCGCCGACCTCCTGACGCCGGTCGGCTGAGACGAGCAGCGGCTCGAGCGCGTCGGCCATCGCGCCCGGCTCGCCGGATCTCGCGAGTACGCCGGTGCGCCCGTTATCGATGAACTCCGCGGGGCCGCCCGAGTCGACCGCCATCACCGCGACCCCCCTCGACATGCCCTCGAGCAACACGATCCCGAACGGCTCGGGATCGGATGCGTTGACGAGGATGTCCATCCGCTCGATGTACGGACCCGCGTCGGGAACCTGGCCCGTCAACGTGACTTCTCCGGTCAGCCCCAGCTCCTGCACGAGCGACGGCAGCGAGGCCGCGTACTCGGAGGACAGCCCCCACGCGTCCCCACCGACGATCACCGTGTGCATACGCACGCCGCGCTCGCGCAGCAGCACCTGCGCGCGCAGCAATCGATCCTGCCCCTTCCACGGCTGCAGGCGTCCGACCAGGCCGACGATCGGGACATCCGCGGGCAGCGCGAGCGTCGCGGGCTGCGGGCTCTTCGCCGGAACCGGCGCGCCCGCGCCGACCACGAACGTGCGCCTGACCGGGAACAGCTGCGCCTGCGCCCGCGCCGAGGCGCCCGAGTAACAGCCGATCGCAGCGGCGGGCAGCAGCGTCGCGCAGCGGTCGAGCCAGCCGCGCGGCGGCGGGATCGCCTGCTGCCACCAGACGACGCGATCGGACATGCCGGCGAGCGCCGCCGCGGGCGCCCCGTACAGCTGGGTTTTCGCCGCCCAGTTCAGGATCAGGTCGGGTTGGCGCCGGCGTGCCATGCGCGCGAGGCGGAACACCGTCGCCGCCCAGCGATGAGCCTCGCGCAGCCGACCTGCCTCGATCACGTCAACCCGGTAACCGGCGGCGGCGAGCGCGACCGGCCAGCTCCCGTGCTCGAAGAACACGAGCTCGAGCCGGTGGCCTTCCTGCTGCGCTCCGTCGAGGATCGCCTGCAGCATCGCCTCGGCGCCACCCAACGGCTCTGCCCACGGCACCGTTATCAGAATGTGCATGCAGTGTCCACAACTATCATGTCCTCGGGCGCGCCATCCAGGCGCTGCTCTCCTCCGAGTCTTGCCATCGTACCGGTCTCACGAGCTCGCCCTGGGTCGCAGGCGCGCGAGCAGAGCCATCAGCGGGGCCTGAACGAGAGCGGTCGCGCGCGAGACGCGGGCGGGCGGGTCGGTCGTGCGTTTCAGCGACAGCGTTCGTCCCCGCGTGACACGGTTTCCCTGCAGCGGAAAGCCGACCTCGAGCGCTGCGAAGTCCGGAAGCTCGGCCGCTGAGGATTCACTGCAATCGAGGATCTGGCGCACGATCGCCCCCGGGTCGGCGACGAAGTCCTCGTAACGTACGAACAGACGTCGATCGTGCCGGTGGCGCAGGAACACGAACAGCGACAAAAGGTGAGTGACCCACAGGTAGATGTTGGTGTGAAGCGTCGACTTGGTGTACTCGCCGACGTCATGGCGGTTGAATGACGCCACGACACCCTGCGGGTCGCGCACGAGGTAGACCAGATAGAGCTCGATCCCAGTGACGTGCTGCAGCTCGCGCGCCCGCAGCGGGTAGTGGGAAGTGTCAGCGATGTGCGTCTTACCGGTGGTGCGCGTCAGCGCGCGATAGAGATCCTCGGCGACGGCTCGATAGCGTCGGCGCAGCCGCAGGCGGGCCGGCCACGTGCGCCAGCGAAACAGCGACAGCGAGCGCTCGATCGCGTGCTGGGCATCGTTGCCGAACAGCTCGGCCGCGGCGGCGGGGTCCTCGAGCTGATCGCCGACGCGACTCCAGAACCGCGTACGCTCGGCGTCTTCCACCTGCGGCACACCGGAGCGCGGGAGCCAGTTGTCGAGCTCTCCCGCATAGAACACGTCCGCGCAGTTCCCGAGCGTGATGCCGAGCGTCGTCGAGCCGCTGCGCCCCGCTCCCATCACGTAGATCACGCGCGGCTTGTCGGTCCCATGACCCGACGAGGTCTCGCCCGGTGGCCTCTCAGTCGAGTCGGTCATAGCCCCACAGGCCGACGAGGTCTCGCCCGAGGTAGTCGCCGAGCGCCACTACCTCTCCGGAGAAGCGCCGCCGCAGCTCGAGCATCAGCTGCTCATCCGGAGGCTGGGGCTTGCCGTAGACGAGCTTGCGCCGTGTCACCCGCATCGCCTTGTCGCGCAGCTCGCTCGACGTGACGGCCTTGACCGCGGCCTTCGCGGCCCCCGAGACCGGCCCGCTGCCGATCGCGAGCACCCTGACGAGCTCGTCGAGCTGCTGCGAGCGCATGCGTTTGTCAGAGGTGTTGGCGTCGAATACCTCGAGCGGCGCCGCGTCGTGCACGCCGAGGAACTCCCGCACCTGGTGCAGCGTCGCCTCGTTGTCGGCGCGGAAGTCGTCGTAGATCAGGACCAGCACCTGCTCGGATCCGAACACGTCGTGGTAGCGGCGCAGCTGCTCCACGTAGCGAACGTGGTCCGAGTACAAGAGCATCTGCGGCAGGTGCGAACGGCGCGGGATCCTGCGACCCTCCCGCCGGTCGGCCTCGAGCGCCAGCGCCCGCCTCAGATCCTTCGTCGTCTCGACGTGATCGGCGAGCATCTGATGATGCAGCGAGCGCAGGAAGCTCGCGGGCTCGCGCAGGATCGCGATGATTCGCGCGTCCGGGCGCAGCTGCGCGATCGCGCTCGCTGCGTGACGCGATCTCAGGTAGGACGAGGATGCCTCGCCGACGCGCTGCTGCGCTCCCGCGTCCGCGAACAGGTCGGCGTAGCCCTCCAGCGTCTCCGGGACGATGCCCGACCTCGCCGGCTGAAAGCGCGGGCGCATGTCCTGCGCGAAGAACCACGGCTCCTTGAAATCGGACATGTAGATCTGCGGGTGGCGTCGCAACATCTCATACAGCGCGGTGGTCCCGCACTTGGGGTGCCCGACTATGAAGAAGTCAGGAATCCGCCCCGGCAGCCGCGTCGCATCAGAGCCCTCAGCCGATGCGATCATAGCTCCACAGGCTGAGGAAATCACGATTCAGGTACTCGCTCAAGGCTTCGACCTCGCCCTTGTAGCGCCGGCGCAGCTCGAGCATCAGCTGCTCGTCCGGCGCAGGCGGCTTGCCATAGATGACACGGCTGCGCAGCGTACGCAGCCCGTCGTGACGCAGCCGCTGCGACGTGACCGCCTTGATCGCCGTCTTGGCGACGCGCGCGACGGGGTTTCGTCCGAGATACAGCGAGCGCTGCAGTTCGTACATGCGCGGTGAGCGCACGAGCACGGTTTGGTTGGCTTCTGACATTGCAACCGGAATCGTGTCGTCGACGTCGAGAAAGCGAAGCACCCGGCGGACGGTCGCCTCGTTGTCCGCGCGAAAGTCGTCATATATGAGGACGAGCACCTGCTCAGGCCCGAACGCGGCGTGGTAGCGGCGCAGCTGCTCAGCATATTCCACACGTTCCATCGAATACCACAGGATCGGCTTCTGCTCCCGCCTGAGCTCCTCGCGAGCCATCGCCTTGCGCAGGTCCTTCTCCGTCTCGACGTGGTCCTTCAACAGCTCCAGGTGCATCGAGCGCAGGAAGCTAGCGGGCTCACGCAGGATCGCGATGATCCGCGCGTCGGGTTCGACCTCGGCGATGCGCTGCGCCGCCAGCCGCGAGCGCAGATATGACGGCGACGCCTCCCCGGCCCGCTGATCGGCTTGCGCCGGCGCAAACAGCGCGAGATACTCCTCGAGCGTGTCCGGCTGCGGATCGGTCGGCTTCAGCCCGGGGTGCATCTCGCGCGCGAAGAACAGCGTCTCCTTGAGGTCGGGCATGTAGATCTGCGGGTGAGCGCGGAGCATCTCGTACAGCGCGGTGGTGCCGCTCTTCGGGTGACCGACGATGAAGAACTCGGGAACCTTCTTGCCGGCAGCGCGCGCCGCGTGCGCCACCTCAGTCGCTGACTTTGTCATATTTCCAATAGGTGAGGAGATCGCGGTCGAGGTACTCGCTCAGCGCCACGACCTCATCCTTGAAGCGACGCCGCAGCTCGCGCATCAGCTCGACGTCTGGAGCGGGGGGACGATCCGACTGCGCTCGGCCCAGCGCGGCCAGCGCCTTGTGCCGCGCCTGCTGTGAGCTGAGCGCCTTGATCGCCCCCTTGGCGGCACGCGCGGTGGGGGCACGACCGAGATACAGTGAACGCACGATCTGGTTCAACCATGGCGAGCGAACGCCTGCAGCCGTGTTGGCCTCGACGGCCTCGACCGGAACCGCGTCGTCGATTTCCAAGAATCGCAGCACCTGTCGCACCGTACCCTCGTTGTCGGCGCGGAAGTCCTCATAGATGAGGACGAGCACCTGCTCAGGGGCGAACACGGCGTGGTAACGGCGCAACTGCTCGACATAGCGCACGTGCTCGGAGTACGCGAGCAGCTGCGGACGCGTCGAGTTGCGGGGGAGCTGCTTGCCTTCCCGGCGCGGCTGCTCCAGCGCGAGCGCAGTGCGGAAGTCGGGCTCAGTCTCCACGTCCGAGCGTATGAATTGAAGATGCAGGGAGCGCAGGAAGCTCGCCGGCTCACGCAGGATCGCGATGATGCGAGCCTGCGGCTGCGCCTGCGCGATCCGACTCGCGGCAGCCTGTGACCACAGATACCACGTTGTCGACTCACCCACCCGCTGCTCTGGCGTGGCAGCCTCGAACAGCGACATGTAGTCCCCGACGCCGCCCGCGTACCGATTGGTGTTGGAGAGAAGCTCCGGCACGAAGAATGACGGCTCCTTTCGCGGCATGTGGATCTGCGGATGGGAACGCAGCATCCTGTACATCGCCGAGGTCCCGCTCTTGGGATGTCCGACGATGAAGAAATCGGGCACGCGACCCTTTGTCGAAGCCGTGGAAACGGGCGTGTTTACGGGCGCGGTCATACGTCTGAGTGTAACGTCTCCACGCTGGCCGACGCCGATCCGTCGACGTGTCCTCGCCGGCCGGCGGCGATCCGCTAGCCTGTCGCCGCGATGCCCGGCAAACCCCTGCGAATCGCATGGCTTGGGCCGACCCCGGGCGGATATGCAGGTGTCAGAGGCGTCGCCGCGGAGCTCTTGGGAGGGCTGGCCCGGCATGGCCACCAGATCGACTGCTTCTTTCCCGCCGCCGAGGACCAGACGAATGTGAAGATCGCCGGCGACGAGCAAGTCACCTTCGGTGAGGGCAACCTCGCGTTCGGGCAGAACGTCACCTTCATCTGGGGAACGAGCCGCTGGCAATGGAACCGGTGGTACAGCCGCGGCAAGGTCGCCGCCTTCGCCAGCGGCATGCTCGCACGAGCCGTTGCCTCGTGGCGGCTCCGGCGCGAGATCACTCGTCGTCACCGCCAGAATCCCTACGACCTCGTCTACCAGTTCTCCAATATCGAGACGCCGGCTCTGCCTGCCGGCCTCGCACGCGCGGTGCCGCTTGTAATTCACCCTGAGACCCACATCGCGGGCGAGCTGAGGTGGTTGATCAGGGAGCGGCGCCTGTGCATGCGTTGTCAGCCTTTTTACATATTCGCGGTCGTCGCGACGATCATGTCCTTGCGCCTGCTCGCGCAGCGCCGGGCAATTCGTCGCGCGAGCCTGCTGATCTGCATCAGCAGCGTGTTCCGCGATCACCTGGTGCACGACTACGGATTTCCGCTCGAGCGAACCGTGGTCGTGGCGAACCCTGTGCAAACCGATCGCTTCTCGATCAGCGACCGTGACGGCGCCGCGGAGTACCCGACCGTGCTGGTCCTCGGGCGCATCTCGACGCGCAAGGGAATCGAGGACGTGATCGCCGTAGCGCGACTGCTGCACCAGCGAGAAGTCAAGGTGCGCGTGCGCATCGTCGGCGGTTCGACCCTGTGGTCTGACTACACGCCGCTGCTCGCGGATCTGCCAAGCGAGATCGCCGAATACGTCGGCCACGTTGGCGCCGCCGAGATCCCGGTGGAGCTTGCCCGCAGCGACATCCTGCTGCAGGCAGCCAAGTATGAGCCTTTCGGCTTGACCGTGGCGGAGGCGCTCGCAGCCGGCGTTCCGGTCGTCGCTACGAGCGAGGTGGGTGCGATCGAGGGCGTGGACCGCGCGGTCGTAACAGAGGTCGAGCCAGGCGACGTCGAGGGCATGGTGAGCGCGATCACGACGATGCTCGCGCGCCTCGCGCGCAGCCCCACCGAGATCCGGACTGCCGCCCATGCCGAGGCGGAGAAGCTGTTCGCGCCCGAAGTGATCTGTGAGCAGATCTCGAGCGCGCTCGAAGCACTCGTGCCGGCGCTCCCGTGATCGGCAGTCACTCGTGCCGGCTCTCCCCGCTATCGGCAGTGGCACCGCGCGCAGCGGATCGCGGTGATGGGCCATCGGATATTCTCACCGGATGGGAGACACAATGCTGCGGGTTTTCGGGTGGAGATTCCTGCTCGTCACCGGCGACCCGTGCGTATTGGATCGATGGCTGTGGCTGCGCACACGTCTGCGGCGTGGTGCTCGGCGCACGTTCGACGCCGGCTGTGGCAACGGCGGGTTCAGTATTTTCGCCGCGCGTGTCGGAAATGAGGTCGTTGCTGCGTCTTTCTCCCAGGATGAGCAGGCGAGCGCGCGGCGACGAGCCGACGTGCTCGGCGTCGAGGGCATCGACTTTCGCATAATCGACCTGCGCGAGCTCGACGATCACCGCGCGTCGCTCGGCAGCTTCGACCAGATCATCTGCCTCGAGACGATCGAGCACGTGAGCGACGATCAAGGTCTTGTCAAGTCCCTGGCCGCTATTCTCAACCCCGGGGGGCAGATCCTGCTCAGTACCCCGTATGAGGGACACCGGCCACTGTATACCGAGGAGCGCGAACCCAGCCCCGTCGAGGACGGCTCGCACGTCCGCTATGGATATTCGCAGCAGCGACTGCGACAGATCGTCGAGGCGGTGGGCTTGGATGTCGCCGATGAGGGCTTCATCAGCGGCGTGGTGTCGCAGAAGCTCGACAGATCTGATGCGCAGGCTCAGCGCCCGTATCGGCCTGTTCGGCGCGTGGGTGATCGTGCTGCCGCTGCGCCCGCTGGTGATCCTCGACGCGCCGTTGACCAAGATCCTGCGCTACCCGCATCTCAGCGTCGCGCTGCGGGCCGTCAAGCCGCTCGAGTCGGATGCTGGCGCGGACAGCGCGGGCTCGCGGACGACCGAGCCGCTGTGAGCGCGCACGGCGCCTCTGCCTCGGGCGCGCAGGTGAGCCTCGTCCACGACTACCTGCTCGTGATGCGCGGCGCCGAGCGCACTTTCGCCGCGATCGCGGAGCTCTACTCGCAGGCGCCGATCTTCACACTGCTCTACGACGAGCAGGGGACCAGCAAGCGCTTCGCGGGGCGCTCGATCACGACCTCGCCACTGCAGCACCTCGGCATCGACCAGTCGACCTTCAGGCGCCTGCTTCCGCTCTACCCGTCGGCGATCGGCAGGCTGCGGCTGCCGCAGTCGCAGGTCGTCCTCAGCAGCAGCAGCGCGTTCGCCCACGGTGTGCACGCACCTGCCGGCGCCATACACATCTGTTACTGCTACACGCCTTTTCGCTACGCCTGGTATGAGGAAGACCGAGCGCTGGAGGAGACCTCGCCGCTGCTGCGCGGGCTGCTTCGCTCGCAGCTGCGGCGCATACGCAGATGGGACCTCTCAGCCAGCCGCTCGGTCGACGCGTACATCGCCATCTCACAGCTCAGCCGCGCGCGCATCAAGCGCTACTACCATCGCGACGCCACGATCATCCATCCGCCCGTGGAGACCGGCCGCTTCACGCCGGGCGAGCCGGGCGAGCAGCTCTTGGTGGTATCCGAGCTCGTGCGCCACAAGCGCCTGCAGGTCGCGCTGGAGGCCGCGCGACGCGCGCACGCGCCGATCCGCGTCGTCGGCACGGGGCCCGATCAGAACGCACTGCGCGAGGCGTTCCCGGAGGTGGAGTTCCTGGGCCGCGCGGGCGACGAGGAGCTAGCGTCGCTGTACGCGAGCGCGCGCGCCGTGATCGTGCCGAGCATGGAGGAGTTCGGGATCACCGCGGTGGAGGCGCAGGCGGCAGGGCGTCCGGTGATCGCGGCCGCTGCCGGCGGTGCGCTGGAGACGGTACTCGACGGCGAGACCGGGCTGCTCGTGACCCTCAACGACATCGACGCCTTCCAGCGGGCGATCGAAGCGGTCGACGAGCTCGACTTCGACCCTGCATCGGCCGTGCGCAACGCCGAGCGCTTCTCGGTCGCTGGTTTTCAACAGCGCCTGTCAGCGGAGGTTGCGCGTCTGCTCGAGAGCCGCTCTTGAGAGCTGTTCTCAGAGCCCGCGTTTCTGCAGCACGTGGGGGATCGTGCGCAGGAGGATCTTGATGTCGGTCCAGAGGGACCAGTTGGCGACGTAGAGGTAGTCGATCGCGACCATCTCGCGGAGAGGCACGCGGGCGGGGCCGAGGATCTGCCAGGGGCCGGTCATACCCGGGGTCAGCTCGAGCCGGCGGCGGTGCCAGCCCTGGATCCGCTGGTCCTCGTCGAGCACCAGCGGTCGCGGCCCGACGAGGCTCATCTCGCCGCGCACGATGTTCCACATCTGCGGCAGCTCGTCCAAGGCGCTGCGACGCAACAGCCGCCCGACCCTTGTGACGCGGGGATCCTCAGCGATCTTGAACAAGCCCTCCATGGCCTCGTTGCGGTCCCGCAGCGAGTCCTTCAGCGCCTCCGCATCCGGCACCATCGTGCGGAACTTCAGCATCCTGAAGCGCTGGCCGTGACGGCCCACACGCTGCTGGCGGAAGAACACCGGACCACCATCCTCGAGCTTCACCGCGACCGCGATCACAGCCAGCAACGGCGAGACCGCGAGCAATCCCACGAGCGCACCCAGCAGATCGAACGCGCGCTTGGACGCCGCCGAGGAACGCGTCAGATCGAAGCGCCTGACGCCCATCACCGTCACCCCGTGCAGGTCGTCGAACTCAACCGAGGAGCCCACGACCTCCAACAGCCGCGGCAGCACGCTGACCCGCACCCCGACCGCCTTCAGCGTGCGCACCAGGTTCAGCATCTCCCCGCCGTCGACGCTCCGCGGCGCGATGATCGCCCGGTGCACATCGAGCGACCGCGCCAGATCGCTGACCTCCGCCAAACGCGACTCGGAGAAGCTGTCAGTCGACCACGCCGCGACCTTGTCCAAATCCACATGCGCGACAACCTCCGCCTTGACCCCTCCGTGCCCCAGCTTCGAGCGAATCGCCTCGCCCGATAGCTGATCCCCGATGAACAGACACCGCTCCGTCGGCGCCAGCCACAACGCCACCATCCGCGCCACCGCACGCGCCGCGATCAAGCCACCGGCAAGCGCCAACCACAAGAACAACGCCTCGTGACGATCGAGCGCCCCCCGTACCAGCAACCCACCCGTCAACCACGCCACCAATGCGCACAGCGTCGCCAGCTGAAACAAGCGCGGCGCCTCATCCAACGTCGTCTTGCGCAACAGCGTCTCATCGCGGTCATACAAACCAGCGACCTTCGCCGCCACCAGCAAAACCGGTACCGCCGCGACACCGGCCCACGTCAACTGCACCGACCGCCGCGACAGCACGACCGTGAACACAAACGCTGCCACGACCGCAACCACATCGCCCACCAGCAACAACCGCCGAAACAACGCGTCCCGCCGCAGACACGCCGCCGGACCACGAGCCTCCCCCGCCCCACCGGCACCCAACCAACCCAAGCCCGAGAAGCCACGAGAGACAGAGCCGAGCCCACCCGAACCGGAGAGCGGCGCGCCCGAGTCCCCAAGCGACGCGGCACCCCAGACCACGCCGGCCTCGGTCCCACTCCCCGTATCCACACTCATAGCGCCCTCCGCCTCCTTGCCCGCCACAAATGGACCCCGCACGGGAAGCCCAAACCCCACGGCTGCATGAACTTCGTGTCCCCTTCTCGACGCGCATCATAAACATGAGCGGGACCTAAAGCAAGACCTTTCCCGGAAATCGCCGTGTCACAATCTGGGTCAATTCCACTCATAAAGTGAGAAATGGCGATTGAGCTCGCGGCCAAGTGGGAAACCAAGAGACCATGCACGTCGACCCCTACATCGTCCTCGGCAGCGCCATCATCGGCTTCCTCGTGGGCATGACGGGCGCCGGCGGCGGCGCGCTGATGACGCCGATGCTGATCCTGCTGTTCAGCGTGACGCCGTCGAAGGCGATCTCGAGCGACCTCGTTGCAGCCGTGGTCATGCGCCCGTTTGGCGCCGCCGTGCACCTGCGCAAGGGGACCGTCAACCGCCGCCTCGTGGGCTTCATGGTCGTGGGCTCGGTGCCGTGCGCGTTCCTCGGCGCCTACCTCCTGCATCTGCTCGGAAATAGCAAGTCCGATCAGGAAGACATCGAGATCGTGCTGGGCGCAGCGCTGCTCATCGGAGCCGCGGCGATGGTGCTGCGCTCGTTCCTCGATCGGCGCAACGGGGGCGAGCGCCTCGCCGTGGTCCACGAGCTCGAGATAAAGCCGCTGCGCACGATCGCGATCGGCATGGTCGGCGGCCTGATCGTGGGCATGACCTCGGTCGGCTCGGGCTCGCTGATGATCATCCTGCTGCTGTTCCTGTACCCCATGATCGGCGCCAACCAGCTCGTCGGCACGGACCTGACCCAGGCCGTGCCGCTGACGCTCGCGGCGGCGCTCGGCGCGCTCGCCTTCGGGCACGTCGACTTCGGCGTCACGACGTCGCTGATCATCGGCAGCGTGCCGGCGGTGCTCGTGGGCTCGCTGCTGTCCGCCGGCGCACCCGACCGCTACATCAGGCCGGCGATCACGTTCGTGATCTTCGCATCTGGCCTGAAGTACGTGGGGCTCGGCACGACCGCCCTCGGCTGGACCCTGTGCGCGACGCTGCTCGTGCTCGCGCTCGCGTGGGCTGCCTACAAGCGCCCCTGGCAGAGCAACGACGCCGCCGCCGACCCGCAGAGCGGCGAGATACTGCTCTAGCCTTCGCTGCATGGCGAGGGCCGAGGCTCGGCAATCATGAGCGGCGCGGAGATCGGGCTGGCGCTCTCGGTTCTGCTCGCGTGCGCGGTGGAGGCGGTCGAGGCGCTGACGATCGTGCTGGCGGTCGGCACGACGCGCAGTTGGTCCTCGGCGATGAGCGGCGTGGCGGCGGCGCTCATCGCGCTCGCCGCGACCGTGGCCGCGTTCGGGCCCGCGCTGACATCGCTGCCGATCGACGCGCTGAGAGTCCTCGTCGGCGGCCTGCTCCTGATCTTCGGGCTGCAGTGGCTGCGCAAGTCGATCCTGCGCTCCGCCGGGCTGAAGGCCAAGCACGACGAGCTGCAGACGTTCAGGGAGGAGGCCGAGGCCGCCCGCTTGGCGGGCGGGAGAGGTCCCGGGCTCGACGGCTACGCGTTCACGATCGCGTTCAAGGGGGTGCTGCTCGAGGGGCTCGAGGTCGTGTTCATCGTGCTCACGTTCGGCGCCAACCAGCACCGTGTCGCGCTCGCCGCCGCCGCAGCGGGCGTCGCCGTGCTCCTGGTCGCGGTCGCGGGCGTGGCCGCGCGAGCGCCGCTGGCGAGGGTGCCGGAGAACACGATGAAGCTCGCCGTCGGCGTGATGCTCAGCTCGTACGGCATGTTCTGGGGAGCGGAGGGCGCCGGCGCGAGCTGGCCGGGCGGCGATGCGGCGCTGCTCGCGATCATCCCCGGGATGCTGGCGAGCGCGATCGCGTTGGCGTGGGCGGTGCGGCGCAAGGTCGAGACGGAGAGCACAGCGAACGTCGCGGCAACCATCCTGCCGGCGAGCACCGCAAACCTCGCGGCAACGCCCGCCACGGCAGGCGAGCGGCCGGCGGCGAGCGCATGACACGTGTGCGGGCACTGCTGGCGGGAGCGTGGGACTTCGTCGTCGGCGACGACTGGCGTACGGCGCTCGGGGTGGGGCTGGCGTTGGCGCTGACCGCGCTGATCGCCGACGCCGCGATCGCCGCCTGGTGGGTGATGCCGCCGGCAGTCCTCGGCCTGCTCGCGCTGTCGATCCGGCGCGCGGCGCGCGCGAGCTCGCGCGGCGGCTGATCGTTACGATCCGTACGTGGCCGCAGCGAACCCGTCGACGAGCGCCCCGGTCACAGGGCGAGCGCCAGAGGCAGCGCAGCACCCGGTGTTCGCGCGCGTGTGGTCGCGCATCTCCGGGAAGGTGGCCTCCGAGCGCCAGCGCGCAGAGCTGCTCGCGGGCCTGCGCGGGCGCGTGCTCGAGGTGGGCGCGGGCGACGGGCGCAACTTCGCCCACTATCCGGCTGAGGTCACCGAGGTCGTCGCGATCGAGCCCGAGCCCTACCTGCGCCGGCTCGCGTCCGCTGCCGCCGGCGCGGCGCGGGTCCCCGTCGCGGTGCTCGACGGCACCGCGGAGCTGCTGGCGCACGAGGACGGCGCCTTCGACGCAGCCGTCAGCTCGCTCGTGCTGTGCACGGTCGGCGACCAGGCGCTGGCGCTCGCGGAGCTGCACCGAGTGCTCGCTCCGGCGGGTGAGCTCCGCTTCTTCGAGCACGTGATCGCCGAGCAGGGGCTCGGCCGGGCGCTGCAGAGGGGGCTCGACGACTCTGGCGTATGGCCGCATTTCGGCGCCGGATGCCATCTCGCGCGGGATACCGTCGGCGCGATCGCGGGCGCCGGCTTCACCGTCGAGCGGATCCGCCGCTTCACGTCGGGTCCGGGAGCGCTCGGAGTGCCGTTCGTGCTCGGGGCAGCACGGCGCGCTACGAAGATCGGCCCGCCTCAGGTATGAGACGGGCCGATCCGCTTGTGTTGATACTGCTTGCCTCACGCCCAATCGCCGCAGCGATCCGACGTTGCTGTGCGACGGGCTAGAAGCCGATCAGGCCGACTCCCTCCGTTGCGCTGGTCGACTCCTTCAGGAGCTTCGACGGAAGCTCTTCGTAGTCGTTGGTGTTCAGGAGCGTCTGGCCGCCCCCGGCTGCCGTGGACAGCGAGTAGTTGACGTAGTCCTGCACCGTCTGCGCCTCACCGGCCGTCGCCGCAGGAAACGCCGAGTACTTGCCAAGCGCGATGTCGAAGACGATCCCGCAGATGCTGTAGTTCTTCTCCTTCGTCTCCGTCGTCACCGAGTCCCACTGGTCGGCAACACTGGCCGGCGGGAATTTCGTGCCTTTGCCGTTGGTGAACTTGGTCAGGGCGCAGTTGGCGGTCGCTTTCGCGGCCACCTCGCCGTTGCTCGACGGGTCGGCGTATTTCTCCTTCTTGATCGCCGTCCCGTTGTCCTGGATCGGGACCCAGAACGTCGCCGTGCCCGCCCCACCCGAGGCAGGAATGTAGGAGCTGTTCAGACGCACGTCGCTGAGGCTGCCGTAGCCGATGCTGCTCGGCGTCGCGACGACCTCTTTGATCTCGGCGTTATCGCCTGTGCTCGCCGAGCTGACGATCGGCGTGCTGCCCGTCGGCCAGACCGTGTTCAGCGAGCCCTCAGACAGTTCCGACCACGTCTCGCTGCCCGACGGCGTCGTCAGCGGGTTGCCGTTGATCAGGTTCAGGTACTGCTTGAGGATGTGCGTCGTGCCCGCCGCATCGGGCCGCACGACACGGGTGATCTCCGTGTTCGCGTTGCAGCTCCCACCCGAGAGCGCGTCGCCGTTGTCTTTGATCTGGCTCCACTCCGTGATCGTGCCGTTGAAGATGCTCTCCAGCGTCACGTTGTCGAGCACCAGACGACCAGGATCGGCCGTGCTCGTCGCTGTGCAGCCCGCCGGCAGGTTGACGATCACGTTGATCGACTCCACTGCCGTTGGGATCGAAAGGACCGTGTTGGTCACCGATCCGGGCGTGCTCTCCTGCGCCTCGATGTTCGTCGCCTGCGATGCGTTCGGCGATTCCTCGGTCGCGAGGTACGCGTTCGACGGCGAGAAGCCATCCGTCGCCGGCGGACCGTCGTTGACCAAGCTGCCGCCCGAACCCCACGACGCCAGCCCCTTGCCGCTGCTCGTCGAGAAGTAGCCGACCGTCGGCGTGCCTTTCGTGCCCTGCGTACCACTGCACGCGTACGGGTTCGTGTCAGACACCGAGCTGAACTGCGCCGTCCACAGCGTCTGCGCGCCGACTGCGACCGCCAGCGCCCTGGCCGGTGATGCTCGCGCCGCTGCAGACCGAGCCTTTCGGCGCTTTTTTAGCGCTCGCGACGCTCGGCGCAAACGCCGCGACCGCTACCGCCACCATGCACGCCGACGTTACACGGCGCCCTCTAAGAAATGTCATGCCAACCTCCTTGTGTTGATTGGCGGACATATTCCTCACTATTCCGGTGCAGGTTGTCGCGGAACTGTGAACGCGCGTGACCAGCCTTCCGGCCAGCGCGGTCGCCGACTCAGAGTCGGGACGCCCCCGGACGAAAAAAGACCGGGCCGCCCCCTCCTTGGGGCGACCCGGTCATCCGGCAAACTGCTGCTAACTACGTCCCGTCATGAGTCACGCGGGAGCGCGAGAGCTCATGACCCGTGATCTAGAAGCCAGTTGCGGCGACTCCCTTCACGGCCTCCTTGACCAGCTTTGTAGGAAGCGGTTCGTAGTCGTTGTTGAGGATCAGCTGCTGCCCACCTTCGGTCTTTGTTTCAAGCGCGAACGTGAGGAACTGCTTCGCCGTGATCTCCTCGCCTTCCGTAGTCCCCGGGTAGGCCGAGTACTTGCTGAACGTCATGTCATACGTAATGCCGCACAGCGGGTAGTTCTTCTCCTTCGTCTCCGTCGTCACTTCGCTCCACGAGTCGGCGGTGCTTGCCGGCGGGAATTTCGTGCCTTTGCCGTTCGTGTACTTGGTCAGGGTACAGTTCGAGTTGGCCAGTTTTTCTTCATCGCCGTTCGTGGCCGGATCTGCATATTTGGGCTTCTTCGTCGTGGTGCCGTTGTTCTCGACCTCGACCCAGAACTTCCCGGTCCCAGGGCCACCAGTTTTGCTGAAGCCACCGTTCGAGCGAGCGTCAGCGAGGCTGGCGTAGCCGATGCTGCTTTCGACTGCCGCGACTTCCGACACCAGCGCCCCGCCGCCTTCTTTGAGAGCTGCTTTGGCGTGGGTCGCCGTCGGCCAGATCGTGTTCAGATCTCCTTCGGAGAGCTGGTTCCACGTCTGTGAGCCATGCGCTTCGGTCGCGAGCGCTTCGCTGTCGATCAGGTTCAGGTACTTCTTGAGGATGTGCGTCGTGCCCGACTTGTCCAGACGCACCAGACGGGTGAACGGCGTCGTCGCTACGCACCCGCTACCGGAGACCGCGTCTCCATCGTCTTTGATTTCGCTCCAGTTGTTGATGTCGCCTTTCCAGATCGCCTCGAGCGTCGTGTTGTTCAGGACGAGACGACCCGGCGCCGCCGTGCTCGTGGCCGTGCAGTTGGCCGGCAGGTGCACGATGACAGCGACCGCCGCCTGTAGGACGGGAATCGACTGAACCGAGTTCGGGACCGATCCCGGCGTTTTCTCGTTGGCTTCGATTTCGGCTTTCTGGGCTTCATCCACCGGTTCGTCGGTCGCCACGATCGCTACGCGGCCGGCTTCGAAGGCGTGGCCGTTGAAGCCCCAGTCTTCGAGGCCCTGCCCACTGCCGATCGATTCGTAGCTGAGTTTCGGCTGGAGCGCCCCGCTACACGCCTGTGCGTTTTTCGACGTGTTGAAGTCGGGCTCCCAGATGCTTTTCTGGGCGAGTTTCTGCAAGGTCGAGCCCGCCGCGATGATCGTCGATCCCGTGCAGTTCGGCGGCACTTCTTTTGCGCTCGCCGCTCCCGGAGCGGCAAGCGCCGCGACCATTGCGGACGAAAGGGCACACGCCGTAATCGCCCGGCGCGCGTTGAATCGTCTCATTATTCTCTTCCTCTCGTTGGGTGCGTGCTGCTTCCAGTGCACACGCGGGCCTCCACACGGCCCGCACAACGCGTGCGTGAGCCTCCGTAGCTCACACATGCACCCTCCCATCGCCAACGAGCTCAGAGGTTACGCGCTTGTTCTGCTCGTGTTACGATCTTGATACTTTCGAGCGGCCTGTTCGTCCTTTGCCAAGGGGTCGCATGGCGCGGACAAGCGCGTCCAGCCTGAGTCGGGTCGGGTCGCCTCAGAGGCCCAACTGCTCCTCGGAGCATTTCCATGCCCCGAGGAGGATCTTGAAACCCGTCACGCCTCGCTCGTCTACTTCTTCTTGGCGGCGCGCAGCGTGACGGTCGCCGTGGTCGTCTGCGACGCGCCTTCCGTGTTGTGCGCGACGATGGTCGCCCGCGACCGCAGCGAGTGCGAGTGTGCAAGCAGCTGGCGTGCCTTGGCCGAGAGATGCAGCGTGATCGCCTTGGCCTGGCCACCGGACACCGTGAATGACCCGGTGGCTAGCGTCAGCACCGACGCCTTGGCCTGCGCAGCAAGCGATGAAGCACTCGCCTTCACGGCTCCGAGCGTCCGTAGCGTCACCGTGCCCGTGCACGTCTTGACGCCGGCTGCGCAGCTCACCTTGACGGTCACAGCTCCCGAAGCGCTCACCGTGAGTGATGTGCCAGCCACCGTGGCAGTCGGCGACCCTTCTTTGAAGGGAAGCACCTGGTGTTGTGCCGCTTCTTCTTCGGCTTTCTTCTTCGCTGCCGCGGCGGCGGCCGCTTCTTCTTCGGCCGTCTTCTTCGCCGCCGCAGCAGCAGTCGCTTCTTCTTCGGCCTTCTTCTTCGCCGCCGCAGCAGCAGTCGCTTCTTCTTCGGCCTTCTTCTTCGCCGCTGCGGCAGCAGCTTCTTCTTCGGCCTTCTTCTTTTCGGCGGCTACTTTTTCTTCGTGCGCCTTCTTGGTTTCGACCGTCAGCGTCGCGACCGAGGTCTGAGCTGTGCTCACCACGTTGGTGAACGTCGCGCGGTACTCGTTTTCGCTCTCAGAGATCGTGGTGCTCGTCACCGTCAGCGTGTCCGTCGTCCCACCCGAGGTCCCGGCCCCCACATCGGTCCAGGTCGTGCCGTGATCGATCGATTGTTCCCACTGGACGGTGGGCGTCGGTTCGCCCGAAGCGGCTGCCTTGTACGTCGCGCTTTCGCCTTCGACGGCCACCTGGTTCGTGGGTTGCGTTTTTACGACGGGTCCACCGCTCGGCGGCTCGACGGTGAGCGTGGTCGACACCGCGATCGTCGGGGTCTCGAGATCGTCGGTGTGGATGACCGCCTTGACGGTCACTTTGCCCGCCACGGTAAATTTGTGCGCGACTTCAGCGATCTGCGTCTGCTCGACTTCCAGCGGCGAGCCAGACTGCGTCGAGGTCGTTTCTTTCGTCCCGCTTTCGAATTCCCATTCGACGCTGAGGACGTTGGCACCGACGATCTTCGCCGACATCACCACCGGCGTCGTCGTGTTCACGTCGGTGACCTTCGTGCCATGGATCGTGGCTTCCAAGCCGCTCGTGGCAGCCTTAGCGGTCGCGCAATGTTCTCCTGTGGGCCCGAACTCGATCACTTCACCGCTGGCCGGAGAGAGCACGAATGTCTGGTTGCCGGTGGCGCCCGCCACCTGCGGGTAACTTTCCCTGAAGCCGATCGCGCAACTGCCCGCCGTGCCTTCTTCGCCGGGCTGCCCGCCCGTCCAGCCGATCTCGGCGACTTTGACTTTTTCGCCTGCTTCTTCGGTGTAGTGCAGAGCGAGCGCGGTGTAGCTCAGCAGCCCGAACACGCCGGCTTCCGAGACTTCGTGAACTTCTGCGTCGGCGATCAGCCTGCCTTCACCGGCGCCGCCTTCGGAGATGATCGCGAGGCCGCCCCCGAAGCGGCTTTCTTCCGCGTTTTCGCCGAACTCGATGAGTTCTTCCCTGAACAGGCCTTCCACGAGGCTTTCGGGCTCTTCGATGTGGTAGATCGCCTTTGGCGCGGCCGCAAAGCTGGCTGGGATCTGCTCGACTTCGTCGTCGTCCTCGAAGAAGACGGTGCCGTTCTGCGAGACGACCGGCGAGTCGGGCTCTTTGCTGCCTTCGAACCGTTCCGGGTCGACGTAGGTCGAGATGAGCGCACCGGCTTCGCTGACGCGATCGAGAGCCACGTGCATGCCTTCGGATGAGCCCTTGTCGACCTCCCCGAGCACCATCGCTTCATGGGTCTTGGGATCGACCGTGATCCCGGATGGTTCGAGTAGCGCCTGACCTTGTGTCTCGGAGTTGGCCTTCAGCGCTTCGATCGACGTGAGCAGACCGGTCGTCTGATTTGCGTCTTTCGCCGGAACGAGTTCGTGGCTGCCGTTGGGTTTTGTGGAGAACGCGTAGATGGCACCCGCAACTTCTTTGCTGAAGTCGATCGCGTCGTTGTTGCTGCGCGCGTAGGTGACGAGCAGATACACGATTTCGTTCGCCGGATCGACCGCGACGCCATCGAGATCCTCGACGTAGGAGACGCCTGTCGGCAGGTGAGTGCCACCTGGTTTCAAGACAGCTTCGCCCTGGAAGGCGCCGGCCGACGTGTACTTCTGAAGCCGAAAGGTTTCTTCGCTTGCTTCGGATTTTTCGTCGCCGACGAAGATGCTGTTGTCGTCGCTCGGATCGACGCCGAATGAGTGGACTTCTTCTTCCAGATCGAACTTGTGGCCTTTCGTCGCGCCCGTGCCGACCCCGTTGAATCGCAGCAGTTCTCCGTAGCTGCCAGCCGCCGAGGCCTGCGTGCTCATCACGGCGGCCAGCATCAGCAGGCCCGCGAGAACGGGCGGAAGGAACCAGCGAAAATTGCGGAAGGTGGGCATCGTGCTCCGGTCTATCGATTGCGGATCGGCTCACAGTCGCATACGCGCCGACGCCACGCAACATGCCTTCACCACTACTTCACAACAGCGACTGGGATTGCGCAGAAAAGCGACTGTGGGTCCTACATTCCCGGTTTTCGACACGACCGTGCTCCGTGCGCGATCTTGTTACAAACCTGTGAAGATCAGTATCGTCGGCGACCTCCACGAGTGTCGTCGATCCGTTGCTGCGAGCGCATCGTCGAGATCGTCGCCGGCGCAACCCGCGCCTCGCGCCGGCCGCGCCGCGGGCGCCGGCGCGTCGAGGCGCCGGCGAACGCCGCGAGGATCACGATCCCGAGGATGAAGGCCGGCGCCGGATCGTGTTCGTGCGCGCGGTAGGCGACCGCCTCGTTGCTCACGGACTCCGGCGCGGCCTCCGTCTCTTCTTCCTTCTCCGGCGCCTCGACCGGCGAGGTGACCGCCGAGGTGCCGCTCGGCGGTGTCGGGCGGGCGGGCGTCGGCACCGGCGGGGGAACGACGGCGAGCAACGGGGAGCCCAACCCGGACGGGAGATAAAACGGCGGCGCCGGCGGCGCCGGGCGCACCGGCGACGGCACGACAGCCGCGGGTGGCACGGGCAGCGGCACCGGCGTCAGCCCGGGACCGGCCGCTGCCGGCGCCGGCGCCGGCGCCGGCGGCGGCACCGGCGGCGTCGCCTGCTGCTGCGCCGCGGGCGCTTTCGAGAGCGGCACCGTGCCGCACGGCTGGCGCACGCTGCCGGGCTGGACCTGCACCGTGAGCGAAGACGACAGCCCGCCGGCGCTGATCGTCACGGTCGTTTGCCCTGGGTTGAATGCGCAGAACAGGTTCGATTTGGTGCTGACCGATTCGCCCTTCGAGTTCACCGGTTCGAGCTCCGGTTCACCCTTGGCGTTGAACAGGGGCTCGTGACCCTTTGGTTCCACCGCGAAGTCCTGCTTGACGAAGCCGCCGATCTGGGCGTTCGAGGAGGTGAGCGTGAACTGCGGGAACAGCCCGTTTTCGCAGGCGGCTCCCACGCAGCTCGATGCGATCGGGACGTAGAGATTGGTTTCAGGAGCGGGCGATCCACCTGCGGCCGACCGGTTGCCGGCGCGCGGGCGGCGCGCCAGAGCGGCGAACAGGGCCGTGTTGCTGCGGCGCAGCAAGGTCCCGCCCTGGGCTTCCAACGCGAGTTCGCCGACGTTCGGGATGAGTCGGGCGCTGACCGGGGCGCGATTACCGGATTTGCGAATCGCAGGTTCGGGTTCGACTTCGCCCAGCAGGAACCCGCTGGCGCCCACGAAGGCTTCGCTGAGTTCGCTCTGGAATTTCACATACCCGAGCGTGCCCGATCCAAAGGTCGGGATTTCGCGCTTGCCAGATCCGCTCGGCTCGGCCAGCGGTTCGTAGACGTTCTTTTCGGGAGCGTCGAAGAAGTACGCGGAGGCTTCGGCGACATGGGCGCCCCCGCCCGCGAGCACCCTCTCCACTTGCGTGGCGTTCGCGCCCTGGGTGCCGCCGGCGGCGACCTCGGCGTTCAGGTCGGCATTGCCGACGACGATCGCGGGCTTCTTGGCTTCCATCGCCGCCGTCAGCTGCCCTTCCAGCCATTGCAGCTGGGTTGGCTGCATTTCCGCGGTGTCGTCGAGCACGATCACGCGCACGCTGCCGGCCGAGCCGTTCGATTCGAGCGCGTAGTAGGCCGACTGGCATTCGGGCGTCTCGCCACAGGCAGAGGCGGCCTTGCCGAGGACACTGAGGTTTGCCCGCGCTTGCGAGCTACCGCCCAGAGGCTGGGCGAACGATGGCCCGCCGAACGCGCTTTCGAACGCGCCCTCGCTGCCCGCTTCGTCGAGGTCCGTGGGAGTCCCGGCGACAAATGCCGGCAGCACGCCGCCGGCGCCGAGGATCTGCGCGTAACGACCGAGTTCGGCTTCGTAGTCGATCCTGTCCACTGCCTCTTTCGGGCCATTCGTCGCGTGCGGGTCGACCAGGCGGGGGCCCGTGTACAGAAACGCTCGTGCGCCACTGACATCTTCCCCAGCGCGATAGAGCGCGTTTTCCAGCCACGCATCTGGGCCGATCCTCGCGTTGGCACGATCGGCGCAGGGAGCGGCGCACTGCGCATTGCCGCCGATCGCGAAGATCGCATGCTTCGCCGGTTCGGTGCTCAACGGCGCAGAGCCCGCCCCGGGCGGGGAGGCTCCTTCCGCTGGGTAGCGGTCGACGTCGGCGGTGTCCAGCACCCCTTCGTGGTCTTCAGGTTCGACGAATCCGCCCACCGCCCAACCTTGTGCGCCGGTGGGATCGACGAGCAGGGCCGCGACAGGATCCGGCTGGTAGACCTCGTCGTAGTCAGTCCAGTTGCCTTCCGGTTCCTGGGCGTTGTTCAGTTCGTGCTCCTCGTCGCTCCAGCCGTCGGCTGTCTGGCGCAACACCCCCCGTTCGGCGTTGGTAGCGAGCGGGTACGGTTCGAGCAGAACCGGCGGAGAGCCGGGCGGCGCTTCGGTCACGGCTTCGACCTTGTAGGTGTCCGGCACGCTCCCCGCGGCGATCACACGCAGCGCGCTGCCTTCGCGGAACAGCTCGAGTGAGCCGGGGCCCGGCGCGCCACCCGCCGGGAACGGCGTCGGCGTCGCCTGCCAAGGGGCGCCGGCTCCTTCGCGCTCGTAGATCATCCGCGACGCTCCGAAGGCCGCGCCGCCGTCCGGCAGGCCGGCCACCGCCCAGGGCACGTTCGCTGCCATGACCGCGGCAGCCGCCTTGTCGATGTGCCAGCCGGAGCCGTTGTTGACGATCAGCCCACCTTCGTAGCGTTCGCTGGTCGTTTCCGGGAGGAGGCGATAGGCGACGATCGCTTCCGAGCCGGCAAACGCGACCGAGGTGAAACTCGCATTCGCCCATGTGCATCGCGCCGACGTCGACTTCGGACACGGCGATTCTTCCGGGTACGATTCCTGCGTCCAGGTCTTGCCGTAGCCCAGCAGCACGCCATCCTCTCCGACGGCGTAACCGCGCGCCGGGTTGCCGGCTTCGAACGCGATGCCGAGCAGGTTGCCGTCGAAGTTGTAGGGAGCCGCGGGGTCCGGTTCCCACAGGCCGGTTTCGCCGCGCCACAGCCACATCTGACCGAGCCCGCTCTGAGCGTTGCGGTCGCCCACCGCATACGCGCGGTTGGGAGTCGGCCACGCGACCGCGCGCAGTCGCGGCGTTTCGCGCCGCTCGCCCGCTCCGAACAGGCTTTCCGGCAGCCAACCCCTGCCGGGCTTGTAGCGTACGACCTCACCGAGGTCGCCAACCGCCAGGACTTCGCTGGACAGCGCTCCGACCGGCGCACCCGGCTGCGGCGCGACCGCCAGCAGCGCGTGGCGGAAGGGCACCGGCCAGGGAGCAAGGCGCGTCGGTTCCGGTTCGCCCGTGACGTGGACGGGCAGGTCGAAGTTGCCGAGCCAGCCCTCCTTGGGGTTGGAGAACGCGGCGCCGTAGGTCCCACCCTGATCGTGGCTTCCCGACCCGCCGAGCCCCAGCACCTTCGTGAACTCCGAGGTGCCTTCCAGGCGCAGGCTCACCCCTTCGGGAAAGCCGGTGATCACACGCTGGCCGAAGCCCGGGCCCGCCCAGGCGATGCTGCGCGAGGCGCCGGCGGGCAACGCCTCCGGAAGCGGATGCTCACACGCCTTGGTTCCGGCCGGGGAGGCTTCCAGCGCACACCAGCTCGTCAGTTCGCCGCCTTCTTCGCCGTTGGGTTGGAAGTACAGCGTGGTGGACGCTTTCACGCGCGGACGTTCGCCATCGATCCAGATCCCCGCGCTCGTGACCGTGAGAACCTGCGTGAGCACCCGTTCCCTTTCGGCTCCTGGGACCGTCAGCGGTTCTTCTTCGGCGCCGCCTTCCAGCTTAACGCCAAGGGGTTCTCCAGGTTCTCCTTTGGGTTTGAGCGCGACCGGCTTCCAGGTCTCTTCGCTGCCGACCGACACACGCCGCAGAAGGGCCACGCCTTCGCTTGAGACCTGTGCCAGCAGCCAGGCGTTGCTGGGCGAGCTGGCGCCGATCGCGAGCACGCGGAACTCCGTCGCGCTGATCGGCAGTTCGATCTTCTCGCTGGTCCATTCCTGTTTTTCCCCACTCCAGTGCAGGACCTGTTCTTCGCTGCTGGAGGAGTGTTCCCTGACCGGTACGACCAGGGCGCCGGCATGCCCGCCGGCTTCGTCGAGCGCAGCGATCAACGGCGCCCGGTCCAGCCCGAACAATCGTTCGCCGGCCGCCAGATCTTCTTCCGGCACCGTCTTGACCTCGCGGAACGGGTTGGCGGGATCGTCTGGTTCGCGCACCAGCACCACCTGGCTCTCGACCTTCTTGGCACCTTCGCCTTCGGAGGCGTTGCCCACGAGCACCCCGGCGCCATCCTCGGTCATCTGCCCAGCGAACGTGCTGGGCCCGGAATGCGAGCTGAAGGCCACGGGCGTGTCGAGTTCGAAGCCTTCCAGCGGCTGGCCGGCTTCGTTCTCGAGCCCCGGCGCCAGCGTCCATCCGCTTTCGCGCGTATAGCGCACGAGCAGCGCCCCGGGTGCTCCTCTGCCGACCCCCCAGGTCTCGTACTTGCCCGCACCGACTTCTTCCGGAGTGGCACCGATCATCGTCACGTCCTCTGCCGGGACCGAATCGTCGGTGTGGATGTAGGGTTCCCCCACGGAGCCGGCCTGACCGGCCGCGGGCGGCGTCCCGCCCGCTCCGGGCACGACCCCGGTCAACACGAGCACCAGCGCACCCGCGAGCCCTGCACACATGCCGAGCAGGCGCCACCGCGCGCCGCGCTCAACCGATCGTCGAGGACTCAAAGCGACGATCCCCAGCCGGTGATCCCTGCAGCCTTGGGAAACGCAAGCGAGGTCCCCACCGTTTCGACGCCGCTGCTGAGGCTCGAGACCGTCGGCAACGGCGCGAGCGCATGGGTTTGGAGATCGAGCTTGGTCGGCCAGCGATGAGCGTTGAGACGCAGCTGCAGGCTGCGCTTGCCGGCCTTGAAGACGCGGTTGGGAGTGCTCGCGACCACGCTGGCGTGACGCTTGGCCAGCAGGCGCACGCGAGCCTTGACCGCAAGGTGGAAGCTGAGTTCGAGCGTGCTGCCATGGACCAGGCGCGTGTGCACATCCGAGAGCAACGGCACGCTGACCTGCGCAAATGGGCTCGGCGCCGTCGCCTTCGTCAGCTGCGAGGACGTGCTCTGGGGGGGCGATTCTTCCAGTCCGGAGTCGTCGGTCGGCAGCGCATCCGAGGGTTCCTCCGGGACGCCCTGGTCGCGCGGACGGAACGTGATCAGGTAGTCGCCCGAAAACGCCGGTTCGGTGTTGGGCTGGGGGCTTTCGCGCGCCTGCCTGGTGGCGAGATGGAATAGCCACCCCTGGGTCGTGGCCATCCAGCAGTCGTTCTGCGCGGGGCAGACGAGCTTCTCAGCTGCCCCCTTGGGACCGACCGTCACTCGTTCCGGTTCGGAGGGCAGCTGTTCTTCTGAGAGCGATCCGTCGGCGGCGACGTGCGCGACGGATGCCAGTTCCGTAGGACTGGGTTTGCTCAAGCCGAGTTCCGTGTTCAGCGCAAGCCAGGCTTCGGAGCTCCCTGGTTCGGCGGCGATCGAGTCGACGACGTCGCTGGCGATACCCGGCGGGGTGACTTTGCCGGCTCCTTCTGCTTCGTACTTGGCGGTCTCTTCGGTCGCCGGCCCGAGCACCTGGCTCCAGAGGCCGCTCGATTCGCGCAGCACCGTGAGCTCACCCGGTTCCGATTCCTTCGGAAGCTTCGCGGCGCCAACTGGTCCCGCAGCCGCCCACAGCGAGTCTTCGTCGGCAGAGACGCGCAGAGGTTCGAGCGCCCGCGGGTAGGAGTCAGACGCATATTCGGGAAGCGGGTACCTCACCCCTTCGACCCACCGCGCGGGATGCAGCGGTTCGAAGGCGTGAACCGCTCCTTCTTCGGTGGAGATCGCATAGAGAAGCGACGGGTTCAGGATTTCTTCGATCGTCCCTTCGGCCTGTTGTTCCGGGAGTTCGACGCTCTCGTAGAGCTGCCCCTGAAACGCATCGATGTCCCGCACCGCGTTGACGAGCGTGTTCGGTTCAGCTTCCAGCGCGTTGCCGTTCCAATGCAGGTGCAACGCGCCGACCTGCGGCGGGGGCAGCGGGGCTCCCGCGAACCAGCAGTCGCTGGAGCTGATGCACGCAGCGGCATCCATCGGCTGGTAGGAGCTCGCCTGGAAGGCGAGCGTGGCGTATGAGCCGGCGACTTCCATCTGCCGCGTCTGCGGGTTGACGGCGAAGTGGCACAGGGTGTTGTCTTCCAATGGCGGGCGTTCCCCGTTGGCTTTGGCTGCCTGCCCCGGGCGTCCGTCCGAGATCGTCCAGAATTCGTTTGGCCCAGCCCACGCGATGCGACCATCCGTCGCGCCGCAGACCTTCGCAAGCTCGTGCCAGCGTTCGCCGTTGTACAACCACACCCCCGCGGGCACGCCGTCGCCATTGCCATCGGTGATCAGCGCCCCTCGGTTGGGCGCCCAGAACGCGATGTCGCCGATGCGGCCGAGGCCGATCGGGGTTTCGGACTGCACACCACTTTCCGATGCCGGTGGCTGCGGCTGTTCCAGACGCCATTCGGCGCCTTCAGAGGCGCCCGCGCAGACGACCAGCGGGCTCCCCGCCAGCGCGATGAGCGCAAAGACGAAGGCTCTGACCACCGCGAGAGAGGTTCTCCTCGGGGAGATCATCGGCGTCTCCTCGCCTTCGACGCCGCCTCTCGGGACGAGTGCGGTGCGCTTCTCCGCGACGCGCTGGTCCTCTTCACGAACGACACCTCGATGCGCTGGTGAAGAGTCGCCCGCCCTGGGGCTGCGAAGACGACGTTCACGGTGCCGTCGAGACCTCCCGATCGGGCCGCGAGCACTCGGTAGCTCGGGGCAAGCGTCAGGGTCAGTTCGACAAGGCCGCCGGCGCTCGCCGCCACTGACCGCTTGGCCGTGGCGACGCTTCGCTCGGCGACGGTCGCGCTGCCCTGTGCTCTCCTCGCGCTGGAGCGTACGTGTCGCGCCCTCGCGCGGCTGGCGCGCAAGGCCGCCCTCGCCTCCACGGAGCTCTCGTCGACGGCGCTAAGGCTCCCCGCGCCCGGAGCCTCGACATATAGGCGCACGCTCCCGTTCGGGAGCGATCGCGCGGTCACATCCAAGCGCCATTCCGCCTCGAGCTGAGGACCGGGCGGAGGACTCGACACAGACGTTTCGGCGGGTTCTGCGGAGAACGCTTCACGGGAGACGACGAACGCGTCGCTGCCGTCAGCCGAGGACACGGGGCGTTCCGCCGACACCGGCGGCGTGTTGCCATCGCCGAAGACGAGATTGGAGGCAGTGGACGAGAAGGCCAGGGTGTCGCCGGAGAGCGAGAAGGACGGGGAGAGCGCTCCGTCGCCGGCTTCATACTGATCTTCGCGATTCGCGAGCACTTCCGTGTGTGGGTGTTCGCTCGAGCCACCTTCGTAGCCGGCGCTCACACGGGTGAGCGTGTTGTCAGCGAGATCGACGTCGAACAGCTCCGCGAGCGCAGGCACCGCAGCGGGCTGGCTGACGTACGCGAGCGAGGCGAGCGGGAACTCCGTGCGCTGGCTCGTGAACGCGACCTGATCGCCGTCGGGCGAGACGGCGACATCGAGTATCGGCCCATCCGGCGCCACGGCTTCCCGACCGCTCGCGAGCTCCGTCAACGGCCTCAGGGCTTCGGTACGGCTGAGCCCTTCCTGCATGTTGACGAGATATAGGTCGTCTCCGGAGGATTCTGCGCTGCGGCCGAAGTCCAGGCCGAGCGACACCAGCTGCGCATTTGAGATGAACGCGACCTCATCGCCGTCACGGCTGAGCTGCGGAACGACGTCGCCGATGGACCCCGCCCACACGCCGTGACCGGGTTCCACCACGAACGGGCCCTGGCAAGGGCTCGGCGAGGCGAACGACTGCACGTCGGGCAGTTCGGTCTGACCGCTGGCGACACAGGCCGGATTTTCTGGTTCTGAGCCGCCGGTCACACGCCTGGTGGCAGCCAGCGGCCCAGCTTCGATCCGCCGCCATAGGGGCTCGGTGTATGCCGCGTTTGCTTCGTGGGCCAGCATCCGCGCCTGCTTGTAGACGACAGTTCCCATCCACGTGACCGTGCTGCCATCCGCGCTGATCGATGCACCGACCGAGCTGGGCAGGTCGTAGGCGCGCTCATCGAAGCCGGCGGGGAATTGAGGTGGGCTCCCCTGCGGGCTGTACACGGCGCCGTAGGTGGTGCTGCCTTCCAGCTGGGAAACCGGCATGTCGGGGATCGCCTCGCCGGTGGCCGGGTCGTATTCGACGCTCACGAGCCGCGTTTCGTGAGTTACCCGGTTGCGGACCGCGACCTGGAGCGCGGGCGTGCTCGCCGTGGGAGCTTCGGGTGAACCCGCTTCGCAGGCGGCTTGAGCAGGTGCTCCCACCTCACAGGCAGCGAGGTTGGACACCGCGGTCGTCACGAACACCACCTCGTCACCGTTTTCGCTCATGGCCGAGCGCCCGGCCGCGACCGCGCCGACGGCAGTCGAGCCTTCATAGGTGAGGCCTTCCTTCTTCCCGCTAACCGCCGACACGAGTTCGTAGGCGGATTCCTGGGACTCGGGAACGTCCATGTCTCGCACATATACGTTCGGATGGTCTTCCGTCCCGCCCGCATCGCGATCTTCCGAGGTGAGCGGCGCGGTCGTCGTGAAGCTTACGTAGCGCCCTTCCTTACTGATCGACGGGAGGTCGGCATCGCACGGTTCGTGCGCGACGCACACTTGACTGCCCGGGAGCTGGGCGCCGACGGCGACCGGTTCCACCGGTCCGGACTTCCCTTCGGGGCGCAGTTCCCGCCGCCAGACGCCGGCGCGACCGCCGAAATAGCCGTCGAAGACCACGTACTGGCCGTTTGCGGAGATCGCGGAATCGTGGGCGTACAGCGCCTGCTGCTGCGCGCCTTCGCGGCCTTCTTCCTGGTTGAAGCCGGCGGAGGCCAGCTGGATCTTGCCGAACACGTCCGCCCCGGCCGGGGTGCCGGGCGCAACCACGACCATCAGCAGGGCCAGCCCCGCGAGTGACCGCAGACGTCTCATCGCACGCTTACCAGCCGATGCACGGTCTCTCCGTTGCCGATCTCATCGCGCGCCCGCACGGTGATCGTGTACACGCCGCCATGGGCGTACCGATGACGGAACAGCTTGCGCCCTCTCGCCATCTGACCATCGCCGAAGCTGACGCTCACCGACTTCGTGTCGACTCCCGACAGGGCGTCGCTCACGCGCACGGTCACTCCGCGGCCGCGCATCGCCGCGTTGATCTTGACGAGCGGCGGCTGGCCGTCGATCTCGAGCTTGGACGGAGCCGTCAGCGTTGACTGCCCATAGGCATCGGTCGAGAGCAGCTGCACGTGGTGGAGTCCGTCTCCGAGCTGGTTCGCTTCGATTGCGAGGCTGAGCGCGGCGGGGGGCGTGGCCAGCCGACGGCCATCCAGCACGACCGTGTAGCTCAAAGGCCCGTTGGCGCTGGCTGCCGGCTGCCAGGAGATCCGCGCCAGCGCCGGTTTGATCCAGCCCTTGGGCACGCTGACGACCGAGGTGTCCGGCGGCGCGGTCACCTGCGCGGTGACGATCGCCGCATTGCCGATCGGTCCCTGCTGGAAGGCCACGAGCCCGTCGCCCAGCCCAGAGCGTCCGACGGCCAGTTCGCCGATCGGACCGCCGGCCGCCGCCGCTCGACGAGCGCGGTCTGCACGGCGCCGTTGGGGAAGTCCTCGCGCACCGCCACCGCCGGATGACCCTGACGGTCGGCGCTCGGCCAGGCCGAGACGCCACCGCCTTCCGGATTCATGACGCTCGCCGCGGACGGCATTTCGGATCGCTGTTCCTGTTCCTTGGACTGCACGAACGGCGGCCCAAGCGACAGCGTTCCCGACAGTCCCAGGTCATTGCCTTCGACGACGCGCGGCATGCCGTCGCTGTCATAGAGCAGGCGCAGCGATTCGCTTTTCATCGATGTCGACACTCGGCGGGCCGATCGCAGCCGACTTGCCGCCCGGCACGGAGGAGTCGGCGACGATCGCGCCCTGGAACTCGGAGCCGCTCGACGATTCGCCGTCGGACAGATCGTTTACGAAGATGCGCGAGCCCGGGCAGCGGCGAGCCGGCCCCCGCCGCCTGACGATAGGCGACCTCGGCCTGCCCCAAGCGCGTAAAGGCGACGCTCGGCGCATCCGAGTCTTCGCCGATCGGCGCGCCGGCGAAGGTCGTCGCACTGACCAGCATCACGTAGTCGAGGCTCGACCCGAACAGACGACGGGCCCAGATGCGCGCGACGCCGTTGACTTCGGGCTCCTGCCAGACGACCACGCCGTTGCCGGTCGGCCCGATCGCGATCTGCGGCGCGTTGGCCTGCGTAGGGGGTCGCATCGCGACCCCCGGGTCGCGGTTGATCGCTCCCAGCGCGGACCAGCGTTCGCCGACGAAGTGCGCCACGCGCACTTCCTCGTCCACGTCTCCGGCGCGCAGAACGGCCGGGCCATTTGCTTCCGTCCTGACGACGCGGTAGACAACGTCGGCCTGTCCGGTCGAACTCATCGCCAGCTCGGGATTGGCATCGAGCCCCTGGCGAATGTCGCCGTCGACGACTATCGCCGCGCCGAACGTCGTGCCGCCCGGACCGAGCGTGGAGCTGAGCAGCTCGATCGACCGGCTGCTCATGTTCGGAGGCGAACGGCGTGGCCCAGACCACGACCAAGCTCGCCCCCGTCGGCGGCCCCGATGCGCGGCCAGCTGGCCGCGAACGGCTCATCCGTGTCGACCCGCATCGGCGCCAGCCAATGGCCAGCGACGTAGCGCGACGACGAACACGTGCGCGACGCCGTCGACGCGCTTGAGATAGACGACCCCGCCGGTGCCGTCTTCTGCCATCGCGACGCCGCCGAAGCCGACGATTTCCTCGCTGGGCCCATCGATCGTGACCGCCGGGAGGATCACCGCCGCGGGCGAGCCGCGACGTTGAGCACGGCCGAGAATCGCGCCGCGAGCCCCACCAGCAGCATCGTGGCACGCCACCGAAACGCTCATTCTTCCGGCTTGTTCAGGGCGCCGGGCGTCGGGTTGAACGCACAGCGGAAGTTCTGCGCTTCCTTGACCGGCTCCGAGCCGGCGAAGCCGCCCAGGTTGCCGTTGTCGTAGACGGTCACGTACTGAAGCGATTCAGGCAGCGGGTTGGCGGCGAGCGGAATCGGGTTGGCCTGCCCCTGACGCGGGTCCCCGGTGGCGCCTTCGCTGACGCCCTCCGAGCCTGCGGCCGCCGAGCCGGCCTCGGTCGTGATCGAGCGTCGAGCTCATCTCGCGTTCGTCTTTCAGGCCGCGGCTCGGGTCCAGGTTCGACGGTGGCCGTGATCGGGGTGTCGTGGATCGTCGACTCGAGCTTCACGCGTTCGGCGGCACCGAGGAGCTCGGAGGCCGTCGGCAGCCAGCCGCCTTCGGCCTCGCAGGCTTTGCTCGCCCAGATGAAGTTGTTCTTCCCGGCCTCGTGCGTTCGTGAGCGGATAGGGCGCCGAGTCCAGGCACCAGGTACCCAGATCGACGGTGGCCGGCGGGCAGGTGCCGGCGAGTTCTTCGGCGGTCTTGCCGTCCCACCCGCGCGGCGTCCTTGACCGTCGGGATCGCCGAGGCGGGGAACTTCCTGTTCTTGCCGAGCAGCAGCACGCCGCCTGCGTGCGGCTGTGGCGCTGATCGGATGACCGTCGATCGCGCTGACCACCGCGTGGCGCGCTGCGTCGGCGAGCCCCGTCGTCGAGAACACGAGCGCGACCAGCGCGACGACCATCGCCGGTGAGGGCGCGCGCCACCTCATTGTGCCTGGCTTGTTGGGATCGCGTGCCGGCGCGGCGCGTCCGGCGCACGTCGCGCAGCTCCTCGAGCGTCACCTCCTGCACGGTCGAGAGCACCGCATCGAGCGCGACGCCGGAGAGCGTCTCCTGCTCGAGCAGCGCGGTGGCCGTCTCCTCGACCGTGCTCCAGTTGCGATCGAGGACCACAGCGGCTCGAGCCTCGGCGTCGCCTACCAGCCGCTCGACCTCGTTGTCGATCAGGTTGAGCGTCTGCGGGACCGACCGAGCCGAGATCCTGGAGCGACGCGCCGAGGAACACCTCGCCGCTCTTCTCGCCGATCGTCACCAGACCGAGCGCCTCGGACATGCCGAACGAGGTGACCATGCTGCGCGCGAGCGCCGTCGCGGCGTGCAGGTCGTCGTGACGCTCGTGGAGGTGTGGCCGAACGCGATCCGCTCCCCGGCCAGGCCGGCCGTGATCACGATCAGCTGGCTCTGCAGGTCGGGCTTGGTCATGATCGTCTGGTCGCGGTCGGAGAGCATGTGCGCGGCGGTGCCTAGCTGGCGGCCGCGCGCGACGATCGACAGCTTGCGCGTCGAGGCGGTGTGCCCGAGCGCGTCGGTCACGACCGCGTGGGAGGCCTCGTGGATCGCGATCAGCCAGCGCTCCTGCTCGCTGAGGATGTGGTGCTTGGCCGGGCCCGCAACGACTCGGTCGATCGCCTCGTCGAGGGTGGCGGCATCGATCTGCGCGCGCCCGTCGCGGACGCTCAGCAGCGCGGCCTCGTTGATCACGTTCGCCAGCTCGGCACCGCTGAAGCCCGGTGTCTGGCGCGCGACCTCCTCGAGCGACGCGTCCGGCGCCAGCGGCCGCTTGCCGCCGTGCAGACGCAGGATCTCCAGGCGACCGTGGACGTCGGGCACGTCGATCACCACCTGGCGGTCGAAGCGTCCGGGGCGCAGCAGGGCGGGGTCGAGGATGTCGGGGCGGTTGGTGGCGCCCATCACCACGAGGCCGCCGTCTCCCCCGAACCCATCCATCTCGACGAGGATCTGGTTGAGCGTCTGCTCGCGCTCGTCGTTGCCCTGGCCGATGCCGGCGCCACGCTTGCGCCCCGCGGCGTCGAGCTCGTCGATGAAGATGATCGCGGGCGAAACTTTCCTGGCCTTGCGGAAGAGGTCGCGCACACGGGCCGCGCCGACGCCGACGAGCGACTCGACGAAGTCCGATCCCGACAGCGAGAAGAAGGCTGCGTCAGCTTCACCAGCCACCGCCTTCGCGAGCAGCGTCTTGCCGGTGCCCGGAGGGCCAACGAGCAGGACGCCCTTTGGCGCCGCCGCACCGACCGCCAGGTACTTGCTCGGATCAGCCAGGTAGTCGCGAATCTCGCGAAGCTCCGCCAGCGCTTCGCCGGCGCCCGCGACATCGGCGAACGTGATCCTGTCGAGCGATCCCTTGCCCTTCTTGCGACCCTTGCCGGTGAACTGCGAGAAGCCGGCGATGCCGCCCGCGCCACCGTCGGCACCGAGGCGCGTGAACAGCGAGAACAGGCACACCAGCAGCAGGATCGGGATCAGGAACTGCACGATGATCGCCTCGGTCCCCTTGCCCGACTGCTGATCGACCGAGACCACCGCGCCGCTGTTGTAGAGCTCCGTCGCGAGCTGCTCCGTTTGAGCACCCGACGCCGGATAGGCAGCCCACAGGTGCTGGGCGACGCCGGCCCCCGGGGGTCGGACGACCGTGGTCACCGTGCGCCCCGGCTTGCCGTGCTTGCCCGGGAGGATCGTGGTGGTCGTGGTCGCAGCCGGCAGCGTCCCGTCCGCCGACACAGGCGGCGCCGTCGTGGTTGTGGTCAGCTCGACGCGATCGTCGTGGTCGAGCAGGACCGCGCTCGCGATGCCGTGAGACGACGCCAGCTTCTGGACCGTGCTGATCGGCACGTCCAGTCCCGAGCTCGACGGCTTGATGCTCCCGAGCAGGCTCGCGAAGGCGATCGCCAGGGCGATCGACGCGAGCAGCAGGAACAGCGACAGGGGATCGCGGAACGCGATCCGGCGCGCGCCGGCAGCAAACGCTGCGACGTTCGCGAGCACGGGATTGCGGCGATGAGCCAGGCCCGAGCGCACCGAAGCGGTTTTGACCGCCTGAGCGGAGCCGGCGCCGGCGCCGTTGGCGGAGGGGGACTCGGGTGGGGTCGGGTCGTCGGTCATATCGATTGAGCGGCATCCCGGCGACACGCCGCAGCCGCACAGAGGCAGCCGTCGAGCGCAGCGCCGATCGGACGTTTGCCAGCGTCACACGCCGCGAGCGGAAAAGCAATGGCGTTCACAAAAACGACACATGGCCCTGTCGACATTCACAAGAACTTCACAATGAGCTTCCCTGCAACGTTCACAAAAACGAAACACCAAGCACATGCGCGAGCGACACTCTTCCCGCGGGGTGACGTCCATCGCGCATACCGCATCGATTCACACCTCGGCCTGTTCTGCCTCTTTGAGCGTCTGCGACGCCCAAGCCGTGCCCCACTCCCCCAACGCAAAAGGAGCAACAACCGTGCGCGCGCACCGCACCCTCAAGCACCGCACCATCATCCTCTCGGCAGTTCTCGCGCTGACACTCTGCGCGCCTGCGAGCGCCCTCGCCAGCAAGCGCCTGATCGTCGACGGGTCCACGTCGATGCTGCCGCTCGTGCAGAAACTCGCGGTCGCCTACCACCACGCCTTCCCGAAGATCCCGGCTGCCAAAATCGGCGGCGGGCAGACGGACATCGGCATCAACGACGTCGCCGCCGGCAGGGTCGACATCGGCGATGCGTCGCGCGACCCGATTCCGGGCCAGGACCCGAAAGGCCTCGTGTTCAGCAAGATCGCCCGCGACGGCATCTGTGTGATCACCAACTCCGCCAACCCGCTACCGAACCTCACACAGGAAACGGTCCAGGGCATCTTCACGGGCGATATCAGCGACTGGAGCAACGTCCCCGGCTCGACCCTCAGGGGTCCAATCGACCTGTTCGACCGCGAAGCCGTCTCCGGTACGCAGGACGCCTTCCAGAACATCTTCCTAGGCGAATCCCTGAAGATCTCCCCAAGGCGACGCAGGAGAGCTCCGAGGGTCTCGAGGTCAACGCCGTCGGCGCTCAGACGAGCGCGATCGGCTTCGTGTCGTTCGCGGCGACGATCAACGGCGGCGTGCACACGGTCGACTACCAGGGCATCCCGTGCACCCTGGCCAACGCCAAGTCGGGACAGTACGCCGGCGTACGCAACTTCTGGATGGTCACCAAAGGCGCCCCCAAAGGCGAAGCCGCCAAGTTCATCGACTGGATCACCAAGCCGGGCAACCTGACCGTACGCAAGATCGTCAGCTCCCTGTGGATCGCCATCCACTGACAGCAGCGCCTTCCCGCGGCCCTCGCGGCCCCCGCCGCTGGGCCACGGGAAGGACCGACCAGCGCGTCGAGCGCATGCTCGGCGCGCTGGCGGTGGCGGTGCTCGTCCTGATCGGGGCGATGCTCGTGACCGTCTTCGTCAAGGCGTGGCCGTCGTTTGCGCACAACGGGCTGAGCTGGTTCGGGCCCGGCGGCGACGTCGACTCGGAGCTGCGCGCGATGCAGGAAGTCAAACCGCTGCCGGGACACTCGATCTACTACTTCCGCGCCTGGCCGCTGATCTGGGGCACGCTGCTGACGACGGGTTTGGCGGTGCTGCTCGCGCTTGTCGTCTCCACGCTCGCCGCGATCTTCCTCACCGAGTTCGCGCCGCCGGCGGTGCGGCGCACGCTCGACCCGGTGATCCGGCTGCTCGCGGGCGTGCCCTCGGTGATCTATGGGCTGATCGGGATCCTCGTGATCGTGCCGTTCATCAACAACGACCTGATCAGCGACTCGCGCAGGGCGTCGGTGGGCTACGTGGTGCAGCTCAACGGCGCCGACGTGATGACCGCCACGCTGATCCTGACGGTGATGATCCTGCCGATCATGGTCGCGATCAGCGCGAACGCGCTCGCCGCGGTGCCGGCGGCGTGGCGCGAAGGCTCGCTCGCCCTAGGGGTCAACCGCTGGCGCACGATCTGGCGAGTCTCGCTGCACACGGCGCGCCCCGCGATCGTCGCCGCGACCGTGCTGGCGACGGCGCGGGCGCTCGGCGAGGCCGTGATGCTCGCGATGGTCGCCGGCGGTCGCGGCTTCGCTCCCAACCTGCTCGACGGCGTCACCGCCCTGTTCGAGCCCGTGCGCCCGCTCGCCGCGACGATCTTCCAGAACTCCGAAGGCCTCTCGATCGCACCGCTCGGGCACACGATCTACGCGATCGGCGCCGTGCTGCTCGTCTCCGCGGCGATGCTCTCGCTCGCCGGATGGGCCGCCAAGCAGCGCTTCAAACGCTATGGGGTCCGACTCTGATGGCCACCGCGGACCTCACATCGGACTTCGCGAAGCTACCGCCGGCGCCACCGCCCGGCTCTGTCGTGATACGCAGCTCGCGCGAACGGACGACCGCGTGGCCGCTGGTGGATCGCATCGCACACGCGCTCTGCTGGGCCGTCGGCATCGGCCTGTGTCTGCTCGCCCTGGCGATCGTGCTGTTCATGCTCTTCAAGGGGATCGCGTATCTGCACCCGCGCCTGCTGGTGGAATCTCCGGCGCCGTCCTCCGTGCAGAGCCAGAGCGGCGGCTTCCTCGATCCGATCGTCGGCAGCCTGATCGTCTCTGTGATCGGTATCGCGATCGCCGCACCGGTGGGCATCGCGCTGGGTACCTGGCTGGCGGAGTACGGGCGGCCGTCGTGGCTCGCCCGAGCAGTGGAGTCGGTGATCGAGATCATCGCGGGCGCGCCGAGCGTCGTGCTCGCGCTGTTTGGACTGCTCGTGTTTGCGCAGGGCTACCTCGGCTTCCTTTCGACGACCGCTGAAAACGGCGGGGTCTACGGGCGCTCGTTCTTCGCGGCCGGCGCTGTCATGGCGGTGCTGGCGCTGCCCTTGGTGGTCGCATCCACGCGCGAGGCGCTCACACGGCTGCCAGACCGACTGCGCGAGGCCTCCTTTGCACTGGGCCGTACCCCCGCGACGACGGTTCGCCGCGTCCTGCTTCCCGCGATCCGGCCCGACATCGCCACCGGCACCGTGCTGGGCCTGGGCCGCATCATCGGCGATACCGCGATCATCTCGATCCTGCTCGGCACCTACCTGGACTTCGAGAAAGTCGGCAACGTGCCTGTGATCGGGACGCTTCGCGGCACCGGCTCGACCCTCACCAGCTACGTCTTCAACAACTCACCCGCCGGTGAAGGCAACGCCCCGCAGAAGGCCTATGCGGCCGCGTTCGTGCTGCTCGTCATCGTGCTGATCCTCAACGGGGTCGTGACGTGGCTGACCAACAGGGACGGGCAGTCCGAACGCGGCGGGCTGAGCCGTGCATTCCGCCTGATCCCATTCATGCCGGACCCGTCGTCGTGAACCGCTGCGCGGAGACACCATGGACCCGATGATGCCGCCGCCCGTGCGGCGGATCGCGGTCGACCGCGATCCCTACGTCGCTCCGCCGCGGCCGGCCGGCAACGGCGCCGCCCCCGCCACGGCTGTGGCCACGCGGCTGCGCACACCCAGAGCCTCCTCGGCCAACGTGCGCGAGCGCATGAGCATCGAGTCGGTGTGGCTGGCGTACGGCGAGAACTGGGTGGTGCGCGACGTCAGCCTGCCGGTGCGCCAGGGCGAGGTGCTGGCGATGATCGGGGCGTCGGGCTCGGGCAAGACGACGCTGCTGCGCTCGCTCAACCGCCTCACCGAGATCACGGCCGGCGCCGCGCGCAGCGGCAGCATCACGCTCGACGGCCGCGACATCCACGAGCTGGAGGTCAACGAGCTGCGTCGTCGCGTGACGATGGTCTTCCAGCAGCCGAACCCGTTCCCGATGAGCATCTTCGACAACGTCGCCTACGCGCTCGCCGAGCGCCCCGGACGCGGCGGCCGGCGACGCCGGCGCAGTCCCGAGATCGAGGCCGCCGTGAGCGACGCGCTGCACCGCGCGGGCCTCTATGACGAGGTGGCCGGCGATCTGGAGCGCTCCGCCCTGAGGCTCTCCGGTGGCCAGCAACAGCGGCTGTGCATCGCGCGCGCGCTCGCCGCCGAGCCCGAGGTGCTGCTGCTCGACGAGCCCTGCTCGGCCCTGGACCCGATCTCCACCGCGACGATCGAGGACCTGATCGTGGAGCTGCGCGACAGCGTCGCGATCGTGATCGTCACGCACAACCTCCAGCAGGCATTTCGCGTGGCGGACCACGTCGCGTTCATGCACCTCGGCGAGCTGGTCGAGTACGGGACCAGCGAGCAGGTCTTCGACCGGCCCACGATGGAGCGCACACGCGACTACATCAGCGGAGCCTTCGGGTGAGGCTCGCGGCGCTCGCGCTGCTGGCGCTGGCGCTGGCGGCATGCGAGTCCAACCAGGAACACAGCGCGAAGCTGGAAAGGGCCGCCACGCTCCACGAAGACGAAGCGGCGAAGCGCAGAGCGCTCGCGCAGCGCGCGCTGACGATCACCCGGCCGAGCACCAAGCTGAGGGTGATCGCCACGGCCGTCGTACACGACTCCGAAGGCGCGGCGGCCGTCGTGACGCTGCGCAACGCCTCGGACACGTCGCTGCGCGATGTGCCGATCGAGATCACCGTCCGCGACGCGCACGGCGGCTCCGTCTACAGCAACGACGTGCCCGGCCTGTCACCGACGCTCGCGTCGATCGCGCTAATCCCGGCGCACGCCAGCCAGACGTGGATCGACGATCAGGTGCAGGCCACGAGCACGCCGACGAGCGTCAGCGCCAAGGTCGGCGAAGGCACGACGGTCGCAGGCGCGATCCCGCGGCTGAGCATCGAGGGCGCGCATCTCTCCGAAGCGGAGGCGGAAGGCAACCTCGCGAACGGCTCGACGATCGCTCAGCAGGAAGTGGTCGTCGACGCCGTCGCGCGGCGCGCCGGCAGAATCGTCGCCGCCGGTCGCGCTGTGCTCGCGAACGCTCCCGCCGGAGCCACCACGCCGTTTCAGATCTTCTTCGTCGGCGATCCCGCCGGCGCGCAGCTCGAAGTCGACGCGCCTGCCACGACCTCGGGCTGATGCCGCCGCGCGACGTTTTTCAGGCCGCCAACGGCGGCGCCGCCGGCACTTCGACGAGCGGCAGCTCGTGCACCGCCGCACCCTCCGCCAGCTCGCCCGCGAACCTGTAGCCGATCCCGAAGTGCGTGTGGACGTAGCGCCAGCCCGGCGAGGCCCGCTCGAGCTTGCGCCGGAGCTTGTGCACGAAGACGTCGACGGAGCGGTCGTTGCGAGTCATCTCCCCGCCCCACAGGCACTCGTAGATCTCCTCGCGAGCGAGCACCTCTCCGCCGGCGCGCGCGAGCAGTTCGACCAGCTGGTACTCGCGCCGCGTCAGGCGCAGGCTGCGTCCGCGAACGAACGCCTGATACTGGTCCGGTCGGACCTCGACCTCGCCGGTGGCGATGGGCTCCAGATCGCGCTGTTCGGGACGACGGCGGTGGGCCGTGACAACCTCGACCCGCGCGATCAGCTCCTCCGGATGGCAGGGCTTGCTCAACCAGTCATCGGCACCCAGTCGCAGCCCGCACACTCGTTCGGCGACGGTCGAGGCGCCTGTGCAGACGATCACCCGCATGTCGGGGCGCTGATCGCACAGGCGCGACAGCCACTTCCAGCGCTGAGCGCCGAGGATCGCGAGGTCGACGATCAGCACGTCGGCCTCGACCGCGCCGAGCGCCTTGGCCGTCACCTTGGGAGAGAGCATGCGGTAGCTCCAGCCGAGTCGCTCGAGGCGCTTAGCGAGCACCACCTGAAAGCCCGAGTCGCTGTCCAGGATCGCGACGCGCAGGCCCTCCGGCTCGCCCGCGGCGCGGCCGGGCTCCTGCGCGGACGCCGCCCTGCGGAAGCTCGCGACAGCGCCGCTCCGTGGCGCTGCGCCAGCCCTGCGTGCCCGCTGCACGCGAGGACGAGAACGTTCGGAAGTCTCCATACCCCACTACTCCGATCTCCAATAGGGACAATTGAAGAACGCTTTTTACAGAAGTATTGTTCACATTGCAAGTCCGGATTATGCTTATTGTGAAGACATTGTAAAACAAGGCGTTCCTAGTCGTCTATCCGCCGGCTTTGCGTGGCTGGCCCTCGTGCAGGGCCTACCGCGCGGCGGTTCCCCGTCGCGCCCGCGGGCAGCGTGTCGCGAGCCTGTGCGTTTCCGACCCCTCGACGCCCGCGTCTCGCGAGCGCCCGATCGCCGCCGCGCGTCAGCGCCGCCGACGGCGCTGCTTGAGCGTGATGCCCTCGAGCACGTGCGCGACCGTCTCGCACGCGTCGACGGCCGCCTCGAGCGACTCGAAGATGTCCTTCCAGCGGATCACCACCATCGGGTCGATCCCTCCGGCGAACAGCGAGGCGACGCCGTCGCGCTGCAGGCGATCGCCCTCGTTCTCCAGACGGTGGATCTCGACCAGGTGCGGGCCCAGCTCGGTGCCCGTGCGCAGGCAGCGCAGGGCCTGAGCGATCTGCTCGCCGGCGCCGACCAGCACCTCGGTGAACTCGACCGCCTGCTCCATCGGCGCCTCGACGCCGTAGAGCCCGAGCTGCGCGGCGACCTGCTCGGAGTGGTCGACGATGTCGTCGAGGGCGGTCGCCAGCGCGTAGCCGTCGCCGGCGTCGAACGGCGCCCGCACGCGTCCGCGCCCGGCCAGGCGGTGGATGATGTCGTGCGTGATGCGATCGCCTTCCTGCTCGCACACCTTCAGATCCTGCGCCAGCGTCGCGCGCTCGGGATACTCCTTGAGCAGGTCGTGCAGCAGCAGGCCGCAGCGCTGGACGTTGCGTCCGGACTCCTCGACCAGGGTCCATCAGGTTGCCGTCGATGCCGGGCCGCAAGAAGCTCATCGGGCGAGGATATTGCCACGCGCGACCCACGCCATGCCCTTCACAGATTTTTCACGGTTAGATCACGACTTTGCAACTCCCTTACGTCCACCGCCTGCGACGCTTCGCGTCGTGGCCGCCTTCCCGGAGAGCGCAGATATACCGGTTGACATCCTGTACGCGGGCGAGCTCGAGATCAGGCTCGAGGAAGGGCTCGTGCTCGCCACCGGGCAAGCGCTGACGCTGTCGGTGCGCGAGTTCGAACTGCTCGTCGCGATGGCGAGACGCCTCGGCGCGATCATCACCCGCGAGGAGCTCTACAGAACCGTATGGGGCGGCGAGCTGCGCGCCGGAGATCGCTCGGTCGACGTGTACGTGAGCAAGCTGCGCAGCAAGCTCGAGGACGCGCTCCCCGACCGGCGCTTCATCCACACGCATCCCGGATTCGGGTACCGGTTTCAGCCTCAGCCTTCACGAAATGTTCACATGGAGGCCGCCGGGGGTTGAAGAGACTGGCGTCGGGCACACCGGTGATGGCGGAGAGGCCCGTTCGGCACGTCCTCGCCAACTGACAATCCAGCCAGAGGAGATGTAGTGATCAAGAACAAGATGGGCGCGCTCGCGAGCTGCGCGGTGCTCACGCTGGGCCTCGCCGCATGCGGAAGCTCTAGTTCCTCCAGCACCTCGAGCAGCACTGCAAGCAGCACATCGAGCGCCTCAGCAACGATCTCCGGGGCCGGCTCGACGTTCGCCGCCCCCGTCTACGAACAGTGGGCCTCGGCGCTTTCCGGCCTGACCGTCAACTACCAGGCCGTCGGCTCTGGGGCCGGGATCACCTCGCTCGAGACGAAGACGGTCGACTTCGGCGCGAGCGACCCGCCGTTGAAGGCCGCCGACGAAGAAGCGATCGCCAAGAACGGCAGTCCCGCCGTGCAGATCCCGATGTTCCTCGGCGCGATCACCGTCTCCTACAACGTTCCCGGCGTCAAGACCGGCCTGAAGCTCGAAGGCAAGACGATCGCCGACATCTACCTCGGCAAGATCAAGACCTGGAACGACGCCGAGATCAAGGCGCTGAACCCCGGTGTCAGCCTCCCGAGCACGCCGATCACCGTGATCCACCGCTCTGACTCCTCGGGCACGACCTCTGGCTTCACGGGCTTCCTCTCAGACGTCGACCCCGAATGGAAGAGCAAGGTCGGCGAAGGCAAGACCGTGCAGTGGCCGACGGGAACCGGCGAGAAGGGCAACGCCGGCGTCGCCGGCGGCGTCCAGCAGACCGCCGGCGCGGTCGGCTACGTCGAGCAGGCGTACGCGCTGGAGCACAACTTTACGTACGCGTCGGTCAAGAACAAGGCCGGCAGCTTCGTCGAACCGACGCTCGCCTCGACGAGCGCGGCCGCCGAAGGGGTCACGGTGCCGGCGAACCTCGGCATCAAAATCAGCAACCCGTCGTCGCCCCAACGCCTACCCGATCACCTCGCAGACGTTCATCGTCGTCAACAAGGACCTCTGCAAGGCCGGCATCCCCGGCGGCGAAGCAGCCGCCAAGGGCGTCGTCAAGTTCCTCGAATACGGGCTCGGCGAAGGGCAGCCGATCCTCGCCAAGGCCGACTACGCCGCGCTGCCCGCCGCGATTCTGGCCAAGTCCAAGGAAGCGGTCGCGGGCCTGCAGTGCAACGGCACGGCGATCGGCTGACCGTGACGCCACGGCCACGTTTCCGATAGACAGGTGGCCGTGGAGGCAGCATCGATTCCCGGCGGCGAGCGCTCGATCCTCGAGCGCTCGCCGCTGGCACGCTTGCCGGACCGGGCGCTCAAGTACGGCCTGACGGCGCTCTCCGCGCTGATCCTCGCGCTGATCGTCTACTTCTTCATCCGCCTCGTCGGACAGGCCCGCCCCGCGTTCGCCAAGGAAGGCGTCGTCAGCTTCGTCTTCGGCAACGACTGGAACGTCGGCGCCGAACACTTCGGCGCGCTACCGCTGCTCGTCGGAACGCTGATCACCTCCGCGCTCGCGCTGCGTGATCGGCGTGCCGGTGGCCGTCGCCGCGGCCGTCTACGCGACCGAGCTGTGCCCGCTGCGCCTGCGCACGCCGCTGACGCTGCTCGTCGAGCTGCTCGCCGCGGTGCCCGTCCGTCGTCTACGGACTGTGGGGCATCTTCTTCCTGGCGCCCAAGCTGCAGGGCGCCGAGCAGTGGATCGCCGATCGCCTGTCGTTCATCCCGTTCATCGGCGGCGGCCTCGTGACGATCCCCAACTACTTCATCACCGGGCTCGTGCTCGCGATCATGATCCTGCCGATCGTCAGCGCGATCAGCCGCGAGGTTATGAGCACCGTGCCCGCCGACCACAAGGAGGCCGCGCTCGGGCTCGGCGCCACACGCTGGGAGATGATCCGCCTCGCCGTGCTGCCTTACTGCCGCTCGGGCATCGTCGGCGGCGCGATGCTCGGCCTCGGACGCGCGATCGGCGAGACGATCGCCGTGACGATCCTGATCGGCGACGCGCCCGCTGCTCGGCCACCACCTCTTCTGCGCAGGGCTACAGCCTCGCGGCGGCGATCGCCAACGAGTTCGGCGAGGCCCAGGGCGTGCACCGCTCGGCGCTGTTCGCCGCCGGGCTGGTCCTGTTCGTGCTGACGCTGCTCGTCAACGGCGTCGCGCGGCTGCTGGTGGTGAGGGCGGCGCGCGCCAGCAATTCCAATTCCGGGTCCGGCGGCGTCCAGGTCGCCGAGGGCATGAGCTCGCTCGCCGACGCGACGGCCGGCGCATGAGCACACATGGCGCATTCGCCGAGCGGCCCGAGGCGAGCGGGCTCGAGCGCTTCGCCCTCAGCCCTGCACGGCGGCGCAAGGACCGGCTCGCCCGCGGGGCGATCCTCGCCGGCACGGTCATCGCCCTGATCCCGCTCGTGCTGATCGTCTACTACCTGCTGCGCAAGGGCCTCGGCTCGTGGAGTCCGAGCTTCTTCACGACCGACCCCACCGGCAACACGTTCTTCGGCGGCTCGAGCATCGGCGGCATCAAGAGCGCGATCCTCGGCACGATCGAGATCGTCGCGCTCGCCTCGGCGATCGCCGTGCCGATCGGGATCGGCGTCGCGGTGTGGCTCGTCGAGTACGGCAAGAGCAGCTGGTTCGCGAGCACGGTGCGCTTCTTCGTCGACGTGCTCACCGGCGTGCCGTCGATCGTGTTCGGCCTGTTCGTGTACATCGTGCTGGTCGTCGGCACCGGCTCGAGCTACGCCGGCTACAAGGGCTCGATCGCGCTGTCGCTGCTGATGCTGCCGGTCGTGATCCGCTCGGCCGAGGTGATCCTGCTGCTCGTGCCCGCGGCCCTGCGCGAGTCGGCGCTGGCGCTCGGCGCGCCGCGCTGGCGCGTGATCTTCAGCATCGTGCTGCCGACGGCGCTGCCCGGAATGGTCACCGGCGTGCTGCTCGCGATCGCGCGCGCCGCCGGCGAGACGGCGCCGCTGCTGTTCACGGCAGCCGCCACCCTGAAGACCAACTTCAACCTCGGCGGGTTCATGAACTCGCTGCCTGTGCAAATCTACAAGGACGTGACCTCTCCCACGACGGCGGTTGTCAACCGCGCCTGGGGAGCAGCGCTCACGCTGGTCGTGATGATCCTGCTCCTAAACCTCATCGCCCGGCTGATCGCGCGAAGGAGCCGCCTTGCATGACACCCGACGGACGGACCCAGGAGGTGACTGACGTGGACCCCGAGAGCGGCTCGGAGCTCGACCGCCAACAGCAGGGCGCCGAGGATCCCAGCTCGACGGAGTCGGGCGTGCGGCGAATCACCGGTTCGACGACCCTCTCGCCGCCGGCGCCAGGCAGTGCAAGCGTCGAGGCCACACGGGGGCTGAGCGTGAAACTCGAGCAGCTGCGCGCGTTCTACGGTGACGCCGAACAGGTAAAGGGCATCGACCTCGAGTTCCGCGCCAACGAGGTGACGGCGATCATCGGACCGTCAGGGTGCGGCAAGTCAACGATGGTCCGCTGCATCAACCGCATGCACGAGGAGATCCCGGGCGCCCGCGCGGAGGGCCGCGTGCTACTCGACGACCTCGACGTCTACGACCCGTCGGTCGACGTCGTCGCGGTGCGCCGTGCCGTCGGCATGGTCTTCCAGAAGCCCAACCCGTTCCCGACGATGTCGATCTTCGACAACGTCGCCGCCGGCCCGCGGCTCAGCTCGCGTCGCCGCGGCGATCTGCGCGCCAAGGTCGAGACGGCGCTGCGCGCCGCCGGCCTGTGGGACGAGGTCGCCGAGCGCCTCGACGAGCCCGGCGCCGGGCTCTCGGGCGGCCAGCAGCAGCGCCTGTGCATCGCGCGCTCGCTCGCCGTGGACCCTGAGGTGATCCTGATGGACGAGCCGTGCTCGGCGCTCGACCCGATCGCGACGCTCAAGATCGAGGAGCTGATCGACGAGCTCAAGCGGCGCGTCACGATCGTGATCGTCACGCACAACATGCAGCAGGCCGCACGCGTCGCCGACCGCACGGCGTTCATGCTCGACGGCGAGCTCGTCGAGGTCGGACCGACGCAGGAGATCTTCACCAAACCAAGCGATTCGCGAACCGAGGAATATGTCACCGGGAAGTTCGGCTGACGGGGGCCGGCCACCCGCGACGTTCCCCGCAGCGACCGATTCCGGGCGCGCCGATGGCGCCTCCTCAGGCGAGGGCGCACACGCGCAGGGCCGCGCGCACTTCCAAGCACAGCTGCGCGAGCTCGAGGCCAACGCGCTCGGCGGCCTCGACCTGATCGTCGAGCAGCTCGACCGCGTGCTCGAGGCGCTGCACCACCAGGACGTGGAGCTCGCGCAGATGGTGATCGCCGACGACGACCGCGTCGACGGACGCTACCTGGAGGTGCACCAGGGCATCCTCTCGCTGCTCGCGCTGCAGGCGCCGGTCGCGGGCGACCTGCGCCTCGTCGCGGCGCTGCTGCACATGATCAAGCACATCGAGCGCATGGGCGACCAGTGCGTGAACATCGCCAAGCTGATCCCGCTTTCCGGATACGAGCCGCCCGTGCACCGCGAGATGCTCGACGCGCTCGCGCAGCATGGGCGCGTTCGCGCGCTCGGAGGTGGTCCAGTCGAAGGCCGCGTTCGCCGCGCGCGACGTCGGGCTGGCCGAAGACCTCGTGCGCCAGGACCGCGAGATCAACCGGCTCAACCGCGAGATCTTCCGTCTCGCGATCGAGATCGGCGACGACCCCGACAGGCGCGAGTGGGCGATGCACATGACGCTCGTCGCGCGCGCGCTCGAGCGCATCGGCGACAACGCCGTCGACATCGGCGAGCAGGTCGCGTTCGTGGTCACCGGGCTGTTCCGGGAGTTCTCGGACTCCTCGACGCCCCGCAAATAACTCCTCGGAGGCCCGCAAATAGCGATCGGGCGCCTGTGAACATCCTGTTACGTTTGCGCGCAGAAGCTTTCCAGCGACCCATCGATCGCTTACACTGCGCCGCGATGAGCGTCAAGCGTGAGCGTCGGAGACGCGGGAGGCGCAGCAGCGGCACCGGACGCCACTCATGCGGCCGCGGCATCCCTGCGGATCGCCGTCCTCGACCGCGACAGCGGCTTCATCCAGGTTCTCAGCAAGCGCCTCGACCGACTCTCCTGGGAGCACCGTGTGCTTGCCAGCCCCGTACCGACGGACGCGATCGTCTCGATGCGCCTGAGCGCGCTGATCGTCGATCTCGCGGTGCTCGGCCCGCAGGCGTGGACCTGGCTGGAGCGACTGTGCGAGGCGCTGCCGGAGCTCGGCATCGTCGTCTGCACCGGCCCCTCCACCGTCGCCCAGCGCGTGCGCGGCCTGCGCCTCGGAGCCGACGACTGGATCACCAAGCCCTGCCACCCCGAGGAAGTCATCGCGCGCGTGCAGAGCGTCGTGCGCCGGCGCCGGCGCAGCGCCAGCCGCACCGAGACCAAGCCGATCCTCGCCGGCGAGGTCGAGATCCGCTCCGACCGCTTCCAGGCGTTCGTCGGCGAGGCAGAGCATCGACCTGACCCGGCGCGAGTTCGAGCTGATCGAGCTGCTCGCGGCCGCCGAGGGGCGCGTGCTCGAGCGCGAGGAGATCTACTCGCGCCTGTGGGGCTACACGATGGTGCGCGGCGACCGCTCCGTCGACGTGTTCGTGCGCAAGCTCCGCCAGAAGCTCGAGAAGGCCTCGCCGGACTGGCGCTACATCCACACGCACTTCGGCATCGGCTACCGCTTCGCGGCGGAATCGGTCGAGGTCATCGACCCGAGCGCCGTGCCGTCGTCACTTCCCGCCGAGTGGAGCGACGACCTCGATCGCAGCGTCGGCGATCAGGGCGAGCTCGCGGGGCCGCAGGAGGGCGACGAGCTCACCGCTCGCGCTCTCTAGACGCACGATCGCAAGCCCGCCCTTCTTTACGTCGGCACGCGCGCCCGTCAGCTCGCCGACGATGCGCGACATGTCGGGCTCGTGGCCGACGAGCAGCAGCCGCCCGTCGGCGGGCACCGCACGGAGCGCATCAAGCGCCTGTGCAGCGTCGAAATCGGCGGATAGCGGCGGATGGACCGTCAGCAGCCCGCGCTGCTCTTCGCTCCAGCCCTCGGCCGCCAGCTCCGCGGTTTCGCGCGCCCGCACCCGCGGGCTAAACAGGACGAGGTCGAAATCGCCGTGCAGCCGTTCGATCGCCACGCCTGCGGCATGCGCCTGCTGGCGCCCCCGCTCGGTCAGGCGGCGCTCGGCGTCCGTGCGTGTGCCATGCGGCTCAGCATCCGCGTGGCGAAGTAGCCATAGCTGACGGGCCATTCCTCTCGACTTCAGCCTAGCGGGTGTCCGGGCCGCCGGCGACTATCCGCCGACGACGTGGGCAGGCGCTTGGCGGGAGGACTGCTGGATCGCGGTTTGAGCGAAGCGCGCCGCGACGAGACATGCGCACAGGCCGAGCAGCCGCCGCAGCGACGCCTCGGGCAGACGGCTTTGCAGACGTGCGCCCGCGTAGCTTCCGGTGAAGCCTCCGAGTCCCATCGCGATACCCAGGATCCACTCAGGCGCGACGCTCCCACCTCGTGTGATCTCGAGAGCCTCGAAGGTCGCGATGCCGACGACAGATGTCAGACAGGTGGCCAGCAGCGTCGCGGGAGCGACCTCGTAGGCGGAGAAGCCGCAGGCGATCAGAGCCGGAGCGAGCAGCGAGCCGCCGCCGATCCCGTAGATGCCGCCGACGATGCCAACCGCGAGCGCGAGGATGACGAGCAGCCAGGAGCCACGCCGGCCGAGCTCGGAGCGAGTCGGAGGCACCCGTTGAGAGCCCAGCAGGAGCCATGCGCCGAGGGGCATGAGCACGCCGGCCGCGATGAACATGAACGCGCGTTCACCGGACAGGTACTCGACGCGGACGATCGCGCCGAGAACGACGCCGGGGAGCGCTCCCATGATCAACAGCGCGCCCAGCGAGTTGAACAGGCGCCGCTCGTGCCAGAAGCGCAGCAGCCCGCCCGGCACGGCGATGACGTTGAACAGGAGGTTGGTGGGCGTCACGGCGAGACTGGGAACGCCCAGCACGCCCACCTGTACCGGCAGCAGCAGGACGGCGCCGGAGACGCCTGCCGGGGTTGTCGCGAGTGCGACCAGAAAGCCACAGGCGGCGCCGGCGGGCAATTGCCAACTCATCCGGTGAACATATCGGCTCGCCACGGTGCGCCACACCTCCGCCGCGCAGGACGGCGCCAAGCGGAGCGGTTGGAAACGCTTTGAGCGACGCCGGCTGTGCTGTAGCTTGGTGAGCCGATGACCACAGATCTGGAGCAGCCACGGGAGGATGCCGCGCCGGTCACAGCCGCCGTGCCCGAGGGCCGTTCGAGCGACGCGGCGGGCGGCGCGGCGCGCGGAGATGCCCACCTCTACCTCAACCGCGAGCTCTCGTGGCTGGACTTCAACGACCGCGTGCTGCAGCTCGCCGAGGACGAGCGCGTACCGCTGCTCGAGCGCGTCAAGTTCTGCGCGATCTACACGACCAACCTCGACGAGTACTACATGGTGCGCGTCGCCGGCCTGCGCGACCAGATCGACGCGGGCGTCGAGAACCCGACCCAGGACGGACGCATCCCCTCCGAGACGATCGCGCTGATACGCGAGCGCGTGCTCGCCCAGGGCCACCGGCTGACGGGCTGCTTCGAAGACAGGCTGCGCCCGGCGCTCGCAGCGCAGGACATTCGCGTGGTCGGCGTCTCAGAGCTCGACGACGAGCGGCGCGCCGATCTGGCAAGGCACTTCCAGAAGGCGATCTTCCCGGCGCTGACACCGCTGGCCGTCGCGCCGGGCAGGCCGTTCCCTTACATCTCCAATCTCTCCCTGAGCCTCGCCGTGCTCGTACGCGACCCGATCAGCGAGCAGACGGTGTTCGCGCGGGTCAAGGTGCCGACCGAGATCCTGCCGCGCTTCGTCACGCTCAAGCAGCCCGCGGGCGAGCCCGCACTGCTGGTGCCGCTGGAGGACGTGATCGCCAACCATCTCGACGCGCTGTTCCCTGGCATGGAGATCGCCGACTACGACGTCTTCCGGGTGACGCGCGACGCCGACCTCGAGGTCTCAGACGACGCCGCCGATCTGCTGCAGGCCGTCGAGGACGAGCTGCGCCGCCGGCGCTTCGGCGAGATCGTGCGCGTGGAGGTCGGCGCCGGTGGCTCCGAGCAGCTGCGCGACGCGCTCACGGCGCTGCTCGGCGTGCAGGACGAGGAGATCTACCCGGTCGACGGGCTGCTCGACATGGGCGCGCTCTGGCAGATCGTCAAGCTCCCCGGCCACGTCGAGCTGCGCGAGGAGCCGATCGTCGGCATCACCCACCCGCGGCTGCTGCGCCGCGAGGGCGAGCGCCCGGACGTGCTGGGCGCGATGCGCGAAGGCGACCTGCTCGTTCACCATCCGTACGAGTCGTTCGCGACCTCCGTGGAGCGCTTCGTCGAGCAGGCCGTCGCCGACCCGAACGTGCTCGCGATCAAGCAAACCGTGTATCGCACGAGCGACGACTCGCCGCTCGTGCCGGCGCTGATCGACGCCACCGAGCGGGGCAAGCAGGCGGTCGCGCTGGTCGAGCTCCAGGCGCGCTTCGACGAGCGCATGAACATCCACTGGGCCAAGGCGCTGGAGGAGGCAGGCGTGCACGTCGTCTATGGCCAGCCAGGCTTCAAGACGCACGCCAAGTGCGTGCTGGTCGTGCGCCGCGAGGGCGACGGCGTTCGCAACTACGTCCACATCGGCACCGGCAACTACCACTCGGCGACCGCGCGGCTGTACACGGATTTCGGGCTGTTCACGACCGACGAGCAGATAGGCGCGGACGTCGCCGACATGTTCAACTACCTGACCGGCTACGGACGCCCGCTGCACTACCGCAAGGTCCTGATCGCACCCGCCTATCTGCGCGATGGGATCATCGCGCAGATCGAGAAGACGATCGCCGCGCACTCCGAGGAGCACCCGGCGCGGATCGCGATGAAGATGAACTCGCTCGTGGACGGGCGCTGCATCCGTGCCCTGTACGCGGCCTCGCAGGCGGGCGTGCGCATCGACCTCAACGTGCGCGGCATCTGCTGCCTGCGCCCCGGGCTGCCGGGCATCTCCGAGAACATCAGGGTCGTCTCGATCGTCGGGCGGCTGCTCGAGCACTCCCGCGTGTACGCCTTCGAACGCGAGGGCGAGCACACGATCTACATAGCCTCCGCCGACCTGATGCCGCGCAACCTCGACCACCGCGTCGAGCTGGCGGTGCCGATCGAGTCCGCGGAGCTGCGCGAGGAGCTGCTCGACACGCTCGAACGCGCCTTCGCAGACAACCAGAGCTCATGGGATCTCGATAGCGACGGCATCTGGCACAGGCGCGGGCGCCCACAGCTGAACCCGGCAGAAGCGCCGCGCAGCCTGCAGCTGGAGCTCGCCGAGCTGTACGCAGCGCGCGCTGTCGGCGAGCGGCCCGGCGGCGAGCACGAGCGCTAGCCCGAGATGAGTTGCTGGCCGCCGTCGATCTTGTAGGTCGCTCCGGTCAACGCCGTGTTGCTCATGATGTGGACGGCGAGCGCGGCGACGTCAGCCGGTCCGACGACGCGTCCGATCGGGAGCGTCGCGCGCAGCTGATCACGCCGCTTTTCGAGGTCACTGCCGAGCAGCGACGCCGATAGCGGCGTGTCGATAAAGCCGGCGGCGATCAGGTTGACGCGGACCGGCGCGAGCTCCAGTGCCAGGTTCGCGATCAGCGCGGGGATCGCGGCGGCCACCGTCAACTCGGTCCCGCTGCCGATGGTCGGCTGCCCGCGCTCGGGGGTCATGAAGAGCAGTGTCCCTCCCCGCCTGACCCTGCCGGCGGCGTTGCGGGCGACTTCGATGGCGAGCAGGAGGTGGTCGCTGAGGGCGTGGCGCAACTCGTCGGACGCCGTCTCGAGCAGGCGTCCGTAGCGCGGACCGCCGGCCGTCACCATCACATGGTCGATTCCTTTTGGCAGGCCCGCGAAGAATCGCTCGAGCTCCGCCGGATCGTTGGCGTCGAACGCGGCGGTGCTGAGCGCGTCGAGCTCGAGCGCTGCATGCTGCAGGGCGTCGTTGGAGTGGAGGCCGGTGAGGATCACGTTGGCGCCTTCGGCGCGCGCGCGTCTGGCTGTCGCCAGCCCGATGCCCGAGCTGCCGCCGATCACGACGACAGTCTGTCCGAGAAGCTCAGGGTCACGGCCTGTGGGAGTGGCGGTCATTGGCTCTTCCTAGGTTGAGGTCGATCAGTGGTCAGGACAGTGGCGGTTGACTACGCTCGAACCTAGATTGGAGAGGCTGCCATCGCGCCAGGGTTCGCCACTGGTCCACCCCCTGGCGCGGACCGGCATGTGCCGCCAGTCGGTAACCGGCGGCCCTATAGCCCACTCGGCCACGATCCGATACTTGCACCGATGTCGGTCAGCCAGACGCAAGCCGACGGACTCCCGCGCCCGGCACCGCGCGTCCGCCTCAGCCTGCGCGCGGCGCTGGCGTTCGCCGTCGCGCTAGGTTTGGTGGCGGGCGCCAGAGCGCTCTGGAAAGACCACGAACGTTCGGAGCGCGAACACGCTCGAGCACAGCTGCTCGCCCGCTACGTGAGCGCCGAAGCGGCACTCGCAAGGCTCATGCCGGCCGATCTAATCGAAGTGCACGACAAATCGTGTGGAGGTGGCACTTGCGGCTTCAGCAAGCGCGACCCGCCGCAGATCGCAGCCCAGATGCGCGCCCTGCTCCCGGGTAGCAAGCTCGTCTACACCGGCGAGGAACTAGGCTGCCCCGCCAGCGGCGCCATCATGTGCCTCGCGCACATCGAAGGTCGCTTCCACGGCTTCGAAGTCGTAGGCAGTGCGTTCTGGCACCTGCTCGTGCTGCCGTACAGCCAGACACCGCCGCACGGCGCGATCGAAGTCCGCCCCCGCTCCCGCGTGCACCGACACCGCAGCAAGCGCCTCTTTGCCCTCGGCAGCGATGTACATCTCATGCTTCGGGAACCCGCGGCCGTCAGCGCGGAAACCGAATGATCCCGCGGCTGCGCCAGGAGAGGCTGGCGTAGGTCAGGCCGTCTCGCATCGCGCTCGCGCTCCACAACAACCACCGGTAGGAGCCATCCTTGCAGCGATAGCGATTCTCAAAGCCAACGACGTCTCGCGCTGCCTCGAGCGCCGCGAACTTTTCCGCGGTTGCCTCGGTGTCGTCCGGGTGCACGAAGTCCATGAACGGTTGCGCTGTGAACTCCGCGAGCGAATAGCCGAGGGTGTCGGTAAACGCTGGGTTGATCTGGATGAACCGCCCCTCGGCGTTCGCGATGCCCATCAGGTCAAGCGAAAGATCAAAGAACCGGTCGATACCGCGTCGACCAGCGAGCGCCGCATCGTCAACCTGCTGCGCGGTTTCGCGATCGGATGGGCTGGTAGACGAAGACACCGGGAAACACGCGACCTACCCCACCCTCGACAAGTCGCCACCACAGGGCAAGCCTTTGCGCTTCAAATCCGCGATCCATTGCGCCGAGACCTCTCGCGACAGCGATAGCCGAGCGCTTGCTCTCTCCCGGTGAGAGTCCAGCGAGCTCTCCCTAATGGCTCGCTCGATCACCGTGGGCAATGCGTTTCCAGTGCGACTCGTGCCCGAGTTGACGACCCGCCTCGGGTACCAGTGTCGCAGGCGGGCCAGGTTGGCAAGGGGATCGGGCTAGGGGTAGCCGCGTCTGCGGGACGTGCGTGGTGCTGAGCGCAGGGAACGACGGGTGATCGCCCATGTGCCGCTACGGACATGTTCGCCGCAGCGGTGGGGATGGGTCCACTTCGCTGGGTTGCGGCCAGTTGGCGACATCCGCCGGGATCGTTGCTCACACGGCAGCATTTTCTACCGCTGTGATGAGGTCGGTGAGGCTGATGTTGAGCGCGCTGACGATCCGTCTGACGGTCGTCCACTTTGGGTTTGTTGTGCCGCGCTCGATCCGGGCGAGTGCCGCGACGGTGATGCCGGCATCGTGGGCGACGTCCTCTTGGGTGCTGCGGCTGTCTACTCGCAGCTGACGCAGTACGCGTGCGAGGGTTTGGTCTGGGGAGTCGTGCGTGGGGTTCATGGCTGCTCGGTGAATCCGGGCATTGTGCGCCCGCGAGCAGCACGGTACTGGCAGATTGCTTCGGCTAGACAGATCAGACAACCTCTGTCTAAGGTCACGGAAGCTACCCGTGATTAGTACTAGAGACTGACGGTGCTCGCGGCGGCTACGGGGTTTTCCGCGAGATGTCGCGCGCCGGTTTGTGCCGCGAGCCGAGGCGTTACGCCTGGCCCGCCGAGCGCCAGCGACCATTTCTCAGTAAAGCGGCTGAGCTCGTTGGCGTGTCGATGGAGTCGTCTGCGCATCGTTGCTGCCATGACGGTCAGCTCGGGGTGGATGATCTCCGCGACCTCCGAGAGGGTCGCTATGGGCGTGTCGGGGCCGAGGTAGGTGATGCGCCAGCCGAGCTCGTGCAGCGCGATCCCGAAGGCGATCAGCGCGAGCGCGTGCTGCTCGTTCGGGGCGCACGCCAACAGTGCTCGTGGGCCGAGGCCTCGATCCCAGCCACGTGCGAGCGCGAGCATGCGTGCCTGGAAGAAGTTCGTGGCGAAATGCTCCTGGGCGATCGTGACGGCCCCGGCGCTCCACTGCTCTCCCAGCTCATGCATGTACGGCAGCAGCACGTCGCGGGTGACTGTCGTCGGCGTGAACGCTGCGAACAGCCGCTCGAGCGTTCGTTGGGCTGAGGTCTCGTCAAAGCGAGCCAGTGCTTTGCGAATGTCCTCTTGGGCGCCTGCAACCTCCCGCTTGGGTACCGCCCGGCCGGCGCCGACGTTGACGGCAAAGCGAGCCGCGATCGTCAGCTCGGCAGCCTGGGCAGCAGGGACGCCTTCACGAAGATAGCGCGCCATCAGCCGCACCCGGCCCGCGTCCGCAGGCGAGTACAGCCGGTAGTTACCGGCAGAGCGTCTGGGCTTGAGCAAGCCGTAGCGGCGCTCCCACGCCCGCAGCTGATGGGTCGCGATCCCGGTATGACCGCTCAGGTCACCGATCCGCATCCACGCTGAGCGAGAAGCCGGCACAAGTCCAACAGTCTAAACCCTAGACAAACCCTCAACAAGCAAGGACACTGCCGCGATCCCCACCCCTGACGCTCTTGGCGCCCGAAAGCCGGTAGTAAGACCCGCAGGCGCGGCCAGTAGCAGGACATCCGTAGTTACTACTAACCAACCGGCGTGGAGTACGCCCGATGGCTCATCGTCGGTTCTCCTCGATGTGGTCACGCCGCGAACTCGTCAGGCTGACCCCGATACGAGCAAACTTGTGCTTTACAAACCGGCGTGTTGTCCCCGGACTCGACGATCGCCAGGCGCTCAGCTGTCTGCCGGGGCGGTCTCAGCGTCGACGATCGCAAGCGACGCCGACAACTCACGGAACGCGTTGATCTGCTGCTGTAGGTCGGTGACCTTCCGCTCGGCAAGCGCGATCGCGTCGGCACCGGCTATAAAGCGGCGCGGCGGCTGCTCCAGCGCGGTGATGGTTAGTAGTGCTTGGGCGAGCTTGGCAGGGTCGCCGGCCTGCTGGCCGTTGCGGGCGTTCCACCACGCGCGCTGTTGGGCGCCGCGGTCGGCGTAGTCATCGATTGACGGTGTGGCATAGGCCGTCGACTCGTTTGTGAGCAGCTCGGTGCGGAACGAGCCTGGGCTGACGATCGTGGTCGTTATGCCGAAGGGCTCGACCTCGGGGGCGAGCGACTCCATCCAGCCCTCGAGGCCGAACTTGGATGCCGAGTAGGCGGTGCAGAACTCGAAGCCGACGAGTCCTGCGGTTGACGAGATTGAGGTGATCTGGCCTGAGCGCTGGTTGCGCATGATGGGCAGGACGGCGCGGGTGACGTTCATCGGGCCAATGAGGCTCGTCGCGAGCTGCCGCTCGATCTGCTCGGGTGTCAGCTCCTCGAAGTGCCCGGCGTAGAAGTTGCCGGCGTTATTGACCAGCACGTCGATGGCCCCGAAGCGCTCCACAGCCGCTTTGACTGCCGCCCCGGCGTGGTCAGGGTTGGTGACGTCGAGCTTGACGGCCAGCATGTCGTCGGAGTCCCCGAGCGCCTGTGTGACGGCGTCGGGGTTGCGGCCGGTCGCGACGACATTGTGGCCGGCGGCCAGTGCGGCCTGGGCGATGTCGACACCCATGCCGCGTCCTGCGCCGGTGATGAACCAAGTCTTCTTGTCAGTCATGTGGGGTCTCTTTCTCGGGGGTGAAGTTCTCCGACAGGACCTGTCGAAAGCACTAGAGGAGTGAAGGTGTCAGCGTGGCGAGATTCGGACTGTCGCCGACTTGGGACCGTTGCCTTGCATGATTGGCACGGCCGAGCTGCCCGGGTACTTCGTCTCGTAGGCCGCATCGATGGCGTCGGAGACCTCCTCACCGGCTGGCTCGAACGTGACCTCGTAGTTCTTGTCGGCGACACGTACCCGCCCTGCCTTCTGGCTCAAGGCGGCTTGATACCAGCGCGACTCCCGGCCGCTGGCCGCGCGGACGTAGACATCACCGTCGATGACGAGGGCCCAGGTCTGGGTGGGGGTGCCGTAGGTGGTGCCGTCATCTCGGAACGGGGAGACATACAGGTCGTCGTTCGCTTCGATGGCGCGGAGGTCGTCTTTGGACCAGGAACTCATGGTTGCGTCCTTTCTCGTCTGCTCTGATTGGTTTCCATGCGAGCGGCTGCGCGCTTTAGCGGGAGCGCGCAGCCGCCATCGTTCGCCGTAAGTGCGACTGCGCGCTCGTGGCTAGCTCGGCCTGCCGCGGGTCGCTGAGGTTGTTCACGAAGAACCGGGAGAGGTGGCCGACGACCTCGTCGACGCGGTGGTCGTAGAGGTCCATGTGCGTGGCGCCGTCGATCTCGACCAGCTTCTTGGGTCCCGGAGCTTTGGCGTAGAGCTCCGCACTAGACGGGGTCCGTGCCGCTGGCCTCGGCGGTGCGCTGAGCTGCGACGGCCTTGAGGTTGGCGATCTGGTCAGCTTCAGAGGCCGTGCCGTCCCAGCCCTTGCGCGTTGCGGCGCCGACGTCGACCGCGCTGACCGTACCGACGGCCTTGATGCGCCGCTCGGTCGAGGCGGCCTTTACTGCGGCGCCGCTGCCGGCGCAGATGCCGAGCGCCCCGATGCGATCCACGTCCACGTACGCGAGGGAGGTGAGGTAGTCCACGGCGCTGTAGATGTCGCCGGTGCGGCGCATCGGGTCGTCGAGGAAGCGTGGCTCGCCGCCGCTTGCGCCCTGGTGGAAAGCGTCGAATGCGAGAGTCACGAACCCGTGCTCCGCGAGCTTCTCGGCGTACAAGCCGGCCGTCTGCTCCTTCACGCCACCGCCGGGGTGGACACACACGATCGCGGGATAGCTGCCGTCCTCGTCGAACCCCTCGGGAAAGTAGACGTTGCCGGCCATCTTGATGGCCCGTTGTCGAACTGGATGTGGGTCATGTCGCTCATGTCTGCCCTTTTCGCTGGATCGCTTGGTCGATGTCTACGAAAGCACGGGATCGCTGGAAGTGAGAGTCCCTGTCAAAGGGCTACTCCCAGGGTCTCCCAAGCACGTCGACAGGGGTCTAGGCTTGGTGCTGTGGACACCAAGAACGAGATCCGGGAGTTCCTGACCTCCCGTCGCGGTCGCGTCACACCCGAGCAAGCGGGGCTACCCTCCTACGGCCCACGCCGCGTCCCCGGGCTGCGCCGCGAGGAGGTCGCCGTCCTGGCTGGCGTCAGCGTCCCCTACTACATCCGCCTTGAGCGCGGAGACATGAACGGAGTCTCCGAAAGCGTGCTCGAGGCGCTGGCCCGGGCGCTCCAGCTAGACGACGCCGAGCGCACCCACCTCCTCGACCTCGCACGCGCCGCACACCCGATGCCAGCGCGGCCTCGCAGGCGCCAACCCAAACAGGCCGTCCGGCCTGATGTCGAGTGGACCCTCGACGCGATCACCGGCGCCGCAGCGTTCCTCGGCAACAACCGCCTTGACCTCCTCGCCGCCAACCAGCTCGGACGCGCGCTCTACTCCGAGCTATACGCCGCCCCCGCCAGGCCCGTCAACAACGCCCCGATTCGTATTCCTCGACCGGCGAGCCGAGACGTTCTACCGCGACTGGGACCGCGCCGCCACCGAGACCGTCGCGATCCTGCGGTCGGCCGCAGGCCGCGACCCACACGACCGAGACCTCTCAGACCTAGTCGGTGAGCTCGGAACCCAAAGCAACGAGTTCCGCATCCTCTGGGCCGCACACAACGTCCGCTTCCACAGCGCAGGCGTCAAGCAGTTTCACCACCCCACCGTCGGCGAACTGGACCTCAGCTTCAACCGGCTGGACCTCGCCGCAGACGACGGGCTGACGATCTTCACCTACACGGCCGAGCCCGGCTCGCGCTCTCATGACGCCCTCATGCTCCTCGGTAGTTGGGCAGCCACGGCCGAACCCACACGAGCCGCCAACCAAAGCTGACGGCGCCACACGCAGCCGCCCAGGGAGACATACGCACGGTCGCTCTCGCTTCCAGGCGGTTGAGCCTCACAACTACGGCAGCCAGCCGACCTCACGCCGAGCGCGGCTACCGCCCAACTCGCTCAGCCCGTGGCTGGCGCCGGCAGTGCGTCCAATGCCGCCTTGAGGTCATCTACCGACTGATAGTCCAGCCCGAGCAGATGATCATGCCGGTGCCGCACAACCCCGTCCTCGTCGATCACGATCACGGCCCGCTTCGTCCCCATCCGCCCGTGCGCGCTGTATGCCTTCGCCACAGCCCCATCGACATCCGCGAGCAAAGGCACAATGAGACTGTTCTTCCCGATGAAGCCCTGATGCGAGTCCACATCCTGCGCCGAAATACCAACCACCGTTGCACCGAGCGCCGCGAACTCATCCGGCCGATCCCGATACGAACAAAATTGTGCTTTACAAACCGGCGTGTTGTCGCCCGGATAGAAAAGCAGCACGACGCGCTCGCCGCGGTGCTCGGAGAGCTTGAACGGCCCGTCCGTGCCAGGCAGCTCGAAATCGGGGGCCTGCTCGCCGACCTTGGGGGTCTTGGCCATCGTCGAGCCAGCCTATAGGAGATGCGCTAGAACCTGAGCTGATGCACGTTCGCCGCGTCACGATCCATGTTCGCGGCGTCATGTGCCTGGCACTCGCCGCGGCGACGGGCGTCGCCGTGTCGGCGTGCGGAAGCACGGTCACGGCGACGCTCCACACGCCGACGGTGAGCGTCACGGCGATCCCCGTCACAGCTCACGCCGCCGCAGCGGAGCTGCTCGACTGGCCAGAGTTCGGCCTCGACCCGCAGCGCAGCGACTCAAGCGAACTGGCAACCGGCATCACCGCCGCCAACGTCGCGCACCTGCGCCATATCAGCGTCTCGCTGCCCGGAACCGTCGACTCGTCCCCCATCTACCTCCACGGTGTCTCTGTGCGCGGCGCCGTACACGACGTGATCGTCGTCACGACCACCTACGGCAAGACGCTCGCGATCGACGCCGACAGCCGGACAGATCCTGTGGACTTTCACGCCGCCCGGCTACGCCAAGTGGGCAGGCAGCGCGCAGATCACGGTCGCCAGCCCGATCGCCGACCCCGACCGGCCGTTCGTTTACGCGGCCTCGCCCAACGGGCTGATCCACAAGCTCTCGCTCGCCGACGGCAACGAGGACTCGAGCGGCGCCTGGCCGGTGTCGATCACGCGCGAACCGCTCCACGAGAAGCTCGGCGCAGCGCTCAACATCGACGGCCCCGACGTGATCGCCGCGACGAGCGGCTACTTCGGCGACGCCCCTCCCTACCAGGGGCACGTGGTCGCTGATCGATCGCGCGAGCGGCCGGCTCGTGAGCGTCTTCAACACGCTCTGCGCCAACCGCCGCGAACTGCAGGTCCCGAGCACGCTGCCCCGCGAGCGACTCGGCGATCCTCTCGCGCGGCGGCCCGGTCGTCGAGCCCGGCGGCCGGGCGCATCCTGATCGACACCGGCAACGGCCCGTGGAACGGCACCACCGACTTCGGCGACAGCGTGCTCGAGCTCACGTTCCCCGGCCTCGACCTGCGCCAGTCCTTCACGCCCACCAACCAGGAACAGCTCAACACGAGCGACACCGACCTCGGCTCGAGCGCCCCGGCGCTGCTCGGCGAAGACCGCGTGGTGCTCGCCGGCAAGGACGGGATCATGCGCGTGCTCGCGCTCTCGCGCCTGGACGGGCACCCGCCGTCGGGCGCGCGCCTGCACCCGCTCGGCGGCGAAGTGCAGCGTCTGCCGATCCCCGGCGGCGGCGAGCTGTTCACCGCGCCCGCCGTCTGGCGGCACGCAGGACGCACGACCGTGTTCGTCGCCGACGAACACGGCACCGCCGCCTACGTGCTGCGCAGCGGCCGCCTGCTACGAGGCGTGGGAGAACGGCACGCCCGGCACCAGCCCGGTGATGGCCGGCGGGCTCGCTCTACGTCTACGAACCGGACGGCGGCGGCATCTACGTGTACCGGCCGTCCTCGTCGCACCCGATCGCCAAGCTCGCCAGGCGAACCCGGGCACTGGAACAGCCCGATCGTCGTCGACGGGCACGTCGTCGAGCCCGAGGGCGACGCCAACGCGCACGCGCTCATCGGCAAGCTCGAGATCTTCTCGACGGGCTGAGCGCGCTCGCGCGACCCGTAGCCGCTTGGCGGCGAACGGGCAGGGCGATAGCCTCGAACGGATCATGTCGGAATCGCTCGCCGGTCAGCTGCTGCTCGCCTCGCCCTCGCTGCAGGACCCCAACTTCGTGCGCACGGTGGTGCTGATCGGCATCCACAGCGAGGACGGCGCGATGGGCGTGGTGCTCAACCGGCCCTCGAACGCCACCGTCGCCGAGGCCGTGCCGCAGCTGGAAGGCGTCGTCGGGGCGCTGGAGACCGTCTACGTGGGCGGCCCGGTACAGCCAAGCTCGGTCGTGTTCCTGGCCGAGTTCCTCGAGCCGTCGCTGGCGGGGACGCTCGTGTTGGGGCGTATCGGCTTCCCCGCTCCGGACGCGGGCATCGAGCAGCTCTCCCAGGCGACGGAGCGCGCGCGGGTGTTCGCGGGACACGCCGGCTGGGGACGAGGGCCAGCTCGACGCGGAGGTCGCGAGCGGCGACTGGATCGCGCACCCCGCCGAGCCTCGATGACGTCTTCACCGACGTCCCCGAGGAGCTATGGAGCAGCGTGCTCACGCGCAAGGGCGGCAGCTACGCGCTGATCGCGCGCATGCCGCTGGACCCGAGCGTCAACTGAGCGGGCGAACTACCCTTCTCCGGCTACCCTTCTCTGGCTACCCTTCTCTGAGCGGTTCCCCGCCGCGTAGCCCCTCTCCCCGACGAGCATTGGAGTCCGCCGTGCTGAAGCTCGCCCGCTGGTCGACAACGCATCGCTTGTACGTCGTGATCGGGTGGCTCGCGCTACTGCTCGTGGTCAACGCGTTTGCGCAGTCCGCCGGCACTTCTTACTCGAACAACTTCACGCTCCCAAACTCTGACGCGCAGCGTGCCGCCGACCTGCTGCAGAAGAGCTTTCCCACGCAGGCCGGCGATCGCGACACGATCGTCTACGAGGTCAGCTCCGGCAGCGTCAAGGATCCCTCCGTAAGCTCGCGTATGAGCACGATGTTCGCGCAGGTCGCGAAGCTGCCGCACGTGACGGCCGTGATCAGCCCCTACGCGGGCGCCGCCGCCGGACGATCGATCTCCGCCGACGACAGGATCGCGTTCGCGACGGTCGTGTTCGACGAGAAAGCCAACCTGCTGCCCACGAGCGCGACCGAACGCGTCGTGCAGGTCGCGCGCGCGGCCGCCCGGCCGGGCCTTCAAGTGGAGCTCGGCGGGCAGGCGATCGAGGCCACCGAGCAGGTCGGCTTCGGGCTCTCCACGGCGGTCGGGCTGCTCGCGGCGATCGTCGTGCTGCTGCTGACGTTCGGGTCGCTGATCGCGATGGGCCTGCCGATCGTCACGGCGCTGTTCGGGCTCGGCACCGGCCTTGGCGCGATAGCGCTGTTCACGCACGTCGTCGATACGCCCAACTTCTCCTCCGAGCTCGCCGCGATGATCGGGCTGGGCGTCGGCATCGACTACGCGCTGTTCATCCTGACGCGCTTCCGCGAGGCCTACGCCACTCCCGGGCCGACGTTCGGCGACGCGCGCGAGTCGGTCGTCGAGGCGATCGACACCGCCGGGCGCGCCGTCCTGTTCGCAGGCTGCACGGTCGTGATCGCGCTGCTCGGGATGACGCTGCTCGGCGTCGACTTCCTCTACGGCGTTGCGATCTCGGCGTCGATCGGCGTGCTGCTCGTGATGCTCGCCTCGCTGACGTTGCTGCCGGCGCTCCTCACGTTCGCCGGCGCGCGCGTCGCCGCCGGCGGACGCCGGGCGCGGCGGCGCGCGCGCGCCGCCGCGGAGTCCGCGTCGGGCGCCGTGGCCTCCGCCGCGCCCGCCGGCGCGTCGGGCGCCGTAATGGCGGGCGGCACGTGGCTGCGTTGGAGCGCCTTCGTGCACAGGCGCCCGCGGACGATCGCGCTCGTCGCGGCGCTGACGATGCTAGTGATCGCGGCCCCGGCCACGGCGCTGCGCCTCGGCTCCAGCGACGCGTCGAACGACCCCGCCAGCCAGACCACGCACCGCGCCTACGAGCTGCTCGCGCAGGGCTTCGGCGAAGGCTTCAACGGGCCGCTGCTGGTCGTCGCGAAGGTCCCGAACGAGAAACGCGAAGCAGCTGAAAACGGGGTGCTGTTGACGGGCGTGGAAGGCGCCGGCAGCTCCCCCGTGCAACGACTTCGAAGCGCGATCGCGCGCACGCCCGGCGTGGTCGCGGTGGCGCCGGCGAAGCTCAACCCGACGGGAGAGGTCGCGACGATCACCGTCTACCCGCGCTCCTCGCCACAGGCGTATGCGACCACGCAGCTGGTCTCGCGCCTACGCGAACACGTGGTGCCTTCGATTGCCAAGAGCACCGGGATGACCGTCTACGTGGGCGGCGTCACCGCCGGTGCAGTCGACTTCGCCACGACCCTCGGGCACAAGCTGCCGCTATTCATCGGCGTGGTCGTGCTGCTGTCGGCGCTGCTCTTGATGATCGTGTTCCGCTCGCTGGTGATCCCGCTGCAGGCCGCCGTCATGAACCTGCTCAGCATCGGCGCCTCGCTCGGCGTGATCGTCGCGATCTTCCAGTGGGGCTGGCTGGGAAGCCTGTTCGGCGTCCAGCAGGGCCCGATCGAGTCATTCATCCCGGTGATGCTGTTCGCGATCGTGTTCGGCCTCTCGATGGACTACGAGGTGTTCCTCGTCTCACGCATGCACGAGCGCTGGACGCACACGCGCGACAGCTCGCGCGCGGTCGCCGAGGGTCTCGCGCTGACCGGCCGCGTTGTGACCGCGGCGGCGGCGATCATGGTGTGCGTGTTCCTGTCGTTCATGCTCGGCGAAGACCGCATCATCAAGGAGTTCGGCCTGAGCCTCGCGAGCGCCGTGTTCCTCGACGCGCTGGTCGTGCGCTGCCTGCTGCTTCCGGCCACGCTCGACATCGTCGGGCGCATCACGTGGGCACTCCCAGCTCGGCTCGACCGGATGCTGCCGCGGCTGAACGTCGAGGGCACCAGACATCAGCAGCGAGACGACGTGCAGCAGAGAGATGACATCGACGGTAGCGCGAACGGGGTCGGTCCGCGTGCGCATGCGGGCGTCGCGGCCGAGGGAGCGGACGGCTGAGCGCGACTTGGCGGGGGTCGGCACTTGCGGTGCTGGCCCTCATGTCGATCGCCGCGCTCGGAGCCCGGCCGTGCGGCGCCGCCGCGAGCGGCACGGTGGAGCGGCGCTCGGCGGTGATCGCGTTCGCACCGGTCGGCGAGCGCGAGCTGGCGAGCATCGGGGGGCTGTCGGTCGGCATGCTCTCGGCCAGCCAGGGGCAGTACTCGGTCGGCCAGCTGCTTCTGGACATCTCCCAGGGCGCCCGCGTCGCCACATCCGCCTACCCGCATGCCCAACCGTCCGCACTGACGCTCAGATCCGGGGGCGCCGGCGCCACGGTCGAAGGCTGGCCGGCGGCGCGCAAGCGCGCCGAAGACGCGCCGCAGCTGCTGCGCCCGGGCCTATTGGCGAGCCAGATCTCCGGCGGTGCCGGCTACGCGGGGATCACCGGAGCCAGCGACGTCGACGGTGTGCTCGCCGCCGAAATGCATGGGCGGATCGCGGCCTTCTCGCTCGGCCCGGCATCGACCCTGCTCGCGCGGCTGTCGGCGCTGGCCCGCGCGCACGCGCTCGTCGTCGCCGACCTGCCCGGCGGCGTCGAAGGGCTCGCGGACCTGCGCGCGCTGAGCCGCGAGCGAAAGTCGGGCGAGCTGTTGATCGTCGTGCAGCGCGAGCAGCGGCCATCGTCGGGCGAGCTCCTGTGGACGGCCGCCGCAGGGCTCGCCGGCGGTGGCGGCAGCGAGCTCAGCTCGCAGAGCACGAACGAGCGCGGTCTGATCGCGTCGTTCGACCTGGCGCCCACGATCCTCCTGCATCTCGGGCTCACACCGCTCCCGCCCGACGTGCGCGGCAAGCCGATCGAGACCGATGGCAGCCTCGACCCCGCGAGCCTGCGCGCGCTGATGGCGCGCCTGCACGTCATCGGCGGACGTCGCTTGAGCGCGCTCGGCTGCCTGCTCGGGGCGTGGGCCCTGATGATGGCGCTGGCCGCGCCGTGGGGCCGCGTGCGCTCGTGGGCGCTGCGCGCCGGCGGGCTGGGCGTGCTGTGGGCGCCCGTTGCGGTGCTGATCCCGGCGGCGCTCGGGCCGAGCGCCGCCGTGGAATACGTCACGATCGCGCTCGCGTGCATGGCGCTCGGCGCGCTCACGGACGCCCTCGTGCCCTGGCCGCGCGCGCTGCTCGCACCCGCGATCGCGGCGATCGCCGTGCTGAGCGCCGACGCGCTCGCGGGCACGCAGTTGCTGATGCGCTCGCTGCTCGGCCCCAACCCGATCCTCGGTGCGCGCTTCTACGGCATCGGCAACGAGCTAAAGTCGGGGTTGGCCGTGCTCGTGCTCGCGGCCGTCGCCGCCGCACTACAGCCGGCCGTACGCAGCCGCCGCGCGACAGCGGCGATGGCGGGCGCCGGCGTGGTCCTCGCGGTCGTCGAGGGCTCGGCGCGGATCGGCGCGGGCGTCGGCGGCGTGATCCTCGTGAGCTTCGCCTTCGCGGTCGCCGCGATCATGCTCGCGCCCGGCGCGCTCACGCGCAGGCGCGCGATCGTCCTGCTCATCAGCCCCGTAGCCGGGCTCGTCGTGCTCGCGGGCATCGACCTCGCGACCGCCCACGGCGGCGGGCACTTCACCGGCAGCATCCTGCACGTGCGCTCCGCCGGCGACCTGCGCGACATCATCGTCCGGCGCTACGGCGCCGCGTGGGGCGAGCTGCACAACCACGCGATGCCGGTGGCCACCGGCCTCGCGCTGCTGGCCGGCGGTCTCGGGGTGCGCCGGCGCGGGCATCTGCTCGCGCCCGTCGACGGCGATCCCGGCTGGCTGGCCGCCCTCAGCGGCGGTCTCGCCGCCGGGGTCGTGGGAGCGCTCGTCGAGGACTCAGGTCCCGTGCTGCTCGTGGTGGCCGTGTTCTCGCTCGGTTGCGTGCTCAGTTACCTGTGGGGCCGACCGCTTGCTGACGGCGATCCCGCACGACACAAAGAGCCGGCGCACCCGGCGGAGCGCTATGTGTCGAGCCCCGGGATCGGCTCGATCGGCAGCTCGTCGTAGAGCCCTTCCAGTTCGGAGAGATCCAGGCGGTCCTGGGGCCGTCCTGCCAGGCGCTTGAAACCGACGACGCTTGGGAGCGCCGCGACACGAATCTTCTGTCCGTCCCACTCCGTCGTCTCGGCACGTCGCGCAACCGTGTCGTAATCCAGGGGTGGGAGTCCGCCGCGCATGATGTCGACGATGCCGTGCACGCTGCCGATGCGAAGATGCTGCCCGCCGGCAACATCATCAGGCGTGATCACCTTCCTGTCGTACAGCCTCGTTCCCTTGACACGCTCGAGAAAGCGAAGCACGGCGGCGTCCGCGTCGGGCCCATCGGGCACGAGCAGGTCGCTGTCCTTGGTGGCCCGCACGTAGCCGTGATAGATCACGCTGAAGCCACCGATCACCACGTAATCGAGCCCTACCGCGTCGGCGTCGGCAACGACGCCTGAGAGATCAGGACCAGAGAGCTCGTCTTGGGGCATGGCCCGCCCGGATGGACGCGGCCAACAGGGCGACCGCCTGCTGAGACAGTCGTTGGCCGACCTCGAGGCGCTGGGCTGGCGTCAGCGCCATGTTGCTCGCGCGCAGCTGCTCAGCCTCTTCGCGGTTGATCTCAGCCCACTCCGCCTCGTGGCCGACCGACAGCAACGGAGTGTCGAGCACGGTTTCATCCATTCCCTCATTCTAGTGGCGAGCCTCGGACCCGGCGATATCCGATTCTTAACGACGCAGTCACCAAAGGGACACAGCTCGCCGTCCGCCACCCCGAAGACTGCGCGTGAAGGTCCACAAGGACCCTCGGACATCACGTGCTCAAAGGAGATGAGTCGGACATGCGAGACATGCGAGAGAAGCGCACGGAGCCCCCTGGGCGCATGGCGCGCCTGATTCGCCGTAGAGGCGTCGTGGCGATCGCCGTCGCGGCGGCCGCGGCCCTGGCCGCCGTGCCGGTGGTCTCGGCGAGCAGCTCACCCGGCCCTGTGAAAGCTGTCGCCGCCGCGGACAAAGTCGGCCTCAAGCCCGGCAAGATCAAACACGTGTGGCTGATCATCCTCGAGAACAAGTCCTACGAAGCGAGCTTCAGCGGCCTGAACAACAACACCTACCTGTGGAAAACGCTCCCGTCGCAGGGAGTCCTGCTGAAGCACTACTACGGCACCGGTCACTTCAGCCTCGACAACTACATCTCGCTCGTGAGCGGCCAGGCGACCCAGCCCGACACGCAGGCGGACTGTCCGTACTACGACAAATTCACCGGATCGGTCGACCTGCAGGGCAAGCTGACGACGAACCCGAACTACGGGCAGATCGTCTCGTCCGAGGGCCCAAACGCGGCAGCCGGCACCAACGGCTGCGTCTACCCGAAGGACGTGCCGACGCTGTTCAACCAGCTCGACGCCGCCGGCGTCAGCTGGAAGGGCTACGCGCAGGACCTCGGCAACCCCGACGAAAGCGGTCCGACGCACGACGCCGGCACTGAATACTGCGGGGCTCCCTACGCCGAACCGGGTGCCACCGGCAGCACCGCACAGCCCAACCCCGGCAGCGCCAACGGTACCGACCAGTACGTGCCGAAGCACTTCCCGTTCCCGTGGTTCGAATCGATCAGGACGGCAGGCGACTGCAACGAACAGCACATCGCCGGCCTGTTCAGCTCCACCAACGGCCTCTACCACGACCTGCAGAGCTCAGCGACGACTCCGGCGTTCAGCTGGATCTCGCCGAACAACTGCAGCGACGCGCACGACGCGGTGTGCCACGGCAACAACCTCTCGGGTGGCTTCTCGGACCCGAACACCCCGAACGCACCGGTCAACTACACGGGCGGCCTATACGCGGCCGACCTGTTTCTCGAGCACGTCGTCCCCGAGATCGAGGAATCGCCTGCGTTCAAGGAAGGCGGGCTCATCGACGTCACGTTCGACGAGGCGTTCCCGCCGTTCACCTACAGCGGCAACAGCTTCTCCAACTCGACCGAAGTGCCCGCCAACGCGGCTACCTCGGTGACGTCGGACAGCGCCGGTGAGACGCTGTCCGGTCACAGCGTCAACTGGGAGCCCACCGGCCCGAACACGCCGCTGGAAAAGAACGCGGCTGGAGAAGAGCTCTACCCCGGACCGGGTGACAACTCCTACCTGGACCGTCCGAGCAGCTGCGTCGCGCAGACCGTGCCGTCGCAGCCGGCGAGCACGTGCATCCTCGGCGGCGGCAGCCACTCACCCGGCGCCGCCACCGAGAAAGCGACCGCGACCGAAGGAAGCTCGACGATCGCCGACAACTCGATCGTCGCGACCGACGCAGGCCGCTCGGTCACCGGCGCAGGCATCCCGGCCGGCGCCTTCGTCGGCAAGGTCACCGACACCCCCGTCACGGCCACGTCGCCCAACCAGAGCGGCGGCTTCGTGGACGAAGGCTCGTTCACGTTGGTGAACGCGTCCAACGAACCGCTGAAGACGACCGAAGCGGTGACGGCGATCACGCTGGGAGCACGCACGGCGGCGACCGACCCGCTGTATGACGCAACCGACCCGACGACCGGCGGTGGCGACACGGGCAGCGTTCTGATCAGCCCCTACATCTACCCGGGCACGGTCAGCAACGTCTACTACAACCACTACAGCTGGCTGCGCACGATGGAGGATCTCTTCGACGTGAAGAGCGCCTCACCGGGCCTGGACAAGAAAGGCCACATCGGCTACGCCGCGCAGCCCGGGCTCGCGCCGTTCGGCAAGGATGTGTTCAACAACCCCAAGGGTCGTGAAGGCTAAGCGATGACATCGACACCGGCATCGGTGTCCAGTGGCAGGGGCCGGGCCTTCGGGTCCGGCCCTCGCCGCGCCGTCCTCGGGACGATCGTAGTTGCGATGGTCGTCCTCGTGGTAACGCTCGTCGCCGGCCACAGCAGCGCGACGGCCGGCCACAGCAGCGCGACCGCCGGCGCAACGGCCAGGTACGGCGGCCTGCCCAGCTGGCTCCCGAAGGCGACGATTCCCGTCGGGCGGATCGTGCACGCGAGCCCCACCCATTCGGTACTCGGCATCGAGGGCGACACCATCGCCGTCACGCTCCCAAGCGCAGCTGTCGACGCCACCGCCGTCGGCCCCAGCGTGCCGGAGTCCGGCAGATTCCCGGTTCCCGCGACGAGCCCATGCACGTTCGTCGTGACGTTCGCGCGGATGTCCGGCGTGATCCCGATCAGCGCGGCTGACTTCGCGATCACCGACGAGGAGGGCCGCCTGCACCACCCCGAAGTGACGACCCTGAACGGGCAAGCGCCACCCGCCGAGATCACGCCCGGGGAGCCCATCTCACTGAAGCTCTACGCCGTCCTCCCCACGGGCTCCGGGAGCCTCAGCTGGGCGCCCGCGAGTCGCCGCCCGATCGCCTCGTGGGACTTCGACGTCGAGATCGACTGAGGGGCCTCAGGCCGCACAGTCCCGGCACGCCCCATGCAACACGATCTCGTGCTCTGACACGGCCAGCGGCACGCGCTCGCTGAGCGTCTCTATCGCCCGCTCGAGCGCGGGGTCCGAGAACGGCATCACGAGACCGCACGCGTCGCACACGAGATGATGGTGATGCTGCTCGTGCTCACACACGCGCTCGTAGCGCACCATCGCCTGGCCGGTCTCCACGCGCTGGACGAGACCGAGCGCCTCGAGCTCGTCGAGAATGCGATAGACGCTTGCGCGACTCACGGCGCGCGGGGAGCCTGCGCGCAGCGCGTCCTCCACCTCCAGCGCAGTCAGCGCACACTCCTGGCCGCCCAGCAGCTCCAGCAGCGCGCGCCTGGCGCCGCCGCGCTTGCGGCCCGCCGCCGCGAGCGCCTGCTCGGCGCGGTCAACCCAGTCCGCCGCGGGCTCGGCGCCGTCGACCTGGACCATCTGGACGGCGTCGGAGTCGGACGTGAGGGCGGCGTGGGAGTCCACCGTATGCGCATGGGAGCTCATGTGACGATGGTAGAGGCGTCGCCGAGGCCGCGGACCGCTTCGCGCCCGCCGCCGCTCGAGTGACGTATGCGCCACGCCCCCCAGCCGCGCCCAAGCGCGTAGGCACCCGCACCGATCGTCCCCACGAAGAACCCGACCGGGTAATTCGTCTCATACGAGGCGGCGATCGCGCTCCAGACGGTCATCAACGCGACCGCGACCGACAGCGCCATCGCCACGAGCGGCCGGTCGGTCAGGTGGCGCGCGGCAGCCGGAGCGCCGATCATCAGGCTGAAGATCAGCAGCGTGCCCACGACCGGCACCGTCATCGTGCTCGCCAGCGCCACGACCGCGAGGAAGCACAGCTCCATCGCGAAGCCGCTCACGCCGCGCGCCTCGCCGACCTCCACGAGCACCGAGGAGAGCATCAGCGGGCGGTACAGCGCCACGATCGCGGCGACGCACACGAGCGCCAGCGCGGCTGTCGGCGCGAGCTGATTGCTCGAGATCCCGAGCACCTCGCCGAACAGCAGCGACTCCACCTCCGGTGCGTACTCGACGCTGAAGCTCAAGAACAGCGCGCCGAGCCCCAGCATCATCGCCAGCGCGAGCGCCGTCACGACGTCGTGGCGCCCGCGCCTACCCAGCACGCCGATGCCGAGCGCGCCGAGTAGCGAGAACACGCCGAGCCCGACGAGCGTGTTGGCGCCGATCAGGACCGCTCCCGCGGCGCCGGCGAACGAGCCGTTGGGCACCGCGTGCGCCACGAACGCGGAGCCGCGCAGCACCACGAAGAAGCCGACCAGGCCGGCGACCACGGCGACGATGCTCGCCACCTCCCAGGCGTTGACCATGAAGCCAGAGAACATCAGCCCACCCCGCCTCGCCGGCGCAGCAGCGTCGGCAGCCCCGACAGCAGATATGCGAAGAAGATCAACGTGACGACGAAGAAGCTCACCGGCCAGCCGGTGCCGACCGGCGGCCAGTAGAAGCTGTCGTAGGCGAGCAACGTCGCCCAGCCACATCGCCGCGATCCCGATCGCGGCGGATGCGGCGATCGCCACGCCCGGTCGCCTGGTCAGACGCAGCGCGGTCGCGGCCGGCCCGACGAGCAGCGCGGTCGAAAGGATCGTGCCGATCGTAAGCGCCGCCAACGCCACCGCCAACGCCATCGCCAGCAGGTAGGCGGCGCCGAGCGCGCGCACCGGGATCCCGCGCGCGGCCGCCATCTCGGCGCTGACCGAGCTGAGCAGCAGCGGCCGGTACAGCAGCGCCACGATCGCCAGCGCCACCGCGCCCAGCAGCGCGGCCGACGGCAGCGTCGAGGCCGGCATCGTGAACACCGAGCCGAACAGGATCGTGACCGTGGCACCGGTCGTGTTGCGCAGCGTCGTCACCAGGTACAGCAGCAGCGCCGCGACGCCGAGGCCGACGCTGAGCACGATGCCCGTCGCGAGGTCGCGCCCGCGCGGGCGCTGGACGCCGACCAGGTCCATCGCTGCGGCCGCCGCCACGCCGACGACGACGAAGCCCCACAACGGCGCGACGCCGGCCAGCAGCGCCGCCGAGCCGCCCGTCGTGTTGATGTCGCCGAGCGCCTCGCCCGCGAACGACTGCCCGCGCATCACCGTGAAGACCCCCACCGTGCCCGAGACGATCGCCACGAGCGCCCCCACGAGGATCGCCACGCGCACGTCTTCGCTCGCGAAGAACCCCGGCTCGATCACCGGCGCCGGAAACGATGCCGACGCAGCGCTCACGCGCCGCTCGCCGGCACCCGTGGGAAGGCCGACGCAGCGCTCACGGAACGATCTCGATCCCCGGCAGCGCCGCCTCGTGCCCGTGCAGGTCGTGCTCGTCGCCCGCCCCGGCCACCACCAGCACGCGCCCGTGCACGTTCAGCACGTCCACGTGGCTGCCGTACAGCTCGCTGAGCACGTCCGCGCGCACGACCTCCGCGGTCGTGCCGCTCGCCGCGCGACCGCCGGCCAGGTAGACGATGCGATCCATCACCGGCAGCAGCGGGTTCATCTCGTGCGCGCTGATCAGCACCGCAATCCGCTGCTCGGAGGCGATCCGCGCGAGCAGCGCGACGACCTCCTGGCCGGCGCGCAGGTCGAGGTTGGCGAGCGGCTCGTCGAGCAGCAGCAGCTGCGGGCGCGCGATCAGCGCATGGGCGATCAGCACCCGCTGCTGCTCGCCGCCGGACAGCAGCCCGATGCGCGCGTCGGCGAAGCCGCGCGCGTCGACCGCCTCGAGCATCTCCTCGACCAGCGCCCGGCGCGTGCGAGACGGCCGCGGGATGCCGAAGCGATGCGCGTCGATCCCGAGGCCCACGAGATCGCGGGCGCGCAGCGGCATGTCCGGGTCGAGCAGGAACTTCTGCGGCACGTAGCCGATCAGCGGGTTGCGGCGCGCGCGCGGGCGCCCGGCGAGCAGCACCCGCCCGGCGCTCAGCGCCTGCAGGCCGAGGATCGCCCTGAACAGCGTCGTCTTGCCGGAGCCGTTCGAGCCGATCAGCCCCGTGAGCTCGCCCGGGCGGATCGCGAAGCTCACGTCGCGCAGCACGTCGCGCCCCGACAGGCGCACGCCGAGCCCCTCGACCGACAGGATCTCCGCGCCCGTCGCGCTGCTCGCGCCCGGCCCGCCGGCCGACGCCGGGAGCTGCTCCCCCGGCGCGCTCACAGCTTCTCCGTCGAGATGCCTTCGGCGACCGCGCGGCGCAGCGCATGCACCTCGGCGAGCATCCACGACTGGTAGTCATAGCCGGACGGCATCGTCTCGTAGACCCCCACGACCGGCACCCCGTAGCGTTTGGCGGCGGCCAGGAACGACCCGGTCAGCGAGTCGGTGACCTGCTGGTTGTAGACGAGCGCCTTCACGCGATGGCTCGCGAACAGGGAGTCCTCCAAGGTCACGTCCTGCGGCGCCGGGTCGACGCCGTTCATGATGTCCGCCTGCAGCGAGAAGGGGGTCATCTCGAGCGTCCCCGCGGCTTCCAGCACGTAGTCGCCGACCGGCTCCGTGGTCGCGACCGGCGTGCGCGGGTATTCGGCGGCGAACCGCGCGAGCGCGCGCCGCCACGGCGCCAGCGAGCGTTCGAAGGCGGCGGCGTTCGCCTCGAAGTAGCCGGCGTGCGCTGGCGCCAGGGCCGCGAGGTCGGCCGCTACCGCCCGCGCCACCGCGGGCATCGTCTGCGGCTTGTACCAGAGGTGCGGGTTGGGGGTCGAATCCGGCAGCCCGAGCAGCTTCTGCACGTCGAGCACCTTGCGCGACGAATTGGATCCCACGCCCCCCGAGGCGGACTCGACGCGTTCCATGAACGTGTCGTAGCCGAGACCGTTCTGCACGACGAGCCCGGCGGCCGCGACGGTCTCGGCGACGCTCGGGCTGGCCTCGTAGGTGTGCGGGTCGGTGCTCGGGTTGCTCTCGATCGCGACCGTGTTCACATAGCGCCCGCCGACCTGCGCGATCACGTTCGCGTACTGGCTCTCGGCGCCGACCGCGAGGATCTTGCCATCGGGCCTCACAACCAAACCGGCCGCGCCGCACCCGCCCAGCAGCGCGCAGATCGGCGCGAGCGCGGCCGCGACAAAGGCACGTCGGCGCTGCTGGTGCATCGGGCGTTGACTCCTGTGCTCGGCGTCGTCAGAGAGCTGCGAACGCCAAACCTATCATAAGACTGAGTCTCGTTCTCAGTCTTGCTCCGCTACGCCGAGCAACTCAATCGGGCTCGCGCCTGCCCCTCATGACCAGCACCGCGCCGACGACGACGATCAGCAGGATCAGGATCCCACCCGCGATGTAGCGGAGTTTGTGATGTACAGCTTTTTTCGGGACTTCGCTGGTTGCCTGCGCCAGCGTCAGCACCGTCACCGGCACGTGCTTCGCCGCCAGCGCCGCCACCGCTTTGGGCTCCCCTTTGCGTCCATATTTCGCCAGCACGTAGCGCCCGTCCTTGAGCGTGATGCGCAGCGAGCCGAGTCGCCGGTTGATCGTCACAGCCTGGATCTGCCCGCCCGCGAGCTGCTGCTGGAATTCGGCGTAGCTCTCGTCCTGGTAGGTGATCGGGCCGGCGAGCGCGGCGGAAGTCGAGATCAGCGCGGCACAGGCGACGAGGGCGAGGAGCGCCGCGACTTGGGCGATGAAGCTTGGTCTTGTCTTTGTGATCATCGCGGGTACCCTACCGTCGCATGAGCCGGCGTGCTCCAAGGCGCCGGATCCTATACACGGCCGGTATCGCGCTGATAGGCCCGCGCCGCGAGCGCACCGAGCAGGATCGTCCATCCAGCCATGATCGCCCAGGCCTTCGCCGGCCAGGGATGCGCCCCGATCGCAATATGGCTCGCCTGGGCCAACCAGTAAGACGGTATGAATTCGGCGAGGTCGTGCAGGAAGCCGTGGCCGGCGATCGGGAACCAAACGCCACCGAGCAGCGCGAGCAGCGATATCCCCCCACCCATCGCGGGGCCGATCGAATCGGGTGTCAGCAGGTGTCCGAGCAGCACCCCGAGAGCCGCGAACGGGACCAGGCCGACGAGCATCAGGGCGGTCATCTTCAGCCACTCGCTCGCGCTCAGGCTGACGCCCATCGAGATGCCGGCGGCGTACAGGGCGAGCAGGCTGATCAGTGCCATCATGTAGCCCGTCAGCACCTTCACGCGGAAGTACGCGCGCGGCGAGAGCGGCGTGATGCGCAGCTGGCGGTTCCAGCCGACCGCGCGCTCGGCCGCGATGCGCGCGCCGCACGACAGCATCGCGCTCATCGTCCCAAACGACGCCAGCCCGACCATGTAGTACAGCGGGAACGAGATGCCGCTGCCGTCGAAGTCGTGCACGTGGCGGTTGGGGCTGACGATCACGAAATACAGGACCAGCGGAAAGCCCAGCGAGAGCAGGAAGAAGCGCCTGTTGCGCAGCGTCCGCAGCAGCTCGTAGCGCACATACGCGAGCGGCATCACGCGGCCTCGCCCGTACCGGCGCCGCCGAGCCGGCCGCCAACGCCGGCCACGTCCGTGTCCTTGCCATCGCCGGTCAGCTCGAGAAACGCCTGCTCGAGGCCCGCGGCCGCGATCTCGATGTCGCGCGCCTGCGGGTGGGCCGCGAGCAGCGCCCTGATCGCCGCGTCGGAGTCGGTACAGCGCAGCGACACCGCCTCGCCCCTGCGCTCGGCGCCGGCAACCCCCGCGAGCGACTCGAGCACGCCGACGTCGACGTCAGGCAGCGTCGCGCGGATCGTGCGCGTGCCGACCATCGCCTTGATCTCCGTGGTGGGTCCGTCGGCGACGATCGCGCCGTGCGCGATCAGCACCGCCCGATCCGCGTACGCGTCGGCCTCCTCGAGGTAGTGCGTCGCGAACACGATCGTCGTGCCGCGCGCCGCGGACGCGCGCATCGTCGCCCAGAACGCGTGGCGCCCCTCGACGTCGAGCGCGACCGTCGGCTCGTCGAGCACGAGCAGCTGCGGGTCGCTGACGAGCGCGACCGCGAGACGCACCCGCTGCGTCTGCCCGCCGGAGAGCTTGTTCGTGCGCTGGGCCGCGATCGCGCTCACACCGGCGAGCTCGAGCGCCTCATCGACCTCGAGCGGCGCCGGATACAGCGAGGCCATCATCGCGACGAGCTCGCGCACCGACAGGTCGCGGATCAGCTGGCCCGTCTGCAGCATGCCGCCGATGGCGCCGTGCGCGACCGCATCCGCCGGCGGGCGGCCGAACACCGACACGCTGCCCTCGTCCGGCGCCAGCAGCCCGAGCAGCATGTCGATCGTCGTCGACTTGCCGGCGCCGTTGGGCCCCAGCAATGCCACGGTCTCGCCGGCCGCGATCGTGACGTCGATGCCGCGGACAGCTCGGATCGGGCCGTCCGGCCCGCGAAACGACTTGACAAGACCCCGCAGCTCGATATTGGCAGTGGACACCCAGGGAACCTACCCGCGAGCGCGGCGGGCGATCACTACTTGCGCGCCATTTTGATCGCCTTCTGGCGTTGCAGCTTCGAGAGGTTGACCTTGCGCATGCGCACGGCCATCGGCGTCGCCTCGACCGCCTCGTCCTCGCGCACGAACTCGAGCGCTTCGTCGAGCGTCAGCTTGCGGTGAGCGTCGAGGCGCACGAGCACGTCGGAGGTCGAAGAGCGCATGTTCGTCAGGTGCTTCTCTTTGACGGGGTTCACGTCGAGGTCGTCCGCGCGGGCGTTCTCGCCGATGATCATGCCCTCGTAGACCTCCTCGCCGGGCCCGACGAACAGCGAGCCGCGCTCCTGCAGCGTGAACAGCGAGAACGTCACCGTCTCGCCGCGGCGGTCGGCCACGAGCACACCGCTGTTGCGCGTCAGGATCTCCCCCGCCCACGGCTCCCAGCGATCGAACACGTGGTGCATGATCCCCGTGCCGCGCGTCTCGGTGAGGAACTCCGTGCGAAAGCCGATCAGCCCGCGCGCCGGTACGAGGTAGTCCATCCGCACCCAGCCGGTGCCGTGGTTGATCATGTGCTCCATGCGCCCCTTGCGCGCCGCCAACAGCTGCGTGACGGTGCCGACGTAGTCGTCGGGGACGTCCACCGACAGGCGCTCCACCGGCTCGTTGCGCTTGCCGTCGATCTCGCGCTCGAGCACGTGCGGCTGGCCGACCGTCAGCTCGAAGCCCTCCCTGCGCATCATCTCGACGAGCACCGCCAGCTGTAGCTCGCCGCGCCCCTGCACCTCGTAGGTGTCCGGGCGCTCGGTGTCCTTGACGCGCAGCGAGACGTTGCCGACGAGCTCCTGATCGAGGCGCGCGCGGATCTGGCGAGCGGTGATCTTGTCACCGTCTTTGCCCGCCAGCGGCGACGTGTTGACGCCGATCGTGATCGACATCGCGGGCTCGTCCACGGTGATCACCGGAAGCGGGCGCGGGTCGCCGAGGTCGGCGAGCGTCTCGCCGATCGTGACCTCGGCGATGCCGGCCACCGCGATGATCTCCCCCGGGCCGGCCTCCGGGGCGTCGACGCGGTCGAGCGCGTCGGTGACGTACAGCTCGGCCACCGTCGCGCGCTGGATCGATCCGTCGGCGCGGCACCACGCGATCTGCTGGCCCTTGCGGATGTTGCCGTTGCGCACGCGGCAGATCGCCAGGCGCCCGACGTACGGAGATGCGTCGAGATTGGTCACGAGCGCCTGGAGCGGGTGTTCGGAGTCATACGTCGGCGCTGGGATGTGCTCGAGCAGCAGGTCGAGCAGCGGCGCGAGGTTCTCCTCCTGGATCGGCTTGCCGGGGTCGTATTGCAGCGAGGCCACACCCGCCTTCGCGTTGCAGTACACGATCGGGAACTCGATCTGGTGCTCGTCGGCGTCGAGGTCGAGGAACAGCTCATAGACCTCGTCGACGACCTCGGTCACACGCGCGTCGGGGCGATCGACCTTGTTGATCACGAGGATCACCGGCAGCCTGCGACTCGAGCGCCTTGCGCAGCACGAAGCGCGTCTGCGGCAGCGGCCCCTCGGAGGCGTCGACGAGCAGCAGCACGCCGTCGACCATCGTCAGGCCGCGCTCCACCTCGCCCCCGAAGTCAGCGTGGCCGGGCGTGTCGATGATGTTGAGCTTGACGTCCCTGTAGCGCAGCGAGGTGTTCTTGGCGAGGATCGTGATGCCCTTCTCGCGCTCGAGGTCCATCGAGTCGAGCACGCGCGTGGCCACGTCCTGGCCGACGCGAAACGCGCCCGACTGCCACAGCATCGCGTCGACGAGCGTCGTCTTGCCGTGGTCGACGTGCGCGACGATCGCGACGTTGCGGATGTCATCTCTCTTTACGAGCACGAGCCCGACAGGCTAGCGGCGCGAGCCGCGCGCACAGGAGCGGACGTGCAAATCATCGTGCCAACGGGTAGATCTCGCTAACAGGATGTTCACGCGTACCCTTCGCCGAGAGGGAAACTGCAGACATGGAGCGAACGAGCGCCGCCTCGATCGTCCGCCCCGTCACAGAGCCATGTTCGATCTCAACCACTCATCGCTCCAGCACACGCTGACACGACGAGCGCTGCTCCGCTATGGAGGCTCCGTCGGCGCGGCCGTCGTCGGCGCCTCGAGCGCCGGCGGACTGTGGCGAGCCGCGTCCGCGCTCGCGAAGACGCCGCGCGTACCCGACAGCCTCCCGGACCCGAAGCGCCCGGCGGGGACCGTGACCGAAGCGATGCCTTTCGACCACATCGTCGTGGTGATGATGGAGAACCACTCCTTCGACAACCTGCTCGGCGCGATCTCGCTCTCTGGCCAGCCGAAGGCCCACGGCCTGAAGTTCGATCACGCCGGCGCCGCGCGCAACAGCAACCCCGGCCCCGAAGGGCCGGTGCCCTCGTTCGCGTTTCCCACCACCGAACAGGGCTCGCACGTCTCGCAGTCGTGGAATGCCACCCACGAACAGATCGACGGCGGCGCGATGGACGGCTTCGTGCGCTCCGTCGGCTCCGAACAGCCGATGGGCTACTGGACCGGGGACGTGCTGCCGTTCGCGTACTCGTTCGCCAGCGCGTTCACGCTCGCCAACCGCTGGTTCTGCTCGGCGCCGTGCCAGACCTACCCGAACCGCCGCTTCCTGATGGCGGGCACCGCCTACGGCGACATCGCCACGGACCTGGAAAGCCTGGAGGACCCGCCGCCGCCCAACGGCACGATCTTCGACCGCCTGCACGCGTACGGCGTCAGCTGGAAGAACTACTTCACCGACCTGCCGCAAACCGCGATCATCCCCTCGATCATCGAGAAGTACCCCGGCAACCTCGAGCTGATCGCCAACTTCTTCACCGACTGCGCGGCCGGCACGCTGCCATCGGTGAGCTTCGTCGACCCTGAGTTCGGCCTGATCTCGGAAGTCGGCTCGCTGCTGAAGAAAGTCCCGGGGTTGGAAGCGATCGGCGCCAAGCTCGAAACCGTCGGCGGCGACGAGGAGGATCCGCAGAACCTCGCCTACGGCGAGAATTGGGCATACAGGGTCATCGAGGCCGTGCTGAGCTCGCCCGCGTGGCCGCGCACGCTGCTCGTCTACACCTACGACGAGCACGGCGGCTACTACGATCACGTGCCGCCGCCGGCGGCGATCCCGCCAGACTCGATCCCGCCGGAACTCGGCCCCGAAGACGCGCCCGGCGGCTACGACATCTACGGGCCGCGCGTGCCCGCGATCGTCGCCTCGCCCTATTCCAAGCCGAATGCCGTCACCAACGTCGTGCACGATCACACCTCGGTACTGGCCACGATCGAGGCCAAGTGGAACCTGCCGTTCCTCACATACCGGGATGCCAACGCGAAGACCGTGATGGACTTCCTCGACGTCGAGCAGGCGGCGCTGCTGGAACCGCCGACGATCGCCAAACCACCTCCGCCGCCGGTGCTGGCGCCGAGCGGAGCGTGAGCCGATGATCGGCATCTCGAGCGCGATACGCCGGATCGCGAGCGCCCCGCTGATATTGAGCGCGTGCGGGCTGCTCGCCGCGGCGGCCGCCGTCGCCGTGCTCGCCGGCGCATCGACCAGCGGCGCAGCCATCAAGCAGCACACCGTGGACGCGCCCGTCGCCGCCGCGCACGGCTACAAGCCGCCGAAGGTCCATCACGTATTCGTGATCGTGCTCGAGAACGAGAGCTACGAATCGACGTTCGGAGATCCGAGCGCCGATCCCTACCTCGCCCAGACGCTCCCAGCGCAGGGCGCCCTGCTCGAGGACTACTACGCGACCGGCCACGAGAGCAACGACAACTACATCTCGCTCGTCTCCGGACAGCCGCCGAACATCGAGAACCAGGCCGACTGCCAGCTCTTCGCCAACTTCACGAGCACCGAAGCCGAAGCCGACGGAGTCCAGAAGGGCCTCGGCTGCGTGTACCCGGCTCAGGTCGAGAACATCGGCACCCAGCTGACCGCCGCGAAACGCAAGTGGAAGGCCTACGAGCAGGACATGGGCAACGACCCCAACCGCGAGACCGCCGCCTGCGGACACCCGGCGCTCGGCAGCAAAGACGAGACGCAGGCGGCAGTCGAAGGCGACGGCTACGCCACCCGCCACGACCCGTTCGTCTACTTCCACTCGGTGATCGACAACCAGACCTACTGCGACGAACACGTGGTCGCGCTGGGCTCGCCCACCGGCGAAATGCCGGCGGCGGCGCTCAGGGGCGAGACGGGGCTCGCGACCGACCTGCGCTCGGCCGGCAAGACGCCCACCTTCTCGTTCATCACGCCCAACCTGTGCGAAGACGGCCACGACTACCCGTGCAAGAACGAGCCCGGCGGCGCCTCCGCGCTGGCCGACATCGACCGCTTCCTGGAAACGTGGGTGCCGAAGATCACCGGCTCGCCGGCGTTCCAGAAGGGTGGCCTGCTGGAGGTCACGTTCGACGAGTCCGACGGCCCGCAATCCGACTCCTCGTCCTGCTGCGAGGAGAAGCCGGGTCCGGGCTCGCCGCTGCCGGGCATCGCCGGCCCCGGCGGCGGGCGCGTCGGCGCCGTGCTGATCTCGCCGTTCATCGAGCCCGGCACGCTCAGCACTACCCCCTACAACCACTACTCCTCGCTGGCGAGCTTCGAGTCGTTGCTGGGATTGCCGCGGCTGGCCGACGCGGCGACGGTGCCGAGTACGTTCGGCGCCGACGTGTTCACGGCCGCCGGCTGACGGGCGAGCCGCGCGCGGCCAGCGAAGACCCGCGCCGGAACGCGCGCAACTAGCGCCCGGCGCGCACAGCCCGCAGCCCCGTGCGCAGCCCGAAGCGCGCGAGCGCCGCCGGATAGCGCTCGGCGGCTGCGATCGTCTGCTCGAGCGCCGCCGCGAAACGGCGGATCTCCGACTCCTCGATCGTCAGCGCGGGCAGCGCCTTGATCACGTTCATGTGGTGGCCTGCGACCTGGCAGAAGATCCTGTGCTCGTGGAACAGCGGCACGGTCACGAGCTGCGAGAACAGCCCCGGCTGACGGCGCTCGACGCGCTCCCACAAGCGCCTCGAGCTCGCGCCCGCCGGCGGCCCGAATTCGATCGCCCACATCAACCCCAGCCCGCGCACGTCTCGGACGACCTCGAAGCGCTCGACGAGCGGCCTCGTCAGCTCGAGCAGCAGCGCCCCCATGCGCTCCGAGCGGGCGACGAGGTCCTCGCGGTCGAGCACCCCCAGCGTCGCGAGCGCGGCCGCCGCGGCGAGGTCGTTGCCGCCGAACGTCGACCCGTGCCTGACGGCGCGCTCCATGCCGTCGAACACCCGCTCGAATGCCGCGCGCGAGACGAGCACCGCGCCGATCGGCACGAAGCCGCCCGACAGCGCCTTGGCGACGCAGATCATGTCGGGTTCGAGCCCCCAGTGCTCGAGCGCGAGAAAGCGCCCGGTGCGCCCGATGCCCGTCTGCACCTCGTCGCACACGAACAGCGCGCCGGCCTCGCGGCACAGGCGCTGGGCGCCCGGCAGGTACTCCGGCTGCGGCAGGTTGACGCCCTTGCCCTGGATCGGCTCGATGATGAACGCGGCGACGTCACCGCGGTCGAGCTCGCGCCCAAGCGCGTCGAGATCGCCGAAGCCGACGGGGTCGCAGCCCGGCAGCAGCGGCCCGAACCCCTCGCGGAACTCCGCCCCGCCGTTGAGCGACAGAGAGCCGAGCGTGAGCCCGTGGAAGGCGTGCTCGGCGTAGAGCACGCGCGAGTGCCCAGTGGCGGCGCGCGCGATCTTGATCGCCGCCTCGACCGCCTCCGTGCCGGTGTTCGCCGGCACCATCGCCCCGACGCTGGCGGGCGCGCGGACCAGGAGCTGCTCGGCGAGCACGCCGCTGAGCAGCGTCACCCCCAGCTGCGGCAGGTTGCCGGTGCGCGCCGCCAGCAGCTGCTCGATCCCCGCGATCACGTCGGGATGGTTGCGCCCGACCGCGAACACGCCGTAGCCGCCGAACAGGTCGAGGTAGCGCTCGCCGTCGGCATCGATCAGATGCGCGCCCTCCCCGCCCGTCCAGGCCTTGTCGAACCCCAGCGTGCGCACGATCCGCCCCATCTGCGGGTTCAGGTAGCGGTCGTTCAGCGACATCTCCTCGCCGCTGCGCGATTCGATGATCTGCCCCACGCTGGGCAACGGATCGGCGGGCATCGCCATGCGCCCACACTAGCGTCGCCCGAATGCCACGGACCTCCGGCGGGGAGCTTCGCGACTCCCCGCCGGAGCGCCCGATACGTCGGGCTGCGCCTCGCCTCAGAGACCGATCTGCCCGAGCCGGGACAGGTCGTAGCCAGCGACCTGCGTGCCGAGCCAGTAGCCGGCGTCGTCTGAGAAGCGGAAGTGGACGCCCTCCCAGACGCGCGCGTCGATCACCTCCTGCGAGATCGTCGACCAGTTGGTGTAGGTGCGCGTCACACCGGGGTCGTTGGTGCTCGTCAGGCTGATCGGCTCAGGCGCCCACGGCCCCAGGAACGCCGTCAGCACCGCCTGAGCTGCGCCCACGTAGCCGCCGTGACCGCTGGGCCAGTCGGGGTAGGTGGGAGTGCTCGAGAGCGGCGTCCAGCTCGGGTCGGGGTCGACGCTTCCGTCCTGGATCGCGGTCACAGGACGCCAGAACAGGTACTTGAACTTGGCGTTGTAGATCCCGATCTGGGTATCCGTCGTGATCACGTGGAACGCGGCCACGAAGCGGGTGTCCCAAGCGAGCGACTGGTTGGTGTCCGCCAGCACCGCCCGCAGCACCTGCTCGAACGGGGAGTTGAGCGCCGGGTACCAGAACAGCGCTATCTGGGTCTGCTCGGGTGTGCGCACGGTGCTCGTCGCGCTGCCGTATGCACGCACCTCGGCGAGCGCATTGAGGTACGTCTGCGAGCTCAGACTCGGCGGCGGACCCGGGTCGAACTGGTTGTTGCGGGCCAGCAGGAACGGCTCGCCGTTGCCCTCGCCGGCGCGCGTGGCGGCGTGGAACGCGGGCGGCGTCGGTTGCCAGACGCCTGGACCGGGAGGTGGCGGCGTGAACGGGATGTCGACCGAAGCCGTGTCGAGGCCGTCGTTGGCCCGCTCTGCGAGCACGCTCGCGGCCTGTTGCTCGCCGGCGGCGATGCCGTTGGTCTTCGCTGCTCCGTTGGGGATGCTCGCGAGCGTCGAGGCGAGATCCGCGTCGAGCGTCGACTGTTGGCTGGGCACCTGTGCGGCGAGCGTGTCGTGCAGCGCCTGCGCGAACGCCGCGTCGCTGTAGTCGGGGTTGTTGCTGTAGCCGACGGCGCGCGCTGCCGCGAGCCAGCTGACCGCCCAGGCGCGGCTGCTCGTGACCGGCTCCGGGTATGCGGCCGCCGTGACGGTTTGGTTGGTGATGTCGTACCACTGCAGCGCCAGCGTCGAGGACGGTCCCCCGGCTCGCCCAGCGCTTCTGGCGGCGCCATGGCGCCGCACGTGCGCGGAGCTGGCCGGCGCCAGGGACAGGGCGGCAGCGGCCGCCACGACGCCCGCCAGCAGGCCGATCGACCTGAAGCGCGAGCCGGTGATGCGTTGCACTCTCATGGAGTTGCTCCTTTCTCGAATTTGCCCGTCCCGGATAAACTAGATAAAGTTGATCGACTTACTGAGGTTCTGACCCGATGAGTACCCGAATGGGGAACCGACCGCCGACACCTCCCGCGCTGCGCATCCTCGTCGTCGACAGGCACGACGCGAGTCGGCTCGGGCTCACGCTGCTGCTCGGGCGCCTATCGAACGTGAACACGTGCGTGGCCGCCGCGACCGACGAGCATGCGATCGCGCTCGCGCGCAAGCATGCCCCCGAGGTGGCGGTCATCGACATCTCCGAACGTGGACCGTTCACGGCTCCGCTGGCAGCTGCGCTGCGCCGGGCCGCACCGGAGATCCGCTTCGTGCTGACCTCGCGCTGCGCCAAGTCGGCCTCCGCCGCCGTCAGAAGCACCCGCGCGAGCGCCTTCGTCCCGGCCGGCTCGAGCGCGCGCTCGACGATCGACGCCGTGCTCGCGAGCGCACGCGACATCGAGCCGCCCGCCTCGATGACGGCGCTGGCGGGGGCGCTGAGCGAGCGCGAGCGCGAGGTGCTCACGCTGCTCGTCAGCGGTACCACGAATCGCGAGATCGCCGCTGAGATGCATCTCGGCGCGGAAACCGTCAAGAAGCACGCGAGCGCGATCTACCGCAAGCTGGGGGTGCGCAATCGCACGGAAGCCTCCCAGCGCGCGCCAGAGGTACTCGGCGCTCTCACCGCAAGGCAGACAAACGTCTGATCCGTGCATCGGCTGAGCTGCCGGCCAACCGCTCAAGGCACGCTCCCGACTGGCCGAAGGCATCCGACATGCAGGGGGAATCATGGCTTTGCCCGACAGAGCTGGACCGCAGCCGCGTCGTTGACGCAAATGCGCGGGCTCGCACAATCCGCATGGTCGGAACCGGAGCGGTGGGGCTCGCGCTGCTGAGCGCGGCGCCGTGGCTCGGCTGGTGGACGTTCATCCTGCTCGCTCTCTCAGTGCTGAACTTCGTCAACGTCGAGCGCCGCATCGCCACGAGCACGAGGCCCGAGCGCGTGAGCGCGTGCGCGATCGTGATCACGATGCTGCTGATCGCCACGGGCGTCGCGCTCAGCGGCGGACCGCGCAGCCCGGCGCTGGCGTGGCTGGTGCTGCCGGCTGCGATGGCAGCAGCGCGCTTCCGCGCGCGCGTCGTGATCGCGGCGCTCGCGCTCACGATCGTTGTGATCCTCGGCTCGACGCTCGGCATCGACACCGCCGCCACGCTCGCAGACCCGGTCCCCGTGATCGCGACCCTGGCGCTGCTGGCCGGCGTCGTCTCGATCGTGCTCGCGCTGCAGGCCGCCGAGCTGCACCATCGCGACGAGGCGATCCTCGACCCGCTCACGGGGCTGCTGAACCGCCACGCGCTCGCGCCGCGCTTCGCCGAGCTCGCCGTCCAGGCGCGCGTCAACAGCCAGCCCGTGTGCCTGATGCTGTGCGACGTCGACAGCTTCAAGACGATCAACGACGAGCATGGCCACGATCAGGGCGACGCGGCGCTGCGGGACGTGGCGTACACGATGCGCACGCAGCTGCGCTCGTTCGAGCTGATGTACAGGCTCGGCGGGGAGGAGTTCATGGTGGTGCTCGCCGGTGCCGAGCTCACCGACGCCGTCGACATGGCCGAGCGGCTGCGCGCGGCGGTCGAGCAAGCCCGCCCGGCCGGCTTCCCGATCACGATCTCCATCGGCGTCAGTGCCGCACGCGGCGAGCAGGTGCGCTACGAGGAGATGTTCAAGGCCGCCGACGTCGCGCTCTACGCTGCCAAGCGCGCCGGGCGAAACCGCGTCGTGGCGACAGCGAAGGCGAATACGGGCACCGACGTGCAGGACGCCGTCTCGCACGCCACGCAGGCGTCTGCGGTCGATGCGGTGCGCATGTTTAGGCCCGCGGAAACGGGGTAGACTCAACTGTGAGCCGTGACCCCGATTCACGGGGTACATGACCTGCGACCAGGAAGGAGCCGAGAGATGCCTTCAGTGGCCACCAGACCATCGTCGGCGGCGCCGAGCGCCCCTCCCGCAACGCACGACGTGAGCGAGCTGTTCGACCGCTGGCAGCACGACCGCGACAGCGCCGCGCGAGATGCCCTCGTCCGTCAGTTCATGCCGCTCGCACGCGGTCTTGCGCGCCGCTACGGCCGCTCCTCCGAGCCGTTCGAGGATCTGCTCCAGGTCGCGTCGCTTGGGTTGCTGAAGGCCCTCGACCGCTACGACAGCGACCGCGGCGCGTTCCCATCGTTCGCGGTGCCGACGATCCTCGGCGAGATGCGGCGCTACTTCCGCGACTCGGGCTGGGCGATCCACGTTCCCCGCGGCGCTCAGGAGCGCGCGCTGAAGGTGCGCGACGCGCAGGAGCGCCTTGCCAACGAGCACGGCCGCTCCCCGACCGTCAATCAGCTCGCCGAGTATCTCGAGTTCGACATCGAGGAAGTCATCGATGCGCTGCAGGCCGTGCAGGCGTACGACACCCTCTCGCTCGATGCGCCGCGCCCGCGAGCCGACGGCGAGGTCGTCACCTACGGCGAGACGCTCGGCCAGGACGACGAGCGCTACGAGCTCGTCGAGCTCGACGCCACGCTCGCCACGGTGCTCAACCACATTCCTGCGCGCGAGCGCGCGATCCTGCGCATGCGCTTCGTCGAGGATCTCACGCAGACCGAGATCGCACAGCGTGTCGGCATCTCACAGATGCAGGTCTCCCGCCTGCTGCGGCGCTCGCTCGAGCAGTTGCGTGCGCTCACGCAAGATGCGAGCTGAGGCCCGCGGCGCCGCACCGGCCCCGGACCGCAGAGCCATCGTCGCAAGACACCCGAGCTCGCCCTCGCGAATCGGGCCGATCGCCGCTGCCCGATGGCCGAGATCCCGCACCTTCAGCTGAGCCTTCCCAACAGGGCGGAGAACATCCTGATCGTCCGTCAGGCGCTGACCGGCGTGGCTGAATGCCTCGCGCTGGACGCAATCGAGACCAACGATCTCAACACGGCCGTGACCGAGGCGTGCAACAACGTCGTGGCACACGCCTATGGCGGCGCCGAGGGACCGCTGGAGGTCGACGTGTATGCGCGCGCCGATGCGCTCGCGGTAGTCGTGCGCGACCACGGCAACGGCATGACCGTTCCCGCTGGTCATGCAGGCGGCGAGGACGGGCCTGGAGGGATGGGCCTGGTCGTGATCGAGGCGCTCTCGCGCCGAGTCGAGTTCGGGAAGTCGCCGGGCGGCGGCACGGAGGTGCGCATGGATTTCGCCGCAGCGAAGGTCGCGCTCGAGCCGCTCGAGACCGGCGAGCCGACACCGGAGTCGGCGATGCGCGCCGAGGCGTCGGGCCGCGTCGAGCTCAGCGTGGTGCCGAACGCGATGGCGCGAGCGGTGCTGCCGCGCGTCCTCAGCACGCTCGCCGCCCGCGCGCACTTCTCGACAGACCGTATATGCGACGTCCAGCTCGTGGCCGACGTGCTCGCCGCCAACGCCGGCGACTCGGTCAGCGCCAGCCGTCTCGACGTCGGCGTGAGCGTCGCGCCGCGCAACCTCGGGCTGAGCATCGGCCCGCTGCAAGTGGGCCATGGCGAGAGCATCGTGACCGCCGCGGCCGACGGTCTCGCGCCGGTGATCGAGCGGCTGGCGGACGAGCGTCACCGGGTTGCGCGGGCTGACGGCTTGGCGGAGACGCTCGAGCTGCGCCTGGTCGATCAGCAGCGCTGATCAGCGCAGCTCGAGCGACGCCGCGGAGCCGCTCCCGCCAGACTTCGGCTTGAAGCCGATGCGCAGCTTCGTCTTGCCATTTCCACCCAGGGTCGCGAGCGCAGACGCGCCGAGCGGCACTCTGAGCTCGAGCTCCCCGGTTTTCCTGACACGGAAGCTCACGCGCTTGAATCCGCGGCCGCTGACGGTAACGCGTCCGGCTTGCGGAGCCCAGACCGTCAGAATCAGGCGCCCGCCGCGGCGCTTGTGCGAGATCAGCTCGACGGGACAGCCGGTGACCGCGATCTTGGTCTCGCGCGTGATCTTGGCTCCGCTCTGGGCGATGATCGTCGTGGGCGCAAGCAGCTTTGCGCGGCACAGCTGACCGTTGGCCGAGAGTGCCGAGTTGGAACCGACGGGCAGGCTCACCACGACGCTCGAGATCGGCACGTCGGGCAGGCTTTCGAAGGTCGACGTGGTGATGCTCGAGTTGGCGATGTGGGTGTGGCCCACGAGCACGACCGTGACGCCGTCTACGTGCAGGACGAGCTCGACATCGGGGAACGATTCTGCGGCATGCGAGACGAAGTAGGCATCCCCGCTGAGCTGCCCGGGCAGCACCGGGGTCGTTACCGTGGCGGTGCCGACGACCGAGCTCGCCTGGCATCCGCCCGGTGGAGGACCCGCTTCGAAGGTCGCCGCAGGACACGCTTTCTGGATCGTCGAGAAGCGCGCGACCAGCTGCTTGGGCAGCTGCAGCTGCAGCTCGCGGATGTTCGCCTGATGCGCTGCCTGGGCGACCTTGACGACGAGGCTCGCGCCACCGAGTTTCGAGGTCTTCGCGCCGCTGGAGGCGCTGAGGCTCGGCGTGAACGCGAGCGCGCCGCAGTCGCCCACCTGGAAGGGACTCGGCAGGCTCTGGCTGGCACCGGCGAGCGAGCTCAGCACGGATTCGGTTGCGAGCGGCGAGCAGCTCGTCGGGTTGAACAGGAAGCTCGGACGGCTCACCGCCACGTTCAGGCTCTGCAGGCGCAGCGGCACGCCTCCGACGATGCTGGGCAGGGTCGCCGATACCGTGACCCTGCCGCTGTAGACACCGACGTTGAGCGTCGCGCGGGTTAGGACTTCACCGAGGTCGTACGGTCCCGCGACTGCGGGCACGACGACCGACAGGCCGTATGGGGCGCCGCCGTAGGGGCCCGTCAGGTAGGCGCGGCCGGTGAAGCTGTACGGTTCGCTGCCCGCGCCCGCCGTCACCGTGACGGTCCCGATCTGGCTCGTCGTGGGGCATGTGCCAGCGTTGGCCTCGGCTTCGCCGCACAGCGGCACCGAGGGAATCGCACCCACGAGACCGGCGGGCAGCGTCGTGCTGATCTTCGACAGGTACTGCTGACCTTCGGCTCGCGTCAGGCTGAAGCTGGCCGGGTCGTAGGCTCCCGCCTGTGCCGGGCTCTGCGGCGCGAGGCTCTGGACGAGCGAGAACGGCAGCGGCGAGGCGCATTCGCCGCCGGCGCCGTTGGCGTCGACCGTGAAGCCGCTCGTCGCCGGCACCGCCGCGGTTTCTCTGCCGTAGGGCATGATCGACGCGGAGGGCGCGACCGCTCCACAGGCGAGCGGGTTGGCCAGCGGCGCCCGCGGCCCGCCCCGGAAGTGCAGCGTGAGATCTTCAAAGGGGATCTGCGGCGCGCCGGAGATCGTCGTCGTCAACTGACCCGTCTGCGGGTTCGCACGTACGAGACCTTCCAAGCGCAGGCCAACGCCGTATTCGGGCGAGTCTGCGACCAGGAACAGCCTGTATTCGCCCCTTGCGGGTTGTTCTTCGTCGGGTTCAGGTTTGGGCGCGGCGACATAGACATGCCCGACGAGGGAGCCGTCCTTTATCCCGGGAGCGTTCACGCTGACCGTACCCACTGCCGAGGCTTCCGGGCATTTGCCTTCATCTTCGTACTGCTGCTGACTGCAGGTTTCGAGTTCGTGCGCAGCCGATGGGTTCAGCGTCATGCCTTCCGGCAGCGTGACCTGCGCGCTCTGCGCGTCCGCCGAGTCGGTCTTCGACGGTTCGTCCATGTACTGCGGCAGATGCAGCGTCACGGTCGCGCCGTCCGGCTGATCGGATTGGCTCGTTTCGGGCGACAGCGTCAGCGTCGGCTTGAACGGGAGGCTTTCGCAGCCGGTGGCGATCAGCGGCGTTTCGTTCGTTTCGGGGATCCAGTTGCCTGGCTCTTCATACGAATCCGCGTGCAGGGTCGTGATCTGCTTGCTCGAGCAAGTGCTCGGCAGCGTGATGAAGGCCGTCGGCTTGCCGATGTGGCTGTGTTCCTGCGGCACGCCCCAGAAGATCAACCGCGACTCGATCAGTTCCGGCGCCTTGGGTATGTCTCGGATCTCGAAGAACAGGTGGTAGTCGCCGCTCGCGACGCCGCTGTTTTCGCCCGTCGTCGCTTCTTTGTGCCAGCTGATGCCTCCTTCGAGGTATATGAAGCCCTGCACCCCGGCCAGCCTCACAAGCGCGCTGTTGACTTCCACCCCGAACCGCGCCGGCTGCCCCGGCTTGCGGACCATGTTGTAAACCGGGAATTCTTCGGTGACCGTTTTGCTGATCCCGAGCACCGATGCCGTGCCCGTGGCTTCGTCGATCCCGACCTGGCTGCCTGCGGGGCACTCTTCTTTGTCCGCTTGAAGCTGAGCTTCGGTGCACGTTTCCGCCGCTTCCGGGTTGACGGCCAGCCCAGGCGGTAGATCGACGCGGACGTCCTTGACGTGGCCTTCCGGCGCTTCCCATTTCAGCACCGTGCCTTCTTTTTTCGCGGCGAAGCGAAAGTCGGTGATGCCGAAGTCCGGGTGGCCCGACGCCTGCGTGTAGAACGCCGAATGCGGGCCCGCGTCGGTGCAGTTCGATTCCTTGCACGTGCCCGCTTCCCACTTCGTGACTTCGAACGCCTGCGCACCGGCCACGGGCACGCCGCCGATCAGCGCGCTCCCCAGCAGCGCTGACAGCCAGGCTCGTTTGAGCTGCCGCTTCACCATCTCCACCGATCACCCCCTATTGAATCGGAACCGCGCGATTGACGCGGTCGCCTCCGTCCTGTTCTCTGCGTCCTCTCGTCCTCTCATCCTCACGGCTGCTCCTTTCTAGGAAGGTGGCGGCATGCCGGCAGGCGGGTGCGTCGGGAGACGAAACCATGCCGGCATGCCACCGTGTCGCTCTCGCTGGGCGACAACCGCCGGGGGGTGCGGCTGGCGCCGGAACGACACTGCGCTATGTCTTTGCCCCGCCCGCGCGGCCGCTAAACATGATTCTTGGTCGCGCGCGCCGACGCGGAGGAGCGAACCGCGCCGAGACACCCGCGTCTGCCCCAGCGCGAGGAGCCGCGACAGCCGCGGGGGGGTTTGGCCAGCTCGCAGTTTGGGCACTTAACGAGCAACAAGACGATGGTCAATCAACGGCCCGCGCATCGTGCGAGGCCCCTAAGAATCGAGGTGGAAGAAATGGTTGCACTACTGGCGCTTGTCCTGATCCTGGCGATCTTCGGCGGCTTGGGCTTCGCCGCCCACATTCTTTGGTACCTCCTGATCTTCGCCGTGCTGCTGTGGCTGATCGGCTTCTTCGTCGGTGGCGTCGAGGGTGGCGGACGCCGACGCTGGTACGGCCGCTGGTAGCTCCGCCAGCCGCCGGTGGAGGAACCGCCGCTCGGGCTCGGAGCGTACGAGCCCGAGCGCCCGGCGATACGCGAGGCGCGCGTCGCCCGGGCGCTCCAGCCGGCGCAGCAGATCGGCGCGGGCGGCGTGCAGGTAGTGGTAGTCGTCGAGCTCGATCCGGTCTATCGCCCGCAGCCCCGCCTCGGGTCCCTGCGCCTCGGCTAGCGCGACGGCGCGATTCAGCTCAACCACGGGCGAGCCGGTGAGACGCGCGAGCCGCCCGTAGCACTCGACGATCGCCGGCCAGTCGCTGCGCTCGCGAGCGTGCAGCGAGGCGATCGCGCGCCTGCAGCAGATACACCCCCTCCTCGCCCACGGCCGCGCAGCGCCTGCGCGCGCTCGAGCGCGGCGCGGCCCGCGTCGATCTGCGCGCGGTCCCACAGGCCGCGATCCTGATCGGCGAGCAGCACGATCTCGCCGTCGCGCACGCGCGCCGCGCGCCGCGAGTCGTTGAGCAGCATCAGCGCGAGCAGACCGAGCACCTCGGGCTCGTCGGGCATCAGCTCGGCGAGCGCGGCGCCGAGTCGGATCGCCTCGTCGGCGAGCTGTTCGCCGCGCCCGTCGTAGCCCTCGTTGAAGATCAGGTAGATGACCGCGAGCACGGCGACGAGCCGATCGGGCAGCAGGTGCGCGGGCGGGATCCGGAAGGGAATCCCGGCGTCCCTGATCTTGCGCTTGGCGCGCACGAGACGCTGCGCCATCGTCGGCTCGGGGACAAGGAACGCACGCGCGATCTCCTCCGTTCGCAGGCCGCCCGAGCGCGCGCAGCGTGAGCGCGACCTGCGCGTCGGTCGCGAGCGCCGGGTGACAGCACGTGAAGATCAGCTCGAGCCGCTCGTCGCGGAAGCTCGTCTCCTGCATCTCATCGTCGATCGACTCCGGCACCGTCGCCTCGGGCGTCTCCCCATTACGGGGATCGGCGAGTAGCTTGGTCTTTGTGGCGAGCGTGCGCTGTCGACGGATGCGGTCGATCGCGCGGTTGCGCGCCGTGGCGATCAGCCATGCGCCCGGGTTGGCGGGCGTGCCGTCTGCGCGGCCATCGCTCAGCGGCGATCGCGAACGCTTCCTGGGCGGCCTCCTCGGCGAGGTCGAAGTCGCCGAGGTAGCCGACCAGCGCGGCGAGCACGCGGCCCCACTGCTCGCGGAAGACCCGCTCGATCAGCGCGCCACCACCGGGCGCACCTCGACGGCGCCGCCAAGGCGCGCGGCCGGGATGCGCGCGGCGAGCTCGATCGCGGCATCGAGGTCGTCGGCCTCGAGCAGGTAGTAGCCGCCGAGCGCCTCCTTGGTCTCGGGAAAGGGGCCGTCGGTGGTGAGCGTGCGCGCCGTCCTGACGCGCACCGTCGTCGCCGTCGTCGCCGGCTGCAGCTGCGCGCCGGCGCTCACGCCGGGTGCCTGCATGATTGCCATGTACTCAGCCGTGACCGCGCCCTGCTCGTCCTCGGATAGCCGTTCCCAAGCAGACATCGCTTCACCTGTGTAGATCTGGAGCAGATACTGCATCGCTTCCTCCTTTTGCCGGATTATGGTCGCCTCTGTGACGAAGCGCGAGGCCCCTCGTCGACCTATATCGCTTGACAAACATATAACTATATAAATATATTTATTGGATGGCGAGTATCTTCGACGTCGTCGCCGAGCCGGCCCGCCGGCAGATCCTTGACGTGTTGCTGGGCGGCCCGCGGGCGGTCGGCGAGCTGGTTGCTCAGACGGGCCTCAGCCAGCCGAACACCTCGCGTCACCTGCGCATCCTGCGCGAAGCGGGCCTCGTCGAGTCGCGCGCGGTCGGGCAGCGCCGGCTCTACGGGCTGCGCGGCGAGGGCTTCGCCGATCTCGCGCGCTGGCTGACCCCGTATGTGCTGCTGTGGCAGGGGGGCTTGGACGCACTCGAACGTCACCTCGAGCGAAAGGATTGAGCTAAGCCGACGACTCAGGCGCGAGCCCGCGCGACCGCGGTCAGCGAACTGCTTTGCCGCGTCAGGCGAGCACGCCGTCGGCGGTGGCGACAGTCGGCAGGTGTTCGGCCACGCCGGTCACGCTGAACAGGCGCTGAACCTGCTGCGAGCCGGGTGTGATCGCGAACTCCTGACCGCGCTCGCGGCAGCGCTCGAGCGTGGCGAGAATCGCGCGCAAGCCCGTCGAGTCGATGAAGCGGACCTGCTGCAGGTCGAGCACCAGCATCGGCTCGCCGCGCAGCTCCTCGCCGTCCGCCAGCTGCTCCAGAAGCTCGGCGCTGGCCATGTCCAGTTCGCCCTCGAGCGTGAGGATCGCACGCCCGCCCTCGCGCCGCGCGTCGATCCGGAGTTGGTCGTTCACCCCCATGTCGAAGATTTTACCGGAGAGGCACGCGATGTCTACGCAGCCGCCGCCCCGATGCGCCTCCAGGCCGCGATATCACGCGCTGAGCGAACCGCGCGGCTCGCCGGGGACGCGCAGCGCCAGCAGCGCGATGTCGTCGCGCAAGCGGCCGCCTGCGTGCGCCAGCGCAGCGGTCTCGATCCGCGCCAGAGCGTCGCCGAGCGAGCCCCTCGAGGTCTCGGCGCAGACTTCGAACAGCCGCTCCTCGTCGATCTGCGAACCCGCCCGGCCGGCCTCCGGCAGCCCGTCGGTATACAGCAACAGGGTCTCGCCGAAGCGCAGCTCGACTTCGACTTCCTCGATGTTCACCGGGTCGAGCACGCCGAGCAGCGTGCCTGGCGTGCCGACCTTGCGGCAGCCGCGCTCAGCATCGATCACGAGCGGCGGCGGATGGCCCGCGAGCGCGATCCCAAGCGATGCGCCCGTTTCACTCGGCTCGAGCGTCACGAGACATACGGTGCACAGATCTGCGCCGGCCGGCTGGCGGCGCAGCGCCTCGTGCAACGTGGCGAGCATCGCCGTGGGGCTCAGGCCGAGCATCGCCGCTGTTCGCAGCGTATGGCGTGCCAGCGCCGTCACGCCGGCCGCGCGCGGGCCCTTGCCGCAGACGTCGCCGATCACGAGCATCCAGCGATCTGGGCCATAGGGGAACACGTCGTAGAAGTCGCCGCCGGCATCGTTCAGCTCGCCCGCCGCGTGGTAGAGGGCATCGATCTCGACACCGGGTATCTCGGGGAGCGATTCCGGGAGCAGCGCCGCCTCGAGCACCTTTGCGATGCGCGTGCGCTCGGTGTACAGCCTCGCGCTTTCGACGGCCGTTCCCGCGCGGCGGCCCAGCCGCTCCGCGAGCGCGAGGTCGGTGTGGGTGAGCCGGCGCAGCGAGTCCGAGGAGACGAGCGTGATCGCGCCGAGCGTGCGCGCGGGCGCGGCCAGCGGCACGATGATCACCGTCTTGGCTTCGATCGCCTCGAGCAGCGCGAGGTGCTCGTTGTCGCGCGCGTAGGCCGCCAGCGCGTCCGCGTCGATGTCGCTGTAGATGCGCGAACGCCGGCTGCGGATGACCTCCGGCACGCCGAGCGGATCGTCTGGGGCCGGTCGATAGCCGCGGTCCAGTTGCGCGGCAAGCTCCAGCCGGCCCGGATCGCTGTGGTGCACGGCGACGCGTTCGATCTCGCCGTGCTCGTCGAGCACGTCCACGGCGCACCAATCGGCGATCCGCGGCACAGCCAGGCGCGCGATCTGCGCGAGCGTCTCGGCGTAGTCCATCGAGGATGCGAGCACCTGGCTGGCCTGCGCCATGAAGCTCTCGGCCAGCTGCGCGCGCTTGACCTCGGTGATGTTCTCGAAGACGTTCACCGCGTAGAGCACGCGCCCGGTGTCGGGGTCTGTGACCGGTGAGGAGCGCACGATCAGCCAGCGCTCCTCACCCGTCGCGCGCACGACGTTGCGGACCAGCAGCGGCTCGTGCGAGCCGCCCGCGAACAGGCGCCTGCCGGGCATGCTCTCGAGGTCGAGCTCAGAGCCGTGCTCGTCGGTCACGAGGAAGCGCGTCATGATCGTGCCCGGCGCGGCGTCCATCAGCTCTCCCGGGCTGCCCGCGCCGAGCAGATCGGCAGCGGCCTGATTGGCGAACACCATGCGCCCGCGCGCATCGGTCATCGTGATCGCCTCCGCGAGGTTCACGAGCACCGCCTCCAGGCGTCGCTCGACGCGGCGCACCTCCGCGAAGAGCCGTGCGTTGTCGATCGCCAGCGCCGCACGGCGCGCGAGCTCGCCGGCGAGCTCCAGATCGCTGCTCTCGTACGTCTCGCTATCGCCGAGACGAAGCAGCGAGAGCGCGCCGAGCGTGCGTCCGCGCGCGAGCAGCGGCGCGACCACTGCCGAGTGGTAGCGGTGCTCGATCATGAAGCGCGCGTGCTCGGAGCCTTGGGCGAACGAGCGCATCAGGGCGTCGCTCATCTGCGCCTGCAGCTCGGGCTCGCCGCTGCGAATCACGCGCGCGACCGGATGCTCGCCATCGGGGTCGAGCGGATGGCGAGCGCGCAGGCGCTCGAGCGCGGGCGCGATCGCCGGGTCGGCGGCCGCAACCGCCACCTCGGTGATCGAGCCGTCGTCGTTGCGCAGATCGATCGCGCACAGATCGGCCAGCCGCGGAACGGTCAGCCGCGCGACCTGGTTCATCGTCGTCGTCAGATCGAGCGAGCTCGCGACCACGGCGCCCGCCTCGACGAGCAGCTCGATCGCGACGTCGTGCGCCGCGACGTCGTGCGTCGCGGTGTTGGGCATGCTGACGTTGGACTGGTCACTCATGGCTGCTCCGGACACGGCTCCGAGCTCGAACCATACGCGCGTTCCCCCCTCGCGATCCACTCCCCAACGGCTGGCCTGCTGGGCCACGAGGAACAGCCCGTAGCCGCCTGTCACGCGGGTGCGATCGCGGGGGACCGCGGTGAAGCCGCTGCCGCGGTCGATCACCTCGACGCGGACCATGCCCCGCTCGAGCACGCGCGCGCACAGCAGGATCTCGCTTGCGGGCGGCGCGTCGGAGTGCAGCACGGCATTCGACACCAGCTCTGAGACGAGCAGCGTGAGCGTGTCGAGCGCGAGTCCCGCGATCCCCCTGCTCTCGGTGAAGCGCGTGACGGCGCCACGTGCGCGCGAAGGAGCCTGCGGGTCGCGCTGGAGGCTCACACGCAGGTTGGGCGTGCTCGGGGCGTGGGCGGCGAAGTCGTCGGCGGGCGCGATCATCGCGACAAGATGATCTTCCCCGTCGCGGGTGTCGCTAATCCCGGTTCGGGCCCGACGCGAACACGCGACCGGCGTGGTCGTGGTCCTCGACCCGAGGAGCGCGCCGGCGGTCGATCTCGAACCAGATGCACCCCTGCTCTCCGTGCAGATCGACCGACCAGCGATCCGCGAGATCGTCCAATAGCAACAGGCCGTCTTGCGGAAGCGGAGGCTCGGGGGGGGCGTAGAGCAGCTCACGCGTCGCTCGCAGTTCGACGCGCACCACCTCCACTGGCATCCATATACGCAATTCCACGAGCTCGTCGCAGTCGCTCGGGCAGAGCAGCACGGCGCGAGTCACGAGTTCGCTCGTCAGCAGCACGACCACGTCGCGCAGATCCGGCGAGGGGCGGTCGACAGTACCCACGAAGAAGCGAGCCGCGCGGGGCGCATAGGGGTCGGGACGCAGTGAGATCACTGCATCTGGGGGCGATTCGCGCATCCATACATTGAATTGCCCGCCCCCCAGCCGTTCAAACTCGATCCAAGTGCTTCCGTCGGTTTCGGGGAGCCCGATTGCGGGGTAGGAGCCATGCAGCGGTGTCACGATGACGAAGCGATTCTCGGGTGTGGAGATAGACGAGCTGGCGGGCGAGGGATGTCGCACGCTGAGCCTCGGCGGAGAACTCGACATCGCCTCCACCGCCACCGTTCACGGCGCGATCTCGCGGATGCTCGAACGCGCAAGCCCGGGAGACGCCATCGTGCTCGACCTGAGCGGGCTGATGTTCATCGACTCGACCGGCCTGGCGGAGATAATCCTCGCTAGCCAGCTGTGCGAGCGTGACGGGCACGACTTCGCGCTGGTCCCGGGACCGCGCGCCGTGCAGCGCATGTTCGAGCTCACAGGGCTGATCGAGGCGCTGCCGTTCCTCGAGGCGCCGCCGGACGCGGGGACTCGATGATTGAGAGTCCGGGATCCGGGTAACCCATTTACATGACAACCGGAAGCTCCATATTCCTGATAGCCGTCGGCGCGATCCTGCGCTATGCGGTCACCGCGACCGTCTCCGGCATCTCGGTGCAGACGGTCGGACTGATCCTGATCATCGCCGGTGCGATAGGCCTCGTGCTGTCCCTCTTCTACATGCTCGCCAATCCGCGGCGCGGACAGGTCGTGCGCGATCGTGTGATCGAGCGCGAGCCGTACGAGGATCCTTCGCTTCGTCCGTGAGGATGTGCGCGGACGCCGCGCACATCGAGGCCGCAGGCGTGTGCTCGACAACGAGCCCCGGCTGGACGTCAGCGCTCCGGAACCCAGCCCGCCGGGAACGCTCCGGCGGGAATCTCTCCCGGATATTCAGGGAAGAGGCTCGTGGCGATGCGCTCGCCGACGCCGCCGCGCAGCAGCGGCTGCAGGTCGGCGAGCGTGAGCAGCACCCTGATGGTCGCGCCGATCTGCAGATCGGCCGCGTTCGGCTCCTCGCCGCCGATCACGCCGTCGGTGCCGAGCCGCTCTACGTGCGCGAGCAGCTCCGGCAGCCCGGCTAGATCCTCCTGCAGGCGCGCGGCGCTGATGCGGTGGTACTTCCACGACGCACGGATGTAGCCGATCGCGAAGTCGGTCCCGGCTCCGTCGAGGGCACCGGCGCCGCCGAACGTGCCCATCGTCTCGGGGCGGAAATGCAGGGCGCCCCAGGGCAGCCGCCGCCCGAGGTCCTGCAGCTCGCCGTCGCCCCAGCGCTCGGCCTCGCGGACCTCCTCGGAGCTGTAAAGGAGCGGCTCGGGGGCGAGCTCGTCGAGGCGCTCGAGGATCGCGCTCGAGCCGTGCACCGGCTCGCCGTCGACGAGCATCCCGGGGACCGTGTGGTGCTCCGCGCCGTAGATCGCGCGCATCGCCTCGACGTGCTCGCCCGGCGAGAGCACGACGCGCTCGTACTCGAGGCCCTTCAGGCGCAGGGCTGCGGTGACTGTCTGGCACGGGTGCGATGGCGGGATCACATGGAGGACGAGCTCGGGGGCCATCGCCGGGGAGCCTATCGTCAGTCGCTCGCGCGGCGGACGGGCGCTCGCCCTGTAGTTGTGAGGCGCTCGCGCCTCGGGCTCGTCTATTTCAGTTCCGCGGAGCTCTTGCCCAGCAGCGCACGGGCTACGATCAGCAGCTGGATCTGCTGCGTGCCCTCGAAGATGTCGAGGATCTTGGCGTCTCGAGCCCACTTCTCGAGCAGCTCGTTCTCGGCGTAGCCGACGCTGCCGCACAGCTCGACACAGCCCAGCGCCACCTCCACGCATGTGCGTCCCGCCTTGGCCTTGGCCATCGACGCCTGCACCGAGTTGGGCTGTGCGTTATCTGCCATCCACGCGGCCTGCAGCGTGAGCAGTCGGGCGGCTTCGTAGTCGGCCTCCATCTCCAGGAAGCGCGCGGCGGCGGCGGACTGCGCGAGCGCGGGCTTTGCGTAGTCGATCTCGACACCCGCCTCGGCGAGCCTCGCACGCGTCTCATCGAGCGACGCGCGCGCGACGCCGACGGCCATCGCGGCGACGAGCGGGCGCGTGTTGTCGAACGTCTGCATCGCGCCGCCGAAGCCCTCCTTGGTGTCCTTGGTGTCCGTGCGCTCGCCGCCGAGCATCGCCTCCTTCGGCACGCGGCAGTCCTCCAGGCGGAACGCGGCCGTGTCGGATGCGCGGATGCCGAGCTTGTGCTCGAGGCGCTCGAGCTTCATCCCCGGGTTGGAGCGTTCGACGATGAACGAGCGGATCGCGGCGCGCCCGACGGAGCGGTCGAGTGTCGCCCACACCACGACGAGGTCGGCGCGCTCCCCGGAGGTGACATAGATCTTCTCGCCGTTGAGCACGTACTCCTCGCCATCGAGCTCCGCGGTCGTGCGGATCGCGGCCGAGTCCGACCCGGCCTCGGGCTCGGTGATCGCCATCGCCGCCCAGCGCCCGCCGTAGCGCGCGAGCTGCTCCTCGCTGGCGACCGACGCGATCGCGGAGTTGCCGAGACCCTGGCGCGGCATCGACAGCAGCAGCCCTACGTCACCCCAGCACAGCTCGATGATGCTCAGCACCGTCGAGAGATTGGAGCCGTTGCGGTTCTGGCCCGAGCCATCGCCGTTCGCCGCGCGGCGCACGCCTGCGGCACCGGCGCCGCCCGTGTCCGAGCCCTCGTTCATGCCGTCGATCAGCGAAGCGAGCAGATCGAGCTCCTTCGGATACTCGTGCTCGGCGAGGTCGTACTTACGCGAGATCGGGCGGAAGACCTCGGTGGCCACCTGGTGGGCCTGGCTGACGAGAGGCTTGAACTTGCTGGGTGTCTCGAGGTTGATCATCGTCTCGGGTTCGCTCTAGACGAGCAGGGCGCCCTCCATCACGCCCGCTGCACGCAGATCCCGATACCAGCGCTCCACCGGATGCTCCTTGATGTAGCCGTGGCCGCCGAGCAGCTGCACGCCTTCGGATCCGATGCGCATGCTGTGCTTGGCGCACAGCTGGCGCGCGAGCGCGGCCTCGCGGGCGAAACCCTTGCCCTGGTCGGCGCGGCCGGCCGCGCGGTAGGTGGCAAGGCGCATGCCGTCGGTCTCGATCGCGACATCGGCCACCGCGAACGCAACCGCCTGGCGGTTGGCGATCGGCTCGCCGAAGGCGCGACGCTCCTTGACGTAGGGGATCACATAGTCGAGCACCGCCTGCGCGGTCCCGGTGGCGAGCGCACACCAGGCCAGGCGCGCGCGGTGCACGCACTCCGCGTACGCATCCCCTCGAGCCTCCGCGATCAGGGCGTCGGCCGGGACGCGCACGTCCTCGAGCAGCAGCCGCCCGGTGCTGGCCGCGCGCAGGCCCATCGCGGGTTCGTCCTGCACGGACAGGCCGGCAACGCTCGACTCGAGCACGAACAGCGCCGGGCCGATGCCCTGCGCGTCGGCCGCGACCACGAACAGCTCGCACTCGCCGGCGCGCGCCACGAGCGCCTTGGCGCCGTCAAGGATCCAACCCTCGCCGTCCCGACGCGCCTTCGTCTGGAGCTTCAGCGGATCGAACAGCGGCCGCGGCTCGAGCAGACGCCAGCGCCGCCGGCGGCGGGTGCTCTCGCCGTGAACGACGGCAGGTAGCTTGCCTGCTGCTCGCTCATCGCCCCAGTAGCCGATGGCGGCGGCGACGCCACCGGGCGCGAGCGCCGCGTAGGCGATGCCCATGTCGCCGTGCGCGAGCGCCTCTCCGACGAGCACGCTCGTCACCGCAGCCTGCTCCTGCATCACGCCGCCGAGCTCCTCCGGCACGCCGAGCGTGTTGATGCCGAGCTCTGAGGCCTGCGCGAGCAGCTCCGCGGGGGTCGCGCGCGCGCTGTCCGCGTCCATCGCCGCCGGGCGCACCTTCTCGGCCGCGTAGTCGCGGACCGCCTCCTGGAACATCTGCTGCTCCTCGTCGGGCGTGACGTCGAACAGCGCCCGCGGCTTTCCCGGCGCCTGACGCGCCGGCCGGCCGAGTTGCTGCGCCGCCTTGAACGTACGGCCCGCCGCGGTCGCCGAGCGAAAGCCGCTCTTCGTGCTGCGGAAGACGACGCGCTCGAAGCGCTTGCGCGCGCGCACGCGGTCGAGCAGCTCCGAGCCGGCGAGCGCGTTCAGCGCCCGCAGACCCATGCCCATCCCCCGCTCCGCGATGCTGCGGTCGGTGTCGGTCGCGCTCACTGGGCCTGCCCTCCTGTCGTCGTGGCCTGCGGCTCGGCTGCCGGCTCCTCGCCGAGTCGCCACACCCGCCCGTCCAGATGCGGTGTGTGCCGCTGCGCGTCGCGCACTTCAAGCTCGACACCCACTCCCTGCTGGAGGCTCGTGAGCTCGACGCGCGCGGGCAGCACGATCGGCTTGCGGAACTGAACCTCGACGCCGAGGAACTCGGGCAGGCTGCTCTCGATCGCGGCCAGCGCCCGCGCCTTGGTCCACATGCCGTGGGCGATCGCGCCCGGGAACCCGAACAGCTTGGCGGCGAGCGCGTGCATGTGGATCGGGTTTCGGTCTCCGGAGACCGCCGCATAGCGGCGGCCGAGACCGCCGTCGAGGCTCCACGTGTCGATCACGGCCGCATCCGCGTTGGACTCCTCCTCCGGGTCGCGGGCCACTGCGAAGCTGCCGGACACGGCCGGGTCGCCGACCGCTGCGGCATCGGCGCCCTCCCGCGATGCGTGAGCCTGCGGCGATGACGAGTCGTGCCCGCCGCCGCGGCGCAGCATCGTGCTGACGCTCTCCCACACAACCTGGCCCCCGGCGCGCGCCTCGGTCACGAGCGTGAACGTCCTGCCGCGCCGATGGCGCTCGAGCGGCGTCACACGCACGCACAGGTCCAACGGCTCCTCGACGGCGATCGGCCGCTGCTGGAGGATGCGGTTCTCGACGTGCACGAGCCCGACGGCGCCGAACGGGAAGCGACCGTCGGACATCACCGCCATGTGCAGAGGGAAGGCGAGGATATGCGGGTAGGTCGGCGGCAGCGTCGCGCTGGGAGCAAAGCCGCAGACACGCGCGTACGCGGCCACGCGCGCCGGGTCGCTGCGCACGTTCGCAAGCTCCAGCTCCAGCTCTGGCACCTCGCCACCGCCGCCGGGGACGGAAGGCAGCAGCGATGCGTCCGGGATCATCGCGACGGCGGAGCGCGCGTACAGCGCCGGCAGGCCTGGTGGGCTCATGAGCGTGCGCCGCGTCATCGTCAGGCCCCCAGCAGGCTCTGCCCGCAGACTCGAACGACGTTGCCGTTGACGCCCGTCGAGGCGGGGCTCGCGAACCAGGCGATCGTCTCGGCGACGTCGACCGGCAGCCCGCCCTGCGAGAGGCTGTTCAGGCGCCGGCCGACTTCGCGCGTGGCGATCGGCATCGCCGCGGTCATCTTCGTCTCGATGAAGCCCGGGGCGACGGCGTTGATCGTCGCCCCGCGCCCCGCCAGCTCCGGCGGCTAGCGCGTCGGACCATCCCGATCACGCCCGGCCTTGGAGGCGGCGTAGTTGGTCTGCCCGGCGTTGCCGGCGATCCCGGACATCGAGGAGACGCACACGATGCGCCCGCCCGCACCGATGAGGCCGCGATCGATCAGCGCGTCGTTGATCCGCTCGACGCTCGACAGGTTGATCTCCATCAGCTCGCTCCAGCGCTTGGCCGGCATCTTCGCGAGCGTGCGATCGCGCGTCACGCCCGCGTTGTGCACGACCACGTCGATGCCGGCGGCGAAGCGCTCGGCGATCTGCCGCGGCGCCTCGGCGGCGGTGATGTCGAGCACGAGCGTCTCGCCGCCCAGCTCGCCGATCACGCTGCCCAGCTCCTGCTCGGCCTGCGGCACGTCGAGGCCGACGACGCTGGCGCCGTCGCGTGCGAGCGTCGCCGCGATCGACGCGCCGATCCCACGCGAGGCGCCGGTGACGAGCGCCATCCTGCCGGAGAGCGGGCGTTCCCAGTCGAGCTGCGGGATCGGCGCTACGCCGGCGCCGATCTCGATGACCTGGCCGGAGACGTAGGCCGAGCGCGGCGAGAGCAGGAAGCGCAGCGTCGAGGCGAGCTGGTCCTCGGCGCCCGGGGCGACGATACACGAGCTGCACGGTCGCGCCGCGTGCGCCGACCTCCTTGCCGAGCGAGCGGGTGAAGCCCTCGAGCGCTCGCTGGGCGGTGGCGGCCCTGCTCGAGCCGGCCTGCGCCGGCGGCGTGCCGAGCACGATCACGCGCCCGCTGCGCTGCAGGCCGCCGAGCACCGGATAGAAGAAGCGCTGCAGCTCGATGAGCTCGGTCGAGTCTGCGATCCCGGAGGCGTCGAACACGAGGCCCTTGAAGCGCTCCGGGCCGGCGCTCTCGGGGTTGTAGAGCGCGGCGTCGAGGCCCGCTGCCGCGGCCGCCTCGCGCAGCGGCCGCTCGCGCGTCGTGCTCGTCTTGACGTCCGCATCGGCCAGGACCGTCGCGAGCGCTCCCGCCAGGCGTGCGCCGGGCGCAGCGCCGAGCAGCACGGCGCCGTCGATGAGCGGCTCCCCGAGGCGATAGCGGTCGAGCCGCACCGGGCGCGGCAGACCCACCTTCGAGGCCACGCAGCGAGCCCACAGGAGAGTTGACGAGCTGCGCGTACAGGTCGCTCATGCCACGCCTCCCGCGCCCTCGAGAACCGCGAGCACGCCCTGGCCGCCGGCGGCGCACATGCTGATCACGCCGCGGCCGCGGCCGTCAGCGCTGCAGCTGCTTGGCAAGCGCCGCGACGATGCGCCCGCCGGTCGCCGCGAACGGATGGCCGGCGGCGAGCGAGCCGCCGTTGACGTTGAGCTTCCCACGGTCGATCGAGCCGAGCGGCGCGGCGCGACCGAGACGCTCGGAGCAGAACTCCGGGTCCTCCCAGGCGGCGAGCGTGCACAGCACCTGGGCGGCGAACGCCTCGTGGATCTCGTAGTAGTCGAAGTCCTGCAACGTGAGCCCGGCGCGATCGAGCATCCGCGCCATCCCGTAGGCGGGCGCCATCAGCAGCCCCTCGCGCCCGTGCACGTAGTCGACCGCGGCGGTCTGGGCCTCGGTGACGTAGGCCAGCACCGGCAGCTCGTGCTGCGCCGCCCACTCCTCGCTCGCCAGCAGCACCGCCGAGGCGCCGTCGCTGAGCGGCGTCGAGTTGGCGGCTGTCATCGTGCCCTGCGCGCCGCCGAACACGGGCTTCAAGCTTCGCGAGCTTCTCGACGTCGGAGTCGGGGCGCAGGTTCTGGTCGCGCTCGAGGCCGAGGTAGGGGGTGATGAGATCGTCGAAGAACCCGCGCTCGTAGGCCGCCGCGAGGTTGCGGTGGCTGGCGACCGTCAGCTCGTCCTGCGCGGTAGCGCTCGATGCCCCACTCGCGCGCCATGACCGCGCAGTGCGCGCCCATCGACATGCCCGTGCGCGGCTCCTCGTTGCGCGGGATCGCGGGGATGATGTGGCTCGGGCGCACCCCCGCCAGGGCGCGCAGCTTGCCGACGTTCGAGCGCTGCCTGTTCGCCTCGAGCAGCGTCGCGCGCAGCTGCTCGTTGAGCGCGATCGGCGCGTCGGAGGTGGTGTCGACGCCGCACGCGATGCCGACGTCGATCTGCCCGAGCGCGATCTTGTTGGCGACGAGGACCGTCGCCTCCAGGCCCGTGCCGCACGCCTGCTGCACGTCATAGGCCGGCGTCTCGGGAGACAGGGCCGTTCCCAGCACGCTCTCGCGCGTGAGGTCTCGATCGCGCGAGTGCTTGAGCACCGCCCCGCCCGCGACCTCGCCGAGGCGCTCGTCCTGCAGGCGGAAGCGGTCGACCAGCCCGTCGAGCGCGGCCGTCAGCATGTCTTGGTTCGAAGCGTGTGAGTAGGCGCTGTTGGAGCGCGCGAACGGGATGCGGTTGCCGCCGATCACAGCTACGCGGCGCGGTGTGTCGATCATCGACCGGCTCCGCCCGCGGAGCGCAGGCGCAGGCCCGGCTCCAGTGTCGAGATCAAGAGCTCAGCCGCCGCCTGCGCCGACACCGCCTCGCTCACGAGCCACCAGCGCGCGAGCGCCTCGGCGGCGCCGAGCACGGCCACCGAGAGCGCCTCGACCTCGACGCGCGCGCCGCGCTGACGGCGCGCCGGCATCTGCCCGAGGATCGCCTCGGAGACGATCGCGAGAATCCGGCCGCGGTAGTCGGCGACCCGCTCGGCGACCTCGCCGGCGTGCGGCAGCGTATCGTCGAACAGCACCGCCCAGGCGGCGCGGTCGGCATCGAGGAACGTGAAGAAGGCCCGCAGGCCGGCGCCCAGCGCGTCGCCGGGGCTCGCGGTCGCGCGGACCGCGTCGGCGATCGTCGCCGAGAGCGCGTCGCCAGCCCGTTCCATGCACGCGATGAACAGGCGCTCCTTGTTGCCGAAGTAGTTGTAGAGCAGCGGCTTCGTGACGCCAACCGCACCCGCCACCTCGTCCATCGTCACCGCTGCGTAGCCGCGCTCGGCAAACAGCGCGTGCGCGACGTTCAGGGTCTGCTCCATGCGCTCGCCGCGAGCAAGCCTGCTGCGGGGTTGGGCGGCAACCTGGGTCGACATCCGCGCACACCTTACTACGATATAAATTTATATCAAGGTAAGTTGCGCGCTACGCGCCCGGCGGATCGTCGGGCTTGAGCCGCTTGCGGCCCTTGTGGTCCTTGCGCCCGGTGCCGATGCACTCGCGGCAGACGATCCACCTTCCCTCCTGCGCGGACTCCGCATCCCCAAGCCACCACATCCACCCCGCGCCGCTGCACGTCGCGCAACGAGCGCTCTCGGGGATCAGACGGTCGCTCTGGGTCATCGTCGGAGCATACCTCTCGCACCCGGCCGTGGGCCCTGCTCGGTCACAAATCCCGGCCCAGTTCCAATATGAGGTAGTGAGGTCAAGAGATCTGTCGAGGTGCTCGGATGAGGAACTGCTGGAGATCGGGTTGGATGACGTACAGGCGTTCGGCGTGTTCTACGACCGCTACGAGCGCCAGCTGCTCGGCTTCTTCCGGCGCGCGACGGGACGCGCCGACCTCGCGGCGGACCTCACCGCCGAGGTGTTCGCCGCCGCCCTCGGCTCGCTCGGGGCGTTCCGCTCGGAGCTGGGCACCGCGCGCGTGTGGCTGTTCGGCATCGCCCGCCACGAGCTCGCTCAGAGCTGGCGCCGCGGCCGCGTCGAGGCGCAGGCGCGGCTGCGCCTGGGGATGGAGCCGATGACCTTGAGCGACGACGATCTCGAGCGCATCGACCAGCTGGGCGCGGCGGCTCCGCTGGACTCGCTCAGGCTGCTGGAGGCGCTGCCCGCCGAGCAGCGAAGCGCCGTCAGGGGTCGCGTGATCGACGGGCGCGACTACGAGGACCTCGCGCGCGAGTTCGAGTGCTCTGAGCTGGTCGTGCGCCAGCGCGTCAGTCGTGGTCTGCGCGCGCTGCGATCGCTCGCGGGGTACACGCGATGAGCCGTACCGCCTCCGAGCTGCCGCAGCTGCGCGCGGCGTTGATGCTGGCAGCGGAGCGACATGCCACACAGGCCCATGGCGTCGCAACGCCGGCCGACGAGCGCCTGCGTGCATCCGGGCGCGCGCAGCGGTGGCGTGCGGTGGGCCGGTCGCGCACCCGCTGGCGCCTGCCACTGCGGCACTCGGCGGTCCGCCGCAGCTCGATCGGCCTGATGTTCGCGGTCGGCCTGCTGATGCTCGCGGCGGTCGCGTACGCGACCACGCAACTGATCCAGACCGGCACGCCGGTGAAGTCCGAAGAAAGCTTCACGGCGAACGCCGGCGTCGGCGTCGCGATCCCGCGGACGGAAGGGCTGCTGGGCATCGCCGCCCCCGATCCGGGCGGCGGGCCCCCGTGGACGATGCGCGTGTACGACACGAGCCGCGGCCTCGGCTGCGCGCAGGTTGGCCGGCTCGTCGGCGGCCGCATCGGCGTGCTCGGCATCGACGGCGCCTTCCACGACGACGGGCGCTTCCACCCCCTCCCCACCCAGGCCAGCCAGGCGGAAGGCGAGTGCATGCTGCTCGACGCTCGCGGTCATGTGTTCCTCGGCGTCGCGACGTTCGGCGCGCCGGCGAGCGGGCTGCCGCGCGAGTGCCACCTGCTCGGCTCGCGTGCGGCGAGCGAGCGCTGCGCGCGCAGCGATCCGCGCGACGTCTTCTACGGGCTGCTCGGGCCGGACGCGCGCAGGATCACCTACACCGCCGAAGGCCACACGCGCACGATCCCGACGGTCGGCAGCGAGGGCGCGTACCTGATCGTCGAGCGAAGCCCATCCCAGCTTGCCGAGATCGGCGGGGGTGAGGGCGTCGGCGCGCTGCCCGCCGGCGGCGGCTCGATGAGCGGGCGCGACGGCCTGCACGTGTCTCTGCACCAGCCGATCCGCGAGATCGCATATAGCGGCGGGCGCACGTGCTCGCTCACCCGACACGGCTTCCGCAACGGTCACGGACGCGACTGCCTGCCGCCCGTCGGCTACGTCGCGCAGCAGATCCACGTACCGAGCGCCCAGGAAATGGCATCGGCGATCCAGGTTCAGCCGATCCTCGGTCGGCCCATCACCGGCCACCCGGGCGCCCGGCAGCTCGAGCTGCTCGTGTCGTTCGTCGCGCACGCCGCGGTCACGAGCGCGCTGAGCGGCTACAGCGTGTTCGTCCAGGAGCCCGACAGCGGTCAGTGCGCGACGCACAACGTCGGCGTGGGGACAGGCGAGCCGCTGGCACGCAACGTCAACGCCGGCGAACGCGTCCAGGTCGCGGTGCCATCCATCCAGAGCGCGTCGAGCATGTTCCCGGGCTGCCCCGGCATCGCGCGGGGGACGGTCACCTACAGCGTCCCGTCCGAAGAAGTCACACTCTCGTCGATCGCCTCCTTCGGAGCGTTCCAAGGCCGCGCTCACCGTGTCACCGTCGGTCGCTTCACCTACGACAATCCCTGATAGAACCGACACGATGCTGCTGAGCGACGTCGAGCCGGTGCGCGCGGTGCTCGCCCGCCCTCATGGTCTGCTCGAGGGACCGCGACTCGCCGCGGACGGCGAGGCCGTCTACAGCGACGTGATCGCCGGCGGCGTGTGGGGCTGCTCGAGCGCCGGGGTCGTGCGCGAGATCCTGCCCAAGCGCCGTGGCATCGGCGGCATCCTCGCGCACGCCGACGGCGGCTGGGTGATCAGCGGACGCAGCGTGATCCACGTGCTGCCCAACGGAGAGCAGCGCGAGATCCTCTCGGGCGAGGGCGTCTGCGGCTACAACGACCTCGGGACCACAGCCGAGGGAGAGCTTCTGGCGGGTGTGCTGCGCTACCGGCCGATGGCCGGCGAGGACCCGCGGCCGGGGCAACTGCTGCTCGTCGGCCGGGACGGCGCCGCCGAGGTATTGAGCGAGGACGTCGTCTGGCCGAACGGCATCGGCGTATCACCCGACGGGGAAACGATCTACCTGAGCGACTACGCACAGCGCGCGGTGCTCGCCGTTGCGCGGCACGGCGGTCAGACGCGCACGTTCTGCCGCTCGCCGCGCGGCTCGGCCGATGGCCTGGCCGTGGACTGCGAGGGCAGCGTATGGGTGGCGCTCGGCGAGGGCGGCGGCGTCGCGCGCTTTCACCCCGACGGAGAGCTCGACGAGGTCACGACGCTGCCCGCGAGCTTCGTCTCGAGCCTCAGCTTCGGCGGCGCGGACATGCGCGACGTCCTGATCACCACCGCTGACAACCACGTGCGGCCTGAGCTTGGCGGGACGTTGCTGCGGGCGCGGAGCGAGGTGGCGGGGCTGCGAGTCACGCCCGTCTGCGTTTGAACTTGCTCGATGCGATTATTGTGACTCTAACCGTACCTAGGCGTTTGTTCTTGTGTCCGGAGCGCGTGAGGAGGAGGCCCGGGAGGGGTCGCGGCGCCTCCTCCTCACGATCGCTGCCGGTGACCTATTCGACGGTGTAGTGAATCGTGGCCTTGCTGGCCTGTCCGTCGATGCTCGTCGCGGTCACCGTGTAGCTGTGCGCTCCCGCGATCGCCGTTTCAAGCGTGCCAGCGCCGCCAGACGCGCCGTTGGAGTCCACGCATGATTCGAGTCCCGGCCCAAAGGCGCTTTCCGAGCACGAGAATTCGGTCGTGACGGCCGCGTTCTGGGCGTAGACGCCGCCTGTCGCCGGCGAGGCGATGGTGGCCGCCGGCGGACCCGAGATCCACAGATCCGAGCCCGTGAGGCTGCCGTCCTTGACCTTCTTGGCCTTCCCGGTCGCCGGTTCGCCACAGATACCCGAGTACGTCTGGGAGACCGTCCCGAAGACGCCGAGCCCCGTGAACGGACCCTTTCCGAGCGTGCCTGTCACGCGCGCGTTCGGCGCGCTCGTCAACGGCAAGCTCAACGTCCCGTGCGAGTTGCCCGTCCCCTTCGGGCTCCACTTCACGACCACGCTGCCCGTGGCGGGATTGGACGAGCCCAGCGTCGCGCAGTCGACCGGCTCGGTCGTCTTCAGGTGAGCGACATAGGTGGCACTCGTTACGCCACCGCCGGTGCAGTCGGTCAGGCTCCCATCGATCACTATGTTCTGCACCTCCGCGGTCACTCCCAGCCCCGGTGAGAGCTTGATCGATCCGCTGTTGGCGGCACAGATCGTGCCGGTGCTGCCGTCGGCATGAGCCGGCGACTCGGAAACGCAGATCGTCGCCAATGGCGACAACAGCGCTGCTGCTACGAACAGCTTGGTCAGCGTGGTGCGCATCTCTTGCTCCTTTTGCCAGTTTCGATTTACGAATACATCCGGCTATTTTTGGGAACACCCTCTCCTACGCTTGCGCTAACCTCGGCGCTCGTGTCAGCGGATGGTCGGATGTGTTAACGACGACGACGCTTCCAGGTCGGGAAGAGACACAGGATCGTCACATCCGTGATGGCGCCCACCTGCCGGACCGGTTCGACGCGCGCGCCGGATCCGTCAATCGGGGCCGGCGACGGCGGTCCCGCGGGTAAGGCCAGCTATCCGGCGTGCAGTCGCATTTCCCACGTCCCTCCGTAGTGATCCCTTTGCCTCTAATAAACGCTGAGGCGTCGTGGAGGTTGGGTGGAGGACCCGAAAATACTTTGGATCCCGGACCGGCGGCGTCGCGCGGCCCGTCTATTCGCTGGAGGACCGCCCGTGCGCTTCTTCGCTCGTGCCGCGCATTTCTGCTGCTTCTTCGCTCTTCCCGTGCACTTCTTCCGCACCCTTGCCATGCGCTTCTTCGCTCTTCCCATGCACTTCTTCGCCACCCTCGCCATGCGCTTCTTCGCTCTTCCCATGCACTTCTTCGCCACCCTCGCCATGCGCTTCTTCGCTCTTCCCATGCACTACTTCGCCACCCTCGCCATGCGCTTCTTCGCTCTTCCCATGCACTACTTCGCGCCCACCTTCGTCGATCGGTCGAGCTGGATCCGTCGTGGCAGCCGAGTTCGCAGCGACGGAATCAGCGGCGCCCGCCCCTCCGGTGCCGTCCGAGGGCTGGGGGAGCGCCACGGTTGGAGGATTGCCCCGCGTGCCGCCAACTGCCGGCGCTGCCCCGGTGCGCCCATGTGCGGTATCAGTCGGGCTCAACAGCTTTGAGCCGCCGTGCGCTGGGGTCTCGGATACTGCAGGCCGGGACTTTGGGAGGAGACGCGCGCTGGCCGCGGACGCGACCCCTGTCGCGGACGTCCCGGGGACGCCGAGAACGAGCGTGGCGCCGCCGCTGCCGGCCCCAAGCAATGCAGCGCCGACGAGCAGCTTCACCATGAGGGCACTCGCGCCTCCGCCGCTGGCAGCGAGTTCCAGCGTCGCGGAGGTCTCGGATCCACCCGCCACGAGCCCTCCGGCGCTCACGCCCGATCCGGGAGCCTTGCCGAGCATGGCGTTCAGCGCTCGACGCTTCAGCGCGAGCAAGGGCGCGAGCGGGAGCAGGATCGAGAGCTGGCGTCGCTGTTGGGCGATCTCCGCCGCATACGCCCGGCAGTCCGGACAGGACCGGAGGTGGCGTCGCAGGCGGCTCTTCAAGAGCTCCGCTCCGCGCGCCGCGCTCAGCTCCTCCCGGATCGCGCGGCAATCGACGCTACGTGCATCGCGCTCGGAGATCAGGTTCGTTCGAGCCTGGTAGACGTAGGACTTGACTTGCTCCGGGCGGACGCCCAGGAGCAGGCCGGTCTCCGCTTGGCTGAAGCCGTGCAGCTCGGTGAGGACCAGAGCGGTCCTTTGGATCTCCGGCAGCTCGTGCAACGTCGCGAGGACCTGACGCACGTCTTCACGCTGTTCCGCGCGGACTACGGGATCCTCACCCGACGGCAACGTCTCCGAGATCTCCGCGACTGGACGCCGGCTGCGCAGGATGCTGAGGCACGCATTGCGTGCAATCGTGAACAACCAGGGGCGCAGGTCGATCGGGCGATCGTCGGCGAGAAGCGCACGGTGGGCGGACGCGAAGGTCGACTGAACGGCATCTTCGGCATCCGCCTGAGAGGCGAGCATGTAACGACAGAACGACATGAGCTCGCGTACGTGCCGTTCATACACAATTTCGAAAGCGGTCGGATCGCCGCGCCGCACGAACGCGACCAATCTGTCGTCTGCGGCAAAGCGCGATCTGATGCGCAGCCCGGCTCGCGTATGTGGGTCGGAACCCGCCAATCTCATTTCCCTCGGTCTGCCGCGGCGAGTTTCCTTTCCCGCCAGCGCTGATATCAGCCAGGGTAGTGCAATGGCCGCCGCGCGGAGGGCGCCTCCAAGCTTCTCCGGAACCAGCTCGCCGCACCGCTTCGTCGGGGCGAGGTCGCCCTCAGAACACGATCGTGCGACCGTCGTGGACGAGCACGCGGTCGTCGAGCTCGCTGCGCACCGCGCGCGCGAGCACCATGCGCTCGAGGTCGCGTCCGACGCGCTCGAGGTCCGAGACCGTGTAGCGGTGCCCGACGCGCTGTACGTCCTGCTCGATGATCGGCCCCTCGTCGAGCTCCTCGGTGACGTAGTGGGCGGTCGCGCCGATCAGCTTGACGCCGCGCTCATAGGCGTGGCGGTAGGGCTCGGCGCCGGCGAACGCCGGCAGGAACGAGTGGTGGATGTTGATCACCGGGCAGCCGACCCGCGCGAGGAAGTCGCCGCTGAGGATCTGCATGTAGCGCGCGAGCACGAGCAGCTCAGCGCGGCCCGCGAGCTCGTCGAGCGCCAGTCGCTCGGCTTCTGGCTTCGTCTCCCTGGTGACGGGGATGTGCACGAACGGCACCCCCAGCACCTCGACCTCCGCGCGCAAGAGCTCGTGGTTGGAGATCACGCAGACGACGTCCATGTCGAGCTCGCCGCGGCGGTTGCGCCACAGCAGGTCGAGCAGGCAGTGATCCTCGCGCGAGGCCATCAGCGCGACGCGGCGGCGGTCGCTCGCGTAGGCGATCCGCCACTGCATGGCGAAGCCCTCCGCGAGCGAGCCGAACGCCGTCTCGAACGCGGCGCGGTCGGAGTCGATCGCCGGCAGGTAGAAGGCCGAGCGCATGAAGAACGTGCCCTGCTCCGGATGGGTCGAGTACTGGTCGGAGCTGACGATGTTCGCCCCGTGCTCGAACAGGAAGCGCGACACCGCCGCGACGATGCCCGGCCCGTCGGGGCAGGAGATCAACAGGCGTGCCGTGTGGTCGGCGCCGCCGGTGTGCGAGCCGAGGTAGGCCATCAGTGGCTGACCGCCGCCGCCGCGAGCTCTGAGACGAGCCTGTCTTCGTAGAAGCGCTCGAGCGCGAACGGCGCGATCAGCTCGGGCGTGCGGCCGCTCTCGATCAGCTCGGCGAGCGTCTTGCCGACGATCGGCGCGGCCTTGAATCCATACGTGCCCCAGCCGGCGCTGACGTGGAAGTTCTCGACCGCCGTGCGCCCGAGGATAGGGCTGTAGTCAGGGGATAGGTCGCACAGCCCGGCCCAGCTGCGCAGCAGCCGCGCGTGCTCCAGCTGCGGGAACAGCTCGAGCGTGTGGCGGGTGAGGTCCTGGAGGAAGTTGAGCGTGCCCTGCATGCGGTAGGTCGTCCACGGTTCGATCTCGGAGCCCATCACGAACTCTCCCCGATCGGACTGGGAGATGTACACGTGCATCTGCGAGGAGACGATCACGACGTCGAGCAGCGGCTTGACCGGCTCGGTCACGCACGCCTGCAGGATGTGGGTGGTGATCGGCAGCTCGACACCGGCGAGCGCGCACACGAGCGTGCTCCAGCCCGCCGTCGCGCTCAGCACCTGCCCGGCCTTGACCGTGCCGCGGTTGGTGCGCACGGCGGCGATGCGCCCGTCGCTCGCGGTCTCGAAGCCTTCGACCTTGGTGTACGGGTGGATCTCGACGCCCGCGCGGTCGGCGCCGCGCGCGTAGCCCCAGACGACGGCGTCATGGCGAATGATGCCGCCGGGCGGGTGGTAGAGGGCCCCGAGGATCGGGTAGGTGACGTCGTCGGAGACGTTCAGCTGCGGGCACAGGCGCTTGACCTCGGCCGCGTCCACGAGCCGCGAGTCGATCCCGTGCAGGCGGTTGACCTCGGCGCGGTTGGCCATCACGAACATCGCACGGTCGCTGTGCGCGAGCGTCAGGTGGCCGCACTGCGAGAACAGCAGGTTGAAGTCGAGCTCCGCCGAGAGGCCTTCGTAGAGCTTGATGCTCGCGTCGTAGAAGCGCGCGCCCTCCGGCGTCTTGTAGTTCGAGCGCAGGATCGTCGTGTTGCGACCCGCAGCACCCGAGCCGATGTAGCCCTGCTCGAGCACGGCGACGTTTCTGACACCGAGCTGGCCGAGGTAGTAGGCGGTCGCGAGACCGTGTGCGCCGCCGCCCACGATCACGACGTCGTAGGAGCCCTTCAGCTCGCGTGACTCGCGCCACATCCGTCGCGGACGGAAGATCTCACGCATGGTCGCTCTCCAGGTGGTGCCTGAGCGCTTCCGCGCCGACCGGGCCACCGCCGAGACCCGCGGCGGCGTCGGCGACGACCTCCCACAGATACGCCCCCAGCGCCCAGCCGACGAGCACCAGCAGGCTGTCGGGCTGCTCGATGAGCAGATAGCCGGGCGTGCGCGCGATCGAGCCGGGCCGGAATGCGCGCGGCGGCGCGAGCGCCGGGCGCACATCGATCGCGCAGAACCGCGCGAGCAGCTCGCGCGCCTGCGGCCCGACCAGCGACAGCGCGGCGTAGCCACAGGTGACGTCGAGCACGCTCACCGGGCCGCGCCCGTCCTCGGACGCTCGCATGAGCGCGCCGCGGATCGCCTCCGCATCCTGTGTCTCGCCCAGCACGAGCGCCTTGTCTGGCGTGACCGGACACCACCAAGCGCCGCCCGATCTGGACGCGCGCCCGAGCTCCAGCGCCAGCCCATCTGGAGCATCTTCGTCCGCCACGTCGCTCGCGAGTGCGCCGGCCTCCGCGCCGGCATTCAACCCGGAGCTCGCCTGCGCGAGGATCCCCGCGAGCGCCTCGGGCGCGGCTTGAACCTCGAGCTTGGCGAGGCTCGAGCGATCGGCGAAACCGACCGTGCGCGTGAGCCGATCCCACTCGATGCTCGGCTCGCTGAAAGCGTTCGCCACGTTCCAGCCCTCGAGGCGAGACAGTCGCGCGCCGGCCGCCACGGCCTGGCGCTCCATCGGCGAGCGCGCGTGCACCTCGCGCGAGCTCGTCACGTCCGGGGTGAGGAACGTGACGCTCATCGTGATGGCGCCCGGTTCACGAGCGCAGAAGCTCCCCGGCGGGGTCGTAGAACGGCTCGCTCACGACCGAGGCCGTGAGGCGCACGCCGTCGTCTGAGATCGTGATGCTCTGGCCGTCGCCGGCGAGCGCGCTCGGCACCCACGCCATGCCGATCACCTGCTCGAGTGCTCGCGAGCGTCGCGCGCTCGTGACCTGGCCGGCCGCCGCGCCGCGCGCGTCGAGCACGACGGCGCCCTCGCGCGGAAGCCGGCCGTCGGGCACGGTGAAGCCGACGAGCGCCGTCTCGGCGGGCGCAGCCGCGGCGTGCGCGAGCGCCCAGCGGCCGATGAACTGCTCGTCCTTGTCGAGCTTCACCGCCCACGGCATGCCGGCGCTGAGCGGCGTCGACTCCGAGTCGGTGTCCTGGCCGACGATGATGTGCTGCTTCTGCAGGCGCAGGATGCGCTGTGGCTCGAGACCGAACGGGCGGATGCCCTCGGCCTCGCCGGCGACCATCAGCGCGTTCCAGACGTCCTCGCCGTAGGCGGCCGGAAAGTGGATCTCGTAACCGAGCTCGCCGACGAAGCCGATCCGCATCAACAGCGCCTGCACCCCGGCTACGCGCGCCTGGCGCGAGTCGAGGTAGGCAAACGCCTCCGGCGAGCAGTCGGCGTCGGTCACGCGCGCGAGGATCTCCCGTGCGCGCGGGCCCGCGAGGTTCACCGCGCACAGCGCCTGCGTGACGTCGCCGAGCCGCGCGTCGAGCTTCCAGTCGGCCAGCCACCACGAGAACCACTGCTCGACCGCGCCCGCGCCGCTCGAGGTCGTCGTCACGTAGAACGTGTCCTCGTCGAGGCGAGTGATCGTGCCGTCGTCCATGATCCGGCCGGCGTCGGAGGTGAGCACGCCGTAGCGCACCCGCCCGGGCTTCAGGTTGGAGAGCCTGTTGGGGTACAGACGGTCGAGCAGCTCTCCCGCCTGCGGGCCGCTGACCAGGAGCTTGCCGAGCGTCGAGACATCAATCAGGCCGGCTGCCTCGTGGACGCCCTGCGCCTCGCCCTCGGGGTCGCCGTAGTCATACGCGCGACGCCAGTCGCCCGCCCATTTGATGCTCGCGCCGAGATCGCGGTGCACGCCGTGCAGCGGCGAGCGCTTGGCCGGCTCGATCGGCCGGCCCGCGAGCGCGCCGAGCGGCACCGTCGACCACGGCGGACGCGCGGTCGTCGTGCCGATCTGCTCGAGGCTCTGGCCGGTCTCGGCCGACATCAGCCGGATCGAGGAGAGCTGGCACATGCGCCCCTGGCACGGGCCCATCGTCACGGTCGTGAAGCGCTTGCACAGCTCGATCGAGTCGTAGCCCTCCCGCACGCCGCGGTGGATGTCCTTGGCGGTGACGTCCTCGCAGAAGCACGTGAACGCCTTGCCCTGCGGCGCGGCGCCGTCCGCCACCGGAGCGGGAGTCGTCTTCTCGCGAGCCCAATCGGCGATCCCCGCGTCCAGCTCGGCGAGGCGCGCCGTCGAGGCCCGATCGGCGAGCCCGAGCGCAGCGGCGGCCGCGAGCCCCGCCCGCTCGCCGGAGGCCTGGGCCAACCCCGTCTCGCCCTCGCCCGCGAGCTGGCCGGCCGCCCAGACTCCCGGCGGCAGCTCCGCGAGCGAGAAGTGGCCACGCTCGGGGTCGTACTCGGTCGTGGCACCCGCCTGCGCAACCAGCGATGTGGCCGGAGACTCGCCTCCGCAGACGAGCACGAGGTCGCACTCCAGCTCGCGCGGCCCAGAGCTTGCGGCGTCTGCATCGAGCGGGGCGATGGTCGCGGCGCGTACCGCGCGCCGGCCCCTGGCACCCGCGATCGTCCAGCCGCTCAGCACCTCGACGCCCTGCTCGCGCAGCGCCCTGGCGACGGCCGACGGCGTGCGCCTGAGGTCTGCAACCGCGAGCACCTCGACGCCGAGCGCGCGCAGCGCGCCAGCCGCGAGCAGACCGCGGTCGGACGTGCTCGCGACGACGGCCCGTGCCCCCGGCCGCACGCCGTAGAGCGCCGCCAGACGCAAAGCCCCGCTCGAGAGCATCACGCCGGGAAGATCGTTGCCTGCGAACACGAGCGGCTGCTCGATCGCTCCGGCCGCATAGACGTGCTGGCGCGCTCGCACCTGATGCAGCGTGTCGCCCTGCCAGACCGGAACGAGGCCGTCGAAGTGCCCGAGCGCCGGTGCCGAGCTGAGGATCTCGACGCCGGCCTTGCGCGCACGCTCGGCCAGCGCCCGAGCCTGCTCGTGGCCGCCTTCCCACAGCATCCGCCCGCCCGGCTCCGGCGCCTCGTCGGCGAGGACGACGTCAGCGCCGAGCTCGGCCGCCGCGATCGCCGCGCTCAACCCCGCGTGGCCGCCGCCGACGACGAGCACGTCGGCGTGGCGACGGCGGTACTCCGTGCGCCAGCTCCGCTCGGCCTGCTTCTCCGGCAGTCGCCCGAGGCCGGCGGCGTGGCGCAGCACCCACTCGTACACCGGCCACAGTCGCCGCGGGCGGATGAACGTCTTGTAGTAGAAGCCCGGCGGCGTGAACGGGCCGCCGAGCACGTCGGTGACGGCCATCGCGTCGAGCTCGAGCCAGGGCTTGGCGTTGAGGTGCTCGACGCGCATCCCCTCGCGTACGGGCTCCGTGCACGCGCGAACTCCGGGCGCGCCGTCGACCGCGACCATGCAGTTCGGGCAGCTGCCCGCGCAGCACATCAGGCCGCGACGTCGGTGGTACTTGAAGCTGCGCGAGAACGTGCGGCGCCCGGCGGCGAATAGCGCCGAGCCGATCGTGTCGCCCTGCAGAGCCGCGACTGGCTTGCCGTCGAAGCTGAACGTGAGTGTCTGGCCGCGCTCGATCCGCTCGCCGGGCTGTGGCGGCAATCGCGTCACGCCGCTCCCTCGGCCGGCGCGTCGCCGGTGCCCACCTCGTCTGCGGCAGCACCGAACTCGCCGGCGGCGCCGTCAAGCTCGCCCGGGAGCGCCACCCGCAGCACGCGGTTGGTGCGGGTGTCGCGTTCCGCCTGGAACCACGCGCGACAGCCGGAGCGGTGGTACCACCACTCGCGCTGAACCCCCGCGACGTTGCGACGGAAGTAGTTGTACTCGCACAGCTCGCGCAGCGACGGCGCCTCGCGAGGTCGGCTGCTGAGCTCGCCGCCGAACGCGAAGTCGGCGACCTCGCGGACACCGCAATGCGGACACGTGAGCACGAACGACATCGACGGCATGCTAGACAGCTGTTTCGCAAAGCGCAATACTGTTGCCGATGACGCAACACAAGTCCTGTCGTGACCAGCGCTCCGCCGATGACACCTAGCCCCCAAGAGACTTCGGCGGCACCGGGCGCCCGGGCGGGTGGGCGTCCAATCGCGTCGGTCGCGCGCGCGCTGGCGCTGCTCGAGGCGCTGCGCGAGAGCGAGCGCGACCTCGGCGTCAACGAGCTGGCGCGGCGGATCGGCGTCAGCCCCAGCACCGCCTCGCGGCTGCTCGCGACGCTCGAGAGCGCGGGCATGGTCCAACGCGACGAGCAGGGCCCGTTCCGGCTCGGCCTCGGGCTCGTGACGCTCGCCGACCGCGTGCTCGCGCGAATGGACCTGCGCGCGCTCGCGCGCCCGGTGCTCGTGGAGCTGATGGAGCGCACCGGAGAGACCGCAACGCTGTCGGTGCCCGGCGAGCGCGAGGCGATCACGGTCGACTCCGTGCCGTCGCAGTCGAGCGTCGTCAGCATGGCGCGGCTCGGACGCCCGAGCGTCGCGCACGCGACCGCGGTGGGCAAGGTGATGCTCGCGTTCGGCGGCGGGCAGCTGCCGCGCGAGCGCGATCTGAAGGCGCTCACCGAGCGCACGATCACCGACCGCGCGCGCCTCGCCAAGGAGGTGCTCGCGGTGCGCCAGCGCGGCTACGGGACGGTCTTTGGCGAGCGCGAGCCCGACGTCAACGCGATCGCCGCCCCGGTCTTCGACCGTGCCGGCGCGCTCGCGGCGATCCTCGGGCTGCAGGGTCCCGCCAACCGCCTCGAGGACCCCACGCGACTGCTCGGCGAGCTGCGCGACGGTGCCGCCACGCTCACGCGCGCGCTTGGCGCGGGGCGCTGAGATGCGCCTGCTCGCCGCAGTGCCGCGAGCGCTGACGCCGCTGGCACTGCTCGCCGCGGCGCTCGGCCTCGTGCTCCCCTCCCCCGCGCTCGCCGCCCGCTCGGATCTGCTGCTCGCGCTGCTCGTACTCGCGACCGCGCTCGGCATCTCGTTCGCCGACCTCGCGCGCCTGCGCGAGCACGTGCGCGCGGTCGTGCTCCTGTCGCTCGTGCCGTTGCCGTTGCTCGCGGGCCTCGCGTGGCTGCTGGGGCAGGCGTTCGCGCCGATCGTGCGCGACGGGCTGCTGGCGGTCGGGCTGTCCTCCGGGGAGGTGGCGGCGGTCGGGCTCGTGGCGCTCGCCGGCGCCGACGCGACGATCGCGCTCGGCGTCGTCACCGGATCGCTTGTGCTGGCGGCGCTCGTCGGGCCGGTCGCGATCGGCTGGCTGTCCGCGAGCGCCGTGCGCGTCAGCTCGGGACACCTGCTCGTCCGCTTCGCGCTCGTCGTGCTCGTGCCGCTGCTCGCCGGCGTCGCCGCGCGTAGCCGGCCGGCGCTCGCCGCGCGCCTCGCGAGCGCCGACGCCGAGCGCGAGGGCATCGCCGCGCTGACCGTGGCGGTGCTCGTGTACGCAGCGCTGAGCGGCACGCACGGAGCGCATCATCTGGGCGCTGCCCTGGTCGCAAGCGTCGCGTTCCTGGTCGTGTGCGTGTGCCTGGCGGCTCTTTGGCGGCATCTCGATGCGCCGCGCGCGAGCGCGATCCCGGGCGCGTTCACGATCGCGATGCGCGACTTCGCCGTCGCCGCGGCACTCACCACGCAGGCGTTTGGCACGGCCGCCGGCGCGGTGCCCGGCGTGTACGGGGTTGTGATGCTGGTCGCAGCCGCGATCGCCGCGGGGCGGTTCTCGAGCGCGTAGCGCCCCCGCCCACCCGCCGATTGCGGTCCCACTTGTCCGCCAAGTCCACCGACACGAACCGATCAAGACTTCGCTCGATCGCCCCACCACCCTTGATAGCATCGCTCAAGCTATGCGGCGTCAGGCTCTGGCAAGCTTCGGATTCCCTGCACTCTCGGCGGCTTTCATCGCCCTACTCGCTGGGCTCGCCCTCACGCTCCCAGCCCCCGCGCGGGCATACCTCTACTGGAACGGAGGTGACGACGTCACCCGGGCGAACCTCAACGGCACCGGGGTCAATACCAGCTTCATACCCGACATATTGGGCTCCACGCAGGGCGTTGGTGTCACCAACCAATACGTCTACTTCGGTGGCGCGGGCGGGACCATCGGGCGGGCCAATCTCAACGGCAGCAGCCTCAACCGGGACTTCATCAGCATCCCACAGCCGGTGCCGGAAGACCCGTCCGCCGCCACCGAAGAGGACGCGAGCTCTCTGGCGATCTCCACCACCCACATCTACTGGGCTGACAGCGACTATAGCGGCATATCGCGTGCGAGCGTTGATGGCAGCGGCATCGAAATGGGCTTCATAAAGACGGAAGCCGTGGTCCTCGGCCTTGCTCTTGGTGAGGGCCACATCTACTGGGCGAGCGAACACGGGATCGGTCGCGCGAATCTCGACGGCAGCGACGTCGAACCCGACTTCATTCCGTTGCAAAGCACCGGCGTCAACGGAATCGCCGTCGCCGACGGCTACATCTACTGGAGCACCCGTTTTAGCGGCGCCATCGGTCGGGCGAACGAGGGCGGCCAACGAGTCGACCCGCACTTCGTCGCCGGCCTCGGCTACGTGGCTAGCCTCTGTGTCGGGGGTAGGTATCTCTACTGGCAAGCGGAAGTCAGATCCGCACCAACCCGCCCATCGTGGATCGGACGCGCGGATCTCAATGGGACTGACATCCAGAAGAACCTCATCAATCTCACCAAAACGGACTCCGGCAAACTCGCGGCCGACGCGCTCGGGCCAGGCGGCGCAACGCCTGCCAAGCGCGCCAAACTGCATCACATGCAGCGTCGCTGAGCAACGCGACTCGCGCTGGGAGCCGGCCAACAGGCAACCATCCCCGTCAAGTCCCGTTTACTGCCGTTATTCCGTATCTCGCACTTGACGCCCGTGGGGATTCCCTGGTCTCGCCCGAGGAAGCAGAAGTGGGCGAAGAACAGGCGACGCTAAGGGCACGGTGAATCCTTACGGCTTCCCAACAAAGTACGCCATAGAATATGGACTCGCGCCATATGCAGAACATACTTCGCCGGAAACGGTCGTCGGGACAGGAACAACCCCTGTGCAGGTGATCACCACGCTGACGGGACTGTCGCCGGGTACCACGTACTACTACCGTGTCAAGGCATTCCATTACGACGTGGATACCGAAAACGTCACCTATGGTCCGGAAGAGGCGTTCACTACAGCCGCCCCGTTGTGCTCCGGCAAATCCATCACCGGCCAAGGCTCGTCTCTTCAACAACTTGCCCAAGACTCCGTGTGGGATCCCGGATTCGACACATCGGGCAACAAAGACGCCTGCAACGGTACCCAAGGCAGTAAAGCGACGCCTAGCATCGCCTACAGCTCCACGGGCAGCGGTGCGGGACTTGAATCATGGGGTGTGAACAAAGGCAAAGCCAGCTACGCAGCATCTAATGCCTTCATCGGGACCGACGAACCGCCGAATCTCGCGGAGAAAGAAGAAATCGAAGCTCACGAGACGATAAAAGGAGCAGCTCCTAACTCACTCCAGACTATTCCGGTGCTTCAGGCCGCGATCGCGCTCATCGTCCACCTCCCAGCCAACTGCACCGCCACGAGCACGGCGGCGCCAGGTCGACTTGTTCTCGACAACGTGACACTGGAGAACATCTGGAAAGGGGCGATCACGAAATGGAGCGAAATCAAAGAAGACGGCGACGAACTCAAAGGAGCGAGCTGCAATTCCAACACGGAAATCACGCGCGTGGCTCGACTTGATAGATCAGGCACGACACATATCTTCAAGAAGTATTTGAATCAGATCAATGAAACGGCCTTCGAAGCTGAAAATGGGGCGCACCGATCGTGGAATGAAATTGCCGAAGGAGCCGAAAACACGATGTGGCCGAAAGCTACTCGTGTCGTGAGACCATCATCCGGCGGCGGCGGGGCGCTTGTGACGAAGGTCGCGGAAACGCCGAGCAGCATCGGCTACGCGAACCTCGCAGACGCTCGAGCCAACAACGGGTTCAGCAAGTCTGGGCTAGGTGGCGTAGGCACGGCCAAATTCTGGGTCGAGCTCCAGAATAACGGCACGACGACCACCAAACCAAAGCTCGAAGACCCGTCCACGAACTTTGATGTCGAAGCCACAGCGGATGCCAACTGCGGGAGCACGACATACACGGACGGCCCGGGCAACCCGAAATTCCCGCCGCCTAGCACCTCTGATCCCTGGAACGAAGTCACGACGAATACCAAAGAGGACAATTACCCACTTTGTGGCCTTACTTACGTCCTTGCGCTCAGCAAGTATTCGGCGTACTCGGGGACGAGTGATGGGGAGGCGAACACCGCACGCGGGTTTTTGCAGTTCGTAACCGAAACCGGTGCAGAAGGTGGACAGCCGTTGATCCTCAATCATGACTACGAAGCAGACACGGCGAAAGTCGACAAAGAGGCGAAGGAAGGGGCTAAGGCCGTTGGGTACTAGCAGAATTCCCCGTCTGATCGACTGAGCCCAGCAACAGGAGCAAGCGGCTATCCCCCACTACCTCGCCACGGGCGCTGCGCGCGGCGGATCCCGCCGCATCAGCCACAGCGGCGGGCTGGCGCCGACACGCAGCTCGCGCGTGACGCTGAAGCCGAGGCGTTCGTAGAGCGCCGCGCTGCGCTCGCTCGAGGCCTCGAGATACGCGGGCAGGCCCTCGCGATCGCAGCGCTCGAGCGTTGGGCGCAGCAGCGTGCTGCCGAGGCCCTGCCCCTGCCTGCTCGGCAGGACGCCGACGTCGCGCACGTAGTAGTGCGCTCCGCGCACGTGGCGCCACTCCATCGCGGCGCCCACGCTGCTCGCCCGGACCAGGTGAGTCAGGAAGGCGCTGCCCTCCAGCAGCGTCACGCGTGTCGGCGCGCGCCACGCTCGCGGCGGCAGCGTCAGCGCCGCGCCGGCGAGATCCGCGGTCGTCCACACGCGGCCGCGCGGCAATGTGTAGTGGCGCAGCTCGATCCCGAAGTAGCGACGCAGCTGCGCCCGCCTCGTGCGGTCGTTCGGCATCAGCCAGCTGAGCATCGGATCCTCGAAGAACGCGTCCGCTAGCACAGCCCTCAGGCGCTCGACGTTCTCCGCGCTCGCGCAGTGCAGGCCGCCATCGGCCGACGGAATTGACGGCGCCTCACGGTCAACGGTCTGCGAGCCCTCACCCGACGACATGCCGAGCACTATTGCAGGTGGTGCCCGCTATGTGGAACTGGCACGCAGCGGTGCTCGCGCCACCGGCCCTACACCACCGCGGTGCGCCCCGGAATCCAGCCCGTGCCGGCGAGCGGCACGCGCGCCATCGCCGCCGCCTCGATCGTCAACGCGACGAGATCCTCGGGCTCGAGGTTGTGCAGATGCGACTTCCCGCAGGCGCGCGCGAGCGTCTGCGCCTCGAGCACGAGCGTGCGCAGGTAGTTGGCCAGGCGCTTGCCGCCCTCGACCGGATCCAGGCGCGCGGCGAGCTGCTCGTCCTGCGTCGAGATCCCAGCGGGATCGAGGCCAGCCTGGTAGTCGTCGTAGTAGCCGGCGGCCGACCCGAGCTCGCGGTACTCGGCGTCGTGCTCGGGCGCGTTGTCGCCGAGCGCGATCATCGCGGCGACCCCGATCGAGACGGCGTCGGCGCCGAGCGCGAGCGCCTTGGCGACGTCTGCCCCGGTGCGTATGCCGCCGGAGACGATCAGCTGCACCTCGCGATGCATGTCGAGATCCGTAAGCGCCTCGACCGCCTGCGGGATCGCGGCGAGGATCGGGATGCCGACGTGCTCGATGAACACCTCCTGCGTGGCCGCGGTGCCGCCCTGCATGCCGTCGAGCACGATCGCGTCCGCACCGGCCTTGACGGCGAGCGCGACGTCGTAGTAGGTCCTCGTGGCGCCGACCTTTATGAAGATCGGGAACGCGCCAGTCGGTGATCTCGCGCAGCTCCTCGATCTTGATCTCCAGATCGTCGGGTCCCGTCCAGTCGGGGTGCCGGCAGGCGCTGCGCTGGTCGATGCCGGGCGGCAGGTCTCGCATCTCGCGCGACGCGCTCGGAGATCTTGTGCCCGAGCAGCATGCCTCCGCCGCCGGGCTTCGCGCCCTGACCGACGACGACCTCGATCGCGTCCGCGCGGCGCAGGTCGTCGGGGTTCATGCCGTAGCGCGAGGGCAGCAGCTGGTAGACGAGCGTGCGCGAGTGCTCGCGCTCCTCCGGGGTCATGCCGCCGTCGCCGGTCGTCGTGCTGGTGCCGAGCTCGCTGGCGCCGCGACCGAGCGCCTCCTTCGCCGGCCCCGACAGCGCGCCGAAGCTCATCCCGGCGATCGTGATCGGGATATCCAGATGCAGCGGCTCGCGCGCGAAACGACCGCCGATGACGACGTCGGTGGCGCAGCGCTCGCGGTAGCCCTCGAGCGGGTAGCGCGAGACGGAAGCGCCGAGGAACAGCAGGTCGTCGAAGTGCGGCACGCGGCGCTTGGCGCCGAAGCCGCGGATGTCGTAGATGCCCTCGCGCGCGGCGCGCTGGATCTCGGTGATCGCGTTGCGGTCGAAGGTCGCGGACTCGCGCAGGCCGGGGTGCCAGCCGTCCGCCGGCGGCGCGCTCGTCTGTGGCGAGCCGTTGCCGTTCATCAGTAGCTCCCGAGGTTGTCGACGTGGAAGTTGTAGAGCAGCGCGCGCGGAGCCGTAGCGGCGGAACTCGCCCGCCTCGACATCGTCGATCTCGGCGCGCTCGAGCAGCTGCGTGAGCTGCTCGAGGTGCTCGGCCCGCATCTCCTTTTCGATGCAGTCGGCGCCCAGCCCCGCGACGGAGCCGCGCACGTACAGGCGCGCCTCGTACAGCGAGTCTCCGAGCGCCTCGCCGACGTCCCCGCACACGACGAGCGACCCCTTCTGCGCCATGAACGCGCTCATGTGCCCGACAGAGCCGCGCACGACGACGTCGGCGCCCTTCAGCGAGATCGCGCACCTGGCGGAGGCGTCGCCGTGGACCACGAGCAACCCGCCGCGAGCGCTCGCGGCGGCGGACTGGCTCGCGCTGCCCTCGACGACCACCACGCCCGACATCATGTTCTCGGCCACGCCGACGCCGCAGTTGCCGTGCACGCGCACGGTCGCGTGCTTGTTCATGCCGGCGCAGTAGTAGCCGACGTGCCCATCGATGTCGACCTCGTGCGCCGCGTCGATGCCGACGGCGATCGAGTGCATGCCGGCCGGGTTGGCGATGCGCACGCGATGCAGCTCGCGCGTGTCGTGGAGGCGCTGGTTCAGCTGCCTGACGCTTTCGCTTGCCAGGTCCGCGGACAACAGCGCCTCCCGGATTACGTCCGGGGCGGGCATCACGCGACCAGCGTCGTTCCCCAGCTATAGACGCGACCGGGTTCCGGCTCCCAGCTGACGGCATCCTCGGCGCCCGGCAGCACCGAGATCGCCCGATACTCCGAGGCCATCGCCACCCACTCGTCGGTCTCGGCCATCACCGCCGGCTTGCAGGCGATCGGGTCGCGCAGCACCGCGAAGCCGTCAGCACTGCCGACCGCGAACGTGTAGAAGCCGTCGAGGTCCTGCAGGCAGCCCTCCAGCGCCTGCTCGAGGCTCGCGCCTTCGCGCAGCCGCCACGTCAGATAGCCAGCGGCGACCTCGCTGTCGTTGTCGGTCTGGAAGTGGATGCCCTCGCGCCGCAGCTTGCGCCGCAGCCGGTTGTGATTGGAGAGCGAGCCATTGTGCACCAGGCACAGGTCGAGGCCCGTCGAGAAGGGGTGCGAGTGCTCGGTCGTGACGCGGCTCTCGGTGGCCATGCGCGTGTGCCCGAGCGCGTGGCTGCCGTCGAGCTCGTCGATCTGGAAGCGCCTCACGAAATCTGTCGGTCGGCCGGCCTCCTTGTAGATCTCGATCGAGCCGCCGGCGCTCATCAACCGCAGCTCCGGGTGATGCTCGGCGAGCCACGCCTGCACGTGGTCGGCGGCGGCCTCGACGACGAACACCGCGTGCGTCGAGCGCACGCGCGGCGGCGAGGCGTGGCCGAAGGTCTCGGCCAACTCCGCGCCGAGCGCCGCCCAGTCAGCCTCGTGGTCGGCGCCTCGCAGCGAGATCTTGCACGAGCCCGCGGGCGCCGGTTCGCGGTAGAACGCGACGCCCGCGCTGTCGGGCCCGCGGAAGGAGAGCTGCTCGAGCATCCGCGCGAGATGCCCGCCCAGCTCGGCCTGCAGCGCCGGAGACTTCGTGTATAGCCCTGCGATCCCACACACGTGAATGACTCTAGAGCGCCGGATGTGCCGCGCACATGGCGTCGGCGGGCACACTTTTCGAGGGGAATGTGGCGTCTGGTGCTACAGACCGGATGGAACCCACACGCCGAGTCGCTTCTGCTCGCGTCTGACCGTGTGCAGCGCCTCGCGCAGGTCCGCGCGGGCGATCGGCGCGAGCGCCCCCGGATCGATCAGGTTGTCCGGCGCGGCGCCCGCCGCGATCAACTCGGCGTGGTGCTCGAAGCGAAGGCGCGTGATCACATCGAACGCCTCGCGCAGCGCGTCCGCGACGTTGCGGTCGATGCCCCCGGCGCTCGCGGCGGCCTCGATCCGGTCGAGCGTGGGCGAGATCGTGACGCCGTTTGCCAGCGCGTGGAAGCGCACGAGGTTGACGAGCGGGATGATCGCCCCGCGCTTGAGATCAAGGCGCCCAGCGGACTCGCCGTGGCGGTCGACCGCGATGTTGCCGCGGAAGCCGAGCGCCACCGGATAGCCCGTCGCGGTGCGCGCCATCAGCCGCATGAAGCCCGGATGGTCGCGTGCCGCGCGAATTCGCTCGGCGAGCGTCGCCGAGATCGCGAGGCCGCCGGCGCACGGCCGGAAGTCGAACGCGACCGACGCGCGGATCAGATGCGACTCGTCCGGCGTGCGCAGGCACTCGTCGAAGGTCCGCAGCCAATCCGGCTTGGACATGCGCCACAGGCGGTTGCCGGCGAGCACATCGTTGTTGTCGACCCCGAAGCCGCAGCGCGCGAGCCCGCCGTTGACCTCGCCGCCGAGCCGTGCGAAGTACGCGTCGACAGCCTCCTCTTCGCCGGGCGGCGGCGTCTCATAGGCCAGCGCGTTGTCCTGATCGGAGGCGAGCGTGAACTCGCGGCGCGCGGCGCTGCCGAGGTCCAGCCAAGCCCATGCCAGCGGCGCGGGGCCGTTCCTCGAGATCGAGAGGTCGATCAGCCTCGAGGTCAGCGCGTCATGCTGCAGGCTCAGCACACGCCCGAGATCGCGCGAGGGGACGCCCGCGCCGACGAGCAGGCTGAACAGCTGCGGCAGGTGCCCGGCCGCGCGCACGAGCACCTCTTCGTCGGCGGCGCCGAGGATCGTGTGGCGCAGCGCGATCGGGCTGCGCGCGTCGAGACCGAGCAGGTCGGCGGCCGAGAGCGTGCCGCACACCTGCTCGCCGTCGAGCACGACCATGTGCTCCACGCCTGCCGCAAGCATGTCGACGGTCGCCTCGACCGCGAGCTGGCCGACGGGCACCGTGGCAACGGGTGTCCGCGCGATCGCGCTCACCGGCGCCGCGCGATCGCCGCCGCCGGGGCCGGCTGCCACCCATTCGCGCAGCTCGGCGTCGGTCACGATTCCGAGCTGCCCCCCGCCGAGACGCACGAGCAGCGCCGCCTCCCGCCCGGGGCCGAGTCGCGCCGCCGCCTCGCGCAGCGACTCCTCGGGCGCGCAGAAGGCCGGCGGGCGCAAGATCGCCGATACCGGCGTCGTGCCCACGTCCAGGAGCCCGTGCACGGTGTGGCCGGTTCGCGTCAGACGCGTGCGCATCGTCCTCGCCACATAGCTCACGCCCGCCTCGCTGGCGAGCACCCGTCGCGATACCTGCGCGTTCAGCAGCGCGCAGCTCGAGGGCTCGCGCGCGCGCACCGTGAACGCCGGGGCCATCCCACTCAGAAGCGATGGGTGCCCGAAGCACTCGCCGGGCTCGAGCACGACGACCGGCTCACCCTCGTGGACGAGCTCCAGCGAGCCGGAGCGGACCACGTAAAGGCCGGCGGCCGGGGCCCCGTCCTCGACCAGCACGACCTCGCCGGCCTCCAGCTCGACCTCGCTCGCCTGCGCGGCCACGGCGGCGATCTCGGCCGGCTCGAGGCCGTCGAACGGTGGCTGGCCGGCGAGGAATGTGTCCAGGTGCTCCATGTCGCTCCCAACAATTGTGTTCACATCTCGCCTGGGAGAGCCCCCGGCCACCTGACAACCTCACGCTGACACAACCAACGTGATCGGGAGAGCATATGGCGGATGACACAGGCTCCGGGACCTACGACGAGCTCGACTACGAGGGCGGTGGGCTGCCGAAAACCATCAACTGGTGGGGCGCCTTCGTAATCGGACTGGCGGGGACGATCCTCGTCACGGGAATCGCGCCGACGATGGTCACCTCATTGGGTGCCGCCGCCGTTCCGCTGATCTTCGTGATCACCGTCAGCGGCTACCTCCTGTGCCTGTTCCTGGCGGAGCTCTCGGCGATGATGCCCGACCGTTCGGGCGGCTCGCCGTCCTACGCCTATCCCGCCTACAAGGACCGCTGGCCGCGCTTGGCCGAGCACATCAACGGCTTCACCGCATGGGCCTACTGGCTCGGCTGGTTCCCGGTGGCGCCGCTGAACATGATCCTCGCCTCCTTCTACATCGTCGAGCGCTTTGGGCTCTCCGAAGCCGGCTTCACGCCGATCGACACGCCGATCGCGTGGTGGACGCTCGGCATCTCGGTCGTCGGGCTGGTCCTGCTGTTCATTCCCTCCTACCTCGGGCTGCGCTTCGGCACGTTCTTCGCCACCGCGCTCGCGTTCCTCTCGATGATCCCGTTGACGTTCCTCGCGATCTCGTGGATCTTCCACCCCAGCGTCGTGCACTTCGGTGAACTGTTCCACTTCCGCCACATCGACGGCTCGGGCTTCTTCGCCAGCCAGTTCGGGCATGGCTGGTTCGTGATCGCGCTCGCGTTCTCGTTCCTGTTGACGTGGAACGTGATCGCGATGGAGGCGGCCGCGTGTTACATCGGCGAGACGCGCGACCCCGACCGCGACGCGAAGATCGCGATGAACGCCGAGGGCGCCTACGGCGTGTTCATCTACGTGGCGATCCCGGTCGCGTTCGTGATCGTGCTCGGCACGAAAGCGCTCGGCAACACCGCGCTCGTCGACCCCAAGACGATCTTCGTCACGTTCGCGTCGAAGGTGTTCGGCACGGGCACCGGCGGTGAAGTGCTCAACTGGCTAATCGCGATCATGCTGATCCTCGCGCTCGTGCTCTCGGCGCTGAACGCGATCACCGGCACCGCACGCTCGCTTCACCAGATGTCGGTGGATGGACAGTTCCCGCGCTTCTTCCAGGCCACCAACACCCACGGCGTGCCGCACCGCTCGATGGTCTTCAACGTCGTGTGCTCGATCATCGTCGTGTTCTTCGGCGGCGCGGTGCAGATCTACACCTTCTCGAACGTCGGCTACCTGGCGTCGTTCATACCGGTGCTGATCGGCTACTACCTGCTGCGCAAGGAAAGGCCCAACCTGCGGCGCCCGTTCAAGCTGCCGGAGTGGATGAAGTACGTGGCGCTGGGACTGGCGGCGGTGTACGGGCTGATCTACTTCTGGGGCGGACCGGTGTACGCCGACTGCTCCTGCAACGCCGCCGGGCACAAGACGCTCATCTACTACTTCCTGGGCTTCGGCGTGCTCGCCTCCTACTACCCTCTGTACCTGTGGCGCAAGGCGGGCGACCGCAAGAAAGCCGAGAGCATGCCGATGGCGGCAACGGCCGCTCCCGCGGAGGGAGCGAGCCCGTGAGCTCGACGGCACAGGCGACGCGACCTGAGCTGGAAGCAAGCGCCCCGGCGAAGCCGGGCTACGCGCGCATCCTGCTCGCATCCGAAGGACGTGAGATCCCAGACGCGGCGATCGCGCGCGTCGCGGAGCTCGCGGACGGAGCCGGCGAGACCAGCCCCAGCGTGCACGTGTTCTCGATCGCGCGCATCCACGGGGTGTCGTTCGGGTTCCCCAACCCGGGCCTGATGCCGACGAAGCCCGAGTGGGCCGCGCAGCGCAAGATCGTCGACAGCGCGATCAAGCGCCTGCGGCGCGCGGGCCTCGACGCCGAGGGACATGTGCTCGCGACGCGCAAAGTCACCTCGAGGATCTGCCAGGAGGCAACGAAAGCGGAATGCCAGGCGATCGTGATGGCCGCCGATCCTGATCGCACGAGGCTCATAGGCGACATGCTCTGGACGCAGGAGCCGCAGCGGGTGAGGCGACGGGCGAAGGTGCCAGTGTTCCTCGTCACAGACGAGGGCTGAGTCGAGAAGCCGGCGCGGACGCGGTCCACGTCGCGCGGGGTTTGATTCTCGCGGTCTCCACTGACAATTCTCGCGGTCTCCACTGACAAATGTCTGTGACGACTACGCAGGCTGTTGACCCCGGCGGCCTGATGGGCGAAGCGTGAGGCCGGCTCGAAGTCGCCGTACAACACAAGGGATCGAGGCCTGGTCGACAAGCAGTTGACTTCCGGACTCCCGGGAAATCCAGTTCTATGGACTTCTGTCGCGGTGGCTATGGTAGCGTGCCGCTATGAGCGTGGGCTACATCGAGTCGGCGCGTTCACCGGCCACCTCCGCCAGATCGGTACGTCTTCCAGGGCGCTTTGCCGGTTCTCAAGGTTTGGTGGTTGGGCTCACCGTCTGCCTGCTGGCGTTGCTACTCGGCCTTGTACCCCCAGCGCAACATGCTACGCGTGCGCCTCGCGGCAACAGTCCGCCTGCGGCCTCGCGTCTCACTGCGACTGCGATCGGGGTTGGCAACCTACCGAAGGCTGCGCAAGCGACCGTTTCTGCAGCACTTGGTGGCGGCGCCGCCAACTTCGCTGTGCGAAGGCGTGGGCGCTCGCTCCTGGCCACCGACCGACAGCAGCATCTCGCAACGACGTTCGACCGCGCCGGCGTTGTCGTACGGGGTAGAGGTGCGCAGCTTAGTTTCGCACTGAGCGGGATCCAGTACGGCTCTACCTACCTGCATATGGTTCCAGTGGGTCCCCGAGCGAGTCGGAACCGCGTCACCTATGGGCACCCTGGAGTCACCGAGTGGTACGTGAATGGTCCGCTCGGGATCGAGCAGGGCTTTACGGTTGGACGGCGATCCGGACGCAGCCCGACAGCCCTGCGTGTTCGAGTCCGGATCGGAGGGAACCTAATGCCGGTCGTGGCGGCCAACGGGCAGAGCATTTCCTTCTTGAATCCCGCCGGTAGGCAGGTCATAAGGGAGAATGATCTCGAGGCAGTCGACGCTCGCAGTCGCGCTTTGCCGGCCCGACTGGTAGTGCTTGGTAGGGCACTCGTGATACAGGTGAACACAGCGCACGCCGCGTATCCCGTGCGGATTGACCCACTGATCCAGCAAGGCGAAAAGCTCACGGGAGACGAACCGCCAGGGGACAGTTGGTTTGGAGCGAGTGTCGCCCTCTCGGCCGACGGGAATACTGCAGTCGTCGGTGCGCCCCAGGCCGAAGGCGGTGCTGGACGCGCCTACATCTTCGTGAGGAGCGGGGCGACCTGGGTTCAGCAGGGACCGGCACTCGTTGGAGTGGGCGCGCAGTCCGAAATTACAACTGCCGGCTTCGGGGAGCGTGTGGCGCTCTCAGACGACGGGAACACTGCCCTCGTAGCAGGCCCGAGTGACAGATTCTTCATGGGCGCGGTGTGGGTGTTTGTCCGGTCGGGGACGGCGTGGTCGCAGCAAGGCACGAAGCTAGCGATCTCGCAGGAGAACGGGCAGGGAGAGTGCGGGCTAGCGTTGGCGCTGTCGGGGGACGGCAACACAGCATTGATCGGGTGCCCGGACGAAAACGCCTACTACGGCGGCGCGTGGGTGCTGGTGCGCTCTGGGTCGGACTGGGTGCAGCAGGGCGAGCGGCTGGTGGGGGCGGACGAGGCTGGGCGGGCGTATTTCGGCACTTCGGTGGCACTCTCTGACGATGGCAACACGGCAGCGGTCGGCGGGTGGAATGACACCGAAGGGTTGGGTGCGGTATGGCCGTTCTCCCGTTCAGGCACCGCGTGGACGCAGCAGGGCGACAAGTTGACTGGAGCTTCGGAGGAAGGGGAGGGCCACTTTGGGCAAACCCTGGCGCTCTCGGGCAACGGCACGAGTCTTCTGGCCGGGGGATCGGCCGATGGTGGCGAAGCTGGCGCGGCGTGGGCATTCGGTTGGACCGGGACCGAATGGGTAAGCCAGGGCGACAAGCTCGTGCCCAACGACGCGACGCCACGCTCGCTCTTCGGATCGGCGATCGCGCTCTCCTACGCCGGCGACCGTGCGATCATCAGCGGTCTCAACGATGGCGAAACCGGCGCTGTGTGGGAATTCGCGAATTCCGGCTCAGGGTGGAGTCAGGTCGGCACAAAGCTGACGGCGGGAGAACCGAGCCACCTTGCGCTTTTCGGCAGCGGGCTCGCGCTGTCGTGCTCCGCCGGTGTTGCCCTGATCGGTGCTTCCGAGGAAAACGGCCAGGCGGGTGCCGTATGGCCGTTTAGTGCGAGCGGACTCCAAGTCGAAACCTGCACTCTCCCTTCTGGCTCCCGAGGTGTTCCCTACAGCCAGCAGATCGTTGCCGGGGGTAATACAAAGCCTTTGCGGTGGAGCAAGCTCGCCGCTCTGCCGAAAGGCCTCAAACTGAAGGCGTCCGGCCTAATCTCCGGCACGCCGAGCCGGAAACTGACACCGGGACGGTACACGGTAAATGTTCAGGTCAAGGAACGCCACGGGCAGTCGGCGACCGCGAGCCTGGAACTCACAATCTCCTGATCTCTGGCGCGCTCAGCTAGAGCTCTTGGGAGGCATGGTCTGTAGGATTGAGCCGGAGTCGACCGCATCGTCTCGGCCGACGGCGATCAGGCACTTGCCTTGTCGACGAATCGTTGCCGAGCTGCCTGTCGGGATACGCCGAGGGCGAGCGCGATGTGGTTCCAGGACCGGCCGCGTGCCCGAGCGAGGACGACGGCCTCGCGCAAGCGGGCATCGTCTGCTCGCACCGCCTCGGCTGCGGTCGCGATCTCGCGGAGGTCGTCGGTGACTTCGACTTGGGCTGTGTCGGGGTCCAGCGAGTCGGCGAGCTGCTCGAAACGGCTCGCGGCCTGCTCGATTTCCTTGTCTGTGTGGCGGGCCATGGTCACCTCATCCGAGAAAGCCGTGGAACTTTGGTCGTAGGGGCTGGGCGTGGATGACGACTGGGTCGTCGCCTTCGATGTCGAGGACGCCGATCTCGAACAGCGCGCCGTCCATTGCCGGGCCGATGAGCATCGTCAAGTCGTCGTCGAGGAGTGTTCGTCTCATCGTGTTGCGAACGGCATGCCATATGTCCATGTCGGTGACCCCGTGCTTTCGCGCTGGCTCGCCGATCCGCACCTAGACAATATAGCTTGTCTAGCGGACGATATCGACGGTTTCGCCGCGTCGGTGCCTGATGGCTAAAGCAAGCTCAGCGGCAGTGCGCGCACGACCACGGGGTTTGCGCAACGTACGGTCCTCTCCGCTTCAGAGAACTGGTTAGCCCGCGAGCCGGCTCAACGGCGCTTGGAGCCCTATCTGGCACCGCAAGGGACGCTACAGGCCGGGTTGATGTGGTCGATGGGGTTGCGCTTAGCACCCTCTAGCGTTTACTATGCGGGTGAGGGAGTACACGCGTGTGCGAATCGCACGAGGGGAGAGGGCCGTTGCGCACTGAGCAAGGAAGCGATGATCGTCCGGCCGTGGGCGGCGTGGGAGGCGGTAGCCGCTTGGTGGCAGCGCCTGCGGTGGGGCGTCGTGCGCTGATCGGCGTCATCGCCACGCTCGCTGTGCTGGCGGTCTGGCTCGTGACCGCCGCGACGGCGTCGGCGTTCAGCGCCCACGGGAGCGTGGAACAGGTGTACGTCACCGAATTGTCCCCGGGCGCCCAGGTGTCGCTGCTGAGGAAGAATGGCGAAACGGTGTCCACGCAGACCGCGGACGCACTCGGCGGGCTGCTGTTCCGGAACGTCGCGCCGGGAAGCCGCTACCGCGTCCGCCTGACCTCGACAAGCGAAGAATCCGCGCCGCTCACCGTCCACACGCAAAAGGCGGCGTCGTGGAATCGCAGCACCTACGGGCAATCGATCCCTAGCAGCGGATACACGTACCTGACGACGCGCGACGGCACCCAGCTGGCGATCGACGTCCACCCGCCCACCGTCGCGTCGACGAGAAACAAAGGTGCGGTTCCGACGCTGATCGAATACTCGGGATACGGCTACGCGAACCCCGCGGGCCCGGAAAGCGGCCTCGCTCAGGTGGCCAACGAGATGGGTTTCGCAGTGGTCGACGTGAACATGCGCGGCACCGGCTGCTCGGGCGGCGCCTTCGACTATTTCGAACCGCTGCAGAATCTCGATGCGTACGACGTGATCCAGACGATCGGCCACCAGCCGTGGGTGCTCCACCACAAGGTCGGGATGTTCGGCGTCTCCTATGGCGGCATCAGCCAGCTTTTCGCCGCTCAGCTTCAGCCGCCGGACCTCGAGGCGATCGCGCCGCTTTCGGTGGTCGATGCCACGGCGACGACCCTCTACGCTGGCGGCATCCTCAACACCGGGTTCGCCGTGCCTTGGAGCGAAGACCGCCAGTTCGACGCCGAGCCGGCCGGCCCAACCAGCGGCGAGCACTGGGCCTACGAACAGATCCAGAAGGGCGACGCGACCTGCGCGGCCAACCAGGATCTGCACGAAGAGGCGACGAACCTGCAGGCGGAAGTCAAAGAGAACGCGACCTACAACCCGCCCGTGGCCGACCCACTGGACCCGGTGACGTTCGTGCACAACATCGACGTCCCGACGTTCATGGCATGCCAGTGGGAGGACGAGCAGACCGGCGGGCACTGCGCCGATCTGGCGGAGCACTTCACAGGCACCGAACGCAAGTGGTTCACGTTCACCAACGGCGCCCATATCGACTCGATCGACCCGAACACCTTCAACCGGCTGGACGATTTCTTGGAGCTCTACGTCGCCCACCAGGCGCCGATCAACAACACCGGGATCCTGCATGTCCTCGCGCCGATCGTCTATCAGAGCGCCTTCGGTCTCCCGTCGGGAGACCAGGTCACGCTGCCGGCGGACCCGATCCAGCAGAAGGCGACATACGCAGAAGCGCTGTCGGCCTTCACGGCGCTGCCGGAGATTCGAGTGCTGTTCGACAACGGCGCGGGAGCCTCGCCGAGCGGCAACACGACGCCCGGCAATCCCTACCCCGGATTCGAACAGTCCTTCTCGGCGTTCCCGATCCCCGGCACGACGGCTCGCTCTTGGTATCTCGGGCCGGAAGGCGCACTCGATGAAGAACCGGCAACCTCGAACGGGGTCGACTCCTACACCTCCGATGCGGGTGCGACGCCGCTGACGGACTACACCGGCAGCGCGGGCCCCGGCGGGCTATGGGGCGTCGCGTCGCAGTGGAAATGGAACTGGGTGCAGCCCCCGGCCGGCTCCGCCGTCTCCTATGTGTCTGCGCCGCTCAGCACCGATACGACCGCGATCGGTGGCGGTACCGTCAACCTCTGGGTGAAGTCGTCGACTCCGGACGTCGATCTCCAGGCGACGGTCAGCGAGGTGCGTCCTGACGGCAACGAGACCTTCGTCCAGAACGGCTGGATCCGCGCCAGCGAGCGCAAGCTCGCCACCACCTCGACGAACATGTTCGGGGAGACTCCCACGGCGGTCGAACCGATCCCGACGTTCCTTGCCTCCGATGTCCAGCCGATGCCGGCCGGCGAATTCGTCCCGGTCACGATCCCGCTGTACTTCGAGGGGCACGCCTACCGGGCCGGCTCGCGCATCAGGGTCACGATCTCTGCACCGAACGGCACCCAGCCCGTGTGGTCGTTCGACCAGACGCAGCCGGAAGGCGCCACCGCCGAAGTGTCGATCGCGTTCGGGCCCGGCATGCCCGCCAGCGTCACCCTCCCGATCGTGCCCGGCGTCAGCGTGCCCACCGGACTGCCTCCCTGCCCAAGTCTGCGCAACGAGCCCTGCCGGCCCTACCAGGCCTTCGTGAACAACGGCGACTGAGGGCGACCCGCTTCAGGCGGATTGAAAGGCGGCTATCTCCCTGGCTAGTCGCTCTGGCTCGTCGTGGGGGATGAACGTTCGGCCGTTCTCGACCTCCACTAGTCGGGCGTCGGCGAAGGTGGCGCATAGGCGGCGGGCGAAGTCGAGCTTGAAGAAACGGTCGGCGGCTCCCCATACGAGCAGTGCCGGCCCGTCGAAGCTGCCCAAGCGCTCCGACGCGGCGTTGAGATCGTCGGGGTCCACCCTCTGGGCGAAGCGGGCGGTGTCTTGGCGGATCGCGGGGTCGCTGAGGCACGGCTCGACCCACGCTCGTGTCTGCTCCGCGTCGAGCGGCTGGTTGACGAGCAGCCCGAACCCGGCGGGCGAGTGCCTGACGGCGGCGGCGCGCATCGGGGCCAACAATGCGCGGATCGTCCTGGGGCTGCGGAAGGCCTTGAACAGTTGGCCGAAGGGCGCGGGTGGGAAGTTGGTGAACGCGTCGCAGTTGGTGAGCACGACACGGCCGATGCGCGAAGCGTCAGTGTCCAGCAGGAACTGGCAGATGGCGCCGCCGGTGTCGTTGCCGACAAGGGTCACGTCGTCGAGCTCGAGCGCCTGCATGAAGGCGATAATCTGACGGGCGATGCCGCGGGGGGACTGGTCGGCGTCGACCCCGAGGGCGATCGTGTGTGAGCCCAGCGGCCAGTCAGCGGCGTAGGAGCGAACGCCGGCTGCGGCAAGCGCGTCCGCCGTCTTGGTCCACAGCGTCGAGCTCACGAGGAAGCCGTGCACGAACACGACAGGCGGGGTGGCCGCATTCTCGGGGCCGGCAACGCGGTAGCGCACGGTGCCGTGGGGAAGGTCGATGCTCGGCATTGTCTGCTCCCTGGTCTAGATTTGCATACAGTCTGCACGCAACCTACATACTGTCTGTATGCAAGTCAACCGCCGATCTCAAGCTGACCGCTCCGCGACCACTCGTGCCTCTCTGGTGCAGGCCGCGCGCGTGTTGTTCGCCGAGCACGGATTCGGGGGCGTCGGTACCGAAGCCATCGTCGCGGCCGCCGGAGTCACCCGGGGCGCGCTCTACCACCAGTTCGCCGACAAGACGGAGCTGTTCCAGGCGGTGTATGAGGCGATCGAGGAGGATCTCGCCAGCCGCCTCGGCGAACGAGTCGCCGCTGCGGGAGCGAGCGACCCAATCGAGGCGATGACGCTCGGCGCGAACGCCTGGCTGGACGCGTGCGGCGAGCAAGAGGTCCAGCAGATCGTGCTGCTCGACGGGCCGGCCGTGTTGGGCTGGGAGCGCTGGCGAGAGATCGGGATGCGCTACGGGATCGGCCTCGTCGAGGGTCTCCTGACTCACGCGATCGAGGTCGGGCGGATCCCGCCCCAGCCCGTGCGCGCTCTGACCCACGTGCTGGTGGGCGCACTCGACGAGGCGGGGCTGTACATAGCCCGCGCCGAGGACCAGGCCGCCGCGAGCGAGGAGATGCGCGCAGTCATCGCCGCGCTGGTGGCCGGACTGGCGGAGCACTGATCCATTCGGCGATGCTGGCACCCGAGTTGAGGTGCGGCAGGTCACAAAGACGTACCAGTGCATCAACCAGTGTCTCCCCCAGGCGCGACGCAGCCGCCATCGCGCGAATCTGATGCTCCGGCGCAACCCAACGAGTTAGGAGATCACGATGAGCACGACAGAGGTGCAGAGCGGCAACGCCAGCGAGCTCGCGGGCGTCGACACCGTCGACATGAACCTGGAGGTGGTGGTCATCCCGGTCTCGGACATCGACCGCGCGAAGGAGTTCTACACAGGCCTCGGGTGGAGACTCGATGCCGATGTCCACCGCGGGGACTTCAGCCTGGTCCAGCTCACGCCTCCAGGCTCCGGGTGCTCGATCCAATTCGGCACGAGCCTCACGTCGGCGACGCCCGGCTCGGCCCAGGGCCTGTACCTGGTTGCGTCCAACATCGACGCTGTGCGCGACAAGCTCCTGGCCAGCGGCGTCGAGGTCAGCGAGGTGTTTCACGAGGGGGCGGCAGGCGCCCGCTTCGAGCATGGGGCGAGCGATCGCGTCAGCGGTCCCGCGCCCGACCACAAGAGCTACGGCTCGTTCGTCACGTTCAGCGATCCCGATGGCAATGGGTGGCTGGTTCAGGAGGTCACGACGCGCCTGCCCGGCCGCGTCGACCCGGCTGCGACATCGTTCGCGTCGGCGGGCGATCTGTCGAGCGCGATGCGACGCGCGTCGGTTGCCCACGGCGAGCACGAGCAGCGCACGGGCCACGAGGACGCGGACTGGCCGGACTGGTACGCCAGGTACATGGTGGCGGAGCAGGCGGGTGAGCAGCTGCCCACGTGAACCGGCTCCTGCCCGGCATTGCAGCCGCGCTCAGCCTGCGCCCGCGGCCCGCGCCTCGGCTGAGCGCGGCGCCCCCGGCCGCCCGTGCAGGCGCGCGAGCTTGATCGCGAGCTCGAGCGAGAGCAGGTCGTCGTGGTCGAGCTCGACGCCGGTCAGCTCCTCGATGCGCGCGAGCCGCTGACGCAGCGTGTTCGGGTGGATGAACAGGGCGCGCGCGCTCTCGATCACGCTGCGCCGCTCGGCGAGGTAGCGCTCGAGCGTGTCCAGCAGCGAGGAGCGCCGCCGCTTGTCGTAGGCGATCAGCACGTCGACGGCCTCGCGCATCCTGTCCCTCGGGGCGGCGTCGGCGGCGATGTGCACGAGATAGCGGTAGGCGCCGAGCTGGGAGTAGCCGATCGCGCCGCCGTCGTGCAGGAGCGCGCGCCCGATCGTGGCCGCGTCGAGCGCCTCGCGGTAGGCGCGCGTGGCCTCGGCACCGGAGGAGCGCAGCTGGCTGACGCCGATCGCCGCCTTCGTCCGGCCGCCGAGCTCGTGGCACGCGCGCAGGATCTCCTCGACGCGCTCCGGCCTGCCGGCGCCGAGCGGCAGCGCCGCCCGAACGGGTCCGGGGCCGGCCTCGACGGCCGCGCGCGGCTGCAGCGCACCGATCCCGCGACCGAGCGCCTCGGCGGCCTCGCGCCACTCGACCGACGCCGGCTCGAGGCCCCCGGCAGGCTCGGCGCAGACCATCAGGTACGGGCTCGTCAGGTCGCAGCGAACCTCGGCGGCCTTGGCGACCGCGAACGACGTCGCGCCGGCGGCCAGCGCCTCGAACAGGTCCTTGACGATGTTCGCGTTCGTGAGGCTCTCGATCAGCTCCGCGCGCTTGATCGCGACCGCCGCGATGTGCGCGATCGCGCGGGCGAGCTCCGTGTCCTCGCCGCTGAACGTGCGACCGGGAGGAGATCCGGCGCACAGCAGCCCGAGCCGCTCGCCGCCGGCCGTCAGCGGTGTCAGCAGGAGATCGCCGAGGTCGACCCCCGGCCACAGGCCGCGCGCCGCCGGTCCCGAGCCGCGGCCGTCGAGCGCATCGATCAGAAAGCCCGCGGCCGACAGCTCCGGCGGCGAGGAGACCGCGGCAGGGTCGGAGCGCAGCAGCCGCAGGCCGCTGTCGTCGGGATCGAGCCGGTAGACCTGGCAGAGCTCGGCCTCGAGCAGCCGGCGCGTGCCCCGCGCGACGATCAGGCCGAGGTCGTCCGCGTCGGTCGCCGAGGCGACTTCGCCGCCGATCGCGGCCAGGCGCGTGAGCGTGTCGACGCGCCGGCGCTCGCGCTGGTAGAGCTGGGCGTTCTCGATCGCGCCTGAGACGAGCGAGGCGATGTGCACGAGCAGCTTCAGCGTGTCCTCGGTGAACTCGCGCGGGGCCTCGGTGTGCAGCACGATCACCCCGAGCGTCTCGTTCGAGCGCGACAGGATCGGGACGGCCACCATCGACTGGAAGCGCTCCTCCTGCAGCAGCGCGATGTACTTCATGCGCGGGTCGTCCATCGCGCGCTCGCGAATGAACTCGGGCGTGCGATGACGCGCCACCCACCCGGTCAGCCCCTCCTCGATCGCCATCTGCACGCGCCCGACCGCGTCGGCGAACACCTGCGAGGCCGCGCGGATCGTCAGCTGGTCGTCTTCGAGCAGGTAGATGAAGCAGGCGTGGCAGTCGGTCGCCTGCGTCGCCAGGTCGACGATCCCCTGCAGCATCGGCCCGAGCTCGACCGACGACGACACGAGCTTGATGACGCCGTAAAGGGTGCGGTTCTCCTCGCGCAGGCCATGTAGCTCGGTGACACTGGACATATGTGCGTAGTGAACATGCTACTCCGCGCTTAGAGGAGATGCGAGCCATTGAGCGCCCGCGTCCGGGGCTATATACCTTCAGCGAATGACCGCGCCGCCCCAGAACGCCGAGGACGTACGGCGGATCGTCAGGGACGCGGGCATCGAGTTCCTGTTCGCGCAGTTCGTCGACATGCACGGCAAGCCGAGCGCCAAGCTCGTGCCGGCGCACCATCTCGACGACCTGCTCGACGAGGGCGCCGGCTTTGCGGGCTTCGCGGCGGGCGACATCGGCCAGGGCCCGGATGACCCGGACCTGATCGCGATCCCCGACCCCGCGAGCCTCACGATCCTGCCGTGGCGCAAGGACGTGGCGCGCTTCGCCTGCGACGTGACCGTCGAGGGCGAGCCGTGGCCGTACTGCCCGCGAACGATCCTGCGCTCCGCGCTCGAGCGCGCGGCGGTGCTCGGCTATGAGCTGAAGATCGGCGCCGAGCTCGAGTACTTCCTGCTGCGCCGCGGCGCCGGCGGCGAGCTCGAGCTCGCCGATCCGCTCGACACGCTCGAGCAGCCCTGCTACGACATGCGCGCGCTGACGCGCAACCTCGACTTCGTGACGACCGTCTCCAAAGCGGTGACCGGCCTCGGCTGGGACAACTACGCGACCGACCACGAGGACGCCAACGGGCAGTTCGAGCAGAACTTCGCGTTTGCCGACGCGCTCACGACGTGCGATCGCGCTGTGTTCTTCCGCTACATGGTCGAGTCGCTCGCGCAGGAGCGCGGCCTGATCGCGACCTTCATGCCGAAGCCGTTCGCGCACCTGACCGGCAACGGCTGCCACTTCCACGTGAGCCTGTGGAAGGACGGGGAGAACGTGTTCGAGCGCGACCCCGCCGAGGACCCCCGCGGGCTGGGCCTCTCGGAGCTCGGCTACCAGTTCCTCGGCGGCCTCAAGGCACACGCCAAGGCATACATCGGGCTCACCGCGCCGACCGTCAACTCGTACAAGCGGCTGTCGGTCGGGGCGCCGGAGAGCGGCGCCACATGGGCGCCGGCGTATGTGAGCTATGGCTACAACAACCGCACGCAGATGCTGCGCATACCGGCGCCGGGGCGGATCGAGGACCGCACGGTCGACGGCTCCTGCAACCCCTACCTCGCGGCCACGGCGATGATCGCCGCGGGCCTCGACGGGATCGAGCGCGGCCTTGACCCGGGCGAGCCGAACTCCGCGAACCTGTACACGCTGAGCGACGACGAGCGCGCCGCCGCCGGCATCGATGTGCTGCCGGCCAACCTGCTCGACGCGACGCGCGAGCTCGAGCGCTGCGACGTGCTGCGCGCAGCGCTCGGCAAGACGGCCAGCGGCGACTATCTCGACTACTACGTAAAGGTCAAGCGCCGTGAAGCGCAGGCGGCCCACGAGCAGATCACGCCGTGGGAGCTCGAGCGCTACCTACAGCTGTTCTAACGCGCCGGGTAGGCGAACAGCGACTCCAGTCGCCGACCCGCGCTGCTCAGGCGCCTGACGGTCTCGGGCTGGCGCGCATCGAGATGCGTCGCGAGCGCGACGAACACCTGCGCCGTCGTCAGCGCATCGCCGACCGCGTCGTGCGGATGGTGCGAGGGCAGGCCGAGCGCCGCCGTCAGGTCTTCGAGCGAGACGCGCCGCGGGCCGCCGCCGTCGCGCTCGTGCAGCCACACGAGCCCGAGCACGCTCGTGTCGATCATCGGCCCGCGCAGGCGCACGCCCTGGCCGCGCAGCGCCGGTCGCAGGAAGCCGCGCTCGACCGTCGCGACGTGCACGACCAAGATCCTGCCCGCCATCGCCGCGAGCAGCGGATCGATCGCGAGCTCGAGCGGCGGCGCGTCCGCGAGGTCGGCGGCGCGCAGCCCGTGCACGCGGATCGAGCTCGCGCTGATCGAGCGCTGCGGTCGCACGCGCCCGTGCACGGCCTCTCGGAGCTGCAAGCGTCCGTCCTCGATCGGCACGGCGCCGAAGGAGACGATCTCGTGCCGGCGCGGATCCAGGCCGGTGAGCTCGAGGTCGACCGCGCAGTAGCTCGCCTCGCGCCACGGCGTCCGTCCCGCCGGCAGCCGCGCGCGCTTGTAGGCGGCGGCGCCCGCGCTCGAGGGCACGCGGCGGAGCCTCATCGCACGCCGAGGCTGAGCTCATTGGCGATGCGCTTCTGCACGGAGGCCACCGCCCGAAAGGCCTCTCTTGAGATAGCTGCGCGTGAGCCCGCTGAGGTCGTCGGGATTCAGATAGTCGTCGGGGTCGCGTCCCGCTCTGAGCTGGCCCACCTGATGCTCCATGCGCAGCTCGGTGAACAGCTCGAAAGCGTCCTCGAGCGTGTGCACGTCCGCCGCCGGCAGCGTGCCCGCGTCGGCGGCAGCGTGCAGGCGCTCGAGCGTCGAGGCGCTCGTCACGCCGGCTGCCATCCCCGCCCACCGTGCCAGGTCGACGACCGGCAAGATGCCGCCGCGCTTGAGATCGAGCCGCCCGCGATGCTCGCCGTCGTGCTCGACCACGAGCCCGCGCAGGAAGCCCGTCGGCGGGCGGTGCGAGAGCGCGAAGCGCGCGAGCAGGTGCAGCAACTCGGGCCGCGAGGAGGCCGCGCGAAACGTGTCCGACACCGGGGCGCCGCTGTGGATGCCCCACACGGGGCGGCTGTCGACGAGCACCGAGACGAGGATCAGCGCCTGCTCGGCGGTGGGACGCTCGATCCAGTTGCGCACGACTCTCGTCCAGGACTCGAGCGAGCGCACGAACAGCACATCCGAGGCGCTCGCGCCGTGGCTGTCTACGTGGATCCCGCATGCCTGCAGTCCCGCGGCGACCTCGCGCGCGACCGCGTGCAGATAGGGCCTCACGGTCTCCTCGGCGACATCGCCGTACCAGACGATCGCGCTGTCGACGTCCGACGCCGGCGTGGCCTCGCGCCGCGACTGGCTGCCGAGCGCCAGCCACGAGAACTCCACCGGCGGCGCGGGTGGGTGGGGCATGCTCGCGAGCGCCAGCTCGATCAGCCGCCGCGTGAGCGCGTCGAGCACGACCGAGTAGATCGCAGCGATGCTCGAGGCGGCGACGCGCGCCTCGTGCAGGGCGATCACCGCTGGGCGCAGGCCCTGCGCCGCGCGCGCGAGCTCCGCGACGTTCTCGGCCCGCGCGATCGCGCGGCGCAGGTAGAACGAGGACAGGGTCTCCACCGCCACCAGGTCGACGGCCTCGACGACGCCGATCACCTCGCCGGCTGGCGGCCAGGACCGGGAAGTGGCGCACGCCGCGGTCGAGCATCTCCAGCAGCACGTCACCGCCCAGCCGGTCCGCCGCGACGGTGTACGCGGGGGCGCTCATCACCGAGGACACCGGGTCCTCGTAGGAGACGCCCGCCGCGACCACGCGCGCGCGCAGGTCGCGATCGGTGAGGATGCCGAGCGAGTCGCCGAGCTCGACCACGATCGATGTCGCCGGAGCGCTCGCCATCCTCGCCGCCGCTTCGCGGATCGTGCTCGCCGGCGAGCACAGCAGCGGCGGGTCGCGGATCAGCGCGGACACCGGCTGGTTGGCCGGGTCGGGGGCGGGCTTTCGCGGCGCGAGCGCGGCGGCCGAGTGCTCGTGCACCTCCAGCAGCGAGCGCGCGACGAAGCCGACGCTCTCCGGTCGCGCCAGCACCGCTCGCGCGACCTCCTCGGGGAGGCGGTAGCAGAGCGTGTCCTCGTGCGCGCGCGCCGCGAACCCCGGCGGCAGCCCCGACAGCATCGACGCGTGCCCGAACAGCTCCCCGGGCGCCAGCAGGTCGAGCACGCGGTCTTCGAGCACGATCTCGACGGCGCCGGTGCGGACCACGCGCAGGTGCTCGATCGGCTGCGCGCCCTGCGCGAAGATGATCGAGCCGGCGAGGAAGAACTCGACCTCGGCGCTCGACGCGAGCGCGCTCGACGTCCGCCGGCGCGAGCGCGTCGAACGGCGGGTGCGCGCGCAGGAAGTCCGTGACGTCGCTGGGCGCCGCGGGCGCACTCGACATGTGGGTCGGATCGCGTCGCTCAGTGTCCACGGCCCGTGATCGTACGGCGCGGGTGCGAGGCGAGTCGAGCCCCCGCCGCAGCCGCAACTGCCGGCTTTGGCGGGGGCTCGCGGAGACCCAGCGGGATGCGTCGGGGCTTACGCTTCCGGGCCGGCGACCGGGCTCAGCTGATCCTTCAACGCCGGGTTGGTCGTGGTGCGCAGGTACGGCTGGACGCGCGGGTCGAAGAAGACTTTGATGAGCTTCTTCACCTGCGGGTCGTTGCGGTACGCATCCCCCACGACGAGCTGACCCGCGAAGCTGCGCGGCGCCGGCGGCGCGTAGATCTGATCCTTCGCGGGCGTGCCCGCGGCGATGAACTGCATGTTGTAGGCGATCACGGCATCGACCGAGCTGAGCGTGCGCGGCCCGGCGCCGTAGTCGACGAACACGAACTGCAGCTTGTGCGGGTTCGACGCGATGTCGCTCGTCGTCGCCGACCACGGGACGGTGCCGGCCTTGAACGTGATCTCGCCGGCTCGCTCCAGCAGCCACAGCGCCTGTGCTGTGTTGGCGGGGTCGTTCAGCAGCGCGATCTGCGCGCCGCTCGGCAGCGCCGACAAACTCGGGTACTTGGACGAGTACACGGAGTACGCCCACTGGAACACGGGCCCGATCGCCGTCAGCTTCATGCCCGTCGACTGGACGACCTCGTTGAGCCAGTGGATGTGCTGGTAGATGTTCGCGGCGAACTGCCCCTGCGCGGTGGCTTCGTCGAGCTGGTTGCCGTCCTGGATCCCGACCGGTTCGATCTTGATCCCGTAGGTGGGCGCGATCGCCTGGTTCAGCCACACGAGCAGCGCGCGCTCGGAGCTGCTGGAGGCTTCGTATGCGACGGGAAGCGTGGTGCCGAAGTGGCTTCCGCTGACGGTCTTTCCCGAGGAGCCTTTCGCGAGCAGCACGACCGCGAGCACGACTATCACCGCCAGTGCCGCGACGGCCGCCAGCCAGTTGCGGCGGCCGCCGCCGCCACGCAGCTGGAAGTCCTGCGGCGGCAGGTTGGGGGTCGGTGATCGGGTCTTCACATCAGTCGCCATGGTCTGCTCCTTTTGCTGGGTTAGTGTGTGAGCGCCCGCACGATGCGGTCGCCGCCGAACTGCACGATTTGCACGATCAGCACGAGCACGACGATGCAGCTGATCATGATGTGGCTGTCGAACTGCTCGTAGCCGTAGTTGACGGCGAGGTAGCCGAGGCCGCCGGCCCCGATCGCGCCGGCGATTGCCGAGTATTCGATCATCGCGATCGTGTTCAGGGAGAGGCCCGCGACGATCCCAGGGAGAGCCTCGCCGAGCTGGATCGTGCGTATCACCTGCAGGACGCTCGCGCCGGAGGCAATGCCGACGTCCAGGCGCGTGCGCGGGATCTCGCGTACCGCGTTCTCGACGAGCCTCGCGAAGAACGGGATGCCTGCGAGCGACATCGGGATGATCGCCGCCTTGATCCCGATCGTCGTGTGCACCACCAGCTGAGTGAATGGGATCACGGTGGCCATCAGCACGAGGAACGGCAGCGAGCGCCCGAGGTTGGCGACCCAGCTGATTGACGCGTGCACCGTTGTGTGCGGCGTCAGCCCGCGCGGCGACGTGTTGAAGATCAACAGCCCGAGCGGCAGCCCGAGCACGACGACGATGCACATCACGATGCCGACCATCGCGGCCGTCTGCCCGAGCGCGGGCAGCAGCAGCGAGGAGACTCCGGACCAGGGCGTGGCGGTCGCGAGGATCATGCCGCGCTCCTGACGAGCGCCCCGCGCTGCTCCGCGGGCTCGAGCGCATCTGCTGCCTGTGCGTCGCCCGACGGCGTGGCGCCGTCGCCGGCCTGTGTGGAGCCGCTGCCGGCCTGTGTGGAGCCGCTGCCGGCCTGCGTGGCGTGGATGCCGCGCGCTGCGAACGCCGCGCGGATCTCGGTGGGTGACAGCTGGCGCTCGATGCGCACGGTCACGCGCCCGGCGGCGCCGCCGTCGTCGATCGTCTCGATCAACCCGGCGAGCACGGAGATGTCGGTGTCGAGCTCGCGGGCGATCGACGTGAGCCAGGCGGGGTCGACGTCGGGGCGCTCGTAGCGCAGCTGCCATACCTGCGGCTGATCGTGCGATGCCGGGCCGGGAGGAAGCGGCAGCAGCGCTCGCGCGAGCTCCGAGTCCGAGGAGCGCACCACGTCGGCGACGGGACCGCGCTCGATGATCTTGCCTTCGTGCAGCCTCGCGACGCTGTCGGCGACGCTGCGCACGACGTCCATCTCGTGCGTGATCAGCACCACCGCGACGCGCAGCTCGTCGCGCAGCTCCGCGAGCAGCTTGAGGATCGAGGAGGTCGTCTGCGGGTCGAGCCCCGAGGTCGGCTCGTCGGCGAGCAGCACCGATGGTTTCAGCGCGAGCCCGCGCGCGAGCCCGATCCGCTGCTGCTGCCCGCCGGACAGCTGCGAGGGGTAGTGGTTGGCGCGATGCAGCATTCCCACACGGTCGAGCAGCTCGTGCACGCGCTCGAGTCGCTCGCGATGAGAGATGTCGAGGTAGCGCATCGGCAGCGCGACGTTCTCGGCGGCCGTCATCCGCTGCAGCAGGCTCGCCGACTGGAAGACCGTGCCGATCGCGCGGCGGGCGCTGCGCAGCTCGCGACGGGAGAGGCGCGTGAGGTCCTTCCCGTCGACGAGGATCGAGCCCGACGTCGGCTTCTCGAGCAGGTTGATGCAGCGCGCGAGCGTGCTCTTGCCGGCGCCGCTGGGTCCGACCACGGCCGCGATTTCGCCGGCCTGCACCGCGAAGTCGACGCCGTCGAGGACGGTCAGCGATCCGTAGCGTTTGGTTAGTGCGGTTACCTCGATCATTGGGGCGGGCTCCTTTCGCGAACGCCCCAAAAGGCATTCTCGATAAATCCGGTCGGGAAAGCGCGCAAAGCATGCACGCGCAGCGGCTCGCCGTCCAATAGAGGTTCGCGAACGCGCGATAGCCATCTCCTATCGGGGGCCGGTTGGCGTGGTACGCTTGTGCGCATCGTTCACGAGCTTCCCGATAGAAATTGTTGACAACGCGGCGTCATGCGTATCGAGCAAATCGAATACGCAGCCGCGGTCGCGCGCTTCGGATCGTTCCGGCGCGCCGCCGAGGAGCTGCACATCTCTCAGCCCGCGCTGAGCGAGACCGTGCGCAAGCTGGAGGCCGAGCTCGGGGTCAACCTCCTCGACCGCCAGCGCACCGGCGCCACCGTGAGCGCCGAGGGACGCGAGCTGTTGCCGCACCTGCTCGACGTGATCGAGGCCGCCCAGCGCCTGCGCGTCGCCGCTGACGAGCAGCACGAGAGCAGCCGCACGGTCAAGCTCGGAACCGTCAGCGCCGCCACCTCGCCGCTGCTCACCGCTACGATCCGCGCGTTCCGCGACACGCATCCGACGACGCAGGTCGACGTGGTGCTGGTCCAGCAGCAGCTCCTGCACCGCTCGCTATTGGAAGGCGGGCTCGACCTCGGGCTCGTCAACTACCTCGATGGCGACGAGGTCGCGGCCGAGCTGCACACGGTCGAGCTGCTGCGCGGGTATCCCGTCGTCTGCATCCACAGCGACAGCCCGCTCGCCGCGAGCTCGTCGGTGAGCACCGCCGAGCTGATGGCCCAACCGCTGATCGCGATGCGCGCCGGCTACGCCATGCACCGCTACCTCAACGGCCTGCTCGGCGGTGAGAAGCCCTCGTTCTCCTACTCCGCAGACGGGGCCGAGATGGGCAAGCTGATGGTCGCCGCCGGGCTCGGCGTCACCGTGCTGCCGAGCTACAGCGTGTTCGGCGACCCGCTCGAGGAGCGCGGCGCGATCACCGCCCGCAAGATCGCGGACGACGAGACGGGCGTGCGGCTGGTGGTGCAGCGCCGGCGCTCCGGCACGCCCACGCGGACCACGCGCGACCTGCACGAGCTGTTCACCCAGGAGGCTGCCGCGTATGCCGCCAACGTCGCGCAAGGGTGAGAGGAGCGCCCTATCACCCGCTCCAGGATCCCTATTTGACGGTACCCGCCGCAGCCACCATCCTCGTAGTCGTGAACGCGATGCCAGAGGGCCGCAGCACATGACTCCTCCGTTCGACACGATCGACGACGCGATCGCGGACATCCGCGCGGGGCGCACCGTGATCGTCTGTGACGGCGAAGACCGCGAGAACGAGGGCGACCTGGTGATGGCCGCGCAGTTCGCGACGCCCGAGTCGGTCAACTTCATGGCCAAGGAGGCACGCGGGCTGATCTGCCTCGCGCTCAGCGCCGAGCGCTGCGACGAGCTCGGCCTGCGCCCGATGACGCGGCGCAACCAGTCGCTGCACGAAACCGCGTTCACCGTCTCGATCGAGGCGCGCCACGGCGTCACCACCGGCATCTCCGCCCACGACCGCGCGCGCACCATCCAGACCGCGATCGACCCCGCGAGCACCGCAGAGAGCCTGGTCCAGCCAGGCCACATCTTCCCGCTGCGCGCGCGCCGCGGCGGCGTGCTCGAGCGCTCCGGGCACACCGAGGCGGCCGTCGACCTCGCGCGCCTCGCGGGCGTGTCGCCCGCGGGTGTGATCTGCGAGATCCTCAACGACGACGGCACGATGGCGAGGGTCGGCGATCTCATCCCCTACGCAGCTCGCCATGGCCTGCGGATGATCACCGTCGCCGAGCTGATCGCCCACCGCCGCCAGTCCGAGAGCCTCGTCGAGCGCGTCGCCAGCGCGCGCCTGCCGACGCCCTTCGGCGTCTTCCAGCTGCACGGCTACCGCTCGCTCGTCGACGGCGGCCAGCACCTCGCGCTCGTCTACGGCGAGGTCGCGGGCGTGCCCGACGTGCTCGTGCGCGTGCACTCCGAGTGCGTCACCGGCGAGGTCTTCGGCTCGCTGCGCTGCGACTGCGGCCCGCAGCTGCAGGAGGCGATGCGCCAGATCGTCGCCGAGGGCGCCGGCGCGATCGTGTACCTCGCACAGGAGGGACGCGGTATCGGCCTGCTCAACAAGGTGCGCGCGTACGCACTGCAGGACACGCAAGGTCTCGACACCGTCGACGCCAACCTCGCCCTCGGCTTCGCCGCCGACTTGCGCGACTTCGGCATCGGCGCCCAGATCCTCGCGGACCTCGGGCTCTCGAGCATCCGCTTGCTCACCAACAACCCGCGCAAGATCATCGGCCTCGAGGGCTACGGCCTGCACGTCGCAGACCAGGTCCCGATCGAGGTCGAGTCCCACCCGGAGTCCGAGCGCTACATGCTCTCCAAGGCGCTGCGCCTCGGGCACACGCTCAGCACGGTCGACCCACCCGTCGCGCTCGACGCCGACCGGCCGCGCGCGTTCGGCGACGCTCCTCTCGGTGACGACGCGCCGCTCGTCGCCGACGCGCCTCTGTGGGTGGGCGCGGAGATCCCGGAGGGAATCGCATGAGCGCGGCCAAGCACGACATGCGCACCGTCATGGGCCACTTCGCCACCGGCGTGTGCGTCGTCAGCACGCGCCGCGGCGACGGCAGCCCCGTCGGCACGACCGTCAACGCCGTCACGTCCGTCTCGCTCGAACCGCCGCTGCTGCTCGTGTGCCTCGCGCACGACAGCGAGACGCTCGCGGCCGTACGTGCGTCCCAGCGCTTTGCCGTCAGCATCCTCGCCGAGGGCCAGCAGGAGCACTCGACGCGCTTCGCCGCCAAGGGCGAGCGGGCGCGGCCGCGCGAGGTCGACTTCAGCGAGCACGACCTCGGCGCGCACGATCAGGGCCTGCCGTGCCTGCCCGACGCGCTCGCGACGCTTGCCTGCCGCGTCAGCGCGATCCACCAGGGCGGCGATCACATGATCGTGATCGGCGAGGCGCTGTCGATGTCGAGTGCGCAGGACGACGTCGCGCCGCTGCTGTTCTTCCGCGGCTCGTATTCGCGGCTCGAGCATCGGCAGTGGCGCAGCGCGTCCAAATCTTCATAAAAACAATAAAAATAATGAGAAAGCGGGGTCGGTAGATGGCCATCACAAGCGAGGATCCAATCAAGTTCGCGTACTGGGTTCCCAATGTCAGCGGCGGGCTGGTCGTCTCGAAGATCGAGCAGCGCACCGACTGGGGCATCGAGTACAACCGCGAGCTCGCGCGGCTGGCCGAGAACCGCGGCTTCGAGTACGCGCTCAGCCAGGTCCGCTACATGGCCAGCTACGGCGCCGAGTACCAGCACGAGTCGACCGGCTTCAGCCTCGCGCTGCTGCTGGCGACCGAGAAACTGAAGGTGATCGCGGCGATCCACCCCGGCCTGTGGCAGCCCGGCGTGTTCGCCAAGCTCGGCGCCTCCGCCGACGTCATCTCCGGCGGGCGCTTCGCCGTCAACGTCGTCTCGGGCTGGTTCAAGGGCGAGTTCCAGGCGCTCGGCGAGCCGTGGCTCGAGCACGACGAGCGCTACCGGCGCTCGGAGGAGTTCATCCGCGTGCTCAAGGCCAGCTGGACCGAGGACGAGGCCGAGTTCTCCGGCGACTTCTACAACCTGCACGGCTACACGCTCAAACCGAAGCCGCTGCAGAAGCCCCACCCGGAGATCTTCCAGGGCGGCAACTCCACCGCGGCGCGCCAGATGGCCGGCCGGGTGTCCGACTGGTACTTCATGAACGGCAACTCCTTCGACGGCGTGCGCAGCCAGATCGAGGAGGTCTCCGCGTACGCCAAGGAGGCCGGGCGCAGGCCGGGCAGCGACATCCGCTTCGGCCTCAACGCGTTCATCGTCGCCCGCGACAGCGAGTCCGAGGCGCGCGCAGTCGTCGAGGAGATCATCGCGAAGGCCGACAAGGAGGCGGTCGAGGGCTTCGGCGCCGCCGTCAAGCAGGCCGGCCAGTCGTCCTCGGATGGGCGCGGCATGTGGCAGGACTCCGAGTTCAAGGACCTCGTGCAGTACAACGACGGCTTTCGCAGCGGCTTGATCGGCACGCCCGAGCAGATCGCACGGCGCATCGTCGAGTACCGCAAGCTCGGCGTCGGGCTGATCCTCTCGGGCTTCCTGCACTTCCAGGAGGAGGTCGACTACTTCGGCCTGAAGGTGCTGCCGATCGTGCGCGAGCTCGAGGCCGAGCTGGGTGTCGAGCCGCAGGCGCCGCCGTCCGCGAACGGCGGGCTGGTCAACGGCAAGGTCCCCGAGCCCACGCTGTCCACATGAGCACCCGCGAGCTACCCGCAACGGATGCGGGTCCGCGGCGGATCGACTCCGCCGCGGACCGGATCGGGTTCGTCGCACACGCCGCCACACACCGGATCGGCTCAGACGCGGAGGCGCTCGAGCGGGCTGCGGCCGTGCGCGAGCAGATCGCCGCCGGCGCCGCCGAGCGCGACCGCCTGCGCGAGCTCCCCGTCGCCGAGATCGAGCTGCTCTCAGACGAGGGGCTGCTCGCGATCACCGTTCCGCGCGAGTACGGCGGCGCCGACGTCTCGCTCGAGACGTTCGCGCGGGTCGTGAGCCTGATCGCCGGCGCCGACCCCAACGTCGCGCAGATCCCGCAGAGCCACTTCGTCTACCTCGAGCTCGTGCGCCAGCTCGGCACCCCCGCGCAGCGCGAGCTCATCTTCGGCGCGGTGCTCGCCGGCCAGCGCCTCGCCAACGCGCAGTCCGAGGCCGGGTCCAAGACCGTCGCCGACATCCGCACGCGCCTGCGCGGCAGCCGCCGCGAGGGCTACGTGCTCGACGGCGAGAAGTTCTATTGCACCGGCTCGCTGCTCGCGCACTGGCTGACCGTGCTCGCCAAGGACGATCAGGGGCGCACGCAGGTCGCGATCCTGCCCGCGGACACGCACGGCGTCACGATCGTCGATGACTGGGCGGGCATGGGCCAGCGCACCACCGCCAGCGGCACCGTCAAGCTGGAGGCGGTCGCGGTCGCGTCCGGGATGGTCGTGCCGCACCACCGCATGTTCGAGCGCCCGCAGGTATACGGCGCGCGGGCGCAGCTGATCCACACGGCGATCGACGTCGGCATCGCCGCGGGCGCGCTCGAGGATGCGTGCGAGTTCGTGCGCACCGCAAGCCGACCGTGGTTCGAGGCGGAGGTCGAGCGCGCGTCGGACGATCCCCTGCTGATCCAGCGCGTCGGCGAGCTCGCGATCGGCGTGCGCGCCGCGCAGGCGCTGCTCGACGAGGCCGCGCGCACGATCGACGCGGTCGAACTGGGCGGCGTCGACGAGGCCGGCTCCGCGCGCGCGTCGATCGCCGTCGCCACCGCCAAGGCGTTCGCCGACCGCGTCGCCGTCGAGACCGCGAGCGCCGTGTTCGAGCTCGGCGGTACGCGCTCCGCCGCCAACCAGCTCAACCTGCACCGCCACTGGCGCAACGCGCGCACGCACACGCTCCACGACCCCGTACGCTGGAAGCTGCAGCACATTGGCCGCTACACGCTCAACGGCACGTTCCCGCCCCAGCATGGGCAGGTGTGACATGTCGGCGAGCGTGGATGCCGACGACGGGCTTGCCTTTCACTGGTTCCTGCCCACGCAGGGAGACGGCCGCAGGCTGATCGAGGAAGCGCGGCCGCTCGGCGTCGCCGGGCGCCCGCGACCCGCGTCGCTCGGCTACCTCACCCAGGTCGCGCTCGCCGCCGAGGAGCTCGGCTTCGAGGGCGCGCTCACACCCACCGGGCTGTGGTGCGACGACGCGTGGGTCACGACCGCGATGCTCTCCCGGCAGACCGAGCGGCTCAAGTTCATGATCGCGTTTCGCCCCGGCCTCGTCAGCCCGACGCTCGCCGCGCAGATGGCCGCAACCTTCCAGCGCCACAGCCACGGCCGCCTGCTGCTGAACGTGGTCACCGGCGGCGACGCCGAGGAACAGCGAGCTCTCGGCGACGACCTCGACAAGACCGGCCGCTACGCACGCACCGCCGAGTTCCTGCGCGTCGTGCGCGAGCTGTGGCGCGGCGAGACGGTCGACCTCGACGGGGCGCACATAACGGTCGAGGGCGCACAGCTGCAGCAGCTGCCCCCCTCGCCCCCGCCGATCTACTTCGGCGGATCCTCCTCAGCGGCGCTGGCGGTCGCCGCGAGCCACGTCGACGTGTACCTGAGCTGGGGCGAGCCACCGGCACAGCTGCGCGAGAAGCTCGACGCGGTCTCGGCGTTGGCCGCGGCCGAGGACCGACACCTCCGATTGGGAATCCGCCTGCATGTCGTCTGCCGCGACAGCGCGAGCGCCGCCTGGCGGGAGGCCGAGCGGCTGCTCGAGGGCATCCATCCGAGCACCATCGAGCAGGTCCAGGAGCGCCTCAGCCGCAGCGAGTCCGAGGGCCAGCGGCGGATGCTGGCGCTGCACAACGGCTCCGCCTCCAGCCTCGAGGTCGCCCCCAACCTGTGGGCCGGCGTCGGGCTGGCGCGCGGCGGCGCCGGCACGGCGCTCGTCGGCAGCCACGAGGAAGTCGCCGATCGCATCGCCGAGTACGCCGAGCTCGGCATCAGCGAGTTCGTGCTCTCCGGCTACCCGCATCTCGAGGAGGCCTACTGGTTCGCCGAAGGCGTGCTGCCGATCCTCGCCGAGCGCGGGCTGTGGTCGGCTCCCGACTTCTCCGCGCCCGGCTTCTCGACGGCCGCGATCGTCGCGGACCCGCGAGCGCGAGGCGCGCGGGCGAGCGTTCCGTTCGCGGGAGTCGGAGGCGCAAATGGCCGCTGAGGAGCCCGTGCGCCTGCTCGTCGTGGTCGGCAGCGTCACGGCTCCCGGGCGTTTGCGCCGGGCGCTCGAGGACGCAATCGCGCGCAGCCGCGCCGACCAGCTCCAGGACGATCTGGAGATCGAGCTGATCGACCTCGCCGAGCGGCGCGTGTCGCTCGCCGACGGCAGCGACCCGCACGAGCTCGACGACGACACCGCCGCCGTGATCGCCGCCGTGAGCGCGGCCGACGCGCTGCTGTTCGCCACGCCGATCTACCGGGGCTCGATGACGGGCGCGCTGAAGAACGTGTTCGACGTGCTGCCCGTGCCCGCGCTGGAGGGCAAGGTCGTGGCACTCGCGACGATGGGCGCATCCGACCACCACTTCCTCGGCGCCGACCGCCACCTGCGCGACGTGCTGTCGTTCTTCGGCGCGCTCGTCACGCCCGTGTCCGTCTACCTCACCTGCGCCGACTTCCCCGCCGGAGTCCCCGGCGAGCGCGCCGCCGCCGCGCTGGACGAGCTGATCGCGGGCGCGGCATCGCTCGCGGCGAGCACCCGCGGGGACACGCTGCTCGGGCCGAGCCCGCTGGCGGCGCGGATGATCCGCCGCTGAGCGCCGCCTCATCTCCCACGCTCCGCGAGGCGCTCGTCGCCGGGGCAGCCGTGGACAGCAAGGGGACAGACAAGCCCCAACGATTCATCTCATGGAGCAGGATCGTTCTGCCGACTAAGCTCTGAGAACAGGGGACATGATCGCGTATGCACTGGAACAGCCGCCGCTCCAGTACGGGGCCGTCGTTGGCGACGGCTTCCACGCCCTTGGACGAAATTGGCTGTCGCGCTGTGCCGCCAGCTCGCATTAAGGAGGTGATGGCGTCTCCTGCTCGATCCACCGCGATCCCCCGACCCGCTGGTCCGCCGCTCGTGCGGGGCGGTCACGCGCGCTGGCTCGTGCGGGCTCCCGGCCAGCGCGGGGCGCTGTCCCCGGAGGAGACCGCGCACGCGCTGAAGGCCAAGCGCGCCGAGCTGCGCCGGCGCCTCGACTGGCGGCGGGACGTGGTCGGGGTGCCCGCCCACACGCGGGACGAGCTCGTGGACGAGGCGATCGGCCTCGTCGTCATGTCGAGCAAGTCGATCCGCGACGAGCAGCACCTGCAGGGCGCGTTTTGGGCCTCGATCGGCTACCTGCTCGCCGAGCATCGCGCGGGACGGCGCGAGCTGCACGTCGGGTCGCGCCGCCGCGTGGACTTCGAGCCCGTCGCGGAAGTGCTCCCCGACGACGCGGACGAGCCATTCGACCTTGTCGCGGCGCGCGAGCGGATCGCAACGGCCGCAGACCTCATGGCGCAGCTCGACCCGTTCGAGCAGCGAGTCCTCGCCGTGATGGCCGCGCACGGCCTTGGCGTCAAGCGCGCGGCGAAAGCGATGGGCGAGCCCGTCAAGACCGTGCTCGCCGCGTCGCGCAGCGCGGAACGAAAGCTCGATCGGGTCGCGGCGATCGCCGCCGCCGGCCGCATGTGCGACTACCGGCGGCAGGCCATACACGCGCACGCACACGGGATCGCGGGCGCCGAGCAGGAGACGGCCGCCAAGGCGCACATCGCGGCGTGCGCCGGCTGCCGGTCCTCCCACGCGACACTTTTGCGAGAGATGCGTGCCCGCGAGTTCCAGCGCGCGGCGAGTGCGGCGTTCGTAGCGCCGCCGGTGCTCGCCGCCGGCGTGCACGGCCGCTGGGTCGAGCGGCTGACATCACTGCTATCGGGGCGCGCGCCGAGCGGGACCGCGACGGCCGAGCGCACGGCCGGGGTGCTCGGCGGCGGCGGGCTCGTCAAGGCAGCCGCCGTGACCTCCGCGATCGTCGTCGCAGGCGCGGGCGTCGGCGCGAGAGTCGTGCACTCGCTCGAATCGACAGCGCCGGTCCAGCACCACACGCCGGTACACGCCGCCGCGAGCACACCCCGAGCGAGCGTCAAGGCGACCGCGGCTGCCGGCGCGCTGGCCGCCACGCAGATACACGTGGCTCCGCACCCGGCTCCCGTCCCACACACGAGCCGTCCGGCGCCCCCGCCGCCAAGCCACGCCGATGGGTATCTCGCGCTCGGCGCAAGCGCCGACGAAAGCAGCTCTGATCCGCGGGCTTCGGCGGCGTCCGCGGCGACAGCCTCATCTTCACCCGAATCGACTCGGGAAAGCTCGACACCGCCGACGAGGACCGGCGGCGGAAGCAACTTGGACTACCTGGGGCACTGAGCGGCCCGAACATCGGAAAGGAATCCACCCAATGGCCAGCGGCAAACACCCACCACTCGTCGCGGTCTCTCGACGGGCGCCGATCGCCGCCCTGGCGGTGTTCGCAGCAACAGCGATCGCGCTTGCGACAGCCACGAGCGCCCACGCAGGCGAGTGGGCGCAGCTCGGCTGCTCTGACGCCGCCGGACCCCTAGCCGCGGAAGGCTGGTCCTCGACCTTCATCGGTGGCATCTCGAGCGACAGCGGCACCCTCGATGACTGCGTGAAGCCGGGCGGAGCACTCGAGAACCTCGACACCGCCACGCCGTTCGAAGCTCAGCTGTCCGGCACCGGATCTGTGTGGTCCTACCTGCCTCCGCCGGGGTCCACGATCGCCGGCGGCACCTTGACGTACACGATGCAGGCTCCACATGGAACCGTCTACGCGAGTCGCAACCTCCTCCCCGCCAATGCGTATCTCACCTGCCAAGAGTCCACTTGCGGTTATACGGGCGCTCATGACACGCTCTCGATTCCCGCCGGCAGCGAAAGCATCGCCCTGCTCGCCTTCTGCACCGCCAGCACCGGAAACAGCTGCCCGTCCACGGACGGGCTGATCGCAGAAGTCTCGATCTACGGCTCGGACGTCGACCTCACGAACAACGCGGCGCCCATCGCCTCAGGGCTATCCGGGACGCTCCTGTCTGAAACCGTCAGCGGCACGGCGCATCTCGCGTTCCAAGCGCTCGACCTCGGTGGACCCGGCGTCTACCAGGTGACCGCGAAGCTCGACGGCAAATCGTTCTACTCGGCGACGCCGCAAAGCAACGGCGGGAAGTGCACGGCGCTCGGCTACGACCAGGCCGGCGCACGCGAGTTCGAGTACAGCCAGCCATGCCCACAGGAAGCAGCCGTGAGCATGGAACTGGCGACCGCCACGATCCCCAACGGCGCGCACCAACTCACCGTCGAAGTCGAAGACGCGGCCGGCAACACCACCGCTGTCGTCAACCGCACGATCACGATCGGAAACCCCGAGCCGAGCACCACGGAGCCGGCGGCGCCGGCCGCTCCCGCACCGCTCGAACGGGGTCCTTGCAACGGGACCCCCTGCGATGAAACCGCCAAACTCATCGCCGCCGCGGGCGAGCCCACGACCACCACCCGTGCGCTCGGACACTCGACCATCATGCTCACAGGCCGTCTCACGAGCCCGACCGGAGCGCCGATCAAGGACGCGCAAGTCAAGCTCCTGCAGCAGATCGCCGGATCGGCGACGACGACGCAGATCGCCGGCACGATGACCAGCGCTAGCGGCTCGTGGTCGCTCGAGGCTCCGGCTGGCGCGTCGCGGCTGCTGCAAGTCGCCTTCTACTCGCACACGCTCGACACGATCCCGGCGTCGATCCTCGACTTCCACGAGAACGTGCGGGGCGCGGTGTCGATGCATGGGCCCCGGCGAGCACGGCCAGGCCGTCCGGTCGTGTTCACCGGCGCGCTCGCGGGTGGCTACGTGCCCGCCGGCGGCGAGTCGGTGCAAATCGAGATCTTCTACGGTGGGCGTTGGCGCACCATCGAAGTGCTGCCTACCGACAGCAAAGGCCGCTGGGCCTACAAGTACGTGTTCTCGCTCGGAGTGAACGCGTCCTATCTGTTCAGGGCAGCAACAGTCCCGAACGTCGGCTACCCCTTCCTGAGCACGCACAGCAGGCCCGTACGCGTCACGGTCCAAGGGTGACGGACGAGACGCTCAGCGCGCGCACAGCTCGAGATCCACGGCCCGCTCTGTGTGCCGCGTGACCAAGCTCACACGGCCGCTCTACGTGCTCGCCTTGTGACTCGGCCGACGCAAATTGACTGTCGCGCGGACGGCCTTGCCCGCATTCATGAGTATGAACCCGAATGGCGACTTCCTCGGCAACGACCCAAGCACCGACGAGCGCGCGCACGACCTCACCGACGAGCTCGCGACGACCAATCAGAACGTCTCAAAGCGCCTCGCGATCCTGCTCCAATCGGGCGTCGTGAGCCGCCGCAAGGACGGCACGAAGGTTTCGGGCGTGGTCACGACCACCCGCGGCGTGACTGTGACCGTGACTGTGACGCAGCCCGCTCACACCGGCACGGAAGCAGTGAGCGGCATGGGCCGCAACTGCCGTATCTGTGTTCTGGCGATCCTAGCGGTCACGGTGCTGGCGCTGTTTCCGGCAACAGCGCCCGCCCCTGGCAGCGGCGTCGGCGCGAACCTCGCGAGCATGCTCAAGAGCTACGCGAGCGCGCTGTACGGCGGGATCGCGGCGATTGTCAGCTTGGCGTTCCTGGCCAGCCGCCGGTACACCGAGCTAGCGGTTCTCCTATTCGCCGCGTGCGTGGTCGCATGGATGGCATTCGCGCCGTCTGAGCTCGCGACGGCAGCGGAAGCTTTCGTCCTGGTCTTGACGAAGGCTGGCTCACGGTGTGCACAGCAGGAGATAACCAAACCGCCGTTCTGAGTCGCGAGCGAGAGCATCGGGTATTGCCCCTGCATCGCCGCCGCCTGCGTGGCAACGCTCAGCGAAACGCCTGAATCCCCGTGAGGGCCCCGCCGACCACGAGCGCGTGCACGTCGGCGGTGCCCTCGTAGGTGACGATCGACTCGAGGTTGTTCATGTGGCGGATGACGGGGTACTCGAGCGTGATGCCGTTGGCGCCGAGCATCTGCCGCGCGGTGCGCGCGACATCGAGCGCGGCGTTGACGTTGCCGAGCTTGCCCATGCGAGACGTGCTCCGGGAGCAGACGGTGCTCGTCCTTCATGCGCCCGAGATGCAGCGCCAGCAGCGTCGCGCGGTTGACCTCGAGCGCCATGTGCGCGAGCTTGTGCTGCTGAATCTGAGTGGCTGCGATCGGGCGGCCGAAGGCGATGCGCTCCTTGCTGTAGTCGAGCGCCGACTCGAAGCACGCGCGCGCGGCGCCCGCGGCTCCCCAGACGATGCCGTAGCGCGCCTCGTTCAGACACGACAGCGGCCCGCGCAGCGAGGACGCCTCCGGCAGCACCGCCTCCTGCGGCAGACGCACGTCGTCGAGCAGCAGCTCGGAGGTGACGGACGCGCGCAGCGAGAGCTTGCGATGGATGTCCTGCGTGGTGAAGCCCTTCGTTCCCCTGGGCACGAGAAAGCCGCGTGTGCCCTCGTCGGTGGCGGCCCACACGACGGCGACATCCGCGATCGAGCCGTTCGTGATCCACATCTTCTGCCCATGCAGCGATCCAGTCGCTGCCGTCGCGGCGCGCGCGTGTGCGCATCGAGCCGGGGTCCGAGCCGGCGTCGGGCTCGGTCAGGCCGAAGCAGCCGATCGCCTCGCCGGCGGCCATGCGCGGCAGCCACTCGGTCTTCTGCTCCTCCGAGCCCCAGCGCCAGATCGCGTACATCGCCAGCGACCCCTGCACGGACACCAGCGAGCGCAGCCCGCTGTCGCCGGCCTCGAGCTCCAGGCACGTGAGCCCGTACGCGGTCGCGGTCGCGCCGGCGCAGCCGTAGCCGGTGAGGTGCATGCCGAGCACGCCGAGCTTGCCGAGCTGCGGCGCGAGCTCGCTCGTCGGGAAGCGCGCCTCCTCGAACCAGTCGCCGATGTCCGGGAGCACGCGGTCGCGCACGAACGCGCGCACGGTGTCGCGGATGTCGCGCTCCTCGTCGGAGAGCAGGCGATCGATGTCGAGGAAGTCCTTGGGACTGAGCGCGGGGGGCGCGGCTGCGGTGCTCGCCATGGGTTGACTCTACACCTGGGTGGCGAGCCGCTCGTGCACCGAGCGCACGGCGCTCGAGCCCTCGCCGACAGCGGCGGCGACGCGCTTCATCGAGCCGCGGCGCACGTCGCCCGCGGCGAACACGCCGGGCGTGGAGGTCTCGAACGGCAGCGCATCGGGCGCGCCGGCGTTTACGGCTGACGGCAGCTGGCGGTCGGTGAGGATGAAGCCATCGCCGTCGAGCTGCACGCTCCCGTCTAGCCACTCCGTCGCCGGGCTGGCGCCGATGAAGCAGAACAGGCCCGAGCACGAGACCGTCTGCTGCTCACCGATCGCGGTTGCGACGAGCGTGGCCTGCTCGAGGTGCTCGGAACCGGCGAGCGCCTTGACTTCGACGCCGGTGACGAGGCTGATCTTGGGGTCGGCCTCGATCCGCTCGATCAGGTAGTGCGACATCGTCTGCGTGAGGTCGGCGCGGCGAATCGCGATCGTCACCGCGCAGTTGCTCTGCGCGAGGTAGATCGCGGCCTGCCCGGCGGAGTTGCCGCCGCCGACGACGACCACGGGAGCGCCGTTGCATACGCGCGCCTCGAGGTCCGTGGCCGCGTAGTACACGCCCGCGCCCTCGAAGCGCTCGAGATCTTCGACCGCCAGGCGCCGATAGCGCGCACCGGACGCGACGATCACAGCGCGCGTGGGGATCTCACTGCCGTCCCTGAGCCTGACCACGTGAAAGCTGCCTTCGACCTGCAGGCCAACGACCTCGCACGGAGCGTTCAAACGCGCGCCGAGCCGCAGCGCCTGCACGGCGGCCCTCGAGGTGAGATCTCCGCCGGAGATGCCGTTGGGAAAGCCGGCGTAGTTCTCGATGCGCGAGCTCGCGCCGGCCTGGCCGCCGACCGTGACGGCATCGAGGCATACCGTGCTGAGGCCCTCGGACGCGCCATAAACGGCGGCGGCGAGTCCGGCGGGGCCGCTGCCGACGACGACGAGATCGAAGATGTACCCGGGTTTCGGCTGAAACGTGAGGCCGAGATGCTCCGCGAGGCTCGCCGCGGAGGCATGGCGCAGGGTCCCCGTCGGCGTGATCACGACGGGGGTGTCCTGCGGGGACAGACCCGCGTTCGCGAGCAGCGCCTCTACATCCTCGGCGTCCTCGAGGTCGATCCACGTGTGCGCGAGGCGTGAGTGCTCGGCGAAGTTGCGCAGGCTCATCGCATCGGGCGAGTAGCGCGAGCCGATGATCCGAATCGCCTGTGCTCCCTGGCCCGAGCGCAGGAACTCGCGCCGCGAGAGGAGCACGCCGAAGATGACGTCGGCGATCGTCGGGCGCACGGCCATCAGCCGCCGGAACTCGGCCTGCCCGATCGCCAGCACGCGCCCCGCGCGCGACATGCGGCCGGTCAGGAAGCGACGCTGGCCCGTCAGCAGGGTCAGCTCGCCGATGAACTCACCCGGCTCAAACGTGGCCACGACCACGTCCTGCTCCCCGTCGACCCGCACGACCTGCGCCTCGCCTTCGAGCACCACGAACAGGTCGAACGAAGCCTCGCCGGCCTCGAACAGCACGTCCCCGGGCGCCACCTGCCGCTCGTGCCCGAACTCTGCCATTTCCTGCAGCTGGGACTCGGTGAGTGTCGGCTCTAGGCCTCGGTCCGTGGGGCGGCCGGCGTCCATCTGTGGAGGGTAGAAGATGCTACGCAGCCGGGTCGAGCAGCACCTCGACGTGAACGCCACCGTCGTCATCGGCGCGAGCATGGGCCTGTCCCGTGCGCTCGGCGCCGCGCAGGCGCAGGCGCACAGGGGCGCCATCGCGGAGGTTGCGCCACCAGAGCTTGCGCTCGGGCCACATCACGGGGATCGTCAGGCGCTCGTCGCTCTCCTGGTAGGCGACCGGGAGCGTGTGCTCGCGGCCGCTGCGCCGGCCGGTGACGGTGATCAGCGTCAGCTGCCGGCTGACGAGGGGGTGAAGGCGCGATCGCAGCAGCAGCACGACGGCGCGGTTGCCGCTGCGGTTCCACAGCGCGAAGGGCGTATGGCCGGCCGGCATCTCATGCGCTCCCAACCGCGAGCGCCTCTGGCTCGCTTGCGGCCAGCGGATTGCACCCGTCCCAGTTGCCCTCGGCTCCGTAGGGCCGAAAGCGCACGAACGCGGACTCGTGGTGAAACGGCCGCGTGGAATGCGCCTGCACGGCCGCGCGATGTGCCGCGTCGTGCTCGCCACCCGCGTATGCGCGCATCGCAGCGACGCTGCGCCACAGCGAGAAGGTCGCGACGAGCGCCCGCGGACGTGCCAGACCGGTTGAGGCGAGCAGAGCGGGATCGCGAAGCGCCAGCTCCTCCGCCGCCGCGCTGGCCCTCAGGAAGCGCATCGTCTGCGTGAGCCTCAGGCGACCGAGCGTGAGCACCGCGGCGGGCTCGGCATCGTCCATCGGCGCGTCCTCGGCCGCCAGCTCCGGGAGCCGCGACCACGCCCCGAACACGTGCGTCGGGCGCAGGCGCACGTGCCACCCATGCGCGAGCCGCGCTGCCAGCGGGTGGCCGGTGAGAAAGCCCTCGACCGCGGAGTCGTCGTCCCATACGGCGATCAGGCCGACGCGACCGGGCTTGGGCCGCGGCAGCAGAGCCCCGCTCAGCGGCACGGCGCTCGCGATCTGCGCGTAGCGCTGCCCGCGCAACCGGCCGGGCTCGAGCTTGGCGCGCAAGAGACCCAGCGCCGCCGGCGTTCCCACGTCGGCGATGTGCACCGAGGCGATCATGGCATGTGCTGGATCGGACCCGAAATCACGTTACTATGCAGTATACCAGATGGTAACTTCAAGTGACAGCCGCACCGCGAGCCCCGCCCGGGAGCAGCGGCGACTGCCCGCGGCCGCGCGGCGGCAGCTGATCGAAGACGCCGCCGCGCGGCTGTTCGCGCGCCGCGGCTACGCCGCGACGACCGTCGGGGACATCGTCGCCGAGGCGGGCGTGAGCAAGCCGATGCTCTACCGCCACTTCGAGTCCAAGAAGGAGCTTCAGATGAAGCTGCTCGAACGCCGCCGCGACGAGCTCGCGGCGGCGCCGCTGGACAGCTTCCTGCAGGGCGAGGGCGAGCCTGAGCAGCGCCTGCCGGCGATGATCGACGCGTGGTTCGCACACGTCGAAGCTCATCCCGACAGCTCGCGGATGCTGTTCACGGACACAGCCGGCGACGCGGACGTGCAGGCGCTGCAGCACGAGCTGCGACGCCGCCAGCGCGCCGCCGACGTCGCGCTCATGCGCGAGCTCGCGCCGTGGCTGCCCGAGGACGAGCTCGAGCCGCTGGGTGAGATCATCCGCAGCTCCCTGACCGGCCTTGCGCTCTGGTGGCTGGAGCGCCCGGAGGTCCCACGTGCGGTCGTCGTGGCCGCGGTGCTGCGTATGACCACGGGCGTGCTCCAGACGGTCGCCTGAGGCGACGGCGACCTCGAGTCATTCGGGTGTGACGCTGTCCCCCACCCGCACCATCCCTGGCTCGATGACCTCGCCGAACACGCCAAAGGCAAGCGGTTCGCTCGTCGGCAGGCCGCGCCGATATGACAGCAGCTCGAGCGTGGGCAGATCGACGATGCCCGTGTCGGGGTGTTGCGAGGTGACCAGGCAACGCCCGACGTGGCCGCGAAACGCGATCCTCGCCTCGCCGAGCCGCATCGTGCGACCGACCCACTCATCCTCCTCGTGCGCGGCCGTGCCCGTCACCTCGACCAGCATCCGAAAGCGCCTGACGTCCACCGCGCGACCCTCGGCCACGGCTTCCAGTCGCGCCACCGACGCCTGGGAGATCAGCGACACGCCACCGGCGGGACCGCGATCGATGCCGCCCAGCTCGGGATCGGCCTGCACGAGCCGAAGCTCCGCGCCCGTGTACGTCGACAGCGCCTGCGACCATGGCCCCGCGACGAGGCGCGCGGTCGGCCTGCGCGAGAAGAAGCGCGTCTCGAGCTCGCCATCGAACTGCACCACGTCTGAGACTTCCGAGCCGTCGGGGAAGACCATCGTCAATCGTTCGGCATCCGCGTCGAAGTCCGCACACACGGCGCTGAGGATCCCGATCCGCTTGCCGTTCACCATCCGCGCGCGCTCGTCAACCAGGTAAAAACGGCGGTTGTCGGCAACCCCCGTGCTTTCGAGCATGAGCTCGCCCCGGGCGCGGATCCGCAGTCCCTTTACCGGCGTCGTCGCCAGCCCGCTCACGACGACGGGCGGCGAGCTCGGCGTTGCCGAGTCCGCCGCCCAACCGTCACGCTCCCCGTCCCCGCCGCCACTCATTCAGATCGCTTCACCGCCGAGACCATGTTCACTCCAACCGTCGCGGCTCCCGCCGGCGCCGGATTGAAGCCATGGCCGGGAGCGTGGAGGTGGTGCTGGTGCTCCTCCTCGCTCAGCGCGATCTCGTGTGCCGAGGCGTCGAGCGCGCGTTCCAGGTCGAGTTGAATCCCGGACAGCGCTGCTGGCTGCACGCGGTGCATCCAGTAGAGCCGGGCACCACCGAGCAACATGAAGGCGAGGAAGATGTAGGGGAACAGGTTCACCGGCGACGGCGGCGCCGGGTAGAAGCTGCCGACGGTCGGCACCATCAGGCAGAGGAACGCAAGCGTTGCGACGACGACGTTGCGTCGTCGCAGCTCGCCGAGCTTGCGCATGTAGAAAGGCGCCGCGACGGTGATCATGAAGTACGCGAACAGGAAGCCGAACGCCGCCATCGTTCCAGCGTCGCCGAACAGCGTGAGCGGGCTCGTGCCCGTGGCATCCAGCACCAATGCGACGCTGAGGATAACGGCTCCGTAGGAGGCGAGTGCGACATGGGGCGTCATGTTCTTCGCATGCACGGCGTGCAGCCGCTTCGGCAGGAAGCCGTGTCCGCCCAGCGGGAAGATGATGCGCGCGCCCGCGTTCAGGCAGGACAGCGACAGCGAGAAGAAGCTCACCATCGCGCCGAGCGCGACAGGGACCTTGAAGAAGCTGACGCCGTAGGCAGCGGAGATTGCGGTCAGCGGCGTGCTGAACGAACCGAGCGACTTGCCCATGTGGTTCGTCGCGAACACCTCGATGTAGCTCATGAACACCATGAAGGCACCTGTTATGAGAAGACTCCAGATGACCGCGCGCGGTACATTGCGCAGTGGCTGCTTCGCCTCGCCGCCGAGCGTCGTGGCGCTCTCGAAGCCGACCAGGCTGAAGATGCAGATCACGATCGCGAAGTCCATGCCCTTCAAGCTGACGCCCTTCAGCTGCAGCTGGCCGGTGTCGACGGAGACGCCGTGGCGGAACAGCACCACCGCCGCGAGGGCGAGGATGATCGTGACGGAGATGGCCTCGAGCGCGAGCGTCAACAGCGAGGAGATGCGAATGTCCTTCCACGCGATCGTCAAGCAGACGAACCCGCTGATCAGGAAGAAGATGTACGGGCTGACCGTGCTGTGCACCCCGATCCCCGAGAGGAATTCCTGCGCGAAGATCGCGAAGCCCGCCAACCCGGCCGTCGCGATGCCCCAGTAGGACCAGATCAGCGACCAGCCCGAGAGCACGCCAGCCGCGGGCCCCAATCCTCGCGCCGTGTACGCGTACATCGAGCCGGCCGTCGCCGAGCGGCGCGCGAACTGGTTGAGTCCGAGCACGACGAACAGGAGCATGACCGTGCCGAACAGGTACGCAGCCCAGGTTCCCTGACCTGAGTCGCCGAACGCGAGCGCGATGATCAGCACTGCCGTCATCGTCGGCGAGATCAGCGCGACCGACTGGGCAAGCAGAGGCGGAAAGCCGAGCGCGTGTTTTCTGAGGCCAGGAGGCGAGGAGGTCCCCATACTCCCCGATGACTCGGTCGCGGCGGTGGTGGTACTCATGCGGGTGGACCCCCTTGTGGGCTATGTGACAGTGCCCACTGCAAGCTACGCGCGCGATCATCGCCCGCCTATAGCCAGTCGGCCGAGATCGATCTGAGCGTGTGTAACAGATGGCCCACGTGTCATTTTTGACACATTCACCACCCCACGGAGCCGCTGTGCCGAGCCTATGTCGCTACCTACATACTCGTCCCGGCCGCAATGTCTAATTGACACACTTCGGACCGACCGCGCACCGCCCTTAGCTGGTACGAGCTCTACGCGTTGCGCTCGCGCGCCTCGGCGATCTCCTTGAGGGCTTCGGCGCGCGACTGCCAGCCGCCGATAATCACCTCCTTGCCTTCGAGGTCCTTGTAGATCGAGAAGAACTGCTCGATCTCCTGACGCAACGGCAGCGGTAGGTCCTCGAGCTCCTCGTACTCGTTCCAGTACGGATCGTCCAGCGGCACGCAGATGATCTTGTCGTCGATGCCTTTCTCGTCGCGCATCATGAACATGCCGACGGGCTTGACCGGGATCAGGCAACCGGGAAACGTGGGCTCGTACAGGCACACGAGCGCGTCGAGCGGGTCGCCGTCCTGGCCGAGCGTTCCGCGCAGGTAGCCGTAGTCGGTCGGGTAGGTGGCGGCGCTCATCAGCAGGCGATCGAACTTGATGCCGCCGAGCTGCGGGTCGTACTCGTACTTTGTTGCGGGTGCCCTTGGGGATCTCGACGACGCAGATCAGCGGCTGCTCGTCGTGCGTGCTCTCGTTTTTCGGTGAAGCGGACATCGGTGCCGAGAGGCTACCCGGATGCCACCTGCGATACGCGTCTCAATGCGATGGCGTCTCGCCCGCGAGCAGCGCGATCGCGTGCGGGAGCGCCGCCCGGATCGCCGCGCCCGTCTGCTCGATGCTGCGCGGGCTACCCGGGAAGTTGATCACGAGACTCGAGCCACACGCGCCGGCGATCCCACGCGAGAGCATCCAGTACGGCGTGTGCTCGCGCGAGGCCGCGCGCATCGCCTCGGCGAGGCCGGGAACCTCGCGGTCGATCACGGCGCGCGTCGCCTCCGGGGTGATGTCGCTCGGCGCCATGCCAGTGCCGCCCGTCGTCAGCACGAGCGCGCAGCGCTCGTGCTCCGCCCAGTGGCGTAGACGCTGTTCGATCTTCGCCCGCTCGTCGGGGATCAGGTCCGTCCCGGCGATCTCGGCGCCGAGGTCCTCGGCGAACGCCACGAGTCGCGGACCACTCTCGTCCTCTCCCTGACCGGCGGCCTTCGAGGTACTGATCGTGATGATCGCAGCGCGCATCAATCCGCCGCCGAGACCTCGTCGCCGCCGTGCTCGCGACCCTGCTCGCGCTCGTAGTCGCTGCGCCCGCCGCGCTTCTCCAGCAACACGACCCGCTCGATCTCGACGCCGCGCTCGATCCCCTTGACCATGTCGTACACGGTCAGCGCCGCGACCGCGCAGGCGGTCATCGCCTCCATCTCCACGCCGGTTCGCCCCACGGTGCGCACCTCGCTGACGAGCTCGACGAGCCCAAGCTCGGCGTCGACGCTGGCGCTGACGTCGACGAACGTGAGCGCGAGCGGATGCGCGAGCGGAATCAGCTGCCCCGTCTGCTTCGCCGCCTGCACACCCGCGAGGCGCGCCACGCCCAGCACCTCCCCCTTGGGTCCGTCACCGGCCTGGACCGCGCGGGCGCTCTCAGGCGACATGCGCACTCGCGCACACGCGCGCGCGACCCGCTGGCTCACCTCCTTGGCGCCGACGTCCACCATCCGCGCGTGCCCGTCCTCGCCCAGGTGCGTCAGCCGCTTCGAGCTCATCGCGGCGGCTCCGTGCCCGGCGCCCAGCGGCCGGGCAGCCCCGCCGCGTGCTCGCGCTTCCAGATCGGCGCCTCGGCCTTGAGCCGGTCGATCGCCTCCTGGGCGCCGGCGAACGCTTCCGCGCGATGCGCCGCGGAGACGGCGACGATCACGCTCGGATCGCCCAGCGGCACGCTGCCGACGCGGTGCTCGACCGCCGCCGCCCGCAGGGCGTGCGCGGCGACGCACTCGCGCATGATCGCCGCGATGCGCTCCTCGGCCATCTCCGTGTATGCCTCGTAGTCCAGTCGCTCCACTTCCCTGGTCACGCCCTGGAAGATCACGATCGCACCGGATCCGGGGTCGCCGACCGCACCTGCGAGCGCCGTCAGCGACAGCGGTTGATCGCTCACGCGCACATGGATCGGCACCGGCGCGCCCTCGTCCACGGCCGGCGCGGCGCCGCCGCTGACCGGCGGGATCAGCGCGAGCTCGTCATCGGGCGCGAGGACCATGTCCGCGGCCGCGTAGTCTCGATTGACAGCCATGTGCACCGGCACGCGCCCGAGCATCTCACCCAGGGCGTTGTGCCCAGCGAGCATGCGCATCGCGTCCGCAACCGTGGCTCCGCCCTCGAGCTCGAGCTCGAGGCTGTCGGTGCCGGCGCATTCGCGCAGGCACGCAAACAGGCGCACGTGTACGACCATCGCGCTCACGCGACCCGGCCCGCCCACGGCTGCAGCGGCTCGATCTCCACACGCTCCCCGGCCCGCACGGCAACCGTGTCCGTCGGAACGATCGCGAGGGCATCGGCGCCCAGCATCGAGCTGAGGACGTGCGAGCCCTGCGCACCGGTGGACTCGGCGTGCCACCCGTCCGCATGCACGGCGATGCGGCAGCGCACCGCGTGCGCCCTCCCGGCCGGCTTCTCGTAGTCGCTCACCATCACGGCGGTCGGGCGCCGCGGCTCGCGCGGCATGCCTAGCAGCGCGCGCAACGCCGGGCGCACGAACAGCACGAACGTCACCATCGCCGACACCGGGTTGCCGGGCAGGCCGAACACAAGCGTCGAGCCGAGCGTGCCGAACCACGTCGGCCGGCCGGGCTTCAGCGCCAGCCCCCAGAAGACCGTATTCGCGCCGAGCGCCTCCAGGCTCGGCCGCACGTGGTCGTGCACACCGACGGACACGCCCCCGCTTATCACCATCACGTCCGCGTCCCGCGCCCCAGCCGCCAGCGCCGTGGTCGTCGCCTCCGCTGTATCCGGCATCGTGCGAGCGCCCACGAGCTCCGCGCCGTCACCTCGCGCAAGCGCACCGAGCGTCAGCGAGTTCGAGTCGCGGATCGCGCCCGCGCGCGGCGGCTCTCCGGGCGCGAGCAGCTCGTCGCCGCTGACGAGCAGTGAGAGCCGGGGCCTGCGCGCGCACAGCACCTCGACGCGACCCAGAGAGGCAAGCACGCCCAGCTCGGCCGCGCCGATGAGGGCCCCGCGTGCGAGCACCGCCTGCCCCGCCCGCAGGTCATCGCCCGCGCGCCTGACGTGCTCACCGGCGGGTCCGCCGACCAGCACCTCCACGCGTCCGTTCTGACCGCGCGTGTGCTCGACCGGCACGATCGTGTCGGCGCCGTCCGGGAGCACAGCCCCGGTCGAGATCGCGATCGCCTGCCCGTCGCCGAGGAGCGCGTGCGCCGGCGTCCCCGCGCGCGACTCGTCGATCACGCGCAGCACCGCCGGGCTGCGCTCGCCCGCGTCCGCGATGTCCGCGGCGCGCACCGCGAAGCCATCCATCGCGGAGCTGTCGAACGCCGGCACCGGCTCGAGCGCGCTCACCTCCTCGCCGAGCACCCGGCCGAGCGCCGAGGGCAGCTCGACCGGCTCGGACGGCAGCGGCTTGGCCGCGTCCAGCACCAGCCGCCGCGCCTCCTCAATCTCCAGTAGCTCGCCGGCCGCCATCGCCTCGCCACTGTAGTGCCACACTCACGCGATGGCTGAGCAGCGAGCGACGGCTGAGCCACGGGCGATCGTCGCCGTGCTCGCGGGTGGGGGCGGGCGGCGCCTGGGCGGGGAGAAGCCGCTCGCGATCCTCGGCGGGGGGCCGCTGATAGAGCGTACGCTCGCGGCCGCGCGCGAGGCCGGGCTGGAGGCGATCGTGGTCGCCAAGCGCAGCACCCGGCTGCCGCCGCTGGCCGAGCTGGTGCTCTACGAGCCAGAGCGCCCGCGCCACCCGCTGTGCGGCGTGATCGCCGCGCTCGAGCTTGCGAGCAGGCGCTCGCCTGCACCGGCGGTGGTGACGCTCGCATGCGACATGCCGTTTCTCACGGGCGCGCTGCTCGACTGGCTCGCGAGCCTCGACGGCGCCGCGATGGCCGAGGTCGGCGGCAGGCCGCAGCCGCTGCTCGCCCGCTGCCTGCCCGAGCAGCTGCCGATCCTGCGCGAAGCGCTCGGCGAGCAGCGCTCGCTGCGGGCGGCGATCGGCGCGCTCTCGCCGCGGATCGTGGATGAGCGCGAGCTGTCGCGCTTCGGCGACCCCGAGCGGCTGTGCTTCAACGTCAACGACGCCGAGGACCTGCGGCTCGCCGAGGGGTGGTTGTAGGCAGCTCTGGGGACGCTCGGGCTGCCCGGCTCAGTGCTGGCCGCCGGCTCCCACTGCCTGGGCACGAAGGGCGCTATCTGACGGCAGCACCAGCAGCGCGACCAGCAGGCCCAGACCGAAGATCCCCGCGGCCCACCAGAAGGCGGTCGTGTAGCCGTGTATCTCGGCGGCGGCGCTCAGCTGGGCGCCGCCGCGGTGACTTGCCGCATAGCTGGCGGCGGCGGTCGCGAAGAACGTGCTCAACAGCGCGGTCCCGACCGAGCCGCCGACCTGCTGGGAGGTGTTGACCATCGCCGAGGCCACGCCCGCTTCGGTGCGATCCACGCCGAGCGTCGCGGTCCCGAACGCCGGCGCGAAGATGCAGCCCATGCCCAAGCCGATCACGAGCAGCCCCGGCAGCACGTCGGCGAGATAATCGCTCCCGGGCTTCAGGCGCGTGAACAGCACCATCGCGATCAGGCCGAGCGTCATGCCGCTCGCAACGATCCGCTTGGCGCCGATGCGGTGCAGCAACTGTGTCTGCACCGTCGTTGAGGTGATGACGATCGCGCCGGTCAGCGGCAGGAACGCCAACCCGGTCTTCAGCGGCGAGAAGCCGAGGTTCTGCTGGAGGAAGTACGTGAGGAACAGGAACACGCCAAAGACCCCGGAGCCGGCGAGCGCGATCGAGGCGTAGGCGCCGCCGCGGGCGCGGTCCCACACGATGTGCAGCGGCAGTAGCGGATTTGCGACACGGCGCTCGATCACCACGAACGCGGTGAGCAGCACCACGCTGAGGGCGAGCGCGACGATCGTCACCGGCGCCGACCAAGAGCTCGTCTCGGCGTTGGAGAAGCCGTACACGAGCGCGAACAGTCCGCCTGAGGCGACGAGCACACCGGGCAGGTCGATACGGGGACGCGCCGGATCGCCGGCGTTGCGCAGCAGCCCCAGCGAGACGAACGCGGTGGGCACGGCGATCACGAGGTTGACGTACAGGCACCAGCGCCAGGACAGCGTCTGTGTGAGCAGCCCACCGAGCAACAGCCCCACCGATGCACCGCCGCCGGCGATCGCGCCGAAGATCCCGAACGCCTTGGCGCGATCTGGCGAGTCGGCGAAAGTGACCGTCAGCAGCGAGAGCGCCGACGGCGCGAGCAGCGCTCCGAAGACACCCTGCAGCGCCCGTGAGGCGACGAGCATCGCGAACGACTGCGCCAGACCGCCGGTAGCTGAGGCCAGCGAGAAGCCCGCGAGCCCGCCGACGAACGTCCACTTGCGGCCAAACAGGTCGCCGAGCTTGCCACCGAGCAGCAGCAGGCTGCCGAACGCGAGCGCGTAGGCGGTGATGATCCATTGACGGTTGTCGGTGGAGAAGTGCAGCGCCTTCTGCGCCGACGGCAGCGCGATGTTCACGATCGTCGCGTCGAGCACCACCATGAGCTGGGCGACGCCGAGCAGGGCGAGCACCGCCCAGCGGTTGGGCTCCGCGCGGGGTTGACTCGGGGACACATCTTCACCGTAGCGTGGCCGGCTCGAGCGGCCGTGCGGACAAATTACCTACGCGCTCGGCACGCGCTCGGCGATCTCGCCCAGCTCCCGCAGCGGGATGCCCGAGCGCCCCGCGATCCAGCACGCCAGCGGTGCGGCCGTCCGTTCCGAGGCGTGAGCCGCCGTCCCGGCGAGCTCGAGCAGTTCCCGGACCTCCTCCGGCGAGGGCCCCTCGACCCCGACCTCGCGGGCGAACGCGGCGATCCATTCGTCGCGGGTCATGGCTCGCAGCTTAGTCGCGCCCGCGCATCGGCTAGAAAGAGGTGGATGCTGGACGAGCTCGACCGACCCCTGCGCGATCTGCGGATCTCCGTCACCGACCGCTGCAACCTGCGCTGCCGCTACTGCATGCCGCGCGAGGTCTATGGCGCGGACTACGCGTTCCTGCCCCGCGAGGAGCTGCTGAGCTTCGAGGAGATCGCGCGCGTCGCGCGCGTGCTTGCGGCGCAAGGGGTGGACAAGCTGAGGCTCACCGGCGGCGAGCCGTTGCTGCGTCGCGACCTCGAGCGGCTCGTCGAGATGCTCGCGCTGATCGACGGGATCGAGGACATCGCGCTGACGACAAACGGCCTACTGCTGGCCGGCAAGGCTCGCGTGCTCGCCGACGCGGGCCTGACCCGCGTGACGGTGAGCCTCGACGCGCTCGACGACGAGACGCTGCATGCGATCAACGACGCACCGATCTCTGCAGCGCGGGTTTTGGAGGGCATCGACGCGGCGATAGCAGCCGGGTTGGATCCGGTGAAGGTAAACATGGTCGTGCGCCGTGGCACCAACGACGATTGCGTGATCGCGATGGCCGAGCACTTTCGCCACCGCCCGCAGGTGCTGCGCTTCATCGAGTACATGGACGTCGGCTCGACCAACGGCTGGAGGCGCGACGAGGTCGTGCCCGCGGTCGAGCTGCTCGATCAGATCGGGGCGCGCTGGCCGCTCGAGCCGCTCGCGCCCGCTCGCGACGGCGAGGTCGCAACGCGCTATCGCTATAGCGACGGCGGCGGCGAGATCGGCCTGATCCACTCCGTCAGCGCTCCCTTCTGCTCGAGCTGCACCCGTGCGCGGCTATCGGCTGACGGCAAGCTCTTCACCTGCCTGTTCGCGCGTCACGGACATGACCTGCGCGCGCTCCTGCGCGCGGGCGCGAGCGATGGCGAGCTCGCCGAGCGCACGCGCGCGATCTGGGGAGCGCGCAGCGACCGCTACTCGGCCGAACGCGGTACGGCCGGCGAGCAGCCGCTCAAGGTCGAGATGTCCTATATCGGCGGGTAGCTCGCTACGAGGCCGCCAAGGAGCCAAGAGGAGCCTCGCTCGCTCTGTGACAGATCGTCCGCCCAAGTGAACGCCAACGGTTCTGCACCCTGATCCGCGGGCTTCGCTACGGTGTCGCCATGGTTGCTCAGGAGGTCATCGAGGCTGCTGGCCAGACGCTGGCGGCTGTCGCTGACGATCCGGTCAAGATCGTGCTGTTTGGCTCGCGGGCGCGGGGGGATGCGGGCCCGGACAGCGATTTCGATTTCCTCGTCGTAGAGCGCGACCCTCGCGACCGTCATGCCGAGATGGTGCGTCTCGGTCGCGCGCTTCGTCCGCTCGGAATGCCGTTCGATGTAGTCGTCGTCAGCGAGCGCTACGCGGAGGACTGGGGGACGGTGGAGGGAACGATGGTGCACGCCGCGCTCACCGAGGGTCGAGTGCTGCATGCCACCGCATGACCGGCTTGACCTAGCGCGGGTGCTGCTCGCCAGGGCCGTCGATGATGAGACGTTGGTGCGGAAGGTCTGCTCGGATGTCGACGTGGCCGACGCGATCATCGGCTTTCACGCACAGCAGGCCACCGAGAAGCTGATCAAGGCCGTACTGGCCGCCCGCGGCGTAACGTTCGTGAAGAGCCACGCTCTTAGCTACCTCATCGGCCTCGTTGAGGAAAATGACATCGAGGCACCGAGTGAGCTTTCCGAGGCTGATGTGCTGTCGCCTTGGGCAGTCGAGTTCCGCTATGAGGGCGAGAAACCGCCCTCGCTCGACCGATCTGCGGCCCTCGTCCTGGTCGAACAACTCAGAATGTGGACCGAAAGCGAGATAGAGGCCGCAGGCCAGCCGCCAAAGCCTCACCAACGAGAGCCGGGCGAGAACCAACCCGAGTAGGACCGCGCCTCATCGTTGCCGGGCTGTTCCGCCAGGCATCACCAGCCATGAGCGCGTTTCGCACAACAGCCTCAAAACTTACAAAAGCGGAGTTCCTGCGGTGCTTTCGAACACCGAGCTAGGAGATCGGCTTGAGCAGCTATGCCGGAGGCTTCGGCTTGCCTGAGCGCTAGCCCCCCTCCCGGCGGTGGGTTGCGGCTCCTAATCTTTCTGCGTGGCGACAGCCCCCATGCGAAGAATGTCTCCGAGAACCAAATAGGTACCTGACACGAACCGAGATGCCTCAAAGCGACTAACTTGCTGCTCGCCAACATGAGCGCCCTTTTGTCCGGCACCGTCAGCAGCATCTAGACGCTTCCCCAGGTACTCCAAGTCGGCCGCAATCATCGCACTGGCCGTCTCACTCGTACCACGCTGGACTATCCAATCGACCAAACGATTGACGTAGTTGTTTGGACCCATTTTGCGGCCGTTCACATCGGGTCCCGGCGGTCGAAGCCGGTCTGCTGCCGTCATCAGCAGTCGACGACACGTCCCGGCGGCGTTCTGCCAGTGCTCCGAGTTCTCGGACGAGGAGTTCTCAAACGCCGCCGAGATCATAGGCAGGGCGTCTGGAACAAGCTCGGCAATTGCCCCATCGACCTCCTGCCTAACGACGCTAAACGCGGTCTCCACCGCAGACCCAAAGCGCAACTCCTGTTGAAGATCGGCCACATACGCATGTATCGCCCCTATGACGCGGTCAAGGAGCTTCCGATTCTCTCCGATCGCATTCCTCAGATTCGTACTATTTTGCATCCTGTTGTTTTCAACGATCACGGCGTATTGGCTACTCGATACACCAGTACCCTCGTTGCCGAGTTGTATCTGGGCGGCTTCGATGTCCGCCGCTAGCTTGCCAAGCGGCGTGATCGAGGCGCGCGACTCTCCGGTCTCGGAGACCGTGACCCGATGAGAACGCTGCGCTGCGTCCCACGACCCTTCGTCGAGCGTGTCGGTCGATGGATAGCCAGTGGTCTCGTACGAGAGCCATTGCATCGCTTCAACGTCGTCAAGGAGCCGAGCTAGGCGTCCCGCCTTCCTTGCAATGGCGACAGGGCTGCACCGATCCAGCTCAATATCGCCAAGAAGCTCCTCGGCAAGTGCCAGGGCCTCGCCTCTGCGGTCATCCACGGGCATAGGCTACTAATGCGCTTAGAGCGGCACTCGATCAATTGCCCCTACCCCGGAATCTGAGGCAGACCTGGATAGTGCAGAAGTAGTTCCGACGGGAATCGCCCCTCGACTAGGGACACGACAACATAAGCCGTGAGCGCTGCTAGCACCACGACCAAAAGCGCCTGGCGCACCGTCCAAAAGAACAGCTCTCGCTCAGCTTTACGATCCTCGATCGATGGGCGCTTGTGCTCCAGCTTGGGTGCAGTTGCCCTCTGATGCAAGAGAAGGCTCCCACGCAAGCGCGAGAGCGTATTCACGATGTTGGGTGGTATCACGGGCCTCCGACGAAGTACCGACCTAGACCTTTTCTTAGCCATAGCTTAGCATGATTCTGCGGCTCTTTCTTAGGTCAAACCGAGTAAATCGCTTCGCGGATGCGCTATAGTGGTACCCACATGGCAGCCATCGGCCTCGACCCCGACCTAATCGTCGCCAATATCGAGGCGGCTCGCCAGCGCAAGGCGAACGCACTTGCTGACTACGAAGCGGCGTCCGCCGAGTTGGCTTGGTGGCTACAGGGTGCCGACCTCGCGGGCGTCGCCGTTGTGCCTGACGATGACGAGCCCAGCTCCGCGAATGTCGAGGAGCTGTTCCCGCCTGCGTCTTTCTTCGAGGTCGGCGGTTCGGTGCCGACGCTGCGCCAAGCAATTGTGGCTCATCTACGCGAGCACCCGATGATGCCGTTCACGATCGCCGCCCTCACGCAAGCCCTGGTCGCGCGGGAATGGCTGCCCGAACGCGAGGATGCCCAAAAGCGCGTCTCGGACATGGCGAGCCTCATGGTCGGAGATGACCAGCTTCAGCGGGTCGAGCGGGGCATCTATAGGCTTCATCCGCGCCTCGTGGTCGCTTTCGACCGTCCCAGCACGATGGACTTCGCCAGCCCGCCGCCCATCGTCCTGGTGCCGGGCAACCATAAATGACGCATGGCTCAAAGCGAAGGCGGGGCACCCAGCCCCGCCTTCATCGGAATCATTGTCACTTCTCTCTAGAGCTGTGCCTGGCTCGTGTTGCAGAGGGTAGGCTGTGCTCGGCACCGTCGGTCACACCGGCGGCCTGACTGTCGGGCTTCTCCACCCGAAGTTTGAAGGTCGCGAAATGGTGCCGGACTTCACCCTCGGAGTCGGAGCCGTGCCGCATCGCCCGAAGGCACAACACAATTACGGCGACGCCAAGGCAGGCGTTGTGCGGGAGCCCTACCTCGGAGGCCCCGCGAGCGCGACACGCTGTCCAAAACCATCTCCACCCTGCGAGGCGGGCAGAGGCCACACAGCGACGCCTTCGGGCTCGATCGCCAGACGCAAGCGCGATCCGATCGCGAGCTCCAGGTCCAGCGTCGTGCGCACGATCAGCTCCAACGTCTCTCCCAGCACCACCGTCAGCTCCCGCACGAAGCCCAGGTCAACGTCGTCGAGCAGCGTCGCCTCGTAGCCCCCAAGCGGGTCGAGCGCGATGCGCTCGGGGCGCACGCACCACACCACCTCGCTTCCAGGCTCGAGCCCGCGGGCGCCGACGTGCAGCTCGAAACCGTCGCCGGCGATCGTATCGGCGGCCACCGCGACGCCGCGGCGGGCATTGGCGATGCCCAGCAACGCCGCGACGTGCGGCGAGCACGGAGCCTGGAAGACCTGCCGGCGAGTGCCGGCCTGCAGCACCCGTCCGGCGTCGATCACGACGATCTCATCCGCGAGCAGCGCGGCCTCCTCGGCGTCGTGCGTGACGATCACGGTGCATAGCCCCGCCTCGCGCTGCAGCCTGCGCAGCTCGCGGCGCAGCTCGTCGCGCACGGGAGCGTCGAGCCCGGTAAACGGCTCGTCGAGCAGCAGCACGCGCGGCTCGATCGCCAGCGCCCGAGCGAGCGCGACGCGGCGCTGCTGCCCGCCGGAGAGCTCGTCCGGGTAGCGGTCCTCGAGACCCGCCAGCCCGAGGCGCTCGAGCCACCAGGACGCCAAGCCGGGCTGGGCGCGCGCGCCGAACGTGACCTGGCGCCAGACCGTGCGTCGCGGCATCAGCGCGGGCTGCTGGGGCACGTAGCCGATCCCACGCCGCTCGGTCGCCACGCCGTCGAGCGCTCGCGACCCGGCCCGGATGTGGCCGGCCTCGTTCGCGAGCAGACCCGCGAGCAGGCGCAGCGTCATCGTCTTGCCGGCTCCCGAGGGGCCGAGCAGCGCAAGCCGCGGGCCGGTGGCCCGGTGAGCGATCTCGAGCGAGAACGCGCCGATGCGCCGGCTCAGCGCGAAGTCCAAAGCCGGCGGCGAGGCGTGCGGAGCTGGTGCGGTTGCGGCGACGGCGCCGGGTGCAACTGCCCCAGGACCGCCGGCGACTGCGGCTGGTGCTCTCGGCGCCGCGACGGCCGGCCACGGCGAGGCTGGCGCCGGCCGACGTCTACGCCGCCGTGGAGCGCGCAGACCGGATAGCAGCAGCACCACGAGCGCCACCGCCAGCGCCGCCGCGACGGGCAGCATCGTGCCCGGCAGACCCGACTCGTCGAACTGCACGAACGTGAACACCGGCAGCGAGAACGGATGGTAGGCGAGGATCACGGTCGCGCCGAACTCGGCGAACGCGCGCAGCCACGTCAGCAGGATGCCTGCGCCGATGCCCGGCAGAGCTGCGGGGACCGCCACCCTCGCGAAGCGCGCCAGGCGCCCGTGCCCGAGCGTCGCCGCCACCTCCTCCAGCGCGGGGTCGACGGCGGCGAATGCCGCGCGCGCCGCGATGATCAAGAACGGCGCGGAGACGAAGATCTGGGCGAGGACGATGCCGGCCCGGGTGTCGGTCAGCTTGCCGTCGAACAGTTCCCCCGGGATCGTGAACGGGCCGACCACATACAGCAGCAGCACGCCGCTCATCAGCGCCGGCAGCGCCAGCGGCAGCGCCACGAGCGCGAGCAGCACCCTTGCCGCGGCACCGCGCCGGCGAGCCATCAGGTATGCGAGCGGCGTCCCGAGCACGACGATCACTACCGTCGAGATCGTCGCCGTCAATAGCGACGTCGCCAGGGCCGAGCCGAGTCCGGGGGAAGCTTGGACCCCGCCCGCCAGCCGCACCGCGAAGGCGACGACGGGGACCAGCAGATAGAGGGTGAGCAGCCCGCCCAGCCAGGGCAGCGGGCTGCCCACCCGAGCGCTCATCTCGCTACCCGGCACCCACGATGCTGCGCAGGCTCGCCGGCACTGCCGAGGCGTCTCCCGAGAGCTCCGGTTTGATCGGCGTCAGGCCGTACTCCTTTTCAACCGCCTTGCGCTTGGGGCTCAGGAAGAACGACACGAGTGCTTCCGCCCCCGCCTGGTTCTCGGCGTTGTTGAGGAGCGTCACGGTGTAGTCGGCGTACTTGTAGATCGGCGTGAGGGGAACCGTCGGCACGTGTGCGGTCTTCGCCTCGACGACGTAGAAGAAGCCCGCGTCGATCTGCCCTGCCTGCAGTCGCGCCAGCATCGAGGTCTCTTCGAAGATCCCGAAGTGGCTCAATGCCCGTGCGAGCGCGGGGTCGTGCAGCTTCTTGGCGGCGTCGTCGAGCGCTTCGACCGTCAGCTTGCCCTTCGGGTCGGCCTTTGGTTCGGTGCGCCCGACGAGGATGCCCGGCTCGGTCAGGACCTTGTACCAGGGCTTGCCCGCGGCCAGCTGTTTGCCGAACTTCGTTTTCGGGTCGTAGCCGAGGACGAGGTTCGAGGAGGTGAACGTCGAGTACCACGACACCCAGTTGCCATTGGCCGCGCCTTCCAGTTCTTTGTCCGCCGACGAGGACGCGCTGACGAACACGTCGGCCTGGCGCACCTTGCCCTTGATCGCGGCCGCGTCTTCGCCCGAGCCGCCGCCGAAGCCTTCGAACGGGTAGCCGGTGGCCGCCGTGAATTCCGGGCCGAGCGACTTTTCCATGATGTTCACGAGCGAGCCCGCGAAGATCGCTGAGACCTTTTCCTTCGAGCTCGCCGTGCGCGCCCTCGGCGTGGCGGTGCTGGAGGCAACCGACACCAGCCCGCTTGCGATCGTGATCGCCGCGGTCGCGGCGAGGGCGGCGACGCCCCGTCCGACCCTCTGCTCACGGCCGCGCCGTGTCCACCTACGTGCTCTCATGTCCGCTCCTTCTCTCCGCTCACGCGCGAGCTCGCTCGACCATTACCGATGTGGCCTTGACCATCGCCGTCGCCTCGACGCCCGGCGCGAGGCCGAGCTCCTCCACCGAGTCGCGCGTGATCGCCGCCGTCACGAGGAACGGGCCCGCCTCGATCTCGACGAGCGCCATCACGCCGTCGACCTCCACCGAGCGCACGACGCCCGCGAAACGGTTGCGCGCCGAGCCCTGCGTGCCCGTGCGGTGGCGCTGCGGCCGGCTTGCCATACGCCGCACCTCGGCCGCCGAGACGCGGCGCCGGTTGCGCTCGTCGCGATGGGTGCGCAGCTTGCCCGAGCGGTCCCAGCGGCGCAGCGTGTCGACGCTCACGCCGATCGCTTTGGCGGCGTCGCCGAGTGAGAGGTCAGAAGGCTTCTGCCCAGGCAATGCCTAGGCAAGATATCGGGCCGCTGTTTCGGCGGCGCTGACGCGCCCGCAGCGGCCACGGGTGAGCGCGAGGACACGGCCACGCGCTCACGCGAGCGGTCGCTTCGCCGCCGCCGCGACGGGGTAAGGTCAAGAATGAGCGATGAGCAATCCGCTGCGCGATTGGCCGGTGCTACGTCAGCTGCAGGGCAGCGACTCGCTGGCGCGCGGCGCGGCGGTGAAGTCGAAGCAAACGCAGCGGCTTGGCAATCGCGCGACCGAAGCAGATGAGATCATCAAGTCGGTGTGCCCGTACTGCGCGGTCGGGTGCGCGCAGAACGTCTACGTCAAGGACGGCAAGGTCGTGCAGATCGAGGGCGACCCCGACTCGCCCGTCAGTCGCGGGCGGCTGTGCCCGAAGGGCTCGGCCACGCTGCAGCTGACGACCGGCGACGCGCGTGAGCACAGCGTGCTCTACCGTCCCCCGTACGCCACCGACTGGGAGCGACTCGACCTCGAGACCGCGATGGAGATGGTCGCCGAGAAAGTCGTGCAGACGCGCCGCGACACGTGGGAACGGGAGAGCGAGGGCCGCAAGGTCCGCCGCAGCCTGGGGATCGCGAGCCTCGGCGGCGCGACGCTCGACAACGAGGAGAACTACCTGATCAAGAAGCTGTGGACCGCGCTCGGGGTGGTGCAGGTCGAGAACCAGGCGCGCGTCTGTCACAGCTCGACCGTCGTCGGGCTCGGCACCTCGTTCGGCCGCGGCGGCGCCACGACGTTCCCCGGCGACCTGCAGAACTCCGACTGCATCGTGATCGAGGGCTCGAACATGGCCGAGGCTCACCCCGTCGCGTTCCAGTGGGTGATGGAGGCGAAGGCGCGCGGAGCGAAGGTGATCCATGTCGACCCGCACTTCAGCCGCACGAGCGCGCTCGCGGACGTGTTCGTGCCGCTGCGCACCGGCACCGACATCGCGTTCCTCGGCGGGATCATCAACTACGTTCTCGAGCACGAGCGCTGGTTTCGCGACTACGTGCTCGCCTACACGAACGCCTCGACGATCATCGAGGAGGACTTCCGCGACACCGAGGACCTCGACGGCGTCTTCTCCGGCTTCGACCCGCTCACCGGTCGCTACGACTACGAGAGCTGGCAGTACGAGGGGGCCCCGGTCGCCTCCGCATCGGGCAACCGCGACCGCTTCAGCGAAGTCCACGGCGACGGCAAGGCCATCAGGGAGTCCGCACAGGGCGAGACCGCCGGCGCGGGCGGGCATGGCATCGAGGGCGAGCCGCGCCGCGACGAGACGCTGACAGACCCGCGCTGCGTCTTTCAGATCCTCAAGCGCCACTACTCGCGCTACACACCGGAGCTCGTCGCGGAGACGTGCGGCGTGCCACAGGATGTGTTCCTGCGCCTGTGCGAGACGATCTGCGCCAACTCAGGCCGCGAGCGCACGACCGCGTTCGTCTACGCGGTCGGCTGGACTCAGCACACGGTCGGCTCGCAGTACATCCGCACCGCCTGCATCCTGCAACTGCTGCTCGGCAACATCGGGCGACCCGGCGGCGGCATCATGGCGATGCGCGGTCACGCGAGCATCCAGGGATCGAGCGACATCCCGACGCTCTACGACCTGCTGCCGGGGTATCTGCCGATGCCGCACGCGCATGAATACGAGAGCCTCGCCGGCTACATCGCGGCCGACTCGGCCGAGAAGGGCTACTGGGGCAACATGAGCACGTATGTGGTCAGCCTGCTCAAGGCATGGTGGGGCGAGGCGGCGAGGGCCGAGAACGACTGGTGCTTCGACTACCTGCCGCGCATCACCGGCGCGCACGGCACCTACGACACCGTCATGGCCCAGCTCGAGGGCAAGTGCAAGGGCTACTTCCTGATGGGCCAGAACCCCGCCGTCGGCTCGGCCAACAACCGCATGCAGCGGAAAGGCATGGCAAACCTCGAGTGGCTGGTCGTGCGCGACTTCTCGCTGATCGAGAGCGCCACGTGGTGGAAGGACGGCCCCGAGATCGACACCGGCGAGATGCACACCGAGGAGATCGCCACCGAGGTCTTCTTCTTCCCAGCCGCCGCGCACATCGAGAAGGACGGGACGTTCACGAACACGCAGCGGCTGCTGCAGTGGCATCACAAGGCCAAGGAGCCCGACGGCGACGCGCGCTCGGACCTGTGGTTCATGTACCACCTCGGCAGGAGGATCCGCGAGAAGCTCGCGGGCTCGACCGAGGAGATGGATCGCCCGATCCTCGACCTCGTCTGGGACTACCCCACCGCGGGGCCCATCGATGAGCCGAGCGCCGAGGCTGTGCTGCGCGAGATCAACGGCCGCGGGCCGGACGGAGCGCCACTGTCGAGCTACGAGCAGCTGCGCGACGACGGCTCGACCGCATGCGGCTGCTGGATCTACTGCGGCGTGTTCGCCGACGGCGTCAACCAGTCCGCGAGGCGTACGCCGCGCGAGCAGCAGAACTGGACCGGCGCCGAGTGGGGCTGGGCGTGGCCGGCCAACCGCCGCGTGCTCTACAACCGCGCCTCCGCGGACCCCGACGGCCGACCGTGGAGCCAGCGCAAGGCGCTCGTCTGGTGGGACGCCGAGCAGGGCCGCTGGGTCGGGCACGACACGCCCGACTTCAAGGCGGACAAGGCGCCCTCCTACATGCCGCCCGAGGGTGCCCGTGGCCCCGAGGCGCTCAGCGGCACCGAGCCGTTCATCATGCAGGGCGACGGACGCGGCTGGCTGTACGCGCCGGCCGGCCTCGCCGACGGACCGCTGCCGACGCACTACGAGCCGCAGGACTCGCCGTTCGAGAACGCCCTGTATGCGCAGCGCGCAAACCCCGCGCGCAAGACCTTCTCCCACCCCAACAACCGCTACCACCCGAGCGGCGACGAACCCGGTGCCGACGTGTTCCCCTACGTCGTCACCACCTACCGCCTGACCGAGCACTTCACCGCCGGCGGCATGACGCGCTGGTCTCCATACCTAGCCGAGCTGCAGCCGGAGTTCTTCTGCGAGGTCTCACCCGAGCTGGCGGCGGAGCGCACGCTCGAGCACGGCGGCTGGGCGACGATCGCGACCGCGCGTGGCGTGATCGAGGCGCGCGTGCTCGTCACCGACCGCATGACGCCGCTGCAGGTCCACGACCGCACCGTCCACCAGATCGGCATGCCGTTTCACTGGGGCCCGAACGGCTACGCCAAAGGCGACTCCGCCAACGAGCTCTCACCGATGGCGCTCGAGCCCAACGCCCACATCCAGGAGGACAAGGCGTTCACGGCCGACATCAGGCCGGGCCGGCGCCCGCGCGGCCCGGCGCGCCAGCAGCTCGTCGAGGACTACCAGCGGCGCGCGGGCGTGACTGCGGGCACGGGAATCAAGCCGTGAGCGACATCGAGCCGGCCGCCGGCCGCCGGAGCAGGCCGTGAGCGAGCGCCCGAGCCTGCTCAGCTCCGTCCGCGGCCACGGCGACCCCGCCGCGGACGTCTACGACGAGCACCCGCCGCGCATGGGCTTCTTCACCGACACCTCGCTGTGCATCGGCTGCAAGGCGTGCGAGGTCGCGTGCAAGGAGTGGAACCGGGTGCCCGAGGACGGCCTGAACTTCACCGGCATGTCGTTCGACAACAGCGAGGGCCTCAGCGCCGACACGTGGCGCCACGTCGCCTTCATCGAGCAGCGCAAGCCGGTCGGCGAGTCGCAGGCCAACTTCCAGCACGACGGGGCTGGTGACGGCGACTTCCGCTGGCTGATGGCCTCGGACGTGTGCAAGCACTGCACCGACGCCGCCTGCCTCGACGTGTGCCCCACCGGCGCGCTGTTTCGCACCGAGTTCGGCACGGTCGTGGTCCAGGAGGACATCTGCAACGGTTGCGGCTACTGCGTGCCGGCGTGCCCCTACGGGGTGATCGGCAAACGCGAGGACGACGGGCGCGTGTGGAAGTGCACGCTCTGCTACGACCGACTGGGCGAGGGCATGGAGCCGGCGTGCGCGAAGGCGTGCCCCACCAACTCGATCCAGTTCGGCGAGCTCGACGAGCTGCGCGTGCGCGCCGCCGGACGCGTCGAGCAGCTCCAGCAGGCGGGTGTGCTCGATGTCCGCCTCTACGGCCAGGACCCGGGCGACGGCGTCGGCGGCGACGGCGCCTTCTTCCTGCTGCTCGACGAGCCCGAGGTCTACGGCCTGCCACCGGACCCGATCGCGACGACGCGCGATCTGCCGCGCATGTGGCGCAACGCCGCGATCGCCGCCGCCGGCCTGCTCGGCGCGGTCGGCGCCAGCTTCGCGGGGCGCCGGTGAGCACCCGCAAGCGCCGCCGGCGCGGCCGGGACTCGATGGTCGCAGAAGCGGAGTTCACGAGCTATTACGGCCGGCCGATCGTCAAGGAGCCGACGTGGCAGGCGCTCGACATCGCCGGCTACCTGTTCCTCGGCGGCCTTGCGGGCGCGTCCTCGACGCTCGCCGCGGGCGCCCAGCTGAGCGGCCGCCCGGGGCTCGCACGGCCGCTGAAGCTGGGTGCGGCGGGCGCGATCTCGCTGTCGCTCGTCGCGCTCGTGCGCGACCTCGGTCGCCCGGCGCGCTTCCTGAACATGCTGCGCGTGTTCAAGCCGACCTCGCCGATGAGCGTGGGCGTCTGGATCCTGTCGGCGTACGCGCCGGCCGCCGGCGTGGCGGCACTCGCCGAGCTCGTGCCATTCGGGCGCCTGAGCCCGTTGGCGAAGCTCGGAACCGCCGGCGCCGCGCTGATCGGCCCCGCGGTCGCCTCCTACACCGGCGTGCTGATCGCCAACACGGCGACGCCCGCGTGGCACGAGGGCCACCGCGAGATGCCGTTCGTGTTCGTCGGCTCCGCCGCCAGCGCCGCCGCGGGCCTCGGCCTGCTGGGCGCGCCGTTGGCCGAGAACGCGCCCGCGCAGCGCCTGGCCGTGATCGGAGCGCTCGCAGAGATCACGGCCGTGAGGCTGCTGGAGCGCCGCGTGGGCATCGTCGCCGAGACCTACCATCGGGACCGCGCCGGCACGCTGATGCGCAGCGCCGAGGCGCTGACGCTCGCAGGCCTCTCAGGCGCGTCGCTGACCGGGCGTCGCAGCCGCTTTGGTGCAGCCGTGTCTGGCGCAGCGCTGCTGGCGGCCTCTGCGTGCGCGCGCTTCGGGATCTTCGAGGCCGGGCGCCAGTCGGCGCGCGACCCCAAGTACACGGTCGTGCCCCAGCGCGAGCGCATGCAAGCCGAGCGGCCGTGAGCGAGCCTCACGCCGAGACCGATCCAGCGGTGCGGTCAAACGTCGCGCCACATGCGCTCAAGCGCGTCGTGCGCGACGGCGAGAGCGATCTCGTGGCGGTCGAGGAGCCGCTCGAGATCCGCGTCGACGGCGAGCCGATCGCGGTGACGATGCGCACCCCCGGTCACGACGAGGAGCTGGCCGTCGGCTTCCTCTACGGCGAGGGGCTGATCGAACGCGCCCCGCGCGTCGGGCTGACGGACGATCTCGCCGCGAACACGATCGAGGTGGGCGGCCCGCTGACCCGCGCGCCCGGCGCCCGGCGCTTTTACACCACCTCGTCGTGCGGCGTCTGCGGCAAGGGCGCACTGGAGGAGGTGGCGGTGCACTCCGCGCCGCTGGGTCCCGGCCCGCGCGTGGCGCGGGAGCTCTTGGCCGGCCTCCCCGACCGCCTCGTCCAGCCCGGCTTCGAGCGCACCGGAGGGCTGCACGCGACGGGCCTGTTCGATCTCGACGGTCGGCTGCTGTGCGTGCGCGAGGACGTCGGGCGCCACAACGCGATGGACAAGCTCGTCGGCTGGGCGCTGCTCAGCGGGGGGCGCCTGCCGCTGAGCGAGTCGCTGCTGTGCGTCAGCGGGCGCCTGTCGTTCGAGCTCGTCCAGAAGGCCGCCGTCGCGGGCTGCCCGGTGCTGGTAGGCGTTGGCGCGCCGACATCGCTCGCCGTGGAGCTGGCGGGGGATCGCGGGATGACGCTGTGCGGCTTCGCGCGGCGGGGCAAGGTCAACGTGTACACGGGAGCGGAGCGCGTGCTCGGATGAGCCCGGCCGAGCCGCCCGAGGATGCGTTCGGCTCGGGGGAGCCCTTCACGGTCGGCGTCGAGGAGGAGCTGTTCCTGGTCGACCCGGTCACCGGTCGCCAGACGAATGCGTCGGCCGCCGTGCAGAAGCGTCTCGGTCCGGTGGATGGCACCGTCGAGCGCGAGCTGCATGCCTGCCAGGTGGAGCTGATCACGGACGTGTGCCGCAGCGCCGGCGAGGCGGCCCGAGCCCTGGGCGCTCTGCGCGGCGCCGTGGTCGCGACCGGCGCGGGCCTGATCGGCTCGGGAACGCACCCCTCGGCAGCTGAGGGCGAGGCGGAGATCACCGACAAGGAGCGCTATGAGCGGATCAGGGATCTGTTGGGCGACGCGGTGGCCACGCCTGTCGGCGGGCTGCACATCCACATCGGGATGCCCGACGCTGAAACCGCGATCCGCGCCTTCAACGGCCTGCGCCATCACCTGCCGCTGCTGCAGGCGCTCGCGGCCAACTCTCCGTTTCGCCACGCTCGCGACACGGGATTGGCCTCGGCCCGTGAGGTGACGATCCGCGGCTGGCCGCGCTCGGGGGTGCCGCGCGCGATGCGCGATTACGCCGACTTCCGCTCGGTTGCGCAGCTGCTCGCGCGGGCGGCCGACGTGCCCGACTACACGTGGTTCTGGTGGAAGCTACGGCCCCATCCCCGCCTCGGCACGGTCGAGATCCGCGCGCTGGACGCGCAGACGACGCTCGAGGACACGGCGGGACTGGTGGCGCTCGCCCACTGCCTCGCGCGCCACGCCGCCGAGGCCGAGGAGGCGGAGCCCGACCCGCCTGCGGAGGTGCTCGAGGAGGGCGCCTTTCGCGCCGCCCGCTTCGGCGTGGAGGCGCGCCTGCCCGATGCGCAGGGGCGGCTGCGGCCGGTCGCCGCGCTGCTCGACGAGGCGCTCGACGTCGCGAGCGATCACGCGGCCGAGCTCGGCTGTGTCGAGGATCTCGCGGGCCTGCGGCTGCTGCTGGCACGCGGCGGCGGCGCCGGACGCCAGCGCGCGGCGTACGAGATCGCGGGGATGGACGGCCTTCTCCGGGAGCTGACCGCGCTCACCGCGGAGAGGGCCTCATGATCGATCGCAGATAACTTGATATCCGAGATGACCCAGCGTGCGATCCGCTCGTGGCTGATGGACATGGACGGCGTGCTCGTGCGCGAGGAGCAGGCGATCCCGGGCGCGGACCGCTTCCTCGCCCGCCTGAGCGAGCTCGAGATCCGCTTCTTGGTGCTCACGAACAACTCGATCTACACCCCCAGGGACCTCGCTGCGCGGCTCGCGACGAGTGGCCTGCGACGTGCCAGAGAACGCGATCTGGACCTCGGCGCTGGCGACAGCGCGCTTCCTCAGCAGCCAGCGACCGGGCGGCTCCGCGTTCGTGATCGGCGAGGCGGGATTGACGACGGCGCTGCACGATGCCGGCTACACGCTCACCGATCGCGGCCCCGACTACGTGGTGCTCGGCGAGACGCGCACCTACTGCTTCGAGCGCATCACGCGCGCCATCCGCCTGATCGCTGACGGCGCGCGCTTCATCGCCACCAACCCCGATGCCACCGGGCCGTCCGTCGACGGGCCGCTGCCGGCAACGGGATCGGTCGCCGCGCTCATCAGCCGCGCAACCGGAGTCGAGCCCTACTTCGTCGGCAAGCCCAATCCGCTGATGATGCGATCCGCGCTGAATGCGATCGACGCGCACTCCGAGACGGCCGCGATGATCGGGGACCGCATGGACACCGACATCGTCTCCGGGCTCGAGGCCGGCATGGAGACGATCCTCGTGCTCACCGGCGTGACCACGCGCGAGCAGGCCGAGCGCCACGCCTACCGCGCCTCGCGGATCGTCGAGTCCGTCGCCGAGTTGCTCGACGTGCTCGGCTGAGCGCCGCGGCAGCGCCACTTGCCGCGCCACCGAGTCCATGGGCGCGCCAACCGCCCGGCAACGCGCTAGCGGGGCTCGACCCAGTCGAACGAGCGCGTGACCGCCTTCTTCCAGCGCGCATACTCGCGTTCGCGCGTCGACTCGTCGAGCTCGGGCTGCCACCGCCTGTCCTCAGACCAGCGTCCACGCAGGTCGTCCTTGTCCGGCCAGAAGCCGACGGCCAGCCCGGCCGCGAACGCTGCACCGAGCGCGGTCGTCTCGGTCACGGTCGGGCGCACCACCGGTACTCCCAGCACATCGGCCTGGAACTGCATCAACAGCTCGTTGGCGGTCATGCCGCCATCGACCTTCAGCTCGCCGAACGGAACGTCGGCCGCCGCGTTGGCCGCGTCGAGCACCTCGCGGCTCTGCCACGCGGTCGCCTCCAGTGCCGCCCGCGCGATGTGCCCGCGGTTGGCATACGCGGTCAGCCCCACGATCACCCCGCGCGCGTCGTCGCGCCAGTAGGGCGCGAACAGCCCCGAGAACGCGGGCACGAAGTACACGCCGCCGTTGTCCTCGACGGAGCGCGCCAGCTCCTCGACCTCGGCCGCGCTGTCGATCATCCGCAGACGGTCGCGCAGCCACTGGATCAGCGCGCCCGTGACGGCGATCGAGCCCTCGAGCGCGTACGCCGGCTCGCCGTCGCCGAGCTTGTAGGCGAGCGTCGTCAGCAGCTGCTGCGAGCGCGCGATCTCGGCGCCGGTGTTGAGCAGCAGGAACGAGCCCGTGCCGTAGGTGTTCTTGGCCTCGCCGCGCTCGAAGCAGGTCTGCCCGAACAGCGCCGCCTGCTGGTCGCCGAGGATGCCCGCGATCGGCTGGCCGCCCGCGGCCGTGCCGCGCGCCTCGCCGTACACCTCGCTCGAGGAGCGGATCTCGGGCAGCAGCGCGCGCGGGATGCCCATCAGCTCGAGGCTCGGCTCGTGCCAGTCGAGGCGCTCCAGGTCCATCAACATCGTGCGGCTCGCGTTGGTCACGTCGGTGGCGTGCACGCCACCCTCGGGCCCGCCCGTCAGGTTCCACAGCAGCCACGCGTCCATCGTGCCGAACGCGAGCTCCCCGCCCTCCGCGCGCTCGCGCGCGCCGGCGACGTGCTCGAGCAGCCATGCGAGCTTCGGACCCGAGAAGTACGTGGAAAGCGGCAGCCCCACACGCTCGCGCAGACGGTCCGAGCCCTCATCGCCCGAGAGCTCGCGCACGAGCCGATCGGTGCGCGTGTCCTGCCAAACGAGCGCGTTGTGGATCGGCTCGCCGCTTTCGCGGTCCCACACGACGGTGCTCTCGCGCTGGTTGGTGATGCCGATCGCCGCGACGTCGCCCGCCTGCACGTCGGACTTCGCGAGCGCCCCGCCGATCACCTCACGCGTGCGCAGCCAGATCTCCGCGGCGTCGTGCTCCACCCATCCCGCCTGCGGGTTGATCTGCTCGTGCTCGCGTTGATCGACCGCGGCGATCCGGCCGTCCTTGTCGAACAGGATGAAGCGCGTGCTCGTCGTTCCCTGGTCGATCGCCCCGACGTATTTGGCCATATCCCGTACCCTCGCACGATGAGCTCACCGACGCCAACGGCCGTGCAGGCGATGGCCGCGGGCGCGGCAGCCGACCTGGAGGCGCTGGTCGACATCTCGAGCCCGTCGGGGGACATCGACGGCGCCAGCGCCGCTCTGGCGCTCTGTGCCGAGCGCCTGCCGGTTGACACCGCCGTCGAGTGGGTCCCCTGCTCCTCGCCCGGGCACGCACCGGACATGCTGGCGCGCATCGCCGGCAGCGGACGCCGCCGGATGCTGCTGCTGGGCCACGTGGACACGGTCGTGGCCCACACCGAGCATGTGCCGCTGCGACGCGAAGGCGACAGGTGGCAAGGCTCGGGCGCGGTTGACATGAAGGGCGGCGTTGCGCTGGCACTCGGCCTCGCCCGCTGGCTGGCGGGGCGCCGGGAGTCGTTTGCCGAGCTCGGGGTGCTGCTCGTGGTCGACGAGGAGTGGCGGCGGGAGCGCTTCGCGCACGTCGAGCGCTTCTCCGGCTACGACGCATGCCTGTGCTTCGAGGCCGGGGAGCTCACGAAGACGGGCGAGGAGGGCGTGGTCGTCGAGCGCAAGGCCGCGGGCACCGTGCGCGTCCGTGGGCACGGTCGTGCCGCCCACGCCGGCTCGAGCCCCGACGCCGGAGCCAACGCGCTCGTGGCGCTAGCCGAAACGGCCAGCGCGGCTGCGAGCCTGCATCGGCCGAACGCGCCGGACGCGCTCAGCGTCGTACCGACCCGCTTTCGCGCGGGAGACGCGGTCAACGTGGTGCCCGCGAGCGGAGAGCTGATGATCGATGTGCGCGCCCGCAGCGAGGCATCCTTCGGCGAGGTGATGCAAACGGTCTCGCGCTCGGCGAAGGCCGCGAGCGTGGACGTCGAGCTGATCCGCAGCTGGCCCGGAATGGACACACGGCAAGCCACCAGCGACCTCCTGCGGACGGCGAGCGCGCGCCTCGGCCGCGAGATCGTCGGGGTCGCTCGCGGCGGGGCCAGCGATGCCAGCCACTTCGCCGCCGCGATCGCGCTCACCGTCGACGGGCTGGGACCGCGAGGTGGCCATGCGCACGCGCCCGACGAGTACGTGCTCGGCTCATCGCTGCGCGAGCGTGCCGAGGTGGCGCTGGCGATCGCCCAAGCGCTGCTCGACGATCACACCGGAAGCTCGTCACAAGATCGAGCGTTGACGGAATATGTAGTCGATGACGACGCCTCCGACGACGCCTCCGCGCTACTCGACGCTCAGCGACAGTGAGCTGCTCGAGCTGACCATTGCCGACCCGGGTGCGTTCGGCGCCTTCTACGACCGCTTCGAGGAGGAGCTGCTCGCGTTCTTCATGCGGGCGACGCAGCGCGCCGAGCTCGCCGCTGACCTCACCGCGGAGGTGTTCGCCGCGGCGCTCTCCTCCGTCCACCTGTTTCGCGCCGAGCTCGGCTCCGCCCGCGCGTGGCTGTTCGGGATCGCTCGGCACGAGCTCGCCGACACGTGGCAGCGCGGACGCGTCGAAGACCGTGCGCGCCGGCGCCTCGGGCTCGAGCCGATGAGCCTCGACGACGAGACGCTCGAGCTCATCGACGAGCTCGGGGCCAGGCCGGCCGGCACGCTGCGACTGCTCGACAGCCTGCCCGAGGACCAGCGCGCCGCCGTGAAGGGACGCGTACTCCAGGAGCGCAGCTACGACGAGCTCGCCGACAGCCTGCGCTGCTCACAGAGCGTCGTGCGCCAGCGCGTCAGCCGCGGTCTGCGCAGCCTCAGGCAGAGACTGGAGCAGCAGTGACATACCTGTCCGAGCTGCGGAGCTCGCTCGTCGACGCCGCGCACCGCCAGCACGTCGCGGCCGAGCACGTCGCGATCGAGCGGGACGCGGCCGCGCGTCCCGGGCGGCCCGCGGTACGCGCGCGGGGCGAGCGCGCGCATGGTCGCTCGCGGGAGCTCTGGCGCGGATCGCTGCACAGCGGCCGCGCGATGCTCGCGAGCGTCGCGCTCGGGCTGACGGGCACCGCGGTGGGAGCGGTGCAGGTGGGTCCGCCGCTCGGGCCCGAACCGCCAGCTGTCGAGGCTGCTCATCAAGGCGGTCGGCTCCCCGTCGCCTGGGGAGCCGCGGCCGTGATCCGCCGCCGCCTCGGCTCGATCGGCGAGCTGGTCTTGATCCTGGCGATCGCGGTCGGGCTGGCGCTCGGCATCCAGGCGCTCGTCGTCAAGCCTTACAAGATTCCGAGCGGATCGATGGAGCCGACGCTCGCGATCGACCAGCGGGTCCTCGTCAACCGCATCGGCATGGACTTCGGCGATCCGCACGTGGGCGAGATCGCCGTGTTCCATCCCCCCGACGGCGCCGAACAGGAGCTGTGCGGGCCGGTGGCACATGCGGTCAAGCTCGGCGGCGAAGCCTGCGATCAGCCGCTCGCGAAGGAGGCGAGCGTCAACTTCATCAAGCGGATCGTCGCGGCACCGGGCGATGAGATCTACATCCAGGAAGGCCACGTCTACCGCAAGGCCGTCGGCACCAGCGGCTTCGTGCGCGAGCGCGATTCCTACATCAAAGCCTGTGGCGACAGCAGCGAGTGCAACTTCACCACGCCGATCACGATCCCCGCAGGCCACTGGTTCATGATGGGCGACAACCGCGGCGACTCCGACGACAGCCGTTTCTGGGGGCCGGTTCCGACGAGCTGGATCATCGGACAGGCGTTCGCCACCTACTGGCCGCCCAACCGCATCGGCGTCCTCTAGCTAGAGGCGTCTGTCGCTCGATCCCGGACGCACGTCGACGACGTCGGAGGCCGCCCGCGCAAACGCCTCGATCTTCGCTGAGCGGCTCGCCGTCAGCCACACGAGCGCCGTTTTCGACGCCGGCATACCGTTGATCGGGACCGACGTGATCCCGGGGTGATGCGAGTAATCGAGCAGCGAGCCGACCGTCGGATGCACGGTCTCGCCGAGCGCGACACGCACGATCGACTCTCCCATCGTGCGGATTTTTATGCGACGCAGCCGCTTGCCGGAGGGTGTGCGCGGGGGGATGAACGCGTCCATGAACTTTCGCGGCAGCGTGCGCACGTCGGCGACGGCGTAGCCGGCGAGATCGTCCAGGCCGACCGACTTGCGCCCCGCGAGCGGGTGGTCGGTCGCGAGCGCGAGCACGCGCTCCTCGCTGGAGAGGATCGGCCCGATCGTGACGTCCGGCTCGTCGATGGGCAGGCGCATGGCGAGCAGATCGAGCTCGTCCTTGCGCAGCCAGTCGAGCTGCTCGCGAGCGAAGCCGGTGTCGGCGACGAGCACGCGGCAGCCAGGATGGCGCGATTCGAACGTCTTGATGATCTCGGCGAGACGCGGGCCACCGTTGACGGGCGTGTACATCCCCAGCCGCAACGTGCCGGCAATGCCCGACGCGGTTTCGCGCGTCTCCCTCAGCACGCGCTCGAGCTCGTCGTAGATCGGGCCGGCGCGGCGCAGCAGCTGCTCACCGAGCGGCGTCAGGGCCACACGGCGGCTCGTGCGATCGAACAGCCGGCCGCCGAGCCTGGTCTCGAGCGTGCGCATGATCTGGCTGATCCGCGACGGGGTGAGCTCGAGCCGCTCGGCCGCGCGCCCGAAGTGCAGCTCCTCGCTGAGCACGAGGAACGCGCGTATCTCCCGCAGCTCGACCGAGGACCACATCGTGAAGGGAATCTACGCGATATGACGAGCAATTGGAACTCGGTTCGACAGCGCCACCGTGTGCTCGGGCGGGCGCCGAGCGTCCGCTCGGCCTCCGAGCTACAGCCCTGGTCTGCCCGAGGCTAAGCTGACGAACCAACGAATGAAGTCCAACCGCTCGATCCCCGCGGCTACGGTCATCCCCGTGTTGATCTACCCGGATGTGCGTGACGCCGTCGCGTGGCTGAGCGCCGCGTTCGGGTTCGCCGAGCGGCTGCAGATCGGCGAGAGCCATCGTTCGCAGATGATCGTCGGCGACGGCGCCGTGATCCTCGGCGACGTGCGCGGCGAGCGGCGGCCGCCGCGTCCGGGCGAGGTCACGCAGTCGGTGATGGTGCGCGTGGAGGATGCCGGGGCCCACTGCGAGCGCGCGCGGGCGCACGGCGCGAGGATCGTCGAGGAGCCGACGGACTTCCCGTACGGCGAGCGCCAGTACACCGCCGAGGACCCGGCCGGTCACCGGTGGACGTTCTCCGAGACGATCGCCGACGTCCACCCCGAGGAGTGGGGCGGGACGCTCGCTGTCTCCGATTAGCGGCGCAGCTCGGCGGGCGGCCCGGGCTCGCCGGGCCTCAGGTCCAGTTGCCACCAGCTCACGTCGCGCCATGCGCCCAGCTTCCAGCCGATCCGCCGATAGGTGCCGACCGGCACGAATCCCATCGCGCGGTGCAGGCCGACGCTGGCTGGGTTCGGCTCGGTCACACCGGCGCACACGGTCCACACGCCCACGTCCCTGAGACGCTCGAACAGGGACGTGTAGAGCGCGCGGCCCACACCCGCGCGGTGCGAATCGGCGTCGATGTAGATGGCCGCGTCCGCGGCCCAGCGGTAGGCAGCGCGCTCGCGGTGGGCCGAGCCGTACGCATAGCCGATCGGAACGTCCCCGTCCTCGGCGATCAACCACACGTGCGCGGAATCGATGCGCCGCCGCATCTCCTGCGCCGTGGGCGCGCGATCCTCGAAGGAGATGAACGAGTCGGTCACATACGGCGCGTAGATGGCGGCGCACGCCGCCGCGTCGCGGACCGCGTCGGCGTCGCGTACGCGCACGAACGCTCAGCCCTCCCCCGCGCTCTCGGCGCTCTGTGCCCCATGCGCTCCAGCGCGCTCGGCACCGCCGGGCCCATCCGCCAGCCAGTCGGTCGGAGCATCGGGTGGCGACCAGTCCAGCAGCGAGCTCGCCACCGTGCGCCCGCCGAAGGCGTAGTCCGCGAATGCCTCGTCGCGCGCGGCGATCGTCCCCATCAGATCCTGCGCGGCGCCCGTGGAGAAGCGCGTGCCCTCCGGCGTGTGGCGTGCGGACCCGTCGAGCAGCGTGCCGAGCGTCTGAGTGTTGAATAGCCCCATCTGCTCGACCGCGCCGTTGACGAGCAGCTTCATCATGTGCAGCTGGTTGGACGGGATCAGCGCGATCCTGCGGCACAGAGCCTCGGTGGCCCGGTCGAGCTCCTCCAGTGGGTGCGATGCCGACGCGAAGCCCCAGTCGACGGCGGTGGGGCCGTCCATGGGATCCCCCGTCAGCAGGAGCCGCTTGGCCCGCTCCAAGCCGAGTCGATAAAACCACATCGCGGTCGTCGGCGAGCCCCAGATGCGCGCCGGCGGATAGCCGATGCGGCAGTCATCTGCGCACACGATCAGATCGGAGCACAGCGCCAGATCCGAGCCGCCGCCGATGCACACGCCGTGCACCTGTGCGACGACCGGCTTGGGCGAGCGCCACAGCGCCATGTAACTGTCGACGAAGCGCGACAGGTTGCGGTAGTCCGCAAGCGGATCCCACGGCCCGTGCGCGTCGATCGCGTTCATCTGCTCGCTCGCCCAGTCGAGGTCGTAGCCCGCGCAGAACGCCCTGCCGGCGCCGCGCAGACGGATCACGCGGACCTGCTCGTCCGCCTGTGCGCGCGCGAGCGCGACGTCTAGCTGCTCGATCAGCGCGGGGGTGACCGCGTTGAGGCGCTCCGGGCGGTTGAGCGTCAGTGTCGCGACACCATGATCGCTTGCGTACAGCAACGGCGCCGCCTGCTCCCCAGCGGCGCCAGCGGAGCCGCTGGCCTGTCGATCGCTCATCTTCCGCGATATTAAGCGGATGCGCGCGCCAGCGCTGTGCGCGGCTAGCTCGGATCCGCCTCGAGCGCGTCGATTCCCAGCTCGAGCATTCGCCGCCACGCATCCGGCTGCAGCTGCGTTGCCGCGCGGGTCGCGGCGAACAGCAGCCTCAGGTCGAGCGTCGTCGCGTCCGCGCGCAGGCGCCCCTCGGCGCGCGCGGCCGCCAGCAGTCGCTCGAGCGCCTCGGTCGTGCTCGCGAGCGCGTCCTGCACCGCCTCGTGCTCTGAGACCGTCGCCATCGCCACTCCCAGCACGTCGTCGGCGGCCTGGCGCTCGGCGAGCATCCACAACAGGCCGGTGAGCGCCGACCACGGACCCTTCGCGCCGGCCATCGCGGAATCCGCACCCGCCTCGGTGTCCTTCAGCCGCTCGACCACGAGCGCGGCGAGCAGATCGGTCTTCGAGGGGAACTGGCGATACACGCTGCCGACGCCGGCACCGACGGCAGCGGCGATCGTCGGCATCGGCGCGTCGAGCCCATCCCGCGCGAAAACCACACCCGCCGCCGCCAGCAACCTGGCACGCTTCTCATCGGCCGCGAGATCTGACCAGCACGTCTCAGGCGCTTCCAACGGAATGGGCATTCCGCTATCGTAGTAGCCCATAGGGGCGGAACGGTGATTCCGGCCTTGGGACCAAACACCACCGAACAGAGGGACTCCCCCGCACATGGCAAAGACGAGCACTGAGCGCACGCACCCGACGCTGATCCTCGCCGTGCTGTCGCTGGGCGGGCTCGCCTACGCGATGCTCAGCTCATCGGTCGTGCCAGCGCTGCCCACCATGCAGCGCGCCCTGCACGTGGATGAGACGGAAATTGCGTGGCTGCTCACGGCCTACCTGCTCTCGGCCTCCGTCGGGACCGCGATCCTCGGTCGCCTCGGAGACATGTACGGCAAGGAGCGGCTGCTGCTCGTGACGCTCGTGATCCTCGCCGCCGGCACGCTGCTGGCGGCGGTGTCCAGCTCGTTCATCGTGATCGTCGTCGCCCGCTTCATCCAGGGCGCCAGCGGCGGCATCTTCCCGCTCTCGTTCGGGATCGTCCGCGACGAGTTCCCGCGCGAGAAGGTCGCGGGCAGCATCGGGCTGCTCTCGGCGATCCTCGGCGTCGGGGCCGGCGTGGGGATCGTCCTCTCGGGCGTGATCGTCGAGCACCTCAGCTACCACTGGCTGTTCTGGATCCCGCTCGTCGCGATCGTGCTCGCCGCCGTCGCGACCTGGCGCTTCATCCCGGAGTCACCCATCCGCGCCCCGGGACGGATCAACTGGCTGGCGGCGGCGCTGATGACGGTCGGCATGTCGATCGTGCTGCTCGCGATCTCAGAGACCACCACGTGGGGCTGGGGATCGACCAAGACGCTCGGGCTGCTGCTCGTGGGCCTCGTCATCTCGAGCGTCTGGATCGCGGTGGAGACACGCAGTCGCAACCCGCTCATCGACATGGCGATGATGCGCATCCGCGGCGTATGGACGACCAACCTCGCCGCGTTTCTGCTCGGCGCGGGCATGTATGCGTCGTTCATCGTCTTCCCGCAGTTCGCGCAGTTGCCGAAGAGCACCGGCTTCGGCTTCGGAACCTCGGTCGTCGTCTCCGGCCTGTACCTGCTGCCGTCGACGATCGGCATGACGGTCCTCGGCCTATATGCCGGGCGGATCTCCGCGCGCTTCGGCTCGCGCAGCGCGCTGCTGGTGGGGACCGCGTTCACGACGGCGTCGTTCACGCTGCTCGCCGTCGAACACGGCCATCCCTACGACCTGCTGATCGCCGCCGCGCTGCTGGGCATCGGCATGGGGCTCGCGTTCGCGGCGCTCGGCAACCTGATCGTGCAGGCCGTTCCCAGCCACCAGACGGGCGTGGCCAGCGGCATGAACACGGTCATGCGCACGCTCGGCGGCGCACTCGGCGGCCAGCTTTCGGCGAGCTTCATCGCCGGGAACGTCGCCAAAGGCCTGCCGACGGTCACCGGCTTCACCGACACGTTCGCGATGGCGACCGGCTTCCTGGTCGTGTGCTTCCTCTCCGGACTGCTCGTGCCCAGGGAGTCGGCCGCGCAGGCGGCGGTCGATGCGGCGAGGGTCACCCCCGCCGGCCATGGCGAGGTGCCCGGCGAGCCGATCGTCACGGAGGCGGTGCGCGGGTGAGCTGCTACCGCAAGATCCTCGTCGCCCACGACGGCTCCGCCGACGCCGACGCCGCGCTCGAGCATGCGGCCCAGCTCGCGCGCGACCAGCACGCGCGCCTGACGTTGCTGACCGTCGCGCCGCCGCCGCACCAGCCGGGGGCGATGGGCGCGCCGGCCACGCCCGACCTGCTCGCGTGCTTCACGGACGCCCAGCGGCGCGCGGCCGACTCGATCCCCGCCGACATCAGCGTCACGACCCAACTGCTGCGCGGCGACCCCGCCGAGACGATCCTGTGCACCGTGCGCAAGGGCGAACACGACCTGATCGTGATGGGCTCACATGGCCACAGCCGCCTGCACCGCGCCCTGCTCGGCTCGGTCTCGCACCGCATCCTGCACGCAAGCCCGGTACCCGTGATGCTGGTCCGTCACCGCAGCGATCAGGCGCCAAGCATCGACAGCGACTCGTCCCACAGCCGCTCGGCGAGCCCCGCGTCGAGCGCGTACCAGGCGACGCCGTTCATCACGAACTGACCCTCGCCGCGCTTGTACAGCGTCGGCGCCGTCCAGACGATCGGCGGAGAGGGCGAGCAGTGGGCGGCCCAGGCCAGACGCGTGCTGCGCCTGCTGATGGACGGCCTGCGCTCAGGCGCCTCGGCGTAGCGTCCCGCGCGGTGCGCCCCGGTACATTGCCCAGATGCTGCTCTACGACTCGCGGGTGTCAGGCAATTGCTACAAGGTGCGCCTGCTGTTCGCCCACCTCGGCCTCGACTACGAACGCCGCGAGGTCGACGTCGTCGAGCGCTCCGGGCGCCTCGAGCTACTCGGCGAGCTCAACCCAGGGCTGCGCGTGCCGACGCTCGTGCTCGACGACGGCCGCTCGCTGGGAGAGTCGGACGCGATCCTGTGGCTGTTCGCGCAGGGCACCGGCTACCTGCCCGCGGATGAGTTCGAGCGTGCGCAGGTCCTGCAGTGGATGTTCTTCGAGCAGTACAGCCACGAGCCGAACATCGCGGTGCTGCGCTTCTGGCTGCGGTTCGCGAGCGTCAAGCCCTCGGACGCCGACGTCCAGGCGAAGCTCGCGGGCGGCTACGCGGCGCTCGACGCGATCGAGCGCCACCTCTCGCGCCACGACTACCTCGTCGCCGAGCGCTACACGATCGCCGACATCGCGCTGTATGCCTACACGCACGTGGCCGACGAGGGCAACTTCGACCTGTCGCGCTACCCGAGCATTCGCGGCTGGCTCGAGCGCGTCGCCGGGCAGCCGGGGCACGTGCCGATCGACGCGTGAGTCACTCGAGCGCCTGTGCGCAGACGGGGAGTTGCAGCGTCTCCAACCCATTGACGTCACTCGTGTCATGCGGATAGGTTGAAAGGACAGTGCGCGGGCGGCTTCCGGGGAGCTCGAGGCTGGATGCCCCGAGGCGGTCGCAGCTCGGCGTGAATCGATAACCAGAGGGAGCAAGAGAGATGGGGAATTGGCGCCGAGTGATCGGCTTGATGGTGTTGTGCGTGGGCGTGCTCGTGCCGACCGCGGCCGCGTCCGCGGCGTCGCAGTACGTCGCGCTTGGGGACTCCTACTCCTCGGGCGTCGGCACACGCGTGTTCTACGAAGAATCGGGCGAATGCGATCGCAGCCCGGATGCGTACGGTCCGAAGATCGCCGCGGCCAAGGGCTACACGCTGAACTTCGAAGCGTGCGGCGGCGCGAAGACGCCCGAAGTCAACGAAAAACAGCTGAGCAAACTGAGCAGCTCGACGAGCCTCGTGACGATCACGATCGGTGGCAACGACGCCGGCTTCTCGAACGTGATCATCAACTGCGCGCTGTACTACTTCACATGCGGTAGCGCAATCAGCGAAGCGAACGAATTCATCGCCAAAAAACTGCCGGCACTGCTGGAAACGACGTACAAAGACATCCGCGCCAAGGCGACGAGCGCCCAGGTGATCGTGCTCGGCTACCCGAAGCTGTTCACGAAGGAAGGCACGACCTGCAACGTCAACTTCCTGACATCGGGCAACGAGAAGAAAATGAACGAATCGGCGGAAAAACTCGACGCTGTGATCAAGGCGCGAGCAGAAGCCCTGAAATTCACCTTTGTGAACCCGACGAGCGCCTTCGAATCGCACGAGATCTGCTCGTCCTCGGAATGGCTCAACGGTCAGTCGAACCCGCTGTCTGAAAGCTACCACCCGAACGTCTCCGGCCAGGCCGAGTTCACCTCGCTGGTGGAGGCAGCGATCTAACGCAGTTGCGATAGAGCAGGCGTCGTCCCTTCGCCCGCGCCCAAACGGCGCGGGCGAAGACGGTGCCGTATCTGGAGTGGGGCTCTCAAAGCCCCCGTTCGATGGTGTCGAGCAGCCGCCTCAGCGCCGCCTCGCGCTCGCTCTCTGGCAGCTCTCGCAGAGGGCCCGCGATCAGCAGCATCGAGAGTCCGTGCACCGCGGCCCATGCCGCGAGCTCCGCGTCCGCTCGGCGCTCCGCCGGCAGTCCGCCGGCCGCGACGAGCGCGTCGAGTCGGGCGCCGAGCAGCTCGAGCGGGCCGAGGCCGCTCTCGCCGGTGCCCTCGCCGTCGTCGAAATAGCCGAGGCGGGGCGGCACCGCGAAAGCGGTCTTGAACAGCCCGGGCTCGCTCAGCGCGAACTCCACGTAGGCGGACCCCGTGGCTCTGAGGCGGCGGCGAGCCACGCCGAGCGCGCCGCTCGCGGACCCGTCGCGCACATCTGGGACTTCGGCGATGCGGGCTTCCATCAGCCGCGCGAGCGAGCCCATGCAGCGCGCGCAGATCACCTGCAGCAGCGTGTCGCGGTCGGCGAAGTGACGGTAGGCGGCGTTGTGGGAGACGCCCGCGCGCCGCGAGACCTCGCGCAGCACGACCGCATCGGGTCCGCCGTCGCGCGCCAGCTGCAGGCCGGCATCGATCAGCGCCGCCCGTAGATTGCCGTGGTGGTAGCTCGTCTTGGCCGGACTCACGCACCCATGTTGACAGCGTCCACAAGATCTGCCAAGATCCTGTCGATCTTTATGTTGATGCTGTCAACACTCACACGTCTGGAGCCCGCGCCATGAACCCCTCCGCATCCCGTCGCGGCCTGATCCTCGCCGCCGTGTGCCTCGCGGCGTTCGCGATCAACGTCGACACCACGATCGTCAACGTCGCACTGCCTTCGCTCACGCGTCAGCTCGGCGCGGGCACGCGCGATCTGCAGTGGATCGTCGACGGCTACAACCTGGCCTTCGCCGCGCTCGTCCTCTCCGCCGGAAGCCTCGGAGACCGCTTCGGGCGCAGGCCGATGCTGCTCACCGGACTCCTCGGCTTCGCGGCCGCGAGCGGCGCTGCCGCCCTGTGCTCGACGCCCGGCGAGCTGATCGCGGCGCGCTTCGTGATGGGCACGTTCGCGGCGTTGATCTTCCCCACCACCCTCGCCGTCATCAGCAACACGTTCCGCGAGCGCGGCGAGCGCGCGAAGGCCGTCGGCACGTGGGGCGCGGTCACCGGCCTCGGCGTCGCCGTCGGCCCGGTCACCGGCGGGCTGCTCCTGTCCCAGTTCGCGTGGCCGAGCGTGTTCGTGGCGCTCGTGCCGGTGAGCCTGATCGCGGCCGCGGTGGTCTACCGCGCCGTGCCGGAGTCGCGCGACCCAGACGCCGCGCCGCTGGACTGGGCCGGCCTCTCCACCGCCACGATCGCGATCGGCGCGCTCGTCTACACGATCATCGAAGCCCCGGGGCGCGGCTGGAGCTCCGTCGACAGCCTCATCGGCTTCGCCGCGGCGGTCATCGCCACCATCGTGTTCGTGCGGATCGAGCGCCGGCGAGCGCACCCGATGCTCGACGTCAGCCTGTTCGGCGAGCGCGCGTTCAGCGCCGCGAGCGGCGCCGTGACGGTCGCCTTCTTCGCACTGTTCGGCTTCATCTTCCTGATCACCCAGTACTTTCAGTTCATCCGCGGCTACAGCACGCTGTCCACCGGCGCGCGCATCCTGCCGGTGGCGCTCAGCATCGGCGCGGCCTCCGTCCTCGGCGCGCGCTTGGCCGGACGCGTGGGGACACGCGTGATCGTGAGCGCCGGCCTACTGCTGTTCGGAAGCGCGTTCCTGTGGATATCGCAGGCCGGCATCGCGACCTCCTACGACATCGTGGTCGTGCAGATGCTGATGATGGGCACCGGCCTCGGGCTGACGACCGCGCCGGCGACCGAGTCGATCCTGAGCGTGCTCTCGCCCGCGAAGGCCGGGGTCGGCTCCGCCGTCAACGACGCCACGCGTGAGGCCGGCGGCACGCTCGGCGTGGCGATCATCGGCAGCGTGTACGCGTCGCTGTACACGTCGAGCCTCGGGCACAGCGCGCTGACCAAGCTCGCCGGCCCTGTACTGGCGAGCGCCCGGAGCTCGGTCGGCGCCGGCCTCGCCGTCGTCGCCCACACGCCCCTCGCAGAGCGGGCTACAGCGCTCGACGCCGTGCAGAGCGCGTTCATGAGCGGCCTGCACACCGGCTGCGTGGTGGCGGCAGGCGTGTGCGCGCTCGGCGCGCTGGGAGCGCTCGCGCTGCCCGGCCGCCGGCGCCCGGTCGCGCGGCTGTCCGAGCTCGCCGACGGGAAGACGGCAACGGCGGCGAGCTGATCACGCCCGGCGGCGCTAGGTCGCGGCGCTTCTCTCGACGGGCTCGCGCAACCCGCGATCGAGCGTCGCGACGAGCCGCTTGAACGTCTCGTCGAGCGACAGCGCGATCGCGAAGCCGCCGTCCGCCTCGAGCGAGACGAAGCCGTGGAGCGCGACGCGGATGATGCGCGCGGCGTGCACCGCGTCGTCACCGTCGAGGCCGTATCCGCGCAGGACTGCCAGCACCACGTCCGTCACCGCTGTCGCGGCCGCGACAGCCTGCGCATCGTGCTGCAGCTCGCGTGCGCGCTGAGCGGCGGCATAGCTGCCGGGATGCTCGCGTCCGTAGGTGAGGTAGGCATGTGCGAGCGCGGCGAGCGCGGCGCCGGCAGCGCGGCCAGCCGCGGCGCGGCTCAGCTGCGCCGCGAGCTCGCGCGCACCGCGAGCCCCGAGCCGGCGCCGAAGATCCTCGAGGCCGTCGACGTGCGCATACAACGACGGCGAGCGGACGCCGAGCGCAGCCGCCAGACGCGCCAGCGTCACCGCCTCCAGGCCCTCGGCATCGGCGAGCTTGGCCGCCGCCTCGACGACGGCATCCGTGTCGAGCCCGGCGCGCGGCATCAGCGCCCACCGGCGCGAGCGATCGCCGCGTCCATCGCCTGTGCGGGCGAGCTCAGTGAGGGCCCGTGACCACAGACGAGCACGGCCGGATCCAGTGCACGCAGCGTGCGCGCCGACTCGACGAGGAGACCGCGATCCTGGGTGCCCATCGTCGCGAGCGGGAAGCGCTGGCGCAGGCGGTTGGGGATCTCAGCGCGGCCGTAGGTCGTGAACGTGTCGCCCGCGATCAGCGTGCGATCGCGCATGTCCAGGAACGCGACGTGCCCGGGGGTGTGGCCGGGAGATGCGACGACCTCCAGGCTGCCGATCCGCTCGCCGCCGCGCAACAGAGTGTCGGGCCGCGTCGCGAGCTTCGCCCACGACCCGCGCAGCTTGCCGTCCACGACGTGTTCCCCGGCGAGGATGCGCGCGTCGGGCTCGCCCATCAGCACCTCGACGCCCTCGCCGAGCTGCGCGCGCAGCGCATCGAGCGCCCCGGCGTGGTCGAGATGCCCGTGCGTGAGCGCGATGCGGCTGATCTCGCCGCCCGCTGCGCGCGCCGCCGCGATCAGCTCGCCGGCGGCCTTGCCGATCGTGGTGTCGACGAGCGTGAAGCCGTCTGGCTCGCGGACCAGGTAGGCGTTCACGAAATGCAGGCGTTTGAGCTGGATTACGTTGTCGGTGACCTTCGTCGTCCTCATTTAGCTATGCCTCCTAGGAGATTGCCTAATTAGATTAGGATAGCACGGCCGCGTTGGTCGTTGCGCACCCTGGGGCTTCGGACGTCAGATGCGGCACGGCTCGCACGCAGGCGCCACTGACCGAGTCAGACAAGGCCCGCGGCCCTGCGTGCGCGCTCGACGCCCGGACGCGCGGGGCAGTTGGCGAGGTGGTCGTCAACCAGGCCGCATGCCTGCATCAATGCGTACAGCGTCGTCGGGCCGACGAAGCGAAACCCGCGCCGCTTGAGCTCGCGGGCAAGGGCGATCGTCTCCGGCGTCTTCGAGCGCGCGTCTGCCCACGTCGCGGACGGCGGATCCGCAGGCGCGGGCGCGTGCCCCCTGATGAGCGCCTCGAGCGACTCGGTGGCGGGCAGCGCCACGATCGCGCGGGCGTTTGCGAGCGTCGCCTCGATCTTCGCGCGGTTACGAACGATCGCCGCATCGTCGAGCAGGCGCGCGACGTCGCTATCGCCGAAACGCGCGACGAGCTCAGGATCGAAGCCGGCGAACGCCGCTCGGAAGGCGTCGCGCTTGTTGAGGATCGTGCGCCACGACAGCCCCGATTGGAACGCCTCGAGGCTCATCCGCTCGAACAGCCCACGCTCGTCGAGCACCGGCATGCCCCACTCCTCGTCGTGGTAAGCCTCCATCAGAGGGTCGCCATCCCCGAAGCAGCGCATCTTCGGGCATTCTATGCGTGGCTTGACAACAGACCCTGGAGCTGACGCTGCGAGCTACGCCGGCCGTACGGCCTGGGCGCGAAGCCTCGCGGCACCCGTCCGCGACTTCCTCGGCACCGAGACCGGCGGCGCGAGCGTGCTGCTGGCGGGCACGATCCTCGCGCTCGTCTGGGCCAACTCCCCCTGGTCTCATTCGTACAGCTCGCTGTGGAGCACACATCTGGCGCTGAAGCTGGGGAGCAGCAGCATCTCGATGGATCTGCGCCACTGGGTCAACGAGGGGCTGATGACGCTGTTCTTCCTGGTCGTCGGGCTGGAGGCCAAGCGCGAGCTCGACCTCGGCGAGCTGCGCGAGCGCCGCCGCCTGACGATCCCGGTGATGGCGGCGCTGGGCGGTATGAGCGTGCCGGTCGCGGTCTATCTCGCATTCAACGCGGGCGGTCCCGGCGCACACGACTGGGGAGCCGCGATGTCGACGGACACCGCCTTCGCGCTCGGCGCCGTGGCACTGCTGACGCCGCGCGCGGCCACACGCCTGCGCGTGTTCCTGCTGACGCTCGCGGTCGTCGACGACCTGTGCGCGCTACTCGTGATCGCGGTCGCCTACTCGACGCACGTGTCGATCCTCGCGCTCGTGATCGCAGTGGCGCTGTTCGCCGCGCTGCTTACGCTGCGCTACGCGCCGCAGTGGCGCAGGCCGGCCTCCGTGCTCCTCGGCGTGGGCCTGTGGGTGGCGATGTTCGAGTCGGGCGTCGACCCGGTGATCTCGGGCCTCGCGGTGGGGCTCGCGACGAGCGCCTACCCCCCCTCGCGCGAGGATCTCGAGCGTGCGACCGATCTGACGCGCTCGTTTCGCGAGCAGCCGACGCCCGAGCTCGCGCGCTCGGCTCAGCAGAGCGTGCTTTCCGCGATCTCACCCAACGAGCGCCTCCAGTACGGCCTGCACCCATGGACGGGGTACCTGATCGTGCCGCTGTTCGCACTCGCCAACGCCGGCGTGCACGTGACCGGGCGGCTGCTCGAAAGCGCGATCGGCTCGCCGATAACGCTGGGCATCCTCGTCGGCTACGTGATCGGCAAGCCGGTCGGAATCACGGGCGCATCCTTGCTGGCCTCGCGCCCGGCGGTACGCGGGCCGCGCTCGCCCCTGAGCCCGCCGCTGCTCGCCGCGGCGGGAGCGTTCGCGGGGATCGGCTTCACAGTGTCGCTGCTGATCTCGAGCCTCGCCTTCAGCGGGCAGCGCCTGGAAGAGGCCAAGCTCGGCGCGCTCGGCTCGGTGGTGCTCGCGCCGCTGCTCGCATGGTCGGTGCTGCAGGTCGTAAGGCGCCTGCCGGCGAGCGTGCGCGCGCGCCAGATCGCGGGGACCTCCGAGGACATCCTCGACCTCTCCAGGGATGTCGATCCCGAGCGCGACCACATCCGCGGCGCCGAGGACGCGCCGGTGACGCTCGTCGAGTACGGCGACTTCGAGTGCCCCTACTGCGGGCAGGCCGAGCAGGTGATGCGCGAGCTGCTCGCCTCCTTCGACGACGACCTGCGATACGTGTGGCGCCACCTCCCCCTCAACGACGTGCACCCGAACGCGCAGGTCGCCGCCGAGGCATCGGAGGCGGCAGCCGCGCAGGGCCACTTCTGGGAGATGCACGACACGCTACTCGGACACCAGGGCGACCTGCGCCCCTCTCACATCGCGCAATACGCCAAGGACATCGGGCTCGACGCCGACCGCATGACCGCCGAGCTGCACCGCCGCGAGTACGCGGCCCGCGTGAGCGAAGACGTCGCCGGGGCCGACGAGAGCGGCGTCTCCGGGACACCGACGTTCTTCATCAACGGGCGCCGCCACTACGGCGCCTACGACGTCGCCACCTTGACCGCCGCTGTGACGGCTGCCGGCAACCGCGCGCGCCTGACGGCCAAGGCAGCCGCGCCCGCATGAGCACCTCAGAATTGGCACATCCGCTGCGATGGCTCGCCGAGCACGATCGCGACTTTGCCGCGCTGCGCCGCGCCACGCGCGCGGCGATCGTGATGCCCGCGATGTTCGCGCTGGGCGACAAGCTGATCGTCGACCCGGTGCTCGCGACGTTCGCCGCGTTCGGGTCGTTCGCGATGCTGCTGCTGGTCGACTTCGGCGGCCCGATGCGCGAGCGCCTGCTGTCTCAGGCGGCGCTCGCGCTCGCGGGCTGCGCGCTCGTCAGCCTGGCCACGCTCGTCTCTCAGACCGTCTGGCTGGCGGCCACGACCACGGCGCTGGTCGGCTTCGCGGTGATCTTCTCCGGCGTGGTCAGCTCGGTGCTAGCCGGGGCCACGACCTCGCTGCTGCTTGCGTTCATCCTGCCGGTCACGGTCAGCGGTCCCGTCTCCTCGATACCCGATCGCCTCGCCGGATGGGGCCTCGCTTCCGCCGCCTCGCTGCTCGCGATCTGGCTGCTGTGGCCGGCGCCGACTCGCAGCCCGCTGCGTCAGGCGGCGATCGAGGCTTGTAGGACGCTAGCAACGAGACTGCGCGCAGAGGTCGCCCACACGATGAGCGACGCCGACGAGGCGCTCCTGCGCGACCGCGAACACGCGATCGCGCAGGCGAGCAAGGCAATCGCCGCCTTGCGACGCAGCTTTCTGGCGACTCCGTTTCGCCCGACGAGCCTCAGCACACCCGCGCGCACGGTCGTGCGCCTCGTCGACGAGCTGATCTGGCTGGACGCGATCGCCGTCGAGTCCACCGAGCCGCTCGACGGGGTGCCTGCCGACAACGCGGTATGCGCGGTCAAGCTCGCCGCAGCTGCGGCGCTCGAACGCGGAGCGCAGCTGCTCGCGGAGACGGGAGGAGACCGCCGCGAGCTGCACGCGGCGATGAGCGAGCTGAGCGAGGCGACCGACAGGCTGGAGGACGACGCGACCGCAGACCTGCCCGTGCGCACCCTGCGCGATGCCGGCGACGGCACAGTCGAGGAGCGCATCAGCGAGTTCATCACATCCCTGGACCCAAGCTTCCGCGCTCAGAAGCTGGCGTTTGCGGTGGCAACGATCGCGCGCAACATCGATCTGGCAGCGGCCGCCGAGCGCCGCAGCTGGCGCCAGCGGCTGCTCGGGCGCCAGCCCGAGGGGCTGGACGGCACGCTGTCAGCCGCCCAGCAGCGCGCCGGCGCACACGTCGACCGTAACTCGGTATGGCTGCACAACAGCGTGCGCGGCGCCGTCGGACTCGGGCTCGCCGTGTTCGTCGCAAACCAGACCGGCGTGCAGCACTCCTTCTGGGTGGTCCTCGGCACGCTCTCGGTGCTGCGCTCGAATGCGCTGAACACAGGACAGACGGTGCTTCGCGGCCTGTCGGGAACGGTCGTCGGGTTCGTCATCGGGGCAGCGCTCTTGACCGTGATCGGAACGAACGCGACGCTGCTGTGGCTCCTGCTGCCGTTCGCGATCCTGTTCGCCGGCATCGCCCCGGCGGCGATCTCCTTTGCCGCCGGGCAGGCAGCGTTCACGCTGACGCTGGTGTTCCTGTTCAACATCATCCAACCGACGGGCTGGCGGGTCGGCTTGTTGCGAGTCGAGGACATCGCCCTCGGCTGCGCGGTGAGCCTCGCAGTCGGGCTGCTGTTCTGGCCGCGCGGCGCCAGCGCGGCGCTACGCAAAGCGCTCGCCGACGCCTATCGCGACAGTGCCGGCTACCTCGCCGGCGCCGTGAGCTACGGCACGCTCCGCTGCGACCAGAACGCCACATCGCTGGACGCGCCGATCGAAGACGCCAACCGCGCCGCGGCGGCCGCGCGGCGGCTCGACGACACCTATCGCGGCTACCTGATCGAGCGCGGCGCCAAGCCGCTGGCGCTCGCGGAGATCACCAGCCTGGTGACGGGCGTCGGCGGCCTGCGACTCGCGGCCGACGCGGTCCTCGACCTGTGGCAACACGAGGATGGCTCGGCACCCGGCGATCGCGAGGCGGCGCGGCACGAGCTGCTGCGAGCGAGCGAGGCTGTAAAGGGCTGGTATGACGAGCTCGCCGGAGATCTCCTTGCCGGACAGCCGCCGCCGCAACCGCAGCCGCATGACACGGAAGCCGACTCACGGCTCGTGGAGGCGGTGCGCCACGACCTGCGCGCCGAGGACGGCAAGGCGAGCGCGACCGCCGTGCGCATGATCTGGACGGGCGATCACGTGGACGCGGCCCGGCGGCTGCAGAAAGTCATCGCCGGGTCGGCGCAGGCGCCCGACATCGACTCCGGCCCGCTGGACGTCACCTCCAGCGGATGACGATGTCCCGTGTCGCCATGTTCGGCTGAGCTGCGATCGTCTCGGCAATCGAGCGGGCGCGAAACGGCGCATCGAATGGATAGCCCATCGGGCGTGTGTCCGGGTATTTGTCGCGGGCCCCGCAATAGCTCATCGAGCCGCAGTCGCCTTCCTGCGGGACGTTGTCGATGTTCCAGTCGGTCAGCATCACGAGCAGGCGAAAGCGCATGCCTTTCTGCGTGCCGCGCGGCAGCAGCAGGTTGTAAGGCCAGCCGCAGTCGCAGTAGTTGCCGGGGATTTCGGCGTCTTCCTGCATCGGGTCGGTCGGCGCTTTGATCGGCGGCTGCTCGGCCGTGGGCGGCTTGACGGCAGGTTTGCGGATCACCGACGACAGCGCGGCGGGCCTGAAGACGACGGCGCGTTCGCGTGCCTCGAGCGTCTGCTTGAACTTGTCCATCTCGATCCACATGCGCCGGTCTTCGGCCAGTCCCGGCGGGTCCAGCGCCACGAGAAACACACGCACGGTGACGTTCTGCTCGCTTTCGCTCTCGTTCTCGAGCCTGAGGAAATAGAAGAACTCGTCCTGGTCGAGGTATTCGATTTCGTGTGGGGTCTCGGGGTGCTGGGGATCCTCCTGGCCCGTCTCGATCGTGACGATGCGGCGCTTCATGGAGGTCAGCAGCTCGCCTGTCGTGGCGAAGCCGCTTGGCATGTTGGGATCTTCGAACGTGCCGGAGGCGAATTCGCGGTTCCAGCTCTGTTCGCCGCCGAACGCGTAGGCGCCGAACTTCCCCCAGCGATCCCAGGGGACGAGGTCGCTCTGCAGGCAGAGGATGATGTCGGGGCTCTGATCGCTCCGCGGCGGCTGACCGGGAAGGCTCTTCCTGATCGTGACCGGCGGCACGTCCTGGGTGAAGTCGTGGCTCGGCCGGGTCTCCTGCCAAGTGAAGTACAGGTCATCGATGAGCTTGTGCCAGCGGTAGAAGACATGGTCGCGCATGGCCGTCGGCACGAAGCCCATGACTCCGTTTTTGTTCGTGCTCAGCCACGGACTTCTGTTCCTCGTCCAAAGGGGCCGTCTCCGCGCGCCGTGGCAGACGCTTGCTTTTTGCGCAAAGCGCTGGCTCGAGGCGTGCTACTCGGGGACTTCGACGGCGGGCGCGGGCTACCCCGCCAGTTCGGGCACCGGGACGGTTACGCGCCGTGGCACTTCTTGAACTTCCTGCCGCTCCCGCACGGGCAGGGGTCGTTCCGGCCGGCCTCAGCGAGTAGCTCGTCGCTGAGGGAGATGAAGGCGGCGCGGGCTTTGATGAACTCATCGTCAACACGGTCTGCGCCGTCGAGTTCGAAGTAGGCCGCGGCCAATCTGAGCATGTGCGCCCAGGGCCACAGTGCGCCGAGCAGCGCACGATCAACCTGAAAGATGCTCGGCCCGGCTTCGGTCCGAAGCCCATCGAGGTTGTCCTGCACGATGCTGCTGGTGAGTGACGTGGCCGTGGTGTGCATCGTCTCCGTGTTGTCCGCGTGTGCGACAGCGAACATGAAGCGCAGTTCGCTGCGGCGTTCGCCCTCCTCCCACTCGCTCTCGATCGCGTCGATGAGCTTGTGCATTGGCATCCCGCACCAGAGCTTGTCGCCCCACGGCCCGAACAGCTTGTCGTATTCCTTCACCTCGGCCTCGGTGAGCGTCAGCTCGACTCCCTCCTGGCCGTGTGCGCCGAGCCGCTTGTTCCAACCCGCCGTGTTGTGCTTGAGGTGCTTCCGGAAGCGGTCCTCTGCCAGCTCGGGGTTGAGCTTGACCCAGTGCGCCACGGCCATCCCCTCGAACAGGGATCTGTCAACCATCGCGCCTTGTGGCCCATAACCGCCTAGCGCCGTATCAATCACGCCTCGGTAGCTCTTGAAGCCCCGCGACATCTCGCTCGCGATCAGCCGCTCGCTCAAGTCCTCGTTGATCGGTCTGCCGGTCCACCGCTCCGTCCCGATGACCTCCCACGAGAACTCCGCGAAGCGCTCGCACGCCGCGACCTGCGGTCCGAGGTCAGCACGCACCCGCGCCTCCGCTTCTGCTCTTGTGGTGATCGGTGTGAGCACCGGCCGTCAGGTGACGGCGGAGCGGAAGGTGTGCACGAGCGTGACCGCCATGTGGACGGCCAGCTCAGCCTGCGTCTGGGTGATCGGCACGATTGGCGCATGCCTGTCCGTCTGGTTGCTCCACAGTGAATCAGCGAGCGCGATCACGACTTCGAGCGGCGACAGGGTCGTGCCCTTGGCCGGAGATGCGTCGCGCGAGAACACGACCGTGTACTTCTGCGGGTTCGCCCGCAGCTGGCCGATCACTTTGCCGAGCGTCGCGCCCGGATCGTTAGGCAGCACGACGGGGATGGCCGCCGCCTCCACCGCCTTGACCGACTCGCTGTACGCCGTGCTCGGGTCGGGTTCGCGGCCGAACGCGGCGCTCCACGCCTTGTCCAGGTGATCGGATGCGTCCCCAGGCATCGCCGTCTGCGCACGCACGGCGGCCGCTGCCGCCGGGACGGTTCGGCGCTCCAGCCGGTATCGGACGTATCCCGGGTCGGGCTGGACCACAACGTAGTTGGCTCCTGCCTGCTGCAGGGCTCGATGCAGCTCCTCGACCGCAGGCTCGATCCCCTGCGCGTCGTAGCCGAGCATCACCTCGCCGAGGGCGTAGTCGATCACCCTGGCGGCAAGGGCTCGATCCCGGTACATCGCTTCCCACACGCTGTCCGCCGCGCTGCTACGTCCGTGCTGCCAGGAAACGGGGATCTGGCAGGTGCGCTCGATCTCCATCATGAAGTTGCGCGGCGCCTCTGTGTGCCCCCAGCCGGGACCGAAGCCCTCAGACGCTGGGCCGTGACCAGCGAAGAAAGGCTGCATGAACCTCATGACCGACGACATCACCCAGTCGGGAAGCTCCTCCTCGGGCGTAGGCCCCGAGGGCTCCGGCCGGGGCGCCACTCGCACCGCGCCGGGCGCGAGGATCGGGTGCGGGCGGTTCGGGTCACGTCGGAAGATCGGCACAGCATCCAAGGGTAGGACGGCGCGCGGAGGTCTACGCAGCCCACGGCAGCCACAGCATGAACCGACCTCGAAGCGTCGCGCGTGGATGTCGTCCGATGCGGGGGCGAGGCGGGTTACCTCCAGTGCTCCTGCTTCCCGCGCAAGGTATGGAAGCCGCCGCGTTCAGTGTGGAGTGGGCTGAGTTCGTCAGCCTTTATCGTGGATCGTGATTGCGTAGCCGTCGGGGTCTTGAAGCGTGAACGTCCGGCCGAAGGGGCCATCGACGGGCTCCGTGAGGATCGTCACGTCGTGCTGGGCGAGTTGGTCATGAAGGGCTTGGGAGTCGTCGGCCCGTAGCCATAGCGCCACGCCGAGGCCGGGCTGTCCACTGTCGAGGTCGGTTCCGGGCAGTGGGTCTCTGAGGGCAAACGCGATTGGCTGGGTGGCGAACACGACGGCGTGCGGGGGTCCGGGTGCGCGCGTGAGCCCTAGCGCACGTTCGTAGAACTCGGCGGCACGCTCGATGTCGCGGACCTGGAGGGCAATGAAATCGGGGCCTGCAACGGTAGACACAGGGAAATCCTTCCTTTAGTTGTCAAGGTCTTGACGTTAGCAGACTATGTCAAGATGTTGACGTGAGCCAAGTCGATCTCGATCAATCCGTGGGCTACGCGCTCAAGCGCGCCCAACACGCTCTGCACTCAACGATGGACGGGGAGCTGCGCGACTACGGACTCAGCGTCTCGCAGTACGCCTGTCTGCAGATCCTCGCCTCGCGTCCGCGCGTCTCAAACGCAGACCTGGCGCGCGACGCGTTCGTCAGCCGACAAGCGATGCACCAGCTCCTCACCGGCCTAAGAGCGGCCGGACTCGTGACCGCCGCGGGCCAGGGCCGCAGCCAACGCTACGCCCTCACGGCCGAGGGACGCACCGGCCTACGCACGGCTTCCTCGACCGTCGCTGCAATCGAGCAACGCATGATCGCGACACTGAGTCGCCCCGAGCGCGAGCAGCTACACCGCCAACTAAGCATCTGCGCGACCGCGCTCGGCCCGCCCGAACAAACGTACTGGGTGAGCACGATCAGCCGAGACCACATGCTACTGAGCGTAGAAGGCGGATTCACCCAGGCAGGCCATGGCAAGTCTTCCGCACTCAAGCGGCTAAAGACTGATGACTGGTTGGTCTACTACTCGCCCAAGACGGGGCTGCGAGACGGCGAGCCGGTGCAGGCCTTCACGGGAATAGGTCGGGTCGCCGACGAAGAGCTCTACCAGGTGGAGCAGGCGCCGGGATTCACACCGTGGCGGCGCAACGTCGAGTTCGTCAAGAGCATCGAGGCGCCCATTAGACCGCTGATCGACCAGCTCAGCTTTATCAAGGACAAGCGCCACTGGGGGAGCATGTTCCGGTTCGGCCTATTCGAGATCCCACAAGAAGACTTCGCGGTGATCTCACGGGCCATGAAAGCCAGGAACCCGAGTAGCCGCCGTACCACAACACGGTCATAATCCTGCCAGTGGGCAACCCGGGTCCGAGGCCCGGACTTACCTCCGGATGGACCTCAGAGCCGCCAAGAGCGGGGTCCCAACCGTTGCCCCCTCGGACCCGACGATCCGTGTCCCCGCCGCCGGGTCACGCCTTGACAAGCCCCATCTTGATCAAGCTCTCAGCAGTTTCGGTGATGGTCTCCTCGGCCCTTCGAGGCTGCCAGCCCAGCACACGGCGAGCCTTTTGGTCACTGATGTTCTTCGTGATGCCCAGATCGGGCGCGATCCAGCGTGCTGAGTTGTCGAAAATGGCAGCGATGCGGATCATGAAATTGGGGATCGACCGGCTCGGCACACGCTTGGCTCGTTCGCCCAGGCTCCCCTTCAAGATGACGCCGATCTCCTTCAATTTGAAGCCCGATCCGCTCGCGGCGATGAAGCGCTGACCGGCAGCCTCGGGTGTCGTCATGGCCAGCAGGTGCGCGCTCGCCACGTCTCGCACGTCCACAACCGGGAGCCACAGATCGGGATAACCGGGCATCGCCCCATCGAGGAACCGCCGGATGAACTCGTTCGAGCCGGAGACAGCCTTGCCCATCACCGGGCCGAACACCGCGACGGGATTGATCGCGGCGAGCTCCATCGAGCCACCCTCGGCGGCCATGAAATCCCAGGCCGCACGCTCAGCGACGGTCTTGCTCTTGTAGTACGCATTGACGGCGGGACCGTCGAGGACGGTCCAATCGTCCTCGGTGAATAGGCGATCGGTACGTCCGTAGCCCATGCCAATCGCCCCGAATGCGGACGTGAGCACGACCCGCTTGACACCGGCATCGCGCGCCGCGCGCAGCACTCGCAACGTCCCGTCGCGAGCTGGAATGATGAGCTCGTCCTCGTTGTCGGGAATATCAATGGGCAGCGGCGAGGCGACGTGCAACACGAAGTCGCATTCCGCGACTGCGTCGGCCCACCCGGTGTCGCTCGTCAGATCCGCTGCCACGAACTCCAACGCGTCGCCGGGCTGTTGACCGGCGCCACTGAGCGCCGACCGTACATCCGGCTCGCGCTCACGGGACCGCACGGTCGTGCGCACGAGGTAACTCTGCTCGAGCAGTTGGAGAATGCAGTGTTCGGCAATAAACCCTGAGCCGCCCGTGACGAGAACCCGCTGTTGAGTCATTGCTCCTCCAGCAGGCCGAGTTCGCGCAGGCTCTCAGCGGTCTCGACGATCGTGGTCTCGGCCGGGCGTGGGCGCCAGCCGAGCTCCTGCTTGGCGCGGTCGTTGTGGATCGTCAGCGGCGACGGGTCCTCCCCGGGCGCCTCGTCGGTTGCGACGTGCTCGCCTGCAGGCCCGAGGTGGTCGCGGAGGATCTGTGCCAGCCCCAGCCAGGTGATCGTCGGGCCGTCCGCCAACAGCAGGTAGCGCTTCCCGGCGGCAGCAGGAGTGGCCATCGCCGTGATATGCGCGTCGGCGACATCGCGCACGTCGACGACGCCGAAGCGCTGGCGTGGCAGCGCCGGCATCGTGCCCTCGATGATCGCCTTGAAGTAGGTCAGCGTAGAGCGCAGCGCCAACACCAGCGACGAGCCGGCGATGAACGTCGGGTTCATCACCACCAGCTGGGTGTCGCCCCCTTCGGACTCAATGAAATCCCAGGCGGCACGCTCGGCGATCGCCTTGGAGCGCGGGTAGGGAGGCAGTCCTGGCGCGTCGGGGTCGGTCCAGTCCTCCTCGGTGTAGTCGCGGACTGCCTTGGGCGAGTAACCCACCGCCACGAACGAGGAGGTCAACACCACCCTGCGCGCACCGGCGTCCCGCGCTGCCTTCAGCACACGCAGTGTGCCCTCGCGGGCGGGGACGATCAGCTCGTCCGGGTCCTTGGGCTGGGCGGACGGGATCGGCGAGGCGACGTGGTGGACCTCCTCCACGCCCTCAAGCGCGGCCGACCAACCGTCGTCGGAGCTCAGATCTGCTGCCACCAGCTCGACGCCGGTGTCGTCCACACCACCGCGGCGCACGGCCGCGCGCACAGCCTCCTCAGCATCCAGGGAGCGCACCGTCGCGCGCACATCACGCCCATCACGCAGCAACGCCGCGATCAGCTGCGTGCCCAGATATCCGGACCCGCCTGTTACCAACACTTTGGAGCTCATCCGAGCATCGCCTCCTCTAGTTGTGGGAGCACTTTCTGTACCTGCGAGTTCGCCTCAGCTTCCGCGTCCGCGTCCTCACGGCTGCGGGCGTCCCAGAGCGCCGCCTTCGCCCGTAGGTAGTCGAGGTGCATGCGCAGCGTCTTGATTTCGGCCTCGACCCGCTTGGCGTGCTGCAGCAGCAGATCGCGCTGCTCACCCGCCTTGGCGTGCCCAAGCTCGCGGTTAGCCTGGTAGGTGCGCATCTCCTCGATTCCGACACCCATCGCGCGCAGGCACGCCAGAACCTGCAACGTGTCGAGATCCTGCTCGCGGTAGCGGCGGTGGCTGCTGCTCGGGTCGCGGGCGATCGGACCGATCAGCCCGATCTCCTCGTAGTAGCGCAGTGTCGGCCCTCAGCCCGCTGCGCCGGGAAACATCTTGGATGGTGAGAGTCGTCATGAGGCTACCTTGACATACCTCAAGCGCTTGAAGTCAAGGGCCCTGATGAAGTTTTTTTCCAGAGACAGCCAGTGGGCAGCGTGACGCTCGGCACAGACACCCGCGCCGCCAACACCGACCCGACCTGCTCGTCGCCAATTGCAGGGCCGCGGCGCTTGCTTTCCCTTGGCGAGCGGTAGCCAGCGTCGGCGCTGATGGCGTTGCTGCTTAGAACGAGGACCAGGGCGGAGGTGCTGCGAGGCGAGCCCTTCCGCTTCGCCCCGCGCGAGCGGGTGTGTGCTGATTCTCAGTCGGCGTGCTCGGAAGTCGTCCGCAGCAGGAGCGTGAGCGGCGTCCGCCGTCGCGGATGCGTCCACGCGATAGGAGAAGCGCCGCGAATCCCAGGTGGTTCACGTCCTCCCGGTCTTCTGAGGCGCATTGTGGCCCTCTGCGCCTACAAAAGTCGCCTGGTTTCAGTCTTCCAACCAGCCGTCGCGATCGATGCGCCGCATACTCCAACGGACAATCCAGAGAACAATCGCCATGACGACGATCCAGCCGATCAGCCGCGCGGCTACCGTCGCGGCTAGGGTTCCACCCATGACCTGCATCTCGCTCATAATCGCCGGCGGCACCGCGCAGGCGGGGGGCTTTGCTCTCACTCTGTGGGAGCTGTCGCGCACGCAGCGACGCGAGTTCCCCGATCACATCCCCCTCCATCACCGTGCGTCGGCCTGGCTCCGTCGCAGGCTCCGTCGGACCAAGCCGAAAGCGGTCGAGATCGAGCTTCAGCCGGCGTCGGTGACGAGCAGCGCATCGCTCGATCTAGAGGTTGGACGGGCGCCGGCCACAACGCTCGAGGGCCGGGTCGAGCGCCTCGAGACCGTGGTGAATGACCTGCGAAGAAAGCAGCAGGAAGATCGCGCCAAGCTCGAGGAGCGCATCGCCAAGGTCAGCCAACGCGTAACCGACTCGCATGGGAGTCTACGGGAGCACCTGGCCGAGGCCGATGCGCGACGCAAGGCGAACCTGCGCGAGTCGCTGCTCTTTCAGCGGATCGGCGTAGGGATGTTTCTCGTGGGCATACTGCTGACCGTTATTGGCAGTTCGGTGAGCTGCTAAGCGAGCCACCCCGTCGAGCGCCCCGCTCCACTCTAAGCCCAATGGCCGGGCTCCTCCTTTGCGCGAGGGATGCGAGCGCCTCGGGCCGCGCCCAGCTCGCTCCTGCCTCGGACGAGGACCGAGCGTCAAGATCGCACCTTCGTCGGCTGTTGCTTTTACGCTTCGACCCGGAAGCGTGCTCGAAGCGCCTCGAAACTCGGTAGGAAAGCCCGAGGGACCATCCAGGTGATCACAGCGTTGCGTGCAGTCGTTGGATGACGTTGACCGTCTCGTGGTTCAAATACCGTCCGGTTAGGGCGGGAGAACATGTCGTGGCCGACGTTGTGGAAATTGCCGTAGTAGCCGACTATCAGGGCGTTGTACCACTGGATGAATTTCAGCTTCGCTGCCGGCCGGGTTCCACGGCAGCACGCCCGTCTCGACGGTGCCGATGTCCGCCTCCTGGGTCTGGCCGAGCAGGGTCGCGTCGACCGCTATCGCTGGTGTGCCGGGAATTGCGAAGTACCCCGACTTGGCCGCTTCGAACAGGCGCCGACCGCGTTCGGCCATGTCCTGGACGCTCACCATGACGACGTTCGGGCTTACGCCCTCCTGGGTGATTTCCCAGCTGCGTCCCGGTTCCCGTGGCCCGAAGATGCTGCGCAGATAGGGCCCGGGGTCATAGCCCCAAGGCTCGACGTCGGGGTAGCCCCACGCAACGACGCGGCCCAGGCTGACGGCGAGTCGCTCGGTGTCATAGCGGGCGAGCATCTGTCGATGCATGTACAGGAACAGCTCTCCCTGGCGGTCCTTGGTCACGCCGCCGCGCGGGTTGCCCGGCGCGGGCACGCCGGAGATCGGGTACACGACGTGCCAGTGCTCGTGGTGCTCGTTGAGCTTGGGGTCCTCGCGCAGCCACAGCAGGCGCTCCTCGGGATTGGCTGCGGCTGCGCCCGCCGCCGATTCGCGCGATGGGAGGATCAACCAGGGAGCGCGCGCCTCCAGTCCTTTGATCCGCAGCGGCAGGCCGTGTCGGTAGTGGGTGAGGAACAGCTTGATCGCGTGCCGAGCGAGCTCGGGGTCCTGCTTGGGGTCGGCCGCCATCCCGGCCACCGCCTCGCCGGCCGCGCCAAGCGCCGCCGCGACGCCCTCAGCCATGCCGTTCTCGTCCCCTACGCCATCGCCGTCGCGCGCACGAGCCTCCTCGGCAATCTGCATCCATTCGGCGGCCAGCACCTTTGCCCGCTGCGCATCGGGCAGATGGAACGCAGAGAACAGACGCGGAGCGCCCATGTCATCGGGGCGCGCCGGTGCGGCTGCCCGCCCCAACTCAGCCGCGAGGACGGAAACCGTCGCCGGTAGCGTGCTGATGACCGCCTCGAGTGCCTCGTCTACCTGGCGCTGGAGCTCGCCGATACTCGTCATCTCAGTTCCTCCTCGCAGACACGTCGATGTCGATGGTGTGGTCCACTCACCGAGAGACGCATCGCAGCCGTTCGAAACTCGGCAATCAAACCGACATGCAGTATTCCCGAGATGCGGCAGACCGTCAAATATCGGGCCCGCTGGCTATCGATCGTGCTGCGCCGGCGCGGGCGTCAGGCGAACAGCGCGTCGACCGACACCTCGATGCGACGCTCGGGAGCCATGGAGATGCCGGCGGGCACTCGTGTTTCGCACGCGTGCGTGACGGTGAACAGCCCCTGCACGGCCTCGGTCAAGAAACGCGACGCCTGGCCGTAGCCGTGCGCGTCGTCGCGCGCCACGCGGGCGGTGGTAGTAGCGAAACGGCACGTAGACGTGCAGGCGCCGGCGCGCCCGCGTCAGCGCGACGTAGAACAGGCGACGCTCCTCGGCGATGCTCTCCTCGGTGCCCGCTGCTCATGTCCGCGGGGAAGTTGCCGTCGTAGGCGCCGATCAGATGGACGGCGTCCCACTCCAGGCCCTTGGCCGAGTGCACCGTGCTGAGCACCAGATAGTCCTCGTCGAGATGCGGCGGCACCGCGAAGTCGGCGCTCGAGGCGGGCGGGTCGAGCACCAGCTCGGAGACGAAGTGGCGAATGTCCTCGGCGCCGCGCGCGAGCGCCACGAGCTGATCGAGATCCGAGACGCGCACCGCCCCGTCGGGGTAGCGCAGGCGGATCAGCGGGGCGATGCGCCGCGCACAGGCGCTCGACCTGCGCGCCCGTGCTGGCGCTCGAGCCGGCGCCGGCAGCCGCGAGCGCGTCGATCAGCGCGCCGGCCTGCTCGAGCGAGCTCGGCCGGCACATGCGCGCCGAGCCTGAGCCCAGCGGCCCAGCTCGGGCGCGCGCGCCGTCGCTGGGACGCAGCGCGTCGAGCACGCGGCGCGCGCGGATCGGGCCGACGCCGTCGAGCAGCTGCAGCAGGCGAAACCAGCTGACCTCGTCGGCGGGATTGTCGGTCAGCCGCAGCAGCGCGATGAAGTCCTTGACGTGGGCCGCCTCCAGGTAGCGCAGGCCCGCCGTACTTGACGAACGGGATCCCGCGACGGGTCAGCTCGAGCTCCAGCAGGTCGGAGTCGTGGCCGGTGCGGAACAGCACCGCCTGCGCGCGCAGGTCCATCCCCTCCTCGCGCGCCGCCAGCACCCGCTCGCACACCTCCCCCGCCTGCTCGCCTTCGTCGCGCGGAAACGCGAGCTCCGGCGCGTGCCCGCCCTCGCGCTCGGTCCACAGCTGCTTGGGGAAACCCAGTCGGTCCTGCGCCGAGACGGCGTTCGCGACGGCGAGGATCGGCGCAGTCGAGCGGTAGTTGCGCTCGAGCGTCACCGTGTGGGTGCCCGGGAACTGCTCGGGGAAGTCGAGGATGTGGCGGGCGCTGGCCGCGCGAAACCCGTAGATCGCCTGGAAGTCGTCGCCGACGACGGTCAGCCCCGGACGCTCGCCGCGCAGGCCGCTGACGATGTCGCACCTGCAGGCCGTTGACGTCCTGGTACTCGTCGACGAGCACGTGGTCGAACGCGTCGGCGATGCGCGGCCCGATCACCTCGTCGCGCGCGAGCGCGCGCCAGTAGAGCAGCAGGTCGTCGAGATCGATCACGCCCAGCGCGCGCTTGCGCGCGCCGTAGGCGCGGAAGATCTCCGCGAGCGCCTCGCGATGCTCGGCGCACCACGGGAAGGACTCGGCGAGCACCTCCTGCAGCGGCGTCTGCGCGTTGACCGTGCGCGAGTAGATGTCGAGCATCGTCTGCGCGCGCGGGAAGCGCCGAGCGCCGCCGCATGGCCCTGCTCCTCGCGCACGAAGTCGAGCAGGTCGGCGGCGTCGCCGGCATCGAGCACGCCGAAGCCCGGGTCGCAGGCCGAGCGAGGAGGCGTGCAGGCGCACCATGCGGTGGGCGATCGAGTGAAACGTGCCGCCCACGACCGCGCCCGCGTGCGGCGCCACCCGCTCGGCCAGCGCACGCGCGCGCTCGACCATCTCGCGCGCCGCGCGGCGCGTGAACGTGAGCAGCAGGATCCGCTCGGCGGGCACGCCCTCGGACAGCAGCCAGGCGACGCGCGCACACAGCGTCGTCGTCTTGCCGGTGCCGGCGCCGGCAAGGATCAGCAGCGGCCCGCCCGCGTACGTCGCGGCGTCGCGCTGCTCGGCGTTGAGCCCGTCGAGCCAGGGCGACGCATCAGCGGTCATCGAACATCTGTTCGCCACGCTAGGCGTCGCGTCGGACGGCGTGCAAGCAGGTTTGCGCAGCTCCCGGCCCAGGCTCATCGCTCGCCGGCGCTCGCCGCTGCAGCTACTGGCCCGCCGCGCGCCGGTAGCGCGCGACCGCGAGCGGCGCGAACACGACGATGATCACGAGCGCCCACACGACCGCTCCCCAGACGTTGTTGCCGGCCGGAGCCCCGAGCCACAGCGAGCGCATCGCGTTGACTGTGATCGTGAACGGGTTGACTTCCGCGAACGCGCGCAGCACCGACGGCATCGACTTCACCGGCACGAACGCCGAGGAGATGAACGTCAGCGGGAAGACCGCGATGAACCCGACCGAGTTGGCTGCCTCGGGCGAGGAGACGAGCATGCCGAGGAACGCGAACACCCACGAGAAGGCGTAGCCGAACAGCAGCAGCAGGCCGCCGCCGGCGATCGCCTCGGGCACGCTCGTGTGAAACGAGAAGCCGATGATCAGCCCCGGTGACCACGAGGATCGAGGCCGACAGCCCGTTCGTGACGACATCCGCGAGCGTGCGCCCCGCGAGCACCGCCGGGCGCGCCATCGGCAGCGAGCGGAAACGGTCGATCAGGCCCTTGTGCAGGTCCTCGTTGAGGCCGAGCGCCGTGACGAACCCGCCGAAGGCGATGTTCTGCACGATGATCCCCGGGATCAGGAAGTCGACGTAGCTGAAGCCGGGCGTCTTGATCGCGCCGCCGAACACGTAGCGGAACAGCAGCACGAACATGATCGGCTGCACCGTGAACGCGACCAGCAGCTCGGGCGCGCGCGGCAGCCGTACGAGGTTGCGCTCGGCGATCACGAGCGTGTCCGTGAACAGGCGTCTCACGCGGCCGCCTGCTCGTCCTCGGCCACTTCGGCCGCGTGGCCGGTCAGCGACAGAAACACGTCGTCGAGCGTGGGGCGACGCAGCGCGATGTCCTCGACGCCGACACCGGCGTCGTCGAGCAGGCGCACCGCCTCGACGATCGCGCCGCCGCGCCGGCGCACGCCCACCGTCACGAGATCGCCGTCGACGCCCGGCGGCTCGTCCGCCATCGACGCGAGCGCCTCAGCGGCCGCCTGCGCGCGCGATGCCTCGTCGAGGCGGATCTCCAGGCGCTCGCCGCCGACGCGGTCCTTGAGCTCGTCGGGCGTGCCTCCTGCGATCACCCGGCCGTGATCGATCACGGCGATCTCGCTCGCCAGCCGGTCGGCCTCGTCGAGGTACTGCGTCGTCAGCAGCACGGTCGTGCCGTCCGCGACCGAGCCCTCGATCGTCTCCCACAGCTGCAGGCGGCTGCGTGGATCGAGGCCGGTGGTCGGCTCGTCGAGGAACAGCACCGGCGGCTTGGCGACGAGCGCCGCGGCGAGATCGAGTCGGCGGCGCATGCCGCCCGAGTAGGTCTTCGTGGGCCGCTTGGCGGCGTCGAGCAGTTCGAAGCGCTCGAGCAGCTCATGGCCGCGGCGCTTCGCCTGCGCGCGCGACTCGCCGTAGAGACGCCCGACCATCGTGAGGTTCTCGAGCCCCGTCAGGTTCTCGTCGACGGCCGTGTACTGACCCGCCAGCCCGATGCGCTCGCGGAGCTTCGCGGCATCCGCGACGACGTCCAACCCCGCGACGCGGGCGCTGCCGGCGTCGGGCCGCAGCAGCGTCGTGAGGATGCGGATGATCGTGGTCTTGCCGGCGCCGTTCGGCCCGAGCAGCCCGAGCACGGTTCCGTGCGCGACGTCGAGGTCGACGCCGACGAGCGCTTTCACCTCGCCGTAAGACTTCACGAGCCCGCGCACGCTGACGGCGGCGTCGGCTCCGTCTGTCAGCGGCGGGAGCGCCTGCTGTTGATCGGCTGTGGTGTCGGGCGGCACCGGCCTCAATCTAGCGTCCGGAACGCCGGGGCCGGCTGGTGCTTGACTACCAGCAGCATTCCGGCGCCGATCGGCACGAGGGAATCCATCACGCGATCCTCCCGCTCGACCAGCTCGCGAAACTCGGTCAGCTCGTGCTCGTGGGAGATCGCGTTGTCCACGACGAGCAGTCCGCCCTGGCGAAGCGTGCGCAGAAGGTTGGGCCAGTAGCTCGTGTAGGCGGGCCGTTCCGCGTCCAGGAAGATCAGGTCCCATGAGCTGTCGGGGGCATTCGCGAGCGTTTGCAGCGCGTCCTGCAAGCGGAGCTCGACGTGGTCGCGCAATCCGGCTTGCTGCAGGTTCTGCTCGGCCTGCGCGGCACGGCCGGGGTCGACCTCGACGCTGGCGAAGCGTGCGCCAACCGCCTTCGCGGCATCGGCGAGCCAAATCGTGGAGTAGCCGTTGGAGGTGCCCAGCTCTAGCAAGTCGCGAGGCTGAAGCGCGCGTATGAGCACCCCGAGCAGACGGGCGCTCTCGGGCTCGACGTTGCGCAGGCGCTCACGGCGATCCGGCGTGCTCGCGTCGTAGCCGCGTCCTTCCTCATAGAGGCTCGCGAGCAGTCTCTGGATCTCAGGGTCCATCGCGGAAGCATCCTAATGTCGGGTTGAGCGAGCGCGTCCCGGGTAAAGGCTTGACAGCCTCGGCATACGGGAGAATGCCTCGGACACTTCGCTCGCCTTGCCCAGCGCCTCGATCTTGACCGACCTTCCCCACATATCCACCGCCGCCTGGGTGGTGGATTTCGCCGATGGCTCGCGCGCGATGCGCGATCTGCTGGGTGGCAAGGGCGCGAACGTCGCGGAGATGACGCGCGTGCTCGGCGCCGAGCGCGTGCCTGGCGGCTTCACGATCACGACCGCCGCGTGCGTCGCCTACATGCGCGGCGCGGGCGCCTTCCCGGATGGCCTCGAGCCCGAGGTCGCAGACGCCCTCGAGCGGCTCGAGACGCTGGCGGGCAGGCGCCTGGGGGACCCCGCCGACCCGCTGCTCGTGTCGGTGCGCTCGGGCGCGCGCGAGTCGATGCCGGGGATGCTCGACACGGTGCTCAACCTCGGCCTCAATGACGCGACGGTCGCCGGCCTCGCGCAGCGCACAGGCAACGAGCGCTTCGCCTGGGATTCATACAGGCGGTTCGTGCAGATGTACGGCAACGTCGTGCTCGGCGTGCCGGGGGAACGCTTCGAGCAGGCGATCGCGGCGCGCAAGACGGCACAGGGCGTGAGGCTCGACACGGAGCTCGACGTCGAGTCGCTGATCGCGCTGACGCGCGAGTTCCAAGGCTTCTACGCGTTCCCGGTCGACCCGCGCGAGCAGCTCGCGCACGCGATCCGCGCCGTGTTCGACTCCTGGCAAGGCGAGCGCGCGGTCGCCTACCGCCGCATCAACCGCATCCCCGACGAGTGGGGCACCGCGGTGAACGTCCAGCAGATGGTGTTCGGCAACCTCGGCGAGAGCAGCGGCAGCGGCGTGGCGTTCTCGCGCGACGAGGTGACGGGCGCGCCGGAGCCCTCGGGGGACTTCCTCGCGAACGCGCAGGGCGAGGATGTCGTCTCGGGCGTGCGCACGCCACGCGACATCCGCGAGCTGCGCTCGTGGCTGCCGGACGTTCACGAGCAGCTGATGGACATCCTGGGAACGCTGGAGCGCCACTACGGCGACATGCAGGACACCGAGTTCACGGTTCAAGAGGGGCGCCTTTACATGTTGCAGACGCGCAACGCGAAGCGTCCCGCGCAGGCGGCTGTGCGCTTTGCAGTGGATGCTGTGGCCGAGGGTCTGCTCGATCGCGAGCAGGCGATCGCCACGATCGACCCCTCGACGCTCGACGCGCTGCTGCACCCGACGTTCGACCCGAGCACCGACTACGAGGTGATCGCCACCGGCGTCGCCGCTTCTCCAGGCGCAGCCAAGGGCGAGATCGCGCTGAGCGCAGCCGACGCGGTGAGCGCCGCGGCCGAGGGGCGCGACGTGATCCTCGTGCGCGCGTTCACCGAGGCGGACGACGTCGCCGGCTTCTTTGCGGCGCGCGGGATCCTCACCAGCGAGGGCGGCAAGGCCAGCCACGCGGCGCTCGTCGCCCGCGGCATGGGCCGTCCCGCGGTCACAGGAGCCGCAGCCGTGCAGGTCGATGCGCAGCTCGGCGAGGTGCGCGTGAACGGCCACGTCCTGCGCGCAGGGGACCGCATCGCAATCGACGGCAGCCTCGGGCGGATCACGCTGGAGGACGTCCCGCTCGTCGAGCCGCAGGTCTCCGAGGAGTTCCAGACGGTGCTCGTCATGGTGCGACGAGCTGCGCACGCTCGGCGTGCGCGCCAACGCCGACACGCCGGCCGACGCGGTCAAGGCGATCGAGCTCGGCGCCGAGGGCATCGGGCTGTGCCGCACCGAGCACATGTTCCTCGGCGAGCGCCAACCGCTGATGGCGGCGGTGATCATGGCCGAGGACGACCAGACGCGCACAGACGCTATCGAACAGCTGCGGCCGCTGCAGGAGGCGGACTTCGAGCAGATCCTCGCGGCGGTCGAAGGTCGTCCGGTGACGGTGCGCCTGCTCGACCCTCCGCTGCACGAGTTCCTCCCCCATCCCTCCGACATGCCCGAGGGCTCCCCGGCGCGCAAGCGCGTGGAACAGCTGCAGGAGTCCAACCCGATGCTCGGCACCCGCGGCGTGCGCCTCGGGATCCTGTTTCCAGAGCTGTACGAGATGCAGGTGCGCGCGCTGTTCGCCGCCGCCGGAAGGCTTCCGGGTGCGCGCATCGAGGTGATGGTGCCGCTGGTCGCCTACGAGCGCGAGCTCGAGCTGATGCGCGCGCTGATCGAGCGCGTCGCCGCCGAGCATGAGCACGCCGACTACCTGATCGGCACGATGATCGAGCTGCCGCGCGCGTGCTTCCAGGCCGACCAGATCGCGCGCGACGCCGACTTCTTCTCGTTCGGCACCAACGACCTGACGCAGACGGCGCTCGGCTTCAGCCGCGACGACATCGAGGGCCGCGTGCTAGGCCGCTACATCGACGTGAAGATCCTCGACCGCTCGCCGTTCGAGACGCTCGACACGCCCGGCGTCGGGCAGATGGTGCGCATGGGCGCCTGGCTGGGACGCAAGACGAGGCCCGAGCTGAAGCTCGGCGTCTGCGGCGAGCACGGCGGCGACCCCGACTCGATCGACTTCCTGCACCACTCGGGCATCGACTACGTGTCGTGTTCGCCGTACCGCGTGCCGATTGCTCGCGTTGCGGCCGCGCAGGCCGTGATCCGCGCGCGCTAGCGATCCCGGCCTGTCAGGCGAGTCGCGCGAGCGCGACGTTCGACTCGATCTGCGACACGATCGGGCCCTCCCCGGCCTCGCTGGTGACGAGGGACACGAGTCGCTGGCGCTGCTCCGACGACAGTCGATCGACCTCGCCGGCTACGGGCGTCGCCGCCAACATGGACACGAGCTGTTCGGCTCCAGCCTCGAAGGTGATCGGCAGTGCATGGCTGGAGACGCGCACCGCGTCGAACCGCGCCTGCTCCAGCAGCTCCCCGAGCTGCTGGCCATCCGGAAATCCCCATGGGCCGCCGCGAAAGCGCTCGGCAAGCTCGGTGCCGGCGACCGCTTCGAGCGCGTCTGCCAGCATGCGGAACGGCGGCGCACGGTCGATCTCCCTCCACACCGCGATCCCCAGCCGTCCACCGGGCCGCAGCGCGCGACGCATCTCCGCCAGGGCGGCCGGCCGATTCGGCAGGAACTGAAGCCCCTGTTGGCAGCTGACGACGTCGAACGCGTCATCGTCCACCGGCAGGCGCTCCGCCGGGGCTTCGCGGTATTCGATCGCACCGCCTTCCTCGACGTCCGGCTTCGCCTGAGCGATCGCGAGCATCGCCGGACTCAGGTCGCAGCCGAGCACGCGTCCGCTCGCGCCGACACGCGCGGCGGCGAGCCGTGTGACCGAGCCCGGCCCGCAGGCGACGTCGAGCACGGTCTCGCCGGCGTCCAGTGCGAGCTCGTCGAGTAGCAGCTCGGCCCAGGGCGTGAACAGGCGCGGGACCATCACGTCCTCATAGACCTGCATAGAGGACTCGGCGGCCGCGCCGAAGGACTCGCTCCAGCTGCTATCGCTCATGCCAGCTAACCCTACAGCGCCCGCGACGCACGCCTGAGCCTCAGCGTCAGCCTCTCGTCGGGTTTGAAAGAGCAATACTCTAGAGTGCTACTCTGTCACGATGGCATCGCTCGACACCCGCCGCCGCGTCCTCGACTCAGCGTTGCGACGCTTCCTCGAGGACGGCTACGAGCAGACCACGGTCGCGCGCATCAGAGAGGACAGCGGGATATCCAACGGGGCCCTTTTTCACCACTTCCCCTCCAAGGAGGCGATCGCGGACGCCCTGTACCTCGAGGCGATGGCGTCGTTCCAGGAAGGGCTGTGGGGGCTGATCCGCAGCCGGCCGCGCTCCCTGCGCGCCGCTGTAGGCGGCACGATCGGCCATCAGCTGGCCTGGGTTGAGCAACACGCCCAGCTCGCGCGCTTCGTCTACATGCGTGGACACCTCGACTGGGACTCGCCCGCGAACGTCGAGTTGACGACGCTCAACCGCGATCTCGGATCGGCCTTCATCGAGTGGATGAAGCCGCTCGTCGAAAGCGGCGAGATAAGGCCCGCGTCGATGCTCGTGATCACAGCCATCGTGAACGGCCCCGCCCATGCGATCGCCCGTCGCTGGCTCGCCGGCCACGTCGACTCGATGCCCTCGACGTTCGCCGAGGAGCTCACGGACGGCGCATGCGCGGCGCTGCGCGGGACGCGCGTGCGCGCCCGCCGCGGGCAGCCCGCCCCCGCCAGCGAGGCCGCGTGACGCTCGAGCTCGTCTCCGCCGACGGCGAGGTGCTCGCGCAGGGCCAAGCCAGCACCGAGCTGATCCCGCTCGAATCTACTGCCAAAGCCAGCTGAAGGAGAAACGATGACATCTGGAGCATCCACCGCGCCGGACCTCTTCGCGCTGCCAGCCCTGGCTTGCAAGATCCGCGAGCAGGCGCAGGAGCTCACGGACCGCTTCGCTGAGCGTTCCCGCGAGATCCGCCTGCACGGGCTCGAGCACAGCGAGATATACCCGCGGCTGTGGCAGGACTTCAGCGAACGCGGCTGGCCCGGCCTCGTGATACCGCCCGAGCATGGCGGCACCGAAGGCGGACTGCTGGCAGCGTGTGTCGTGCTCGAAACGCTCGCTACTTCGAATCTGGTGCTGTGGATGCCCGTCCTCTCCAGCGCGATCGCCCACGCAATCGCCACGGTCGGCCCAGCGGAGGCACAACAGCAGTGGCTGGAGCGCGTCGCGAGCGGGCAGTCACAGCTGGCGACCGCAGTCACCGAGCCGCAGGTCGGCCACAATGTCTTCAGAAGCGAGACGACCGTCCGTCGCGACGGCAGGCGTTTCATCCTCAACGGCGTCAAGGGAGTCACCTCCGGAATCGAGAGCGCCGAGCGCATCCTGGTGCTCGGCCGCATGCCCGGCGAGCGCGAGCCGGGCACGCCGGCGCAGTTCACCACGGTTCTGGTCGACCCGGATGCACAGGGATTGACACGGGAAGAGCTGCCGATGGGCGGCCGCGAGGGCGTTCGTCAATGGAAGATCACGCTCGACGACGTCGAGGCCCCGCTCGACGCGCTGGTCGGCGCCGAGGGCCAGGGCTTGCTCACCCTGTGGCCATTCACGCAGGTCGAGCGAGTCCTCACCGCGGCGCTGTGCGTCGGCAGCGCTCGCCACTGCCTATCTCGAGCGCTTGAGCGCGCAAGCAAGCGCACGATCTTCGGCCAGCGGCCGATCGGGGCAGAGCAGGCGATCCAGCATCCGCTCGCGCGGCTGCACGCGCGCGTTCAGGCAACGCAGCTGTTCGTCTACCGTGCAGCAGCGCGCTTCGACGCCGGCGTCGACCAGCTCGCCCTGGCCGGCGAGGCCAACATGGCCAAGCTGCTCAGCGCCGACGTGCTCTTCGACGCGGCCGATCACGCCATACAGACGCTGGGCGCCGAGGCATGGGATCGGCGATCGGGAATGATCGACATGTTCCTCGACGCCCGCCTGTCGCGCTCCGGACCCGTCTCCCAGGAGCTCGCGCTCAACTTCATCGCCCAGCACGTGCTCGGCCTGCCCAGCCACCGCTGATCCTCGCGCTAGGACCGGCGCGCCTCAGGCCAGCTCCCCGTCACACCTCTGCGGACGGGAGAGCTGGCCAACGCGGTCGATCACACGTACGTGTACATCGGGCCGCCGCTGGAGCTGAGTTCTCCATTGGTGACCACCACTTCGACTTTGCCAGCGGCGTGGGCCGACGTCGTGATCACGAGTTCGGTCGCCGAGATGTATTCGACCTTCGCCACTTCGGTGCCGATCGTCACTTTCGATGCTTCTGTGAATCCTGTGCCCTTGATCAGGGCTTCCCAGCCGCCCGCTTTGGAGCCTTCCGCAGGACTGATCGAGCTCGCATGAGGAGGCGTTGCGTACGTGAATTCCACCGTTTCGGTCGACACGACGCCACCGACGCTCACTTCGACGGGGACTTTGCCGGCGGCATGCGCAACCGTTTTCGCGGTGATTTCCGTAGCCGAAACAACCACAACCGACGTCGCTTCGCTACCGACCTTGACCTTCGCGCCTTTCACGAACCCAGTCCCCGTGATTTTCACGCTCGTGCCACCAGCAGTCGTGCCTTCTTTCGGCGAGATCGCGGTCACCGTCGGCGGCGTGATGTAAGTAAACCCAGCACCAGCCGACGACGTCCCATCCGCGTCCACGACCACAACTTCGACTTTCCCAGCCGAACCCGCAGGCGTTTTCGCCGTAATTTCCGTAGCCGACACCACCACCACACTCGTGGCTTCTTCCCCAGCCAACGTCACTTTCGCACCAGACACAAAATCAGTGCCTTTCAACACGATCGCCGTCCCACCAGCCGTCGAACCTTCCGCCGGCGCAACCGACGACACATGCGGCGCCGCCAAATACGTGAAGTCCACGCCACCCGAGCTGCTGATTTCGCCGGTCGTGACAACCACTTCGTCTTTCCCAGCCGCCGTCGCCGCAGTCTTCGCCTTCAATTCCGTCGCCGACTTGTATTCAACTTCAGTAGCCGCCGACCCAATCTTCACAGTCGACGCTTCCGTGAACCCAGTACCCGTGATCTTCACGGCCGTGCCACCCGCCGCAGGCCCTTCAGCCGGTTCGATTTTCGTGACCGTCGGCGGCGCCGCGTACTTGTATTTCACCGACGCGCTCTGACCGACACCACCCTCAGTCACTTCGACTTCAGGTTCGCCAGCCGATTCCGCAGCAGTCTTCGCCGTGATTTCCGTTTCCGAAACCACGACCACCGACGTCGTTTCAGCACCAATCTTGACTTTCGCGCCTTTCAAGAACCCAGTGCCTTTGATTTTCACGGCCGTGCCACCCGCCGTCGTGCCTTCTTTCGGCGAGATCGACGTCACCGTCGCCGGCGCGATGTAAGTAAACGACCCATTCGCAACCGAGCTCACTTCGCCCTGCGTCACGACAACTTCGACTTTCCCAGCCGCATGCGCAGGCGTCTTCGCCTTCAATTCAGTCGCAGACTTGAATTCAACTTCAGTAGCAGCGACACCACCAACCTTCACCGTCGCCGCTTCCACGAACCCAGTACCCGTGATCTTCACCACCGTGCCACCAGCAGTCGACCCTTCAGCCGCTTCGACTTTCGAGACAGCCGGCGGCGCCACAAACTTGTACTTCACCGACGCGCTCGCAGCCACACCACCCACAGACACTTCGACTTCCGGTTCAGAAACCGACGCCGCAACCGTTTTCGCGGTGATTTCCGTAGCCGAAACAACCACAACCGACGTCGCTTCGCTACCGACCTTGACCTTCGCGCCTTTCACGAACCCAGTCCCCGTGATTTTCACGCTCGTGCCACCAGCAGTCGTGCCTTCTTTCGGCGAGATCGCGGTCACCGTCGGCGGCGTGATGTAAGTAAACCCAGCACCAGCCGACGACGTCCCATCCGCGTCCACGACCACAACTTCGACTTTCCCAGCCGAACCCGCAGGCGTTTTCGCCGTAATTTCCGTAGCCGACACCACCACCACACTCGTGGCTTCTTCCCCAGCCAACGTCACTTTCGCACCAGACACAAAATCAGTGCCTTTCAACACGATCGCCGTCCCACCAGCCGTCGAACCTTCCGCCGGCGCAACCGACGACACATGCGGCGCCGCCAAATACGTGAAGTCCACGCCACCCGAGCTGCTGATTTCGCCGGTCGTGACAACCACTTCGTCTTTCCCAGCCGCCGTCGCCGCAGTCTTCGCCTTCAATTCCGTCGCCGACTTGTATTCAACTTCAGTAGCCGCCGACCCAATCTTCACAGTCGACGCTTCCGTGAACCCAGTACCCGTGATCTTCACGGCCGTGCCACCCGCCGCAGGCCCTTCAGCCGGTTCGATTTTCGTGACCGTCGGCGGCGCCGCGTACTTGTATTTCACCGACGCGCTCTGACCGACACCACCCTCAGTCACTTCGACTTCAGGTTCGCCAGCCGATTCCGCAGCAGTCTTCGCCGTGATTTCCGTTTCCGAAACCACGACCACCGACGTCGTTTCAGCACCAATCTTGACTTTCGCGCCTTTCAAGAACCCAGTGCCTTTGATTTTCACGGCCGTGCCACCCGCCGTCGTGCCTTCTTTCGGCGAGATCGACGTCACCGTCGCCGGCGCGATGTAAGTAAACGACCCATTCGCAACCGAGCTCACTTCGCCCTGCGTCACGACAACTTCGACTTTCCCAGCCGCATGCGCAGGCGTCTTCGCCTTCAATTCAGTCGCAGACTTGAATTCAACTTCAGTAGCAGCGACACCACCAACCTTCACCGTCGCCGCTTCCACGAACCCAGTACCCGTGATCTTCACCACCGTGCCACCAGCAGTCGACCCTTCAGCCGCTTCGACTTTCGAGACAGCCGGCGGCGCCACAAACTTGTACTTCACCGACGCGCTCGCAGCCACACCACCCACAGACACTTCGACTTCCGGTTCAGAAACCGACGCCGCAACCGTTTTCGCGGTGATTTCCGTAGCCGAAACAACCACAACCGACGTCGCTTCGCTACCGACCTTGACCTTCGCGCCTTTCACGAACCCAGTCCCCGTGATTTTCACGCTCGTGCCACCAGCAGTCGTGCCTTCTTTCGGCGAGATCGCGGTCACCGTCGGCGGCGTGATGTAAGTAAACCCAGCACCAGCCGACGACGTCCCATCCGCGTCCACGACCACAACTTCGACTTTCCCAGCCGAACCCGCAGGCGTTTTCGCCGTAATTTCCGTAGCCGACACCACCACCACACTCGTGGCTTCTTCCCCAGCCAACGTCACTTTCGCACCAGACACAAAATCAGTGCCTTTCAACACGATCGCCGTCCCACCAGCCGTCGAACCTTCCGCCGGCGCAACCGACGACACATGCGGCGCCGCCAAATACGTGAACGAGGGTCCGGAGCCGTTGACGCCTTTGGAATCCGTCACGAAGACTTCGTCTTTCCCAGCCGCCGTCGCCGCAGTCTTCGCCTTCAATTCCGTCGCAGACTTGTATTCAACTTCGGTCGCGGAGCTGCCGATTTTGACGAGTGCGCCTTCCGTGAAGCCGGTGCCCGTGATCGTCACAGCCGTGCCACCGCCGACGCCGCCTTCTGCCGGTTCGATTTTCGTCACCGTCGGCGGAACGAGGCCGAGATCGGGCGAGAAGCCGCTCTGCCCGTCGCCAAGCGGACCCGCGACGAGGTTGAGCGGGCCTCCGAGCGTGATCCGGTTTTGCGAAGTGCCCGGCCGGCGGTGCGACTTCGCCAGCCGGTGGTGCGACTTGCCCGGCCGCTGGTGCGACCTGCCCAGCGCAACCCCCGTGAAGCTCAGCATAAGCGCGATTGACGCGAGTAGCGTCACCGCGCCCGCAAGCGCAGCTGTAGGCAAGGCTCGCGGTGCGATCACCTTTCGCCCACGTCCTGTTACCACCAGCACTTCGTTGCGCTTGAACACAGCATCGCCTCCCGGAGATTCATCAGCAGTCAGGACCTGTGAACCATACGAATGGATGGTCCCACGTGTCCAGCTTTGCAATTAAGGTCTGCAAACATGCGCAGACCCTCGCAAAGGTTTGCAACTCGAGCCCGTCGATAAAAGGCCTGCAACGAGGGCTTGCAGAAAATTCGAGACCCGCGCCGTCAGGCCTGCGGGTGAAACTTTCCTTGCACTTGACGTATTCGTGCCTGCCGAGCCCTACGTTCGTTCGACTCCACGTAAAGTGCGGTGATCGACCGGGTGACCAGTATCCGGAACTCTACGTAGTGTTGGGCTCAGAGGTTGCCGTCGCCGGCAATCGGTCGCGGGAGGCAGCGGCGCGCGCACGCCGGAACGGTCCACGCGAGGTGGCGGGCGCGCACGCCGGGGTCCACGCGAGGCAGCGGCGAGCACGCCGGAGCGGTCCACGCGACGCGGGCGGCGCGAGCGCCGGAGCGGTGTTAGATTGAGTGCGCTCGTGGCTGTGCTGCGGGTGGAGAACGCGCCCAAGCGGTGGGCGCGACCGGAGACAGGAGCTTCCCGATGGCACCCATCTCTCGTGGCTTCCACGGCCGCCCTCGGCGCGAGGTCGATCCAGCGCGCGTCCCGCCTGGCCAGTACGTCGTCGATGACTTCCCCGTGCTGTCCGCCGGACCCACGCCGCGGACACCGCTCGAGCAGTGGACCTTTGCGATCGACGGAGCCGTGGACAAGCCGGCGTCGTGGAGCTGGGAGCAGTTTCTGGCGCTGCCGTCGGAGATGCCGACCGTCGACATCCACTGCGTCACGAAGTGGTCCAAGCTCGGCACACGCTGGATGGGCGTGTCGATCGACACGCTGCTGCGGGAGGTCGAGACCGAGGCTGAGTACGTGACGGCGTGGTGCGACGGCGGCTACACGACGAACGTGCCGCTGCGCGATCTCACCTCCGCCCGCGCTTGGATCGCATACGGCTTCGATGGCGAGCCGCTCGCACCTGAGCACGGCGGGCCGGCGCGGCTGCTGGTCCCCCACCTGTACTTCTGGAAGAGCGCCAAGTGGGTGCGAGGCCTGACGCTCACCGTCGCGGACGAGCCTGGCTTCTGGGAGTCAGCCGGCTACCACAACCGCGGCGACCCGTGGAAGGAGCAGCGCTATTGGAGCGACTGAGCGTGCCGCGAACGCCGATCGTATGGCGCACGCTCGACGTGCTGGAGACCGTCGCGGAGAGCGCTCACGCCAAGACGATCGTGTTCGACCGCGACGGCTGGCCAGGGCATCGCGCAGGCCAGCACCTCGACGTTCGCCTCACCGCCGAAGACGGCTACCAGGCACAGCGCTCCTACTCGATCGCCTCTGCGCCGGAGGATCCCCACCTGAAGCTGACGGTCGAGCGCATCGACGACGGCGAGGTCTCTCCGTACCTCGCAGACGAGCTGCGCGCCGGCGACCAGCTCGAGGTGCGCGGCCCCATCGGCGGGCACTTCACGTGGAGTGTCGAAGACGGCGGCCCGCTGCTGCTCGTAGCCGGCGGCTCGGGGCTCGTGCCGTTGATGGCGATGCTGCGCCACCGCGCGGCTCGCGCCGCGCGCATCGAGGTGCGCGTGCTCGTGTCGAGCAGGAGCTGGGAGGACCTGCTCTACCGCGACGAGCTCTTGCGCATAGCGGACGAAGACAGCGTCGACGCGCACTTCACGCTGACTCGCCAGACACCCCCTGGTTGGCGCGGCTTCGATCGTCGCGTCGACGCCCGGATGCTCGCGGCCGTCGGGCCGGGTCCAGAGCAACGGCCGCGGATCTTCGTGTGCGGCCCGACCCCGTTCGTCGAGGCGGCCGCGGATGCGCTCGTCGAGCTCGGCCATCGTCCCGGCACGGTGCACGCAGAGCGATTTGGGCCAACCTGACGGAACCGCTCAGGCCGACCTGGCGAAGCCCTTCCGGCCAACCCGGCGCGGCGGTTTCGGCCGACGTGAGCTACGGTGCGCTGATGAACCATCTTCTGCGCGAGCTGGCGCCGATCTCGGACTCCGGGTGGCAGACGATCGACAGCGAGGCCAGCCAGCGGCTCAAGCCAGCGCTCGCGGCGCGGCGCCTCGTCGACTTCTCCGATCCGCGCGGCTGGGAGCACTCGGCCAGCAACCTCGGCCGCACCACGGAGCTAGCGAAGGCCCCGCACGAGGGTGTCACAGCGCGCCAGCGCCGCGTGCTCGCGCTGGCCGAGCTGCGGGCCGACTTCAGTCTCCCCCTGGACGAGCTCCGCGACCTCGATCGCGGCGCGCTGGACGTGGATCTGAGCTCGCTCGACGACGCCGCCCATCGCATCGCCGTCGCCGAGAACGTCGCCGTGTTCCACGGCTGGGCCGACGCCGCGATCACGGGCGTCGCCGAGGCATCGCCGTACGAGGCGACGTCGCTGGGCGACGATGCCGAGGAGTATCCCCGCGCGGTCGCCGGCGCCGTCGAGCAGCTGCTGCAGGCCGGCATCGACGGGCCCTACGGCCTCGCGCTCGGGCGCGAGCAGTACCGGCGCGTCGTCGAGACCGCCGAGCACGGCGGCTCGCTGCTGCTCGACCACCTGCGCCAGATCCTCGGCGGACCGATCGTGTGGGCGCCCGGCGTGCGGGGGGCGATCGTCCTTAGCCAGCGCGGCGGCGATTTCGTCTACGACTGCGGCCAGGATCTGTCGATCGGCTATCGGCGCCACGACGAGCAGGCGGTTCACCTCTACATAGAGGAGAGCTTCAGCTTCGTGGTCGCGACGCCCGAGGCGGCCGTCGCGCTGAGCGCCTGAACGCGGGCCGGCGTGACGCGCCTGCGCTGCGTCGCTGCGCCGCACGCGAACAGCGCCAACTCCGGGGAGATCGACGAGACGGCCGCGGCGGAGCCGACGCGCGGGGCGGCAATCGAGGCGTCCGGCACGAGCGAGCAGCGGCGCTGCACCCATTCAGGCACCGACTCGGCTCTCTCGGCGAGTGACGTGGGAGGCATGCGCGACGCGTCGAGCAGCATGTAGCGCAGCTCGCCCGAGCCGATCAGCCGCACGATCTGCTCCGTCGTGGGTGTGGGATCGGAGCCGGTGAAGCCGCCGACCGTGATCACCGGCTGCCCCGTGGCGAGCGCAATCGGATCAGCCGCTTTGCCATCCGTAGCGGCCACGAGAAACCGGGCGCGGTCGCGATGCGCCTGCAGATAGGTGCCGACCAACGCCAGGCTCGAGGCAAAGCTCGCTGTGCCCGGGGCGTCGGCACGCACGTGCGCTTCGGCGCTCGCGAGCGCGACGCCAGACCTCGTCGCGGTCGGCGCGGGCCCGGCCATCGGGTCATAGCCCGTGTGGCTTCGTGCGGCCGTCGCGAACGAGTACGCGGCGGGACCCGAAAGCAGCGCGACTGCCGAGGCGCTCAGCACCAGAGCCCGCCTCGCCCGAGGGTCGAGCGCCGCGCGCAGCCGCGGCGCGAGCGCCGCCCCGGCGGCCAGGACGCCGGCCGCGAGCACCACCCACCTCAGCCACGGCACGAACGTGGGCGAGCCCGCGAGCACCGCGAAGCTGATCAGCGCGCTGCCGGCGACGACAGCCGCCAACGCGACGGCGGCGGCCAGCGAACCGCGCGCTGAGCGCCACAGCGTCGCCAGAGCGCCCGCGGCAAGCGTGGCCACCGCGGGCGCGATGATCGACGTGTAGTAGGCGTGGCGCGTGCCCGCCGAGAAGCTGAGCACGAGGCAGCCGACGAGCGCCCACGCCCCCCACAGCACGTATGCGCCGAACGCGAACGTCGCACGCCGCGAGCTCCACGTCGTGCACAGGCCGAGCACGAGCCCGACGAGCGCCATCGGCAAGAGCCACGCGATCTGGCCGGCGAGACGATCGCCGAAGAGGTACAGCAGGTTGCTGTCGAGCTTGCGGGCGAACGCGCCCGCGCTGCCGCTCACGCGTTCGATGCCGTTGCCGCCGAGGATCAGCTGAAACCAGGAGTTCTCGGCGGAATCGCCACGTAGGGACGCTCGCCAGCGGGGATCAGCATCATCGTCGCGAACCAGGCCACGCTGACGAACACCGTGAGGCCCGCGGCGAGCGCAAGCTCGCTCGCGCGCCTGCGCAGCGACCCGCGCGCCGCCACCAGATAGGCGAGCGCGAGCGCCGGCGCCACGCAGGTACGCCTCGAGCATCTTCGTGTTGAAGCCAAGGCCCACGAACGCGGCGCACAGCGCAGCATGCGCAAGCGTCCGGACTCGACGGCGACGGTCAGGCTCCAGGCGGCGCTCACGAGCGCCAACAGCAGCAGCGCGTCGGGCGCGTTGTAGCGGGCCACGAGCACGGCCACCGGAGTCAGCGCCATGAACAGCGCCGCGAGGATCGCGACCTGGTGGCCGAGCGCGCGTCGCACGGCGTCGTACAGCACGAGCACTGTCGCGATCCCGCACAGCGCGTCGGGAAACATCACGCTGAAGCTGCCGAAGCCGAATACGCGGCCGGACAGGCCCATGAGCCAATCCGGCAGCGGCCCCTTGTCGAGGCTCACGTAGCCGCCGAGGTCGGCGGCGTTCGTGAGCATCGCGCTCCAGCTGTGGCTCGCGGCGAGCGCACCCGCGGCGTAGTAGGTGTTGCCGTAGCCGCTGCGGGTCACGTCGGTCAGCATCAATCCGCCCGCGAGCGCCGCGACCGCGATCAGAGCCGGCCGCGACCACGCGGGGGCGCACGACTGATCGGACTCCTTCTGCCTCCCGGACACGGTGCCCGATGATAGGGTCACTCCCCTAGAGCGATCTATCTAAAAGGACGACGCGAAGGGAGCGTCATGCCCCACCCGAGACCGCACGGCTGGCTGCGCCACTACGCGAGCTTCCTCTCACCCGGAGCGGCCGCCGCGATGCCGCTGATCCTCGAACGCAGCCGCCCGCAGCGTGCGCGGCGCCTGGCGGCGACCGTCGCCGACAGTGCCAAGCAACGGGCGCGGCCCACGCGCGAGCGCATGCGCGCGCTCACCGCCGCCCCCGGAGCGCTCCTGCGCTGGCGCGACGTTCCGGTCCCCGCGGCGCCAGGCGCGGACGGTGCGATCGTGCACCCGATCGCCGCCTCGACTTGCGACATCGACTGTCCGCTCGTGCTCGGCGCCACGCAGCTCGCGCTGCCGCTGCACCTCGGTCACGAATGCGTCGCGGAAGTGCTCTGGATCGGCGAGCGCGTCACAACTGTCAAGCCGGGCGATCTCGTGGTCGTGCCGTTTCAGATCAGCTGCGGCGCCTGCGCTCAATGCCGGGCGGGACGGACCGGCAACTGCACGAGCGTGCCGCCGCTGTCCTCCTTTGGCATGGGGCTCGCAACGGGGCACTTCGGCGGCGCGTTCTCCGACCAGCTCGCGGTGCCGTACGCGGACGCGATGCTCGTGGCGCTGCCCGACGGCGTCGACCCGGTGGCCGCGGCGAGCGTCGCGGACAACATCTGCGACTCCTATCGCCATATCGCGCCGCATCTCCCCGCGCTCTTGGACGCGGACCCCGAGGCCGAGGTGCTGATCGTCGCCGGACTCAGCCGGCGGCCCACGTTCAGCGCCAGCGGGCCTTTGTACACCGGCCAGATCGCCCGCGCGCTCGGCGCCCGCAACGTCACGCTCGTCGACTCGCGCGCGCATGTGCGCGCGCACGCGGAACGACTCGGGCTGCACGCGCTGCGCCCGCGCGAGCTGCGCCGGCACGCGCCCGCGCCGCTCGTCGCGCACACGAGCACCGACCCGATCTCGATCGCGCTGTCGCACACGGCCACCGACGGGATCTGCACGAGCTCCGGCGGGCTGCACCGCAGCGCCCGCATCCCCTTCTTCAAGATGTGGGCCCGGCGAACCACGCTGCACATCGGCCTCCCCCACGTGCGCGTACTGATGCCGCACGTCCTCGAGCTGATGGCCCGCGGATCGCTCCGTCCCGAGGATGTCGTGACAGCCGTCGCGACGCTCGACGACGGCCCCGCGGCCCTGCGCGAGCACGTCCTCGGTGGCGGCATCAAGACGGTGCTGACCGCGTGAGCGCCAGCGGAGTCCGATTCCCGCCAGACAAGCGCCCGCGAGTGTGCGAGATTGGCCCTCATGAGCAACCCAACCCAATACGCACAAGCGCCGAACGACGCCGCGAACGGCGGAGCCCCCGACGTCCTGCTGTACACGACGGTCGACAGCCCCATCGGCGAGCTGTTGTTGCTCGGCGACGGCGACACCCTGCATGGCCTGTACATGCAGGGTGGGCGCAAGCCCGTCGCGATCGTTTCCGCCTGGCAGCGCGCCGAAGCGCCGTTCGCTGCGGTCACGGCCCAGCTCGAGGAGTACTTCGGCGGGCGCAGGGAGACATTCGACGTGTCGCTGCAGATGCACGGCTCGCCGTTCGAGCAGCGCGTGTGGAGCGCGCTGCAGGAGATCCCCTATGGCGAGACGACGAGCTACGGCGAGCTCGCGAGCCGCATCGGGCAGCCGACGGGCGCGCGCGCCGTGGGCCTCGCCAACGGGCGCAACCCGATCGCCGTAATCGTCCCGTGCCACCGCGTGATCGGCGCCGACGGCAGCCTCACGGGCTATGGCGGCGGTCTCGAGCGCAAGCGCATCCTGCTCGAGCTCGAGCAGGGGCAGGCGCAGCTACAGGTATAGGCCCGCGGCGGGCCACCCCCTCGAGTGAGCCCCGCAAGCCTGCCTCACCGGCCGATAGGCTCGTGGCCTCGTGACGGCTGAGCGGGTCGACTACGAGCAGCACGGTCGCACGTACGCTCGCCACCGGCGCCCGGATCCACGCATCGCGGCGCGAATCGACGCGGCGCTCGGCGACGCGCGCACGGTGCTCAACGTCGGCGCCGGAACCGGCTCCTACGAGCCGAGCGATCGCTGGGTGCTTGCGGTCGAGCCGAGCGCGACGATGCGCGCCCAGCGCCCCGCGGACGCCGCCCCCGCGATCGCCGCCCTCGCCGAGTCGCTCCCGCTCGACGACGGCGCCGTCGACGCGGCGATGGCGTGTGTGACGATTCACCATTGGCAATCGCCGGAGACGGGGCTCGCGGAGTTGCGCCGCGTCGCGCGCGGACCCGTGGTGGTGTTCACGTTCGAGCTCGACGCGCTGCCGGCGTGGCAGCTGGACTATCTCGCCGAGGGTCTCGCGCTCGAGCAACCTCGGTTCCCCGCGATCGGCGCCGTCGCAGCCGCGCTCGGCGGGCGCACGCGCGTCGAGCGCATACCCACGCCCGGCGACTGCGTCGACGGGTTCTTCGAGGCTTTCTGGCGCCGGCCGGAGGCGCTGCTCGATCCGGAGCTCCGCGGCGCGCAGTCGATGTGGGCGCTGCTCGAGCCCGCCGTCGAAGAGCGCATCGTCGCCCGGCTCGCGGCCGCGCTCGAGTCCGGCGCGTGGGACGCCGAGCACGGCCACCTGCGCGAGCGAGACAGCTTCGACGGAGCGTTGCGGCTCGTGGTCTCCGAAGCGCCCTGAATCTTGCGGACCCTACGTGTGGGCGTCTCCGCCGCTCGGCTCGCTATCCGCCGGGTCCGTCACCCTCACCTGCACGGATCGCTCGCTGGCCGGCGCCGGCTCCCATGCTCGCCCATAGCCGAAGCGGAGCGTAACCTGGCCGGGAGAGACTGCCCGTAGATGAAAGACCTGCTTTGCGGGCGCACCGGCAAGAGTGCTCGACAGCTCGAAGTCGCTCCCGAGCAGATCGACTATCCCCGGCTCCACTTCCGCCATTTGCCACACATAGCCGGCGGCCGCGGCCGCCTCCAGCGACACGTCGAAGGTCTCACCCGGAGCGACCGCGATCATCTCTTCATGATCCTCCCCGCGGCGGCTGGGAGCGCTTCCGCGCCTCCCAGCCGCACCACTGCGTGGAGATGGACCTCAAGGACGAAACCACTTGGTCTCGTGGATCCCCCAGAACGGGAACTGGCTGTCGATCCCGCACTGCCCGAATCTGATGCAGAAGAACCCGCTTTCTCCCCAACCCGTGCCCCAGCTGTTCTTGCAGATCCAGAATCTGAAGAACTCGGGGAAGTCGACGAACCCGACGACCTCGACGCAGTGGTAGCCGACCAGGTTGCCGCTGACATGCGAGTAGATCCCGCTCCGATAGCCGTAGAAGTCCTCGTACACCGCGAATACGGCGATCATCGGACCGACTTCCCGTAGGTACTGCTCGCGCTGTTCTATCCCGTTGATGACGACGCTTTCGAGCGCCTGGATCGCCTCACCGTCGCGTTCGCTGCAGGTCGCGCACGGCATGTCCTTGGGTTGGTATGGGAAGCAGCTCTCCAGGGCAACCCCGCGGCTCTTCACATAGGCGACCGCGCTGTCGGGCCACCAGCCTCCACAGCTGCCGCCGCCGCAGAAGAGCAGCTCCGCCTCGGAGAGGTCGAGGGAGACGTCGTGCTCGACGACGACCATCGACTCGAGCGTCGCGACGGTGCCAAACGCCACGCACGATCCGCAGTTGCCCTGGTCCTTGATCGGCGTCACGTTGTTGCGCCCGCGGTAGTTGCGCCAATCGACTGCCGACCATTGCCACCACAAGACCGACGGCTGCGGGCGCAGGGGGGCGCTGATCCTGGCGCGCACGTGCTCCACGGCCTCGGGCGAGGGATGCTCGGTGGCGGAAGCAGAGGACGCTTGCCGCCGGTACTCGATGCGCGCGATCAGCGCCGCGATGTCGGGGTCGGGTTGCTCGACGAGCTCGTTCAGACGCGGCTCGTCGACCACGACCCCGAGCCGCCGCTTCAGCTCATTCTCCGGTAGGTCCAGCAGCGGTGTGTGAGCGGCTACCCAATCGGCCTTCTGCTCAGCGAGAGCGTCGGTGATGGTCGTGAGATCTATCGGTGCCATTGCAAATGCCTCCAGTTCGGATTGGTGCGTCCGTTCACCCCCCATTCGAACAGAACCGAGAATTGGATTCTGGTATCGGCGATGTCTGCGCGCCAGCAGCGCTTGGAGCCGCGCCCCGCTGTCTCCGACGTGCGGCGTCGAGCAGCGCTGTCGTGTAGTCGGCCGATTGCCCGCAAGCGCACGATGTTCTAGGATTCGGCACCGGCGGCGACCGCTTCACGTAACCAGACACGCTCGCACGCTGACTGACCTGTCGCTCCTCTGAGGCGGCCGGTGGTCGCCGATGAGCGAACACGGATAACCCGGGGGGGCAAGGATGCGTACATCTTCAAGTCGGATAGCCGGTGCGGCCCGCAGTCGCAGGATCCTCGCGAGCTCCATCGCGCTCGCGTGCGCGGCGGCGGCCTTCACGGTGACGCCGCAGCTCGCCGTCGCAAAACCTCACACGCATTCGCACGCGCGCGCCGGCGCCCAGCGCACACACCGGCACAAGCGCCACGGCGCGCAGGGCACGCGCCAGAGCCCGCTGAGCCTGACCGAACTCGCCGCCTGGCCGTCGGCCGGCCAGAACCTGTCGAACACGCGTACGCAGCCGCTCGAATCGAAGATCGGCCCCGCCAACGTCGCGAGACTCAAGCCGAAGTGGGTGTTCGCCACGCAAGGCAACGTCTCGGCGACGCCGACGGTCGTCGACGGCGTCTTGTACTTCCCCGACTGGGGCGGCTACATCAACGCGGTCGAAGCCGAAACCGGGAAGCTGATCTGGCAGCGGCAGATGTCGAGCTACGACGGCGTCACGGGCTCGTTCTCGCGCGTCAGCCCCGCGGTGTACGGAAACGAGCTGATCTTCGGTGACAACTTCGACGGCCTGCAGCCGACCGGCGCGCACCTGTACGCGGTCAACCGGCTCAACGGCGAACTGATCTGGAGCGCGCAGCTCGACCCGCATCCCGCCGCGATCGACACCGGCAACCCCGAGGTCGTCGACAACGAGGTGATCGTCGGCGTGTCCTCCAGCGAGGAGGACGCCGCCGGGTCCGCGACATATCCCTGCTGCACGTTCCGCGGCAGCGTCGTCGCGCTGAACGCCGAAACCGGCCAGCAGCTGTGGAAGACCTACACCGTGCCCGCGAACAACGGGCCGTGTACCACAGATCAGCCCCCGGCCGGCTGCGGCTACAGCGGCGGCGCCGTCTGGGGCACACCGTCGGTCGCGCCGAGCATCAACGCGGTGTTCGTCGGCACGGGCAACAACTACACGGCCCCCGACGAAGCGAACGCGTGCGAGGAAAAAGCGATCGAAACGAAGACCTCCGACGAATACTGCACCGCGCCGAACGACTACTTCGACAGCGTCCTGTCGCTGAACCTGAAGACCGGCCAGATCAACTGGGGTCACAAGGTCGAGGGCTGGGACGCGACGAGCAACGCTTGCGTGGGCAAGGAAAAGCGCGGGCGCACCTGGTGCCCGTCGCTGTCGAGCCCCGACTTCGACTTCGGCGGCAACGGCCCGAACCTGATCCGCGTGAACGGCAAGCTCGCGGTGGGCGAGGGGCAGAAGAGTGGCATCTACTGGGCGCTGAACGCCGAAACCGGGCAGATCGTGTGGGACACGCTCGTCGGCCCCGGCGGCTCACTCGGCGGGATCGAGTGGGGCAGCGCCGCCGACACCTCGAGCGTGTTCGTGCCGCTGTCCGACGTCTACAAGGTCGGCTACAAGCTCGCCGGCGGCGAAGAAGACAAGGGCGGCTCGTGGGCCGCCCTGAACCCGCAGACCGGCGCCTTCCAGTGGCAGGTGCCGACGCCCGGCGATTCGGCCGCGTTCGGACCGCCGAGCGAGGCCAACGGCGTGCTCTACGTCGGCGACATGAACGCGCTCGCCAACAACATGTTCGCGCTGAACGCCGCCACCGGCAAGATCCTGTGGCGCTTCGCGAGCGGCGGCTCCGTCGCCTCCTCGCCGGCGATCGTCAACGGCACCGTCTACTGGGGCGCCGGCTACTCGATCGCGGGCCTGCTCGGAAACGTCGACAAGCTCTTCGCGTTCACCCTCGGCGGCACCTGAGCTCCGCGACCGTCCGCCCCGGCGCACGCCGCTGAGACCAGCCCCGCGATCTCAGCACTCCGCGCCATCCATCGACTCTTGATAATAAATATAGACGATCGTCCATCTATCTAGTAGAGTCGCTTCGTGCTCGGAACCCGCGACGACCTATCCGCCCAGGAGCCCACCGACGGGCGCCGCGCGAGGGGCATGCGCAGCCGCACCGCCGTGCTCGAGCGCTCCGTGCAGATGGCCTCGCGCGACGGCCTCGAAGGGCTCACCGTCGGCGCGCTCGCAGCCGAGCTCGACGTGCACAAGAGCAGCGTCTTCGCGCTGTTCGGCTCAAAGCTCGAGCTGCAGCTCGCGACCCTCGCCGCCGCGCGCGCGATCCTCGTCGAGCACGTGATCGCGCCCGCGCTCGCCAGCGACGAGGGCCTGCCGCGGCTCGTCGCGATCGGCCGCGCGTGGTTCGACTACCTCGACGCCGACGTGTTCGCCGGCGGCTGCTTCCTGTGCGCCGCCTCAGCCGAGATGGACGGGCGCCCCGGTCCCGTGCGCGACGCGGTCGCCGCCGTCATGCGCGAATGGATCGCGGTGCTCGCCGCCAACGTCAAGGCCGCCGTCGCCGCCGACGCGCTCGACGCTGACATCGACGCTGAGGCGATGGCGTTCCGGCTCAACGCGCTCGGCATGGCAGCCAACTGGCAGCGCCAGCTGCTGCGCGACAGCGCCGGCATCGAGCACGCGCGCGCCGCCTGGCAGGCCGAGCTCGAAAGGAGATAGCGATGCCCACCACCGAGACACCTCCCAGCGACCGCGACGATCCGCTCGAGGACTTCGACCGGCGCGAGATCGCGCTCGACGGCGTCGCGAAGGTCGTGCACGTCGCCGGCCGCGGGCCCGCGGTGATCGTGATGACCGAGATGCCCGGCATCAGCCCGCACGTCGCGCGCTTCGCACGCTGGGTGCGCGACGCGGGCTTCACCGTCTACATGCCCTCGCTGTTCGGACGCGACGGCGCCGTGCCCGACGTCGAGGAGGGCACCGCCACGTTCCGTCACGCTTGCATGAGCGCCGAGTTCCGCGCATTCGCCGCCAACAAGTCGAGCCCCGTCACCAGCTGGCTGCGCGCGCTCGCCCACCTCGCGCACGAGCAGTGCGGCGGACCCGGCGTCGGCGCCATCGGCATGTGCTTCACCGGCAACTTCGCGCTCACGATGATGCTCGAGCCGGCGATGCTCGCGCCCGTCCTCTCGCAGCCGTCGCTGCCGCTCGACGACCCCGCGGGTCTCGAGATCGCGCCCGAGGAGCTGGCCGCCGTGCGCGCGCGCCTCGAGCGCGAGGACCTGACGGTCATGGCCTACCGCTTCGACGGCGACAAGTTCTGTCAGGCGCAGCGCTTCGCCGCCTACGCCGAGGCGCTCGGCGAGCGCTTCGTCGCGCGCGTGCTACCCGACAGCGCCGCCCACCCCGAGCCTCCTCCCTTCTTCAAGAACGTCGTCGCCAGCCCCCACAGCGTCGTCACCGCGCACCTGATCGACGCGGCCGGCCAGCCCACGATCGCCGCGCGCGACGAGATCCTGTCGTTCTTCGCGCAGCGGCTCGCGTCAACCGCGGCCGGCAACGCCGGCGCGATGAGTTGAGCTCGCGATCACGACCACGCCGTAGCTGACGCCCGGTCCCGACAGCAGCACGTCGCGCGCACCGCCGCCGACACGCGACAGCAGCTGCCGATCCTTGGCCGAGAGCGTCGCATGCGCGGTGATGCTCGCCCCCGCCGCGATCCCGAAGGCGACGTTGGCAAGCCTCACCTTCAAAGTGCGCGTCGACACCGTCTGCCTGCCCGCGCGCCGCGCGATCAGCCGCTCGCGCACGGTGACGCTCGCTTCGGCATCGCCTTCGCACGCGCCGCCTTCGCCGTCGCACGCGATCACGAACGAGATCGCGCCGTGCGCAAGCCGCACCGAGCGGCCGCTCGCGACGCCCGGCAGGCTCGGCTTCGCCACGAGCCCAGCCGGCAGCGATTCCGACGCCGGCGGCGAGCTCGCGAGTGCCTGCTCCCAGCCCCTGATCCATGCCCCCACCGCATCCACGCGCGTGAACACGCTCGGACTCGTCGTCTCACAGCGGCTGTACGTATGGCTCGCGACGCCCACCTCCACCATGCCGCCCACCGCCGACGGGTCCGCCGTCAGCAGCGGGCCGCCGCTGTCGCCTTCGCACACTCCCGTCCGACGTTCCGGCGGGTCGATCGCGCACACCTCGCTAGCCGGGCTGAACAGCGACGCTTCGCGTTCGCACCACGCCGCGCCCTGCGCCACCGTGCGCGCCCACTGCAGCGCCTGCATCGGCGTTTCCTGCGCCGGGAACGTCTTGCCCCACCCCGCGAACAGCGCCGGCGTTTCCGCCGCCGGACTCGACGCGAGCGTCACCGCCGGCGCCGTCGTGGGCGTCAACAGCTGCAGCAGCGCCACGTCGCCCACCAGCGTGTGGCGATCGAAGCACGAGCACACGATCACGCGCGCCACATCCGATTCCTGGCGTTCCGCGGCCGGCGCCGCCCAATCCACGTTGCCGGTGCTCACGCGGTAGCCCGACGCTTCGTTGACGACACCGCTCTGCGTGTTCTCCGCGCAGTGCGCCGCCGTCAGCACCAGGTTCGGCGCGATCACCGTCCCCGAGCACTGCCCCACTTCTTCGCCGCGGAAGTCCAGGATGTACGCCATCCACGGGAGCGTGCCCGGTTCCGCCGACTGGCCGCCGATGACGGCGGCGTGCGCGCGGTCGTGTGCGGCAGCTATCGCGCTCGACGGAAACGTGAGCGCAAGCGCGCCGGCGGCGAACGCGCCAGCGGCGAGCACGGCGCGCAGCAGGCGCGCCCGGTCGCTGTGGGGCAAGCGCACGAGCAACGCGGTCACGGGACCGATATCGGCAGCCGCCGTGAGCGCCTGAAACCACGCGCGAACGATCGGACGTTCACGCGCGGGAGTGCGGCAACTCCTCCCTCACAGGCTCGAGTCCAGCTGCCGGTCGACGTCTTCCCGAAACGCGATCGGATCCACAGATGGCAGCCGTCGCCAGCGACTCAATACAGCCTCCGCACCCGGGTCGAGACCGAGTGCGAACGCGATCGCGCCGAGCGCCGGCTCGTGCTCGGCGTGCGACACCGAGACGCTCAGCCGTCGCAGCGATGGCTCCCAATCGAGCGAGAAGAACGGGCAGCACTCCCGCTCGATCGCGACGGTCTCCTCGACGAGCCCGCCGTCCGCGCGTTCGTCGAGCTCGACCACGAGCCGCCGTCCGGTCTGCTCCAGCACTCTCGCACCCACTCCGACGCGGCGATAGCGCTCGAGCTGCAGGCGCAGCCCGGCCTCGTCGAGGGCGCAACTCGGTGCCATGGGCAGCGGGTCCATGCGTTCAGCCTACGACGCAGTTCAAGTCAATGGGGTCGCCGGTGACGCCGCTAGGCCATCCAGCTCGACCACCAGGGCCTCGACGCGCTGCTCGATGTCGTCGCGTATCGCTCTGACGTCGTTGAGCGAGCGGCCCTTGGGGTCGGCGAGATCCCAGTCGAGGTAGCGCTTGCCCGGCACGTATGGGCAGGCATCGCCGCAGCCCATCGTCACGACCACGTCGACCTGCTGGGCGAGCTCGCGGGTGAGCAGTCGAGGCTGGCGGTCAGATAGGTCGACGCCGATCTCGCGCATGACCTCGACGACCTCCGGGTGGACCTGCTCGGCCGGCGTCGTGCCGGCCGACAGCGCGGTGTGGCGTCCGTCGGCAACACGCTCGAACAACGCCTGGCTCATCTGCGAGCGCCCGGCGTTGTGCAGGCACACGAACAGGACGGTTGCCATCAGCCGGAGATCTCCTGGTAGTGCGGCATCACTACCTCGGCCGCCTCGGCCGCCGTCACGTCTGGGTACAGCGCCCTTACCGCAAGAACCGCGCATGCCCCGCCTATCAGCTGGGCCACGACGAAGCCGGGAACGGATGCGGGAGCAATCCCGGCGAAGGAGTTGGAGAACATGCGCCCGATGCTGATCGCCGGGTTGGCGAAGCTGGCCGAGCTGGTGAAGAAGTAAGCCGCGCCGATGTACGCGCCGACGGCGGCCGGGGCCGTGTTTGCGCGTTTGGTGCGCGCGAGCGAGAAGATCACGAGCAACAACCCGGCGGTCGCGATCGCCTCAGAGAACAGGTGCGCCGGCGACGCGCGGTGATGAGTGGAGATGCTGATCGCTGCCAGCGAGAACATGCCGTTCGCAGCCACGGCGCCGAGCACGCAGCCGGCGACCTGGGCGGGCATGTAGGCGAGCGCGTCGCGCCAGCGGATACCGCCGAAGCTCGCGTCGGCGAGCGAGACGACCGGGTTGAAGTGCCCGCCGGACACCGGGCCGAACATGAGGATGATCGTGTATAGCCCCGCCGCCGTCGCTGCGGCGTTCTCGAACAGCTCGAGGCCAACGTCGTTCGGGGAGAGCGTCTGCGCCGCGATGCCCGAGCCGATCACGAGCGCCGCGAGGAAGGCGGAGCCCAGCAGCTCTGCGAGCAGACGACGGGCCAGCGGAGGCGTGTTCACGGCGCCGATCGTATTACATCGACAAACGTGAGTGTTATTGATATAAGTAGATCGATGCCTGTCGATTTGGAGCTGTCCCCCAAGCAGAAGCGCCCGGCCGGCGAGCGCTGTTGCGAGCCCGTCGTCTACCCGGACGTTCAGCGCGAGCACGCGCTGCGCATGGCCGAGGTCGCCAAGGCGCTCGGCGACCCGATCCGACTGCAGCTGGTGGATGTGCTGCGCAGGCACGCCGGCAAGGTCTGCGTCTGCGAGCTCGTACCGCTGTTCGATATCGCCCAGCCGACGCTCTCTCACCACCTCAAGAAGCTCCGCGACGCCGGGATCGTGGACTCCGAGCGACGTGGGCTGTGGGCCTACTACTACGTAATCCCCGACGCCCTGAAGGAGCTATCCGCATGGCTGAGCTGACCGATATCCGTGAGCGGGTCCGCGAGCGATACGCAGCCGCAGCGGTCCAAGTCACGAGCACCGATCCCGGTGCCGGGTGCTGCGCGCCGAGCGAGACCTTCGACGGCGGCAGCGACGTGTTCGGCGCCGCGCTGTACGCCCTCGGCGACCGTGAGCAGCTACCCGACACGGCCAAGCTCGCCTCCCTCGGCTGCGGCAACCCGACCGCCGTCGCCGAGCTGCACGAGGGCGAGGTCGTGCTCGACCTCGGCTCCGGCGGCGGGATCGACGTTCTGCTTTCCGCCAAGCGCGTCGGCCCGACCGGCAAAGCGCACGGCCTCGACATGACCGACGAGATGCTCGGCCTCGCCCGCGAGAACGCGCGCAAGGCCGGCGTCGAGAACGTCGAGTTCCACAAGGGCTACATCGAGGAGATACCGCTCCCCGACGCGAGCGTCGACGTCGTGATCTCGAACTGTGTCATCAACCTCTCCGGCGACAAGCCCAAGGTGCTCCGCGAGGTCGCGCGGGTGCTGCGCTCCGGCGGACGTTTCGCCGTCTCCGACGTGATCGCCGACGAGGACATGGACGACGCGACCCGCGCCGACATGCAGGCATACACCGGCTGCATCGCCGGGGCTCTCACCCGACGGGAGTTCACCCAGGCGCTCGCGGACGCCGGACTCGCCGACATCGACATACACGAGACGCACCGCGTCCACGCGCACGCGGCCTCCGCGATCGTGCGCGCCCGTAAGCCGGCGCGCTAAGCGGTAGAACTCTCGAGCTCGCGTGCCGGAGTGCACACGCCCCCGAGCATCAGCTCGAGGTGACGCCGCCAGTTCGCGCTGCCCGGCTGGTAGTACATCGTCGCCGTGATCCCGCACATGATCATCCCGAAGTCGCCGAAGGTGAAGTCGTCGCGGACGACGCCCGCGGCGATCGCGCGGGAGATGATCCTCGTGACGACCTCCGCGAGGGCGGCCTTCTGCTCCTCGATCCCCTCCCACTCGAGCTCGTTGGAGCCCATCATCGCGAGCTGGAAGCCCATGTCGCCCTCGACCGCCTCGGCGGAGCTGCGCATCGCGCTCTCCAGCGCCTCCAGCGGATCGACGATGTCCTCGGCGAGCGTCGCGATCTCGGCGAAGCCCTGAAAGCGGTCGCGCACCATCGCCGTCAGCAGCGCCTCCTTCGTGGGGAAGTGCCGGTAGACGGTGCCGATGCCGACGCCCGCGTGCGCGGCGATCTCGTCCATCTGCGCCTGAGGGCCCTCGCGAGCGAACAGCTCGCGGCCGGAGGCCATGATCCGCTCACGGTTGCGCTGCGCATCGGCTCGGAGTGTTCGCTGATCTGTAGACATAACCTTGACAAACGGAATGTTAGCTCCGTATGCTGCTATAAACAAGGGGAACCGTACTTCCGCTTCCGCATGTCTCTTGGCATCAACCCCTGAGAGGACCACCATGATCTCGACGACGACCCGATCCACGGTGCAGCGATGACAGCCTCTCGCTCGCCCCGAGCAACCGCCGACCTCAGCACCAAACGCGGCAAGGATCTGGCGCTGGTGCTCCTGGCGATGACGCAGTTCGTGGTCGTAATCGACGCGTCGATCGTCAACGTCGCGCTGCCGTCGATCGGCGCCCATCTGCACTTCTCGCGCGACGACCTCTCGTGGGTCGTGAACGCCTACACGCTCACGTTCGGCGGGTTCCTGCTGCTCGGCGGGCGGCTCGCCGACCTGCTCGGGCGCAGGCGCATGTTCATGGTGGGCCTCGTCGTGTTCTCGCTCGCGTCGCTCGGCGGCGGCCTCGCCCAGTCGGAGGTTTGGCTGATCGGCGCGCGCGCGATCCAGGGTCTCGGCGCGGCGATCGTCTCGCCCGCGGCGCTGTCGATCATCACGACCACGTTCGCGGAGGGCGCCGAGCGCAATCGCGCGCTTGGCATCTGGGGCGCGGTGGCGGGCGCCGGCGGCGCCGCCGGCGTCCTGTTGGGCGGCATCCTCACGAGTGGGCTGAGCTGGCGCTGGGTGCTGTTCGTGAACGTCCCGATCGGCATCGCCGCGGCGACCCTCGCGCCGCGACTGCTGCTCGAGAGCCACGCCGAGGACGGCACCGAAGGCTTCGACATCCCCGGCGCCGTGACCGTCACCGGCGGCCTCGCGCTGCTCGTCTACACGGTCGTCGACGCCGTCAACGTCGGCTGGGGCTCGACCGGCACGCTGCTCAGGCTCGCCGGCTCGATCGTGCTGCTCGCGGCGTTCGTCGTCATCGAGCGCCGCCAGCGCCACCCGCTGCTGCCGGCCTCGATCTTCCGCCTGCGCACGCTGCGCGGCGCCAACGTCGTCGGCCTACTGATCGGCATGTCGCTGTTCTCGATGTTCTTCTTCATCTCGCTGTACCTGCAGGACGTGCTGCACTTCTCCGCGATCAAAGCGGGCGTCTCCTACCTGCCGCTCGCGGTCGGCATCATCATCTCCGCCGGCGTCGGCTCCCAGCTCGTGACGCGCATCGGCTTCAAGCCCGTCCTGACCGCCGGGCTCCTGCTGATCGCGGCCGGCCTGCTGTGGTTCTCACGCGTACCCGCACCCGGCGGATCGTTCAGCGCCGACGTGCTCGGCCCGTCTCTGCTCGCCGCCTTTGGCCTCGGGTTCTCGTTCGTCTCGGTGACGATCGGCGCGATGACGGGCACCAAGCCGCACGAGGCCGGCCTCGCGTCGGGACTGATCAACACCGCGCAGCAGGTTGGCGGCGCGCTCGGCCTCGCGATTCTCGCGACCGTCGCCAACAGCCGCACGCAGAGCCTCCTGGGCTCCGGAGTGCACAACTCCTCGGTCGCGCTCACCAAAGGCTTCGACCGCGCGTTCCTCGTCGGTGCGGGCTTCGCGATCGCCGGCGCGATCCTCACGACCATTCTGATCTCCTCGCGCGACAGCCGCGATCAGGCGGCGGCCGCGCGCGGCGGGGAGCTCGAGACGGTCGCCGTGTGAGCTCACAGTCGGCGCGGCTCGGACCTCGGCCCGCCGCTACGCTCGCATCGTGACGCCGGAGGAGCTCGCAAACCTCGCACATCTGCGCCGCGCCCGCGACCTGATGGACCGCGAGTACGCGCGCCCGCTCGACGTCGCCGCGCTCGGCCGCGCCGCGCTGATGTCGAGCGCGCACTTCTCGCGGCAGTTCCGCGCCGCGTACGGGGAGACGCCGTACGCGTATCTGATGACGCGCCGCATCGAGCGGGCCAAGGCGCTATTGCGAGGCGGCCAGCTGTCGGTCACCGAGGTCTGCATCGCGGTCGGCTGTACCTCGCTCGGCTCGTTCAGCGCCCGCTTTACGCAGATGGTGGGCGAGACGCCGACGGCATACCGCGCTCGCGACCACAGCGCGCTCGCGAGCGTGTCTGGCTGCGTCGCCCGCGACCTGACCCGCCCGACCGGCAAGCCGGCCGGCAAAGCCGAGCAGGATCGAAGAAACGCGCCTGGCAGCGGCGCCCTAGTGTTGCGGACATGAACCTCACCTTCTCCCAATGCTTCGTCCTCATCCATGACCCGGAGCTCGCGCTCGCCTTCTACCGCGACACGCTCGGCCTCGAGCTGCGCAACGATGTCGCCCGTGGCGACTTCCGCTGGCTCACCGTCGGCGCCGCCTCCCAGCCGAGCGTCGCGATCGTCCTCACGAACTACCTCAACGGCAGCCCCGCCGACCACGACGCGCTCGCGGCGCTGCTCGCGAAGGGCGCCCTGAACGGCGTTCACTTCCACACCGACGACCTCGACGCCACCTTCGCGAAGCTACAAGCGTCGAGCGTCGAGATCGTGCAGGAGCCGACCGATCAGCCCTGGGGCACCCGGGACCTCGCCGTGCGTGACCCGTCCGGCAACATGGTGCGCGTGGACCAGCCGCCGGCGGCGTAGTCGGCTACGCAGCGGCGCCCACCGAGACACGCGCCGGCTCGGCCGTCAGCGCTCGCTCCGCAGCACGAAGCGCTCGATCGCCTTCGCGAATCCCTCATCCTCGTTGGAGGCCGTCACGCGCCGCGCGGCACGGTGTACCTCGGGGCCGGCGTTGCCCATCGCGATGCTCAAGCCGGAGCGGGCGAACATCAGGATGTCGTTTGGCATGTCCCCGATCGTTGCGAACTGCTCGGCGGGGATGCCGAGGTGCGCGGAGAGATAGCCGACCACCTCGCCCTTGTTCGCGTGCGGATGGGTGATGTCGAGGTAGTAAGGCTGCGATTGGGCCGCCGACACGTCGTCGCCGAACTCCTCGCGCACCTGATCGGTGGTCTTCGCCACCAGGTCGTGGTCATCGGAGACGCCCACGATCTTGGCGACGTCGGTGACGCCGTCGAAGCTCCCGACGAGCTTCGGAGCGAACGCCACGGTTTTCGACTCGCGGTCCACGTGCGGGGCGTTGGCGGCGCGCACGAGCCAGTCGGCGCCGCTGTAGAGCCACACGTCGAGGCCCCGGCCGCCGAGCAGCTCGATCGCCGGCGCCACGACCCGATCTGGGATCGTCTTCTGCTCGATCACCGACATGTCCGGGCGCACGATCTCCCCGCCGTTGAATGCCGCGATCGGCGTGGTCAAGGCGAGCGGCTCGACGAGCATCGACATGCCGCGCGGAGGCCGGCCGCTGGTCACCGCGAACTCGATCCCGGCCTCGCGCAGGCGCTTGACCGCCGCCACCGCGCGCTCGGTCAGAGCCTTCTCCTGCGTCACCAGCGTGCCGTCGACGTCGGCGAGCACGATCTTGATCGGCGGCTGCGTCATCGCCGTGACCCGCCTGCCTTCAGGGCCCGGTAGCGGCGGATCAGCGCGTTTGTGGAGGAGTCGTGCGCGAGCTGCGGCTCGGACTCGCTCTCGAGCTCGGGGATGATCGCCTTCGCCAGCGCCTTGCCGAGCTCGACCCCCCACTGGTCGAAGGAGTCGAGGCCCCAGATCGCTCCCTGGATGAAGACGCTGTGCTCGTACAGCGCCACCAGCGATCCGAGGATCGCCGGGTGAGCTTCTCCGCCAGCAGCACGCTCGTGGGGCGGTTGCCCTCCATCACCCGATGGGGGACGACCGCCTCGGGCGTGCCCTCCGCGCGGACCTCGTCCTCGGTCTTGCCGAACGCGAGCGCCTGCGCCTGCGCGAACACGTTCGAGGAGAGGATGTCGTGATGGTCGCGCAGCGGGTTGACGCTCTTGCCGAAGCCGATCAGGTCCACCGGGATCAGCTTCGTGCCCTGGTGCAGCAGCTGGTAGAAGCTGTGCTGGCCGTTGGTTCCCGGCTCGCCCCAGTAGACCGCGCCCGTCTCGTAGTCGACGTGCTCGCCGGCGAGCGTCACGTGCTTGCCGTTGGACTCCATGGTCAGCTGCTGCAGGTAGGCGGGAAAGCGCTTCAGGTACTGCTCGTAGGGCATCACGCCGATCGACTGCGAGCCGAAGAAGTCGCCGTACCAGACCGCCAGAAGGCCCATCAGAGCAGGCAGGTTCCGCTCCAGCGGCGTGCTGCGGAAGTGCTCGTCGATCGCGTGGAAGCCAGCCAGCATCTCCGCGAACCGCGTCGGCCCGATTGCGAGCATCGTCGAGAGCCCGATCGCCGAGTCCATCGAGTAGCGCCCACCGACCCAGTCCCAGAAGCCGAACATGTTGGCGGTATCGATGCCGAACTCGCGCACCAGCCGCTCGTTCGTGGAGACGGCCACGAAGTGCTTGGCGATCGCCGACTCCTCGCCCAGCTGCGCCAGTGCCCATTCGCGCGCGGACTTTGCATTCGTGAGCGTCTCCAGGGTGGTGAACGTCTTCGAGGAGACGATGAACAGCGTCTCTTCCGCGCGCAGGTCGCGTGTCGCCTCGACGAAGTCCGTGGAGTCCACGTTCGAGACGAAGCGGAACGTCAGCTCGCGCTGCGAGTACGCGCGCAGCGCCTCATAGGCCATCACCGGCCCGAGGTCCGAGCCGCCGATGCCGATGTTCACGATGTTGCGGATCGGCTTGCCCGTGTGGCCCTTCCACTCGCCCGAGCGCACCCGCTCTGCGAACGCGCCCATCCGGTCGAGCACCTCGTGGACCTGGGCCACTACATCGACGCCGTCGAGCACCAGCGAAGCGTCCCGGGGCATGCGCAGCGCGACGTGCAGCACGGAGCGGTTCTCTGAGACGTTGATCCGCTCACCGCGGAACATCGCGTCGCGTCGCTCCTCGACCTCGGACTCGCGCGCGAGCTCGACCAGCAGCCTCATCGTCTCGGCGCTCACGCGGTTCTTCGAGTAGTCGAGGTACAGGCCGCACGCCTCCGCGGTCAGGCGCTCGCCGCGCTCGGGGTCCTCGGCGAACAGCTCGCGCAGGTGGCGATCCTTGATCAGCTCGTAGTGGGCCTGCAGCTCCTTGAAAGACCGTCGCTGCCTGAGTGGAAGAGGGGCCATATGCCTTCGACTTTCTCGCGTGAGCGTGAGTGAGACGTGGGCGCGTTGTTGCCGGCGCACCTGTCCGTGCGACTGTAGCGTCGCGGCTGGCTGCGCCTGAGAGAGGGCTGCTTGCTATGTTCGGCCTCGTCCAGCCGAAGGAGACGTCCGCTACGTGGGATCCGTTCGCCGTAACAGCAGCTCTTCACCAAGCCGCGCTGTGCCGGGGGACGGTCTGGTCCCGCTGATCGGTCGCTACTTTCCCACTCCGGTAGCGGCGAAGGTTCCGGAGGTCATCTTCGTCTTCTGGGTGGTGAAGATCCTGACGACGGCCGGCGGCGAGGCCACGTCGGATTACCTGAAGACGTACGGCAACTTCGGTGGCGGCGGGATCGAGGTGCTCGTGATCGTCGTCGGGCTCCTGCTGCAGTTCGGCACCCGCCGCTACCGAGCCTTCGCCTACTGGTCCCTGGCCTTTGCGATCGCGATCACGGGAACCGGCGTCTCGGATTTCCTGCATCTCGACGCCCACATCCCCTACGCGGGCACAACCCTGCTTTGGGCGGTGATCCTGGCGGCGATCTTCTGGTTTTGGCAGCGCAGCGAGGGCACGCTGTCGATCCACAGCATCACGACCCAGCGGCGTGAGGCCTACTACTGGGCGACGGTGTTCGCGACCTTCGCCCTCGGGACCGCGCTCGGAGACTTCACCGCGACCTCACTGAACCTCGGCTACCTGGACTCGGGCATCCTCTTTGCGATCGTCATCATGATCCCCGCTGTGTCGCACTGGCGGCTCGGCCTGGGCGCCGTCGCCGCGTTCTGGATGTCCTACGTCATCACGCGGCCGCTCGGCGCGTCCTTCGCCGACTACATCAGCAAGCCCAAGCACACCAGCGGGATCGACTTCGGCGACGGCCCCACGGCGATCGTTTTCGCAGTGGCCGTCTTCGTCGGGGTCGCCTATCTCGCGCTCGCCCGCCCGGACATCCAGAAGCCACTCGAGGAGGCCGCCGCGGCACCGACGCGATCGAAGCCTCCGCTGCCCGATTTCCTCCACGCCGGCGAACCCGAGATCGAGGTGGACTAGCTGCGCCGGCCGGGGTCGCCGATGGCGCTGGAGGCCCTGGATCTTCATCATCGCTTCGGTGATGTCACAGCGCTGGACGGGGTGACGCTTGCGGTTGGCGAGGGCGAGCTCGTCGGGCTGGTCGGTCGCAACGGCGCGGGCAAGACGACGACGATGCGGGCGATCATGGGCATCCTGCGGCCCGACGCGGGGGAGGTCCGCTGGCGGGGAGCCCCGATCGGCGAGAGCGAGCGGCTGCGCTTCGGGTACATGCCCGAGGAGCGCGGGCTCTACGCGCAGATGCGGATCGGCGACCAGGTGACCTACTTCGCGCGCCTGCACGGCATGGAGAAGGGTGCCGCCGCGCGAGCAGCGGAGAGCTGGCTGACGCGGCTGGGGCTCGGCGGGAGGGCGCGGGACCTGCTGGCGACGCTCTCGCACGGAAACCAGCAGCGGGTGCAGCTGGCAGTCGCGCTTGCCCACGACCCGCTGCTGCTCGTGCTCGACGAGCCCTTTGCGGGACTCGACCCAGAGGCCGTGGACTCGCTCTCGGAGGTGCTTCGCGAACAGGGCGCCGAGGGACGCTCGATCCTGTTCTCGAGCCACCAGCTCGAGCTCGTCGAGCGGATCTGCCGGCGCGTGGTCGTGCTCGACGCGGGCCGGGTGATCGCCGCGGGGACGCTCGCGGAGCTGCGCGAGCGCTTCCCCGCGCAGCTGCGCGTGAGGGTGGACAGCTCGACCGACTGGGCGTCGGGGCTCGAGGGAGTGAAGGTCCTGAGCAGCGACGAGGACGGGGTGCTGCTGCTGCTCGACCCCGGCGTCGACGCGCAGGCGATCCTGCGGGCCGCGCAGCAGGCGGGGCCGGTGGAACGCTTCGCGTTCGAGTCCGCCGGGCTGATCGACCTCTACCGTCAGATGATCTCCCGATGAGCCGCACCCGGGCCGTCCGCCTCGTCGCGTCGCGCGAGATCAGCGAGCGGCTGCGCAGCCGCACTACGCGCCTCGTGACGGTCATCACGGCAGTGCTCGTCGTCGGCGCGGTCACGATCCCGGGGCTGATCGAGGAATCGGGCAAGCCGACGCGAATCGGCCTGGTCGGCCCCGCGGCCCGTTCGCTCGCGCCGACGCTCGAGCGTGGCGCAAGGGCGGCGAAGGCGGCGATCGCGCTCACCGAGCCCATCGGCGAGGCCCAAGGTCGCGCCGAGCTTCGCAGGGGCGAGCTCGACGTCCTGCTCAGCCTCCCCACCTCCGCGCGGACAGCCGCGGTCGAGGTCGAACAGACGCTGCCTGCGACGGTCGGAGCGCTGATCACGGCGGCCGTGGAGCAGGCGCGCCTCGACGCGGTGCTCGCGCAAGCAGGCGTGCCGGCGTCGAAGGTGCTGCCGGCGCTCGCGGCCGCGCCGATCGCCGTCGCCGTCCTGAAGCCGGCCGCGCCGGACGAAGACGCGCGCATCGTCGCCGCTGTCGCCGCTGGCCTGTTGATGTATCTGAGCCTGACGCTCTACGGCACCGCGGTGGCCACGGGCGTCGCCCAGGAGAAGACCTCACGAACCGCGGAGGTCCTGCTCGCGACGGTCCGCCCGGGCCAGCTGCTCGCCGGCAAGGTGGCGGGAATCGGGCTGACGGGGCTCGGCCAGCTGGCGATCGCCGCGGGCGCCGGCCTGATCGCCAACGCGGCCTCCCAGAGCGCGAAGATCCCCGCGAGCGTGTGGGCGCTGCTGCCCTCCTTCCTCGCGTTCTTCCTCGTCGGCTTCGTGCTCTACGCGTTCGTGCTCGCCGCCGGCGGCGCGCTCGTCTCGCGCCCGGAGGAGGTCCAATCGGTGATTCTCCCCGTCGCCATGCCGCTGGTGCTCGGCTACCTGCTCGTGTTCGCGGCGGTCGGCTCGCCCAACGCCACCTGGCTGCGGGTCGCGTCGCTGCTGCCGCCGTTGAGCGCGACGCTGATGCCGGCGAGGATCGCCCTCGGCCACATCGCCTGGTGGGAACTGCCGCTGGATGGGCTGCTGATGCTCGCCTCGATCGTCGCCGTCGCCAGGATCGCCTCGCGGATCTACGCGGGCGCGCTGCTTTACGGTGGAACCAGGCTGGGGTGGCGTGCGGCTCTACGCCTTCGGGGGCGGTGAGATCGGCAATTAGGGATGGGCGTTGTAAACGCTCTTGTTGAACGCCAGCAGCCCCTCGCTGCCCGCGTAGCCCAGACGGCTGACTCCGAAGAGATCCTCGATCGAGGCGAGCAGCGAGAAGTCGTTGTATTCGCCGACGACGTTGATGCTGCCGGGCTTCGTGTACTTCGAGATCAACAGCAACCCGACACGTCCTCCGCCGGTCGCGGTGCTCGTGCCGGTCGTCGTGGTGCCGGTATCTCCCGTGGTGCCCGTCGTTGTCGTGCCTGGCGCCGCGGTGCTCGTCGCACCGGCTTCTCCTGTCGTGGAGGTCGCGCTCGGAGCGCTTGACGGGAGGTTCGGGAAAGCCGATGTCATGCAGCACCCGCTGGTGTCCGCGTCGGGTCCGCTTTGCGGCGCCTGATCGAACGTGATCGCGATCAGACCTCCTGCCTTGTAAGCGGGTGAGCTCTCGATCTCGGGCACGACGGTGCTGAGGAAGCTGTCGCTCGCCGCCAGGCCCGCCGGCTGCCCCGGCGCGCATGGTTCTTCGGATCCGTCGTGGCAGCGGTCCGGGACGATGTAGGAGAGCGCGGGCGTGTTCTTGGCCGTCTTGAGGCTCTGGGCCAGATGGCCGAGGCCCACGATGGCACTCGCACAGCTCGCGTTGCCAGTCACGCTTTCGAAGTAGACAAACGGGTCGCGCCAAGTCACGTATGGATCTTCGGCGCTCGGCACGTGATTTCCATCCGCGGCACCGAGCACGGGGTGCGTGCACGTGGTGGGCTGCGGCGGCGCTTCGGCGATGCCTTCGAGGTACGCCTTCCATGTCAAGCCATCGGCCGTGAGCTGCTCGGCCAGCGTGTCGGTTTGGCTGGGGTACACGCAGCCGCTGCCAAGAACCTGACTTGCAGCGCCAACCGTGCCCGGCGTGATGTCTGTGTAGAGAGGGCAGTCTTCTGCTGTCTGCACGGTCGGCCCCTGACCGCTGATCAAAGCAATCTCGTTGGCGAGCTCACCGCCGCTCACCGCGTAGAAGTCGTTCAGCAGCTCGCCTTGGCTCACCAGTGTTTTCGATAGGTATGTGGCTGGCGCACCCGGACCGAATGCCTCGTTGAAGCCCTGGTCGGAGAGGACGATCAAGAAGACGTGTTTGATCGGTGGCAGCGCCTGAGTCCCGAACCCGCCGCTGGGCTGCGAGCTGTGGGGCTTGCCCGGCTTCGTGTGCTTGTGCTTGGGCGCCGGCTTGGTTGAGCCGGGCGGGCTGCTCGTCGAGCTGGTCGGCAGCGGCGCTTCTTCCGGGGGCACCGCCGGCGGTGTCACGGCTTCCGCCTGCGCCGGAGCGCTCGGCGCTTGCGGCGTTTGTGCGACGGCAACCACGAGCGGCCCGGTCGCATCGCTCTCCTGCACCGGGCTGACCGCCGAGCCGAGCAGCACGCCGAACGCGAGCAACACCATCACAGCCACGCCGAGGACCGGCGGCGACGGCATCGCCGGCCGGTGGCGCACCTCCTCGGAGTCTGCCTCATCGACGGGTACAACTGATGCGTCGGGTGCAGCGGCGTGCTCGGCGGGCGTCTCGATGCCGATCCACCGCGCCATCGCCGGTGCCAGCGCGCCGCGCCGGGCGCCGCAATCCACGCAGTAGCGCTGATCATATGCCAGCCGCGAGCCGCACTCCGCGCAGCACAGATTGCGCCCCGATAGCATTACGTCGATCCTAACGTCGGTCGCGCGCCGGTTCGGGCGGAGCGCCTTGTGATCACAATCTGTTCACAAGTTGTTTGCGGCTCGCGCTGATACTGCTAGCGACCGCCATTGGGCACCGCGGTCGGGTAGATTCGACCGTGGTCACAAGCAGGTCCCCCACTATGGACTCGAGCACCCCCACTGGAGAACTCACGCTCGACGGCACGCCGGGAGCCGCGGATGTGGCGAGCACCGAGCTTCACCCTCTGACGAGCTCCGCCATCCGCCAGCGATGCCCCGCGTGCGGCGCGGCGATGGCAGCAGATCAGCGTTACTGCGTCGAGTGCGGGGAGCGCCGCGGCGCTCCCCGAGTGAGCCTGCTCGAAGGAGCTGCTCGCGGCGCTCGCGAGAGCCCCGCGCCGAGCGCGCCCCCGCCGCGACGGAGGACCGCCCACGTCAACAGCACGCTCATCTCGATCATCGGGATTCTCCTGCTGGCGGTGGGGATCGGCGTGCTGATCGGGCGCTCGGGCAACAGCGCGACCGTCAAAAGCCCTCCCGCGCAGGTCGTGACCGTCACGGGCGCACCGTCGAGCGCCGGCACCGCGGCCGCGACGCCGACCACCGCCACGACGCCGGTGAGCGGGTCCTCCAGCGCCACCGCGAAGGCGAAATCGAAGGCGGCCACGACGCCAACGTCGACCAAATCCAAAGCTCCCGCACCCAAAGCCGTCAAAGTCGGCACGCCAGGGCATGGCCGGGGCTACCAGAACGGCCACTTCACAGGAAACTTCTTCGGAGAATGAGCGTTGATCTAGCACAGCGCCGGGATGAACTGGCGGCGCGCTTCGCCGAGCTGCAGTGCGATCTGGGCGGGCTCGCCTACGAGATGGCGATCCGCAATCACGTGCGAGTCGAGGTGCTCGTGCGGAGAGCCGCGATCCTTCAGGACGTCGATGCCGAGCTCAGCGAGGTCGAACGCATCCTGCATCTCGAAGAGACCGGCACCGCCGGCTCGTGCGCCTCGTGCGGGGCGCCGCACAGCAGCGGCGCGGTGTACTGCTGGCAGTGCGCGCGGCCGCTGCTCGAGCAGGTCGCAGGCGACTCGATCAGCGCTTAGAACCTGTTCTTAGCCGCGTGCCGCATGTACCGGCGTCCGCGCGCGAATCGATCGTGAGCGGTCCGTCTGCCGGCCAGCGCGAACGAGCTCATCCGAAGCGGCCCGTCACGTAGTCGCTGGTGCGCTGATCGGCCGGTCGCGTGAACATCATCTCCGTGTCGCCGTACTCGACGAGCACGCCCGTCGGCTTGCCTTTGCTCACGTCCAGACTGAAGAACGCCGTGCGTTCGGAAACCCGCGCCGCCTGCTGCATGTTGTGCGTGACGATCACGATCGTGTAGCGGTTCTTGAGCGTCTGCATCAGCTCCTCGATCGCCGCCGTGGCAATCGGGTCGAGCGCCGACGCGGGCTCGTCGAGCAAGAGCACATCGGGTTCGATCGCGATCGCACGCGCGATGCACAGCCGCTGCTGCTGCCCTCCAGAGAGGCCGAGCGCGCTGCGGTTGAGCCGATCCTTGACCTCGTCCCACAGCGCCGCGCCGCGCAGGGCACGCTCGACGCGCTCGTCGAGCCCCGCCCTCATCTTGAGGTTGCGCGGCGCCCACGCAACGTTGTCATAGATCGACTTCGGAAACGGGTTCGGGCGCTGGAAGACCATGCCGATCCGCCGGCGCACCTCCACCCGATCGACCCCGCCGTCGTAGATGTCGTGGCCGTGGTAGCGGATCTCCCCGGCGATCCTGAAACCGGACACCGAGTCGTTCATGCGGTTGAGGCTGCGCAGGAACGTCGACTTGCCACAGCCGGACGGACCGATGATCGCCGTTATGAGATTGCGGTGAATCTGCAGCGTGACGCCCGAGATGGCCTCCGCGGCGCCGTAGAATACAGACAGATCCCGGACGTCGAAGATGGCTTCGCGACCGACCGTGCGCCCACTCTGCTGCGCACCGCCGAGACCCTCACCGGGAACGGCCTCGGTCGCGCTGCCGTTGCGGGCCGCGAGCGCCTCGGTCAGCGGCGGGCCGACAGCGATCCGCACCCGCTGGCGGACGTTGGCCGCACCTGGGGCGCTAGTGCCGATCGGATCCGGCGGATTATTCATCGAGACAGCGTAGTGCGGCGGTCGATGGCTCTGCTTCCCAGGCTCACCAGCAGGATGAACATCAGCAGGATGAACGCCGCGCCCCAGGCGCGGGCGAAGCCGTAGCGGTCGGCTTCCTCCGACGCGGTGAAGATGTAGACCGGGATGTTCGGCAGCCCTTCGTGACCGAACGGGTTGACCGATACCGCGTTGGCGTAGATCGAGCTCGTCAGGAGCAGCGGGGCCGTCTCGCCGGCGGCGCGTGCTACGGCGAGCACGGTCGCGGTCAGGATCCCACCGCGCGCGGTCGGCAGTACCACGCCCAAGACGGTGCGCCAGCGACTCACGCCGAGCGCGTCCGCCGCTTCGCGCAGAGCCGCCGGTACCAGCAGCAGCACCTCCTGAGTGGCGCGAGCGATCAGCGGCAGCATGATGATCGCGAGGGCGAAGCCGGCGGCGAAGCCGCTCTGGTGGTGATCCACCACGAGCAACCCGAAGACGAACAGGCCGACGACGATCGTCGGCAGCCCGTTGAGCAGATCGAGGGCGAGGCGCAGCGCACGCGCCTCCCAGCGCCCCGCGAACTCGGTCAGATAGAGCGCGGTGAGGATCCCCACGGGCATCGCGATCGCTGTGGCGATCGCGACGATCACGGCGGTCCCGACGATCGCCGGTGCGATGCCGCCGCCGGGGAGGCCGACGAACTCCGGTGGATCCTTCGTCAGGAAGCCGAAGCTCAACACGCTCGCGCCACGAGCCGCGACCGAGTAGATCACGATCCCCAGCACCGCCACCGCCAGCAGCGCCGAGGCGGTCTGGACCCCCGCGGCGAACCGGCTGATCATCTGCCGCCGGCGCAGGTTGCCGGACGGCGTCAGCGGGCCCGATAGGTCCGGGGGCTCGATGCCGAACAGGCTCACGTGCTCCAAGCCGACCGTCGCGTCGTCTGCGTCGCCGGGAAGATGCTGCGACGGGACGCCAAATGGGTCGGTCATCTCGCCGCCATCCGGCTCACGTCGAAGCGACGGGTGATCAGCTGCGCGGCGAGGTTCGCCACCAGTCCGATGACCAGGAGGATCAGACCCAGATAGAACAGCGAGGCTATCTGCAGCTTGCTCACGGCGCCAGGGAACTGGTCGGCGATGCGGCTTGCCAGCGTGTCGCCGGTCTGGAACAGCGAGGCGTGGATGAAGTTGCCCGCGCCGATCACCTGTGTCACGGCGATCGCCTCGCCGAGCGCACGGCCGAGGCCGAGGAATGCGGCGGCGGCGATCCCCGACGCCGAGGACGGCAGGACCACACCGCGGAGCACCTCCCAGGGCGTAGCTCCGAGCGCCGTTGCCCCGTCCTGGAGCTCGCGGGGGACGGAGAGGAAGAGATCGCGGCTGATCGAGGCGATGATCGGCACGACCATGATCGTCAGGATCAGCCCGGCGATGAACAGCCCGCTGCCGGTCGTGGGGGTGGGGCCGAAGATCGGCAGGAAGCCGAGCGTGCTGTGGAGGAACGGCTCGAGGTGCGCCTGAAGGAACGGCCCGAGCACGAGAATGCCCCAAAACCCGAGGATCACGCTCGGGATCGCCGCCAGCATTTCCACCAGAGGTCCGACGACGCTGCGCACCCGACGCGGCGCCATCATGCTCAGGTAGAGCGCGATCGAGATCCCAAGCGGCACCGACAGCAGCATCGCCAGCAGCGACGTGACGGCGGTGCCGTAGATGAACGCCCCGGCCCCGAAGATCCCGAAGTTGGGCTGCCATGTGGTGTGCGTTAGGAAGCCGAGCCCGAAGCTCGAGATGGATGGGCCTGCACCATTGATCACCTGGTAGGAGATCGCCACGATGGCCAGTACCGCGAGCAACGCGGCGAGCGTGCACAGGCCGCGGAGCAGGCCGTCGCCGAATCGATCGGCCGGGCGGGTGTCGGATCGTCCGTTTGCGGGCCGCGCGCCCGGGATCCTGGTACCAGCGCCCATCTGACGCCGAGCCTAACGGGGTGAGGACTCGAGCAGGGCAGCTTTCACGAGATGTTCACATCGGCGGCCTGCCCTTCACGGCATGTTCACATTGGGCACCCGGGAATGGCTAGAAGATGAGCATCAGGCCATCGACGGGACCACATGAGCTTCACAAGGTCCCAACGTCGGCTTAACAACAACTTCCCATTGCCTACTGATGCGGAACCGGAGCGGACGCGATCGAGCGCCCGCCAAAAAAACTCGAATTACGTCGAGGAGGACCTTTGACGGCCAAAAGATTGCCAATCGTCGCCATCATTACCGCTTGTGTAGCGTCTGCTCTACTCGGGCCCGCGACGTCCGGCGCGAGCGCATACTCGCTCACGGGCGCTGGGTCGACGCTGGTCGCCCCGCTCGAGGCCTACTGGGCCGCGGACTTCAGCAAGCGCTACGGCGACACTGTCACGTACGCCGCTGTTGGGTCCGGTGCCGGAATCGCTCAGATCACCGCCCGGACGGTCGATTTCGGCGCATCGGATGCACCGATGACGTCCTCCCAGGCCGCTGAATGCAAGAACTGCATCGAGATTCCGTGGGCCCTGACGGCGACGGGGATCTCCTACAACATCGCCGGCGTCACGCGTCTGCGCCTCACCGGGCCGGTGCTCGCGGAGATCTATCTCGGGCAGATCACCAATTGGGACGCGCCCGCGATCGCGAAGCTGAACAAGGGCGAGAAACTGCCCAACCTCAAGATCACGCCGGTCTACCGCAGCGACGGATCAGGGGACACGTACGCCTTCACGGACTACCTCTCCCGAATCAGTCCCACGTGGAAGACTAAAGTCGGCAACGCCACTGCGGTCAGCTTCCCGACCGGAGTCGGCGGCAAGGGCAACGCCGGCGTGACCGCCGTCGTGTCGTCGACCCCCGGCGCGATCGCCTACATCTCGGCCTCCTACATCATCGCGCAGGGTCTGCAGGCCGCCGAGCTGCAGAACGCCGCCGGTAAGTACGAGTTCCCGAACCTCAAGAACATCGAGGCGGCCGCGTCGATCGTCAAGACGGTCCCGGCGAACAACGAAATGCACATCGTCGACCCGCCGAAGAGCGACAAGCTCGCCTACCCGCTGTCGACGTTCACCTACTGCATCGTGCCCAAGGGCGCGCCGCAGGCGGCTGCGCTCGCCAGCTGGATCTACTACGCGATGACGCTCGGCCAGAGCTTCGGAGCCTCGCTGGATTTCGCTCCGATCCCCAAGGTTGTGCTCGAAGCAGGCTTCAAGTCGGTGAAGGAACTGCAGGGCTCCTGAGTAGACGAGAGCAACCGCACGCCGCGAGCGCCCCAACGGACGCGCAGACACCGCCGCCCCAGCAATGGGGCGGCGGTGTCACGTGAGACGCCAGACAGCGCCCGGGCAACGGACCAGGGACGTACACGGGCGCGATGCGCGGCGTAAGGCGCGACCATGGGGTCAACCCAACAACGGAGGTCAGCATGAGCAACATCGACGAGGAGATGGTCGTGGCTCACTTCATCGTTTCAGATGACGTCGAGCGTTCCCGGCGCTTCTACACCGACGTACTCGGCGGCAGAACCGTGATCCCCGGCGAGGCGGGCGACGAGGTGACGTACGTCGCGCTGGCCAACAGCTGGATCATCATCAACGTGGGAGGAGGTCCGACCGACGACAAGCCGACCGTCACGCTCGAGACGCCGCCCGACCCAGATCGGGTGAGCAGCTTCCTCAACATCCGGGTCAAGGACATCCAAGCCGTGTACGCCGAGTGGAGCGAGCGGGGCGCCGAATTCCTGACGCCGCCGAAGGAGCATGCGACCGAGATCCGCTGCTACATCCGCGATCCCGACGGCTACATCATCGAGGTCGGCCAAACGACGCTGGCAAGGGGCTGGCGTCCACCGTCTTGACAGGAGGCCGTCCCGGCCCGAGCTCAACGCCCGCACCCACCGCGGCTCAAGAGTTGTAAGAGGATGGCGTCGACCCAGGGGAGCGCTTGTCCCATCCGTGAAATGACGAGTAGTCGCCGGCATCCCATGCCTCGCGCAGTCCGGGCTTGCTGAGATCCCAGTCGGGGCGGATCTCGCCGGTCACGGTCCGTAGGTCGTGGACGAGATCCACGAAGGAGGGACGTCCCCAGAACCAGTAGCCGTTGTAGACGCTGTGGATGACCAGCCCGGGCCTGAGCACGAGGGTGTGGGGGATCATCGGGTCGTGCTCGGGGTCGGTGTACTCCTGGATGTCGAGGTCCCTCTGGACGGTCCGCTCGGGGTCTGAGAGGAACGGCCACTGGGCGCCGACCGACGCGCGGAACTCCTGGCTCGAGTGATGGGTGTCGGTCGAGATCGTCGCGACCTTCGTGTAGGCCACCGCGATCTTGGGGTAGTTGGCGGCGAGCTCGAGGTGCTGCTGGTGCTCCTTGGGGCAGTAGTTCCCGCGCGCGAGCGTGAGGATCAGGGGATCGTCGCCCTGGATCTCGCTGAGCTTTCGATTGACACTCTCGTGGTCGGGCAGCTCGTAGTCGGGGAAGGTGCCGCCTGGGACGATGTCGCTGCGCATGATCTGCTCCTGTCTGTGGTTGTCGCGATAACGATGGCCCTCGCCCCGTCCACTCGCGCCCGGCGGCCCACGGGTCCGGACCCCGGTCTCGAGCACGGGGGTGGACCAGTGGCTACCCGGGCGCGATGGAAGCCTTTCGAGCCTACATTTGAGCCTAGTCAAGCGGCGCCGCGAGCGTCAGGAAGGGGAGCCGACACGATGAGTACCCACACGCCGGTGTGCCAGCTGCTGCGAATCGAACACCCGATCGTCGCGGCGCCGCTGTCCGCGGATCCCCGTCTGCCCGCGGCCGTCTCCAATGCCGGCGCTCTCGGCAGCATCGCGCTCTGGTGGGCCGATGACGCCGGAGACCTGGTTCGCGGGGCGGCAGCGCTCACCGACCGGCCATTCGCCGGCAATTTCGTTCTCACGTCCGATCAGCACCATCGACTCGATCAAGCGCTTTCCGCCGGCCTGCGGATCGTGTCGTTCCTGTGGGGCGATCCCGACAGCTATGTCGAGGAGGTGCATGATGCCGGAGGGCTTGTCATGCACACGGTCGGGAGCGCCGAGGAAGCGCGGCGCGCAGCCGGATGTGGAGCGGACATCGTCATTGCGCAGGGCTGGGAGGCCGGCGGGCACGTGTGGGGCGGCGTGGCAACGCTGCCATTGGTGCCGGCGGTGGTCGACGCGGTCGCACCGGTACCGGTCATCGCCGCCGGCGGCATCGGCGACGCTCGAGGAGTCGCGGCCGTGCTCGCCCTCGGCGCGCAGGCCGCCTGCCTGGGCACCCGGTTTCTCTTGGCCGAGGAGATGCCGATCCACGACGAGTATCGACGCCGCCTGATGGCCGCGACCGAGACCGATGCAGAGTGGTACCCCAACCTCTACGAGGTTGGATGGCCGGACTCGCCCCACCGCGCCATCCACAACTCGACCGCCGAGAGATGGGAGGCCGCGGGCCGGCCGGCACCGGGCAGTCGACCGGGGGAAGGCGAAGTGATTGCGCACTTCGCGTCAGGCGAGCCCGTTGTCCGGTATTCCCCCGCGCCCCCGCTCGTCGGAACGACCGGCGAGATCGAGGCGATGTCGCTGTGGGCCGGACAGAGCGTCGCGCTCGCCAAGCAGTCACAGCCCGCCGCGGAGATCGTGGCCGAGCTCGTGTCGCGCTTGTAGCACGACTCGCGGGAGGATGAGAAGCTTGTGTTTACCGATCCGATCCAATGAGGACCCAACCAGTGGAGGTGCCAGATGGCCGAGCTCAGCCCGCCGGCAGAGGGGATTGTGCTGACCCACTTCATCGTCTCGGACGATGTCGAGCGCTCTCGACGCTTCTACACCGATGTGCTCGGCGGCACGTTGGAACGCTCCGGAGAACCGACCAACGTCGCGCTGGCCAACAGCTGGATCGTCATCAATCGGGGCGGAGGTCCGACCGACGACAAGCCCACAGTCACTCTGGAGACGCCACCGGACCTCGACCGGGTCAACAGCTTCCTCAATATCCGGGTCAAGGACATCGAGGCCGTGTACGCCGAATGGAGCGCCCGTGGCGCTCAATTCCTGACGCCGCCGAAGCAGCACCAGTACGAGATCCGCTGCTACATCCGCGACCCCGACGGTCATCTGATCGAGGTGGGGCAAACCACGGACCCCGAGGGGGACTGGACGCCCCCTCAGTGGCTGTCGAACACGGCCGGCGGCGAGCCCGAGTAGGCACGGCGACTTCGAGCACGAATGTGCTGCCTTCGCCGGTCGCGCTCTCAAACGTGATGGAGCCGTCGATCGCATCGGCGAGCGCCCGCGAGATGCGAAGCCCGAGACCGGTGCCTTCGATCTCACGTGCGTCTGCACCTGCGATCCGCTCGAACGCCGTGAACAGTCGAGCTTGATCCTCGAGTGCGATGCCGGGTCCGGTGTCGACAACGGCAAATCGAGTCAGCGACCGCTCTCGATCGATGCGCTGGGATAGCTCAAGTCGAACGCTGCCGCGATCGGTGAACTTGATGGCGTTGTTGGTGAGGTTGATCAAGATCTGGCTCACGGCACGGCGGTCGCAGAACAGCTCGATCGCCGCCAGAGCCGGCGCCAGCTCGAGGTTGAGGCCCTTCTCCTCCGCGAGCGGCCGCAACCCGACGGCAACCTCACCCAACAGCGCATGACAATCGAACCCCTCGGGATGCAGCTCCACCTTGCCCGACTCGATGCGCGCGAGATCGAGTAGGTCGTTGATCAGGGACAGCAGATGCCTCCCGCCGTGTGCACTGCGCGCAGCTGCTTTGCTTGCTCGTCGTTCAACGGTCCTGGCAGGCCCATCAGCAGCGTACCGGTGAAGCCGAGGATCGCGTTCAGCGGCGTGCGCAGCTCGTGGCTCGTGCCTGCGAGGAAATCGGTCTTGGCGCGGTTGGCCTGCTCCGCTTCTTCCTTCGCGTGGAGGATCTCGACCTCGGCCTGCTTACGCGCGCTGATGTCACGCGTCGTGTTGTGAAACGCGGCGGCCTCTCCGGTCACCGGATCCCAGAGTGTGCGGACCTTCGACTCCACCCAGACGTAGCTGCCATCGCTGCGCCGAGCGCGATATTCGACCGCGAGGGCCTGGCTGCCGGGGACGCGGACCGCTGCGCCGATCTGGCGCACCATGGCGTGATCCTCGGGATGGATGTAATCCCACGCGCTGTGGCCGACCATCGCCTGCGGGTCATAGCCGTAGAGCTCACTGCTGGCCGGCGAGACGTAGCGCATGATCGATTGAGTTGAGACACGCGTGATCACGTCGGTCGAGTCCTCGGCCAGCAGGCGGAAGCGCTCCTCGCTCTCCGCGAGCGCCGCAGCGGCGCGCTTCTGCTCCGTGACGTCCCGAGCCGCCTCCTGAAAGCCCGTCACTGTGCCGCCCGGCTCCTCGCGGAGAGCCCGGACGCCCGACTCCAGCCAAACATAGCCTCCGTCCTTGTGGCGACTGCGGTAGGTCGCCGTCAGCTCTCCATCGGCCGCGATCACAGCCTGCTGGCGACCTTCGCGACTCGCGACATCGTCGGGGTGCTGAAACTCGCTGGCGTGATGACCACCGAGCTCCTCGGGCTGGTAGCCCAACACCGTCACGCACGACGGTGACGCGTAGCGGATCGTTGTCTCGGCGTCATACAGGCGAATCACGTCGAGCGAGTTCTCTGCCAGCAGCCGAAAACGCTCCTCACTATCCCGCAGCTGCGCCTCAATCCGCCGAGGCTCGGTAGCGTCCCGGCTGATCGTCAGCATCAGCCCCCCGGGCAGAAGCTGCACCGAGAACTCGAACAGACGAACCTCCCCGTCCTTGCGGCGTATCCGAAGCTCATACACGCCGGCAGGCTCCTCATCGGCCCCGCCGAGCGCTTCCGAGCGGACCTCATGGTCAGCGACCAGCCCGAGCTCAACCGACGTTCGCCCGATCAGCTCATCCCGCGCATACCCCGTCAGCGCGCAATAGGAGTCACTCACCACGACAAACCGACCCGACTCCCGCTCACTGACGGCGATCCCGTCAGACGCAAACCTCAACAACGCCTCAACGAACACATCAGCGCCCATCTCCCCGACCCCGAGCGCCAAGGCAGACCCCTCGCCAGCGTCCCGAGCCACTATGGCGCCTGGCGCAGACAACGCCGGATCACCCCTCACAACGAGGGGGCAGCTTTGCGGCGCGATAGGCGGGTGAGCAAAGGCACCAGTGAACTCGAGACCTCTCGTCCTATCGACATCCCACCACCACTTGATGAGCCTCCCCTATCGAGGGCAAGTGCCGCGATTGACAGTTCTCTAAGGAAATCGGGGCGAACGGCTCAGGTTGGCTTTCCTAAGCGTTTCCGGGGCACCTGCGGTCCCATCTGCGGCCCTCATACCGCGCCCGTACCAACCTGCTCGCCGGGGCGAACGGGTTAGAGTTGGCTCGCTGATGCGGTTTTTCGGGGGCGTGCGGTCGTTTTGCGGTCTGGGATCAGGTAGTGGGTCAGTTTCAATCGAGCAGTACTACGAACCGCCAAGCACAAGCTGAAGCTGCGTCGCTAGGGCCTGTACTACGCGAGGATGCAGTCCATCGCCAACGTGCGTGAGAACGCCTATCAGACGATCGTCGGAGGAAATCTTCTTCGCCTCATCCAATAGAGCGTTGTAGACATTCGCAAGCGGCTGTCCGATCTCATCCACGCCACTCTCGGCAAGAAGGCCAAGATTCTCGGCGAACCGCTCCGCATGTTGATTTAGTTGCGCCATGCGCAGCATGCTATCTCCTGACTAATCGAGTAGCGCTGCGACCTCCGTGAGCGTCCAAATGTGCTCCGCCTTCCCCGCCGCCATCGCGGGAGTGCGTGGGTAGGGATTCTTGAGGCTCATGTGGGGTCGAGCGAAGTTGTAGACCATGTAATGCAGGCTGACGGCGGCGGCGAGGTTCTCGATCTTCTTCGAGAAGCCGTTCGTGAGCCGCGTGAAACGTCGCATGTTCATGCGCATCGTGAGGTTCTGCCGCTCGACGTAGCTGGTGCTGATCCTTGCGGGATCGGGGTTGCCCGTGCGCACGTCGATATCGATGCCCGTGCAGATCGGAGGGCTATAACGACGTTCGGCGTGTGCGTCAACGGCATAAGCCTTCTGTAGAACCGCCCAATCGACCTGAGCACCGAAGGAAAAGCCGATCGCGGCGGCGTAGGCAGCGAGTCCGTCTGTCGTGATCTGCGGCCGATATTTCAAGCGTGTACGAAGGCCCATCATGAACAGAAAGCCATCTTCTGCGGTGCGGTTGCCGACGAACCACGTTGGAATCAGCTTCGTGTCCGCGCAGATTGCGGTCCACGTCCAGACGCTGCCTATGCCGTGCTCGCCCCGTCGCGCCTCTGGGATGTTCTTGTCCTTCGCGTAGACGAAGTTCCAAATCTCGTCGCACTCGATCGTTTTGCAGGGCAGATCGACGAGCGTTTCGTGCTGGTAGGCACTGCAAGCCTCGCCGAGATCGATCAGTAGCTTTGTGACCGTGTTCTTCGCCGCTCCGGTGATCCTGACCGTAGCTCGGATGCTCATGCCCTCGGTTAGACAGCCGATGATCTGCGCGCGCTTTTCTGTCGATAGCCTGTTCATACTGACCATGATGCTTGAGGCATCGGACGGAAAGAATGCGCAGCTTGTTGCGAAACGCACAAAGGTGAACACCCGAACGCCTACTACAATGCTCGTGCGCACGCGCCTGTAGCTCAGTGGTCAAACGCTAAGACCCCCTGCACCCTGATCAAGTCTGGGGTCAAAGCGGAAGAGCAGCCGACTTTTAATCGGCAGGTCGCGGGTTCGATTCCCGCCAGGCGCACCGGACCTCAAAAGCTGCAGAACTACCGAGGTCCGGTTAGTCAGTAAGGCTAGCAGCCATCCAGCAGCAACGGCACTACTTACGCGCCTCAGACTCGCTACGGATGATCCCCGGAATGCCTGCGGGCTGTTCCGGCCCCCAACGTGCCTTAGCCGCCTTACGGGCTATCTCCGAGCGCTGCTCGGGCGTGAGCTTCTCAGCCCTAGCTTTTCCGCCCTTTAGACCGCCTTCGCGGCCGGTTAGCTGCGCTGGCGTCTCGGGCTCTTGCGGCTCCGTAGCGTGCTGCATGACCCGATGGGCCATCTGATTCAAGTCCATTAGCGCTCATTCTATCGCCCTGTTGGGATGCCGTCCCACAAGCGCCCAGCGGGCACCTTGAACGCTTCTGCCAGCGTCACAATCGTCGAGAAAGCCGGCGCTCGCGCTCCACGCTCGATCTTCGATATCGCCGTGTAGTGCAGCCCTGAGTAGCGCGATAGATCCTCCTGGGACCATTTGCGCTCCGCGCGCAGCTCCTTCACGTTGGCGGCGAAGCGCTCAAGCGGGCTCACGACTCCTGAGCTTCGGGCTATAGACCTCGAAAGCCAAGAGACAGACCGTCAAGATTCGTGTAGTCTGATCTCCCATAGGGATCAGTGCCCTCGGCAGCGCCATGCACTCCGGGGGCTGACACCGAAGTTAGGAGCTTCGATGCCAGCTAAGACTACAGCGTTTCGCTTGCTTAAGTCCGAATTGTCGGACTTTCTGAGGGCGCTCTCATGAGCATTGAGAGCAAGCACGGCGTAGACGAGCCCGGCTACGAACCTCCGCAGTCTCGCGAAGAGCGTCTCACTGAGACGGGCGAGAAAGTGCAGGCTACCGGCGATGCGATAGCCGCACTGGGAAGCGCAATCGTCAAGCTCGTGTTCTTCGGCTTTGTGCTGCTCGTGATCGTTCTAGTAGCCATCTCGGCGCTTTCTAGCAGTAGCTCAACCAACACAAGCGGTACGAGCAGCGCAACGAAGGCTGTCGAAGAATGGCATCGGGAACACGGCGAAACCCCGTTGCGCGTTCAAGATGGCGAAGAAGCACCTGACGAAATCGAACAGAAGAACAGTGAAGCCAGGGTCACGGAAGCAGAAGCGGAAAGTGAAGCAATCCGCGAAGGCGAGCGGCTCAAAAGCGAAGGCAAGGAATGATCCCGGTACTGATATTGATCGTGATCGGCTCAACGATCTGGGTTGGCTTCGATGCGTGGGGCCGCGACTGGAGTGAGAGCAACATCGCTCGTGGACCGTTCGCATGGATGACAGGATGTCTGCTGCTTTGGATCGTCTTCTTTCCGGCCTACTTGGCGCAACGCTCGCGCTTCCCGGTCGAACACGAACGCTCCGGCGAATAACTGACGTGAAGTGCTTGGCAATCTTGGCGGTCATTGCGTCGCTCGGAGCTGCGGGCTGTGGTCAAACTGCGTACCAGGAAGCCACGAACAAGGCGAAGACGACGCCGCTTTCGCAGCTCAACAGGGAAGCGGGAGAAGAACATCAGAAGCTCGAAAAGGCCGAATGCGAACTACACTCAGCTGAAGGAAAGGGCGAAGGGCGCATCTGCTAATAGCTCACTCGCCCGTTCTTTGGACGGTTCATGAGCGTAGAATCCGATAGATGGACAAACTCATAATCAACGACGGGAGCGAGGGCAACGGCCACCGCGAAGCCGTCTGTCCGCTCTGCGGCGGCACCGACTTTGGCCAAGGCCCCGAGGTCGTCTGGATGGCTACGAGCGACAGTAGTCGAGGACTGACCGTTCGACCGGCCATTTGCGAACGTTGCGGCTTTATCGCGCCGATGCTGGCGAAATCCCAGCCTGCGGCCGAGTAGACCGGCGTTTGTGCTGATCATCACTTAGTTTCCTTTCGTTTCAAACTGACCCACTACCTGGGATCAGAGGCGGTCCCCTCCAGAAGACATGGGAGAGATGCCATACATCAGGTATGGCATACTTGCCGGCATGGTCAAGACGACGATCTACCTTCCTGACGAGCTTCATCAGGGGATCAAGCAGGCGGCGAAAGAGCGCGGCACCAGCGAGGCCGAGCTGATTCGCACGGCCGTGCGCCACGAGTTGCTCGGCGCACCCGCAGACCAGGAGGAGCGCGCCCAGCGACGCGCGCGCCTACTAGCGGCGATGGGCAGGCTCGACAGCACCGCCTATCCGACTGGCTATCTCGACGAACTGCGCGCCGAGTGGCGCGACTGATCGTTCTCGACGCGAGCATCGTGATCGCCGCGCTTGCGGCCGACGACGCGCATCACAAAGCAGCAGCTGCCGCGCTTGCAGATGCAAGCGACGACGAACTTGTGCTTGCCGCCACGACTAGAGCTGAGATCCTCGTTGGGCCGGCTCGGGCAGGTGACAACACGATCGCAGCCGCGCGCGACTTCGTAGACGGTTGCGAGACCGTGCCTGTCACCGGCGCCATCGCTGACGGCGCAGCGGCGCTGAAGGCTCGACACCGCGCCCTCAGTCTGCCCGACTCGATCACGCTAGTCGTCGCTGAGATGATCAAGGCCGACATCGTATGGACCTTCGATCGACGCTGGCGAGACGTTCAGCCGCGCGTCGTGATTCCGTAGCCAGGCCGGTGCGATCGCGCGGTTAGTCGGCAGCCTCGGCGGGAGTCCCGCCAATAATCAGCACTTGTAGCTCGTCTGCCAACGTGAGATAGACCGGATCGAACTCGCCAGACTGACCGGCACCATGCGTGCCGCCCTATCGCTGTGGAGCGTCGGATCGTGGCTGGCGAGAACCTCAAGCGCCTCGCCATGCTCTGTTACGAGACGTCCTCCGATGTCCTGCAGATTGCCATCGGGAAGCTCCTCCACAAGCACCGAGGAACCTCGCCATGCCATCCACGCCTTCGTTCGTTCTTGCGCGGCCCTTTTGCGACCCCGTTCGCCCCTCGCTGCGCTCCCTATGCGGTCCCAATCCCCGCGAACATCCACGAATACCGCCTTCGCCGCCCCCAGCATCTTCGCGGCTTTTCGAGAGACGAAGCTGCTGCCAAAACCTCGATGCACGTACGCCGTCGGCTCGTCTGGGCGTTCGTGCGTGCTTGTGAACGGTAGCGTCTCGGCCGGCCACTCGGGGATCAGACGCAGGCGAGGTGCGCCGCGAAGACGTGGGCGACATCTCCACTGCTGAAGGCGATGGTGCTCACGGGCTACGTTCGTGGGCCTGCACGACTAGCGCTGGTTTCGAGCGCCCCGCTCTCGGCCACCGGCCGGACCCTTCTGGCAAATAATGCCCCTCACATCCGAGGGTTCCTGCCGCAGAGTCCGTAAGGATCGGCAATTGCCAGGCCGTCGATGTGTTCGTAACACAACACATGAGCCGACTTAGATGAGCGATAAGCCCGCTTCCCCGTCGGAGCGAGGCGACACGGCCCAACATGCTCAGCTGACCGAGCCCATGGCGTCATCAGCTCGCAGGCAGCGCGTTGATCAGGTGGGTGACGCGGGCTTGGTCAGGCAGCGGCCAGTAGGCGGTCTGGGGCACCAGCAGGCAATGGAGCGCACCGCAGGCAGAGAGCTGCTCGAGTAGATCTCCCGGGGTTGCGATCAGCAGGCCGAACGGCCGCAGACCCTGCTTGCACGCAAGAACGCCTTGGTCTCTGGTCAGGAATACGTGCGCATCGAGATGAACCGCGTCCGACACAAGAGGGCGATCGGTGGACGGCACTTGCGCCAGGACTTGCCTGAAGCCGCTGTTGGCTTGCAGCGAATGGGCGCGGCTGGCCGGAGGTGGATCGTCTTGTTCTGACGCGACCAGGCGCAGCGCCGCGGCGAAGTTCTCAAGCGCGTTGATTCGCTCGCCACGCCGTTGCTGACTGAGCTTGCGCTTTGCGTCGACCAGGACGCGCGGGAGGATGTGGAAGCGAATTTCCCTGATCACCCACATGGCGAAGATCAGTTGCAGTGCCTCGAGTTCATCGCCGTAGTCGCCCAACTCATCGGGCAACGGCTCGTCCTCCCACAAGGCGCGGCCATACTGGAAGTAGTCGATCAGCAGATTCGTATCCCAAACGACATCTAGCGGGCCGCAGCCATTACGCCCGGCGAACAGCTCCGGGGAGCTTATGTAGTCGAAGTCGGGCCCGATCGGCTTGAACGTCGACTCGGGCGGGTCGAAGGCTTCGCGGAGCTGCCGTGAAACGCGTTGGAGCAGCCTCACGCCATACGCCTCAAGCTCGGGGTCTCCGTAAGGGAAGAACGCAATCGACACCACTCAATCGTGACACCCAGCCTGGCGTCCGCAGCCGAAGCGGACGACTGGATCTGCGAGATCGAAACAGCCCGGGGGCAGCGCTTTGGCGCACCTCGTTCCGGAGCCCGGGACCTCACCGCGGACTTTCAGCGAAGTCGCTCTGCAAAAGTCCTGCAAACACTAGGTTTCGCCGACCGACATCAGCGCTACTGCCCAATGAATGGCCTCACTGCCAAAACCCAACGGAGCATACGGCCAACAAAAAACCCCGCATTTGCGGGGCTTTTTAATCGGGGCGAATGGTTCAGGTTGGCTTTCCAATGCGGTTTTTGGGCGCCTTGCAAACGTCCCGCAAACGTCGTACCGCCCGTCAGACCAGGGTTTTCGCTCGACCCGACCCGACGTATGCCATCACGGACGCCTGTGTGTTACTCGATACGCTGAACCTGTCTCGTACGGGCGCGTCGCAGCGCCTGCTTTTCGCGCGAGATGCGGGTCTGGTCGGTTAGCGACCGACAGCGAGCCGCAACACGTCCGGGAAGACTCGGCCGAGCCCGAACGTACCGACGCCCGGGACGACGGTTACCGGTGGATCCCCGCCGAGCAGTTCGGCCACGCGGCAGGCGTGAGCCGGCGGGTGCGCCTCGTCCAGTTCGCCCGTCCACAATGCGGTCGATATCACGCCGGCTGGCGGTGGGGCGATACCCCCACGGTCTCGCTAGAAGGCGGATCTCCTCGATCGCCGCGTCGAAGCTCTCGTCTGCCCGTGGGATCTCGATGTCGAGGAGCTAGCGCACATGCTCGGCGTCTGGGGTGAAGTCGAGTTCGCGCAAGAGGACGAGGCCGGCGCCAGGCGTCAGCAATCTGCACTTTGCGACTGAGGTTCTGGTCATCGACCGCTCGCAGCAGTTCCCGTGGCGCCTTCTCAACGTGTGGGAGTGGGCGATGGAGCAAGAGCGGAGCGAGGCTTGGCGCTCCTGGCTGCATGACGACCGATGAGCGAGACGAGCTGAGTCAGCGTCGTTCTCGCCGCGTTCGCGCTCCTCACGCGCGAGGAGCAGGACGCCGTGTTCACGCGGCTACGCGAGCAACGCCTGGCCGATGAGGGGTGCGCAGAATCCGAGCTTGCCCTGCACGTTAGGTCCAGGCTCAGCGGTCCAGGCTCAGCAGGGGGAGCCTGTGCGTGCGCCGAGGAGCGCGTTGTCCGGCAGGCAGCACAAGACGAAGAAGGAGATGCGCCACGCATCAGAGGAACTCGCGCTCCACGAACGCGAGCTGATGCTCCTCGAACGCAAGGTCATGCCCAACGACCTCAGGCTCAGGCTCGTCGAACGCATCGTGCGGTTCCCCTTGACCGTCTTGCTGGCGCTCGTGAGCGCGGTCAGCCCGTTCCTCGGATGCCCATTGGACCGTGCCGGCGGGCTCAGCCGTGGCGACCGCTGTCCTCTCGGCTCTCGGCGTGCGCCTTCGCCGTTCTCGCTGACGCCCTCGCAGAGGTCGCCGACGAACTCGACCGGGCTCCTCTAGGCTGCCTACCCCGTAGAGCACGAAGCGGCCCTATTCGACCACGGACGCGCGACCGACTGCCGAGTAAGACCTCCTGGGTGTGCGCTGTCACCTAGTCATGTGCGCTGCCAGTTGAATGCCCGCGCGCCTTTTGCTCGTCGGCCAAGATGACCTTTGCCAGCTCCTGAATGGCGCGTGGCTCGTAGTACGTGCGAATAGTGCTTGCGGTGGCTGGTCCATCCGCTCGAGCGTGGCGCCCGGCCTCCTTGCGTCGTACGCTCACCGGCTCGTGTCGCCATGATTTTGCTTTCCACCGCTTCTTGCCGAGGCCGAGGACAACTTCGAGAATAACTCGGTTCTTCGATGACTTGACTCGTTGGACCGCGTTCTCCAGGTACTCACGGACGGCGAGCGCAAACTCCTTCTCGCTCGCATCCTCATCCACTTTCTTGCGCACAATCCGCAGCTTCGTGAGAGTTGGCCCTGACTCCAGTATCCACTTTTTCCGAGCCGCGTAAATAATCAGATGGCGAAGGGCCTCCTCAATCGCTTCTTGAGTAGGCAGGTCCGCCGCCTCGTAACGCTTGGTTTCATGAACTTCTTTATCGGGCGGCGGTATCCGTGGCTCTCTAGGCGATTTTCCCGGCTCAGGCGATTTGCCCGGCGGAGTACCGCCAGCTCTTTTTCGCTCAGGGGGAGTGTCGTTCATCGTCTTTCGGTGGTGCTGTCTTTGCTAGATGCGAAGCGCGATGGCGACCAGAAGCTCTACACCCGACGCAATCAGTGACCAACGAGCCGCCGCAGAGACCTTGTCGTAGCTAAGCGCCCTTGCCTTGTTACTCGCCGCTCGTTTCTGCGCCACCTCGCTCAGCTCTCCGACAAGCCGCACCGCAACGTAGTCTGGTGCGTCTGCCTCGTTACACCAATCAACGATGGCCTTTGGGTTGATGTCGTCCTCATCTCGAAGCTTCTCGGCGCTCGTCAAATACTGCATCACCACAATCAGGATGACGCAGGCTACAACAGCAAGCCCTCCGATGACGCCGCGCTGTGCCGTGTGGAGATGGCCCTGAGCAAAGCTGCCGAACGCCACGGTCTGCACGATGGCAAAAAATACTGAGGCCAGCGCAAACGCTTGCCTCTGCTTCCCGTCAAGGCGCTCCGAGATGCGGAACTCCTCGTCTAGCCTGGCGTTCAGGACCGTGATAGCTCGGTCGAGGTCGGCGTCGGGCCCATCGCCAGCCCCACTTGTCTCTGCTGGCACAGCCGCGACGGGCTCCTCGCCTGGACCCGGCGAGCGACCACGAAGGGGATCAGGCATGGCAGCCACTGCCAAGCGAGTCTATCCACGGAGAGCCCATCATTCGAGCGGACGCGGGTGCCGACTGCTGCCGGTCAGGCTGCGAGCGCCATGCCCGCGCGGACCTCCCGGCCGGCTTCCCCGCCCCCGTCTCGACCCGCGAGCCATCCGGCGCCATCGCTCCAGACTCAAGGCGTGCGTAATCGTGACGACCGCCGCTACCTCCAAATCCACCTGGCTCTGGCGGTAGAACCAGCGCTTGTTCTTGAGGAGCCGGAAGCGCTGGGTGAACTGTGAGCCGAACGCGCCCCAGTAGTTGGCCTCTCGCCGGGGCGTCGAGCGACGATGCGAATCTTCACGCCCTTATCGACTAGAAATACTCCCCGGCGCTTGAGCATCAGCCACTCTCGACATGATGCCTAGAAGCTCAAGCTAATGGAGTCAGACGCGGGGCTCCCGGTCGATGAGCGCCGCCAACGCGAATCACGCCGGGCATGCAGGCGCAATCCCTCCTGGTGGCCCGACAGCCAGAGCACGCTCTGAGCTGGACGAGGGCGGGCTAGCGCCATCCGCCCGATAGTCCAAACTTGCCGCTCAATGAGCATCGAGGAGGACATGGCCGAGCTTGCGCCCGACGCTGAGCCCATCGCTCGGACCGTGGGCGAGCACGCTCCTCCATCACCTGCCCATCACGTCGCATCCGCCGTGCGACCACCCAGCGAAGGGGTGTCGCGGTGGTTGTCCGTCATCCTGGCCTCAGCGGCAGGGCTCTCTGCTTACCTCGCGCTCCTCGGCGGGACGCTCCTCGCGATTCGCTTCTGGTCTGCCGGGCTGCCCGTGACCCAGGCCGTGGGCGAGGTGCCGCTGGCCACGCTCATCACCACCGCGCTCGTTCAGCTCTTCGTCCCCCTCTTCCTCCTTGTCGGCCTGCAAGTCATCAGTCTCCCGACAATGCTCTATAGCACGAACTCCGATGACGATGCCGATGCTTCCTCTGGCTTCTTCGCATCTCTCAAAAACGTCAGACTCCTCGTCCCAGCATTGCTAATCGCGTTTCTCCCTCTGAACATATGGGGCGCGACTCTCATCATTTACTATTTCGTCGTCGGATACGCCGACGTGTGGATGCGATACCTGCGCCGGCTGCACTTCCTTTCCGGGAGAAGGTCTGCCATCGGCTTCGTCATCCTTATCATGGTATCCGCATCGCTAGTCACACTCGCACGACAGGGAGTCGAACCCCTCAACATGGAGCGAGTGCAGATTGAACGCCCCGGCAAGCCGCCGCTCATCGCTGATTTGGTGGCGGTGCGCGACAACTCCATCGCGGCCGCCCGCTGCCATCAGCTACTCGTGATGCCGATGCCGGCTTCCATGAAGGTGGTCAAAAATCTGCCGACTCAGCTCAACACCTCCGCGCATTCCATCGTCAACATACTCGGACTCAACATCGGCAACAAACCAAAGCCTCACCGATGCCGTGCTGACATTCAGACTGAGCCGGCTGGACACGGGTCGCACCACATCGCTTGAGGCGCAGGCATCGCCACTGCCCAACACTGCGGCAGGTGCGAGGTCTTCACGGACTGGTTTCGGCCCAGCGAAACCATGTACTTCGACACGTACAAGGTCGCCGAGTTCATGAAGGCAGTACAGGTGACGAGCACTTGCCCTCGGAGAATTGGAGCTGACGTGCCCCGGTATGACTCGACTATGAAGGAGGCACAGCATGGCAGCGAAGTTGCTCAAGTCCGAGCGCGTGGACGGTCCTGACGGACAGCGGGTGCAGGTTCTCTTCTATGATGACGCGACCATCCGCTTTCGGATATACGAGTGCCCGCTCGTGCTCGAAGAAGCCTACTTGACGGGCAACCGTCAGGATCACTCGATCGTCAAGGTCGGCCCGAAGCGATAGCTGTGGGGTCTTAAAGTCACGGGGCGGCGACCTTGGTCGAGGCGGGATCCAGCAACCAACTGCCCCGAAGGAACACGATGCCGGATGTTTCCGACCATTCGATTACACGCGAGTCTGCCACACGGAATGCCCCTCCACGCCATACAAAGGATGCTTTCCTGCGGGCCTGCGGTACACACCGCGAAGCGCCCCGAGTGGGGCACGCAAAACTTCCGTCTTCGGGCTTCTGCTCTGATCGCGATGTATGCCATGCCTAACATGCGGCAGGCTCTGCCCGTGCAGGAGCCGCCGACCGTTCTCGTCGGTCGTCCATCCGCCGGGGAAGATTTCGTTGATTTCGGCACGGCACCGCTTGAGTCCTCGGCCACTCGCAGATACTCCGGGTGCTCCTTACCGAGCAGGCGGCCAGCGTTCTTCTTGGCCTCCTCGGCGCTCTTAAGTTCCTCGCGGTACGCACGGGCAAGCCGGTTCTCGGTCGCCTCACCGTTCGTTCCGAGCACCCACGCAGCGCTCGCGCAGGCTTCGATCACGCTCCGGGCAACGGCCGACGGACTGAACAGGACCTCCTGGGCTCCGTAGAACGCGGCGAGCCCCCCCATTGCTCGCTGGCCGCGAGCATGTAGCGCTGCGCCGCCGCCTGGATCACGAGACCGGCGTGAGAATGGCCCGACGCTATGCGCTCGGCAATCTCCTGTTGATCGCGGGCAGCCAGTGAGTCGGAGGTCGCATGGCCTTGAGTTCCGACCGTGACCTCTCTCCACGCTGCGCGGCAGCGGAGAAACAGATCGGCGAGTTCGGCGAAGCGCTCGGCTTGGTCATCTGGGTAGGGCTGTACCGACACACCCGACAGCGTATGACCCGGCTCGCCTCCCAGTGGCGCCGGGACCGGCTTTGCAACGTCCTGCAAACGTTTTCGGCCGCCGCTGCAAACGTCCTGCAAAGACGCGACCGCCGAAACCCCGCGAAACGGGGCGAAGCGACCCGCGCCACCCCCTGTGTTTCCGGGGTTTTTTGCCTATGTTCGCTGGCTTTCGCCAACCACTAACCAATCGGGGCGCCGAGATTCGAACTCGGGACCTCACCGACCCGAACGGTGCGCGCTACCAGGCTGCGCCACGCCCCGACGCTCGACCAGTATCCCATACACGCCCTTCTTGCCACGCGCTCGCCGCCCTCGCTATCGTCGCCCCGTGCCCGCCGCGACCTCCGAGATCCTCGCCGAGCTCGATCGCGTGCTCGAGCCCGGGCGCTTCGAGGACTACTGCGCCAACGGCCTGCAGGTGCCGGGGCCCGCTCAGGTGCAGACGATCGCGACGGGCGTCTCGGCGCACGCCGAGCTGTTCGAGCTGGCCGCTGGCGAGGACGCGCAGCTGCTGCTCGTCCACCACGGCCTCTTCTGGGGCCCGGGCGTGCGCGCGCTCGACACCACGCTCAAGCGTCGCCTGCAGCTGCTGTTCGACGCGGACATCGCGCTAGCCGCCTACCACCTCCCCCTGGACGCGCACCCGCAGCTCGGCAACAACGCTCTGCTCGCGGCGGCGCTCGGCGCCGGCGAGCTCGTGCCGTTCGCGCTGCACCGCGGCCAGCCGATCGGCTTCGTCGCGAGCTTCCCCGGCAAGGGCCTGCCTGCCGCTGAGCTGTTCGCGCGCGTGCAGGAGGTCACGGACCGCGCGCCGCTCGTGTTCGACTCGGGGCCGCCGCGCGTGCGGCGCCTCGCGATCGTCTCGGGCGCGGGCTCGGACTACATCGCGGACGCGGCCGCCGCGGGCGCCGACGCGCTGCTGACGGGCGAGCCCGCCGAGCGCTCGATGGCGCAGGCGCGCGAGGCGGGCTTGCACCTGATCGCGGCAGGGCACCACGCCACCGAGACGTTCGGCGTCAGGCGCCTCGGCGAGCACCTGGCCGAGCGCTTCGACCTGCGCCACGTCTTCCTCGACGTGCCCAACCCCGTCTAGCTTCGGGGCAGCTGGTCGCCGAGCGGCAGGCGTGGCCAAGCGCCGGCTCGGCCACGCGCCGGGCTCGGCTGCCAGCCCCGCTTGGCCAGGCAGCCGGTTTGCCTATCCAAACGGTCCGCCAACGTCTAACATCAAATCCCCATTCGCCGCAGTTATTGAGGAAGGAGTCTTGATGGAGGCCACGGCCGCCGCCGCGTCGACCACCGGGTCGAGCACGATCGCAGACCTGGTCGCGCAGTCGGCCACCGAGCATGCCGAGCATGTCGCGGTGCGCTACAAGCGCGATGGCGCCTGGCACGACGTCACCTACGCGCAGCTCGCCGACATCGTCCAGGAGATCGGCCTCGGGCTGATCGACCTCGGCGTCGAGCCCGGCGAGCGGCTGTGCATCCTCGCGAACACGCGCCCGGAGTGGTCTTACGTCGACATGGCCGCGACCGCCGCCGGCGCGGTCGTCGTGCCGATCTACCAGACGAACTCTCCGGAGGAGTGCCTGTGGGTGATCTCCGACTCCGACGCGCGCACGATCGTGTGCGAGGACGACGAGCAGCTCGCGAAGATCGCCGAGATCCGCGAGCAGGTGCCGAACCTGCGCACGGTGATCGTGATGGATCCGCCGAGCGCGGAGGCCGCCTCCGCCGCCGAGGAGCTCGGCGCGATCACGCTCGAGCAGGTGCGCGAGCGCGGGGCCGACCATGCCCCCGAGGAGCTCGAGGCGCGCCGCGCCGCCGTGCGACCCGAGGACCCGTTCACGTTCATCTACACCTCGGGCACCACCGGCCCGCCGAAGGGCTGCGTGCTCACGCACGGCAACTACCGCTCGATCATCGACATGATCAGCGAGGCCGGGGAGATCGAGAGCGACGAGATCATCTACCTGTACCTGCCGCTGGCGCACTCATACGCGCTGTTGATCCAGCTGGCGGTATTCGACCTCGGCGGCACGCTCGCGTACTTCGGCGGCGACACCAAGCAGATCATCCCTGAGCTGCTCGAGGTCAAACCGACGTACCTGCCGTCCGTGCCGCGTGTGTTCGAGAAGATCTACACGCTCGCGCACGGCGCGATCGAGGCGCAGCCGCCGCAGGAGCGCGAGCGCGCACGCAAGGCGATCGAGCTGGGCGTGAAGGTGCGCGACATGATCAACCGCGGCGAAGAGGTCCCGGGTGACCTGCAAAGCGTCGTTCGAGGAGGCGGACGAGCAGCTGTTCAAAAACGTCCGCGCGATCTTCGGCGGGAACGTGCGGCGCGCCACCAGCGGCGCCGCGCCGATCGCCAAAGAGATCCTCGAATTCTTCTGGGCGTGCGGCGTGCCCGTGCTCGAGGGCTACGGCATGACCGAGACGGCAACCGCCGCCACCGTCTCGACGGTCGAGAACCACCGCTTCGGCACCGTCGGGCGCGCGCTGCCCGGCGTCGAGATCAGGATCGCCGACGACGGCGAGATCCTCATCAAGGGCCCGAACATCTTCAACGGCTACCACAACCAGGCGTCCACCAGCTTCGGCGCCGTCGAGGACGGCTGGCTGCACACCGGCGACCTCGGCTCGCTCGACGAGGACGGCTATCTGTCGATCACGGGGCGCAAGAAGGACATCATCATCACCGCCGGCGGCAAGAACCTCACGCCGGCGAACATCGAGAACGACCTCAAGCAGTGCCGCTGGATCTCCCAGGCGGTGATGCACGGCGACCAGCGCCCCTACCCGGTGGTGCTGGTCACGCTCGACGAGGAAGAGATCCCGATCTTCGCGCGCGAGCACGGCCTTCCCGAGGACATCCCCTCGCTCTCGCGCGAGCCCGCGGTGCACGCGCTGATCCAGGCAGAGATCGACCGCGCCAACACCAAGTACGCGCAGGTCGAGCAGGTCAAGAAGTTCGCGATCCTCGACCACGACCTCTCGCAGGCCGACGGGCGAGCTGACGCCGACGCTGAAGGTCAAGCGCAACGTCGTCAACGAGCAGCTACGCGGACCTGTTCGACGCGCTCTACGCCGGCTGACCGGTAAGCGGCGCGCCACCTGCGAACATGAGAAGCGATGCGCACCGACCCATCCGATAACGGCGGGCTGTTCGTCGGGCGCCGCCCGGGCACCGCGCCGGTGCGCTTCCGCTCGCTGCCCGAGCGCGGCAGCGAGACGCGCCAGCGGGTCGACGGCTCGCTCGCCGGCGTCATGCTCGCGGCGCATCACGCTGCTGTGCCTGCTGTGCTGGGGGCCGATCCCGATCGCCTGCCTGTGGCTCGGCTCGCAGGCCAACTACCTGACGGGCAGCGTCAGCCTCGGCATCCTCGTCTCGTTCGTGGCCTGTTCGCGCTGCTGTTCGGCGCGCTGTCGCTGATGCAACGCCTCGACAACGCCTGGATCCTCGTGCGCCGCGCCGCCGGGCACGACCAGCGCACGGGCGTCCTCGGCCGGATCTTCGCCGGCACCGCCGCCATCTGCGCGCTCGCCTTCCTGTTCTGGTTCCTGGTCATCCACGGACCCGGCACGAGCCTCGTGGTCCGCGGCGGCGGGCCAGTGAGCAGCCTCGCCGGGCACGCGGCGCCGACACCGCTCGCTAGCGCCCGGCGATCGCTGCTAGAACAGACCTAGCCATGGGCCTGCTCGACTACTACCGCCAGTTCGAGGGGATGTCCGAGGAGGAGGTCAACGAGGGCCTGCGCGAGGAGGCGGCCGAGCGCAGGCGCAAAGCGCTCACCCGCGTCGAGACGCTCGACCTGTCGCAGACGACCTGGCCGGAGCTGCCGCACCCGCACATCGTCAGCGCGATCACGTTCGTCGCGCGCCGCGGCCTGCACCGCTACCCGCACCTCGGCGGCGACGGACCTGCGCGACGCGCTCGCCGAGCGCCACGGGGTCGACCCCGAGCGGCTGATCCTCGGCAACGGCGCCGCCGAGCTGCTCGAGCGCCGCCACCCGCGCGCTGATCGAGCCCGGGCAGCAGCTGCTCACGCACTGGCCCTCCTACCCGCTGTTCCCGATCATGGCGCGCCGCGCGCACGGCCGCGCGGTGCGCGTCTCAGCGGCGGCGTCGACGCGCTGCTCGAGGCCGCCGCGCGACTCGGCACAGCGAGGCGGACGTGCGCGCGATCGCGCTCGCGAGCCCCAACGACCCCACCGGCGAGCTGCTCGCGACGAGCGAGCTGCAGCGGCTGCTCGAGCGGCTGCCCGAGGGCGTCGCGGTGCTGCTCGACGAGTCGCTCGTCGAGTTCGCCGACGCGCAGCCCACCAGCTCCTCGCTCGCGCTGCTCGAGCGCCACCCGCGCCTGCTCGTGTTCCGCAGCTTCTCCAAGGCCTGGGGGCTCGCGGGCCTGCGCATCGGCTACGCGATCGGCGGCCCCGGCTCGGGCGAGCTGCTGGCCGAGCTGGAACCCGACCTCGGCGTCTCCGAGATCTCCCAGGCCGGCGCACTCGAGGCGCTGCACAGCTGCTCGGAGCTGATCGAGCGCGCGCGTGCAGCACGATCTGCGAGGAGCGCCCGCGCGTGATCGCCGGCGCTGCGCGGCCGCGGCTTCGACGTCACCGACAGCCAGGCCAACTTCGTGTGGGCCGCGCACCCCACGCTGCACGGCGCCGAGCTCGCGGCGCGCCTCGCGCGCGCCGGCGTGCTCGTCGCCGCCGGCGACGCCCTCGGCGAGCCCCAGCACGTGCGCATCGCGCGTCCACTCCGCTGCCGCCACCGACCGGCTGCTGAGCTGCCGTCGACGAAAGCGCTGCGTCGGGACGCCGGCGCTAGCCGGCCGAGCCGGCCTGGCGCAGCAGCGCGCCGGTGGTGCCCTCGAGGATCTTGCGCCAGCGCGCTGACCTCCTCGGGCTCGTCGTCGAAGTGCTCGACCACCTTGCGCACGCGCTTGGCCGAGATCTCGAGGCCGTGGCGCTCGGCGACGTCCTGGTAGCGGTCGTATTCGCCCGCGAGCTGCTTGGTCACCGACTCGAAGCCGTGGCGCGCGATCTCCACGCGCGAGGTGAAGCTCATCATCGAGGTCTGGAACATCAGCTCGTCGTCGGACTCGGGCTCGATCAGCACGATGTCCACGCCCGGGTAGCGCTCCTCCCAGCCCTTGGCCAGTTCGTGCAGGCGCTGGTGGGCGACGAGCTTGAACACCTGGTAGCCGATCTGCGCGAAGCCCATGTCCGAGACGCGCCGCGGGCGGCGGCCGCGCAGCGTCGTGACGCGTGCTCGAGAAGTCGTTGACGAACGGCACGATCGGGTTGATCACGACGACCAGCTTCGCCCCCGCCTGCGACCGCGAGGTCGAGGTTGGTCGTCGAGACGATGCCGCCGTCGATCAGCTCGCGGTCGTGGACGCGCACGGGCGCGTAGACCATCGGCAGCGCGCCCGACGCGCGCACCGCGGTGGAGATCGGGACGTCGTCGCGAGCCGTCGACGCCGAACACCACCCGCTCGCAGGTGTCGAGGTCGGTCGCCGTCAGGTACAGCTCGCACGCGAGCTCGCCGAAGTCGTCGGTGCGGCCGGGCTCGCTGAGCACCTCGCGCAGGTAGCGCTCGATGCCCTGCGCCCGTGTAGAGCCCCGAGGGCAGGCCGTCGGCGAGCCCCATCACGACGTCCATCAGCGACACGCCGCCCGGCTGGGAGAGCATCTGGCGCGCGAGCGAGACGGCCCGCAACGGCATCAGCGCGCCCTTGCGCGCGAACTCCACCAGGTTGGGCTGCAGCAGGTCGCCGATGTCGATGTCTTTGAAGGGGCGCTTGCCCTGGCGCGTGACGACCCGCATCATCTCCTCGGGGGTCACGCCGTTGGCGCACAGCGCCGCGATGAACGCGCCCGCGGAGGTGCCCGACGTAGACGTCGAAGTTGTTGACGGTGCTGTTGACCGCCAGCAGGTCGAGCGCGCGCAGCGCGCCGATCTCGTAGACGCCGCCGGTGAAGCCGCCGCCGCCGAGCACCAGCGCGGTCTTGTCGCGCCTGGGCCGCCGCCGGCGGTCGACCGATGCGGGCCGCCCGACGCCGCGGGCCGCCAGCGACGCCTGCGTCCGCGGCTTGGCCTTGACGGCCGGTTCCAGCTTGACAACCTTGCCCATGCAAGGACATTCTACGGCTGCGTGCCGCAGACCTTCGCGCGGCAAAGCTCCTGACTCTGCTGTGCGGACTCTCGCTGCTGGCAGCCCTGCTGGCGCCCTCTGCCGCCAGCGCGCACAGGACGACCTGGCCGCGCTGCAGGCGAACCTCGGCCACCAGCTCGCGCTCGCCGGGCCCGCCGACGGCGCCTACGTGTACGACCTCACCGCCAAACAGGCGCTGTTCTCCGAGCGCGCCACCGCGATGCGCCCGCCCGCGTCGGTGGAGAAGCTGTACACGGCCACGACCGCGCTCGAGCTGATGGGCGCCGACGACGCGCCTCGCCACGACCGTGCTCGGCGTCGGCCACCTGGCGCCCGGCGGCGTCTGGGAAGGCAGCCTGTACCTGCACGGCGGCGGCGACCCGACGTTCGGCTCGCACCGCGTTCATCCACAGCCACTACGGCGGCGTCGGCGCGAGCGTCTCCACGCTCGTCTCCCAGCTCGTGCGCAGCCGACGGCATCCACCACATCACCGGCTCGATCGAGGGCGACGAGTCCTACTTCGACTCGCTGCGCGGCGAGCCCTCGAGCGACTACGCGCCGGACCCGTTCCTCGAAGGCACGCTCAGCGCGCTCGCGTTCAACCGCGGCGAAACGGGCTCGCGAACGCGGCGCCCACGCCCCCGCCGCGCTACGCCGCGCGCGAGCTGCGGGCGGCGCTGCAAGACCGACGGCGTCAGCGTCGCCGGCGCGAGCGGCGCGGCGACGCACGCCCGCCGGGCGCGGTCCAGCTCGCGCAGGCGCAGTCGCCGACGCTCGCGCAGCTGCTCGGCGCTGATGCTGCCGCCGTCGGACAACTTCTTCGCCGAGACGCTCGTCAAGGATCTCGGCGCGCGCTTCGGCGGCGCCGGCACGACCGCCGCGGGCGCCGCCGTGGTGCGCACAGACGATCGCGGCGCTGCTCGGCATCCACCCGCACGTCGTCGACGGCTCGGGCCTCTCGCGAAGCGGACCAGACCTCCCCCTACCAGGTCGCCGACCTGCTCGTCGAGCTCGCGCCGACGCCGATCGGCGCGGTGCTGCGCGAACAGCCTGGCCGTCGCCGGGCGCACGCGGCACGCTCGAACTGCGCATGCGCCACACCGCGCGCCGCCGGCCGCTGCCAGGGCAAGACCGGCACGCTCACGGGCGTCTCGAACCTCGTCGGCTACTGCCAGGCCGCCGACGGGCACACGCTCGCGTTCGCGATCTTCACCGACGGCATCCCGATCGAAACCGCGCACACCTTCCAGGACAACATCGCGATCACCGTCGCCGACTACTGATCGGTTCGGGGCCGCACATGTGCGGCCCCGCGACGGGCGCATGCGCCCGTCGACGGCCGGCGCATGCGCCGGCCGAACTACCCGAGCAGCGCGCGCAGCCCCGCTTCGTCGAGCACCGCGACCCCCAGCCGCTCGGCCTTCTCGAGCTTCGAGCCCGGGCTCTCGCCGGCGACGACGTAGTCGGTCTTCTTCGACACCGAGCCCGTGACGCGCCCGCCGGCGGCCAGGATCCGCTCGGTGGCCTGCTCGCGCGAGAGCTCCGGCAGCGTGCCGGTGAGCACGAGCGTCTTGCCCGCCAGCGGCCCCTCCGACGGCGGCGGGCCCTCCTCGTGGAAGCGCAGGCCGAGCTCGCGCAGATCCGCGATCAGCGCGCGCATGCGCTCGTCGTCGAGCTGCGCGCGGATCGAGCTGCGCCATCTTCTCGCCGATCCCCGGCGTCTGCGCGATCTGCTCCGGCGTCGCCGCGAGCAGCGCGTCGATGTCGCGGAAGCGCTGCGCGAGGTTGCGCCCGGTCACCTCCCCCACCTCCTCGATCCCCAGCGCGAACAGCACGCGCGCGAACGGGCGCTGCTTGGAGGCCTCGATCGCCGCGAGCAGGTTCTTGCGCCGACAGCTCGCCGAAGCCCTCGAGCTCGAGCAGCTGCTCCTCGCGCAGGCGGTAGAAGTCGCCGGCCGTGCGCACCAGCCCGCGCTCCTGCAGCAGCGCGACCTGCTTCTCGCCGAGCCCGTCGATGTCCATCGCGCCGCGCGAGACGAAGTGCTTGAGCAGCTGCCACGCGCGCGCCGGGGCAGTCGCGGTTGGGGCACTTCGTGAAGACGCCGTCCTCGGGCTTGACGGTCGGCGTGTCGCAGAACGGGCAGCGCTCGGGCGGGCGCGGCAGCGGCGGGCGGTCGCTTGCGCTCGACCACGTGCGGCGCCGGCGAGACGACCTGCGGGATCACGTCGCCGGCGCGCACCACGATCACGTCCTCGCCCGCGCGCATGTCCTTGCGCACGATGTCCTCCTCGTTGTGCAGCGTCGCCAGCTTGATCGTCACGCCGCCGACTGCGACCGGCGCGAGCACCGCGTAGGGGCGCAGGTCGCCGAACTTGCCGACGTTCCACATCACCTTCTCGAGCGTCGTCACGGCGGTCGTCGGCGGGAACTTCCACGCGACCGCCCAGCGCGGGTCGCGCCCGACCGAGCCGAGCCGGCGCTGCAGCTCGAGGTCGTCGACCTTGACGACGACGCCGTCGATCTCGAAGTCGAGCTCGCCGCGGCGGCGCTCCCACTCCAGGCACTGCGCGATCACCTCGTCCTCGCTGCCGAGCAGCCTGATGTCGCGGTTGACGCGGAAGCCGTGCTCGCGCAGCCACTCGAGCGCCTGCGAGTGCGTCGCTGAACGACAGGCCCTCGGTGACGCCCACCTGGTAGCACCAGATCGACAGCGGCCGCTTGGCCGCGTCGCGCGGGGTCGAGCTGGCGGATCGTGCCGGCGGCGGAGTTGCGCGGGTTCATGAACGTCGACTCGCCCGCTTCGGCGCGGCGCTCGTTCAGCGCGGTGAAGTCCTTCAGCGACATGTACACCTCGCCGCGCACCTCCAGCAGCGCCGGCGCGTCGTCGACGTGCAGCGGGATCGCGCCGATCGTGCGCAGGTTGTGCGTGACGTCCTCGCCGATCTCGCCGTTGCCGCGCGTGGCGCCGCGCTCGAGCACGCCGTCGCGGTAGACGCAGGCTGATCGCCAGGCCGTCGATCTTCGGCTCGACCACGAACGTGAAGCGCGGCTCGGCGATGCCCTCGCGCGCGAGGTGGTTGCGCATCCGCTCGACCCACGCGCGCAGCTCCTCCTCCGAGCGCACGTTGCCGAGCGACAGCATCGGCTCGAGGTGCGCGACCTTCTCCAGCCGCCCCACCGGCTCGCCGCCGACCCGCTGCGTCGGCGAGTCGGCGCGTCGCCAGCTCCGGGTGCTCGCGCCTCGATCGCGCGCAGCTCGTCGAGCAGCCGTCGTACTCGTCGTCGCCGATCTCGGGGTCGTCGAGCACGTAGTAGCGGTGCGCGTGGTAGCTCGAGCTGCTCGCGCAGCTCCTGCGCGCCGCGCGACCGCCTCGGCGTCGCTCGCAGCGCCGCCTGCGTCGACCGCGCTCGCGGCGCTCACGGCGTCGCGTCGCGCGACCGACCGGCGGCGCAGCAGCTCCTCCAGGTCGAAGCGCCGCAGCGCCTCCAGGCTCGGACGGTCGGTCAGGTCGAAGTGGATCGGCGTCACCGCGATCCGCCCCGCCGCGACCGCCGCGAGGTCGGTGCCCGGCTCGTCGTGGAAGCCCGGGTCCGAGCCGTAGATCCAGTAGCGCCGGCGGTGCTCCTCCTCGCGCTCGAGCTTCAGCTCGTCGCGGTAGATGCGCTTGCCGAGGCTCGTCACCTCGACGCCCTGCGGCTCGCCCGCCGGGCACGTTGATGTTCAGCAGCGTCCGCGCCGGCAGCGGCACCTCCTCGATGCGCTCGACCAGACGCGCGACGAACGCCGCGGCGATCTCGAAGTCGAAGCCGCCGTCGAAGCGGTAGTCGAGTGCGCCCGCGCCGCGACTGCTGGGAGACGGCGATCGCGGGCAGCCCCAGCACGACGCCCTCGAGCGCCGCCGCGACGGTGCCCGAGTAGGTGATGTCGTCGCCCAGGTTCGCGCCGTGGTTGATGCCCGCGACGACCAGGTCGGCCGCGAAGCCCTCGACGAGGCCGAGGCTCGCCAGGCGCACGCAGTCGACCGGCGTGCCGTCGGTCGCGTAGCCGATCGTGCCGTCGGCGAACGGCACCTCGTCGACCCACAGCGGCCGGCGCGTCGTGATCGAGCGCGCCATCGCCGAGCGGTTGCCGTCGGGCGCGATCACCGCCAGGCGCACGCCGTCGAGCGCCACGCAGCGCGCGCCGCAGCGCCTGCAGGCCGTCGGCCTCGATCCCGTCGTCGTTGGTCAGCAGCACGTTCAGCATCGCCTGCGTCCAGCATAGGGGCCGCTTCGGTCCTTGCCGCGTGAAGATCAGGCTGCTCCGTAGGACACGCGCGCCAGCGCCAGCCCGTGCGCCGGCGCCGTCCGGCCCGCCTCGGCGCGGGGCCGCCCTCGAGCAGCTCCGCGAACTCCTCGATATCGCGCGCCGGCCGCTCGCGACCTCGAGCATCGTGCCGACGAGCACGCGGTTCATGTGGCGCAGGAACATGTCGGCCTCGATCCAGAACTCGAGCAGCTCGCCGTCGCTCGCGCCACTCGGCGCGCAGATCACGTCGCACTCGAAGTGCGAGTGCTCGGTTTCGGTCGGCGTGAACGCGGTGAAGTCGTGCGTGCCGGCGAGCGCCGCGCGCGCACTCGCTCGAGCGCGTCGCGGTCGAGCGCGCCGGTCCACCAGAACGCGCGCCCGCGCTCGAACACGCAGCGCGTGCGCCGCGCGAGCACGCGGTAGCAGTAGGTCCTGCTGGTCGCGTCGCGGCGGGCGTCGAAGCCCTCCGGCGCGGCTCGGAGGCGAGCACCGCGACGTCGTCGGCGAGCAGCCCGTTCAGGCGCAGCGGATCGACCGCCTCGTGCGCGTAGCTCGCCACCTGACCCCACGCGTGCACGCCCGCGTCGGTGCGCCCGGCGACCGTCAGCCGTCAGCGGCCGCCCGTCGTGGCCGGTCTCGCCGAGGACCGTGCGCAGCGCGCGCTCGAGCTCCTCCTGCACGGTGCGCCGCCCGGCTGGCGCGCCCAGCCGGCGAAGTCCGTCCCGTCGTACTCGATCGTGAGCTTGGTGACCATCCCGCGCGGCGCGGCCGCGAGCCGCGCGCTCAGACGAGCTCGATGAAGACCATCTCGGTCGCGTCGCTGCGACGCGGCCCGAGCTTGAGGATGCGCGTGTAGCCGCCCGGGCGCTCCGCGTAGCGCGGCGCGACCTCCTCGAACAGCTTGTGCACGGCGAACTTGTCCTGCGAGAGCGTCGAGAGCGCCTGGCGGCGCGCGTGCAGGTCGCCGCGCTTGGCGAGCGTGATCAGCTTCTCGATCTCCGGCTTGACCGCCTTCGCCTTGGCCTCGGTCGTCTTGATGCGCTCGTGCTCGATGATCTCCTTGCTCAGGTTCATGAGCAGCGCCTTGCGGTGCGCGGAGTCGCGGCTGAGCTTGTTGCGTGTCTTCTGGTGGCGCATGAGCTGACGCAGTCTAGGCGCTCGTCAGTCCGCGCGGAGGTTCAGGCCGCGCGCGTGCGAGCGTTTCGATGACCTCGTCGATCGACTTTTTGCCGAAGTTCGGGATCGCGTTGAGCTCCGCCTCGGACTTCGAGATGAGGTCGCCGACCGTCTGGATGCCGGCGCGCTTGAGGCAGTTGTAGGAGCGCACGCCGAGCTCGAGCTCCTCGATCAGGATGCCCCACTCCTCGCCCTGCAGCGCCGCCTGCGCGCCGCCGCCGACCGCGAGACCGTGGCCGTCGAGCTGGCCGCCGGGGGCCGCGCGCAGCTCCTGGATGCGGTCGGCGTCGGTGAAGATCGCGAGCTGCGAGATCAGCAGCTCGGCCGCCTCGCGCAGCGCCGCCTGCGGGTCGATCGAGCCGTCGGTCTCGATGTCGAGCGTGAGCTTGTCGAAGTCGGTCTTCTGCCCGACGCGCGCCTGCTCGACCGCGTAGGCGACGCGGCGCACCGGCGAGAAGATCGAGTCGATCGGGATCACGCCGATCGGCTGGTCGGCGGACTTGTTCTCCTCGGCCGGGCGGTAGCCGCGACCGCGGCCGATCGTCATGTACAGCTCGAGCTTGCGTCTTCTTCTCGAGCGTCGCGATGTGCAGGTCCGGGTTGAGGATCTCGACGCCCGCGGGCAGGTCGATGTCCTTGGCGGTGATCTCGCCCGGACCGGTGACGACCAGCGGCGCCTCGACCTCGCTCGCGTCGGAGTGCATGCGGCAGACGACGCCCTTGAGGTTGAGCACGATGTCGGTGACGTCCTCCTTGACGCCCTGGATCGTGGAGAACTCGTGCGCGACGCCCTCGATGCGCACGCTCGTGACGGCGGCGCCGGCGAGGGAGGAGAGCAAGCACGCGCCGCAGCGAGTTGCCGAACGTGTAGCCGAAGCCGCGGTCGAGCGGCTCGATCGTGAACGTGCCACGGTTCTGCTCCACGGACTCGCTTGTGATCCGGGGGATTTGGAAGTCGAGCATGAGAGTCCTAACGTCGTTTTGGTGTCGCACCGGCGCCGCTGACGGCGCCGGCTCTGAGCGCCGCCGCCCGGATGGGCCGCGACGCGGGCAAAGGTCCTACTACTTCGAGTACAGCTCGACGATGAGCTGCTCCTGCACCGGCGCGGCGACCTCGCGCCGCTCCGGCTTGCGCAGCACCTTGGCCGTGAGCGACTCGTGGTCGGCCTGCAGCCACGCGGGAATCTGTCCGGTCAGCTCGGTCGCGTCCCTGACCACCTGCGTGGCCGGCGTGTCCGCCTTGATCGCGATCACGTCGCCGGGGCGCACCTGGTAGCTGGGGATGTTCACCCGCCGGCCGTTGACCGTCCAGTGGCCGTGGCGGATCGAGCTGGCGCGCCTGGCGGCGCGAGGCGGCGAAGCCGAGGCGCACGAGCACGTTGTCCAGGCGGCACTCGAGCAGCGCGAGCAGGTTCTCGCCGGTGATCCCCGGCTGGCGCGAGGCCTTCTCGTAGTAGCCGTGGAACTGCTTCTCGAGCACGCCGTAGTAGCGGCGCGCCTTCTGCTTCTCGCGCAGCTGCACGCGGTACTCGCTCTGTTTCATGCGCCCGCGGCCGTGCTCGCCCGGCGGGTAGGAGCGACGCTCGACGCCGCACTTGTCGGTCAGGCAGCGCTCGCCCTTGAGGAACAGCTTCTGTCCCTCGCGGCGGCACTGCTTGCACTGCGGGCTCGTGTCTCTTGCCATTCGCTAGACCCTCCGCCGCTTGCGCGGGCGGCAGCCGTTGTGTGCCTGCGGGGTGACGTCCTTGACGCCGGTGACCTCGAGGCCGGCGGCCTGCAGCGAGCGGATCGCCGTCTCGCGGCCGGAGCCCGGGCCCTTGACGTAGACCTCGACCTTCTGCAGGCCCTGCTCGAGGCCCTTGCGGGCGGCCGCGTCGGCGGTCACCTGCGCGGCGAACGGCGTCGACTTGCGCGAGCCCTTGAAGCCGGCGCCGCCGGCGGACTCCCACGCGATCACGTTGCCCTGCGTGTCGGTCAGCGAGACGATCGTGTTGTTGAACGACGTCTTGATGTGCGCCTGGCCGATCGGGATGTTCTTTTTCGGCTTGCGCCGGCCGCGGGCGCGTTTGGGAGCTGGCGGCATTACTTCTTACCCGCCTTCTTCTTGCCCGCCACCTGCATGCGCTTGGGGCCCTTGCGCGTGCGCGCGTTGGTCTTCGTCTTCTGCCCGCGCACCGGCAGGCCGCGGCGGTGGCGCAGGCCGCGGTAGCAGCCGATCTCCTGCAGGCGCTTGATGTCCTGCGAGCGCTCGCGCCGCAGGTCGCCCTCGACGGTCAGCTCGTCGTCGATCGCGTCGCGCAGCTTGGCGACCTCGTCCTCGGTGAGGTCGCGGATGTAGGTGTCCGGGTCGACGCCGACCTGCTGCGAGGACCTTGTTGGACGGTCGAGCGCCCGATCCCGTAGATGTAGGTCAGCCCGATCTCCGAGCGCTTGTTCAGCGGCAGGTTGACGCCGGCGATTCGTGCCACTGCCGCTACCCCTGCCGCTGCTTGTGGCGCTTGTTCTGGCAGATCACCAGCACCACGCCGTGGCGGCGGATGATCTTGCACTTCTCGCACATCGGCTTGACCGACGGTCTTACCTTCATGATCCCTTTCGGCGGCTGGGTTCCGGCGACTCGGCTCTGGCTGCCGTTGCGGCCGCCGCTACCGGGTCGCGGATATGCCCTCAGCGCACGCGCTGAGACGTCGCGCCCGGGCAGGACTCCAGATGGTAGCAAGCTCAGCCGCGTGCTCGGCGATCGCCCTCGGCGATCGCGGCTCGCATCGCCGCGCTGCGTCGGCGGGGAGGTGCCACGGCGTCAGGACCCGCGGCCCGTCGGCGGTGATCGCGACCGTGAACTCGAAGTGCGCCGCCGGCGAGCCGTCCTGGGAGAAGATCGCCCAGCCGTCGCCGCCCACGCGCACCGCCGGGCGCGCCGGCGGTCGTCATCGGCTCGATCGCGAGCACCATGCCCTCCTCCAGCAGCGGCCCCTTGCCGGGCTTGCCGTAGTTGGGGACCTGCGGGTCCTCGTGCATGCTGCGCCCGACGCCGTGGCCGACGAGCGAGCGCACGACCGACAGGCCCGGCGTCCTCGGCGACGCTGCTGGATCGCGCTGGAGACGTCGCCCATGCGGTTGCCGGCGACGGCACTGCGCGACGCCGGCGTGCAGCGACTCGCTCGGTGCCGTCGAGCAGGTTCGCGCGCGTCGCGCGCCGATCGTCCTCGACGGCGAACGTGCGCGCGGCGTCGGCGACCCAGCCGTCGAGCGTGACGCCGACGTCGATCGAGATGATGTCGCCGCGCCTCGAGCGCGGTAGGGCCCGGGGATGCCGTGCACGATCATCGCGTTCGGCGAGGCGCAGATCGAGCCGGGAAAGCCGCGGTAGCCCTTGAACGTCGGCGTCGCGCCCTGCGAGCGGATGAAGCGCTCGGCGAGCTTGTCGAGCTCGGCGGTGCGTGACGCCCGGGCGGATGCTTGCTCTCGAGCAGGTCGAGCGTCGCGCACGAGGATCGCGCCCGGCGCGCGCCATCTTCTCGATCTCCTCCGGGGACTTCTTGATGATCACCCAAGGAGCTTAGCTTGAGCCGGCTCGCCTGCCTCCCGCTACAGCTCCTCCTCGAGGCGCAGCGTCGCGACCGTCGCGCGGATGTGCGCGTGGACCTCGTCGGCGCTGCGGCGGCCGTCGAAGCGGCGCAGCAGCCCGCGCGCGGTCGTAGTAGGCGATCAGCGGCTCGGTCTGGGCGTGGTAGACCTCCAGGCGCCGGCGGATCGTCTCCTCCTTGTCGTCGTCGCGCTGGATCAGGCGCGCGCCGTCCTGGTCGCAGACGTCCTCGTGCTTGGGCGGGTCGAAGTCGACGTGGTAGATGTGGCTCGGGTTCTTCACGCACACGCGCCGGCCGGCGAGGCGGCGCACGAGCTCGTCGTCGGGCACCTCGATCAGCAGCGCGGCCGTCAGCCGCCGCTCGAGCTCGGCGAGCGCCGCGCCGAGCGCGTCCGCCTGCGCGCTCGTTGCGCGGGAAGCCGTCGAGCAGGAAGCCGTCGCGCGCGTCGCCGCTCGCCGACGCGCTCGGTGATCATGCCGACGATCACCTCGTCGGGCACGAGCTCGCCCGCGTCCATGTAGCGCTTGCGCCTCGCTGGCCGAGCTCGGTTCCCTCGGCCACCTGCGCGCGCAGGATGTCGCCGGTGGAGATGTGCGGCAGCCCGAAGTCGTCGCGCAGGCGATCGGCCTGCGTGCCCTTGCCGGCACCCGGCGGGCCGAGCAGGATCAGGTTCAGTTCGGACACAGACCCGGGCAGCCTATCCGCTCCGGGCGAGGCTGCCACGCGGCACTGCTCGACCGTCGAACCGCCGGGCGCATGCTCCGGCCAGCGAAGTCGGCTCGCCTGGCGGCGCCGCAGTCGCGACCGCCAGGCGAGCCGCGTAGCGCTACTTGAGGAAGCCCTCGTAGCTGCGCATCATCAGCTGCGCCTCGAGCTGCTTCATCGTTTCCAGCGCCACGCCGATCACGATCAGGATCGAGGTGCCACCGAAGTTGAACTGCTGATGCGTCTGCGCGAACAGGATCGCCGGCAGCGCCGCGACGGCGGCGAGGAACAGCGCGCCGGGGAACGTCAGGCGCGCGAGGATGCGGTCGAGGAATTCGGCCGTCGGGCGCCCGGGGCGCACGCCGGGGATGAAGCCGCCGTACTTCTTCAGGTTGTCCGCCTGGTCGACCGGGTTGAACGTGACCGCCGTGTAGAAGTAGGTGAAGACGATGATGAAGATCGACTCGCCGACGACGTAGTGCCAGCCGTTGGGCGTGAAGAAGTCCGACAGCGACTGGCCCCAGTGCGTTTTGACGAGCTGCCCGACGGTCGGCGGGAAGGCCATGATGCTGGCGGCGAAGATCACCGGGATGACGCCCGCCATGTTCACGCGCAGCGGCAGGTAGGTCTGCCCGCCCTCGGTCATGCGCCGTCCGATCACGCGCTTGGCGTACTGCACGGGGATGCGCCGCTGGCCTTCCTGCACGAACACGATCGCCGGCGACGACGGCGAGCACGAGGAACGGCAGCATCACCTTGAAGACCTGGTCCTGGGTGGTCCACCAGGTCTGGATGCGCGGTCGGCAGGCGCGAGACGATCGAGGCGAAGATCAGCAGCGAGATGCCGTTGCCGATGCCGCGCTGGGTGATCAGCTCGCCGATCCACATCAGCAGCACGCAGCCCGCGGTCAGGCAGACGACGATCAGGAAGATGTGCGGCAGGTCGAAGTGGGTGATGACCGATTTTCGCCGGCTTTCGCCTGCAGCGTGTGGAACAGGAAGACGTAGCCGATCGACTGCGCGAACGCGAGGCCGACGGTCAGGTAGCGCGTGTACTGGGTGATGCGCGCCTGCCCGACCTCGCCTTCCTTGGAGAGCTTCTCCAGCGACGGGCACCGCCACCTGCAGCAGCTGCAGGATGATCGAGGCGGTGATGTAGGGCATGATCCCCAGCGCGAAGATCGCGAGTTTGCGAGAGCCCGCCGCCGGAGAACAGGTTCAGGTAGCTGAGGATGCCGGAGCCGCCGAACTGACTTCTGGATGTTGTTGACCGCCGTCAGGTTGACGCCCGGCACGGGCACGTGCGAGCCGAGGCGGTAGATCAGCAGCATCACCGCCGTGAAGGCGATCTTCTTGCGGATGTCCGCAACCTGGAAGGCGTTGAGGATCGTGGAGAGCATGGGCGTCAGTGCGCCGCGTGCAAGCCCACTGCGAGCTCGTCCCCGCGGAGCGGCCGATTCTAGTGGATGCGCGTGGGCGCGACGCCATGCCGCCGGCTGCACGGTGCGGCGGCGCTAGCCCTCGACGGTGTTGCAGGTGCCGCCGGCGGCCTCGATGCGCTCGCGCGCGCTGGCGCTGAACGCGTGGGCGTGGACGGTGAGCGCCTTGCTGAGCTCGCCCTTGGCGAGGACCTTGACCGGGATGTCCTTGCGGGTGCCGAGGCCGTTGGCCTTCATCAGCTCGATCGTGACCTCGGTGCCGGCCTCGAAGCGCTCCTCGAGCGCGGAGATGTTGACCGGCTGGGTGTGCGTGCGGAAGGGCTCGAACGGCATCGACTTCTTCATGTGCGGCCCGCGCAGCTTTCGCATGCGCATGTGGATCGGCATCTGCCCGCCCTCGAAGCGCCGCCCGGCTCTTGGAGCCCGAGCGCGAGCCGGCGCCCTTCTGGCCGCGGCCGGAGGTCTTGCCGGTGCCCGAGCCTTCGCCGCGCCCGATGCGCTTGCGCGGGCGGCGGCTGCCCGGGCGCGGGCGCGAGGCTGTGCAGCCCGATCAGCTGCTCGTCGGTCGTCTTCTCGGCCGGGCTCACTTGCCGCTCCTCGACCTCGACGAGGTGGCGCACCGCGTGCAGCATGCCGCGCGCCTGCTCGGAGTCCTTGACCTCGACCGTGTGGCCGATGCGGCGCAGGCCGAGCGAGCGCAGCGTGTCGAGCTGTTTGCCGTTGGCGCCGTTGCTGGAGCGGCGCTGGGTGACGGTGAGCGTGCTCATCAAGCCGGCGCCCCGTCGCCGGAAACGGCCGCAGCCGGCTCGGCGCCGGCTGTCTCCGTCTCGCTCGCCGCGGGCGTCGCAGCGTCGTCGGCGCGGCGGCTGGGCGGCGCCGTTGGCTGGCTCGCCGCCGAGACCGAGGACCTGGTTGATGCTGAGGCCGCGCAGCTTGGCGACCTCCTCGGGGGTGCGCAGGCCGCGCAGCCCGGCGACGGTGGCCTTGACGAGGTTGATCGGGTTCTGCGTGCCGAGGCTCTTGGAGAGGATGTCGTGGATCCCCGCGAGCTCGAGCACCGCGCGCACGCCGCCGCCGGCGATCACGCCGGTACCGGGCGAGGCGGGCTTCGAGCAGGACGCGGCCGGAGCCGAAGATGCCGGTCGTCTGGTGGGTGATCGTGCTGCCGTGCTTGGGCACGCGGAAGAGGTCCTTCTTGGCGCGCTCGACGCCCTTCTGGATCGCGAGCGGCACCTCGTTGGCCTTGCCGTAGCCGACGCCGACGACTTCGCGTTCGTCGCCGACGACGACGAGCGCGGTGAACGAGAAGCGCCGGCCGCCCTTGACGACCTTGGCGACGCGGTTGATCTCGACGACGCGCTCCTGGAGGTCCAGGCCGGCTGGGTTGACTGAGCGATCTATCGATATGGACATTGGCAGGAGGGAGGGTAGCGGGAGCGTGGACGTCGTCGGGCTAGACGGTGATGCCAGCCTCGCGGATTGCTTCGGCGAACGTGCGCACGTGGCCGTGGTAGCTGGTAGCCGCCGCGGTCGAACACGGCCTCGGAGATGCCGGCCGCCTTGGCGCGCTCGGCGAGCAGCTCGCCGGCGCGCTTGGTGCGCTCGGCTTTGCCCAGCGAGCGCAGCTCGGGCTCGAACCAGTTGACGGCCGCGAGCGTGTGCCCGCCGACGTCGTCGATCAGCTGCGCCGAGATGCCGCGGTTGGAGCGGAACACCGAGATCCGCGGACGCGTCGGCGGTGCCCGAGATCTTCGCGCGCACGCGGCGGCGGCGTTTGAGCCGGCGGCGCTCCTTGGTGAGGACGGTCATGCGCGCTTGCCGACCTTGCGCGGCGACGTGCTCGCCCTCGTAGCGGATGCCCTTGCCCTTGTAGGGCTCGGGCGGGCGCTGCTTGCGGATGATCGCGGCGGTCTCGCCGACGAGCTGCTTGGAGATGCCTTTGACGACGACGCGCGTGGGCTGCGGCACTTCGAATTCGATGCCGCTCGGGCGCCGGGATCGGTACCGGGTGGGAGTAGCCGACGGCGAGCTCGAGGTTCTTGCCCTTCAGCTGCGCGCGGTAGCCGACGCCCTGGATCTCCAGGCGCTTCTCGTAGCCGTCGGTGACGCCCTCCACCATGTTCGCCACGAGCGTGCGCGTGAGCCCGTGCAGCGCGCGGTGTTCGCCGCGGTCGGTCGGGCGCGTGACGACCAGCTGCTCGCCTTCCTGGGTGACCTCGATGTCGCGGTGGATGCGCTCGGAGAGCTCGCCTTTGGGCCCGTTCACGCGCACGGACTCGGGCTCGATCGAGACGGTCACGCCGGCGGGCACGGGGATTGGCTGTCTACCGATTCTCGACATCGCTCACCAGACCTGCGCCAGGACCTCGCCGCCGATGCCGGCGGCGCGCGCGTCGTGGCCGGTCATCACGCCGTGGGAGGTCGAGACGATCGAGGTGCCCATGCCGCCGAGCACCTTCGGGATGTGCTTGGCGTCGACGTAGGTGCGCCGGCCCGGGCGCGAGACGCGCCGCAGGCCCGAGATCGCCGAGCGGCGGTCCTCGGTGTACTTGAGGCGGATCTGGATCAGCTGCCCGGCGGCGCCGTCGGGCGCGGGGATGACCGACCAGGAGTCGATGTAGCCCTGCTCGACGAGGATCCGCGCGAGCTCGCTCTTGAGCTTGGAGGCGGGCATCTCGACGGTCTCGTGCGCAGCGTGGATCGCGTTGCGCACGCGCGTCAGGAAGTCGGCTATCGGATCGGTCATTGACATGGTTGGTTGTGCTCTCGGTTCTTGGCTCTCGTGACGGCAGCTACCAGGAGGACTTCGTCATCCCGGGGATCTGACCGTTGTGGGCGAGCTCGCGAAGGCAGATGCGGCACACGCCGAACTTGCTTGTACACCGCGCGCGGCCGGCCGCAGCGGGTGCAGCGAGTATATGCACGTGTCTTGAACTTCGGCGTCCGCGCCTGCTTGACGCGCTGCGATGTCTTGGCCATCAGTCGGTGCTCTCTTTCTCGGTGGTCTGCGCATCCCCGTCGCCAGGGGCGTTGTTCTCGTCCTCGGCGCCGGCTGTCGCCTGTGGCTCCGTGGCGGGCTCGGGCTCTGGCTCGCCGGCAGCCTCAGCCTCAGCGGCCTCCACAGCCTGCTCGGCCTCCTCGACCACGGCAGCTTCGGCAGCGGCCTCCTCAGCCACAGCCTCCTCGGCCTCCACGACGACCTCGGCCTCGGACTCGGGCTCCGCAGCCGCCTCGGGCTCGGCGGCCTCCACAGCCTGCTCGGCCTCCTCGACCACGGCAGCTTCGGCAGCGGCCTCCTCAGCCACAGCCTCCTCGGCCTCCGCGACGACCTCTGGCTCAGCGGCCTCTGGCTCGGCAGCCTCCGGCTGGGCCTTTGCGGCGGCCTTGGCGGCGGTCTTGGCGGCCTTCGCCTCGGCGGCCTCCGCTTTGGCCTGCGCCGCCTCCGCTGCGTCCACCTCTGCTTTCGCGGCGGCTACCGCGCTCGCGGCCTCGGCCTCCTCGTGGGCGCGCGCGGCGGCCTCGTCGGCCGCGGGGTCATAGCCCTTGGGCCGGCCCTGCGGGGAGAACGGCATGCCGAACGCGGCGAGCAGCGCGTACGCCTCGATGTCGCTGGCGGCGGAGGTGGTGATCGTGATGTCGAGCCCGCGCACCTGGTCGATCGCGTCGTAGTCGATCTCGGGGAAGATGATCTGCTCTTTGACGCCCAGCGAGTAGTTGCCGCGACCGTCGAAGGAGCGCGGGTTCAGGCCGCGGAAGTCGCGGATCCGCGGGATCGCGATCGAGATGAGCCGGTCGAGGAACTCGTAGCCGCGCTCGGCGCGCAGCGTGACGGCGACGCCGACGGGCATGCCCTCGCGCAGTTTGAACGCGGCGATCGACTTGCGCGCGCGGCGGACGCTCGGCTGCTGGCCGGCGATCGTCGCGAGCTGCTCGGTGGCGGCCTTGAGCATTTTGGAGTCCTGCTTGGCGAGGCCGACGCCCATGTTCAGCGGTGATCTTCTCGATCTGCGGCGCCTGCATCACCGAGGAGTAGCCGAAGCGCTCGATCAGCGCCGGGCGGATCTCCTCCAGGTAGCGGGTCTTCAGGCGTGCCGGCGGGGCGGTGTCGGTCGTGGCTGCCATCGGCCATCAGTCCAGCCTCGCGCCCGAGCTCTTGGCGACGCGCACGCGCTCGCCGCCCTCGCGCTCGATGCCGACGCGCGTGGGCTTGCCCTTGGCGTCGAGCAGCATCACGTTGGAGACGTGGATCGGGCCCTCGCGCTCGATCACGCCGCCGAGCTGCTGTTCGCTCTGGGCGCCTGCGACCTGCTGCGGGCGGGTGTGGCGCTTGATCATGTTCAGGCCCTCGACGTACACGCGTTCCTTGGCGGGCTCGACGCGCAGCACGCGGCCGGTCTTGCCGCGGTCCTTGCCGGAGATCACCTGCACGCGATCGCCCGAGCGGATCTTCATCGAGCGGCGCGCGGGGCGCGCCTTGGAGGCGTTGCGCTTGGCCATCACAGCACCTCCGGCGCGAGCGAGACGATCTTCATGAAGTTGCGCTCGCGCAGTTCGCGCGCGACCGGGCCGAACACGCGCGTGCCGCGCGGGTTGTTCTGGTCGTCGATGATCACCGCGGCGTTCTCGTCGAAGGCGATGTAGGTGCCGTCGTCGCGGCCGATCGGCTTCTTGGTGCGCACGACCACCGCGGTCACGACCTCGCCCTTCTTGACGGCGCCCTGCGGGTTGGCCTGCTTGACGGTCGCCGTGATCACGTCGCCGACGAACGCGTAGCGGCGCTTGGAGCCGCCCTTGACGCGGATGCAGAGGATCTCGCGCGCGCCGGAGTTGTCGGCCACGCGCAGCCGCGTCTCGTTCTGGATCATCGCGCCCGCTCCAGCACGTCGACGAGCGCCCAGCGCTTGGTGCGCGACAGCGGCCGGCTCTCGATCACGCGCACCACGTCGCCCTCGTGCGCGTCGTTGTTCTCGTCGTGCGCGTGCACGGTGCTCGAGCTGCGCACGATCTTCTCGTAGCGGCGGTGGCGGCGGGCGATGTCGATGCGCACGGTGATCGTCTTCTCGGCCTTGTCCGAGACGACGATGCCCTGGCGCACCCTGCGGGTGCCCTCGACGGGCGCGTGCACGGGCGCCAGCGGCTCGGGCGCGGGCGCGGCGGCGCGCCGCTCGGCGGCCTTGGCGCGTTCCTGCAGGCGCCGGGCGCGGCGGCTGACGGCCTTGGCCTTGCGCTCGGCGACGCGCTCGGCGTGGCGCTCCTCGGGCGTAGCGCGCCGGCCGCGCCTCGCCCGTGTGCGTCGAGCGCGCCTTGCGCGCGGCGCTCCTTCGGCGGACAGCTGCTCGACGGGCTCGCGGCGTCGGCCGCGCGGCCGCGGCCGCCTCGGCGCCGGCGCCGGCCTGCCGCCTCGGCCTCGCTCGGCGTCGGCCTCGGGCGCCGTCGCCTCGGCCGCGTCGGCGTCGGCGGCTGCTCGGCGGCCTCGGCCTCGGGCGCCTGCTCGGCGGCGTCCTCGGGTGTCTGCTGCGTCTCGTTGTCTGGTTCGTCAGCCATGTCGTCCGTTCGTGTTGTCTTGTCGGTCCTCAGTTGCTCGGCGGCGCCGCCGTCGAGCTCGCGCTCGCGCGCGACGGTCAGCGCGCGCGCGAGGTCGCGCTTGGCGCGGCCCAGGCCGGCGGTGTCGTCGAGTTCGCCGGTCGCGTTGGAGAAGCGCAGCCCGAAGACCTCTTTGCGCAGCTCCGCCACGTGCTTGGCCAGTTCGCTGTCGTCCATGTCTCGCATCTCGCTGGCCTTCATCGCCACTCAGTCCTCGCGCAGCACGAACTTGGACTTGACGGGCAGCTTGTGCGCCGCCAGGCGGATCGCTTCGCGGGCGAGCGGCTCGGACACGCCGGCGAGCTCGAACATCACGCGGCCGGGCTTGACCACGGCGACCCAGCCTTCGGGCGAGCCCTTGCCGGAGCCCATGCGGGTCTCGGCCGGCTTCTTGGTGACGGGCTTGTCGGGGAAGACGTTGATCCAGACCTTGCCGCCACGCTTGATCTTGCGGGTCATCGCGATACGCGCGGCCTCGATCTGGCGGTTGGTCAGCCAGCCGCCCTCGAGCGACTTCAGGCCGTACTCGCCGAACTGCACGTGCAGCTGGCCGCGCGAGTTGCCGCGGCGACGGCCGCGGTGCTGCTTGCGGTGCTTGACGCGCTTGGGCGAGAGCATCAGCGTCCACCTCCGCCGCCCGGTCCGCCGCCGGCCGCGCGGCCGCGTCCGCCGGCCGCCGCCCGCCGCCACCGGGTCCGCCGCCGCCGCGCGCCGCCAGGGCCACCGCCCGCCCCGCCGGGACCACGCCCGCGTCCGCCGCCGCCGGGACCGCCGGACCACGCCCGCCGCCACCGCCGCCGCCGGGCCGTCGCGTCCGCCGCGCCCGTCGCGGCCGTCGCGGCCGCCGCGACCGTCGCGGTCGGAGCTCGGGCGGCGCGGGCGCGGTCATGTCGGTGAGGTCCGCGCCGGTGTAGCCCTCGGGCATGATCTCGCCCTTGTTGACCCAGCACTTGACGCCGATGCGCCCGAAGGTGGTGCGCGCCTCGTAGAAGCCGTAGTCGATGTCGGCGCGCATCGTGTGCAGCGGCACGCGCCCGTCGGAGTAGCTTTCGGTGCGCGCCATCTCGGCGCCGCCGAGGCGCCCGGCGACCTGGACCTTGACGCCCTTGGCGCCCGAGCGCATCGCGCTGGTGAGCGCGCGCTTCATCGCGCGGCGGAAGGCGACGCGGTTCTGGAGCTGCTCGGCGATCGACTGCGCGACCAGCTTGGCGTCGAGCTCGGGGCGCTTGATCTCGAGGATGTTGACCTTGATCTGCTTTTTGGTCATGCGGTGCAGGTCGCGGCGCAGCGCGTCGACTTCGGTGCCGGACTTGCCGATCACGATGCCCGGGACGCGCGGTGTGGATGTTGACCTCGAGCTCGTTGGCGTCCTTGCGGATCGTGATGTCCGAGAGGCCCGCGTGGGCGAGCTTGCCGATGATGTGCTCGCGCACGTGCACGTCCTCGGCGAGGTACTCGGCGAAGTTCTTCTCGTTGAACCAGTTCGACTTCCAGTCGTGGATGTAGCCCACGCGCATCGCCTCTGGATGAACCTTCTGTCCCATTTCTCAGTCTCTCAGCCGTGTCTTTTGTTGGTCCCGGGCTCCGGGCGCGGGGTCAGCGTGATCGTCAGGTGGCTCGTGCGCTTGCGGATCGGCGTCGCGCGTCCCATCGCGCGCGGCCGGAAGCGCTTGATCGTCGGCCCTTCGTCGGCGTACGCCTCACGGACGATCAGGTCGTCCTCGAGCAGTTCGTGGTTGCTCTCGGCGTTGGCCACCGCCGACTCGAGCAGCTTGCTCCAGTCGCGCGCCACCTCACGAGGGGTGAACGCGAGGATAGCGCGTGCCTCCTGCACGGACTTGCCGCGCAGGTGCCCGCAGACCATCCGGGCCTTGCGCGCGGAGGTGCGCACGTAGCGGGCGTGGGCGCGGACGACCCTGCGCCGCGGCGGCCCTTTCGCCGCTGCGGCGGCGCGGCGGGCGACTTTGGCTGGCGGCTTCTCGGCGGTCTGCGCCTTCGCGCGGCTCCTGTGCCTCTGCGGTATCGCCGGCGGCGCGGCCTCCGCGCCCGCGGCTTTCTTGGCAGCGCGCTTTTTGTGGCGGACCGTCCGGCGGCCGAGGTTCGCCTTGCGCCGGGAGCCTCAGCCGCGTCCGTCTCGGCCGAGTCTTCTCCTCGGCAGCGGACTCCTTCTCAGCCGTCGGCTCTTCTCAGCCCTCGGCTTCTTCTCGGCGGCGGCTTTGTCTCGGCGGCGGGTTTCTTCTCGGCAGCAGGCTTTTTCTCGGCGGCTGGCCTTTCTCGGCGGCGACTTCTTCGCGGCCGGCGCTTTCGCGTCGTCCGAGTCGCCGGGCGTCTCGCCCTTCTCGTCCTCGGCGCTCATCTACCTGACCTTGCCCGAGCCGGCGTGGCCGCGGAAGACGCGCGTGGGCGCGAACTCGCCGAGCTTGTGGCCGACCATCGACTCGCTGACGAAGACGGGCACGTGTTTCTTGCCGTCGTGCACGGCGATCGTGTGGCCGACCATCTCCGGGAAGATCGTCGAGGCGCGCGACCAGGTCCGCAGCATTTTTTTGTTGTTCGCGGCGTTCAGCGCCTCGATGCGCTGCATCAGGCGCTCTTCGACCCACGGGCCCTTCTTGCTGGAGCGGCTCATCGCTGCTTGCCCTTCCCGCGCCGGCGGCCGCGCACGATGTAGCGGTCGGAGGTCTTGTTCTTCTTGCGCGTGCGGTAGCCGAGCGTGGGCACGCCCCACGGCGTGACCGGGTGGCGCCCGGCGGTGGTGGAGCCCTCGCCGCCGCCGTGCGGGTGGTCGACGGGGTTCATCGCGACGCCGCGCGTCTGCGGGCGCACGCCCATGTGGCGCTTGCGCCCGGCCTTGCCGACCTTGACGTTCTGGTGCTCGGCGTTGCCGATCGTGCCGACGGTCGCGCGGCACTCGGCGCGCACCAGGCGCATCTCGCCGGAGGGCAGGCGCAGCGTCGCCATGTCGCCGTCCTTGGCCATCAGCTGCGCGGAGGCTCCCGCCGAGCGCGCCATCTGGCCGCCGCGGCCGGGCTGCAGCTCGACGTTGTGCACGACCGTGCCGACGGGCATGCGCGCGAGCTCCAGGCAGTTGCCGACGGCGATGTCGGCGCTCTCGCCCGAGGACGACCATCATGCCCGACCGTCAGCCGCTGCGGCGCGAGGATGTAGCGCTTCTCGCCGTCGACGTAGTGCAGCAGCGCGATGTAGGCGGAGCGGTTGGGGTCGTACTCGATCGCGGCGACCTTCGCCGGCACGCCGTCCTTGCGGCGCTTGAAGTCGATCCGGCGGTAGGCGCGCTTGGCGCCGCCGCCGCGGTGGCGGGCGGTCTTGCGCCCGTGCGACGTTGCGCCCGCCGCTCTTCTTGAGGCCTTCGACGAGCGTCTTCTCGGGCTTGGACTTGGTGATCTCGGCGAAGTCCGGGTAGGAGACGAAGCGCATCCCGGGCTCGTCGGCTTGGCTTGCGGATCGGCATCGTCGGCTCCTAGCCCTCGAGGGCCGCCAGGCCCTGGAAGATCGGGATGGTCTCGCCGGCGCGCACCTGCACGATCGCCTTCTTCCACTCGCGCGTGCCGCCCGCGGCGTGCTGCCGCGGCGCTTGGGCTTGGACTTGACGCTCATCGTGCGCACCTCCACCACGTGCACGTCGAACAGCGCCTCGACCGCCTGGCGGATCTGCGTCTTGTGCGCGTCGGGTGCACGCGGAAGGTGTAGCGGTCGGCCGCCGAGAGCACGTAGCTCTTCTCCGAGACGACCGGGCGGATGATCACCTGCGTGTGCTCCATCAGGCCTTCGCCTCCGCGCTGGCGCGCGGCGGGCCGGCGCGCGCGGTGAGCGCCGCGAGCGCCGGCTCGGAGACGAGCAGCGCTGGCGGCGCCGAGCGAGGTCGGTGACGCCGACGTTCTCGGCGGTCAGCACCGCGACGCGCTCGAGGTTGCGGAACGACAGCGCGGCCGCGGACTCCTCGGCGACGAGCACGACGAGCGTGGGGCGATCGTCCGTGGCGGACTCCCAGTCCTCGAGCAGGTCGAGCGCCTGGCTCGTCTTGGGCGCCGCGAACGCGCTCGCGTCGAGGATCGCGATCGAGCCGCGCTCGGCGTGCAGCGAGAGCGCGCTGCGCAGCGCGGCGCGCTGCTCCTTGCGGTTGACCTTGAAGGTGTAGGAGCGCGGCTGCGGCCCGAACACGGTGCCGCCGCCGGTCCAGATCGGCGAGCGGCTGGAGCCGGCGCGGGCGCGGCCGGTGCCCTTCTGGCGCCACGGCTTGGCGCCACCGCCGGAGACCATGCCGCGCGTCTTCGTGGCGGCGGTGCCACGCCGGCGGGCGGCCTGCTCGGCGCGCACGCTCTGGTGCACGAGCGGGCCGGCGAAGCGCGCGCCGAAGGCGCCGCTCGTCGAGCTTGACCTTCTTGGCGCGCGCCTGCGCCGACCGAGGACCGGAGCGTCAGCCATCGGTGCGCACCTCCACGAGCGCGCCCGCGGGCCCGGGGACCGAGCCGCGCACCAGCAGCAGGTTCTCCTCGGCGTCGACGCGGACGATCTCGAGGCCCTTCTGGGTGACGCGCTTGTTGCCCATCTGGCCCGGGCCGCGGATGCCCTTGATGCACGCGCGACGGGCGTCGCCGAGGCGCCGATCGAGCCGGGCGCGCGCACGTTGTGCGAGCCGTGGGACTTGGGGCCGCTGGCGAAGTTGTGGCGCTTGATCGTGCCCTGGAAGCCCTTGCCCTTGGAGATGCCGGAGATCTTCACGCGCGCGCCGACCTCGAAGGACGTCGACCGTGACGGTCTCGCCGAGCGTGCAGCTCGCCGGCCTCGCCGCGGAACTCGACGAGCGTGCGCATCGGCGGCGCGTCGGCCTTCTTCAGGTGGCCGAGCTCGGGCTTTGTGAGGTGCTTCTCCTTGGTCTGGCCGAAGGCGAGCTGGACGGCGTCGTAGCCGTCGCGCTCGGGCGTGCGGATCGCGGTCACCGGGCACGGCCCGGCCTCCAGCACGGTCACGCGCGCGACGCTGCCGTCCTCCTGGAAGACCTGGGTCATGCCGAGCTTCTTGGCGAGGATCGCAGCGCATCGGTCCTCAGCGTGGCGAGGCGGATCTCGATGTCGACGCCGGCCGGCAGGTGGTCGAGGCGCTGCAGCGAGTCGACCGTCTTCGGCGTCGGCTGGTGGATGTCGATCAGGCGCTTGTGCGTGCGGATCTCGAAGTGCTCGCGCGAGTCCTTGTCCTTGAAGGGCGAGCGGATCACGCAGTAGACGTTCTTCTCGGTCGGCAGCGGCACGGGCCCGGACACGCTCGCGCCGGTGCGCGTGGCCGTCTCGACGATCTCCTTCGCGGCCGACTCGATGGCGGATGTGTCATACGCCTTCAGCCGGATGCGGATCTTGTTTTGGTTGGCCGCTGCCATGGTGTCTCGATGCTCTCGTTCTGTCGTTGGTGGTGCTGCTGATACTGCTCGCTGCGATCCGCGGCGAGCGCCTCGCCGATCCCGTGCGGTGAGCAGACGGATCCACGCGGGACCCGCGCCCGCCCCCGCGCCGCGGCGGTCGGGTGTCAGTCGTATCGGACTGCCAATGCGCGCGCGCTCCGACGCCGACGCGCGTGTACTACTCGATGATCTCGCGTGACCACGCCCGAGCCGACCGTGCGACCGCCCTCTCGGATGGCGAAACGCAGGCCCTGGTCCATGGCGATCGGCTGGATCAGCTCGATCTCCATCTGGACGTTGTCGCCGGGCATGACCATCTCGACGCCGTCGGGCAGCTTGGCCACGCCGGTGACGTCGGTCGTGCGGAAGTAGAACTGCGGCCGGTAGCCCGTGAAGAACGGGGTGTGACGACCGCCCTCCTCCTTCTTGAGCACGTAGACCTCGGCCTTGTACTTGGTGTGCGGCGTGATCGAGCCCGGCTTGCACAGCACCTGGCCGCGCTCGATCTCCTCGCGCTTGGTGCCACGCAGCAGACAGCCGACGTTGTCGCCCGCGCGGCCCTCGTCGAGGATCTTGCGGAACATCTCGACGCCCGTCACGACCGTGGAGGTCGAGTCGTGTACGCCGACGATTTCGACGGTCTCGCCGGTTTTGACGATGCCCTGCTCGACGCGACCGGTGGCGACGGTGCCACGGCCGGTGATCGAGAAGACGTCCTCGATCGGCATCAGGAACGGCTTGTCGAGCTCGCGCACCGGCTCGGGGATGTAGGTGTCCAGCGCTGCGGCCAGCTCGAGGATCTTCTCCTTGTAGGCCTCGTCGCCTTCGAGCGCCTTCAGCGCCGAGCCGATGATGAATGGGATGTCATCGCCCGGGAAGTCGTATTCGGAGAGCAGCTCGCGGACCTCGACCTCGACGAGCTCGAGCAGCTCCTCGTCGTCGACCATGTCGGCCTTGTTGAGGAATACGACGATGTACGGCACGCCGACCTGGCGGGCGAGCAGGATGTGCTCGCGCGTCTGCGGCATCGGGCCGTCGGCCGCGGAGACCACCAGGATCGCCCCGTCCATCTGGGCGGCGCCGGTGATCATGTTCTTGACGTAGTCGGCGTGTCCGGGACAGTCGACGTGCGCGTAGTGACGGTTCTCCGTCTGGTACTCGACGTGCGAGGTCGCGATCGTGATCCCGCGTTCCTTCTCCTCGGGCGCGTTGTCGATCTCCGCGAAGGTGCGCGCTTCCGCGCCTCCGTGCTCGGCCAGGACCGTCGTGATGGCAGCGGTCAGCGTCGTCTTGCCATGGTCGATGTGACCGATGGTCCCGACGTTGACGTGCGGCTTGTCGCGCTCGAACTTCTCCTTCGCCACTTTGAATTCGCTCCTGTATCGACTTGTATGCCCGCCTCTGTGGAGGCGAACCTCAGAAATCTATCTAAATGCGTTGCTGCGTGACTGCTCGGTGCTCGTGCCTCGGCGCTCTGGGTCTATCCGGCCGCGTCCGAGGCGCCTAGGCCGGAACCGGTTCGCCGGTCCGCGCTTCGACGATCTTCTCGGCGATGTTCGGCGGGACCTCTTCGTAGTTCTCGAACTGCATCGTGTAGTTGGCGCGCCCCTGGGTGTTGGAGCGCAGGTCGGTCGCGTAGCCGAACATCTCGCTCAGCGGGACCTTTGCGGTCACGGCCAGCGCGTTGCCACGGCGCTCCTGACCTTCGACGCGTCCACGGCGCCGGCTCAGGTCGCCGATCACGTCTCCGAGGAAGTCGTCGGGGGTGACGACCTCGACAGCGAAGATCGGCTCGAGCAGTACTGGCTTGGCTCGTTTGGCGGCCTCTTTGAAGGCGAGCGAGCCGGCAACTTTGAAGGCTATTTCGGAAGAGTCCACGTCGTGGTACTTGCCGTCCACGAGCGTCACGCGCATGTCGACCATCGGGTAGCCGGCCTTGACGCCGTTGTCGAGCGCCTCTTCGATCCCCTTCTTGACGGCGGGGATGTATTCCGAGGGAATGTTTCCACCCTTGATCTTGTTGATGAACTCGAAGCCGACGCCAGGGGCGGGCTCCAGGTCGATGAAGACGACGCCGAACTGCCCCGAGCCGCCGGTCTGGCGGACGAACTTGCCTTCGACCTTCTCGACGCTGCCGCGCACCGTCTCGCGGTAGGACACCTGCGGACGTCCGACGTTCGCCTCGACGCCGAACTCCCGCTTCATGCGGTCGACGAGCACCTCGAGGTGCAACTCGCCCATACCCGAGATCTCGGTTTGGCCGGTCTCCTCGTTGGTTCGCACCTGGAATGTTGGGTCCTCTTCGGCCAGACGCCCGAGCGCGACCGACATCTTCTCTTGGTCGACCTTCGTCTTGGGCTCGACCGCGACCTTGATCACAGGCTCGGGGAACACGATGTTCTCGAGGTGGATCGGGTGCTCGGGAACGGCCAGCGTGTCGCCGGTGATCACCTGCTTGATGCCGACAGCAGCGGCGATGTCCCCGGCGAAGACCTCGGTGACCTCCTCGCGCTCGTTGGCGTGCATCATCAGGATCCGCCCGATGCGCTCGGTGCGCCCGCTGCCGACGTTCAGGATCTTCGCGCCGGCCTCGAGGTGACCCGAGTAGACGCGGAAGTACGTGAGCTTGCCGACGTAGGGGTCGGCGGCGATCTTGAAGGCGAGCGCAGCGAACGGCTCGGAGTCGTCGGCAGTGCGGACGACCTCGCGCTCCTGCTCCTCGCCCTTGATCAGTTCCGTGCCGACGACCGGCGGGACGTCCAGCGGTGAGGGCAGGTAGTCGATGACCGCGTCCAGCAGCGGCTGTACGCCCTTGTTCTTGAACGACGAACCACACAGGACGGGTGTCAATTTGGTCGAAAGCGTCGCCTTGCGGATGGCGCTCTTGAGAACGTCCTCGGGCACCTCCGCCTCCTCGAGCATCAGTTCGAGCAGCGCGTCGTCGTAGTGGGAGACCTCCTCGAGCAGGTGTTCGCGCGCACCGCCCGCGGCTTCGACCAGGTGCTCGGGGATCTCGATCTCGTCGACTTCCTTGCCCATCTCGTCCTTGTAGACGATCGCCTTCATCGCGACGAGGTCGACGACGCCGAGGAAGTCGCCCTCAGCGCCGATCGGCAGCTGGATCGGCACCGGGTGCGCGCCCAGGCGGTCGATCATCGTCTGCACGCCTTTGTCGAAGTCGGCGCCGATGCGGTCCATCTTGTTGATGTAGGCGATGCGCGGCACGTGGTACTTGTCCGCCTGGCGCCACACGGTCTCAGACTGCGGCTCGACGCCGGCGACCGAGTCGAACAGCGCGATCGCGCCGTCGAGGACGCGCAGCGAGCGCTCGACCTCGACCGTGAAGTCGACGTGCCCGGGCGTGTCGATGATGTTGATCCGGTGGTCCTTCCACTGCGCGGTGGTCGCAGCGGACGTGATCGTGATGCCGCGCTCCTGCTCCTGCTCCATCCAGTCCATCACGGCCGCGCCCTCGTGCACCTCGCCGATCTTGTACGTGCGCCCCGTGTAGTAGAGGATGCGCTCGGTCGTCGTCGTCTTACCGGCGTCGATGTGAGCCATGATCCCGATGTTGCGGGTGTTTTGGAGTGAGAACTTGCGTGGCATCTTTGCGGGCTCGGATCGGTAGGTGGTTGGTGCGTGAGGGCAAAAAAATGGGCCCCTCGGGCCCACGCGCGCATCTGGTCTGGTCTTGACCGGTCGCGTCGCTATCTGCTCGAGATCTCCATCTGATTGGCGGCACGCGGGAGGACACGCGCAAACGGCGCATCCAACCCACGACGCGGCGTCGACTATAGCAGAGGGATTCTGTGCTCTAGACCGGCTTCCTGCCGGTCCGCGCATCGACTTGCGCAGCCGCGTCGCGCTCGCACGAGGCGGCGGCAGGCGCGTCCTCGAACATCGCGGCGAGCCGCTCCAGCACACGCGTCGCCCCCCGCAGCTCGTGGGCGTCGATCCCGGCCATGGCCTGCTCCCAACGGCTCTCCCAGGCCGCATGCTTGGCTTCGATCTTCTTCGCGCCCTTGGGCGTCAGGCGCGTGGCGACGACACGACGATCGGTCTGCGAGCGGGTGCGTTCGACGTGCCCGCTCTCGGCCAGGTGATCGAGCATCTGCGTGACCGTGGCCGGGGCCAGACGGGCGGCGGCCGCGAGCTCGCCGGCCGATAGCTCGCCGCGCTCCCACAGCTCGATCAGCAACTCGAACTGCGCGTGGCTGAGCTCCTCGCCGTCGAGGTGCGTGTCGCGCCCGCGCAGTCGGCTGATGCTACGAAAAGTACGGCGGAAGGCAAGGCCGAGCTCGCTCAGCTGCTGCGCGCGCGAGGACGGCTCACCGTCGTCGGGCGCGATCGTCGCGGCCCGCGCTGCCGTCGGCGAATCGGAGGGAGGCCTTACGGCGCCGGGCGTGCTCATCTGCGCATGCCTCCGGATCAAACCCCGATCGGCTCGACCGCGGCGGCCTCTGCGGCGGCGGCGACCTCTGCGGCGGCGGCGACCACGCCAGCACGCGCGCGCTCGGCGCGCAGCAGCATCAGACATGGGATCAGCGACAGCACGGCGATGCCGAGCCCCCACCAGTAGGCGACGTCGAAGGCGTGCGGCGGGTGCCTCGTGGCGCCGCCGGAGGCGCGTTGCAGGACCACGGCGAGGACGGCCACACCGATGGCGCTGCCGAGGCGCATCAGCACGTTGATCTGCGGCGTGGCGTCTGAGAGCTGGTCCGGGCGCATGGAAGCGAACGCGGCCGTCATCGCGGGCATGAACGAGAGGCCGATGCTCACGCCGCGCACGACCAGCAGCGCGGACAGCCCGACGATCGAGGTGTGCGCTCCGACGAACGCCAGTGGCAGGGTGCTCAGGCCCAGGATCGAGACGCCCACGAGCGCTATCCGACCACCGCCGAAGCGGTCGGTGAGACGGCCCGCGATCGGCATCGCGATGAGCGCGCCGATGCCTTGGGGCGCGTTCAGCAGGCCGGTGTTGATGACGCTCTCCCCGCGCACTTCCTGGTAGTAGAGCGGCACCAGGATCATCGCCCCGAACAGCGCCGCGCCGAGGCCGAAGGTGGTGAACGAGGCGCCCGCGAACACGCGATTGGCGTATAGGCGCACATCGAGCAGCGGGCGCTCGATGCGCAGCGCGTGCAAGATGAACGCGATCGTCAGCGCCACACCTGCGATCACGGGCGCGAGCACGACCGTCGAGCTCAGGCTGGCTCCGGAGCCGAGTTCGCTGAGGCCGTACACGATCGCCGCCGCGCCGGTGGGCAGCAGCGCGAGTCCGAGCACGTCCAGCGGCCCCGCCTCGCCCGAGTCGGTGCGCGGAAGCATGCGCCAGGCAAGCGCGAACGCGACCGCGCCCACGGGCACGTTGACGAAGAAGATCCACGACCAGTGCAGATGCTCGAGGATGGCCCCGCCGATCACCGGCCCGAAGATCGGCGCGAGCATCGCGGGCATCGAGACCACGCCCATCACGCGACCCATCCTCTGCGGGCCGGCTACCTGGGCCATGATCAGCTGCGCGACGGGCATGATCATGCCGCCGCCCACGCCCTGCAGCACCCGGAAGACGACCAGCGCCGGCAGCGAGCTCGCCAGCCCGCAGGCGGCGGAGCCGGCGGTGAACAGCACCAGCGAGACGAGGTACACGCGCCTTGCGCCCCAGCGCCGCGACGCCCAGCCGGTGACCGGGATCACGGCGCCGAGCGAGAGCAAATAGCCCGTCACCACCCACTGCACCTGCGAGATGTTGCTGTGCAGTTCGTGCCCGAGCGTGCGCAGCGCGACGTTGACGATCGTCGTGTCGAGGATCGACATGATCATCCCCAGGATCACCACGCCGGAGATCACCCACACGTGGCGCTCGATCTTCAACGACGCGTGCGGGTCGTGCCCGTGAGTGGCGTCGACAGATGCCTGGTTTGAAGACCCGGAAGACATTTGGTACCTAAAGGTTAGGAACCAAAGCTTTCTCTTCAACCCCCTCCGACTGTGTGATGCGTCACACAGTCGGCGTCGCGGTCGCGACGAAGCTCACCAACGGTAATGGGCAAACGCCTTGTTGGCCTGCGCCATACGGTAGATGTCGTCCTTGCGCTTGTATGCGCCGCCTTGCTGGGACTGCGCGTCCATCAGCTCGTTGGCGAGGCGCTGCGCCATCGTCTTCTCGCGGCGCTGGCGCGCGAACTCGACGAGCCAGCGCACCGCGAGCGTGCGGGCGCGGCGGGAGGCGACCTCGACGGGCACCTGGTAGGTGGCGCCGCCGACGCGACGGGATTTGACCTCGAGCGTGGGCGTCAGCGCTTTGATCGACGCCTCGAGCGTCTCGATCGGGTCTTTGTCGCTGCGCTCGCCGAGCAGCGCGAGCGCGTCGTAGACGATCCGCTCGGCGGTCGACTTCTTGCCGTCGAGCATGACCTTGTTGATCACCTGCTGGACGAGTTTGGAGCGGTGTATGGGGTCCGCCTCGACGGGACGGATCTGAGCTGCTGCGCGACGGGGCATCGGTGTCTCGTTCCTGGAAGCTGTGGGAGCGGTGGAGCCGGTTTATTTTTTCTTGACGCCGTACTGCGAGCGCGCCTTTTTGCGATCGCTGACGCCGGCAGCGTCGAGCGTGCCGCGCACGACCTTGTAGCGCACGCCCGGCAGGTCCTTGACGCGACCGCCGCGCACCAGCACCACCGAGTGCTCCTGCAGGTTGTGTCCCTCGCCGGGGATGTACGCGGTGACCTCGATCGATCCCGAGATGCGCACACGCGCGACCTTGCGCAGGGCGGAGTTAGGCTTCTTCGGGGTCGTCGTGTAGACGCGCGTGCAGACGCCGCGCCGCTGCGGCGCCGCAGTCTTCTTCTTGCGACCCTTGCCCGACTTCAGTCCAGGGGTCGCGATCTTCTTCTTTGGCGTGACGCGGCCCTTGCGCACGAGCTGAGAGGTGGTCGGCATCCCGCGAGATGCTAGCAGCGCCGCGCGGCCGTGGCGACGCGGGTTTCTGAATGCGCCACGCTAAGCGGGCTGCGGCACGCCGGCGGCGCGCACGGGAGCGGGCATCAGCGCGGCGGCGACGATCACGAGCACGAACGCGAGCGCCTGCAGCAGCACGCCGGCGGTACTGCCCGCGACGGGGTCGCCGAACACGACGATCCCGCCGGCGATGCCGGCGATGTTGGCGGCGGTGCCGGTGACGGCGATCACGGGGACCGCCTCGCCCTCCTGCAGGCCGCGCGCGGAGGCGAAGAAGGCAACGATCGACGCGAGGATCGCGACCGCGAGCCACGGGCTCAGCAGCAGGCCCATGAAGCCGTGCGCGCCGGTGATGCCGGTGAGCGCCTTGATCGCGGTGTCTGAGACGCCGAACAGGATTCCGGACGCCGCGCCGAGCATGATGCCGTGGTGCTCGATGCGCCCGCCGATGCGCGGGCCCATGATCAGCAGCGCGCCGATCCCGAACAGGGTGGCCTCGAAGGAGATCATCCCCACGTCGGAGAAGCGCGAGTGCGCGCCGTGCATCGCCGGCAGGGTAATGCCCAGCAGCACGAGCCCCGCGGCGGTCAGGCACAGCCCGAGCCACTGGCGGCGGCCGACGCGAAAGCCGAACAGCTTGTCGGCCATCACCGCGATGAACACGACGCCGGCGGCGAGCGACACCTGGATCACGGACATGGGCGCCATCGACAGCGCCGCAACGTGCAGGCCCCAGCTCGCGGTCGCGGTGATCATGCCGAGCGTGAACCACTTCGACGAGTACAGCGACCGCGCCGAGCGGAACGGGTGCATGACCTGCACCTTCGGCACGTCGTTCGCGCCGCGGTACTTGTAGAAGAAGCCCAGGTTCGCCACGAAGGCGCACGCGAGCGCAAGGAGTATGCCGAGATCCATAGTCATTTCTGGGGAGACGAACGGGTCATCGGCCGGTGCCAGGGCCTGCTTTACTGCGCCCGGCCGAACTCGGCAAAACGTCCGTCCTCAGCAGCGTACCCGTCCCAACCTCTATGCGAGCTAAAGACCTCGTCGGTGGTGCCAAAGCGCACGAGCGCCCGTTGTTGATGGTCGACATCGACGGCGTCATCTCGCTGTTCGGCGGCTGGCAGCGGACCGCACCCTGGCGCCGCGACGAGGACCGCGCGCGGCCCCTCGACGGCTCGTTCCACTCGATCGACGGCACACCCCACTTCCTTTCGTCCACCGCCGCCGCTCACCTGCTTGAGCTCTCGCGTCTGTTCGAGCTCGTGTGGGCAAGCGGCTGGGAGGAGCGCGCCAACGAGCATCTGCCGCACCTGCTCGGGCTTCCGCCGGAGCTGCCGTTCCTGCGCTTCGCGCGCTCTGTCGGCCGCGCGAACGCGCATTGGAAGCTCGACGCGATCGACGCGTACGCCGGCGGACGGGCGCTGGCGTGGGTCGATGACGCGCTCGATGACGCCTGCCACGAGTGGGCGATGGCGCGTTCGGCGCCGACGCTTCTCGTGCAGACCGATCCGAGCCGCGGCCTGACCGCGGCCGAGGCTCAGCAGCTGACGGACTGGGCTCAGAGGCTGTAGCCGCACAGGTCGCGTCGCGAGCGAGCATCGACGCGACCGGCGCCTGGCGCGGGTCGCGTCGATTTCCTCGCGGGTGTGTCCTACTCCTCGATCGGGCTCTCGTCCGGCAGCTCGAGCTCGGCGAGCTCCTCGGCGAAGCCGGGGTCGGTGCCGCCGGCGCCGATCTTCTCCAGCGAGGCGAGATCGGCGTCGAACTCCTGCCCGTAGCCGCCGTTGAAGCCGTCGCCGGCGAGGCCCAGCTCGGCGGCGATCTCGTCCTGGTCGAGCAGGCCGACGTCGTCGATCGCGCGCGGCAGCGGTTCGGCGGGCTCGATCTCGATCCGCCGGTAGCGCTTCAGGCCCGTGGCGGCCGGGATCAGCTTGCCGATGATCACGTTCTCCTTGAGCCCGTTGAGGCGGTCGATCTTGCCTTCCAGGGCGGCGTCGGTGAGCACCTTGGTCGTCTCCTGGAAGGAGGCCGCCGACAGGAACGAGTCGGTGTTCAGCGACGCCTTGGTGATGCCGAGGATGATGTCCTCGAACTGCGCCGTCTTCCGCCGCCCTGCTGGCCGACGCGCGTCGTTGACCTTCGCGAACTCGAAGCGGTCGACGAACTGCCCGGGCAGGTAGTCGGTGTCGCCCTTCTGATCGACGCGCACCTTCTTGAGCATCTGGCGCACGATCAGCTCGATGTGCTTGTCGTTGATGTCCACGCCCTGGGACTTGTAGACCTCCTGGACCTCCTTGACCAGGTACTGCTCGGTCTCGGTGCGCCCGCGGATGGCGAGCAGCTCGTGCGGGTACACCGACCCCTCGTTGAGCTGCTTGCCGGCCTTGATCTTCTCGCCGCCGGACACGAACAGCCGCGTGCGCCGCGGGAAGGCGTGGCGGTGCTCCTCGCCGGCCTCGTCGGTGATGACCACCGTGAGCGCTTTGTCGGTCTCCTCGATCGACACGACACCGTCCTGCTCGGCGATCTTCGCCAGGCCCTTCGGCCGGCGCGCCTCGAACAGCTCGACGACGCGCGGCAGGCCGTGCGTGATGTCCGCGCCGGCGACGCCGCCGGTGTGGAACGTGCGCATCGTCAGCTGCGTGCCGGGCTCGCCGATCGACTGCGCGGCGACGATCCCGACCGCGTCGCCGATCTGGGCGAGCGCGCCGGTCGCCATCGCGCGGCCGTAGCAGGCCTGGCATACGCCGCTGACGCGCCTCGCACTTGAGCACCGAGCGCACCGGGCACCGTCGACCTCGACGCCCTTCTCGTGGTCGTCGGCGAACGCGCTGACGATCTCGGCCATCTCGGCGCGGCCGATTTCGGCGCCCTGCTCGGCGAGCATGCGGCCGCGCTTGGTCGTGATGTCCTGGGCGGCGATGCGCCCGACGAGGCACGTCGTTGGGCTCGCCGCCGTCCTTGAACACGGCCATCTCGATGTACTCCTCGGTGCCGCAGTCGGCCTCGCGGATGATCACGTCCTGGGCGACGTCGACCAGACGCCGCGTCAGGTAGCCGGAGTCGGCGGTGCGCAGCGCGGTGTCGGCGAGGCCCTTTCGCGCGCCGTGCGTGGAGATGAAGTACTCGAGCACCGACAGGCCCTCCATGAAGTTGGCCTTGATCGGGCGCTCGATGATTTCACCCTTCGGGTTGGCCATCAGCCCGCGCATGCCCGCCAGCTGGCGGATCTGCTTGAACGAGCCACGCGCACCCGAGTTGGCCATCATGAAGATCGGGTTGAGCACGTCGAGGTTCTCGATCATCGCCTCGGCGACCTCGTCGGTGGCCGCGTTCCACTGCTCGACGACCGCCTCGTGGCGCTCCTCCTGGGTGATCAGGCCCATCGTCGTACTGGCCGGTGATGTCGCCCACGAGCTTGTCGTAGCTTGTCGAGGATCTCCTGCTTCTCCGGCGGCATCACGACGTCGTTCTTGGAGATCGTGATGCCGGCCTGGGTCGCGTACTTGAAGCCGAGGTCCTTGAACGCGTCGAGCACGAGCGAGATCGTCGTCGCGCCGTAGGTCTGCACGAGCATGTCGATCAGCCGCGTCGTGTCGCGCTTCTTCATCGACTGGTTGACGAACACGTACTTGGACGCGTCGAACTCGTCGCCCAGCGCCTCCGCGAGCGCGCGCTCGATGCGGTCGTTGTAGATGATCCGCCCGATCGTCGTGAGCACGTGGCCGCCCTCGCGCCCGTAGGGGCGGAACTCGGCGATGTCGTGCAGCTTGACGACGCCGCCCTCGTAGGAGAGCTCCGCCTCCTGCGCGGTGCGGAACACGTGCGGGCGCGGCTCGTGCGTCGCCCGGTCGATCTTCGCGAGCTCCTCCGCTTCGGGCCCGTAGGTCAGGTAGTAGGCGCCGAGGATCATGTCCTGCGTCGGAGTCGCCAGCGGCGCTCCGTGCGCGGGAGACAGGATGTTGTTGGAGGACAGCATCAGGATGCGCGCCTCCGCCTGCGCCTCGGCCGACAGCGGCAGGTGCACGGCCATCTGGTCGCCGTCGAAGTCGGCGTTGAACGCGTGGCAGACGAGCGGGTGCACCTGGATCGCCTTGCCCTCGACGAGCAGCGGCTCGAACGCCTGGATGCCCAGGCGGTGGAGCGTCGGCGCGCGGTTGAGCAGCACCGGGTGCTCGTGGATGACCTCCTCGAGCACGTCCCACACCTCGGCGATCATCGAGTCGACCATCTTCTTGGCCGCCTTGATGTTCTGCGCGGACTTGCGCTCGACGAGGCGCGCCATGATGAACGGCTTGAACAGCTCGAGCGCCATGATCTTCGGCAGGCCGCACTGGTGCAGCTTCAGGTACGGGCCGGCGACGATCACCGAGCGACCGGAGTAGTCCACGCGCTTGCCGAGCAGGTTCTGGCGGAAGCGCCCCTGCTTGCCCTTGAGCATGTCCGACAGCGACTTCAGCGGACGGTTGCCGGGGCCGGTGACCGGGACGCCCGCGGCGGCCGTTGTCGAACAGCGCGTCGACGGCCTCCTGGAGCATGCGCTTCTCGTTGTTGACGATGATCTCCGGCGCGCCGAGGTCGAGCAGCCGCTTGAGGCGGTTGTTGCGGTTGATGACGCGGCGGTAGAGGTCGTTGAGGTCGGAGGTCGCGAAGCGCCCGCCGTCGAGCTGCACCATCGGGCGCAGCTCGGGCGGGATCACGGGCACGGCGTCGAGCACCATCATCTCGGGCTTGTTGCCCGACTGGATGAACGCGGAGACGACCTTCAGGCGCTTGACCGCGCGGGCCTGCTTCTGGCCTTTGCCGGTCTTGACCTGGTCCTCGAGCTCGACTCGTTCGGCCTCGAGGTCGACCTGCTGGAGCAGGTCGCGGATCGCCTCCGCGCCCATGCCGCCGCGGAAGTATTCGCCGAAGCCGTAGGAGGAGCCGAAGCGCTCCTTGAGCTCGCGGAAGGTCGTCTCGTCGTGCTCGATCTGCTTGGGCTCCATCGTCTTGAAGAGCTCCCACACGCTGCGCATCCGCTCGGCCGCGTCCTCGATGTAGGCTTCGGTGTCGGCGATGTCGGCCTCGAAGGTCTTGCGTCAGCTCCTTGACCTGCTTCTCGCGCTCCTCGTCGGAGAGCTTCGCGAGGTTGATGTCGAGCGAGTCCGCCCACAGGTGGTCTTCGTCGTTGAAGTTGGTCTGTTTGCCGCTCTGCAGGTACTTCTCGCGGCGCGCGAGCGACTCGCGCAGTTCGAGCACGCGCTCCTCGCGCTCGGCGGCGTAGCCGTCGAGGACCTTGTTGACCTCCTTCTCGAGCGTGTCGAGGTCCTTCGCGCGCGCCTCGTCGTCGACCCACGTGACGATCGACGCGGCGAAGTACAGGACCTTCTCGAGTTCCTTGGGCGCCATGTCGAGCAGGTAGCCGATGCGGCTCGGCACGCCCTTGAAGAACCAGATGTGGCTGACGGGCGCGGCGAGGTCGACGTGGCCCATGCGCTCGCGGCGCACCTTCGAGCGCGTGACCTCCACGCCGCAGCGCTCGCACACGATGCCCTTGTAGCGGACGCGCTTGTACTTGCCGCAGTAGCACTCCCAGTCCTTGGTCGGGCCGAAGATGCGCTCGCAGAAGAGGCCGTCCTTCTCGGGCTTGAGCGTGCGGTAGTTGATCGTCTCCGGCTTGGTGACCTCGCCGGAGCTCCAGCTGCGGATCTGCTTGGAGGAGGCGAGGCTGATCTCGATGGCGTCGAAGTTATTGATGTCGATCATCTGGGTGCGCTTTCGCTCGCGGGTGAATCGGGCAACGTCCTCGGCGGACTCGACCTCGACCGGCCGAGGCTCGTCCAGGTCGATGTCCTCCGTGGCGTCGACGTCGAGCAGCGTCCTCGACGTCCGACGTCTGTCGTCCTCGGCGTCGTCCTCGGCCTCGGCCTCGCGTCGTCGGCTGCTCGTCGGCGGCCGCCTCCGGCTCCTCGCCGGCTGCTCATCGGTGCCGTCGCCGGCGAGCGCTCTCACGCCGGAGAGGTCGATGCCGAGCTCCTCGGCGGCGCGCAGCAGGTCGTCGTCCTCGTCGCGCATCTCAGCGCGCTGGCCCTCCTCGGAGACGACGTTGACGTCGAGCGCCAGCGACTGCATCTCCTTGAGCAGCACCTTGAACGACTCGGGGATCGACGGCTCGGCGATGTTCTCGCCCTTGACGATCGCCTCGTAGGCCTTGACGCGCCCGACCGTGTCGTCGGACTTGATCGTGAGCATCTCCTGCAGCGTGTAGGCGGCGCCGAACGCCTCCAGCGCCCACACCTCCATCTCGCCGAAGCGCTGGCCGCCGAACTGCGCCTTGCCGCCCAGCGGCTGCTGGGTGACGAGCGAGTACGGGCCGGTCGAGCGGGCGTGGATCTTGTCGTCGACGAGGTGCAGGAGCTTGAGGATGTACATGTACCCCACCGTCACCTGTTCCTCGAACGGCTCGCCGCGTGCGGCCGTTGAACAGCGTCATCTTGCCCGGACGCCTGCTCGCCGACGCGGCGGGACTTGTCGACGTCCATGCGGATGCGCCCTTCGTGTGCGTCCTGCCACTTGACCAGCGCGTTGTCGACGTCTTCGACGGTCGCGCCGTCGAACACGGGCGTCGAGACGTACACGCGCCGAGGGCCGCCGTTGGCGTCGGCTTCCTTGTAGGCCTCGGTGCCGTCGTCGTACCAGCCCTGCGCGGCGGCCCAGCCGAGGTGCGTCTCGAGGATCTGCCCGACGTTCATGCGCGAGGGCACGCCCAGCGGGTTGAGGATCACGTCGACCGGCGTGCCGTCCTCGAGGAACGGCATGTCCTGCTGGTCGACGATCTTCGAGATCACGCCCTTGTTGCCGTGGCGGCCCGCGAGCTTGTCGCCCTCGGAGATCTTGCGCTTCTTGGCGACGAACACGCGCACGAGGTCGTTGACGCCCGGCGGCAGGTCGTCGCCGGCGTCGCGGCTGAAGGTCTTGACGTCGATCACGACGCCGCCCTCGCCGTGCGGCACCTTCAGCGAGGTGTCGCGGACCTCGCGCGCCTTCTCCTTGAAGATCGCGCGGATCAGCTTCTCCTCGGCGGTCAGCTCGGTCTCGCCCTTGGGCGTGACCTTGCCGACGAGCAGGTCGCCGGAGATGACCTCGGCGCCGACGCGCACGATGCCGCGGTCGTCGAGGTTGCGCAGCGACTCCTCCGAGCGGTTGGGGATGTCGCGGGTGATCTCCTCCTCGCCGAGCTTCGTCGTGCGCGCGTCGATCTCGTACTCCTCGATGTGGATCGAGGTGAGCTCGTCGTCCTGCACGAGGCGCTTGGAGAGGATGATGGCGTCCTCGAAGTTGTAGCCCTCCCAGGACATGAACGCGACCATCAGGTTCTTGCCGAGCGCCATTTCGCCCTTGTCGGTCGAGGAGCCGTCGGCGAGCACGTCGCCCGCCTTGACCTTCTGGCCGGTGCCGACGAGCGGCTTCTGGTGGATCAGCGTGCCCTGGTTGGAGCGCATGAACTTCTGCAGCTCGTACTCGTCCTTCTCGCCGTCCTTGCGTCTGTACGACGATCTGGTTCGCGTCGACGTAGTCGACGGTGCCCGCGTTCTTGGCGAGCAGCACGTCACCGGTGTCGAGCGCCGCGCGGCGCTCCATGCCGGTGCCGACGAGCGGCGCGTCGGCCTTCAGCAGCGGCACCGCCTGGCGCTGCATGTTCGAGCCCATCAGCGCGCGGTTGGCGTCGTCGTGCTCGAGGAACGGGATCATCGCGGTCGCGACCGACCAGATCTGCTCGGGCGAGACGTCGATCAGGTCGACGTCCTTCGGCCCGACCGTCACGTACTGGCCGGCCTGCGTGCGGCAGAGGATTTCGCTGCCCTTGAGCTTGCCCGTCTTCGCGTCGACGGGCGTGTTCGCCTGCGCGATCAGGAGCTCCTCTTCCTGGGTCGCGTCGAGGTGGCACGACCTCGTCGGTGACGACACCGTCCGCGACCACGCGGTAGGGCGTCGTGACGAATCCGTACTCGGAGACCTCCGCGAACGAGGACAGCGAGCCGATCAGGCCGATGTTCGGACCCTCGGGGGTCTCGATCGGGCACATGCGCCCGTAGTGGGTCGGGTGCACGTCGCGCACCTCGATCGGCGCGCGCTCGCGCGTGAGCCCGCCGGCGCCGAGCGCCGACAGGCGCCGCCGGTGGGTGAGCCCGGCGAGCGAGTTGGTCTGGTCCATGAACTGCGAGAGCTGCGAGGAGCCGAAGAACTCCTTCAGCGCCGCCACCACGGGACGGATGTTGATGATCGTCTGCGGCGTGATCGTGTCGGCGTCCTCGGTCGTGAGGCGCTCGCGCACGACGCGCTCCATGCGGTAGAGGCCGATGCGGAACGCCTCCTGGATCAGCTCGCCGACGGTGCGCAGGCGGCGGTTGCCGAAGTGCTCGTACTCGTCGAGGTGCTCGGCGACGGGCTCGCGCGGCATGCTCGTGGCCTCGGCGGCGTAGTCCTTGATCTCGATCTCGCCGTCCTCGGGGATGCCGAGGCGCTTGGGCAGCGCGACGAGCTCGCGGACCAGGGCGACGATGTCGTCGTTGGTCAGCGTGCGGGTGTCGAGGTCGATGTCCAGCTCGAGCCGCGAGTTGAGCTTGTAGCGCCCGACCCGCGTGAGGTCGTAGCGCTTGGGGTCGAAGAACAGCTGGTTGAGCAGCGCCTTCGCGTTGTCGACGCTCGGCGGCTCGCCCGGACGCTGCTTCTTGAACAGCTCGATCAGCGCGCCCTCTTCGGTGCGCGTCGCCTCGGTGTCGGACTCGATCGTGTTGCGGATGTACAGCGAGTTCTCGAACAGCCGCAGGATCTCCTCGTCGCTCGCGTAGCCCATCGCGCGCAGCAGCACGGTCACCGGGAGCTTGCGCTTGCGGTCGATGCGGACGAAGACCTTGCCCTTCTTGTCGATCTCGAGCTCGAGCCATGAGCCGCGCGCGGGCATCAGGTTCGCGATGAAGACCTGCTTCTCGCGGTCCTTCGGCTCCATCAGGTACGCGCCCGGCGAGCGCACGAGCTGCGTCACGACGACGCGCTCGGTGCCGTTGATGACGAACGTGCCGCGCTCGGTCATCCACGGGAAGTCGCCCATGAACACCGACTGCTCGCGGATCTCGCCGGTCTCGCGGTTGATGAACGCGACGGTCACCGTCAGCGGTCGGGCGTACGTGAGGTCCTTCTCGCGGCACTGATCGAGCGAGGCGACCGGCTCGTCGAAGGTGAACTCGCCGAACTGCACGGCGAGGTTGCCGGTGTAGTCCTCGATCGGCGAGATGTCGTCGATCGTCTCGCGCAGGCCGCCCGTCGCCGGGTCGGTCAGCCACGCGAACGAGCGGCGCTGTATGTCAATCAGGTTGGGTACGTCAACGGTCTTTGCAGACGCGCGAAGGTCCGGCGCGTCCGGAGAGCATCTACAGCAGCCAAGAAATGACTCCTTCGGAGGGCGATACACGGGCAGAGGAGGGCGCCGAAGCGCGACTAAGAAAGATAGCACAGGCTATCCGCACCCTGAAGGGCGGCCAGCGCTCACGGACCCCGCCCCTCGAGAATTCGCGTATGTGGCGCGATCTCGGCGCTTCGGACGGCTGCGACTATCGGCTAGCGGACGGCACTTTACCGGAAAGCGCGAGGATTTGTTAGCCGTCTCTAAAGATCCGCGGCAACCCCGCAAGCGGGACGGAAACCCCACAACCCAGGCGGCGCCGCCGAGTCGTGGCACAAGCGAGCTCCTACCAAGCGCTCGGCACTCGGCCAAGCGGTGTCGTCGATCAAGCAGCGGCGCGAAGCCGTCCCGCCTTTCGGTCGCCCGCGAAGCCGGCGACCGAAAGGCGGAGCGGCGAAGCGACGCGTCCTACTTGAGCTCGACCGACCCGCCAGCCTCCTCCAGTTCCTGCTTGAGCTTGTCGGCCTCCTCGCGCTCGATGCCCTCCTTGACGGGCTTGGGGGCCTCGTCGACGAGCGCCTTGGCCTCTTTGAGGCCGAGGCCGGTCGCGGCGCGCACGACCTTGATGACCTGGATCTTCTTGTCACCGGAGCTCGCGAGGATGACGTCGACGGTGCTGCTCGCTTCTTCCTCCGCGGCCGCGTCGCCGCCGCCGCCAGCGGCCGGCGCCGCGGCGGGAGCCGCCATCGCGGCGGCCGATACGCCGAACTCCTCCTCGAGCGCCTTGATGCGCTCGGCGAGCTCGAGCACCGAGATGCCCTTGAGCTCCTCGATCCAATCCTGTGTGCTGGTTGCCATGTGTCAGTCCTCCTTGGTCGTCTCGGCGTCCTCGGGCTCAGCCGAGACGTCCGCTTGATTGTCGTCTGCTTGCGCCGGCTCAGCTGCCGCCGGCTCAGTTTGTGTCTCGGCCTCCGGCTCGGCAGGTGCCTCGGCCTCGGGCTCGGATGCTGCCTCCGCGGCCGGCTCCTCAGTGGCTGGCTCCGGCGCCGCCTCACTCGCGGGGGCCTCACCAGCAGGAATCTCTCCGGACTCCTTCTTGGCGTGAACCTGTCCGAGCGCGACGGCAAGCCCGCCGAGCAGCCCGCCGAGCGAGCGCACGAGCCCGCCGATGGGCGAGGCGACGACGCCGACGAGCTGGCCGTAGAGCACCTCGCGCGAGGGCAGCCGGGAGAGCGTGCGGATCTGCTCCACGTCGAGCGTGTCGGCCCCCATGAGCCCACCCTTGAAGGGCAGCAGCTGCGTGGCGCGCGCGTAGTCGGCGACGGTCTTGGCGGCGGTGGCGACGTCGCCGCGCACGAACGTGAGCGCGGTGGGCCCGGACAGATAGTCCTTGAGCGACTCGGCGCCGACCTGGTCGGCGGCGCGCTCGGTGAGCGAGTTCTTGACGACCTTGAAGGTGGCGTCGGACTCGCGCAGCTTCGCGCGCAGCTCGGCGACCTGCGCGACGGTGATGCCGCGGTAGTCGACGGCGAAGATCGCGTCGGACTCGTCGATGTTGGTGGCGATCTCGGCGATCGCCACTGCCTTTTGGTCTCTGTTCATGGGGCTCCTGTCCCGGGCTTCTGCCGCTAGAGCCGATGTCGATCGGCTGCGACCGCCGGGGGTCTGTGGTGGCCTGTGTGTGGATGACGCTATGCGGCGACGCTCGCCGCGGGCGCCTCCTCGACGATTTCGCGTGTCTTGGACGAGTCGACCTTGATGCCGGGGCCCATGGTCGAGGCGATCGTGATCGAGCGCAGGTAGCGACCTTTAGCGGCGGAGGGCTTGGCGCGGATCAGCTCTTCGACGACGGCGGCGTAGTTCTCGAGCAGCTTGCGCTCGTCGAAGCTGACCTTGCCGATCACGAGGTGCACGATCGCGCTGCGGTCGGTGCGGTACTCGACCTTGCCGGACTTGGACTCTTCGACGGCTTTGCCGACGTCCATCGTGACGGTGCCGACTTTGGGATTGGGCATCTTGCCTGACGGACCGAGGATGCGCCCGAGCTGGCCGACGACGGACATCAGGTCGGGCGTCGCGATCGCGACGTCGAAGTCGTCGAAGCCATCCTGGATGCGCTTGGCGAGGTCCTGCGCGCCGACGACGTCAGCGCCGGCCGCTTCGGCCTCCTTGGCCTTGTCGCCCTGTGCGAAGACGGCGACCTTGACGTCCTTGCCGAGGCCGTTGGGGAGCGCGATGGTGCCGCGCAGCTGCTCGTCGGCGTGGCGGACGTTGAGCCCGGTGCGCACGTGCACCTCGACGGTCTCGTCGAACTTGGCGCCGCCGAGCCCGCGCACGAGCGCGATCGCCTCGGCCGGCTGGTACTCGTGCTCACGGTCGACCTTGGCGAGCAGCTCGGAGTAGCGCTTTCCGTGTCCGCTCATGACGCGACCTCGACGCCCATCGAGCGGGCGGTGCCGGCGATGATCTTGGCGGCCTGGTCGACGTCGTGCGCGTTGAGGTCGTCGAGCTTGCGCTCGGCGATCGCGCGCAGCTGCTCCTGGGTGATGGTGCCGACCTTGACGCGGTTGGGCTCACCGGAGCCCTTGTTGATTTTGATCGCCTGGCGGATCAGCACGGCGGCGGGCGGCGTCTTTGTGACGAACGTGAACGAGCGGTCCTCGTAGACGGTGATGACGACCGGTATGACGGTGCCGGTTTCGCTCTGCGTCTGCGCGTTGAACGCCTTGCAGAACTCCATGATGTTGATGCCGTGCTGACCCAGCGCGGGACCGACCGGCGGCGCGGGGCTCGCCTGCCCGGCGTTCGCCTGCAGCTTGATTGTGGTGAGGACCTTCTTGGCCATTAGAGCTTCTTCACTTGATCGAATTGGACTTCGACGGGCGTCTCGCGGCCGAAGATTGATACCAGCACCTTGAGGCGGGCGGCGTCCTCGTTGATCTCGGAGATCTCGCCGGAGAAGTCGGACAGCGGCCCGGAGACGACCTTGACGGACTCGCCGATGGTGAACTGGGCGCGCGTGCGCGTGGCGGTGGCGACCTCCTTGTGCAGCAGGCGGTCGACCTCGAGCTGCGTGAGCGGTACGGGCTCCTGGGAGGCGCCGACGAAGCCGGTGACGCCGGGGGTACCCTTGACGACTCCCCAGGAGTCCTCGTTGAGCTCCATGTTGACGAGCACGTAGCCCGGCATGGTGCGCTTCTCGACGGGGTTCTTCTGGTTGTCCTTCATCTCCATGACGGTTTCGGTCGGCACGACGACGCTGCGCACGGCGCGCTGCTGCCCGAGCGAGACGACGCGGTGCTCGAGGTTGTGCTTGACCTTGTTCTCGTGACCGGAGTATGTGTTTACGACGTACCAGCGAAACATTCAGGTTCAGTGTTCCTTAGAGGATGAGTTCGACGAATTCCTTGGCGACATAGTCGGCGGCGCCAAGGTAGAGACCTGCGATTGCGACGAACCCGAGCACGACGGCGGTCGCCTGCGTGACCTGACGGCGGTCGGGCCACTGCACGCGTTGCAGCTCGGCCCAGCTGGCGCGCAGGAAGCCGATCGCGCGGTTGCCGCCGCGCAGGGGCGCTCCGGACGGACGGCCGACCTCGCCGCCACCGCCGCCGGTGCCACCACCGCCCGCACCGCCACCGCTGCCACCGCCTGGGCCGGATGGCTCCTGCAGCGCGTCCTCGGCCTCCTGCTCGACCTCGGCTTCGCTTTCGGTGAGCTGCTCGTCGGCGACGGGCACGCCGCCGGCGCCGCGTATGAGCGCTGCGTCGAACTCGTCGACCTCAGCGCCCGCGTGCCCGAGTGCGCCCGGCAGGTCGGCGCGCTCGATCGTGCCGTGCGCGTCCGCATGGGTGGATGTGGGCCCGACTGGCTCGTCGCTCGCGCGGGCGCCGTTGGGCGCCTGCTCGGGTGACGGCCGGCGGCCGACGGCCGCCCCACCGCTACGGGAGCGGCGTTGCTTTGCACGTTTACGGTCACGAGCCACGGCAGCGCTCCCGCGCTAACGGGTCTCCCTGTGACTGGTGTGCTTGCGACACCAGCGGCAGTACTTGCGCAGGCTGATCCGGTCAGGGTTGTTGCGCTTGCTCTTGTTCGTCTGGTAGTTGCGATGCTTGCACTCCTCGCATGCGAGGGTGACAGCGATGCGTACGTCTCCGCGGGCCATGATCAGAAATCCCTGCGTCGTTGTGGACAGGCGGCTCCGGGCGAAGAAAAACCCCGCCCAGGCGCGAGGTCCAAGCAGTCTAGCGCGCTTGCGCGGCCGAGACCAGCGCGCGCGGCGGAAAGCCGGATGCGGGCGTCGCGAAAGGCGAGGTTGGCGCCGCTCGGCCCGTCATTCTGTTCCCAACCAGCCGGCCGGCACAGCCCCGATGGTTGGCCGCGCCCGCCCATACATACAAGGAGACATGCGCAATGCATCTGCCCGAGCCGATCCCGCCGATCGTCCACGACGAGTCGTTCGCGGGGGTCACGTATCACGTCCGCGGCGAACTGGTGCCGGAGCTGCAGATCGAGATCTCCAGCCGCGCGGTGATGTTCGAGCACCACGTGCTGCTGTGGAAGGAGACGCAGCTGAACGTCGAGCTGAAGAAGCTGCCGGGCGCGATCAAGCGCAAGATCGCGGGCTTGGAGTTCTTCGTGACGCGCACGTCGGGCTCCGGGCGGATCGCGTTCTCGCGCGACTCGCCGGGGCAGTGCGTGCCGATGCATCTGCGCCAGGGCGAAGGGCTGGATGTGCGCGAGCACCAGTTCATCGCGGCGACGGACAACCTCGACTACAGCTTCGAACGGATCAAGGGAGTGCAGAACATGCTGCTGGGCGGCTCGGGCATCTTCATGGACAAGTTCCGCGCGACCGACGGCGACGCGCTGGTGTGGCTCCACGGGCACGGCAACGTGTTTCTGGTTCAGCTGGATGACGGCGAGCAGTTGGACGTGGAGGCGGGCGCGTGGCTGTACAAGGATCCGACGGTGAAGCTCGAGGCGGTGACGATGGGGCTGAAGACGGGCATCTTCGGCGGCGGCGGCAAGCTCACGTGGAACCGCTTCACGGGCCCCGGCCGGCTGGCGATCCAGACGCTGTTCATCGCGCCGCTGGAGGGCGTCGACACGAACACGAGCGCAGCGGCGACCGGCGGTGTGGCGGGCGCGCTGATCAGCGGCCTCGTCAAAGGCTGAAGAGGCATCCTTTTATGGGGCCCCCTCGGGGGGCCTCTCGGGATGGCGCACGGGGCCGCGATCGCGAGGCGTGCGCCCGCGCGGCCTCACCCCACCCGGTATGCCTACTCGTACAGGGTCAGCGTGGCGAGGATCACATACAGGGCGACGAGCGCCCAGCCCTCGAATTCGGCGGCCTCGCCGTCGCCGGTGACCTGCCACAGGCCGAGCGCGGTGAGCGCGAGCGCGCCGATGTAGACGGGGGCGAGCGCGAACGTGAGCGTGGTCTTCAGGGCGAAGGACACGAGCACGAGCACGGGAAACAGGAACGCGGCGATCTGCGCGACGGAGTTTTTGACGACCGAGATGGCGAGGTCGGAGCGGCGCTTGTACGCGAGCACGAGCCCGGCGGTGTTCTCGACGGCGTTGCCGGCGATCGCGACGATCACGAGCCCGGCGAACGCCTGCGAGATGTGCAGGACGCCGATCGCGGGCTCGAGGCCGTTGACGAACCATTCGGACACGAACGCGGACGCGACGCCACCGGCGATCAGCAGCGCGAGCGTCGGCGCCAGCGCCAGTCGCGGCCCGCGCGGCTCCGGGTCAGCGCCCGCCGCGGCGTCAGCGGCGTCGACCTCCGCGACGCCGGCCCCCTGCTGGGCAGCAGCGCGGCCGGCGGCTTCGGCTCCCGCGGGGCCGACGGCGGCGTCGCGGAAAGCCGCACCGTCCTCCCCTGGCGCCTCGTCGGCGCGCAGGTACGGCACGACCCACGTCATGTAGACGACGAGCAGGCAGATCGCGCCGACGATCGAGATCGCCTTGACGTGGTGGCTGGCGGCGTCGTGGCTGGCGAGCGACAGGCCGAGCAGGACGATGATGAACACGGTGACCTGCAGCAGCGTGGCGGTGTCGCGGGGCAGGCGCTTGGAGAAGTACATGAGGCGGTCGGGCGAGCGGCGCGCGCCGACGACGATCACGAGGCCGAGCACGAGCAGCGCGTTGGCGAGGATCGAGCCGATGATCGCGGTCTGCGCAACCACGAGCTCACCCTTGTTGAGCGCGAAGATCACGACGAACAGCTCCGGCAGGTTGCCGAGCGTCGACTGCATCATGCCCGTGACGCCCGGCCCGAAACGCTCGCCGAGCTGCTCGGTGGCGAACGACACGACCCACGCGAGGCCCGCGAGCGCGAGCGTGGCTACCGCGAAGCGAGGGACAGCCGGCCACTGCTGGTAGTTGGCGACGCCCGCGAGCGCCGTCAGCACACCGATCAGCAGCAGCACCGAGCGCTCGAGGGGGGTCATGCCGTGCATGGGGCGCTCGCGACAATATCCTCCCGCACAGATGCGCCTGGCCACGTTCCTTCCCCCCGGCTCCGAGACACCGCGCGCAGGCGAGGTGCGCGACGAGGGCGGCGAACAGCGCGTGTTCGCGCACGCGCTCGAGCAGCTGACCGTGCTCGACCGCCTCGAGGATCCCGAGGCGACGCCGGTGGAGGGCCACTCGTGGTCGCTTTCGGAGGTGACGCTGCTGGCGCCGGTGCCGACGCCGCGCGCGATCTTCGGGATCGGCCTCAACTACGCCGACCACATCGCGGAGACCGGTGGCGAGACACCCACGCAGCCGCTCGTGTTCATGAAGCTGCCCTCCTCCGCGGCACCGCCGAACGCGCCGGTGCACTGCCCCGCCGTCGTCAGGCGCCTCGACTACGAGGGCGAGCTCGCGGTCGTCATGGGCCCTGGACGCGCGGTGGCGGGCTACGCGGTCGCCGACGACGTCACCGGCCGCGACCTGCAGGGGCGCGAGCCGCAGTGGACGCGCGCGAAGGGCGCCGACGGCTTCTGCCCGTACGGTCCGTGGATCACCACCGCCGATGAGATCCCCGACCCACACGTTCTCGCGCTGAGGACGTGGGTCAACGGCGAGCTGCGCCAGGACTCCAACACGTCCAACCTGATCTTCACGGTGCCCGAGCTGATCGCGTTCATCTCCGAGACGTGCACGCTGCAAGCCGGCGACCTGATCCTCACCGGCACGCCCTCGGGCGTGGGCGTCGGGCAGGACCCGCCCGCGTTCCTGTCGAGCGGCGACGTCGTGCGCATCGAGATCGAGCGCCTCGGCGCGATCGAGCACGCGGTCGCCTGACTCCCGGCCTCAGCCGCTCACCTCGCCATCCCGCGCAGGCCGGCCCGAGCCGGCCCCCTAAGAATCGGTCAGTGGCTCTCGAGCACGCGGTCGACGAGACCGTACTCGACGGCCTGCTCCGCGGTGAAGAAGCGGTCGCGCTCCATGTCGTGGCGCACCTGCTCCGCCGACAGGCCCGTGTGTTTCGCGTAGATCTCGTCGATCGACGCGCGCAGTTTGAGGATCTCCCGCGCGTGGATCTCGATGTCCGTGGACTGGCCTTCGAAGCCGGCCGAGGGCTGGTGGATGAGGATGCGCGAGTTGGGCAGCACCGCGCGCTTGCCCTTGGTGCCCGCCGCCAGCAGCAGCGAGCCCATCGACATCGCCACGCCTACGCACATCGTCGCGATGTCCGGCTTGACGAAGTTCATCGTGTCGTAGATCGCGAGGCCCGAGTAGATCGAGCCGCCCGGCGAGTTGATGTAGATCGAGATGTCCTTTTCGGGATCCTCGCTCTCGAGGTGCAGCAGCTGCGCGACGACGAGGTTGGCGACCTGGTCGTCGATCGGCGTGCCCAGGAAGATGATGCGCTCGTTGAGCAGCCGCGAGTAGATGTCGAACTCGCGCTCGCCGCGCGCCGTGCGCTCGATGACCATCGGGATCAGTGGCATGGGTCCCACCCTAGCGCTCGGCGCCGGGCGGCCGCGGGCGCCCGCAACCGCCGCCTTGGGCGACTCCAAACCGATGGCCCCAGCGACGACAAACCACCGGCCTTAACGACTATTTACGCGCGCGCTCGGCTTATCTTTATGGCGCGCACACACCATCTGCTCAAGCTAAGCTGTCCTTGGATGGTCAGGAGGGGAACACCGATGGACCGCAGACTCAAGAAGAAGCTCGTCGCGAGCGTCGCCGTCCTCGCCGTCCTCGCCGGGGTCACGACCGCTGTCGTGATGGCCGCGCAGCCGGCACATCACCATCACGCCAGCGCGATCGCGACCGCCGCCGACTATCTGGGGCTGAGCCAGGCTCGACTCCGTGGCGAGCTGCGCTCCGGCAGGTCCCTGGCGCAGGTCGCGAACGCCACCGACGGCAAGTCGGCGGCGGGCCTGGTCGCGGCGCTCGAGAAGCAGAAGCTGGCCGCCGCCGCAGCGAGCTTGCCGGGCCGCATCGCATTCGCCGTCGACCGACCGCGCGGAGCCGGGGCTCGCAGCGGAACGCTGCGAGCAGCAGCCGGGTATCTGGGCGTCAGCGCGGCGCAGCTGCGTACCGAGGAGCGCGCCGGCAAGACGCTCGCGCAGATCGCCGACTCGACGAGCGGCAAGTCTTCAGCCGGCCTCCTCGACGCGCTCGTGGCGGTCCGGCGAGCCGCGATCGACGCAGCCGTCAAGGCGCGCACGATCACTCGAGCACAGGCCGACAAGCTCCTGTCCTCGCTCGTCGAGCGCATCACCGCACGCGTCAAGCTCGAGCATCACAGGCGCCCACAGCGCGCCCAGCCCCAGGGCTGAACCGCCCGGCCCCAAGCCCGACCGTCACAGGTTGACCGAGCGCATCCCCTGCTCGTCGTAGCGCGCGCCGCTCGCCGCCGGCAGCGCCTCGGCGATGTGCCGCACCTCCTCCTCGCTCAGCTCGACGTCCGCCGCGGCGAGGTTCTCCTCGAGGTATGAGACGCGCTTCGTGCCCGGGATCGGCACGATGTGCTCGCCGCGGTGCAGCACCCACGCGAGCGCCAGCTGCCCCGGCGTCAGCCCTTTCTCCTCCGCCAGCTCGCGCACGCGCTCGGCCAGCTCGCGGTTCGCGACGAGGTTCTCGCCCGTGAAGCGCGGCCCGTAGCGGCGGAAGTCGCCCTCCTCCAGCTCCTCCGGTGAGCTGAAGCGACCCGACAGGAAGCCGCGGCCGAGCGGCGAGTACGCGACGAGCGCGATGCCCAGCTCCTCGAGCGTCGGCAAGATCTCCTGCTCGACGTCGCGCGTCCACAGCGAGTACTCGGTCTGCACGGCAGTGATCGGGTGCACGGCGTGCGCGCGGCGGATCGTCTCCGCGCTCGCCTCCGACAGCCCCAGGTAGCGCACCTTGCCCGCCGCCACCAGCTCCGCCATCGCGCCGACCGTGTCCTCGATCGGCGTGCTCGGGTCGACGCGGTGCTGATAGTAGAGGTCGATGTGCTCGACGCCGAGGCGCTCCAGCGAGCCCTCGCACGCGCTTCGCACATACTCCGGCCTGCCGTCGATCGAGCGCACCGGCACCCCGTCCGCGCCGCGCTCGAGCCTGATCCCGAACTTCGTCGCCAGGAACACCTCGTCGCGGCGGTCTTTGATCGCGCGCCCCACCAGCCGCTCGTTCGTGTGCGGCCCGTACATGTCAGACGTGTCCAGGAAGTTGCAGCCGAGATCGAGGGCGCGCTGGATCGTCTGCACGCCCTCCTGTTCGTCGGCGCTGCCGTAGAAGGCCGACATGCCCATGCAGCCGAGGCCGATCTCCGAGACCAGCGGGCCGTCGGGCCCGAGCGTGCGTGTGTTCATCCTGAGCTCCTGTTCAGCCGGCGGTTGGGGATCTGGACATAATTGCAACCGCTACCCGTGTTCCCGGTAAATCTCCCCAACCTGCTGACGATGCTGCGGATCATGCTCGTGCCCGCGCTCGTCGTCGCGCTGCTCGGCAACACGCCCGACGGTGACGTCATCGCGGCGATCGTGTTCGCGCTCGCGTCGCTGACCGACTTCATCGACGGCTACCTCGCCCGCGCGCGCGACTCGATCACCACGTTCGGCAAGCTCATGGACCCGCTCGCCGACAAGCTGCTGATCGTCGCCGCGCTGATCTCGCTCGTGTCGCTGCACCGGCTGGCCGCGTGGGTCGCGATGGTGATCATCACCCGAGAGCTCGCCGTCACCGTGCTGCGCCTCGCCGCCACGCAGGCCGGCGTCGTGATGGCCGCGAGCATGTTCGGCAAGGTCAAGACGTGCCTGCAGATCGCCGCGATCCTCGCCGTCATCGCCGTCCACGGCCACCAGCTGTGGGTGTCCGCGCTGCTCTACGTCGCCGTCGCCGTCACCGTGCTCTCGGGCCTGGATTACTTCTTCGGCCTGCGCCGCCGCATGCAGCAGGCGCAGGCTCCCAGCGCGAGCGGCTGAGCGCTCACGCGGCGTTCCAGCCACTCGCAGCTACGAGTGGCTGGGCCCACGCGGCGCGTCAGGCGCGGTCGCTGCGAGCGCCGGCGTTCAGCCACTCCTCGAGCGTCGTCTGATGCGCGCTCGCCACACCCGAGTCGATTTCCGCGCGCAGCTCCGAGAGCAGGCCGTGGCGCTCGGCGACGACGTTGTGCTGGTGGATCGTCTCGAGGTTCTCCTGGCGCGCCGACACGAAGCTCGCCCCGTCCAGGTCCGCGAACGTGCGCACCACGCCGGCGAGCATCTCGCGCACGCAGTCCTCGACGAAGCGCGGCCGGCGGTGCGCCTTTTCCACCACCTCGACCTCGTCCGAGCGCTTCATCAGCTCGTAGATCTCAGAGGACATGCTCGCCTCCGCGATCTCCAGCAGCGTCTTCGCGTCGATCTCCGTCGCGCACTGCTCCGTGCAGCCGATCTGCAGCGTCGCGAGGCCGCGCTGGTTGTGCGTGGCCACCGGCACGCTCTCGAGGATCTGCTCGATCTGCTCCGCCGAGAAGTCCTGCGCGGCCAGGCGCTCGCGCGCGCGAGCCGCCACGAGCTCCTGCGCGCATGGGCACGCCGTCATGCCCGTCGCCGACACGCCGACCGTGCCGCGCGTGCCGTGCTCGAAGGCGACCGCGCGCCCGTGCAGCGTGTAGATCTCCTGCGTCTCGATGCCAGACACCGGCGCCGGCTTGTGCTCGGGGTAGCGCGCCGCGATCGTCACCTCCGCGCGCTCCGCGCCCTGACGCTCGCGCACGAGCTCGGCGATGTGCCGCGCGAGCGTCTCCGCCAGAAACGGCGACTCGCTCAGCACGACCTCGCCGATCGCCTCGTTGACGACCTCGTCGAAGCGCGACATGTGCGCCCCCTTCTGGTCGTGGCCGAGGTCGACGAAGCAGTCCAGACGCGCCAGAAACAGCTCCTCGCGGATGCGCACGACCTTTTCGACGCCGGTGACGCCGACGCGCGAGAGCCCCACCGCGACGCTCGGCTGACGCGCCTGAACGTCGTCGCCTGAGCCTCTCGTGGGAGACAGCTTGGAGGTCGGCAGAGTCGCCCGCACCGTGAGCCCAACCCTAGCGTGCCGCGAACCCGTCGCCGCCATCCGCCGGCAAGCGCGCCACCGGCCCGTCGATTCTGGTATCAATCGGCACGCAACTCATCAAGCGAACGCAACGCACAGGAGGCTTAGCGGGAGAGCTGGGGAGGTCGGAACGGGTCAACCGTTGCGATGGGAGTTGAATCGGTCTTTGGGAGGCCAGTTGAGCGACAAGCTTGAGGGGTTGTTGGTTGCCCCGGACACTGCCGTAACCGTAGCCGTGGTCGAGTTGGAGGAGCTGCATGGATTCATCGCCGAGTCCCAAGAGCGGGGATTCGTAGCGGCAGACGCATTGGCTGCCGCGCTCGAGGAGGCAGAGCTCTCCTCGCGCCAGACGCAGGATCTGCTGAGTTATCTGGAGGAGCATGGGGTCGAGGTGATCGCCGCCGGCGAGGCGGTGCCGGAGCTGCACCCGCACGGGCCTGGCGCGAGCCCGCACGCCCACGACGACCAGGACCCGGCCGAGCGGCCGGGTGCGCACGCGCTCGGCGGCGCCGGTCTCGACGAGCCGGACGACGACGACCGCGTCTCAGGGCTCGGCTCCCGGCTCGAGGAGCTCAGGCGTCCCGATGTCGATCTGACGGTCGAGCCGAGTCTCGACTCGCTGCGGCTGTACCTGCGCTCGATCGGCCGCGTGCCGCTGCTCAGCGCCGAAGAGGAGGTCGCGCTCGCCAAGCGCATCGAACGCGGCGACATCGCCGCCAAGCAGCACATGGTCGAGGCCAACCTGCGCCTCGTCGTGTCGATCGCCAAGGGCTACGTCGGGCGCGGGCTGACGTTGCTCGACCTCATCCAGGAGGGCTCGCTCGGGCTGATCCGCGCCGTCGAGAAGTTCGACTACCGCCGCGGCTACAAGTTCTCCACATACGCCACCTGGTGGATCCGCCAGGCCGTCACGCGCTCGCTCGCCGACAAGGGCCGCACGATCCGCATACCCGTGCACATGGTCGAGCGCCTCAACAAGCTGATCCACGCCGAACGGCGGCTGATCCAGCAGCTCGGGCGCGAGCCCACCCCCGAGGAGCTCGCGACCGAGCTCGACTGCACCGTGCGCGACGTGCGCGACATCATGCGCATCACCCAGCAGCCTATCTCGCTGGAGAAGCCCGTCGGCGAGGAGGACGATTCCGCGCTCGCCGACTTCGTCGAGGACGTCTCCGCCGCGTCTCCGTTCGAGATCGCCTCCGAGGCATTGCGCCGCGAGAACGTCACGCGCGTGCTCGCCTCGCTTCCGCGACGTGAGCGCGAGGTCATCGAGATGCGCTACGGCATCGTCGGCGGGCGCTCGCGCACGCTCGAGGAGGTCGGCCGCGCGTTCAACATCACGCGCGAGCGCGTCCGCCAGATCGAGAACCGGACGTTGAAAAAGCTGCAGACGCTGCCGGAAGCGCAGCAGCTGCGCGAGGCCTCGTAGGGGCGAACGCGAGGCGCCCTTCTGGGGACAGGCGCAAGGCCTCCTAGGGACGGGCGGGTATCTCTCTCCACGGAGTCCGTATAGCCATGGTTATACGGACTCCGCGTCCTCGAGGGTCGCAACCGGCCGACCACGGCCGGCTTCCCTAAACTTCACGGCCGCCCCCGGCGGGGTTCCCGAGCGGTCAAAGGGGACGCGCTGTAAACGCGTTGGCTCTGCCTTCGAAGGTTCGAATCCTTCCCCCGCCATTTGCAGCCGCGAAGCGCCCGCGCGACTCCTTGGGCATTCATGCATGGGACGACGGCTGAGTTGCGTGCTTTAAGCCGGATCCTCGGAGCTGTAGGGCTCGTCCTCGCCGCGGAGGTCGCGGTAGCGACGGTCGAACAGCTCGAGGACGGCCGTCACGTCCGAAGGCCCGTCGACGCTGTGCACGACGAGGTCGGAGTCCGGCATCGCCGCATCCGCCTCGGCACCGCCGTGCTCGACGAGCTCGTCGTGCTCGGGGTGGGAGAAGCGCAGCTCCGCCACACCGCGATCGCGATCGAGGACGCCGAGCTCGAGCCGCTCGTAGCGCACGACGTGGGCGCCGTCTGGACGCGGCTCGACGTGCACGCCGGGCCAAGTGCTCAGCTCGTTGGCGACCTCATCTGTGAGCTCGGGACGGGACACGCATCGATCCTACCGCTCCGATCACAGGCCCGGGGCTCTGGCCTCGCACGGGTGCGCCCTACCATTCAATGACGCTGGCATCCCTCGATCTGAGCACGAAGGAGCAACCAATGAACGACGAAGGCATCCAGGACAAGATCGAGCAGCTCGTGCAGGAGGAGCATGCGCTTCTGCAGCTCGATGGCGAGTCTCGATCGCCCGACAAGCACGAGCGCTTGACAGCGATCGAGGTGGAGCTGGACCGCTGTTGGGATCTCCTGCGCCAGCGCCGCGCGCGGCGGGAGTTCGACGAGAATCCCGACGACGCCTCGGTCCGCGACGCGGGGACCGTGGAGGGCTACCTGCAATGACGCGGCGGCCGCTGACGGCTGCCGCGCGTCAGTCCGGTTTGCACTCCTCGTCGGCCTCGCCGTAGACGCCCTGATCGGCCTCGCCCCCGGCGGGGCCGGCTGTCTCGCGCTCGGATGCGGCATCGAGCATGATCCGCGTCGGCGTGTGCTCATCGCCATGGGAGGCGTGTTCGATCAGCTCCTGCTCGGCCAGCTCGAAGCCCTCGGACTCGCCTCCCCCTGCCTCCTCGACGGCGCGACGCTCTTCGCGGCGGCGCAGCTCCAGCTCGAGGTTCCGATCGTCGGCTTCGTCCATGCCCCAACACTACTGCCGCCGTCACCCCGACGGCGGCAGCTTCACGAGCCCGATGAAGAAGTCGTCGATCTGGTGCACGATGCGCGTGAACTGCTCGAAGTCGACGGGCTTGGTGATGTAGGCGTTGGCGTGCAGTTTGTATGCCCCGACGATGTCCTCCTCGGCCTCGGAGGTGGTGAGCACGACCACGGGGATCGTCGACAGGCTGGGGTCGCCCTTGATCTCGGCGAGGACCTCGATGCCGCTCTTGCGCGGCAGGTTGAGGTCGAGCAGGATCAGGTCGGGACGCACGGCGTCGCTGAAGTCGCCTACGGCGCGCAGATACTGCATCGCCTCGACGCCGTCGCTGACGACGGACAGCACGTTGCCGACCTTGTTGTCCTCGAAGGCCTCACGGACGAGCAGCACGTCGCCGGGGTCGTCGTCGACGAGCAGCACCGAGATCAATTTTGCGTTCATGGCTCCTCCTGGGCGGTCGGCTGCGCGTGGACGGGTGGCTGTACAGGCGGCTGCCCGTCGCCGGCGAGGGGCAGCGTAAAGCAGAACCGGGCGCCGGGACCGTAGTCGGCGTCGAGCCACATGCGTCCGCCGTGGTATTCGACGATCTTGCGGCACATCGCCAGGCCGATGCCGGTCCCCGGATAGGCCTCCTTGGTGTGCAAGCGCTGGAAGATCACGAAGATCCGCTCGGAGTACTGGGGCTCGACGCCGATGCCGTTGTCTGTGCAGCTGAGCTGCCACATGCTCCCGTCGCGGTGCGCCTGGACGCGCACGAGCGGCGCCTGCGCACCGCGGAACTTGATGGCGTTGGCGATCAGGTTCTGTAGCAGCGACACGAGCAGCGTGCGCTCGCCGCGCACGACGGGGAGCTGCGCGTCCGCCGTCACGCTCGCCCCGCTCTCCTCGATCAGGCGCGACAGCGACGACTTGGCCTGGGCGAACGCGTCGGCTAGGTCGACGAGCTCGAGCTCGCGACCGCTGCGCCCGACGCGGGAGAACGCGAGCAGGTCGTTGATCAGGACCTGCATGCGCTTGGCGCCATCGACCGCGAACTCGATGTACTGGTCGGCGCGCTCGTCGAGCTGGCCGTGGTAGCGACGCTCGAGCGCCTGGCAGAAGCTTGCGACCTTGCGCAGCGGCTCCTGCAGGTCGTGCGAGGCGACGTAGGCGAACTGCTCGAGCTCCGCATTGGAGCGATTGAGCTCGAGCGTCTGCGCCTCGAGCGCCACGCGCGCCGACTCGACGGTCGCCAGCTCGCGCACGATGCGCCTTCGCATCGCGTCGATCTCCTCGCCGAGCTGCTCGATCTCGCGCGGCGCGCCACTGGCCGCAACGGGCTTGTCGAAGTCCCCCGCGGCGACCTGCTCGGCGTCGCGGCCCAATGCCGCGAGCGGTCGGGTAATGGTGCGGCGCAGCAGGAACCCCGCTCCGATCACGCTTCCCAATATCAGACCGCCAGCAACCAGCAGCATCGCCTGCAGGAAGCGCGCGTCGCTGTCGAGCTTGCGCCGCGCGTCCGCGAGATTGGACGAGAGATCGCCGCGCAGGCGCGCAAGCGACTTGCGAATCCCATCGAACAGCCCTTTGCCGGCGAGCGTGCGCGGGACCGCGCCGGTGTGGCCTTCCGCCGTCCGGTGCAGGATCGGTACGACGAACTGCGTCTGCCATGCGCTCGCTCGGGCGCGCGTGTCGCGGAGGTCAGCCGTCAGCGTCGCGCCTTCCTTGCGGTCGCGACTTTCGAGCTCGCGATAGCCCAGCGCCTCCGCGACGCGACCGTTTTCATACGGTTCGAGCGATCGCCGGTTGCCGCTGAGTATGTACCCGCGCACGCCCGTCTCCTCGTTTATCAGGGCGTTTTCGAGCTCGAGCGCCGCCTGCGATGCCGGCTCGACCTGGTCGATGACACGCTCCCGCTGGACGCTCAGCTTGTGGCTGGCGACCAGCGCGAGCCCAACACCGGCCACTGCGAAGGCGAGCAGCACCCCGATCGTGAGCGCCAGCCACTGCCCGACACGCAGGCGCGCGAGCACTCCAGCCTGCGAGGCGGGCGGCGCCGCGCTCAAGCTGCCTCTCGGCCGTGGCTGCGCGAGCCGATCAGCAGCATCGCGACGTCGTCGGTCAGCTCGCCGCCGTTCAGCTCTTCGGCGCGGGCCGTCAGCTCCGCGAGCAGCTCGCCGGGCCGATCGCGCCAGTCCGGGCGCGCCGCGACGTGCTCGCTGACCATGCTCTGCAGCCGATCCGCCCCGAGGCGTTCCGGACCATCGCCCACCCTCCCCTCGGTGATGCCATCCGTGTACAGCAGCAGCGCCCACCCGGCGGGCAGCTTCAGCTCCGAGGAGCTCCAGCTTCCTTCGCCGAGCCCGATCGGGGGACCGCCGGCGGTTCGCGGAACAAGCGAGACGGAAGCCTGGTCGATCAGCATCGGCGGCGGGTGACCGGCGAGCGTCATCGTGGCCGTGTCGTGGACCAGGTCCACCTCGAGCGTGCACAGCGTCGTGAACAGTTGCGGGAGCTCCCGTTCGTGCTCGAGCACCAGCTCCAGCGCGCTCATGACCTGCTCGCTGTGGACCCCCGAGACCGTGAGCGCCCGCCAGGCGGCGCGCAGGCACACGCCAACCGCGGCCTCATCCGGACCGTGACCGCACACGTCCCCGACGACTGCGCGCACGCAGCGCTCGGGCGTCTCGACGACGTCGAAGAAGTCTCCGCCGAGCAGCGCGCGATCTCGCCCGGCGCGGTATTGAGAGGCGATCCACACCGAGTCGGGGCGCACCAGCGGTCGCGGTGCGAGCCCGCGTTCCAGGCGCGCCACCTCACGCGCCTGCATGTCAGCCAGGCGCAGCTCGTGCTGGGCGTCCGCCGCTTGGCGGCGGACGATCGCGTAGCGGATCGCGCGCGCCAGCTGAGCGCCGTCGACGTTGCCCTTGACGAGATAGTCCTGAGCTCCGGCGTCGACCGCGGCGACACCGGCGGCTGCGTCGTCGAGCCCCGTCAGCACGATCAACGGGATCGCCGGCGCCTGCTCTCGCAGTCTCATCACGGTGTCGAGCCCAGAAGCATCCGGAAGCTGCAGGTCCAGCAACACGCAGTCGACGCTCGCGTCGAGCTCGGCGAGCGCCTCGCCGAATGTGCGGCTGCGGGCGATCCGCGCGCCTGGGAGCGCATCGGTGAGCAGGTCGTCGACGAGCAGCGCGTCGCCGTCGTCGTCCTCCACGAGCAGCACCCTGATCGCGTCCGACGGGGACGTGAGCCCAGCGCTTCGCGCCGCCGGCGAGCGTTCTTCGTCGGGTATACGAGGACGTTCTGCCATGAGCGCGACCATCTGATCGTATCCATGCGCCGAAGGCTCGGCGAGGATGTTCAATGCTCGCGGAGATCGGGTACCTGCCGATAAGGACGCGATGCCGGTGGATGGCGGAGGTAGCAGAGTGGGCGTTGAAACACGACAAGAGGCCGTTGCACACGACGGGCACGTGGTGCGCTTCTACGAGCACGACGCCGAGCTCGTAGAAGCGGTCTGTCCCTATCTGGCAGAGGCTCTGAGCGCGGACGAGGCGGCGATCGTGATCGCGACGGACGCCCATCGCCAAGCCTTCGAAGTGGAGCTCGAGGCCTGCGGCGTCGATCTCCAACGAGCCAGAGCGGACGGGCTGCTCCTTTCGCTCGACGCAGAAGCGACACTGACCGCGTTCAGCGATGGCGGGCGCATCGACCATGACGCCTTCCACGCGGTGCTCGGCACCCTGATACGCGATGTCGCCTCATCCGGGCGCCCGGTGCGTGCCTACGGCGAGATGGTCGCGCTGCTCTGGGACCGCGGCGACGTGCTCGCGGCGATCGAGCTCGAGACGCTGTGGAACCAGCTTGGGCGCGAGCTGTCGTTCTCGCTGCTCTGCTCTTACGCGTCAGCCTCGGTCGCCCGATCCGAGCACGCGAACGCGCTGGAGCGTGTCCGCCGCGCCCATTCCGCGGTCCTGGAGTCTCAGCCCCACACGCGCGAGCGCCACGAGCGCACCGACTTGGATGCGCGGACGGGCGTCAGCGCGACCTTCCCCGCCGACCCCGACTCCCCCGGGCACGCACGACGGATGGCCGCTGCCACCCTGCACCGCTGGGGCCACGACGAGCGGCTCGTCGACGACGTGAGCCTCGTCGTCAGCGAGCTCGCGAGCAACGCGGTACGGCACGCCGGCTCGGAATTCTCGCTCGCGCTGCGGATGCGGGGACCGGTGCTGCGAGTCACGGTGGAGGATCGAGCGCCGCTCCCCGCCGCTGCAGCCGACGCGGGCATGAACCCGCAGCCGCCCCACGGGCTGTGGGTCGTGGACTCGCTCGCGGCGAGCTGGGGCGTCGAGCCCGCACATGGGGGCAAGCGCGTGTGGGCGCAGCTCATCTGCGCGCCGCCGCTCGAGTAGGTCCGCCGCCCAGCTCCTCGCAGGCTCGCTGTCGTCGCCGGCGCCCTCACCGGTATCCCGGTTCCCTCCCGACCCGTTACGAACTCACGTGTACAGGAGTGTGATCGGCCGAGCGGGTGTTCGAACTGGCGCGCACGGTTCCAATATCGTCAATCGCCGCGGCGATGCTCACGCCACTGCCCGGCCGCGGCCACGGGGGACCCGGCCGGCCGAAGTAGAACCCCTGCACGAGCGGCACGCCGAGCCGACGGACCGCGTCCAGCTCGGCCTCCGTCTCGACGCCCTCGGCGACGAGCAGGCTGCCCACCTGCTTGGCGTAGCCCGCCAGCGCGCCCACGAGCGCAGCGCGCTCGTCGTCGTCGTGGATGGCGCTCACGAGCGAGCGGTCGAGCTTCAGGTAGCTGGGGTGCACGGCGGTGATCTGGCGCAGGCCCGAGTAGCCGGCGCCCATGTCGTCGACGGCGAGGCGCGCGCCGCGCGCGCGCAAGGCCGCGATCACGCTCGACAGCTCCATTTCGCCGTGCACGAGCGTCTCCTCGGTGATCTCGACGATCAGGCCCGCGAGGTCTTCGGCGTGCGCGTCGCCGGCGGCTTCCAGCATCGCCATGGTGGCCCCTTCGAGCAGCACGGGCGCGGACAGGTTCACCGACAGGCTGGTGCCGGCCGGGCGCTCGCCGAGCAGCTCGAGCGCAGCACGCACGCACGCGCGCTCGAGCTCCGCGCGCTGCCCGAGCTCCTGCGCCAGCGAGAACCAATGCAGCGGGCTGTTGTCGTGGCGCGGGCGGCCGAAGCGCGCGAGCGCCTCGTAGGCGTGCACCGTGCCGCTGCGGATGTCGACGATCGGCTGCACGGCCATCGCCAGCCCTTCTCCCGCGATCAGGCCTGCGAGGGCGTCGCGGGCGTTCGCCAGCTCTTCGGCGCTCAGCGTCTCGTCGGGCAGCATCGGGACGGCGCGCGTCGCGCTAGCCACGCGCTCGCTGCGGTCGGTCATGCGCGCGGCGATGTCGCCGGCGAGCAGCAGCGTCTCGGCGTTTTCGGCCTCGCGACGCGCCTGGCGCAGCATGCTGTTGAGCTCGCGCGTGAGCCTCCCGCACGTGAGCAGCAGGCCGAGCGCGGCCACGCACAGGGCCGCGTATTGACCGCTGAGGCTCTGCATGCGGAGCACGGGCAGGACCAGCGCCGCGAGCACGATCAGGCTCCCGGCCCAGTGCGCGCGCCCGCCGCGGGCCATCACGCCGCTGGCGATCGCGGCCAGCCACAGGATGCTGAGCGCGGTCACGCGCTGGTCGCCCATGCCGATGATCAGCACGGCCGCGGCCGCGGCCGCCGTCTCCTCGAGTTTCAGCCACGATGGCCGCATGGCCGCCATCTGCACGAGCGCGGTCAGCTCGATGATCGCAAAGCCGGCAAGCCCGAGCGCCGGATACGGCAGCAGCCGCGGCCACGTCAGGATCAGCGCGATCCCGATCAGCCCCATCGCGACCCGCGTGCGGGCGGCGGTGCGCCGCGCGCGCAGGATGCGCTCGTCGCGCTCTATGGGGATCGCTTCGATCAGCGTGGGAATGGACAGGGGCATTCACTTCAGCTTCGGCCGCGATCGACCCGGCACTTAGCCCGGGCCGCGTTTTCTCGACCGCTTGCGCGACTCTCGCGCACGAGCGCCAAGTGGGCGTGCGCGGTGTTGGGCTGCCCTCGAGAGCCCGAGCCGGTCGCAGCATGCAGACTATTGTCAACTTGATAACTTTGCGTTTCTATCTGCGAGAAACCGGCAGTAGATAGCCAGCTGCATAAGACAACTGTCTGTGGAACTTTCGTCTGCGCGCGGCGAGAGTTGGAACCGTGGAAACTGTCCGTAAGCAATTTGCCGCCAACCTCCGGCTACATCGCGACCGGGCGGGACTGTCGCAGGAGGCGCTCGCGGACCTGTGCGATCTGCACCGCACGGAGATCAGCCTCCTGGAGCGCTGCAAGCGCTCGCCGCGCCTGGAGACGATCGTGATCCTCTCCCGCGGACTGCAGCTGAGCTCGCCCGCCGAGCTGCTCGAGGGCATCGTCTGAGGCGGGCTCTCGACTCGGCGCGCTACAGTGCGTTTCGCGCCGCCCAGCTAGCTCAGTTGGTAGAGCACTTCCATGGTAAGGAAGGGGGCAGAACGAGAGATCGTCTGTCCACTTCACCCCGGAAACGCTGATCCGCCCCCGCTTCCTGGTCGGCTTCAGCGCGTGAGTGCGGGGCGTTTTGGGGCGTGCGGGCAGTCGCATCGCCGGCTGCGTCGCGGGAACGCGGGGCAGCGACATGCGGACAGCCAGGTCGTGGCTCTGGGGCGATGAGCTGCGAAAATCCGTCTCAGATGGGCGTGGATGCGCATCTAAAGCCGATCCGTGGGGTTGAGATCCGCGAGCGCCGCACCCACGGCGGCGAGAGCCGCTACGCCTACCGGGTCCGCTTCCGGAACGCACGCGGCGAACGCAAGGGCCGGACCTTCGACTGCGCGCAGGACGCGCTGGACTTCCGCGCCCGGCTGCGGCTGCTCAAGCGTGCGGGCGATCTCCCGGTGCTCGACGCCGGCAAGGAACCGCTCGAGCGGCTCATGGGCAACTACTGGCGCCTGTATGCCGAGACCCGGCTGGAGCCGGCGACCCGCAAGAAGTACCGCGGCCTGTGGAACAAGCACATCGACAAACGACTCGGCGGCACGGAACTACGCCAGATCACCCCGCTCGTCCTCTCGGAGTTCGTCGCCGAACTTCACGACGACGGCGTCGGCGTGCCGACGATCCGAAGCTGCCTCGGCCTGCTGCAGAGCATGTTCGCGCGGGCCGTCGAATGGGACAGAGCCCGAGTCAACGTCGTCAAGCTCATCGCCAAGCCACGGGGCCGCCGGGCACGCACGATCAAGCCGCTACGCCCGTCCGATGTCGAGGCGCTGCGCCAGCAGATGTTGCTCAACCCCAGGCACGGGCTGCGCGACGCGACGCTCGTGAGCGTCCTCGCCTACGCCGGACCGCGCCCGGAGGAGGCGCTCGCGCTCGAATATCGGCACCTGCGCGCGACGACCATCGTGATCGAGCAAAAGTGGGTCGACGGACAGATCCTCCCCGGCCAGAAGACCGGCCGCCAACCACGCTTCCCACCGCTCCTGAACGTCTTGCGCGCCGATCTACACGACTACGAGCTCGCCTGCAGCCACGCCGGCGGATTGATCTTCGCCCAAGCCGACGGCGCACCGTGGCATGACAACGCCTGGCGCGACTGGCGCTCACGCGTCTGGCAGCCAGCGTGCGAGGCGATCGGCCTGGCCACGATCACGAACACCACGATCATCAAGGACGGCAAGCGCAAAGCCAGACGGGCCTACGACGGTCCCGTGCCCTACGACCTTCGCCACAGCTTCGCGAGCCAGCTCATCCACGAAGGCAGGCACTCCATCATGCAGATCGCCGAGTGGATGGGCCACAGCCCCGCCACCCTGCTCAGCAACTACGCACACCTCATCGCCGACGGCGCCGACAAATCGACCATGCCGAGCGAGCAAGCGATCAACGCAGCCCGCGCGAGACGACTGCCCCAGATGCCCAGCAACTCCACGACAAGTAGCAGGCATCGTGTCGTTGCTCGCTGGCGATACTCGTAAGACACGGCTTCCCGCGAAGCCGGTAGTATTACTTGCTAGTCTTACCGCATGCGGGTCACGCAAAAGGGCCAGGTCACGATTCCGCTCCCGGTCCGGCGAGCGCTTGGCATCCAGCCCGGCAGCGACGTCGAGTTCGAGCTCGACGAGCACGGTGCGCGGCTACTCGTCGACTCCAACCAAGCGGCCGAGGAGATCAGCCGCATGCGCGGCGCCGGCGAAAGCGAGATGAGCACCGAGGAGATCCTGGCGCTCACCCGCCGATAGCGGGCAATCGTTGGAGACCTTCGTCGACAGCAGCGTCCTGCTCGACCTATTCACCGAAGACACACGCTGGCTCGCCTGGTCGCAGGAGCAGCTCACCCAAGCCGCTCAAAGAGGCGCCCTGGTCCTCAACGCCGTCGTCCTCGCGGAGATCGCGCCGCGATTCCCGCGCATAGAGGAGCTGCGCTCGGCTCTGCCATCGATGGCGGCCATCGAGGAGATCCCGGCCGCCGCCGCATTCCTCGCAGGCCACGCCCACGCCGAATACCGCCGCGCCGGAGGGACACGCGAGGCCGTCCTCCCCGACTTCCTCATCGGCGCTCACGCCGCCGTGACCGGCCGGCCGCTGCTCACGCGAGATCCACGGCGCGTGGCCGCCTACCTTCCCGGAGCTACGCTCATCGCCCCAAAGGACCCACGGGCACCGTAGGATCGTCGCGCGATCGGGGGCAAAGACGGGCCTGTCGAACACACCCCAGTTGGAAGGCGCGTGACGGACCAACGACTGCCCGCAAGGCGGCATCGCTAATCGTCCTGACGTGGGTGTGTCGGGTTCGCATGCGTCTGCATCGCCGTCAAAGCATCAGCGTCGGACACCGAGAAGTGGTAGGCCGGAGGCCCAACCTTGACCGCAACGGAACACGGAAGTACACCTAGGGCCACATCGCAGATACCGCGCCACCGCTGCTGATCTGCTCGAACATCATTCCGCGTTCGCCATAGGCGTAGCTACCGTAGGCCGGTGCGGTACTGCGACACTCTCATGTCCGCGGATGCTTAGTGCCACTCGCCACCTCCGCTGTACCCGTCGCGTCGCTCCGATGCACTTTGGCACCCGCCTGCTCTTGCGTCAACGCGTCGACGTATGGCTCGAGTATCAGAGGGTCACCGCCAAATACTCGAAACCCCGCCGTTCTCACCCGCACCCCGTCTGGAGCACACGACAACCACGTCTGCTGTCGAACCATACTTTCCGATCTCAAATCCAGCAGCAGCGTCCTAGCGGACAAACTTTCTCCGCACAAACGACACCACTGTCACGCCTGCACCGGAAACCTCGATATCAGATCGAAGGCCCTCGCGCGCGCCCAGCGCACAAAGACCGCATGCAAACAGACCGAACACCAACTTAACAGCGAAGGGAAAGTTACTCTCGACCGTCCGTCCCACCCAGTTCGGCCACATCGCGTTGACCTCGACACCCGAAGGCATCAAGATCGTGCCGGCACTCGCCTAGCAAGCCCCGGCGTATACCGCATCACCAAGGATGGTGCAGCACGGACGCTGTGCAAGCAGGACTCAGGCGCGCCCGGCCCGTGCGTTCCACTGGTCGCAAAGTCGGCGAGCTTTTGAATCGCTACTCTTTGCTGGCCTGCGGTGTAGGCCGAGTTCATGGTTGCCGGTATCGAGGGAGGAAGCCAATGGATACCCGAACAGTGCTACGCAACGGAAAAGCCACTAACCGCAGTCCGACCCCACGCTACGCGCCGCAAATGGGGAGCGCAGGCGCGTCATGAGCGGACCGCCGTGTGAGGCATGCGGCCAGCCTCGCGGCCGAGGGTCGCGCTGTAAGGAGTGCGGGTATGACCGCTATGCCACGCGGCTCGATGCTGTAACCGCACGCACTTCCTCTGCTCCGGCAACTTCTTCAGATGGCACGAGCAGCCGACCCGGTTCTCGTTCCGCCGGCACTCCTCGAACAGCTCCGAGAACGTCCCCAGAAGACAACTCTCGTCCAACTCGATCGAGCGGCAGTGGCGCCAGGGAAGCAAAGCCCGCACCGGCCGGCGGCTCTTCCGCTCCCGCGGAAGCCGCCGCCGGGCAGCCAAGATCGCAGCCTACCCCCGTGCGGCAACCAGCGACGGCGCAATCGGGGCCTACTGTGGCCGGCCGGGTGGTCTCCATCCGGCCGACCCCAGTCTTGAAGGACGACCGGCCCTGGTGGCTACCTGTCGTCTACGCCCTCGCCATGCTCCCTGGCCTAGCCGCACTAGCCGTGATCCAGACGCGACGCTCCCTAACCCGCAGAACGCGCCATGGCAATGGCGGCATACTCCCGTCCTTGATCGGGGCCGGCGGCTTTTCTCCAAGGAGGAACTGGACCCCGTCGCCTTCTCAAGCCGCCGGCGGCGTGGGAGTGCTACTCGGGTACCGATTCGGCCGGGCCGGGAATCGCGTCGACTGCTCGCTTATCAGACTCAGTTCGCCTGGCGGCGAAGTCGTCTGCAGATGCCTCGTCGAGCCAGCCGTGCTGCCCGTCGCGCAGGGAGACGACCTATCGGTATGGGGCGTCCCACGGCCAGACGGAATTCTCCGCGCTACACGAATAGAGAACCAGACTAACGGCACCACCTATAAGGTCACACTCGTGAACCCATTCGTCGCAGCTTCTGCCGTCGCATCGCTGTTGCTGTGTTTGCTCGTACTATTCAGCGTCATCTGAGCCGGACGAGAGGCGGTTATGACCGATTCAATCGAGGACACCGAGGCCGGACAGACCAATCAGCGGGCACCGGCTGATAACTCGAATCAGCAGGGAGAGGCCTCACTGGATTCAAACGCAGGCGCCGCAGTCGATGCGCCGGAGGCTCCCACTGGATCTGGGCGCGAAGGCTCCGGAGGCAACGGGGCCGCCGCCGCCGACCTCGACGGCGGGAAAACGGGCGAAGGTCAAGATCCTCCATCGGACTCGTCGAGCGCCGATGAGGTAGGCACGAGCGAGCCGACGAGCACACGACCGATCGCGCCATCGGTCGAGGGAGCCGGTGCCGGCAACGAGGAGTCAAGTCCGCCGGATTCGCATCCAGTCAGCGAGCTCGACGGCGGCGCGCCCGTTCGGGACGGGGATCAGGACATCGCCCTGGTGCTAGCGAATCTCGACTCACGCTTCGAGGAGTCCCAGCGGCTGCTCGGCCGCCAGGTTGATCTCGTCGACCGTCTCCACGCCGAGAATCAGCGTCTCCGTAGCGGCGAACTCAGGGCGGCTACGCTGCCGCTGATTCGCGATCTGTTGCGACTGCACGATGACATTGGCCGCCTCGCGAACGCCGGCGAGACAGATGCCTCGCAGGATCTCAAAGTCGTGCAAATCAGCCTCCTGGACTCGCTCGCTCGCGCGGGCGTCCTTGATTACACGCCGGCGGTGGGCGAGTCATTTGACCCCAAGTTGCACAGCGCAACAGGCGTGGTAGCGACCGAGGACGAAGCGTCCGACCGCACAATTGCCGAGGTCATTCGCATCGGCTTCCGCTGGGAGGATGGCCAGGTGCTACGAGCAGCGGATGCGACCGTTTTCAAGTATCGCAAACCCACCGACGAGTCCGGGCAAGCCGCCTAGGCGTTAGAGCACAACAATCGGAGATGTCAATGGACACTGATACGAACACCGCTAGTACCACGGTCTGGGGGATCGACTTGGGTACTACGTACTCGTGTATCTCTCGGGTCGACGAGTTCGGACGCGCGGTGGTGATCAACAACCGCGATGGCGATCCGACCACGCCGTCGGTCGTTATGTTCATTGGGCCGGATAACATCCAGGTCGGCAAGGAGGCCAAGCGCCAGATGCAGATGGACCCAGACGCCGTCGCAGAGCTCGTAAAGCGGCAGATGGGCACGCCGGACTGGCGATTCAGGGCGCACGAGGAAGAGTGGACCGCGCCCGAGGTTTCGGCACAGATTCTGAAAGCCCTCGCCGAGGATGCCGGGCAGCAGACGGGGGATACCGTCCAGAAGGTCGTCATCACCGTCCCGGCGTATTTCGGCATCTCCGAGAGGGAAGCCACCGTCGCAGCCGGAACCATGGCGGGACTGGAGGTCGTCGATGTGCTGAATGAGCCGACCGCCGCAGCCCTCTCTTACGGGTTTGCTCAGGGCGCTGACGTCGATGAAACTGTCATCGTCTACGACCTTGGTGGAGGTACGTTCGACGTGACCGTGATTCGCCTGGAGCCACTGGAGAGCGGGGCTAGCCATATCCGTGTCGTCGCTACAGGTGGGAACGATCGCCTTGGCGGTGCTGAATGGGATGAACGCATAGTGCAGCTCCTTGCCAGCAAGTTTCAGGCGGAGAACCCCGATGCCCCGGATCCTCTCGATGACGACCTCGCTTCAGCAGACCTACGCCTAGCATCAGAGGACGTGAAGCGAGCGTTGACGCTCCGTGAGTCGGTCACACAGGTTGTGATGGCCGGTGGAACCCGCGCGACGGTGGAGATCACTCGCGACGAGTTCGAGCAGGCTAGCCAGGACCTCCTAGAGAAGACCATCAACTTCACGCGCGAAACTCTCGATCAAGCACGGGAGCGTGGGGTGGAGAGCGTTGATCGTGTCTTGCTCGTTGGCGGCTCGAGCTTTATGCCCGCCGTCGCGCGGCGCCTATCTGATGCCTTCGACGGCTGGGTACCGGAGCTCGGCGATCCCAACCAGGCAGTCGCGAAGGGCGCCGCACTTTTCGGATTCCAGGCAGAGCTGCGAGAAAAGGTCGAAGACGAGGTTGAGGCGGAGAGCACCGGCAACGGCGAGGTCGATCGGGCCGAGATAGAGAAGAGAGTGGCTCAGCAATCCGGGGTGGCTCTCGGCACCCTCCAGCGAATGACAGAGACGAAGATCACCAATGTCTGCTCGCGCGGATTCGGGGTAAAGGTGGTGAGAGACGGGCTGACTGGCGACACTGGTGACGCGAGCGAATTCTACGTCGACCACCTGATCAAGCCCAACGAGCCCCTCCCGATCGACCCACCGAGAATCGAAACGTACGGCACGGTGGTTCCCAACCAGTCTAGTGTCGCGATCGTCCTGATGGAGCAAGCCGGCCAGCAGTTGTCAGAGGACATGGAGCACAACAAAGAGGTCGAACAGCGAGAGTTCCACCTGCCGGGTAACGACCCGGCCCATACGCCGATCAAGATCAGTATCGGCATGGACAATGGCGGCCTTCTCACTATTACGGCGGCACATCCGAACGTGCCACAGCTAACTTTCTCAGCGACTTCGGAGGGCGCGGTGCTCTCTCAAGAGCAGATCGCCGAGTCTGCATCCAAGGTCCAGGCGATGCAGCGGACCTAACGCAGAGCGATGAAGGCCTTCGACTCGGCGACGTATCTTAAGGAGGTACTCGGACCTTACGTCGACAGCACGGAGCTGCCGGACATGTTCGAGCGCTACTGCCTCGAGCCTTCAGACAGCGATGACGCTGCGATCACCAAGCGCTGCCGTGAGGTCAAGCAGCTGTGGGACATGCGGGTCGACCGGCCAAAGTACGGTCCAATGATCAGGCTGCTACTCGACCGGCATGGCGAAGCAGTCCTAACGCTCGAAGATCCCGCGGAGCGCCGCCGCGCCGCCGCAGAAGCCTCGCAGGCAGAGGGCGCGCGCGCCGAGCACTCAAAGCAAGCGCTCACCCAGTGGGAGGGACTGCTTGCCCAGGCACTCAAGCAACACCGAGGCCTAGACCCCGTGATGCGGGCCACCCTTGAAAAGGCTGCGGATAGGCTCGGCCTCGACGCAGCAATGGCACGCGCGCGATTGGATGCAGCCCCGGTTGCGGCCCTGCAATCCACGCTGACCGCGGATGAACGTAGAGACATCCGCAAAGCACTCACCTCACTCGCGCAAGACGTGGGCGAGCAACGGATTGGATTGAGCCTATTCCATGCCCTCGGGCTGTCCGGTATCACCGACGACGTTACAGAGATCAAGGCCCGTCACGCCGAGCTGGACAATCAAAACGTCGTTCGCAAGCGCGGGAACACCCGCGTGCTCTACGAAACGATGCTCGTTATCGCCAAGAGGGTTCTGATCGACGGTGATCCGCGCGTATATGTCGAGAGCCTCGTCAGCGATGTCCGCGAAGCGTTGGAAGCTGACGGCATCAAAGCCTCCTTCGACGATGGCGTGATCGACGAGATGGAGGCAGAGCAACTCTCGCGCTGCGGAGTTGAACTCGGTCTCACTACCGAGCTCGCACGGCGGGTCGTCGCGGAGCTCGCCCGAGAACTTGGTGTCGTGCTGCAGCGCACGGGAGCGCCGGTCGACTACATCGTATGCGGTGTCTGTAGCCACGTGGAAGCCCGCGATCACGCGTCCGAGCACTGCGGAGATTGTGGGGCGCCGCTCTTTGCGACCTGCCCCAATGACCAATGCGGGACGCTTAACGATGCTTCGGCTGCGCGATGCCGTAAATGTGGTGCGGATCTGCGGCGGTTCGCAGAGGCCGCACGCAGACTTTCTGAGCTAGGCAACCTTCTACATGCAGGGAGCCTGCAGCAAGCCAGCGAGCAACTCGCCGAGTTGAAGAGCGTACTAGGAGCGACACCCGAGGTCGAGCGACACGCGGGCGAACTGAAGGCTGCCATGCAAAAGGCCGAAGCCGCATGGTCCGCCATCGAGACGGCAATCATCGAGCGGCGTCTCTACGCGGCCCGACGGATGCTCCAGGATCTCAGGACGACAGCTTCTGATCTTCCCGGACCGGAAGGTCTCACCCCCGCCGAGCGGGCCGTCTGGGTCGCTGAACGGTTGCACGCGGCCGATCGTGCGCTCCAGCGAGCACGCACGGCCAGCGGATCGACCCGGGAAGTTGCGCTGGCTGAGGCTCTCAATATTGCGGCCGATTGCCAGGAGGCAAAGCAGGAGCTTGAGCGTATTCCGGCCAGCTCACCACGAGAAGTGCAGGCCACGATGGCGGAGGCCCATGCCGTGATCTCTTGGCAGGCCTCGCCGACGCCCGGGGTCAGCTATGAGATCACGCGCACCGCCTCCGATGGCACGCACGAGCTCGTGTCCGACTCCGAGCAAGGGCTCCACGTAGCCGACTCGCACGCCGCCAGCGGCTCGGTTGTCCGCTACGACGTAGTGGCCATACGAGGTTCGAGCCGATCGCCACCCGCCTCTAGTGCGCCGATCGTCATAGCCCGAGAGCTGCAGGGCATCGCTGTCTTCAGCGGCGACGGCGAAGTCCGCCTCACGTGGGCTGCTATCGGCGCTCAAGGACGCGTGCTTGTGCGACGTCGACACGACCACTCGGGAGCGGATGACAGCCTCGCCCCTGACAGCACAGGCGTAGTCGATAGAAACGTTACCAACGGCGAGAGCTACGCATACGACTTGCGTGTCCAGTACGTCGGACCCGCCGGCGAGCACGTCCTGACGCGGGGCGCCACCGTGTTCGCACAGCCATCAACACGTCCCAGTCCCATCGCGATCACTGGCGCACAGACATCCAGCGCCGGGGTGATCATCAGCTTCCCGAGGCCCACGGTCGGAAGCGTGATCATCCTGAAGTGCGCCGATCAGCCCCAACTTGAGGCGGGGGACGAGCTCGACCCGTCCGCCCTCCCGGGCCTCGGCACCGTGCTTTCTCCCCACGCCGCGGGGGCCCTCGACCCCGACACCCAGACCGGCACCCACTGGTATCTCCCGGTCACCGCCGCTGGAACGATGGCGATCGCTGGCCCCCCGTTCCGTTACCTGGCCTTTCCCGGCGTCAGCAACGTTCGCGCCGTTGACGACGGACGCGCCGTGCGCGTCACCTGGACCTGGCCTGAGACCCTGCGCAACGTCCTCGTGGCATGGCGGACCGACCGCCAACCCGAAGGCCCAGAGGACTCAAACGCGCACAGTCAGACGTTCCGTCGAAGCGAGTACAAGGATCGCGGCGGGTTCGTCATTGATGCTAGCGACGGCGAGTCAATATTCGTCACCATCTTTCCGGCCGCGCGAATCGGAAACGACATCGTCTACGGCACTGCTGCTTCCCGCGACTCGCGGGCCGCAGTAACGCGCGTTCGTCGAACCGATGTCCGCTACACCGTTCGCCGCACGGGTGTCCGCAAGAAGAAGCTGGAGATCGACGTTCAAGCCCCACCAGGGGTCGAACTTCCCGAGATGGTGATCGTGACCCGACCAGGCGATCTGGTGCCCCGTAAACCGGATGACGGCGACGTCGTCGGGCGTCTCGGTGGAAGCGGCCCCCTTCAATCAACACTGGATCTCGCGGGACGAAGCACGCCCCTTGCGGTGCGGCTCTTTCTCAGCACCCCTAGCGCCCAGGCATCACATCGCCTAGTTGACCCAGCCGTGGACAACCTGGTGTTCCGCTGATATGGCCCGCGCAAGAAACATCTTGTGTCCGTATTGCTTCAACCGCTGGACGACCAACATCGCGGCATTCCGCTGCACAAGCGTCGATGACACTCGCTGCCCTCGGGTCGCGGACGAGGCACTCGGCCGACTCCGCGGAGCAACAGCGCCCATGGAAGCACGGGTTCTCATCAAGAAAGGTACTCTCGGACAGGCATTCAGCGTAAAGTCGGGTAACCCGGTTCGCTGCGAGTGTGGGGCGCCGACCCGCCCGGTGTGCCCCTCCTGCCATTCAAACCTCCCGCAGCGTTACGCCGAAGCCGCAAGTCGCTCCATGGCACTGATCGGCACCCGAGCATCGGGCAAGAGTCACTACATAGCTGTCGCCCTCCACGAGCTAGAGCATCGCGTCGGACCCAGCTTTGGCGGCTCGCTCATGCTTCTCGACGACGCCTCACGAGACCGACTGGACAACGTACTGACACCGCGTCTCTACGGGGACCAGGTCGTCCTAGACGCGACACGATCCGCCTCCGTAGATCGTGATGTCCGCCAGCCACTGGTGTCACGACTGACCCTCGGCCAGGCCAAGAGCGCCACCCACAGCAACCTCGTGTTTTTCGACGCGGCGGGAGAGGACCTGCAATCACTAGGGGTACTAGAACGCGAGGCGCGTTATATAACGCAATCCGACGGCCTCATCCTCCTGCTCGATCCCTTGCAGATCCCGACGGTCCGCGATGAGTTTGACGGATCGGGAACGGGCACACTCCCTCCAGTCACCGCTGATCCATACACGATGCTGGGGCGGATCGCTGCGCTATTGCGCGAGGCGCGAGGAATACCCGCCGGACGCCCCATCGGAGTTCCGCTCGCGATCACGCTGTCAAAGGTAGACATGCTCAGAGGGCTAATACCCGAGGATCATCTCCTGTTCCAAGCGCCCTCAAATCATGGCCGGTTCGATGAGGACGCGGCCCGCAACCTCAGCGAGCAGCTGCGTGCCGAGGTCGCAGGGTGGCTCGGAGAGCGGTTCGATCGGCTTGTCAAAGAGGAATTCCCGACTGCCGCCTATTTCGGGGTTTCGGCGCTCGGAGAAGACCCCGTCGAAGGCCACCTGCGAAACGGCGTATCGCCGCAGCGCGTCGAGGACCCAATCCTCTGGATGCTCCATAGTTGGGGGGCGATACCGAAGTCGTGAGTCATCCGCAGGCCTACCACACCTCTTGCCGAGAGGGACTCGGCGGTCACTCTGGCTTCCAGTTCAATGCCGCCACTGCCAGCCTGGGCCAGGAGTTTTTGGCTGCCCTCGCGGCGGCTCATGCCGGATACCATGCTCCCCGCGACTGTCCACTTGAGCCGACACGTGAACAGCTCGCGCGCTTTCCAGTCGCGCTGAAGTGCCGCGCAGTCGACGGAATACCAGTGATCTCACAGACCGTGTATGTCGGGCGAGAGTTTCGTGGACGAGGATGCGAACCAGACACAGGGCGCTTCGGCAACTATTTCTCTCACATGGTGTTGGGCGATCCGGCCCACGACGAGCCCTTTGACAGCCTTCTTCCGATCGAGCTGTGGAGAGCCCCGCACTGGCGCAGCGAGGAGACCACGACGCCCGACCTCCCCGAGCTCACCGAACTAACTCCAGGAATCTGTGACCTGGACTGGGCTCTCGCGGCGCTCGACGGTCCACGGAGGATGTGGCGCGGGCCCGTGCTGCACGCGGCGCTCTACGCGATGCACGGCGGCCCGCGTGTCGTGATCGTTGAGCCTGACAGCGAGCGCGCCGCCGCGTGGATCGCGTGGGTGTCCTATGCCTTGCCGAGCGATCTCGCGCCTCGGCTGAGCTTCAACACGTTCACCGGACAGCCACGATATGCGCAGGACATCAACCTCTGCGTCACGACACCGGGATGCGATCTGGGATTCGCCGAGTATGAACACGGACGAGACGTGATCGTTCTCCAGCCGGAGTCCTCAATCGCTCCCGAAACGGAATCGCTGTACGCGCGGATCGTCGCGGCGCTCGCCGAGGCTGGTCCCGAGGCCGTGTCTCATAGACCCGATGTCGTTAACGGCACACCCGAGAGGCGCGGAGCAGAGCTGGCTATCCTGGCTGGTCAGGTCGCGCTTGCCCGTGCAGAGGAGGCCGGCTCGCTGCTCGAGGTCCTCACTGACCTTGTCAAGACCGGGCGATGGGACTTGGCGGTCAGCGCCGCCGAGGCGATCCCAGCAAGCGCCGGCAATGAGGATGCGCTGCGCGGCTGGTGGCAGGCTTATGTCGTAGCCCGCGACTCGACACCCGAAGAGGCACGATCCATCGCGGATCGCTCGCTCCGGCATCTTCTCCCAGAAATCGCGTCGATCCCCAGTGACCTGCCCGACCTGGCCAGCGATTCCCCTACCACGCCGTCACCCGGCAGCCTAGCGTCCTGGCTCGAAACGGTGGAGCACGCCGCGTCCGGAGCCGAGCGCGCCGTTCTGGTAGCGGGAGGTCTTCGTCTCGGTCTGATCGGCTGCAACGTTGCGCTGGATCGACGAGTCGCACAGGCGATCTGCGAGACAATTGGTGACCCGCAAATGGCGGCCACGTTTGCACGGCTGGCAGACGACCACAAATATACGGCCATCGTTGACGAAGTCGTCAGCAGACTGGCAAATGCCGCATTTAGTGATGAGGCAGCTCTGCCTCTGCTCCGAAGCGCACTCGCACACTCAGCGTTGCGCGACACTATTGATCGATTCGCGACTAGGGCGACCACGTTTGACGAGCGCGCAGTATGGGAGCAGCTGCGCATCGAAGCCGATCCAGCGGCGTTGCGAGACGCACTGGTCGCGCTCCTACCGCTAGCCGAGGATGAGCACAGGGTGCGAGATGTGAAACGACTCTTTGGCTCGGGGGGTCCGAACAGTTTCGAGGAGCATCTCTTGTTGCTGACGGCGTATCGCGATACGGGCGCGACGGCTGCAGATGACGATGTGGACGGCGCTCTCACAGCACTCGCGGAGCAATCTCTTACTAACGTCTCGCACGGCCAGCGACTATTTGACGCACTGCATCACGCGGCACCCGTCCAGCGACTCAAGCACGATGCCGTGTTTCTCGCGTGGACGGCGGCCATCTTTGAGCCACCGAGAACCGGATTTGCACAATGGTCAGGTTGGGTGGCCGAGGCAGCCGGTGCACAGGAGCGCGGACTCTCCGAGGAGCTTTACACCGAGCTATGGGAACTTGCGGGCCTGATGTGCGCCAGATGCCTCGATCTCAGGGGCGTAACCGGCGCAACGACACAACGCCGGGGCAGAGACGCAGAGCGTGCCCCTCGCGAAGCCGCAAGCCCAAAAGAGGAATACGTCACCGGCGTGACAGAACTCGCCCGGGCATTCGGCCAATACTGGCCAGAATCTGCCGCTCGGGGGGTAGAGCGAGAACTCGCAAAAGGCAAGGACGCAACCGGCCTGATCGTGAACGCCTTCCTGATTTGGCGAAGTCTCCCCGGAGGAACCGGCGACCTCTTGGAAACCGCCCTTCCAGCAGCCATTGGACGCCTGACTGCCCGCCGTCTACAAGCCGTGGAGCGACTGCTGGCCGCCAGCGAGCGGGACGCGTGGCTTGATTGGCTGGAACTTCATCCGCCTCGCCCTGGCGTGAGCGGTACGGTGTCACGGCTTCTGCGCCGCGACACGCGAGGGCAATGAAGCCCGTCGGCATAGATCTCGGCACGACGATCTCCCTGATCGCAACAGAGCTGGATGACGGGCGTGTTTCCGTCCTGACAACGCGCGACGGTGGCCCACGACTCAGATCCATCGTGCGTGTTGGGTCAGACGGGACGAGCACCGTGGGAGAGGCGGCAGGTCGTCTTGCGCCAATCGATCCGGATTCTGTGTTTGCCCTCTTCAAGCGCTCGATGGGCAAATCATGGGAGGTAACCGCCTCCGGCCGCCGGTGGACACCGCAGGATCTGTCGGCGGAGATACTCCGCGCCCTGCTGGAGGACGCCACGCCACAGCTTCAGGGACGACCCACCGATGCCGTCGTTACGATCCCGGCATACTTCGGTGACGACGCGAGACGCGCAACCCGAGAGGCCGCGGAGCAGATCGGCCTCCGCGTCACCGCCCTGCTCCACGAGCCCACCGCTGCGTGTATAGCGTGTCGATCACTCATCGGCACGGACGGGACTGTGCTCGTATACGATCTCGGCGGGGGCACGTTCGACGTATCGGTCGTCCAGTTCCACGGCGACGACGCCGACGTTTTGGCTACCGCTGGTGATCACCGTCTTGGGGGAAAGGACTGGGACGACCTCATAGTCGATCTTGTCGCCGAGCTGCTTGAGTCCGAGCTGGGCGAAGATCCGCGGGATGACCCGGGCGTCCTCGTCGAGCTCCAAGAGCGGGCGCGGGAAGCCAAGCACGCGCTATCCCGCCTAGAGCAGACAGCAGTGACGATCCACGCCGGCGGGCGGATCCACCGCGTAGAGGTTGACCGGCGCGCCTTTTGGGGTAGAGCACAGGCACTCTTCGACAGGACCGAGGATCTAGTCACGAGAGTCCTCGGGGATCTCGGAGGAGCCAGTCGAGTGGACGACGTACTGCTCACCGGGGGATCCACGCGTATGCCGCCATGCATGGACATCGTGGAAAGGGCCACAGGGCACACACCGCTTGCCGGGGTGGATGCTGACGAGGCAGTCGTGACGGGCGCTGCCCTCTTTGCCTCGCGGCTTCGCAGTGACATCGGCTCCTCAAGGGCGCTCAGTGGCCGCATCCGCGATGTCACCGCACACGCGTTGGGCTTTGTTGTCGTCGCCGCCGACGGGAAGCGCTATGTCAACGAGGTGATGATCCCGCGAAACGCGCCGCTTCCTTCGAGTGCGACCAAGCGCCACAGCCTCGATCTCCCCACCTCACGGGCAGGGGGGGTCCTTTCGGTTTATATGCTTCAGGGCGAGGCTGAACGGCCGCTCGATACCGACGCGCTGGGACGCTGGACGTTCAACGACATCCCGGGCCAGCCGAGATCCTCGGTGGAGGTGGCCGTCGGCTACAGATATGACGAAGACGGCGTTGTCGAGGTTTCCGCATCAGTCGATGGGCACCCGCTTCCGCCGCCCGTCATTGACCGGGACGACCGCGACCTACGGTGGACCGAGGAAGATCCATCGGAGGAGGCCGTAGCGGAGGTCGTCGTAGCGCTCGTCATAGACGTCAGCGTCAGCATGCGCGGGTCGAAGCTCGAGGAAGCCAAGGCCGCTTGCCTCGGATTCATCGACGAGCTCGATAGCGCGGGCCTCGGGGATCACCTCGCCCTCGTCAGCTTCGGGAGCGTCGCTAGGACCATCGCAAGGGTCGGGGACGATCCCTCAAGCACTCGACGCGCCGTCAAGACGCTCAAGATCGACGGCTCCACCGATCTAGCGGCGGGACTTCGTGCAGCCGACGCTCAACTACGCCCCCACGACAGCCGGCAGGTAGTCGTCGCGCTGACAGACGGCGCCCCCAACGACCGCGCGGAAGCGCTCGCAGTAAGGAATCAGCTTGCCGATCGAGGATTTGAGCTCATCGCACGAGGCGTGGCCGGCGCCGACCAGGCATTCCTCGATGAGCTAGCGACAGGGGATGGTGAACTTGTCGGCGCCGGGGAGCTCGGAGGCAATTTTCGTGGCATTGCCCGCCAGCTCGTAACCTCCACCGCCGCCAGAAAGCTCTGAGACACGGCGGGATCGTCGTGCTACGTCACGCGCCTGATTCCGCTAGATCCGCGAGTTTTGATAATCGTAATCCACGCAGGGAGTGCACTTAGTCTCGCATTCCGGTACGGTTTCGGCTGGATGGGCTACGAGTCGGGGGGTATGGTGGCATGGAAGACCTAATTGGTGGGCTGCTGGCAGCTGTTTTCTTCGCGTTCGTCGCGGCAATCTGCTTGTTCGTCGCGGCCGCCGTGTTGGCCGCAACTGCACTGGGGGCGTCGGTTTGGGCCTTCGGCGAGGGGTTCTCGGCGTTCGGATCGGATTTCAGGACATCGATCATGGAACGCGGTGGGTCACGACGCAAGCCTCGCGCTCCTGAGCCGGCGTTTGAGATCTACGTGCTGGGACAAATCTTCGCTGACGTCCGGCACGCCTTGGAGCATTCGGCCGCAGTGCTCGGCGGAGTGCGTAGGCAGCTCGCAACGTTTGCCGACAAATATAAGAAAGGCGCCACGATGCCGGTGTCAGTCGGGGCAGTGGTCGGCGGTTACGTAGGAACTGGTATCGCGGGGATTCTCGGTGTGATCGCGGGGGTCCTAGTCGGGATAGTCGTCGCGGTCGCAGCGGGAGTCTCGTGGGCACTCATCTGGTTGCTGAGAGGCGCCGATGGCGTGCGCCGTCGAGTACGTCACGCATCGTACGAATGTCCGACTGATCACGAGCGGTTCGCGTTGCCCGTGTATATCTGCCCGGCGTGCGGGGCTGAGCATTCACGGCTCGTCCCCGGCCGATGGGGCATTCTCAAGCGCGAATGTCAATGCGGAAGGACCGCGTTGCCTACTACGGTGATTCGAGGACGCCAGCGTGTGCCGCAGCGATGCCCATGGGGTCATTCGATGTCTGGCTTCCTTGGCTACGCTGAGAATCTTCCGATCGCCATCGTAGGCGGTCCCAGTGCGGGGAAGTCGACGTTCCTCGCAGGTGCGCTTGTCGAGCTCGAAGACCCTCAATCGGGTGTCTCGCTGGAGCCGCTCAGCGAGAGCCGCGACGCCTACTCCCGACTTGTCGACGCGATGCGAGCCGGCGTGCCGCCCGAGAAGACAGTCGACGAGCAGCGGCCCGCGCTCGTGGCGGAGGTTCAAGGGTCCGGCCGATCACGCGCACTCTATGCGTATGACCTTGCAGGCGAGGTCTACACCGCCGAGGACAAGGTTCGTGGATTGAGGTTTCTCGCACGCTCGGCCGGGATCGTCATGCTCATCGATCCATTCTCGATACGCAACGTCGCTGACGACCGCGCCGAGGAGCTCAAAAGCCAGGCCGCGCGCGTGTTGCCCTCTACCGAGGATCCCATGAGGGTCTATGAGCGACTACTTGCGACGCTCAAGGAAGCGAGTGCGAACACAGAGCACATGCCAATCGCGATCGTCATCGCCAAGAGCGATGCCCTCGGCGTCGACCAGGAGATCGCCAAGCTCGTCGCAAGCCTGGGCCCTGGCAAGGGCGAGCGCGCATGGCTTGAGAGTAACGGTGCGGGAAATCTTGTGCGTTCAATCGAGCAGGACTTCAAGCAAGCCGGCTGGTTCTCTGTAAGCGCCCTTGGACGGATGCCCGACCGGGCGAACACCACACCGTTTCAGCCTCGCGGGGCGCTGGCGCCCCTGCTCTGGATTCTTGCCCAACGAGACGTCCATCCTTCCAGCGACCCCAACGCCGTTAGCCACACCGCGCAGAATCTCGTTGGCACCGAGGCTGATTTCCCTCCACCCTCAAAAGGAGCACGCACGCGCAACGCCCTAATCGGCGCGGCCGCCTCCGCTGCATTCCTGATCGCGGTGCCCGTTGTCCTGGCCTCCTCCAGCAGCGGCTTGAGCTCGCCTGACGCTCCGTCATCGAGCGAAAGCCCGTCAAGTGCTCACACCAGCGAAGTCGGCTCCACGTCGAGCACCGCCACGACCACCCCAACAACTAGTACACCGGCACCGTCGGGAGAGACCTATCCGCTGATGTCACCCGAAAACGCGCAGGCGGTGCGGTCGAGTCCCAGCGAAGCGGCGTCTGAAGTCGGCAAGATCGAACCGAACACTGAAGTCATGATCATCTGCACGGTCCAAGGCGAAGAGATCGACAACAACACGCTCTGGGATCGCATCGCCAGCCCGAGCGGGTATGTCACCGACACGGCAATCAACACCGGTACCCAGAACGCCGCCGCAGCGACATGCACAGGCGCCTCGCAAACCAGCGCGCCGGTCGCCGAACCAGCACCGGTACTCGTTCTGCGCCATCACCTTGAGCGGCTCGGTAGCGGCGAATATGCGGCGGCATTCGAACTCTTCTCCAACGCGTACAAGTCGGAAAACCCGGGATGGGTAAACAACAGAGAAGTCGGCGATCCGACCATAAACATCCTGCACATCGGTACGCCGAGCTACAAGGGCAACGAAGCCCGCGTGTACGTGCTCTTTTACGCGCAGGATCGCCACCCAAGCGAAGGAAGCGACACCCACTGTCGGAGGTTCGCCGGTATCGCGGAGCTCATCAAGGAAGGCAGCGAATGGCGCTACGAACCCAAAGGAGACAGCCTGTCGGTGACCGTGGAGCTGCCCGGAGATCCCAACTGCCACTCGTGAATGACCTCAACAGCTCTGCTCGCCCGATTGTGAGCGTGATCAGTGCTGGACCCCGATAAGGACGATCACGGAGCGAAGGCGGCGCAAGCGGCACGCTACGTCCCGTACCAGTGATCTACAAATGGAACGGATCCATAGGGAAGCAACGGACCGACGACGGCGCGCGCGCTCTCGGCGACGTATCGCGTTCCTCTCGCTCGTTATTCTCGCGACTCTAGCAGTGGTAACTGTTGCCACGACGCTCCCGGGCTCGCGTGGCGCTACTCCGATAATCAGGAAACCGCTAACTCATCGCGTACGGGCCAAGACCGCGGCCCGAACGGTGAGGCAGCCGACAAGCAGAGCGGCCGAGCAGCAAAGCACCTTGAGTGCTGCACGCGATCTCGGAGAGATGATTGTCGCCCGCCTCACGGGTACCACCGCAGAACCATCAGTTCTCGACAGGATTCGCGCGGGGGAGATCGGGGGCGTGATTCTGTACGCCGAAAGCTTCGCGTCAGGAACTGCTCAGGCGGCAGCGATGATCGAGGAACTCCAAAGCGCTGCGCGCTCTGCGGGCACATGGCCCCTTCTCGTTATGACTGACCAAGAGGGCGGAGAAGTCAGACGCATCGCAAACGCCCCCCCGCAGCTTGCTCCACGCGAAATGACCAGCATCTCGATCGCCCATCGCGAAGGTCTAGAGACTGGATCGGCACTCAGGCGAATCGGCCTGAATGTTGATCTCGCACCCGTCTCCGATGTCGAGCAATTGGCCGACTCGTTCCTCGGGGCTAGATCATTCGGTCCCGAAGCGAGTGCAGTCGGCGAACGCGCCTGCGCGTTCGCCGAAGGCCTCGCTCAAGCCGGCATCGCTTACACACTCAAGCACTTTCCCGGGCTAGGTACCGCCGAAGGGAACACAGACGACGGTCCCGTCACGGTCGAGACGCCGGCCAACATCCTGAGAGCCAACTACGCGGCATATCGACGATGCGGCCGAGGGTCGCACGCGCTGGTGATGGTCAGCAACGCCGGGTATCCCACGCTCACCGGTAACGCCACCCCCGCGGTAATGAGCCCGGAGATCTTTGGACGTGAGATGACAATTGCGCGCATCAGCGCGGTCACGATAAGCGACGATCTCCAGGCGGGCGCTCTCGTCGACCAAGTCCATCCAGCGCTGCACGCGATCAACGCCGGCCTTGACCTTTTGCTCTACGCGCAGACACCGGAAGCATCGATGGAGGCCTACGCCACGCTCGATGCCGATCTCGAACTGGGGAAGTTGAGTCTTCGGCGTGTCACGGAAGCGAGCGAAGCCATCCGACAGCTCAAAGCGACGCTCGCACGCTAACGTTAGCGATCCATCCTCCACGATCCAAGCTCACGATCTACTGACGACGCGGATCGGGCCGGAGCGGGTTGGCCCCGGGCCGGGAGCGCCCTCCTTTCGACCACCCGAGGGCGCCAAAATCTCGACCGAAACCAATACGAACGACCCAAGGCAAGGCGCCGTCAGCTCTCCTGCAACAGCCTCTGCAGAGCCGGGAAACCGAAGCCGACGTCGGGACTCGAACCCGAGACCCCCGCCTTACCATGGCGGTGCTCTACCAGCTGAGCTACGTCGGCACTGACGGAAGATCGTAGCTGTTTTCCGTCTCCGGTCGCTGTAGACTTTGACGGGTCAAGACCACCAGAGTCCTAGCTTGTCGTGGGGGCTTCGTGGGGGCAAATCGGCCGGAAAGCCCGGTCGGACACGGTCCCCCCGGAGCGCAAAACCACAGGCAGGACTGGACTCCTCGAACCAAGGAGAACCCCTTGCCGACAATGGTAAGGAAGGGGTCATCGGTTCGAGTCCGATGCTGGGCTCTTCGAGCGTCGCCGCGGTGCGGCCGAGTATCGGCAGCAGCCGTTTGACTCAGGTACCGGACGGCCTGCGCTCCAGATAGCGCGCGAGCCCGTGGAAGCTCTGCGCCGGAGGCATCGCCTGCTCGTATACACCCGCCACCTCGGGCGGGCTCGAAGTGCCTACACGCGCGCGTATCGCCGCCGCGAACGCGTCCTGGTCGCCGTCTTCGGCAAGGCGCTGGGCCAGCTGCAGATGCTCGCGCAGCGCCGCGAGATGCTCGCCGACGTCGTCGTATGACCCGAAGTGGGTGGGCGCGAGACTGCGCGGCTGCCACGCCTCGATCAGCTCGAGCGACGTGCGCCAGGCGTCCAGATCGATGTCCGGCGGCGGCGTCGGCGCGAGCACGCACGCGCCGGCGATGCGCACCCCCGTGACGTCGCCCGTGAACGCCCGTCCGCTCGGCTCGTGCAGGTAGGAGACGTGATGCGACGCGTGCCCGGGCGTGTAGGCCACGTGGAAGTCGCCGAGCGTCTCGCCGCCGCGCAGCACACGCACGCGCTCCGCCGGCACGGGCAGCACCTCGCCCCACAGGCGCTCCATGTGCGCGCCGTACAGGCGCGTGGCGCTCGCGAGCAGCTTGGACGGATCGACGAGATGCCGTGCGCCGCGCTCGTGCACCCACACCTCTACGTCGGGAAACCGGCGCAGCAGCGAGCCGGTCGCGCCGGCGTGGTCGAGGTGGATGTGCGTGAGGGCCAGCACCCGCGGCGGATGGCGCTCGAGCATCGGCTCGAGCGCCGCCAGGCAGCTGCTCGGCCCCGGGTCGACGAGCACCTCGCCCACGCGCCAGGCGCCGATCACACATGCGCGCCCGAGATGGCGCAGGTCGATCAGCTCGGGGGCGACATCGCCCGCGTCGGTCATCGGCGCCCACGCCTCATCCGCTCAACGGCGCGACGGTAACGAGCGCCGCGCTGCTCGGCTCCAGGTGGACCGTGATCACGCCGCCCTTGTTCGCCGTGTGCGGCAGCCGCGCGGGCTGCGTCCAAGAGCCGTTGGCCGCTACCGTCTGCCCCCCGAGCTCGACGCCGCTCAGCGCTTCGGGCGAGGGCGCCGTCAGCCCGAGGATCGTCGCGCCGTGGAAACCGGAGCCCACGTGCAGGTGTATCGCCACGCTGCGGGCGCCCGGCAGGTCGTCGTCGACGAGCACGAACTGCAGCGCGCCGTCGGGGGCCAGGAACGTCGAGGCTTCGACGTTCGGCCGGTGCGCCGGCGAGATCGTCGTGTGCAGCGGGCGCTCGCCGAGCAGCGAGCGCACCAGCAGCAGCGCGTACCACTCCGGCTGCGCGACCAGCGTGCCGTCGGCGAGGTCTTCAGCGCTGGGCGCACACAGCGGCGTGTAGCCCTCGCAGTTGGCCGGGTTGCCCTGCAGGTTGATTCCCGACGCGCCCATCGTCATCGCCTGCGTCAGGTAGCTGACCGCCCACAGCGCCGACGCGAACGTGTTGCTGATGCCGGGCACGCCGCCGCAGGAGACGGTGTTGGTCTCATCCAGTCGGAACGGCACTTCGGTCTCGCGCGCCACGAACAGGTAGCGGCGCAGCGAGACTTCCTCGAGTTCGCGGATCCGCGGGCTGAGCAGCCGCGCGATGCTCGGCGGCGGCTCCTGGGCGCAGCCGAGCGGATAGTGGTGGCCGGTGAGCACCGCCGGATGCTCGTAGATCGCCTCGCTCAGCCCCCACTTTTCGTATGCGCTCGACCCCGACGTGTCCGGGCCCGCAAGCGGGATGCCCGGTGCGAGCGCTTCGATCACGTCACGGTAGGCGGCGATCTGTTCGTCGTACTGCACGGGCGTCCACGGCTGCGCGCGCAGGCCGTGCCTGGCATAGGAGTCCGGCTCGTTGCCCAGCTCGATCGCTTCCAGCGATTCCCCCAGCGCAGCCTTCGCCGCCGCTGCCTCAAGCGCCGCTGCCTGCGGTTCGAAGTGCCCGAGACCAAGCGTCAGCAGCACATGCCAGCCGCTGGCGGCAGCCAGGCTTCCGAGCTGATCGAGGCTCCCCGCTTCCAGCACGCCGAGCGCCCACGCGGGCCGCGGCGTCTGCGGGCCGCTCCACGCGATCTGTTCGTCGGCTGTCACGCCGCCGAAGCGCAGGACGCCCGCACCGAGCGAGCGCAGCATCGTGACCAGGTCGCCCTCGCTGGCATAGCTCGCGATCGTGGCGAGGCTGCCGACCTCGAACGAGAGGCCGAGAAAGTCGCTCGGGACGGGCGGCGCGGGTTCGACCGCCTGTTCCCCCGACACCGACATCAGGATCGGCCGGTCCTTCAGCGGAATCTGGCGCTTCGCGCGAGGCCGGCGATGAGCCGCCGAGGTTGCGCCGTCGCCCACCGCACGGGCGTTCGCCGGGATCGGTCCCGCCCGGGCGCGGCCGGTGGCGCCCGACGCGGCGTGCGCCCCGATCAGAGCCGCGAGCAGGATTGCGCCGAGCGCCGGCCGCAGGCGGGTACGCGCGCAGCCTCGGCCCACGTGGCTAGCGTCCAGAGCTCACCGCGAACCAATCAGAGTTGAGCTCGGTTGCCCCTTCGCAGACCTCGCGCACGACCGCCAGCACCGCACGGCGGCCGATGTCCGCACGTTCGTCCTGGGTCATCGACACGGGCGCATCCGCTTCTACCGTCGCCCAGATCTCCCCGCCGACCTTGACGAACGAGACGTCTTCGCGCCGCGGGCCAAGTCGCTGCGCCAGCAGGTCGAGCGCGTCCTGCGGCGGTTTGTGCCCGGAGTGATAAGTGATTTTGAAGCGCATCGCGGCAAGGCTACAGAAACTCCCCGCGCGCAACGACGACCGCCCCCCCGCCCACCTCGACGCGCTCGACCGCGTCCCGCGAGCCGACGGCTCGAGCGCGCAGCAGCGACGGGCGCCCGACCTCGGCGCCCTGGCGGATCTCGATCTCATCCCCGAACGCGATCCTGCCGTGACGCGCGAGATGCACCGCGAGTGGGCCCGCCGCCGAGCCGGTCGCCGGGTCCTCGTGCACGCCGAGCCCCGGCGCGAACATGCGCGTCTTCCAGCGCGCGCCGTCGCCGGCGAAGCAACTGACGCACACCTCCCCCAGCGCGAGCAGCGCGCGCAGGTCGGGCGCCAGCGACGCCACCGCCCGTTCGCTGTCGAGCTCCACGTAGAGCTGACGCGGGCCGTTCACACACGACTCCACCGGCAGACCCGAGCGCGCCACACCAAGTGCTGAGAGCAGCTCTGCCTCGCGCTCGTATGGCTGCCACGACGGGATCGGCTGGCGCATCGTCCCGTATCCGCCGCGCTCGTCCAGATCTCGCAGCGAGACCGCGACCACGCCCGTTCCGGTCTCCAGCGACACGAGCTCGAGGCCGCGCTCTAGGCCGACCACGATCGCGGTGCCGAGCACGGGGTGCCCGGCGAAAGGCAGCTCGGCGGCGGGGGTGAAGATGCGGATGCGTGCGTCGCCGCGATCCTCGGCGGCGAACACGAACACGGTCTCGGACAGGTTCAGCTCGCGCGCGAGCCGCTGCATATGCGGCGCCGGCCACCCGGGAGCCTCGGGGAAGACCGCCAGCTGATTGCCCTCCAGCGGGGTGTCCGTGAAGACGTCCACCACGACATAGCGATGCGCGCCACTCATGCGCGACAGCTTGCCACGAGCGCCACAACGCCGACTGACCCGCTGGTGCGGGCCGCCTACTCAGACCGGCACGCGCGTGTCGGCGCCCTCCGGCGACGCGGGCGCGACGGGCTCGGCGATCGCCGTCTTACTCGGGCGCAGCAGTGTCGCCGCCGCCAGAGCGCCGAGCAGGCTGATGGCGCTGGCTACGGCGAACGCGATCCGAAAGCCGCCGCTCTGCGCCGCCGCGCCTGATGCGCCGGCGAGCAGATCGGCACGCGTCCTTGATGCCGCGATCGTGCTCAGCACCGCGAGGCCGAGCGCGCCGCCGATCAGACGCGAGGTGTTGAGCATGCCGGACGCTAGGCCGCTCTCGCGTGCCGAGACCCCCGCCACCGCCGCGATCGTCGCCGGCACCAGCGACAGCCCCAAGCCGATCGCCGCGAGCAGGCTGCCCGGGAGCACGTCGGCGACGTAGCTGCCGCCGCTGTGCACGCCCGTGAGCAGGTACAGGCCTACAGTGGCGCACAGCATCCCCGCGCTCAGCACCCGGCGCTCGCCCCATGCGGCGACCAGGCGCGGCGCCAGCGTGCTCGCGAGCATGATCGCGAGCGTCATCGGCAGGAACCGCAGCCCCGTCTGCAGCGCGTCGTAGCGCAGCACCTGCTGCAAGTACAGCGACAGGAAGAACCAGATCGCGAACACCGACGCGTACAGCAGGAACATGATCAGGTTGGCGGCGCGCAGGCGCGCCATCCCGAACACGCGCAGCGGCATCAGCGGCTCGCGCGCCACCTTGCCCTCCACGAACACGAACGCGCCTACCAGCGCGGCGCCTACGGCCAGCGGCACGAGCACGCCGGCCGCGCCCCAGCCGAGCGTGTCGGTGCGCACGATCCCGTACACGAGCGCGGTCAGCCCGCCCGTGATCAGCAGCGCGCCGGCGGCGTCGAAGTGCCGGCTCGCGCCGGACGCCCGTCCGGCGGGGATCAGCCCGCGCGAGCACGCGATCACCCCGATGCCAATCGGGACGTTGACGAGGAAGATCGCCGGCCAGCCGAAAGCCTGCGTGAGCACGCCGCCGAGCAGCACGCCGAGCGAGCCGCCGAGCCCGCCCATCGCCCCCCACACGCCGAGCGCGCGCGAGCGCTCGCCGCCCTCCCGGAACGAGGTTGCGATGATCGCGAGGCTCGCCGGCGAGATCACCGCGCCGCCGATGCCCTGCAGGGCGCGCGCACCGATCAGGAGCGCGCGCGAGTCCGCGAGCGCGCACGCAAGCGAGGCCAGCGCGAACAGGGCGGTGCCCGCCAGGAACACCTGCCGGCGTCCCAGCAGATCGGCGGCGCGGCCGCCGAGCAGCAGAAAGCCCGCGAACGTCAGCGTGTAGGCGTTGACCACCCACTGCAACCCCGTCGTGGAGAAGCGCAGGCCGTCTCGGATCGACGGCAGCGCGACGTTGACGATCGACACGTCGAGGATCACCATCAGCTGCGCCAGGCACACGAGCACGAGCAGCGCGCGCTGACGCTGATTTGTGGCTGCCATTCGATCTCTATCCTTCGTCCGTAAGTACGGTGATCATCGTAACAAAAGTTCGAAGATCATCGTACAATGACGTCATGGGCCTGTACCACCCCGCAACCGAGGACCTGGAGCTACCGGCGGTCCTGCACGCGCTGAGCGATCCGCAGCGCCTGCACGTCGTGCGCGAGCTCGACCGCGACCCGGCGCCGCGTCCCTGCGGCAGCTTCGAGCTGCCGGTCTCCAAGTCCACCTGCACGCACCACTTCCGCGTGCTGCGAGAGGCGGGCGTGGTCACACAGCACGAGGTCGGGACAGCGAAGCTGACCACGTTGCGCCGCGACGATCTCGACGCCCGCTTCCCAGGCCTGCTCGACGCCGTGCTGCACCCCGCCGCCGCCCCGTTCGCGCAGCCTGCGTAGGCGCGCGCTACGCTCGACGAAAGCGCGCAGCGGCGCAGCGAGCGGAGGGAACACGTATGAGCGAAGTCGTGCAGATGCAGGTCGAGGACGGCGTGGCGCTGTTGACACTCAATCGGCCCGAGCGCCTGAACGCGTGGACGACCGAGATGGAGCACCTCTACTTCGCGCTGCTCGAGCAGTGCGGGAACGACGCGCACGTACGGGCGATCGTGGTGACGGGCGCCGGCCGCGGCTTCTGCGCGGGCGCGGACATGCAGCAGCTGCAGGCTCTCGGCGACGGCACCCTGACAGAGTCCGCCGAGACCGTCGAGCGCCGCCCGCAGAGCTTCCCGCTGTCGATACCGAAGCCGATCATCGCGGCCATCAACGGCGCCTGCGCCGGCATCGGCCTGGTTCAGGCGCTGATGTGCGACGTGCGCTTCGCGGCCGAGGGCGCCAAGCTGACAACCGCATTCGCGCGTCGCGGCCTGATCGCCGAGCACGGCATCTCGTGGGTCCTGCCGAGGCTCATCGGGCCAGCACGCGCGCTCGACCTGCTGCTCTCCAGCCGCGTGGTGTTCGCGGAGGAGGCGCAGGCGCTGGGGCTCGTGAACCGCGTGTACGCGCCGGACCGGCTGCTCGACGCCGCGCTCGAGTACGCGGGCGAGCTCGCCGCTCACTGCTCGCCCGCGAGCATGGCGACGATCAAGCGCCAGGTCTACGCGGACCTCGAGCGCACGCTCCCCGACGCGCTGGACGAAGCCGACCGGCTGATGCTCGCGTCGTTTACGGCACCGGACTTCGTCGAGGGGGTCTCGAGCTTCGTCGAGCGTCGCGACCCGCGCTTCGCCACCCTCGGCGCTTGAAACAGGTTCTTAGCTCAGGACTCGGTGACGCGCGGCGCGTAGCGGTGATGCAGCATCAGCGCGTTGCCGTCCGGGTCTGAGAAGAACGCCATGTGACAGACGCCCGTGTCGAGCGTGTCGCCCACGAACTCGATGCCGCGCGCAGCGAGCAGCGCGCGTGCGGCTTCGACGTCCTCGACGTGCAGCGCGACCGCGTTCTGGTTCGGGTGAAAGCCGAGGCCGAACTTCTCCGAGACGATCACGCTCAGCGTCAAGCTGCCCGTCTCGAACTCGGCGAAGTGGTTCGCCGGCCGGTATATCGAGCGGGTCAGGCCGAGCTTGGTGCCGTAGAAGTCGACCGCCGCGTCGAGGTCGCTGGTAGGAACCGCGACGAAGTCCACGCCGGTCACGATCTGGCCCTCAGCCGTCATCTGCTGATCCTACACCGGCACGGCAGCGCGCCGCCGCCGATCAGCCGCGCACGCCGCCGGCAGTCCGCCGCACCCCGTCCCGGGCCTACACCCGCCGCAGTCGCACGCCGCCGATCTCGACCGTGGGGGCGCCGCCGGGAAGCTCGTGCTCGAGCTCGAGCGCGATCTCCACAAGCCCTTCCGCGCGCGCGCTCGCGGCCTGCTCGAAGCGGACCTCGCCGACGTCGAGCCGGAGCGACGGCGCCTCTGCGGGGCCTACAACCCGGATGCCCAGCACCTCGCCCCAGCGCGTCGCCGCCGCCGCGGGATCGGCGACCGCCACCGTGATGGCGGCGAGGCGGCCCGAAGCGCCGATGCCCGTGCGCCCGGTCCACTGCGGCCCGCCCCAGCGCCACGTGCCGTACGGCAGCGAGCGGTCCAGCGAGACGATCGCGCCGCGCATGTCCGCGGGGTGCAGGTGCGTGCCTGAGATGTCCGGCAGGTCGATCTGCCAGACCACGCGCACGCCCAGCTCCCGCGCGCGCGAGCGTGCACCCTCGAGATCCTCGAGGTCGAAGATCACCATGTAGCCGCCGTCGCCGCGGCGCGCGAGGTAGCGACCGGCCGCCGTGCCCGCCCGCGTCGGCGAGACGACCTCGAGGAAGCAGTCGCCGAGCGCGAACACGGTGTTCGCGAGGCCGAACTCGCCCACCCCGGGATCGCGGAACGGCTCCTGCAGATCGAGCGCCGAGCGCAGCGCCGCGGCCACCGGCTCGAGCTCCTCGGCGACGAGCACCGCCTGGCGCAGCCTGACCTTCGGTCCACCCCCACCGTCCACCCGGCGAAGGCTATCGCTCGATGCCCGCCGTGCCGCTCGGCAAGGCGCTGCTCGAGCGCGCGGGTGGCTCTGTCTCCTTGATCCGCACCGCCCGTCGGGCGGCGTACTCCGTCGCGAACGCGTCGACCACGCACGGATCGAACTGCGTGCCCGCGCATTTGCGCAGCTCGCGCAGCGCCTCGGTCTCGGACCTGGCTTCGCCGAAGGGACGCTCGGAGATCATCGCGTCGAACGAGTCGCACGCGAACACGATCTGGCTGGCGAGCGGGATCTCCGCGCCGGCGAGGCCGCGCGGGTAGCCGCTGCCGTCGAAGCGCTCGTGCGTGGCGCCGACGATCTCCGCGACGCGCGCGAGCGCGGGCGCGGCGGCGAGGATGCTCGCGCCGATGATCGGGTGGTGGCGCATCAGCGTCCACTCGTGGTCGTCCAGCGGGCCCGCTTTGTGCAGCAGCGCATATGGCATCGCCACCTTGCCGATGTCGTGCAGCTCGGCGGCGCGCACGGCGTCGGAGAGCTCGACGCCGGTGAGCCCCAGGCGGCGCGCGACGCCTTCGGTCAGCTCGGCGACGTGCGACGCGTGGCTGTGCAGCTCGGGCTCATGCGCCGCAAGCAGCTGCAGCGCGAGATCGCGCGTCTGCCGGCCCGCGCTCGCGCGGCTCGACTCCTTGTGCGCGTACATGCGCTCGTCCGCCAGCTGCAGCGCCAGATGTGGGTCGGAGGCTTCCTCGGGCAGCGTCACCGATCCGTAGGAGCTCGTGATCGAGAAGCCGTCGCCGCTCGCGCTGAGCGCCTGCAGGCAGTCGCCCACCATCGCCTCGCCGCTGTCCGCCCACAGCAGCGTGCAGAACTCGTCGCCGCCCAGCCGATACGCGCAGCCGCTCGCGCCGACCGCGCGCTTGAACGATTGCGCGAGGCGCCTGAGCAACAGATCGCCGCCGAGATGGCCGAACATGTCGTTGTACGCCTTGAAACCGTCGAGGTCGAACATCAGCAACCGCACCGGGCGCTCGAGCGTGGCCTGCGCCCACACCGTCTGCAGATCCTCCGCCAGCTGGCGGCGGTTCGCGAGCCCGGTGAGCGGGTCGACGGTCGCCTCGCTGCGCTGGAACAGCTCCGCCGCCTGCAGCGCGCACACGACCGACACGACCGCGGTCAGCAGCGACAGCGTCGTGAACACCGGCACCGGATCGTGCAACGTCGCGCGCGGATCGACCCCGAGCGTCACCACCAGGACCACCGCCACCGTGATCGCGAGGCCGGCCATCACCACCTGCAGGCGGAAGCGCGCCGCGACCATCGCCGCGGGCAGCACCAGCCACGGGAGCGCGGGGCTGCGCGGGCCGCCGCTGAGAGCGACGCCCGTCGCGAGCAGCACCAGCGTGATCACGATCGCGTCGACGCTCACCCACTCGGGTCGCGCGCTGCGCTGCATCCTGCGATCCACGCTCAGCAGGTTCATCGCCGACAGCGCGAACAGGATCAGCGTCCACCAGCCGAGCCATGGCGCCGAGATCAGCAGCGTGACGCCGATCGCGCCTGAGCCGACCTTGCGGATCGTGCGCACGCGCGGGCTCGCGTCGAGCACGCGCACACGGTCCCGATCGGTAGGACAAAGCCAGCTTGCGGACATTTACGAAGCGTCTCGTCCGCCACCGCTCGGGCCTTTAAGCCTGCATGCCCGATACACGCGTTTGATCGGCTCACGTGCAGGCGTTTGACGGTTCGCCAAAACGGATACCTAAATGACATGCGCGCTTGCCGCCACCCGCGACACCGCTTTCCCGTCGCCTCGCCTCGCAGGCTGCTGGCGCTGATGCTGGGAATCGCGGCCTGGGCCTGTGCACCTGCCGGCGCCAGCGCCGCCACCGGCCCCGCTGCCAGCACCGGGCACAGCTCGAGCGTCACGTACTCCTCGGCGATCGTGTTCGGCTCGGTCAACCCACACTCGCAGCCGACCACGTACGTGTTCCAGTACGGCACGACGCACAGCTACGGCACGCAGACGCCGCTCGCGCCCGCCGGCAGCGGCAGCGGCTCGATCACCGTCAGCCAGACGCTCACCGGCCTGAAACCGCTAAGCACCTACCACTACCGGATCCTCGCCACCAGCCCGGCGGGGGCGACCGCGGGCAACGACCGCACCTTCGCCACCGGGCCCGTGCCCCTGTCGCTGGCGATCGCGGGCGTGCCCAACCCGGTCGTGTTCGGCAGCCCTTTCCTCGTCGAGGGCACCCTCTCCGGCACCGGCGCAGCCAATCACGCGGTCGAGCTGCAGGCCAACCCGTTCCCCTACCTCGCCGGCTTTCAGGTCGTCGGCAACCCCGAGCTGACGAGCTCCTCCGGCGGTTTCTCCTTCCCGTATCTCGGGCTGGTCCAGAACGCGCAGCTGCGCGTCGTGACCGTCGGCAAGCCCGAAGTCTCGAGCCCCGTGCTCGTCGAGGGCGTCGCCGTGCACGTCGTGCTGCACGCCCGCGCGACCCGCCGGCGCGGCTTCGCGCGCCTGTACGGCACCGTCGCGCCGGCCGAGGTGGGCGCGCTCGTCGGCTTCCAGCTGGTGACGCCCGGCGGATCGATCAACACCGGCGGCACAGTCGTAAAGGCCGCGAGCGCCACCGTGTCGAGCTTCAGCCGCATCGTGCGCGTACACCGTGGCCTGTACAAGGCGCTCGTGAAGATCTCCGACGGCGCACACGTCTCCGCCTACAGCGCTCCCGTGCTGATCCGCTGAGCCGCAGCGGATAATCCGGCGATGCGTGCGTCGCTCGCCCGGGTAGCCAAGCGAATCGTGCCGGAGGAGAACCCCTCCGGCGTCGTCTACGGGATCATCGTCATCGGCGCGCTGCTCGCGGCCGAGAGCGGACGCCACGAGAGCTACCTCGACACGATCGTCTCAGCCGCGATCGCCGCCGCGCTCTACTGGTTCGCACATGCCTACGCCAACGTGCTCGGGTCGCGCCTCGCTCAGCACGAGCGGCTCACCGCGCGAGCGCTGGGGCGAGCGCTCGCGCACGACTGGGCGATCATCCGCGGCGCCGCGCTGCCACTGGCCGTGCTCGCGATCTGCTGGGCCGGCGCCACCACACAGCAGACGGCGGTGACCGCGGCGCTGTGGAGCACGATCGTGAGCCTGGTCGCGTTCGAGCTGATCGCCGGCATCCGCTCCCGCGCAAGCCCCGGCGAGCTCGCGCTCGAGGGCGCCGTGGGCGCCGCTATGGGGATCGCGATCCTCGCGCTGAAGATCGTCCTGCACTGATCGTCCCGCAGGCTCAACGGGAGCCCCACACGGTCAGCTGTAGACAAAAAATCTCTGACATGAGATGATCTGTGCAGCCAGATGCATGACAGCAGTTCGAGGGTTCGAAAGATCGTTTGAAGGAGAGGGAGCATGGGATCCGGACGTAGGACGACGTCGGTGTCCGACCGCGATGCGCGCGCGGACAGAGGGGCCAAGAGCGGGAGCAGGGCGAACGGCTCGGCGCGAATCTCTTCTGGGCGGGTCGCTCCGCTCTACAAGCGACTGCCGCACGGGCCGCACCGGCTGGAGCGCGGCGAGGTCATCCACAACCAGCGCGCGCGCATCCACGGCGCGATGGTCGAGGCCGTCGCGCGAGGCGGCTACGAGGGGACCAGCGTCAAGCAGGTGATCGGCCTCGCGGGCGTTTCGCGTCGCTCCTTCTACGAGCAGTTCTCCAACAAGCAGGAGTGCTTCCTCGTCACGTTCGATCTGGTCGCGCGGCGAGAGCTGGGGCAGCTCAAAGACGCCTGTCGGACCGCGGATGGGTCGCTCGAGGAGCGCGCCGGGGCGGCCTTCAGACGGTTCGCGCAGACGGTCGAAGACGACCGCAATGCGATCATCCTCGCGGCGCTCGAGGCACAGCGGGCGGGCCCCGCCGGCGTCCTGCACCTGCGCAAGGCCACGAGCGCATTGGAGCAGATGCTCACGTGCGGCTTCACCGAGTCGCCCGACGCGATTCCGCTGCCGCTGCCGGTCGTGCGCGGCATCGTCGGCGGCCTGCACGGGATCGCCTCGGCCTTCCTGCGCCAGTCTCCCGCGGAGGAGGTGGGGCGCTCCGGGCTCGCCGAGGAGATGCTGAGCTGGACACTGCTGTTCCAGACCCCCGCCGCGCAGGACATGTCCGAGCGCATGGCAGCCGGCCTCACGGCCCGCATGCGCGAGATCTCCTCCACCTTCGGCCACCGGCTCGGCGACGCCGAAGAGCCGAGCCGGGATGAGCGCACGCGCCTACTCCAGGGCATCCTGCGTCTCGTCGCGCGCGACGAATACGGCTCGCTCAGCGCACCCCAGATCGTAGATGAGGCGAACGTGTCGATCGACGCCTTCTGCGAGCTGTTCACCGACAAGCGGGACTGCTTCCTCGCCGCCCTCGACATGATCGGCGACGAGCTGCTCGCGATCGCCTCCGATCCCGACCTCGTCTCCAGCGACTGGGCAGCCGCGGTCCGCCGCGTCCTCGAGGAGCTGATGCGCTATCTCGCCGATCATCCGCTGCAGGCCCGCACCATCGCCCAGGACGCGTTCTTCGCGGGCTCGGAGGCGGTCGATCGCACCGTCGAGCTCGCTCAGAGCATCGCCACGCTGCTCACCGAGGGCGCGCCGACGGACGCAGACGGCCGCTACACGACCGACGCCATCGCGGGCGCGATCTGGCAGACCGTTCGCTGCCAGGTCGCCGGCGGCCGCGTCGAGCTGCTGCCCGCGCTCTCCGACCACCTCGCCTACATCGTGCTCGCGCCGTTCGTCGGCGCCGAGGCCGCCGTCGAGATCGTCACCGAGGAGCGACGCCTCGCGGGCTCGCCTAGCGGCGACGCCGGCGAGACAGGCGTTCTGCAAAGTACGTGAGCACGATCCCGACCAGCAGCGAGATCACGATCACGACGATCAGCGGCGCCTTGCCGGACCCGAACGCCCAGTGAACCTCGACGTCGTCGAGGTTCAGCAGCGCGAACACGATCGCAAGCGCGCTCAGCACGAACAGCGCGCTCGCGCGCGCCATCTCCGTGTTCGCGCGACGCTTCCCGTCCAGTCCGCGCTGACGGTCCGGCGCCGGCTTCTGTGCTGAGGGAGCGGACATCGCGTCTGCGCTGATCGTAGCGCCTCGCCGCGGCCTCGTTGCAAGGCCAGGGAAGCGCACCTCCGGCGGCGAATACCATGGATGTGATGAAGCGAACCGCAACCACCGCCCTCGCGCTGCTGAGCCTTGCGGCTGCCACCGGCGTGCTCGCCGGCTGCGGCGGCTCGCAGACCAAGACGGTGACCGTCGCGAGCTCGCCGGCCGAAACCCAGAGCACCTCCACGACCACCTCGCCGAGCGCCACAGCAACCAGTACGACCACGAAGTCAACGAGCACCGCGCCCGCCCCCACGAGCACGGCGGGTGGCACCGCCGCGCCCGGCGGGACGCACACCGCGCCCGAGCCCGAATTCGCCCAGAGCCAGCCGCACGGCGAAGGCGCGAGCGAAGCCGTCGGCGTGCTCTCGGCCCACGGCTACGCCGCTGCCGAACCGGCCCAGTACCACGCCAATCAAACGCTGCGCGTGCTCGTTGGCACGAAGAGCGGCTCCAGCGACGGCTACGGCCAGCAGGCGTTCTTCTTCGTCGGCGGCCGCTACATCGGCACGGACACAAAGGCCCCGAGCGCGACCGTCAAGGTCATCGCACAGAGCGACACGGAAGTGACGCTCGACTATCCGCTGTATCGCCCGGGCGATCCGCTGTCTGGCCCCAGCGGCGGCCAGGCGACCGTGCGCTTCCAGCTCAACAACGGCAAACTCGTGGCGCTCGACCCGATCCCACCGGCGACCTCGTCAAACGGCACGAGCCGCAACTAGAAAGGACGTATACCGATGAGCGTAAAGATCGAAGGCCGCGCCGAGGAGCTGCTGCAGGCCAAGAACTTCTGCAACGTAGCCAGCCTCCGCGCCGACGGCACCGTGCACGGCGTACCCGTGTGGGTCGACATCCAGGACAGCCGCCCGGTGCTCAACAGCGCCGAGGGACGCAGCTGGGTGCGCAACCTCGAGCGCGACCCGCGCATCACCCTCACCGTGCAGAACCTCGAGAACCCATATGAGTACCTCGAGATCCGCGGACGCGTCGCGGAGCGGACACACGACGGCGCCGACGAGCACATCGACTCGCTGGCCAAGAAGTACATGGGCGTCGACGAGTACCCGCTGCGCCAGCCAGGCGAACAGCGCGTGATCATCCGCGTCGACCCCGAGCACGTGCACGTCTCCGGCTGACGCCTTTCGATACACAGGCATCGAGCGCTCGGTGCCGGACTCCGGAGGGTCGAGGGGCCGCGCACGCAGACCGCAGCGCCGCGGCACAGCCCGCGGTCAGCCGCGCCCCAGCAGCCGCGACCACAGCGACGGGCGTCGCGGCTGCGTGCTCAGCCACTCCTCCCGTAGCGGCAGCTGCCCCCGCTTGCGGGCCGCGAGCACGCACTCGGTGTGCGCGTGGCGGCGGCGGCGCGTGTCGCCTTCCGGCGCGATCAGCATATGCTCGCTGAGAGCGGGCAGAGAATGACCACAGATCGGACACCTATACGTCGCCGGCTTGCGATTCGCGGCAGGACGCACCGTCCACCATGGGGCGCGCGGAAGGCTGGTCATGACTCCATTCTCGCGCCCATCGCCGCCACCGTCGCGGCGACCGTCGCCGTCGGCGTGAGCGTCGGCGTCGGTTTGGTCCTCGCGCGCTCGGAGCGCGAGCGTCGCCGCGCGCGCCAGCAGCGGCTGGAACGAGAGCTCGCACTGTGGCCCGACGAGCCGCTCGCCCGGGGCCTGCAGCGCATGGCGCTCGCCCAAGCCGACCTCGCGATCCAGCTGCTCGGCGGCGACGCACGCGCCGAGACGGCCGCTGATCTTCGCGATGCGCCCAGTGGGCGCGACGGAACCCGGACGCCGCGCGGCGGCTCACCCGACGAGCGCACCGTGCACGAGACGCGCAAGGCGCTCAAGCGCCTGCGCGCGCTGCTGCGCCTGCTCGCACACGAGCTCGGCGACGAGGCGTACGCGAGAGAGAGCGCCGCCGTGCGCGACATCGCCGGCAGGCTCGCCGGCGCACGCGACGCCGCCGTCATGCTCGGCACGCTCGACGACCTCATCGAGCGTCATCCCCGCAAGCTCGGCCGCCGCCGCTCCGTGCGCGAGCTGCGCCGTCGCCTGCGCGCCGAGCACGAACGCATGCAGCGGCTCGCGCTCAGCGACCCCGCCGACTATGCGGCCGTCCTCGGCGCGCTGCTCGCTTTGCGCCGGCGCGTCGCCGCGTGGAGCCTCACCGAGCGCGCCGGCATCCAGCTCGTGGACGCCGACCTCGAGCGCATCTACCGTCAGGGTCGCGCGCGCTACGGGCGCGTCGCCCGGCGCAAGGGCGATCGCGCGATCGCGTTGCACCAGTGGCGCAAACGCGTCAAGGATCTGCGCTACGCCGCGGAAATGCTCGACCGCCGCAGCCGCGGCGGCGGCCGCGCGCCCGATGCGCGCCTGCGCAAGCTAGCCCGCCGCGCCGACGAGCTTGGCGAACTGCTCGGCGAGGAGCACGACCTCGCCGTCTTCGCCGAACGCCTGCGCGCGGGCGCCCGGCGCGACCATCGCGAGACGTGGCACACGGGGCACCGCACACGTAAGCAGCTGCTCGGGCTCATCGCCGAGCGCCGCCGCGCGCTGCGCAAGCGCGCGCTGCGACAGGGCAAGCAGCTCTACGCCGAGCAGCCGCGGAGGTTCATTCGCAGCATTCGCAGCGCCCACGCTGCCAGCGCACGACGGCTCGGCTGATGCCTCGCCGCGCCGACGCGCTGCGATCGCGACGACGCTCGCGCGTTGCCCACGCTCGCGCGCAGCAGCTCAGCTGACGCTGAGGACGGTCAGCGTGCGCCTGCCCTTCGGCAGCGACACCGCCGTCTGCTCGCCCGGCGCGCGTCCCAGCAGCGCCACCGCCATCGGCGATTCCGCCGACAGGCGCCCCTCGCGCGGCGCCGCGTCGTGCGAGCTCACGATCCGCCACGTCTGCTCCACGCCCTGTTCGTCGCGAACCACCACCGTCGAGCCGAAGCTCACGACGCCCGCGGCGCCGTCCGGGGTGCCCTCCACGACCACCGCTCCGGAGATCTTCTCGCGCAGCCGCGCGATCTTCGTCTCCAGGTGCGCCTGATCGTTCTTCGCGTCGTGGTACTCGCTGTTCTCCTTCAGATCGCCCCATTCGCGTGCCGTCTTGATGCGCTCAGCGATCTCCCTGCGCCCGTCGCCCTCGAGCACCGCGAGTTCCGCTTCCAGCTCGCGCAGGCCCTCGGCGGTCGTCAGGTTCGTGCCCTCGCTCATCGCCATAGAGCCTACTCTTCTGCGCGCGCCATCCCGCCCCGCTGGCGCGACAGCGCCAGCCCGCTCAAAAATATGTGCTCGCCGGGGTCGAAAGCAGCGCGTAGATCTGAACGATCGCCGCCTGCACCAGCAGCTGCGTGCTCGGCGGCGAGCCGAACACGAACAGGTTGTTGCGCAGGCGCAGGTTCTGCCACGCATAGTTGACGTAGTTCTGCGCGATCGACGGACCCGGCGGGTCGTGCGTCACCGAGTCCAGGTACAGCAGGTTGCGGAAGTACACCGACACGAAGAACGGGATTTCGGACCCCAGCCGTTCGTTGTCGAAGTACGCGAGCGCCGCCGCCGCGGTCTGGCGCGCCTGGTACAGGTACGCCGCGTTGCCCGTCGCCTGGTACAGCAGCGTGCCCCCGCCGATCATCGAGCCCTGGTTGTAGCTCCACAGCTTCGGTTCCACCACACCTTTGATGCCGATGTGGTCCGCGTACAGGTTCGCCGGCTGCTGCAGGCAATTGCGCACCCATTCGTACGCTTTTTCCGCGAACTGCAGGTACTGGACGTCGTGCGTCTGCTCGTACAGCAGCGTCCCCAGCTCCGCCGCCGGCGCGGTCGTCACCGTGTTGCGTTCGCCGTTGCCCGCCGCGTTCGAGAACGGGATGCCGCCCTCGCACGCCAGCCCCGGGCGTTCCTGCCAGCCGGCCATCTCGAACGCCATGATCCCCTCCGCGCTGCCGAGCAGCGGCGTCTGGTGCGTCTGCTGGTAGAGCCGCACCAGCTCCAGCCCCACCCAGTCGTTGTCGTCGTAGTACTTCGTGCCACCAGGTCCGGCCGGCGGCGCCACGGTGCCGTCGAACGCCGCCAGGTCGCTCGTGTAGGTGCCTTCCGAGGCGCCCGAGTTGTCCGTATCCAGGTATGAGTTCAAGCCCACCATCCGCGCCTGCAGTTCGTGCGACAGCGACACCGGCAGATGCTGGATGTTCGCCACGCTCACCGTCGCCGCCAGCGACTGCGAGAACGGCCACAGATACGAGAACGGTTCGCCCTTGTACAGGCCCGAGCCGCGGATGTAGAAGTACTTCTGCATCGCTTCGAACGCCGCCAGCGCCCGCGCCGGGTTGCCGTGCAGCGCCGGCTTCTTCGGCTTTGCGGCGGGCTTCGTCGGCTTCGCCGGCGTGCTCGCCGGAGCAGACGCCGCAGGGCTCGAGCTCCCGGGAGCCGCGGCGCCGCCGCTCGAGCTCGCGCTGTGCGCCGAGGCGGCGCGCCCGCCGCCCTGGCGTGGGGCGCTGCGTGAGCCCGCGCGCGCGTATTCGGAGCCGCGCGGCTGCCACGAGGGACGCGTCGCGCCGGCCGGGTACGGCGAGGCAGCGCGTGCGCTCGCGGCCGAGCCCAGCGCGAGCGCCGCCGCCGTCAGCGCCAGCAACAGCAGCGAGGCATATGCGCCGCGCGACACGCTTCGCTTGTCGAGGTCCGAGATCATCCGTTCAAGCAAGCACAACAGGCGAGGAGCACGTTCGATTTGGTATCACGCAGTGCTCGCGCGTCAGCAGGGTCACCGTCCCCCCGCCGGCCTTTGCATCCGCGCCATCTTCCCACAGCGCCCACCGAGAGGGTGAACCACTCCTTGCAATTCGACTACACGACAGTCGGCCACGTGACCGTCGACGTATTCGAGGACGGATCCCGGCGTATCGGCGGCACAGCCTTCTACAGCGCGCTGCAGGCCGCGCGCCTGGGCCGCCGGACGCTGATCCTCACCAGCGGGCTCGAGCGTGAGATCGAGCAGCTGATCGAGCCCTACCGCGACGAGCTCGAGCTGCGCGTGCTGCCCGCAGCGCACACCACCGCGCTGCTCACCCGCGGTGCCGGCGCGAGCCGCAGCCAGAGCGTGCTCGCGTGGGCTGGTCCGATCGACGCGCAGCTCGAGCTCGACACGTCGATCCTGCACCTCGCGCCCGTCGCCCGCGAGAGCCCCCGCGACTGGCGCGGGAACGCCCACTTCGTCGGGCTGACGCCGCAGGGTCTCGCACGCGAGTGGGCCCGCCCCGGCAAGCAGATTCAGCAGACGCAGCCCTCAACGGAGGCGGCGGCCGTGGCGGACCGCTGCCACGCGGTCGTCGTCAACGAGCATGAGCGCGCCAGCTGCATGCAGCTGATCGACCGCGCCGGCGCCGCCGGCGCGGTCGTCGCCATCACCGCGGGCGCACGCCCCACCACGATCCTCGAGCCCGGCCGCGAGGAGATCGCGCTCGCGGTCCCGGCGCTCGAGCACGCCGTCGAGGACCTCGGCGCCGGCGACGTGTTCGCATCCGCGTTCTTCATCGCGCTCAGCGACGGCCGCTCAGCGTCCGACGCCGCCGGCTTTGCCAACGCGGCCGCCGCCGTGCGCATGAGCGGCGTCGGCGCCGATGCCATCGGCGGGCTCGCCGCGATCCAAGCGCGGCTCGACCAGCCGGGCGCCGCTAACTATTACTGACGTTGCAAGGTCTGTATGACCATGGCTATACAGACCGCCCACGCGGAGACAGGCTAGCCCGGCACGGCCCGCTCGATCAGCAGCGCGAGCTCCGCCGCGGCGACCGCGTCCACCTGGCCGCACATGCGCGCCGCGAGCAGCAGGCTCCCGCCGACCGGGACCATCTCGACCGTTCCCACGCGCGCGTGTGGAGCGCACGCGTGGATCACCTCGGTAAGCGGGTCGAGGAACACCGGCCCCGCCTTGAACGCGCTGCCGATCAGACCCACGGGGAACGCCTTCGCGTCGCCGTCGCCAGAGGTATCGGCGAGTCCGGTCTGATGGATCACGGCGGCGATCTGCTCGCCCAGCTCGCACGCGCCCCGCTCGTAGAGCTCGCGTGCGACCGCGTCCCCGCGCTCGGCCAACTTGGCGGTTTCGACTGCAAACGCGGCGATCTCGCCCTTGGTCAGCGGCTTGGAGTACACGCGCGCCGCAACCGCCTCGACGCTCGCCTCGCCGAAGAACGCCGGCAGCGCGTCGCTCAGCGCCGTCGCCGGCCCGGAGGCCTCGCGGTGTCGCAGCGCCGCCTTGATCGACTGCACGCCCAGCCAGTAGCCCGAGCCCTCGTCCCCCAGCACGTGGCCCCAGCCGCCGGCTCGCCAGGCGCGCGCGTCGGCGCCCGTTCCACCCACACCGAACACGTTCGAGCCGGTGCCGGCGATCGCCGCGACACCCGGGCCGCCGCCCGTCGCCGTGGCCCACGCGGCGACCACGTCGTTGACGACCAGCCACGCATCAGTGCGCGCCGCGCGCACGTTGCGTGCGACGTCGTCGGTGTCCGTGCCGGCGACCGCCAGCACCGCGGCGCCCAACTCGCTCGCGTCGATGCCGGCCTTCCCGATCGCCTCATCGGCGCCCCTCAGCAGCTCGCGGACGGCCGCCTGCGCGCCCACGGCGTCCTGGTTGCTGGGTCCGCCGTGTCCGAGATGCAGCGTGCGCTCACGCAGATCCAATACCGCCGCGAGCGTCTTTGTCGCGCCTCCGTCGACCCCCATCACGTAGCGGGCGTCCGTGCGCGGCTGCTGCTCGGCCAGTGCCGGCGGCAGCTCGACGAGTGACTCGAGCGTCATCGCGCCCCATCCTCTCAGGATTGCCGGCGCGGGGCTGGGATCGCGTGCCATGGGGACGCGTGCGATGTTCGCCGCAGCACCGGCGCGCGCCGCCCTGTACGAGTCCTTCTACGTGCGCGCCGTGTGCCCTGAGGAGCCCGTCGGCCTGTGGATTCGCTACACCGTGCGCAAGCCGCCCGGGCACGCGCCGACGGGGTCGGTGTGGTGCACCGTGTTCGACGCCCGCCGCGGACACCCGTTCATGCACAAGGTCACGACGCGCGAGCTGCGCGCGCCCGAGGACGCGTGGATCTCGATCGGCGATGCCAGCATCGGACCTGAGTCCGCGCGCGGCCAGTGCGGACCGGCACGCTGGTCGCTGCGCTTCGCCTCGGCGGAGCCCGAGCTGCGCCACCTGTCCCCCGCTTGGCTGTACCGCGCGCCGCTGCCCCGCACAAAGCTCACGAGCCCGGCGCCCGCCGCGAGCTTCGACGGCACCCTCGAGCTGCCCGGTCGCGACGCGATCGAGCTGCATGGCTGGCGCGGCATGGTCGGGCACAACTGGGGCTCCGAGCACGCCGCTCGGTGGATCTGGCTGCACGGCGTCGCGTTTGCCGACGCACCCGACGCGTGGCTCGATGTCGCGCTCGGCCGCGTGCGCGTGGGCACACGGCTGACGCCGTGGCTGGCCAGCGGCGCCCTGTGCCTCGACGGCGAGCGTTGGCGCATCGGCGGCCTCGCCGCGCGCGCGACGGTGCTCGCCGCGCGCGCCGACGGCTGCACGCTGGCGCTCGGCGGCGAGCGCGGTCTGAGGCTGCGAGCGAGCGTCGAGGTTCCCGCGCGGGCAGCTGCCGGCTGGCGCTACTGCGACCCCGGCGACGAGCTCTCATCGGGCGCACAGCACGACGTCATCAACTGCTCCGTCTCGGCGCTCGAGCTGAGCGTGACGACGCGCGGCGGCACCCCGCGGATCCTGCGCAGTCAGCACGGCGGCGCATACGAGCTCGGCTTGCCCACCCCAGAAGGCGCCGGCGCGCCCGGCCACGGGGTCCCGCTGGCGCCGTTCGCCGACAGCTGACCGCCTTTCGTCGGTGGCTGACGTCAGCGGGTGCTTAAACAAGACCGGGCCGGCGAGGGGGAGCCGGCCCGGTCTGTATGGAGGGTCTGAGGGGCAAGCTACATGCCCCCAGGAGAGGAACGTCAGATGGGTCTACATCAACCGATCCGCCGGCGACGACATGGGCTCACCGTCGGGCTCACGATCAATGTTCATGAATCTTATCAAGATTATTGGGAATGTCAAGGCCGGGTTTGAGCGAGGCATGACACCCGAGAGCCAATGTCTCATTACAGTGTCCAAGCGGCCGTTCAGCGCTCATGCCGCGGGGCGTCGTGGCCGATCTCGAACGGCGACATGGATACGTCGATCGCAGGAGACGGCCAGACCGTCGCGCTCGGAGCCGAAGCGCTGCTGCGCGAGCATCCCGGCGCGCTCGTATGCGGGCTCGCGGGCAATGGCCTGATCGTTCCCGTGCCGCAGTCGATCGGGCTCTGGGGCCAGGATCTGATCGAGGGCCGCGCGCTCGTCGACAAAGTCGTCTCGCAGGACCGCTCCACCGTCGTGCGCTTGTGGCTGCGCGCCCAGGAGGAGGGCGCCGCCAGCGACAAAGTACGCCTGCTGCGCAGGCCCTCGACGTGGACGACGCTGCATTTCATCGACCTGCGCGAAGTCCATGGCGTGCTGCTCGGCGTGATCATCCCCAGCGAGGAGGAGGCTGAGGAGGCCGCCGAGACCGAGGAGCAGGCGCCGGCGGCGCCGCGCTTCTCGTGGCTCACGGAGGACGAGGGCGCACGCGTCGTCGATTGCGACGCGGCCTTCAGCGAGATGTTCGGCTACACGCGCGAGGAGCTGATCGGCAACTCCGTGCTCGACCAGATCCACCCCGACGACCAGGGGCGTGCGGTCGAGGGCTGGCTGGCGGTGCTCTCGACGCGCCGCGACCAGCAGACGCGGCTGCGCCGCCGGCGCAAGGACGGGACGTGGATGTGGGTCGACACGACTCTGCGCAACCTGCTGCACGACCCCGATCGAGAATGCGTGCTCGTCGAGCTGATCGACATCTCGGCCGAGATGCAGGCGCAGGAAGCGCTGCAGGAGCGCGAGGAGCTGCTGCGCCGCCTGACCGCCGCGATGCCCGTCGGCCTGCTGCACCTCGACACCGACCGCGCCGTCGTCTACAACAACGCGCGCCTGCTGGAGATCCTGTACGGCTCCGATGGGCCGACTCTGCACACCGACACCGAGACGGCGCTCGAGGAGTCCGACGCGCCGGCGGCGTCCGCCACGACGCTGTTGAACACGCTCACCGACGACAGCAGCGCGGAGCTGGGCGCGGCGCTCGACGAGGTGCTGCGCGACGGCGTCGACCGCGACGTGGAGGTCGACATCACGCTGCCTTCGGGGGTCTGGCGCCGCGCTCTGATGAGCCTGCGGGCGCTGCTGCGTCTCAACGGCGAGGTCTACGGCGCGATCACGTGCGTGCTCGACATCACAGACAGCGCCCGCGCGCGCCACGAGCTCGAGCGCCGCGCCACGTTCGACCCGCTCACCCACTGCTACAACCGCTCGTCGGTGCTCACGATGCTCGAGCGCGAGCTCGAGCGCGAGGACGGAAGCATCACCGGCGTCGCCTACGTCGACCTCGACCAGTTCAAGCCGGTCAACGACAAGCTCGGCCACGCGGCAGGCGACGAGCTGCTCGTGCTCGTGGCCGAGCGGCTCAAACTGGTCAGCCGCGACAGCGACGTGGTCGGGCGCCTCGGCGGCGACGAGTTCCTGATCGTGCTGCGCGACATCCCGGGACCGGAGATGGCGATGCGCGCCGCCGACCGGATCTGCGAAACGCTTTGCGGAACCTTCGAGCTCTCCCACGGGAAGGCGTCGCTCGGCGCGAGCGTCGGCGTGGCCTGCTCGGAAGGCCAGCGCATCGGCTGCGGAGAGCTCGTCAAGCGCGCCGACGCCGCCATGTACCAGTCAAAGGAGCACGGACAGTGCCTGCCCGTGCTCGCGCCGTCCGCCTGAGAACCGCTTCCGTCGGCCGAAAGCAAAACGGAGCGTGAGGGGCGAGAGCCGGCGCCGGCTCCGCTCCCCACGCTCCGTGGGTGCTGCACTAACAAGCTAGGTCCGGCTCACGCGGGCGGTTCGAACGCGAGCTGGCCTCCCTTGATTTCGAGACCTTCTGCATCCATCTGGATCTTGCCGTTGGTGAATTCCGTCCACAGGTAGTACGGGTTCGGCACCATTTTGCCTTCTACTTCGATTTCTTTTTCGGTGATGACTTTGGTGTTGGCTTCGCCTTTCTTCACGGGGCAGCCCTTGTTGGGCTTCCCGCTCGGAGCCGTGTCCACGAGGCTGCGAATGCCTTTGAATTTTTCGGTCGTTTCAATCCCGATCCGGTCCTGCAGGCCACCGGGGAACTCTTCTTTGAGCTTTTTGCTTTTTTCCCAGTTTTCCGGTTCTTCCGATTCGGGCGTGTATTCGGCGGCTTCGTAGAATTTTTCTTCCTTCTCTTCCGCCTGGCCCGGCACGAACTGCTGCGGGATCTCAACGAGGCACTGTGCGGCCACACCCTTGATCTTCTGGACGGCGCCTTCCAGGATTTCGAGCCCGCCTTCGGTCTTTCCGATTTCGGCGGATTCGTTGGACTGGAACCTGATGGCAAGTTTGAAGCTGGTCGCCTTCCATGGGTCGACGGCGCCGTCGGGGTTGCTGCTGACGCACTGCCTGAACTCAACTTCTGTGAGCAGGCTCGAAGAGTGTTCTTGGAAGACCTTGCCGCTCACCTTGGGCGACTTTTTGCACGGTTCTTCGTAGTTGGCTTCGGCTTTTTCGTTGACGACCCCGAATTTGTACGGCCCGATCGTCAGCCCGGTCACTTCGGCTTCGTCTTCCTTGTTCTCGACGACCGTCGCGGGCGCTTCTTTCGAGATCGTCTTGCCGACGATGCTCGCCGAGAATTTTCCGAACACAAGTTTTTCCTTCGCGAACGCTGACGCGGTGAGGGCGCTGAACGCGCACACCGCCACAGCGAGCCCAAGTACTATCCTGACGCGTCTCATTCTCCTAAGTCCTCGCTTTCGCCCTTGGCGGGCTATTGAGCTGGATCCTGCTCTTTGTTACCGACTCGTTAACGCCTCGACTCGCGCTTGCGCCCCGCCGACCGCTCGAGGCCCCCTCCTCTGCCACCCCTCGTGATAGAGGTGCGCGATCATACCATGAAACGCCGCTGGCTTGACAGCAGCGCAAAGCGCCGCTCCCGGCCCGCGTGGCGTCTCGTGTGCCGGCCGGTGCGAGTTCCGGCGCGGGTTCTGCGGCTGAATTGCCCTGCCGCCTGGCCTAGCCATTTGGCCGGCGAGCCAGTGTAGCGTACGCCGGCGTTTACATGGACGTCACGTCACGATCACACAGGCGTTACGTCGGGGTTCCTCGAGTGGGCGTGAACCCGTGGCAGCTCGCAGCTCACCGTGCGCGAGCGCGAGCGAGCACTCGGCAGCCCGCTATGTAGGTCGCCGCCGCCGCTTCGCTCGCCGCCGCTACGTGGATCCCCGCAACGCCCGGAGGCCCACCGCGCCCGTCGCGGGCGTTGATCGGCACAAGCCGGCGGTCCTTTAAGCATCAGGGATACGTGCAATCGGAACTGCATCCATCAAGCGGCCTCTGGCGCTAGTCGATGCCCCCGGTGAGAAAAGGGCACGCCTGTGCCCACGAACCCATAAAAGGGGGCCCGAAGTGTTTATGCGTAAAGGCAAGCGAACCTTCGCTAGCCGCAAGCGAAAGATAGCCGGCCTGTGCGCGTTCGTGCTCGCGGGTCTTATGGGCCTGGGCGCATATGCGTTCACGGCAAGCAACACCATCCCGGCGCAGGCCGCCGGTGGTGGCACCGCCGCAGTCAGCGGGTACGTAGAGAAGGGCGTCAGCTACACCTGGTCGCTGTCCGGTGAATACATCACCGAAGCCCACATCATCCTCACGAACACGACGAAACTCAAACCGAGCGACGTCGCGGTCGCGCTGAGCGATGCAGCTGTGCCGGTCGCCAAAGAATGGGTGGACTGCCCGGCGGGCGAATACACCGCACTCACCACAGAAGAAACCGAAGTCATCTGCAAATTCAAGGGCGGAGAAGGCGCATTCGAAAGCGCCGGCGTACACGCCGCAAACAAATTCACCGCAACTGGTGTTCCGGGTAACCCAAACGCCGAAAACGGCGGTAACGAGCTGACGGTCTCCGCAGTCAGCGAAGGCGCGGTCATCATCGAACCGTAATAACGCAGCAGGACGCTGGACACAGAGGGGCGGCCGGCTCGCCGGCCGCCCCTCTGACCGATTGCCTCACGGATGAGGCGCGCGCAACCAAAAACCCATGCGACGCCATCCGCTCAAAAAACTTCTCGCCATTGCCCTAGGACTGATCGTCATGGGGTGTCTGTGGTTCTACTTCGCCCCAATCCCGCTCGGCGGCTCGACGAGCTATGTCATCACCCACGGGATCAGCATGGAACCGTTGTTCCACACCGGCGATTTGGCGATCGTGCGCGGCAAGCCCAGCTACCACGTCGGGGAAATCGTCGCCTACCACAACAAGATGCTGCATACGGTCGTCCTGCACCGCATCATCGGACGCGAAGGCGGCCGCTACGTCTTCAAGGGCGACAACAACAACTTCATCGATCCCGAACATCCGCGGGCGAGCCAGCTGATAGGCGCGCTGTGGATCCACCTCGCCGGCGGCGGCACGCGCCTGGAGTCGCTCAGCTCGCCCGCGCGCGCGGGACTGCTTATCGCCCTCGGCATGCTGCTCCTCACCGGCGGCGTGTTCGCACGCCGGCACAGGCGCAGACGCAGGGACAGGCGCGCCGGCGTCGCCGCCCCGCACGCACCTCGGACCCTGCCGCTGAGCGCCTCCGAGCCCGCCGTCGCGATCGTGGCGATCGGCACCGTCGTGTTGCTGCCCTTCCTGGTGCTCGCGCTGCTCGCGTTCACCCGCGCGCCCTCCACGCGCCACTCCATCCAGATCCCGTACACGCAGAGCGGCACCCTCTCCTACTCTGCTGACACGTCGCCGAACCCCGCCTACCCCGACGGTGTCGCGAAGACGGGCGAACCGCTGTTCACGAAGCTCGTGAACGACGTCAACCTTCGATTCGACTACGCGTTCGCGACCAAAGCCAGGCACTCGCTCACGGGCAAGGGCTCGTTCCTGCTGCTCGTGACCGCGAACGACGGCTGGCACCGGACGCTGCCGCTCGGATCGCCGATCTACTTCAAGGGTGCTCACGCGACGATCACGGGCACGCTGAGCCTCGGCTCGCTGCTTGAACTGACGCGCAGGATCCAAGCCGCCACGCGGGTCGAGGGCTCCTATGAGTTCGCCATCGTGCCGAGCGTCGTCACGAGCGGCAACATTGAAGGCGTACCGCTTCGCGCCACCTTCTCACCCGCGATCCAGTTCTTGATCGAGAGCAACGAAATCAACCTCCAGGGCGGTGGAGGCTCGGTCAACGACGAGAGCCTGCTCGCCGGCGCTGGCAAGCGCGGCGCGGCCGGTGCGCTGCCGCCCGAGCTGACGCCGAGCACCTCCGGCGCGACCACCGGCGAGCAGTCCATACCCCTGACCCTCGCGCTGGGACCCTGGCACCCGTCGGTGTCCGCGGCGCGCACGCTGGCCCTCAGCGCGATCGGGGTCATCCTCGGAGCCCTGCTCGCGATCCTCGCCCTGCTCCAGCCGCTGCTGGCGCTCGTCGGGCCGCGGCGCGATGAGTCGGCGAGCATCCAGGCGCGCTACGGGCGCATGATCGTCCCGGTCGCACACGTCTCTCGCCTACCCGGCGACGCGGTGATCGACGTGTCCGACATGGAGTCGCTGGTCAGGATCGCAGAACACTACGATCGCTCGATCCTTTACGAGGCGACGGGCGACGCATACTGGGTGACGGACGAGAGCGGGCAGTTCCGCTACAGCGTCGACGCCCTCGAGGAGGCGCCGCCCGACAAACGTGCCGAGCCGGCGTGGGCGCAGGACGCTGTGCCCACGCCGTGGGCTTGGCAGCCGCAGGACGCTGTGCCCACGCCGTCGGCTTGGCAGCCGCAGGACGCACCCGAGGCGGGTGCGTGGCCACAGGACACCGTGGCGGACCCGCCGACGCTTGAACACGAGATCGTGGCGCACACGCCGACCCTCGAGCCGAGCACATCCGAGCTTCTGGTGCACGAAGTGTATGCCGACGAGCTGGAGCTCGGTGGCGTCTCCCCGGCGCTCGCGCCGCAGCCCGAGGTCGCGCCGCAGCCCGAGGTCGCACCGCAGCCCGAGGTAGCGGAATCCAGTGCGAGCGCAGCCATATACGGCGACGTCGAAGCGGGCGCCTGGGCGGTGCCCGACGACACGCACACGTTTGTCCGTGGCGGCGTCGATCGGCGCAGGACCGACGACGACGTCGACGTGAGCCATTGGCGCAGGCTGCACGAGAACGTCGATGCAGAGCCATCGCAGGTGGTTGCGCCCGACGATTACTTCACCGGCCTCGAGTGGACCACCAACAGCTGAGTCGAGATCAGCCGGAGGGGTTCAGCGTGACCAGCGCGGCGCTGCCCGCCGGCATGCTCAGTGCCAGAGCTCCCGGCTTCCCGGAGAGCTGTGGCAACGTCGCTTCCGGACTCCACGTGCCTTCCGGGCCGACAGCGCGTCCGCCGAGCGTCACGCCGGCTATCGCGCCCAACCCAGGAGCGGCCAGGCGCAGGATCGTGGCGCCGCTCGAGCTTGACGGCACGCGCAGGTGCACGAGCAGCGGCTGCGAGCCGGAGGGCGCGAAGTCGACGAGCACCACGTGAGCGCTCCCGCCGGGGCTCACGAACGCGAACGCCGTCAGCTTGTCCGCTGCACCGGCGACGTCCGCGCGAACGGGCTCGTCGCCGAGCAGGCTGCGGCTGAGCAGCAGCGCGTACCACTCCGGGTTCGCGTGCAGCGTTCCGCTCGCCAGTTCCTGCGCGTCGCCCGCGACCAGCGGGCTGTACGTTTCGGGTTCGGCGATCAGGTCGTGGAAGTTCAGCCCGGCGACGCCGCTGTCCATCGCGCGCGCGATGTAGTCGACCGCCCACAGCGCCGAGCCGAACACGTCACTGACGCCGGGCTGGCCGCGACAGGAGACGTTGTTGGTCTCGTCGACGCGCAGCGGGATCCTGCTCGCCAGCGCGATCGCGGACAGCCGCTCGAGGATCGACGACTCGTTCGCGCGCGTCACCGGGCTCAGCAGGTCGCCGAGCTTCGGCGCATACTGCTCGCACCTCGTCAGCGGGTAGTAGTGGGCGGTGAGCAGCGCCGGGTGCTCGGCGGCGGCCGTTTCGCTCACCCACAACAGCACCGCCTGGGCGCTCGAGGCGTCGGGGCCGGCGATCGGCACCCCCGGCGCCGCGGCCGCGATCGCCGACCGATAGGCGCCAGCTTCGGCGATGTAGTCGGCGAACGACCACGGCGAGGTGCGCAGCAGATCCGGCACATACCTGTCGGGCTCGTTGCCGATCGATATCCCCTCGAGCCCCGAGCCCAGCAGCGACTGCGCGGCCTGCACCTCCTGCGCGGCGGCCGGCGGTTCGTAGTGGCCGAAGGTGACGCCCAGCAGCACGCGCCAACCGGTCGCTCGAGCCAGCGCCGCGACGCCCTGCAGGTCTTGGGGGGTGATCGTCGTGTGGGCCCACGTAGGTGCCACGCCTTCGGGAGCCCACGCCGCTTCGTTGTCGACGCTGAAGCCGCCGAAGCGCATCACCCCTCCTCCGAGCGAACGCATCAGGTTGACGAGATCGCCCGTGCCCGCGTAGCCAGCGATCTCGGGGAGGCTGCTCGCCTCGAACGACAGCCCGAGGAAGTCTTCCGGCACGACCGGGCCGATCGCCGCCTGCGGCTCGATCGACACGCTCGCGCTGGGCCGGCGCGGCGGCGCGTGCCTGTGGTGCAGAGCGTGTTTGGGCCGGTGTCGCGCGGCCGCAGCAGCGCCGGCACCGGACGGCGTCGCCGCGAGCGCCGCGAGGACGGCGAGCATCGCAGCGGCGAAGATGCTCGAGCGATGCGCGCGACGCGGACATGGCAGCTGGCAGTCGCCCATCGACGGCAGCTTAGGCGAGGCCGTGATCGGGCAGAATCCCGATCAATCGACCAATAGGAGGATGGTGATGAGCAGCATCGAGACGACTACAGGCATCAGCAGCGTGGCGACCGTGATCGTCCCCGTGAGCGACCAGGATCAGGCGATCGAGTTCTACACCCGCAAGCTCGGCTTCGAGAAGCGCGCCGACATACCGATGGGCGAGGGGATGCGCTGGGTCGAAGTCGCACCGCCGGGCGCGGCGACGACGATCGCGATCGTCCCCCCGCGCGAGGGCGAGCCGATCGGCGTCGAGACCCGCGTGGCGTTCGCTACGGACGACATCGACGCCGTGCACGCAAGCGTGCTCGCGCAGGGCGTCGACGCGGATGCGGAGGTCGGGCGCCTGGGCGGGCCGGTTCCACCGATGTTCTTCTTCCGCGACCAGGACGGCAACCGGTCGCTGATCGTCCAGCGCAGCTGAGCGCCGCGGCTCTGCGCCGCGTCTCAGACGGGATCCGGCGCGGACCGCGCCGGATCCTGCGCGAAGCGCTCATGGGCGAGGCGCCAGGCGCTGGTGAGGAACTCGACTCGCTCCTCCGGACCCTCGCGATGCACGACGCGCCCGTCGAAGCCGTCGCGAAAGACCTCGAGCATGGCGCGATTCTCACACAGCACCTCGGCCACGAAGTGAGTGATCTCGCGCTGCTCGGCGGCCCTCGCCAGCAACTCGATGAGCATCGTACCGAGGCCGCGCCCGTGGAGGTGGTCGGCAACCTCCACCGCGACTTCCGCGTGCGTGCGATCGAGCTGCGCGTAGGTCGCATGGCCGACGGTGACGCCGGCTTCGTCGCGCGCGATCAGCCCGTAGCGGTCAGCGCCGGTTGCCGCCGCGAGGTGTGCCGCGTACGACATGTCGGCGGCGCCGGTGAAGAAGCGCAGGCGCTTGGCTTCGAGGCCGAGCCCGGAGAGGAACGCGAGCAGCGCCGGCTCGTCGTCAGCGCCGGCGGCACGCACCGTCACGGACGAGCCGTCACGCAAGCGCAGCAACTCCACCGCGACGGGATCGAGCATGCCTACCTCGATCGGCCCGACAGATGGCTGCGGCACGGTGGCGAGTTGGCTCATGGCAGCAGCCTCACATGCCGGGCGACGGCAGCCATCCGCTCCAGGCCGCTGCAACACGGCGGAAAACTACGGGCGGCCCTGTGTTCAAGGGTGGCCCAGCCGGCGGCCGCTCAGAGCTGCCAGTAATGGCCGATCTGGGCCGCGGCACGCGAGGTCAGCATCGCCTCGGGCGCGGCCGACACGGGCGGCTCCTCTCCGGCGAGCGCCGTGAGCGTCTCGAGCACGCACTGTCCGAGCACCGCGGGCTGATAGCCGCCCTCGAGCACGACGCCGAGCGGCACGTCGAGCCGCTCGGCGAAGTCGCGCACGTGACGAGCCATCTCCGCGAACGAGGACGCCTCCAGCCGGCAGCCGGCGAGCGGGTCCTCGCGGTGCGCGTCGAAGCCGGCCGAGACGAGCACGAGCTCGGGCGCGAACGCCTGCGCGGCTGGAAGCACGATGTGCTCGATCAGCGACAGCCACAGATCCTCTTCGGAGCCGGCAGGCACAGGCAGGTTGACCGTGTAGCCCTCGCCGGGGCCCGAACCGATGTCGCTGAGCGGTCCGCTGCCGGGATAGATGCCGGCTTGATGAATGCTCGCGAACAGCACGTCCGGACGCCGGCGAAACGCCTCGGCGGTGCCATTGCCATGATGGACGTCCCAATCGAGGATAAAGACCCTTTTGAGGCCGAGCTCGCGGATCGCCAGCTCAGCCGCGACGGCGACGTTGTTGAACAGGCAGAACCCCATCGCGCGATCGGGTTCCGCGTGATGGCCCGAGGGTCGTACCTCGCAGAACCCAAGCCTCGCCTCGCCCGCGATCAGCGCCCGGGTCATCTCACAGGCGCCGCCGGCGGCATGCAGCGCGGCGCGGAAGGACGGCTCGCCGACGAACGTGTCCGCGTCGATCGCGCCGCCGCCCGCCAGCGAGAGCTCCTCGATCTGGCGGATCTGGCGGGCGCTGTGGATCAGCTCGAGATGATCCACACGCGCCAGCGGCGCCTCGCGGCGCTCCCATCCGAGCCAGTCGCTGGGAGCGAGCGCCCGCTCGATCGCCTGTAGCCGCTCGGGCGTGTCTGGATGCTCCGGCATGTGCAGGCGCGGATCGTGCTCCAGGCATGCCGGGTGGCTGAAGTAGAGCGGTGGCATCGGCTGACTGTAAGGGGTACAGCGACGGCGCGGCCGACGGCCGCTCAGGCCGTCGGAAGCGTCCCGCCGCTCGGGGCCTCGCAAACCCACGTCGTTCCTTCCGGCCCGATGAGGATCGTCGGCGTGCCGCCCTCTGCACGGCAGGTGGATTCCTGGCGTTCGCGTTCTTCGTCTTCTGCGCGCTGGCGCCGCTCGAGCTCTTCTTCGTATTCGCGCGCTTCGCGCTGCTTCGCCTGCGCCCGCCGCTGCGCGCCGGTGCTCGCTTCCTGCTTCTCCAGCTCACGGCAGCGCGTAGCGCTGACCGGCGCGAAGCGCCCGGTCTTTGACAGCTTCCTGCCGACCCCCGTCCAAGCCGTGACGGTGTACAGGTATGTGCCGCCTGGGTGCTGGCACGACCAGGAGACCTCCGCCGCGACCGCGCTCGGCTGTTCGCCCCATTCGCGGCGCGTCGTCCTGTGCCCGTTGTGGGTGAGCCTCACGGTCACGAACGCGAATGGGCTCGTCGTGACCTGCAGGCTCGTGTAACCCGGGTGCGCGAGCGACGGGCCGTCGTGCGCGACGGCGCTCACCGACAGCCGCGTCACCGGCCTGCCGCGCGCGGCCTTCAGCTTCGCGGCTATCGCCGCCGCCAGTTCCCCCTCGGCGCGTTCCTTCGCCGCTTTGGCGGCAGATTCCTGGGCCGTCCTCGCGGCCGCTTCCCGCGCCGCTGCGACAGAGGCTTCCAGGGCGGCTTTCGCCGCGGCTTCCTGGGCCGCTTTGGTCGCGGCTTCACGAGCCGCCCGCACTTCGGCTTCGTGGACGGCGTTGAGCCGCTTTTCTTCCGCTTCCGCCTGCGCGAGACGTTCTTCCACTTCAGCCTGCGAGAGACTGCTCGCAAAGCTTGCCGCGGAGCTGGCTGTGGGCAGCGCCGTCGCCGATTCGTCCACGAACGCGCACACCGTGTAGATGCCTACGAACTCAGGTGTGAAGTCATACGAATGTTTGAAGCTGCCCGCGGCAAGCGTTTCGCCGCCTTCCCTCGAGAGCTCTTCACGACCAGCTTCTCTTTCCGCTTCTGGAGTAAGTTCGCATCCGTTGCCTGCGCTGCTGATGTACACGAACAGCTTGCGGACCATCTCGCTTTCGCCAGATACGGTGATAGTGACCGGTTCGTTACGGGTGGAATCGGCGCTCACCTGGATCGACACGTCCGTTGGACGCACCACTTCGAAGCTTTCTTCAGCAGTCGCGTCGGGCACCGCCGCTTCCGCTTCGTCCACATACACGCAAACCGTGTAGACGGCGACGGATGCAGGCGTGTAGTTGTAGGCGACTTTGAAGCTGCCGGCCCCGATCACTTCGCCACCCGAAGTGGAAAGCCATGCTCCCCCGCTCTCGCCGGCAGGCTCCGGCTCGCATCCGTGACCCGCGTCGTCGATGTACACGAACAGCTTGCGCGCCACCTCCGTTTCGCCCGACACCGTGATCGTCACGGGCTTGGCCCGGGTCGGGTTGGCGCTCACTTCGACCGCGGCCGAGCCCGTCGGACGCGCAGCCTCGAAGCTTTCTTCAGCGGTCGCGTCGGGCACCGCCGCTTCCGCTTCGTCCACATACACGCAGACCGTGTAGACGGCGACGGTTGCAGGCATGTAGTTGTAGGCGACTTTGAAGCTGCCGGCCCCGATTTCCTCACCACCGGGGTTGGAAAGCCATGCTCCCCCGCTCTCGTCGGCAGGCTCCGGTTCGCACCCGTGGCCCGCGTCGTCGATGTACACGAACAGCTTGCGCGCCACCTCCGTTTCGCCCGACACCGTGATCGTCACGGGCTCATCCTGGGTGGGGCTCGCGCTCACCTGGACCAACGCTGAGCCCGTCGGACGCGCAGCTTCAAAGACTTCTTTTCCGGTGATGTCGGGTACCGCGGCTTCGGATTCGTCGACGTACGCGCAGACCGTGTAGGTACCAACCGACTCGGGGGTGTATTCGTACGTCTTTTCGAAGCCGCCTTCGGTGATTTCTTCACCACCGATGCTCGAGAGTACCTCGCCGGTGTCGGACACAGGTTCGGACGCACAAACGCCGGCGGCGCTCGCGTACACGAACAGCCTGCGCGCGGCTTCGGCTTCGCCTGACACCGTGATCGTGGCGGGCTCGTCCTGCGTCACGTTTGCGCTCACCACGATCGATATCGAGTACAGGCTGTCGGCCGCGATGCCGGACGCAGGAACAGGCGACAGTGCGCCGGTAATCGGGCTTCGAGCACCGGCATAACTCGCCGAGCCCGCGCTAGCGGTGCTCGGGCTTATGCCGCCACCCAAGAACATGACAAGAATGCCGGCCAGCGCAAGCAGCCTGTTAGTGGTACCTAGCAAACGGAACACCGCTCCTCATGGCCGCCCACTGCGTACATCTCTGGACACGATACTCGGACCGAGGCAATCGGTCGGCAGTTTGGTTGCTCATCAAGGATTCAGCCGGGCTGCCGATCCTTGACCCATGCCCGCGAGGTCGCTTCAATCTCTCGTCATCGCTCTATGGCCGTGCCATAGGACACGTGCTGTAGGCGGCGACAGAAAAATGTGAGTCCAGCGTCGCCGCACCGCTTGCAGGCTCTTCTCTACGCGCCCGGAGAGATTCGAACTCCCGACCTTCGGTTCCGTAGACCGACGCTCTATCCAGCTGAGCTACGGGCGCAGAGCGTCGTAGTCTACCGCCGCTCCTGCGACTGCCCCCAGACGGTCGCGACGAGCGAGCGCGGGCCGCCGCGGTCGCGGTGCTCGCACACGTAGATGCCCTGCCACGTGCCGAGCGCGAGCGAGCCGCTGCTGATCGGCAACGTCAGCGAGGCGCCGAGCAGCGACGCCTTGACGTGCGCGGGCATGTCGTCGTCGCCCTCGAGCGTGTGCGTCCACAGCGCGCTGCGCTCGGGAACCGCGTCATCGAGCCACGCCTCGAGGTCGCGACGCACTTCGGGGCTCGCGTTCTCGTTGAGCGTCAGCGAGGCTGAGGTATGGCGGATGAGCAGGTGCAGCAGACCGACCTGCACCTCGCGCAGCTCCGGCAGCGCGCCGAGCACGTGGCGCGTGACCAGGTGCAAGCCGCGCGGCAGCGGCTCGAGCGTGAGCTCGCGCTGCAGCCACATGTCAGGCGCCGCGCCCACGCGGCCCGACCTTGGGCTCACACGACACGAGCAACCGCCTCCCGAGCAGCAGTGCGAGGCCGAGCCGGATCACATCGCGCGCGTGCCACGTCCTCGACAGGCGCACCTGCAGCCACGAGCCGAGCGCCCACGCGACCGTGGCGCCGGTGACGGCCACGCTTGCGGTGGCGATGCTGTGGTGGAGCACGATCGTGATCGTGAACGTCACGAAAGCGTCGCCGCCGAAGAACGCGAACGTGAGCAGTCCGCTGCTCTCACGGCAGCCTGCGCAGGGTGGCCGCGCGCGCGCGCTCGACGGCACGCTCGTCGGCGAGCAGCCGCGAGCACACGTTGGCGCCGATACCCAGCGAGTATATCTCGAACGCGAGCCCCGCGGCATCGTCAACGCCCGCGATCGACGCCTGGCGCTCGAGCTCGCCCAGCCAGCCGCGAACCACGGCGCAGATCGCATCGCGCACGGGTCCCGGACGGTCGTCGAACTCAATCGCCACCGCCGACCAGAAGCAGCCGCCGGCGAACACCTTGCGCTCCAGGAAGTCGAGGTAGCCCTCGCAGTAGGCGCGTAGGCGCGCGGCGCCCTCGGGCTCCGCCTGCGCCGGCGCGAGCACCTCCTCGAAGAAGCGCGCGGCGGCCGCCTCGATCGTCGCGAGCTGCAGCTCCTCCTTGGAGCCGAAGTGCGCGAACAGGCCGCTCTTGCTCATCTGCAGCTCGCCGGCGAGCCTGCCGATCGTCAGCCCCTCGAGGCCATCCACGGAGGCGATGTTGACCGCGCGCTCGAGGATCGTCGATCTGGTCGTAGCCGCCTTCGTCGCCATGCGACCCCATTGTAGACGCGCCATCCGGTTGCTTAGCACGAACGTTCGTGCTATTAATCCGGTCCCCGGCCGGCCAAACGGACCGGTCAACGACCCACAGGAGGCGAGATGCCGGACTTCACCATCAGCCCCATCGACGATATGGAGGCGGTCGTTTTCGGCTCGTTCAAGCGCGCCCGCGCGGTGCTCGGGGTCGAGTCCTTCGGAATGCAGGTGATCGACCTGCCGCCGAACGCCGAGCAGTACCCCGAGCACGACCACGCCGAGAGCGGCCAAGAGGAGGTGTTCGTCGTACTGCGCGGCGGCGGCGAGATCGAGGTCGACGGCGAGCGCCTCGCGCTGAGCCCCGACACGATGATCCGCGTCGGCCCCCAGCCCAAGCGCAAGATCTGGCCGGGCAGCGAGGGCATGCGCGTGCTCGCGCTGGGCGGTTGCCCGGGGAAGCCGTACGAGGCGCCCGAGGTGACGAAGCTGGGCGCGCCGGACCCGGGGTTGGGATAAGGGGGCGCCGGCGAGCGGCGCCTGCGGCCGGGAGCACTCAGGCGCGCAGTCCGCCTTCTCGCCTCGGCCCCTCCTCGTCCCGTTGCGCGCTCGACCGCGAGCGCGGGCTGCCCGATCGACCGACCGCGGAGCCAGCTCGCCAGCGCGCAGGACCTGACGACGCAACTCACGACCGATCGCAGTGTTCAAGTAGTGGGACTGACCGCGACTCGATGGGGGTAGCTCGCATGTCATGCACCCCGACCGGTCCGTCAAACGAGGAGGAACCATGATGCGTAGAGCACTGGCCTGTATCGCCACCCTGAGCGTTGCCCTGCTGGCGCTACCCGGCGTCGCCGCGGCAGCACCGCAAGTCAAGTTCAAGGCGCTCGCCGTGCCGATCCCGGGCTTCAAGGGCACGGGCAACATCCTCGGCGCAGGCACGGCCATTGAAACCGAATACCAGATCTCGGGCACCGAATACCAGGGCTCGCCGCCGCCGGTCATCGGCGTCAACGTGTACCTGCCGAAAGGCTCGATCCTGCACACGAGCGGCTTCCCGACGTGCACCACCGCGACGCTCGAACAGTTCGGCCCGGTCAAGTGCCCGAAGGGCTCCTCCGCGGGCCCGACCGGCAAGGTCGTGGGCTACGTGACGTTCGGCGGCGAACGCGTGATCGAGGAAGCGGAACTGAAGTCCTTCTACTCGCCGGGCGGCGGGCTCGAGTTCTTCACCGACGGCCACTCGCCGGTGTCGCTGGAAATCCTCTCCAAGGGCAAGTACATCAACCTCGGCGGCGCCGGCGGCTTCGGCCCCGAGGCCGTAGTGCAGGTGCCGCTCGTGCCGAGCGTCCCGGGCGCGCCGTTCGCGTCGGTCAAATCGATCAAGGGCAAGTTCGGCTCGGCGTACAAGTCGCACGGCAAGACGATCTACTACGGCCGCGTCCCCAAGAAGTGCCCGAAGGGCGGCTTCCCGATCAAGACCGAAGTGATCTTCGCGGAAAACGGCGAAGAATCGAAACCGGTCACCGTGGACGCCGAATACAAGGCGCCGTGCCCGCGCAAGTAGCGCCCGGCGCCGCGGCCTGAACGCGGCGCCGGCAACCCGATCGCGGCTGGGGCGGTGTGCGCACTGCCCCAGCTCAGGCGTCAATCCGCGAACGGCGCGAGGCGCACGGCCAGCGGCACCCCGCAGCGGACGAGCAGCCCGAAACGCCCACCGGGCACCGCCGCCGCCTCGGCGCGCATCAGCGCGGCGAGCTGGCGCTTGAAGTCCACCCGCGGATAGCGCCGCAGCACCTCCGTGACGTTCTCCTTGGAGACGTCCCACATGCGCAGGCCTGCACCGTCGACCATCGCGCCCCACTGCAGATAGCAGCCGAGAGGGCCATCGCGCTCGAGCGTCACGCCGGGCGTCGTGTGCACGCAGATGGCATCGGCGATCAGCTCCGCGCGATCGCTCGCGACTCTCGCGCTCGCCGCACACGCGAGCATCCGCTCGGCGCTCGCGAGCGTGAAGTCGCGATCGCGGGTCGGCTGAGCGATGCCGAAGTCGTGAACGAGCGCGCCGCAGTAGAACAGCTCGTCGTCGAGCTCACTGCGATCGAGCGCCGCGAGCGCACGGCCGAACAGCCACGTCCTGAAGGAATGCCCGACGATCGCGGCGGGCTGCTCGGCGCACGCCTGCTCAGCCTCGCGCGCGAGCGCCGAGTCGGGAGGCTCGAAGGTCTTGACGTCGATCGCTCGCGCTGCCGCCGGCAGATGCCCGAGCGCGAGCTTCGCGCGGCCGAGCGCGTTCTCCCACTGCCCGAGCGCGATCGCCGCGAACAGGCGCCGGCGCTCGCCCCTCGTCAAGCCCCCGCCGGTGCGCCGCGCCCACGCGAGCCCGCCCAGCCGCTCGGGATCGGGGCCGGCGCTCGGGGCGTTGAAATGGGAGCGCGCCGTGCTGGCGATCATCCGATCATATGCCCCGCCGCTCGAGTCGAGCTTGGGATGGTCGCGCCATTGCGGGCTCGGCTGTGGGAGCATGCACGCGTGCCCGACCGGCTCAGATCTGCACTCGGGCTCGCCATCGCTGCCGTCGCGCTGGCGCTCGCGGGCTGCGGCGCAGGCAAATCGACGACGACCGGCTCGTCATCGGCACAGGGATCCCAGCCGACGAAGGCGCACTTCGTCGCGCAGGCGACGGTCATCTGCCTCGCGCTCGAGAACCAGGAGAACGCGCTCAAGGCTCGCCAGGAAGCGCTCAAAGGGCTCGCACCGCAGTCCGCCGATACCGCGTTCGTCGCGCTGGTCGGGAGGCTCGTCGCCGACTCGCGCTCTGCGGAACACAAGCTTCGCGCCTTGGCGGCGCCCCCGGCCGACGCGCGAACGGTGGAAGGGCTGGTGAGCGCCCTCGCCGAACAGGCCTACTACGCGGAGGGCATCGCCAAGGCCGCCTCCAACCAGGAAAGCGCGCTCGGGGAAACCGCCGAGAAAGACCTCAAGAAGTCGGTCGAACGCAACAGCGCACGCGCGGCGGAATTCGGCATGAAGGGCTGCATCGGCGCGGAATAGTCGCACGCGCGCACAGCGTGAGGATGAACGCCGACTCCCAACCAAGCCAGCCCGTCGCCTCCAGCGAGCCGCGCGCAGCGGTCAACGCGAGCGCGACCTCCGACACCAGCGGGCACGCCGTACCGAGCGCCCCACTGGACAGCCTCGGCGTCGCGGCTGACGCGATCGCGCGCTCGGGCGAGACGCTGGAGCTCGCCTCACGCCACCTCGACCCGTCGCTGGTCGACGTGCTGCGGCATCCTCGGCTTCGACACGCGATTACGTGTCGGCGCGGGGGTCCTACCTCTACGACGCCGCCGGTCGCGGCTACCTCGACTTCCACACGCGGCGAGGGCTTCGCGAGCCTCGGCCACAACCACCCGGACGTGCGCGACGCGCTGCGCGCGACGCTCGCGGCGGACCTCGTGGACGGGGTGCAGATCCACTACTCGCCGCTCGCGGGGATGCTCGCGCAGGAGCTCTCGCAGCGACTGCCGTCCGGCCTCGACGCGGTGTTCTTCGCGAGCACCGGCGCGGAGGCGGTCGACTCGGCGATGAAGTTCGCACGCGCGGCGACGGGACGCCCGCGCCTGATCTCGTGCGACAGCTGCTTTCACGGCGTCACGCTCGGGCCGCTGTCGCTCGTCGGCGACGACTTCTTCAAGGAGGGCTTCGGGCCGCTGCTGCCCGGCTGCGAGCGCGTCCCGTTCGGCGACCTCGCGCGCCTGGAGGCGCAGCTGCGCGACAAAGGACGTGGCGGCCTTCATCGTCGAGCCGATCCAGGGGCGCATGGTGACGTTGGCACCGGAGGGCTACCTGCAGGGCGCACAGGAGCTGTGCAGGCGCTACGGGACGATGTTCGTCGTCGACGAGATCCAGACCGGGCTCGGGCGCACCGGGCGCTGGTTCGCGCTCGAGCACTGGGGACTGGAGCCTGACTTCGTGCTCGTCGGCAAGGCTCTCAGCGGCGGCTACATGCCGGTCGCCGCGATGGTCACCACGCGCGAGATCTTCCAGCGGGCGGTGGGCACGCTCGAGCGCTCCTACGTGCACCAGTCGACGTTCGGACGCAACCGCCTGTCGATGGCCGCCGGTCTGGCGACACTGCGCATCATCGAGCGCGATCGCCTCGTCGAGCACGCGGCGCATATCGGCGGCGTGCTGTGCGACGGGCTCGCCGAGCTCCAGCGGCGCTACGAGATGATCAAGGAGGTCCGCGCCGCCGGGCTGATGATCGGAATCGAGCTGGGCGCGCCGAAGACGCGGCATAGCGCGGCTCAACTGGCGCCTGATCCACATGGCCAGCGAGGGGCTGTTCCCGCAGCTGATCGTGATCCCGCTGCACCGCGACCACGGCGTGATCACGATGGCCGCAGGCAAGAACGACGTGATCAAGCTGCTGCCGCCGCTGACGCTGTCCGAGGTCGAGGCGCACAGCTTCCTCGACGCGCTCGACGCCGTGCTCGGCCGAGTGCCACGTCGAGCTCGAGCAAGAACCTGGGCGATCGTGCGCGACATCGCCACGACGACGCTCCGCCGCCGGGCGCGCGCGAAGCTGTCGTGAGCGGGGAGGCACGCCTCCGCGAGGGCACCATCTCGGCCGGGGCAGCCGACTCGGCGCGTCAGGGCACCTGCCTCATCACCGGCGCGACGCGGATTCATCGGCGGGCGCCTGGCGCGGCGCCTCGTCTCCGAGGGCTATCGGGTGCGCAGCCTCGTGCGCGCGAGCAGCGACACGTCGCAGCTCGAGCGCCTCGACGTGCAGCTCGCGCGTCGGCGACCTCACGAACGCGAGCTCGCTCGCGCGCGCCGTCGAGGGCTGCGACTACGTGCTCCACTGCGGCGCGCTCGTGTCCGACTGGGCGACGACGGAGGAGATCGTCGCGATCAACGTCGCCGGCACGCGCAACCTGCTGGAGGCGTGCGTCGCGGCCTCGGTGCGGCGCTTCGTCCACTTCAGCACGACCGACGTCTACGGCTACCCCGAGCGCCCGGGCGATCGACGAGACGTACGCGACCACGCGCTTCAGCAACTGGTATGCGCAGACCAAGCTGCGAGGCCGAGGCAGAGGTCCGTCGCGCGGATACCGCGAGCGCGCCTCGAGACGGTGGTCCTGCGCCCGGCGACCGTCTACGGACCGGGCTCGAAGGACGTCATCGGCGAGATCGCGCGCGCGATCCAGGGCCGCCACATGCTGCTGATCGACGGCGGCCGGGCGATCGCCGGCCTGTGCTTCGTCGAGAACCTCGTGGACGCAGCCGTGCTCGCGCTGCGCCACGAGGCGGCTCCCGGCAACGCCTTCAACGTCAGCGACGGCCTCGCCGTCACGTGGAGGCAGCTGACGGACGATCTCGCCGAGGGCCTCGGCTGCCCGAACCGTCGGTGGAGCATGCCCTACCCGCTCGCCAGCGCCATCGGCCTCTCGCTCGAGCACGGCTACCGGTTGCTGCGCAGAGCGACGGGCCTCACCAGCGCCGCCGCTGCTCTCGCGCCAGGCAGTGCAGGTGCTGGGCCGCAACCAGGACTTCAGCAACCGCAAGCTGCGCGAGACGCTCGGCTGGGAGCCGCGCGTCGACTACGCGAGCGGTCTCGAGGCGACCGTCGCGTGGCTCACGAACGATCACCTCGGGCAGCGGTAGCACTCGCAACTCTCGGCAAGCTCTCATCGTGGGCATAGCGGGTGCTTACCTCGCTCGACGACACTCGTCTCTCCGCACCACCCCAGCCGAAGGGAAGATCATGCAACCGTCACTCGATCGTCGCCACCAAGTCAACCGTCGCCCTCGAACCGCGCTCGCCCGCGACCGGAGATGGCTCATCAACGAGTACCCCGCCGGGTACGTCGCCGAGCTCGCGCGGACACACCGCACACCCGCGAGACTGAAGACTCCGCTCGGCCATCGACCCAGCCAGCTGAGCGCGAGCAGTCCGATCAAGTCGAGCGCTTGAGGTCAGACGTCGAGCTGCCCCAACGGATCTACACGGGGAGACCGGGACGACCTGCGAACCCGGCCGCGAACCTGGACCGGCTGCTTGAGGCACTGATGGAGCCGGTGGGGCGGAGGCTCGCCGACGCGCTGCGCACGCTATTCGTCCTTGTGCCTAGCTAACCCCAACAACCTGCGTTCCAGCCATTCGGCGTGATCGGGTCCGCCGCGTTTCGGGCGGCCGCCGCGTCCAGCCGTGCAGATCGAGTCGCAGTCCGATACGTTCGCACCATGCAACCCCTGTCTGACGAGGCCGTCGTCAAGCTCCTGCCTGCGCTCGCTGAGGCCGCACGAGCCGACCGACAAACCGCCGAACGGTTTGTTGCGCCACGCACCGGGATTCTCGAGGAGACAGCATCGCGTCGACATCAGTTTGTTTTCGGGCGTCGTGGTGTTGGTAAGAGCACGTTGCTGCGGAAGGTTGAGAGTCTCGGAGCCGACGGGCCGGGCGATGTCATATTCGTCGACATCGAGACACTCCGAGGGCGTCCCTATCCGGACGTTCTCATAGAGCTTTTGATTGAGCTGCTGGACTCCCTGGAGAGACGACTGAGGACAAAGGCTGGCGTCATCGACATCAGTCGGTCGCGCCGACGCGTGCGCAAGCGTCTACGCGTGCTCACCGCCATGATGCGACGGCTCCTCAACCAGCCCAAGTGGCGCAACGCATCATCAAGGAAATGCAATCAAGCGGTCGATCAACTGGGGCGGGCGCAGGCATCAATTTCAAAGCGAAGCACGTCCTTCGAGGGAAAGCGCATGCAGACATTGAGAAGACGTCCTCTCGCGAGGAGGCCGTAGAAGCCCAGGTGGAGGAGTCGAAGATGGATGGCTTGCTTAGCGCAGCCGTTCTAATCCGTGACGCTCTTTCGGACGCCCAAGCACATCTAAATGAGGGTGCGTTGCTCCTAGTCCTCGACGACTTCTACCATGTGCCCTACGACGCGCAACCAGACGTTCTTGCCTACTTGCACCAGATCGTCAAGAACCTAGAGATTTATCTCAAGATCTGCGGCGTGAAGCACCGGATTCAACCATTCGTAGAGGGCGATCCACCACGCGGTCTCCAGCCAGATCAGGACGCCGGCCAGGTTTCTCTCGACATAACGCTCGAACGATTCACGACGGCCCAGACCTTCCTTGAGAGCATTCTCGAAGGGATCTGCGCCCCGCAGAGGATCAGCCTCGATGACCTTCTCACCGAGGGAGGACGCCGACGACTTGTACTTGGATCTGGAGGAGTGGCTCGCGACTATCTCAACTTGACGCAACAGGCGCTGCGGATAGCGAATGAGCGGGACGCGAATCCCACGCGAGCGCACAATCGAATCGGAGCGGAAGACGTGAACGAGGCTGCGGCGAAAATGTCAGCTCAGAAGCAGGAAGATCTGCGGCTGGATGCGAGTACCGACGCAGACAAGCTGCGGGAGCGACTCGCTGATGTCGTCAAGTTTAGTCTCGACGTGAACAAGACGAACGTGCTACTGGTTGAGGGACCAAAGCTGCAAGAGGAGGATTGGGGAAAGGAGATTCAGGCTCTTGCCGACTTGCGCTTCCTCCACGAGTTTGGCAACCTCTCCGACAAGCGCGGCACATACCGTGGTGGGCGTTTTGTCGGCTTCACGCTCGACTTGAGCAACTACACCGGTACGCGATCAGAGCACATAACACAGATCGAGTTTTGGACGCGCGAGGGCAAGCAGGCCGCACGGAATGCCGCTCTCATCTACACCCCGGGCGCATCCGAACAAGCTCCGAGGGAAGCGAGCGGAGAAGCCCCTTGCAGCGCCGTCCGATCAGCCAGATGCCCTTGCTGACGTCGAGTGGCAACAGACGGACATATTTGAGGAGCTTGCCCCAGAGGGACACGACGACCCTAGTGGTGCGGTCTGAATGCCGCCACGTCGCACAAGCGGCAATGTGCGTTTTTTGCCGCCGGAGACGTTGGCTCTTCTCGGTGGTAACGACGTAGCGTCGTTCAGCCCATCCCAAGCTGCCACTTTAGGCGTGCGATGGTTCCCTTCCGCGTATTGATCCGAGCTTCCAGCTCCTGGTCCTCACCCGGACCAGGGTGCTCGCTCAAGCGCTGCTCTTCAAAGGCTAGCTGCCTTTCCTCGGCGCCCAGTTGCTCACGCGCTTCAGCATCGCTGAGGCCTCCAAACTTACCGTCGCCCGGGAGGTCAGCCGGCCCAGGCCCGACGGGTCCGATAGGGATCGTCGGAGGTTTCTCAATCTGCATGCCCTCACGAATTGGGTCATTACCATCAGATTCCTGCACCATGGCACGACCGTAGTTTGTTCAGGGCGCATTGTCAAGATGCGCGTTCCCTGACACTTCAAGCGCACTGGCATCGTTTCGATGCTTCCCGAGCGTGACGCGCTCGGCCAACGGGGTCGCTGACGTCGCACAATCGGCGTTGCACGACCGACGCATCTATGAGTCACATCTGCGTAGTTCAGGCGGGTCAGTGCCGGGCGGCGTATGGAGTCCAGCTAGTGGGTACCAAAACGAGTAGTCCGTGAGTTTCAGCCAAATCTCTTGTGTCTTGTGAGAACTCAACACCACTTTGCAGGAAAAAGAATAGGTGTGTGATGAGGCGAGCTGTGGTGCTTCGAGGACCGCTGGCGGCCCGCCGGGCTCGCCACTGCCCCGGAGGACCTGCGTTTCGTCGGAGCCGTCCACCGTGTATTCCGCGACGATCGGGCTATGGCCCCCGATCTGAACTCGAAGAACAGCAGCGCGGCGAGAACGACCAGAGACGCACAGGCGGCCCGGAGCGACCAGAGCTTAGTGGTCGTTGGCGCGCGTCCGAAAGACGCAGCAAGGAAGAAGCCAGCGATGGCGATGATCGCCACAGCGAGCACAATCTTCCACGTGGCCTCGCTAACGTCGGAGACAACTGCATTGAAAGCGGCGACCCCACCCGCGGCGATCGCGCCGGCGACGCCTTGGCCGATTTCGCGACGATCTCGAGTGTGCTTACCTTGCGTCATGGGTGCGTAAGCGTGCTGCTTGCTAGTTCTTGGTCGCAACGGTTGTAAGTTGTGGACGAGATGGGCGTCGCACAAAGCGAGGCATTCGGCGGCAAAGCTGCACGAGTTACCGAAAGCTATTTCCGTCGACGCTTGGTGGCTGACCGACGCTGCGTTGGCCCCGGATCGTTCGCGGCAGGTTGTCTAGCTTTGAGGGCGACCGCGGCGACGATAAGACTGGCGAGGGCCGAGAGCAGCCCTGTCGTGGCGCTTATGTAGGCGAGCGGTGTGGCGCTGCCCGTGGTGCTGGTCGGGGTAGATGCGGCTGCAGGACTCACTCCAGAAGCTGGAGCGTCAGCGCTAGCAGCGCCTCCATCTTCTGCACTGGCGGGAGTCGGCGTAGCTGGCGTGCTCGTGACAGCCGGCGGAGTAGGAGGCACGGTAGTTGCTGTGCTCGGGACGGTCGGCGTTGTGGTGGTCGCTGTCGGAGGGGACGTGGTGCTGCCGGTGTTCAGGGGACTTGTCGCAGTCGTTTCCCCCGGCCGGTGATGTTGTGCTACCGGAACCCGAGTACTGCCCGCGATGATGCTCGGCAGACCGGCTGTGAGCAGGATCACGCCGCCGACAGCCAGCAGTGCCGCCCGACGCCATTGCTTGCGAGAAGTTGGCGCAGCCCCCATTGATCGGCGGGAGTATATCCATGTTCGCCTGATCGAAATATGTCTGACTAAGCCGCATAGCTGAGGCACTGGCACCACCACCGTGCGATAGGCGTGACCAGCCACTTAGTCTCATGCTTGCCGCGAGCGTCGCACAAGCGGCAGTACGCGGCGAAACAGGCGAGCGCCAGGGACAGCTTGCTCGTTCGGTCACTCCAGAGCTAAAATAGGGTTATGACAGAATACATCTTCCACGAGGACCATGATGAAGATGAATGGGTATGCCTATGCGGGAATACGTCTTATCTCGATGGGTTCTTCCCGATCGATGATGGGAATCATGAGGTGCAGCCAACCAGGTGGGACTGGACGACTGATGAGTACTGTTGTCCTCGGTGTGGGCGAGTTTTTGATTGCACTTCCCGTGCTGTGACTCGTCGGCTGGACCGCGATCGCCTTATCACACTTCCGTAGCCGGTCGCACAATCGGCGTTGGGCCGCGCGGCGATACGAGCGCTTCTTCTACTTGATGGGGCTGTTTTCTTCCCTTTCCTTTTCCTGTTCGATATCTTCTTTCCCTAGTTCTTCGTGCTCCTGGTTCAAGGCTTGCTGCTGTTCGTTGCGTGCTTGTTCTTCAATTGGTTTTTTCTTCGCTTCTTCTTCTTCGATGCAAGCAGCACTTACGAGTTCGTGTTTGCAAGCAGGCCCATATCGTTCGCCGCCGTGGCTCGATGCAGCTGTGTGATTTGATGATGCGCCGCAGCCGACTATCGCGACGGCAAGCATGGCTAGTCCTGCAGTCGTCCATTGTTTGCTCATATTCCCCTCTGTACGTTTGCCCGCCACCGCAGAACAGGATCTTAGCGTGATCAGGCGATGTCAAGAGATATGACACAAGAAGCTGCAAGCGGCTAGGTCGCACAACCGGTATTCAGCGACGCGTTCTGCCGGCAATCGCTGAGTCGTGCCGGAGATTTCATACGCGAGCCACGAGTGAGGGGCCGCTCAGATATAAGCGTCGGGAAGTAGCCTCGGCCGTGGTTACCGCGTCCAACTGGTAGGGTCAGCCGCAATGACTGACGGGACCAAGGCTCTCCATAACTTCAAATTGAACATTCGACGGTCGCGGGCGCTGCTCGATATGTTCGATGCTGAATCTCCCAACAAAGACGACGGGAGGGTAGGCAAATCATCATGGCAAGGACGCGAGCTCTTGCGGGCGTCGATCATCGTCACGATCGGCGCTCTCGACGCATACCTCTCGGACGTTACCGCAGAGGTTCTCGTGTCCCAGCTGGAAAGCGGACGAATCCTTTCAGAACAAGGACGAGCGGCACTCAAGCGTCTTGGCAAAGATATGGATACGCTCCCGCTAGAGCTAGCACTATTGACCAAGCAGTCAACACGTAGGCAAGTCGCGATCGCGAAGATCAACCACTTCTTTGATACTCAGGTGAGCAATCTGGGCTCGAAGGGAGTCGCAGCCGCCGTCGCTAGGATGGGCGAGGGAATGGATTGGACGGCCCTCGACGCGAATATCCCAAAGCAGGCACATCGGTCCCTTAGCAAATCCGGCGGCGCGGCCTCGGTGCTTGACGAATGGACGACGAATCGACATCAACTAGTGCATCAAGGACAACCGCTCAAGATCAAGGCCATAGAAGCACGAGGGGCCGCCGACTTTGTTGAGCTAGTCGTCGCTCATGTAGACACTATCGCGCTCAAGGCCGGGGCTAGCGTCGCATAGTCAGCAAAGCGCGACAAATCAGCCATCGGGGTGCTCAGGATGCCAGCGGGTGCCAGACGTCGGCTGATTCCCTCGATGTCGGGGATAGAGTTGTTGTCGGTGAGTCGGTCTCTGGCTAGCGTGACCGGATCCCGTTCGTGGGTCCACTTGTTGTGAGAGTCGGTGGTTGTTGTTGTGTTGCAGGTTAGGGGTGCCGCTGTCTCGCGGAGTGAGCCCGTGGGGCGAACGCAGCGAGGCGGCGAGCGCGTCTTGTCGGGCCCTGCATGCCCTGGCGAGCTTGGCGGGTGCTTGCATGCCGAGGGCTGAGTGTGGCCGGTGCTCGTTGTAGTCCTGGCGCCAGTCCTCGACCATGACTTGCGCCTCGGCGAGGCAGGAGAAGATCTCGACGGCGAGCAGTTCGTCGCGGATCCTTGAGCCGAAGGACTCGACGTAGGCGTTCTGCCACGGCGAGCCGGGCTCGATATACGCGCTGCCCGCACGGGAGAAGCGGCACCAGTCCCGCAGCGCGTTGGCGGTGAAACTCCGGGCCGTTGTCGCAGCGGATGAACTCAGGGCAGCGGCCACGCGTGGCGAGGATTCGGTCCAGCACCCTGACGGTTCGGTCGGCATCGATCCGCCGGCGACACTCGACGACGAGGGCCTCGCGCGTGAACTCGTCGACGACATGCAGCAGCTTCAGGATCCTGCCGTCGGCAGTCTGGTCGAACTGGAAGTCGATCGCCCACACATGATCGGGGCGCTCAGCGGCCAGCCGTGCAGCGGGCACCGTCGAGTCTCCCAGCCGCCGGCGCTTTCTGCGGCGCACAGGCACACGCAGGCCCTCCTCGCGCCACAAACACTGCACCCGCTTTCGGTTCACCTCCCAGCCCTCGCCGCGCAGCGTGGCATGCGCGCGGCGGTAGCCCCACCGCGGCCGCTCGCGGGAGATCTCACGCAGCCGGCCACGCAACGCCCCGTCATCAGCGGCGACACACGCCTCCCGGCGCTGGGTGGAGCGGTGCTGTCCTACGTATCGGCACGCCCGCCGCTCCGAGAGCCCGAAACGGTCCTGGAGCATCAGGACCGCGGCTCTACGACGCGACGGGCTCACCAGTTTCCCGGCATGAGAATGCTTTGCGAGTCTCGTGGTGTCCGGTGCGGCGCTTACGGTCGCGGGACCGGGACATGGGGCTCTTTATCGGAACACGCGAACGGGCAGGCCGTGCTTTTGAAGGGATGAGCTTTGAGCTCGACAGTTTCCTTGGCCGCCCCTGCGACCAGCCCGGGTGTGCCTCGAGCACGAATCCGTCACTGTCGTGTGCCCGTCGCCTCCGATTGATTCTGTGAAGCGAGTGAAAAGAAGAGCAGATGGAGGGACGTTGCATCGGCCTTGACGTGCACCGCGATTTCTGTGAGGTCGCGATCTGGGAGACAGGCGAGGTGCGCCGGGCACCGAAAGTGGCGGCCAGGCCCGAGCCGCTTGAGGAGTTCGCGAGCCAGCTCGGCCCTGCTGACCGTGTGGCGCTCGAGGCGACAGGGAACGCGCTGTGATCTTTTACGATCTTTCGCGCTGGGCAAAGGAGCAGGACGCCTTCTGGCTACTGGCTGAGATCAGACGCCACAGAGCGAAGCTCGAGTCCACGCTTGAGCGGATCGATGACAGCCCCACCGGACTGCTGCTCTACACGATCATGGCAGGAGTCAACGCCTTCCGCTCACGCGGAGACGGCGAGAAGGTCAAGGGCGGATTGGCGCGCAAGCACGCGACAGGCGGCAGTATGGGTCCAGCTCGCATCGGCTACCTCAACGACTCCGAAATCGTCGAGGGCCGAAAGGTCGCGAGCATCAGCATCGACCCGGATCGCGTCGACTACGTGCGTCTAGCGTTCGAGATGGCCGCCACCGGCGCCCACACGATCACGACTCTCACCGAGATCCTTGAGGAACTAGGGCTCAGAACGCGCGGCAGCTACAAGCGGCCGAGCAAACCGCTCTCGCGGAGCATGGTCCACCGGATGCTCAGAGACGACTACTACATCGGGATCGTGACGTTGAAGGGCGTCAAGCGTCCCGGCCGTCACGACCCGATCATCGATAGTGCCACCTTCGAGCGAGTCCAGCAGATGCTCTCGGCACACCGAGCCAGTGGCGACCGCTCCCACAAGCACAGCCACCACCTGATCGGTTCGCTGCACTGCGGCGTTTGCCGCCGACGCTTCGGGTTCAACCGCACGCGCGGCAACGGCGGGGTCTATGAATACTTCGCCTGCCTGAGCCGCGTCTCAAAACAAGGGCGCTGCACAGCACCCCACTTCCGCGCGCACGCCATCGAGCGGGCAGTCGAGCGCAAGTACACGACACTCCTGCTCACGCCCGACGAGCAAGCAGCGGGTCCGAAAGACGATCGGCGACCACGCTCGCGCCAGCACAACGGCAGCGCGCAACGACGCCGAGCGCCACGCCCGCCGCGTGCGCGAACTGATCGCCCAGCAACAGAAGCTCCTGCACCTCTACTACGAAGACGGCGTCTCCAAAGAGGTGCTCCAGGCTGAGCAAACTCGCATCGAGAGCGAGCGCGCCACCGCCGAGCGACTGGCGGAGACCGCCAAGTTCGAGATCAGCGAGATCGACCAAGCGCTCAGCGACGCGCTGCTTCTCATCGACAAACGCCTAGTGCCCTACCTCAATGGCTCCCCTACCGAGAAGCGCCTGATCAACCTTGCGATCTACACGATGCTGCTCGTCTCGGCCTCTGGCGACATCGACCCCCAACCCACGGCCCTCTATGCCGAGCTAGTGCCGCTTGCCCGCAAGCTGGCCCGGAACGCCGCCAAAAGCAGCCGAAACCGGGGCCAAAACAGCCGCGACCCCGTTTCTTGGGGCCACGGTTTGAAACCTAAGCAAATGGCGGAGAGGGGGGGATTCGAACCCCCGAACGAGGTTTCCCCCGTTACGCGATTTCCAGTCGCGCCCGTTCAACCGCTCCGGCACCTCTCCATTGGATGGCTCGCCGATCTGCGATCGACGGCGGCACGACAAGGCTACGACACCGGCGCCCGTCTCGTTGGTAGGCTCCCTGCATGGTCCTCGCCGCGAGCGAAGCTTTCGTCAAGACGTTCGGCCTCGCCGTCACCTTCGGCGGTATCGGCATCGTCGTCAACCTCATCGTCGTCTACATCGCGATCCAGGTCCGCGGCGAGCGCCGCCAGAACCAGGAATACCTGGAATCGCGCCAGCCGCCCGGCACCTGACCGGGCCGCGCGGACTCCCGAGGCTCGGCTTGCCTGCGCGCGCGCCAGCGCAGAGCGGCCTATCCAGGACGCTCATTCCGGGCCGGGGCAGCGAGAATCGCCGCCTTTCGCAGGATGTTTCAGCCGGTCTCGCCGGTCTCACTAGCCAGCGACCGTAGCAGACAAAGCGCTGCCAGTCGAAAGGATGGAAGTGCTTAAGCTGTAGATGTTTGCGCAGCCAGTCGCGAGAGTTCTCCCACTTTGAGCGCTCAGGAGGCCTATGAGGAGGAGCTTGCAGGGCTTCTTGCGCAGCTAGCCGAGAATGTGCGCGGCTTTCGGGAGGCGAGGTTTCCAGACCTCTCGCAGGAAGAAGTCGCGGAGGAAGCGGACCTGCATCGCACTCAGTGGGGCAAGGTCGAGGCGGGGAAACGCGACCCGCGCTTCTCCACACTGCTCGTCATCGCGGACACGCTCGGCGTCACGCTCAACGATCTCGCCACTGGCGCCCCCGTGCCGAAGGAGCGCAAACCTGCGCCCCCGACGAAGCGCAAAGGTCGCAGCAAGAGCTAGCCACGCCACCGCCCGGTGTCCTACAGATGCGCTCCCTGCGTTGCCTTAGTTGACAAAGACGGGTAGCTATGTAAAGTGCGCGTGCACATAGAGGCCACTGCGACAACCGAGGAGGTCGGAGCGATGTCAGCACAGGCGACGGCGGCAGCAAGCGCAGACGACGAGGCGACCGCGTGGCGAGACCCCAAGCGCTACGCGTGGCTGCTCGGGCTGCTGATCCCGACGCTTCCGTTCCTGTCGTGGGCGCTCGTGCACATCACCGGCCTCGGCCTGTTCTGGTTCTACGGGCCGATGCTCGTGTTCGGCGTGTTCCCGCCGCTCGACCTCGCGCTCGGACTGGACGCGCGCAACCCGCCTGACAGCGTGATCAAGTGGCTCGAGCAGGACCGCTATTACCGCTGGTGCACGTACCTGTACATCCCGATCCAGTACGCCGGGCTGGCGTTCGCGTGCTGGCTGTGGGCGTACGGGCACCTGTCGACGCTCGACAGCGTCGGGCTCGCGCTGACCGTCGCGATGGTCAGCGGCATCGCGATCAACACCGCGCACGAGCTCGGGCACAAGCGCGCGTCGCTCGAGCGCTGGCTCAGCCGCGTGGCGCTCGCTCAAAGCGGTTACGGGCACTTCTACATCGAGCACAACCGCGGCCACCACGTGCGTGTCGCCACGCCCGAGGACCCCGCCAGCGCGCGCCTCGGCGAGAGCTTCTATGCGTTCCTGCCGCGCACCGTCATCGGCAGCCTGCGCTCGGCCTGGGAGCTCGAGGCGATGCGCCTGCGGCGCATGGATCGCGGCGCGTGGAGCGTGCGCAACGACATCCTCGGCGCGTGGGCGATGACGATCGTGCTGTTCGCCGCGCTCACCGCGATCTTCGGGCTGGTGGTCCTCCCATATCTGGCGATCCAGGCCGTCGTCGGCTTCTCGCTGCTCGAGGTCGTCAACTATCTCGAGCACTACGGCCTGCTGCGCCAGAAGCGCGAGGACGGCCGCTACGAGCGCACGCGCCCGGAGCACAGCTGGAACAGCAACAACATGGCATCCAACGTGCTGCTCTACCACCTGCAGCGTCATTCAGACCACCACGCCAACCCGATCCGCCGCTACCAGGCGCTGCGCCACGTCGACGAGGCGCCGCAGCTGCCCACAGGCTATGCCGGCATGATCGTGCTCGCGACGATCCCGCCGCTGTGGCGGCGCGTGATGGATCACCGCGTGCTCGAGCACTACCGCGGCGAGCCACAGCTCGCGAACGTCAAGCCCGGCCTTCGCGAAGCGGCGCGGCGCCGCTATAGGATCGCCGCATGAGCCGCTACCGCTGCCCCGCCTGCGGCTACACCTACGACGAGCAGCAGGGGCATCCGCACGAGGGCTTTGCGCCGGGCACGCCGTGGAGCGAGGTCCCCGACGATTGGGCCTGCCCCGACTGCGGCGTGCGAGACAAGGTCGACTTCGAGCGCGAGGCTTCCGAGGAGTGACGATGAACACGATGCGCGCATCGGCCGGCGACGCGGGCGCAGGACTCGTGCCACACACCGCGCGCGTGCCGGACACCCCGCGTGTGCCCTATGCCGTCGCCGCGCGCGAGCTGCTGCGCAACACGCTGCTCGACGCCGCCTGCGAGCAGCTGCAGGCCAACCGCTGGGCGGACATCACGATGGCCGACATCGCGCTCGCCGCCGGCGTCAGCCGCCAGACGCTCTACAAGGAGTTCGGGTCACGTGACGAGTTCGCCCAGGTTCTGGTCATGCGCGAGGCCAACCGCTTCCTCGTGGCGGTCGAAGGCGCCATCACCGCCAACCTCGACGCCCCCGCCAGCGCCCTCGCCGCCGCCTTCGACGTGTTCCTGCGCGCCGCCGCCGAGAACCCGCTCGTGCGCACCATCGTCCACGGCGACGGCGCCGAGGAGCTGCTCGCGCTGTTCACCACCCACGGCCAGCCGCTCGTCGCGAGCGCCACCGAGCAGCTCACCGATGTGCTGCTCGACGGCTGGCCGCAGGTCGCGCGCGAGCACGTGCAACTGCTCAGCGAGTGCCTCGTGCGCCTCGCCATCAGCTACGCCGCGCTGCCTACCGGCCCCGCCAGCATGACCGCCGCGTCGATCGCCACGCTGCTCGGCCCCTACGTCGAGCAGATCATCGCGTGCGGCAGCGCAGACCCCGGCAAGACCACCGCGTAGCGGGCGATGCGCGCATCAGGACCGCCGGGCGGTGGTGGGCGACAGCCAAAGCGCGCCCGCCCGCCGTCAGCCCGCGCCGCCGCCCGACGCCGCTTCCGCCGCTTCCGCCGCGTGCGTCGCTTCGCGTGCGCGGCGGTACTCGTTGACGACGATGTCCGTCAGCTCCTCCACCGACGTCTCCGCCGTCGGCTTGTCCAGCGCGATTGCCCCGTCCTGGATCATGCTCACCCGGTCGCACGCCTCGAGCACGTGCACGTAGTTGTGCAGGATCATGATGATCGAGACCTTGCCCTCCGCCTTCAGACGCGCCACCAGGTCGAGGATCTGCGCTCCCTCTTTGGCGCCCATCGCCGCGAGCGGCTCGTCGAGCAGGATGATGTCGGCGTCGGAGTTGACGGTGCGTGCGACCGCGATCGCCTGGCGCTGGCCTCCTGAGAGTCGCGCCACAGACACGTCGATGCGCGGGATGTTGATGCCGATTTCGTCCAGCGCTGAGCGTGCTTCGCGCTTCATCTGCCTGTTGGCCAGCAGCGGCAGCGGCCGGTGGACACGCTCCTTGCGCAGGAACAGGTTGTGGTAGACAGACAGTTCGTCGATCAGCGCGAGGTCCTGATAGACCGTCTCGATGCCCGCAGCGCGCGAGCGTCGTCCACGCTCTTCGGCGCGTACGGCTTGCCGTGCAGGAACATCTCGCCTGAGTCCTGCTTCTGAAAGCCACACAGGATCTTGATCAGCGTCGACTTGCCGGCGCCGTTGTCGCCGAGCAGGCCGAGCACCTCGCCCTTCTTCAGGTGCAGGTTCACGTCGCTGCAACGCCGTGACCGGGCCGAAGCGCTTGGCGATGTGTTCGACGCGCAGCACATCGTCCGGCGCCGACGTCGGGCCGACCACTTTCTCGATGGGTGCCGGCGCGTCAGCCACCGCCGCCGTGCCCCCTTCGCGCCCGTCCGACGTACACGTTGGCGGTCATCGCGACGATGATCGCAAGACCCGTGTAGAAGAGCAGGTAGTCGGCGTTGACGCCCTGCAGGATCAGGCCGTCCTTGAGGATCCCTAGGAACAGCGCGCCGATCAGCGCCCCGACGACGGTACCCGAGCCGCCCGTGAGCAGCGTGCCGCCGATCACCGCTCCGGCGATCGCGAGCAGCAGTAGTTCGTTTGGCCCCGAGGGATCTGGCTGGATCGTCTGCGAGCGAACGGCCTCGAAGATCCCCACCGCCCCGGCCAGCAGCGCGCACAACACGAAGTTGCGGATCGTCACCAGCTTGACGTTGACCCCAGCCTCCGCCGCGCCGAGCTTGTTCGAGCCGATGGCGACGGTGTAGAGGCCCCAGCGGGTGAAGGTGATGACGACCTGAAGCAGGATCACGATCACCACTGCCCAGATCAGCTCGGAGTAGACGCCGCCACCGAAGATTTTCGCGAACGTGCCGATGTGGTTGATTTTTTCGCCCAGTTCGATGCTGTGACCGTTCACGATGTGGTGGACTTTCACTTCCGTCTGGGTGATCTGAGCCCCCGGGGTCGAGACGGGGGTTCCGTGCGAGAGGATCAGGCTGAGCCCCTCGAACCCGAACAGCATCCCCAGGGTCGTCACGAACGAGCTGACCCCGGCGATCGCCACGAAGGCCCCGTTGATGGCGCCCACCACCATGCAGACGAGCAGCGCGATGATCATCGACGGCACGAGGCCGAGGCCCGCCTGGTCGAGCTTGTAGAAGACGATCGGAGCGAACATGTACATCGCCGCCGATCGACAGGTCGATCTCGCCCAGGATCATCACGAACACCTCGCCCGCGCCAAGTAGCGCCAGCGGCGCGAAGTACGGCAGCAGCGTCTTGAAGTTCGCGCCCGTGAAGAACGTGCTCGTGTTCGCGGAGAAGTAGATCGCCACGATGATCGTGACGACGATGATGCTGCCCTCGCGCAGGGCGACGATGCGGCTCAGCACCTCGCGCCCGGCCGGGAGCTTCACGCTGTGATGCTCCCGGCCAGTGCCGCTCGGGGTCGGGGGACCGCTCTCGGCGGGGCTGTGCGCCGCGCTTGCCACGATCCCAACCGCCCCGGACTCGACTGCCTACTTGACGACCGCGGCCGCCGTTGCAGTGCCCTCGTAGCGAGATTTCGATTCCACGTACGGGGCTACGGTTTCTTTGTTCAGGAACTTCAGGCCCGTGTCGACTTCCGCGGGCCCGGTCAGCGTGCCCGAGACCTTGTACAGGAACAGCTCGAGGATCGGCAGGAAGCCCTGTAGGTAGGGCTGCTGGTCGATCGTGAATTCGATGTTGCCTTCTTTGAGCAGCTTCTGCGTCTGTTCTGTCAGGTCAAAGCCTCCAGCCTTGACGCCTTTCGCGGCGAGGCCCAGCTTCTGCATGACTTTGGCGAGGCTTTCCGTGCTGCCGCCGTCGACGGCGTACATCCCCTTGGCGCTTGTGTGGCTCTGGTACCACGCTTCGATCGCGGGCTCCTCCTGTGTGACCGCGGCGCCCGTCGCCACCGTCTTGAACGTGATCGACTTGCCCGAGTCCTTGATCGCCTTTTCGGCACCTTCGATCCGCGGCTGCAGGTTCGCCGAGCCGGGAGTCGCGATGAACAGGCCGACTTCGCCCGAGCCGACCTCTTCGATGATCCGCTTGCCCATTTCTTCGCCGGCCTTTTTGAGGTCCTGGCCGATGTAGGCGAGCCGCGCGTTACCGGGGGCGTCGGCGTTGTAGGCGACCACCGGGATGCCCGCCTTGATGGCAGCTTCGACAGGTGCGTTGAAGGCGTGCAGGTCGATCAGCGCCACCGCGATCCCATCGGCGCCGCCCGTCACAGCGGTGTTGAGTGCGTCGACCATCTGGCTGACGTTGCTGTTTTCCGAGCCGGTCCACTGGTAGGAGCAGCCGAGCAGGCTACACGCGTCAGCCGCGCCGTACTGCGTCGGCGTGAAGAACGGATTCGTAGTCACGTGGTTGACGAAGACGAACTTGTAGCTCGGGTGCGAGCCGAATACGCCCGCCGACCCGCCGCCCCCACTGCTGGCGCTCGACGAGCTAGACGATCCACAGGCGCTCAGCAGGGTGCCAACCGAGCCGGCAGCCATGCCGGTAGCGGCCGTCCGGCGCAGGAACGCGCGCCTGTCGAACCCAGCTCGACCAACATCCCCAAGGTCGAGATCCTCCAGCTGCGCCACCGCTTCGTGGGCCTGGTCAGTGTCTGCCATGGTGCTCCTCCTCCTCTGCTTGCAGGGCCGCCTCGGCGGCTACATCATGCTGTTTCTAGCTTCTCCGCAAACGCAACCATAGTCAACCTCTCGCGCGGAACCGCCACAGCCCATCTTCGGTACGACCCGACAACATCGGAAATCCCCGTTCCGGGTATACCCTCGTGGCATGGCTGGCAAACCCGCCGAGCCCGAGCCCGCCGGCGAGCAGCCGGAGACCGGGCCCGCCCGCAGCACGCCAACGGCGAACCGGACGACGAGCGCATCGGGCCCGTCGCGATCGCTCGCTACGTCAAAGACGACGGCCGCGCGTTGATCGTCTACACCCGCGAGCCGCCGGCGCCCTCACCACCAGCCGGCGTAGCCATCGACGAGCGATGAGCGACCTGCGCTTCGACGAGCTGCGCGGCGAGGAGGTCGTCTACGCGATCCACCGCCAGGACCGCACGTTCCTGCCCTCGCGCGATCACTGCCCGCTGGACCCCACGCGACCCGGCCAGCGAGCAGACCGAGATTCCCCTGCCAGCGTTCGAGATCGCCGTCTTCGACAACCGCTTCCCCGCCTTCGAGGCGCCCCGCGGCGCCGCCGAGGTGGTCGTCTACACCGACGATCACGACGCCTCCTTCGGCACGCTCGCGCCCGAGCGCGCCGAGGCGCTGATGTGGGTCTGGCGTCACCGCTACTCGGAGCTCGGCGCGCGCGAGGACGTCGACTACGTGCTACATCTTCGAGAATCGCGGCGTCGAGGTCGGCGTCACCCTGCACCACCCGCACGGACAGATCTACGGCTACCCGTTCGTGCCGCCCGTGCCCAGCGCTCGAGCTCGCCGCCGACGAGCGCCTCGGCGGCTGCGCGCCGTGCGCGCTGCTCGCGCGCGAGCTCGTCGACGGCGAGCGCGTCATCTACGAGAACGACAGCGTCGTCGTGTACGTCCCCTACGCCGCCCGCTGGGCCTACGAAGCGCACGTCGTCATGCGCGAGCACCGTCCCAGCCTGCTGCGACTGCGAGCCCCAGGAGCTGCGCGCTGCTCGTCGCGCGCCCTGCAGACGCTCGTACGCGGCTACGACGCGCTCTTCGAGCGGCCCTTCCCCTACGTCATGGCCGTGCATCAGGCGCCCACCGACGCCGAGCACGCCGAGCACGGGCACCTGCACGTCGAGTTCTACCCGCCGCTGCGCACCGCCGAGAAGCTCAAGTACCTCGCCGGCTCCGAGCAGGGCGCCGGCACGTTCATCTCCGACACGCTGCCCGAGGAGTCCGCCGCCAAGCTGCGCGAGGCGATCCGGCGTGCTGCCTGATCGCAGCGCCGCGTTCGCACCCGGGCGCGTCAACCTGATCGGCGAGCACACCGACTACAACGACGGGCTCGCGCTGCCGTTCGCGATCGCCGAGGGCGTCACCGTCACTGCTCACGCCGCCCCCGCCGGCTCGCCCGCGCACGAGCTCGTGCGCGCCTACGCGCGCGAGCTCGACGAGCGCGACGAGTTCCCGCTCGCCGACCCGCCGCCCGCCTCCGGGTGGCGCGCGTTCGTGCGCGGCATCGTCGCCGAGCTCGCCCGCGCCGGCCGGCCGCTCGTCGGCGCGAGCCTCGAGATCAGCGGCGAGCTGCCGCGCGGCGCCGGCCTGTCCTCCTCGGCCGCGCTCGAGGTCGCGCTGTGCCTGCGCTCTCGACCTCGATCGCGCGCCGCCGCCGCGCGCCGTACGGCCGCCGACAGCGGCGACGACGAGCGGCCGCGGCGATGTCGCTCGCACAGCTGCCGCGCATCGAGATCGCGCGCCTGTGCGCGCGCGTCGAGAACGACTGGGTCGGCGCGCACACCGGCCTGCTCGACCAGATCGCCTCCCTCTACGGACAGCCCGACGCCGCGCTGCTGCATCGACTTCCGCACGCTGCACGTCGAGCCCGTGCCGCTGCTCCTCGGCGACTGGCGGCTCGTCGTGCTCGACTCCGGCGAGCGCCACAAGCACGCCAGCTCCGGCTACAACCAGCGCCGCGACGAGTGCGCACGCGCGTGCCAGCTGCTCGGCGTCGCGTCGCTGCGCGACGCAGAAGCCGACGCCGACGCCGACGCGCTCGAGCGGCTGCCCGAGCCGCTGCGCAGGCGCGCACTGCACGTGCATCGCCGAGAACCAGCGCGTGCGCGACGCCGTCGCCGCGCTGCGCGCCGACGACCTCCCCGCTCTCGGCGCGCTGCTCGACGCCTCCCACCGCAGCCTGCGCGACGACTACGAGGTCTCCACCCCCGCCGTCGAGGCCACCGTCGAAGCGCCTGCGCGAGGCCGGCGCGAGCGGCGCCCGACTCGTCGGCGGCGGCTTCGGCGGCAGCGTCCTCGGGCTGTTCGCCCCCGACACGTCCTATCCGCGCGACGCGCGCGAGGTGCACCCCGGCCCCGGCGCGCATCTGCTCGAGGCATGACCGTCGTGCCCGCTTAGGGTGCCGCTCGACGGGGCTGCGCCGTCTGGGTCATCAATTTAAAAGGCTGTATAACCATGGCGCACAAAGTCCGCGGTCGCAGTACCACCGCCTGCCCGTCGTAAACCCGTCACACACCCGTCACATACGGGTCACAGACCGGTCACAGGCGCGCGATCACGAGGGCACACGCGGTCACGGAGATCGCCAAAGACAGCGCCGCCAGCGCCCCGTCAAGCGGACTCAGCAGCGCATCCACCGACAGCTCTTCCGTACTGCCGTTGCTCAAAGTGCGCGTGCCGCTCACCGCACGCGTACGCCGGCGCAGCTCGCGCGCCGCCGAGCTCAGACGCCGCTGCGCCACGCTCATCGCCATGCAGCCAGCCGCGATCAGCAGCCCCGGCAGCGCCACCCTCTCCGCGTTCACGAAATACCCCGTGAACGCCGGGAACGCGCCCCAACCCAGCGCGAACCACACATCGCCGTGGAAGCGCCCGCCCGCCCAGCTCGAGGTTGTACGCCGGCGCAAACAGCGCTCCCACCAGCACCAGCGGCACCAGCCACGCCGTCACCGTCAGCACGCCCGCCACCCCAATCGCCACCGCGCCCGCCAGCCCCACCACCCCCGCGCACACCAGCGCGCCGTCGCCGATCCGAGTGCCCAGCGGCCTGTCGTGCAGCTCGTCGAACGCGTGCGCCGCCACGCCCACCGCCAGCGTGAAAGCCGCCAAGCCCCATAGCAGGCGGTCCACGTGCAGATGCGGCGCCACGGCGGCGCCCAGCGCGAAGTAGCTCAGGTGCCACGCCGTGTACGGCGGGTGCAGCAGCGTCACCACGTCGCCCACCCTGCCGCCGCCCAGCGCGTAGAACGCCGGGCGCTCGCGCCTCACCCGCACGCGCTCGCCGATGACAGCCATCGCCGCCTCAGCCCCCGTGCGCGTCGTCGCGTGACGCCGCGGAACCGTCCGACGCCGCGGAATCGCCCGACGGTGCGCCATCGCGCGCAGGCGCCTCGCCGCCGGCACCCTTGACCGCCCACATCACCACGCCGCCGCCGAGGCTCATGCGCCGCACGCGCACGTCCTCGAGCCCCGCCTCGCGCCAGTAGCCCACGATCCGCTCCAGCGGGTGGCGCTCGTAGAAGCCGCGGATGCTCGGACCCAGGAAGCGGCCCACCTGTGCCCACTCGCGCGACGCCAGCCGGCCCAGCGTCGGCAGGCCCGACCGCCGTGTACAGCCGCCACGCCGCGCGCGCCGGCGCCCACGGCGGCACGCCGAACTCCAGCGACGCCACGCGCCCGCCCGGGCGCACCACGCGCGCCAGCTCGCGCATCGTCGCCGCCGGGTCGTCCACGTAGCGCAGCAGGTAGGTGAACGTCAGCGCGTCGAAGCTCGCATCCGCGAACGGCAGCGCTCTCCGCCTGCCCCTCCATCAGCTCCACGCGCGCGCCGTCCGCGACGAAGCGCGCCCGTGCCGCCGCCAGCATCTCCGCGCTCTGATCGACGCCCACCACCTCGCAGTCCGCGCGCGCCAGCAGCTCCGCCGCCACCATTCCCGTGCCCGTCGCCACGTCCAGGACGCGCTCGCCAGACGCGCGGCGCCGCCGCGCTGACCAGCGCGCGCCGCCAGCGCGGGTCCTGCCAGAAGCTCAGCGCCGCCGACAGCGCGTCGTAGCGGCGCGGCAGGCCGCTGAACAGCTCCAGCGCCTCGCGCTTGCGGGGCGACTCGCGATCGGGTTCGCGGTCAGTCGACGCGACGCCGCTCGGCGTCGCTGGGTGCGGGCGAGCTCATGTTGTGCCGATCTGACAGGCTAACGGTCGACTGACCAAGGTCATGCTCATCACCGGCGCCTCCAGCGGCATCGGCGAAGCCACCGCCCGCCGGCTCGCCCGCGAGCCCGACGCCGCGCTCGTGCTCGTCGCCCGCCGCGAGGAGCGCCTGCGCGCGCTCGCCGCCGAGCTCGGCGGCACGCGCGGCGCCATCGCACCTGCCGCCAGCAACGGCCACGGCAGCCACGCGTGAGCTTCGTCGCGGTCGACCTCCTCGACGAGGATGCACCCGCGCGCATCCTCGAGCACGTGCTCGAGCACCACGACGCGACTCGACCTGCTCGTCAACAACGCCGGCGCCGCATGGCGCGCGCGCTTCGCCGACGGCGGCTACGAGAACGTGCGCCGCACCATGGCCATCAACTTCGACGCCCAGGTGCGGCTCACCGAGGCGCTGCTGCCGCTGCTGCGCTCCTCCGCGCCCAGCGCGATCGTCAACGTCTCCTCCACCGCCGGCAGGGTCGCGCGCGGCGGCTCCGGCGCCTACAGCGCCTCCAAGTTCGCGCTCGCCGGCTGGTCCGACGCGCTGTACGCCGAGGAGCACGCCCACGGCGTGCACGTCGGGCTCGTGCTCCCCGGGTTCATCTCCACCGAGGGCTTCCCGCAGTCCGAGCTCACCGCCAAGCCGTGGACGCACTGGATCGTGTCCACCCCCGAGAAGGCAGCCGACGCGATCTACGAGGCCGGCATCGGCCGCCGCGCCGAACGCTACGTGCCACGCGCCTACGGGTTCGCCGCGGCGCTGCGCATGCTCGCGCCCGCGCTCGTCCGCCGCGCGCTCGCCGGCGGCGGCGCCGCGGTCATGACCACCACGACCGGGGCAGACATGGCCGAGCGGGTGAACGGCTCGGGGAGCGCCTCGCGCTGACCCTGGCCGCAAGCGCGCGACGTGCACCGCACGCAGCTAGATGCGCCCCACGCAGTACGGAGTAGTCTCGACGAATCGCAACACACGCGCTGGTAGCAGGGGCAAGCGGGTTCATCGGCGGCCGTCTGGCCGGCGCTCTGCTCGACTCCGGCGCACAGGTGCGCTGCCTCGCGCGCGACCCCGCGCGCACCGCGCACCTCGAGCGCCAGGGCTGTGAGATCCAGTGCGGAGATGTGACCGACTCCGCAAGCCTCGATGGGTTGGGCAAGGGCATCGACGTCGCGTACTTCCTCGTTCACGCCATGGCCGGTGGCGCCGGCTACTCCGAGCGCGAGCGCAGCGGCGCGCTCAACTTCGCGCGGATGGCCAAGCGCGAGGGCATCGGCCGGGTCGTCTACCTCGGCGGTCTCGGCGACCCCAGCGTCTCCAAGCATCTGAGCAGCCGTCACGATACCGCGCTCACGCTCGCCGCCGAGGGCCCGCCGCTCACGTACTTCCGCTCGGCGATGGTCGTCGGCGCCGCCAGCGAGTCCTACCGCACGCTGCGCTATCTGGTGAAACGGCTGCCCGTGATGATCGCCCCGAGCTGGCTGCGGATCGCCACGCAGCCAATCGCGATCGACGACGTCATCGAGTACTTGCAACGTGCCCCCGACGTTCCCGAGTCGCTCGGGCGCGAAGTCCAGATCGGCGGCCCCGACGTGCTCGCATACGGCGCCATGCTCGACCGGATGGCGCTCGCCATGGGCATCCGCCCGCGACCGAAGCTGCCCGTCCCATTCGTGACGCCGTGGCTGTCCGCGCTGTGGCTCGGGCTGGTCACGCCCGTCGACACGAACGTCGCACGCCCCCTCGTCGAGGGCTTGACCACCGAGACGATCGTCACCGACCCATCCGGCGCCGAGCCCTTCGCGATCTCCACACTCCCGTTCGACGAGGCTTTGAAGCGCGCGCTCGGGGAACAATGAAGCGGGCGCTCGTGCTGTTCACGCGCGACCTGCGGGTGCGCGACCAGCCCGCGCTCGCCGCAGCGGCGCGCGAAGCCGAACAGCTCGTGCCAATGTTCGTGCTCGATCGAAAGCTGCTCGCCCGTAGCTGCGGCGCGCCCAATCGGCTCGCGTTCCTACTCGACTGTCTCCGCGACCTCGACCACTCGCTGCGCGAGCGCGGCGCGCAGCTGGTGGTACGTCATGGCGACGTCGTCGAGGAGACGCTGCGGCTCGCACACGAATGGGACCTGGACACGATCTGCATGAGCGCCGACGTCACCCCCTACGCGCGCCTGCGCGAGCAGCTGCTTGCGCGTGCCTGCGGTGAGGCGCGCATCGAGCTGCTGACGTTCGCCGGCGTGAGCGTTGTGCCCGCCGGGGAGCTCACGCCCGGCGGCGGCGACCACTACCGCGTGTTCACCCCCTACTGGCGAGCCTGGAGCCAGAGTGTGGACAGCCGGCGCGGCGAGCTCCAGCCACGACCGCGAGCCGTCTCGCGGTCGCCGCGCAAGATCGATCTGCCCGAGGGCCTGCGGCCGGCGCCGATACCCAGGCTCGCGAGCCTCACGGCCGCGAGCCCATCGCCGAACCTGCAGCGCGGCGGCGAGACAGCCGCGCGCAAGCAGCTCGAGCGCTGGCTGCGCGCCGACGCCGCCGGCTACGACGCGCTCCACGACGACCTCGCCGGCGACGCCACCTCGCGGCTCGCCGCCCACCTGCACTTCGGCTGCCTGTCCGCCGACAAGCTCCTGCGGCGCGGCCGCGCGCGTGGCGCGGCCGTCGGCTTCGCCCGTCAGCTCTGCTGGCGCGACTTCCACCAGCAGGTGCTCGCCGCGCGCCCCGACATGCCGCACGCCGACTACCGCCCCCGCGGCGACCGCTGGCGGCACAGCGAGCGCGACGCCGACGCCTGGCGCGCCGGCGTCACCGGCTATCCGATCGTCGACGCCGGCATGCGCCAGCTCGCGGACGAGGGCTTCATGCACAACCGCGCGCGGCTGATCGTGGCGTCGTTCCTGACGAAGACCATGTACATCGACTGGCGTCTCGGCGCCGCCCACTTCGCGTCGCTGCTCGCCGACGCCGATGTCGCCAACAATGTCGGCAACTGGCAGTGGGTCGCCGGCACCGGCAACGACACCCGGCCCAACCGCGTGCTCAACCCGCTGCGTCAGGCCCAGCGCTTCGACCCCAGCGGCGACTACGTGCGCCGATACGTCCCCGAGCTCGCCGACGTGCCGGGCGCCGCCGTGCACCGGCCGTGGCTGCTGGAGCGCAGCCGGCGACGAGCCCTGCGCTATCCGCCGCAGCTCCTCGACCACGCCGACGCGAGCGTCCGGCTGCGCGCGCGGCGCGGCGCTGCGCTGCGTCCACGACCGACGTGACGCCGCCGGCCTAAGGCTCGAGCTCGCCCGCGTAAAGCGCGAACACCGCGCCCTGCGCGTCCGCCACCACGGCGATCTTCGCGATCCCGATGTCGATCGGGCCCGCCAGCTTCATGCCGCCCAGCTCCTGCACCTTCGCGAGGCCGGCCTCGACGTCGTCGATGCCGAAGTACGTCAGCCAGCTCGGCGGCGCCGGCGGCGTCAAGCCGCGCATGCCGCCGTTGTTCGCCTCGCCGTTCTTGATCGACAGGTAGCGTTCGTCCATGCCCGGGAGCTCCTCGACCGTCCAGCCGAACAGGTCGCCGTAGAACGACGCCGACGCGTCCAGATCGGGGGACTGCAGCTCGTTCCACACGAGCGCTCCCGGCTGGTTCACAAGCGCCGCGCCGAAGTGATCGCCGCGCTGCCACAGCATGAAGTACGCGCCCTGCGGGTCCTGGATCACGGCCATGCGCCCGGCCGTCATCACGTCGAACGGCGGCGCGTGAACGGTCGCGCCCAGCTCCTTTGCTCGCTCCGCCACCGCATCCGCGCTCTCCACCGACACGTACGAGCTCCACAGCGGCGGCACGCCCGCCTCGCGCTGCTGCTGCGGCTGCCCCGCGATCGCCGCCACGGGCTTGCCGTCGACGAGTTGCATCGAGTAGTACGAGCCTTCGCCCACCGGCCTGTCGTCCGCCTCCCAGCCCAGCAGGCTCGCGTAGAACGCCTTCGCCGCGCCCTGGTCGCTCGTCGTCAATTCCGCCCAGCAGAACGTTCCCGGTGTGTAGTCAGCGCGCTCGCCCATGTCGGCGCGAATCTAGCGCACAGCCGGCCGTCGCGTTGTTACCAGGGTGGATCCGCACGCGCGCCCGACCCGGATTCGCCGGGCGAGCCAGCTACATTCGCAAGCTGTGGCTCAAGAGATCTCGATCCGCGGCGACACCATCCGGCTCGGACAGCTGCTCAAGCTCGCCGGCGTCGTCGACAGCGGCAGCGAGGTCAAGGCACTGCTCGCGAGCGAGCCCGCGCTCGTCAACGGCGAGCCCGAGACGCGCCGCGGGCGCCAGCTGCACAGCGGCGACGCCGTGCGCGTCGGCGAGCACGAGCTGCGCGTCACCTGACCCGCGCGCCGCGTGAGACGTCGATGCGCGGCGTCCGTGGGCGCCGGTGCGCATCAGCTCAGACGCGCGACGATCACGGGAGCGCTCGTGGGAACCTTGCTGCCGCCGCGGGGCTCGGAGGTAACCATGATCACCTTCACCCCCTGCAGGCCACCGGGCACGTCCACCGTCGCGTTGCCCGCCGCGGTGACCGTGAACAGCGCATCGGTCGGCTGCGGCGCTCCCGAGCGTTTCACCCACACCTCGTACACGCGCGCAGCGGGCGTCTGCGGCATGCCAGAGACGTCCAGCTGGGCGTGGCCGGCGCTGACGCGCAGCGACGCGCTCGCGCGCGGCACCGTCACTTCAGCGCGGATCACGCGCGCGGCGGCGCCGCCGCCGGAGGAGGAGGAGGAAAGCGCTAGCACCAGGGCGAGCACGACGGCCGCGAGCGCCCCCGCCGTGGCCAGCAGCGGACGCCAGCTCGGCCGGACGAGCGACACGCCGCGCGATCGGCGTGCGGGCTGGCGCACGTGGGAGCTCACGCGCCCGAGATCCTCGTGCACGCTCGCCATCACACGCTGCTTGAGCGCATCTGGCGCGCTCAGCTGCGGTGCGGCCCCCGGCAGCGCCCACGCCACGACCTGCAGCGCCGCGACCTCCTCGCGACACACCGCACACGCTTGCAAGTGCACGCGAAACGCGTCGTGCTCGGGCTCCGTCAGCGCGCCGAGCACGTACGGCGCCACGTCCTCGCCGCAAATCTCCGGATCCATGTGCGATTCCTCCCCGCTCATCGCGCCCTCACCCCACCATCTCCGCGGGATCCCCGAGAGCCATCCGCATCTTCGCGAGCCCCAGGCGCATGCGGCCCTTGACGGTGCCGACCGGCGTGTCCAGCATCGCCGCTATCTGCACGTGCGTCAGTCCCCCGAAGTACGCCAACTCGATCACCCGGCTCTGATCTTCCGGCAGCTCGGCGAGCGCGCCGCGAATTTCGCGCGCCTCCTCGCGGCGCGCGACGTCCAGGTCGGTGCGCTCGGGCGCGGCCACGCGTTCCTCGAGTCCCTCGTCGTCGACGATCCCGCGGTCGCGCACGGTGCGCCGGCGCAGCGCGTCGATCGCGCGGTTGTGGACGATGCCGAGCACCCACGTGCGCACGCTGCCGCGGTCGCGGTCGTAGCGGCTGCGGGTGCGCCACAGCGACAGGAACGCCTCCTGCACGATGTCCTCCGCGAGCGCCCGCTGGGAGCACATGCGGAAGGCGAGCGAGAAGGCCGCGTCGGCGTGACGGTCATAGATCACCTCGAACGCGTCGGCCTTGCTCCGGTACACGAGCTGCATCAGCTCCTCGTCCGCGAGCACGCGCAGACGCTCGGTCGAGCCGCTGCCACCGGCTGGGCGCAGGGGGTTGAACATTCCAGGCATTCTTACGGCGGCTACCCGCTTTTGGATCACTGCCAATCAGGCGCGGCTGCCGGCGCCCTGGACGCGGCGGGTTCCCGCGACCGTCACCGCGCATCGCGAATTGCCCGCCGCGTCTCGCGGTGCTCGATGATCCTGGCGAGCAGCACGCTCGCCTCGAACAGCAGGTACAGCGGCACCGTCTCGAGCAGCAGCGTGATCGCGTCGCCCGGCAGGAACGCCGCGACCGCGCCGCAGGCGAGGATCGCGTAGCGGCGGTTGTGGCGCAGCTGCTTGGTCGTCACGATGCCCGCGCGCGTGGCCGCGAGCACACCGACCGGCACCTGGAAGACGAGCCCCATCGCGAGCAGCACGACCGCCGCGAAGTGGTAGTACTGGCTCGCCTGCACCAGCACGTTGAACTGGCCGCTGTTGAAGTTCTGGAAGAAGCGCACCGCGGCTGGCAGCACGATGAAGTAGCCGAACAGCACTCCGGCCACGAACAGGAACGGGATCGCCAACATCAGCGGTGTCGTGACGCGCCGCTGCTCGGGGCTGAAGGCCGGTAGCAGGAAGCCGTACAGCTCGTACAGCAGGATCGGCAGCGACAGGATCATCGCGAAGATGAACGAGATCCCGATCGTCGTCGAGAACGGCTCGCCGATTCCGAGCGTCACCGGCTTGTTGCCCTGCGGCGCCGCCGACAGATGCTTGATCGCTGCGCTCAACTGCGGCTTGACGTGCGCGAGCGCGGCCTTGGTCGCCGCCGAGGCGCCGCTGCCCGGACGCTCCAGCGCCTGCACCACCACCTGCAGCTGTGTCGCCACCGTGTGCGCGCTCTCCTGCACCGTGTACGTCGAGCCGAGCGGACCGTTACCGGCCTTCACCTGTTTCTGCGTCTGGTGGGCGAGCGGCGCGTTGATGATGTTCAACAGCGCGTGGTTCTGCCAGAAGCAGAAGCCGAACGCGACCGCGATCACGGCCAGGCAGACGATCAGGCGAGCGCGCAGCTCCTCCAGATGGTCGACCACGCTGACGCGGTCCTCGTGCCCGATGCTGCCGATCGCGGTCGCCATGACCTAGACGGGGAGCTTCTCGGCCGGCTCGGGCTGTGCGTACAGCGCCGGCTGGGCGAGCGTTTGAGGTTGCGCGGCGGTCGTAGCGGTCGGCGTGCCTTCGCCGCTGATCGCGTCCTTGAAGCCGCGCATGCCGTCGCCGAGAGACCTGCCCATCTCGGGCAGACGCTTGGCGCCGAACACGAGCAGTAGCAGGATCAGCAGAAAGGCAATGTGGATTGGATTGTCGAGTCCCATGGTTTCGTTTCCTCCTGAGCTTGAGTTTGTTATGCCTTGATCAGCGGCTTGACGGCTTCGAGCACCTTCGCCTTGGTCAGCGGCAGGTCGAAGCCCTCGTTGGGCGTCGGGCTCTTGCCGATCAGCAGGTTGATCGCGGCGGCGTGACGCGCCTCGATCTGGACGATGCTGCCTGCGGCGGCCAGCACTTCCTTGCTCTTGACCTGTGGCGCCGCGCCGTTGTAGGCGCTCACACCGGTGTTCTCCAGCGTGGAGGCCAGCGCGAGGAACGAGCTCTGACTGCTCGCCGGGATCACGAACGTCGGCTTGGCGACGGGCTTGCCGCCGAGCGCTTTGATCGTGGTCGTCAACGCCTCGACGTGGTCGGCCTCCTGTTCGCCGAACGTCCTCGCGTATGACTTCGCGACGCCCGTGAGACCGACTTCTCTGCCCTTGACGTTGTAGAAGTCGGACTCGAGGTACTCGAGCGTGAGGGCGAAGTTGAGAATTTCAACGTCGCCGCCGCCTGTTTCGGCGAGCGCCTGCGAGACGAACGGGGTGACAGCTCCCAGCCCGTAGACCGCGCCGGCGGCCATCGCGCCGCGCAGGATGAAGCTCGAGCGAGTCAAACCGCTGACCTCGAAGCTCGCCAGCTCAGGGTTTGCCAGGCCGCTGTGTGCGGCCTCGGTAAGTGTGTGATCTCCCATCTCTTTCAGCTCCTCTTCTCAACCTGCGATCAGGCCAGGAACGGCTTGACGGCCGCCAGCACCATTGACATTTCCATCGGCTTGGCGAACGCGCCATCCGGGGTCAGCGACTTCTTCACGAGCGTCCCCAGGGTCGATGCGTGACGCGCCTCGACCGAGTGGATCGCGAGCGCCGTGGCCAGCACTTCCGGGCTCTGGATGTTCCCGGCCTGACCCAGATATGCGGCCGCGCCCAGGTTCTCGACCGTGTAGGCAAGTCCAGCAACCTGTGTGGCGCTTTCGATCGGGAATTTGCCGTTGGGGTTGGCCGCCGGCGTCCCACCCATTTTCGAGACGGCGCCTTTGAGCGCTTCCACGTGCGTTGCCTCCTGGCTGCCGAAGCCCTTGATCAGGCTGCCGACCTTGCCCTTGAAGAGCCCTGACGCCACAACCTTGGCGTAGAATTCACGCTCCAGGTACTCCAGTGTGAGTGCGTAGTTGAGGATTGCGACATCGCCGCCGGCACTAGCGGACGAGGCGGTGCTCGTCGCCGCTGGCGCCGCCGCCGTGGATGTCGTTTTCGAGCTGCTGCTACCGCAGGCGGCGAGCACGAACGCGCCGAAGCTCGTAGCGCCCGCGCCGCCCACAATCCGCAGGAACCGCTTGCGGTCCACGTCGTCGCGTACGAGACGCTCGACGATCCCGGCCGGCTGCGTCGCTGTCTCCTCGGTGGTAGTTGACATCGTTCTCTCCTATTCCTTGATGAACTTGGTTGCCGTGACGGCCTTGAGCACCTTGGCCGCGGTGTACGGCTTGTCGAACGGGCCTTCTGGCGCGATGTCGTTGCCGGCGGCTTCGTTGAGCAGCCCGATGACCGCGGCGTGGCGCGCCTCGATCGTGAGGATCGTGGCGGCCGCCGTCGCGTAGGCGGGCGCTTTGATGTTCGTCACCTGTCCGAGGTAGGCGTGCACGCCCGTGTTCTCGAGCACGTACGACGTGGCCATGAATTTTTCGACGTTCTTCGTGACTTCGTTTCCGGGGCCGAATTCGAACGCGGGCGTGGCCACGGCTTTGCTGCCCAACGACTTCTTCAGGAACGCGACGTGCGCGTTCTCGTCTCTGGTGACGACCTTCAAGAAGGCTGCTGCCTGGGGTGTGAGCGACAGGTTCGCCGCGGTCGCGGCGTTGTAGAACGCTGCCTCCAGATACTCGAGCGTGAGGGCATAGTTGAGAATGCCGACATCGCCCTTGCCGAACTTGGCCGGCGGACGGCCGACCGTCGTCGCTCCAAGCGCGGTGGGTGCGAGCGCTGAGAGCACCGCGCCGCCGCTGACCATCGCGCCACCGGCGACGCCGGCCTTCTTGAGGAAGCTCAAGCGCGTGTCGCCTGAGACGGCATCGGCGGCTTCGCGTACGGCGCCGTCGATGTCGACCTCCTCGAGGTTGATCTCGTAGCTCATCGGTTCTCCGATCTCGTGTTCAAGATGGATCGCGGGCTTGTCAACCACCCACGACCCTTTGTTTCGTGTGACTACGCGGGCGGCGCAAATACGGATCAGTGCGTCACTTGTGCGCGTCGCGGCGATCCGCCTTGACGCGCGTGCGTTGTCTCAGAGCTGGAAGGCCTCGGCCAGCAGCTCGTAGGAGCGCATGCGGGCTTGGTGGTCGTAGGTGATGCACACCACGATCGCCTCCTGTGCGACGTAGCTCTCGACGACCTCGCTCAGCTGCGCGCGCACGGTCTGCGGCGAGCCCACGACCGCGCGGCGCGAGTGCGAGGCGCCCCCGCCGGCGACATCGCCACCGCCGCTTCGCCCCTCGGCCTCGAGGAAGCGCAGCGCCTGCTCGGGCGGCGGCACCGCGATCAGCTGACCGCGGCGCAGCAGCGTGAAGGTCATGCGCGCGCTCGACGCGAGCCGGCGCGCCTCCTCGTCGCTGTCCGCGCACACCACCCACACGCCCACCGCCGTGCGCGCCTGCGTATCCGCGCGTTGGTGCTCCCCCTCCGCGGAGGATGCGGCGAAGCGCTCTCGATACAGCGCCGCGATCTCCGCGCCCTTGGGGTTGATGAAGTCGGCGAACGCGTACGGCAGCCCCAGCTCGGCGGCCCACAGCGCGCTCTGCGGCGAGGAGCCGAGCAGCCACGGCTCGGGGATCTGCGGGCGTCCGGGAAGCGTCTTTGCCAGGCGCGCGAACGGATGGTCAGCCGGCAGGCTGTCGTACAGGTAGCCGAGCAGCTCCGCGAGCTGCTCGGGGAAGTCATCGGGCGCGGCCTGGCGGCGGTCGCGCTGGAGCGCGTACGTGGTGATCGGGTCGGTGCCCGCGGCGCGGCCCAGCGCGAGGTCGATACGCCCGGGGAACAGGCCGGCGAGCACGCTGAACGTCTCGGCGACCTTCAGCGGGCTGTAGTGCGGCAGCATCACGCCGCCGCTGCCGATGCGGATGCGCTCGGTGCTCGCGGCGATCGGCCCGATCAGCGCCTCGGGGCTGGGGCCGGCGAGCATCGGGCCGCCGTGGTGCTCGGCCACCCAGTAGCGGTGATAGCCGAGACGGTCGGCCAGCTGCGCGAGCTCGAGGGTGTTGGCGAGCGCCTGCGCGCCGGAGGATCCCTGGGAGATCGGCGACTGGTCGAGAACCGACAGGCGGAAGGGCGGAGCTGCGCTGGGCACGTGCAACGCAGGTTAGGAGTACGCGCTAGGGTTTGACGGCACCTTCGGGGAGGAGACGCATGTATCAACCAACGCTGTTCCGCGACCAGCCGCGACACATGCAGATCGTGGCTGGTGGAGTAGTTCCGGCGATCGCGGGCGCGATCGCGGGAGTGCTGGTGGGCGTCTCCAGCGGCGCGTACTGGGGCTACGCGGCGTTCATCGCGATCGCGAGCGTCGTCGCCGGCTTCGAGCACCTCGACGGCTGGGGCGGCGCCGACCGAGGCCTGGTCGCGGGCTTCGTCTACGGCGTCGGCCTGCTGCTCGCGCACCTGATCGCGGGCACGCACGCGAAGGTCTCGCTCGGCAGCTTCCCGCCGCTGCTCGCCGTCATCACCGCGATCGCCGGCATGCTGCTGAGCGCCGCCGGCGGACGCATCGCGCGCGGCCTGCGCGAGCGCGAGCAGGGCCGCGCGACCGTCGCCGCGGAGTGAGCCTACGCCGGCCCGCCCGGCTGAGCGAGCAGAACCGAGCAGTGCGAGTCGCGCACGACGTGCCGGCTGACGCTGCCGATCGCCTTCCAGCCGCCCAGGCGACGGCTGTTCATGACGACGAGCGAGCTCCCATCCTGCTCGGCGACGGCGACGATCTTCTCGGCGGCACCGCCGACCTCGATCCGAACCTCGCAGGCGCCGTCGATCTCGGCGCGCAGCCTGCCGGCCTGCTCGTCGATCGCGTCGGGATGCTCCTGGGAGGAGCCGACGTGCAGCAGCGTGACGCCCGCGTCGTGCTCGCGGGCCAGGCGCACGACGAGCTCGACCATCTGCTCAGACCCGTCGAGGCCGTCGCTCGCGACGAGGATGCGCTCGAGGAATCGGTGTCCGCCGCGCGGCAGCGCGTGCGCGGCGAGCAGCGGCACGGTGAAGGAGCCGAGAGCCGCGTCGGCGACGCTGTCGATGAAGCGCCCGCCGAGCCACGAGGTCGCGGGCGCCCCGAGGGCGAGCAGGTCGTGCTCGGCGGCGCGCTCGAGCACGAGCTGCGACGGGGGCCCGTCGGGCTCGATCACGCCCACGCATGCGATACCGGCAGCGTGCGCGATCCGTTCCGCGCGCTCGAGGATCCGCTGCGCGCGCTGCGGGCCGATCGCGGCGTGCCGGTATGAGCCGGTGCCCGCCACGGCGGTCACCGCCAGGAGCGTCAGGCGGCCCTGCGGGCCGGCGAGGATCGCCGCCTGCTCGACTGCGGCGAAGCTGCGGCGCGTGCCGTCGACGGCGCAAAGGACGTCTGCAAACAGGCCATCGGAGACATCTGTCGCCGGGCCCCGATCGGTTTGATGTGCTCGTGTCTGGTTCATGAGCAGAACGTACGTCCGCGCCAACCCGCTGGCATCCGTGGACTTCCCCGACCCTGAGCGTGGGATTCCGCACGCTTGCGCCCGCCGGCGCCGGTAGGCTGACGGACCATGAGCGATCCCGAGAATGAGCCTGCACCTCCCTACCACCTGTTCCTCGACCCGCCCGAGGTACCTGTCGCGGCGAGCGCGCTGCGGCTGCTGATCTCAGACGAGGCGCACGAGCCCGAGATCCGCCGCCTGGCGCGCGAGGTGATCGCCGGCCTCGAAGCGCCGCCGGACGCGCACGGCATGCTGACGGTGACGCTCGAGCCGCAGCAGATGAAGATCACGCATAGCGCGGTGCGGCTGCTGCTCAAGGACCTCCAGCGCGAGCAGGCCGACGAGCGCGAGGTGCTGCGCGCGATCCTCGAGAAGCTCCCAGACGAGCACACGATGCGAGCGATCGAGCTGGATTAGGCGCCCTCGTTTCCTTCGACCTGGCTGGAGTAGCCTGAAGTCGCCTTGATCGATCGAACGACACAGGGGATCCTCGAGGTCGCTCGCAGCGTCCTGGCCGAGCTCGACCTCGACCAGGTGCTCGACCGCGTGCTCGAGTCCGCACAGGAGCTCACGGAAGCTCGCTACGCGGCGGTCGGCGTGCTCAACGAGTCGCGCACGGAGCTCAGCCGCTTCATCACCCGGGGCATCGACGAGGCCACGCACGCGGCGATCGGCGCGCTGCCGCGGGGGCGCGGCGTGCTCGGCGCGCTGATCAGCGATCCCGCGCCGCTACGCGTGAGCGACGTCGGGCAGCACCCTCGCTCCTATGGCTTTCCCATGGGGCACCCGCCGATGCACACGTTCCTCGGGGTGCCGATCCTCCTCGACGGCACCCCGTACGGGAACCTGTACCTGACGGAGAAGGCCGACGGCGCGGAGTTCTCGGACGCCGACGAGCAGGCGGTCGCGGTGCTCGCCGAGTTCGCCGCCGTGGCGATCGACCACGCGCGCCGCTACACCGGTGCAAGCGAGCGCCGCGACGAGCTCGAGCGGACGGTCGCGGCGCTCGAGGCCACGACCCAGATCGCGCGGGCGGTGGGCGGCGAGACCGACCTCGATGTGATCCTCGAGCTGGTCGCCAAGCGTGGGCGCGCGCTCGTGTCCGCACGCGCGCTGTTGATCGAGCTGAGACGCGGCAGCGAGCTGGTGATCGCGGCCGGCGCCGGCGAGCTGCCGGAGGGCGTGATCGGCCGGACGGTGCCGTTGGAGGACACGGTTGCGAGCCACGCGATGCGCACCGGGCGCGCGCAGCGTCTGGAGGACGAGCTCACCCGCGCCCGCTTCGACGAGCACGGCCTCGGCCGGCTGGGCGTGCAGGCAGACGGCGGCCTGGCCGTCCCACTCGTGTTCCGCGGGCGCACGCACGGCGTGCTGCTGGCACTCGACCGGCTGCACGACGGACCGGCGTTCACCGCCGAGGACGAGCGGCTGTTGGAGGCGTTCGCCGCGAGCGCCGCGAGCGCGGTGGCGACGGCGCAGTCGATCGCCTCGGAGCACAGCCGCCAGCGCCTGGCCGCCGCCGAGGGCGAGCGCCGGCGCTGGGCGCGCGAGCTGCACGACGAGACTCTGCAGAGCCTCAGCGCGCTGCGGATCGGCCTGTCGAGCGCCGCACGCTCCGAGCGCCCGGACGCGCTCCCGCAGGCGGTCGGCCAGGCGGTCGACCAGCTCGAGGAAGCGATCGCGAACCTGCGCGCGCTGATCACCGACCTGCGCCCCGCTGCGCTGGACGAGCTCGGCGTCCAGGCCGCGCTGGAGGGCCTCGCAGAGCGCACCATGCGCCACGGCCTCGAGGTCGACGTGAGCATCGACCTCGCCTACGAGCAGGGCCGTGCCGACACGCGACACGCCCCCGAGGTGGAGACCGCGCTCTACCGCATCGTGCAGGAGGCGCTGTCGAACGCGACCAAGCACGGCGGCGCCAAGCGCGCGGTCGTCGAGATCACCGAGCAGAACGCGACGGTGTGGCTGAGCGTGCGCGACGACGGCGCCGGCTTCGACCCCGAGGCGGCCGTCGAGAGCGGCGGCTTCGGGCTGATGGGGATGCGCGAGCGCGTCGAGCTGCTCGGCGGCGAGCTGCGGCTGGACTCGGCCCCGGGGAGCGGCACGACGGTACACGTGAGCATCCCCGCGCAACGCCCCGTCGAGCGCCTCGCCGGCTAGCGCAACCGTCGTGAGCGACGAGCTTCCGGAGCTGATTCTCGCGGACGCGGCTGCGTGGCGTAAATGGCTCGCCGGCAATCACGCCGATGTGGCTGGCGTGTGGCTGGTGCTCGCCAAGAAGGGCACGACAGAGCCCACGAGCCTGAGCTACGACGACGCGCTCGAGCAGGCGCTGTGCCACGGCTGGATCGACGGGCAGGTGCGCCGGCGCGACGAGCGCACGTTCCGCCAGCGCTTCACGCCGCGCCGCGCGCGCAGCGCGTGGTCGCAGCGCAACGTCGCGATCGCCGAGCGCCTGATCGCGGCCGGGCGCATGCACGCGGCTGGCGTCGCGCAGGTCGAGCGTGCGAAGGCCGACGGTCGCTGGGAGACCGCGTACGCGGGCCAGGCGAGCATCGAGGTGCCGTCCGACCTCGCGCGGGCGCTCGACGCCGAGCCGGCGGCGCGGGAAGCGTTCGCGACGCTCACGAGCCAGAACCGCTACGCGATCCTGTACCGCGTCGATACCGCCAAGCGCGCCGACACGCGCGCGCGGCGCATCGAGCAGTACGTGGCGATGCTCGCGCGCGGCGAGACGCTGCACCCGCAGCGGCGCCGGCCGCCGGAGCCGCTCTGACACAATGTCGGTGCGCATGCGCCGTGTGGCCGCCATCTCCGCGCTCCTCGCGAGCGGCGGCCTTCTGATTGGGTGCGGGGGCGCGACGCACACCGCGAGCAGCCAGGCGAAGCACGCCGCGACGACCTCCTCCGCTGCCACCAGCTCGCACGCGCGAAGCACGGGCGGCACGGGCGGCGCAGGCGCGCCCGGCGCCAGCCACGCGGAAGGGCTGGCGCGCGCGCAGGCGCAGCGGTTCGCCACCGCGGTGAACCTGCGCGCGAGCGACGTGCCGGGCTTCCGCTCCGCGCCCAAGGACGAACAGCACACAGCGGGGGAACAGAGGATCGAACGGGAACTGCTGAGCTGCGTGGGCAGCGCGGGGGCTGGTCGCGGGCTCGCGGCGAGCGGCTCCGGAACGTTTCAGCGCCAAGCGTCGATCGTCAGCCAAAGCTTGAGCTCGGAAGTGTCCGTGGCACAGACGCCGGCGCTCGCGGCGAGACAGCTCGCGGCATTCCGCAGCGGCCGGCTGCGGAAGTGCCTGTCGCACTACGTCAGCGGCCTGCTCGGCAGCCAGCGCTACCACGGAGCAAAGATCAGCCCGGTCACGACCAAGCAGGGATCGCCGCCCGCCGCAGGCGCCACCGGGAGCTTCGGGCTGCGCTTCACCGCAACCCTCACGCTGCGCTCGATCCGGATTCCCCTTTACATCGACATCCTCGGCTTCGTCGACGGCTCGGCGGAGGTGTCGATGTTCGCGACCGGCATCCCGGAGCCGGTTCCGGCGAGGATCGAGGAACACCTCTTCACGCTGCTGCTGGGGCGCGCGAAGACGCACAAGACCTGAGACAGAGCCGCACCCGCGTCGCAGCACCCGCATTTCACCCGTATTCTGATAGCGCTATGGAGACGCGCGTCGACGGGCGCAGCCTGCGCTACCAGCACCGTCGCGGTGAGCTGCTCGACGCGGTCGCGGACTATGTGCTCGAGAACGGCGTCGCCGCCCTGTCGCTGCGCCGCGCGGCGGAGGCTGTGGGTGTCAGCCATGTGACGCTGCAGCATCACTTCGGCAGCAAGGAGCAGCTGGTCGACGAGATCGTCGAGTGCCTGCTGGAGCGGATCGTGCTGTCTCAGCGCGAGCACATCGACGAGGTGCCCGATCGCGAGGCGGATCTAGCGGCCCGCCTGCGGCTGGTCTGGGCTCACCTGACCTCGCCTGGCGGCCAGCGCGACATACGCCTGTTCATCGAGTTCGTCGGTCAGAGCCTGTTCGGCGGTGCGCGCTTCTCGCCCGCGGCGGCACGATCGATCGAGCAGCGCCTCGAGCTGATCACGGCGACGATCATCGATCTCGGCTGCCCGCGCGAGCAAGCGAGCGCGTTCGGCACGCTGCTGCTGGCGACGCTGCGCGGCCTGATCATGGAGCTGCTGATCACGGGCGACCGCGAGCGGATGGACGCGGCGTTCGAGCTGGCGGTCGCGGACGCGGAGCGCTACACGACGCAGTGGGCGTCAGCGAGAGCTGCCGTCTAGGAGCTCGAGCCGCGCGAGCACCTCGTCGCGATCGCTGCCGTGCACGCGCAGCACGCGATCGAAGTCCTCGCCGTAGACGTGCATGACGGCCATCAGGATGTCCTTGGTGGAGAGCGCCCGCGCACGCCGTTCGTCGGCGATGCGCACGGCGTGCTCGGTGACGAGCGCGACGGCGTCCGCCTGCGCTGCGCCCGCGGCAGAATCCCAGCCCGCGGACGTCGTCGCCTCACCAGGCGGAGCATGGTGGCCGTGGCTTGGCTCGCTGCCGGGCAACGCGGCCTCGCTGACGCCGAGCGCCTGCAGCGCAATGCCGACCTGGCCGTGGAGTCGCAGCACGCGCAGCCAGCGCTCGACCTCGTCGTGGGGCGTTCGCGCGAACGGCATGGCGGTGGACGCTATGCCGAGGGCGATGGCGGCGTCTGGCGCGAGCACGGGTCCGGAGCTCATAGCGCCACCGCAACGTGAGTTGGACGCATGGGCAGGCGCGTTATGTGCTCGCGCTGCACGGTGACGTGCGGGGGCGCGTCGCCGGCGTGGCGAACCTCGAGCACGGCGGCGCCGGTGCGGGCTGCGGTGGCGCGCGCGGCGCGCATCGCGTCGCTGAGCTCGTCGCGCTGTGTGCCGCAGGCGAGCAGGAAGCGCTCGGCGCGCGCCGCGGACACGTCGTCGCGGTCGAGCTCGAGCTCGTCGATGAGCAGCGCCGGCGCGTCGTCGCCGCCGTCGACGTCGAGCACGCATGCGGCCATGTCGTCGGGACGCGCGTCGGCACGCTCGGCGACCCGCGCGAGCAGCGCGGATGCGCTTACGCGCGGACCGAGCTCGGCGAGCGTGTCCTCGAGGCGCTCGACGCCGAACAGGTCGGCGCCGACGCGTGCCTCGGTGACTCCGTCCGTGTAGAAGCAGATCCGCGCACGGCCCGGGATCGAGACGACGGTCTGGCGCGTGCCGGTGTTCAGTCCGACGCCGATCGGCGGCGATGCGCAGACGGTGATCGGGGCGAGCGCGCGGGAGCCGAGCACGACGGGCGGCGGGTGGCCCGCGCACGCGTACACGAGCACCCGCTCGCGCGGGTGGTAGGTGGCGAGGACGACGGTGGCGAATACGCCGCCGAGCTGGCGCTCGAGCACGGCGCCGGCGGTCTGCAGGGCGTCGCGCGGCGAGAGCCCCGCCTCGAGGTAGGCGCGCAGCGTGAAGCGGACGAGCGCGGTGTGCGGCAGCGCCTGGCGTCCGTGCCCGGAGATGTCGCCGACGATGACGGCGAGCTGGCCGTCGGCGAGCGCGAACACGTCGTAGAAGTCGCCGCCGGCGCCGGGGCCGGCGGCGGGCTGGTAGGCGACGGAGGTGCCGACGGGGCCGAGCCGCGCGGGCGGCGTGGGCAGCAGCGCGGCCTGCAACAGGCCGACGTCCTCGAGCAGCCCCGTCCGCTGGCGCTCGAGCCGGCGCGCGCGCAGCGCGGCGAAGCGCGAGCGCACGGCGAGCGCGAGCGCGAGCGCGAGCAGCGCGACGATCAGCTCGCGCACGGCGCTCGGCACGACGTCGACGATCTTGGTGATGGTCGTGACGATCGGCGAGAGCCGGCGTTGCGCCTTGACGTCATGCGTGCGTGCGGGCGCACCGCGCCCGTGGCCGGCCGGCGGGCTGGACGTGGAGGACGCTTGCGAAGAGGCGACGCCGAGCGGCGCGAGCGAGCCGAAGCTGCTTGCGTTCGCGGCGTGCTCGCGCCGGCGGGCGCTCGCGGAGCTGCGGTGGGAGCGGGCATGGCGCGCGCGTCCCGCGGCCTTCGTGGAGGTCGAGGTGGCGGTACCCGGCGATGTGCTCGCGCTGCTGACGGTCGGCGTTCCGCCGACTGGCGCGTAGCTCGCGGCGGCTGCGGTCGCGTCCGGCGTCGAGGAGGCGGGGCTGGACGTGGCGGGCGTGGTTGTGCCGACGCCTGCACCCGCGCTTTCGCCACCCGTGCCGCCGTTTGCGCCGCCGGTCGCGGATTTGGGCGCGCCTCGGCCCTGGAGCGCTCTTTCGTGAGAGCGCTTGGGCTTGACTGCTTCTTTCTTGTGTGAGGGTTGCTGGCTGGCGGCGGTCCGCGTGTCTGACGATGCCGACGTGTCGCTGGCGGGCGCGCCGTGCGCTTGCGCGGAGGAGCCGGCGGCGCCCGTCTGCTGGCTGGCGGCCGGGCCGGCGGCGGACGACGAGCCGCCGGCGGATGCGCCGGCTCCCGCTTCGCCGGCGCCGGATGGGCCCGCACCGGATTGGCCGCTCCCAGCTGAGCCCGCTTCGGCGGAAGTCGATTCGCGGCCGCCCAGCTCGGAGTGCCCGTGCGCGGCGACGGCGGCGGATGCGGTCGCGAGGCTGAGCAGGCACAGGCCGACGGTGCAGATGCTGAGCGTGCGCTTGTGTGCGTCGTTTGCCATCGGCTGGGCTGCTCCGGTCAGCTCGCTTCGGCGGCGCGTGCGTCCGAGGCGAGCGCGTCGCCGCCGGCGGCACGCGCGGCGGCGGGGTCGAGGTGCGCGAGCGCCTGCTGGAGGGTGGGCGAGATGGCGAAGGCACCGTCCATGCCGGACAGCTCGAAGATCTTGAGCACGCTGGCGTTGCTGGAGACGATCGCCAGCGCGCCGGCGTCGCGCAGGCTGCGGTTGACGCCGACGAGCACGCTGAGCGCGGTGGAGTCCATGAACGTGACGAGCGTGAGGTCGAGGACGAGGCGGTTGTGGCCGTCGGCGAGCGCGTCGAGGAGCATCCACTTCAGTCGCGGCGCGGTCGCGAGGTCGAGCTCGCCTGCGGTCGATATGACGCTGGTGCTCGGGTCGGGATCGCGGCGCTCGATCGCAAACGGCGCCGGGGTGGGTAGCGAACTGCCCGTGTTGTCGGCTCTGCTCAGCATCTCCCTCCTAGCTTCGCGCGCCGCTGAATGCGCGCGAGGTCGGGTGCGTCCCGAACGATGCCTGCGTCCGGGCATCCAGTGTCGACCTCGACATACGGACGCGCCCCCATTGCGGAGAAGTCGCAAGATCGAACAAACGTCCAGAAAAGCGCCCGCACGCTGCATCTGCTCAGCGCGATCTTGACACCCACGATCGTGCTAGTTAGAGTAGTACCAATGATTTTTTATGAGAGCGATGGATGGCGCTGACCGCCGCATCGCGTCCTGCTGACGGACTGGACGCGGGTGTGATCGAAGAGGCGAGGCGTCGTCAGCGCCGGCGCCGCGGAGCGGGCATCGCGTTCGGTGTTCTCGCGGCAATCGTTGCGGGCGGGTTGTGGATCGGCGGTGGCGGCGGCCGGCATGCGAGCAACGAGCCTGGCGCGGGCGCGCGACCGCTGAAGCTGGCGCTCGTGCGCGGCCAGCCGTTCGTCGGCGGCAAGCCGGCACTGATGGGCGTGGCGCCGTCGCTGCAGGCGGGCAACGTGGGCGTGTGCGTGATGGTCGCGGGGCAGGGTGAAGGCTGCAACGGTCCGCCGCCGACGCGCGCGGACCCCGTTTACGGCGGCGGGGACGGGTGGACGGCGGAGGAAAAGGTGGGGCCGGCGGGCGAGATCGACGCGCTGTTCGTGGGCCCGGGCGTGGCGGCGGTGCGCGTGGCGCACGTGGGCACGTTCGCGGCGCACCACGTGGCGAGCCTGCCGCCGCAGGCGAAGGAGGTGCTGTTCTATCGCGCGCCCGGCTCACGCGGCTCGGTGCTGCCTCCGGGCATGAGCGAAAGCGTGTTGCGCGGCTCCGAGGCCGCGCGGCACGGCCCGGCGCTGACGGAGACGCTGCTCGACGCGTCGGGGCGCACGATGCGGGTGCGCACCGACGGCGTGTTCACGCTCCCGAACAGCTACTGGCAGGGCACGCAGGCGCCGCCGGCGCGAGCGCGCTGCGCGATGCGCTCGTCGTTCCCGGGCGTGAGCACGCAGTGGGGCGAGGTGGCCGACGAGATCGCGCCCGACCCCAGCGTCACCGTTCCCGCATGGCTGACGTGCGAGCACGCCTGGTACCAGGCTGCCGGACACGCGTTCGAGACGGCGATCCTGTTGAACGCGTCGACGCCGGGCGCCGCGCCGGCGCCGCTGTGGGGAGCGGTGCCGGTGCCGGGCCACCCGGGGATCGTGCAGATCCCGCCGATGGAGCGCGAGATCCACTTCCGCATCCCGAAGCCGAGCAGCGCGGTGCTGGCGCGGGAGCTGGCGCGGGACACGAAGGTGGGCGGGCGCGCACACGCCGAGGAACTGATTCACCAGGTCGAACGGGCGGCGAGCCCGCGGGGCGAAACGTACTGGCAGGTGTTCGTGCCGCTGACGGTCGCCCGCCGCGTGGGGCCGGCGTGGCTGCTGGTCCGCTACGGCGCCAGCCTCGCGCAGCGGATCGCGTTCCTGCAAGCGCTGCACGTGACGCGCATCGAGCTGCCGCACGGCTGACAGGACCAAGACACGTCGCGGCAGCGCAGCCGCGTCGCCACTCAGCGACTCTGAGCGGCCGTCGGCTTTGCGACCGGGACCGCCTACGGTCCGCCGGCCCCTGGCTGGCCGAAGAGCTGTGACCCTCCAGGCCCGCCCGGGAAGCCATGCTGGGAGGCCTGCAGCCGTCCCTGCCATACGGCTTTGGCGCCGAGATCGCCGGTGCGGAAGCACATGTAGCCGGCGCCGATCGACAGCAGCACGAGCACGACGCGCAGCGCGGTGAGCATCGGCTTGGGGGACAGCAGGCCGTCGACGATGCCGAGACCGGTGGGCATGCCGCCGGAGATGCGCTGGGCAGCGAAGGTGAGGATCAGCGTGGCGGTGAAGAGCACGTAGACGATCGCGAGGATGTGGGCGGCCTGCGAGTGTTCGGAGATGAGCTTGGCGGCTTCGCCCTGCAGGTTGAGCGCGCCGCGTAGCGCGGCACCGGCCTGCATCGCGAGGAACACGGAGCTCATCGCGACGATCGAGGTGAGCGCGAGCGCGATCCCGTAGCGCGTGAGCCACTGCGGCTTGGCGACGAACACGAGCGCGGCGACGATCGTGGTGGGGATCAGCACGACGGGCACGTGCACGAACAGCGGGTGCGCGGGCAGCCCGCTGTAGATCGTCTTAATGCGGATCGGCAGCGTGAGGAAGCCGATGAAGGCGAGCAGCGTGAGCACGAACTCGGCGCGCCGCCAGTCGACTCCGCGCGGCTGGGCGGCGATGGTCTCGGTGCTCACGCGCTGGAGCGTAGGTGTGGATCCTTAAGCCACCGCTAAAGCTAAGGAATCTCTAATGGATGGCGTTCCGACACATGCGCGGGCGCAAGACGAACCTCGCCGGCGCTTCAGCCGTGCCCGCGGCGCGGCGCGATGCGCTTGGGCTTTGAGGGGCACGCGTAGTCGCGGTCGACGTCGCCTTCGACGAACTGCGCGATCGTGACGACGCTGCCGGTGAACGGCTTCGCACACGCGCGCCGCGCCTGCGCGAGGGTCCTCGAGCCGGTGACCCAGTCGTGCTCGGCGCGCGGGAAGACGGCGGCGCTCGCACGTGGATCGAGGCCGGTGATGGCATGCCATTGATACGCGTTGGAGTACAGGCCGACGGGGCCGCGCGCGCCGGCTGCGCGCAGGCCGGCGACGTAGCCGCGCAGCGCGGCGACGTTGAGCTGAGCCCATTCGCGCGAGCTCGAGCGGCCGGCCCAGCTGGCGCCGATCTCGACGTCGATCCACCAGGGCGCGGTGGCGGCGGGCGAGAGCGCGGTCGCGGTGGGCGACAGCTCGGCGGTGGCGACGGGCGGCGCGGCCGCTACGGCGAGGGCGTAGGAGTAGGCGGCGCGCAGCGTGGCGTACGTATACGCGCAGGCGCGGCTCCAGCTGCCGTCGCAGGCGCCGTAGGGCGTCGCGACGGCTGCGGTTCCGGCGGCGGGCGAGGGCCAGTCGGCGACGCCGCTGCCGGGATCAGCCGCGTTGAGGTACAGCGACAATCCAGGCAGCGCCGGGCGCTGCAGGCCGGGAGCGGCGGATGCCCACGCAAGCTGCTGCGCGAGACACGGGTTGGGGTCGTTGGCGAGACCGCCGTCGACGCCGATGATCGCGAAGCTCGGGGACGACGGCGGCGGCGCTTCGCACTGCGGGTATGACACGTCGTAGCCGATCGGGCTCGGCGACACGAGGGTCGCGACCGCGCTCCGCGTCGCCGGCGCGGCCGCGGCGCCGGAAGGCATGACAGCCGTGGCGAGGAGCGCGGCGAGCACGAGCGCCTGCCAGCGCGGCCGCCTCGTCGCGAGCCGACGTGCGGCGCGTCGTCCGCCGATGGCGTGCCGCCCGCTCACGACCCGGATGCTACGACGGCGAGCACGCGCCGCGCGGCGGCCCGCGTCGATTCGCGGCGGCCCGCGTCGGCCCGGGGCGGGTGAGGCCTACTCGCGGGCCGAGCCGCCGGGGAGGCGACCGGAGCGTTTGAGAGCCTGCAGCGCATCACGATTCGCGCGCTCAGACACGACGACTACGACGACTGGATCGAGCTGTGGTCCGGATACCTGCGCTTCTACCGCGCGGATATCACCGAGCAGGTGACAGCGGCGACGTTCGAGCGTCTGTGCACGGCGGCGGACGGCATGTTCGCGCTCGTGGCGGTGAACGCGGACGGGCAGCTGGTGGGCTTCGCGCACTCGGTCGTGCATCCCTCGACGTGGAGCCTCACGGGCTACTGCTATCTGGAGGACCTGTTCGTCGCGCGCGACGCACGCGGCGGCGAGGCGGCGCGGAGCCTGATCGACGCCACCGCCGCCGTCGCGCGCGAGCGCGGCCTCACGCGGCTGTACTGGCACACGCAGCAGTTCAACGGCGCCGCCCGATCGCTGTACGACACGGTGGGGCGGCTGACGTCGATGGTCGTGTACGAGCGCGACGTCTGATCGGGCGCATCGTGCGACGGGTGAGCGTCGCGGACGCGAGGAGGGACGAGGCAGCCGGTCGCGAGCGTCCCGGCAGCCACATGAGGCCGAGCCGCGTCAGACGCCGACGTAGCGAACGTGGCCCGCGCCGTCGACCTCGCTCACGACGAACGGATAGCTACGTGAGGCGCCCTTGATCACGACGGTGCACCGAAATACCAGCCCGGCTCGCTGCAGCACCTCGGCTGGACACGAGACCGTCGCGTGCTTGCCTCTCTGGCTGAAGACCGACGCCCCTATCGAGCGCTGGACATCGGCGATGTTCAGCACGAGGAGCGGCGCACTGTCCTGAAAGCGCACCTGCCCATGGTCACCGACCTCGGTGGCCGTGACCGGGTAGGCGCCGACATCCAGGCGCGCGGTGCACGTGAACGTGTGGCCCGCCTGCTGCGCGACTTTCGACGGGCAGGCGACCATCGTGTCCAGGCCATGCTCACGGAGGATCGTGTTCGCGATCGCGCGCTCGACCTTGACATTGTCCAACGTTCGAGTGCTCGACCCGCTCGACCCGCACGCCGATACGCAGACGGCCACGAGCATCGCCCCGGCGAAGCCGATGAGCGCGCTCAGGTACTGAGGCGGTCTGTCGCTCATCGGCCGCTCGCCCCGTCAGGCCTGGAACGAGTGCACGATTTCGCCCATCTGCCGAGCCGCGCGGTTGGCCCCGCCGCGTAGGGCGATGTCCATCTCGTACGCCGCGCGTGCGGTCGAGATCACCACCTCGCTCTGCACGAGCCCGTGCCGGGTGCGCTCGAACGTGTAGACCCACGCCGGACCCGCAAGCGTCCTCGTCGTCCCGGTGCTCAGCAGCTTGAAGTCGGCGTAGCGCCTCCTCAGCGAACTGGTGAGCTGGGCGGACAGCGTCGAGATCGACTGGGTCAGCGGCTTCTCCGGCCGTACGAGCAGCAGCACCCTGCCGCCTTCCGCGACGAGCCCGGCGGCGGGCGCGTTGTCGCCCCTCGCCAGCTGTGCCTCCGTCAGCGGCGTCCAGTCGCTCGGGTAGTGCAGCACGAACGGGGCTTGGCCGGACACCGACAGCGTTCCCGGCTGCCTCAATCCCGATTGGGCCTGTGCGGTGGCCTGCGCCGTCGCCGGCGCCTGGATCTCGACCGCCTTGGGTCCAGACTCGAACACGCCCGACGCCACGACCACGACCGCGAGCGCGACTGCCGCGGCCAGGGCAGCCCAGCGCATGCCGTTACCGGAGCCGCCCAGACCGCGCCAGCTCGGCCCGACGCCGCCCCCGCGAGAAGACACGTAGCGCGGCAGAGAGCCATCCGCTCCGCCCAATGAGGCTTGCGGAGGAGGAATCGGCGGTGCGGAGGCCGTGCTGGCCCTTTGTGTGGGCCCCTGAGGTCCAAAGCCCTGAGCGCTCGTCGTCATATCGGCTACCAAGAGTCCTTTGTCGCAGATTTCGTTGCGGTCGCCCCGTGCTTCGCCGCACGTGAATGGTTTCCTGCATCGACGGCGGTGACCGGCGCCGGCTCCCGCGTCGCGCCGGCGACGAGCCTCATACCGTGCCTCGCCAGTGGCGACCGGGCGCCGACTGCATCACCGGCGGCAGCGCGAGTCGTCTCCTGCGACTCGCAGGTGGCGACGGGCACACCGCCTGCGTCGGCGGCGGCAGCGGTGCCACCGGCGACGCGGGACAGCGTCACATCTCAGAGGGTCTGGAACACCGGGATTATTTTTTCCGCTTCGGTGAACGTGATCTTGATTTTGCTTTTCGCGGGAACGATGCCTGTCCAGGTGGAGTTGACGACTTTGTTTTTTTCCACGTTTTCAAATTCGCCCACGATCACCCCTCCCACTTCGATTTTTACGCTGCCCGTTTTTTCTGATTTGAATTTCCAGTACAGGTAAACCATCGTGGGTTTGGTGGCACTGGCTTCTTTTTCCCCATTGCCTTTGCCAGATTCAGTCACTTCCGCCTGCGCGGCGGGCGCTGCGATTTCAGCCGCGGCGGTTTCTTTCAGTGCCGGCGAGAGCTTTGTGGCGGACACCGATTCTTTTTTCAGCTTCGCTTCGGAGACCGCTTCGCCCTTGAGCTTGGCTTCGGAGACCGCTTCGTTTTTCAGCTTCGCTTCGGCGACCGCTTCGTTTTTGATCTTGGCTTCGGAGACCGCTTCGTTTTTCAGCTTGCCTTCGGCCACCGCTTCGGCCGCGAGCTTGACTTCGGACACCGCGCCGGTTTTCAGCTTCGCTTCGGTGACCGCTTCGGCGCCGAGCTTGGCTTCGATGACGGCGCCGTTTTTGATCTTCGTTTCGGTCACCGCTTCGGTGCCGAGCTTCGCTGCCGTGACAGCTTCGGAGGCGAGCTGGGTTGCGGTGATCGTTTCTTTGGCGAGCCGTTCGGCCGTGACCGCTTCTTTCTTGATCTTGGTCGTTTCCACGGCTTCGCCTTTGAGCTTTTCCCCGGTGACGGCTTCGTTCAGGATCTTCGCCGTTTCGACAGATTCTTTGCCGAGCTTCCCGGCCGTCACCGCTTCCGTCGCAAGCTTTTCCGCGGTGACGGCGCCGGTCTTCAGCTTCGCCGTGGACACCGCTTCGGGTGCCAGCTTGCCTTCCGTCACGGCTTCGTTCTTCAACGCCGCCGTTTCGACGGATTCTTTGCCGAGCTTGGTCGCCGTGACAGCTTCCGAGGCGAGCTTTTCGGCAGTGGCGGCACCTGCGGCGAGCTGTGAGGCCGTGATCGTTTCTTTCGCGATCTTCGCAGCCGTCACCGCTTCGCTCTTCAGCTTCGCCGCAGAGACCGCTTCGGGCGCGAGCTTGCCTTCCGTCACCGCTTCGCTCTTCAGCTTCGCCGTTTCGACGGATTCTTTGCCGAGGCTGCCAGCCGTCACCGCTTCCGCCGCGATCTTTTCGGCAGTCACAGCACTGGCGGCCAGCTTGGATGCGGTGATCGTTTCTTTCGCGATCTTCGCAGCCGACACCGCTTCGGACGCCAGCTTGCCTTCGGTCACCGCTTCGTTTTTCAACTTTGTCGTTTCGACGGATTCTTTGGCGAGCTTGGCGCCCGTCAGCGCTTCGCCCGCGATCTTTTCGGCAGTTATGGCGCCGGCGGCCAGCTGAGACGCGGTGATCGTTTCTTTCGCGATCTTCGCAGCCGACACCGCTCCGGAGCCCAACTTGGCTTCGGTCACCGCGCCGGCGGCCAGCTTTTCTTCCGCCACCGCGCCGGAGGCGAGCTTTGCTTCGGTCACCGCTTCGGAGGCCAGCTTCGCTTCCGTCACCGCTTCGGAGGTCAGCTTGGCTTCCGTCACGGCTCCGTTTTTCAACTTCCCCGTGGCAACGGATTCTTCGCCGAGCTTGCCTGCAGTAACCGCTTCGTTGGCAAGCTTTTCGCCGGTTACGGCATCGGCCGCGAGCTGCGAGGCCGTGATCGTTTCTTTCGCGATCTTCGCGCCCGTCACCGCTTCGCCCTTCAGCTTCGCTTCGGAGACCGCTTCGGGCGCCAGCTTGGCTTCGGTCACCGCTTCGTTCTTCAGCTTCGACGTTTCGACCGATTCTTTGCCGAGCTTCGCAGCTGTCACTGCTTCGCTCGCGAACTTTTCAGCAGTCACGGCGCCCGAGGCCAGCTGAGACGCGGTAATCGTTTCTTTCGCGATCTTCGCCGCGGAAACCGCTTCAGAGGCCAGCGCTTCGGCCGTCACGGCTTCAGAGGCGAGAGTCCCAGCCGTCACCGCGCCGGAGCCGAGCTTCCCAGCGGTCACCGCTTCGGAGGCCAGCTTTCCGGCCGTCACCGCTTCGGAGGCGAGCTTTTCTTCCGTCACCGCTTCGTTCTTCAGCTTCGCCGTGTCGACGGATTCCGAGCCGAGCTTCGCGGCTGTCACTGCTTCGCTCGCGAACTTTTCAGCAGTCACGGCGCCCGAGGCCAGCTGAGACGCAGTAATCGCTTCTTTTGCGATCTTTGCGCCTGTTACGGCTTCGCCCTTCAGCTTCGTTTCGGAGACCGCTTCGGGCGCCAGCTTGGCTTCCGTCACGGCTTCGTTTTTCAACTTCGTCGCTTCGACGGATTCTTTTCCAAGCCTGCCGGCCGTCACCGCGCCGGTCGCGATCTTGCTGGTACCGACCGCGTTGTTAGCGAGCTGGTTGGCGGTGATGGTTTCCTTGGCGATCTTCGCCGCGGAGACCGCTTCGGCGGCCAGCATTTCTTCGGTCACCTCTTCGGCAGAGATTTCCACGCCTTTGCCAGGTTTGCCTTCGGGGCCCTGTTTGCCTTCCGGTCCAGCCGGACCGGTTTCGCCTTTGGCGCCTTCTTTGCCGGCGGCTCCCGTTTCGCCTTTGACGCCTTCTTTGCCTTCTTTGCCAGGGGCACCGGTTTCGCCTTTGACGCCCTGCAAGCCGGTCGCTCCGGTCGCCCCGGTCCCACCGGTCGCCCCGGTCGCGCCCGTCGCGCCGGTTTCGCCTTTGGGGCCCTGCGGGCCGGTGGCGCCTGCGGGTCCCCGGGGACCTTCTTTCCCGGGCGGACCGGCAGGTCCAGCCTTTTTCTTCGCCGCCGTCCTGCCCGTCCTGCTTCTCGCCGCGCTCGCGCGTGGAGTCGTCCCGGCAGGTACGCGATGGACACTGCTCGTGAGCCGAAGTCGCGCATCGGCGCGGGCCGTCGCGGGGACGAACAGGCCGTGGCACACGAGCATCGCTCCCGCGCCTGCCAAGGCGAGGAGTACCGTCGTGATCGTTGGTAGGCGGCGGGAGATCGACGGCGACATAGCGTTAGATGTCCTTTTTTGTTCAGCCGAGCGGCGGTCGAGGCGGCGATGGATAGGACAAAGAGAAGATGCGATGCGACCTAACGACAAGCCCGACCACGGGCATCCGTGTCTCCGATTCGTGGTCAGCTGGTCTTTTCCTTCGGCGGACGGCCTGCCGACGCCGATACGTGCACGAACCTGTGCAGAGAGCAGAGGCCTTTGTGTGAGTCAGTTGAATCGTGTGCCCAAATGAGACCGATACGGCAATGCGTGCCGATATTCATTTACGAAGGCGGCGACGCTTTTTGAACAATTCAACACACTCAGAGGAGTGACTCCGTAAAAACTACGCATGTGTTGTCGTCAGGTGGTATATCAGCCTGTATCTGTACACGAGCGCGGCAAACCGGCCAAGAACTTGCTTGAGGCGGCAGGGTCGCAGACGACGCCGAGGTCGACGACCACATCATCGGCTTTCACGTACAACAAGCCGTCGAGAAGGCGCTCAAGGTAGCGCTCGTGCTCGCCGACTCGGAACTGCCGCATACGCACGATCTGGAGCTGCTCGTGGAACAGATCAAGGGGACAGGGACGACGGTGCCTGACGAGCGATCGCGCACCGAATGGCTTACGCCGTGGGCAGCCGAACTGCGCTACGACGAAGGGTTCTGGTGACCGAGCACGCGGCACGCTGCGGTACGGCAATGTCGAGATTGCTCTTGAGGTCGCCGTATGATGTACGTACAGTGGAGAGCTGTGCGCACCCAGCGACTTGAGCTTCGGCTAACAGACGATGAGCGGCAACTCGACATCGCTGCGGCGACAGCCGTCGGCGAGACACTGAGCGACTTCTTCCGGCGCGCGGCAAGTGCGCGTGCCCAAGACGTCCTCGCCGACCAGCAGCAGATCGCGCTCAACGACGAGGAGGCCGCGCGCTTCCTGGACGCACTGGACGCCGTTGGTCAGGACACGGTCGCGCGTCTGCGCGAATTGCGCGAGCGCGCGTGACCGCCGGCTTCGCCGGCACCGAGCGCTATGACGCTGCCCGTCACGACGTCACGGGCTTTAGCTGTGGCAATGAGCTACTCGACCAGTGGCTCGTCCGTTACGCAGGGCAGAACCAGCGTCGAGACGCAGCACGAACATTCGTCGCCGTGACCAGCGAGCAGCGGGTGTACGGCTACTACACGCTTCTCGCCGGACAGCTCGATCATCACGAAGCGACGCCCGAGACCAGCAAAGGACTCTCGCAGCACTTTCCAATCCCTGTGGCGATCCTCGCCCGCCTTGCCGTCGATGCCGGCCAGCAGGGCCACGGGATTGGCGCGGCACTTCTCAACGACGCCCTTGTGCGCGTGGTCCGCGCATCCGGCGAGGTCGCGGTCCGCGCAGTAGTCGTGCACGCCGCCGACAACAGCGCCTCGGCGTTCTACGAGCGATTTGGGTTCCGATCATTGAGCGCTACGCCACAAACACGGATGAGCACGCTCGACGCGCTCCGCGCTGCCGGGTACTAGCCAGCGACTAGCCCCTGAGCACTTCGCATGTGATGTGTGCTCCGTGGCGTATGATTCTTCTTCTCGGTCGTCGCGGGGTCCGCGGCCGCCATGGATAACTAGTCATCGACCGGACGCGCGAGCGTGTCCGAGGAGGCTTGGATGAGCACTAACGCATTTTTGCGGGAGGTGCCCGTCGGCGGTTACGCGATCCCCTATCAGCGAGAGCAGGGCAGCGATGTCCCGCTGGAGATAGCTGTGATCACGCCGGATGAGGCGAGCGGGCATCAGTCGACTCTTGAGCGTCTAGCCGAGACAATCGGCTGGTTGGCTCCCTCTGGGAGAGCATTTCCTGATGGGCGTCTGACGGTCGCGGGAACTAGACCGTCGCGAGCCCATGTTCCTAAGCTCACAACTGGGCTTGGAAGTCGGGTTGCTGTGTGCTCCGAACCGAATCCATCTGCCCTGATTCCTGCGTGGGATGACTTTCTCGCTAGATACCACGAGGTCGCTTCATCGCTGGCGGACTCATCGCACGGTAGCCGGGCTCGGGCCCTTCAAGAGGCCGCTACTGAGCGTGACCGCTACCGCAACGAGATGGATGAATGGGCGAAGGTCTATGGCTCGGGCCGACTCCTCCACGCTCTAGAGCACGGAGAGCGACCTCAGCGCATCTACCGGGCGGAGCGGCGCGAGCGTGAGATGCCCGGATTCCACATCGATCCGGATGCATCGTGGCAAGCGGAGCCGCTTCGTGACCCACCCTACGAGGCGGTCCAAGCGTTGGAGGCCGTCAAAGTCCATCTAGCCGAATGGGAGATTGGATACACGGGCTGTGATCTTGTCTTCGTCGCTGATGGTCGTGGAAACGAGGACGCTGACGGTCGCGCTGCGGTCCGTGTCGCAGGTTGGCTCGGCCGCCACGTCCTGTTTGGCTTCGTACCGGCCGGCGTTCGTAGCGGATCAGTCACCGGGCAGTACCCAGATGGCGTACCCATTTCATCGGGTTCGGCGCTCCGTCCCACCGCCTACGGATCGGCATATGGAATCAAGCACCCGGCCGCACAGGAGGCGTTGCGCCACGCCGCCATCGTGGTGGTCGACTTTTTCGTCGATCACGAACCAAAGGAGACACTCAAGGAGTATCTCCCTCCGGATTCCCACGACCTGATTGACGACCGCCTCATCGAGGATATCGGCGACACGCTGTTCCTGGTCGGATGGAAGCTCGGCCAGCCCACTCGCCACGAGATCTCAAGCTATGCGGAGCAGATCGCCACACATCTTATTTTGCGAGAAGCTCAGGCGGCAATGGAGATGCATGGAAGCTCGCTGACCGAGGCAGCGTACGACGCCGCGGAGAGCGAACTGGAGAACGCATTCGAAGACATCCTCGACCCCCAATGGGTGTACGAGGACTTGCCCGAGATTGACAGGTTGTCGCTTGCGGATCTCGTGCCGGCCGGCGTTCCACGTCGAGCGTCCCTGTGGGCACCGTGGCTATCACAGGGAGGCGATCCGGCACCGCGCACGACCGGTGACGAAGAGCCCGAGTGGACGTTGACCGACAAGCCCGGTGAATCCCCCAGCGATCAGACTGGCGCCGAGGAACGGAGACAAACTGCCGCCGGACGTGAACTCGAGCTGCCAGACATGTTCCGAGCGGTAGATTGGCGAGCCAACTACGGACCTCATCGCCGCGGTTGGTTTCGCGGTCTTCGCGGTGAGCTCCACAATGGGAAGACGCTCGTGCTCTGCGTACCTAACCGAGGCGCCCGTAACTCACGCGCCAAGCACTGGAGCCTGCATTGCAAGGGCGAAGCGAGAGAAATGGAGTCTGAGTGGTCTCATCTGCTTGCTTGGGAGCGCGTCTTCGAGCTGCTCCCAAGCAAGGCCCATCCCTTGGCTGTGGATGCTGTCTTTGCGGAGGTCGCCGCCGCCAAGGACTGGGCATCACAACAAGCAGATCATATGCTGCCGGGCGGTGCGTTCGATTCGTTGGATGTCTCAATTCGACTGCTGACGGGGGTCGCGGCCCTGCGTGAGCAGATCGAGCGCTGCCGGCGCATGGGGATCATTCGCGACAAACGCTTGACGGCCAATGGACTTCGGCATGCTGCGTTTGGCCGTAAGGACCGCATGCGCTTCGAGGCGGTCATACGGTTCGCGATCGAGGACGACGAAACGTTCGAGAAGATTCATGCGAACTTCGCCTATTGCGTTGAGGACCTCGATTCACTGCCGATCAGCTTGGAGCTGGAGATGCACCCCGGGGATGCCAAGAGCGCTCAGGTTCGTTGCGGACTGGCTGTTGAGACCGTCGAGGAGGCATCTGCGGTCGCGAATGAGGTGGTTTCCCTGCTGCATTGGAGTCTCAAACTGGAGCCAGTCGATTTCGAGAGCGGCACGAGAAGTGACGAGGTCAGGTTTGAGATCCATCAATTGGTGGAGGCGAGCGATGACTCGTCCGCGTAGCTCGCCCCCTTCCATTCGCGGTGTAAAGGAACGGCAGAAGCTGGAACTGGCGCGCGAGCGGCAAGAGTTGTGGATGCGCGTGTTCGTACTGGCGATCGTCGTCGCGGTCGTGCTGGGGTGTACCGCCGCTGCCATCTTCGGCGATCCATCGGTGGGCAACGCCTCGACCGGTGTTGCGGGCATCGGCCTGCTCGCGTGGATCGTTAAGCGGCTCTTCCCGCAGGAGTAGCGTGACAGCGGCTGCCGTCTCGGCGCTGGTTCTGTGCTCCCGCACGAATGCGGTCAGATCACCCAAGCTCGGCTCTTTCGCCCCCGTCGCCACAGGCCCAAACGATAGACGCACACCCCGCTACAAAACAAAAAACCCCGCATTCGCAGGGCTTTTTGGATAGCGGGGGGACGATCCGCCCTTATCGGCGACCTCTCGGCACCGATAACGCGAGCCGTTCCCGGCTGGCCCGAATCGTAGCATCCAGGCCCCGCTTGAGATCGCGCGCTGGTTCTGCTCTGCTCTGGCGCGCAGTCAATAAACCGAGTGGCCGGACGAGCGCGTCAACGCCCGCCCGGCCGTAGCACCGAAGGGTGTGCCTTCGATGCCACGGAGAACCGTAGTCGCTCGCTACGGATCGTCGGTCGTCCGTGTTTCGTGGGCACGCCCTTCCTCGGTGCGGGAAGGAACCATTGGCCGACGATCACGAGCAGAACCCGCAAACGCTTGAGTCTCCGGGCCGGTGTCCGGGCGTGTTGCTCGTCTATGGCGAGCAGCGCGCGAACGCCGGGATAGCCGGAGAGCTCGAGCTCGACGGCTATCGGGTTCATAGCGCCAGCCACCCCGGAACGTTGAGGGACCGCTGCAAGCTCGGCGAAGTTGAGCTTGTCATCTTCGGCCGGTCGCCGCACCGTGGCCTCGACGTGCTGCGAGCGCTACGCGCCGGGGAGCTTGCACCGGGTATGTCCGGCGTCCGCGTCCTCTGGATGGGTACTAGCCGCGAGACGACTACGAGCGTGCTGCGCGCGTTCGAGGCGGGCGCGGATGACGTGACCCGGACACCTCTCGGCTACGCCGAGCTGCTTGCGCGCGTGCGAGCGCTACTGCGCCGCCACAGCCTGATCGACGGCCCTGCCGTGATCGCTTGCGGGCCGCTAGAGATCAACATGGCGGCACGCACGGTCACCTTCGAGGGAGTTCCGGTCGAGCTTCGCCGCCAAGAGTTCGCGCTGCTTGCGCATCTTGCGCGCGACCCGATGCGCGTCCATGACAAGCGCGACCTCCTGCGTGATGTCTGGGGCTATCGCGCCACGGGCTCGACGCGCACTGTCGAGTCCCACGCCTGCCGCCTGCGACGCAAGCTCGCCCGTGCCGGCGCTGAGGGCTGGGTGTGCTCGGCCTGGGGCATCGGCTACAGCCTGGCGCCGGACGTTAGGGCAGCCGCATCGCGGTCGGTCGGCGCGTAGGAACCAACTCAAACGAGAGGGGAGCCACAACATGAGTACCAAGAGCGACCGGCAGGATTTGGCCGCGTTCGGGCAAGCGGTCCGCCAAGTGCGCGAACAGCGCGGGATGAGCCCTGATGACCTCTCCGGTGTGAGCAGACGGTCAGACGGGCGCAAAATGTCGGCGCGGCGCATTGGCCGCATCGAAGCCGGGGAAGGCAATCCAACGTATGACGAGATGCTTACGCTGGCTCGCAGTCTCGGCGTCAAAGCCTCGGCGTTTTTCGCTAGGCAGCCATGACGGACGAGGCCCAAATCGAGCGGGCGATCGACAGCACCGTCCTTCGTCTCCCCTGCTCGACACTCACGAGCCGTGGAGCCTTGAGGAGATCATCCGTGAGCTTCAAGACGCAGCAGCAGCAGCACGAGACGCGGTCGCCAGGCTTACGGGAGCCGGGCTCGTACACCGCCATGACGAGTTCGTTTTCCCGACGCGCAGTGCCCACCGAGCGTCTGCGCTGGAGATCGCAGACTGAACGAGCCCACGGCATACGAGAATCGCGCGGCTTCGGTCATCGCAAGCGGGCGGATCGCGCAATCTGTGCACCGCGAGGCGTCAGCTGCCAGGCATTTGCAGCGCCCTTCTCCTGGCCCCAACCGTGATTCTTGATCAGATCGAGCCGAGCGAGGCGACCCAAGAGCTTCGAGAATCTGCCCCTGGTCGATGACACCAGCGTTTTCCGCGATCGCCCGGTTGCTGGCGCCGGGGTGCTCGGCGATGGCGTTGAGAACCAAGACTGTCCTGTACGTCAAGCGCATGTTCAGCCCGTCTAGCGGATCGCTGCTTACCGGCGGTGACTGCGCTTTCTTCCCGCGTGGGATCTCAGGTCTAGGCCTATTCAGCTCGCGGCTTGCCGCCCTCGGGCCGAGGTAGGGGAGCACGATCATATACATCAGGGGTCCGAGCAAATCGGTTACAGACTCCTCGGATTTATTTAGAAGGCGTGTGTGGAGCACAGCGAATACGGCGCCCACGACACCCTCTGCTGCGATCTCCGGCGGCTGATTTTTGCTGTTTACGACGAGATGTCCGGGATCGAGCCACATCGCGAGTTCGGCAAGAGCTTGAGCGCGCCGCCGTGACACCTCATCCCCGGCCCCGAGCGCCTGCACAATCCAGAGCTTGGCGAGGGCTGGTTCATCCTCGATATGCACAAGCAGACTGCTCAGGGCCGCACGGATTCCCTCACGCCAACTGGACTCTCGCGCATATGCCTCACTCACCAACACCCTGACCTGTGAGAGGGTTTGTTCAAAGACAGCCAGAAAGCAATCGTCGCGGTTGACAAAAACCTCGTAAAAGGTCTTACGCGAAACCCTTGCCCGGCTTATTATCGCCCCAACCGTGAGCTGCGCGTATCCCACTTCCTCTATTACCTCCACGGCAGCGGCACGCATGCGGTTGCGTTGAATCTCCCTGACCTGACCGCGTGGCGGGCGACTCGATGCAGAGAGCAGACGTACCTGTCCATTAGGGGCGGATACGCTCCCGCCGGCCCCCGTCAGCTCAGCAGATGACATCGGGTGGGGAAGTTGCAATAGGCGAGATCAACGGGAGAGCGTCGCGGCCGACGGAACGGCCATGACACATTTCCCCTTGCTCGAAGTCCAGTACGCGACAGTTTGGACGGGCGCGCACCGGTAGCTTCACACTTCCAGACGGGTCGCAACGGATCCCGCAAGTATTTGGCAAAGGCACGCCCAAGCCCATCGCTCGAACTCTCTGGCTGCTCGTCGTCACTATGACTACACCCTGTGAGCTTGTGGTTTTGATTTTCGGAGTCGCGCAAGGTAGCTGGCGGGAATTGTTTATTTAGTTCTCGGAACTGTCGTGGATGCCCGCGCGATGAGTCCTTGTAGCACGGCAAGACGAATCGATCATTGCCATAGAAAATAGCGGATTGCCTCACGGCCCGTCAATGCAAATGGATGCTCGCGTAAGCGAGTTCCATAAACAACGTGCTGTACTTTTGATCTACTAAAGACGGGCCAAGATACCAACGAGACAGGCAGGCAACATGCATTGCTTGGTGCCGAGACGATGCGGGTTAAAACCACGAGCCCAGCACTGTCTCTAGCCTAGGTTGACAATTCCTGCCGGTTCTCACCCGGCGACCGTTTCGCCATATGATCTAGTCGAATTTTCTCTCAAAATTGGAGGCCCTCGGCCCAGTCGGATGAGATGCCACCGAACCTAACGTTCCATAAACACAGACTGCGCTCACGCCACAGAGCCCCAGCGATAATGGGGCTGACTCGCCATCGCAAGGCTTGGGGGATGAGGCTGGCATTTTCGGCGGGCGGCTCGTACGGTTCTAGCTGCGAAGCCATCGGCACTCCGCGCCGAGGTCGTCTAGCGTCATGGCACGCATGCAACAGATGCTCTCCGACTCGTGCCGTTCCTCGGCGACCCGAGCGCTAACGATCGACTGCAGCAAGCGGAGCCCGCCTCGGACTAGGGGCGGTCCGACCTACGCCTGAGACAATAAACTCACTTTGGTACCCGATCGCAAGAGCACTCAGCGGCGACGGCTGCTTGCCGGCATGACGCACGTCGTCACGCGGGACGGATTCGAGGCGGCAAGCATCGCTGAAGTGATCACCTACGCGGGCGTCTCGCGACCGACGTTCTACGACTACTTCGCCGACAAGGACGCCTGCTTTCTCGCCGCCATCGCCGATGTGCGAGACCGCCTGCTCGCCGACGTCGACCGGGCGCTGAGCGAGGACGAAGAGCATCCGGCGAAGGCGGCCGTGGCAGCCGTAGTCGGGTTTGCCGACTCGCAGAGCACGATGGCGCAGCTGTTGATCAATCACGCCCTGGCGGCGGGGCCGGCGGCACTCGACGCACGTGACCGGGGGATCGCCGAGATCGCAAGCCTGATCGAGGAGATCAACACACGGATGCCCGCGACGGCGAGCCTTCCCGACATTTCCAGCGAGGTGCTGATCGGAGCGGTGTTCCGTCTGCTGTCCCCCCGACTGCGGCGCCCGGAGTCCGAGTTGCCCGGGTTGCTCGACGACGTCGTTGCGTGGATCGCCAGCTACGAACTGCCCCTCAGCGGACACCGCTGGCGCTCCTTGGAACCCGTTGCAGTCACCCCACCGGCATCGCCGTTGGCGCCGCTGATCGAGCCGCCTGCGCTGCCACGAGGCCGACCCAGCCTGCCCAAAGCTCAGGTCGAGGAGATCCAGCGCCAGCGGATCCTGTTCGCGGCGGCGCGCGCCTCCGCCAAGCAGGGCTACGCCGCCACCACGATCGGTGAAATCACCGACCTCGCCCACATCGACACCCGCACATTCCACCGCCTGTTCAAAGGCAAGCAGGACGTCTACCTGGCTGTCCGGGAACTGCATTTTCAGCATCTGATGGCCGTTACCGCGAACGCGTTCTTCAAGGGCGCGACCTGGCCAGAGCGCGTATGGGAAGGTGCCAACGTCTTCGGCCAGTGCGTCGAGCAGAATCCCGTCCTCGCCCACGCAGCGTTCGTGGAGACGTACGCAGGCGGACCGGTGGCGCTGCAGCGCGCGGAAGAGCTGTTGACCGCTTTCACGATCTTCCTCCAAGAGGGCTATCAGTATCAGCCGGGTGTCGAAGCAGCTCCGTCGCCGACCGCGCTGCAGGCGATTGCGGCGAGCAACTTCGAGATCATCTACCGGCAGCTGCGGGGCAGCGCATCTCCTCAGCTCGCCGGCCTGTTGCCGCACGCGACGTTCCTGTGCCTGGCGCCATTCCTCGGCGTTGAGCACGCCAACAAACTCATCGACGTGCAGCTGGGTCTCGCCACCTGACAGACGCGTTCCCGTTCAGATCTCCATCGAGACGATCGTCTTGCCATACGCGCCGCGACCTACGCACCGCTGGAACCCCTTGGCCGCATCCTGTAGCTGTATCTCGGCCACGACGTCGATCCTCAAGCCATTGCGCTCGATCTCATCAGTCAGCGCTCCGAGCAGGCGCAGGTTCCCGTGTGTGCCGGTCAGGTCCAGGTTGACGACCTGCACGGCAGCGCTCCGATCGGCGCTCCCGGCGTACCGGGTCGAGGCGGCACGCCCGCCGTCCCTGAGAAGCCGGAGATTTGCGGCGAAGGCATCGGGAGTGCTCACGAGGTCCCAGAGAACGTCGATGCCACTGGGCGCGATCTCGGCTACCTGCTCTGGTATCGACGCAGCCGTGTAGTCGATGCACGTCCCAGCCCCAAGCTCGCGCAGGCGCTCCGCACGAGCAGGCCTGGCGGTGGCGATGACCTCTGCTCCGCGGCCGGCAGCGAGCTGCACGGCGAAGGAGCCGACCCCACCACCTGCCCCCACGATGAGAACCCGCTCGCCTGCTTGAAGCCGTGTGACTTCGATCAACGCAAGCGCGGTCACCCCGGCGCTTGGGGCTGCGGCGGCATATGCGAGGGACACGCCTTGCGGAGCGCGTGAGACCCAGGCTCGCTCCGGCACGGCGATGTATTCGGCGTAGGTGCCCTTGCCGTAGGGCGGGTGGAGGCACATGCCGTACACGCGCTGCCCCACTTGCAGGCGTCTGACATCCGCGCCGGTCTGCTCTACGATCCCGGCGCCATCGACGCCCAGCACGAGCGGAAACGTGTGCGGTGCGCGGCTGCGAACCAGACCCTGAGCAATCGTGTTGTCAAAGGGATTGACGCCGGCTGCCGTCAGGCGAATGAGCACTTCGTCCGCTCGCGGCGTGGGCTTCGGGATGTCCATCAGCTGCGGCACCTCTCCGAACTCGCTGACCGCGACCGCGCGCACGGCTACTCGCCATTGCCTGCGCCGGTGTCAGCGGATTCCGCGACGATCTTTGCGGCACATGGGAGCGTCACGCTGAACACCTCAAACATGCCCGCGGCGCGCAGGACCTGGACGATCTCGCGCAAGTCAGCGAGTGCCCTCGCGTAGTCGTCGCTCGCCGGGTCAGCTTGCTCGAGAACGGTGGCGTTGTGCGCGAAGGCCGCGATCGTGCCCTTGCGGACGTCTGTCCCGTTGAGGGTGATCTCATCGGCGTCATCCGCAAACAGCTCCTCAGCCCGCATAATCCGCCTCCATCTCCAAGCACTAGATGCGTTCTACATGCAATACTATCAGGTGCATGCAGCCCGAACCTAGAATGCTGGAGATGGCTCCCACCGAGCGACTCATAGGCACGATCGAGGATCGCCTCCTTGCGCTCATCCTGCGCGCCAACCGCGCCCGCATGTATGACCAGCTACTCGACGGCGCCAACGTAGACATCAACCGCGCCTTGTATCCAGTGCTCAGCGCAGCCTCTGCCCTGGCGCCTGCGCGAGTGTCCGAGATCGCAAAAGCTGTCGCGATCAACGCGACCACGACGAGCCGTCACCTCACTGCCCTTGAGGCAAAGGGGCTCGTAAGCCGAACGTCGAGCGACGCCGACGGCCGCGCGGCGCTCATCGAGCTGACACCCGCCGGCAGACGCGCGATACGAGAGCTACGCGCCGCGCGAACCCGCATCTTCACCGCACTATTGGCCGATTTCGACGACGACGATCTTGAGCGCTTCGGCGGATATCTAGATCGACTCGTTGAGGCATTCAGCGAGCAGGCACGGCCAGACGCATCACTCATCGACTGACCGTCCAAGCATCCGCAGGGCTCCACGACGCCCGCCGGGGGAGCCCTCTAGCCCTACGATCAAGCCATCCCTGACGGTCCACACTGCGGTAGCGCGAACATCGATCACTTCGCTACCCATTTCCGTGCGCATCACCAACGGCACGACGACCTTGCCTTCTCCCACGTCCTCGGGCTCGCCCGTGGGAGTCGCTAGCGAGCGCGCATCAGAGGCGTCACGCCGTGCGTGCAAGAACCGGCGTACCCCATCGTGCCCGACAAATACACCCTCGGGCACGTGCAGCTCGCAGGTAGGGGAGCACAGAGCTACCACCCGCTCTACCTCGCCCGCATTGGCGGCTCGCATCGCTGCTCGGACAATCTCGACTCCACCCACTGCCGGCACCTCAGATCGGGCTTCTAACGTCTCCTCAAAGCTCCCGAGGGGAGGAAAAGACGGGTGTCTTGCTTTTCCACACCCGTCGGCCGCCCCACCGGGATCGCCACATACGCTTTCCTTTATCCGTTTAGCTCTCAGTCTGCCAATTCCCATCTGATAAAGGGAAGCGGGTTAGGCATATTGATTTAGTCTATCCCTCCGACGAACGGTACGTGCGGCGCTCGCCGGGGGAGCCCTCCAGTCCCGCGATAAAGCCATCCCTTGACCGTCCACCCTGCGGTAGCGACAATTTGGCGGCCGTAGTTCTTTTCGCGCGACTCGCTCGCGGATGACTCGCCAGGACCCCTCGACCGGCCATGGCTTGCCTTCCGCCCGCGGCCGTTCAGTCCACGGGCAGCGCAGTGGGCGTGAGGTCGTCACTCCACCCCACGCCCACTAGCGCTCCTAGCCACGGCATCCACTGCCCTAGGCTAGGGCCGTAGCGGTCGCTCTCCTTATTGGTAGCGCTCAACGAGGGTGTTGTTGGGCGCTTCCCGCACGGTTCCTGACGAATACCCGACAGCCGTACACGCTGTCGCACTCGAGCAAGACACTCCGCGCAGGACGTCTTTGAGTGTTTCGCCTTCTACGTTAGGTGAGGTCTGGACTTTCCATTCTTTTCCGTTCCAAGCCTCGACCAGAGTCCGGTACCGTTCCTGGCGGTTTTCATACTCGCCGACCGCCATGCACGCCGTCGATGAGGTGCAGGATATTCCGTAAAGAGCGTCTCCGATCGCGCCTTCGGGTTTCGGGGTCGAAAGAACTTCCCATTTGGTGCCGTTCCAGTGCTCGGCTAGGGCGAGTTCTGTTCCTATCGTTCGGTAGCTTCCGACCGCGTTGCACCCCCCCAATTCGCACGATACGCCTGTCAACTTGACGTTGCTACTCCCTTCAGGGCTAGGGGTGGTAAGGCTTTTCCATTCGGTGCCGTTCCATTCCTGCGTCGCCGCACGACTCGCCGCGCCGCTTTCGGTCGCGCCGGCCGCGATACATTTCGTTTCGCTCCAGCACGAGACCGCGTCGAAGCCAACGCCGGTGAACGGCGCGAGGGTCTGCGGTCGCCATGGGCCAATGTACCGCTCCGCGAGTTCACCTCCGACGGCGGTGCACCCAACATCGACGGGGTCACATGATATTCCGTCGAGCGCCGATTCCCGAATTTTCGAAGTGGGTAACACTCCAAAAATGGCCCGTGCCGCCTAGCTGCGGCGCGATCGGTGTCGTGACTCCCCTTTCTTTGGTGTAGCCTGCGGCCTCGCACCGCAAGGTTTTTTCAACGCGCAGCGGGAAGCAAGAGACGCCTAGGATTGCCGCCATTTCGTACGTGCCGGGAACTTTTTGGGCGACCCATCCGGTCCCATTCCATTCACCGGCGCCTGGGACGGTTCGACGTTTCCCTTCGACCGTTGCGACGGCCGTGCCTACGGCGACGCAGTTCGTCGCTCCCGGACACGACACGCCGTTGAATTCCCCTTCAGTTCCCGTCGTTTGAATCTCCCAACTCGCTGCAGCTGCCGCCTGGGCGCTGCGAAAACCCCAAGCGCACTCATGGTAACGAGAGCGGCCAGCGCTCCCCGCGTGTGGGTGAATTTCACGATACTTCCTTTCTTTTGGGCTGGTGTCCTGGCGCCCACGTTTCAGTGGGGTCTTGACCTGACAGCGCGCCGGCATTTGGGCCAAGCGCACGCTTGAAACCCCACTCGTTACTTCTTCGCCTTATTCGCGACCCCGTACTTCTTTCGCGCCGCCTTCAGGCACTTTGCGCGCTTGGACCTCGAGCGGTCGCGCTCGCATTTCTTGATGGCCGCCGCGAGCTTCTGAGCGTTCGTTAGCCCGTGGACGACGGTGGGCGGTTTTGATTCCGCCGGAAGCGTGAAGGGGATCATCGGCGGCGTGATCGGCTGGCGCAACGACAGGGCAAAGGCCGGTGTGGAGAAGCTTCCGTCTGCTCCTGCCGCTTCCCCCGCTGCATTCCGGGCCACAACCCTGAAGTGATATACCGTGCCAGGCGCAAGGCGTTCGAGCGTCGTCGCCACCGCTCCGGGTTCAGTCGTAGATTCAGGGGCAGCGATCACGGTGCCGTAGTTCGTATCTGGGCCGAATTCGAAGCGATACGTGGTCGGGAGCCCATTCGGCTCGATGCTCCCTGTTATTACGGCGCTCGTGCTGGACACCCCGCTCGCTGCGTCGGTCTGGGCGCCTGGAGCCACGCTCGGCGGGTGAGCAACGGTGCCGGTCGTGAATGTCCCGTCTTGGCTCACCGCTTCGCCGCCGGCATTCGTCGCTACGACTCGGTAGTGATAGACGGTTTCTGGCGTCAGCCGGCCCGTGGCCTGCTCCACTTCGATCGCCGGTTCGCTTTCCGCCGAGTTGGGGGCGGTGCCTCCGCCAATGCCGATAGTCGGGAGAACCTCGCCGTACGCGCTGGTATCGCCGTATTCGAAGTGGTAGCTGGTGCTGCCGTCTCCAGGCACAATGCCTGCGTGGAAAGTGGCGCCGGTAGCGCTCGCTTCCGCACTCGGCGGCACTGCGATCAGCGGGGCCGCCACCTTCGTGGTGAACCCCTGCATTTCGCCGTAGGTCACTCCATTTTCGCTTTCTCCAACCAACCTGAACTGGTAGACCTTGTTCGGGAGAAGTTCGCCTTCCGCGATTTCGGCACGGACCGCTTCGTCCGCGGCACCTGTGGTTTCCAGTTCCGGGGTGCTCAGTTCAAGTTCAGTACCGCTGCGGAAGTATTGGAAGTGATATTTCGTCGGGATACCTTCCGCGTCGAGCGTCCCGTTCAGCGTCGCGCCGTCGGCCGAGACATTGCTGGCCTGTCCGGTGCGCAGCGTGACCGCCTGCGTGGTGGTGAAGGTCCTGTCCTGTCCGTAGCTGATCCCGTCGGCGCTCTTCGCCACGATTCGATAGTGGTAAGTCGTTTCGGCCTGCAACCCGGCGAGATCGGCGCTCTCGGCTTCGTTGCTGGTCCCAGAGCCAGCAACGGCTTCGCTCGTTGACTGCCCATATTCGTTGGTCGGGCCGTATTCGAAGAAGTAGCCGGCGGCGGCGCCTTGCGGGTCAACCGTGCCTTCGACCGTTGCCGTGGTCTTGCCGATACTTTTGGCGACGCCCGTGCTCGCGTCGGGGAGCGTGACGGGCTTGAAGACCTGTATATCGCCGCTGGCCCCGTCAGACGCGTAGACCTCGTTGGAAGTTTCGTTGACAGCGATGCCTTCCGAGGCCACCAGGGTCCCCGTGCCGAAGCTCGAGACGAGTGTCGCTTCCCCATTCCCCGCGACTTCGAATTCCTCGATCTGCGCGCCCATGTCGACGAAGAGACGGCCGGTCGTTCGATCGATCGCGACGGTCGGTCGCGGGGTTCGGCCTTCGAGTTCAGGGACGATCGATCTGTATTCCAAGACCGCGGTGCTCGTGGGCGAGCTGCGCTCGAGCTCCACGACATCCCCAAGGAACCGGGCGCCGACAAAGATGTCACCGGCCGCATCCACGGCGACGGTCTGGGGACGTCCGATTTGAACGGGCGGCTGCAAACCTATGCCGCTGAATGGGAATCGCGCGATTTCTTTCCCATCCGATCCATACTCGACGATCGCTTCGTGGACCGTGTCGGCGACGTATATATCGCCCTCTGCGTCGCTCGCGACGCCGCGGGGTAGTTCGAAGCCCGTGAGCTGCCCCAGATAGTTGTAGCTCCCTCCGCCGAGGCCGAACTGGTCCAGTACCGGTTTTAACGTCGGTCACGAACACGTTGGGTTCAGATGGGCCGCTCGGATCCGTGACCGTGACGCCCACGTCTTCTTCTCCGAAGGAGAATGCTCCGCCCGGTGTCGCTGCGCCGCTGATCTGTGTCGGCCCTCCACCCATCGGCGCGCCGCCGGCGGCTCCGAAGACGTCGACGGCTTCGGCTCCCTCTCCATCCGCCACATAGACGTTGCCGCTGGCGGGGTCGATCGCGACGCCCGTGGGGTGCGTGAACGTGCCGAAGGCGAGTGGGACCGGGGCATGCCCGGTAGCGGCGCCGGCGAGAGCGGGAGAGCCCAGGGCGAGTGCGGCGGTTGCCGATGCGAGGATCAAGGTTCTCAGGTTCGTCATCTACTTGGCCCTCCGGTCGGCGGTGACGGGTCGTGCCTTCTGCCGGCTGGCTCCGGCTTTTCGCTTCGCGGCTTTCGCTTTCGGGCAGCCGGAGATCGCGATCTTCGTTGTCTGTTTGACCACGGCCCCGTTCTGGCCCGTGATCGCGGTCGGCATGTTCAGCGTCTGCCCACAAAGGCTGTAATTCGCCTTCGCGGGGACGTACGCGCCGAGCACCGAGAACCTGCCCGTCGGGAGCCTCAGTTCGAAGCTTGAGATCGGAGCGTCGGGCACAGTTTTGAACGTGCTCGAGGTGATCCCGTGCTTGATCTGGGTGTTGCCGTCGAGGATCAGCGTGACCCCTTCGCCCTGCAGCACGATCTCCAAGTCAGGGAAGGCCGCCCCGCCGTGGCTCACCAGGTAGGCCGGGCCGCTCAGCGGGTGCGCGAGCACCGGGGTTGACGCGCTCGCGGTGCCGACGTTCGATTCCTTCGGGCAGGCCGCCGGATTCGCTTCGAAGACCTTCGCCACACAAGCCTTCTGTAGCGTCGTCAGACGGGACGGCAGCTGCTTGGGGAGGTCGACCTTGACCGACTTGATGTTCGCTTCTCCGCCCGTCGCTTGGGGGCCGCCTTTGGACGTGACCTTCACGGTCAGGCTCGCACCGTTAGCTTTGCTCGCGCGGCCTGTTGTCGTGGCGGCGAAGGTGGGTTTGAAGGGCAGTCTGGTGCAGCCGGCGATCGCGAACGGAGTGGATACCGCGGCTCTCGCGCCGGCAGAGCCAGCGACGGTCGCCGTGATCTGCTTCTGCGCGCAGCTCGTCGGGTTGAAGATGAACCCGGGCCGGTCGACCAAGACCACGATCTGCTGCAAGCGCAGCGGGACGCCGTCGATGATCTGCGGCAGCGGTTGGGTGTTCGTGATCGTCACAGCGGCGGTAGCTGGGTCCACCGTGATCGCGGCTCGGACCACGACATTCCCGAGGTTGAAGGGGCCTGCGACCGCTGGCACCACGATGCTCAACCCGTACGGTGCTCCGTTGTAAGGGCCGGTCAAGTACACGCGGCCGTCCGTGACCCAGAACGGGTGGGATCCAGATCCCGCTGCGGCGCTGGCGCTGCCCACCAGGGCCGCGGACCCGCACGTTCCAGCGGCGGCTTGGGGTTCCTCACACAGCGGTACCTTTGAGATCAGCCCCAGCAGCCCCGCCGGCAGCTGCACGCCTACGCCGGCTAGATCCTGTTCGCGGTCACCGCGGCTGAGTGACAGTACGAACGGGCTGAAGCCGCCGGCTGCTGTGCTGGCGGTGCCGGCGCTGAAGCCCGGTTTGAACGGTACGGCCGCCGGGCATGGCGCACCGCTGCCGTCGGCGCTGACGGTGAACGTCGTTGCCGGCGTGCCGTCTGGCGTTGTCGGGGCGCTCCACGGCACAAGGTCGCTGGTCGTGGTCGCCGTGCCGCAGCTTTGTGGCGTCGCCAACGTGGCTCGCGGCCCGCCGTTGAGATGCACGCGCAGTTCGTCGAATGGAAGCTCCGGGAGTTCCCGGAAGGTCGTCGTTATCTGCCCACTCGTCGGGTTGACGGAGGCGGTACCTTGCTGCTTGACGATGACTCCCGACCCTGCAGCTTCGAGGTACAGCCTGAACAGCTTGCCGTCTTGGGCGTCTTCCGGTCGGCATTCAGGTTGACTAGTTCCGCCGCACTGCGGTTCGGCAAGGTATAGATGCCCGTGGAGAGGGCTCGTGAGCAGCGGGGTGCTGACTTCGACGGTCCCCAATGTCGACGCTGGTGGGCAGTGTCCCGGAGCGATGTGAGGTAGGCCGTCGACGCCTGTTTCGGTCGCGAGACCATCGTCGCCGGCGACACCCTGCGCGCTCCAGTTTCCGCCGAGGTTGAACCCTTGGGTCCCCGTGGCGGGACATGCGCGCAGCCCGTCGGCGGCGCCGGCGGCCAGCGTCATCCCGGCGGGCAAGGTGATCGTCGCGGTCCTTAGCTCTGGGGTCACGGGGGCCGACAGCTGATTCGCTGCGGATGGGACTTTTATGTTCAGCTGCAGCCCTGAGGGCTCGTCCGCCTGAGCGGTATCCGGCACAGCGGCGATCGTCGGAGCGAACTGCAGCGCATCACAACCTTCGACCGTGGGGTAGCTCGCGGGCCCGGATTCCGGAGCTGCCCACGCGCCCGTTTCCTCCCAGGAGTCTGCTTCCACGCCTGTATTCAACGCGTGGTTAGCGCAGTCCACGGGGTTGTCGAAGAACGCCGCCGCGGCGCTTCCGGTGCCATTTTCGGTCGCCGGGTCGCCAAAGAACGTGATTTGAACGCCGTTGGCATGCACCTCCGGCAGACCTGGGGCGGCGACGCGTAGCGTCTCGCCCGTCAAGGTATGCACCAAGCTCGCATACATGATCACGGGCTGCCCCAGGTAGGTGAAACCGAACTCGGCGGGGAACCCGGCCTCCGGTTGGAGGTTGTACAGCGCCGACGTGTTCGAGCTTCCTCCGGGGCGTGCTGTCTCGTGAAAATTGCCCACCCCCTCGAAGATGATCGTCCCCACGCGGCTGCCCGCCGGGCAGTTCGAGTGCCCTTCGCCGGCGGCGAGCACCGTTAGTGGGCACTTTTCCGCCACCTGCGGGTTGCCCACAAGCCCGACGGGCAAATCGACGACGACATCTCGCGGTTCGGCGTCGGGGTACTCTTCATACGGGAAGATGGTATCGGTTTGATTGGTAAACACGTTGGTGCTGTTGAAGAAGACGCTAGTCACAAGCTCGTGCGGATGCCCGCCTGCTTGAGTGTCGAGTTCGCCGTTTTCGTTGAATGGCAGCACGCTAGCGTGGACGATTCCGAGCGACGCGCCTCCGCCTGCGCCTGCGGCTGAAGTCGCTTCATCGGTTGCCGTAGCCCGGGCGCCGCCGCCGGCAACGCTGGCGTAATTGCTGTGCTCGTTCACTTCACCGGGTGCGACCGTCACGTCGATCGTCACTTCAAGCGCATCGCGGGCCGCGATCGGGGTTTCGTCGCTGCATTCGACGCGCGTGCGTCCAGCAGGCGAAACGGACGTGTCGCATCGGAACGTTTCGTTACTCTCCAGGTCGCGCCCAAATGCCACCACCGATTTAACTCCCGGTGGCAGTTCGTCGGCGACGACAACCGTGCTGCCGTTCGTTTGCGCCGCGCCGACGTTGGTGATGAGCAATCGATAGCTGTCGCAAGCCGCGCCTTGGCCGAGTTTGGCCAACAAGGTTTCGCATTGGGCATCGTGTTCGCTCGAGAACACTGTCGGCTGTGGAACGGACTGAATCAGCCAGCCGGGCGCGGCACCCGACGCCGGGCCGGCAAGAGCTAGGCCCAACACCGCGAGGACCAGCGCAACGCTAGGGCCGACGCGGGACGGGGCCATTCTTGTTGTTGAAACAGTCATCGTTTACCGAACCCTTTTCGAAGTTTTGCGAGAACCAAACGCTTTGCGGGCGCGTCTTTCACACCTCGCTCGCTTACTCCTCGAGCGATCCTTTCGACAGGCCGCGAGTGCGGTCGCGAGCTTGGTCTGTCTGGGCTTGTGCGTCGCGTTGGCTTTGGGCTTGGGAGTCGCCGTCACGGCTTCCCCGCCAATCTGGCCGGTGCTGGCGGGCGTCGGGAACGACGGGTCACCGGTCAACGGCGGCGGGCAGTCTTCGCCCCCGCATGCCACAACGGCCGTCGGCGGCGGGAAGCCTCCGTCCACGCGCGCGTCGTAGATGTCCTGCTGGCTATCGGTGTCCGACCCGATTAGCCGATCCGCGGTCGCAAGGAACACGTCTGCGCCAGAGGCGCTGAACCCGAGCAGCTCGCTCGCCGGTTCCCCTTCAATACTCGCGGTGTCCTCCCCATCGGACAGGAGAGAAATCACGCCGTCGCGGAACTCGTAAATGTTGGGCGCCGGCACGCCTATCGCAGGCGCTACCTGGTCGTCGAGTGCCGTCGGCGTTAGTGCATCCGGGGAGCTGAAGAACACCGCGCCGTCACTAGCGGCCAGCACGCCGCTTTCAGCGGGAGCATTATCGCGCGATTCGTAACCGCCGCCGCCCGGAAGCGTGGCTCCATGGAGCAGATTTCTGCCGTTGTCGTTGTAGCCGTTCTGGCCGACTGAGGCTCTGACAAGGGTTCCGGTCAGGCGGTCGTACTGATAGACCTCTCGCGAGCATGGCGCGGTGCCTTCGTGTGTGAGATCCGCGGCGCTCGTGAGCACGAGATAGCGATCGTCGAGCGATACCTCCACGGGTCTTGAGTCCTGGTGCTGCCAGTCTCCTTCATCTCCGCATTGTTCTGCGTTTCCGGGCGCGAGGGTCGCGACGAAGGTCGTCTCGCGGGAGCTGGTTTCATACAGGTACAGGTTGTCCGCGCCCGGTTGAGCGGACGCTCCACTGTGGTTGGGCGTGGCTGTCAGGACACCCTTTGCCACGAAGTAGACGAGCGAGCCGTCCTCGCTGATGCGTGCCACCCCTTGCACTCGCGCGCCTTCCGGTTCGCTGTCGCCGCCGGAGACGAGGACCAGTTCGTGCCCGTATTCGCCGTTAGCTTCGTGGAAGAACCGCGCCTCGTAGAGGTTGCACCCGCCCGCTTCCGTGGTTTGCGAGCATCCGCTGGTTGCGTCCTTGCTGTCCGTGGCGTCCTCGCTGGCGCCCGGTACGCCTGGGATTGCTTGGGTGCTGGTGAAGAATGCCTCGGCGCCGTCCTTGGACGCGCCCTCGAAGTTCGCGTCGCTGCACTTGCCCGGCGGGCCGCTCATGCAGTATGCGAGTGAGGGCTCGGACAGCGGTTCGGTCTTCATTTTCCCGTCGCTTAGTTCTTCTCTGACCAGCAGCTCGTCTACCGGTGGCTGCGGTTCGGTTGCCGCCGCGCATGCAGACTGATCGGTGCCGACCGCAGTGAAGTAGATCCTGCTTCCCGTGGCGGAGATTGCGTTGTAGGTCGACCCGAACGTTCCGATCACCGGGGCGCTGGAGCCCAGCAACGTGCCGCACTCGCTGACGAGTTCGGTGCTTTCGCGGGTGATGCCCTTGACTCCGACCAGCGAGGGTCTGGCGTTACCCGTGCCGACATACTCATATAGGGAGGCGCCGCCGATTTCGTGGGTGCTGCCACCGACACCCACGGTGCTGTCGAATGGCCAGCGAAATTCCGGCAGGCTAATCGTAAAGAGAGTGTGTTCAAGGTTCGCGGAGGACGACCCTGCGTAGGCGTACGCGTTCGCCGCGTTCCTCAGCGTCGGATCTGGCGTAGTGGGCCCGATCCTCGCGACTTCGCCGTCCGCCCGCCGGCGATACAGCGCTGTCACGTCGGAGGGCCCACCCGTTGGGTCCATCCCCCAGACCGTTTCAGGAGTGCCCGTGGAGCTGGCTCGAGCGTCAAACAACTCCATCGGATTCTGGTATGCAGCGGCCTCCGGGGTTACCGGCGCCGTAGTCCATCCTTCAGGCGACCGCGACAGGTCATACACCGCGCCTTGGCCGATCGTCCCGCCCTGGCCGTTGCCCATATCGCCGCCTACACCGTTGACGGCTCCGAAGCTGCTCGCAATCACTTCGCCGCCCGTGGGCGAAATCGCGACCGGCCTCACGAATGCGCCCCCCTTGAAGGGCGGAGTAACCAGCTCGTAGGCGCGACAGTCGGGCAAGGCGGTGGAATGGTTTTCAGCGCGCACCTGTTCGTTGGGACAGCTTTCAGCGGAAGCTGTTGCAGGGGTGATGCAGGCGATCGTTGTGAGGGTGAGGCTTGTGAGAAGGGCTAGGCGGGGGGTAAGTGAAAGTTTGTGGTTGCGGCTTTTCTCCCGCCTGCCCACCCCCGACCCTACGCTGCGCTTCGGTTGGGAGGATACGACAGCCTTGGGAGACCCTGAGGCAATAGGTACAGATCGCGAAAGAGGTACACGGAAGGAGGCGGTTACCTGGGACTCGCCGTGAGTCGCCTGCTGGCGGGTTGTAAGGAGAGGCGCCGCGGCGACTAGGGGAAGATGCCGCGGCGCCCAAGAGGTCCGGCGCGAGCTACCCCGCGCCTTGCTCTCCTGGGTGGCGCCCGGAGAGGTGGGGGGCGACACCCAAGCCGTTGATGGTCTCGGTCGGCGCCGGCCGATCCTGTGTAGGACGTCCAGGCACGTTCCGCGTGTCGCGTCGCCTCTCCCCATTTTTTGTTCTCCTCGTTCCCTGATTCTCGATGCAGTGATCACATGGAGACGAGGACGACTGCCTCGCCATTTTGGTGACGCCGAAATTGACGGCTCTCTATCGACGGTACACCTCTTTGCGGAGGTCTGTCAACTGGTAATTGGCACCACAGTATTCAGGCGCTAGATCACCTTCCATAAACACTTTTCCCCTATTTATCCCCGCACTCGTGCCGTTTACGCGAATGGCGTGGACACCCGTCGGATTTATGGGTTGTGGGGTCGGCATATCTCCAATAAACAGTGCGTTGAGGACCTGTCGCTAGGAGCCTTTCCTAGAGGCGACCTAAGGACGTTTTGAAGGCACGCGGCGGCGCACGCAAATCGCCGAGATCGGAGCGGCCAGCACGGCGGTCGACGCTTCTCAGCGCGCCAACCCGCGATCTGGGCGGCTGTTGTCGACGGGGTCGCGCTGCCGTCGGACGTCGGTCCCGCATCAACCGTCTCTCGGCCCCAGCGGCCTTCGCTGACTGGCTATCAATAGACGACCGCGCTCTGACGAGTCATCTTGGGAAGCGCGCTGATTTTGCCGACGAGGCATCTAGACAGGGGACCGTGATCATCTATGCGCTGGAACAGCCGTCGCTCCCATGCAGAGCCGTCGTCGGTGGCGGCGCCTTTGCCCCTGGATGGAATTGGTTGTCGCGCTGAGTCGCCAGCCTGCATTAACGGGGTGATGGCCTCTTCTGCCCAGTCCGTTGCGATAGCCCAAACCGCCGGTTTGCCGCTCGTTCGGCGCGGTCATGCACGCTGGCTCGTGCGTGCTCCTGGCCGGCACGGGGCGTTGTCCCCGGAGGAGGCTGCGCACGCGCGAAGGCCCAGAATGCCGAACTGCGCAAGCGCCTTGACTGGCGACGAGACGTAGCCGGCCTGCCTGTCCACACGCGGGACGAGCTTGTGGACGAGGCAATCGGTCTGGTCGTGATGTCCAGTAAGCCGATCCGCGATGAGCAGCACCTGCAGGGCGCGTTTTGGTCTTCGATCGGCTACCTGCTTGCCGAGTATCGCGCGGGACGACGGGATCTGCACGTCGGCTCGCGCCGCCGCGTGGACTTCGAGCCAGTTGCCGAAGTACTCCCCGGCGATGACGACGAGCCGTTTGATCTCGTGGCCGCCCAGGAGCGGATTGCCACGGCCGCCGATCTCATGGCGCAACTCGACCCGTTCGAGCAGCGGGTGATGGCGGTCATGGCCGCGCATGGCCTCGGCGTCAAGCGCGCCGCGAAAGCGATGGGCGAACCGATCAAGACCGTACTCGCTGCGTCGCGCAGTGCGGAGCGAAAGCTCGATCAAGTAGCGGCGATCACCGCCGCTGGCCGGATGTGCGACTACCGCCAGCCGGCAATCCACGCGCACGCGCACGGGACCGCCCACGCCGAGCAGGAGACGGCCGCCAGAGCGCACCTCGCAGCATGCGCCGGCTGCCGGTCCTCCTACGCGACTCTTTTGCGGGAGATGCGCGCCCGCGAGTTCCAGCGCGCCGCGAGTGCGGCGTTTCTGCCGTCGCCGGTGCTCGCCGCTGGGGTGCATGGCCGCTGTGCAATGAAAGCCGGTATGGCGCGCGAAGGCCACACACGAACAAAACCGCAAGCTCGACGGCTCTACCCTCTGCGCGGGCGTGTGCGTTGTGGACTGTGCGGTCACAGCATGGAGGGCTCGCACCAGCGAGGCTCCAACTGGTATCGCTGCCAGTACGTCTACCGTCGCGGAGCTGCTGCCCGCAGCCGCAACCGAGCACCCCAAAGTTCTCGGGATCAAGGAGGCCAACCTTCTCGACCCGATCCTCGATTTTCTAAGCCGCCGGCTGTTCGGCGCGGATCGCCTGCGTCTGCTGCGGGACGAACTCGCCGACTCGACTGCCTCGACGTGGGAGCATCACGACGCCGATGCGGAGCGCCTAGAGGACGAGCTACGCAAGATCAATCGCTCGCTCCGCGTTCAGACACTCCGGCTAGAGGAACACGAGGACCCAGCCCATCCGATCGTCGCACTCGCCACTGAGCGCATAACGGAGTTGAGCACTCGCAAGGCGGCCGTCGTGGACGCCCTCGAAGCCCTCAAGGAGACGCGGCCGGCCGGGCATCATCCCGACGAAATCGCGGCGATGCTCGACGCTGTGCCCGACCTGCGGCCGACCCTCACGACGGCAACGGCAGAGGAGCTTGCGGAGATTTTCCGCGCGTTCGACGTGAGGATCACCTACGACAAGACCCGCCAAGTCCTCGACCTTGCCGCGACCATCGTGCCCGGACTGCTGCCCGACAGCGCAAACGAAAGCGACCGCCCCGAGGGACGGTCGCAGATTAACGACATAGCGGGGGCAGGATTCGAACCTGCGACCTTCGGGTTATGAGCCCGACGAGCTACCAGACTGCTCCACCCCGCGTCGCTCCTTATGTTCTAGCAAAGAACCGCACAAGTGGCCGATGTCGCACCGCACCCCACCCGCGCGCCCGCCCCCATAGCATCACGCCCATGCGCGTCGCCGTCGTCGACATCGGGACCAACTCCACGCGCCTGCTCATCGCCGACGTCGACGCCGACGCCGGCTCCGTCGAGGAGCTCGAGCGGCGCTCGCACCGTCACACGCCTCGGCCACGGCGTCGACGCCAGCGGCTCGCTCGCTGAGGACGCTATGCAGCGCGTGTTCGACACGCTCGCCGACTACCGCGCCGCGATCGACCGGCTACGGCGCCACCGCCAACCTCGCCGTGCTCACCTCCGCCGTGCGCGACGCCGCCAACGGCGCCGACTTCGCCGCAGCGCGTACGCGAGGACTTCGGGCTCGACGCACGCGTGCTCAGCGGCGACGAGGAGGCGCAGCTCACGTTCCTCGGCGCCATGACCGGCCGGCCGAGCCCCCAGCCGAGCCCACCGTCGTCATCGACATCGGCGGCGGCTCCACCGAGTTCGTCGTCGGCGTCGGGCGCACCGCCGGCTTCCACACCTCGCTGCACGCCGGCGTCGTGCGCATGAGCGAGCGCCACATCCACTCCGACCCGCCCGACCCCGACGAGCTGCAGGCGCTCGCGCGCGATGTCCGCAACACGCTCCTCGACGGGCTTCCCGCCCGACGAGCGCGCCCCCGTGCGGCGCGGCATCGCCGTCGCCGGCACCGCCACCTCCGCCGCCGCCATCGACCAGGAGCTCGACCCCTACGACCCCGCCCGCGTGCACGGCTACCCGCTGCTGCTCGCCACCGTCGAACTGCTGCTCGCTCGGCTCGCCGACATGGACGAACAGCAGCGCCGCCAGGTCGTCGGCCTGCACCCCGACCGCGCCCCCACGATCGTCGCCGGCATGATCCTGCTCGAGGAGGCCATGCGCGCGTTCGAGCTCGAGCAGGTCGAGGTCTCCGAGCACGACATCCTCTACGGGGGCGCCCTTCAGCTCGCCGGCGCCTCGTAGCCGCGCACGCGGCCCAGCCCGAGCCGGCAGAGCAACTGCGAACGCCGCACGCACGCCGGCAGGCGTGCCCTAAGCGTTCAGGCCAGGTTCGACTTGCGCGGGTAGACGACCGTCGGGTCCGTCAGCACGTTCACCAGCGCCGGCAGCCCCGCCGCGAACGCCCGCTCGAGCGCCGCCGCGCACGTCCTCCGGGCGCTCCACCAGCTCGCCGTGCCCGCCCAGCGCCGCGCACCACCTGGTCGTAGCGCGTCGCCGGGCGCAGGTCCGCCGCCACCGAGTAGCCGTACAGGAACTCCATCGGGTGCTTCTCGAGCGCCCAGATGCCGTTGTTGCCCATCACCCCCACCACGTTCACGCCGTGGCGCGCCAGCGTGTCGAACTCCATCCCCGAGAAGCCGAACGCGCCGTCGCCCAGCAGCAGCACCACCTGGCGCTCCGGGCGCGCCAGCTTCGCCGCCAGCGCATACCCGGGGCCCGTGCCCAGGCAGCCGAACGGCCCCGGGTCCAGCCAGCAGCCCGGCTGGTAGCTGTCGACCACGCGGCCCGCGTAGGACACGAAGTCGCCGCCGTCGCCGATCACGATCGCGTCGCGGTCGAGCACCTTCGCCAGCTCCGCGTACAGCCGCATCGGGTGCAGCGGCGCCCTGCGCGTCCTCGAGCTCCGCCCGCTCCGCCTCGCGGCGCTCGGTCTCCGCCGCCCGCAGCTCCGCGATCCAGCGCCTCGCTCGCCAGCGCCTCGCGCCCGCGCGCCGCGCGCAGGTCCGCCAGCGTCGCGCGCGATCGCCCCGTAGCACTCGACCGCCACCGCCCGCGGGTGGTCGCGCTCCGGCTCGGCCGCGTCGATCACCACGATCTCCGTGTCCTCGCCGAACGACGCCGCCGAAGCCGAGGCGGAAGTCCATCGGCACGCCGATCACGAGCGCCACGTCGGCGCCCTTCAGCGCCTGCGAGCGCGCGCGCGAGAAGAACAGCTCGTGGTCGGCCGCCACGCATCCGCGCGCCAGGCCGTTGAGGAACACGGGGATCGCGCAGCGTCTCCGCCAGCTCCACCAGCGCCCCCTCGCCGTGGCCCCAGTAGAGGTCCGTGCCGGCCATGATCACCGGGCGCTCGGCCGCCGCCAGCAGCGCCGCCGCGCGCTCCATCGACTCGCCCGCAGCGCCCGCGCGCTGCCAGCCCCGTCGCGCCCGCGCTCGCGCTCGCCGCGGACGCTCCGCGCCGTACTCGCTCTCGCGCTCCGGCGCCTCCATGAACACGTAGTCCAGCGGGAAGTCCACGAACGCCGGGCCCCCGTGCGGCGCGCACGCCGCCGCAAACGCGTCGTCCACCAGCGCCGGGATCTCCTCCGTGCTCTGCGGCGTCGCCGCCAGCTTGGCTCAGCGGGCGCACGAACGGCACGTGGTCGATCTCCTGCAGCGAGCCCTGCCCCCAGCGCAGCGCCGGCGCGCGGCCGCCCAGCACCACCATCGGCGAGTGGTTCGCCTGCGCCGAGGCCATCGCGCTCATCCCGTTGGTCACGCCCGGGCCCGCCGTCAGCGCGCACACGCCCGGCTCGCGCGTCACCTTCGCCCAGCCCTCCGCCGCGAACGCCGCCGTCGACTCGTGGCGCACGTCCACGATCTCGATGCCCTCCTCGCGGCAGCCGTCGTAGATCGAGAACAGGTGCCCGCCGGAGAGCGTGAACAGCTTGCTCACGCCGTGCGCCTTCAGGCGCCGCGCGACCAGCCGCCCGCCGTGGAAGGTCCTCTCGGTCTCCTGCGCGCTCTGCGTCGACATGCGCCGCGCGACTCTATCCGCGCCCGGCCGCGCCGAGATGCCCGGGGTGGGATTCGAACCCACATGCCCTCTGCGGGCCATCGATTTTAAGTCGATTGCGTATACCCATTCCGCCACCCGGGCCCGCCAGGAGTCTATGCAAGCGCGTTCACGGAACTGCCGGACGCAACTTTCGCGCTGCTACGCGTGTCGTTCAGCAGCGACAGCAGCTACCGGGTCTGTCCATGGAGGTCTCCGCTCTCACACATCCGAGCAGCATCCCGGGCCTTCGCGGCCCGTCGGCACTGCTGCGCCTGCAGTCCGACGAGCGCCTGATCGCGCTCACCCGCCGCGGCCAGCATGCCGCCTTCGAGGTGCTCTGCGCGCGCTACCAGACGCCGCCTGCTGTCCTTCTGCCGGCACATGCTCTCCTCGCGCGAGGACGCCGAGGACGTCCTGCAGGAGGTGTTCGCCGCCGCCTTCAACGCCGTGCTCGCCGACGAGCGCGAGATCAACGTGCGGCCCTGGCTGTACCGGATCGCGCGCAACCGCTCGCTCAACCACCTGCGCCGCGCAGTCCGCCATCGGCGTCGACTCGATGGACGTGCACTTCGCCGACGACGGCATCTCCACCAGCGACAAGGTCCTGCGCCGCGAGAGCTTCCGCGAGCTGATCGCCGACGTCCACCAGCTGCCCGAGACGCAGCGCACGGCGCTGCTCCTGCGCGAGATCGACGCGCTCTCCTACGAGCAGATCGCCCACGCGATGGAGACCACCGTGCCGTCGGTCAAGTCGCTGCTCGTGCGCGCCCGCATCTCGCTCGCCGAGGCCGCCGAGGCGCGCAAGCTCAGCTGCGACGAGGTCCGCCTCGAGCTCGGCGAGGTCGCCGAGGGCCTGGCCAAGCTGAGCACGCCCGCGCGCCGCCACGTCCGCGGCTGCGAGCGCTGCAGCTTCTTCAAGAAGCAGCTCAAGGACAACAACCACGCGCTCGCCCTGATCATGCCCGTCGGCCCGCTGCTGCTGGTCAAGAAGCTGCTGCTCGCCAAGCTCGGCTCCACCGCCTCGGCCGGCGGCGCGCACGTCGCCGGCGGCGCCGGCGATCCGTCGGGGCCGGCGCCACCGCTGGGGCCGGCGCCACGGCCGGCGCCACCGCCGCTGGTGGCAGCATCGCCGGCGGCCTCATGACCGCCGGCGCCGGCGCGCTCGCCACCAAGGCCGTCGCCGGGCTCGCCGCCGCCGCGATCGTCACCGCCGGCGCCGTCGCAGCCGACCACGCCGTCGACGTGCACCCCCAGCATCACCACTCCGTCGCCGCGGCCGCCACCGTCTCCGCGAGCGCCAGTCGCTACACCAGCGAACCCGTCGTCGTCCACCAGGCGCTCCAGCCCGTCAGCGCCGGCGCCTCCGCGGCAGGCATCGCCGCCAGGCACCGGCACCACACCAAGAGCATCAAGGCCAAGATCGCGCCGCCCGCACCCGCCACCACGCCGGTCACGCCCGTGACGAGCGCCACCACGACTCCCACCAAGCCCGTCACGCCGGCACCGCCCGTCAGCGAAGTCACGACCGAGACCACCGAACTTCCAGCCGCCGCCACCGCCGTCCCCGCCACTCCCCCGGCGAGCACGACCACGACGACGAGCACGCCGACGGCGACCGCACCAACCAGCACGACCACCTCTACGACGCCAACCGAAACGCCTGCTGCCCCGGAAGGCGGCACCGTACCCGTCGAAGGCAGCGGATCCACCGGAACGACCACGAACACCATGCCGCAGACCACCGGCACCATCCCCCAGGTCTCCACCGGCGGCACCGAAGCCGGCACCGGCGAGAGCACGGACAGCTCGACGATCGCCACCCACGCCGGCCGCCGCTGGCTGCACGTGCTCGCGCACGACACCCGCCGCAGCGGTCGCTAGCCAAACGCGAACGTCTTCAGCGGGCGCAGCAGTACGCCCGTCTCGCCGACTTCCATCGGCGAGCTCACCTGCGTGCTCGCGGTCGGCGAGGTCAGCATCGACATCACCACGCCCTCCCGCGCCCCCGCGCGTTCCGGCAGCAGCAGCACGTCGCGACCGTACATCTCCTCGCCTTCCACGTCCGTCGTGTACAGCACCTGATAGCCGATCCGAGTGTTGTTCACGCGCGTCTTGCCCTCGCCGCGCAGCTCGAAGCCACGCAGGCGCCCACCGAGCGCGTGGATGTAGCCCGTCGCGATACAGCGGCAGCTCGCCATCGGTTCGCCCGAGTACGGCGGCAGCGTCAGCGGGGCGACCGCGAAGGAGTACTTCAGCGCGCCGTCCGGCCAGCGGCTCTGCGACCTTCACGAAGCCGCCCGGCTTCCGGGCGCACGCGGTACAGGTCCCGGTAGCTGAAGCTGAACGGGACGCTGCCGCCGTGCGAGTAGTGCGCGTTCTCCAGCGTCAGCCCCGCGCCCACCGCCACCGCCACCAGCGCCGACGCCGGCCGCCACGACCGCCGCGCGCGCGAGCCGCGACGCCGCGCGCCAGCGCGGCGCGAGCAGCCGACCGAGCGTCGGCCCGTACTCGGGCCTCATCGGCAACGCCGTCATCGTCGCCCTCGCGCCGCGCGGTCAGGGGCGGTCATTCCCCGATCGAGAACAGCGATTCGAGATCGTGGCGCGAGTACGCCGCGAACGCCACCATCGTCTGCGTGCGCAGCACGCCCGGCAGGCCGCTCGATCTGGCCAGTCACCACGTCCGCCAGCTGCTCGTGGTCGGGCACGCGCACGATCGCCACGAAGTCCCACTCGCCCGTCACCGAGTACGCCTCCGCCACGCCGTCGATGTCCGCCAGCGCGCCGCCCAGGCTCGACAGCGCGTCGCGCTCGGCCTCGATCAGCACCACCGCGTTGGTCATCGTCATCGCAACGCCATCCTACGCCTCCGAGGACGCCCAGGCGTCTGCAAGCCCAGCCCCACCGCCAGGCCCAGCAGCCCGCCGACCACGCCCGCCAGCCAGCTCGCTTCGGGACGCGCGAACGGCATCGCCAGCAGCAGCGCCGCCAGCGCCCCCGCGCCCAGCAGGTCGCCTTCGCGGTAGGAGCCCGCGCGCGCCGCCTCCAGCTCCGGAGCCGCCCACGCCGCCAGCAGCGCCAGCGCCGCCGCGTTGCCGCCGCTCACGAGCGGGATCGGGTACACCGCGCTCGCCAGCAGCGCACCGATCGCGCCCGCGCCCAGGAACAGCGCGAGCACCACCGCCGGCCCGTGGCGGCGCTCCAGCAGCCAGCCGAAGATCGCGACAGTCACGATCGCCACGAACGCGTACCAGCCGTCGACGTAGACGAAGCCGTTGCGTCAACAGCTTCCACCAGTCGCCGTCCAGCGGGCCCAATCACCGCCGCGTGCAGGTACAGCTCCGGTTCCGCGCGCTGCACCACCCACGCCACGCAGCTCGCCGCCACCAGCGCGATCGTCGCGTACGGGCGTTCCGCCGCCCACGCGGCTCGGCTGCACGCGAAGTGCGGCGCGCACCGGCCGCGCGCGCGCCCACCGACGCGGGCCGCGAGCGCGTCAGCAGCGACTGCGCGCGGCCGCGCGACGTGCTGCGCCTGGGCGCGTTCGCCGGCGGCAGCTTCGGCGCGCGCCTGCGCAGCCGCGTGCCGCAGTAGGGGCACTCGGTGATGTACGGGCTCACCTCCGATCCGCACTGCTTGCACACCACGAACAGATCAGCACCGGAGGTCATCGTCGGTCCATTCTAAGGACCTCTCGACCCTGGCCCGCGCGGCTCTGGAATACTCAGGCCATGAACCTCGGCATACGACCAGCAAGCTCTACATCCTCGCGTTCGACCACCGCGGCTCCTTCCAGAAGAAGTTCTTCGGGATCGAGGGCGAGCCGGACTCCGAGCAGACGGCGATCATCGCCGACGCCAAGCACCTGATCTTCGAGGGCATGCTGCAGGCCGTCGGCGCCGGCGCCGACCCCGCCGTCACCGGCGTGCTCGTCGACGAGCAGTTCGGCTCCACCGTGCCCGCCGAGGCGCACGAGCGCGGGCCTGAAGCTCGCGATGCCCGCCGAGCGCTCGGGCCAGAACATGTTCGACTTCCAGTACGGCGATGACTTCGGCGAGCACATCGAGCGCTTCGACCCGGACTTCACGAAGGTGCTCGTCCGCTACAACCCCGACGGCGACGCCGACGCCAACCGCGAGCAGCTGCGCCAAGCTCATGCGCCTCAGCGACTGGCTGAAGGCGCAACGAGCGCAAGTTCCTGTTCGAGCTGCTCGTGCCCGCCGAGGACGCCCAGCTCGAGTCCGTCGGCGGCGACACCGACCGCTACGACGCCGAGCTGCGCCCCGAGCTGATGCGCCGCGCGATCGCCGAGATCCAGGACGCCGGCATCGAGGTGCGACATCTGGAAGATCGAGGGCGTCGACGAGCGCTCCGACTGCGAGATGCTCGTCGCGCAGGCCCGCAGCGGCGGCCGCGACGACGTCAGGTGCGTCGTGCTCGGCCGCGGCGCCGACGACGCCAAGGTCGACCAGTGGCTTGCGGCCGCCGCGCCCGTCGACGGCTTCATCGGCTTCGCGATCGGCCGCTCGATCTGGTGGGACCCGCTCAAGGCCTACGTCGACGGCAAGATCGAGCGCTCCGCCGGCGCGCGCAAGATCGCCGAGAACTACCTGCGCTTCGTCGCCGTGTACGAGCGCGCCAAGGCGCCCGTCGCCTCCTAGCCGGGCTGACGTGAGGCGCCGTCGATGAAGATGCGCCAGAGCCTCGCCGAGTGGGAGCGGGCGTTCGTCAAGGAGATCTCGCTCGACCGCCACCGGCGCGACTCGCTGCGGCGCACCACCGAGCAGCGCGCGCTCAAGCGCGACGTCGAGCGCCGCCACAAGCGCGGCTCGCGTGCGCTTCGCGCTGCTCGTGCTCACGCTGATCCTCACCGCGGTGATCGTCACGGTCGTCATGTTCCGCACGCTCTACCTGCTGCTGGGCTAGGACAGTTCAGCGCCGCTTCGCTCAGCCGGGCGCCACGTTGCCACCTGCTCGGCTAGGAGCCCTCGCCGAGCTCGCGCAGCGACTCGTCCACGCCCGCGCGGCCCGGCGCTGAGGACGCGCCGTCCTTCGCGGCCGCGGCCGCGGGCGCGCCGCCGCCTTCGCGGTGGATCTCGAGGTAGATCTCCTTGCGGAACACCGGCACCTGCTGCGGCGCCTGAATGCCGATGCGCACCTTCTCGCCCATGACCGACAGCACCGACACCTCGATCTCGTCCCCGATCATGATGCTCTGGTTGGACTTGCGCGTCAGAACCAGCATTTGGGTGCACCTTCCTCTTTGCCGACTGGCGACCCGGCGCAACCCCAAACCGCCGGAACGCGCAAGCATAGTCCCAGGACCGGGGGAACGCGATACACAACTTGCTCAAACACCGCCGGCTGGCCGCGCACGGCGCCCCGTCGGCGCCTGCAGCGTCGCGCGAGCGCTTGCGCTAGTCTCCCGGACCGTCCATGCCCCGTAAATCTCTGCGCCCGCACCTCAACCAGATCCGCGCCTGGGTGCGGCAGGGCCGCACCGACGCCTGGGTCGCCCACCAGCTCGAGGTGACCGTCCGCGACATCGAGCAGTTCAAGCGCCAGAACGAGCTCGTCAGCGACGACGAGGCGCCAGAGGGCAACGGCAACAGCGGCGACTACCCCGAGGAGATCGACCTCCGCGCCGAGGACGACGCGCTGATCGCCGCCGAGCTCGAGGCCGCGGAAGCCGAGCTTCAGGCCGCGGAAGCCGAGGCCGCGCGAGCGGAGGCCGAGCGCGCCCGACAGCGCGCCGAGGCCGGCGAGGACGCCGACGAGGACGAGGAGCCCAGCGGCGCGCCCACACGCCGCCGCAGCCGCCGCGGCGGGCGCGGCCGTCGCTCCAGCGCGCGCAACACCGGACCGCTCGAGGGCACCTTCGACCACGGCGAGGAGGGCTACGGCCTGTGGCTCGACCCCGCCATCCAGGACAACCCGATCTACGCCGAGCACTGGGCCGGACATCGGCCCGTCGAGGTGGACGGTCGAGGAGGACCGCATCGTCATCCGCCGCATCGGCCGAGGAGTAGGGCGCCGCATGGCGGCGCGATACTGCGTCCTCGCTCGCTCGCGTGCATAGCACGCCACGCTCACTGCGTCCTTGTCTCGCTTGCCCTGCGGCGCCCTACAAGTAGCTACGCCTCTGTGAGCGTCCTGCGGCCGCCGGCGTAGTCGGCGGCCTCGCGCAGGTAGCGCGCGAAGGCCGCGTCGACGACGACGCCCGCCTCCCACGCCCACGGGTCCTCGGGCGCGAGCTTCATCGCGACCTGCAGGCACCAGTCGGTGCCGCGCTTCGTACAGCTCGACGAGCTCCTGCGCGGAGAAGCGCCCGCCCAGGCGCCTGCGCAGCTCCGCGACGAGCGCGTCCGTCACGCGCTCCAGCAGCGCCTGGCGCTCCGCCGGCGCGGCCGTGCAGCCGACGCTCGCCCTGCTGCCACTGGTAGATCGCTGTCTCGAACGACACGCCGCCGAGGCTAGCAGCGGCGCTGCGGCTCAGTTGCCAGGCAGGCCGCTGATCACGTACGGCTGCTCGCCGCTCTTGCATCATGCCCAGCTGGCGCGCCTCCGCTTCGAGCGTGCCCGGCGCGCGTCAGCGTTTCGCGCTGCGCACCAGCCGCCGTGTGTTCGCGTTCCATCGTCGCGACCGTCGCGTCGTCGTGGCGCGACTGACGCCAGGTGGAGAGCATGTGCACGCCGGCGCTCAGCGTACAGGTACAGCAGCGCCACGAGCACGCACAGCATCGCCACACGCCCCAGCCGGTCCCAGCGCACGCGCGCGCCGACGCGCTTCCGAGCGTGGCCGATGAGCTCCGCTTTGCGAGGCGGTGCGCGATGCGGAGGCGGCCGGCATGTCCACTGCCGATTCGCGCCCGTCCGCGAACATCCTGCCGCTGGTCGAAGACCGTCGCTAAGCGCCGCGAAACGCGCTGCGCCCGGGGAACGCGCGCGCTCGCGCCCAGCTGCTCCTCGATGCGCAGCAGCTGGTTGTACTTGGCGACGCGATCGGAGCGCGACGGCGCGCCGGTCTTGATCTGCCCGCAGCCGGTCGCGACCGCGAGGTCGGCGATCGTCACGTCCTCGGTCTCGCCCGAGCGGTGGCTCATGACGGCCGTGTAGCCGGCCTCGCGCGCCATCGCGATCGCCTGCGAGCGTCTCGGTGAGCGTGCCGATCTGGTTGACCTTGATCAGGATCGAGTTGGCGACGCCCGAGCTCGATGCCCCTGCGCAGCCGCTCGGTGTTGGTCACGAACATGTCGTCGCCGACGAGCTGCAGGCTCGCGCCGAGGCGCTCGGTGAGCGTCTTCCAGCCGTCCCAGTCCTCCTCGTCCATGCCGTCCTCGATCGAGACGATCGGATAGCGCGCGACGAGGTCCGCCCAGTAGTCGGTCAGCTCGGCCGCGCTCAGCGTGCGGCCCTCGTGCTCGAGCACGTACGCGCCGTCGCGGTAGATCTCGCTGGTCGGCCGGGTCGAGCGCGATCGCCACGTCCTCGCCGGGCGTGTAGCCGGCGGCCTCGATGCCCGCGCACGAGCATCTCGAGCGCCTCCTCGTTGGAGCCCAGGTCGGGCGCGAAGCCGCCCTCGTCGCCGACCGCGGTGCCGAGGCCGCGCTCGTGCAGCGTGCCTTTCAGCGCGTGGAAGACCTCGGCGCCCATGCGCAGGCACTCCGAGAACGTGCCGGCGCCGCACGGCACGATCATGAACTCCTGGAAGTCGACCTTGTTGTCGGCGTGGGCGCCGCCGTTGAGCACGTTCATCATCGGCACCGGCAGCACGCTGGCGTCGGCGCCGCCGAGATAGCGCCACAGCGGCAGGCCCTCCTCGGCGGCCTGCGCGTGCGCGCCAGCCAGCGACACGCCGAGGATCGCGTTGGCGCCGAGGCGCGACTTGTTGGGCGTGCCGTCGAGCTCGATCAGCGCCCGGTCGAGCGCCGCCTGGTCGGCTGCGTCCATGCCGGTGAGCGCCTGCGCGATCTCGCCGTCGACGTTCGCGACCGCGCGCGAGACGCCCTTGCCGCCCCAGCGCTCGCCGCCGTCGCGCAGCTCGGTCGCCTCGAACTCGCCCGTGGAGGCGCCCGACGGCACCGCGGCGCGGCCGTGCGCGCCGGAGCGCAGCTCGACATCGACCTCGACCGTCGGATTGCCGCGACTGTCGAGGATCTGGCGAGCGTGGATTCGCTCGATCTGGCTCATCTGCTCACTCGATCGCGGCGCCCCGAAACCCTGCGCCGGCCGAACTCATGCATGCGCGAGAACCGCTATTCGACGGATTTGGCGGTGCCGCTGGTCTTGGGCGCTTTGTAGTCCTTGCAGTCCGCGACCATGTAGCCGGAGCGGCATTCGGTTTTTGCCATCCACTTCTTTTTGAAGTCCTTCACGAATTTGCTGAGCGCCGACTGCTGACCGGTCGAGATCAGCTGCTGCTTTGATCGTCGTCTTCACCTTCGACAGCGGTTCTGCTGAGTGCCTGGCGTGCTGCTCACGACTTCGTAGACGTAGTAGCCGAACGGCGTCTTCACGGGCCCGCCGAGGACGCCCTTCGTGGCGGAGAAGATGGCCGTGTCGAGCGCCTTCTCCTCCTCGCCTTTGACGACTTCCTTGAGCAGGCCGCCGTTGGCCTTGCTCGTCGGGTCGATCGACACCTTGCCTTGGCGACGCTCGCGAAGCTCTTGCCCGATTCGATTTCCTTCTTGGCGCTCGCGGCCGCCGCTTCGGTCTTGGTGAGGATGATCCTGACGCTGCGCTTTTCGGGCGTGCCGTACTTGCGACTTGTTTTCGTTGTAGTACTTGGCGATCTGCGGCTTCGGTGACGGTGCCCTTCTGCTTCACGATCTTCTTCTGGATTTTCGCGAGAGCAGGTTCAGCTTCACGCGCAGCAGCAGGTCGGAGACCGTCTGCCCGGAGCTCGCCAGGAATTTTTCGAATTCAGCCGCTTTCGGGAACTGCGCGCTCTTGATTTTCGTGAACTGCTTCTTGACTTCGGCGTCGCTCAGCTTGACGCCCAGCGAGAGGCTTCTCCGATCACCCACTGTGAGGAGATCAGGAAGCCGAGCACCTCCTGCTGCAGCGCTTTGTACTGCGTCTCGCACTCGGTCTTCAGCTGCGCCGTCGTCGGCGCCTTCTGTCCCTTGGCGGGCTTCGGCGCGATCTTGGCGAGGTGCGCGATGCACGCGGTGTAGTTGGGCGGTTCCGGCACTGACCGGCTTTTCCGTCGCGCCGCTCGCGCTGGAGGCCGCCGCGACGCCCATCCAGTGGTCGAACGTGGTCTTGGTGATCGGCGTGCCGTTCACCTGCACGACGGCGTTGCCGGGGATGCCGCCGCACGCGGAGAGGCCCACGAGGGCAAACAAAACGGCGCCTAGCGCCGAGATGGAACCGGAGAGTCTTGGACACGACGCGGGCACTCTAGCGGAAAGCCGATGTGTTGTGCTTAAGGAGCGGCTAACGAGTTCCTAAGCGGCCTCGCGCACGATCGCGAGCAGCGCGTCGGCTGCGCGCACGACGCTGGGGAAGCGCTCGGTCCCGTCCTTTGGAACGCGCACGGAGACCTGCGAGCGCCCGGATTCGTACAGCGCCTCGGGCAGCTCCTCGCGCAGGCGCCGCGCGCGCGTCGAGTCCAGCTCGATCGGGACGACCGCGAGGCGGTCGCCGCGGAAGCTGACCGTGCGCGCGCCGGCCTGGCCGAACTTGATGCGCGCGCGCTGCAGCGCGAGCAGGTTCTCGACGCGGCTCGGGCAGCGGCCCGAAGCGGTCCTCGAGCTCCTCGCGCAGGCGCTCCACGTCGGCCACCTCGAGCGCGCCCGCCACGCGACGGTGGACCTCGATCTTGGCCTGCTCGTAGGGGACGTAGTCGGCGGGCACGTACGCGTCGACGTTCACGTCCAGGCGCACCGGCTCCGGCAGCGGCTCGCTCCTCGGTCTCCGGCTCTGCGGCCGCGCACGGCCTCGTCGAGCATCTGCATGTACAGCTCGAAGCCGAGCGCCGCCACGTGCCCGGACTGCTCGTCGCCGAGCAGGTTGCCGGCGCCGCGGATCTCGAGGTCGCGCATCGCGATCTTGAAGCCCGCGCCCAGCTCGGTGTAGTCCGACAGCGCCGACAGGCGCTGCGCCGCCTCGGGCGTGAGCGCCGCCGCGGAGTCGTAGAGCAGGTAGGCGTAGGCGCGCTCGCGGCTGCGTCCCACGCGCCCGCGGATCTGGTAGAGCTGCGCGAGCCCGAACGCGTCGGCGTGCTCGACGATCAGCGTGTTGGCCTGCGGGATGTCGATCCCCGACTCGATGATCGACGTGCACACCAGCACGTCCGCGCCGCCGCGCAGGTAGTCCATCATCACCTCCTCGAGCTCGCCCTCGCCCATCTGGCCGTGGGCCACCGCGAAGCGCACGCCCGGGCACAGCGCGCGCAGGCGCTCGGCCGTCTCGTCGATCGACTCGACGCGGTTGTGCAGGAAGAACGCCTGCCCGCCGCGCTCGTGCTCGCGCACGATCGCGCGCTTGACGAGCTCCTCCTCGTACTCGCCCACGTAGGTCCGCACCGGCCGGCGGCCCTCGGGCGGCGTCTCGATCACCGAGATGTCGCGCAGGCCCGCCAGCGACATCTGCAGCGTGCGCGGGATCGGCGTCGCCGACATCGCGATCACGTCCACCTTGCAGCTTCAGCTGGCGCAGCAGCTCCTTCTGCTTGACGCCGAAGCGCTGCTCCTCGTCGACGATCAGCAGGCCCAGGTCCTTGGCGCGCACGTCGCGCGAGAGCACGCGGTGGGTGCCGATCAGGATGTCGACGCGGCCCTCCGCGAAGCCCTTGATCGCAGCTTTCTGCTCGGCCGGCGCTGCGAAAGCGCGAGACGTGCTCGAGCGTGAACGGGTAGTCGGCGAGGCGCTCGCGCGAACGTGCCGTAGTGCTGCTGGGCGAGGATCGTCGTCGGCACGAGCATCAGCACCTGCTTGCCCTCGGCGGCCGCCTTGAAGGCGGCGCGCAGCGCGACCTCGGTCTTGCCGTAGCCGACGTCGCCGCAGATCAGCCGGTCCATCGGCCGCGGCGCTTCCATGTCGGCCTTGACCAGCTCGATCGCCTCGCGCTGGTCGGGCGTCTCGGTGAACGGGAAGCGCTCCTCGAACTCGCGCTGCCAGTCGGAGTCCGGGCCGAACGCGTGGCCGCTGCGCCGGCGGCGCTCGGCGTACAGGCTCAGCAGCTCGCCCGCGAGCTCCTGCGCGGCGCGGCGCGCGCGCGCCTTCATCGTCTCCCAGCGCGTGCCGCCGAGCTTCGACAGCGGCGGGTGCGTCGCGCGCCCGCGCCGACGTAGCGCGAGATCTTCGCGAGCTGGTCGGTGGGCACGAACACGCGGTCGTCGCCCTGGTATTCGAGGTACAGGTAGTCGCGCGTGACGTCCGCCACGGTGCGCGTCTCGAAGCCCGCGAAGCGCGCGACGCCGTGGTCCTCGTGCACGACGATGTCGCCGGTGCGCAGCTCGGTGAACGAGCGCAGGGCGCCGCGGCGCGCGCCGCCGGCGCCGCCGCCGCCGTGGCGCCGCGCCGGCCGCCGGGCGCCGCGCGGCGCGCGGCGCAGCAGCCGGTGCTCGGGGAACACGGCGAGCTTCAGCTGCGGCGCGACGAAGCCCTCGCGCAGCGACGCCGCGGCGAAGCGCAGCGACGGCTCCAGCGGCTGGCAGCGGATCGTCGAGGCGTCGCCGCCGCGCGCCCTCGCCGAGCCACGTCGCTTTCAGGCGCCCGAGGTTGTAGGCGGCGCGCTCGCCCTCGCCGCGGCGCGGGAACGCGACGACCGTGCGGTAGCCGGAGCGCACGAGCTTCTCGAGCTCGCGGCTCGGCCTCCGCGAGCGAGCGCGCGGCGGTGTCCGCGGACTGCGCGCGCAGCTCGATCTCCTGTCCGCTCGACAGCGCCGACAGCCAGATGCGCGCGCGCTCGGCGAGCGTCGTCGTGCATGCTCTGCGGGCTCACGTACAGGTGGTGCGCGTCCTCGTCGCCGAACGCCGCGCACACGTCGCTCCAGTGGTCGCCGAGCACCGGCTCGAGCTCCTCCTCGGCGGCGACCACCAGCTCCGTGTCCGTCGCCGACCAGGTCGAGCAGCGCGCCGAAGCGCTCGACCGGCAGCAGCTCGGCGATGTCCGGACGCTCGCTCGGCGCGTCGCTCGGCCCCGTCGCCGCCGGCACGAGAACGGGTCGGTGGGCATCTGTCGACCGCGATCTCGGCCAGCTCGCGATGCTCGAGCGCGAGCTCGGCCGCGGGCGCGATCTCGACCTCCTCGACGTCCCCCAGCGAGCGCTGGGTGAACGTCGAGAACCAGCGCAGCGATTCGATCTCGACGTCGAACATGTCGACGCGCACCGCGCGCTCCTCGGTCGCCGGGAAGACGTCGAGCAGGCCGCCGCGCATCGCGAACTGCCCGCGCTCCTCCACCTGGTCGACGCGCTCGTAGCCCGCGCTCACGAGCTCCGCCGCGCACTCGTCGAGGTCGAGCAGCTCGCCCACGCGCAGCGTGAACGAGCGCGGGCGCAGCTGCCGGATCGGGCACCTTCTCCGACAGCGCCACCGCGCTCACCACCACGACCGGCTGCGCCGCTCGCGGCCGCGCCCTGCGCGCTCGCGCCGGCCGCGCGAGCAGCGCGTCGAGCGCGGCCACGCGCAGGCCCACGAGGTGCGCGCGGCGGCGCCAGGTGCGACTCGTAGGCGACGCCGCGCGAGGGGTAGTAGCGCACGCGCCGCGGCGCGAGCCACGCGCGCAGGTCGGCCGCGAGGTCGCGCGCGGCGCGATCGTCGCCGACGACCACGAGCGTCGGCCGCGCGCGCGCGTCGTCGTCGATCTCGGCGAGCGCCGCGATCAGGTACGGGCGCAGCGACGCCGACACGAACGCGTGGCCGCCGTCGCGCGCGAGCGCGCAGCGTCGACTCGTCCTCGCTGAGCGAGCCCGAGCAGCGTGCGCAGCGCGCCCGGCGCCGGCTAGCGGTCAGCCATCCAGCCGCCGGCCGCTGCCGCCAGCACGGCGCGCTCGACCTGCTCGCACGGCGCGCTCGACGAGCTCGCGCGACCTCCGCGGGGCTCTCGCGGAAGCGCCCGAGCACGTACGCGGAGACGATCTCCGGGTCGGTCGAGTCGGGGCGCCCGACGCCGACGCGCACGCGCATGAAGTCGGCGCCGCCGAGCTCGCGCTTGAGCGACTTCAGCCCGTTGTGGCCGGCGAGCCCGCCGCCGAGGCGCGTGCGCACCTCGCCGAACGGCAGGTCGATCTCGTCGTGGACGACGAGCACGCGCTCGAGCGGCAGCTTGAACGCGCCGCGCGCCGGGCCGACCGAGCGCCCGGCGTCGTTCATGTAGGTCTGCGGGCACAGCACCGCGACGCGCGGCGCCGCGCGGCGCGCGCGAGTGCGCCGCGCGCGGCGCCGCGGCGCAGCGCGCGGCCCTCGGCGAGCGCGTCCGCGGAAGCGGTCCTTGGCGCGTCCGAGCCCCCAGCGCTCGGCGAGCGCCTCGGCGACCACGAAGCCGACGTTGTGGCGGCGTGCCGGCGTACTCGCGGCCGGGGTTGCCCAGTCCGACGATCAGCCAGTCGACGGCTCCGCCGCCGCGCCACCGCCGAACGGGCGTCGCAGCGCGCGCTACTCCTCGCCGGAGGGGCCCTCGGCGCTCGCCCTCGGCGCGCCTCGCCGCCCTCGCCGACGAGCTCGGTCTCGGCCTCGATTTCCTCGGCTCGCCTCGGTCTGCAGACGCGGCGGAGACAGCGTCGCGACGACCGTCTCCTCGAGGTCGTCGAGCAGCGTCACGCCGTCGGGCGCGGTCAGCGCGGCGAGCAGGATCGTGTCGCCGATCTCCATCTCGCCGACGTCGTGCACGATCGACTCGGGGATCGCGGTCGGCAGCGCTTCGACGTTCAGCTCGCGCGTGATCTGCTCGAGCACGCCGCCCTGCTTGACGCCGGGCGCGTCGTCGACGCCGGTCAGCTCGAGCGGCACGACCGCGTGGATCGCCTCGTCGAGGCTCACGCGCAGCAGGTCCACGTGGACGGTCTCGCCGCGCACGGGGTGGCGCTGGGCCTCCTTGAGCACGACCGGCGTCGGCTTTCTCGCCGTCGACGCTCAGGTCGAGCACGGCGCCGGAGCCGGCCAGCGCGAGGCGCAGCTCGCGCGCGTCGGCGTCGAAGCCGACCGGCTCGCCGCCGCCGCCGTACAGCACGCCGGGCACGCGCCCGCTGCGGCGCAGGCGGCGCGCCGCGCGCGAGCCGGCGGCGTCGCGGCTGTTGACGTTGAGCTTGGTGGTCGTGTCGGCCATGGGCGACTGCAGACTGTAGCAATCGCCGTGTTGTGGCTCAGAACAACTGGTTCTCGCCGCCGAAGACCTCGCTGACGGAGTCGTCGACGAAGATGCGGCGGATCGAGTCGGCGAGCAGCTCGGCACACGGCAGCACGCGCACGTTGTCCGGGCGGTCGGTGGCGACGGGGATCGTGTCGGTGACGACGATCTGCTCGAGCCCGGACTCTTCGAGGTTCTTGAACGCGTCCCCGGAGAAGACCGCGTGCGTCGCCGCCGCGTACACGCGGGCGGCACCTTCCTCCATGACCGTTTTCGCGGCCGCCTTGAGCGTGCCGGCAGTGTCGATCATGTCGTCGACGATCACCGCTGTCTTGCCTTTCACGTCGCCGATCACGTAGCCGATCTCCGCGACCTGCTGTGCAGGGCGCTCCTTGTCGAGGATCGCCAGTTCGGCGCCGATCTTCGACGCGAAGTTCTTGTTCAGCTTCACCCTGCCCGCGTCAGGCGCGACGACCACGAGATCCGGCAGGCTCAGGTCGGCGAAGTACTGGGTGAGCATGAACAGCGCCGTCATGTGGTCCACCGGGTTCTGGAAGAAGCCCTGGATCTGGCCGGCGTGCAGATCCATCGTCAGCACCCGGTCTGCGCCGGCCGCCTCGAGCATGCGCGCGACGAGACGCGCGGAGATCGGCTCGCGCGGCGCGGACTTCTTGTCCTGGCGCGAGTAGCCGAACCACGGGGTCACCGCGATCACCCGGTGCGCGGACGCGCCGACCGCCGCGTCGATCATGAACAGCAGCTCCATCAGCGAGTCGTTCGCGGTCACGCCCGTGTGCGGGTTGCCGCAGGTGGGCTGCACGATGAACACGTCCGCGCCGCGGATCGAGTCCTCGTAGCGGCAGTACACCTCGCCGCCCGAGAACGTCTTCAGCTCGACCGGCCCGAGGTCCACGCCCAGCTTCTCCGCGATGTCGATCGCCAGCTGCTGGTTCGCGCGGCCGCTGAACAGCATCAGCCGCTTGTTGTAATCGATCGGCAGGCTCGCCCGCGAGTACTCGGTGCGCGTGTCGATCGCACTCATCTCGCCACGGAGTGTAAACGTCTCGTTGCGATCAGTCATGCTCGCGCTCGGCGTAGCCCTCCACGTTCGTCTGGCGCGCCCGCGCGATGCCCAGCGCGGCCGCGGGCACGTCCTCGGTGATCACCGACCCGGCCCCCGTGTACGCATCGTCGCCGACGCTCACCGGCGCCACGAGCGTCGTGTCCACGCCCGTGCGCACGCCCGCGCCCACCGTGGTGCGGTGCTTCGCGCGGCCGTCGTAGTTGGCGGTGATCGTCGCCGCGCCCAGGTTCGTGCGCTCGCCCACGTCCGCGTCGCCGATGTAGGACAGGTGGGGGACGCGCGCGCCGGCGCCGATGTCCGAGTTCTTGACCTCCACGAACGTGCCCACCCTGCTGCCGGCGCGCAGCACCGCGCCCGGGCGCAGGTAGGCGAACGGGCCGACCGCTGACCCCGTCCTCGAGCACGCAGTCCACCAGGTAGGAGTGGCGCACCGTGCACTCGCGTCCGATCTGCGTCGCGCCCTTGATCGTCGTGAACGGCTCGATCACCGTGTCCTGCCCGATCTCCACGTCCACGTCGATCACCGTCGCCGCCGGGTCCACGATGCCGACGCCCGCGCGCATGTGCCGCTCGTGGATCGCCGCCTGCGCCAGCGCGCGCACGCGCGCCAGCGCCTCGCGGTCGTTGACGCCCAGCACCAGCCGTTCGTCGTCCACCAGGTGCGCCGCAACCGCCGCGCCGTCCGCCCGCAGCAGGTCGAGCACCTGCGGCAGGTACAGCTCGCCCTGCGCGTTGTCCGTGCTCAGGCGCGGCAGCGTGCCCGCGCAGCGCGCGCTCCGCGAACGCGAAGATGCCCGTGTTCACCTCGCGGATCTCGCGCTCCGCCTGCGTGGAGTCGCCGTGCTCCTTCGTCTCCACCACCCGCAGCACCGCCCCGCTCGAATCGCGCACCACGCGCCCGTAGCCCGTCGGATCCGCCAGCACCGTCGTCACCATCGTCGCCGCCGCGCCGCTCTCGAGATGCGCCTCCAGCAGCTCGCCGATCGCCTCTGCGCTCACCAGCGGCACGTCGCCGCTCAGCACCACCACCGGCGCCGCCGGCTCCGGTGGAGCGACGTCGCCCGACGCGAGCATCGCGATCGCCGCGCGCACCGCGCCGCCGGTGCCGTCAGGCTGCTCCTGCACCGCCAGCTCCACGCCCTCCGGCAGCAGAGGCTCGAGCGCTCGCGCCGGCGAGTCCACCACCACCACCCTCCCCGCGCCCGCCTCGAGCGCCGCGCGCACCGGCCACAGCACCATCGCCAGCCCGCACAGCTCGTGCATCACCTTCGGCGTGCTGCGAGCGCATGCGCGTGCCCTGGCCCGCAGCGAGGATCGACGACCGTGGGCGCACTCACCTGGGCAATGGTATTCCAGCGGGGGCGGGCAGCTTACGCGGGTCGCCGGCCTGCTCTCTCTCATACTGGCGCACCCACTTGCGAATCGCATTGTCGGACACGCCGTAGCGTCGGCCGGTGGCCGAGTAGCCGAGGGCCGATATCTCTCGGACGAGATGCGTGTACGGCGGACGTGTGATCTTGCGCCGCTCGAGCCGTGCCCGGCCGTAGCCCTTGCGCCGCACACCGCAATAGCGCGAGCAATAGCGTTGCGAATCGTATGCCGGCTGGAACGCACATCCGCAATGCAGACAGTTCCGTGGGTCGCGCTCGAGACGGTTCTGCCGGCCACAATGTGTGTCAAGCGTCGCCGCACAGTTAGGGCAGATGATCCGCAGGTTCTCAAGACGATTGTCGTTGGCGATGCCGTTGATGTGATCCAGGATCAGAGCCATCCTGCGCCCGCACCAGATCTTCGTCCTGCCCGCACAGCTCACACTCGCGCGCCTTCAACCCCTCCTTGAACAGCCGCGCCTTCAGATGTCCACGGGAATACGTCGACGCTTCTACCAGGATGCGGCTCAGCGGGATCGGGGCCTTCCGGAGTGCGTCGTTGCGGGCACGATCTGGCTCGAAATGACTTGTCGAGATCCGCCATACCTGCTCGACGTACTTGCGCAACGTGCGGTGATTGCCGCCCGCGGGGCGCATCCCCAATCGCCTCAGCGTTTCTGCGTAGCACTGCGATGCGGCCACGGCAGTCCGAGCTTTCTGCTCTGAGTATCTGGGGCCCTGGCCTGGCACGAACAAATGTTCGCACCCGCCGGGGACATAAAATCCTCACTGGGGAGCCTGGGCTCGAACCAGGACTTGAAGAGCCAAAGTCTTCCGGGCTGCCTATTACCCCACTCCCCAACAGCCACATCGTCGCAGGCGACGCCATATGGCGCCTCGTTAACAATGCAACAACACGCCCATCCGTCGCCGCTGCAAGTATTCGTGCACTTGCCGGGCACAGCGACAGCGCGCGGGAGCGATGCGGGCAGAGCACGGGTGGTTGCGCTCCTCGTCTGTCTCCCGGCCGCCACGGCCGCCACGCTCGTGGCCACGGGGGCGCTCGCGGCAGGCACCGCTGCGAGGACGAAGCCGGTCACAGCGAGGACGGCCGTGGCTCACACCCCCTGCCACGGCACACACCTGCGTCCCAGCAGACGCGACGCTCGCGCCGTCAACGCGGCGACACTGTGTCTCATCAACCGGCTGCGCCGCGCGCACGGCCTGCATCCGCTGCGCGCCAATCGCGCGCTGGACGTCGTGGCGGCGAGCCAGGCGACGAGCATGGTGCGCGGGGACTACTTCGCCGACGAGCGGCCCTCGGGGCGAACGCCGATGTCGCTGGTCGCGGTTAGCCGCTACCGGCGGCCCACGGCGCGCATCGCCGTCGGCGAGAACATCGCGTGGGGCACCGGACGCGACGCGACGCCGGCGCGCATCGTCGCGACATGGCTCGCCTCGCCACCGCACCGCGAAGTCATGCTCAGCCCCGAATATCGCGATGCGGGCGTGTCCGTGGCACTCGCGGTGCCAGCTGTTCTGCACCCTCGCGGCCGCGGCGCCACGTACGTGATCGAGCTCGGCGCGCGGCTCGCGCGACTTTAGGCGCGTCTGCCCGAGCGCCGCGGCACGCGCCCGCCTTCGGCGCCGGCCTCCGACGCGGGGCCGCCGGCCGAGGCGATGCCGAGCACGCGCATCGACTTCAGGCCCAGGCTGAGCTTCTCGCGGCCGTCGCTGGAGCTGACGTCGAGGCCGGACAGCTCGCGCACGCGCTCCAGCCGGTAGTAGATCGTGTGCCGGTGCGTGAACAGGCGCTGCGCGGTGCCCGCGACGTTGCCGTCGGCCTCGAGGAACGTCTCGAGCGTGCGCACCAGCTCGGTCTCGTACTGCTCGTCGTAGGCGACCAGCGGCTCGACCGTCTCGGCGTAGAAGCGCTGCAGCTCGCTCGGGTTCTCGCTCATCGCGGACAGCAGCAGCCGGTAGGCGCCGGTCTGGTCGAACGCGAGCGCGGCGCCGTCGGAGGAGCCCTGCGCGACGTTGGCAGCGAGCAGCGCCTCGCTGGCGGCGCGCGGCAGCTCGGCCGGCTCCTGCGTCACGCGGCTGCGCCCGAGCGCGAACGTGTAGCCCGCGAGGCTCGCTTCCATCTCGTGCAGAACCGCTTCGGCGGCGCGCGCCGCAGTGGCCTCATCGCCTCCCGGCACGAGCACGAGCACCTCCGCGCCGGCGATGCCATCGCGCTCGGAGAGCGCCGCGATCGAGCGGCTCGCCACCGCACGCGCGCCCCGCTCGGCGACCGCGCGCACGCGGCCGCGCCAGCCCTCGTCGGTCGGCGACTGCGGATGCGCGCGCGCAACGAGCATGCTCGCGCCGTCCTCGATCGGCAGCGACAGCTCCTTGGCGCGCTCCAGCAGCGCCGTGCCGTCGGTCAGCTCGCGAGCGAGGATCGCGCGCAGGAAGTCCGCGGACGCTGTTTCCGAGACGCGCTCTGGCGCGCGCACACGCTCCACCTCCGAGGCGATCATCGTCAGCAGCAGCCGTCGCATCGAGTCGCTGGGCGCGGTCTTGGCGCGCATGTGCAGCGTCCCGACAACCGTGTCGGCGACGCGCAGCGGCGCGCTGATCACGCCCTCGCCCTGCGACAGCAGCGAGCGCTCCTCCGCTGGCGAGCGCGCGGCGACCGCCAGCGTCGCGCCCCACGCGTCGATCACCGCGAGGCTCGCGTCGAGCGCCTTTGCGGCCGCGCGCACGACTTCCGGCAGGCCGGCACCCGACTCGACCGCCTCCGTAATCGCGTCGAGCGCCGCCAGATCTGACACGCCGGTCAGCCCCAGAGGTAGACGGCAGCGAGCGCGCCGACCACCCCGGCACCGACGAGCACCGCCAGCACGTACAGCGACAGCACGGTCGCCGCCAGGCGCTGCCAAACGCGCGAGTACGAGGACCACACCGGCACGAGCACGAGCCCGGTGAACAGCCCGAGGCTGACCAACCCGGCGCCCGCCGCCACCAGCTCGTTGATTTGCGCCCTCGTCATGGCTTCGGGGGATTGTGACGCACGCGGGCGTCGGCTGCCCGTGCCGGACATGGGCGCGGGCGTCGGGCGCCCGCGTCGATCACACCGGCGGGCGCCGGCTGGGCGCGTCGGTGCCCTGGCCGAGCGTGACCGCGCGCGCGAACGTGCCGTCGACGGGCGCCGCGTAGATCGGCGCGGGCACGCGTTCCGCGAGGCTCGCCGCCGCCGCGCGCGCGAGCACGAGCCCGCTTTCGGCGGAGCGTCCCGCGCGGATCGGCGCGAACAGGCCGAGCACGGTCGGACCCGAGCCGCTCACGAGCGCCGGCTCCGCGCCCGCGTCGCGTGCCTGCGTGAGCGCGCCGACGATCTGCGGGCATAGGGACACGGCCGCGCGCTGCAGGTCGTTGTGGAGCAGCTTCGCGGCGGCCGGCAGGGAGGCGCCGTGCGCGAGCGCGGCATGCAACTGCGCGCCAAGCTCCTCGAGCTCGCGGTGCGAGCGCGCCAGCTCGAGACGGTCCGCCTCCTCGTATACGGCGGCCGTCGACAGCGCCGCCGCCAGCGGCAGCACCAGCACGCCGAAGCGCGAGCGCGGAGGCGCGAGCTCCCGCAGTCGCTCGCCGGCCCCCGACGCCAGCCAGCGTCCCGGCGCTATCTGCGCGGGTACGTCCGCGCCGAGCTCCGCGCCGAGCTCGAGCAGCAGCCGCTCGTCGCCCAGCCCCGACGCATGCCTGGCCAGGCGCAGCGTCGCCGCAGCGTCGGCCGAGCCGCCGCCGAGCCCGGCGGCGACGGGGATCCGCTTGACGATGCTCAGCCGCAGCGGCGGCGCCCGCCAGCCGGTGCTCTCGCGAAACGCGCGCAGCGCGGCCACCGCGAGGTTCTCGCCGTCCGCCGCGGACACCCCCGGGCAGATCACCTCGTCACCCCCACCGCCGGGCGGCGCCGCTTCGAGCGTCACCTCGTCCGCCAGCGAGATCGACTGCATCACGCTCGCCAGCTCGTGCTTGCCGTCGCTCGCACGCGCCGGCCCCAGGAACAGCCCCAGGTTGATCTTCGCCGGCGCCAGCGCGCGGTGCACCCCCGGGGCAAGTACTGCGCGACCGGCATCCCTGCTGCTCGCGCGTCCGCCGCCGACGGGACCGGGGGCCGTACTCATAGCTCCAGCAGGCGCGCGAGCGCGCGGAAGTCCTCGGGCGAGAGGCGCTCTGCGCGCGCGTCCGCGGGATGGCCGAGCTGCGTGAGCGCCGCGCGCAGCTGCTCGCGCGAGCGCGGCGGCATCGCGCTCCCGCTTCGGGGACGATGCGAGGAGCCGGCGAGGCCGAGCGAGCCCGCGAGCGTCTTGCGGCGGTGCGCGAACGCTCCTGCGACTAGCGCGCGCAGCGCCGGCGACACCACTTCCGGCTCCGCGCCCGACTTCGCGCCCGTGCCGGCGCCGCCAGTATCGCCCGCGATGGGGTCCACCCCACGGCGCCGCATCGACACGAGCACCGAGTCGACGTTCGGGACGGGATGGAACACGGTGCGCGGTATCGCGCGCACGACGCTCACCTCGCACGCCAGCTGCGCGAGCACCGACGGCACGCCGTACGCACCGCCCCCCGGCGCGGCCGCCAACCGCTCGCCGACCTCGCGCTGGACCATCGCCACCCATGTGCGCACGCCCGGCAGCTCCTCGATCGTGCGCAGCAGCACGCTCGCGGCGACGCCGTACGGCAGGTTCGCGACGACCTTGTCGGGTGCCGGATCGAGCGCGGCCAGGTCGATCGTCATCGCGTCCGCCCAGTGCACGGTGACGTTCGCGTGCGCATCCGTCGCGTCACCGAGCGCGTCGCGCAGCCGCTCGTCGATCTCGACGACGTGCACGTGCGCGACGTGCTCCGCGAGGTACTCCGAGAGCACGCCCAGGCCGCCGCCGACCTCGAGCACCACGTCGTCCGGCTCGAGCGCCGCCGCGCGCCCGATCACGCCGAGGATGTTCGAGTCGATCAGGAAGTTCTGGCCGAGCTCGCGATCCGGGCGCACCCCGAACTGGCGCATCCGCCGCAGGCTCGGCTGGCCTGTGTCCTCGGCCACCGCGCTCATGCCCAGCCGAAGATGCGCGCGGCGTTGCGCGTGACCGCCTCGCCGAGCTGCTCGACGCTGACACCGCGCAGCTCCGCGATGAAGGCCGCAGTGTGGAGCGACGAACGCGGGCCGGTTGCGGTGCTTACGGACGGCCTGCGGCGAGAGGTAGGGCGCGTCGGTCTCGACCAGCAGCGCGTCCTCGGGCACGCGGCGCGCGGCGTCGGCGAGATCGGCGGCGTTCTTGTACGTGACGTTGCCGGCGAACGAGATCGCGTAGCCGCGGCGCACGCACTCCTCCAGCTGCGCGGGCATCGAGAAGCAGTGCATGACCACGCTGACGCCGTCGGCTTCCGCGGCGAGCTGCACGAGCGTGTCCTCGTCGGCGGCGCGCGAGTGGATCACGAGCGGCTTGCCCGTTTCGCGCGCGAGCGCGATCTGCGCCGCGAACGCGCGCTGCTGGTCCTCGCGCGGGGGCGCGCTGTCGCGATAGAAGTCGAGCCCGCTCTCGCCGATCGCGGCGCAGCGCTCGTGCGCCGCCAGCGCGCGCAGCTCCGCGAGGTCGGCATCGTCGAAACCCTTCGCGGCCGTCGGGTGGCGACCGATCGCCGCGAACACCTGCGGGAAGTCCTCCGCCGCCGCGAGCGCCTGGCGACACGAGGAGCCGTCGATGCCGACCGTCAGCATGCGCGTCACGCCGACCGCGTCCGCTTCGGCGATGAGCTCGGCGTTGGGCGCTTCGCAAAGGTGCAGGTGGGTGTGTGAGTCGATCACCGTCACGGGTGGGCGGGACGTCGTTTCACCCAGACTTCGGGAACAGCGACTCGAGCTTGCCGATCGGCTCGCCGGGCGCCTGCGACGCCTCCCAGCGCGCGCCCGCCAGCGAGCGCTCCTCGCAGCCGAGCGCCGCCAGCAGCTTGTCGGTGCTCGACGGCATGTACGGGTACAGCAGCACCCCCAGCACGCGCAGCCCGACCACGAGCGTGCGCGAGCACACCGTCGAGCTCGGCTGCCTGCGCGTCGTCCTTCGCCAGCTGCCACGGCGCGCGCTCCTCGACGTAGCGGTTCAGCCGTCGCACGCGCTGCCAGATCGCGTCGAGCGCGTTCGTCAGCTCGGCTCTGTCGATCATCGCTTCGACCTCCGCCGCGAGACCCGCGAAGTCGCCGTTCAACTCCGGATCGGGCGTCACAGCCGGCGCGACGCCGTCGCGGTAGCGGTGAACCATCGCGATCGTGCGGCTCGCAAGGTTGCCGAGCTCGTTGGCCAACTCGCTCTCGTAGCGCAGCTCGAACGCGGCCGTCGACACCGACCCGTCCTGGCCGAACGGCACGTCGCGCAGCAGGTAGAAGCGCAGCGCGTCCGGGCCGTAGCGCTCGATCACCTCGAACGGGTCGAGCACGTTCCCCAGCGACTTGCTCATCTTCTCGCCGTCCATCAGCAGGAAGCCGTGCACGAACACGTGCTCCGGCAGCTCGAGCTCGGCCGCCATCAGCAGCGCGGGCCAGTACACCGTGTGGAAGCGCAGGATGTCCTTGCCGATCAGGTGGTAGCTCGCCGGCCAGAAGCGCTCGGTCAGCCCGCCCTCGCCGACGTCGACGCCCGCGGGCACGGGCGCGTAGGACAGCGCGGAGTAGTAGTTGAGCAGCGCGTCGAACCATACGTAGAAGACGTGCTCGTGATCCCACGGCACCTGCACGCCCCACGTCAGCTTGTGGCGCGTCAGCGGCACGTCGCGCAGGCCCGAGCGGATGAACGACAGCGCCTCGTTGTAGCGCGTGCGCGGCGCCACGAAGTCCTCGCGCTCGGCGTATAGCGCCTCGAGGCGCTCCTGGAAGGCGGACAGCTTGAAGAAGTAGTTGTCCTCCTGCTCGCGCGTCAGCTCGATGTGGTGAATCGGGCAGCGCCGGTCCTCGTCGATTTCGTTCTCCGCCTTGAAGTCAGCGCAGCGCGGGCAGTACCAGCCTTCGTAGGTGCCCTTGTACACGTAGCCGTTCTCGCGCACCCGCGAGAGCACGTCCTGGACGACCGCTTCGTGCTGCGGGTCGGTGGTGCGGATGAAGAAGTCGTTGCTCGCGTGCAGCTGCGGCGCGAGCGCCTTGAAGCGCTCGGCGTTGCGGTCCGCCAGCTCCTGCGGCTCGATGCCGAGCGCGTGCGCCGCGTCCGCCACCGGCTCGCCGTGCTCGTCGGTGCCCGTCAGGAAGAACACGTCCTCCCCGCGCTGGCGGTGGTGGCGCGCCATCACGTCCGCCGCGATCGTCGTGTACGCGTGGCCGAGGTGCGGAGCGGCGTTGACGTAGTAGATGGGGGTGGTTACGTAGAAGGACATGGCTGCTCCCACGCTACCGGGGGGAGATCAGATTCGTCACCGACGCGGATGAGCGCGCATCTTGGATGGTGAGAATGGAAACGAGCTCCCTCTCGTCGTCGTAGGCGTACACGATCAACAGCCATCGCCAAGGACCAAGGATGAAGCGCAGCTGATGCCAGCGCCCTGCGACCTCCCGCCCGATCTTCGGGAATCGCTCCAACAGGCTCAGCGAGCGGTACACACGCGCGTAAGTATCCGCGGGCAGGCTGTGTGTGACGATGAGGCGATCGAGCCCCTCGATCGCCCGGGCAGTCAGCTCGACTCGCGCCACTCAGGCGATTCCGACAAGAGTGCGTCGAGCGGGACGGTCTTGCCTTCCCTGACCTGCTGCAAGCCGAGCTGCGCGTCCTCGTATGCACCCGGGATGCCGTCGAGCAGAGCGGTGATCATGCGCGGGTCCGGATCGGCCTCGTCGAGCGCACTCGAGAGCAGCGACCGTGCCAGGGTTCCCTCTTGGACGTGTATGCGCTCGGCCAGCATGGAGAGCTTGGCCGCGTGCTCTGCGTCCAGGGTGACGTTCAATCTCGCGCTCGCCTGCTCCACCTCACCATCGTACACGATTTAGCACTGATCGTGTAAGGCGCCGTCTCGCGAGACGGCGGTTCTCGCTCCGGTCATCGTTTGGATGCCGTCAGCTCCCGGTACAGCTCATTCGCACCCACTCCCGTCAGCTTGCCGACAACCGCGGCGGCCGTCCGCACACGCACGCCGGCGTCGACTAGCTCGCGCGCCGCGGACAACACCTCGGGCCGAATCCCGCCGTTACGCGCGGCCGCACCCACAACGATCACGACCTCGCCGCGCGCGGCGCTCTCGCGATAGTGCTCGGCCAGCTCCGCGGCGGACCCGCGCCGCACTTCCTCGTGGATCTTCGTCAGCTCCCTGCACACCGCCAGCGGACGCTCGGGATCGAGCGCGGCCAGCCGCTGCGAGCGTGGCGGCGAGCCGCCGCGGCGACTCGAACGCGACGAGCGTCTCCTCGGCGTGCTCGAGCAGCCGCTCGCGCTCGACGGCCTTGCGCGGCAGGAAGCCGACGAAGCGCCAGCGCTCCGCCGGCAGCCCGGAGGCCACGAGCGCCGTGAGCACGGCGCTGGGCCCAGGCAGCACCTCGAGCGCGACCCCCGCCGCGATGCACTCGCGCACGAGCGCGAAACCGGGGTCGGATACGAGCGGCGTGCCCGCGTCGGATACCAGCGCAACGACCGCGCCGTCGCGGATGCGCACCACGAGCTCACGCGCGCGCTCGCGTTCGTTGTGCTCGTGCAGGCTCACAAGTCGCGCGGAGATGCCGTGGCGATCGAGCAGCACGCGCGTGTGGCGCGTGTCCTCGCACGCGACCACGTCGGCGTCGCGCAGGGCGGCGAGCACGCGCAGCGTGACGTCCTCGAGGTTGCCGATCGGGGTCGGGCACACGACCAACCGCCCGACCGGCGCCTCGATTGGTGGTCATCTCGCAAATATAGGGTCCTCCAGATGGCCGACGACCGCGACGAGCCCCCGCGCTACACCCGCTACCGTGCCCGCCCGCGTCTGCCGGGCGGCGCGAGGACGAACAGCTCCGTCCAGGAGACGCCGCGGGCGCCCCGCCGCGCGGGCGCCCGGCGGCGCCGGGCGGCGCCGGCAGGGACGCACCGCGAGGCCCGCATGCCGGCGCCACCCCCGCCCGTGGCGGGCGCGGCCACGGCGGCGCCGCCCGCTGGCGGCGCTGGACGACGCGCAAACGCATCGTGCTCAGCCTGATCGGCCTCGTGCTCGGCTGGATCGCGCTGTCGCTCGTGCTGTTCCTCGTCAGCTCGCACTTCGAGCGCACGTCGCTGCCGTCGAACGTCGCCGGCGTGCTGGACCCCGCCGGCTTCCCGCTCACGTCAGCCAACAACATCCTCGTGCTCGGCTCCGACAGGCGCCAGAAGAACAGCAAGGAACCGGGTGCGGAAACGACCGGTTTCGGGCGCTCGGACACGATCATGCTGATTCGCACCGGCGGCGGGCACGCGGCGCGCCTGTCGATTCCGCGCGACACCGTCGTCGAAATCCCCGGGCACGGCCTGCAGAAGATCAACGCCGCGCACGAGTACGGCGGGCCGGCGGAGTCGGTGTCGGTGATCAAGCACTGGCTGGACGTCCCGATCAACCACGTGGTGGAAGTCAACTTCGAAAACTTCCCGCAGCTGATCGACGCGATGGGCGGTGTCACGTACACGGGCGGCTGCATCATCTCCAAGCTCGACGGCGGCTCAGCCAACGGTGGCTACACGCTGCGCCTGAGCGCCGGCACGCACCACATCGACGGCAAGCAGGCACTTGCGCTCGCGCGTACCCGCGAGAACCTGTGCGCGCCCAACGAGACCGACATCCAGCGCGAGGAACACCAGCAGGCGCTGTTCAACGACATGAAGAGCCAGCTGCTCTCGCCATCGAGCTTCCTGCGCCTTCCCTGGATCGCATGGAACGCGCCGCCCGCGATCATCTCCGACATGAGCGGCGTGGAACTGCTGGGTATGTTCGCGGCGCTGGCGATCACGGGCACGCCGCCGACGCACGTGCTGAAGCCCACCGGGCAGATCACGCTGCCGAGCGGCGAAGAAGGCCTGACGATCTCCGAAGAAGCGCGTCGCGCGGACGTCGCGCGGTTCATGAGCGGCTGAGCTCGGGTGAGCGGCTGAGCCCAGGTGAGCGGCTGAGCCGGGCGCTCGCGCGCCCTCGAGCTCAGCTCTTGGCAGCGACGGGCTTGGAGTCGCCGGACTTCGCCGAGCTCTTGCCGCTCTTGCCATCCGAGGAGGAGGAAGAGGACGCGGAGGACCCGTCAGAGGAGGACTTCTCGCCTGAGGACTTCTCGCCTGAGGACTTCTCGCCGGAGGACTTCTCCGAAGAGGACTTCTCGCCCGAGGACTTCTCCGACGACGACTTCTCGGCAGCCGCGGCGGCGGTCTCGCGCTGGCGATTGCGTGTGCCGTAGTCGGTGTTGTAGAAGCCTTTGCCCTTGAAGTGAACGGCAGGCGCGTGCAGCACGCGCTCGACCGGCACGCCCGTGTCGGGGTCGACGGTGAGCGCGTCTTCGCTGAAGGACTGCTGTATCTCGAACGTGGTGCCGTCCGGTCGCCTGTACTCGTAGATCGGCATGAGATGCCGATTATAGGAGCGCGACATCACGCTGAGGAGCGTCATGCGCGGCGCGCCGGGCGTGGGCGCGTGAGGCGCAGCGTCAATCGGTCAGCAGCGCACGCGCACAGGCGATGCCGGCGTGGATCGTGGCGGTGAAGTCGCGCTCGGGCTCGCTCAGCATGCCGCAGCGCGAGGCCGTCGCCGAGCGAGAACAGGATCTCTGCGACGGCTTCGGGCTCGGCGTGCAGCCGCAGCACGCCCTCGCGCTGCGCCGCGTCGAGCATCACGGCGACGTGCTCGCGCGTGCGGCGCATCAGCCCCGCGTACTCCGCGGCGATGTCGGCGTTGCGGCGCGAGAGGGTGAACAGCTCGAACACGAGCGTGACGAAGTCGGGTTCCTCGCGGACGGTCTCCTGCAGGTTCTGCGCCATCAGGTCGATGAAGTCATCGGCGCGTCTTGGCGGTCGAGAGCTGGCGCTCGAGACGCTCCAGACGCAGCTCGCAGTCGCGCCGCACGGCCTCGACCAGCAGTTGCTCCTTGGTGCCGAAGTAGTAGTGCAGCAGGCCACGCGAGACACCGGCCTCGCGCGAGACGTGATCGAACGTGGACCCGGCGGTTCCGCGCCGCGCGACGCTGCGTCGCATCGCGTCGATGATCCGCTGGGCCTTCTCGCCCGCGAGCGACCGGGACGGCATCTCGCCGGCACGGGTCTGCGGCCCCGTGTGCTCGGCGGCGTCCCGGTCGTCGATGACGGCGGTGTCCATGCTCATCGTCAAGCGCGCGCGGTGCACTCGGCTCAGCTGCCGGCGACGCCCGCCGGGGCGGGTGTCTCGGGAGTCGTGGTTGAGCTGTAGTCGAACTCCTCCTCGGCCCCGAACAGCAGGTCGAGCAGCTTCGAGCGCAGGCCCTCGCTGAGCGCGAGCGCCGCGATCGCCGCCGACTGCGAGCAGCAGCGAGCGAGCGCGCGATACCGCGTTTGCGCCGCACGCGCGCGGCGGGCTCCTCGCGTAGCGAGCTGGTCGCCATGGCGCAGCGCGTTGGCCGCGTTCGTCAGTCTCCTGCTGGAGCTTGCGGTCCTCGAACAGCGACCTCGGTCGGCCGGCTTGCCGTTGCTCATGCGCCCGTACGCGCTGCGCGCCGCCTCGTAGGCGGAAAGCAGGTTCGAGCGCAGCTCCTCGTCTTCGATCAGGCGCTGCATGTACTGGCTCTGCTGCGCGCTGTGCGCGGCGTCGCCGGCCTTGCTGAGTTTGTCCTTCGCTGCCATCGTTGCCACCGCCTCTGCCGAGAGCTTGCAGGTCTCGGTCCAATATACCCGGACACGCGCGGCAATATGTCTCGATGGGCGTACCGGCGGCTAGGCGTGCAGCGCGGCCTGCTCCTGAGCGGAGGGGAACGCCCACGCGGCGCGCGTGCGGCGCTCCTGGCGGAACACGAAGCGCAGCTGCTGCGGCGGTTTCAGCTGCGCCTCGTTCGGCCGGAAGGTCGCGCACGGCTCGGACAGCTCGAGCGCACACAGCAGGTTGACCCGGAAGAAGCACTCTCACAGCTGACCTTGTGCGCGGCCCGCTTGGGCGCTCGCTCGGCTGCGTTGCCTGCACCAGCATGTACCCCCGACGACGAGGTTGAGATTGAACGGACGCCGCGATCAAAGCAGCCAACGTCGCGACCGCTCAAGGGACATCCGGGCGCCACCCCGCAAATCGCAGACAAAATCCGTTGCTACCCGGAAATAGCCGGCGACCAGTCACGTTCGTTGTGACAATCGCGCCGATATCGCGCCGCACTTTCCGAGGCGTTGCGCCGCGGCTCGCGCCGCCGCGCGCGTCATCATCTGAGCGAATGCGCATCCTCGTCACCGGCGCAAGCGGCTTCGTCGGCTCGCTGCTCGTCCCCCGGCTGCGCGCCGACGGGCACACGCGTGCGCGCCACTCGGCCGCGACCCCGCGCGCGTGCGCACGGCGCTCGCGCTTGCGGGCATGCAGATGGCCGGTACGGACGCAGAGGCGACGCGCAGCGACGTGGAGGTGACTCGCGCGGACGTCGCGACGGGCGACGGGCTCGCGCGGGCGCTCGACGGCGTCGAGGTCGCGTACTACCTGATCCACTCGATGGAGCGTCTCGCGGGCTCGCGCGACGTCGTTCGCCGAGCGCGAGCGGATCGCGGCGGAGAACTTCGCCGCTGCCGCCGACGCGCGCGGGCGTCCGCCGGATCGTGTACCTCGGCGGCCTCATGCCGCGCTGGGAGCGCAGCGACACGGGGAATCGGACGACGCGCGAAGCTCACCGACCCGCGATCTCGCGCCACCTGGCAAGTCGCGAGCAGGTGGAGCGGATACTGCTCGACGCGGTCGCCGGACTCGGTGGCGCTGCGCGCGTCGATCGTGATCGGCGCACGCTCGCGCTCGTTTCGCCTGCTCGTCCACCTGGTCGAGCGCATGCCGGTGCTGACACTGCCGGCGTGGCAGCAGCTTCGCACGCAGCCGATCGACGCAGCGCGACGTGATCGAGATGCTCGCAGCGTGCGCCGCTGCGCGGCTGCCTCGGCCGCTCGCCTCGAGATCGGCGGCCCGGACGTGCTCAGCTACGGCGAGATGCTCGACACGCATCGCCGAGCTGATGCTCGTCGGCCGCCCGACGGTCGCGCTGGGAGTGAACCTGACAGGCATCACAGCGCGCGTCGCGGCGGCGATCGCCGGCGAGGACCCCGAGCTGGTGCTGCCGCTGATGGAGGGACTGCAGGGCGGATCTGCTGCCCGCCGATGACCACGCCGCCGAGCTGCTGAGCGTGCGCCTGCACTCGTTCGACTCGGCCGTCGAGCACGCGCTCGCCGAGTGGGAGCAGCACGGCCGCAGCCGCTGGCAGCCGCCGCGATGAGCCTCGTCACCGCCTCGATCCAGCATCGCTGCCGCCGCCGCCGAGGTGTGGAAGATGGTCATGGACCCCGACTGCCTGGGCGAGTGGGTCACGATTCACCGCAAGCTCGTGCACGCCGACGACGGCCCGCCGCGGGTCGGGTACATGATGGACCAGCAGATCCACATGCGGGGAGTGAGCCTCGAGGTTCACTGGACAGCTGGTCGAGTGCCGCGCCGGGCGAGCTGCGCGGTGTGGGAGGGACGCGGCCCGGCGCGCTCGCGCGCACACAGCGAATACATCCTCAGCGCCGAGGATGGCGGAACGCGCTTTGACTATCGCAACGAATTCCGCCCGCCGCTGGGACCGGTCGGCGCGATGGTCAGCCGCGCGCTCGTCGGCGGCATGCCCGAGCGTGAGGCCAGGCGCACACTTGAACGTCTGCGCGCACACATGGAGCGGGTAACAGAGCAGAACTAGTGTAAGGTCAAGCAGATAAGCGATGTGACTACCCGCATCAACACTAGTGAAGAGGACTCAAAACCGTGACCGACTTCCTTGATGAGAAGCGCCGAGAGATCACCGAGCCGGCTGAAGGAGCTCAAGCCGCTCGTCGATGAGTTCAACCGCCTGGAGGCCGCCGCGTCGGCGCTCGCGGGTGTGATCGGCTCTGCCGCATCTGCGGCCACCGCAGCCGCCACCGCGACCGTCACCCGCCGCCGCGGGCCCGGACGTCCGCGCGGCTCGGCCGGCCGTAAAAAAGCCGCAAAGCGACTGCCGCAGCCACCAAAGCAGCAGCTACGGCAACCGCCGCGCCGAAAGCGGCCACCAAAGCCGCTCCGGCCACAAAAGGACGCGCCGGACGCCGCAAAGGCAGCGGCACCCGCGCCGCCGAGGCGCTCTCGTTCGTGCAGGGTCAGCCCGGCATCACGATCCCCGAGCTGGCCGCCAAGATGGGTATCAAGCAGAACTACCTGTACCGCGTGCTGCCCGGGCTGGAGCAGGAAAACAAGGTAGAGAAGAAAGGCCGCGGCTGGTACCCGAAGGGCTAGTCTCGTCGTCCCTGGCGGCGTCCTCAGTCGCTCACGTGCAAAGCACGCCACGCTCCTTGCGTCCTTGCCAGGAACGACGATCCGTCGCCCTTCCCTCACCGAATCGGTGGATTCCTTCTCGTCTCCGCTAAACGCCGGTGAGCTGCGACAGTTGGCTGAGTTGACTTGAGATTTGGGGCGTGGTCAGGGATGACCGCGCCCCTCATTTACAAGGTGCCCGGCGGGGCCAGCCATTCGCTGTCGAACGCGAGGCTCGTGCGCCCTGCGAGGACGTCGTAATCGCTGTCGTAATGCAGGACTCCCATGCTGGCTGTGTGCGCACACGCAGCTATCACGACATCGGCAGGAGCGAGACGATGGTGGCCTATCTCGGCCAACTCGCGCTGCGCTTGCATCGCCATTCGTTCGACGTCTCGGTCGATTGCCACACTCGGGAGTCGCGTGAGGTCGGACATGATTTCACCGCGCTCTGTAGCCGACCGTGCTGAGTAGCCTGCCTCCAACAGGAACGGCAGACACGTCGCGAGTTGCAGGTCGTACATCCATTCGCCGATCGTCTCGGCGCGATCCTGATCTAGACGAGCGGAGGCAAGACGCGACCACGCCGAGTTGTCCAAGAGCAGCACGCCGGCAACTAGTCGGCGATCAGGCCGAGACGCTTAACCTCGTTCGCGGCCTCTACGTCGGCTGGAATGGAGCGGCCACGGATCCTCTCCGCAAGACGGTGCGCAGCCTCGCGCGCCGCTTTGGCGTCGTCCGGAAGCTGGCGTGCCTTCACTCGCGCACCGAGGACCACCAACTCGGCATAGTCAATCCGCTCGCCCCGCAAACGCGAGCGCAGCTCATCGAGTGCCTCCTGTACCGGGGGGGTCTCTGTGATCGTATGGCGCGGATGAGTCGTTGGCACGCACGTAAGTGTAGCACCGTGCCACACCACTTGGTTACAGTTACTATGTGAGTCGTTGCGTGTGACCTGGATGACAGTTCGTCGGCTGCGCTCGATGTGATCCGCGACGAGGATCTGAGCGATTCCGAGGCGGTCCGCGCCGCTCGGCGTGAGGCCGCTGCGCGGTGCGGCACTCGCTCGTCGATCGCGGCTGAGGTAGCGCTATCGGCCGCTGATGAGGCTGATCGAGCTGAGATGCGGGCCATCCGCGACCAGATGGCCGCGATGGCGCCGTATCTCTCAGCTCGGGATTCGGCCTAGATCAGCCCCTGCCCGCTGACCGTGTCGCGCTCGCAGACGAGCTCGGCCACCGACGCGTCGATCTTCTCGCGTGAGAACTCGTCGATGTCGAGGCCCTGCACGATCGTGTACTCGCCGTTCTCGCACGTGCACGGGAAGCCGCTGATGAGGCCCTCGGGGACGCCGTAGGAGCCGTCGGAGGGCACGCCCATCGACACCCAGCCGCCGTCGGTGCCGGCGACCCAGTCGTGCACGTGGTCGATCGCGGCGCTGGCGGCGCGAGGCGGCGGAGGAGGCGCCGCGCGCCTCGATGATGGCGGCGCCGCGTTTGCCGACGTTCGGCAGGAAGTCGTTCTCGATCCATTCCTGGTCGTCGACGACGCCGGCGGCGATCTGGCCGGCGACGTGCGCGTGGAACAGGTCCGGGTACATCGTCGGCGAGTGGTTGCCCCACACGCCCATCTGCGTGATGTCGGTGACGGGCACGTCGAGCTTGTTGGCGAGCTGGGCGATCGCGCGGTTGTGGTCGAGGCGCATCATCGAGGTGAAGCGCTCGCGCGGGATGTCCGGGCGCGTTGTTCATCGCGATCAGGCAGTTCGTGTTGGCGGGGTTGCCGACCACGAGCACCTTCACGTCGTCGGCGGCGACTGCGTTGAGCGCCTTGCCCTGCACCGTGAAGATCTCGCCGTTGGCGCTGCAGCAGCTCGGCGCGCTCCATGCCCTTCGTGCGCGGCCGCGAGCCGACGAGCAGCGCGACGTTGGTGCCGTCGAACGCGTCGCCGGGCTGGTCGTGCAGGTCGAGGCCGGCGAGCAGCGGGAAGGCACAGTCGATCGAGCTCCATCGCCACGCCCTCGAGCGCGCCCATCGCCTGCGGGATCTCCAGCAGGCGCAGGTCGACGGGCTGCTCGGGGCCGAGCAGCTGTCCGCTGGCGATGCGGAAGACGATGCTGTAGCCGATCTGACCGGCTGCGCCGGTGACGGTGACTCGTACGGGATTGCTCACGAACTCATCTCCTTCATGTCTGTTATAAAGATAAATAGTCGGCGTTCGCGTGGCGCCGCTCAGGCGGTCGCGGCCTGCAGGTTCTCGTCGATCGACGCGAGGAACTCCTGCGTGGTCTGCCACGGCTGCTCGGGGCCGATGAGCAGCGCGAGGTCCTTGGTCATCTTGCCGCTTTCCACGGTCTCTATGCACACGCGCTCGAGCGTCTCCGCGAAGCGCGCTCACCTCCGGCGTGTCGTCCATGCGCCCGCGCGCGGACAGGCCGCGCGTCCACGCGAAGATCGAGGCGATCGGGTTGGTGGAGGTCGGCTTGCCCTGCTGGTGCAGCGCGGTAGTGGCGCGTGACCGTGCCGTGCGCGGCCTCGGCCTCGACCGTCTTGCCGTCGGCGGTCATCAGCACGCTCGTCATCAGCCCGAGCGAGCCGAAGCCCTGCGCGACGGTGTCCGACTGCACGTCGCCGTCGTAGTTCTTGCACGCCCACACGTAGCCGCCTTCCCACTTCAGCGCGGCGGCGACCATGTCGTCGATCAGGCGGTGTTCGTAGGTGATGCCGGCGGCCTCGAAGTCGCCCTTGAACTCAGTCTCGTAGACCTCTTCGAAGATGTCTTTGAAGCGTCCGTCGTAGCGTTTGAGGATCGTGTTCTTGGTCGACAGGTACACCGGGTAGCCGCGCTCCAGGCCGTAGCGCAGCGACGCGCGCGCGAAGTCGCGGATGGAGTCGTCGAGGTTGTACATCGCCATCGCGATGCCGGCGCTCGGGGAAGTCGTACACGTCGAGCTCGATCGGCTCGCTGCCGTCCGCGGGCGTGAACGTGAGCGTGAGCTTGCCCGCGCCCGGGACGACCATGTCGGTGGCGCGGTACTGGTCGCCGAACGCGTGGCGGCCGATCACGATCGGCTTCGTCCAGCCGGGCACCAGCCGCGGCACGTTCGCGATCACGATCGGCTCGCGGAAGATCACGCCGCCGAGGATGTTGCGGATCGTGCCGTTCGGCGAGCGGTACATCTCCTTCAGGCCGAACTCCTCCACGCGCGCCTCGTCGGGCGTGATCGTCGCGCACTTCACGCCCACGCCGTGGCGCTTGATCGCCTCGGCCGCTTCCACCGTGACCCGGTCGCCGGTCTCGTCGCGGTGCTCGATGCCGAGGTCGTAGTACTCCAGCTCGACGTCCAGGTAGGGGAGGATCAGCTGCTCCTTGATGAACGACCAGATGATCCGTGTCATCTCATCGCCGTCGAGCTCGACGACGGGGTTCTTCACCTTGATCTTGGCCATGGGCGGAGTCCTTGTTGTGTCTCGTGCGGAGGCGCCGCGCCTGTATCGCGGTATCGAGGCCGCGCGGTGTTGAGGCCGCCGGGGGCCCTCCGTGGGGGGATGGGCCGCCGATGCTATCGCCCGCCGTCCGGCGGGCCCGCTCCGTGGGCGCGCACACTTGCTCTTGTTGCGCGCACGGTGTGCGATCGTAGTTACGCACGGACCTCTGCGTATATACGATCGCGCACCGTCCACGCGAGCGGACACCCACAGCCAGTGCTGACACACCCCGAACACACCCCAGACACATCCCGGACACACCGAGCCACACACAGGACACACTCCAAAGCGCACCCGGCGCAAACGCCAGATACGGGCCGGACACCGCAGATGTCAGTCGTTCCAGCTGGCCTGCGAACCGTGCGCGACGAGCACCGTGGCGTGCCCCCCGGCAAAGGGGATCGCGTCGATGCGCCCGCTGGAAGGTGCCTGCTCGAACGAGCCCGCGTCGACGAGCAGCGTGCTGCCGTCGCTGGAGATGCCGGCGGCTTGGACCGTCTGCCTGTGGACCGTCACGGCGCGCGCACTCCCGGAGGCGACGGTCACGGCGTACGCGTTGCTCGTGTCCTCGCCCTCGAACTCGGCCAGCAGCCTGCTGCCGCTGGCTGAGAACGCGAGCGGCACGAGCCCCTGTAGGAGCGGGCCGACGGCGACGTGCGTGAGCTTGCGCACGCGTGCGCCCGCCGGCGTCGCCAGCCAGATCTGGTATTCGGGCGAGAGGTGGCGCATGCGCTCGCGGTCGTACGCGATGTAGGTGGGGCCCCATGCGGGGAACAGACTGCGCCCATCGCTCGTGATGCGATGCGTGCCGGCGCCGTCGGCTTCGCTCACGTACAGGTTCGTCGCCGCCGTCGGCGACAGCGAGTGCGCCAGCGCGATACACGAGCCTGTCGCTGCCGTCGCGCGCGAAGCTCGCGCCGTAGATCGCGCCTTCGGCGATCGACGCCACCGTTCCGGTCTGCGTGTCGATCACGTCCAGGCCCGAGCCCGCCGCGATGTTCGTGAGCCCGTTCGACTGGCGATACACGGCCAGGTAGCGCGAGTCCGGCGACCATGCGAGCGCCGTCGAGGTAGCCGTTTCGAGGCTCAGGTAGTCCGCGATCGGCGCGCCCGACGCCGGGTAGATGCCGATCGCCGGGCCGTTTTCCTCAGCGCCGGGCGTCACGCCGAACAGCGACACCGCGACCGACTGCCCGTCGGGCGAGAGCAGCGGCTGCACACCGAGGCCGAGCAGCTTCGCGTCGCTGCCGTTGGCCGCCGCCACCCACACCTTCGACGCCGCGCTGGCCGTCTCGGTGACGTAAGCCAGCTTCGGCGGTTCAGGGTTCAGGTCTCCCACCAGTTCGGCGCCCCGGTCGGGGGTCGAGTCTGCGCCGGCGCTGCCAACGACCGCAAATGCGGTCGAGGCCAGGAACGCTGCGCTCACCGTCAACGCAGCGCACAGGCACACGGCGTGGGTGGCGAGCCTGCTCATAGCGCCTGAGGCTAGCGTCTGCTTGACTGTCATGTGATGGCCAGCACGATCTCGGCATCGGCTGCGTGAGGGACGCCCCGTGGCAGACGCACACGGTCTTCAACCAGGTGCCGCCGCTGGAGGGACGTGGACGTGTTCTCCAGCAACCTGCCGCTCGTCGAGGCGGTGCGAGCGCGAGGGCGCCGGCTGGGTCACGCGAGCGCGCGTCCGCGCTCGGGCGCTTCGTCGGCGGGGCGGGCCGCAGCAGGAGTGGGGCCGCCTGGCCAACGAGAACAAGCCGGTCCTGCGCACGTTCGACCGCTACGGCACCGCATCGACGAGGTCGAGTTCCACCCCGCGTGGCACCAACTGATGAAGATGGGCGTCGAGCACGAGCTGCACTCGCTGCCGTGGACGAGCGAGGAGCCGTTCGCGCACACCGCGCGCGCGGCGCTGTACATGACCGCGATGCAGGCCGAGGCCGGCTTCTGCTGCCCGATCACGATGACCTTCGCCGTCGTGCCCGCGCTGCGCGCGACAGCCCGAGCTGGCGGCCGAGTGGGAGCCGCTGGTGACCGCCACCACGTATGACCCGCGGCTGATCCCGGCGTCCGAGAAGGGCTCGGCGATCGCCGGCATGGCGATGACCGAGAAGCAGGGCGGCTCGGACGTGCGCGCCAACACCACCGTCGCGCACGCCGCTCAACGGCGGCGGCGCGGGCGGCGCGAGTACGAGCTCGTCGGGCCACAAGTGGTTCTGCTCGGCGCCGATGTCCGACCTGTTCCTCGTGCTCGCCCAGACCGACGACGGCCTCTCCTGCTTCCTGCTGCCGCGCATCCTGCCCGACGGCACGCCGCAACGCGTTTCACATCCAGCGCCTGAAGGACAAGCTCGGCAACCACTCCAACGCCTCCTCGGAGATCGAGCTGCACGGCGCGTGGGCGCGGATGGTCGGCGAGCCCGGGCGCGGCGTGCCGACGATCATCGAGATGGTCGGCCACACGCGCCTGGACTGCGTGATCGGCTCCGCCGCCGGGATGCGCGCTGGCGTCGTCAACGCGACTGCACCACACCGCGCACCGCAGCGCCTTCGGCAAGACGCTGATCGACCAGCCGCTGATGCGCAACGTGCTCGCCGACCTGTGCGTGGAGTCCGAGGCCACGACCGCGCTGGCGATGCGCCTCGCGCGCGCCTACGACGAAGCGCACGCCGACGCCGACGGCCGGCGAGGACGACAGCGACGCGCAGCTGTTCAAGCGCCTGGCGACCGCCGTCGGCAAGTTCTGGACGCTGCAAGCGCGCGCCGAACCACGCGTTCGAGGCGCTCGAGTGCCTCGGCGGCGCCGGCTACGTGGAGGAGTCGGGGATGCCGCGCCTCTACCGCGAGGCGCCGCTCGCCTCGATCTGGGAGGGCTCGGGCAACGTGATGAGCCTCGACGTGCTGCGCGCGCTGACGCGCTCGCCGCGCTCGCTCGAGGTGTTCCTGCACGAGGTCGAGCAGGCGCAGCGGCGCCGACGCGCGCCTCGACGCCCGCGTGCGCCGAGCTCAAGGACCAGTTCGCCGACCCCGCCACGCTCGAGACGCGCGCGCGGCGCGTCGTCGAAGGCATGGCGCTGTGCCTGCAGGGCTCGCTGCTCGTGCGCAACGCGCCCGCCGCCGTCGCCGACGCGTTCTGCGCCTCGCGCCTCGGCGGCGACGGCGGCCTGGAGTACGGCACGCTGCCGGCGGGCGTGGACTTCGAGGGCATCATCGCCCGCGCTCGCCCGCAGCGCGTAGGCGCCTCCGCAGCCGCAGCCGCCGCGCGGCGCCTGGCCCCCGTGGGCCTACCATTGAGTCATGCCGCACGCGCAGGAACATGCAGCTGGCACGCATCTTCGGCATCCGCATCGGCGTCAGCGCGAGCTGGTTCGTCGTCCTGTTCTTCCTGATCTACTGGCTCTCGAACGACTACTTCCACGAAGTGCTGGCGGCTCGCAGACGACCGCCTACCTGGTCGCGGTCGCCGGCGCGCTCGGCTACTTCGCCTCGCTGATCCTGCACGAGCTCGGCCACGCGCTGGTGGCGCGGCGCCTGGGCATCCCGATCGTCGGCATCGACCTGTGGTTCTTCGGCGGGCTCTCGCAGATGCGCCGCGAGCCCGCGAGCGCCGGCGAGGAGCTCAAGATCGCGGCGGCCGGGCCGGCGGTGACGCTCGCGCTGTTCGTGCTGTGCCTGGCGCGCGATCGTCGCGCTCGCGCAGCAGCGGCACGTGTCACCGACGTGGCGCTCGCGCGCGCAAGGCGTCAGCACGACGCCCGCGCTCGCGCTGCTCGGCTGGCTCGGCTTCATCAACGCGGCGCTGTTCGTGTTCAACGTCGTCCCCGCCTTCCCGCTCGACGGCGGGCGCGATCGCCCGCGCGCTCGTCTGGTGGCGCACCGGCGACCGCAACCGCGCCACGCAGGCGACGGGACGCTCGGGGCAGGCCTTCGCGCTGCTCGTCGGCGCTGTTCGGGCTGTGGGCGTTCGCCGGCAGCGACTCGTTCGCTCGGGCTGCTGACGATGCTGCTCGCGTTCTTCCTCTACCAGGCCGCCGGCGCAGCCGTGCGTGCAGGGCGCGCTCGGCCGGCGCATCCAGCACATCACGGTCGGCGACATCATGGACCGCGAGCCGGTCACGATCCCCGCCGACGTCGACGCTGCTGGACGCCCAGGAGCAGTTCTTCCTGCGCTACCGCTGGCCGTGGTTCGCGGTCGTCGACCCCGCCCGCCACTTCCTCGGCGTCGTGCGCCAGCAGCGCGTCGAGAGCGAGATCGCCGCCGGGCGCCCGGCGCTGCCGGTGGTCGACGTGCTCGAGGAGGACCTGCCCGTGCGCATCGGCGAAGAGGCGCCGCTGGAATCGCTGCTCGGCTCCGAAGGCCTCGGCCGGCTCGGGCGCGATGGTCGCGGTCGACGAGCGACGGCGTGCTGCAGGGCGTCGTCACGCTCGCGCAGGTGCGCCAGGCGCTGCGCCCGGCCGCACCGGCGCGGCCGCGACTGAGCCGCCACCGGCCGCCGGCGGCTCGCGCGCCCGCGGGCGCTCGGCCGCCGCGCGTTATAGAGTCCCGGCCGCAGTCGCCCTAACTCCCGCACCCTCTTCCTCGAAGCGACCCCAGGGAGCCATGCCAGCACACGACGTCTTGATCATCGGGGCCGGCCTCGCGGGCCAGCGCGCGGCGCTGGCCGCCGCGCAGGACGGCGCGAGCGTGGCGATCATGAGCAAGGTCCACCCCGTGCGCTCGCACTCGGTGGCCGCCGCCGGCGGCATCAACGCGGCGATCAGCGTGGACGACGACTGGCGCTCGCACGCCTACGACACGGTCAAGGGCTCGGACTTCCTCGGCGACCAGGACGCGATCGAAGTGATGTGCTCGGAGGCACCCGGCGAGGTGATGCACCTCGAGCACATCGGCGTCACCTTCCACCGCAACGACAAGGGCGAGATGGACCTGCGCGCGTTCGGCGGCGCCTCGATGAAGCGCACCGCCTACGTCGCCGACATCACCGGCCAGGCGATGCTGCACGTGCTCTACGAGCAGCTGCTGAAGCACCACGAGACGGTCGAGCGCTTCGAGGAGTGGTTCACGACCTCGCTGCTGCGCGACGACGAGCGGCCGCTGCTGCGGCGTGATCGCGCGCGACGTGCGCAGCGGGCGGATGGAGGCGTTCACCGCCAAGAACGTGATCCTCGCGTGCGGCGGCGCCGGGCAGGCGTACAAGCCGACGACCAACGGGCTGATCGTGACCGGCGACGGGATCGCGATGGCCTACCGCGCGGGCGCGCCGCTGATGGACATGGAGATGGTCCAGTACCACCCCACGTGCCTCGTCGAGACCGGCATCCTGATCACCGAGGGCGCGCGCGGCGAGGGCGCGCACCTGCTCAACGCCAACGGCGAACGCTTCATGGAGAAATCGGCGCCCAACAAGATGGAGCTCGCCTCGCGCGACGTCGTCTCGCGCGCCGAGCAGATCGAGATCAACGAGGGCCGCGGCGTGGGGCCCGACAAGGCCGGGCATCTACCTCGACATCACCGTCGTGCCGCGCAAGCGCACGCTCGAGGCGCTGCGCGAGATCGTCAACCTCGGCAAGCGACTTCGCCGGCGTCGACATCACGCGCGAACCGATCATGATCCGCCCCGGCCAGCACTACATCATGGGCGGCGTCAAGACCGACGTCGACGGGCGCACGCCGATCGAGGGCCTGTACGCGGCCGGCGAGGTCGCGTGCGTGTCGGTCCACGGCGGCAACCGCCTCGGCGCCAACTCGCTGCTCGACACGCTGATCTTCGGCCGGCGCTCGGGCGAACACGCGGCCAGCGCGCGCCGCGAGCATGGGGATGCCGGAGGTCGACGCGAACGCGCAGCTGCGCGAGGACGCCGCGCGCATCGACGCGATCATCGCGCGCCCGCACGATGGCCGGCGCGTGTCGGAGATCAAGGACGGAGCTCGGCGAAACCGATGAACAAGCACGCGGCCGTGTTCCGCGACGAGGCGGGGCTGCAGAGCGCGCTGGAGACGATCGGGCGCCTGCGCGAGGAGGCCGAGAGCGCCTGGATCGACGACCGCGGCACGGTCTTCAACCAGGACGTGCTCGGCGCGATCGAGCTCGGCTACATGGTCGACTGCGCGGAGACCACCGTGGTCGCGGCGCTCGAGCGCAAGGAGTCGCGCGGCGCGCAGTTCCGCACCGACTTCCCCGAGCGCAACGACGCGCGAGTGGCTCAAGCACATCGACGTCACGCTCGGCGACGACGGATCCCCGACGATCAGCTACTCGCCGGTCACGATCACCCAGTGGGAGCCCGAGGAGAGGAAATACTGATGGCCGAAGCGCACGACCGCCCGCCGGAGCAGTTCACCCTCAGGCTGCGCCGCTACGACCCCGAGTCCGGCGACGCGCCCTACTGGGACGAGCACACGGTCGAGCTCGAGCCGCACCGCTCGGTGCTCGAGGGCGATCCTGCAGGCGCGCGACCGCTTCGACGGCTCGATCGGCATCCGCTGCTCGTGCCGGCAGGCGATCTGCGGCTCGTGCGGCGTGCGCGTCAACGGCGAACCGGCGCTCGCCTGCCACACCCACCTCGACGCCGCCAAGCGCGGCGCAACGGACGGCGTGATCGAGATCGAGCCGATGGGCAACATGCCCGTGATCAAGGACCTGATCGTCGACATGGACGCGGTCCACTGGAAGAAGATCCAGCGCGTCACGCCGTGGCTGCTGCGCCAAGCAGCCGGTGCCCGAGCGCGAGTACCTGGTCTCGAAAGAGGCGATGGTCGACGTCACGCAGACGATGGCCTGCATCCAGTGCGGCGCGTGCGTGTCGGACTGCCTGGCGATGGAGGTCGACCCCGGCTTCATCGGCCCGGCGGCGCTCGCCAAGGCCTACCGCTTCGTCGGCGACCCCCGCGACGACGAGCAGCTCGAGCGGCTCACGATCTCGCGCGAGGACCCGCAGGGCATCTTCGACTGCACGCACTGCTTCAAGTGCGTCGAGGCGTGCCCCAAGGACGTCAACCCGATGGGCCAGATCATGCGCCTGCGGCGGATCGCCACCGCCGATCAGCACATCGTCGACCAGAACAACGGCGAGCGCCACGAGGCGGCGTTCACGACGCTCATCAAGAACAACGGCCTGCTGTGGGAGGCCGAGCTGCTGCCGCGCTCCTACGGCGGCAACTCGTGGTTCGGCAAATTCGCGCCGCCCGCGGGCAAAGAGCTGTTGAGCTCGCTGCCCGCGATCCTCAAGGCGCTGATGCGCGGCAAGGTCACGCCGATGGGCGCGCTCAAACCGCACAAGATCCCCAGCTCCGATCTGAAGGCCGTGCAGGCGATCTACGACAAGATCGAGAGCCGCCCCGAACGCTACGAGCTGAACCTGTACATCGTCGGCGAGGACGAGGCGCCGGAGCCCGTCGCCGTAGCCGCCGGCGCGAGCGACGAGACGCCCGACGCCTCGACCAGCCCCGAAGGGAGCGCCAACTGATGAAGGTCGCCTACTGGCCCGGCTGCGTCAGCCGCGGCTTCACCCCCGAGCTGCACGGCTCGATGGCCAAGGTCGCGCCGCTGCTCGACATCGAGCTGGTGCGAGCTGGACCGCGCCTGCTGCACGCGGCGCGGGCGTCATCGCCGAGCACAACCAGGAGCTCGCCGACACGCTCAACGCGCGCACGTTCGCGCTCGCCCAGCAGGTCGAGGGCGCGGCGATGATGATGAACATCTGCTCGACGTGCCAGGGCGCGCAGAGCGAGTGCCAGGAGCGCCTCGACGCGAACGCCGAGTACCGCGCGCACGTCAACACCACGCTCGCGAGCGAGGGCCTCACGCTACGAGAAGGGCCTGACGAACAAGAACTTCCTGTGGCTGCTGGTCGAGGAGATCGGCCTGGACACGCTGCGCGCGCGCGTCAGGCGCCCGCTCACGAACCTCAAGGTCGGCCCCTTCTACGGCTGCTACATCGTGCGTCCCCGCGACGCGCCTGGGCATCGACGCGGAGCACCCGCGCGACCACTACCTGGAGCAGGTGATCGACGCGCTCGGCGGCACGGTGATCGAGTACGCGGGCATGCGCAAGTGCTGCGGCTTCCCGATCATCACGATGAACAAGGAGGCCTCGCTGAAGCAGGCCGGCCGCCACCTCGGCGACGCGGTCGACGCCGAGGCCGACTGCCTCGTCACCCCGTGCCCGCTGTGCCACCTGAACCTCGACCTGCAGCAGCCGCTCGCCGAGGGCGTCGTCGGGCGCGAGCTGAACATGCCCGTGCTGCACCTGCCGCAGCTCGTCGGCCTCGCGCTCGGCCTCGACCCGAAGGAGCTCGGTCTCAGCCGCCACGTCGTGCAGCCCGACGTCGGTGATCGACTGGTCGACGTCGGTCGTCGCCGCAGCCGCGTAGCGCGCCGCACGCGCCACGGATCGGTCGCGCGAGCGCTCACGCGACGACCTTCACGTCTTCTTCGGTGGCGATCACGTCGGTCGCTTCCAGGCCGGCGTCTTTGAAGGGGAAGCTGTCGATCGACGATTCGAGAACGCTGTCGACTTCCTCGTATTTTCCAGATTCGAACGGTTCTTCGAGGAATATGCTCGCCCATTCCTGTTTGCCCGTCGCCTGCCTGAACGCCAGCGAGAATTCCTTCCTCGCCACGTTGAGCGGGGATATTTCCCCGATCAGATCGCCGCGCAGCTTGACTTTGGCAAAGCCTCCGGCGCAGCTGATTTCGGCAAGCAGTTCGCCGGTTTCCGGTACCAGGTCCACGCCGACTTTTCCAGATTCGACCGCGCCGAGATACCCGAGTTGGCCTTTGAGCAGGTTCGTCCGAACTTCGCCGGTGGCGGCGCCGGCGGTTTTGCATTTGAATCCGTAGGCTTCGCAGCCGGTGAACGTCACCGTCGCTTCGCGTACCGCGTTGGCTCCGTCCGCCGGGATCGTGCCGCTGTTGGCGATGGTTTTGCACGTCACTTTCGTTCCGGCGACGGTTTCGAGCATGGCTGCACCGCCTTCCGAGGTGACCAGCTTTTTGACCGCCGGAAATTCGAAGCGGGGCTTCGCCGGGGCCGCCGCGGCGCCGGCCACAGGCATGACGGCGAGCACGGCGACGATCGCGGAGTATCTGATTGGCAGGCGTGACATGGCGACTCCTTCGGGTGTCGATGGGCTCGGATGGTGAGCGCTCATCGCGACGGCGAGTACCCACACGATCTGCGCTCCTCCACAGAAAGTTCCATTATTTGGGATTATACCCCTGGTCCGCCACGCACACTACGCCGTGTGCCCCGACACGGCGAGAACCGCCGCGGGGGCATGACTTCTGAGGCGCTTTGGAGGCAGGGAGTGTTTCTGACGCCTACGGCCGCTGCTCGTCGAAGTAGGTCTTGAAGCCCTCGGCGACCGGCTCGAGGCCGACGCTGCGATGCACCTGTGGCACACTCGCGCGATGCCCCGCGCGAGCATCGACGAACAGCGGCTCGCGTTTGGCACGGTCGCCGAGCTGTACGACCGCGCACGGCCGTCCTATCCGGCGACCACGATCGACACGCTGTGCGAGCTCGCGCGGCTGGGGCCGGACTCGGAGGTGCTCGAGGTGGGCGCGGGGACCGGCAAGGCGACGCGTCTGCTGGCGGATCGCGGCATGAGCGTCACGGCGCTCGAGCCCGACGCGGCGATGGCCGCGATCGCGCGTCGCAACTGCACCGCGCACGCGAACGTCGAGCTCGAGCCGATCGCGTTCGAGGACTGGCAGCCGCGACGGCGAGTGCAGGCCGTCGTCTCGTTCCAGGCGTGGCACTGGGTCGAGCCGAGCGTGCGTTACGCGCTCGCCGCCGAGGCGCTCCAGGACGAGGGCTGGCTCGCAGCGATCTGGACCTTTCCCGAATGGGCGAGCACGCCGCTGCGCGACGTGCTCAGGGCGGCGTACGCGGGCGCCGCGCCCGGCCTTGCCGCGGACTTCCCGATGCACCCCGCCAGCGAGCCCGCGCGTCTCGCCGGCGACTGGACGGCGGAGATCGCCGCCTGCTCAGGGCTCACGGCACCCCAGGTTCACGCGCACCCATGGTCGGCTCGCTACTCCGCGGCCGAGTACTGCGAGCTGATCGAAACGCACCAGGACCACATCCTGCTCGCACCAATCGACAAAGCTCGCCTGCTGTCTGCCGTCTCGCAAGCCGTCGAGGTCGCGGGAGGGATCGATATCGACTTCGTCACCCGGCTGTGCCTGGCGCGCCGCGCTTGACGAGATGACCGGCTCGATATCGCTGTTCATCGAGCTCTGCTGGCTTGCCTGGGTCCTGTACTGGGTGGCCATGGCCTTCACCACCAAGCGCACGCTCGAGCGAGGCGGCTTCTTCGGCTACCGTCTCGTCACGGTCGCGGTCGTCGTCGTGTACGTGGCGGTCGGGCGCCTGGCGCACCTGTCGTCAGACTCGCAGCTCTGGCATACGACGCTCGCGTTGAGCATCGTGAGCGACTGCATCGTGCTCGCGGGAGCCGCCTTCACGGTTTGGGCGAGGATCACGCTCGGGCGCAACTGGAGCGCGGAGATCACCTTCAAGCAGGACCACGAGCTGATCGAGTCCGGCCCCTACGCGCTCGCGCGCCATCCCATCTACACGGGCCTGATCGCGATGGGGCTGGGCACGGCGCTCGACTATGGGCGAGCTTTCGGCTTCGCGCTGCTGCTCGCGCTGTGCGCCGGGCTGTGGTGGAAGGCGCGCCAAGAGGAACGGATCATGGTCAGGCACTTTCCGGACGCCTACGCCGAGTACCGCAAGCGCGTGCACGCGATTATTCCGTTCGTTTTGTAGGTCTGCGCCGGACCATGCACTGCCGAGGGGCTGAGCCGCGATCTTCAGGCGGCGGGCGATCGCGATGTTCCGCGGGCTGCAGGAAGTGCTCCCGGCACGACCCCCTGTCGACGCGAAACCCGGCGGGACGATCGAACGGCGACGGCGGCCACCAGCACAGGTCTCGGCACCTCGCGACCAAACGAGGAGGGCCGATCATTCCTCGCACCGACAGAACACAACGGCGGCTTCGCCTCGGCCCGTGCACAGGCCTCGGTCCTTGCACAGGCTCCTCCGCAGCGCGCACATTTGGCAAGACTCTGCCTGGATGCGCCGGCGCGGTTGTTAGCTCCTCGTGTCTTTTGCGATCAGAGCCGCGGTCGTCGCCGATCCTCAGGGCTCGTCCTGCATCCCCAGCGCACGGCGCAGCTCCTCGAGCGCAACGCCCTCGACCTGCACGACCTTCTCGCGCGAGCGCTCGCCGCGCACCACGCTGACCTGGCCGCGAGCCACGCCGGCACGCTTGGCGATCAGCTTGCACAGAGCCGCGTTCGCGCGGCCGTCCACGGGCGCCGCAGCGACGCTCACGCGCAGCACGCCGCCGCGCTCGTCGACGATCGCGTTGCGCTTTGCACGCGGTTGCAGCCGGATCACGACGCTCGCCATGCGTGTGATTATCGGGCTTGGGGCTCGATATCGGGTAACCGTGGCAGCACCCGGCGACTTCAGGGCTGCTCCTGCTGGAAATCCGGGCGCGGCTGCGCCATGCGGGCGCGCCATGCCCGCTCGATCTGGCGCATCATCGCGGGATAGACGATCAGGTGGCGGAACGGCGCGATCGCGGCCATGTACGCCTCGCCGAGCCGCCCGCGCGGCTTGACGTAGATGCCCATCTGCCCCCGGTAGCGGCCGTCGCGCTGCTCGACCCACGCGAGCTGCAGCACAGCGTGAACGGTGCGGTTGGAGATCTCGGCGGCCCACTCGTCGTGAGTGCCGTAGAGCGGCGTGAAGTCCTTGGCGTGCAACTCGGAGCCCGCGGCGCTGCCACGCAGATCCGCTGGCAGCCGTGCGCTGAGCGTCGTCTCGGTGCCGTTGGGGATCGCGAGCGGGTCTGGCACCTCATCCCAGCCGAGCCATTCGCCGACGCGATAGCGAATGGCGAACAGCGCGCGGCTCACGCGCGAGCCGGCCTTCGTCGGATCGAGGGAGGCCATCACCTCCAGCAGCGTCGCGAAGTCCTCCGCGCCGCCTTCGGCCGGCAGCGCCCAGGCATCTTCGAGCCTGAAATCAGGCGCGACCTCGTGGATGCGCCAGGCGATTGATTCGTGCTCGCTGTTGGAAAGCCTCATGTCGACATCCGGTTGTCCCGCTCGCGCTGTCGGGCGCTCGTCGCAAACTAACATACATGCATGTACGTAGGTACGCGCCCGACACAGGCAGAGCGCAGGGCCCGAACGCGGGGCGCGCTGCTCGAGTCCGCCGCGAGGGGCCTGTCACGCTACGGCTACAGCAACCTCAACCTCGAGCGGGTCGCCAGCGAGGCTGGCTACACGCGCGGCGCGCTCTATCACCAGTTCAAGGACAAGGAGGATCTCGCCCTGGCCGTGATCGACTGGGTCGATGAGACCTGGAGGCGGGAGGTCGGCGAGCTGGTCGAGCAGGAGCCCGACCCGGTGGCCGCGTTGATGACGATGGCTCGCGGCCACGCGATCCTCTGCCGGCGCGACATCGCGCGCGTGGCGATGTCGCTGAGGCTCGAGTTCAGCGGCCAGGACCACCCCGTCGGCCGTCACCTCGAGCAGATCTCGAGCGGCCTGCTCGAGCGCTGCACCCGTCTCGTCAAGGCAGGGCGCAGAGCGGGAGCGATACCGGCCGGCCCGCCTGCCAAGGTCGTCGCGCTGGCCCTCGTCGGCACCCTCGAGGGGATCGTCATCGGCCTCGCCGGGCAAGCGTCGCACGACGAGCTGCTTGCGCAGCGCGCGGTCGCCGGGGTGCTCGGGTTGGAGCCCGGTTGATCCGGTCCTCTTCCGCAGGATTCGGACTCCAGGCTCGCCTGGGGATCGAGGCAGCCCGAATAGGAGAGGTCGCTGTGCTCGGCGCTTGCCGTCGCCCTGCGTACGCCGGACGACCTACAGCGGACGCAGCCGCACCGGCAGCGTCTTGTGCTGGTTGGCGAACGCTGATTCGACGTGTGTGCACTCGCCGGCGATCTGGATCTCGGGGTAGCGCTTGAGCGTCTCCTCGATCAGGATCCGCAACTCCAGTCGCGCGAGCGCGGTGCCCAGGCAGAAGTGCCGGCCACCGGCACCGAACGCCTGGTGCTCGGCTTCGCGCGACAGGTCGAAGCGGTCGGGGTCCTCAAAGCGCGTCTCATCGCGGTTGGACGACGGGTACCACATGACCAGCTTCTCGCCCTCACGGATGCGCTGCCCGTGCAGCTCGGTGTCGCGTGTGGCCGTGCGGGCGAAGTGCGCGAACGCCGGGAACATGCGCAGTGACTCCTCGACCGCCGCCGGCACCAGCGAGGGGTCCTCGAGCACCATCCGTCGTTGCTCGGGGTTTTCCATCAGCGCGCGCATGCCGCTGCAGTAGGTCGCCTTGGTGCTGTCGTTGCCGGCGGCCATCAGCAGCAGGAACCCCATCACGATCTCGTGGTCCTCAAGCCGCTCGCCGTCGAGCTCCGCGTGCACGAGCACGCTCGTGAGGTCATCGGTCGGCGTCGCGCGTCGTTCGGCGATCAGCTTGCCGCAGCGCGCGAACACCTCGGGCACCTCGCGCTCCATCACGCTCTGCGCACCCTCCGGCGTCGCGTCCGGGTCGCCCGCGCCGACGATCGCGTTCATCAGGTTCGCCCATGCCTGGTCGTCCTCCGCCGAAAGGCCCATGAAACTCCCGATCACCCGCGCCACCACCGGCTGGGCGACGTCGCTGACCAGATCGCAGGTCTCCCGGGCGGGCGGGCCTTCCAACCGCTCGAGCACCTCGATCGTGATCGCGCGGATCGCGTCCTCGTGCTCGGCGATCCGCTTCGGCGTGAAGCCACGCTGGAACAGCGCCTTCAGCCGGTCGTGCTTGGGCGGGTCCATGCCGATGAACATCGCCTGCTGCATCTCCAACGACAAGCCTGCGTTGGACGCGGTGAAGCCGCCGACTTCGGAGGAGTAGGTCTGCCAGTCACGGCTGACCTCGAACACGTCCTCGGCGGTCGTCACCGACCAGAAGCCGGCTTCGTCGGGAAACTCAGCGATGCCGCTCGACCAGTGAACTGGACACTCAGCGCGCAACCGCCTGAACAGCTCCAGCGGCGGCCCTTGCTGGAACTGGGCGCGGTCAGCGACGCCCAGCTCGTCGAGCGGCGTCTGATCCTGGCTTGTAGTGCTCACGATCTCCCCTTCCCGTAGTCACGTTGCGGCGCCCTCTAGCGGAGCCTACTCCACGTAACTCCGCCCGTTGCGCTCTAGGGCGAAAGGGCTGCGCAGCCCTCTCGATCGGCGGCGCGAGCCTTCGCGCATGAGGACCGGGGGCGCCCCTGGGGCAGGGCGCCCCCGGTAAAGCGTGCTACGCCGCGGCGAACTGCGGCGCGAGCTGAGCGAGCCGCAATTGATTGCCGGACGGATCGCGCAACCCGCAATCGCGGCCGTAAGGCATGTCGGTCGGCGCCGTTGTGAACTCCACCCCGGCCCCGCTGAGGCGCTCGTACTCGGCGTCCACATCATCGGTCACCAGGAACACCGTCCCGGCGAACCCCTTCGCCATCAACGAGCGCACCTGGTCGGCGGTCTCTGGGTCCATCACCGGCGGGCCCGGGATTGCCATCAGCACGACGGCGAAGTCGGGCTGGCTCGGCGGGCTGACCGTCAGCCAGCGGAAGGCACCAAGCTCGGGCATCGTGACGTCGCTGCGGACCTCCCAGCCGAGCTTGCCGACATAGAAGTCGAGCGCTTCGCCCTGGTCGTGGACCCAGAGTTGTGCGTTTTGTACCCGCATCGTTGCTCCTTTCAGTAGTGTGCCGAGAGAAAGCTAGTCCACCGTGGTTGCCCGGTCTTCTCCCTTTGTGCTGTGTTGCGGGCGGCCGTACAGGCGCATGTAACAGGCAGGGACGATCACCTGGGCGGAGGCGGGAGGGAAACTCGCGCGGTACCGCGTCGGCGTCTTGCCGAAGTGGCGCTTGAAGCTGGTGGTGAACGACCCGAGCCCGACGAGCCCGACGTCGAGGCAGATCTCGCTCACCGACCGGTCGGTGTTGCGCAGCAGCGCGGCGGCACGCTCGAGCCGGCGGGTCATCAAGTAGGCCTTCGGTGACTCGCCGAACGTGCGGCTGAACTCGCGGCTGAAGTGCGCCCGGGACAACCCAGCGGCGGCCGCCATCTCGCCGACGCCGATCGGCTCGGCGTAGCGACGGTCAGCGAGGTCGCGTGCGCGCAACAGATGCCTGGCAGGCGGGACCGGGGTCATCCGGCCAGGCTATACCGCTTGCGAGGATGCCGAGCGATCGGCTACCAGGCCGTCGCCGCGCTTCGGAGCACCCCAGGCGTCCTCGCGCAGCACGCGCCGCGGCGGCGACGCCCTTGCTAACCGCCTGTGGCGGTCTCCCCGTCCGCGAACACCTCGCTAAGCCGCCCGGTCTTGACGTCGAAGACGAACCCCCTAACTGGAACCTCCTGCGAGATCCATGGATGCGACCTGGCCTTCTGAACCTGTTCCCTGGTGTTCGCCTCGACGTCGGTGAAGCTGTAGAACCGTGCCGGCGCAATCGGCGCCCGCCCCGTCTCCTTGCGGAGCCGCTCCTCCATCTCGCCGTCGGTGAACCTGAGCATCCCGCAGTCGGTGTGATTGATGATCATTATCTCTCGGGTCCCCAGCAGCCTGGTCGAGAGAACAAGCGACCGGACTGCGTCGTCGTCTATCACGGTGCCGAAGTTCCTGATCATGTCGACATCGGCTTCGGCGAGACCCAGCATCTGCTCGATGTTGCTCAACCGGGGATCCGCGCAAGTGACGATTGCGATCTTGGGCGCCGATGGTCTCGCACGGCCGGAATCGTAGTCATTGGCAATGGTTGCATTCGCTCTCAGCGCCTCGTCGATGATACTCATGACCCTTTCTCCTTCTCCCTGCCGCTGGCGGCGGTCTCGTCCGACATCGTCGCTCCTTTCGTCATAAACCCGATCGATTGGCTTTGCACTACGCAAGGCTTCCAATTCGGGCCTGCCCGACAACCGCGCTAGGCAGCGGCTGCGACCGAGCAAACCGCCGAGAGCGCCTTCAAGATCACCTCCGTCACGGCCTCGGGCTGAGAGATCATGATCACGTGCGAGCCCTCTACCTCCGTGATCGTCGAGCCGGCCCGCTCGGCCATCGAGCGGATGACATCGGCGCCGGCCGCCTTGTCGCCTGTGGCAACGACGGTCCACGACGGCAGGCTCTTCCAAGCCGGCGCTCCCGTTGGCTCCGAGAACGCCAATTCGGCGAGTGGTCGCTGCGTGGCAGCCATCAGCGCTGTCTGCTCGACTCCTAGGTCCGCCGCGAAGGCCTCGCGGAACTTCGCGGGATCGACGACGAACTCGACACCCCCATCCCCGCCGTCTGTCCCTGGGTAGTGCAGCGGGACGAGCGCACTGCTCAGGATACTGTCCTTGGACTCTCCGTCGGCCGCGCCCAACGCCTCGCCCTCCTCGGTCGCAAACGCTGCCACATACACGAGACCCACGACATTCTTGGCCTCCGTGGCCGCATTCGTGACGACGACCCCACCGTAGGAGTGGGATACGGCAAGAACCGGTCCGGGCGTCTCCTCAAACACCCCAGCGATGTAAGCGGAGTCGACGGTGACCCCGCGCAGCGGATTCGCGGGAGCCGTGACCGCCACACCCTTTGCTTGCAGTCGCTCGATCACCCCGTTCCAACTCGACCCGTCGGCGAACGCGCCGTGAACCAGCACCACCGTCGGCGCCTCACCGTTATCAGTTGCCGCAGACATCTGTCCTCCTCAAGTAGGTTTCCACAGGGTCCGTCAGCGCAGCGTTCTGAAGGCCGCACGCATCTCTTCGCAGAACAGCTGGGGCTGTTCCCAGGCCGCAAAGTGCCCGCCTCTGTCGAGCGCGTTGTAATAGATCAGGTTGCTCGGGTAAGCCCGTTCCGCCCAGCTCCGCGGCGCCTCATACAGCTCGTCTGGAAAGATGCTCATGGCAAACGGTATGGAGACGTTCTTGGCTTCGAAGAAGCCTGCCTTGTTCTCCCAATACAGACGAGCTGACGAGACCCCGGTGTTCGTCAGCCAATAGAGCGTGATGTTGTCGAGGACGTCGTCCAGCGTCAGGTCGCCCGAGGGACTGCCAAAGACGACCTGTTCGACGAGGCCGGGCTGTCCTTTGCCGTCACCGTGGTCGAGGATGAACGATGCCAGGTCGATCGGCGAGTCCGCCAGCCCGTACAGCGTTTGCGCCCGCGTCGACATGATCAACGCGTACGCAACGTGCTTGGCGTAGAAGTTGCTCAGCTGCTCGTACGCGCGGCCCTCCTCGGCTGACAGGCCGGACGGCGCCGGGTCACCGTGCAAGAACCCATCGACGAGCTCCAGCGGCGCGGTACCAGGCATGTTGGAGTGAATGGCGAGCAGCTCCGGGGGCGCCTGTTCGCCCATTGACTGCGTGACCGCAGCGCCCCAGTCGCCGCCTTGCGCCACGAACTTCGCGTAGCCAAGGCGCTTCATCAGCTCCGTCCAGGCGCGTGCGGTGCGGGTCGGGTCCCAGCCGGTCGCGGTCGGCTTGCCGGAGAACCCGTAGCCGGGCAGCGAGGGAATCACCACGTGGAACGCGTCCGCTGCGCTCGCCCCGTATGCCGTGGGGTTGGTCAGGGGGTCGATGATCTTCAGCTGCTCGATGATCGAGCCGGGCCACCCGTGCGTGACGATCAGCGGCAGCGCGTCCTCGTGCTGCGAGCGAACGTGTATGAAGTGGATGTCCAGGCCGTCGATCTCGGTGATGAAGTGCGGCACGGCGTTCAGTCGCGCCTCGCACTTGCTCCAGTCGTAGTCCGTCCCCCAGTAGCGCGCAAGCTCCTGAATCGTCGCCAGCGGCACGCCCTGCGAATCGTCCGTGACCGTCTCTCGCTCAGGCCAGCGCGTCGCGAGGACACGCCTGCGCAGCTCGCTGACCTCCGCCTCCGGAAATCCCGGCTCGAACGGGCGAATGGCGGTTGTGTCACTGCCCTTCTGTTGAGCAACGTCAGTAGCGGACACCTGCTCCTCCTTAGGTCGTTGCGCGCACCTCAGCAAGGTCCGCGGTTGGCTTGTCTCGTAGGCCGGACGATCCTCGATCCGGCGGGCAGTCGCACCCGGGGGAAGCCCTGGTCTGCCCCCTGGTCTGCCGCCCGGTAGAGCCGGCTGTCGCAGCGCCCCCGGGCTGTGCGAGGTCGGCGCGGACCAGGGCGGCCAGCCGGCTTCCGCGCGTTTCAAGTGCGGCGTCTGGACAGCCGACCTAGTGTGCACATGGCAGCATGGATACGCATAGTGCGGTGGCCCACGCTGTTTGCTTGCCTTGTTGGGGCTGTACTGGTTGACCACTCGATGTTCGCCAGCGCGAGATCCCCGGCTCGATCAGGTCGCCGGCCCAGTGCGCCATCGATCCAGGCGTGGGTCTCACCGATGATGAAGGTCGGCTCCGAAGGCTGGTGCCTGAACGTAGTGGCCGCTCGCGACGCGTGGACGCATTGCGGGGTCGTACCTCTTGATGGCGAGCCTGTCGTGTTCTCGCGTTGGGACCGCGTGCACGCGGTCACGCACGGTGTGGGCTTGTTCCTTCCGGACGTCGCATATGTGCGTGTCGGTGCGGGCGCGCCGATCCGAACATCAGGCCTGCCTGATCTGCCGTTCGGCCTGCGTGTCGCGGCTGTCGCCGGCGCCGGGTTCTCGCCGGCCAGCCGCTTTGTCCCGCTGTCTGCTTCGCGTATTCCGCTGCGTGCCAAGCCGCTTCATAGGCTCTGGTCTGGGATCGTCGTGTCAAGGACCCAAGTCCCCCTGGAGTTCGGTGCTCTACGGGTTCCGGGCGAAGCCGGGCTGTCTGGCGAAGTGGAAACGTGGTGGGGGTGCGAAGGGCACGATGCAGGCTCTAACCACGTCGTGGGTGTTCTCTACACGACGTGTTTGAGCGGAGCGCTCGAGCTGAGCGGACGCGCCTTCACGATTGCGTTGCTGCTCGGCCCGCAGCAACCCGGCGCGACGCCGCCGCTCTCGCTTCCTGGCACCCAGCTGCTGCCAAGCCATCCCGGAGTTGTTTCCGGCAGGAGCCTGAGCGCGCCATTTATCGCCCACCGACAGGGCGACGGGTGGCTGGTGCTGGCGGGGGACGGAAGCTCGAGCTTCCGGCTCGACGCTCTCGCAAAGATAAGTGCCGCGCGGTGGAGCAAGCCACCCCCCTCATCGCTTTCCTCGCCACCGGGCTCGTGGTAGACGCTGAGTCGAGTGGACCGCCGGCAGCGAACCTGAGTAGCCCGGGGGCGAACCCGACAGATTGGGCGGAGGGACGCCGGAACATCGAAGGGGCAGAGGTGTTCTGGCTCTCGACCGTGCGCCCTGATGGGCGGCCCCACGTCACGCCGCTGTTGGCGGTGTGGCACGACGACGCAATGTACTTTTGCACGGGTCCGGCCGAGCGCAAGGCAAAGAACCTGAAGCAGGACCGCAGTGCATTCTCACTACGGGTCAGAACGGGCTCGACGGCCTCGATGTCGTGGTCGAAGGATGCGCCGTCGAGGTCGGCGATAGAGCGGAGCTCGATCAGGCCGCCAGCGCCTACGAGTCGAAGTACGGCGCGCACTTCACAGCACCCGAGGGCACATGGTTTGGTCTCAGCGACGCAATCCGCGCGGGTAAGGCGCTGTCTATCGGGTCACGCCAACGACCATTCTCGGCTTCGCCAAGGGACAGCAGTTCAGCCAGACGCGATGGCGCTTTGCTTGATCGTGCGACGACGGAGCGAGGTGTACCGCGCCTCGACGCAACCGTGTCCGACGGGTCGCGCCTCGTTCCGATTCGCTCGCCGCGCCGTTAGGCATCATTGACCGTCATGAGTTTCGCCGGGGACGGACCGTGGGAGATGCCACTAGCGGGCTTCCAGGTGGGGCGGCTCGCCTTGGCCTGCCGCTCTACGTCTCCCTGTACGGCGACGACGGGTCGGCCCAACTAGCGTTGTCCGGGCCATTCGAGTTTCACGAGCCTGGCGGCGAGGTCCGTACGTGTGACCCTGAAACCCACGGCTGGCAGGAGATGGCCGAGCTTCTTGCCCTTCAACAGGACCAGGTGGCACGCGCGACGGCGTGGAAGGACGCGAGGCTGCGGGTCGATTTCACCAGCGGCCGCGCGATAAGCGCTCACTCGACAGGACGCTATGACAGTTGGGAGGTCTCGGCGAAGGACTGGAAAATCGTTGGTACGCCCGGTGAGGTCCTGACCTGGGGCCAGGGTTCGCGAGCGCTCAACCTCAAATCGCCCGAGTTCGCGGAGCCACTCGACCGCGGGACCGGCGATCCGCCCTCGGCAGGTGGCCCACGATTCGGCTGGCAGTAGGGTACAGTCCGCGGCATCGCTGGGCAAACCACTGCGCAGACGGCGCGAAGGGGGAATGGAATGGCGCTCGGGTTCTATATCACTGCCAAGGGCTTTACGGCGGAGCGGTACGACACGACGCTCGTCCAGCTTGAGGAAGCGGGTGTAGGAGCCCCCCGACGGACGTATCTCCCACGTCGCCCTCGAGACGGATGGCGAGATTCAGGTCTTCGACGTTTGGGAGTCCCAGGAGGCATTCGAGGCATTTGGGGTAACCCTTTTGCCGATCCTCGCGGCGGCGGGCGTCGAGATGAACGAGCCGATGGTGGCTCGGGTTCACAACGAGATCAAAGCCTGACCGGCTAAGCGAGCGCGGCTCGGTAAGCAGTATCGGCAGCCTGATTCGACGCGAGCGTCAACCAGGACTACACCACGAGCAGCACGAGCTCGGTCAGGACGCCGGATGGCGGCGCGGCGGGTTGACGCCGGCCGCGCGCACCGCAATCCGGACCTGGCCGGGGCCCGGATGCGGATCCGGGAGATCCACGATCTCGAGGACCTCCGACCCCCGAACCGGCCGAAACAGACTGCCTTCATCGCTCGTCTCCGATCTCATCGATGCGAACCGGCGCATCACAATATGTTCGACTCGATCCGGACTTCAGGCAACACGCCGAGTTGCGCGCTAACCAGCTCGCGACTATGGTTGCAGCATGGACGGCAGTGCATCAGCTCCGGATGTCGAGTCGGGGCTGCACGAGTTCGTGGAGCGCTATAAGGCTGCCTGGAACGGCTGCGACACGGACGCGATGGCGCAGTTGATCACCGAGGACATCGTCTGGGCAGACCCGGCGCTGCCGGAGCCGGCACGCGGAATCGCGGCGGTGCAGGAGTTCATGCGCACGAGCTATCGCGCGTTTCCCGACCTGCGTTTCGGGGAGCCCGACCCGCCAACGTTGACAGCCACGGGCGATGTGGTCCTGTGGGCCTGGTACATGGAGGGCACGCACCGCGGCGCGATCGATCCGCCCGGCTTCGCGCCCACGGGGCGCAGGATGCGGGTCGACGGCGTCGACCACTGGACCATGCGGGACGGTCGAATCGCCCTCTACCGCGCCTTCTACGACATGAACGACGTCGCCCGCCAGCTCGGCATCGTGCCGGCACCGGGAAGCCGCGCCGAGCGGGCCATGGCGGCGCTTCAACGCCTCCAGGCCCGGCTCGCGCGTCGATGAGCGCCGACGACCTGGACACCTACGACGTCGCGATCGTGGGCGCGAGCGTTGCCGGATGTACCGCGGCTCGGCTGTTCGCCCCTCGCGGCGCGCGCGTGGCGCTGAAGTATGAGGCGCGCCCGGCGATGGATGCCTCCCGACCCGTCTGCACGCGCTTCATCCAGTCCAGTGCGATGCCGACGATCGAGAAGCTGGGCTCGCGCCGCTGCTGGAGACCCGCGGTGCCGTGCACAACAGCGTCGACGTGTGGACACGCGACAGCGGCTGGATCGTGGCCGATGGCGAAGCTCCGTACGGCTACAGCGTCACGCGCCGCACGCTCGATCCGATCCCGCCAAGCTCGCCGCCGATACTCCTCGGGGTCGAGCTGCTCGCCGGCTCGACCGCGATCGGCCTGCTCGGTGGCGATCGGCCCGTCGGCGTGGTGATCGAGGATCGCGAGCACGAGCGCCGAGATGTGAATGCCCGGCTGGTCGTTGCCGCCGACGGCCGCGGGTCCAAGCTCGCCCGCTGGGCACGGGTGTCGGGGCGCGTCAAGCCCCACGGACGCTTCTTACTGGGGATATTGGAGCGGAGTGCGACCCGCCACGACGCGCTCGAAGATGTGGATGCTCGATCCCGGACTGCGCGTACACGTTCCCGATGGAGGACGGCCTCCACCGTCGTGCTTGTCGCGCCTCACCGCGAACGCCTGCCGGAGTTCCGCGCGGACCTTCACGGCGCTTTCCGCCGGATGGTCGACGAGCTACCCGGCGGGCCCGACCTCGACACCGCGACCCAGGAGTCGAAATTGCTGGGGAAGCTCGAGCTGCCGAACGTATTCGCCCCGCATCGCGCCCGGGCATAGCGTTCGTGGGCGACGCGGCGCTCGCCGCCGACCCGCTGTGGGGAGTCGGGTGTGGCTGGGCGTTCCCAGAGTGCGGACTGGCTGGTGGAGCAGACCGCGGACGCGCTCGACGACGGCGGGGATCTCGACGTGGCGCTGGAGCGCTACAAGCGCGTCCATCGCCGCCGGCTGCTCCCTCACTACCTGATGATCTCCGACATCGCGAGCGGGCGACCGGTAAGCTTCATCGAGCGCCGCCTGTACGGCGTCGCCGCCCGCGACCCGGTGGTGCTGCGCGCGTTCGAAGAGGTCGGCAGTCGCCGCCGCTCGCCGGCGCGCATGCTCCACCCCCGCGTGCTGGCCCGGCTGGCCCGCTGAGCCAGCGCAACTAACCGCCAGACCCGGTCAGGGCGGCCATTGGCGCCCTGTAGGGTGCATCTAGTGGAGCCCTACGAGGCGACGCGCCAGCGTCATATCGAACATCTCCTGCCCCAGATCGGCGAGCA